>NZ_JBSKBS010000001.1:1125000-4910526 GCF_055778765.1 Streptomyces sp. DSM 120436 | reverse complement strand
GGTGGAACCTGCGCACGGTGATGACGTTCCATCAGAAAGTGGAGGAGGCGGCAGCGTTCGCGGAGAAGCTGCCCGAGACGGCCGCCGAGCTGTACGCAGGCGACGCCTCCGACGACGACCTGGCGAAGGCGGACCGGCTCCCCGCGTCGTCGATCGCCGCGGAGTTCTACGAGCTGGAGGCCGGCCGCCACGTACCCCCGGACCGCGTCTGGTCGGCATGGCTGTGCGGCGACCACCTCGTCACCGAACGCCGCGAAGTGATCCGGCAATTCGCCAACGGGATCGATGCCACGGGCCGCCGGGTGCACCGGGCGTTCCTGGCAAGCTGCCGCGTCCTCGGGGAAGGCGTCGACATCACCGGCGAACGGGGCGTGGAAGCCATCTGCTTCGCCGACACCCGCAGCTCCCAGGTCGAGATCGTACAGAACATCGGCCGCGCGCTCCGGCCCAACCGTGACGGCACCACGAAGGTCGCGCGGATCATCGTGCCGGTCTTCCTGGAGCCCGGCGAGGACCCCACCGACATGATCGCCAGTGCCTCGTTCCGCCCCCTCGTGGCCGTGCTCCAGGGCCTGCGCTCCCACGATGAGCGCCTGGTCGAGCAGCTCGCCTCCCGCGCCCTCACCCACGGACAGCGCAAGGTCCACCTCCGGCGCGACGAGGAAGGGCGGATCATCGGAGCCGGCGGTGAGGGTGACGGCGGGGACCAGGAGCAGCGCGGACTCGGCGGCGCCGCCGAGTCCGCGCTGCTCCACTTCTCCTCTCCCCGGGACGCCGCCACCATCGCCGCGTTCCTGCGCACCCGGGTGTACCGGCCGGAGTCCCTGGTATGGCTCGAGGGCTACCAGGCCCTGCTGCGCTGGCGCAGGGAGAACGAGATCACCGGCCTCTACGCCGTCCCCTACGACGTTGAGGTCCGGGTCGGCGTCACCAAGGACTTCCCCCTCGGGCGGTGGGTGCACCAGCAGAGGAAGGCACTGCGGGCCGGGGAGCTGGAGCCGCGGCGCAAGGAGTTCCTGGACGCGCCCGAGGCCGGGATGGTCTGGGAGCCCGGCGAAGAGGCGTGGGAGACCAAACTCGCCGCGCTGCGGTCCTACCGGCGGGCCACCGGGCACCTCGCCCCCCGCCAGGACGCCGTCTGGGGCGAGGGCGAGGCGATGGTGCCAGTCGGCCAACACATGGCCAACCTCCGCAGGAAGGGCGGCCTCGGGAAGAACCAGGAGCGGGCAGCAGAGCGCGCAAAGCAAGCTGGCCACGATCGACCCGGACTGGAACTGCCCCTGGCCACTCAACTGGCAACGCCACTACCGCATCCTCGCCGACCTGGTCGACGCCGACGGCAGTCTGCCCGATATCCAGCCGGGCGTGCTCTTCGAGGGTGACGATCTTGGCAAATGGCTCGTGCGAATGCGAGAGGCGAGCACCTGGGCGCATCTGTCCGCCGAGCAGCAGGAACGGCTGTCCCGCCTGGGCGTCAAGCCCGCCCAGGCGCCACCTGGGGCCCCGGCAGCCGGGCGTGCGACGAAGGGCCCGAGCAAGGCGCAGCAGGCGTTCCAGCGCGGCCTGAAGGCCCTCGCGCAGTGGGTTGAACGGGAAGGCGCCGACCGGCCGGTGCCAAGGGGCCACAGTGAGCAGATCACGGTCGACGGCGAGACGGAACCGGTGGTCGTGAAACTGGGCGTATGGGTCTCCAACACGAAGTCGAGGCGCGACAAACTCACCCAGGAACAGCTCGACGCCCTCGCAGCGCTGGGGGTGGAGTGGGCGTAGCCGCCCTGTCATCGGCGCTCCCCGGGCTCTCGTAGCCGACGTCGGCCGGTGCGATCAGTGGGGCCCAAGGAGCCGCACGGCAGCCCGTCGCGGCTGGCTGGCATCGGCGGCAATACGCACAGCTTGACCGGTTCTTGACTCCTGAACGGATCATTCCTCACAAAAGCTTGCCTGCGGTCACCTGATTCCAACGGGGGAGGAACCATCGTGAGCGACGGAGGAGCAAGGCAGAACAAGCGTGGACGGTTTGTCAGGCGAGGCACCGTGGGGCTGGCCGTGCTCGCCCTGGCTTCCGCGGGGCTGCTCGCCGCCGGCCCGGCGTCCGCGTCCAGCAGCGGCGCGGCTTCGCCCGCCGGCCGGCTCATGATGCCGGGCAGCGGTGCCCAGAAGAGCGCGGCACCGCAGGGCGGTGTCAGCATTCAGTCGGTGTACAACCTGCCCATCAGCGGCGGCTACGGCCAGTGGAGCGACGACCCGTCCGGTTCCACTCCAGGCGACGCGATCAAGGCGTGCGACACCTCGGCGGACGGCTGGGGCATCGAGACCTGGCTCGACTACGACCGGGACGGGTACGTGGACCGGATCGCCTCCACCCGCGGGCACAATTCCCCGTACTGTTCGCCCTGGGCCACCGGCAACCTGCCCGAGAGCATCCCGGTCGACATCGCCGTCATCCAGGTCAAGGGGACCCAGACAGGCGCCTGGGCGCAGTGGGTGGCGTACACGTGAGTGAGCACGCCGGGCACGCCTGACACACGCACGGCGGGCCTGCGCGGGCAGTTCGCCTGCGTCGTGGCGAGGCCGGGGGTGCTGCCGGGAATGCAGTAACGGGGGGCGGCGCGGCGGCCCTGTGGTCCTGACGGTGTCCGCGGACCGTGCCGGAAGGCTGTGGCAGATCGCAGAGATGTGCGCGCGGTGCGCCGCCGCGGTCCGGCTCGGCGTATGGGTCTCCAACACGAAGTCGAGGCGCGACAAACTCACGCAGGAACAGCTCGCCGCCCTCGCAGCGCTGGGGGTGGAGTGGGCGTAGCCGCCCTGTCATCGGCGCTCCCCGGACTCTCGTAGCCGACGTCGGCCGGTGCTGTCCTGGAAATGCCGGAACCGGCGGTCAAGGGTGCACAGCGTGGGAGAACTGACGCTACGGGCTGCGGGGTGCTGGCCCTGTCGGCCGGCCGCTTGGGGAGGCGGACGTGGGACAGATCGAGCAAGGGCTGGAGCGCGCGTTGCGCACCCGGCCCGTTTCCTCAAGCACCGAGGCCCGTCTGCGGTTTCTGCTGGCGACGCACCAGGGTTCCACCCGGAGGGTAGCCGCCGTGCTGGGAGTGTCACAGCGCACCATGCAGCGGTGGGTGACAAGGAAGCCCGGAGCACGGCGCCCGCCAGGCCCGCTGAAGGTCCAGGCGATCAAGGAAGCGGTCCGGGCTCGGTGGCAGCCCCGAATACGGGCCCGCCGGCGTGCCCGGGCCGAAGCGGAGGGCTTCGTCTTCCACACCCGGGCACGGTTCGGGTTCGCTGCTGCGGCAGGATCCTCGGACGATCCGCGGGTGCGGTGGATCACCCAGTACCTGCCGGGAGAGGTCGCCCGGGAGCTGTTCGCCGCCCGGGACGTCGGCGCGGGCGAGCAGCAGCAACTGGTGATCCTCGCCCGCGTGCGCTCGGGCATGCCTACTTCCGCGACGGGGGCGACGCGGTCATGGCCTGCATATCGCCTTCACTGACGTGGAGTTCGCCGACTTCTCAATCGGATGACGTCCTCGCCGCCGGGAATTCGCGAGGCAGGCGGCCGATCCCGCCGTCGAGGGCGTTCAGCCCCGAGAGGGCTTCTCGCACACGCCCAGCATTGCGTCGTACTTCTTGGCTTCCTGCTGTTCGTGCCAGTCCCACTCGACGCGGCCGGCCCGGTCGGTCCGCCTGGCGGCGGGAGGCTGCGGCGGGCGTAGCCTCGCCGTCTCCGCCAGGCGCAGCAGATGCGTACGGTCCCCGGGCGCGGCGAGCAGTGCCTGATCGTCGCCGGGTACGAGGCGGGCGAAGCAGGCCGCGGCCCGAAGGAAGACCCGCGCCCAGCCGGGTACGGGGTAGGCGGCGCAGCCGTCGGTGTAGCGGGCGCGGTCGTGCAGGGCAAGCGTGGCCGCGGCCTCGTCGTAGTCGCGAAGGCGTGCGGTGGCGAGCTGCTGGAAGGAGGCGCCAGTGAAGAGCGCGGCTGCCAGGGCTGCGGCCAGGCGGGGGTGAGCGGTCGAGTCGGCCAGGCGGCGGGCAACTTCCCGGGCAGTGTGCGCGGTGAGAGATGCGGGCTGTGACCGGTGTCGCCAGGCGATCGGCGGCGGCGTGCACGGGGCGGCGCAGGGAGTAGGGCTGTCGTAGGAAACGAGGCGGTCCAGAGCGGGCAGGGTGAGCCATCGGCTGGCCGGCCGGGCCGGTTGGTCTGCAGGCAGGGGTTCGGCGGCAGGCGTGCCGTAGTAGTGGCGGCGGGCGGCCTGGAAGTCGGTGGTGATGGTGTGGTCGGCCGTCTGCAGGGCCTGGTGCAGGGCGGCGGGCAGGCGGGGGCGGTGACAGACCAGGGTCAGGTGGATCCCGGTGAGTGTGCGCAATTGCAGGAGGCGCATCGCACGGCGGGCGGTGAGACGGTGCGCGCGCAGCACGCTCAGCCGAGTGACGGGAAGGGCAGTGATCCAGGCGGTGGCGGCTTCCCAGACAGGCTGACGACCGCCGGGGAAGCGGCCGGGGAGCAGGGACGGTCTGCCCAGAGCGGCGAGAAGGTCGCGGGCGAGACCGGTCTCGCTGGTGGTGCCCGGGCCGGGGCGCAGGGTGATCCGGCCGGACAGTGAGCGTTCTCAGCGTTGCCTCTCCAGGGTGAGGACTGCTTTGGCGATGACCGTCATGCGGTTCGGGCTGCAGCGGCTTCGGCGGAAGATCCGCCAGGACTTCAGCCGGGCGACGCCTCGTTCGACGGGAGCGCGGGCGTGGGCGAGTGCGCGGTTCAGCGTCCGTTCGGTTGGCGTGAGTTCGCCCTTGGGCGGGCGTCGGATGGCGGTGGTGACCCAGGAGCCGGCGCCGATGTAGGCGCGGTCGGCGACGATCGGGATGCCCTGGCGTTCGCAGGTCCGGATGATGCGGTGGGTGCGGGCTGTGGTCAGGTCGTGAGTTCGGCCCGGCAGGGCTGGCGAGATCCACAGCAGCCGGCCTTCGGAGTCAGTGAGCTTCTTCAGCGTTGCCTCTCCAGGGTGAGGACTGCTTTGACGATTGACGTCAGGCGGTTCGGACTGCAGCGGGCTCTGCGGAAGATGCGCCAGGACTTCAGTCGCGCGACGCTTCGTCCGACGGGTGCTCGTGCCGCTGCCAGGGCCCGGTTGATCGTCCGCTGGGTCGGGTTGAGGTCCTGGTGCGGAAGTCGTCTGATCGGTGTGGTCACCCATGGGCCGGCGCCGATGTAGGCGCAGTCGGCGACGATCGGGCACGCCTTGGCGTTCGCAGATCCGGATGATGCGGTGGGTGCGTGCTGCGGTCAGGTCGTGGGTACGGCCCGGCAGGGCGGGCGAGATCCACAGCAGGTCGCCCGCAGGACCGGTGATGACCTGCACGTTCACGCCGTGGCGGCGGTGCTTGTGGGAGAAGTCGGCCCGGCTGTCGCCGACCCCGTCGCACTCGGCGAGCGTTCCGTCGAGCAGGACGTGATCGGGATCGGCTTCCCGCAGGACCCGCAGCAGTCCGGGCACCCGGCGGGCGAGGTGGTCGACGACGGCGGTGACGTAGGCGTGGGCGGTGCCGACAGATATGCCGAAGCCGGCAGCGATCTGCGTGAGCGGGTCGTGTCGGCGGAGGTAGATCAGGGCGACGAGAGCACGCTGGTGAGGCGGGAGCTTGCAGCAGCGGCCACCCTCACGGGTGACGATGAGCATCGTGACCGGTCATGTCCCTTCTGGTGGTGTAGGCGATCAGTCGTCGGTTGCGTTGGTGGTGTTGAGGAGTGCGGGGGCGCTTTCGCCGGGCTCGGTGGGATAGACCTTGTCCATGCTGCCTTCGGGTAGGTAGCGGCGGGGGAAGGCGATCCATTCGTCGTGCATCTCGAAGAGCACGGCGGTGACCAGCCGTAGGAGGGCGTCGTCGTTCGGGAAGACCTGGACGACGTCGATCCGGCGTTTGATCTCACGGTTGACCCGCTCGAGCGGGTTGGTTGACTGGATCTTCTTCCAGTGCCGTTCCGGGAAGGCCGCGAAAGCGGCGAGATCGTCCTTGGCCTCCAGGAGCATCTCCTTGACCTGCGGGAACTGCTCGCCGAGCATGTCGGCGACGGTGTCGAGCTGGTGACGGACGGCTTCCTGATCGGGCTGGGCGAAGATGGTGCGGATGGTCGCGGCGACCATCTCCGCGGCGCCCCTCGGGATGACGCTGAAGACGTTGCGCAGGAAGTGGACGCGGCAGCGCTGATAGGCGGCGCCGATCATGACCTTGCGGATCGCGTTGACCAGGCCCGCGTGGTGGTCGCCGAGAACGAGCCGGACCCCTCCCAGGCCGCGTTCGCGCAGGTGACGCAGGAACTTCGTCCAGAACACCTCGCTCTCGCTGTCGCCGACCATCACGCCGAGGACCTCACGGCCGCCGTCCTCGGTGATCCCGGTGGCGATGACCACGGCCCGGGAGACGATCTGGTGGGCGACGCGGGCCTTGCAGTAGGTGGCGTCCAGGTAGATGTAGGGGAAGCGGGTGTGGTCCAAGGGCCGGTCGCGGAAGGCGGCGAGCTGGGTGTCGAGGTCACCGCAGATCCGGGAGACCTCGCTCTTGGAGATCCCGCTGTCCGCGCCGAGCGCTTTGACCAGGTCGTCGACGCTGCGGGTGGACACGCCGTGGACGTATGCCTCCATGATGACGGCGAACAGGGCCTGGTCGATGCGCCGGCGCCGCTCGAGGAGACTGGGGAAGAAGCTGCCCGAACGCAGCTTGGGTATGGCCAGGTCCAGGTCGCCGGCCTGCGTGGTCAGCGTCTTCTCCCTATGCCCGTTGCGCAGCGCGGTGCGGGTGTCGGTGCGCTCGTTCCACTCCGCACCGATCCTCGATGTCGCTTCGGCCTCGATCAGTTCCTGCAGCATCCGCTCGGCGACGGAACGGACGAGTTCAAGACCGTCTGCCGAACGCAGTGACTCCAGCAGGCGAAGTAGGTCAGACTGGGACAGGGCCACCGTGCACCTCCTCGATGAACTGGGCGTTCACCAAGGAGATTTGCACGGTGGCCCACCTGCCGGGCAGAGAGCGAAAGTCGCCTGACCACACGCCCCCGGCGCACAACCTCACGTTGATCCGCTACACCACATCAAGGGACACCGCCTGGTGACCCACTCGACCAGGGCGTGAGGCAGGTCGAGTGAGGCAGGACAGGGAACCAACGAGGCCCCTGCGCTCATGAGTTGAGACGCCGAACACCTCTCTCAACGGCACAGGAGCCTCGTGCGTTGCGGGACACCGACCAGTCACCCGATCAGCGGCCACTCTGAAAGAGCTCACTGATCTTGTTACTGGTAGTGATCATCGCCTTTGGGGTAGCAGGACTGACCATCGGACTGATGGGTTTCTCACGGACAACAGCACTCATTGCCTTCGCCATCATCGCTGCGCCCTTGCTCTACCTGATTTTCAGTCGGTCACAACAGGACAGGTAGTAATCCCGGCCCCAGATCCTGTACCGCTCGGAAAGTCATCGCTGCAGGTGCGTACCCATGTCCTGAAGCGTCGGTAGCAGTTGGGATGCTGTCATGGTGATCGTCTCGCTGCTGTACAGGGTGACCCGGAAGCTGCTGGCCGTCCCCGGCATACTGCTGCGCCGCGACACCACGAAGGAAGCTGAACTGTTCGTGCTGCGGCACGAGAACACGGTCCTGCGCCGTCAACTCGCAGGACCGGTGCGCTGCGAGCCGGCCGGCCGGTTCTGGTTTGCTGCCCTGTCATCGCTGATACCGCGCCGTCGCTGGGCGCAGGTCTTCCCGGTCCAGCCCGGCACCGTGCCGGCCTGGCACCGCAGGCTGATCGCGAAGAAGTGGGACTGTTCCAAGCGCCGTGGCCGCACCGGCCGCCCCCGCCCTCCGGCCGCGCTGAAGAAGCCCGTCCTGCGCCTGGCCGAGGAGAGTCCGAAGTGGGGCCATCGCCGGATTCAGGACGAGCCGGCCCGGCTGGGGCACCCGATCCCACCGTCCACCGTCTGGCAGATCCTCAACGCTGCGGGCATCGGCCCGGCCCCACGCCGCTCCGGCCCCGGCCGGCGCACGTTCCTCACTGCCCAGGCCGAGGGGATGATGGCCGCGGACCTCTTCCACCCCGACACCGTCCTGGGCAAGCGCCTGTATGTGCCGACGTTCCTCGAGCACGGCACCCGGCGCCTGCACCTGACCGGCGTCACCGCCCACCCGACCGGCCAGTGAGCGGTGCAGCAGGCACGCAACCTCGCCGCTGACTCCGGCACACCCATGGAGTCCCCGCGTTTCATGCTGCGCGACCGCGACACCAAGTACACCGAGGCCTTCGACGCCGTCTTCCCGTCACAGGACGTGGACGTGCTGCTCAGCGCGCCCCGGGCGCCGCGAATGAACGCCCACTGCGAGCGCGTGACCGGCACGATCCGCCGGAAAGCCTGGACCACGTGCTGATCGCGAACGAGGCCCATGCGCGTCACGTCCTCGGCCGGCACCAAAACCACTACAACGGGCACCGGCCTCACCAGGCCCGGAACCAACTCCCGCCCGACGTGAGCGAGGAACCCGCCGTCGAACGCCAGCACGGCCATCCCGGCAAACTCCTACGCACCCGCACCCGCACCCGCACCCTCGACGGAGCGATCAACGAGTACCGATATACGGCTTGACCAGCAGCGATGACTTTCCAAGCGGCACAGGTTCACTGTCCCGAATGCCCCGTTGCCGCGCTCCCGTGTCAACGGGCCGAACGGCACGCGTCCGCCAGCCCTTTGCCGAGCCCTCCGCGGACGGCCCAGATCACACCGTGAGCCGGACCGCCTCGATCCACGACTCGTTGTCGTGGGTGCCGGCGTAGGTGAAGTCGTACCCGGTCCCGGGCTCGTCGCACGCCAGGCCGAGCCAGGCGTCGTCGTGGACGTAGGAGGACTGGCAGACGGCGCCGGCGCCACCGTCGACGTTGATGGTGAACCCCAGCATGTGCGGGGCGTCCTTCTCGGTACTGCCGACGTAGTTGTCGATGCCGTCGACGGCGTTCGACCACGGCTCGGGGAAGTGTCCCTCGCCGTTGGTCGACGCGGGGTCGTGGACGAAGGCGCCGCCGGACGTGCCCCTGGTTCCGGACACGGCGATGTTGACGGCCGTGATCGGTGCCCCCGAGCCCGCCGTGCCTGCTGTCCCGCCGTCGCACACCGCATCGCTCCAGCCCCGGCCCGCCACATGGACCCGGTAGCAGATGTGCCGTCCGCCCGGATCTTCCGCGGCCAGTCGCTGGACGGCGGTCGCCGCGCTCCTCACCGATGCCTCGGCCCTCTTCACCTCGGCCGAACGGGGCGGCGCAGGCTTGGACTTGGACTTGGACTTGGACTCGGACTTGGGCTCGGACTCGGCCCCGGAATCGGACTCGGGCTCAGCCCCGGAATCGGACTCGGCCGGTGAGCCGGACGCGGACTCGGATCCGCTCGGCGACGCCGAGGGTGACGGGGACGTGGCCTGGTAGTCGACGGCCGGGATGCCGTCGGACGTACCGGGGTCAAGCGTCGTTCCGCCGGCGGGAGCCGTCTCGACCGTGCGCTCGTCCTCACGGTTCAGGCCGAGTACCAGCAGCGGTACGCAGATCAGCACCGCCCCGGCGATGGCGGCCGCGGCCACCATGGGCCCGCGCAGACGTCCCGGCCCCGTCCCGTCGGCGTCCGCGTCCGCCTTCCCGCCGTCACCGTTCCCGGCCGCGACCGCACCGGCCACCACCCCGGCTCCCGCTCCGCCGGGCTCCGCCGCCTGCCGCCGCTGTTCCTCCGGCTGCCGATCCTTCTCCTGCCGTTCCTCCTCCTGCTCGGCTGCCGCCGGTTCCTCGGTGGTGGACCGGAAGCCCCATCGGGTGCGCCGCCCGGGAGCGGGCTCGGAGGACGACACCGTCGACACCGAGGCGTCCGGATCGGCGGCGGAGTCGGGAGCAGGGGCGGACTCCGGCGTGCGCGGTCTCAGGTCCGCGCCGGGATCCTCACCCGGTACGGGTACGGCGACCGCGCGGCGGACGGCCAGGGAAGGCGTCGTCTCACCGGCCCGGGGTTCATGCTGATGCGGCATGAGCACTGCTCCTTGTCGAAGGTGGGGGCGGACGGTGCGATGTCGTCGGTGCTCGCCGGTGCCGTCGGCCGGTCATCCGTGCACGGCACCGGGCCGGACGGCCGCTCCGTCGGCTCACGACTCACTCAACCAACTCTGGATGACACCTGGTTGCGTCCAAACCCTGGCGAGATGAACGGAAGGCGACACAAGGTCCCGTTCGCTCGTCGGCCGCACCACGCTGCCAAGGGGGGACCCTCCGGAACACGCCCCGGCCGACGGCGAGGGCCGCGCCCCGCGAGGCCGTCGCCGGTGGCGATCCTGCCGGCGCCACGGATCAGGTCGCGGACCCACGCGGCACCGGAAGGCTCGCGGTGACCACGCACGGGGGTGGGGCAGGACACCGGTGCGTCACGGCTCCACCGCGCGGTCGGCTCCACGCCTGCTCGACGGCACGCCTCCGCACCGCGCCGGGGAGCAGCCACCCGCACGAGTGTCCAGAACACGATCACTGAACCTTTTTCATCCTGAACAGTTGCAGATCAGCAGTCTGTGAACGGCTTGGACGATGGTGCCGATGCGGCGTGTGGAGCATCTGGCTCGTCGGAGCAGCCGCCAGGATTTCACCTGCGCGAAGGCGCGTTCGCCGGGAGCTCTCAGTCGGGCGTGGTCGCGCTCGAACTGCTGGTAGTGCTCGGGGTGGTCGCTGTGGTGGTAGCAGGGGATGCGGAAGGTGGCGCCGGCGCCCTGGTAGGCGCGGTCCGCGAGGACGAGGATCTGCCTCGTGACACAGGCCTGGACGATGCCGTGGGCACGGGCTGCGGTCAGGTCATGGGTTCTGCCCGACGTCGCGCGGGAGAACCAGAGTGGTGTGCCGTCGGGACGAGCGATGACCTGCACGTTCATGCCGTGCTTGCGGTGCTTCATCGAGTAGTACGGCTCGTCCGCGCGGATCCGGTCGGTGGGAATCAGGGTGCCGTCAACGATGACGTGGTCGCCATCACCGAGACCGGTGAGGGCTTCGTGGAGGCCGGGCACCCAGGAGACCAGCACGTCCAGAGCCTCGTCCACATATCGCCAGGCAGTGGTCTGGGATATTCCGAAACCTGCTCCGAGCTGCGAGAACGTCTCGTCCTTACGTAGATGGACCAGCGTGAGCAACGCCTGATGGAAGCAGCCGAGTTTGCGCCGGCGTGTGTTGCGGGCCCGGCGGTGTTCGTACAGCAGCCAGGCAACATGTTCGACGAGCTCGTGCGGGACGTCGAGCGTGGCAGGATACGGCACCAACAAGGCCCCTTCGGTCGCCGGTGTGCTATTGATCCGAAACGGTTTGGGTTTTGGGTCGTTGGGTGGGTGTGAGCGATCTGGTGGGGGACGCGCGGCATCTGTCGCCGTCGGCGCAGGAGGCCCTGCGTCTGCGGGCGGTGGCCGCGTTGGTGGCGGGGCGGGAGCGTGAGGATGTGGCGGCGGTCTTCTGGGTGTCACTGAAGGCGGTCGACGGGTGGTGGGCGAAGTGGCTGGCCGGCGGGCGGGAGGCGCTGGTCATGCGGCCGCGGGGCAAGCCGGTCGGGGTGCATCAGGTGCCCGGGGAGGCCGAGCAGTCCGCCGTGCGGCAGGCGGTCCTCGATCACCGGCCCTGTGACCTCGGACTTTCCGGCCAGTTGTGGACACGGCGGCTGGTGGGCGAGACCTCGTCGCGAAGCTGTACCGGGTGCGGCTGGCTGAACCGGGAGTGGGCAAGTACCTCAAGCGATGGGGACTGTCCTTCCAACGCCCCGACAAGCGGGCCGTCGGGCAGGGCCCCGAGGCCGTGGTGCGCTGGCAGCAGGAGACGTGGCCGAAGATCCGCGCGAAGGCGAAGAAGGACGGCGGCGAGATTCTGTTCGCCGACCAAGTCGGCATCCGCTCCGACCAGGTCACCGGCCGCACATGGGGCGAGAAAGGGAAGACACCTGTGGTGCGGCGGAGCGGGAACCGGTTCTCGGTCAACGCGATGTCTGCGATCAGTACCAAGGGCCGGATGCACTTCATGGTCTTCACCGAGCACTTCACCGCCGAGGTGATGTGCCGCTTCCTGGACCGGCTCGCCAGCCACTTCGACCACAAGGTCCACCTCATGGTCGACGGGCACTCCGCCCACCGCTCCAAGAAGGTTCGCGCCTGGCTCGCCGCCCACCCCGACGACGTCGAGCTGCACTTCCTGCCGCCGTACTCGCCCGAACTCAACCCCGACGAGCTGGTCAACGCCGACCTCAAGCACAGCCTGCCCAAGCAGCACCGGGCTCGCGACCAGGCCGAACTCGCCGCCGAGATCCGCCGCTTCTTCCGCAGACGCCAGCGTCAGCCGCACATCGTCCGCGGCTACTTCGGCGGCCTACACGTCCGCTACATCCTGGACGGGAACCCCATGAGTTTCTGATCAATAGAGCGGCTCACCGACGGCTGCCGCCAACCCCGACCATGAATCCGACCATGGCTGGTCAGTGGAGTCTGGCCAGCCACCCCCGGCGCCACGAGCGTGGCGCAAGTCCAGGAAGCAGCGCGGCCGTACACCGGGCTCGCCGGGCTCCAGGCTCGTACGGTCCGCCGGTGCGATCGCACGGAGCGGCGGGCAACTCCTGGACCGCGGGCGCGGTTTCGTCATCGGCTGCCGCGATCTCCACTACAGCCGGAGACCGCGAGAAGCCGGGCGAGCCGGGCGCCGCGTGGACGACAGCGGCTGGGTGAAGGTGCCGGCGGGGGCGCCCTCTTGGGGTGTCGCGGCCCGAGTGCGGCAGTCCGTCCTTCAGGTGCGCAGGAAGTCGGCATGACGGGCGTGGGGTCCGGCCGTCTTCCGGCCGACGGCGGTGGAGAGCACGCTGCGGTGGAGCCGGGCTCCCTGCCGGTCGCACCGGAGCCGGTACGGCACTCGGTTCGACGGTCCGGTCGGCGTCCAGCCGTGCGTGGACGCCGAGCGGTACGTCCTCACGGAGTCCGTCGAGAAGGTGGCTCTCCCGGCACCGCACCCGGCTGCACGTGCGACTCCGTGTTTCACTTCCGACCCCCGAGTATCTGGTTGGTATTAATCATTTGTAGATCGAATGTAAATCGGGGCCCATGAGGATGTCTGTGCCGTCTGATCACAGACTGCTACGCCAAGAGGAAAGGCATACTCATGCGATACGGCAGAACCAGCCTGTGGGCTGCGGGTTCGGCCCTGGCCGCGGCGATGGCGCTCGTCGGCACCCTCGCCCCGGGCGCCAGCGCCGGGCAGCAGCGCGACGGTAACAGCGAGAAGAGCGTCCCGATCTCACAGGCTGTCGGCGCCGACAACCTGCGGAAGATGAACGAGCAGCGACCCCTCGTCGCCGCTGCGAGCATCCTCGCCAAGGCCCAGGAGCGGGGCCACTACGAGGGCTACACGGGCATCGGCCTTCAGGAAGACCACGTCACCCTGTGGTGGAAGGGCGACCTGCCCGAGCCCGTACAGCGGGCCGCGGAGCGGGCCCGCAGAACCGCCCCCGTGCACATCGTCGCCGCGGACCACTCGCTGGCCGAACTCAAGGACGCCTCCGAGCTGTTACAAGCCCGGCTGGAGAAGGACCCCTCGCTCGGTCACAGCGTCAAGATCCCCACTGACGGCAGCGGACTGGTCCTGGCACAGGACACCACCCGCGCAGCACGCACCGCCTCCGTCGCGCAGGACCACAGCACGGTCGACCGGATCGCCGGCGTGTCCGTGAAGACGATCAGCGAGGAGCCTCTCCAGGAACGCTCGCGTGTGAACGACAATGCGCCGTGGTCGGGCGGAGCACAGATAAACTTCAACGGCGGGGCGTGGTGCACGGCCGGGTTCGGTGTGCGTGACGCAAGCGCGACCTACCTGCTCACCGCTGAGCACTGCGGTCGGAGCGGCACTCGGTTCACCAACCCGCAGGGCACCTACATCGGCACCTCCACCAAGTCCAGTGACGCCCACGACGTGATGCTCATCCCCACGAACTCCGACAACTTCATGTACACCGGGGGACCCGACAGCAACGCGGGCGTGCGGGTCGACGGCTGGGACCACGTCTTCCCGGGTGAGTACCTGTGCCAGTCCGGAGTCACCAGCGCACGGGCCACGGGCGGCCCGGTCTGCAACATGAAGGTCCTCTTCTTCTACAACGACTCCGAAGACCTGGTGGAGGCGGAGCAGATGGACGGCCGGGAGGCGGCCCGCGGCGGTGACAGCGGCGGCCCGATCTACACCGCCTCGGCCGCCGGCGGCGCGATCGCCAAGGGCACGGTGACCCGTAGTGCGGGGGCGCGCCTGGGCTTCCAGGACTTCTACACGGCCACGCGGGACTTCGGCATCTGGATCAACAGGTAGATCCGTCCTCGCGGCCCGTGCCAGGGCCCGCCCGGCGTCCTCGGCGGCCGTGAAGGCCGGGAGGACGCCGGCTTCCGTCGCGGCGGCCTCGGCGAGCCGCAGCGCGGGCTGGTGGTGGGAGCCGAGGCGGGACGGCTGTCAGTGCGGCACTTCCTGTCCCCGCACCAGCGGCAGGGTGTCGGCGAGCCGGACCGCTGGTGGGCCAGGCGCCGGCGGACGGGGCCGGGGACGCCCGGCAGCCGCAGCAGCCGCTCGCCGGCGGCGCGCAGGATGCGGTTCTCGACGGTGTCAGCGGTGTACGCGTCGTAGCCGTACACCAACGCGGCGGCGGCCGAGGAGGAGTTGCACTCGATGTCCCGGGCCGCCGCCCAGCGCGCCCCGGGGCCGGTCGGGGCGTCCACGAGCGCGCCGCTCGCCCGCAGTTCCGCCCGGAACCGGCGTGCGTGGTGGCCGAGTCCCGGCCACTCCTCGGCGGTCACGAGGGAACCCTTCCGCAACAGGAACTTGTTCGTCCCGTCGTCGTCGTACTGGGTCAGCAAATGCCCGCGTGCCTCGGCACCGTCCTGCGGCAGCTTGATGCGGAAATCGGGCGCGCCGGACAGACGGTCGGGCAGCGGCATGGGTGACCTTCGGGGAGAGGGCGACGCCTGCGTCGAACACCGCGCAGGCTACACGTTGGCACCGTCAACGTGTATACGTGAGGTTTCAGTCCTCTTCGGACAAGGCGGCGCGCGGGTCGGCCAGCGTCACCTGTCCCTCAGGGGGTCGGCCAGCCAGAAGGTCCAGCCGTTGGTCCCCGCTCCGGCCGCGTTGGCGGCTCCGGACGGGGTGTCGTGGATCTGCCCGTCGAGCCGGATGCGGCCCTCGTCGTCGACGACGGCCGCCTGCCCGTACTCCTCCCGCACAGCGGGGGAACCTCAGTCCAGGCCCATACCGGCCCGGACGGCACGGTGTGGTGGACCGCCCACTCCTATGCATGGGATAAACCGTGTTCCAGGAGCGCTCCGCACCCGCCGACGGCTTCCCCCTCGAAGACGTCCTCTTCACCGTCGACCGATCGCCCAGTACCACGAGAAGGCAGCGAAGGCGCTTCGCGGGATGATCAGAGCGCAGAAGGACGCCGAGCTCGCCTACACGCGGCTCCGTGAAGCCGGCAGCGCGGTGGCGCAGTCGTTCCGGGGCTTCACCTCGGGCACTGACCGTGCCAGAACCTGAAGCCCTGTGGCGGAGGAGGGCCAGCTCGAAGGCGGGCGTGGATGGACGAGTGGGGCATGTTCCCGGTCCTGGACCACGTCCTCTCTCTGAGCTCCGCAGGGCAGCACGGACCCGCCTGCGCGTTGGTGCGGATGGCGGGCGCAGACGTCATGGCCGGCAGTATGCACGTGCCGTTGAAGGCGCTGCATTCCCTTGCCATGGCCGGGCAGGACGGTGAACTGCACGGTTGCTTCGGAGGGCGTCCCGGCCCTCAGCCGGGCACATCGGTACAAGGACTGGAGCCACTTCGCGCGGGCTGCACCGCTCCCGGCGTTCCGGGAGACGGTGCTGGTCCTGCGGGCGTCAGGTGGTGGTGGGCCAGGTCCGCAGCAGGGCGGCGATCTTCCCTGCGGTGCAGGCGGGGTCCAGGAGCAGGTCCTTGAGGGCGATGGCCTCCTCACGGGCGGGTTTGACGGTGATCCCGGCGGCCTCGAGGTACATGACGCCGGTGGCGGCGGCGACGGCCATGTTGGAGCGCTCCAGCCAGCGGCAGCGGCCCAGGGTGTGCACCAGGGCGGCGGCCTTGGCGTAAGGGCTGTCGTAGACGGGCTGCTCGAACAGTTCGGCCCGGTGGCGGGCGACCGCTGAGACCGGGACGCCGTAGTCGTCGGGGGCCGGGTCGTTGACCCCGGCGGCCTCTGCCACCCGGAGGATCCACGGGACGTCGATGTGCAGGTCCATCAGGCGGCGCGTGCTCCCCGGGGCGTGTGCTGGGTGTCTTCGGCTTCATCGAAGATCGTCTGGTGTTCGGCCAGGAATCGGGCGGCGGCGTCGACCGCACGGGCGCGCAGGCCGCTGGCGTCGTCCTGCACCAGCCGGGCGAGGTAGTCGCCGATGCTCAGTCCCAGGTCGGCGGCGCGCTTCTTCGCGAGTTCCGCGACGTCCTCGTCCACGCGTGCGCCCAGTTGTGTCTTTGCCATACCCGCATGGTAACAGTTGTTACCGCACTGTTCGGGCGGCCGTACCGCAGCGGCGGCCCCGACGACGGGCGCGAGGCGACCACGGGCAGGATCGGTGCGGGTGAGGCGGCCGTCATCATCACCGTGGTCGCCGCGGTGACCGCCCGCGCCGTCCTCCAGCGCCCGATCCCCCTGATGCTGACCCTGCTCGCGGGCGCCGTGGGGCTGCTGCTCGTCGGCCGTCGCGCGGCCCGGATCATGGCCGGGCCCCCGCCCCGTCCGCGGGCGGGACACCCGTGCGAGATGGTCGAGGAGGCCGAGGCACGACGCGAGCAGGATGCGGCCGTGCGTCACTGGATCACAGAGGAAAACGAACTCGACTGGTACGACCGGCAGCCACGTGACGAGGACGAGGCCGAGCACCGGCGGATGGAGGCCTGGGTCGACGATCTCACCGAGGACGAACTGGAGGGACCGCAGCGGGCGCGGGACACGGCCGGCGCAGGGCGGCGGAGCCTTCACGCCGAACCCGCCGCGTATGCCCTACCGGAAGCGGCGCCGGACGGCATCGTCACCCGCACGGTCCTGTCAGTGCCCGTTGGCAGAATGGCGGGCATGGTGATCAAGGACGTGGTACGCCACGACGTTGCCCAAGAGCAGATAGACGGCACCCTTCAGCGCGGATTCGACCAAGCCTTCGACCACTGTTTCGACATGCGTCGAGACGGCCGCCCCCTGCGCCAGGGACTACGGGAGATGGGTGGCGACCTCCTCGACCTCGTCGGTGCCCGCACCCTTGAAGATCCCGCGCTGGAGACGCCGACCTCGCGGGAGGTCCTGCTCACCGCGGCGGAGTGCGCCCTTGGAGAGCTGAGCTTGGGCTGCTTCCCGGACGGCGACTGGGAGGTCCCTCTGCCCTTCGTCAACGAAACGCTCACCAGCGAAGAGTTGCACCATGAGGAGAACCGGGAACCGGCATCCCCGGCCACCACCGCCCAGACCTGGGTCAAGGCCTTCGCCCTGTGTGTGATCAGCGGCCTCATATGGGAGCGCAGCCGGGTCATCGGCCCACTGCTGCACAATGACTACGCTCCCGCCATCCGCGACGGAGTGCCCTACTCGACGCGGGATTCGGTCTCCACTCCGGCCGGCCTCGCCGAGATGGACACGCTGTGCGCATACCTGACCATCGAGCAGGGACGTTACCCCGGCGCCCATCCCGGACCCGTCCCACTCGATAAGCCCGACCTCGAAGCGCGGACCCGCGCCGCTGAACTACTCGACGCGGCCGGCGCCCTGGACGCAGACCAGCGGCTGCTGCGCGTCCTGCTCGACGATGACCAGCCCGCCTTCGAGCAGGCCCTGGCCGAAAGGCTTTTGGAGCACCGTGCAGGCACGGGCACCGGCCCCGTGGCGCCGCGAACCCTGCTGCCTGTCAGAACCGCTGCCGTGGCCGCGCTCGCCTCCCTCGCGCACGAATGGCGGCTGGCTATCAGGTCGGCCTACCTGCCCGCCTCCCTGCTGCGTGCCCCGCAGCACTGACAAAGCCGTCACCCCGAGGGGGGCGCCGGGCCGTGAAGGAATTCTCCTCCCTGAGCGTTGTCCCGTAAATGATCTACTGCATGCTGGTTGACCAGCGTCGTTGCCCGCTCATCCGGCCAGCGTGAGGTTGTGCAGGCAGGGCGATGCCGAGCATGGTGTGATGAACGTCGTCGTCCTTGAGACGGCAGGCGCGGAAGATCCTCCAACGTCTTCATGCGGGCGAAGGCATGCTCGACGCGGGTGCGGACCTTGCGGTGCGAGATGTTGCGTTCCTCCACTTTCTGGCCGTGCCCCGAACGCGCGGGGCGGCATCTTCCTGCTGCGCGTCCTGCCGGCCGGTATCCGGCGGTGCGCGGGTCAGTGGCGGCCCCGGGAGAGCGACGACTTCCACACATCGGCAACGCCCTCTCCCTGGTCGAACTTGGTGTCGAGGCAGTACAGATCGTCGGTGTACTGCTCTGCCCACAGCAGGTGGCTCTGTTCACGAGAACCGGCTCTGGCTCAACTTCTGTGACACGGCCACTCTCCGTGACTGCTGGGCCTCTTCGAGCTGTGAGTGAAGTCGCCTGAAAATGATCTCTGGGGAACACCGTTGGGCTGAATGTTCAGGGCCGTGGAAGAGGTCCTGCTCCAGCTCAAGGAGTTGCTGTTCCCGTCGATCGCAGCCGTCGCGGTGCTGTCGGTAGACGTGAACATCGAGATAGTGCGCGTTGACGCACAATGCACCGCCGACGGCGCCGCGTGCCCGGTCTGTGGCACCTGGTCGGACCGGGTTCACGGTTCTTACCGGCGGTTTCCTGCTGATGTTCCCAGCGGAGGCCGGCGGGTTGTCCTTCAATTGAAGGTCCGACGGTTCACCTGTGGAAACTCGGACTGCGCACGCCGTACCTTCGTCGAGCAAATACCGGGACTGACGCGCCGGCACAGT
This sequence comes from Streptomyces sp. DSM 120436, assembly GCF_055778765.1. Lineage (NCBI taxonomy): Bacteria > Bacillati > Actinomycetota > Actinomycetes > Kitasatosporales > Streptomycetaceae > Streptomyces > Streptomyces sp. DSM 120436. The sequence goes on along the minus strand of NZ_JBSKBS010000001.1, from coordinate 4,891,539 downwards.
CAGCGGACCGAACGGTTGCGCTCGACCCTGGCGTCGGTCGGCTTGGCGCTCGCGGGCCGGGCCGGGGCACGCTTCGCCGGCGTTCTCGGCGTTTCCGTCAGCCGCAGCACGGTGCTTCGTCTGGTGGACGAGCTTCCCGACCCCGAGGTGGCCGCACCACGGGTTGTCGGCGTTGACGAGTACGCGACTCGGAAGGGCCGCCACTACGGCACCGTCCTCATCGACATCGAGACCCGCCGCCCCATCGACCTGCTGCCCGACCGGGAGGCGTCCAGCCTGGCGGCCTGGCTCGCCGCGCGGCCGGGCGTTGAGGTGATCTGCCGTGACCGGGCGCCGTTCTTCGCCGAAGGTGCCACCGTCGGCGCTCCACAGGCGGTCCAGGTCGCGGACCGCTGGCACCTCTGGCACAACGTGAGCGAGGCTGCCGAACGGGCCGTCGCTCAGCACCGCCGCTGCCTCCGCGCCCTTGTTACGGCCGCCCCCGATCCCGATCCGGAGCCTGCGCGGGAGAAAGATGCTTCTGACTCGCCATGGCCGAGCGGTCATCGTTTTGCCGACCGCACCAGGGCTCGGCACGCCGACGTCCACGCACTGTTGGAAGCCGGGCACAGTCGTCGCTCGGTCCAGCGGCAGCTCGGCATGACCTGGCGGACCGTCAAGCAGCTCGCCGAGGCCAAGGCGCCGGAGGAGCTGTTCACCGGCCAGTGGCAGAATCGGCCCTCGGTCCTCGATGAGTACAAGCCCTACCTGGACGACCGTTGGAACGAGGGCTGCACCAACGCCTGGAAGCTGTGGGAAGAAAACGTGCCGCTCGGCTACAAGGGCAGCTACCAGCGCGTCCGCGCCTACCTGCACAAAAAGCGCACTTCCCCACGACCGGTAGTCGCCCGGCCGCCCTCACCCCGAACGGTCGCCGGATGGATTCTCCGGCGACCGGAAACCCTTCCCGAGCCCGAACAACTGCTGCTCAAAACCGTGCGCACCCACTGCCCTGAGATTGACGCGCTCACCCGACACGTCCGCGCCTTCGCCATCATGCTGACCGAGCGCCAGGGCGAGCGTCTTCCGGACTGGCTCGTCGCCGTCCGGCAGGACGATCTGCCCAGTCTCCATACCCTTGCCGCCGGCATCGACCGCGACCGCGATGCCGTCATCGCCGGTCTCACCCTGCCCTGGAGTTCGGGCGCAGTCGAAGGCCATGTCAACCGCATCAAAATGATCAAACGGCAGATGTATGGACGCGCTGGCTTCAACCTCCTGCGCAAGCGGGTGCTGCTTGCCTCCTGAGCGCACCGTCAGTGGCCAGTGCGACGATCCCCAAACGACCGCGCGAGGAGAGACATGGGCACCTGGGACATCGGCCCCTTCGATAACGACACCGCCGCCGACTTCGCCGATGAATTGGACGAGGCAGCACTAGAAGAGCGCGAAGCCATGATCCGGGGCGTGCTCAAGCGTGCCGCCGGGCCCGCGGACTTCCTGGGTATCTACGACGGCGAGCGAGCCGTGGGGGCGGCGGCTCTGGTCGTTGCCCAGCATTCTGACTGCGATCGGCCGTGTTCGAACTATGGCCCTTCAGAGCCGCTACCGGAGTTGCCCGCAGACCTTCGAATGCTCGCCGTCGACGCCTTGGATCAAGTGGTCTCCAACCAGTCTGAACTCGCCGAGCTGTGGGCCGAAGCCGCGAACTGGTCGAAGTGGCGCCAGGACATCGCCCGCCTCCGCGACGTCCTTGACCCTCCGATCCCGCCACAAGAGGAAGCCCTGTTCGAGATCTAATCGGTAACCCACAGTCACGGACCACAGAACCTGAGCCAGAACCCGAGAACCGACAGCAGTTGTTCAGGTCTCTGGGAGGCGCCGGCTTGGAGCTCGGATCGATGTTCACGAGAACGGGAGACACGCAGGCGCGGCACTCGCCGAGACTGCAACTCAATCCATGATTTTCTGAATTCAGAACTTCGTGTACTGTCGTGGGCGTGCTGACTGTTGCCCCCGACATCGAGGTGCTGGCCAGGTTCGGCCGCGCGCTCGCAGACCCGATCCGCTGCCGCATCTTGCTCGCCCTACGCGATGCCCCCGCCTACCCAGCGGACCTCGCCGACGCCCTCGGCATCTCCCGCACCCGGCTGTCCAACCACCTGGCCTGCCTGCGTGACTGCGGTCTGGTCGTCACCGTGCCCGACGGTCGCCGTACCCGCTACGAGCTGGCCGACGAACGCCTCGGCCATGCCCTCAACGACCTGCGCACCGCCGTGGTCGCCGTCGATGCCGACCGAACCTGCCCGGACGCGGACGAGAAGGGCTGCTGTTGATGGCCGCCGACATTTCCATAACGCTCGGGCCCCCTTCCGTCCGGCGCGACGCCCTCACCCGCCGGATACGGTTCCTCGTGGCCGTGACCATCATCTACAACGTCATCGAGGCGATCGTCGCCCTCACGGCCGGGAGCCTCGCCTCCTCCACCGCCCTGATCGGCTTCGGCCTCGACTCCGTCATCGAGGTCTCATCCGCCACCGCGGTCGCCTGGCAGTTCTCCGCCCGCGACCACGCCGTACGCCAGGCCCGTGAGCAGCGCACTCTGCGGATCATCGCCGTCTCGTTCTTCGCGCTCGCCGCGTACGTCACCGTCGATGCCATCCGTGCGCTGGCCGGCACCGGCGGGGCTGAACGCTCCATCCTCGGCATCGTCCTCGCCGCCCTCTCCCTCGCGGTAATGCCGTTCCTCTCGGCCGCCCAGCGCCGAGCGGGCCGCGAACTTGGCTCCGCCTCCGCCGTCGCCGATTCCAAGCAGACCCTGCTCTGCACCTACCTGTCCGCCGTCCTCCTGGTCGGCCTGGTCCTCAACGCCACCCTCGGTTGGTCGTGGGCCGACCCCATCGCGGCACTCGTCATCGCCGCCGTCGCCCTCAAGGAAGGGCGTGATGCCTGGCAGGGCAAGGGATGCTGCGCAGCCCCTGTTATGGGAGTGCCGTCTGTTGAGGGTTCGGCAGACGGGTGCGGTTGCCGTCCCGGCCGCGACTGCTGCGGATGAACTCGATCAGCCCCCGACAACGTCCGGCTGCTGTCGGAACTCGTGAACATTCCCGAGTGTCACGATGCCCGAGCGCCTCCCGAAGCGCTGAACAACTGCTGTCCGTTCTCGTGGACAGAGCCACCCCCACAGCAGCGACCAGGGCAGACCGAGCAGGTCATGCTGGTGGGCCGTGCGGAACTGTGAGGCCGAGCTCCACCGTGATCCGTGTGACTGTCAGTCCTGTCCGGCACACTGCCCCGCATGCTGAATCGAGAAGAAGCCGTTGCCGCGCGGCAGCGAGTGATACGGGCATACGCACAACTGCCGCACGCCGTACCGGACGTTACTGCCGACGACTTACGGCAGGCCAACCAACTGGCCTGGGCGGAACTGGAGGCGGCAGGCGCGCCCCTAGATGTGCCCGGCGAGCGGATTTACGCTCTCGGTTTCGTAGGACCTGGGCCAGATCTGAAGGTCGGGCTCACCAGCTCACGACGGGGGCACACCGCGGGATCTGGCAGAACTGCCACTGATCGCATCAAGTCCCTGGAGCGGGTCAGCATGGCTCACCACACGGTCATGGTGCGGGCCTGGATATCGAGGCCCGTAGCCAACGCCCGCAACTGGGAGTTCAGGTCCCTCAACGCGCTGGAGGAGCTTGAGGGATCCTCGGCGATAGGCGAGTACTTCCATGGCGTCGAATTCGACTTGGCCCTGAAGACCATCCACAGCGTCCGCGCGGACTCCATGACCTCAGTCAGGCGAGCGGGTAAGTGAACGCTGCCTCCTACTGACAGGACTACAGCCCCAGATATGCACACATCCATGCAGGTCAGGAGCCACATGTCATACGGTGTGCACCGAATGGCACCGACTTCTCTTCACTCGTGTCACACGAAGTCGGCAGGGGTCGCGGCCAACGGTGGCGAGGAGCCACCATCCCGCATCGTCGGCGACGTCGCGGAGCACGAATAAGTCAGCCCTCTTGAGCACCCTGCCCTCCCGGTTCCCCTTCCTGCTGATCACCCCCAGTACGAGGTCGAACGCCTCCTGGAGCAGCGCGCCCGGTGGCTGGGCGTGCGGTTTGAGTACGAGACCGAACTCCTCGCCCTGCGTCAGGACACCGACGGTGTCGACCTCGACGTCCGCAACAGCGACGGCACCGCGGCCACCCTCCGTGCGGCCTATGCGGTCGGCGCCGACGGCCACCGCAGCGCCGTGCGTCGCGCCATCGGCCAGCCCTTCCCGGGCGTCTCCGTCATCACCTCCCTCTTCCTCGCCGACCTCCGGCTCGCCGAGAAGCCCGACAGTGTCCTCACCGTCGACGGCGCCGGCGACGTCTTCGCGATGATCGCCCCTTTCGGCGACGGCTGGTACCGCGTCATGGGTTGGGACCGCCGCAACGAGGTCCCCGACGACGCACCCCTCGGCCTCGACGAGGTCAAGGACGTCACCCGCCGCGCCCTGGGCACCGACTACGGCATGCACGACGCCCGCTGGCTGTCCCGCTTCCACAGCGACGAACGCCAGGCCCCCCGGTACCGGGTCGGCCGCGTCTTCCTCGCCGGCGACGCCGCCCACATCCACTCCCCCGCCGGCGGACAGGGCATGAACACCGGCCTCCAGGACGCCGCCAACCTCAGCTGGAAACTGGCCGCCGTCCTCAGGGAGCAGGCCCCCGACAGCCTCCTGGACACCTACCAGAGCGAACGCCGTCCCGTCGGCAAAGCCGCCCTGCGCAGCCGCCGCGGCCTCGTCCGCCTCGCCCGCGCACACAATCCCGCCCTGCGTGCCCTCCGCGCCGCTGTCACCGCCCTCGTCAACACCGCCGCTCCCGACCGCACCAAGGCCCTCGCCCGGATCACCGGCATCGGCTACCGCTACCCCGCCCCGCGCGGGGCCCACCGGCTCACCGGCACCCGCATCCTCGATGTCACCCGCGCTGGCGGCCGCCGCCTCTACGAAGCCCTCCGCGGCGGACGCTTCGTCCTCATCGCCCCGCCCACCGCCCGACTCCCCCACCACACCGCCCCGGACGACGAGCCCGGCACGCAACCGGCCGTCGAACACTGGGCAGGCGACCGGCGCACCACCGTCCTAGTCCGCCCCGACGGATACGCAGCCTGAGCACAGGACGACGCCGACACCGCGGCCATCGAGGCCACGGTCGCCGCGCGCTTCACCAGCATCGACCGGCACTGATAGTGACACCCGTCCAAGCCCTGCCCGGCTGGCCTCACACACAGGCCGCCCGTGCAGGGCCTCGCCTCCAGTGGCCGGATAACCCCCTTCGAGCACGTCATATGGCGCATCGACGCATTGACCCCGCAACGCCGTCACGGTTGCATGCCGCTGGCCCTCGGTGAGGTGCCGAGGACAGAGACGACTGCTCGGGGGGAACATGAGCGTCCGTACGAACCGGGGAACCACCGTCAGACGGGTGCGGGCCGTCTGGAGCATGGCGGTCGCTGTCTGCGCGGTCACGGCCCTGTCCCAGGCGACGCCCGCCGCAGCCGGACCGCCAACGGGCGCGGCGGATGTCGCCCGGGGAAGCGGAGCCGGTGTCGAGAGGATCAGTCTCGCGCCCGGTGGCGCCCAGGCCGACGGCGACTCGGTCGAGGCCTCGGTCACGACCGACGGCCGCCGAGTCGTCTTCGTGTCATCGGCGACGGACCTCGTGCCCGGCGGCACCGGTGCGGACAAGCGCGTGTACATCCGCGACCAGCGGACGGGACAGATCACGCAGGTGTCATCTCACCGTCCCGCCGGCCGCCCGGCGATCAGCGGTGACGGCGAGTACGTCGCCTGGCCGGAAGCGTTCATGGACTTCGTCCACATTCGCATCTACGAGATGCGCTCGGGAGGGAGCTCGTTCACCCGCTGTGCGATCATCTGCAGGACGCCGCCGTCGTTGAGCGGGGACGGCCGGTACGTCGCCGCCTCCGGCCACAACAGGTCGGGGTCGGGAGTTGTACCCCGGCAGCGTGTCAGCGTCGAAGGGCCCGTCTCCGTGGAGACCATCGCCGAGTTCGACCACTACGTCTCGTCCGCGCCGTCCATCAGCGGTGACGGCGGCCTCGTCGCCTACCAGGACGGACGGGCGCACGACGTCTTCGTGTGGCGGCGGGGCGACGGCACCACCTTCGGGCCGGTCGAGGGTCCGTCCGTGGACGCGACACTCGTCCAGCTCAGCGAGGACGGCACCAAGGTCGTCTACCTCGTGGGCGACGCCACCTACGTCCACGATCTGGAGACGGGTGACGCACAGCAGGTGCCCGACGCGCGGGGCGTGGCCGTCGACCCCACCGGCCGCTACCTCCTGTACGCGCCGAACGACCCCGCCGGGCCGTCCCTCACGTTGCGGGACCTGCGGACGGGCACCGACGAGACCGTCACGGACAAGCCCGCCACGGCCGGACCCGGCGCAGTCAGCGTCGGCGGACGCGACGTGGTCTTCCACTCCGAGGCCGACGACATCGTGCCCGGCGACACCAACGGCACGTCGGACATCTTCGTCCGCCGCTTCTACTGACGCACGCCGTTCCAGCACCGTTCCCCTGATCCACCGCGGGCACCGGGAGTGAGCGCCGGGAGGCTCGTGGGACCGTTGTGGTCGCACGAGCCTCCCGCGCTCCACCCCCGCGTCCCCACAGGGATGCGCCGTGACCGGGTGGTCAGAACGGCGGGTTGTAGCAGGCCGCGAACTCGACGCTGCCGTTGGAGGGGTCGCGCCAGTAGTCCGGCCAGAGCATCGCCGCGCGGGTGTCCGGTCCGTAGACGTCGTCGGCGCTGACGCCGAGGCGGTTGGCCTGGAGCCAGCGGACGGCCGACACCGTACCGTCGCCGTACACGGTGCAATCCTTCTGGTCGGTGACGTCGTCTCAGCAACTGGTCCAGCCATGGACCTCAAGATCACCGCGGTCGACGAACGGTGTCGTTCATGCCGGAAGCTTTGTCAGTTGTGCACGGGCCGGTGCCGCCTGTGCACCCATGCGGGTGGGCCGGTGCTGCGAGACGTACGCGCCGGGGGCGGACGGATGAGATCACGGGCCGGGCTGGTGCCGGGGCGGCCGGGGCGTCGCGAGGGGCGGGGGGCGGCCCGGCGGGCTCTGTGCTGGACACGGCCTTCGTGTCGCCCGGGGAGCGGGAGGAAGTGGTCCGCAACGCGGTGTGGGAGTCCGTGGTAGCGGTCGACATCGACCACGGGCCCCAGCCGAGGAGATGTCCGTACGCGTCGGGCTGGGCGCCGTCGGGCCGATGCGGATTCTGTTCGGCGCGGGCGACCGCCATCACCATCCACCGCACGGCCCCCTCGCCCGCAGGGACGACGAGGAACCGGCCGTCTTCCTCGGACTCCAGGTCTCCGGCAGCAGTCTGGTGGCGCGGCGGGGACGTGAATGCGTGCTGCATGCGGGCGAGTTCGCCGTCTCCGAGTCGATCGCCCCGGACACGCTGCTCTTCGACGAGGGGGGACCACCACTTCCTGCGCATCACCCGGTACATCCGCGAGCACCTCGCGGACCGCGATCTGTCGGCCGCACGGATCGCCGCCGCGCACGGCATCTCCGTACGACACCTGTACGCCGTGCTCGTCCGCTCCGGCATCAGCCTCGGCGACCACGCCCGCGCCCGGCGCCTCGCCGAATGCCGGCGCGAACCCGCCGGGCCGCATGGCAGATCGCGGACCATCGCCGCGATCGGCCGACGGTGGGGATTCGTGGACGCGGCCCACTTCAGCAAGGTGTTCAAGCGGGCCTACGGGATGACGCCCCGGGACTGGCGCGGCCTGCACCATCCGCGCTGAACGGTCGGGCGGTTGTGTGCCGTGCCCGAGGAGAGCGCGGGCACGGTCGGCGCGGTCAGGTACGGGACCGCGGACGGGCCGCCCGGGGGTAGCGGCGGTGACGTACGGGAGGCAGCGCCCGATGGTGGCGGTGCCTCAGCGGGTGACGAACAGGCGCCGGGGTTGCGGCTGGTGCAACCCTCGCCGCGGAATGTGACGGAAAACCGACATGGCAGGTACATGACTGATCAAGGTGCCTCGGCGTATCCTCACATGAGCCGGGAGGGGCGGTCGACGGCGCGTCCGGCCCCACCGGACAGCTCAGCCGCTCCTCCGTACACCCGGCCCCGCCGGGGCCGGACTCCCCACGGAACAGGAGCAGCAATGCCCCTCGCCACATGGATCAAGGCAGGCACGTCCGCGACTGCGCTCGTCCTCGCCACGGCGGGCACCGCGTCCGCCGCCCCCGCCGAGCAGCCCGACGCCCGGGCGGCGGTGGTGACCCTCCGCTACGACGACAGCCGTGCCGCGGGCTGGGAAGCCGCCATCGCGGCCGGAGTCGCCTCGTGGAACGCCAGCGTCACCAACGTGAAACTCGTGGAAGCAGCCCCCGGCGGCGCCGCCGAAATCGTGATCGTCGCGACGTCGGGCTGGCCCCAGGCCACCCTCGGCCCCGTCCGCCCCGGCCGCCAGGTCCGCGTCGAACTCGGCAGCCAGGCCGTGAAGGACGGATACAACAAGACCCGGATCGCCGCCCACGAACTGGGGCACAGCCTCGGCCTGCCAGACACCAAGCCCGGCCCCTGCTCCCAGCTGATGTCCGGCTCCAGCGCCGGAACCGCCTGCACCAGCGCCGTCCCCAACGCCACCGAACGGTCCCGCGTGCAGTCCAACTACGCGAACGCCCTCGCCGCCTCCGTCGTCACCGACGGCCGAACCCTGGTCGACGCGCCCTGAACCGACGGCCGCGACCCGACGCCCGGACAGGCCGGCCGGCCCGCCGGCCCGGCGGCCGCGGCCACCGGTACCGCCGACCAGGGGCACCGGTGCGCGGGGGCCCGGCGGTTGCGGCCCTCACCGCCGGAGCCACGTTCCGGCGGTGAGTTCGTGCCGGGTGCTGCCGAACCGCAAAGGGTCGGCAGCACCCCGTTGCCGTCGGCCGTGTGGATGAACGCTCCGCCGCAGAACGACCAGTACGACCGCGCTGGCGGTGAGCCCGGTGGCGATGGCCGCGCCGCCGGCACATCCACATCGGGCCAGTTGCCAGTTCCATGCCTGAGAAACAGGCCGCCACGGCGCTGGTGGCATCGGCGACCTGCAGTGAAGCAAGACGGATTCAACTGATCGTCGCAACACCTTGATCGAGAGGTGGAGCGATGGGCTCTGTGGAGCGGCACAAGCAGGTTCGTGCGTATCGGGGATCGATGCCGTCGCCGGGCAGGCCGTCGGTGGCCTGGCGTGAGGACAGGGTCAGGTTCTGGACGGCGATCGCCCGGGGTGCCAAGACCGAGGATGCGTGCAGTGCTGCCGGGGTGTCCGGGCCGGTGGGACTCCGCTGGTTCCGGCACGCTGAGCGCCGGGCCCGACGCCCGAAGACAGCCAAGCTCGTGGACAATCCGAGGCTGAGAGCCTGGGTCCAGGACCGGCTGTCGGGGGACGTCACCGACGCCGGAGGCAACCGTGTCGGCCCGCAGGGCCCGGCCTGGAAGGGGCGCAACAAGCCGCACCGCGGCGACAGAGGCTGGGTTACCGCATGGAGCCCGGAGCAGATCGCGCGCCGCCTGCCGGTCGAGTCCCCCGACGACGAGGACATGCGCATCCGTCACGAGGCGATCCACCAGGCTCTCCACGTCGAGGGACGAGGTGCGCTGAAACGCGAGCTGGTGGCCTGCCTGCGTACCGGACGGGCGCTGCCTGTTCCCGGGCACGCAGCCGGCAGAAGGCGTGGGCCCACGTCACCGACAAGGCCCTCCTCAGCGAGCGTCCCGCCGAGGCCGAGGACCGCGCCGCTCCCGGGCACTGGGAGGGCGACCTCATCATCGGGCTGAGACGCTCGGCGACCGGGACCCTCGTCGAGCGCACCACCAGGTTCACCATGCTGGTCCCCCTGCCGCGCGAGGAGGGCCACGGTGTGGTCCCGCGCACGAAGAACGGCCCCGCTCTGGCCGGACACGGCGCCATCACGATGAAGAACGCCCTGGCCAGAACGATGACCACACTGCCTGACCAACTCCGGCGGTCCCTCGCCTGGGACCGGGACCGCGGCAAGGAGCTGTCCGCGCACGCCGCCTCCACGGTCGAGACCGGCATCCCTGTCTGCTTCGCCACCCCCCACAGCCCCTGGCAACGCGGGACCGACGAGAACCCCAACGGCCTACTGCGTCAGCACTTCCCCAGGGGCACCGACTTGTCCCGCTGGAACAGCGAAGAGCTCCAGGCCGTCGCAGCGGTCTTCAACAACCGGCCCCGGAAAACCCTCGGGTGGCGAGCCTCGGCTGAAGTGTTCACCCAGCAGCTGCGATCGCTCCCACCAACCAGTGTTGCGACGACCGATTGAATCCGTCCGACGTGTGCGCAACGTGCGGATGCATCGGCTTCCCCCCCCCACAGGAAGTCAGAAGCGCGCCATAAAGAGGGTCAGGACCCGTGGCCCGACACGGTCACCGGCGCCCCACAAGCCGCCACAAAACACACAAAGCGACGCACCGCGCCCTTGAAGTTCCTGTGCATGCGGGCCGGAACCAGCCCCACCCCTCCGGTGGAACACAACGGGACTTCAGGCCCCAACCACCACGAAGAACGAGCAGAATTGACAATTCCGACACTGACTCCGGAGAGAATCCTGACCGAAACCTGCCGACCTGCGGCTTCTTCACGGAAGCAGAGGTCGACGACCACGCCCTTTCGGCCAGATTCACACCTGCCCGCTTCGCTGCCGAGCAGCGCTCATCGATCATTCCTGCCGGTCACGGCGTGGAAGCACAGGGCGGAAAATGTCGGCACTCGGCCAGCCGCAGAGGATGCCCCTCATGGGAGCAAGACCGACACGGACCACCGTGCCGCCACGCACCCCTCGGAAGGATCAGAGGTGCCGTTCTCAGGACAGTGGGGCGGAGTGGGGTGTGCCGCGTCGACGGGACAACCCATCTCACACGGTCCCGCAATCTTCATGTTCATACGAACATGCCATGTGCGATTGATGTTACAGTGCGATCGCGTTTGCCGACGGTGTGCCCGTCGCGCCGATTCAGGGGGATTAGGGTGAAGTCTCGCAACATCTGTACCGTCGCCGCCTTCGGCGTCGTTCCGGTCGTCCTGACCGGTGGATGCGGCTCGCACGGCAGCAGTTCCGGCAAAAAGTCCGACAGCACGCACACAGGACACCAGAGGACCGGCCACTTGAAGCCGGGCGCCACGAACGCCCTGCACGACGTGCGGATCGTGAACTGCGCGTACGACGATGCCATCGAGCGTCTGGCAGCGCGGTGCGCAACGGCAGCAGTCTGCCCTACGTCTACGGCCTCACTGCGAAGTTCACGAGCGGCACCGGCGACGCCGCCGTCTTGACCCCGGTGCCCCGCGGTGATGTCGTGATCGGCGAAGGCGTTTGGGCGGACCTCGGCCTTCAAGCCCCGACACGGTGCCCGGACGGGGGCGTCCCGCCCTCGCCGGCCGTCCCCTCCCCCGGACGGCTGCCGACCGGCCGCGGGACGGTGAACACCCCCACGGAGTCCGTCGAGCGACGCGGCAGAGGATCACCCCCGCGGGCAGTGGCCCCGCCCCGGAGGAGGCCTGCGACGAAGCACGGCTCCGTCTCCCGCCGAGCGGCGGGAGGATACCTGCCGCCGCATGCGCTGGCAGCACTTCTCGTTCAAGTCCGCTCACCGTCTCCGGATCACTGACGGGTCACCCGGTGTGGAACCGGCCGTCCGGCGAGGCGGAAGCCGTGTGACACCTGGAGAGATGGGAGACGGTAGTGATCACGAAGCAGTGCGCAGGTGTCGGTACAGCGGACATCCTCGTGCGCATGGAGGCCAACCTGGCGGAGCACGCGGCCCACCTGCACCGGCAGGTGGGCGGTGCGACGGTGACCGAGACGGACGATCTGCTGATCGCCGACAGCGGGACCGACGACGACACGTTCAACATCGTGGCGGCCGCACGCTTCGCCCCCGGGCGGGCCGTGGCTCGCATCGAATCGACGGTCCACACGCTGAAGGCCGCGGGACGCCCCTTCTCCTGGTGGGTCGGACCCGCTTCCACGCCCTCGGACCTCTCCGACCGTCTCGAGGCGGCCGGCCTCGGAGCGACCGAGAGCGAGACGGCGATGTGGGCGCCCCTCGATGCGCTCCCGCCCCTCCTTCACATCGCGGAGTTGGACGTCCGTCAGGTCAGGACTCCTGAACAGCTCGCCGACTATGCAGCGGTGCTGTCCGCGAACTGGGACCCGCCGGCCACCACGGTGCGGACCTTCTACCGCGACGCGGCCCACTGGGCCCTCCGACCCGACTGTCCTGCCCGATATCTCGTCGGGTACCACCGTGACCAGCCGGTCTGCTCGGCGGAAGTCTTCCACCACGCCGGTGTGGCCGGCATCTACAACATCAGCACCCTCGCCGGCCACCGCCGACGCGGCTACGGCGGCGCCATCACCGTGGCCGCGCTGCACGCGGCACGCGGACACGGCCAGTGCCGCGCGGTGCTCCAGGCGACAGCGGACGGTGAGCCGGTCTACCGGCGCCTGGGGTTCACGGCGTGCGGCAGCTTCACGGAGCACGCTTTCCGCCCACAGGACTTCGCATGATCCCGAGGTGTCCCCGCGGCGTTGATCCGGGGGCGAAAGGGCGTGCGAGCCGCCCCGCCGGCCACGCCCCGCGTCGCTCCGGCGCGTCCCGGCGTGCGGCAGGGGCAGCCGCCTCGACGACCGCCTCACCCCCCTGCCCCCGACGAGCCCCACACGGAAAATCACTCGGGAGTGGTGACATGCAGACACAGACGCGCCGGACCGCAACAGGCGTGGCCTACGACATGCTCGGCAGCGGTGAGACGACACTGCTCCTGCTTCACGGCGGTTCGGGCCGTCGTCAGTGGTTCGACTCCCTGGCCCCTCTGCTGTCGGGCGAAGCGTGGATGGTTCGTCCTGACATGCCGGGCCACGGGGAGTCGCCGGCGACCCCTGGGGCCTACCGGCTCGAGGACTCGGCCGCGGCCGTGGCCGAGGTCCTGGAACACGCCGGAGCCCCGCCCTGCTGGGTGGTGGGACACTCCCACGGCGCCCACGTGGGTGGCGTGCTCGCGGAGGACCGCCCCGATCTGGTGGCCGGCCTGGTCATCGGCGACGCTCCGATGACCCGCGGCAGGATGCTCGCCCACATGCAGTCGGCCTACGGGATCAATCGATCGTGGCGGACTCTGACCACCGTCGTCTCGTCGGAACGCGACGTGTTGGACGGCCTCCTGGCACTGGAGGTCCCCACCCCGCAGGGAACCGCCACGATGGCCGACGTCTTCGGCGAGGACCACCCGTACGTCCGGGAGATGGCCGCTTCCCTGTTCCGGCACGACGGCGACTTTCTCGACGCGGTGACGCAGCGCTTCACCGATACGTACCGGCGGCTGGACGAGGGCCTGCTGGGCCGGTTGGGCGTCCCCGTCGCGCTGCTCCGGGCCGACCCGGCGGCCGGCGGCCTCCTCACCGATGCGGACGTCGAGTTCATCAGGGCGCAGGTCCCCGACGTACGGATCGCGCAGCTGCACGGTGTGGGACACGGACTTCAGCTCCAGGACCCGGAGCAGGTGGCCCGTGCCCTGCGGCATCTGATCGCCGACGGCCGGGCCGGAGGCTCCCCGGAGCGGTCCTGAACACCGGCAGGCGGAGCGCAGGAGGCCGTGACAGGGCCTGCGCGGAGCCGAGGCCGGCGCACACCGCGGGGCCTGTACGGACGGCCGCCGCGTGAGACGGGTCTCGCCTGCCCCGGACGCGGAGCCGACGGCCGTCATGCCAGGTGGACCTCGACCCCGGCCTCCCTCAGCGTCTGGAGGGTGAGCGGCCCGTTCGGATGGGTCTGCACGTCCTTCGCCGCGGCATCGGTGACGAAGGCGCCCACCGCGCTCAGCGGAGCCACCCGGCTGAACGCTCGCACGCCGAGTTTGGTGGCGTCCGCCACTACGACGGTTCGCGCCGCCTGCACGAGACCCGCCTGCTTGACCGCCGCGTCGTCGAGGGAGAGCTCCGTCCAGCCGCGTTCGGCGTGGACCCCGCCGATCGACATGACGAAGCAGTCGAAGCTCAGGGTTTCCAGGGTGCGCAGCGCCAGAGGGCCCACCAGCGAGCGTTCACCCGGACGTGATCGCCCTCCCACGACGAAAAGTTCGATGCCCGGCCTGTCCGCCAGGACCTCGGCTGCCTGCAGGCTCAGCACGGCCACCGTGAGCGGGGCGCGCTCCACCAGGTGTTCGGCGACGTGAACCGTGGTGGTGCCCGCATCCAGCAGCACCCTTGACCCCGGTTCGATCATCGCGGCGACCGCCGCCCCCAGCCGGTCCTTGGTTGCGGCCTGCCACTCGCGACGGGCGAGGAAGCCCCCGCGCTCTTCCCGCGGGCGCACGGGAACGGCGCCCCCGTGGACCCGGCGCAGCAGGCCCCGGCTCTCCAGCGCGTCCAGGTCCCGGCGAACGGTCATCTCCGAGACGCCGAGACGTCCGGCCAGTTCCGACACGGACAGCTTGCCCGCGTTCTGGACAAGCCGCAGGGTCAGGTCAAGACGGTCTCCGGCGCTCATAAACTATTTCTAACAGCATTCTGTTCGTTTGAACACATGAGAGAACCTGCCGCCTCCCGGTCGGGTGCCGCGCCTGTGAGGGAATGGACGAAATGCTCATGCCGTGACGCCCTCCGGTTGCCCGGCAACAGGGCCCGACGCGCTTTCCGTTGCCCGGGCCGACCGGCGAGGCCGGAGCCGTGAACTGCGCGAACACGTCCGCGGTCGGGGCCACGCGACGGCGGACGCGCACACCGCACGCCTGAGTCCCCGGTGCTCGGCACACCGGGGTAAACGGTGCTCAGGACGGCGCGGGAGTGGTCGTCGACGGCGTGCCGATGCCGTCCTCGGCGCAGCCGACGGGACGGGCGGAGCTGCGTGCCTGTACCGGAGCACCGGTCGAGGAGCGTGAAGGGCGGGAACCGCGACAAGGACATCAGGGCATCACGAGATGAGGCACGCATGACACGCATGACGCCCTTCCCGCTCGATCTCGAGGTCCCCCGGGAGGTCGAAGAAGTGCGCAGGATGTTCCGGCCATCGTGTCCCTGGGCGACAGCGGGGAGTGCCACCGGTCGGACACGGCCGGGATCAAAAGCGCGGCCGTTCCCTCCAAGGGGGATGCTCAAGACGGTGAATCCGGCGCGCTCCGGGCGAGCCCGGAGAACATCCCACCGCTCGAGGCGGGCGGAAAGCCGTCCGGGTGCGAACAGTCGCAGGACGGTCGGCTGGATCAGGTGGCGAAGCAGGACAGCGTCCGGGCCGTCGTCCCCGTCAGCGGCAACGGCGTGGGTTCCGGTGACATCACCGCCGACTGCATCACTGCGTTCGAGAGCCCGTTCGGGACGTCGTGCCACGTCTCGGAGCAGGCCGCTCCGAACACGGAGCCCGGCCGGACCGTGGTCCTCCTCGACAAGGCCGTCAAGGACATTCGCCCCGTCATGGCCGAGAACGGGTACGAGGAGACCGGCGTAAACGCCTACCGGCTGGTCGTCCAGTCCCACCCGTCCGGCTGCCTCGCGCATCGGAAACGCGCTCCCCGGAGAACGGCACCCTGGCGAACAGCCGGGCCCACCAGGGGTGCCCACCGGGCGATCAGGCCCCCGGCCGGGCACGGGGCTCCCTGGTTCCCCCGCTCTCGTCCGGGATCGTTGCCTCGCCCATGCGCACAACGCCGGTTTCACCGACCTGATCGACGCCTTCCAGGACACGAGACCTGCTCGAAGTCGACCAGGGGCGCGGACGCGAAGAACCGACCGGCCCCGGCGACCACGGACTGGACCCGCTACTTCAGCACCGGCGTGTTCCAGGGAGGCCTCAAAAGATCCTTCCACCCGAACGCCTGCGGACAGCGGGCGCTCGGCGACTCCTTCGGCGTAGTGGTGGTTCCGTACGGGGTGGTGCGACGCGGGCGGCGCGTACAAGTGCGTCCCGGGCGGACGGACGACCGGATGTCGTTCGGCTACGTCCGCCAGGCGGTCCTCCCCCGTCCGCACCACGTCGGTCCTCGAGCGGGGCGCTCGGCACGGCCCTCGCGATGCGCCGGGTGTGCTCTCGACTGAGGACTTCCGGCGGAACGGCTTCAAGCACGGCCGGCGGAAGCGGACCTCCCCCTCGTTTCCCGGCACCGGGGCGCGCGGCGCCGTGCGGATGCCGCGCGGCGGCCTGCCACCCGCACCTCGGGACACCGGGCCCGGACCGGAGACCGGCGAAGGGCCGCCTGCCTCGAAGTACGGGAGCACAGAGGCAGGGCTCCGTCGCACGGGACCGTCGGCCAACGCCGGCCCTGAGACGGGTTCAGGGGACGGACCGATGTCTCAGGCACTCGGCCGCCGCTTGTTCCAGCACAGCGAGGCGGGTGCGTTCCTGGTTCCCGCGGGGCCACAGGACGGCCAGTGTCGCGATGCCCAGTTCCGCATACCTGCCCACGCAGTCGCGGAACCCCTCGACCGAGGACAGGGGGTGCTCACCGCCGTACCCCGATACGGCCAGGCGCGGCAGCATGCCGGGCTCACGCCCCTGCCGTGCACAGACTTCGTCCAGCAGGGCGACCTGGCGGCGCACCTCGGCATGTGGTGCGCCGGCGCAGGCGGTCGGGGCCTGGCCGACGTCCTGGGTGATCCACAGGTCCGCGGAACGGGCGGCCGTCCGCATGCCGTGCTTTCCGGTGGCGACGACTGCCGGCGGTGGACGTACTTCGGGTCGCTGCAGCTGTACGCGGCCACGACGCTGCCCGGGTTCTGCCGCTTGGCGGTCGCCGCCGACCAGGAGAGCTCGGTCGTCGAGATCGCCACCGGCTCGGACGCGCCGGTTGTCCTCTCCGGGGCCTCGCTCGCCTACCTCACGTACGTACAGACCCGGCACAGTGAGAACCGCGAGGAGCGTGAGTGGGAGTGGTACGTCCACGCTTTCGGTGACCAGGGTCCCGCTCTCGGCGAGAAGCCGGCGGAGGCGGTCCGGGCCTGGAATCGGGACGTACGCGGCGACGGTGGCGCGAGCAGCGATCCGGCCGTGACCGTGCACCCCGCCGGAACGCCGGACCACCGGGCCCGCCTGCGACGGGCATACCGCCGACACGGTCAGCGCCGCCGTCCGCGCCATCCTCCTCCCGGGCGACCTACTGCTGGTCAAGGGTGCCCACGCCCTGGGGCTGGAGGCCGTCGCCGACCAGCTCCTCACCACCTGGTCCACGACAGGGGCCGCAAACACCCGTGCGAATGGCCATCTGCAGCCAGCCCCGGCCCCGGCCCCGCTCGCAGCTGCGGGTGGTCGGTGTCGATGCGCTGGAACGGCCGGTCGGGTCTTCTGCCTCGTTCACCTGTGGGAACGGGTGTCCGGACGGTAACCAGACAGCGTCCGGCGACGTTCCGCCAACGTTCACTGACCCGCTGCGATCCGGTCGCCTGATCGGCTGCACTGTTCCCCGGCCCCTTCAGGGCAGCCAGGAACAGTGCAGGGGACGAGGGCAGGGCGGGAGCGGGTTTCGCATGGTGACGATCAACGTGGGGGTGCTGCTCGCGGTCATCGTAGTGATGCGGTTACGCCGCAGGACCCAGGCCAGAAGCCGCGTCGAGGAACGCAACACGGCCCTCTTCGTCCTGGCCCTGGGCATCGTGATCGCGCCGACCCCACTGGGCCAGGGCCTCTTCGACGTGATCAAGCAGCTGGTGAGCGGCATCTCGCAGGCCGGCGCATGAGCCCTCGATCCCGAAGCACTCGCCGCTCCCCCGCCCGACGCCGGCCCCGTACGTCTCCCGCCTCTCGGCGCCGGTCCGCGCCGAGGCGTCGCCCGGCTTCCTACCGCCCAAGGCGGGCCTCCGGCTGGGAGCAGGCCGGTCTGCTGCTCCTGGTGCTCGCCGTGGCGTGGAGCCTGGTGGTCGGCGCGTTGCGGTGGCTGGCCGCGCACCCCTGGGTGCCGATCGTGCTGCTGCTCGTCGCGGCGGCGGCCGCCGGGGTATGGGTGCACCGGCGCCGGGAGGCCGCTCGCTGGAACCGGGTGCGGGAGCAGGGACTGCGCTACGCGATGCCACAGATCGACGCCCTGCACCACCGGCAGTTTGAAGAAGCCGTACGGGATCTGATGCGCCGTGACGGCTGCCCCGAGGCGATCCGGGTCGGTGGGGCCGGCGACAATGGCGCCGATGTGAAGGCCACCGATCCCTTTGGTCGCCTGTGGGTGATCCAATGCAAGCATCGCAAGGCCGGACTGGCCGGCTCCGCTGTCGGAACCCCGGACCTGCATGTCCTCAACGGCACCGGCCGGCCCGTACATAACGGCGACGTTGTCGTGCTGGTCACCAACGGCCGCTTCACGGACAAAGCCGTCGCCTTCGCCCGCTCCCAGCGACTCCACCTCGTCGACCGTCACATGCTCGCCAGGTGGGCCGCCGGCTCCACTCCGCTGTGGGAAATCCTGAGCGCGGTTCCCTCCCCCCGCCGTCCCGCCTCCGGGTCCTGACCCCTGCCGAGGCATGGCGGTGCCAGGCGGCCGCACGGCCGGACTGGCGGCACCGTCTGACTTCCTCAACGCTCCATCCCACCACCGTGGCCACGTCCTTGACCGGGGGCGCTCCCAAGTACGACCAGTTCAGCAGTGCCTGGGGCAGGCCGTCGGGTCGTGCCCAACCGGATCCGGATCCGGCGCAGTCATCGAATGCACCGCAGCAAGGGAGGAAGCAACTGGCCGGGCCGTCGCCCTCGATATGAGGTTCCCCCGAGATGCGGGGGAACCTCACGGGCCGCGGTGCTCCTCGGCGAGGCGACCCGCCCAAAAGGCGGTACGAAGCCATCCGCGTGATGGCTGACGAGGGCCTGCCGGTCCAGCCGGCCAGCCGCGCACTGCACGTCGCGGAGTCCGGCTCCTACGCCTGGAAGGACCGCCCGCCCTCGGCCCGCACGGTCCGGCACGCCTGGCTGACCGAGGCCCTCATCGGCATCCACACCGCCTCACGCGGCACCTACGGCTCCCGCCGGGTGCACGCCGAGCTCGCCCTGGGTCTGGGCGTCCACGTGCACCACGGCACCGTGGAACTGCTGATGCAGCGGGCCGGCCTGCACGGCCTGCCTGGCAACCGAGCCCGTCGGCGGCCCAGACCGCAGACACCGTCGGCCGCCGACCTGGTGGAACGCAACTTCACCCGTCACGCCCGGGACCCACTGGGGGTCACCGGCATCACCGGACATCCCACGATGGAGGGCAAGGTGTACTGCGCTGTGGTCCTGGACGCCTTCGCCCGCCGGGCGGTGGGCTGGTCCATCGACGCGTCCCCGACCGCCGCATTGACCACCAATGCACTGAGCATGACCATCGGCAACCGCCGTCCCCGGCCCGGCGGCACCATCATCCACTCCGATCACGGAGTGCAGTTCGGCTCCTGGGCGTTCACCGAACGGGCCCGCGCCTCCGGTCTACTGCCGTCCATGGGCTCGATCGGGAACTGCGTGGACAACGCGATGATGGAGTCCCTCTGGGCCCGGGTCCAGGTGGAACTGCTCAACCGCCGGCGCTGGCGGACCAGACTGGAGCTGTCCACGGCACTCTCCGAGTATCTGGAGATCTTCCACAACCGCCAGCGCAGGCGCTCGGCCCTGGAGATGCTCACTCCGGTCGAGTACGAACTACGTGCAGCGCCTGTAGCGTAAAACCAAGCGACACGACTCCACCAAACTCAGGACACTCCGGAGCCTCCGCCGATGCCGGAGCGGTTCACGTGGAACTGCGCTCGCTCCCCGCTATCGGCGCGGGCACATCCGCGGTCGGCGAAAGAACCACGCGGTGAGGCAACGGCCGGGCATCGATCCGGCGCACCACCCTGCGTGGGGCGGCCGTCCCGGACCTGCCCGGTCGACCGTGGCGGCCGGCCACCTTCCGGGGCCCGACTGCCTGCGCCCGGCGCCGCGTGGGCGCGCCGCCGGCTCAGACCCCACACCCGCGGCGTTTGCCGGGTTACATATGGCCGAGCGGATGGCGTGGCTTCCGGCGCCGCCCGCGAACCTCACCTCGCGGCCGGACTGGCCTCGGGTCAGTTGTCGGCCCGGGTCAGCGCCGCAGGTCGTGAGCCGGCGGCTGGTGAGCTCCGTGCCGTCCCCTCACCCTGTGCCGTGTTGTCCGGGCGCCGTTGGGGCCGGCAGGGCCGTCAGCGCCAGGACGGCGAGGTCGTCGCGCAGCCGTTCGCCCCACCAGCGGCGGGCGTCGTCCAGCAGGGCGGTGGCCACGTTCTCGGCGAAGCCCGCCGTGCCGGTCGGCGCCAGGGAGGCGACGATGGCAGCGAGGTCTTCCGGGTCGCGCTGGTCTGCGGCACCGGCCCCTTCGGTGAAGCCGTCGGTGTAGAGCACCAGGGTATCGCCGGGTCGTAGTTCCACTTCAGTGACCGTATGGCGCGGCGTCTCCAGTACGCCCAGCAGGGTGCCCCGTGTCTCCAGCGGCGCGGTGTCGCCGTTCGCCCGGCGCAGGAGCGGTGCGGGGTGGCCGGCGCTGGCGATGCGGAGGCGGGCGGGGGTGCGGGTGGTGTCGAGGACCACGTAGACGAGGGTGCAGAAGGGGGTGCTCTGGCGGCGCAACGCGTTGTTGACCAGGTTCAGGACGTGTGCGGGGTCGCTGGTGTGCTGGGCGGCGGCCCACAGGGTGTGGCGGACCAGGCCGGTGATGGCGGCCGCGTCGGGTCCCTTTCCGCAGACGTCCCCGAGGACCAGGACGTGGCGGCCGTCGGGAGCGGTGAAGGCGTCGTAGAAGTCGCCGCCGATATGCAGACCCTGACTGAAGGGGGCGTAGCGGGTGGCGAGGTCGAAGCCGGGCAGGTCGGGCAGTCTGGGTGGGAGCAGGGGGCGTTCGAGGGCCCGGGTTGCCTCGCTGAGGCGGTTGAGCAGGCGGTCCTGCTGTATGCCGACGGCTATCTGGTCAGCGATGTTCTCCAAGGTGGCCAGGACGGAGCCGGGCAGCGCCAGGCGCGTGGTCAGCGTCAGCACGCCGAGCAGCTCCCCGCCGGAGATGAGAGGGAAAGCGGCGAAAGAGCCCCGGCCGTCCGTGGGTGGAGAGGCGTGCGGGTCGGTGTGGGGTGGGGCGTCCAGGTGCGGGCGGCGTGCCGCGACGACCTGTTCGACCAGGGCGCGCTGAACCGTCTCGCAGAAGGGTGCATCGGGGGATTCGGCGTCGTCCTCGGCGCAGACGGCGTGGACCAGTTCGCCCCGGGTGTTCAGGGTCCAGGTGCAGACGCGGTCGGCGCCCAGGCGGTCGGTGGCGGCGCGCACGCACCTGTGCAGGCGTTCATCAAGTGGCCCTGGCGCCGTCATGGCGGCGGCGACTTCGGCGGTGAGCAGGGCGTGGCCGGTGCGTTCGGCCAGTTTGCGCTGGGCGTGCAGGCGGTCGGTGACATCCTCGGTGAGGATCAGGGTGCGGTGGCGTCCTTCGGTGTCCAGGAGCTGGCGGACAGCCATGCGCAGGGCTTGGGAGGTGCCATCGCTGCGAACGCGTTCGAAGACCGCGTCGGGCTCGGCGTCCCGGTATTGCCCGGAGGTGGTCAGGTGGTGTTGCAGGACGGTGCGCTGGTCTTCGGGGAACAGGTCGGTCACCGGCTGGTGCACCGAGTCCGGCTCCGTCAGCTCCAGGATGTCGGCGGCCCGAGGGTTCCAGGCGATCACGGCGTCGCCGTCCAGCATGAGCACACCGGTCGGGGCCTGGGCCAGGAACTGTCCCAGCAGCCGCTCCCCCAACTGCCGGTCGATCGAGGTACCCGAAGACAGGTGCTGCTGGGCCGCGGCCTGCGCCGCGGCGTGCGCTTGGCGACGGCTGAGCTGCTGCAGCAGCTCGCTCACTACCTGGGCTGTCCGCTGCGCTGTCTCGCTGTCCTGCACACGGTGAGCGACATCGTCGGGGAACAGAAGCGGAAGTACGGCGAGCTTGTCCCGCGTGGCGGGGGCGACCGTCACGGCGACCGCCAGGTCCGCAGGGTGGGGCCGCAGGGAGTGGACGACACCGACAGGCGCCGTGACGCTTTCCCCCAGTACCGCCACCGTGGGCCGGCGCAGGCCGGGCGTTCCGCGCGTGTAGGCCAGCACGTCCTGCGCCGTGCACTGGATGATCTCGGTCGTCGAGGCCAGCTCGGCGGTGATGGCGTTGACCGTCCGCTGCGGGACGTCGACGAGCAGCAGCAAAGGACTACCCTGATTCATCGCCTCAGCCCTCAAGGAGCGGTTCGTCGAGCAGGGCTCTGCCGGTCCACACCCGCAGCAGATCGGTCACCGGGGACATCACGTGCGCGGCTCGGGCATCGCGCAGCAGTCTGTGCAGGGGTGAGTGCTCACCGTAACCGATGCCGCCGACCAGGGTCAGGGCGTCATTGACGGTCGCCTCCGCGGCCTCGGCCACCTCGGCCTTGGCCGAGGCCAGCCCCAGCAGAGCCTCCGGGGCGCCGATCTCCGCCTCGGAGGCGGCGTGGTAGATCAGCCGCCTGGTGCGTTCCACGCGGGCCCACATCGTGCCCAGCCGGTGTTGGACGACCGGCTGCCCGGCAGCGGGCCGGCCCGCACGCGTCCCTTTGCGCCGCAGCAGATGAGTACGGGCCTCCTCCAGAGCCGCCGCGGCGACACCGAGGTAGGTGCCAGCCATGGCCATCAGGAAATAGGGGGCGACAATATTGAAAACGTACCAGATCTCATCGCCCTCCTCCCCCAGCAGGCACCAGTCGGCGATCTCGACTCCCCGCAGCTCCAGCCCTCGTGAGGCATTGCCGCGCATGCCGAAACCCTGCCACTCGGGTCCCCACTCCAGCCCCTGCACGGTGGCGTCGACCACCGTGCACGAGAACTGCCCCGGCGGCTTTCCCGGCCCGGCGGCCAGGGTCGACAGGACATAGGAGTCCGCGTGGCCGGCGTTGGTGACGAAGCTCTTGGATCCGGTCAGCCGCAGCCGGTCCTCCGCCACCCGCTCCATACGGGTCTGCGGCAGCCAGAACTCCCCGCCCGTCCCCGGCTCGGACAGAGCCAGAGTCGTCAGATGGTCACCGGCCGCAATCGGCTCCAGATAATGCTCCTGCTGCCGGCGGCTGGCCTTCGCAGCGATCACCGCGGAGCCGACGAGGTGCATACCGAAGCAGATCGACGTCGAGGCGCAGGCGCGTCCCGTCGCCTCACCTACCTGCGCCACCGCCAGCAGCCCGTGCCCCATCCCGCCGCACCCCGTCGGCACCACCAGCCCGCCCAGCCGGGACCGCAGCGCAGCCATACCCTTCTCCGGCCATCTCTGCTCCGCGTCCACGGCCGCAGCCTCCGGGGCGAGAACCCCCTCGGCGATCTCCCGCGCCATGGCCACCACAGTCCCGAGCTCCACTTGCACCACCGCTGGTCTCCGTTGCTTCATAGGGCGCCCGGCCGACAGCGTCGGCGGGCACGACAGGCCTCCCTCGGCGCACTACTGCCAGACACCCGTCCCTCCAAACCCTATGGCGTACCCGGGCGGTGCTTGCACGGCCACCGAATGGCCTGCCGGGCGCGGTTCCGCAGAGCATCGCTTCGTACCGGGCGAGGGGGGCAGGCGGTGGTCCGTCCGAGGCCGGCTGTGCAGGCATTGTTCGAGGAAGTGGTGTGGGGCGATGACGAGCGCTCCGATGACGCCGAGGCGGCGTGGCAGAGCCCGGGTGAGCATCTCGGGTTCGCCAGCAGCCGCCCGGAGGAGCTGTACGGCACGGCGCCGCTGCGAGCAGTACTTTCCCGTTCCGGTCGAGCTCACCCCGGTCGACCGGGTCGCCCCGCGCATGGCGCGCTGATCCAGTTGAAGGATCTGTCGAAGGAACGGCGCGCTCCGCCGGTGTGGTCGTGGTCCTCGAAGACTGGTGTCACCCCGGACGACGGGCACTGTTTCTGGCAGGCGTTTCCCCGTCGCTTCGATCTGGAGCACACCTTCCGCTTCGCGAAGCAGACCCTCGGCTGGACCACCCCGAAACTCCGTACCCCCGAGGCGGCGGACCGCTGAACCCGGATCCTGATCGTCGCTCGCACCCAGCTCCGGCTCGCCCGCCCTCTCGCCGCGGGCCTCCGCCGTCCCTGGGAGAAGCCCACCGCCTCCGGCCGGCTCACCCCCGCCCGGGTCCGCCGGGGGTTCAGGAACATCCGCGCTCACCTCGCCTGCCCGGCCCGTGTTCCCAGACCCCGCGGCGCCGCCCCCGGACGACCACCCGGCACCAGGAACAGACACCGGGCACTCCGCTACGACATCGGCAAGGCCGTCAAACGCCCCGAGACCCTCAAGGCCGTCGGCAAGCCCGGAAGATCTTGGTGGATAAAGAACAGGGTCAGTCGGTGCAACTGCTGTTCATCTGGGTGGGGGTGAACACTCGGAGGCCGTTTGCACCTCTATTTTGCTGACCAGCGGGGGCCCTGAAGGTGAGGGCGGACGCCGGGGGACGTGTCAGGGGAGTGTGCCGGCCGGCTGGGGGGTGAAGCCGTCGCAGTGCGCCGGTACGCGCTGGGGCTGATGCCGCGGACCCGTTTGAACGCCGCGCTGAACGCGAACGCGTCGGAGTAGCCCACGGCGCGGGCGACCTCCGCGACAGTCACCGTCTCGCGCTCGGTCAGCAGGTCCGCCGCGAGCGTCATGCGCCAGTGGGTGAGGTAGGTCAGCGGCGGTTCGCCGACCAGGTCGGTGAACCGCTTCGCCAGCGTGGCCCGCGACACCCCGGTCCGGCTGGCCAGCGAGGCAACCGTCCACGGCGCTGCCGGTTCCCCGTGCAGCAGGCGCAGCGCGGCGCCCACCACCGGGTCGCGCCCGGCGGAGTACCAGCCCGGCGGAGTGCCGCCGGGCCGGTCGAAGTACTCGCGCAGCGCACACACCAGCATCCAGTCCAGCAGTCGGTCGAGGACGACCTGCTGGCCCGGTGTGTCGGCGGCGACCTCGGCGGCGAGGTGGTCCCACACGGGGTCGGGCCCGTCGCCGGATCCCACGCGCAGTACGACGGGCAGCGCGTCCAGCAGCCTGCGACTTATCTCGCCGCGCACCGGATAGGCGCCGACGACCAGGGTCGTCGTGTTCTCCCCGCCGGTACCGGCATCGTGCCAGCCGAGCCGGTACTGGGTCCCGCCCTGCTCGGGCGTCGAGCAGAACGCGCCGCACGCGACGGGTTCGGCCCGGGTGCCCACCTCATCGACGAAGAGGAACGGCGCGGGGCCCCGCACGATCACTGTCTCGCCGATGTCCAGACGCTCGGGCGGGCGGCGCTCCGGCACGATCCAGCCGCCTCCGGAGAGGACGGTGCACAAGGTCAGCGGTGCGCCGTCCACGAAGTGCAGCGACCAGGGCGGGGTCAGGGTCGAGCTGCCGAACAACGAGCCCTGGGCCCGCAATCCGCGCAGTAGGTCGCCGAAAGCATCCACCCGCCAAGGCTAAACGATCCAGACGATTACCCAGGTGATCCGGCGTATCACCTATGGAACCGTCCGGGTGCGTGCTGTTGGCTCGCCGTCATGAGCAACGACATCACTCTCGTCCTCGGCGCGACGGGCAACACCGGCCGGCGGGTGGCCGCCCGGTTGCGGCTGCGCGACACACCCGTGCGCGCCGCCTCCCGTTCCAGTCAGACCCCGTTCGACTGGTTCCACCCCGCCGACTGGGATCAGGTCCTGCGGGGCGTCACCGTCGTCTACGTGGTGCCCCCGCCCGTGCCCGGTCCGGTGCACGACTTCGTGGCGCAGGCCGAGGCCGCCGGTGTGCGGCGCCTGGTCCTGCTCTCCGGTCACGGCGCCGACGACTGGGGCGACTCCCCGTTCGGGCTGGACATGCGCTCGGCCGAGGACGCCGTGCGCGGCTCGGCGCTGGAATGGACCGTCCTGCGCGCCTCGAACTTCGCCCAGAACTTCGACGGGCACCCCTTCCGCGCCCCGCTGGCCGCCGGCGAGCTGGCGCTTCCGGCGGGTGCAGTCCCCGAGCCGTTCATCGACGTCGAGGACGTCTCCGACGTAGCGGCCGCGGTACTGACCGAGCCCGGCCGGCACGCTGGTCGGGTCTATGAGCTGACCGGGCCGCGCGGACTGACCTGGGCGGAGGCAGTCGACCTGATCTCCCGGGCGTCCGGGCTGCCCATCGTCTACCGGCGCATCTCCCCAGCCAAGTACACCGCGAGGTTGGTTCAGGAGGGCTGGAGCGAGGACGAGGCCCGGCACCTCGCCGAGATGTTCGTGCTGCTTGAACGCGGGGCCGCCGCCTGGACGACGGACGACGTCGCCACCGTGCTGGGACGCGCGCCGCGGACCTTCGAGGACTTCGTCCTGCGGGCCACGGCAGCGGAAACCTGGCGGTGCTGAGTCCCGCAGGTCCCGGCCTGGCGTACTGCACTCCGGGAGGCGGAGCACCGCGCGCGGTCCTGCACCTCCACACCACTTGTCAGCGTCCGTTTTTCACGTAACTGGAGCCACCGATGCATACCCTGCTAGTCGCCGCCAACCCGGACCCCCGGTCCCTGACGCATTACGTGCTGGAAAGACTGGAGGCAGCTCTTCAACCCGGTTCGGTCGAGATCGCCGACCTGTCCGAGGAACGGTTCGACCCCCGGTTCACTCCGGCGGATCGCCGGGCGTACCACGAGGGCGGCAACTATCCGGCTGACGTCATGGCTGAGCACCGTCGTCTTGAGCGTGCCACCGATCTCGTGTTGGTCTTCCCCGTGTACTGGTGGTCGATGCCTGCACTGTTGAAGGGGTGGATCGACCGTGTCTTCGTCAACGGCTGGGCCTTCGAGCACTCCCCCGCTTCGGGCCTGCGGCCGAAACTGCAGAACCTCACCACCCATCTTCTACCTATCGCCGGCGACGACTCCGGTGCGTACGAGCGCCACGGATACGAGAGTGCACTGCGGACGCAGATCGAGCACGGCATCGTCGACTACTGCGGCAGCCGGCGCGGCTCCACAGCGTTCATCTACGAATCCGAACAGCTCTCCCCCGAGGCCAGGGTGCGAGGTGTTGACCGTGCGGTGCGGACCATCAGTGAAGCCATCCATGCCCGCCTGGCGGGATGAGGCAGGTCAGACGCCCTTCTGACCGGTGAGACGCTGCGGGCGAAAGGGACGTCGGAACGCCGGGCCGGCCCCGGCTCCAAGCACGGTGACCGTCTCGCCGTAAGGGTGTCACCCGCCACCGCGCGACGCTCCGCCACCGTTGTGCCCGTGCCGAAGCAGACCTCCCACCCGGTGCCTCTGAGACATGCCTCGGTCTGGAGACGGACATGACCACATGGTTGTATCGGTGACGCAGGGCCGCACTCAGTAGTTGTTCCTCCACCAGCTCGGGCCTGAGCCTTCTATCGGCAGGTCCGACCGGCTGCCCTATCCTTCAGCCGTGACGAGCTGGTGGCGGTCTCTGGGTGATGCGTTTTGGGCCGTGGACCGGGCGTTTGGTGGGCAGAGGCGCCCGACTCGTGTTCAGAAATGGGTGGCCCGGCGCCCGGTCGGCGCCGGCCTCTGCATGGCTGTGCCCTTTGCGCTTTTCTTTCTGATGGTGTCGTCCGGGGACGGATCTGACGGTCCCGTGGTAGCAGCGCTGGCCGGGCTGGTTGTGTGGCTCCTCTTCGCTCTGACAGCGGCTGGAGAGCGGCTGCGGCAGCGTCGGCTCAAACGTCTGGGGCTCTGGGACGGTTCTTGAGAGCCCGAGGATCGGATCTCGACGGTGACGTCGTTGAAGGCGAGCACCTGCTTCTGACGCCGGGCCCGCTCCGATCGGAGTGTGGGGGACGTATCTTGATCGTGTGAAGAGACGGCGCTGGTGGTCCGTGGTCAGCTTGTGGGTTGCGTGGTGGGCGGCTATTACCGCTGCCTTCTTGGGCTTGGGGACGCTGTTCGACCAGCCGACGAGTCTCGCGGGCTGTGCGGCGAGTGCGGTGCTGGTGATGGTCGTCGGCGAAGTCGGTGACCGTCTGCGGCGCCGCTTCTTCCCTCGTCGGAGGACGGGATGACGGGTCGGCGGGTCCGCCTCTTGCTGCTTCGTCCGGCCGGTTCGGACGAGACGCCTGGTCATGAGCGTGGTTGCGGCCCAGGTGATCAGCGTCTCCGAGCGCTGGATGAGCCGTTCGTAGTCCCGGGCATGCCGACGGGCGTTCATCATCATCTCTTTGCCTGCGTCGTAGCCGCGGCTGTCCTTGCCGACGGTGGAGGCCGCCTTCACCGACTGGGAGTCGATGATCGTGGCCACGGCTCCCGGGCCCCTGCCCATCCCACGGATGACCAGGCCGGTGCCGCGGTAGGGCCACGGCTCCCGGGCCCCTGCCCATCCCGCGGATGACCAGGCCGGTGCCGCGGTAGCCGCCGTCCGCGATCACCGTGGTGTGGCCGACGGCGTCTTTCGCGCCGGACAGCTCCCGTGCCTTGCAGTCGTCGCGGTTTCCGGTGGCCGGGCGGCCGACGGCGACGACGAGCCGGGGGGCGGCGTCGATGACGACCTGGTGGTTGGTGGAGTACCGGTAGTTCTTGGACTGCTCGGCCACGGTGTGGTCGCGGGTGGGGACCAGGGTGCCGTCCACGATCAGCACGGTGTCCTTGCGGAACCGCTTGCGCTGCTGGAGCGCGAGCAAGGGGCCGAGGTGGTCGATGATGCGGTCGGCCGCCGACTTGGACACCCCGAACAGCGGGGCCAGTTGCCGCAAGGTCAGGTTCGTGCGCAGTACGCGGCGACCAGCAGAACCCGGTCCTCCAGCGACAGCCTCCAGGGCCGGCCCTTGCGTACCGGATCCGCCCCCTCACGCCGGAGCGCAGTGATCAGCTTGCCGAACTGGCGCGGGCTCAGCCCGGTGAACGGGGCTGTCCAGGACGGCTCCGACGCCGTGATCACACCAGACACCCCAAGATCATCTCATTGCGTCAGATCATCAGGTCGTCTCTTCGCGACCGCCTTGCGTACGTGCTCGAGCCGCAGCCGGTTGTCCTCCAGCCATCCGGCCGCCACGTCCACGGGAATCTGCACTGCGATCTGCGTCCTCGGTCTGCTGCTGGCGGTGCTGGTCACCGCAGCCAGTGTCCAGGACCCGGTGGCCGGCACCCGTCTGCTCGGGCAGGTTGCACCCGACCACCCGACCACCCGACCACCCGCAAGGTCTGGGTCGACGACGGCTACCGCAAGCGCTTCGTCGAGCACGCCGGGAACCGACCGTACAGGCGGCCGAGACACCCGTCCGACATGAGTGACGCGGAACGGGGGCGTAGCGACGCGATGCCGGTTCCCGGCCGGCTGGAAGGCCGCGGAGGGCAGTCGGCGCCCCACGCTCAGTGCTCGTCGGGGGCCGAGCGCAAAGGCGCCTCCCGCAGCAGCAGGACGGCGGCCAGTGCGAGCAGGGCGAAGGGGACGGCGGCGGTGAACACGTCGCCGAAGGCCTGGCCGTACACCGTCCGGACGCTGTCCACGGCCGGGGGACCCAGCGTGCGCAGGTCCGGCAGGCCGCCGTCGAGTCCGGTCCCGGCCGGGGCGTGCGCGGCGGCAAGGGTGTCCACGCGGGCGGTCAGCAGGGAGCCGAGTGCGGCGAGACCCAGCACACCGCCGAGGCTGCGGGAGAGGATCACGAAGGAGGTGACGGCGCCGAGGTCGTCGGGGGGCGCCGCGTTCTGGGCGATCGGCACGAGGTTCTGCGAGACGACGCCGACGCCGGAGCCTCCCGCGAACAGGGCGGCGCCCACCAGGAGCAGCGGCGTACGGGCCCCCACGGTGCCCATGACGGAGAAGCCGAGGACGAGCAGCAGGCCCCCCGCGGCCAGGGGGAGTTTCCAGCGGCCCCGCTCGCTGATGAGCCGGCCGGAGACGACGGACCCGGACAGCAGGCCGGCGATCATCGGCAGGGTCAGCAGTCCCGCCACGGCCGGCGGCTGCGCCCGGGCGACCTGGAAGTACTGGGCCAGCAGGGCGGGAGCAGCGAACAGCGCCGGGCCGACCGCGAAGCCGGCCAGCGCCGACAGCGCGACGGTGCGGTCCCGCAGCAGGTGTGGCGGCAGCAGCGGGTCGACGGCCCGTGACTGCCGCCGGACGAACAGCACGGCGAGGACGGGCACGGCACAGGCCGTTCCCGCCACCGGCCAGGACACCCACGGCACGCCGTTCCCGGCCCAGGTGACAGTGAGGAGGAGAGCCCCGACCGTCGCGGTGAGCAGGGCCGCACCCCACAGGTCGGGACGTGGACCGTGCGACATGCGCCCGGAGTCGGGCAGCCGCAGCGTGCGGTGGAGGGTGAGGGCTGCGCCGGCCGCGAGGAGCACGCCCAGATGGAAGCAGGCGCGCCAGCCCACCCCCGGAGTGTCGGCCAGCACACCGCCGAGCGGGGGGCCGGCGACCGTTCCGGCCGTCATGACCAGCGTGATGCGGCCGTTGTACCGGCCGCGCTCCCGTGGCGGGACCAGCGCGGCCACGATCACCTGGGCCAGCGCGTTCACCCCGCCGGCCCCCAGCCCCTGCACCGCCCGCCCGGCGATCAACTGCCCGACGTCGCCCGCGAGCGCGCACCATGCCGATCCCAGGGCGAACAGCCCCAGTGAGATCTGGACCAGCGTCTTGCGGTCGGCGCGGTCGGCGAGCTTCCCCCACAGCGGCAGACCGAGCGTCGAGGCCACCATCGTGGCCGCGACCACCCACGTGAAGGCGGCCTGACCGCCGTCCAGGTCGGCGACGACGCGCGGCAGAGCGGTGACGACCACCGTGCTGGACAGCAGGCCGGCGAAGAGGCCGAGCAGCAGGGCACGGAGCGCTCGGCGCGTCCGTACGGCGCTCTTGTCCACCGCGCTCACGAGCGGGGCGGCGGGCTGTGCCATGGGGATCCTCGGGGTCTGCGGGGTCACGGAGAGGCGCCGTGACGGCTGGATGATGGCATCCGGCCGTGAGGGCAGGGGACGCCGCACGCGCCGTACGCGTCACTGCGGTTGGGGAAGAGTTCAGCTGGGTGAACAGGCGGCTCGCACGGGTGATGCCGGGGTGAACGCCGTGGACGTGCCGTGGGCGGAACCTCCGGTTCCTCCACCCGGCGGCGGGCTCCGTGCCCGCCCACCCCGAGCGGGGCAGTTCACCCAAAGATCATTTCGGGTCGGCGGACACCCCGGCCGGTCAACTCGCCGTGCTAGACACCGGATCGGCAGTCGATCATTCCGGATCGCGGCCGGCCGGCGCGGCGAACGCCGTGGTCACCAGGCCCTTCCCGGACCGATACCGCCGTCGCACCACGCTCGCCGCTCACCCCCCTCGTATGCGCCTGGGAGTACGTACGTGCAAGACGACCACCTTCGTGGCCTGCCACTGACCCCGGGACAGTCGGGCATGTGGTTCGGCCAGCAACTGGCCCCGGACAGCCGCGCCTACAACCTCGGCATCTACGTCGACATCGCCGGCCCGCTCGACATCGCGCTGCTGGCCGAGGCCACGCGCCGCTTCCTGGACGAGGCCGAGGGGTTCCGCGTCCGGATCCGGGAGCACGAGGGCGAACTGCGCCAGTGGGCCGAGCCGGACGACGCGTGGGAGCAGCTCTTCGTCGACGTGTCCGCCGAGGCCGACCCCGAGGCCGCCGCGCACCGCTGGATGACGGCCGACATGGCGCGCCCGCGCCGTGTCGGCCACCCCCCGAACCTCACCAGCGCGGTGATCCGCGTCGCCGAGCAGCGCCACTGGTGGTACTCCGGCGTCCACCATGTGATCAGCGACGGGGCCGGCGCCGGCATCGCCATGCGGCGCGCCGCGGCCATCTACACCGCTCTCCTGGAAGGGCGCGATCCCGCGGAGGGGGCGTTGCGCCCGTTCCGTGAACTGCTGGACGAGCAGACGGCCTACCGGGCCTCGGACGACTTCCGCGCCGACCGGGCGTACTGGCGGGAGCGGATGGCCGGCCGGCCCGCGCCGGCCGCTCTCGTGGAACGTTCGGCGCCGCCCTGCGCCCCGGCGCACCGGCGGACCGCGTACCTGAGCAGGGAGGCCGAGTCGGGGATGCGGGCGGTCGCGCGGACCGCCCGGTCGAGCTGGCCGGCCGCCTTCGTCGCGGGCGCCGCCGCCTACCTGCACCGGATGACCGGGGCGGACGACCTGGTGCTGGGCTTCCCGGTCACCGCGCGCACCGGGTCCGCCTCGGACGCCGTCCCCGGCATGGTGTCCAACGTGGTCCCGCTGCGCCTGAGGGTGGACCCCGGCCTGACCTACGGCGAGCTGACCGCCCGGGTCGCGGCCGAGATGAAGGACGCGGTACGGCATCAGCGCTACCCGGAGGCGGACCTCGCCCGCGACCTCGGCCTCTCCGCGGGCGGCCGGCTCTACGGGCCGGTCGTCAACGTCATGCCGTTCGGCCAGGACTTCTCCTTCGGCGGCCTGCCCGGATCCCTGCACAGTCTGGCCGTCGGGCCGGTGGCCGACCTGTCGATCGCCAGCTACGGCGGACGCCCGGGACAGCGCGGCGCCATCAAGGTCGTCGTCGACGGCAATCCCGCCCTGTACTCGGACGGTGAGCTGGCCGGACATCACGGGCGGTTCCTGCGGCTGCTGGAACGGCTCACCGTGGGGGACGACGCCGCCGCGCGGCCCATCGGCCACGGTGACCTGCTCGACGAGGGCGAGCGGCGGCGGGTGCTGGGCGACTGGTCCGGTCCCGGGAACGCCCACGACCGCGCCGTTCCCGCTCCCGCTCTGGTGAGCGACCCGGCGGGCGACCCGTGGCAGCTGGTCGCGGCCCAGGCGGCCCGGACGCCGGACGCCGTCGCGGTCACCGCCGGCCCGGAAACCCTGACGTACCGCGAACTGGTCGCCCGGGCGACCCGTCTGGCCGGCGTCCTGGCCGGTCACGGAGTGGGCCCGGAGGACCGCGTGGCGCTGGCGCTGCCGCGCTGCGCGGACCTGGTGGCCGGTGTGCTGGCCGTCCTGCGATCCGGCGCCGCCTATCTGCCGCTGGACCTGACGCATCCGGCCGGACGGCTGGAGCTCACGGTGGCCGAGGCGCGCCCGGCCGTCGTCCTGACGACGGCCGCACTGGCCGAGCGGGTGCCGAGCGGCCCGCGACGCGTCCTGACCGACGGGCGGCAACGGCCTCGGGAGCCGCAGGACGTGCTCCCCGCCGCGGTGCACGGATCGGCCGCCGCGTACGTCGTCTTCACCTCGGGGTCCACGGGGCGGCCCAAGGGCGTCGTCGTCCCCCGGTCGGGCCTCGGCAACCTGCTGCTGGACATGGCCGGACGGGCCGGACTGGGCCCGGGTGACCGCCTGCTCGCCGTGACCACCCTGGGCTTCGACATCGCCAACCTGGAACTGCTCGCGCCCCTGGTGGCCGGGGCCGCCGTGGTGGTGGCCGGGGCCGACGAGGTACGCGACCCCGCACGGCTGCGGCACCTGCTGGTGGCCGAGCGGGTGTCGGTGATGCAGGCGACGCCGAGCCTCTGGCAGGCGGTGGCCGCCGAGGTCGCACCCGCCCTCGGCGGTGTCCGCGTCCTGGTCGGCGGTGAGGCGCTGCCGGCCGCACTGGCCCGTGAACTCCTCGCGTCCGCCGCGTCGGTGACCAACGTCTACGGCCCCACGGAGACGACGGTCTGGTCGACCGCGGCGGAGCTGTCACCCGAGGACTCGGACGCCGCGTCATCGGCGCCGGTCACCATCGGACGGCCGATCACCGGCACGGCGGTGTACGTCCTCGACCGGGCCATGCAGCCCGTACCGCCCGGCGTGGTGGGCGAGTTGTACATCGCCGGCGCCGGACTGGCGCGCGGGTACGCGCAGCGGCCCGGCCTGACCGCCGAACGCTTCGTGGCCGACCCCTTCGGTGCGCCCGGCACCCGGATGTACCGCACCGGCGACCTCGCACACTGGACGCCGGACGGCCGGCTGGTCTGCACGGGCCGGGCGGACCAGCAGGTCAAGGTGCGCGGGTTCCGCATCGAACCGGGCGAGATCGAGGCCGTGCTGGCGGAACAGCCGGGCGTGGCCCGCGCCGCGGTCGTGCTCCGCGAGGACACGCCGGGCCGGCGGCAGCTGACCGCGTACTTCGTCCCGGGTGCGCAGCCCGTGGCAGGCGACCGGGAGCTGGCCGGGGCGCTGGCCCGGCGCCTGCCCCCGTACATGGTGCCCGCGGCCTTCGTGGCCCTCCCGCAGCTGCCCCTGACGGCGAACGGCAAGCTCGACCGGGCCGCGCTGCCCGCCCCGGCGGCGACCGCCGCCGATGCCGGCCGGGCGCCCCGGAACGCGGTCGAGGAGACCCTCTGCCGGCTCTGCGCCGACCTGCTCGACACGCCGTCCGGCGTGAGCATCGACGACGACTTCTTCGCTCTCGGCGGCGACAGCGTCTCGGTGATGCGCCTGGTCGCCGCCGCACGCCGCGAAGGGCTGGCCCTCACCCTGCGCGACGTGTTCGAGCACCCGACCGTGGCGGACCTGTCCGCCGTCGCGGTTCCGCGGGGCAGCGGCACGGGTCACGCGGCCCCCGCGCGGGACGCCGCCCCGTCCGCTTTCGACGAGGACGACCTCGGACGCCTGCGGGCCCGCTATCCGTCCTTCTCGGACGTCCTGCCCCTCTCCCCCGTACAACAGGGCCTGCTGTTCCAGTCCCTGCACGATGCGCAGAACGCCGGGGACGACGACTACACCGTGCAGCTCGGCTTCACGGTCGAGGGCCCGCTGGACGGGGCCCGGCTGCGCGGCGCCTGGCAGGCTCTGCTGCGCCGGCACCCCGTGCTGCGCTCGGCGTTCGTCGCCGACACCACCGACGTGCCGGCGCAGGTGGTGCTCGACGACGTCGAACTCCCCTGGCGCGACGTCGACCTCACCGGGCCGCCGACGGCCGCCGGCCCCCGGGAACAGGACCGGCGGCTGCGGCAGGTGGCCGCCGGGGAACGGGCCGGACGCTTCGACCTGGCGCGTCCCCCGCTGCTGCGCGTCGCCCTGGTACGGCTCGCCCCCGAACGGCACGCCGTGCTCTTCACCCACCACCACATGCTGCTCGACGGCTGGTCGCTGCCCCTGCTGGGCCGTGAGCTGTTCGCCCTCTACCACGGCGAGCCCCTGCCGCAGGTGACCCCGCCGCGCACGTACCTGTCCTGGCTCGGGCGGCAGGACCGTGCCGCGGCCCGCGCCGCGTGGCGCGCCGAGCTCGACGGACTGGACGCGCCGACGCTCCTCGTGCCGGACGCCACGGCGGAGGCGGAGCCGTCCCAGGGCCGCCACACCGTCGACCTGCCCACCGGCACCACCGGCGCCCTGCGGGACCTGGCCGCCGCGCACGGGCTCACCCTCAACACCGTCGTCCAGGGCGCGTGGGCGCTCCTCCTCGCCGGGCTGACCGGGCGTGACGACGTCGTGTTCGGCACCACGGTCGCCAGCCGTCCGGCCGAGGTCGACGGGGCCGAGTCGATGGTCGGCCTGTTCGTCGACACCGTCCCCGTGCGCGTACGACTGCGTCCGGCGGACGACCTGCGGGACATGCTGCGCGGGATGCAGAGCCGGCAGTCGCGCCGCGCGGCCGCCGCACACCTGGGCCTGCCGGACATCACCCGCCTCACCGGCCTGGACCGGCTCTTCGACACCGTACTGACCTTCGAGAACTTCCCCGTCGACCCGGCCACCTTCCGGCCGGGTCCCGGCCTCGCCGTCACCGACCCGCACGTCCACGCGGGCACCCACTATCCGCTGACGCTGCTGGTGGTGCCGGAGGACGCCGGGCTCAGCCTGCGGTTCGGCTACCGCACCGGCGTCTTCACGCCCGACGGCATCACCCGCGTCGGCGCACGGCTGGTGCGGCTGCTGGAGGCGCTGGCCGCCGACCCCGCCCGCACCGTCGGCGCCGTCGACGTGCTCCTCCCCGAGGAGCGGCGGCAGGTGCTGGTCGAGTGGAACGACACCGCCGTGCCGGTGCCGTCCGTGTCGGTGCCCGAGCTGGTCGCGGCGCAGGCGGCGGCGACGCCCGACGCGACCGCCGTGGTGTACGCGGACGGCGGGGCCGGTGGCGAGGAGTTGACGTACGCCCGGTTCGACGCCCGGGTGGCGGCGCTCGCGGCACTGCTGCGCGAGCGGGGCGTGGTGCCCGAGACCCGGGTCGCCGTCGCCCTGCCGCGCTCGGCGGACCTGCTCGTCGCCGTGCACGCCGTGCTGCGCGCGGGCGGCGTGTACGTGCCGGTGGACCCGGAGCTGCCGGCGGAGCGGATCGGACTGCTGCTGGACGACGCGGCCCCGGCCTGCACCCTCACCACGCGCGACCTCGCCGAGCGGTTCCCCCGCCTCGACGGCCCGGGCACCGTCCTCCTCGGCGCCGACGCCCCCGTCGGCACCGGCGCCGCCCGCACCGCTCCGGTCCCCGTGGCACCCGGCTCGGCCGCGTACATGATCTTCACCTCGGGCTCGACCGGCCGCCCGAAGGGCGTCGTCGTCTCCCACGAGGCCATCGCCAACCGGGTGCTGGGCATGCAGCGGGAGTTCGCGCTGACCGCCGACGACCGGGTGCTGCACAAGACACCCGTCGGGTTCGACGTGTCCGTGTGGGAGCTGCTGTGGCCGCTGACCACGGGTGCCGCGGTGGTCGTGGCACGCCCCGGCGGGCACCGCGATCCGCACTACCTGGCGGGCGCCGTCGGGGACCACGGGGTGACGACGGTGCACTTCGTGCCGTCGATGCTCCGCGTGTTCCTCGACTCCGTCGACGGGACCGCCGCGGCCGGGTTCCGGCTGCGGCGCGTGATCTGCAGCGGCGAGGCGCTCCCGGCCGACCTCGCCGACGCGTCCCTCGCCCTCCTCGGCGTCCCGCTGTTCAACCTGTACGGGCCCACCGAGGCGGCCATCGACGTCACACGGTGGCGGTGCCTGCCCGCGTGGACGGGCCCGGTGCCCATCGGCGCCCCGGTGGACAACACCCGCGTGTACGTGCTCGACGCGGCGCTCCGGCCGGTCGCCCCGGGTGTGGCGGGCGAGTTGTACCTGGCGGGACGCCAGCTCGCCCGCGGCTACCCGGCCCGGCCCGGCACGACCGCGCTCCGTTTCGTCGCCGACCCCTTCGGCCCCGCGGGCAGCCGGATGTACCGCACCGGCGACCTGGCGCGGTGGCGCGGTGACGGCACGCTGGAGTACCTGGGCCGCACCGACCACCAGGTCAAGATCCGCGGAGTGCGGGTCGAACCCGGCGAGATCGAGGCGGTGCTCGGCACGCACCCGGCGGTGGGCCGGGCCGTGGTGACCGTGCGGGAGGAGGAGCCGGGCCGCAGGCAGCTCACCGCCTACGTCGTGCCGGACGCCCGGGGGCGCTCCGCGTCCGCGCCCGGGTCCGCCACGTCCGAGCAGGTGCGGGAGTGGCAGGCCGTCTGGGAGTCCGCCTACGCGCCCGGCCGGGCACCGGGCACGCCCGGCGCACCGGGCGGGGGAGACCTCACCGCCGCCTTCGGTGAGGACTTCTCCACCTGGGACAGCAGCTACGACGGCCGGCCCCTCCCGCTCAAGGAGATGAGCCGCTGGCGGGACGCGACCGTCGAGCGGATCCGCGCGCTGCGTCCCGTGCGCCTGCTGGAGATCGGCGTCGGCGCGGGCCTGCTGCTGTCGCGGCTCGCCGGGGACACCGAGGCCTACTGGGCCACCGACTTCTCCGCCGCGGTGATCGACACCCTGCGCGACCGGATGCCGGACCACCTCGCCGGCCGGGTGACCCTGCGGCACCGGGCGGCGGACGACACCGAGGGCCTGCCCGCCGGGTACTTCGACACCGTCGTCCTCAACTCGGTGATCCAGTACTTCCCGGACGCCGACTACCTGGACCGGGTGATCGACGCCGTCACGCCGCTGCTGGCGCCCGGCGGCCGGATCTTCGTCGGTGACGTACGGGACCTGCGGGCCGCCCGCGTGTTCGAGACGGAGAAGCACCTCGTCCGCCTCGCTCCGGGCCGGCACACCAGTACGGCGGCGCTGCGCCGCTCCGTCGGCCGAGCCCTGCTGAACGAGAACGAACTCCTCGTCGACCCCGCCTGGTTCACCGCGCGGACCGGCGCGGGCACTCCCTTCACCGCCTCGGACGTCCAGGTGAAGCGGGGCCGTTACCGCAACGAACTCAGCCGCTACCGCTACGACGTCGTCCTGCACACGGCCCCGGCGGCGTCTCCGGCCGGTCCCCACGAGGCCGGTGACGGAACACCTCCGGACGGGCTGCGGCACGTCCTGTCCACGGCCCGCCCGGCGTGGCTGCGGCTGTCGGGCGTCCCCGACGAACGCACCGCCCGGCAGGCCCTGGCGGCCCGCCGGCTGGACGAGGGAACCGAACCGGCCCTCGCCGCACGCCTCCTGGCGGACGACGTCCCCGTGCCCGGCGCGGTGGACCCCGAGGACCTGTACGCCCTCGCCGGGGAACTCGGCTACCACGTCGCCGTCGCGCCGTCGGTCACCGGCCCCGGCGCGGTCGACGCGGTCTTCCGGCGCGCGGACGCGTCGGACGCCGGGTCCGTCGGATCCGGCGAAGTGCTGTGCGCCTATCGCCCCGCACCGGAATCCGTCACGGCCCCGGCACAACTCACCAACGAGCCGGGACTCGCACGCGACCTCGCCGCGCTCCCGGCCGCACTGCGCGCCCTCGCCGAACGCACCCTGCCCGAGGCCCTCGTGCCCGCGGCCTTCGTGGTGCTGGCGGAACTGCCGCTCACCGCGAACGGCAAGCTCGACCGTGCCGCCCTCCCGGCGCCCGACTTCGCGGCCGCACCGGACAGCCGGGCACCGCGCGACGCGACCGAGCGGGCCCTGTGCGCCGCCTTCGCCGAGCTGCTGGGCCTTCCGCACGTGGGCATCGACGACAGCTTCTTCGCGCTGGGCGGCGACAGCGTGCTGGCCATGCGGCTGGTGGGCGCCGCACGCCGGGCGGGCGTCGTCCTGGCCGTCCGTGACGTCTTCGCGCACCCCACCGTCGCCGCGCTCGCCGGCGTGGCGCGGGCCACGGACCCCGCGGAGCCGCGGGGCGAGGCCCCCGAGGAGGACCTGGTGCCCCTGCCCGCGCCGGTACGGGAGCGGCTGACCGCCCCGTACCCGGGCCCGGCGGAGGTCCTGCCCCTCACACCGCTGCAGGAGGGCCTGCTCTTCGAGTCCCTGGCCGCCGCGCGCACCCCGTCGGCGGCGGGTGAGGACGGCCCGGACCGGGCGGACGACTACACCGTCCAGCTGGCGCTCACGCTCGACGGCCCCCTCGACCCGGCCCGGCTGCGTGCCGCCTGGACCCGGGTGCTGGCCCGGCACGACAGCCTGCGCGCCGCCTTCGTGCACGACGCGGACGCGGGCCTCGTGCAGGTCGTCCCCGCCGCGGTGGACCTGCCCTGGCGGGAGACGGATCTGTCCGCGGCCGGTGAGGCGGAGCAAAAGTCCCGCCTCACCGTGCTGCGGACCCGGGAACGGACGGCCCCGTTCGACCCGGCCCGGCCGCCGCTGCTGCGGGTGGCGCTGGCCCGGCTGGCCCCGCACCGGCACACGATGATCGTGACCTACCACCACCTCCTGCTCGACGGCTGGTCTCAGCCGCTGCTGCTGAACGAGCTGCTGACCGCCTACGCGGAGCCGGCCCCGCTGCCCCCGGCGCCCCAGTTCCGGCGGTACCTGGCCTGGCTCGCCCGGCAGGACAAGGACGCCGCCCGGCAGGCGTGGCGGCAGGCGCTCGACGGCGCCGAGCCCACCCTCGTGGTGCCGGTGACCGGCAGCCGGACGGACGGCCACGCGGCCGGCGCACCCGGACACGAGGTCGTCGAACGGCTGCTGTCCCCGGACCTCACCGCCCGCCTGGCCGCGCACTGCCGCCGCCACGACCTGACCCCGGCCACCCTGGTGCAGGGCGTGTGGGCCACCTTGATCGGCGCGCTGACGGGTCGCGACGACGTCGTCCTCGACGCGCCCAGCGCCGGCCGCCCGGCCGACGTCGAGGACGTGGAGTCCGTCATCGGCCTGTTCCTCAGCACCGTCCCGGTGCGGGTCCGCCTCGATCCGGCACGGCCGGCGGCCGCCGTCCTGCGCCGGCTGCAGGAGGAGCAGTCCCGCCTCGCCGCCCACCAGCACCTCGGACTGCCGGAGATCCAGCGGCAGACCGACGCCGCCTCGGCGCTCGCCGACACGATGGTGGTGTTCCTCAACTTCCCGCTGGAACCGGACGCGTTCCGGCCGGCGGACGGCATCCGTGTCTCCGCCGTGGACGGCGGCGTGGCCACGAGCTATCCGCTACGCCTCCTCGCCGCCCCCGGCGAACGGATGCACCTCACTCTCGGCTACCACACCTCCGTCTACGACCGGGAGGCCGCCCAGGCGCTGATGGACCGGCTGGTGCGGCTCTTCGAGGAGCTCGGCGAGGGCTTCGACCGGCCCGCCGGACACGCCGGGATCCTCACCCCGCGCGAACGCGGCCGCCTGCTGACCGCGTGGCAGGGAGCACCGGACGGGGACGAGGCCACGGCGGCCGGCACCGTCACCGGCATTCTCCGCGACCGGACGGCCGCCGGCTCCGACACGCCCGCGGTCCTCTTCGGCGACGAGCGGCTCACCCGCCGGGAGCTGCGTGCCCGCACGAACCGCCTGGCCCGCCTGCTCGTCGCCCGGGGCGCCCGCCCCGAGCGGACCGTCGCCGTCGCGGTGCCCCGCTCCCCGGAGCTGGTGGTGGCCCTGCTCGCGGTCGTCGAGTCCGGCGCGGCGTACCTCCCGGTGGACCCGGGCTACCCGGCGGACCGTATCGCGCACATGCTCGCCGACGCCCGGCCGGTGACGGTGCTGACCACCACCGAGGCGTCGGCATCGCTGCCCGAGGACGCCCGCGCCACCGCCGTCCTGCTCGACGACCCGGCCACCGGACGCGCGCTGTCCGCCCTGCCGGACGGCGACCTCACCGACGACGGGAGCGCCGAACCGCCGGCGCCCGCCCACCCGGCCTACGTCATCCACACCTCGGGCTCCACCGGCAGGCCCAAGGCGGTGGTGGTGCCGCACCGCGGGGTCGCCGCCTACGTGCCGTACCTGACGTCCGGCGTCGCCGGACTCGGCCCCGAGGACGTCGTGCTCAACCTGGCGTCCGTGTCCTTCGACCCCTCGGTGCGTGACGTCCTCGGCACCCTGGCGGCCGGCGGATGCGTGGTCATGGTGCCGCCCGGCGAGGCGAACGACGCACGCGCCCTCGTCCGCGCCCTGCACCGCCACCGGGTCACCGCGCTGCTGTCCGTCGTACCGTCCCTGCTGACCGCCCTGATCGAGGAGGCGGACCGGCTGCCCGCCGGCGAGCGCCCCTCCCTGCGGCTGGTGATGACGTGCGGCGAAGCGCTCACCGAGGGCCACCTCCAGCAGGTGGCCGCTCTCGGGAGCCCGCTGGTGGTCAACCAGTACGGGCCCACCGAGGCCACCATGAGCAGCACCTTCCAGGCGGTGGACGAGCCGGGCGCGCTGCGGTCCGGCGGCCGCTTCCTGATCGGCCGCCCCCGCCCGGGCGTCCGCGCCTACGTCCTGGACCACCGCCTGCGCCTGGTCCCGGCCGGCACTCCGGGCGAGCTCTACCTGGCGGGACCCGGCGTCACCCGCGGCTACGCGGGCCGCCCCGGCCCGACCGCCGAGCGTTTCCTCGCCGACCCGTACGGCGAGTCCGGCACCCGCATGTACCGCACCGGCGACCTGGCCCGTTGGACCGCGGACGGCCGCCTGGACCACCTCGGCCGCGCCGACCACCAGGTCAAGCTGCGCGGCCACCGCGTCGAACTCGGCGAGATCGAGGCGGTTCTGGAGGGGCACGGGGCGGTCGCCCGCGCCGTCGCGGACGTGCGCCGGGACAACCCGGAAGGCGATCCCCGGCTGGTCGCCTATGTCCTCCCGGAGTCCGGTGAGCCCACCGGCTCCGGTGAGTCCGGGGAGTCCGGCAGCGCCCTGGCCCCGGCCGAGCTGCGCCGCCACGCCGCGGCCCGGCTGCCCGGGTACATGGTGCCCGCCGCGTTCGTCGTCCTGGACCGGCTGCCGCTGACCCCCAACGGCAAGGTGGACCGCCGCGCCCTGCCCGCCCCCGGCCCCACCGACGGTTCCGCGGCGTACGGCGGTCGCGAGGCGCGCACACCGCTCGAGGAAGTGCTGTGCGGGCTGTACGCGCGGCTCCTCGGCACCGGCCGACGCGTCGGCATCGACGACAGCTTCTTCGAGCTGGGCGGACACTCGCTGCTCGCCACCCGCCTCGTCGCCCACATACACAACGCGCTCGGCGCCGATCTCCCCGTCCGCGCCGTCTTCGAGGCCCCCACGGTCGCGGAGCTCGCCGAACACGTCGCCGCCGCCGCCAGCGCCCCGGCCCGGCCCCGCCCCACCGCCGTGGCCCGGCCGGACGACATCCCGCTGTCCCCCGCCCAGCGCCGCCTGTGGTTCCTGCACCAGCTCGCGCGGGGGGCCACGGACGCCTACCACATGCGGGTGGTGCTGCGGCTGCGCGGCCGCCTCGACGTCCCCGCGCTGCGCGCCGCGCTCACCGACCTGACGGAGCGCCACGAGGTGCTGCGTACGGTCTTCCCCGACGCCGAGGGCCTTCCTCGCCAGGAGATCCTGGACACCGGCGCCGAGCGGGCCCGCCCGGTCCTGGAGACCGGCCGGGTCACCGAGGCGGACCTGGCCGCCGCGCTGGAGCGGACCGTGCGGCGCCCCTTCGACCTCGCCTCCGACATCCCGCTGCGGGCGACCCTGTTCGAGCTGGGTGAGGACGACCACGTCCTCGCGCTGGTGCTGCACCACATCGCCGCCGACGGCTGGTCGTTCGGACCGCTGGCCGCCGATCTGTCCGCCGCGTACCGGAGCCGTACGACGGGGCGGGCTCCCGGCCAAACGCCCCTGCCCGTCCAGTACGCCGACTACAGCCTCTGGCAGCACGAGCTGCTGGCGGACGACGGCGCGGACGGCGTGACGGCCCGTCAACTGGCCTACTGGCGGCAGCAGCTCGCCCACCTGCCGGACCGCATCGACCTGCCCGTGGACCCCCGCGCCGCCGCGTCCGGTGACACCGCCGGCGCCGCGCCCGGCGGCTCGTACACCTTCCGTCTCCCCGCGCCGCTCCACGCCCGTCTCGCGGAGCTGGCCCGCGAGCACTCCGCCACCGTCTTCATGACGCTCCAGGCGTCCCTCGCCGCCCTGCTGACCCGCCTCGGCTCGGGGACGGACATCCCGTTCGGCACGGCCGTGGCCGGACGCGGCGACGAGGTGCTGGAGGACCTCGTCGGGTGCTTCGTCAACACGCTCGTCCTGCGCACCGACACCGGCGGCGACCCGGACTTCCGGGAACTGCTGCGGCGGGTGCGGG
Source organism: Streptomyces sp. DSM 120436 (assembly GCF_055778765.1). Taxonomy (NCBI): domain Bacteria; kingdom Bacillati; phylum Actinomycetota; class Actinomycetes; order Kitasatosporales; family Streptomycetaceae; genus Streptomyces; species Streptomyces sp. DSM 120436. Next base: position 4,848,259 of record NZ_JBSKBS010000001.1, on the reverse strand, counting down.
AGACCGACCTCACCGCCTACGCCCACCAGGACGTGCCCTTCGAGCGGCTCGTCGACCACCTGGGCGTGGCCCGCTCGGCCGACCGCAACCCGCTGTTCCAGGTGATGCTGGCCGCCCAGCCCGAACTCACCCGCGACGCCGTCGCACTCCCGGGCCTGGACACCGAACTGATGCGCGTCGGCGCCACCACCGCCCGCTTCGAGCTCTCCTTCAACATGGCCGAACGCCGCACCCCCGAGGGCGCCCCGGACGGGATCGACGGCCGCGTCGAGTACCGCGCGGACCTCTTCACCCCCGCGGCCGTACGGCTGCTCACCCAGCGCTGGACCCGGCTGCTGGAGTCATTCGCCGACGACCCTGACCTCACCGTGTCCCGCGCCGCCACCACCGCCGACGACGAACGCCGGCAGGTCCTCACCGACTGGAACGACACCACCATGGACGTCCCGTCCACCACGATCCCCGAACTCCTCGCCGACCGCGTCGCGCGCACCCCGCACGCCGAGGCCGTCGTCTGCGGCGCCGACCGGCTCACCTACGCGCAGCTCGACACCCGCGCCGACGCCCTCGCCCGCCGCCTGCGCGTGGCCGGGGCCGGACCGGAGCGCCGCGTCGCCGTACTCGTCCCGCGCTCGGCGGGCCTGCCCGTGGCCCTGCACGCGGTCCTGCGTACCGGTGCCGCGTACGTGCCGGTGGACCCCGAACTCCCGGCGGAGCGCGTCGCCCTGCTGCTCGCCGACACCGACCCGGTGTGCGTGGTGACCACGGACGGGACGCGCGGCCTGCTGCCCGCCGCCGTGCGGGTCCCGGTGCTGCTCCTCGACGGGACGGCGCCCGCGTCCCCGGCGGCCGCGTTCCCGGCACCCCACCCCGACAGCACCGCCTACGTCATCCACACCTCCGGCTCGACCGGTCGTCCCAAGGGTGTCGCCGTCCCTCACCGGGCCGTCGTCAACCGCCTGTTCGGCATGCAGGAGCAGTACGGCCTCCGGTCCGACGACCGGGTGCTGCACAAGGCGTCGGCCGGCTTCGACGTCTCCGTGTGGGAGCTCTTCTGGCCGGTCCTCACCGGCGCCGCCGTGGTCGTCGCCGAGCCCGACGCGCACCGCGACCCCGCCCGCCTCGCCGAGCTGATCCGGGACGGGGGCGTCACCACCGCGCACTTCGTGCCGACCGTCCTGCGTGCCTTCCTCGACCGGCCGGGCGCCGCCGAGTGCACCGGCCTGCGCCGGGTGTTCTCGGGCGGCGAGGCCCTGCCCGCCGACCTCGTGCGGCGCTTCCACAGCACCCTCGGCGCGTCGGGCGTGGCCCTGTTCAACCAGTACGGCCCCACCGAGGCCACCATCGACGTCACCTGGTGGCGCTGCCCGGCCGACCCGGAGGGCCCGCCGCCGCTCGGCCATCCGGTCGGCAATACCCGCCTGTACGTCCTCGACGCGGCCCTCCAGCCCGTACCGCCGGGCGCCTCGGGCGAGCTGTGGATCGCCGGTGCCCAGCTGGCCCGCGGTTACCTCGGCCGTCCCGGCGCCACGGCGGAGAGCTTCGTCGCCGACCCCTTCGGCCCGCCCGGTTCCCGGATGTACCGCACCGGCGACCTCGCCCGCTGGACCGAGGACGGAGTGGTGGAGTACCTGGGCCGCGTCGACGACCAGGTCAAGGTGGGCGGCGTGCGCGTCGAACCGGGCGAGGCCGCGGCCGCGCTCGGCGAGCAGGACGGTGTGTCCGCGTCCGTGGTCGTGGCCCATGAGGCTCCTGCGGGCGGCGGCAAGCGCCTGGTGGGGTACGTCGTGCCCGAGCCCGGCCGCACCCTGGACGGCGGACAGGTGCGCCGCCGGGCCGCCGACAGCCTGCCCGAGTACCTGGTCCCCGCCGAGGTCATGGTGCTCGACGCGCTCCCCGTCACACCCAACGGCAAGCTGGACCGCGCGGCTCTGCCCGTGCCCGGCCCCGCCGGTCCGGCGGACGCAGGACGCGGGCCGCGCACCCCGGACGAGGAGACCCTCTGCCGCATCTTCGCCGAGCTGCTCGGCGTCGACGCCCGGAACGTGGGCGCGGACGACGGCTTCTTCACGCTGGGCGGCGACAGCATCATGTCGATCCAGCTGGTCAGCCGGGCGCGGCGGGCCGGTCTGGTCCTCACCCCGCGCGACGTCTTCACCCACCAGACGGTGGCCGAGCTGGCGCGGGTCGGCAGGCGCGAGGACGACCGGCCGGCCGTGCGCGCCGAGGACGACGGGACCGGACCCGTCGAGCTCACCCCGATCGTCCACCGGCTGCGCGAGCGCCGCGGCCCCGTCGACGCCTTCCACCAGTCGGTGCTGCTCCAGGTCCCGGCCGGACTGGGCCGGGAGCGGCTCACGGCGGCCGTGCAGGCACTGCTCGACCACCATGACGCCCTGCGGCTGCGGCTGACCCGCACGGCGGGCGGACTGGTCTGGGCGCTGGAGGTGGGTGAGCGCGGGTCCGTGGACGCCGCCCGGTGCGTGCGCCGCGTGTCCCTGGCCGATGCCGACATGGCGCAGGAGGCGCGGGCGGCGGTGGCGCGGCTGGCGCCGGAGTCGGGCGTGATGGTGCAGGCGGTGTGGTTCGACGCGGGGCCGGAGGACTCCGGCCGGCTGCTGATCGTGGCGCACCACCTGGCGGTCGACGGGGTGTCGTGGCGCATCCTGGTGCCGGACCTGCGGCAGGCCTGGGAGTCGGTGGCGGCCGGCGAGCCGGTCCGGCTCGACCCGGTGGGCACGTCGTTCCGGCGCTGGGCGGCCCTGCTCGGCGAGCGCGCGCAGGACCCGGCGCTGCTGGAGGAGCTGCCGTACTGGACCGACACGTTCGCGGCCCCGGAGCCGCCGTTGGGCGGCCGCCCGCTGAACCCCGTGCAGGACACGGTGGCCACGGCGCGGCAGTTCACGGTGACACTGCCGGGGGCGCGCACGGGCCCGCTGCTGTCGTCCGTCCCGGCGGCCCTCCACGGCGGCGTCAACGACGTCCTGCTGGGCGCGCTGGCCCTCGCCGTGCGCCAGTGGCGCGAGGTCCGTGGCGGCGGGGCCGAGGGCGGGGTGCTGATCGACCTGGAGGGCCACGGCCGCGACGGCGACCGCCCGGACGTGGACCTCTCCCGCACGGTGGGCTGGTTCACCCGCGTCCACCCCGTACGGCTCGACGTCACGGGCGACGACCCCGTGGGCGCCGCCGAGCAGGCCAAGGAACAGCTGGGCCGGGTGCCCGGCCAGGGCTCCGGCCACGGACTGCTGCGCTACCTCAACCCGCAGACGGCCCCGCTCCTGACGCACTGCGCCCGGCCGCAGATCGGCTTCAACTACCTGGGCCGCACGAGCACGTCGTTGTCGGCTTCGGAGAACGGCGACTGGAGGGTGGCCGACGACGCGCACGGCCTCGGCGCCGGCACCGATCCGGCGACACCTCTGCTGCACGTGCTCGACGTCAACGCGGTCGCGGTCGACGGTGCGGACGGCCCGGTGCTGTCGGCGACGTTCGCGTGGGCGGGCGGGCTGCTGGACGAGGCGGAGGTGCGGGAGCTGGCCGAGCGGTGGCTGCGGGCGCTGGAGACCCTCGCGGACCTGGGCACGGACACCGGGACCGGTGGTCACACGCCGTCCGACTTCCCCCTGGTGCCGACGCTCACCCAGGAGCAGGTCGAGACCCTGGAAGCCGCCTACCCCGGCCTGGAGGACGTCCTGCCGCTCTCCCCGCTCCAGGAGGGCCTGCTCTTCCACGCCGTCTACGACGGCGGCGAGAGCGACGTCTACACCCCGCAGCTCTGCCTCGACCTCGAAGGACCCCTCGACGCCGACGCGCTCCGGGCCGCCTGCACGGCGCTGCTGGACCGGCACGCCAACCTGCGGGCCGCGTTCGTCCACGACGTCACGGAGACCCCGGTCCAGGTGATCGTCAGCGCTCCCGGACTCCCCTGGCTCACGGCCGACCTGAGCGCCCTGCCCGAGCCCGAGCAGGCCGCCGAGAGCGACCGGATCGCGGACGCGCAGCTCGCCGAGCGCTTCGACCCCGCGTGCCCGCCCTTGCTGCGGGCCGCGCTGCTCCGACTCGGCGACAAGCACCACCGGCTCGTGCTGACGCACCACCACATCCTGCTGGACGGCTGGTCGGTGCCCGTCCTGGCGCGGGACCTGTTCGCCCTGTACGCGGCCGGGGGCGTGGCGGTCGCGCTGCCCCGGGTCACCCCCTACGGCGACTACCTGAGCTGGCTGGCCGCACAGGACCGTGACGCCGCGCGCACCGCCTGGGCCCGGGCCCTGGACGGGGTGGACGAGCCCACGCTCGCCGCGCCCGCCGCCCCCGACCGGACCGCGCCGGTCGCACGCCCCGAACGGGTGCACCCCGAGCTCCCGCCGGGCCTGGCCTCCCGCCTCGTCACGTACGCCAGGTCCCGCGGGCTCACCGTCAACACGGTCCTCCAGGGCGCGTGGGCGCTGCTGCTGTCCCGGCTGACCGGCCGCGACGACGTGGTCTTCGGCACGACGGTCTCCGGCCGTCCGCCGGAGGTACCCGGCATCGAGACCATGGCGGGCCTGTTCATCAACACCCTGCCCGTCAGGGCACGGCTCGACCAGGACCGGACCCTGGAGGACCTGCTGCGCGGCCTCCAGGACGAGCAGGCCGACCTGATGGCCCACCAGTACCTCGGACTGAGCGACATCCAGCGTCTCGCCGGACTGCCCCGCCTGTTCGACTCGGCCATGGTCTACGAGAACTACCCGGTCGACGAGAAAGCCACGGCCCTCACCGGCACGCCCCTCGTCCTCACCCGCGCGGAGACCCGTGAGGCGGCCCACTACCAGCTCATGCTGCTCGCGGCACCGCACGAACAGGGGGTGTCCCTGCGCATCGAGTACGCGCCCACCGCGTTCGGCGAGGAGGAGGCACGCGTGCTCGCCGACCGGTTCGTCCGGGTGCTGCGGACGTTCGTGGACGAGCCGTACCGGACCGCCGGCACCGTCGAGGTCCTCACGGCCGAGGAGCGGCACCGCGTCCTGACCGACTGGAACGACGCTGACGCGGACTCGGTGAGACCCGCGACGAGCGTTGTCGAGGTGTTCGCCGCGCAGGTGGCGCGTACGCCGGAGGCCGTGGCCGTCCGCTGGGACGGCGGCGTGCGCACGTACCGCGAACTGGACGAGCGGGCGGACCGGCTCGCGGCGCGGCTGCTGTCCCTGGGAGTCGTCCCGGAGGAGCGGGTCGCGCTGCTGATGGAGCGCTCGCCCGAGGTCGTGACGGCGGTCCTCGCCGTGCTCAAGGCCGGAGCGGCCTACGTGCCCCTCGCTCCCGACCTCCCCCCGGCCAGGCTGGACACGATGCTGCGGCAGACCGGGGCGTCGGTCGTCGTCACGGACGGCACCCACCGCGACACGGCACCCGCCCTGCTGCCTCGCGCCGACCACTTCGTCACGGTGGCCGACGAGGACCCGCACCACCCTCCGGCCGCCGTGCGCCCCCACCCGGACGGCGCCGCCTACGTGATGTTCACCTCCGGTTCCACCGGCGAGCCGAAGGGCGTGACGGCCACCCACCGCGGTGTGGTGAGCCTGGCCGCCGACCGCCACTGGACGACCGCGTTCGACGCCGGGCGCCCGGTCCGGACGCTGCTGCACTCGCCGTACGGCTTCGACCCGTCCACCTGCGAGCTGTGGGTCCCGCTGCTGAACGGCGGGGAGATCGTGGTGGCCCCGCCCGGTGACCCGGACGTGGCGGCCATCGCGCGGGCGGTCGGCGAGCACGGTGTCACCCTGCTGCTGCTGACGGCCGGCCTCTTCCGCGTGGTGGCGGAGGAGGACCCCGGCTGCCTCGCCGGCGTCCGCGAGGTGATGGTCGGCGGCGACGTCGTCACGGCCGCCACCGTGCGCCGGGTGCTGGAGCGCTGCCCCCGGACCGTGGTCACCGACGCGTACGGCCCGACCGAGATCACCGTGTACGCCACCGCGCACACCATGGAGAACCGGGACGCGGTCCCGCCGACCGTGCCGATCGGTCGCGCCCGCGACGGCATGCGCGCCTATGTGCTCGACGGCCGGCTGCGTCCGGTGCCGCCCGGCGCACCCGGGGAGCTGTACATCGCCGGTGACGCGCTGGCCCGCGGCTACCTGAACCGGTTCGCGCAGACCGCGGAGCGCTTCGTCGCCGACCCGTTCGGACCGGCCGGTACCCGCATGTACCGCACCGGAGACCTGGTGCGCTGGACACCGGACGGAGTGCTGGACTTCCTCGGCCGCGCCGACCAGCAGGTGAAGATCCGCGGCTTCCGCATCGAACCCGGCGAGATCGAGGGCGTCCTGGGCCGGCAGGACGGAGTCGCCGACGCCGTCGTCCTGGTGCACCAGGCACCCTCCGGCGCCAAACACCTCACCGGCTACGTCGTGCCCGAGCCGGGCCGCGTCCCCGACCCCGGCACGCTCCGGGCGGCCCTCGCCGAACGACTCCCGGAGTACGCGCTCCCGGGCGCCCTGCTCGTCCTGGACGAACTCCCCCTGACCCGGCACGGGAAGCTGGACCGGGCCGCCCTGCCGGTGCCGCGCCCGGAGGAGGCGGGCCGGGGCAGGGAGCCCCGCACGGAGCGGGAGGCAGTGCTGTGCGACCTGTTCGCGGACGTGCTGGGCGTCGAACGGGTCGGCGTGGACGACGGCTTCTTCGCCCTGGGCGGGGACAGCATCATGTCGATCCAGCTGGTCAGCCGGGCACGGCGGGCCGGTCTGGTGCTCACCCCGCGCGACGTCTTCGAACACCGGACGCCGGCCGCGCTCGCAAAGGTCTGCCGCACCGCCGGCGAGGAACCGGCGGACACCGCCGAGGACGACGGCACGGGCCCGGTGGAACCGACTCCGGTGATGCGTTGGCTGCGGGACTGGCGGGGCACGGCGGCCGGCTTCCAGCAGTCGGTGCTGCTCCAGGTCCCGCCGGGGCTGGGCCAGGAGCGGCTCACTGCGGCCGTGCAGGCACTGCTCGACCACCACGACGCGCTGCGGCTGCGGATTCCCGCGGACGCGGACGGGGCGCTGGAGGTGGGTGAGCGCGGGTCCGTGGACGCCGCCCGGTGCGTGCGCCGCGTGCCCCTGGCCGATGCCGACATGGCGCAGGAGGCGCGGGCGGCGGTGGCGCGGCTGGCGCCGGAGTCGGGCGTGATGGTGCAGGCGGTGTGGTTCGACGCGGGGCCGGAGGACTCCGGCCGACTGCTGTTGACCGTGCACCACTTCGCCGTGGACGGGGTGTCGTGGCGCATCCTGGTGCCGGACCTGCGGCAGGCGTGGGAAGCGGTGGCGGCCGGCGAGCCGGTGCGGCTCGACCCGGTGGGCACATCGTTCCGACGCTGGGCGCGACTGCTCACCGAGCGGGCGCAGGACCCGGCGCTGCTGGCGGAACTCCCCTACTGGACGGACATGGCGGACGCCGACGAGCCTCCGCTCGGCCGTCGCCCGCTGGACCGGTCGCAGGACACGACCGCCACCGCCCGCCACCTGACGGTGACGTTGCCGGGGGCCCGCACGGCACCGCTGCTGTCGTCCGTCCCCGCCGCCTTCCACGGCGGCGTCGACGACGTCCTGCTGGGCGCGCTGGCCCTCGCCGTGCGCCAGTGGCGCGAGGCGCGCGGCGCCGATGCCGAGGGCGGAGTCCTGATCGACCTGGAGGGCCACGGCCGCGACGGCGACCGCGTCGGCGCGGACGTGGATCTCTCCCGTACCGTCGGCTGGTTCACCCGCGTCCACCCCGTACGACTCGACGTCACCGGCTCCGGGGACGACCCGGCGGACGCGGTGAAGCGGGTCAAGGAGCAGTTGCGGGCGGTCCCCGGCGACGGCTTCGGCCACGGTCTGCTGCGCCACCTCAACGCCGGCACCGCGGACGTCCTGGCCGCGCTCACCGAGCCCCAGATCGGCTTCAACTACCTGGGCCGCACGGTCTCCGTGTCTGCGTCCTCGGGGTCCTCGGCATCCCCGGGATCCGCGGCCGACTGGACGCCGCTCGACCGGCCGGGCGGCCTCGAAGGTCCGACGACGCCGCTGCCGCACGCGCTTGACATCAACGCCATCGCGAAGGACGGCCCCGGGGGGCCGGTGCTGTCGGCGACGTTCGCGTGGGCGGGGAAGCTGCTCGACGAGGCGGAGGTGCGGGACCTGGCCGAGCGGTGGCTGCGGGCGCTGGAGATCCTCGCGGACACGGGCGCGGAGAACGGCGGCCACACGCCGTCCGACTTCCCCCTGGTACCGGCGCTCACCCAGGAGCAGGTCGAGACCCTGGAGGCCGCCTACCCCGGCCTGGAGGACGTCCTGCCGCTCTCCCCGCTCCAGGAGGGCCTGCTCTTCCACGCCGTCTACGACCACGAGGGGACCGACGTCTACACCGCCCAGGTCGAACTCGATCTGGAAGGGCGGCTGGACGGGGCGACGCTGCGCGAGGCGTGGACGGCGCTGCTGCGCCGGCACGCCAACCTGCGGGCCGCGTTCGTACCCGACACGGCCGGCGTGCCCGTCCAGGTGGTCGTCCGCGACCCCGAACTGCCCTGGCGGACCGTCGACCTGCGCGCCCTGCCCGAGGCGGACGCGGAGGCGGAGGCCGGCCGGACGGCCGCCGAGGAACGCGCACAGCGCCTCGACCCGGCGCGGGCACCGCTCATGCGCCTCACCCTCCTCCGCCTGGGAGACACCCGCCACCGCCTGGTGCTGACGAACCACCACATCCTGTTCGACGGCTGGTCGGTGCCCGTCCTGGCGAAGGAACTCTTCACCCTGTACGCCGGTGGCGTCGGCGCGGAACTGCCGCCGCCGACTCCCTACAGCGACTACCTCGCCTGGCTCGCCGCCCAGGACGGGCAGGCGGCCGAGCGGGCCTGGGCGGACGCGCTCGACGGGGTCGAGGAGCCGACCCTGCTGGTCCCGGACGCCCCGACCGATGTCGCCGGCGCACCCGGCGTGCCCGCGAGGATCGGCGCGGACCTCCCCGCGCCGACCGTGACGGCGCTGCGCCGGCTGGCGCGCGACCGCGGCCTGACGGTCAACACCCTGGTGCAGGGCGCCTGGGCGCTGCTGCTGTCCCGGCTGACCGGCCGCGACGACGTGGTCTTCGGCACGACGGTCTCCGGCCGTCCGCCGGAGATACCCGGCATCGAGTCCATGGCGGGCCTGTTCATCAACACCCTCCCGGTCCGGGTCGTCCTCGATCCGGCCGAACGGCTGGCCGACCTCCTGCTGCGCGTCCAGGACGCCCAGTCGAAGCTGTTGGCCCACCAGCACGTCGGCCTGAGCCGCATCAACAGGCTGTCCGGCCTGCCGCGGCTCTTCGACAGCCTCGTCGTCTTCGAGAACTACCCGGTCGCCGAAGGGACCGTCCCCTCCTCCGGCCTCGCCGTCAGCGGGTCGAAGGTCCACGACGCGACCCACTACCCGGTGACCCTCGCCGCCGGACTCCGCGACGACGACCGACTGTGGCTGCGGCTCCACTACATGCCGCACCTCCTCACCGAGGAGGCCGCGCACACGCTCACCGGACGGTTCCTCGCCCTGCTCCGGACGCTCGCCGACGACCCCGCCCGCCCGTCCGGCACCGTCGAGGTCCTCACGGCCGAGGAGCGGCACCGCATCCTGACCGACTGGAACGACGCTGACGCGGACTCGGTGAGACCCGCGACGAGCGTTGTCGAGGTGTTCGCCGCGCAGGTGGCGCGTACGCCGGAGGCCGTGGCCGTCCGCTGGGACGGCGGCGTGCGCACGTACCGCGAACTGGACGAGCGGGCGGACCGGCTCGCGGCGCGGCTGCTGTCCCTGGGAGTCGTCCCGGAGGAGCGGGTCGCGCTGCTGATGGAGCGCTCGCCCGAGATCGTGACGGCGGTCCTCGCCGTGCTCAAGGCCGGAGCGGCCTACGTGCCCCTCGACGGGAAACTGCCCGAGGCCCGGCTCGCCTCGATGACACGGCTGACCGGGTGCCGCGTCGTGATCACGGACGGCAGTACGGCCGCCGACAGGCTGCCCGGCATCGAGCACGAGGTCGTGATCGGCGCCGACGACCGACCGGAGGAGGCAGCCGCCCAGGCCCCCGCCCCGCGCGTCCTGCCGGACGGCGCCGCCTACGTGATGTTCACCTCCGGCTCCACCGGTGAACCGAAGGGCGTGGAGATCACCCATCGCGGGGTGGTGAGCCTGGCCACCGACCGCCGTTGGAGCACTGGTGCCGCGTCCGGTGCCGACGCGCGCCCGCACCGGGTGCTGCTGCACTCGCCGTACGGCTTCGACCCGTCCACCTATGAGCTGTGGATGCCCCTGCTCGGCGGCGGCGAGGTCGTCGTCGCACCGCCCGGTGACCTCGACGTCCCCACCGTCGCCCGTACCCTCCGCACCCACGGTGTGACCTCGCTGCTGCTGACGGCCGGCCTCTTCCGCGTGGTGGCGGAGGAGGACCCCGGCTGCCTGGCGGGCGTCCGCGAGGTGCTGACCGGCGGAGACGTGGTCTCGTCGGCGTCCGTGCGGCGTGTCCTGACCGCGTGCCCGGACACGGTCGTCACCGACATCTACGGCCCGACCGAGATCACCCTGTTCGCCACCCAGCACACCCTGCGCGACGCGGCCCTGGTGCCGGGCAGCGTTCCCATCGGTCGCGCCCGCGACGGCATGCGCGCCTATGTGCTCGACGGCCGGCTGCGTCCGGTGCCGCCCGGCGCGCCCGGGGAGCTGTACATCGCCGGTGACGCGCTGGCCCGCGGCTACCTGAACCGGTTCGCGCAGACCGCGGAGCGCTTCGTCGCCGACCCGTTCGGACCGGCCGGTACCCGCATGTACCGCACCGGAGACCTGGTGCGCTGGACACCGGACGGAGCGCTGGACTTCCTCGGCCGCGCCGACCAGCAGGTGAAGATCCGCGGCTTCCGCATCGAACCCGGCGAGATCGAGGGCGTCCTGGGCCGGCAGGACGGAGTCGCCGACGCCGTCGTCCTGGTGCACCAGGCACCCTCCGGCGCCAAACACCTCACCGGCTACGTCGTGCCCGAGCCGGGCCGCGTCCCCGACCCCGGCACGCTCCGGGCGGCCCTCGCCGAACGACTCCCGGAGTACATGGTCCCCTCCGACATCCTCCTGCTCGACGCGCTGCCGATCACCTCGAACGCCAAGCTCGACCGCGCGGCTCTGCCCGTGCCCGACTTCACCGGCACGGCGGGCGCGGGACGCGCACCCCGCACTCCCGCGGAGCGGACCCTGTGCACGCTGTTCGCGGAGGTACTGGGCCTCGGCAGTGTGGGCGTGGACGACGGCTTCTTCGCCCTGGGCGGGGACAGCATCATGTCGATCCAGCTGGTCAGCCGGGCACGGCGGGCCGGTCTGGTGCTCACCCCGCGCGACGTCTTCGAACACCGGACGCCGGCCGCGCTCGCAAAGGTCTGCCGCACCGCCGGCGAGGAACCGGCGGACACCGCCGAGGACGACGGCACGGGCCCGGTGGAGCCGACTCCGGTGATGCGCTGGCTGCGGGACTGGCGGGGCACGGCGGCCGGCTTCCAGCAGTCGGTGCTGCTCCAGGTCCCGCCGGGGCTGGGCCGGGAGCGGCTCACGGCGGCCGTGCAGGCACTGCTCGACCACCACGACGCGCTGCGGCTGCGGATTCCCGCGGACGCGGTCTGGGCGCTGGAGGTGGGTGAGCGCGGGTCCGTGGACGCCGCCCGGTGCGTGCGCCGCGTGTCCCTGGCCGATGCCGACATGGCGCAGGAGGCGCGGGCGGCGGTGGCGCGGCTGGCGCCGGAGTCGGGCGTGATGGTGCAGGCGGTGTGGTTCGACGCGGGGCCGGAGGACTCCGGCCGACTGCTGTTGACCGTGCACCACTTCGCCGTGGACGGGGTGTCGTGGCGCATCCTGGTGCCGGACCTGCGGCAGGCGTGGGAAGCGGTGGCGGCCGGTGAGCCGGTGCGGCTCGACCCGGTGGGCACATCGTTCCGACGCTGGGCAAGACTGCTCCGCGAGCAAGCGCAGGACCCGCGGGTCAGCGCTGAACTCCCGTACTGGCAAAATGTTTTGGGGAGCGGCGGGCCGACGTTCGGCAACCGCGGCCTGGACCCCGCGTGCGACACCGCCGGCACGGCACGGCGGCTGACGGTGACGCTGCCCGGTGCGCACACGGGTCCGCTGCTGTCGTCCGTCCCCGCTGCCTTCCACGGCGGCGTCGACGACGTCCTGCTGGGCGCGCTGGCCCTCGCCGTGCGCCAGTGGCGCGAGGCGCGCGGCGCCGATGCCGAGGGCGGAGTCCTGATCGACCTGGAGGGCCACGGCCGTGACACCGGCCGGGCGGACGTCGATCTGTCGCGCACGGTGGGCTGGTTCACCCGCGTCCACCCCGTACGACTCGACGTCACCGGCTCCGGGGACGACCCGGCGGACGCGGTGAAGCGGGTCAAGGAGCAGTTGCGGGCGGTCCCCGGCGACGGCACGGGGTACGGCCTCCTCCGCCACCTCAACGCCGGCACCGCGCCCGCGCTCGCCGGTCTCCCCCGGCCCCAGGTCGGCTTCAACTACCTCGGGCGCACCCCGACGACGTCCGCCTCCCCGTCCGCCGCGTCCGACTGGTCGCCGGTCGCACAGCCAGGGGGACCCGAGACCGATCCGGCCACGCCGCTCGCGCACGCCGTGGACGTCAACGCCGTCACGGTCGACGGTCCGAACGGCCCGGTGCTGTCGGCGACGTTCGCGTGGGCGGGGAAGCTGCTCGACGAGGCGGAGGTGCGGGACCTGGCCGAACGGTGGCTGCGGGCCCTCAAGAGCCTCGCGGACACGGGCGCGGAGCACGGCGGCCACACGCCGTCCGACTTCCCCCTCGTGCCCCTGACCCAGCACCAGGTGGAGAACCTGGAGGCCGCCTACCCCGGCCTGGAGGACGTCCTCCCGCTCTCCCCGCTCCAGGAGGGGTTCCTGTTCCACGCGCTGTACGACGCCCAGGGCACCGACGTCTACACCGCCCAGCTCGTACTGGACCTGGAAGGCCCCCTGGACGCGCAGGTCCTGCGCGAGGCGTGGACGGCGCTGCTGCGCCGGCACGCCAACCTGCGCGCCGGGTTCGTGCACGACGACGCCACCGGCGCCCCCGTCCAGGTCGTCGTGCGCGATCCCGAACTTCCGTGGCGCACCGTGGACCTGACCGGCACACCCGCAACGGAGCAGGCCGTCCGGCGCGACCGCGTCGCCGAGGAGGAGCGGTCGGCACGGTTCGACCTGTCGCGGCCTCCGCTGCTGCGCATAGCGCTGGTCGAGCTCGGCGAGGAGCGCCACAGTCTCGTCCTGACGCCGCACCACATCCTGCTCGACGGCTGGTCCATGCCCGTGCTGCTGCGCGAGATGTTCGCGCTGTACACGTCGCGGGGCTCGGCGGCCGGACTGCCCGCGGTCACCCCGTACGGCGACTACCTCGCCTGGCTCGCCGTCCAGGACCGGGACGGGGCGCGTGCCGCCTGGACCGCCGAGCTGGCCGGACTGGACGAGCCGACGCTGCTCGCTCCCGGGGCGGCGGACGCGCCCGCGGCCGAACCCGGCCACGTGGCGCTGGACCTGCCCTCCGGCACGGTCGCGGCCCTGCACCGGCTGGCGCGGGAGGCGGGCCTGACGGTCAACACCCTGGTGCAGGGGGCCTGGGCGGTGCTGCTGTCCCGGATGACGGGCCGTGACGACGTCGTCTTCGGCGCCACGGTCGCGGGCCGCCCGCCGGAGGTCGCCGGGGTCGAGTCCATGGTCGGCCTCTTCATCAACACCCTGCCGGTCCGGGTCGCCCTGGACCCACGGGCGACCGTCCTGGAGACGCTCACCGGGCTCCAGAGCAGGCAGTCGTCCCTGATGGCCCACCAGCACCTCGGTCTGAGCGAGGTCACACGCCTGTCCGGCCACCCCGTCCTCTTCGACACCCTCGTGGTCTTCGAGAACTACCCCGTCCACCGGGAGTCGTTCGCCCCGCGCGCGGGCGCTTCCGGGCCGCGGCTCACCGGGGTGAAGGGCCGGGACGCCACCCACTACCCGTTGAGCCTCATCGTCACCCAGGGAGCTCACGACAGTGCCCTCACCCTCCGCCTCGGCTACCAGCGGGCCCGCTTCGGCCACGCGGCCGTGACCGCGTTGGCGGACCGGCTGGGCCTGCTGCTGCGGGAGTTCTCCGCCGGTCCCGGCCGGAGACTGGCGGCCCTCGACGTCCTCCGCGACGAGGAACGCGAACGGGTTCTCACCCGGTGGAACGACACGGCGGTGCCCGTCGCGCCGGCCACCCTCCCCGGGCTGTTCGCCGCCCAGGCCGCCCGTACACCGGACGCGCCGGCCGTCGTCCACGACACGCAGCGGCTGACCTACGCCGAGCTGGCCGCCCGCACCTCCGCGCTGGCCGACCGCCTGCGCCGGGCCGGAGCCGGACCGGAGACCCGTGTCGCGGTCGCCGTGCCCCGCTCCGCCGACCTGGTCGTCGCCCTACTGGCGGTCCTGGAAACGGGCGCCGCGTACGTGCCCGTCGACCCGGGTCTCCCGGCGGAACGCGTCGCCCTGCTGCTGGAGGACACCGAACCGGCCGGAATCCTGGTCACCGGGGCGGTGGCGGCACGGTCCGCCCTGCCCGTCGGCGACGCGCCCGTCCTCGTCGTGGACGCCGTCGATGACGACGGGGCGTGCGCACCCGCCCCCGCATCCGCTCCCGACCCGCGCAACCCCGCCTACGTCATCCACACCTCCGGCTCCACCGGCCGGCCCAAGGGCGTCACCGTCTCGCACGAGGCCGTCGTCAACCGGCTGCTGTGGATGCAGGACGCGTACCGGCTCACCGCCGAGGACCGGGTGCTGCACAAGACGCCGACCGGCTTCGACGTGTCGGTGTGGGAGCTGTTCTGGCCGCTGATCACCGGCGCGGCCCTGGTCGTCGCCCGGCCCGACGGGCACCGGGACCCGGCCCACCTCGCGGAGCTGATACGCGCGGAAGGGGTGACGACGGTGCACTTCGTGCCGTCGATGCTCGGCGCGTTCCTCGACGAGCCCGCCGCGGCCGGGTGCACCGGACTGCGCCGGGTGGTGTGCAGCGGCGAGGAACTCCCCGCCGACCTCGCGGCCCGCTTCCACACCGTGCTGCCCGAGGTGCGGCTGCACAACCTGTACGGCCCCACGGAGGCGGCCGTGGACGTCACCCACTGGGACTGCGAGCCGGACGCCCCGGGCCCCGTGCCGATCGGCCGGCCGGTCTGGAACACCCGGGTGTACGTCCTGGACGCCGCGCTGCGTCCGGTGCCGCCCGGGGCCACCGGCGAGCTGTACCTCGCCGGGGTGCAGCTGGCGCGCGGCTACCACGGCAGGCCCGCGCTGACCGCCGAACGCTTCGTCGCCGACCCGTTCGACCCGGACGGCGCCGGTGGTGGACGCATGTACCGCACCGGTGACCTGGTCCGTTGGCGCACCCGGGGGTACCCCGGGCCGGAGGCCGGAGAAGGTGTCCTGGAGTACCTGGGCCGCGCCGACCAGCAGGTCAAGGTGCGCGGGGTGCGGATCGAACCGGGCGAGGTCGAGGCGGTCCTGCGCGCCCACCCCGGCGTCGCCCGCGCCGCCGTCGTCGTACGGTCCGACGGGCGGGGCGGGGCACGGCTGATCGCCTACGCCGTGCCCGCCGCCGGTCCGGCTCCCGTCTCCGCCTCCGTCGAGCCGGCCCTGCTGCGGGGTCACGTCGCGGACCGCCTCCCGGAGTACATGGTGCCCTCGGCCGTCGTCACCCTGCCGGACCTGCCCCTCACCGTGAACGGCAAGCTGGACCGCAGGGCGCTGCCCGAGCCCTCGTTCACCGCGTCCGGCGGCGGGCGCCTGCCGCGCGACGCCGAGGAACGGCTGCTGTGCGAGCTGTTCGCCGAGGTGCTCGGCGTGGAGCGGGTCGGTCCCGGGGACAGCTTCTTCGAGCTGGGCGGGCATTCGCTGCTCGCGGTCCGGCTGCTGGGCCGTATCCGCTCGGCCACCACCGCCGGTACCTCACCCGCCCTGGGCGTCCGCTCGTTGTTCGACGCGCCCACCCCCGAGGCGCTGGCCCGTCTGCTGCGCACCGGCGACGGGCGGGGTACCGGGAACGGGGCCGAGGAGTCCACGCGCGCCCTGGAGGTGCTGCTGCCCCTGCGCACCACGGGCACCCGGCCGCCGCTGTTCTGCGTCCACCCGTGGGCCGGACTGAGCTGGCCGTACGCCGGTCTGCTCCGCCCCCTCGGCGACGACCGGCCCCTGTACGGGCTCCAGGCCAGAGGGCTGGCCCGCGCGGAGGAACCGCCCGCGTCCATGGGCGAGACGGCCGAGGACTACCTGGCGCGGATCCGCACCGTCCAGCCCAAAGGCCCGTACCACCTGCTGGGCTGGTCCTTCGGCGGCCTGGTGGCCCACGAGATGGCGGTGCGGCTGCGCGAGGCGGGTGAGGAGGTCGCGCTGCTCGCCCTGCTGGACTCCTACCCGCCGGAGGCGACCCTCGCCGCACGGTCCGCCGAAGCCGACGGGCCCCCCTCGCAGGAGTGGACGGACGGCGACGTCCTCGCCGGGCTGCTGCGCTTCCTCGGTCACGAGGCGCCCGGCCTCGCGGACGGCGGCCCGGTGGACGCGGAGACGGCCCGCGAGGTGCTGCGGCGCGAGGGCGCGCCCCTCAGCGGCATCCCGCCGCACACGCTGCGGGCGTGGCCCGGCATCGCCGCCCGTCACGCCCGTCTGCAGAGGGAGTTCGTTCCCCGGCATTTCGACGGTGATGTCCTGCTGTTCACCGCCGAACCGGATCCTGGGGCGGACGCGCCGGACCCGGCTTCGTGGACGCCGTACGTCGGCGGTCACCTGGACGTACGTCCCGTCGCCTGCGGCCACCACGACATGACGCGCCCCGGCCCCCTCACCGAGATCGGCCGAGTCGTCGCCGGGCGCCTGCAACGCGCCGACCGCCCCCACACCTCCTGACCCGAACACACCCCGGCCCGAGTCGAATCGATTCGCCCCGCCGCCGATCCCCTGATCC
Source organism: Streptomyces sp. DSM 120436 (assembly GCF_055778765.1). NCBI lineage: Bacteria > Bacillati > Actinomycetota > Actinomycetes > Kitasatosporales > Streptomycetaceae > Streptomyces > Streptomyces sp. DSM 120436. Next base: position 4,831,276 of record NZ_JBSKBS010000001.1, on the reverse strand, counting down.
CGAGCACGGAGCACGGAGCACGACCATGACGACCAACCCCTTCGAGAACGACGACGCCCAGTACCTGGTCCTCGTCAACGACGAACTCCAGCACTCCCTGTGGCCGGTCTTCGCCGACGTCCCCGCCGGCTGGACCGTGGCCCTCCCGGCCGCGAGCCGTCAGGAGTGCCTGGACTACGTCGAGAAGAACTGGACGGACATGCGGCCGAAGAGCCTGGCCGACGCCATGGCCGGGCAGTGACCACCCCTCGCCCCGCCCGCCGCCCTTTCCCACTCCGTGAGGAGAACGACATGACGGACCACACCCCCGCCACCGCCCTGCGCGTCAGCCACGTCGAGCTGTACGTCACCGACGCCGAGGCCGCCGCGTCGGCGTTCGTCGACGGCTACGGCTTCCAGGTCTGCGCCACCGCCGAACGCGGTGGCGGCCCCGAGGGCGCCTCCCGCTCCCTCGCGCTCCGCCAGGCCGACATCGTCCTGGTCGTCACCCAGGCGCTCGACGACACCCACCCGGCCGCCGCCTTCGTGGCGCGGCACGGTGACGGCATAGCCGACATCGCGTTGAGCGCCGCTGACGCACGCGAGGCCTTCGCCGACGCCGTCTCCCGTTCCGCCGTACCCCTCGCCGAGCCCGCGGAGCGGGACGGCTGGGTCACCGCCGCCGTCGCCGCCGGCTTCGACGACGTGCGCCACACCCTGGTCCAGCGGCCCGCCGGCCACACGGACACGGCCGTCCCCCTGCCCGGCTTCGAGCCGGTGGCCGAGCCCGCCGAGGCGTCCGGGGAGCCGGTGGGGCTCACCGTCCTCGACCACGTCGCCGTCAGCGTCCCCATGGGGCAGCTCGCCGAGAGCACCGGCTACTACGAGCGGGTCTTCGGCTACGCGTCCGTCTACGAGGAGCTGATGGTGCAGGGCACCGAGGCCATGGACTCCAAGGCCGTCCGCAGCCCCGCCGGTGACCTCACCTTCACCATCCTCGCGCCGAGCCCGGAGCACGACGCGGGTCACCTCGGCGACTTCCTGGAGCGGCACGGCAGCGGCGGCGTGCACCACCTGGCCTTCGCCACCACCGACATCGTCACCGCCGTCGACCGCATGCTCGAACGCGGCATCGTCTTCCTCGGCACCCCCGACACGTACTACGACCGGCTGGAGCAGCGTCTGAAGCTGAACCGCCACTCGATGGCCGAGCTGCGCGAAGCCCGCATCCTCGCCGACGAGGACCACGGCGGCCAGCTCTTCCAGATCTTCACGCGCACCGTCCACCCCAGGCGCACGGTCTTCTACGAGATCATCGAGCGGGCCGGCGCGGACAGCTTCGGCGGCGGCAACGTCCGCGCGCTGTACGACGCCGTCCAGGCGGAGAAGGCCGAGCACGAGGCCGCCGCGAACGCCGACGGGGAGGCCGCGTGACCGACCCGGCGGTCGCCGGCCTGCTCACCCCCGCCGACGCGGAGGCGCTCGCGGCGGCGGTCCTGCCCGCCGGCGTGGAGCGCTTCGTCGGCGGGGCGGCGGGCGCGGAACTCACCCTCCGCGCCAACCGCGCCGCGTTCGACCGGCTCCATCTGGTCCCCCGGGTGCTCTCGGACGTCTCGTCCGTGAGCACCGCCCGCGCCCTGCTCGGCACGGACTGCGCCCTCCCGGTGGCCGTGGCCCCGATGGCGTACCAGCGGGCCGTGCACCCGGACGGCGAACTGGCCGCCGCCCGCGCCGCCCACGACGCCGGCGTCCCCTTCACCGCCTGCACGTTCAGCAGCAGCAGCGTGGAGGACATCGCCGCCACCGGCGCCGTCACCTGGTTCCAGCTGTACTGGCTGCGCGACCGCGGCCACACCGAGGAGTTGCTGAAGCGCGCCGAGGCGGCCGGCTGCCGTGCGGTGATGCTGACCGTCGACACGCCCCGGATGGGGCGCCGCACGGCCGACATGCGCGGCGCCTTCACCCTGCCCGACGGGGTGTCACCCGTGCACTTCGGCCCCCGTCCCGACGGCGTGCCGCGCACCGCGAGCAGCGGCGTCAGCGCGGTCGCCGCACAGACCGCCGACGTCGTCGACCCTTCCCTCACCTGGGCCGACCTCGACTGGCTGCGCGCACACACGCACCTGCCCCTGGTCCTCAAGGGCGTGCTGGACCCGGCCGACGCCGAACGCGCCGCCGCCTGCGGCGTGGACGCGCTGGTGGTGTCCAACCACGGCGGCCGTCAGCTCGACGGCGCGCTTCCCGCCCTGGACGCCCTGCCCGCCGTGGCCCGGGCCGTCGCGGGACGGTGCGAGGTGCTCCTCGACAGCGGCATCCGCAGCGGCACGGACGTCCTGAAGGCTCTCGCTCTGGGCGCGGACGGCGTACTGCTGGGCCGCCCCGTGCTGTGGGGCCTCGCGGCCGGAGGACGACAGGGCGTACGCAGGGTGCTCCACCTCGTCCGCGAGGAGCTGGAACTGGCCCTCGCGCTGGCCGGCTGCCCGGACCTCGCCGCCGCGGCCCGGCTGCGCACCGTCGTGGGCCCGGCAGGTGAGGCGAGATGACCACCACCACGGAAAGCCTCGACCTGGCCGCCCTCCACCCCTCGGTGGGCGACCCGCTGCTGTCCTCGATGAACTTCCTCAACGAGGTCGCGGGCCGTTACCCGGACGCGCTCTCCCTCGCCGCGGGCACCCCGTACGAGGGCTTCTACGACGTCGAGGACATCCACCGCGCGCTGCGGGTCTTCACCGACCACCTGCGCACGGAACGGGGCTTCGGCGAGCAGCGGGTCCGGCGCACCCTGCTTCAGTACGGACGCACCAAGGGCATCATCCACGAGCTGATCGCCCGCCAGCTGGCCGAGGACGAGGGCATCCACGTCGATCCGGAGGCCGTCGTCGTCACCACGGGCTGCCAGGAGGCGCTCTTCCTCACCCTTCGGCTGCTGCGCCGCGACGGCCGCGACGTGCTGCTGGCCGTCACCCCCGCCTACGTCGGCGTCACCGGGGCGGCACGGCTCCTGGACCTGCCGGTGCGCCCGGTCGCCGAGGGCCCGGACGGCGTCGACCTGGACGACCTGCGACGGCGGCTCCACGAGGCTCGCGCCGCCGGGCTGCGCCCGCGCGCCCTGTACGTCGTCCCCGACCACGCGAACCCCTCCGGCATCCGGATGCCGGAACCGGTCCGCCGTGACCTCCTCGACCTCGCGGAGCGGGAGAACATCCTCCTCCTGGAGGACAACCCGTACGGCCTCTTCCCGCGCCGGGGGATGCGACTGCCGACCCTCAAGGCCCTTGACACCGGGCGCCGGGTCGTCCATCTCGGTTCGCTGGCGAAGACGGTGTTCCCGGGCGTGCGGATCGGTTACGCGGTGGCCGACCAGTCCGTCGAGGACGGGCCCCGCCTGGCCGACCTGCTCGCCAGGGCCAAGAGCATGGTCACCGTCAACACCTCACCCCTCGCCCAGGCCGTGGCCGGGGGCAGGCTGCTGGAGCACGGGTGCAGCCTGGTCCGCGCCAACGAACGGGAGAGCGAGGTGTACCGGGAGGGCCTCGACCGGATCGTCGACGGACTCGCCCGCCGTTTCCCCGACCCGTCGGTGTCCGGGGTGAGCTGGAACAGTCCCGAGGGTGGCTTCTTCGTCGTCGTCCGGGTGCCGTTCGACGTCACCGACGCGGTACTGGAGCGCTCGGCGCGCGACCACCGGGTGCTGTGGACGCCACTGCACCACTTCTACGACGCCGCGGCAGCGGACACCGGGACCGGTGTCGGACCGTTGCGCTGTCTGCGCCTGTCGTGCAGCGCGCTCGGTCCCGAGGACATCGAGGAGGCGCTCGACCGCTTCGCCGCCTTCGTACGTTCCTGCTGACGCGCCCGCGCCGCCAGGAGCGGCACCACTGGCGCCTGCCGCTCCTGGCGCGCTGTGCACGGGTGACGGGACGACGGGCCGCCGGCAGGCGGCCGTCGAAGACGAGGAGGGGCGGGCCGTTCGCGTCCGGCAAGACGTGCATGCCGGAACCCGGCTTGCCCCGGTCCACGGGGCTCGGACCTGTGTGTTCGCCCCCCCTTTTTTGACGCGGACGCGGGCGGTGTCGAGCACGACGCGGGTGACGTCGACGAGTCCGGCGTCGTCGAGCCGGTGCGGCACGGCCTCATGCGGCCGCCCCCCAGACGCCGGCTCCGGACCAGATCAGGAACCGCCGATGGGCGGTCGACTTCGAGACATCGAAACACGGCGGCCCGCACGCCAGGCGCAACCGGACACCAGGACGCAGATGACCGCGGCGAACAGCGTCTCATCAGATCACACCGACGGCGACGCGACGGCCGGGCTGTCCCTGAGCCTGAAGGCCAGACAGACGACCAGGGTGTCGGCCTCGACCGGGGTTCCCTCGTCGCTCCAGAAACGCCGGTGGACGGCGCGCCACGCCTCGAGGTCGGTGTCCCCCTCGCCCTCGGCCTCGGCGTGCTCCCACGTCACCTCGTCGAAGGGCCTCACCTCGACGCCCGTGATCTCCAGGATGCCGACGGCAAGGCCCTCGTTGTCCAGCAGCGCCAGACGCTCACCGACGTGCTCCAGGCTCTCGTTCTCCTCGGTGTACTCGGCGAGGAGTCCGGTCGTCGCGCGCTTGGCCCCCGCCAGGACGAGAGCGTTCAACCCGTCCCTCATGGCACCCGGAGCCCCCAGCTCCATGGCCCGCATTCCGTCGACCCGCGGCCACATCGTCTCCGCCCCTCACTCGTGCACACCGAACACCAGGAAGCCTAGTAGACCGAGCACCCGTCGAAGGGACGTCACGGACCGGCTCACGCCGCCCGCCCGGCGCCGGGGACCGCGACGGCGGTGAGGGCGAGGCCGCCGTGGGTGGGCCAGCGGTCGTTCGGGCGGACCGGGCGGCTGCCGCTGCCTGGCGGGGCGCGGGGAGCCAGGATGCGGGCGCTGAAGGCGGATCCGGCGAGGTCGATGGTGATGTCGGCGCCCCAGGAGCCGAGGGCCTGCCCGGTGAAGGGGACCACGTCTTGAAGACGGCCTCCTTCCTGCAGGACAGCAGCCGGTCCCAGTGGGCGCCCGGGTCCGCCGCCGCGGGGAGCCGCAGGTGACTGCGATCCGTCGCCGGCGAGGTCGCTTCGAGGACCCCCTCGGGCAGCGGCGCGTGGGGTTCCGCGTCGATGCCGGTCATCGCGGGCTCCGTGGCTCTGCCCAGGACCGCGCCCCGGTACCCGGTGCGGTGCGTGAGGCTCCCGACGACCCCTTGCGGCCAGCGGAGGGCGCCGCCCTCGCCGGGCAGGACGGGGACGGGAGCAGGCCCAGACCGGCGAGAGCCCGGCGGGCACACACCCGTACGGTGGTGAACTCCCCACCGCCGACGTGCTCGGGCATGGCCGCCACAACGGCCCTCCTCGCTCTGCCCCGGGACGTGTTCACGCTGGGCGGCGCGGGCGGCGGCTTCTGCTCAAGAGAGCGCGGTCGCCCCGCGCGGGACGGCACCACCGGGGAGGACCACCGGTTGGCCGTGCCGAAGTGGTGGGTTCTCATGGGGTTCATGCCTGGTGGATCACAGAACGCGACGGATCCGGTGCTCGCCTTCCCCACGCGGGAGGCGTGGGAGAAGCGGATGGAGGACGACCACGCGGACACCCCGGGGGCCCGGCCGAAGATCCCGAGGAAGGACTGCGGACCGGATGGCGTCGACTACGCCGGGGCGCTGGAGCCGGCCCGACAGAAACGGCCTAGGGAAGAGGGCAGGTGAGGGGCAGCACGCGTTCGGTCAGGCAGCCGGTGAGGTGGGTGTCGGTGAGGGTGGCCCCGGTGAGCCAGTCCGCCGCGGTCAGGCGGTCGATCAGGTCCTGGAGTCCGTCGGGGTCGGCCGGGACCCGGGTGGCGAGGGTGTCCAGGGCGATGCCCTGGCCGCCGGGGCCGAGACGGCCCGAGGCGTCGGCCTGGGTGGCCAGAGTCAGGGCGAGCAGCCGGGGGCCGGCGAGGGCCTTGGTCTTGCGGAGCTTCTTGTCCGTCACGACCCGCTGGGCCCAGCCGGAGAGCTTGGGCCGCGTCTTCCTGCCGAACGTGAACGGGCCCGTCCCGTCCTCGGAGGGCGCCAGGGAGGGGACGGTGATCGGGGTGGGGTTCTCCGGCCGGGAGGCGAGCAGGTCGTCGACGGTGCCGGGGAGGGACAGCCAGCCGCAGTCGGTCAACTTCTCGACCAGGTCCTGCGGATCGGTCAGGCCCAGCCCGTTGACGTCCTGGCCGACGAGGTTGCCGGCTCCGGTGCGCGCGGTGCGCAGGGTCAGCATCAGCACCAGCAGCCGTGCCTCCGGTCCGGGCAGCGGGGCGTGGCCGGCCACGTGCGCGAGGACGGAGCGCGCGTGCTCCCACTGTGCCGGTGTGGTCAGCAGCCGCGTCACGGCCGGACCGTCGTCGTCGGTGACGCCCCCGGCGCGCTGCCGGTGCTGGCGGCGGATGGTGGCGGCGGCCTGCTCGGCGCGCCGGGCCTCCCCCCGCAGGCCGTCGTCGCCGGTGACACCGGCCCAGGCCGTGAAGGCGCGGGCCTTGCGTTCCTGGAGGTCGGCGAGGAGCGCCAGGTCGGGTTGTTCGCGCCGCTGGTAGGCGCGGAAGAGGTCGCCGAGTTCGGTGAGTTCGTCCCGCAGGGTGCCGGGCAGCAGGTCGTGCGGGATGACCCGTTGGGCGATCTTCGCCTGGCGTGGGCGGTGCCGTGCGGGTACGGAGCGGGGGGCCGGGGCCGGAGCCGTCGTCCCGGCGGGGGGCTGGTGGTCGGAGAACCGCGGCGCTCCCACGCCCGTGGTCGCGGGAGCCGGGCGTCCGGTGGTCCGCGGGGCGGGCGTCCGGGAGGTGCCCACGGTCCTCGCCCCGGGGGTGGCGGCCGCGCACCGCGAGCAGCACTCCATCGCCTGCCACCAGCGTCCTCCCCGGTCGGCGAGGACGGTGAGGACGACCGGGCCGCCGCACCGCCAGCGTTCGGTACGCGCGGGGTGGCCGGTGGCGTCGGGCAGGTGGGTGCGGCAGCTCTCGGCCCGGCACGCGCAGTACGCCTCGGCCCTGGGGGCGGGGACGGCGCGCAGGTGGGCCTTGAGGTGGGCGATCGCGGCCGCGCGCCCGGCGGCCGTGGACGGCAGACGCTGTTCGGCGCAGGCAGGGCGGCTGCACGTGACGCGCACGGCCGTACCGCCCCGGCCGACGGCGTCCAGACGCACCGTCCACCAGCGCCCCGGCACCCGCTCGCCCGGATCACCCACCACGGCCTGTGTCATCCCGTTCTCCCTCCCGATGTGTCCCGGCTCCCGCCGCCGGCCCTCCCGCAGCGCTGCGCGGTGCGCGGCGAGCCCATCCGTACGCGGCACGGGAGCCGGAATCGGCGAACTCGCCTTGCTCACCGGCTCGCGACGACAGGGCGGCGTCACCCGGTCAACGCGCTGGGGGCGGATCCGGTTTCTGTCGGAAGCGAAGTGATCCCGCCTGTCCCGGCACGTCCGTTCCGTGCCGCGAGGCCGAGTCGCTGTCGGAAGCGGGTTCTCGCCTCGTACGGCGTGACGCAGCCGACGGCCGGATGGAACCGCTCCCTGCTGCGATGTTCCGCGATCCGGGCGATGAAGGGCCCGTGCGGTCAGCGCACGGTCGGCCTTCCGTCCTTCAGCGTCTTCTTGCGGCGCTTGCAGGCCTTCTCCGCCTCTTTCGAGGCCCGGTAGCTGTCGTCGGCCACTCCCCGGCAGACCCACCAGTACGTGGCGCAGGCCTTCCCCTCGTGCCAGGGGTCGTTGATGCTGGGATCGCCGCTGGTGTCCTCGCGGCCGACCGGGTCGCCGGAGCAGTAGGCGTAGGCGCCGGCGTTTCCGCAGCGGACCGCGTCCACCGAAGCGGACCGGCACGTCGCCGGAGCGTAGGGACGGGAGCCCGTCAGGGTGCGGCCGGAGTGGGTCTCGCGGGAGCACTGATCGCCCCCCGAGCTCGCGCGTTCCGGTGCTGTTGTACACGGACCGCGTCGACAGCGGCGCGGTGCGGTCGGCGGCCGGGAGCGACCCGGCGCCGAGGTCCTCGTGGGCGGCGGCTTCCGGGGACAGGCGGAAGGGCGATGCCGTCCGCGGTGACCACGGCCACGGCCTCCCGCAGGAAGTGATCCCGGTCACCCGGGCGAGGACAGCTCACTTACCGCGCGCGGCCGGTTTTCGGCCTTCTCGCTCCGGCACGTCTATGTGGCCGTACAACCTTCACCCGGTCACGTGAGTCTTTCGTGTGCCGCCTGTCCGGGCGGCGGGCTTCCCGCTCCGTTTCCCCCCTTTACGCAGAAGGACCTCACGAACTGACATGCGCACACCACGGCATTTCTGGAAGGCGTCCGCGGTCGTCGCGGCCGGCCTGTCCGGGGCACTCGTCCTGCAGACCGTGACGGGGCAGGAGAGCGGCGGCTCCCACGCCGACGGTGCGCCGGGGCCCGTCACCAGCAAGGCGGAGACCACCGCGCTGCGGGTCTCCGGGGACGGCACCTCCGCCGTGCTGGGCAAGCGGGACACCGGGCCGTTCAGCATGCTCGGCGTGACCTGGTCCGACCCGTCCGCCCGCGTCGGCGGCACGGTCGAGGTCCGCACCCGGGCCGCCGGCACGCAGGACTGGTCGCGGTGGCTGGCCCTGGACGGCGACAGCGGCCAGGGCGAGGGCGGCGCCGTGCGCGGTGGTACCGAACCGGCGTGGGTGGGCCCGTCCGACGGCGTCGAGGTGCGGGTCGACGGAAAGGATTCGGCCAGGCTGCCCGAGGGCCTGCGCCTGGACCTGGTCGACCCCGGCAGCGGCGAGGTCACCGCGCTGGAACCGGCGGCGTACGTGGCCGAAGGCAGCGAGGAGAGCGAGGAGCCCACTCCCCCGGCCGCCGAACCGGAGACCGGCACCGGACCGCAGCCGGACGCCACCACCCCGCAGACTCCCGCCTCCGAGACGCCGCCCGAGCCGTCCCCCTCCGAGCCTCCGGCGCCGGAACCCCCGGTGACCGAACCGTCGGCCCCCGTCTCGCCGTCCGCCCCGGAATCGGACGCCTCCTCGCCCACCGCCTCCCCCAGCCCTCCGGTGAACGCCCCGCCCGCGCCGCCGTCCACCGCGCCCCGTCCGCCGATCACCTCCCGCGCCGCCTGGGGCGCGGACGAGTCGATCAGTCCGGAGGAGCCGGGCTACCTGCCCGGCGGGAAGATCAAGGCGGTCGTGGTGCACCACACCGCCGAGTCCAACGACTACACCTGCGCCCAGGCCCCGGCCGTGGTGCGCGGCATCTACGCGTACCACGTGAAGCAGCTGGGCTGGAAGGACATCGGCTACAACTTCCTGGTCGACAAGTGCGGCAGGGTCTACGAGGGACGCAAGGGCGGGGTCGACCGGCCGGTGATGGGCGCCCACGCCTACGGTTTCAATGCCGAGACCACCGGCATATCCGTGCTGGGCACCCACACCTCCACCGCGCCCTCCACGGCCGCCATGGCCTCCGTCGCCCGGATCGCCGCGTGGAAGCTCGGCCAGTACGGCGTCGCCCCCACCGGCACCGCCACCCTCACCGCCGGCGACAGCGGCCGCAGCTATGCCGGGAAGACCTGGGCCAAGGGCGCTCGGCTGGCCCTGCCCGCGATCCACGGCCACCGCGACGGCTACAACACCCAGTGCCCCGGCGACGCCTTCTACGCCAAGCTCGCCACCATCCGCACCTGGGCGGGCGGACCGGTCTCCGGCCTCACCCTGAAGTCCGTCACCGGCAACAGCGCCTCCGGCTCGACCACCTACACCAGGGCCGGCATCACGGCGAACTGGTCGGCCACCACCCCGGCCGCGCTCGTCTCGGCATACGAACTCCTGGTGGACGGCAAGGTCGTGGCCACCGCCCCCGGCACCGCCACCTCCGCCAAGGCCACCCTGACCGCCGGCACCCACCAGGTGGCCGTCCGCGCCGTCCACCAGTCGGGCAGGACGACCACCACGGCGGCCGCGACCGTCGTCGCCGAGACCACCGCCCCCGCCTTCACCACCAAGCCGAACCTGGCCCTGCGCACCGGCACCGTCAACACAGCCGCCGTTCCGCTGACGCTGAAGTGGAGGGCCGCCGACGGCGTCGCGCTGAAGGAGGTCCGGCTCACCGCCCCGACCGCCAAGACCTACGGCCCCACGGTCACCAGCGCCGGCCACACCGCCAAGTCCGGCGCCGCCACCACCTGGTCGATGAAGGCCTACGACCGGGCCGGCAACACCGCCACCGCCTCGGTCGCGGGAACCCCGGTCATCCTCCAGGAGAGCTCCGCCGCCAAGTCCGGCACGTGGACGACCAAGTCCTCCGCCAGCTACCTCGGCGGCAAGTCGTACACCAGCTCCACCAAGAACGCCTCGCTGAGCTGGACCTTCACCGGACGCTCCGTCGCCTGGACCGTCTCCCGCGCCGCCACCTCCGGCCAGGCCCACGTCTACGTGGACGGCAAGAAGGCCGCCACCGTGGACCTGAAGTCGTCCACCACCAAGTACCGCGACGCGATCTGGACCAGGACCTGGAGCGGCAGCGCCAAACACACGATCAAGATCGTCGTCGTCGGGACCAAGGGCCGCCCGGCCATCACCACCGACGGCATCGTCTACCTGAAGTAGCAGACCCCCGCCCCCGGCCGACCACGACGGCCCGGGGCCGTCCCGCGCGTGGCGGGACGGCCCCGGAAGCGTGTCGTCGGCCGGGTGACCGGACGGGTGTGATCAGGCGCCTGCACCGGTCAGCCGGCGGTCCGTGTCGGGGCGGACTTGCGGGTGAGCAGGGTGCCCAGCGCGATCATCCCCAGGCCGAGCACGAGGTGGAGCCAGTTGTCGGCGGTGTTGAGCGGGACGAAGTTCGCGGCGCTGTCGTGGTCGATGACCATCCCGTACAGCCACAGGACCAGGTAGACGGCGCCGCCGGCCAGGAGGTACAGCCGTGCTTTGGCAGCGGTGCGTGCCAGTGCCAGTCCGGCGACGCCGAAGGCCAGGTGCACCAGGTTGTGCAGGACGGACACCTGGAAGATGCCCAGCAGCTTGGCCTCGGAGTGGTGCGCGGCGAACTCCATGGTGTCGTAGTTCGTGGTGATGCCCGGGATGAAGCCGAGGACTCCGACCAGGAGGAAGACCGCGCCCACGGCCAGGGCGGCCTGCTGTACCGGGGTTCGGGCGGTGCGGGCGGCACGTGCATGTGTGGACATGGCAACTCCCTGTTTCACGCTCGGAGGCAGGCCCCGGATGCCCGGTCCGCCCTAGCTCGCCTCGAGTGCCCCCAGTCGTCGCAGACATGCCACGACAGCACACCAGGAACGCACGGGTGCGGGCGCGCCGTAGCCGCTGATCACTTTCCGTCCGTCTCGCGGTGCGTCACGCCATCAGGTGGGTCGCGGAGCGGGCCCGCTCCCACATGCCGGGAATCTGCTCGGTCGGGCGCTGCTGTTCGCCGTGCAGGGCGTTGAGCACCACCAGGCATCCGGTCAGGGCCGGCACCGCCCACTGCGCCATGTGCAGCTGCCGCCGTGCCTTCTCCAGGTCGATCGGGTGCTTGGCCGCCTTCTCGGCGTCATCAGGGTCGGTGGAAGAGGCCAGCTCGACCTTCTTGCCCAGGACGCGGGCGTAGGCGGTGGCGGCCAGAGCCGCGGCGGTGACGACGGTCTTGGCCGTGGTGGAGGCGGCCACACCCTGCTGGGTGGCGACCCGGTGCGCGTTCACGGCGAGCAGCCCGCCGCCGCCGAACAGGTGCGCGCCGATCGCGGCGGCGTTGACCGGCGTCCACTTCGCCCAGCCCGCCGAGGAGATCCGGTCTCGGGCCGTTTCCGTGCTGCCTTCGCTCTCGGCCGCGCCGTTGAGGCCGACCGCCCCCATCAGTGAGCCACCGAACCAGGCGGCCAGACCAAGATCGTGCAGACTGCGGATGGCGGTATTGCGTTCGGACATGGTGAGCTCCTTCGCGGGAGATGGGTGGATCTGGCGGGGGTCGGCGACGGTCCCGCCCCCACCCTCACCGGACTCGGTGTGCCTCGCCATCACGGCAGGCCAAATGGGTGCACGTCGCAGGACGGCCTTCAGGCAGCCGGGGCGGTCAGGGCCACCGGGCTTCGGGGTGCGGGCTGATCTCCCTCTCGGGTTCGGGGCAGGAACGGACGCTGATCCGGTGCGCTCCAGAGGTCCGTGCCTTCCGCACGACGGTCACGCGCCACCCGCACAGGGCGTGGGTGGCGATTGCGGAGGGTGTTCTCACAGCGGGGGGCCGGCCCCCGGTTCCGCGGCGCGGGCGTAGCGGGCGGCGAGGCCTGCGCATGCCGCGGTGAGTTGCGGCGGGCCGATGACGTCGATGTCGGTGTCGAAGTGGCCGAGGGTGGTGGCGAGTGCGGTCCAGGACCAGGAGCCGAGGGTGAGCCGGCAGCGCCGGGGGCCGAGTTCCTCGACGACTGCGTCCTGGACGAAGGGGGCGACGTCGGCGGCCGGGAGGTGGAGGACGACTTCGCCTCGGCAGGGCCAGTCGGCGGTGGTGCCGTCGTTGCCGCGGAAGCGGCTGGTGATGAACGTGGAGACGTCGCCGCCGGGAAGTTCACGAGGGGTGAAGCGGGGGCCGGCGGGTGTGCGGGGCCGGATGCGGTCGACGCGGAAGGTGCGCCAGTCCTCGCGGCCCAGGTCGAAGGCCACGAGGTACCAGCGATGGCGCCAGGTGACCAGGTGGTGGGGCTGTACCCGGCGGGGGGCGCCGGCCGAGGTGCTCGCGTCCGGGGTGTAGTCGAGGCGCAGTTCCTGGCGGGCGTGGATGACGCGGCTGAGCTCCATCAGCACCTGGGGGTCCACCTCGGGGTCGTCGCCGGCCGCGGGCGGTCGGACGGCGGTGACACGCAGCAGGTCGATGCGGTGGCGCAGGCGGGGTGGCATGACCTGGCGAAGGGTGGCCAGGGCCCGGGCGGCGTCTTCGGCGACGGCGGTGCCGGTGGCCGCGGTCTGCAGCGCGACGGCCAGGGCGACGGCCTGGTCGTCGTCGAACAGCAGGGGCGGCATGCGGGCGCCGGCCTCCAGGCGGTAACCGCCGTCCGGACCCTTGACGGTGGTGATCGGGTAGCCGAGACCGCGCAGCCGGTCGATGTCGCGGCGCACGGTGCGCGAGGTGACCTCCAGACGCCCGGCGAGATCCTCGCCGGACCAGTCACGAGGGGTCTGGAGCAGCGAGAGCAGCGCGAGCAACCGGGATGACGTCTTCTGCATGAGATCCATGATCCCCGCAGTGGAGGACACATCCTGTCCGGTACTCCTGCCAAGGTGGCGTACAAGCCGCTCAGGGGGCATCGCCCCTGGTCACGACAGTCGCCAGCGGGGACTGACAGGGCGGCGACGTATTTTTCACCTCGAGGCAAGGAACCGGCCATGTCCGTCACGACCACCACTCACCTGAACTTCCGGGGCGCCGCGCGCGAGGCGCTGGACTTCTACCGGTCCGTCTTCGGCGGACGCACCGTCGCGGTCACCTACAAGGACGCGGGCGCCGTGCAGAACGACAGCGAGGCGGACTGGGTGATGTGGGGTGAGGTGTCCGGCGACAACGGCTTCCACGTCATGGCCTACGACGTGCCCTCACACCTGCCCTGGAACCAGGGCGAGAACCCGTTCTTCGTCTCCGTACGCGGTGACGACGCCGAGGAGATCAGCGCCCTGTGGGGCAAGCTCGCCGAGGGCTCGACCGTCGTGCGTCCGCTGGAGCCCGCGCAGTGGGCGCCGCTGTACGGCATGCTCACCGACCGCTTCGGGGTCACCTGGGTCCTGGACGTCACCGCCCCGTACAACGGCTGAACCGGCCGGACATGATCCGTGCCGTCCGGGCCGCCGCGGCGACACGCGCGGCGGCCCGGACGGCGCGGTTCCCGGACACGTACGGCAACGAAAAGGAAGGCCATGGCCTTCGCCACCAGCCCTCGACGCCGCCTCCGCCCTCATGGGAGCACGCACCATGACCGTCCTCGGCAACCGCGCCCTCAACCGCGCCACCCTCGCCCGTCAGCACCTGCTCACGCGCACCGGCACCTCCGTGCCCGAGGCGGTGGCCCACCTGTGCGGCCTGCAGGCGCAAGAGCCCCAGGAACCCTTCATCGGCCTGTGGTCCCGCCTGGCCGGCTTCGAACCCGGACGACTGGACGACGCGCTGACCGGCCGCACGGTGGTGCGCACCCACCTGATGCGCCGCACCGTCCACCTCGTCACCGCGGGCGACGCGCTCGCCTGGCGGGCCCGTCACGACACCATGCTCCGGCAACGCGTACTGGGCACCTACCGAAACGAACTGGCCGGCGTCGACTTGGACGAGGTCGCCGCCGCCGGCCGCGCGGTGATGGCCGACCAGCAGCCCCGCACCATGCGCGAACTCGTACGAGCCCTCGAAGACCGCTGGCCCGGCCCGCCACGCCGCGCCCTGGGCGAGCTGCTCGTCGCAGCCCTCATCCCCATGGTCCAACTCCCGCCCCGCGGCCTGTGGCAGCGGAAGGCAGGCGTGCGCAACCTGCCGCTGGCCACCTGGCTGGAACGGGACATCGACCCCCTGCCCACCGGGGACGGCGATCCCGCCGGACAGCGACTGCTGCGCCGCTACCTCGCCGCCTACGGACCCGCCGCCGGTGCGGACCTGCGCGCCTGGTGCGGCCTCGCCGGCCTCCCCGCCGCTGTCAAGGCCTGCCGGGAGGAACTCGTCGTCTTCCGCGACGAACGCGGCCGCGAACTGCTCGATCTGCCCGACGCGCCCCGCCCCCACCCCGACACCCCGGCCCCCGTCCGGTTCCTCCCGGCCTTCGACAACGCCGTCCTCGGCTACCACGACCGCAGCCGCATCATCGACGCTCCCCACCTCGGCCTGTCCGTGGCAGGCCACCGCACCGTCCTCGTCGACGGACGCGTCACCGCCACCTGGACGGTGCGCGACCACCGGCTCCGCGTCAGTCCCCTCCGGCCCCTGACCGCCCCGGAGCAAGAAGCCGTCCATGCGGAGGCGCGGGACCTGGCCGCCTTCCTGGACGAGGACATCGAGCACGTCCAACTCGACACCGGCCCCTGACGGACATGTCGAACATGTCCGACCTGAAGGGCGCTGTCCGTGATCAGCAGTCCGTGGATCGCGAGGAGGTGAACCAGCCGTTGCACGGGGCGGTGACGTCCAGGCCTCGAGCGACGGCCGGAGCGGCGGTGAACCTGCCGGGCGCCGCGCAGGGCGATCGCCGACACGGCGCCGCCGGCGCGGGCCGGGGCGCGGCGGACGTGGCGGTCTCAGCCGGGGGCGACGAACGGTGACGCCGGCCTGCGTCCGAGCCTTCCGGTCAGCCGCGCACGGGTGGGACGGCGTCGCCGGCCTGAGGACGTGGTTGCGGTCGCCGGTGGCGGGGAGGGGCCGCGGGGCGCTCCGCGAGCGGCGGCGTCGTACGGCGGTCACCGGCATCGTGCGGCCGCCCCCGTCCCTCATCGCGCACCGGCACCGCGTACCGCCGTGCGCCCGGAAGACGCCTGATGAGAACACCCGGTGAAGGCTCAGTAGTAGACCGCGATCCTGCCCCGGGGGCCTTCGGTGATCTCGACGGGAGTGTCGAAGACGTCCGTGAGGATGTCGTCGCGCATGATCTCCTCCGGGCTGCCGACGTGGCGCACCGTCCCGTTCTTGACCGCGCAGATGCGGTCGGCGTAGTGGCCGGCGAAGTTGATGTCGTGCAGCACGATCACGATCGTGCGTCCGAGTTCGGTGGCGGCGCGGCGCAGGTGCTGCATCATCTGCACGGAGTGCCGCATGTCGAGGTTGTTGAGGGGTTCGTCCAGCAGCAGGTAGTCGGTGTCCTGCGCGAGCACCATCGCGACGTAGGCGCGCTGCCGCTGGCCGCCGGACAGTTCGTCGAGATAGCGGCCCTCGAGCTCCCGCAGTCCCAGGAAGTCGATGGAACGGCTGACGACTTCCTCGTCCTGGACGGTGAGCCGCCCCCGGGAGTGGGGGAAGCGTCCGAATCCGACGAGCTGGCGCACGGTGAGGCGGGTGACGAAGTGGTTCTCCTGGCGCAGGATCGAGACGATCCTGGCGAGGTCCTTCGAGTCCGTGGCGGCGATGTCGTAGCCGGCGATCTCGATCGACCCCGAGTCGATGCCCAGGAGCCGGCCGATCATGGTCAGCAGTGTCGACTTGCCGGCGCCGTTGGGGCCGACGAGGGCGGTGAGTCCGCCGGCGGGGAGGGTGAGGTCGACGGGCCCGATCGCGACGTCCTCGGTGTAGCGCTTGACGACCTGCGTGAGGGTGATCACAACCGTCCCTTTCTCAGGAGGTGGACGAGGAAGAACGTGCCGCCGACGATCTCGATGATGACGCCGACCGAGCCGGCCGCGTAGAAGACGTTCTTCAGGACGAAGTAGGCGCCGCCCAGGACGACGATGCCGGTGAGCCAGGCGACGGGGAACACGTAGCGGTGGTCGTGGGTGTCGGCGAGCTGGTAGGCGAGCATCGCGACGAGGAACCCGAAGAACGTCATCGGGCCGGTGAGCGAGGTGGAGACGGCCATCAGCACCGAGATGAGCAGCAGTGCGGCGATCGTCTCGCGCCGGTGGTTCACGCCGAGGTTGAGGGAGGCCTCGCGGCCCAGCGCGAGGACGTTCAGGCGGCGGCTCCCGGCCCACAGCGTCCCGCCGGCGACCGCGGCGAGCGGGACCGAGACGGCGAGGTGACTCGCGTCGGCGCTGGCGACGCTGCCGATCAGACGGGCGGTGAGCACGTCGAACTCGGTGGGGGTCAGCATCCGCTGCATGAAGGTCGACAGCGCCCCGAGACCGCCGCCGAGGACGATCCCGATCAGGAGCATGAGCTGGAGGTTGCCGTACCTGCCCGACAGCAGCCATCCGTAGAGCAGGGCGGCGAAGCCGATCATGAGGACGACCTGCAGGACGTACTGCCACACGCCCTGTACGAGGGTGGCGCCGGCGACGCCGAGGAAGAACACCGCGCCGGTCTGGATCACCCGGTAGAGGGACTCGAACCCCATGATCGAGGGGGTGATGATGCGGTTGTTCGTGACGGTCTGGAAGGCGACCGTGGCCAGTGCCTGGCAGAACGCGACGAGGACGACGACCACGACGTTCGTCGCCCTCAGCTCGGCGATGCGCCAGAAGCCGGCACTGCCGAAGGGCATCGGGTTGCCCCAGGCGAGGTTGCCGAGGACGACGAGCACACTGAGGGCGGCCAGTGCGGTCAGGACGACCAGATAACGGCGGCGTGCCCGCGCGGTGGGCAGGGCGCCGGAGCGGCGGGCCGGGCGGGGGGCGGCCGGGGCGGAAGTCCTTTCAGGCACGGCGGTGCCGCCTCAGCAGGAGGGAGATGAACACGACCGAGCCGAAGATCGCCAGGATCAGGGCGACCGGCACTTCGAAGGGCATGACGACGACACGGCCGATGATGTCGCAGACGGTGACCGTCGCGATGCCCGTCAGGCACACCCAGGGCAGGTTCGACCGGAGGTCGTCGCCGCGGAACAGGGAGACGATGTTGGGCACGATGAGTCCCAGGAAGGGCAGGTTGCCGACGACGACGGTGACGATGCCGGTGGCGGCGGCGATGAGTCCGGTGCCCAGCAGCACGACCCTGTTGTAGTTCAGGCCGACGTTGGTGGCGATGTCCTGGCCGAGACCGGCCAGGGTGAAGCGGTCGGCGGCGACGAAGACCGCCACGACGACGATCGCGACCGCCCACAGCGGTTCGTACTGGCCGCGCAGCACCGAGGTGAACGAGCCGAGGAACCACACGCCCATGCTCTGCAGCATGTCCGTGGAGAGGGCGATGTAGGAGGAGACGGCGCCGACGACGGCGCCGAGCATCATGCCCACGACGGGGACGATGACGGAGGAGCGCAACGTCACCCGGCGCAGGAACAGGAAGAAGATCATCGTTCCGGCGAAGGCGGCGGCGACCGCGGCGCACATCTTCACCAGCAGGGGCGCCTCGGGCGCCAGGATCATGACCAGGAGCAGTCCGAGTCCGGCCCACTCCGTCGTGCCGGTGGTGGTCGGCTCCACGAAGCGGTTCTGCGTGAGCTGCTGCATCACCAGGCCCGACATCGCCATCGCGGCTCCCGCGAGCACGAGCGCGACGGTCCTGGGAATGCGGGTGATGGTGAACATCTCGGCTCCGTCCCGCGCCCCGAAGATGTCGTAGACACCGACGAAGAGGGACAGGACGACGAGCCCGGTGGTGACGGCGAGGCCGATCAGCAGCGGCCAGGTGAACAGGCGGGCCCGGGGGGTGCGCGCGGGGGCGGGCCCGGCGGCGGCGGGGGACGGACGCCCGGCTGTCGGGGCGCCGGTGGGTGGGTGGGACATGCCGGTGTGCTCTCGGTCTGGGACGGGGTGGTCCGCGCGGCGTCGGTGGTGTCACCCCGCCGCGGCGGGCCCGTGGGGACGGGCCGGAAGCACCGGCCCGTCCCCACGGGCTCGACAGGTCGTGCCCGAACGGTCAGGCGTTCGCCTCGAGCTTGTCGGCGAGGTCGTCGAAGAAGGCGGTGTAGGTCTGGATGCCCTCGTTCACGTAGGTGAGCTGCGGGAAGTACACGATGTTGTCGTTCTTGACGGCGGGAACGTTCCGCAGCGCCTTGGAGTCCTTCAGCAGTTCGTTCGACGGGACGTAGGTCTCGGACGTGTTGGCGCTGACGGCCGCGTCGCGGTCGAGCACGATCATCAGGTCGGGCTTCGCCGCGGCGATCGCTTCGACGGAGATGTCGTCACCCTGGTGGTCGGTGGAGCCCTCGGCCTCGATCGCGGGGGTCAGCCCGAGGATGTCGAAGACCGGGCCGACCGTACGGCCGGTGCCCGGCGCCGCGTAGTTGATCTCGCCGCCCGACGTGACCACGCCGATCACACGGTCCTCGGGGTCGTAGGCCTTCTTGGCCCGCGCGATCGCGGCGTCGAAGTCCTCGACCAGCTTCTGCGCGTCCTTCTCGTGCCCGAAGATCTTCCCCAGGCCCCTCACCTGCCGCTTCAGCTCCTCGTCGAAGGGCTTCCCCTCCCGCGGGTCCAGCTCGACGACCGTCGCGTCGGGGGCGAGCTTCTTGATGTCCTCGCGGTACGAGGCGAAGCGCTGCCCGTTGATGACCAGGTCGGGCTCGGCCGCGACGATCGCCTCGAGGTCGGGTTCGTTGTGCGTCCCGAGGTTCACGATCGACTCGTCGGTCTTGTAGGGGTTGTCCTTCGCGATCAGGTCGACCGGCGCGGCGGCCAGCTTCACGCCCCAATCGGACAGGGTCTGGAACGTGCGGTTGTCGGTCGCCACGACGCTCTTCGCCGGCAGCCGGACCCTCTGCGTCCCGTGGTTGTCCTCGATCTCGACCGACGACGCGGCGTCCTTCTTCGCGACGGCGTCGGCCGAGCCCTTCCCGTCGGATTCGCCGCCCGCGCACCCGGCGAGACCGAAGGCCAGAACGGTGGATGCCGCGGTGGCGGCGAGGAGGTGACGGCGGCGCGTAAGCATGCTCTGACGGCTCCATTGCAACGGGCGGCGTCGGTGCACGGCACCGACGGACAGGATCGACGTGGGCGTTCCGGTACGGAAGAGCCGCGCGCCGAAGTAAATGTAGGCTTACCTTACCTGCATCTTGATCCAAGCGGTACACGAGGTTCCGTTTATGGTCGGCACGGGGTGGACGCGGTGGATCCGGAGGCGGAGTCGCCCGAAACGCCGGTGACCGGCGAGGGGCCGTGCGGTGCGGGACGATCGACGGTCGGCGCCTCCGTCCAGGGCGCCCGTACCGCCGTCTCGTCGACCGTCTGGGCGACGAGCGCCTCCCCGCTGACCGCGGCCCGGCCCGACACCGGCTACGAGGTCGAACGCTCGGCATCCGCTCAGTGCCGCGCTCGATCCGGTGTGCCGGCCCGTGAAGAGGCTGCGCTCCCCCGCCGATGCGTGCTTGGAACAGACGTCCACGTGGTCGCGGTGGGCCCGCCCTCGTCCCGGATCCTGAGGTGTTCCGCTCCCCCGTCGGTGCACGGCCGTCCCAGGCACTCGTTCCTCCTGGGCGCGGCGGTTGTTCGAGCGGAAGACGGCGACGTGCCCCCGCTGTGCGGTCCGGGCGCTCTTCCGTCGGTGCGTCAGGAGGAACGAGAGGGCGGGGCAAGGGCCCGCACGGGCACAGGCTTCCTCGCGCTGCGAGGCCGAGGGCCGGCCTGCCCTCGGCCTCGCAGCGTTCGGCGCGCCGGGTCCACCTGGGCGGGACCTCCCGCTCCCGGTGTCCTACGCGGCGCCGTCGAGGACTTGGCGCAGGCGGAGCGCGAACTCGTCCGGCTTCCCCGGATGGCCGAACTCCCCGTCGCAGAAGCCGCCGTGATGGCTCGGGAACACGACCGCCTCCTGCCCGAGGAGTTCGGCGGCCGCGACGGAGGTGCGTGCCGTCAGCAGGTTCTCGGACTCCTCGCCCACCGCGATCACCACGCGGGTCGGCGCGGCGGTGATCGCATCGGCGTCCGGCCGGTAGCCGCTGACCGCCCACGACCGGTCGGACAGCAGCGGATCGTCGCGCGAGCCGTCGTCCTCGGTGGGCATCCCGAACGCGGCGGGATCGGCCGCGGGCTGCGCGAAGTACGCGTCGGTGAACTCGCCCGCCCACGAGGTCATGGCCACGAACGCGGCCATCCCGGCCCCCCATCCCCGCTTCTCGTACGCCTCCCGGACCCCGGCCCGCGCCCGCACGGCTGCGGGGCCGTCCGGTGTCAGGGTGATGAGCGGCGGCTCGTGCGCCACCAGCGTGGTCACGTCCGAGGGGTACTTCTCGACCACCGCGAGCGCGGTGACCGCTCCGCCGCTGCTGGCGAACATCTCGACGGGCCCGGCCCCGAGCGCCTCGATGACGGCGTGCACGTCGTCGGCCTGGGTCCGCGGTGCGTGGTCGGTTCGTCCGTCCTTGCGGACACTGCGACCGAGGCCGCGCGGGTCGTAGGTGACCACGGTCCGCTCGGGGAAGCGCGCGGCGAGCGCGGCGAAGCCGGAAGCGTCCATGGGCTGCCCGATCATCAGCAAGGGCGGTCGTCCGTCACTGGTCGGCAGCGGCCCCCGCACGTCGTAGACGAGGTCCGCGCCGGCTGTCTCAAGCGTGTGAGTTCTCATACCCCTTCAGACCGGTCCCGCCGCGGAAACTCATCGGTGCGGCCTGTGTCAGGTGGCGTCACCGGCGGCGTGGCGCCGGGCTCCTCCGCACCTTCGCCCAGACCGCGACCGCGCTGTCCGTCGCCGTCCGGCGCGGGACCGGGTGCGCTGTCGCGCTCGCCGGCGGTCATGGCGTGGCTCCGGGTGGAGCGGTTCGGCGGTACCGAGTGCGTGGCCGGCGCGGGTGACAGGGCGTCGGCGTCGCCGCTCTCGGGGGCAGGGGACGCTCCTGACGACAGGGTGTGCGCCCTCCCGCGGGGCACCACGGACGGTCCCGACGAGTGACGACCGGGTCGGCGAGGCGGGGGCGCCCGCGGAACCGGGCCGCGCCGCAGGCCCGTTCGCTCCGGTGTGCACGGCGCATGGGGCCTGGCCCCGCTCACTCAATGAACACTCCGTGCGCCCTTCCTGGTGCGAAGGGCGACGGAAATGATGAGCGCACCACACGGGAACCAGGCGATCCGCGGCCCCGGTCATCGACCGGGCGGATCCGCGGCGAAGGAGGCCAGGTGTTGCTTCTCATCTCCCCGGACGGTGTCGAGGAAGCGCTCGACTGCGCCAAGGCGGCGGAGCACCTCGACATCGTCGACGTCAAGAAGCCCGACGAGGGCTCTCTCGGCGCGAACTTCCCCTGGGTCATCAGGGAGATACGCGAAGCGGTCCCGGCGGACAAGCCGGTGTCCGCGACCGTGGGAGATGTCCCCTACAAGCCCGGCACGGTGGCCCAGGCCGCGCTCGGCGCGGTCGTCTCCGGAGCCACGTACATCAAGGTCGGTCTCTACGGATGCACGACCCCTGACCAGGGCATCGAGGTCATGCGCGCCGTCGTCCGGGCGGTGAAGGAGCACAACCCGGACGCGCTCGTCGTCGCCTCGGGCTATGCCGACGCCCACCGGGTCGGCTGCGTCAATCCGCTCGCGGTGCCCGACATCGCGGCCCGCTCCGGCGCCGACGCGGCCATGCTGGACACCGCCGTGAAGGACGGGACACGGTTGTTCGGCCATGTTCCGCCGGACGTCTGCGCCGAGTTCGTCCGGCGGGCCCACGCGTCCGGCCGGCTCGCGGCCCTCGCGGGCAGTGTCCGGCAGGACGACCTCGGCGAGCTGACCCGCATCGGTACGGACATCGTGGGCGTGCGGGGAGCGGTCTGCGAGGGCGGCGACCGCAACGCCGGGAGGATCCAGCCGCACCTGGTGGCCGCCTTCCGGGCGGAGATGGACCGGCACGACCGGGAGCGCGCCGCCGGCCTTCCCGCAGCGCGCTGACCGCCGCCATGCCGACCACCGAGCCCGAGCGCGTGCCCGGCCCCGGGGCGCTCCGCTTCCCCGTCGTCGACCCGGCCACCGGGGAAGCGTTCGACGAGGCCCCCGATCAGCAGCCGGACGAGCTGGACGCCGTGATCGGCCGGGCGCACCGGGCCTGGAGCGTCTGGCGGGCCGACCCCGCCGCGCGCACCACCGCGTTGCGCGCGGCGGCCGACGCGGTGGAAGCGGCCGGCGAGGGCCTCGCCCGGTCGCTCACCCGGGAACAGGGCAAGCCCCTGGCCGAGTCGTACGCGGAGGTCGCCCGTACGGCGGCCCGCCTGCGCTACTTCGCGGACCTCGCCCCCCGGACCCGGCCGATCGACGACGGCCGGCCGGTGCGCAGCGAGATCCGGTGGCGGTCGCTCGGGCCCGTCGCCGCGATCGTGCCGTGGAACTTTCCCCTGCAGCTCGCGGCGGCGAAGTTCGCACCCGCTCTGGCGGCCGGCAACACCGTCGTCCTCAAACCCTCTCCGTTCACCCCGCTGGCCACCCGGATGCTGGGGTCCGTCCTCGCCGCCGTCCTGCCCGAGGACGTCCTGACCGTCGTCACCGGCCGCGAACCCCTCGGTGCCCGTCTCGTGTCCCATCCGGGCATCCGCCACGTCACCTTCACCGGATCGGTGTCCACCGGGCGGGCGGTCGCCCGGGCGGCGGCGGCCTCGCTCGCCCGGGTGACGCTGGAGCTGGGCGGCAACGACGCGGCCGTCCTGCTCGACGACGTCGACGTGGAGCGGATCGCCGACCGGCTGTTCTGGGCGGCGTTCCGCAACTGCGGACAGGTCTGCATGGCGGTCAAACGCCTCTACGTCCCCGCCCGGCTGCACGCCGACGTCGTCGAAGCCCTCGCCCAGCGGGCGAAGACCGTCGCCGTCGGTCCCGGCCTGGACCCCGCGACCGAGCTGGGCCCGGTCAACAACGCCCCGCAGCTGGCCCGCGTCGAGCAGCTCACACGGCAGGCTCTGGCGGACGGCGCGCGGGCCGCGGCGGGCGGCCGCCGGCAGGACGGTCCGGGCTACTTCTTCGCTCCCACCGTCCTCGTCGACGTGCCGCCCGACAGCCCGGTGGTGACCGGGGAACAGTTCGGACCGGTGCTGCCGGTGCTGCCGTACCGGAGCCTCGACGAAGCCGTCGACGCGGCCAACGGCACCGGCTTCGGACTGGGCGGCTCCGTGTGGGGCACCGATCTCGACCGTGCCGAGGCGGTGGCCGAGCGGCTCGACTGCGGCACCGTCTGGGTCAACCACCACGCGGAACTGTCCCTGGCCCAGCCTTTCGCGGGCGTCAAGGACAGCGGCGTCGGTGTCGCGGGCGGGCCGTGGGGGCTGTACGGCAACCTCCGGCCGTTCGTCGTCCACCGCCCGCTGGAGGCGTGACGCATGAGGTTCCAGGCAGCCGTACTCCGCGCGTACGACGCCCCGTTCACGGTGGAGGAGGTGGTTCTGCGGACGGAGCCGGCCGTCGGCGAGGTCCTGGTCGAGATCGCGGGCACCGGGATGTGCCGGACCGATCTCGCGGTCCGGCGATCGGCCGGCCGGAGCCCGGTGCCCGCCGTCCTCGGCCACGAGGGCGCCGGGGTGGTGGTGCGCACGGGAGGCGGCCCGGACACCGGGATCGGTGCCGGTGACCACGTCGTGCTCAGCTTCGACTCCTGCGGACACTGCCCGGCCTGCCGCGGCGCGGCCCCCGCCTACTGCGACTCCTTCGCCTCCCTCAACCTCTTCGGGGGACGCGAGGGGGAGCCGTCCCGGCTCACCGACGCGTCCGGCACCGCGCTGGCGCCCCGCTGGTTCGGGCAGTCCTCGTTCGCCGAGTACGCCCTCGTCTCCGCTCGCAACGCCGTACGGGTCGACCCCGCGCTGCCGCTCGAACTGCTCGGACCCCTCGGTTGCGGCTCCCTCACCGGTGCCGGAGCCGTGCTGAACACCTTCGGCGCGGGACCCGGCGACACCCTCGTCGTCCTCGGCGCGGGCGCGGTCGGCCTGACCGCGGTGATGGCGGCGACCGCCGCGGGCGCGCCGACCGTGGCCGTCGACCGGCATCCCGAGAGGCTCGCCGCGGCCGAGCGGTTCGGCGCGGTCCCGCTGCCCGCCGCCTCACCCGACCTGCCCGGGCGGATCCGGCGGCTGACCGACGGCGGCGCCCGCTACGCGCTGGACACCACCGCCTCGCCGCCGCTCATCAACCAGGCGCTCCACGCACTGCGTCCCACCGGCACCCTCGGTCTGGTGGCACGCCTCCACGGCCCGCTCACCCTCGAACCGGGCACCCTCGACCGCGGCCGCAGCGTGCGCCACATCTGCGAAGGGGACGCCGTGCCCGCGCTGTTGATCCCCCGGCTGATCGGACTGTGGCGGGCCGGACGCTTCCCTTTCGACCAGCTGATCCGCACCTATCCCCTGTCCGACATCAACGAGGCCGAACGCGACTGCGACGCGGGCCGTACGGTCAAACCCGTCCTGCTCCCGGACAAGGCGAGCCGATGACCGCGGCCCGCGGCGCCGGGCGCCCGCTCACCCCGTCCCATGACATCTCGCAGCTCCCACTCCCGCCGACGGAGGCAGCATGGCAGGCACGACACCCCGACACACGGACGTGGAAGGCGTGGACGGAGGAGTGGGCCTGACCGCCCTCCTGGTCGCCGCGTCACGCGCCGTCGAAACCCACCGCCACGACAGTCTGGCCCAGGACGCCTACGCCGAGCACTTCGTGCGCGCGGCCCCTGCCTGCACGCACTGGCCGGTGCGCATCGAGGAGGTTCCGGACGGGGACGACAATCCGCTGTGGGGGAGGTTCGCCCGCTACTTCGGCCTGCGGACGAGGGTGCTCGACGACTTCGTCCTCCGGTCGGCCGATGCGGGCGCCCGCCAAGTGGTCCTGCTGGGGGCGGGGTTGGACAGCCGCGCCTTCCGTCTGGACCTGCCGTCCGACTGCGTCGTCTTCGAGATCGACAGGGCGGGCGTGCTGGCGTTCAAGGAACGGGTGCTCACGGGCCTGTCGGCCGCTCCCAGGGCGAAACGCGTCCCCGTGCCGGTCGACCTGCGTGAGGACTGGGCCGGAGCGCTCGCCACCGTCGGCTTCGACCCGGCCGCCCCCAGCGTCTGGCTGGCCGAGGGACTCCTCTTCTACCTGCCGGGCCCCGCCGAGACGTACCTCGTCGACACGGTGGACCGGCTGACCGCCGCAGGCAGTGCTCTGGCCTTCGAGGCCAAGCTGGAGAAGGATCTCCTGGCGTACCGTGACAGCCCGATCTACACGGCGACGCGCCGGCTGATCGGCATCGACCTGCTCCACCTCTTCGACAAGGGACCACGCCCCGACTCCGCGGGCGCCCTGGCGTCCAGGGGCTGGTCCACCTCGGTGCACACGCCCTTCGAGTTCACCAGGCTGCACGGGCGTGGCCCCCTTCCCGAGCCCAACGACGCGCTGGAGGGAAACCGCTGGGTGTTCGCGCGCAAGCTCGCGCCCTGACGCCCGGGTACCGACGAACGCCCGGGACTGGCGACGCGGACGTCCGGCCAGGGGCCGTACCGGCCGTCGGCGGTGCGGCCCCTGGCGAGCCGGGTCAGACGGCGCGGGCCGCCACCAGCCGGTCGCCCGGGATCCCGGCCTTGTCCGGGGCGTAGTAGTCCTTGATGCCGGCGGCCCACGCGGCCACGGTGACGCGGTCGTCGGCGTCCGGGCCGAAGGCGTCGAAGAGGGCGTGGATGTTCGCCTCCTCGAAGCCGATCGCCGTCATCAACGACACGAACAGGGGGCGCTCGATCAGGCCGTCCCCGTCGGGGTCGCCGAGTGCGGAGAGGGCCTCGGCGAACTCGGCGACCGTGGGTCCGAAACGCTCGGGGTCCAGTACGAGGGGACGGAACTCCTCCACGGAGACGACACCGTCGCCATCGGCGTCCAGTTCCGTGGCCAGCGTCGTCCAGTAGCGGCGGAACGCGGCTCTGATGGCGTCCTTGGCACCGTCGTCCGAAGCGGCCGCCGCTTCCAGAACGCGGCCTGTCATCAGGTCGAAGTCGCCGGAGTCGAGGACTCCGTTGCCGTTGGCGTCGAAGAGGGAGAAGACCAGCTCGACCCGCTTGGCGGCCTCATCTCGCATGTGCGTCACCTGTCTTCCGCGACCCGACGATTTCGGGCCTGCATCCGTGACCCATGGAACCGCCGGGAGGAGCCACGGGATCCCGGTCTTCGCTTTTGGCGCCGGGGGAACTGCTGAATGAGCGGGTGTGACACGTTTGACGCCACACCTGTGACGACCAGGGTGCTCCGACCGATCCCGTTGATCAGCTCATATGACCTGACGCTTCGACGCATTACAGCCGAGCGCCTTGTGAGGGGAAGGTGCCGCCACAGGGAAGTCACGGCCGGCCGCCTCCCGCCCCTTCCGATACGCGGGCGAACGCTGCCGCGCAATCTGACGTCGGCGTCCTGGTGGGTTCCCCCGTCCCATCGGAACCCGCCCTGCCGTCGCACGCCGCAGACCGGCCAGACGAAGCCGTGTGTCGGGCGTCGTGCGGTGTCAGTCGGCGTGTGGGGCGGCCCGTCCACCGCGGAGGCACCCCATTGCGGACCTCCGGCGGCCGGGCGACCGCGCCCCCGGGCGCAGTGCCGGCGGATGACCCGCCTGCCTCCCTCCGTCGGTGAGGGTGAGCTGTTCACCGGCGCGGGGCGGCGGCCGGGTCCGTCGGTTCCGCCGCGCCGGACCCCGTCACGAGCAGACGGTGCCGTTCTTCGGAACCGTTCCGTCCAGCAGGTACTCGTCGACCAGACCGGTCAGGCAGTCGTTGACGCCGTAGGTGCCATGGCCCTCGCCCTTCACGGTGACGTGGACGCCCACTCCGTCGCCCAGTCGGTCCGCCATCTTCTTGGCGCCCTCGTAAGGAGTGGCAGGGTCACCGGTGTTGCCGATGACCAGGACGGGATCCGCACCGTCGGCCGACACGTCGACGGTGGAGGCGTGGCCGTCCACAGGCCAGTCGGTGCACTGGAGCAGCCCCCAGGCCAGCCATGCGCCGAACACCGGCGACGTCTTACGGAACTCGGGCAGGTGGCGGCGCACGTCCTTGACGGTGAAACGGTCCTTGTAGTCGGCGCAGTTCACCGCTGTGTTGGCGGAGTTGATGGTGGCGTATCCGTCGTCGTCGACACGCTGGCTGTAGCTGTCGGCCAGCAGGAGCAGCGTGGTGCCGTCACCGTCCATGGCCGCTGCCAGCCCGCCCCTGAGCAGCATCCAGCCCTCCTGGTCGTAGAGGGCTGCGGCGATCCCGTTGAGCGCCTGGCTCTGGGAGAGGGTGCGTCCGAACTCCGTGGGCAGGGGGTCGTCGTCCAGGCGCTCGAGCAGCGCGATGATGTCCTTCTCGCCCTGCTTCGGGTCCGTTCCTTCGAAGAAGCACGAGTCCTGTCGCGCGCAGTCCTCGAGGAAGTTGCGCAGGGCGCGCTGGAAGCCCTTGCTCTGGCCGAGCGCGCCGGCCAGGACGTCCTCGGTGGGGTCGACGACGGCATCGAGGACCAGCCGCCCGACGTTCTCGGGGAAGAGGTGCGCGTAGACGCCGCCGAGCTGCGTTCCGTAGGAGACGCCGAAGTAGTTCAGTTTCTCGTCACCGAGGACACGGCGCATCAGGTCGAGGTCGCGTGCGGCCTCCTGCGTGCCGACGTGGTCCAGCACCGCGCCGGACCTGCTTTCGCATGCCCGGGCGAACGCGCGTACCCCACGGGCGTGGGCCTTCTCCTCCGCGGCATCGTCCGGGGTGGAGTCCGAGGCCAGCCAGGCGTCCATGTCCTTCGCGTCCAGGCACTGCACACCGGCGCTGTCGCCGATCCCGCGGGGGTCGAACCCCACCAGGTCGTAGCGCTCGTGCAGCTCCATGTAGTCGTCGCCGGCGACGAGGGGGAGGGTCGTCACCCCGGAATCACCGGGGCCGCCGAAGTTGAAGAGCAGGGAGCCGAGGCGTTCGCCACCGGAGTCCGGGGCCGCCTTCGCGCGGATGAGGGCCAGGTCGACGGTCTCGCCGTCGGGGCGTGCGTAGTCCAGCGGTGCCTTCATGGTGCTGCACTGCCACGTCGTTCCGTCCGGGAGCTTCTCAGGCTTGTCGCCGCCGCCCTGGGCGACGGAAGGGGCGGAGCACGCACGCCACTTCAGTTCCTGATCGAGGAGCGCGGCGGGCACCGGGGGCGTTGCAGCCGTGGTGTCGGGGCCTGGATCGGCCCCGGGGTCGCAGGCCGTGACCGCGGTGGCCGCCAACACGGCGAGTGATGCCAGGGCGACGGCGAACCGGGGCGTGCGGTGGTGTGCGGGCATGCTGGTGTCGGTCTCCAGGTCGTTGACGGGTGAGGGAGGAGGGGGTGCGGACGCTCAGGCGTCGCGGTTGCGGCGGTCGGCGGTCCGGTCGGCGGGTGCGTTTCGCGAGGACCCGAACCCCTCGAGGGCGGATGTGACGAGCACGCAGCACAGAAGGCCGACGCTGAGCAGGAAGGTCCACTCGGCCCACGCGGCGGCGCCCTCTGCTGGCTCCAGCGCCTCGAACAGCGCCGCGCCCACGGGGTAGGAGAGGGCGCACACCAGGACGAGCTGCCAGAACGCCAGTGTCTTGAGGGGTTTCCACCATGCGGTCACGGCGACGGCCAGAACGGCGAGCAACGCGACGAAGACTTCCATGCGGTTCATGTCTTGATCATTTCGCGCGGGATCCGCCGCGCCTTCGTCCACCAGGAGGAACGCCACCTAGTCCGCGAGACATAGGACGGTGAGCGAACTTGTGTACCGGCCAGGCGGAACCAATACCGGGGGCCGCGGTCGACGGGCGTACGGCTCCCGCAGGAACCGCGCCTGCCTGCGTCGGCGCGGGATCCGCCGCACCGTCCCGGTCAAGGCCGCCCACGCCCGCAACCGCAAGGAGCCGGACTCCCGCAGTGGCCGCCCACCGAAGTCCGACAAGATCGGCTCCAGGGGGCGGCACGCGGCGGAGTGCGGGACCAACCGGCTCAAGAGACACCGGGCGGTGGCCACCCGCTACGAGAAACTCGCCGTCCGCTACGAGGCGACTGTGCTCGTCGCGGTCATCGACGAATGGCTGTGACTCGCATTCCCCTGCAGCCGGAGGACCGTCAACGGTGACCCAGCACGTTGACCACCCTGCCGTTGGGGTCACGGACAAAGAACCGGCGCACCCCCCACTCCTCGTCCTGCAGGGGATGAACGATCTCCGCGCCGTTCTCCCGCATGGTCGCGTAGGCCGCGTCCACGTCATCCACTTCGACGCTCACGTCGGGGGTGACCGGTGCGCTCTTGTCATCGGCCATGAAGCTGATCTGCGCCATCGGACTGGACGGGGACGCGAGCGTCATGATCCAGCCGTGGTTCATGACCTCCTCGAATCCGAGCAGGCCGTAGAACTCTCGGCTCTCCTGCGCGGCCTCCGACTGGACATTGGGTACTACACGGCGAACGGCCATTGGTGACTCCCAGGTGACAATAGGTCGGTGTCGAGGCTCTCCAGGAGTACTACGCCACACCGACCACCGCACACACCTTCGATACACGCCCTAGCCGCAGCAGCCATCCGTCGACGTCTCCTCAGCACCAGCCGCCCCGGCTGCTGCGGTGGGGGTGCTGAGCCGGACGAGCTGCGGTGCGGGCGTACAGCATCCCCCGCCGTCGCCCTCCGCGGCGTCGGGGGCGTCGAACAGGCCGGCGCCCCCGCAGACTCCGGTCTCGGGCAGGGTGAGGTCCACGCGGTCGGCCGCGTCGAGGTCGCCGGCGATCGCGGCGGCGACGGAGCGGACCTGTTCGTAGCCGGTCATCGCGAGGAACGTGGGAGCACGGCCGTAGGACTTCATGCCGACCAGGTAGACGCCCTTCTCGGGGTGGGCGAGCTCGCGGTGGCCGTGTGGGTAGACGGTGCCGCAGGAGTGCTGGTTGGGGTCGATCAGCGGGGCCAGGGCGACGGGGGCCTGGAGGCGCTCGTCCAGGTTCAGGCGCAGCTCGTCGAGGAAGGACAGGTCCGGCCGGAAGCCGGTCAGGACGATCACCTCGTCGACCGGGTCCAGGCGGCGGCCGTCCTCGCCCACGAGGATCAGGCGGCCGTCGTCCGCCCGTTCGATCACCTCGGTGCGGAAGCCGGTGACCGCGTCCGCGTGGCCCTCGTCCACGGCGGCCTTCGCCGCCAGGCCCAGGGCGCCGCGGACCGGAAGCTGGTCGGCCTCTCCCCCGCCGAAGGTGGAGCCGGAGATGCCCCGGCGCAGGATCCACACGCCCTTGGTGCCCGCGCCGTCGTCGGACCTGGCGAGGTCGGCGAGGTGGGCGAGGGCGGTGAAGGCGGAGGCGCCGGAGCCGATGACGGCGGTGCGCCTGCCCGCGTACCGGGCGCGGACGGCTGGGTTCTCCAGGTCCGGGACGCGGTAGGCGATCCGGTCCGCGGCCGCCTTCTCGCCCAGGGCGGGCAGGCCGCTGCCGCCGGCCGGGGACGGCGTGGCCCAGGTGCCGGAGGCGTCGATGACGGCGCGTGCGTACACGCGTTCCTCGCGGTTGTCGGCGTGGGTGACGTGCACGACGAACGGCTGGTTCTCGCGGTCGGCGTCCACGATCCGGTCCCGGCCGGCACGGGAGACGCCGGTGACCCGGGCGTCGCAGCGGACGCGGTCGCCGAGGACCTCGGCGAGCGGCCGCAAGTAGAGGTCGGCCCAGTCGCCGCCTGAGGGGTAGGTGGCCGGGTCCGGCCTCGTCCAGCCGGTGGACGCGAGGAGCTTTTCGGCGGCGGGGTCGACGACTTCTCCCCACGTGGAGAACAGCCGCACATGCGACCACTCGCGCACCGAGGCGCCGGCCGTGGCCCCTGCTTCGAGGACCCGGGGCTCGATGCCCTGGTCGAGGAGGTGGGCGGCGGCGGCCAGACCGGTGGGGCCTGCTCCGATCACGATGACGGGCAGCTCGGTGGTGGCGGGCGCGTTCATGGCGACTCCTTGCGTGTTTCGACGTCTGTCGATGACTTGCGCGGCCCAGCATGGCACCTGCATCGACAAGCGTCAACATAGACATTTACCGAATCCAAGGGAGTGGGTCACGGGCGCATCGACGTTGCGTGATCGGCGGCGGCCGGTCCGGTCCCGCCCTCGCCGGCGCGCCGCTACGGCGCGGGACGCGGCCGGTTGCACCGGAGGCGTCCAGCCGTGCGGCCTGCTGTCGGCCTGGACACCGGCGGGGCGCCCCTGCGTTGCGAAGGCATCACCACCGGGGTGTCGGGCCCGACCGTCGTCGGACTGGGACGGCAGCGCAGTTTGCCGTCGAACTCTCTGCGCGGCTCGGACCGGGACGCGGACCGTGCGGGCGACCCGGCGCCTGGCCGCCCGCCTCGCGCGCCGGTGACGGACCTGGTGGCCTCCCGCACCGGTTCGACGTATGTCAACATAGACGCATGTCGAATGCCAAGGTGCTGCCGTTGCTCGATCCGGCCGATGGCCCGGTGGCGCCGTGCTGTCCGCCGCTCACCGAGCGCCCGATGACCGCCGAGGAGGCGGAGACGGCCGCCCGGATGTTCAAGGCGCTCGGCGACCCCGTCCGGCTGCGGCTGTTCTCCGCCGTGGCATCGCACGAGGAGGGCGAGGCGTGCGTGTGCGACATCTCCGACGTCGGCGTCTCCCAGCCCACCGTCTCCCACCACCTGAAGAAGCTCAAGGAGGCCGGACTGCTCACCTCCGAGCGGCGTGGCACCTGGGTCTACTACCGGGTGGAGCCGTCCGTGCTGGCCGCCATGGGCCGACTGCTGATGGGGCCGTCGACTGCCGTGTGACCGCGGGCCGACGTCCGTCGGCAACGTCTGGGGACGGGGTCGGCGGCGCGCAGTCGCCATGGCGGACGCGTGGATGGCCGTCCGCGTCGGAGAGCTCTGGCAGGCGCGGCGAGCCGCCCGTACCCCGGGCCGCGAGTGTCACGTCGATGGCGTCGATCCAGCCCTTCGGGCCGGCCAAGGGGCGCAGGAAGTCGGGCGAGAGCGACACACCGAAGCCGTCCGCTCCTCGGGCGTGCACGGCCTGGCTGGTCAGGGCTGTGGCCACGACTGCGTGGCCGGTGAAGGCGACCGAGCACTCGAGCCCTCCGGCCAGGGGCGGCAACACCGTCACCCCGCCGTCGACCGGCGGGAAGGAACCGTCGGCGGCGGCCAGGAAGCACCTGAGGAGCGGGTGCGGTTCACCCACGGTTGCGGCTCCTGCCGTCGAGTCCGGAGCGTTGCTTCAACGGTTGATCGCCGGAGCATACAGGCACGCTGATGCGCGGCGGAGCCATCACGGGTGGCTCCACCGCGCCGGACGTCACATCCCAGGACTCGGGGTTCGGGCCCCCGGCCAGAAAGCGCTCAAGCAGGGGCGTGGCGGCGGGTGTTCGAGACCGGGGGCTGGGCAGCACGGCGCACCGGTCGGTCAGCGGGCGGGACGGCGAGGCGCCGTAGAGCAACGCTCGCCGTGACGAACAACGCGGCGAAGACGGCCAGGAGGAGGACGCAGACCCACAGTTGCCGGCCCCCGGACGTCTGCCAGGCAGTCAGCGCGGCCGAGCCGGCCCACAACACCATCGCCGCGGCGTAGAAGGACCGGATGCGGCGGAGCTGCCGCACGGCCCGCATGATCTGAGTACGTTCACTCTTCGGTGCCATGCGCCCCCGTGTACCCCCGAATCGCACACTCACCGGACGGGTTCGGCGGTACGGCGGGCACCTGGTTCCCGCCCGGTCCCGTCCCGGGGCTGACTTCACGG
Source organism: Streptomyces sp. DSM 120436 (assembly GCF_055778765.1). Lineage (NCBI taxonomy): Bacteria > Bacillati > Actinomycetota > Actinomycetes > Kitasatosporales > Streptomycetaceae > Streptomyces > Streptomyces sp. DSM 120436. The sequence continues at coordinate 4,798,112 of NZ_JBSKBS010000001.1, read as the reverse complement.
GCGGTGCGGGTCAGCGGCGAAGACGATGATCAGGCATGAGACCTGAGGTGCAGGCATTCGTCGCAGACGGACCGTTTCCCGGCTGGGACACGCGTGAGGAAGGGATCGACCGGCGTGATCGCCAACTGACCGCGATCACCAGCCCGGTCGGAATCGATTCCGCCCGTGACTCGACCCCGCCGGTCGGCAGCCGCGTCGCCATGCCTACGAACAAGTCAGTCATGACCCCCGCTCCGTCGAGACGTCCCGGCTGCTCGACGGTGCCGTCCACGATCCGATCTTCACCGGACTGCCTGACTCCGCCACCGCGGCAAGCCTGGGACCGTGTCAGGGTAGGTCACCCCCAGTGTTCTCGTCGTCGGCCGCCGGGCCGGTCAGGTCGGCGAGCGCCTCGGCGGGGCCGGCGGACGGGGGGCCGGCCGGCCACCACTGGTCGTCGCGGCGGCGGTAGGGGTACCAGCGGCCGTCGCGGCCCAGACGGAGTTGCAGGTCGCGGCCGGTGAGCGTCCAGTGGTTGCCGTCGACGTCGATCGGGGGGAGTTCCTCCGCCTCCCAGGCCGCGGTGAGCGCCGTGCGGGCGCGGGCGGCCTGCTGTTCGGGCGGGGTCCAGGAGTGTTCCAGGGTCTCCAGTGCGGCCCGGCCGCCGGTGCGCCACGCGGCCGCGGCGCGGTCGAGGTCCTCGCCGGGGCGGCCGCAGCCCTCGCGGAGCCGCTGCACGGCGCGTGGGTCGGGGTGGGTGGCCGCCAGGCGCACCGTGTCCTGCCAGAGGTCGAGCGGTTCCGGTGGTGCGGCGCCGAACCCGTGGACGTGGGCGAGGAGTTCGCGGGCGTGCAGGGCCGCGTCCGCGGCGAGCCGGTCCAGCGGGTCGGCCTCGATGCCGGTCAGCGGTTCCTCGGGAGCGGTGGGTGGTTCGGGCAGCGGGGGGAGGGCGGGCAGTGCGGTGGTGGGGCGGGAGTAGGCGGCGCGCTGCGCGGCGTACGCGTCGGGGTCCGGGGTGCCGGCTGTCGCCTCGGGCCGGCTCCCGCCCTCTTCCGTCTCCCCCGACTCACCGTCCTCGTCGTCACCTGCCAACGCCCTCAGCAGCACCGCCGACCTGAGTTCCTCCACCGCCTCCTGCTCGCCGCGGCCGCGGATCAGGACCAGCAGCCAGGGGTCGGTGTCCAGCAGCCAGGACACCTGGTAGGCGAGTGCGGTGGCGTGCGGGCAGGGGTGGTCGAGGGCGTCGCAGTCGCAGTCGGCGTCGAGGTCGCCGTAGCCGGGGAGCAGGCGGACCCGGGCGTCCTCGACGGCCTCCAGCAGGTCCTGAGGGAGGTCGCCGGCCAGCAGTGCCCCGGTCTCGGCGGGCCGGCCGACGGTCTTCTCCCACAGGAGGTCCCACTCGTCGTCGTCCAGGACGGTCAGCGTCAGCCGCGTACGGTACGTCTCCTCACCGCCGTGCACCTCCGCCGCCGCCCGGCCGGGGCTGACCGTGATCGGGCCGATGCGGCCGGTGCGGGCCAGGGAGCGCCCCTTCTTCAGGGGGCCTTCCTCCGGCCAGACGTCCTCCATGGCCTCGACCCACGCCCTGGCCCAGAAGGACCGGCCGCGGGCACTGCCGCCCCGGCGTGCCGCGAAGGCGGGGAAGCCCCGTGCGCCGCTGCCCTGTGCCTCGTTCATGCCGTGCTCCTCAGTTCCACCAGGTTGGCCAGCTCGTCGTCGGTCAGCTCGGTCAGGGCCTGCTCGCCGGAGCCGAGGACGGCGTCGGCGAGTTCCTTCTTCGCTTCCAGCAGGGCGGCGATGCGGTCCTCGACGGTGCCCTCGGCGATCAGCCGGTGCACCTGCACCGGCCTGGTCTGGCCGATGCGGTGGGCGCGGTCGGTGGCCTGCGCCTCGACGGCCGGGTTCCACCAGCGGTCGTAGTGCACGACGTGGTCGGCGCGGGTGAGGTTCAGGCCGGTGCCGGCCGCCTTCAGCGACAGCAGGAAGACGGGGAACTCGCCGTCCTGGAACCGCCGCACCAACTCCTCCCGCTTGGCCACCGGGGTGCCGCCGTGCAGGAGGGCGGCGGCGGTGCCGCGCTCGCGCAGATGGCGTTCGAGGAGGCGGGCCATGGTCACGTACTGGGTGAAGACCAGGGCCGCGCCCCCCTCGGCGGTGATGGTGGCGAGGAGTTCGTCGAGCAGCTCCAGCTTCCCGGAGCGGCCCGCGAGCGCCGCGTCCGCCCCTTCCTTGAGGAACTGCGCGGGGTGGTTGCAGATCTGCTTGAGGCCGGTGAGCAGCTTCAGCACCAGGCCGCTGCGGGCGATGCCGCCCGCGCCGGCCCGGATCTCGCCCGTGACCGTCTCGACCTGCTCGCGGTAGAGGGTCTCCTGCTCGGCGGTGAGCGCGACCGGCCGGTCCGTCTCGGTCTTCGGCGGCAGTTCGGGCGCGATGCCCGGGTCGGTCTTGCGGCGGCGCAGCAGGAACGGCCGTACCAGTTCCGACAGGAGGCGGGCGGTGTGCTGCTCGCCGTCCCCGTCCGCGGCGAGGACGCGTTCGGCCTCGATGGGCGTGATCCAGCGCTTGCGGAACCTGCCGTGGGTGCCCAGGAGTCCGGGCGTGGTCCAGTCGAGGACCGCCCACAGTTCGGAGAGGTTGTTCTCCACGGGGGTGCCGGTGAGCGCGATGCGGGCGCGGGCGCCGATCAGCCGCAACGCCTTGGCGGTGGAGGAGTGGGGGTTCTTCACGTGCTGGGCCTCGTCGGCGACGACCAGGCCCCAGGCGTGCGCGCCGAGCCGGTCGGCGTCCAGGCGCATGGTGCCGTACGTGGTGAGGACGAAGCCCTCGTCGGCGCCGTCGAGGGTGCGGCCGGGGCCGTGGTAGCGGCGTACCGGGGTGCCCGGGGCGAAGCGGCCGACCTCGCGTTCCCAGTTGCCCAGCAGGGAGGCGGGGCAGACGACCAGGGTGGGGCCGCGGTGCTCGGGGCGTTCCTGGCGCAGCAGGTGCAGCGAGATCAACTGGATCGTCTTGCCCAGGCCCATGTCGTCGGCGAGGCAGCCGCCGAGGCCGAGGGAGGTCATGCGGTCCATCCAGCGCAGGCCGCGCAGCTGGTAGTCGCGCAGGGTGGCGGTCAGGCGGGCGGGCTGTGCCACCGGTCCGTCGCCGCGGTCGGGATCGGCGAGGGCGCGGCGCAGGGCGTCCAGCCACGCGCTGGGCGTCACCCGTACCCGCTCCCCGCCGATGTCGGTGTGGCCGGTCAGGGCGACGGCGAGCGCCTCGATCGCGGTGAGCGGCGGCAGCCTGCGTTCGCGGGCCTTGCGGGCGACGCCGGCGTCGACGAGGATCCAGCGGCCGCGCAGCCGGACCACCGCCCCGCCTTCGGCGACGGCCGCCGCCTCCTCTTCGGTGAGGGGTTCACCGTCCAGTTCGATGCGCCGGCGCAGGTCGACGGTGCCGTCTCCGCCGAAGAAGGAGCGCAGGTCGGCGGGCGGCACCCGGTCGGCGCCGACCACCGCGCGGGTCGTGAGCGCCCCGGTGGCCGTCTCGGGCCAGGTGACGTCGATGCCGTGCCCGGCCAGCCGGCCCGCGGCCCCGCCCAGCAGGTCCCGCAGTTCCTCGTCGGCCAGGTCCAGGGCGGTGGGTACGGGCAGCAGCCGTCCCAACGGCTCCCACACGCTCGCGGCACGGCGGACGGCGAGGACCATGTCGGCCTGGGCGCGCGGTCCGAGCGCGTGATCGGCGCGGGCGAACAGTTCGTCGGCGTCCAGGGCCAGGGTCGGGTCGGCCAGGCTGTGGGCGCGGGGCACCAGGCGGGGACGGGGCGGCTCCGCGTCACCAGGGGTGCCGGGGGCGTCGGTGAGTTCGACGCGCAGGGACATCCGCACGCCCGAGTCGAGCCCGGCGGAGATCTCCTCGGCCCAGGCGCGCAGTTGCGGTACGTGCTGGGGTGCGGTCGCGGCGAACGCCGCACGTCCGGTGGCGAGTTCGGCGGCAGGGGTGCGCGGGAGGGTGTCGGCCACGGCGTCGAGGAACGCGCGCACCGATGCCGTCGGTTCGGTGCCGGGCACGGCGACGGCCTCGCCGGGGGCGGAGTCGGCGAGTTCGCGGATGCGGGCGATGTCGTCGGCGTCGAACGGGCCGGCCCGCCAGGTGTCGTAGCCGGCCGGGGAAACACCGGGGAGCAGGCGTTCGCGGGCGATCAGGTGCAGGGCGAGGGCGGTGACGGCTCCCCAGAAGGCGGCGGCGCGGTGCGGCGGGGTTCCGTCGCCGCCGGTGAGGCCGTCGCTGGTGGCCGTGGCCGTGCGGCGGGCGTGGAGGAGGGCGGGCAGGGCGTGGGCCGGGGTCAGGCGCAGTACGGGCACGGTCCGGACGGCGTATCCGTCGCCGTCCGGGACCACGAGGTCCGCCTCGCCCGCTTCGCCGCCCGGCGCCCGGGGCGGTGTGCCGCCGGCCGGGTCCCAGAAGGCGACCCGGCCGGTGCGGGCGGGGTCACCCGGTTCGAACACGGCCGCGCAGCGCGCCAGCGGCGCGGCCTGCCGCGGTGTCATCCACTCCATGCGTCCCGACACTCTCTCCCCATGCCTTGGCTTCAGCCCCGTCCGCCGTGCGCGGCGCGCGCGACGGGAGGTGGCGGATGCGTGTGCGACTCCGCCGATAATGTCTCACCCCCGGTGTACACGGCGGGACGAACGAGCGGACCGGCATCGAGGTGCGGGCTGTCGACGGGGGGCGGCCGGTCCTGCTCGCTCATCGACGAGGAACTCCGTGCACGGCTGCGGGAGACGGTACGTGTACTCCGTCGCTCCCCCCTGCGGCTGATGCGACTCCGACGAGTCCGATGTCCCGGAACCGGAAAAGGGGCCGGCGGGTGCCTCTGACGACCGGGTACCGCCCGGTTGTCAGTCCCCTGTGCCAGTGTGGGAGACGTGATCGTGGGCCGTGTCTGAAGGGGGTCGTGTGTCGGGGAGGAATGACGGCTGGGCCGGTCCGGGGTGGGACTGGGCCGATGTCGGCGTGGTGAGGCGGCGGTTGGACGCCGGGGCCGACCCGGAGAGGTGGGGCGGCGGAGGGCGGCCGTTGCACCGCGCCGCTGTGCTCGGGTCGCCGGAGGTCGTCGCGGAGCTGGCCGGGCGGGTCGCGGACGTGGACGCCCTGGAGGACGGGGTGACGGCGCTGTGGGAGGCCGTGGTGCACCACAAGCCGGAGAACGCCCGGGCGCTGGCTGCCGCCGGGGCCGATCCGTGGCGTCCGGCGCTCGGGGGCTGGTCGCCGGGGCGGCTCAGCCTTGCCGGGCCTACGCCTGATCTGTTTCCCGTGCCCGACGGGGTGCGCCTGACCGATGCCGAGCGGGCGGCTGCCGAGGAAGCACACCGGCTCACCGCTGCCCTGGGCACCTTTCACTACGACGGCACGGGGCTTGCCTGCGTCGCCGGGATCGATGCCGCCGAAGCGGTGCGGCGGCTCGAGGCGACGCCGGCGGCGGGTGACGTCGTCGGCCTGCTCCTGGACGATCCGTACTCCTATGACATGGACGAGAGTCTGCGGATCGTCGGCGTGACGACCGTTCCCGGTGGCTGCGTCGTCACACAGCCCTGGGGGTACGCGCCGGACATGACGGGGGTTCTCCGTCGGTTGTCCGAGGGCACGGTGTGCTACGGCCTGTACGCCAATCCGAAGAGCGGAAACCAGGGCCGCATCGTTCGCGACGGCGTGATCGAGGCGTCCGACCTGCACCCCGGCGGAGGGCCGCGGCAGGGTGACACGACGGAAGAGGTGCTGACCGCCTACCTGTACCGCTACCACGCCGTGGCCTACTCCTGCGCCTACGCCGGACTGCGGCTCACCGACCGCCGTGCCGTCGTGGGACCGGCCGATGCATGGGTCGAACTGCCGCGTCGTGATTTCTGGAGGAGTTGAAGCGGGAACAGGTGCGGTGATGCCGGGGGGCGACGGGGCAGGCACAAGTGCGTGTCTAGGCCTGGCCGGAGGGGTGGCGGTGATCGGGGGGACGGTTCTCGTCGCCCTTGAAGGAGTGTCCCCGCGTGACGAGTCGGCGGCGCGCACAGCGTCCCAGCGGACCGAGTGCGCGCTCGAGCCGGTGGCGTCGCCGGTTCGAGCGTCCTCAGCCGCTCCTCAGAAATCGACACTGTGTTCGGTTTGCTTTGGTTAGCCTGAGCCCTCACATCATCCGCGGGGTACGCGCAAGCGGTCCCAGGCGAAAGGTTCGGGCATGGTTGACGTCGTACTGTTCCCTCACGCGCAGGGGCTGACCTCCGGTGTCGTCGCCTTCGCCGACGAGCTGCGTGCGGCGGGGCACGCCGTGCACACCCCCGATCTGTTCGACGGGCGCACCTTCGACTCGCTGGAGGCGGGGATGGCGCATGTGGAGCGGATCGGGTTCGAGGAGGTCACCGCTCGCGGGGTGCGCGCGACCGAGACCCTCCCCCGTGACGTCGTCTACGCCGGTTTCTCGCTCGGGGTGACGGCCGCGCAGCAGCTGGCGCAGACGCGGGGCGGGGCGCGGGGCGCGCTGCTGGTGCACGCCTGCCTCCCGGTGTCCGAGTTCGGTGCGGCCTGGCCGGACGGTGTGCCGGTGCAGGTGCACGCGATGGAGGACGATCCGTTCTTCACCGAGGACGCCGACGCCGCCCGTGCGCTGGTCACCGGCTCACGTGACGCGGAGCTGTTCCTGTATCCGGGGGATCGGCATCTGTTCGCGGACCGCTCGCTCCCGTCCTACGCACCGGAGGCCGCGGGGCTCCTCACTCGGCGGGTGATCGAGTTCCTCGGTTCGGTCGGGGACACGCCGCGGCGCTGAGCGGTCAGGTCGCGTCCGTCCGGATCGACGAGGCGGTGCGTCGACAGCCGGATCGACAGCGAAGCGCGCGAGCGCGATTCGTTTGCGCATTCCTGCTCGAAGTGTCGGCGCTTTGAGCAACTATTGACATGCCTCCCTCGCTCCCGCCAGAGTCATTGCCGCCAGTGATGCTTGGTTCGTCGGACCGAAGGAGCGTTCACTCATGCCCGAACTCCCCGAAGTATCCCGCCGGTTGCTCCTGGGCGGCGCCCTGGCCACCGGTGCCGCGGCCGCCGGTGTCGCGGCCACCGGCGGGGCGCACGCTGCGCCGGCGGCCGGAGCCGTCGGCGCACACGCGCCGCTGCCGGTGCGCACTCCTCCGCGCCGTCGCGGCCAGCGCTCGATGATCGACGTGCCGTTCGACGTCCATGAGACCGTCCGCGTGGGGATCATCGGTCTCGGCAACCGCGGGTCGGGGATGGCGGAGGGCTGGGCGGCCGTTCCCGGATGCCGGGTGACCGCCGTCTGCGACATCCGCGCCAACCGTGCCGCGTCCGTGGCGAACCGGCTCGTCGCCCTGGGCAGGCCCCGTCCCGCCGAGTACGGCGGCTCCGCGGACGCCTACGCGCAGATGCTGAAGCGGGACGACATCGACCTCGTGTACATCGCCACGCCCTGGGAGTTCCACCACCAGCAGGGCAAGGCGGCGTTGGAGGCCGGCAAGCACGCCATCGTCGAGCTGCCCGTCGCCACCGAGCTGGAGGAGTTGTGGGACCTCGTCGACACCTCCGAGCGCACCCGCCGCCACCTGATGCTGGCGGAGAACTGCTCCTACGGCCGCAACGAGCTGGCCATGCTGAAGATGGCGCACGACGGAATGTTCGGCGACGTCACCAACGGCCACGGGGGCTACCTGCACGATCTGCGCGAGCTGCTGTTCTCCGACACGTACTACACCGACTCCTGGCGCCGGCTGTGGCACACGCGCAGCACCGCGTCGTTCTACCCGATGCACGGACTGGCGCCGATCGCCGCCGCGATGGACATCAACCGCGGTGACCGCATGACCGTGCTGCGGGCGACCGCCACCGAGCCGAAGGGGCTCGCCGACTACCGGGAGCGTTTCATCGACCGGTCCCATCCCTCGTGGAAGGAGACCTACATCAACGGTGACCTCGTCACCTGTCTGATCGACACCGCCAAGGGGCGGGTGATCCGGGCGGAGCACGACGTCAGTTCGCCGCGGCCGTACAGCAGGATCAACAGTCTGGCGGGCAGCCGCGGGATCTTCGAGGACTATGCGGGCACGTCGGCGACCGGGGGCCGGATCTACGTCGAGCCGGACCACGGCGGGCACTCCTGGCGCGCCTTCGACGCCTACCGCAAGGAGTTCGACCACTGGCTGTGGAAGACGATCGGCGACGACGCCGCGAACAACGGCGGCCACGGCGGCATGGACTACATCCTGCAGTGGCGCACCGTGCAGGTGATGCGGGCCGGTCTGGTGCCGGACATCGACGTCTACGACTCCGCCGCCTGGTGCGCGCCGGTGCCGCTGAGCGTCACGTCCCTTGCCGCCGGGGGCCGTCCGGTGGCGTACCCGGACTTCACCCGCGGTTCCTGGGTCAACCTCCGCATGGGTCTGGACTCCCGCGAGTCGGCCATGCCTCCCGTCGCGTGAGCGGCGTTCCGGACCACTCGACCGAAGGAGTGTGACGTATGAAGGCGACCCGTTGGGTCAGTCCCCTCAGAGCGCTGAGAGCCGTGGCGGTGGCGGCCTCCCTGGCGCTCGTCGCGGCGCCCGCCGCCACCGCCGCCGAGTCTCCGGCGGACGCGCCGGCCGCGCGGACCGAGGTGTCCGTCTCGCCCGTCGACCTGGACGGTCCGGCGATCTCGACCGTCACGGTGACCGTGAAGAACGCCGGGCCGCAGCGGATGCGGTCGCTGAAGGTGGCGTTCGCGGGGCCCGTCGGCTGGGCGGTGCAGCCGTCCGTCGCCGCCGTGTCCGGCTCGCTCGCCGCGGGCGCGTCCGCCGAGGCCGCGTTCCGTGTCCGGGTGCCGGAGCAGCGGCCCGGGTTCGTACTGCGCACGTTCACCGCCACGGCGACCTACAGCGGTGGGGACGGGGCCGGTTCGGCGACCGGGACCCGTACCGAGGTCGTCGGCAGTCCGCTGCGCGATCTCGCCGCCGCCTACGACAACGCGGGCGTCACCGACGAGGGTGACACGGCGCCCGGCGACTACGACGGGGAGGGCAACAGCTTCTCCGCGCAGAAGCTGGCCGCCGTCGGGCTGACGCCCGGTGCCACCGTCCGCGCCCTCGGCGCGGAGCTCACCTGGCCCGAGGCGGCGCCGGGCACCCCGGGCAACGTCTCGTCCGCCGGTCAGGCGATCGCCCTGAGCGGTCGGGGCAGCAGGCTCGTGTTCCTCGGGTCGGGCGTCGGCAGCGCGGCCACCGGCACGGCCACCGTCCACTACACCGACGGCACCAGCAGCCGCGGCCGTTTCGGGTTCCCCAACTGGTCGTTCGACCCGGCCGACGCGCACGGCGCGACCCTGGTGGCGTCCACCGACGGCCGCAACCGGCCGGACGGGTACGGCAACGCGGGGATCGCCTACCGGATCTTCGCCCACTCCGTGCCGCTGGACGCGTCGAAACAGGTGGCGTTCGTGGTGCTGCCGTCCAACGGGAACGTCCACGTCTTCGCCATGGCCGTCGCCCCGTAGGGGCGGGCGTCAGACGGCGTGGACCTTGATGCCCGCCTCGCCGAGGCGGGCGGCCGTCTCGGCGGGCAGGCCGGAGTCGGTCACCAGCACGTCGACGCGGTCCAGTCCGCAGATCCGGGCGAAGGCGCGCCGGCCCATCTTGGAGGAGTCGGTGACCACGATGACGCGGCGCGCCCGTTCGGCGAACAGCCGGCTGACGCTGGCCTCGTCCTCCTGGTGGGTCATCAGCCCCAGCCGCGGGTCCACGCCGTCGACTCCGAGGACCGCGACATCGAGGACGACCTCGTTGAGGACGCCCACGGTGAGCGGTCCGACGAGTTCGTACGTCTGCGGGCGGGCGACGCCGCCGGTGACGACGATCTTCACCTGGGGGCGGACCGCGAGTTCGCCGGCGATGTTGAGGGCGTTGGTGACGACCGTGTACGCGGGCGCCGACGTCTCGGCCGGCTCGCGCCGCCCCCGTCCCTCGCGGTTGCCGCCCGCCCGCAGGGCCAGGGCACGGGCCACCTCGGTCGTGGTGGTGCCGCCGTTGAGCCCCACCACGTCGCCGTCGGCGATCATCCCGGCGACGGCGGTCGCGATGCGCTGCTTCTCGGGGGCGTGCCGGGAGGACTTGTAGCGCAGGGGCAGTTCGTAGGAGACGCCGTGCGCGATGGCGCCGCCGCGGGTGCGGACCAGCATCTGCTGCTCGGCGAGCTCGTCGAGGTCGCGGCGGATGGTCGCCGGGGAGACGTCGAGTGCGCAGGCCGCGTCGTCGACGTCGATCCTGCCCTCGCCGGCCAGCAGTTCCAGCAGCTTGCTCCACCGCTCGTGCTTGGACATGTCTCGGACTCCCTCGGCCTCGGTACTGCGCTCCGGACACGGTAAGGGACACGCCGGACGGCGACGCCTCGGGGAAACACCGTGCGTGGTTCTGCTCGAAAAATTGTCACTCTGCGCATATCAATGCAGTCTGCTCGCCCGCGTTCGGCAACGGTCGGATAACGGCGTATGGACCTGACCTGCGGTTCGCCTGAATACTACCCGACACGACAGATGCTCATTGCTGCTCGTAAAGCTCATTGATTGAGCATGTTCACGCATTGCTCGTGGAGACAAGGCGGTAGACGGCAGTGAAGAAGAGAATGCTCGTCCTCTCGGCGGCCTGTGCGGCCGGTGCCCTGGTCCTGACCGCGTGCGGCGGCGGTGGCGCCGGGGAGTCCGGGGACGGAACCGTGACCCTGAAGCTCGTCGCGGCCGATTACGGCGACAAGGCGTCCAACAGCTCCACCGTCTACTGGGAGGACGTGGCGCAGCGCTTCGAGGCCGCCAACCCGGACATCAAGGTCGACGTGCAGGTCGTCAACTGGAACGACATCGACGCACAGGTCAAGACGATGATCCAGAGCGGCAACGTGCCGGACGTCCTGCAGACCGGCGGCTACGCCGACAAGGTCGCCGACGATCTCCTGTACAAGGCCGAGGAGGTGCTGTCCCCCGCCACCCGCGACAACCTGGTCGACACGTTCGCCGAGGCGGGCGAGGTGGACGGCGTGCAGTACGGCATCCCCTTCGTCTCCTCCGCCCGCGCCCTGTTCTACAACAAGAAGCTCTTCGCCGACGCCGGCCTCACCGAGCCCCCGAAGAGCTGGGCGGACCTCAAGGCGGCCGCCGAGGCGATCAAGAAGAAGAACCCGGACGTCATTCCGTACGCACTGCCGCTCGGCCCCGAGGAGGCGCAGGGCGAGACCCTCATCTGGGAGCTCGGCAACGGCGGCGGCTACACCGACGCCGACGGGAGGTACACCCTCGACAGCAGGGCCAACGTCGAGACGTTCCAGTGGCTGCGCGCCAACCTCGTCGAGCCCGGCCTGACCTACGGCAACCCGGCCGCCACCGACCGCAAGACGGCGTTCGCCGACTTCGCCGCGGGCAAGGTGGGCATGCTCAACGGCCACCCCTCACTGATCCAGATGTCCAAGGACGGCAACGTCGACTACGGAGTCGCGCCCATCCCCGGCAAGGACGGCGCGCTCGACTCCACGCTCGGCGTGGCCGACTGGGTGATGGCGTTCAAGGACCGCGGTCACCGGGAGGAGATCAAGGAGTTCCTCGACTTCGCGTACTCCAAGGAGAACACGCTGAAGTTCGACGAGATGTACAACCTGATGCCCGTCACCGAGGACACGCTGCAGGAGATGACCTCCAGCGGCAAGCACAAGGACCTCGAGCCGTTCTTCGAGCTGCTGCCGAAGGCGTCCTTCTACCCGCTGGGCGACACCGGTTGGGACGCCGTCTCCGCGGAGATCAAGAAGAGCGGCGGCACGGCCGTCGCGGAGGACCCGGCCAAGGTGCTCGGCGATCTGCAGAAGAAGGCCGAACAGATCGCGGCCGACCAGTAGTCCGGCGGACACCGACACACGGAAGGCACCCCCGTGTCCAGCAATGTCACCTCCGGCGGCCGCAGGCCGCCCCGCACGGGCCGGAGCGGCGCCCGCCGCTCCGGCCTCGGCCGGCTGGGGCCGCTGCCCTGGATCGGCCCCGCCGTCCTGCTCATCGTGGCCGTCGTGCTGTGGCCGGTCTACGAGATGGTCCGCACGTCGTTCCTGAAGATCAGCGTCAGCGGCTTCGTCCGGGGCTGGGCGGGCCTGGACAAGTACCGGCAGCTGTTCGACGAGCCGGACCTCGGCTCCGTGATCACCGCCACCGTCGTGTGGACCGTCGGCGTGGTCGCGCTGACGATGGTGATCTCCCTGGGACTGGCCCAGCTGTTCAACCAGCGGTTCCCCGGGCGCCGGGTGACCCGGTGGGCGCTCATCGCCCCGTGGGCGGCGTCCGTGCTGATGACCGCCATCGGCTTCAAGTGGATGCTCGACCGGACCGCCGGCGTGCTGAACACGGTGATGACCGACCTCGGCGTCATCGACTCCCCCAGGGACTGGCTGGGCGACCCGGCGACCGCCTGGCCCTGGATGATGTTCGTCGCGGTCTTCGTCTCCCTGCCGTTCACCACGTACACGCTGCTCGCCGGGTTGCAGACGGTGCCCGGCGAGGTGTACGAGGCGGCGCGCGTGGACGGGGCCGGCGTGTGGCAGACGTACCGCCGGATCACGCTGCCGCTGCTGCGGCCGGCGTTCCTGGTCGGCGTGGTCATCAACCTGATCAACGTCTTCAACTCGTTCCCCGTGATCTGGGGCATGACCCGGGGCGGCCCGGACAGCGACACGGCGACCACCACGGTGTTCATGTACCAGCTCAAGAGCTCCGACATCGGGGAGTCCGCGGCCATGTCGGTCGTCAACTTCGCCCTGGTCGTCGTGATGGTGGCGGTCTTCCTCAAGGTCAGCCGCTGGAACCAGGAGGAGGCGTGATGGCCCAGCAGACGGTCCCCGCCGCTGTCGGCGGCCCCGGGACGAAGCGCTCGCGCGGGAACGAGGCGCGCCGCCCGGTCCGTCCCCCGCGCGCGCTGCGGCCCCGCACGGTGGTCATCGCCGCCGTCGCGTGGCTGATCGCCGCCGTGTTCCTGCTGCCGTACCTGCAGATGGTGATCACCGCGCTGCGGCCCGCCTCGGAACTGCGCGACTCCGGCTACCTGCCCGACCACTTCGCCTGGTCCAACTTCATCGACGTGTGGCGGGAGTCGAACCTCGGCAGCAACCTGCGCGTCACCCTCCTCGTGGCCGGCGGCTCCACGCTGCTGGTGCTGCTCGTCGCCATTCCGGCCGCGTACTACACGGCCCGCGTCAGGTACCGCGGGCGCAAGGCGTTCCTGCTGCTCGTGCTGGTCACCCAGATGTTCCAGCCGACCTCGCTGCTGGTGGGCCTCTACCGCGAGTTCCACCAACTGGGCATGCTCAACTCGGTGTGGACCCTGGTGCTGTGCAACGCCGCGTTCAACCTGGCGTTCGCGATCTGGATCCTCACCGCCTATTTCTCCGCCATACCCGTGCAGTTGGAGGAGGCAGCGATGATCGACGGACTCGGCCGGGGCGGCGCGCTGCTCCGGGTGACGCTGCCGTTGGCCCTGCCCGGTGTGGTCACCGCGGTCATCTTCACCTTCATCGCCGCGTGGAACGAGTTCGTCATGGGACTGACCCTGTCCACCGTCCCGGAGAGCCAGCCCCTGACCGTCGGCATCAACAGCTTCATCGGCAACTACACCGTGCAGTGGAACTACCTGTTCGCCGCGTCCGTGATCGCGATCGTGCCCGTCGTGGTGCTCTTCGCCTTCATCGAGCGCCATGTGGTGTCCGGTCTGACCGCCGGCGCGGTGAAGTAACCGGCCGACCGCGCCGTGTCCCCCCTCCCCCGTTCCTGAAGGAGCACATCGCCTTGTCCGCCATCAGTTCGTCCCGCACCTCGGCCGAGATCGCCTCCCAGCCCGCCGTGTGGCGCCAGGCCGCCGCGTCCCTGCCGCGCCAGGCCGGGGCCCTGCCGAAGCGGGGCGAGCGCGTCGCCGTCGTCGGCTGCGGCACCTCCTGGTTCATGGCCCAGTCCTACGCGGTCCTGCGTGAGACCGGCGGCCACGGGGAGACCGACGCCTTCGCCGCCTCGGAGTTCCCCGCCGGCCGGCGGTACGACCGGATCCTCGCCATCACCCGGTCCGGCACCACCACCGAGGTGCTCGACCTGCTGCACCGGCTCAAGGGCACCGTGGCCACCGGGGCCGTCACCGCCGACCCGGACACCCCGGTCGTGCGGGCGGCCGACGCCGTCGCCGTCCTGGACTTCGCGGACGAGGAGTCCGTCGTCCAGACCCGGTTCGCCACCGCCAACCTGGCGCTGCTGCGCGCCCATCTGGAGTCGGAGGACGCCCTGCCCGCGGGTGTGCTGCCGCTGGAGGCGGCCGTCCGGGACGCCGAGCGGGCCGTGGACGTGACGCTCGACGGGGCCGTGCTCGGTGCGGAGCAGTTCACGTTCCTCGGCACGGGCTGGACGTGCGGGCTGGCGCTGGAGGCCGCGCTGAAGATGCGGGAGGCGGCGGGCGCCTGGACGGAGGCGTACCCGGCGATGGAGTACCGCCACGGCCCGATCAGCATCACCGGTCCCGGGCGCGTGGCGTGGGTGTTCGGCCGGCTTCCGGAGGGACTGGCCGACGACGTCGACCGGGTCGGCGGCGCCCTGGTCGCGGACTCCACCGGCGCCGCCGGGAGCCTGGACCCGCTCGCCGACCTGATCCGCGCCCAGCGCCTGGCCGTGGCCTGCGCGGAGGCACGCGGGTACGACCCGGACCGGCCCCGCAACCTCACGCGGTCCGTCGTCCTGCAGGACGGTCATGCCTGAGCCGGCGGGCGCCCGCCCCTGGGCGGAGGGCCGGCGGCCGTGATCCTCACCGTCACCCTGAACGTCGCCCTCGACGTCACCTACGGCGTCGACACCCTGCGCCCCCGCACCTCGCACCGGGTCGGGTCCGTCCACCGGCGGGCCGGGGGCAAGGGCGTCAATGTGGCCCGGGTGCTCGCCGGGCGGGGGCGTGACGTCGTCGTCACCGGGCTGGCCGGCGGTCCCACGGGCGCGCTGGTGCATGAGGACCTGCGCGCCGTGCCCGGGCTGCGGGACGAACTCGTCCCCGTGGCGGGCGACTCGCGGCAGACCGTGACCGTCGTGTCCGGTGACGACGGGGACGCCACCGTGTTCAACGAGCAGGGCCCGCGGGTGAGTCCGCGGGAATGGCGGACGTTCACCGAGCGCTTCGCGGAGCTGGTGCGCGAGGCGTCGGCGGTCACGCTCTGCGGGAGTCTGCCCCCGGGACTGCCCGAGGACGCGTACGCCCACCTGGTGCGCACCGCTGCCGGGAGGGGGGCGCCGACCGTGCTGGACACCAGTGGCGCCCCGCTGCTCGACGCGCTCGGCGCACGGCCCGACGTCGTCAAGCCCAACGCGGCCGAGCTCCTGGCCGCCACCGGGTCCGAGGACGCCGGGGCGGGCGCCGAGCGGCTGCGTGCCCTCGGCGCACGGTCCGTCGTGGTGTCCTCAGGACCCGGCGGGCTCCTGGCCGTCACACCCGACGGCCGCAGGCGGGCGGTGCCGCCCGAGCGGCTGGCCGGCAATCCCACCGGGGCGGGCGACGCCTGCGTCGCCGCGCTCGCGGCGGGGCTCGCCGACGGCGCGGGCTGGCCGGCCGTCCTGCGCGAGGCGGTGGCCCTGTCGGCCGCCGCCGTCGTCCGCCCCGTGGCCGGCGAGGTCGACGCCGCCGCCTACGAACGTCTCCGTACCACCGTGACTGTGGAGGACCTCCATGCCCCTCAGCCCCACTGACGACATCGTCGGCCCCGCCTCCCGCGCCGGCGTCGGTGTCGGGGCGTTCAACGTGGTGCAGCTCGAGCACGCCGAGGCGATCGTCGGCGGCGCGGAGGCCGCGGGCCGCCCGGTGATCCTGCAGATCAGCGAGAACACCGTCCGCTACCACGGCGGGCTCGAGCCGATCGGGCTGGCGACCCTCGCCGTCGCGCGCCGCGCGCCGGTCCCCGTCGCCGTGCACCTCGACCACGCGGAGTCCGTGGACCTCGTGCGCGAGGCCGTACGGCTGGGTTTCTCGTCGGTGATGTTCGACGCCTCCACGCTCCCCTACAAGGAGAATCTGCGGGCGACCCGTGAGGTCGCCGAGTACTGCCACGCCCGGGAGGTGTGGGTGGAGGCGGAGCTGGGAGAGGTCGGCGGGAAGGACGGGGCGCACGCGCCCGGGGTGCGGACCGATCCGGCCGAGGCGCGGGACTTCGTCGCCGCCACGGGGGTCGACGCGCTGGCCGTGGCGGTGGGCAGCTCGCACGCCATGACCACCCGGGACGCCGTGCTGGACTTCTCCCTCGTCTCGGCGCTGCGCGACGCGGTGAGCGTGCCTCTGGTGCTGCACGGCTCGTCGGGCGTGGCGGACGCGGAGCTGGCGCGGGCGGTGCGGGCCGGCATGACGAAGGTCAACGTCTCCACCCACCTGAACAAGCAGTTCACGCTGGCCGCGCGGACGTACCTGGACGCGCATCCGTCGGCCGTGGACCCGCGCAGGTACCTCGGTCCGGCGCGGGACGCCGTCGCGGAGGCGGTGGCGCGTCTGCTGGGGGTGCTCCACGGCGAGCCCGGCTGAATCGCGGTGGGTCGTCGCGCACCACGTGCCGCAGGGGTGGGGCAGGCACAGGGGCCGGGCGTTGTGACCGCCCGGTTCCCCCGTCCGTGTGGTGATCTGGCAGGCTGGTGCACGCGGCAACCACGCACGGACGACGAGGACCGGCGCCGGACCGCCCCCACCGACCAGGCACCGCTGCCACCGGACGATGACCGGTGACGCGGTGCCCGACGGTGTGCGCCCCCACCCGGCTCCTCTTCGGAAGGTCCCCTCCGCATGCCCCTGGCCCTGTTCGCCCTGTCCGTCGTCGCGTTCGGCATCGGCACGACCGAGTTCGTCACCATGGGGCTCCTCCCCCAGATCGCCGACGGTCTGGCGGTGTCCGTGCCGGCCGCGGGCAACCTCGTCTCCGCCTACGCGCTGGGCGTGGTGATCGGCGCGCCGCTGCTGACCGCGATCGGTGCGCGGGTGCCGCACAAGCGGCTGCTGCTGATGCTCACGGGCCTGTTCGTCGTCGGGAACGTGGCCTCGGCGCTCGCGCCGGACTACGGGCTGCTGTTCGCGGCGCGCGTCCTGGCGGGGCTGCCCCACGGGGCGCTGTTCGGCGTCGGCGCGGTCGTCGCCTCCAAGCTGGTCGCGTCGGACCGGGCGGCCCGTGCGGTGTCGATGATGTTCCTCGGCCTCACGGTCGCCAACATCGTCGGCGTCCCCGCCGGGACGGCACTCGGGCAGCAGTTCGGCTGGCGGTCCGCGTACGCGGCGGTGGCCGTCATCGGCGTCCTCGCCCTCGTGGCGCTGGTGCGGCTCGTCCCGCACCAGCCGCGGGGCGAGCAGGCGGGAGTCCTGCACGAACTGCGCGCGATGAAGAACAAGCAGGTGCTGCTCGGGCTGGTCACGGCGGTCGTCGGGTTCGGCGGCTTTTTCGCCATGTACAGCTACCTCGTGCCGATGCTGACCCACCTCACGGGGATCTCGGACTCCTCCACGACCGTGGTCCTCGCGCTGTTCGGCGTCGGCATGACCCTCGGCACGCTCGTCGCGGGACCGCTCACCGACCGGGCGCTGCGCCCCACCCTGTACGGCGGGTTCGCGCTGCTCGCGGTGGCGCTGGTGACGCTGCACTTCGTCATCGGGCACCTGGTGCCGGCGCTCGTCGTCATCACGATCACGGGCGGCCTGAGCTCGCTGATCACCACGCCGGTGCAGATGCTGCTGATGACCAAGGCGCAGGACGCCCCGACGATGGCGGCCGCGTCCAACCACTCCGCCTTCAACCTCGCGAACGCGGGCGGCGCCTGGCTGGGTGGCCTGGTCATCGCGGCGGGCTGGGGCTGGTCCTCGCCCACGCTGGTCGGCGCCGCCCTGGCGGTCGTCGGCCTCGCCCTCGCCGCGACGGGCGGCTACCTGGACCGGGACAGCCGCGCGTCCAAGGTCGTGCTCACCTCCACGGGCGGGGGCGCCGAACGGGTGCCGGGGCAGGAGACGCCCGCTGCCGCCTGCGGCAAGGATCCGTCCGCGTGACGCAGGAGGACCGGACGGCATCGGGCTGTCGGCCGCTGAGTCAGCGGCCGACGGCCCGACGTGCGTCCGGGGGGCAGTCGCCCGTGCGCACGCTGTGCTCCACGAGCCGGAACACCTCGGTCAGGGGCACGGTGTCCTCGTTCCGGTGACGGCCGTGCCGGCCGTGGGCGAGGAGGAGCCCTCGCCCACGCCTCCGGCGCCCGGGTCGTTCTCGTCCGCGAGCGGCACCACCAGGGCCCGCCCGCCGTTCGTCACGAAGCCGAGGGGGCGTCCGCCCGCACTCGTCAGCCACGTCTCCCCGTGCCCTGCGTCGACTCGTGCTCGCAGCGCCCGCGGAACGGCTTCCGGCGGCACCGCGCCGGCCCCGCCGCCCCCGATCATCCGTGACTCGGGCACGCCCGGGACGATCTCACGGCACGGGAAGGGGGGCGGGCAGCCGCCTGGCCGCCCGCCCCCTTCCCGGTTGTGTCACGTACGTTCGGGGGCCGTCGTGTCCGGGTTCTCCGGGGGCGTCGGGCGGGACAGCGTGCCCGGCCACCAGGCCTTCGGGCCGATGTCGATCACCAGGGCCGGGACCAGCAGGGACCGGACGACAAGGGTGTCGAGGAGGACGCCGAAGGCGACGATGAAGGCGATCTGGACCAGGAAGGCCAGGGGGATCACCATCAGCGCGGCGAAGGTCGCGGCGAGCACCACGCCGGCCGAGGTGATGACGCCGCCGGTGGTGGTCAGACCGCGCAGCACGCCCTGGCGGGTGCCGTGCGACAGGGCCTCCTCGCGGACCCGGGACATCAGGAAGATGTTGTAGTCCACGCCCAGGGCGACCAGGAACACGAAGCCGTACAGCGGGACCGACGCGTCCGTTCCGCTGAAGCCGAAGAGGTGCTGGAAGACCAGCGCGGAGACGCCGAGGGTGGCCAGGAAGTTGAGCCCCACGGTCGCCACCAGCAGCACCGGCACGATCACGGACCGCAGCAGCAGGACGAGGATCAGCAGGATCACGACGAGGACGATCGGCACGATCAGCGCGCGGTCGTCGGAGGCGGTCTGCTGGGTGTCGACCTGCTGGGCGGTGTAACCGCCGACGAGGGCGTCGGCGCCCGGGATGCCGTGCAGGTTGTCCCGCAGCCGTTCGACGGTCTGCTTCGCGGCGTCGCTGTCGGCGGCGGCCTCCAGCGTGGCGTCGACGCGCACCCGCCCGTCGACGATCTTGGGCTCCCCGCCGCCGGGCCGTCCGGAGGCGGAGACGGTGGCGGCGGAGGCCACTCCCTCGGTCTTGTTCGCGGCGGCCGTGACCTCGTCGAGCCGGTCGGCGTCGGCGAGGATGACGGCCGGGTTGCCGGATCCGCCGGGGAAGTGCTCGCCGAGTGTCTTCTGCGCGGCGACGGACGGCGCGTCGTTGACGAAGATCTCGTCGAGCGGGGTGCCCTTGGCGGACAGGGACGGGGAGAAGGCCGCGAAGACGGCCAGGACCAGTGCGGTCACCACCCACACGCGGCGCGGCTTGCGGTCGACGGTCGCGGCGACGCGGCGCCACACCCTGTGTCCTTCGACGGTGGCGTCCGACTCCTTGGGCTTGGCGGGCCAGTACGCGCTGCGGCCCAGCAGGGCGAGGGCGGCCGGCAGGAAGGTGAGCGCGGACAGCACGGAGCACACGATGCCGATGGCGCCGACCGGGCCGAGGGCGCGGTTGTTGGTGAGGTCGCTGACGAGCAGCGTCAGCAGACCGAGGGCGACGGTGGCGGCGCTGGCGGTGATGGCGCCGAAGGACCGGCGTACGGCGGCGAGCGCGGCGGCGAACCGGTCGCCCCGCACGGCGAGTTCCTCGCGGAAGCGGGCGGCGAGGAGCAGGGCGTAGTCGGTGGCCGCGCCGATCACGAGGATGGACAGGATGCCCTGCACCTGGCCGTCGACGCGCACCACGTCACGGTCGGCGAGGACGTAGACGATGGCGCAGGCCAGACCGAGCGCGAAGACGGAGCCGAGGATGATGACGAAGGGCAGCAGGACACTGCGGTAGACCAGCAGGAGGATCACCAGCACGGCGGCGAGGGCCACTCCGAGCAGCAGACCGTCGATGCCGGCGAACGCGTCGGACAGGTCCACCTGGCTGGCCGCGGGGCCCGCCACCTCGGCCGTGGTGCCGTCGACGGCGCCCGCGGCCTCGCGCACCTCGTCGACGACGTCGGCCAGCCCATCACCGAGGTCGGGCTCCACCTGCACCACGGACTGCAGGGCCTTGCCGTCCTCGGAGGGGAAGGCGGGCGAGGGCTCGCCGACGACGCCGGGCTCACCGGCGAGCCCGGCGACCGCGCGGGTGGCGGCCGAGCGCTGGGCGTCGGTGATCCGTTCGCCGTCCGCGGTCCACACGACGATCGCGGGCAGCGTCTCCTGCTGGTCGAACGCCTCGCGCTCGTCGAGCACCTGTGTGGACTCGGCGCTCTGGGGCAGGAAGGAGGCCTGGTCGTTGGTGGCCACCTCGCCCAGTTTGCCCGCGTAGGGGCCGAGCATTCCGCCCACGCCGAGCCAGACGATCAACAGAGCGAGCGGTACGAGCCACCGGGCCCGCCGTGGTGCGGTTGTCATGTGGGTTCCTATGACGCGAGAGATTATGTCGACGGTCGATTATGTCAATCATCGAGTGATCCTATACTGGCCGCTATGAGCGGCTCACAAACCCCAGCGCCTCCTCCGCCCGAGGAGTGCCCGACCGGGCTGCAGTCATTCGCGGTGCAACTGCGCCGGATGACCGGCGAGTTCAACCGCATCGTCCAGGAGTTCGCTCAGGCGCACGGTCTGCACCACACCGACATGCTCGCCCTGATAGCGATCCTCGACGGCGGCGGACCCGACGCACCCATGACACCCGGCCGTCTGCGCAAACAGCTCAACCTCACCTCCGGCGCGATGACAGCATGCCTGGACCGCCTGGAGCGGGCGGGGCACATCCGGCGTGTCCGGGCGGTCGACGACCGCCGTGTGGTGCATCTGGAGTACGCGGACCGGGCCAAGAGCCTGGCGCGGGAGTACTTCCAGCCGCTCGCGCGCAGCACCGACACGGCGCGCGGGCGTTTCACGACCGAGGAACTGCGCGTGGTCGTCCGCTTCCTCGCCGAGCTGAACCACGAGCTCGCGCTGCTGCGCAGACGCACGGACTGATCCACCGAGCGGCGGACGGCCGGGTCAGCGCACGAGAAGGGGAGTCGTGGCTCACCCGCTGATGGGCGAGAGCCGGGTGGGGTCGATGAGCGGGACGACGCCACGGGCGCCACAGGAAGGCGGGCACACCTTCACGCTCCCCACCCGCGGTCTGCACCACTACCTGCGTACGGCCGCCGAGGGCGCCACGCACCCCCGCTCGGGGCGCCCGACGTGATCACGAGGGACCGGCACCGGTGGTTCTGGCCGGCCCGCGGCACCCGTTCACGAGGGGGCCGGTCGGCACGGCCGAATCCGCCGCGAGCGCATGAGGTCCCGTGTGCCGCCGGTCAGCCGTCCGTCACAGGGCGGCGGTCGTCCAGTACCGGGTGGAGGAGCGGGCGCTTGGCCGTGCGGCCGTCACCGGACGAGCGGCCCCGCAGGCGGCGGAGCAGCCACGGCCCCAGGAAGCCTGCCAGCCAGCGGAGTTCGGTGCCGACGGCGCGCAAACCGGTGGGCAGGGCCTGCGGCGGGAGGGGGCGGGTCCAGGCGTCGTCGCCGCCGGGCAGCCGTAGGGCGTGGGCGAGGGCGGCGGCGATGCGCTCGTGGCCCAGGGGGCCGGCGTGGAGGCGGTCGGGGCTCCACAGCCGGGGGTCGCCCGCGACCGGATGGAGGGCCGCTTCCGCGACGACGACTCCGTGCCGGCGTGCGGTGCGGCGTATGCCCTCGTTGAGGGCCGTGACGCGCGGGATCAGGGGCCGTGCGACGGGACAGAGGCGGGAGAGGTCCGGGACGGTGAGCGTGGCGACCCGGGCGCCCTGCTCCGTGAGCGCCCCGAACATGGCGTCCAGGTGAGCGCAGACCTCGTCGGCGTCGAAGCGGGGTCTCAGCAGGTCGTTGACGCCTGCGACGACGGTGGCGAGGTCGGGCCGCAGCGCGAGGGCGGGGGGCAGCTGCTCGGTGTGGATCTGGGCGGCGAGGCGGCCCCGCACCGCCAGGTTGGCGTACTGGAGGGCGGGCTCGTGCCGGGCCAGGTGCTCGGCGAGGCGGTCGGCGAAGCCGCGCAGACCGGTGACGTCGTCGCCGTCGCCGACGCCCTCGGTCTGGCTGTCGCCGAGAGCGACGTAGCGGAGGTAGGTCGCCTCAGTTCCGGGCACGGCTGTGCCGTCTCTCTTCCAGGACGGCAACGGTCCGCAGGCACCAGTCGCGGTTCTCCTGCTCGAAGGCCACGCCGCGCAGACAGGTCAGGTAGGGACCGATGCGGTCGCCGTGGCGGAGGAAGTCCTCCTCGCTGCGGTCGCCGCGCAGACGCCGGAGCAGCGCCTCGAACAGCTCGATACGGGCGCGGGCGATCTCGGCGCGTTCGGCGAGCTGGCCGACGAGGGTGGCGGTGTCGACGCTGTCGGCCGCCTGGACCTTGACCATGAGGTCGTCGCGGACGAAGGCGGGCTTGGCGGAGGCGGCGGTGAAGGCTTCCAGCTCGGCGAGTCCTGCGTCGGTGACGTGGAACAGCCGCTTGTTGGGGCGGCTCTCCTGCACCACCTCCCGGCCCGCGACGAGGCCCTGCCGCTCCAGCCGGGTGAGCTCGGCGTACAGCTGCTGCGGCTGGGCGTACCAGAAGTTGGCCACGCCGACGTCGAACGCCTTGGCCAGCTGATAGCCGCTGAGCTCGCCGTCGAGCAGCGCCGCCAGCACGGCGTGCCTGAGTGCCATGCGATCCCTTCCGCCTGCGGCTGCCTTGCCTCTGTCATCTCGCGGACCGCCCATGATAGTCATTCTTCTGACTATTCATACCCATGACTACCTGAGGTGGTGGCGCCGTGGACACCGCGGACCGTTTCCGTGCAGCCGTCGACGCTCGCGATCCGGCTGCGCTGGAGGAGCTGTTCACCGACGACATCCGCCTGTACAGCCCCGTGAAATTCACGCCGTTCGAGGGCAGGGCGACGGTCATGGGGCTCTTCGGCGTCCTGCTGCGGACCTTCGAGGACTTCCGGTACGTCGGTGAGTGCACGGGTGCGGCGCAGACCAGCGCGGAGGGGATGACGTCGCCGTCGGCCGTGCTGGTCTTCCGGGCGACCGTGGGCGGAAAGGAGATCCACGGGATCGATCTGCTGCACTTCGACGAGGACGGGTCGATCAAGGAGTTCACCGTGATGGTGCGGCCTCGCTCCGCGGTGGAGGCACTGGGGGAGGCCGTGCTGAGGGGGTTGGTGGCGGAAGGGCTCGCCCAGCGACCGGGCCCGGGCAGCGCGCCGGAGTCGGGTTCGTCGTGGCCGGTCGCGCAGTTCCCCGCGCCCCCGGACTGACGCCTACCGGCGGGTTCTGCGGGCGTGGGGCTGCAGTTCGAGACGCGTCGGTCCGACTCTCCGTGGGTCGACACCGTGTGGACGTGCACCAGCGAGCGTGTCACCAGCATGACGTCCGTCGCCGGGGCGCGGCTGGGGCTGGTTCTCCGGCAGCAGGACGGGACGGCGTACGCGGCGGTCACGGGACCCGGGCCGGGTCGGCGCCCGTGCCGCCTCCACAGGCCCGCTGAGCTGTGGCGTCCACGCTGGGGGGAGGCGGGGGCGGCCGTCTTGGACGGAAACGGCACGCGGGCGGTCAGCGGCGGCTCCGCGTGGCATGGGGCTGGAGGAGCTGGTCGACGGGGGCGTAGTCGTCGGTGAGGACGGGGGCGCCGGCGGTCCAGGTGGTGAGGGCCTCGCCCGTGGCGGTCCTCCAGCCGGTGCGGCGGGCGTCGAGCGCCTTCTGGACGGCGGCCAGGTCGACGGGGCGGTCGGAGGCGACGGCCACGAGATTGCCGCCCGCGGGTGCGCCGGTGCGGGCGAGGCCGATGTCGACGGGTTCGCCGAGGAGGGCGACGTGGTCGAACACCTCGCGGAGCGTGGCCAGTTCGGCCTTCGCGAAGGCCTGCTCGCCGTGGTCGATGAGATTGACGACGTAGAGGCCGTCCCGGGCGAGGACGCGCCGCACCTCCGTCAGTGCCTCGACCGTGGTGAGGTGCCACGGGACGCTGACGCCTCCGAAGGCGTCGCCGACGACGAGGTCGAGTGCGTCGGTGTCCCGACGCTTCAGCCCCAGTCTGCCGTCCTCGGTGCGGACGTCGACGCCGGGCTGCGGACGCAGACCGAGCCGCTCGCGGTCGATCCGTACGACGCCGTCGTCGATCTCGGACACCGCACTGCGCGTCCCGGGGCGGGTGGCCGCGAGGTAGCGGGGCAGGGTGAGGCCGCCGCCGCCCAGGTGGTGAGCGGTGAGGGGCCTGCCCTCGGGGAAGGCGGCGTCGGCCACCGACGCGACGGCCTTGACGTAGGTGAACTCCAGGTGGGTCGGGTCGTCGGCGTCGACGTAGGAGTGCCGCACGCCGTCCAGCACGAGCGTGCGGCCGCCGTCGCGGGCGGGGTCGGCGACGACCTCGGCGCAGTGGTACCGCGTCTCGACGTCGCAGCCGCCCGGCGCGACGGAGGCGGTCAGGCCGCCCGCCGCCAGGGCGAGGGCGAGGGCGGGCGCGGCGCCGCTCCGGGCGCGCAGCCGCCAGGTGACCAGCACCGACGCGATCACCAGCAGGGCGCCGAGACCGAACAGGATGCCGCTGACCGGCAGTCTCGACAGGAGCACGAAGCCGGTGAGGACGGTGCCGACGATGGAGCCCACGGTGCCGACGCCCGACAGCCGGCCGACGACCGTGCCGGTCTCGGCGAGGCGGGTGAGCCGCACCTTGGTCACCAGTGGCGTCACCGCGGACAGCAGCGCGCCCGGCACCAGGATGGTCAGTGCCGCGACGAGGATCAGCAGCGGGCGCGCCCACTCCGCGATGCCGCGCAGCACGGCCGGGGTGAGGGCCACGACCGCGCCCGAGACGCCGAGCGCGGGGCCGATGAGCCGCAGCGGGTCGATCTGGTCGGCGACGCGCCCGCCCAGCCACGAGCCGAGCGCGATCGCCGTGAGGGCGATGCCGATCACCAGGGTGCTGGTCTCGAGGGTGAGGCCCAGGTACGGGGCCAGCAGGCGCAGGGCGACGATCTCGACGACCAGCACCGCGGCCGAGGCCCCGAACACCAGGACGGCGGCGAGGCGGGACCCCAGACCGGGGCGGTCGGCAGTGCCCTCGGCGACGGGCGGGGAAGACAATCCGGTCACACACGGCATCCTTGCACGCGGGCGGTCATCCCCGTGCCGTCTTCCGTTCCGCCGCCCCCGAATCGCCGGTCCACCCGCGTCCGGGGACGGCGTGAAAAGTCGCGTGCCCCGGCACCCGCGGTGTCCCATCATGTCCGGATGGAGTCTCGCTTCCTCGGCATCGCCGAGTTGACGGACGTACCGGACGTGGCCGTGGTGGTGGACGTCATGCGGGCGTACACGGTGGCCGCCTGGGCGTTCGCCCGGGGCGCCGAACGGGTCGTCCTCGCCGAGTCGTTGCAGGACGCGCTGGCGCTCAAGGCGCGGCATCCCGACTGGCTGACCCTCAAGGACGGGCCGCCCGCACCCGGATTCGACCTGGTCAACTCCCCTGCCCTGCTGCGCGGGACGCACCTCGCCGGGCGCACCGTCGTCCAGAAGACCACGGCGGGCACCGTCGGCGCCCTCGCCGTCAAGGACGCCTCCCTGGTGCTGTGCGCGAGCTTCGTGGTGGCGGGGGCGACGGCCGGGCTGTTGCGGGAGCGCGCCTGCGAGCGCGTCACGTTCGTGGTCACCGGAGGGGGCGGTCGCGCCGAGGAGGATCTGGCGTGCGCCGAGTACATCGCGCGGAGGGCCGGCGGGGGCACCGTGGACGCCGGCCCGTACCTGCGGCGCGCCGGCGCGTCGCGTTCCGCCGCCGAGTTGAGGCAGGGGGTGCGCGAGGGCTCCACCCCCGAAGACGTCGTGCTCTGCCTGGAGTCGGACCGGTTCCCGTTCGCGATGGTGGCGGGTGCGGAGGACTCGCTCATGGTGCTCCGGCGGGCCGCCCCGGCGGACCCGCCCCCGGCCTGACCGCCGCCACCGGACCGGCGCGCCCTCCCGCCGCGCTGCTGAACAGCCGCTTGCGTCACGGGTATTGACAACGATGTCAGCACCGTGATCTAGTCCGCTTCCGCCGGCCAGGCACGACAGGCGAGGAACAGGAGACCGCTTCCATGCACCCACCCCTGCGCAGATGGCGCCACCGCGCCTCGACGGTCCTCGCCGCCCTCGCCGTCCTCGGGGCCGGTCTGGCGCCCGCGCCGGCCCTCGCCCTGCCGTCGACGTCGTCCGACGGGCAACTGACCTCCCTGGTCAACCCGTTCATCGGCACCCAGAACTTCGGCAACACCTTCCCCGGAGCCAGCGCGCCCTTCGGGATGGTGCAGGTGAGCCCGGACACCGGCGGGCAGGGCGGTTACGACTACCAGCAGGACAGGATCCACGGGTTCAGCCAGACCCACCTCTCCGGCGTCGGCTGCTCCGTCATGGGCGAGCTGCCGCTGATGCCGACCACCGGTGCGGTCGACACCGTGGATCCCGACGCGTACCGCTCGACCTACTCGCACGACGACGAGAGGGCCGAACCCGGTTACTACCGCGTCGGGTTGAAGACGTACGGCATCGACGCCGAGCTGACGGCCACCCCGCGCACCGGGTGGCAGCGCTACACCTTCCCCGCCACCGGCCGGGCCAACGTGCTGTTCAACACCGGCAAGGCCAACCAGCGGGTGTACGGCTCGGAGGTGCACGTCGTCGGGGACCGGACGGTCGAGGGCCGGATCGAGGCGGGCGACTTCTGCGCGGGCAAGGACCGGCACACGGTCTACTTCACCGCCACCTTCGACCGGCCGTTCGTCTCGCACGGCACCTGGCGGGGCTCCACTCCCCGTCCGGGCGGACGGGACGCGGCCGGTGAGGGCGGCAACGGCGCCTGGGTGACGTTCGACGCCGAGGACGACCGGGACGTCGTCGTCAAGGTCGGCCTGTCGTACACGGGCCTCGAGGGCGCCCGGAAGAACCTGGAGGCGGAGACGGCGGATTCCTACGACTTCGACGCCACGCGGGAAGCGCTGCGGGCCACCTGGGAACGGCAGCTCGCCGCGGTGAAGGTCGGGGGCGGGCCGGAGGAACGGCGGCGCGCCTTCTACACGGCGCTCTATCACGCGCAGTTGCACCCGAACCTCGCCGGGGACGTCGACGGCCGGTACGCGGGCTTCGACGGGAAGGTGCACACGGCGTCCGGGTTCACGCCGTACCAGAACCTGTCGTTGTGGGACACCCACCGGCCGCAGAACCAGCTGCTGCAGATGCTGGAGCCGAGGGTGGCGCGGGACGTGGCGCTGTCGGTCGTCGCGACCGGGCGGGACGGCGGCTGGCTGCCGCGCTGGTCGCTCGCCAACAGCGAGACCAACATCATGACGGGCGACCCGGTGACCCCCTTCCTCGTCGAGGCGTGGTCCAAGGGGCTGCTCGCCGGGCACGAGCAGGAGGCGTACGCGCTGCTGCGGAAGAACGCGCTGCGGACGCCGCCGGACGGCTCGCCCTACAACGGGCGTGCGGGCATCGCCGCCTACCTGGAGCGCGGGTACGTGCCCAGCGGGCTCGAGCCGGGGAAGGACTGCCCGGACAAGGGCGGTGACAACGACTGCCGTCACCCGGCGTCGGCGACCCTGGAGTACGCGGCGGCGGACGCGTCGCTGGCGCTGATGGCCGAGGGGCTGGGCCGCACGGCGGACGCCCGGATGTTCGCGGCGCGCGGGCAGTGGTACCGGAACCTGTGGGACTCCTCCCTCCAGCACTTCCGGCCCCGCACCACCGAGGGCACGTGGGTGACGCCGTACGACCCGGTCGAGGCGGGGCACCAGTTCCACGAGGGCGGCGCCTACCAGTACCAGTGGCTGGTGCCTCAGGACCCGGCCGGGCTGGTGGAGCTGATGGGCGGCAGGAAGAGGACCGAGCAGCGGCTCGACGCCTTCTTCGCCTACGACAAGCTGCTGGAGGACCCCGCCGGGACCGCCCGCCACGACTGGATCTCGGCGCCGTACGACTACTACGGCAAGCCGACCTACAACCCGAACAACGAGCCCGACCTGCACGCGCCGTACATGTATCTGTGGGCGGGCGCGCCGGCGAAGACGGCGACCGTGATCCGCGCGGCGATGACCCTGTTCACCGACGGGCCGGACGGCATGACCGGCAACGACGACCTGGGCACCATGTCGGCCTGGTACGTCTTCTCGTCCCTGGGCCTGTACCCGACGACGAACGGCGGCGGCTTCCTCGCCGTGTCGTCCCCGCAGTTCCCGTCGGCGGAGATCCGCATCGGCGCGTACGGGAAGCGGCAGGGCGGCACGCTGACCGTGGAGGCGCCGGGCGCGAGCGACACGCGGCGGTACGTGGAGCGGGCGGAGTTCGGCGGGAAGGACCTGCGCGCCACCTGGCTGGACTGGGACGCGGTCGCCGAAGGCGGGCGGCTCGCCTTCGAGATGAGTGACAAGCCGTCGGCGTGGGGCACCGGCAGGGGCGCCGAGCCGCCGTCCGTGAACCGGGCGGCCGCCGACTCCCGCCGCCGCCTCGACGCCTCGCTGCGCACGTCCGCCGACGTGGTGCCGACGTCGGACGACGCCCAGGACGTGCGGCTGCGGATGGACGTGCTGGGCCAGGCGCCCGGCGCGCTGCGGGTGGAGGTCGGGGCCGAGGCGCCCCGCGGGTGGGCGGTGAGGACGTCCGGACCGTTCACCCTGGCGTCGCACCGGCTGCCGGTGCAGCGGACCGCGACGGTGGACGTGCGCGTGCCGGCCGGGACCGCGCCGGGCACGTACACCGTGCGGATCACGGCGGGCGCCGGCGGGGTGCAGAAGGTGGAGCGGGTCGCCACCGTCGAGGTGCGTGAGGCCGCGCGCTGTGCCGGGGCGGCCGGTGAGCGGTGCGCCGTCCACCTCGGCCGGGAGCTGAACCACGACGGGACCGCGACCGTCGCCGCGCCCGACGAGGGCGACTTCGACGGCGCGGGGTGGAGCTACGACGGGGACCTGCTGCCCGGCGCGGGGCCGGTGGTGTGGGACGGCGTGACCTACGACGCCCCGGACCCGTCCGGCACGGCCGCCAACTTCGTCGAGGCGCGCGGCCAGTCCCTCCTGCTGCCTGCCGGTTCGTACGGCACGCTGCGGCTGGTCGGCGCGTCCCACCACGGGCCGGTGACGACCGGCCTCACCGTCCGCTACACCGACGGCACCACCGCCGAGCTGCCGGTCACCGTCGGCGACTGGGCGGGATCCGCGCCCACGGGCGGCTCCGTGGCGCTGGAGATGCCGCACCGGATCAAACGGGGGCAGGGCGTGGACGGCCCGCCGGTCCGTCTGCTCGCCGCGTCCGTGGCCCTCGACGCGTCGAAGACGGTGCGCTCGCTCGGTCTGCGGAACGATCCCCGGGTGCAGCTCTACGCCCTCACGCTCGGGTAGCCCCCGCCCGAGGCCGGGCGTCCGTGTCACCGGTGACACGGACGCCCGGCGGGTCCCGCCCCGCCCGGTGCGCGCGGTGGCGCGGTGCACGAACCGAGGCGTCGCGGCCCGCGGGGCCTGAGCCGCGCGGGGCAGTGGATCGAAGCGGCCGCCGATGGGCGTCACAAGCAGGACGGACGCGGTCTTCGGTACCCATGAACCTCGTACGGCCGCCGCTCCCTCCGCGGAAGCCCCCGCTTCATGGTGCGGTCATGGCAGGGCGATGCCGCACCTGGAAAGCACCGCCCGGTCCGGGCCGAAACACGCGGTCATTCTGCACAGCGTCCCCGCTTCGGCCATCCGCATGCGGCATCCGGGGCACGTCCGCACCCGACGGGCGTGTGGCGTGGCGGGCGCGCCCGGTCGCGCTCAGCATGAGGAGGTGCCCTGCCGGACCCCGGGCGCCCCGCCCGGTGCGAGGCCGTCCGTGCGTCCGGCCCCTCGACGAGGAGCGTGCCCATGACCTTCAACCCCCTGGAGCAGCGCGGCATCCCGCTGGACCGTCAGCTGCGCAGCTGGCGTGAGCTGAACGTGGAGCCGATCGACCCTGACCGCTGCGACCCGTACACCCGGTGCCGGATCATCACGATGAACGGGATCGAGGTGGAGGCGATCCTGTTCAGCCACCAGCTCGCCCGCCACACCGTCGACCCGGAGATCAAGCGGCAGCTGGCCCAGACCCGGTACATCGAGGCGCAGCAGCAGAAGGCGGTGAACTGGCTGCTCCCGGGTGTCTCCTCGGTGCTGGAGACGACCATCGCGTACGAGCAGGTGGCCGTGGACCTGACCGCCTGGGTGGCGCGGATGGAGCCGGACCCGTATCTGCAGCAGGCCTACCAGTTCGGTGTGCTGGAGGACTTCGACCACCTGTACCGGTACGCGAACCTGTACGAGATGATCGAGCACCGCAAGGCGGAGTCGATCGTCGACAACCTGACCGAGGTCATGCCGGGCCGGCCCACGCGGTACCACCACCGCGACCCGGTCGACAACGTCCGCGACCCGTACGCCAGGGACCAGGCCGACCCGCTGTCGAAGCTGCACGCGCTGACGATCATGTCGACGGAGCAGCAGACGATGAACTTCTACATGAACACCGGCCCCACCTACATGGAGCCGATCGCCCGTCAGCTCTACCAGGAGATCGGGCTGATCGAGGAGGAGCACGTCACCCACTACGAGTCCCTGGTGGACCCGGGCGAGACGTGGTGGGAACAGCTCGTCAACCACGAGTACAACGAGTGCTACCTGTACCACTCGTTCATGGAGCAGGAGAGCGACCCCAAGGTCAAGGCGATCTGGGAGCTGCACCTGAACATGGAGCTGGAGCACCTGCGCATCGCCTGCGACCTGATGCGCCGCCACGACGGCCGCGAACCGCAGGAGATCCTGGCGCCGGAGCTGCCCAACGTGATCACCTTCGAGCCGAACAAGGCCTACATCCGGGAGCTGTTGGACACCCAGATGGACCTGACCACCCTCGGCGCGGGCTACGTCCGCGAGGCGCACGAGCGGTTCGAGAAGATGCAGGAGGGCATCCACGGCGGGGAGAACCCGCCGAGCGACCGGGTGATGCACGAGCACGACGACATGTTCGGCCGTGAGTACCGCGTGCAGACCGAGGGCGAGCACCCCGACCCCGCCCAGCGCGAGAAGTAGGGAGGGGACCGCATGTCCGACTTGCAGACTCCGCAGGCCGGGGACGACCGTTCCCAGGACGACGACGTCGTCTCCCTGCTGATGCGCCAGCACGGCGACATCCGCAACCTGTTCGACGAGGTCGAGGCCACCAGCGGCGAGGAACGGCGGGACGCCTTCCGGCGGCTGGTGCGGCTGCTGGCCGTGCACGAGACCGCCGAAGAAGAGGTCATCCACCCCTTCGTCCGGCGGTCGGTCGACGGCGGCCGACAGATCGTCGAGGACCGGCTCGCCGAGGAGCGGGAGGCCAAGGAGATGCTGGCCG
Source organism: Streptomyces sp. DSM 120436 (assembly GCF_055778765.1). Taxonomy (NCBI): domain Bacteria; kingdom Bacillati; phylum Actinomycetota; class Actinomycetes; order Kitasatosporales; family Streptomycetaceae; genus Streptomyces; species Streptomyces sp. DSM 120436. The sequence continues at coordinate 4,766,526 of NZ_JBSKBS010000001.1, read as the reverse complement.
CCCTGGACGAGATGGACCCCGACGGCCCCGACTTCCTGCCGCAGCTCATCGCGTTGCGGCGGGACGTGCAGATGCACGCCCGGGCGGAGGAACGCTACGAGTTCACCCACATCCGGCGCAGCACCGACGTCACCGGCCTCGCCGCCATGGCCAAGGCCATCAAGGCCGCCGAGGCGATGGCTCCCACCCGGCCCCACCCGGGTGTCGAGTCCGGCGCGAAGAACATGGCGCTGGGTCCGGTGGCCGCCCTCATGGACCGCACCAAGGACACCGTGCGCAAGGCGATGGGCGGGAGCTGAACCCCACGGCGGGCGCCGGCCGGCCGGGCTGGCCGGCGCCGCGCGGGGTAGACGGCGAGCGGCAGCCGATCGTTCGGAAGGACGGATTGCACCGTGAGCACCCCTGACCCGTGGCCCGACGCGGCCACCGCACGACGTACCGAGCCCCGACGATCGCTGCTGGTGTGCGCGGTCATCGGGGCCGCCGTCATGGCGGCCGTGGACGAGATCGTCTTCCATCAGATCCTGCACTGGCACCACTTCTACGACCGCTCCACGTCGGATGTGGCTCTGATGTCGGACGGACTGCTGCACACGGCCTCACTGCTGGCGCTCGTCGCCGGGTTCTTCCTCTTCGCGGATCTGCGGCGGCGCCGGGCGCTGGCGCCGGGGCACGCGTGGAGCGGGGCCTTCCTGGGCGCGGGCGCCTTCCAGCTGTTCGACGGGATCGTGGACCACAAGGTGCTGCGCGTGCACCAGGTCCGTTACGGCGTCGACGTCACTCCGTACGACTGGGCGTGGAACCTGGCGGGGCTGCTGCTGTTGCTCGTCGGAGGCTTCCTGCTGGTGCGTGCCCGGCGGGCAGGGAGGCGGCGGCCGTCGTGACGGCCGGTCCGCTCGCGGCGCCCCTGGCGCTCGCCTGTGTGCTCGCAGCCGTCGTGTACGCGATGGGCGCCGCCCGGCTGCGGCGGCGCGGTGACGCCTGGCCGTGGCGGCGGGACTGCGTCTTCGCCGTCGGTTGTGCGGCCGTGGTGTGGGGGCTGACGGGTCCGGTGCCGGGCGGGCCGTTCACCGGGCACGTCGGCCGTCATCTGCTGGTGGCCATGGCGGGGCCCGCACTGCTGGTGGTCGGCCGTCCGCTCACTCTGCTCCTGCGACTGCTGCCGCCCGGCGTACCGCGCCGGGGTCTGCTGCGGGCGGCACACTCCCCCGCCGCCGGGTGGCTGATGTTCCCCCCGGTCGCCGCGGCCGTCGACCTCGGCGGGCTGTGGCTGCTGTACCGCACGGACCTGTGGGCGGTCGCCCACCGGCACCCTCTCCTGGGCGGTCTGCTGGAGCTGCACATGCTGCTGGCCGGTCTGCTCCTCGCGATGGCCGTCTGCCGGCTCGACCCGGTGCGCGGGCGGTGCGGTCTGCGGCTGCGGGCGGTGACGCTGCTGGCGGCGGGGGCGGCGCACGCCGTGCTCGCCAAGAGTCTGTACGTCGCCGGGCCGCCGGGGACCGCGTTCGCGGCGGCCGATCTGGAGGCGGGGGCGCAGCTCATGTATTACGGCGGGGACGCCGTGGAGGTGTTCCTCGCGCTGGTCGTCGCCGTGCAGTGGTACGCGGCGACCGGACGGCGCCGGGCGCGGCAGGCGGCCCGGACGGCGCGTGGAGGCGTCCCCGCGGGTGCGCGCTGACTCGGGCCCCGGGTCTACAGGCGCACGACGATCAGGGCGATGTCGTCGCGGCCGCCGTCGGCCACGCCCAGCCGGGTGAGCAGGGTGTCGGCGAGGGGCTCCGGGTCGAGGTCCGCGTGACGGGCGAGCGTGTCGGTGAGGCGCAGCAGACCCGCGTCGATGTCCTCGCCCCGGCGCTCGATCAGCCCGTCGGTGTAGAGCACCAGGGTGTCGCCGGGCGCGTAGGGGACGGTGGCCTGCGGACGCCGGGTCTCTCTGGTGAGGACTCCCAGCGGCGGGTCGGTGGCCTGGTCGAGCAGGATCACGGTGCCGTCCCGTCGTCCCAGCACCGGTGGCGGGTGACCGGCGCAGGTGTAGGTGATGCGTCGGCCGCGGGTGTCGACGACGGCCTTGGCCGCGGTGGTCGCCAGCGCGCCCTCGAAGGTCTGGGCGTACCGGCTGAGGAGGTCCATCGCCGCGCCGGGTTCGTGGATGGCGCGCACGGCGGCGGACAGGGCGCTGCGCAGCATGCCCATGACGGCCGCCGCCTCCAGGCCGTGGCCGACGACGTCCCCGACCGCCACCGTGAAGCTGTCGTCGGCCAGGTCCACCACGTCGTACCAGTCGCCGCACACGTTGAGGGAGCGGGTGGCCGGCATGTAGCGCACCGCTATGCCGCGGTGCGCGGCCAGGTCCGGGGCGTGCAGCATGACGTCCTGGAGGGCCAGGGCGGTGCGGCGTTCCCAGTCGTGGGCGGCGCGGAGCTTTTCGTTGGTCTCCTGCAGTTGCCGCGCCTTCGCGTACAGCTCCGCCTCCGTCACCGCCCGGGCTCGCACCCGGCCCGTCGGCGTGTCGTGGACGGGGCGGGACAGCAGGAACTCGGTCATGTCCTCGATGCGGTGGACGATCCACTCGATCTCGCCGTCGGGGCCGAGAACGGGCGTGTTGACCGGCGACCACCAGCGTTCCTCGAAGGCTCCGGGCCGGCCGGGCACCGCCAGGTCGTACCGCTGCGCGGCGAGGGCGTCGGGTTCCTTGGACCGCAGGACGCGCTGCAGGGAGGCGCTCAGATTGCGGATGCCGTCCGCCGCCGGGTCCTCGGGGTTGTCCGGGTAGACGTCGAAGAGGTACTGGCCGACCAGTTCGTCGCGGGTACGGCCGGTCACTTTGAGATACATCTCGTTGACGTCGACGACCATGAGGTCCGCGTCCAGCACCAGGTACGGGCTGGGCAGGACGGAGAAGAGGGTCTGGTGGTCGACCCGCGATAGGCTCATGTGCGGTCTCCCGTCGGCGCCGGCGCGTCACCGTCAGTATGCGCCGTCAGGCTCCGGTCCGTCGGGTCGCCCGGCGCCGGAGGGGTACGGGCTCCGCGAGGAGTGCCGCGGGCCGGCGCAGTCCCCTCGGGGGACGCGGCGACGACGCCGCCCGGCGACCGGGGGCGGACACCGTGACGCCGACCTCCGTCACCGACGTCTCCGTCGGCGGGGCCGTGCAGGGCCCCGGTCCGGCGGACGAGGGGTCGCGGTGAAGACGCTCACCGGTCCGGGCCGGGCGTGCACGACGCTCCGGAGCCCCCGCCGCAGCCGTGCGGTGACGCAAGGAGCGGACGTCCGGTGAGCTCCGGGCGCACGGCAGCGGGCCATGGGTGCGGCGGTCGGCCGCCGGGGGGCTGATCGACGAGGTGGTCCTGCTCATCCACCTCGTGAGCGTGGGCCGGGGCACGCGACCGTTCCCGGCCGACGGCCCGGACGGCACGCTCGGGCCGGTGGGCTCACGGGCACGCCGGGCGGCGTGACGCTCCCGGTCTCCACCGGCCCGCCGGCCGGCCGCGGTACGCGGCGGTGGTACCGGACCGGACGTCGTGACCTGGGCTTCCGCCCCGGGTCAGAACGGCATCTTGCCGCGCGCCCGGCGGCCGGCGGAGCCGCTGCGGCCGACGGCGCGGGAGCTGGAGCTGAAGGGCTTGCTGAGGAGCCGGCCGAGCGGACCCGGGGCCTTGGAACCGGCGCGCGAGCCGAAACCCAGGGTGCGTTGCGTGCCGTTCTGCGGGTGCCGGGACAGGCGTGGGACGAGAAAGGCGAGCAGGGCGATGACCACGCAGACGGCGACGATGCCGACGACCATCATGGAAACCTCCAGGGGTGTTCCGGTGGGGCGGTGAACCGCGGACCGGGCGGTCCGTGCGACCACTCGTTCCCGCTCCCGGCGCGAACACGCTTCCGGATCCGTGCCGCGTACCGGGCCGTGCACCAGGCTTCACGGGGGCACCGTGATCCCCACGTGATCGTGGGCGCGTAAGGTCCCCCGAGCCACGGGGAGTTCGTGGCGCCGATGAGGAACACGGGGTACGGGGGCGGGACATGGAGTACCGGCATGCGGCGGTACCGGCCGTGGCGGGCGGGCTCATGCTGACGCTGCTGCTGTGGTGGGCGGGGGCGAGCGCCGACGCGCTGGACCTGGACGGCGCCACCGGCGCGCTGGGCGTCGAGACGGCCGCCGCGCTGCGGACCTGGCTGTCGCCGTGGGCGTACGACCCGCGGCCCGGCGGTCCGGTCGCGGTGACCGCCGACGGCCCCAGCTATCTCGCCCTGCGTGACACGGCGATGCAGATCCGCTTCGTCGCCGTGTTCCTGTTCTACGCCGCCGGGGCCCTGCTGCTGGTCCGGCGGCTCCCGGCGGAGCGCGGCCGGATCTGGCAGGCGCTGCTCGCGCTGTGGGCCTGGGGCGTGGTGGCGGGGACCCTGGCGGTGACGGTGTCGGCTCCCTGGATGATCGCGTCCGGCGGACGCGGCAGTCACCGGTTCCTGCCGCAGTTCGCCGCGCTCTCCGCGTCCGGACGGACGGTGCTGGTGCCGCTGGCGCTCGCCGCGGCGGCGTGGACGGTGTGCGTGACCCGGCTGGCGCTGAAGGACACCGAGCCGCAGCCGCGCCGGGACGTCCCGGCGCGGGCCGCCGTCGTCGCCGCGACCGCGGGGACCGTGGTCGTCGCGGTGTCCGTGGTCGTGCTGTCGTACCAGGCGAACGCGGCACGGATCCAGACGGTGTTCACGGGTGACGGGCGCCTCGGCGAGCCGGGTGATCTACTGCGCCAGTGGCTGCTGCTGGGCGCCTGGGCCGGCCCGTCCGGGGCCGGGTTCGGGGACTGGCTGCTGGTGCGGTTCGGGGACGTGCTGCTGCTCGTGGTGGTGTGGTGCGCGCTGCGGTGGCTGCCGGGGGCGCTCACCCGGGTCTCGGTCCCGGCGATGGCGGCGGGCGCGGTGTGCGCCGTCGTCCTCGGGCTGCTCGTGCGGCACCTGTGGCGCGTGGCCGCCGACGGCGGGACGACGTACTGGCATCTGCTCCGGGCGGCGTCCGGCCTCGGTGACGGGACGAGCGCGGCGGTGCTGTGGGGCACGCTCGCGGGCGTCACGGCCACCGTGGTGCTGCGGACCGCGCGGCGGCGTACGGCGGCGCCCGCGCCCTCGTCGACGGCCGGCGCGGAGTCCGACGGGTAGGGTCGGTGCCGGGTCTGTCCGTCCGGGAAGTCGGGGGCGGCCTTCAGGACACCGGCCGGAAGCAGCCCGCGGACGCCGCTGAGCAGGCGGGGTTCCGGCAGGCGCCGTTCGCCGGTCCGCGGGGCGTCCGGCCGGGGCGACGGGTGGGCGGGTTCGTGCATCGCCGGCGGGCTCCGCCGGGAGGGACGGGGACGTGCGCCGTGTCCTGGATCAACTGCCGGACCGCCCGGAGGCGACGCCCTCGCGCGGAAGCTGCCCCATGTGCCCGAGTCCGCTACCGGGAGCCCGCGCTCCTGCCGGTCACCGCTCGGCCGTGCCGTTCGCTGCCCGCTGCCTCCGGGCGGCCATGACGGCGTAGACCAGCACGCCGCCGAAGAGGAAGAGCACGCCCTGGTAGACGGCCTGGTATCCGGCGCCGGCGACCAGCCACAGCGAGAACGCGGCGGCGACCGAGGCGACGATCAGGTCGCGGACCAGGCGCCCGCGGTCGACGCGGTCCCGCTGCCCGGAGACGAGATGGAAGAGCTGCGCGGCCGTGGCGAGCAGGTAGGGCACGGTCGCGGTGAAGGTGGTGACCAGGACCAGCGTCTCGAACACCCGGGCCGTGCCGGAGGCGTAGTTGTACACGGTGAGCAGCGAGGCGAGGAGCACGGTGACGCCGACGCCGACCGTCGGCACGCCGCGCCGCTTGCGGGCCAGGGCGCGCGGGAACAGCCCGTCCTCGGCGGCGGCGTAGGAGGTCTGGGCGCTGAGCAGGGTCCAGCCGTTGAGGCAGCCGGTCATCGACACGAGCGCGGCGAGCGCCACCGCCCAGCCGCCCCAGGCACCGCCGAACATGGTGGTGACGGCGTCCGAGAACGGCGCGCCGGACTCGACGAGCCGGTCGTGGGCGACCGTGCCGAAGACGGCGAGTGTTCCCAGCAGGTAGACGACGGCCGCTCCGGCGGTGCCGATGACGGTGGCGCGGCCCACGGTGCGCCGGGCGTCGCGCACCTCGCCCGCGCTGACGGCGGCGGACTCCACGCCGAGGTAGGAGAAGAGCAGGATGGCGGCCGCGGCGGAGACCGCGCCCATCGCGCTCTCCCCGCCCGCCCGGAAGGGTCCGAGGTTGTCCGCGTCGAAGGCGAACAGTCCGCCGACGGCGACGAGCAGCAGCGGCACCAGCTTGAGCACGGTGGACACCACCTGCACGGCCCCGACGTAGCGGGTGCCGGCGAAGTTGGCGAGGGCGGGCAGCCACTGCACGACGAGTGCGGCGAGGCAGGCGGTCCACCGGTGCTCGCCCACCGGGATCAGCACGTCGAGGTAGCCGACGGCGGCCACGGCGAGGGCCGCGTTGGACACCCAGGTCGTGATCCAGTACGCCCAGGCGGCGAGGAACCCGGCGAAGTCGCCGAAGGCCTCACGGGCGTAGACGTACGGGCCTCCGGTGCGGGGGTCCCGTTCGGCGAGGCGCCCGAAGACCAGGGCCAGTGCGATCGCCCCGACGGTCAGCACGCCGAAGGCGAGGAGGCTGATGGTGCCGTACGGGGCGATGGACGCGGGGAGCAGGAAGATGCCGCCGCCGATGATGTTGCCCATGACCAGCGCGGTGGCGACGGGCAGTCCGAAGCGGCGGGTGCGCCGTCCCGTGCCGTCGGGGCGGGCGGGGCCGCCGGACGTGTCCTGCGGGGCCGGAGCCGGTGGGGGGACGGTTCCGGTGACGTGCATGGGGTGGTGCGCCTCTCGTCGAACGGGTGCCCGGGATCGCCGGGCCGGAGACATGGTCGGACATGGCCACGGAACGCTCCAAATCGGGCGTAATCGTCCTGCCGGGGGCCGTCCGGCGCAGGAAAAGGTGCACTGTGAAGGCATGTGGACGCCGAATCGTCCGGCGGTGCGCGCGGGCGTCCGCGCCGTCCGCGTCCGGCGGTGGCGTGAGGCGCGATCCCGTTCCCGGGCCCCGCGGAGGCGGTCCGTGCCGGACCGGTCCCCCCTCCGGCTGGGGCGGCACGTCAGGACCGGCCCGGGGATCCCGTCGGCGTCCGGCCTGGCCGTCGGGGCCCTGCTCGGCGAGGCGGCGCTCGCCCCGGACGGGGCCGGCCGCGCTCGACGGCCGCCTCGACGTGGTCGAGATGATCGCCTCCCCCGCGTGACCACAGCGTCCACGCCCTGTCGTGGGTGGACCCCGCGGCGTCGCTGGTCTCGACGGTCGCGGACCTCGACCGCTTCTGCGCGATGCCGCCGGCCGGGGAGATCGCCGCCCCGTCCTCGCCGGCCGAGACGCGGCGCACCGTGCCCGTGCTCTCCCAGCAGGGACGGACGATCGACCACGGCCTCGGTCCGCACCCGCTGGAGTCCCCGAGCCCGGGACAGGACCCCTGCCGGGGGCACGGCGGCACGGTGTGGGGCGGGTGGGACGCCGGCGATGGCGCGTGCCGACGGCGGCCGTCAGTGGTCGTGTCGCCGTCGACCTCCGGCGGTGGAACGAGCCCGACGCCTCCGGCCGCCCGGCGCCGCACGCCGTCGGCGCGGCTCCGGTGGCCTTCCACCGCCTGGCGGCGAGCGGCCGACCCGGCGTGTGACGCCGCGTCGGCCGCGCCCAGGGTTCGTCAACTCCCGGCGGACGGGCGGTCGGCCGGTCCTCACACGCTGCTGACACCCCCGTCGCCTACCCTCGGTGCAGGAGGCACCGAACAGCGGTGCGGGGCCGCGCAGAGGAGGCGGGGGTGCTCGGTAGAGGTGCGTGGCTGCTCGCGGGCGCCGTCGTCGCGGCCTGCATGATGCTGCTCGGCCCCAGCACGCCCGCCGGCGCCCCCTTCGCCAGGACGGTGCCGGTGGACGCCGCGAAGGACGTGGTGCCCCACCGGGTCATGACGTGGAACCTCTGCAACCCCTGTGAGGAGAGCAACGTCGACCGGGCGGCGGAGATCGCCGCGTACGCGCCCCAGGTCGTCGGCCTCCAGGAGGCGTGCGTCCGGGACGTCGAACGGATCAGGGACCACCTGGCCAACCTGCACGGGCTGGACTACCACGTCGAGTACGGCCCGGTGCTGCGCAACTGGAGCCGGTGCGGCGGCGCTCCGTGGAAGCCGGGCGGTTACGGGCAGGCTCTGTTGTCGGCGGCCCCGATGACCGACGTCGTCACGGAGGAGTATCCGGACGGCGGCTCGGAGGACCGCGGCTACCTCGCCGTCACCACGGAGGTCGCCGGACAGACCGTACGGGTCTTCAACACGCATCTGGCGCAACGGCGTCAGGAGGCGGTGCGCGAGAAGCAGACCGCGGTGCTCGCCCCGCGGGTCGCCCGGTACCAGCGGGCCATCGTGCTCGGGGACTTCAACGCCGTACCGGACTCCCCCGAACTCGCTCCGATGTGGGCGCTCGCCGAGGACACGGACGCCGGGTGCCGGCCGCCGGGCGCCGGCGCCTGCGAGCCGACGACGGACTGGCAGAGCAAGTTCGACTACGTGTTCCTGCGCGGCATTTCGGCGCTGGGGCACGAGGTGCGGCCCAGTCGGTATTCCGATCACCATCTGCTGCACACCGACGTCACCGCGAACTGATTTTGTTAGGACGCCCGATTCGCGGATACACGTTTGACGAACCGACGTCAAAGGAGTCAGTGATGGGCATTATCGCTTGGATTTTCATCGGTCTGATCGCCGGCGCCATCGCCAAGGCGCTCATGCCGGGCAAGGACCCGGGCGGCATCATCATCACCATGCTCATCGGTATCGCCGGTGGTCTGCTCGGCGGTTTCCTCGGCAAGGTGATTTTCGGGGTCGACTCGATCGACGGCTTCTTCGACCTGTCGACCTGGATCGCGGCCATCATCGGCTCTGTCATTCTCCTCGCCCTGTACCGGATGTTCACCGGTCGCAGCCACCGAGGCGGTCACGCCCACGCCTAAAGGCGTATTCGACGGTGTGATGTGACACCCGCAGGCACCGGCCTGCACCCGCGGAAGGCCCCCGTTCGAGGACGGGGGCCTTCCGCACGCTCGCTCACGCTTTGTCGCGTCCGGTGCGCGGGCCGGTGCGCAGGTGGGCGCGGACGCCCTGGAGGCCGAAGAGGACGAGGAGTTCGACCGCCCTGCCGTCGGCGCTGCCCAGCCAGTGCGGCAGGGAGGTGTCGAACTCGGCCGCCTCGCCCGGCGACAGCGTCAGGTCACGCTCCCCGACGAGGAGCCGCAGCCGGCCGTTGAGGACGTAGAGCCACTCGGCGCCCTCGTGGGTCTGCGGGGTCGGCTCGGCGGGCTCCGGCCGGGCGGGGATCATCAACTTGAAGGCGTGCACCCCGCCCGGGCGACGCGACAACGGCACGTAGGTCATCCCGGACCGGGTGACCGGCTTCAGGTGGATCCGCGGGTCACCGGTGCGCGGCGCCCCCACCAGGTCGTCCAGCGGCACGTCGTACAGGCGGGACAGCGGCAGCAGCAGCTCCAGCGTCGCCCGGCGCTGTCCGCTCTCCAGCCGGGACAGGGTGCTCTCGGAGACGCCGGTGGCCGCCGCCACGCCGGCGAGGGTGAGGCCGCGTTCCCGGCGCAGCGCGCGGAGCCGTGCGCCCACGGCGTCCAGCACGTCGTCATCCGTTCTGCCGTTCACGGGGCCAGCTTGCCACAACGGCAAGATTCCGTGCCGGAACGGTGCGTGGCTGCCGAGACTGAGCTCATCGACGACCTGAGGGAGTTCCGGTGAACACTCCGACGAGCAGCACCGATGCGGTCACGTTCTGGGACGGCGTGCACGCCGCCCGGCCCGCGACGGACAGCCCGCCGCCGCCCAATGTCCGGCTGACGGAGACGGTGACGGGTCTGCCGCCCGGCGACGCCCTGGACCTGGGGTGCGGAAACGGCGGCGACGCGCTGTGGCTGGCCCGCCGGGGATGGCGGGTCACCGCGGCCGACATCTCGGCCGTCGCGGTCGAACGGCTCACCGCCCTGGCCCGCTCGCACGGCGTCCACGACCGGCTCACCGCAGTCCGGCTGGACCTGCGGACGTCGTTCCCGCCCGGCACGTTCGACCTGGTCAGCGCCCACTATCTGCACACCCCGTACGACCTGGACCGGTCGGCCGTGCTGCGTTCGGCCGCCCACGCGCTACGGCCGGGCGGGCGCCTGCTGGTCGTGGACCACGGCTCGACCGCGCCCTGGTCCTGGAACCAGGACCCCGCCATCCGTCACCCGAGCCCGCAGGAGGTCGCCAGGGGTACCGGGCTCGATCCGGCGGTCTGGACCGTGGAGCGGGCCGACGCGCCCCGCCGCACCGCGACCGGCCCGGACGGCAGCACGGCCGAGGTGACCGACCATGTCCTGCTCGTCCGGCGCACCGCCTGAGCCGGCGGCCGCCCCCGGCTCGTGAAGGAGAACGTGATGCCCTCCCCCGCGCACCGCCGCCGTCGCCGCGGCACTCCGCCGCCCCGGACGGGCGGCGGCGAGACCGAGGTGCTGCGCGCCTTCCTCGACCATCTGCGGACGTCCGTCGCCGCGAAGGTCGAGGACGCGCCGGAACCTCGGGCACGCGCCGCCATGGTGCCGTCGGGGACGAACCTGCTGGGCCTGCTCACCCACCTGACGTGGGTGGAGCGGTCGCTGTTCCTCGGGGAGACGGTGACGGACTGGCCGTCCACGTTCCACGCCGGTTCCGAGGACGGTGTGGCCGACGTCGTGGCCCGGTACCGCGAGGCGGTCGAGCGGGCCAACGGCGTCCTCGACCGATGCGCGGATCCCGCCGCGCCCCTCCCCCGGCCGCGGCCGGGGCGCCCCGCCCCCAGCGTCCGCTGGGCCCTCACCCACATGATCGAGGAGACCGGGCGGCACGCGGGGCACGCGGACATCCCGCGCGAACCGGTCGACGGGGCAACGGGACGGTGAGCTTCATGACGCCGGTGCGTCGACCCCTGCTTCGGCCCCGGCCACGGCTCCAGCCCTTGCTTCGGCTTCGGCTTCGGCTTCGGCGAGGAACTCACGGATCTCGTGGACGACGCGGTCGGGTGCGTCTTCCATGAGGAAGTGTCCGGCGCCGGGCACGACGACGAGTTCCGCACCGGGGATGTCGTCCCGCAGCCGCTCGGCGTAGTGCACGGGCTGCCACTCGTCCTCCGCACCCCACAGGATGCGCACGGGCATGGTCAGCTCCCCGAGCCGGCCGGAAATCTCCTGGGTGTAGCGCGCGTCGTAGTGGCGGACCTGGTGCTCGAAGAAGGAGGTGCGGCCGAGCCGCGACCCGTGGGGCGCCAGGTACGCGCGCAGGACGTCGCCGGTCATCAGCGACTTGTCGGCGACCGTCATGGTGAGCTGGCGGGTCAGCAGGGCGTCGAAGTCCTCCTGCGCCATGGTCGCGTACGCGTCCAGCTCCTCGTCGATGACGCGGCGCCAGGTGGGCGAGGGCCACGAGTCGTAGCTCACCGAGTCCATGATCATCAGTCGGCGTACCCGGCCGGGGTGCGCGAGGGCGAAGCGCAGGGCGATGGCACCGCCGATGTCGTGTGCCACCAGGGTGACCCGGTCGACGTCGAGGGCGTCGAGGAGGTGTCCGAGGAGGCCGGTCTGGCCGGCGACCGAGGTGTCCCGGTGCGCGGGGCGTTCGGAGAGGCCGTACCCGAGCAGGTCGTAGGTGATGGTGCGGTGGCCGGCCGCTTCGACGCGGGGGACGACGTCACGCCACTCGTGGGAGTGGGAGGGCGTGCCGTGGAGGAAGACCACCGGCTCGCCGCTGCCACTGCCGCTGTCGCGGTAGGCCAGCCGCACTCCGTCGACGATGAGGTGGTCGGTCAGGGTCGTCATCGTGCCCTCCTCGGGGGTGGGGCGTCGCCGCTCCGCCCTGTAGACTATGTAGACCAGTCTACATAGGGAAGGGTGCGTCATGACGGGACGGCGGCAGTCGGCGGAACCGGCGAGGCCGGAGAGGCGACGGCCCGCGCGCGAGCGGATTCTGCGGGCCGCCGCACGGCGCTTCTACCAGGAGGGCGTGACGGCCACGGGTATCGACACCATCACCGCCGAGGCCGGCGTGGCCAAGATGAGCCTCTACAACAACTTCTCCTCCAAGGCCGATCTCGTCCGCGCCTATCTGGACGACCGGCACGAGGACTGGCTGGCGCGGTACCGGGAGCGCGTGGGGCCGGAGCCTGACCCCCGCGACGGCGTGCTGGCCGTCTTCGACACCTACATCGCCGGTGCCGACTCCCCCGCCACCGGCGGCTTCCGGGGGTGCGGACTGCTCAACGCGGCCGCGGAGATGCCCACCGGGCACGAGGGGCGGGCGCAGGTGCGCCGGCAGAAGGAGGTGGTGGAGCGGATGATCGCGGAGCACGTCACGGCGCTGCTGCCCGGCCGCCCCGATGCCGCCCGGACCACGGCACGGCAGATCGCCTTCCTGCTGGAGGGGGCGATGGTGCGGGCGGGTCTGGAAGGCGACAGCCGCTGTCTGCGGGACGCACGCGCGATGGCGGAGCGGCTGCTGGACCAGGCGTGACCGTCCGGCTCCGGTGAGGGCTCGTCGCCGGTCCGCCCGCGATGACCCGCGGGCGGATCCCGCGCCGCCCGCGGCGGCCTGGGACGCGGAGCGGTATGTCGCGGTTCCGCTCCGGCGCCCTCGGCTCCCGCTCGTCACCCAGGTCCTTCGCAGGCGCCCGCGGGCTACGGATCACAGGACCGGCGGAGGGTTCGCAGCGGTTCCGTACCCTGGATGACATGCGCGTGCGCCCCACTTTGAGCTGGACCCCGGCGGGAGACCTGCCGCCGGCCACCACGAACCTGGACCCCGTCGTCGACGCGCTGCGCGCCCGCGGCGTGCTGGTGCTCACCGGGGCCGGCATCTCCACGGAGTCCGGCATCCCCGACTACCGCGGCGAGGGCGGGAGCCTGAGCCGGCACACCCCGATGACGTTCCAGGAGTTCGTCGGCGGGGCCGCCGCCCGGCGGCGGTACTGGGCGCGCAGCCATCTCGGCTGGCGCACCTTCGGCCGCGCCCGGCCCAACGCCGGGCACCGGGCCGTGGCGGCGTTCGCCCGGCACGGCCTGGTGTCGGGTGTGATCACCCAGAACGTCGACGGGCTGCACCAGGCCGCCGGCAGCGAGGGCGTGGTGGAACTGCACGGGAGTCTGGACCGGGTGGTCTGCCTCTCGTGCGGGCGGATGAGTCCGCGCGGTGACCTCGCGGAGCGGCTGGAGGCGGCCAACCCCGGCTTCTCGCCGGTGGCCGCGGGGATCAACCCCGACGGCGACGCCGACCTCACCGACGACCAGGTCGTCGGCTTCCGCGTGGTGCCGTGCGCGGTGTGCGGCGGCGTCCTCAAGCCGGACGTGGTGTTCTTCGGGGAGACCGTGCCGCCGCAGCGGGTCGAGCTGTGCCGGCGGATGGTCCGGGAGTCGTCCTCCCTGCTGGTCCTGGGCTCGTCGCTGACGGTGATGTCGGGGCTGAGGTTCGTCCGGCTGGCGGCGGAGAGCGGCAAGCCCGTGCTGATCGTCAACCGGGACCAGACCCGCGGCGACCGGCACGCCCTGGCGCGGGTCGGGCTGCCGCTGGGCCCGGCGCTCACCACCGTGGCCGAGCGGCTGGGCGTGGCGGTCGAGGACGCGGCGGCCGCCTGAACGGCCGCTCCGCCGCCGCGGTCACCCTCCGGCGGCGGCCAGGCGTCGCCGGAGTTCGTCCTCGCTCACGTCCTCGAGGTGGGTGAGGAACACCCACAGGTGTCCCGAGGGGTCGCGGAGGATCACCGTGCGGTCCCCGTGGAACATGTCCGTCGGCGGCTGGAGGATCTCCGCGCCCTCCGCCTCCGCCCGCGCGGCCAGCGCGTCGACGTCCGGCACGAACACGTGCAGCGTGACGGAGGTGCCGCCGCCGAGGAAGGCGGGCGCGGTGAAGGAGGCGTCCTCCGCCTCCTTCACGCTCGCGTCGCCCAGCATCAGCGTCGACCGTCCCACGGTGATCTCGGCGTGCAGCACTCCCCCGCCCGGCGCCTCCAGCCGGAAGTCCTCACGCGCGCCGAACGCCCGCCGGTAGAAGTCGATCGCGGCCGCGGCGTCGTCGACCATGATGTGCGGGACCACCGCGTAGTGGTAACGGTCGGGGATCTCCGCCTCGGCCGTGCGCTCGTCCATGACAGACCTCCTCGTGCGGCGCCGCGACCGAATGCCGAGGCTCTCGAGGACGACCGTAGGAACTCGACTTAGGTTGAGGTCAAGGTGGTTCGGTGAGGGTCTCGACGGCCGGTGGGGCGCCCTCGGCGCGCGGGGCGGTCAGGCGATCCGTTCCGCCGGCGCGACGATGACGCCCGCGGGGCCGCGCAGACGGTGGGCGTTCTCGTACTGGACCACCTCGCCGAGGAGTTCGGCTCCGTGGCGGCGCAGACGGGTGATCGTGTCGTCCAGGTCGTCGACGACGGCCACGTCGTCCGTCCGCCGGATCGCCACGCATCGCTCCTTCACGCGTCGCGCGCCGCGTTCCGCGGCCAGTGGTGCACCCGGGACGCGGCCCGTGCCCTGTTCCCGGCGCCGGCGCGGGCCGCGGGAGTCCTCGGCCTCACTCGAGGTCGAGGTCGAGGTCGAAGGCGCGGCGGGCCCGCTCGATCTCGGGCAGGTGGGCCGTGGCCCACTCCAGCAGCACGTCGACCGGGCGCCGCATGGTCTTGCCGAGCGGGGTGATGCGGTACTCGACGGCGACGGGACGGGAACTGACGACCTCACGCTCGACGATGCCGTTGCGTTCGAGCCGGCGCAGGGTCGCGGTGAGGGACTTCTGGGTCACCGCGGGGATGGCGCGGCGCAGGTCGTTGAACCGGCGGGGCCGCTCGCAGAGTTCGTTGAGGACGCTCAGCGACCACTTGTCCAGCACCTGGTCGAGCAGCTCGCGGTGTGCGGTCTCGATCCTCAACTCGCCGCCGGCGCGGCCGCCTTCGGTTTCCGGCACGATACCTGGTCTCCTTGAAGTGTCCTTCTTCTACCAAGTATCAAAGGTATACCTATTGTTTCGACACGAGGAGTCCCCCGTGGCCGTCCGCCGTTTCACGCCCGAAGGCATGCTGCAGCCCACCCCGTACGAGCACGTCGCCGTGGGGACGGGCACCCGTCACGTGCACGTCAGCGGGCAGGTCGCCCGCACCGCCGACGGGGCTCCGCTCGCCCCGGGGGACCTCGCCGGGCAGGTCGCCCACGCGCTCCGGGGCACGGCGCGCGGCCTGCGCGGCGCGGGCGCCTCCTTCGACGACGTCCTGCGTCTGACCTTCTACGTCACCGACTGGGCGCCGGAGAAGATCGGCCCGTTCATGGCGGGGGTCGAGGAGGTCGCCGAGGAGATCGGCCTGCCGCTGCCGCTCCCGCCCGCGTCCCTCATCGGCGTCGACCACCTCTTCGAGCCCGACGTGCTGGTCGAGGTGGAGGCGACGGCGATCCTCGACTGAGCCCGCCGCCACCGGCGTTCGCGCCTTTACCTTCTCTTTGCAACCTGGGCCTCCGCTCCCTCGTCTCTCCGCACGATCCATCCCCCAGCCCGCCGGGCGACCGTGCGGGCGGACCCAGGAAAGAGAGCGTTCCATGCGCCGAAACGTCCTGAGCGGAGCGGCACTCGCCTGCACCGCCGTGCTGGCCACCGCGATGCCGGCGTTCGCCGACGACCCCTCCCCCGTCCCCGATGCGGCGGTCTCCGCCGGCTCCGGCGACCAGGTGTCCGAGGACCCGAGCCCGGTTCCGGCCGAGCCCGGGGCCGCCGAGCCGACCCAGGCGCCGGCGGAGGAGGCCGACGGGGTCACCGTGGTGCCGAGCGGAGCCCCGGACACCGGCGACGCCCCGGTCGCCGCGCAGTCCGGCGGCGACGGCCTGCTGATCGGCGGGGGCGCCGCCGCGGTGCTCGCCGCGGGCGGCGCGGCGGTCTTCCTCGTGCGCCGGCGGGCGTCCGGGGCATGACACCGTTCTCCAGGCGCGCCGTCGTCACCGTGGCCGCGGCCTGCCTGGCCGCGGGCTGCGGCGGCGGGGCCGGCCCCGCCGCCGACCGGCCGGCCACGACGGAACCGCCGGGGCCCCGGACACCGGCGGCGGTTTCCCCCGCCTCCGGGCCGCGTCCCCTGGTGCGTTCGGTCCCGGTCGGTCTGGAGATCCCCGCCATCGGGGTCGACACCCGGGTCGTACGGCTGGGGCTGGCCCCGGACCGCACGGTGGAGGTCCCCCCGGTCACGGCGGACGACCCGGCCGGCTGGTACCGGCACTCCCCCACGCCGGGCCGGCCGGGTCCCTCGGTGATCCTGGGCCACGTCACGGTCGGCGCCCACGGCGACGGAGTCTTCCGTGACCTGGCCCGGCTGCGGCGGGACGACGGGATCACGGTGCGTCTGGAGAACGGCTCGGCGGCGGAGTTCGCCGTCGCCTCGGTCCGCACGGTCGCCAAGGCCGACTTCCCGACGGAGGACGTCTACGGCGACACCGCGCGACCGGAGCTGCGGCTCATCACGTGCGGCGGCCCGCTGGAGGAGGGCGAGTACCGCGACAACGTGATCGTCTTCGCGGCACTCCGTGCCACCGCCCCCTGACCCCGCACGGCGTGCCGGGCCGCCACACCGGCGGCCCGGCATCCGGCCGCCCCCGTTCCCCGTCGTCCCGTCGTCCCGTCGTCCCGTCCGCGAGCGGTACCCCGTCACCGGGGCCGCCCCGACCATGGAGAGCATTGAAACGGTCCCGCGAGCAGGCAGCGTCCGAGCTCTTCGCCGCCCTCTACCCACGCCTGGCCGGCTGGTGCCGCCGTCTGGTCGACGACGACGAGACAGCCCACGAGATCGCCTCGGAGGCGTTCACCCGGCTCTGGTCGCGCTGGACGTCCGTGACGGAACCGCGGGGTTTCCTGTACGTCACCGCCGCCAACCTGGTGCGCGACCACTGGCGCAGACTCGAACGCGAGCGCACGACCGTGCGCCGGGTCGGCACCGAGGCGGCCGTACGTCCGCACGCGGAGCCGTCCGACCCGTCGGTGCGACTGCTGGTGCAGGCGCTGCCGGAGCGGCTGCGGGTGCCGATCCTGCTGCACTACTACGCTGACCTGCCGGTCCGGGAGGTGTCCGCGGTGACCGGACGCAAGGAAGGAACCATCAAGGCCGATCTTCACGCGGCCAGGGAGCTGCTCCGTGCCCACCTGAGGAGAAACCTTGATCACTCACGCTGACGAGGGTCCCGAGTTCGAGCCGGACGACCCGCTCGCCGAACTCCTGCGGCCCACGTCCGACCGTCTCGGCCCGCCCCCCGGCCGGTTCGAGGCGATCCGCCGCCGTGCGGCCCGGCGACGGCTGGTCCGTACGACGGTCGGCGCCGGTCTCACCTGCGCCGTCGCCGTGCTGGTCGCGCTGCCCCTGCAGCACGTGACGACCTCCGACCGGCCGGTCTCGCCGACGGTCCCGTTGGCACCGCCGCCCCCGACCGGCTCCCCCTCGCCCACGACGGGCCCCACCGTCGCACCGCGGCCCTCCGAGTCCGCCGTGGACACCCGCCCCGGCCCTGCCGTCAGTGCGCCGGCGACGCCACGGGGTCACGCGGTGCCGACACCCAGCCAGGTGGTGTCGGAGGCGGCCGGGTCCGAGTAGGAGTCGTACACCCGGGAGAAGCATGGCCTCGGCATGTCGCGTGCCCTGCCCGCCGCGGCCCCTCGGCCCGCCTGTTCGCGCAACAGGCGGGCCGGGGGCGCTCCCCGCCGCCGTCGCCCTCCGCGGGGACGGCGGATCAGCCCCGCTTCATGACGTAGCCCGCGTGGTGCAGTTCGTCGCCCCTGAACTCTCCGTAGGCCCAGAACCCGAGGTCGTCCAGGTAGTCGATGCGGTCGCCGTCGATCCAGAAGCGGCCCTGATAGGCGTGCGGGCGGCCGCCGCGGGTCTCGTCGTAGCGGCCGTCGGCGGTGAGTTCCTGGTGCAGGAAGTCGTTCCGGTCGATCCAGACGCCGAGCCGCGGGCTGCCGGTCAGATCGGGAGCGGCGGGGACGCCCGCCCGGGGGGCGGTGGCCCGGCCGGGGACGTCGGCGCCCGACCACAGGACGGGGCGGCCGGCCGCGACCAGGGCGCGGACCCGCGCACGCCGGGACAGGAGGGCGGCCACCGCGCCGGGGACGTCGTCGGCGAGTTCGTCGGGCACCACCAGGAAGTCGGCGGTGTTGCCCGGGGCCAGCGTCGCCACGTACTCGGGGCGGGCGCCGCGCCCGCCGGCCAGCGCGACGGCGTCCACGACGGCGGGGACGACGGTCGTGCCCGTGCAGTCGACGACGATGGCGTTGTCGTCCTCCGCCGCGGTGACGATGCCGGGGCCGACGCCGACGATCAGCGGGCCGACGAGCAGGAGGTCGGCGCCGGTCACGGTCCCGATCAGCGGGTCCAGGGTCATGACGCGGGCGTTGGTGAACAGGACGGGACGGCCGCCGTCGTTGCTGAGGATCTCGTCGAGCGCCTTCCGGTTCCAGGTCGCGGGGGCGGTGGTGGCGGTCATGGTGCACCTCGGGGTGGTGTCGGGTGATCGGTCGGTACGACCACCAGGTTCGTCGCGCGGCGGAACCGGAACCAGGCCGCCGTGTGCCCGGGTGCGGAGCACCCACGGTCGCGGGGGTGGGTGTGCCGCACCCAGGGGAACGGCGGCCTGGCTGCCGCCGGCGGCCCGGTCGACGCTGGCGTCATGACCAGCAACGACACGACCGGCAACGACACGACCCGCGCCCCGCACCCGTACGTCGGGATGTGGGTGACCGCGGACGGGCACATCCGTCAGGAACTGCTGCCGGAGGGGCGGTACGACGAGGCCCGCGGCACCCGCGAGAGCGCCTACACCGGGCGCTACACCGTCACCGGCAGCCACATCGACTACGTCGACGACACCGGCTTCACCGCCACGGGCGACGTCCGTGACGGCATCCTCTTCCACGAGCACCTGGTGCTCTACCGCGAGGGCGACGAGCGCGCCCGGGAGGACGGACGCCGGTCGCGCGGCTGACAGCTCGCGGAAGCACACCTGACCGCGCGGGCCGCCCCAGGGGCGGCCCGCGCGGTCAGGTGTCGCTGTGCGCGCGCGAGGGCTCCTCGGCGTCGTGGCCGGCGCGGGACCGGAGTGCGGCGAAGGCCGCGGCGGTGGCACCGGCCGGCTCGGCCTGGTAGACGACGAGCTGCTGGTGCGGGGCGTCGTTCACGCTGAAGGCCTGGAACTGGATCTCCAGGGCGCCGACGTCCGGGTGGACGAGGTTCTTCGCCTGCCGCGTCTTCCGCTTCACCTCGTGCCGCGCCCACAGCTGCGCGAACTCGGGGCTTCTGGCGCGGAGCGTGTCGACGACCTCGGTGATCCGCGGCGAATCGGGGTCGTGTCCGTAGGCCGCGCGCAGTTCGGCCACACAGGAGTCCGCGGCCCCGTCCCGGTCCCGGTAGAAGGCGCGTCCGGCCGGGTCCAGGAAGACCATGCGGGCCAGGTTGTCGAACCGCTGGAACCCGCTGTGCAGGGCCGTGGCGAGCGCGTTGTGCGCCAGGACGTCCAGGGCCGGTCCCAGGACGAAGGCGGGGGTGTCGGGCCAACTGTCGATCAGCCGGAGGAGCTGGGGGCTGACCCGGTCGTACCGCCCGGGGGCGCCGCGGCGTTCCTGGGACGAGCGGGTGAGCCGGCGCAGGTGGTCGTGGGCCTCGTCGTCGAGGCGGAGGGCGGCGGCGATCGCGTCGAGCACCTGGGGCGACGGGCCGGCCTCCCGTCCCTGCTCCAGGCGCGTGTAGTAGTCGGAGCTCACGCCCGCGAGCAGGGCGACCTCCTCGCGGCGCAGCCCCTTGACCCGTCGGCGGCCGTGCTCCGGGAGCCCCACGTCCTGCGGCTTGACGGCTTCGCGTCGCGCTCGGAGGAAGTCTCCCAGCGGAGTGCTGTCGCTCATGGTTCCAACCTACTGGTGGCCCGGAGGTGCGGGCACGCGCCGTGTGTGCGGGCTCGGTCGCCGGGCCGGCGGGTTCTCAGTCACGGGCCGTGTCCGGAACGGGCGCGGGCCCGGCGCTGAGGGACCCCAGCAGGGTGAGGGCGTCGGCGGAGGGGGTGCCCGGTTCGGCCTGGTAGACGACGAGCTGCTGGGTGGGGGCGCTGTTGACGGTGAACGACTCGTAGTGCAGCTCCAGGTCGCCGACCTCGGCGTGGTGGAGCAGCTTGGTCTCACGGGTCTTGCCGCGTACGTCGTGACGCGCCCACAGAGTACGGAACTCGGGGCTCTTGATGGACAGTTCACCCACGAGCGTGCTCAGCGCCCGGTGGTCGGGTCCGGTGCCGACGGCCCGCCGCAGTGCGGCGACGGCCGATTCGGCGGCCCGGTTCCAGTCGCGGTGGAAACGGCGCGCCGCCGGGTCCAGGAACGTCATGCGCAGCAGGTTGTCGGGGTGGGTGAAGCCGGAGAAGAGCGCGTCCGCGAGGCGGTTGCGGGCCAGGACGTCGAGGGCGGTGCCCAGGACGAAGGCGGGCGTGCCGCTCCACGAGTCGAGCAGGCGCCGCAGGTGCGGTGCGACGCGTTCGGCGCGCTGTGCGGGACGGGTACGGCGGGCCGCCGGACCGGCGACCCGGTGCAGGTGGGCCACCGCCTCGTCGTCCAGCCGCAGGGCCCGCCCCACGGCGTCGAGTACCTGCGGTGACGGGCGCCGTTCACGGCCCTGCTCCAGACGCGTGTAGTAGTCGGTGCTCACCCCGGCGAGCGTGGCGACCTCCTCACGGCGCAGGCCGGGCACCCGGCGGCGCCCCGACGAGGGGATGCCCATGTCTTCGGGGCGCAGCCGGGCGCGCCGGGCGCGGAGGAAACCGCCCAGCGCGTTCTCGGTGACGGGGTCGTCGTGCGTGCTCATAGGTCGAGGCTAGGGCTCGGGAGGGTGTCGTGGTGGGGCCGAAGGGGGGTGGGTCGCACCCAGGACAGGGAGACCCCGGGCCCCACGACCTGGGCTTCCTCAGGCAGTGGCGGTGTCCCTGAAGGCGTTCCGTACGTACGCGCGGGAGGCGTGGACCTCGTCGCGCAGGGCGGCCAGGTCGACGTCGAGGACGCGGCCGTCCCACTTGCGGGGCTCGCCGTTGACGAGGACGGCGCTGATGTTGCGCGCGTCGGAGCCCAGGACGACGGTGCCGATCGGGTCGTTGAGCGGCATGTTGTTGAGGTCCTCGGCCCTGATGACCAGGAGGTCGGCCTTCTTGCCCGGGGTCAGTGAACCGGTGACGCCGGCGAGGCCGTTGGTGCGGGCGCCCTGGAGGGTGGCGAAGTCGAGGACGTCGTGGGTGGTGATGCGGCGGGGCTGCCGGTCGGTGCCGTAGGCGGCGTTGACGGCGCGCATGCGCTGGATGGTGTGCAGGGCCCGCATCTGCGTGAACATGTCGCTGGCGAGCGCGACTTCGACGTCGATGCTCAGCCCGGGGCGGATGCCGACGGACAGGGCCTCGTCCACGGCGGGGATCGCGGTCTCCAGTCCGATCTGGGCGTCGGAGGTGGGGGCGAGCGCGACGGTGGCGCCGGTCTCCCCCATCGCCTTCCACGCCTGCGGGGTGAGCCCGGTGGCGTGGATCAACGTCACGTCGGGGCCGAGGACGCCGTCCTCCGCCCAGCGCAGGATCGCCTCCGAGGAGGTGGCGCCGAAGACGGCGTCCACGCTCACACCGATGTTCAGTTCCTGGGCGACGCGGGCGAGTTCGGGGCCGTAGGCGAGTGCCGGTCCGGCGACCTCGTCGGTGGCGAGCGTCGCCAGGCGGAGGGTGAGCAGGTGGTCGTCGCTGCGGAAGTACTGGTCCCTCAGACGCGTCAGGTCGCCGGGCCACTGCCGGTCCCACTCCCCGAAGTGCGGCCCCATGGAGGCGTGCACGCCTCGGACGCCGGTGTCGCGGAGAGCCTCGATCGCGGCGTCGGAGTGGGCGGGGGTGCGGGAGTTGTGGGAGAAGTCGAGCAGGGTGGTGATCCCGCTGTCGAGAGCGGTGAGGGCGGCGAGCCGGGTGCCGGTGTACATGTCCTCCGGCCGGTACACCGTGGCGTAGCCGGCCAGGGTGGACATGACGTAGCCGCCGAGGTCGTCGACGTCGGGCATGATCCGGCGCAGCTGGGCCTCCCAGGCGTGCCGGTGGGTGTCGACGAAGCCGGGGGTGAGGACGCAGCCGGTCACGTCGACGACGACGGCGTCACCGGCGCTGAGCCGCGGTCCCACGGCGGTGACGGTGTCGCCCTCGACGAGGAGGTCGCCCCGGTCGAGAACGCCGAGGGCGGGGTCCATGGTGACGAGGGTGGCGCCGGTGAACAGGATGCGCCGGTCCTCGGCGGGACGGCGGCGGAGCTGTTCCAGGACGGCGGCGCTGGTGGTGTCGTCGATGTGCATGTCGGGTCTGCTTTCGTGGAATCGGGCGTGGTCATCGCTCGGTTCTCACCCTCGGTCGCCGCGCCTGCGGCAACCAGACCGCCGTCTTCCCTGGTGCCCCGCACCCTGTCTGGCTCTTGAACGCGGCCGGACACACTGCTTGGCTGGCCGGCATGAACGATCTCGGACCCGTCCCCTGGCCGCCCGCACCGATCCGCACCGAGCGGCTGGTGCTGCGTGCGGCGGAGGCCCGGGACCGGGCGGCGTTCGTCGAGCTGTACGGCTCGCAGGAGGTGCACAGGTATCTCGGCGGTGCCAGGCCGCGGGGCGAGCTGGAACGCGAGATGCCCGAGGTGCCCGGGCGGGCGCCGGGGAGTTTTGTCGTCGAGCTCGACGGGACGATGATCGGGCAGATCCTGCTCAGGAGGGCGACCGAGCACCGCCCGGCTGCCGTGGGCAAGGTCGATCTCGGCTACCTGTTCCTGCCGCGGGCCTGGGGATTCGGGTACGCGACGGAGGCGTGCGGGGCGGCACTCGACTGGCTCGATGGCGTGCTCCCCGGCGAGCCGGTGGTCCTGGCCACCCAGACCGCCAACACCCGCTCACTCCGCCTCGCGGCCGGGCTCGGCTTCACGGAGGTGGAGCGGTTCCGGGCGTGGGACGCGGAGCAGTGGCTCGGGATGCGCGGCCGTTGATCACTGGCACGCGCACGGCAGTGTGATCATTCTTGGTCGGGTGACAGAGCCAAGACATCGGACACGGACCGCACGATCACGGTCTCTCAGGCGTACCCGCCGGAGATCGGGGTGCCGGCGGCGCGCGACGGCCGTTTTCCGGCCGCGTGGAAGCGGGACCGGATGACGTGGATCAAGCCGTCGTTCCTCTGGATGATGTACCGGTGCGGGTGGGGCACGAAGGAGGGGCAGGGGACCGTCCTCGCCGTCGAGATCAGCCGTGAGGGCTTCGAGTGGGCGCTGCGTCACGCCTGCCTGTCCCACCACGGGCGAGGGCTCCCCACCGGCCATGCCGCGTGGTGACGCGCGTTGAGAAGGGCGCCGGCCCGGGTGCAGTGGGACCCGGAGCGCGAGCTGCGTCTCCGGCCGCTCCCGTACCGGTCCCTCCAGCTCGGCCTCTCCGGCGAAGCGGCCCGTCTCCACGCCGACGAGTGGATCGTCTCCGTCACCGACGTCACGCCGTTGGCCCACACGGTCCACGCCCACGTACGCGACGGGGAACTGGACCTCGCCCGGCAGCTCCGGCCGCGTGAACTTCCGTATCCGGCAAGGGACGAGACACTGGCTCACCTGCGCAAAGACGCTTGACCGGACCGTCCGCCGCACGGCGCCGCGCCGGCCCGGCGCACGTAATTGTGTCGACAGCGCCTCCCGGCGCGCGGCAGAGTGGCCGACCGTGACGAGCAGTGAGATGTGGGGCCGCGAGGCCGCCGAACGCTATGACGCCGAAGAGGCCGGGATGACCTCGGCCGCCGTCCTCGGAGCGACGGTCGACTTCCTCGCCGGGCTGGCCGGCGCGGGCAGGGCGCTGGAGTTCGCCATCGGGACCGGGCGCGTGGGCGTGCCGCTCCGTGGACGCGGTGTGCCGGTGGCGGGCGTCGAGCTGTCCGAGCACATGGTGGCCGTGCTGCGCCGCAAGGTCGACGAGGACACGCTCCCGGTGGTCATCGGGGACATGGCCACGGCCGTCGTGCCGGGTGAGTTCTCCCTGGTGTACCTCGTCTACAACACGATCTCGAACCTGCTCACGCAGGACGAGCAGGTCGAGTGCTTCCGCAACGCCGCGCGTCATCTGGAACCCGGCGGCCGGTTCGTCATCGAGTTGGGCGTGCCGCCGCTGCGGTTCCTGCCGCCCGGGCAGGTCGCCGTGCCGTTCGACGTGTCCGAGCGGCACCTCGGGTTCGACACCGTCGACCCCGTCGAGCAGATCCTCGTCTCGCACCACTTCTCCCGCGACGGAGACGGTGACCACTACCGTCGCGACGCCTCCCGTCACCGCTACGCGTGGCCGGCGGAGCTCGACCTCATGGCCCGTATCGCCGGGCTTCAGCTGGAGCGCCGCGTCGCGGACTGGGACGGTTCACCGTTCACGCAGGACTCCCCGAAGCACATCTCCGTGTGGCGCAAGCCGGCCTGAGGCCGACCGGCCACCCCCCACCTCGCGTACCGCTCCCCCAGTGCCTCTGGGTTCCCTGGGCGGACGACGTCGCGGACGTTGTCCCGAGCGTGGTCGGTGGACGGCGCGCACTCGCCGGTGAAGCAGGCTTTTCCGTCCATGACGGGGGCTCCGGCCTCGTCGTCCGGTGCCACGGTGCCGTCGCCTGTGTGGAGGTGATGCGGTCGGGTCACGACGTCCATGTGCCGCATCCTGCTGCTTCGGCGGCGATGAGTTCCGTCCGGGGCGGGAGTCACCCCCTGGAACGCGTGAACGTCCTCACCGACAGGAGCACCGCCCCCATGACGACTCGTCCGGGTCCGGCGACCGGCCGCCGCCTTCCCGACACCACCGTGTGGTCCATGATCCGTGCCGAGCGGGCCGCGCTCGCCGACGATCTCGGAGGGCTCGGCACCGAGGAGTGGGCAACGCCCTCGCTCTGTGACGGGCTGTCGGTGCGTGAGGTGCTCGCGCATCTCACCGCGGGGGCGAGCCTGAACACCGCGAGGTGGCTGGCCGGCGTCCTGCGCTGTCGGTTCGACTTCGACAGGCAGGTGGCCATGCGGCTGGCGGAGCAGCTCGGTTCGGGTCCGGCGGACACCCTCGGCCGCTTCCGGCGCACGGTGTCGAGTACGACCAAGCCTCCCCTGCCCGCCATCGCCATGCTCGGCGAGACCGTCGTGCACGGGGAGGACGTCCGGCGCCCGCTCGGCATACGGCGGGCCTACCCGGTCGAGACCGTGACGGCCGTCGCCGAGTACTACCGGGGCACGGACCTCGTGGTCGTCGCCAAGGGGCGCATCGGCGGGCTGCGGCTCGTCGCCGACGACGGGCCGTTCAGGGCCGGGGACGGCCCCCTCGTGTCCGGGCGAACCGTGGCCCTCGTCATGGCGATGACGGGGCGCGCGGCGTACTGCGACGAACTCGACGGCGACGGTGTCGAGGTGCTCCGGAGCCGCGCCGGCGCGCGATGACACCCGCGAGCCCGACTCCCTGTCCCCCCACGGGCAGGGAGTCGGGCTCGCGGAGCTGAGGTCAGGCCGCCGGCAGGACGCCCGTGCGGGCGACCTCCGCGTACCAGCGGGCGCTGGCCTTCGGGATGCGGGTGCCCGTCGGGTAGTCGACGTACACCGCGCCGAACCGCTTGCTGTAGCCGTGCGCCCACTCGAAGTTGTCGAGCAGGGACCACAGGAAGTAGCCGCGGACGTCGGAGCCGTCGAGGATGGCGCGGTGGACGGCGGCCAGGTGGTCGCGGACGTAGGCGATGCGTGCCGGGTCGTTGACGGCGCCGGACGGGTCGGCGTAGTCGTCGAACGCGGCGCCGTTCTCGGTGATGACCAGCGGCGTCTTCGGGAAGTCGTGCGACAGCCGGCGCAGCAGGTCGTACAGGCCGGTGGCGTCGACGGCCCAGCCCATGGCGGTGGTGGGGCCGGGCGGCTGGTGGAAGGCGACCCGGTCGGCGCCCGGCCACGGGCTGTGCGGGCTGTTGCCGTGGCCGTCGGAGGTGTGGGTGCCGCTGCCGTCGGCCTCGGAGACGACGGTCGGCGTGTAGTAGTTGACGCCGAGGAAGTCCAGCGGCTGGTTGATCTGCTCGAGGTCCCCGTCCTTGACGAAGGACCAGTCGGTCAGGCTCGCGGTGTCCTTGAGCAGGTCCTCCGGGTAGGCGCCCTGCAGCATCGGGCCGGTGAAGACGCGGTTGGCGAGCGCGTCGATGCGGCGCACCGCGTCCGCGTCGCCGTCGCTGCCGGTGAGCGGGCGGACGTGGTGGACGTTGAGGGTGACCGAGCACTGGGCGGCGGCCGGGAGGCGGTCGCGCAGGGCCTGGACGGCGAGGCCGTGGCCGAGGTTGAGGTGGTGGGCGGCGCGCAGCGCGGCGACCGGGTCGGTGCGGCCGGGGGCGTGCACGCCGGAGCCGTAGCCGAGGAAGGCGCTGCACCAGGGCTCGTTGAGGGTGGTCCAGGTCCGCACGCGGTCGCCGAGGGCGTCGGCGGCGAGGGCGGCGTACTCGGCGAAGCGTTCGGCGGTGGCGCGCTCGGGCCAGCCGCCGGCGTCCTCCAGCTCCTGGGGCAGGTCCCAGTGGTAGAGGGTGGCGACGGGCTGGATGCCCTTCTCCAGCAGCTCGTCGGCCAACCGCCGGTAGAAGTCGAGGCCCTTCTGCACGGCGGGGCCGCGTCCGGTGGGCTGGATGCGGGGCCAGGCGAGGGAGAACCGGTAGGCGCCCAGGCCGAGTTCGGCCATGAGGGCGACGTCCTCACGCCAGCGGTGGTAGTGATCGGTGGCGATGTCACCGGTGTCGCCGTTGCGGACCCGGCCCGGGGTGCGGGCGTAGGTGTCCCAGATGGACGGGGTGCGTCCGTCCTCGGAGGCGGCGCCCTCGATCTGGTAGGAGGCGGTGGCCGAACCCCAGAGGAAGCCCTTGGGGAAGGTGCGGGCGGCGTCCGGGGTGGACGCGGTCTGCTGTGCTGCGGTGACCACGTAAGTCCTTTCGGGGTGGTGGGGGCCGTTCGCGGGGTGGGCGAAGAGCCCGGTGAGGGGGTCGGATCGGGGCCTGCGGGGAACGGTCAGCCCTTGACGGCGCCGGCCATGATGCCGCTGACGATCTGGCGGCCGAAGACGATGAACATCGCCAGCAGCGGCAGGGTGCCGAGCAGGGCGCCGGCCATGATGAGCGACTGGTCGCGGACGTAGCCCGCGCTGAGCTGGGTGAGCGCGACGGGGACGGTCGGGTTGGTCATGTCGAGCACCACGAACGGCCAGAAGAAGTCGTTCCAGGCGTGCACGAACGTGATCATGAAGATCACGGCCATGGCGGGCCGTGCGACGGGCAGCACGATGCTCCAGAAGATGCGCAGCGAGTGCGCCCCGTCGACCCGGCCGGCCTCGACGAGTTCGTCGGGCAGCGCCTCGGAGAGGTACTGCCGCATGAAGAACACGCCGACGGCGCTGACCAGGGTGGGGAAGATGACGGCGGGCAGCTGCTGCGACCAGCCGAGCTCCGACATCATCATGAACAGCGGGACGACACCGAGCTGCGGCGGCACCATCATGGTGCCGATCACCAGCATGAGCAGGACGTTGCGGCCCTTGAACCGCAGTTTGGCGAAGGCGAACCCGGCGAGCGTCGCGAAGAACACCGTGGACAGGGCGATCACCCCGGCCACGATCGTGCTGTTGATCATCGCCTTGCCCATGGCCGCCTCGTCCCAGGCGCGGGCGAGGTTGCTGAACAGGTTCGGGCCGGGCAGGAAGGGCGGCGGGGTCTGGCTGACCCGGGTGTTGTCGGTGGAGGCCGCCACCATCGTCCAGTACAGCGGGAAGATGGACAGGACCGCCATGACGGCGAGCAGGATGTAGGCGAGCGGCCCGGCGTGGTGGGTGCGCCCGGCGCGTTCGCGCAGCAGACGGCGGCCGCCGCGGCCGGCCGGCTTCTCGGGTTCGGTCCGGGCCGGTGCGTCCGTCCGGGCCGGGAGGCTGTGGATGGTCATGGCGTCTCCAGGTCAGGACGTACGGGAGCGCAGGCGCTTGATCAGTCGATGCGCCACGAAGGCGAGGACCAGCAGCATGAACATCGCCCAGGCGACGGTCGCCGAGCGGCCCATCTGGTAGTTCTTCCAGCCCTCCTCGTACAGCAGCAGGCCCAGCGTCTGGTACTGGTTGTCCGCGCCGCCGGTGACGCCGTTGGGGCCCTGGCCGAAGATCAGCGGCTCGCCGAACAGCTGGGTGGCGCCGATCGTGGAGAGCACGATGGTGAAGACGATGGTGGAGCGGATGCCGGGCACGGTGACGTGCCGGAACTGCTGCCAGCGGGACGCGCCGTCCAGGGAGGCGGCCTCGTAGCGGTCGGCGGGGATGGCCTGCATGGCCGCGAGGTAGAGCAGGGCGTTGTAGCCGGTCCAGCGCCAGATGACGATGGTGGAGATCGCGACCTGGGCGGGCCACTTGTCGGCCTCCCAGTTCACCGGGTCGACGCCGACCGCGCCGAGCGCCCAGTTGATCATGCCGAAGTCACGCTCGAAGATCATGGTGAAGACGAGCGCGGCGGCACCGACGGACGTGGCGTACGGCACCAGCGACGC
Source organism: Streptomyces sp. DSM 120436 (assembly GCF_055778765.1). Classification (NCBI taxonomy): domain Bacteria; kingdom Bacillati; phylum Actinomycetota; class Actinomycetes; order Kitasatosporales; family Streptomycetaceae; genus Streptomyces; species Streptomyces sp. DSM 120436. Next base: position 4,737,853 of record NZ_JBSKBS010000001.1, on the reverse strand, counting down.
GACGCGGAAGAACAGCGAGGCGCGCATGCGGTAGTTGAGCAGGTGCGCCATGCCCAGGGCCATCAGAAGCTGCGGCACCGTGGAGATGACGCCGATGGTGATGGTGTTCTGCAGGGCGTTCCAGAACCGCGAATCGCCCCACAGGTCGACGTAGTTGTCGAACGCCACCCACTCCATGACGTCGAGCGTGGCCAGTTCCACGTCGTGCAGGGAGATCCACGAGGTGTAGATCAGCGGGTAGAAGCTGAACGCGGCGAAGACGACGAAGAACGGGGCGACGAACGCGTACGGGGCGCCCTTGACGTCGAGGCGGTGCAGCCAGGCGCCGCGCCGCTGTGAGGTCTCCTTGCCGTCCCGCGAGCGGGACGGGCCCGGCGGCTCCTCGCCGGCCAGGACCTTGGTGGTGGAGGTGGCCACCGGACTTCCTTCCTGAGAACGGATGGGGAGCCGTCCCGGGCCCGCTGGGGGCAGCGGGCCCGGGACGGCCGCGGGGCGACGGTCAGCGGACCGCCTTCTGGATGCGCTCCGCGGTGGTCTTCCATGCCTCGTCACGCGGCGTCCCCTGCTCCACCAGGGCCAGGCCCTGGGAGAAGGTGTCCTTGATGGTGCCGTCCTTGCGGCCGAGGACCTGCTTGTCCGGGATCTCCTGCGCCGCGGCGCCGAAGATCTCACCGAGCGGCGCGCCGCTGAAGTACTCGTTCTTCACGGCCTTCACGGTCGGGTCCTCGAGGGCCTTCTGCGAGGACGGGATGTTGCCGAGGTCCTTGAAGATGCGGGCCTGCTGCTCGGGCGCGGTCAGCCAGGCGACGAGCTTCTGCGCCTCCTCCTTCACCGGGCTCTTCTCGATCACGCCGAGGAAGGAACCGCCCCAGTTGGCGCCCTTCGGAGCGCGGGCGACGTCCCACTTGCCCTTGTTGACCTCACCGGCCTTCTCGCTGATGTGACTCAGCATCCAGGCCGGGCACACCGCGGTCGCGAACGTGCCGTTGGACAGACCGGGGTCCCAGCCGGGCTGGAACTGGCGCAGCTTGGCGGTCAGGTCCTCGTCGGCGGCGTCCGACGCCAGCTCCCACGCCTCCTTCACGGCCGGGTTCTTGTCGTGGATCAGCTCGCCCTGCTCGTTGTAGTACTGCTCGGGGTAGCCGTAGACCATGGCGTTGAACAGGCCGCTGGCCGAGTCGGTGTAGGCGACGCCGTCGCCCTTGAAGTTCTTCTTGAAGGTGCGGCCGACCTCGACGTACTTCTTCCAGTCGCCCGCCCACAGCTTGCCGACCTCTTCGCGGTCGGTGGGCAGGCCCGCCTTCTCGAAGTAGTCCTTGCGGTAACAGACGGCCATCGGGCCGATGTCGGTGCCGAGGCCCAGCACCTTGCCGTCCTCGGTGGTGATCTGGGACTGCTTCCAGGGCAGGAAGTGGTCGGTGCCCTCGATGTCCGCAAAGTCGGCGAACATGTCCGCCCGGGTCTCGGTGATCTCCTTGGCGCGGCCGATCTCGATGCCCTGGATGTCCTTCAGGCCCTTGCCGGCGGCGAGCTTGGTCTGCAGCGCGGTGTAGTAGGTCTGCTCGTCACCGGCTATCTCGGCCTTGATCGTGACGCCGGGGTTGTTCTTCTCGTACTCCTCGAGCAGACCGGTCTCCTTGATCCCCATGACGCCGAACATGCCCATGGTGATGGTGACCTTGTCGCCGTCCTTGCTGCCACCCGTGACCGAGTCGCTGTCGCCGCTGCAGCCGACGACGAGCGAGAGCGCGCCGACGGCCGCGGCTGTCGCCACCGCCTTCCTGCGCAACGAACCGAGAGTGCCCATGGATCTCCTCCTAGCGACGGCGCTGACACATCGGAGTGACGAGTTCTGCGATGACTACAGCGGATCTTGGTCGAGGTGGGAACGTGCCCAACTCTGGGTGGGCACGTTCCCACCGCGTGACGAAGACTTGTAGCAGCGACGCAATCTGTCAATAACTTGAAAGCAACTTCTGAGTGCGAGGCAGGGCATCCGTTCGCCTCCCGGACCCTGGGGGTGATCCGCCGAGGCAGGCGTCTGCAAGAATTGCCGCAGGTCACCTCCGCGGCAGAGAACGCCGCCGCGGCCGCTGAGGGGGGAGTGCATGACCGGCAACCGCCGTCCCACGATCAAGACCGTCGCCGCCCGCGCCGGCGTGGGTCGCACCACGGTCTCCCGCGTCGTCAACGGCTCCGCCCTGGTCAGCGCCGAGGCGCGGGCCCGGGTCCTCGCGGCGATCAAAGAACTGAACTACGTCCCCAACTCGGTCGCCCGGGGCCTGGTCACCAACCGCACCAACGCCGTCGCCCTGGTGATCCCCGAGTCGGAGAGCCGGCTCGGCTCGGAGCCGTTCTTCGCCGCGCTGATCCGCGGCGTGAGCGGCGCGCTCGGCGAGAGCGGCACACAACTGCAGCTCGTGCTGGTGCGCGACCAGGCCGAACGCGACCAGCTCACCGAGTCGGTGGCCACCCGCCGGGTGGACGGCGTGCTGCTGGTCTCCGTCCACGCCGGGGACCGGCTGCCCGGCATCCTCGAGGAGACGGGCCTGCCCACGGTGCTCGCCGGCCGCCGCGACGCGGGCGAGCAGCTGAGCTACGTCGACTCCGACAACGCCGGGGGCGCCGTCGAAGCCGTACGGCATCTGCTGGGCCGCGGCCGCAGGCGGATCGCGACGATCACCGGCCCGCAGGACATGGACGTCGGCCGTGCCCGCCTCGCGGGGTGGCGCGCGGCGCACCGGGAGGCGGGCGTCGCGGCGGACGAGTCGCTGATCGAGGCGGGCGACTTCTCCGAGGACAGCGGCGGCCGCGCCATGCGTTTGCTTCTTGAACGCGCCCCGGATCTGGACGCCGTGTTCGCCGCGTCCGACCTCATGGCGGTCGGTGCGCTGGCCGAATTGCGCCGGCGGAAGCGCCGGGTGCCGGACGACGTCGCCGTGGTCGGCTTCGAGGACTCGGTGCTCGCCCGGCACACCAACCCGCCGCTGACGACGGTGCGTCAGCCGGTGGAGGAACTGGGCCGCACGATGGCCCGCATCCTCACCGACATCACCCTGAACGACGGGCCCCGGCAGCAGATCACCCTGCCCACGGAGCTGGTCGTCCGCGAGTCGTCCTAGGGGCACGAGCTGCTACGGGGATGGCTGCTGCCGCTGCTGCTCGCGGCGGCCGGGGCACTGGGCGCGGCGGGCCTGCTCGCCGACGGGGGCACCGTCCCGGCGATCGCGGCCCTGCTGGCGTGCCTGGCGTTCGCGGTGGTGAACTCACCGCTGGTCTTCCCGGCCTCCCTCGGCGGGGAGGAGGCGCGGCGCCGCAGCCGGGAGGACGGGCGTCCGGTGATCTACTGGCGGCCGGGATGCCGGTACTGCAGGCGGCTGCGTTGCCGGCTGGGCCGGGACGCTCACCGGGCGCACTGGGTCGACATCTGGCGCGACCCGGCCGCCGCGGCGGCGGTGAGGGCGGTCGCGGACGGGAACGAGACGGTGCCGACGGTCGTCCTGCCGGACGGGAAGGCGTCCGTGAATCCCGACCCGGAGTGGGTGCGCGAGCGGTTGTGAGGGGCGGGGGCGTCGGTGGCCGCCGGGCTCGTCGGTGCGGGCCGTTCCCCCGCCTCCGTCGGGTCCGGGTCCCCGACGGCGTGGACGTCCCTGACCTCCACTCCGGTGACGCCGCGGCCCTCGGGGACACCGCGCGGGTCGCCGATGTTCGGCTCGGACCACGACGAGGGGTCGAGCTGGTGGTCGGCCCAGACGTAGGTGTGCGGGAGGAGGCCGGCGACGGGGACGGCGAGGAGGCCGTCGGCCGTGCCCACGACGGCCTTCAGGGCCGGGAAGCAGTCGAGGAGGACCTGGCGGCAGCGGCCGCACGGCGGGACGACTCCCCGGTCGCGGTCGCCGACGGCGACGATCGTCTCCAGGTCGTGGGCGCCCTGTGCGGCGGCCGTTCCGACGACGACCGGTTCGGCGCAGGGACCGCCGGTGAAGTGACAGGCGTTCACGGCGGTGACGATCCGGCCGTCCGTGGCGCGGGCCGCCGCGGCCATGGTGTGGTTGTCGCCCCGGCAGCGGGTGCGGGCGACGTGCGTCGCGGCCGCCACGAGTTCCTGGTCGACATCGCGGGTGTGCGTGGCCCGGCGTGCCTTCCGTCGTTCCTGTGAGGTACGGGGCCATTGAACCGGGGACCGCAAGCCGGTCTCGGTGTCAGGTGCGGTCGGGGTCGGTCAGCCAGGCCACGAGGGTGCGCCAGCGCTCCGGCTGGTCCGTGTCGCGCGGCCCCACCAGGTACACCTCTTCGACGAGGTTCTGCGCGCGCAGGCCGTGGCGCGCGGCGAAGGAGCCCACGGCGCCGTAGGTGAGGTCGAGGTCGTCGTGCGGGCCGCAGTGGGTGGCGACGACGGCCGTCCTGCTCGGCAGGTCCAGCTCGCGCACGGTGGCCGGGGCCCCCGGGGGCAGGGGTGTCTCGGCGGGGAGGTAGACGGTGGCGTGGCCGTGGCCCTCGGTGAACAGCTCGTGCGCGTAGCGGCCGCCCGGCGGGAGCACCGGGCGGTGTCCGACGGCGGCGTCGAGGTCACGCATCGCCGTGTCGTACCAGTCCAGGCCGGCTCCCTCGGGGACGTCGAGGGACACGGCGTGGACCCGCTGGGGCGGGAGGACCTCCAGGGTCACCGTCCGTTCCGCGCCGGGGTCGAGGAGTTCGCGGAGCGCTTCGACGGCGCGCTGGGTGCGGCCGAGCCGGTCCTCGAGCCGGCGCAGGTGGGCGGTCACGACCTGCCGGGCCGTGTCCCGGTCCGCCGCCCCGCCGCGGGCGCCGGCCTCCGCCTCGAGGAAGCGCCGCAGGTCCGCCAGGGGCAGGTCGAGGTCGCGGAACCGCCGGACGGTCTGGGCCGGGCGGACCTGCTCGGGCGAGTAGTAGCGGTAGCCCGTCACCGGGTCGACCTCGGCGGGGACCAGCAGGCCCTGCTCGTGGTAGCGGCGGAGCGTGCGGATGCTGAGGTGGGTGATGCGGGAGAACTCCCCGATGGTGAGTCGCTCCGTCATGGTGATGCTCCTGGCGGCCGGGTCCGGGCCCGGGACCGGCCGGTACGGGTCCGGTCCCGGGGTGGCGGTGCGTGGTCAGGGGGTGATCTCCAGCCGGGTGATCCTTCCCCGCGCGTCACGTTCGAACGCGAAGCGGAGCGTCACCGGGCTGCCGGGGAAGTCCCCCGACACCTCGGCGACAGCGCGGCAGGCGGCCGCCGTGCCGGTGACCTCCCGTACGTCGTACTCCACGGGCGGGACCTGGTCCCGCCAGCGGCGCACCTCCGTGAGTCCCCGGTGGGTGCGGCCTTCGTCGCGTACGACGGCATTGTCGTCGAAGAGCGCGAGGTACCGCGCGCGGCCGGCGGCCGCGGCCGCGGCGACGTACTCCTCGACGAAGGACCGGGCCTCGCCGGTGGTCCCGCTCCGCGGGGTGCTGCGCATGGTTCCCTCCTCCGTGCCGGCGGCCGTTCGTGTCCGGCTCATACGGTGCGGACGGTGCCGCCGTCGACGGTGTACTCGGCACCGGCGACCGCGGCGGCGCGGGGTGAGGCGAGGAAGGCGATCACCTCGGCGACCTCCTCCGGCTCGGCGGGCCGGCCGAGGGGGATGCCGCCGAGAACGCTCATCAGGTCGTCGAGGGCGGCCTCGCGGGTGATGCCGCCCTCCCTCATCCGGCGGGCGAGCAGCTGCTCGGCGCCGTCGGTGCGGATGAAGCCGGGTGCGACAGAGTTGACCCGTACGCCCGCCGGGGCCACCTCGTTGGCGAGTCCCTTGCTGTAGGTGGTCAGGGCGCCCTTGGCGGCGGCGTAGGCCAGGGTCGAGTCGTGCAGCGGCATCCGGCGCTGGATGGAGGTGACGTGGACGACGGCGCCCGAGCCGCGGGCCACCATGCCGGGGAGCAGGGCCCGGTCGAGGCGGACGGCGGACAGGAGGTTGAGTTCCAGTTCGCGCTCCCACAGCGTGTCGTCGAGAGCCGCGAAGCCCCCGGCCGGGGAGCCGGAGCCGCCCACGATGTGCACGAGGACGTCGGGGACGCCGACATGTCCGGCGACGGCCGCGGCGGACGCGGCCACACCCTCGGCGGTGCCCAGGTCGCCCTGGACGAAGAGGGCGTCGCCCGCCTCCGGCTTCGTACGGGCGATGGTGACGACCTGGGCTCCCGCCTGCCGGAGCCGTTGTGCCGTCGCCAGTCCGGCGCCCTTGCTGCCGCCGGCGACCACGGCGACGCGTCCTTCGAGTTCGGTGTCGTTCATGTCCGCCACCGTGGGGCCTCCCCCGGGGGGAGACTCAAGCGCGCTTCGACGGCGGCCTCGTGCCGTCGCGCGCAATAGTCATGGACACGCTGCACCGGCGATGGGGTAGGGTCCGGAAGCCGATCACTCGTTTGTGATCATCTCGCGGCGTTCCCGGGGAGGGCGCGCCGCAACTCCACCGCACTTCCCAGGGGGGCCTTCATGGCTTTTTCACCCGTGCCCGTGAAACCGATGTCCGGGCCCGGACCGGTGCTGCGCTCACCGCTGGGTCTCGCGCACGCCGTGACCGCGCTGCTGGCCGTCGTGATCGTCGCCGACGTGATGCACTTCGGGGCGGCGGCGTACATGCGGTCGGTGATGGGTGAGGTGACCTCCGGCGGCGCGGGCGACGTCGACATGGGCGCGGTCGACCGGGCGGACACGGCGGTCGCCTCGTCCAGCCTGCTGTACCTGATCGGCGTGGTCGGGACGGCGACGCTGTTCATCATCTGGTTCCACCGGGTGCGTCACAACGCGGAGGTGTTCGCGCCGGACACGCAGCGCCGCACGCCGGGCTGGGCGATCGGCGGCTGGTTCATCCCGTTGGCCAACCTGTGGATCCCGCGCGGCATCGCCCGGGACGTCCTGCGGGCCAGCCAGCCCGACCCCTACGCGTCCGAGCTGCGGCACCACCGCCTGCTCAACGCCTGGTGGGGCATGTGGATCGCGTCGAGCCTCTTCGACCGGCTCGCCTCGGAGAAGTACGACGCGGCCGAGGACCCGCAGGCGGTCCTCGACGCCGCGGGGTGGCTGATGGCCGGGTCGGTCCTCGACCTCGTCTCCGCGGTGCTGGCCCTGCTGTTCGTCCGCAGGCTGACGGCCGCTCAGAACGCCAAGGCGATGGCGGGATCCGCGTTCCCGCCCGCGCCGCAGCACCCGGCCGCCGGAGGCCCGGTCCCCGCCGCCGGGGGCCCGGTCCCGGGCGCGTGAGGGCCGGCATCGGGCTCATGGCGCGCCGCGTACGTCCGACGCGCGGCGCGGGTGTCCGACGCGCGGCGCGGGTCTAACGCCCCGCGTGTGCGCACGCCCACGCGGACATGCCCTGGATCCGCGCGAGGCGTTCGGCCACCGCGATCTGCTCCTTGCGGGTGGCGAGGTCGGCACGCGGGGCGTACGTGAGTCCGCCGGCCGCGACCCAGCTCGACTGCGAGAACTGCAGTCCGCCGTAGTGGCCGTTGCCCGTGTTGGCCTTCCAGTCGCCGCCCGACTCGCACTGGGCGATGGCGTCCCAGTCGGTTCCGGGGCGGGCGGAGGAGGAGGCGGCGGCCTCGGTCGTGGTCGTGCCGAGGGCCGTCGCGGCGGCCAGGACCATCAGAGCGGCCCGGACACGCATTCCGGACGCACGGCGCTCGGTGACCTGAGGGGCGGTTCGTCTCGATGTCATGGGCCCACTGTTATGCCACCCGGAGCCGTGACGGCATGCCGGCCGCCGGCTCGCTACGCCGGCCGGGGGACGCGGTGGCCGCACCCGGGTGAGCGCGGAAGGGACCAGCCTGCCTGTCATTGCCTTGACCGGAAGGTGAGCTCGTGGACGCGGCACAAGGCGGCATGACACGGGCCGGCGGCGCACAGGTGCCGCGCGGACGGACGCGCTGGGGCGTGGTGACGGCGATCCTGGGCCTTCCGGCGCCGGCCCTGGGCGTCCTCCTGCTGATGACGGCGGTCTGGGTGCTGGTCCCCTGACCCCCGGCAGGATGCGGCGGTCCGGCTGCCCGGTCAGGCCGAGGCCTCGGCGGCTTCCTCGATACGGCGGCCGAACGCGGGGACGCCCCGGCGCGCTGCTCCCGCCGCCGGCGGGAGCAGCGTCTTGCCGACGCCGTGTCCTTCGAGCACGTCGGACAGGCGCACCCTGGTGCCGCCCTCCGACGTGGGTCCGAGGCCGTACCCGCCTTCCTGCGCGGTGACGGAGTGGTGCGACACCTCGTGCCGGCGCACGCGCGTGGTGCGGCCGGCTCACTGATCCGGAAGTCGTGCCGGGAGCGCGTCCCGGCGTCCTTCACCGTGCTGTGGACCGCCGCGCCCCGGTTCGGCAGGCGTGCGGTCGTCGTGAACCCGCAGGTGCGCCAGGGTCAGTCGGTGGCGGCGAGTTCCTCCCGTATGGCCGCCGCCGTGACAGCCGGGTCGTAACCGTCCGGGACGCCGTCGATCAGGATGATGTCGCCCTCGATGTGCCGGGAGCGCAGCGGTGCGATCTCCCGGTAGGCGGGCGAGTCCCACCAGTCCCGCGCCTCGGTGATCCCGGGGAAGGCGATCACCACCACGTGTCCGGGCCAGGCGCCCTCCTTCACCTCGTGCCCGGTGGCGTGCACCAGGAAGCGGCCGCCGTACGGCTCCAGCGTGGCGGGGATGCGCTCCATGTACTCCGCGATGTCGGGGTGCGGTGCGGCCGGCCGCAGGTGGGCGATGGCGTAGGCGGTCATGGTGTCCTCCACGGTGCGTCGGTCGGTCGTGGTACGCGGTGATCGTGGCACCGGGCCGGGGGCGGGGTCGATGACCTCGGAGGTAAGGGAGCGGGGTACGCGTGCCGGCCGTGCGGGGACGGCCGGTCGGCGGTGTCCGTCACCCGTACGAGCGCACCGGGCGGACGGGCGGGGCGGCAGCGGGGGCATGCGACAGGCGGCTCGTCGGGGTGCGTAGGACAGTGGGGACCATGAACCGTCACCGTCGCCCGCCCCGGCGTGCCCCGTGGATCGCCGGCGGCGCCGCCGCCCTGGTCCTGGGCGGCGTCGGCGTGTGGGTGTGGGTGGCGCAGGACGACGGCACCCCGAGCCCGCGGCCGTCCGCCTCGACCGATCTGGCCCTCCCGACGCTGGACCCGCTGCCGACGCCGACCTCCGAGACCTCCCCGCCGTCCACGGCGGAGGCGACTCCGACGGGCACGGGGGCGCCCGTTCCGACGGCGTCCCGTCCCGGCGGGGCGGCCGAGCCGAGCGGAGGACCGGGGACGCGGCCGTCGCCTCCGGGGCAGGGGCGGACGCAGCCGACGGGCGTGCCGGACCAGGGGACCGGGACCGGACCGGCCGTGCCGGACGGCGGTGCGAGCACCCGGCCGGAGCCTCCGCGGGGGCAGGACACCTCCGAGGCCGCGCCGCCCAGCCGGGGGCCGGGGCTCGTGCCTCCGCCACCCGCCTCCACGGGCGGGGCGGGAACGGGCACCGGCACGCCGGAGGCACCCCGGGCCCCGGTACGGTCCGCGGCGCCCGAGGCCCCGCGCCGGTCGGCGGCTCCCGAACCGGCCGCGCCCTCCACGCCTCCGGGAGCGACCCCCGGAACAGCGGTCCCCGGGACCACGACGACGCCACCCGGACCGCGCATCCCTCCGCCGCCGGGTTCCGAGACCCGTGTTCCTCCTGCGCCGCCGGGGACTGAGACGCGTGTCCCCCAGCCGTCCGGCACTGCTCACCCGTCGGCCTCCTCCGCACCGGAGCGGCCGGCCGGGAGGGCCACACCCGAGCCCGCGTCGACGGGGGCGACCGCGAAGCCGACCGCCGGGCCCGCCCCCACCACCACCGAGCCGAAGCCTCCGGCCACCCCGAAGCCGACCGGTGCCCCCGCCACCGTGACGACCACCTGGTACACCTCCCGCGCCGCGACCGACGCCGCCCGGCGCATGGCCGCCGCGGGCACGGTCGGGGACCCCGCCTGCGCCATGGCGGCCGTGGGCCGGCCCGACCCCGCCCTGGTGCCGCACGAGAGCCGGATCGGGATCGGTCACCACGGCACGTACTGGTGCCTTGTCCGGTGACACGGCCCGGGCCGTCACCGCGTAGGCTGCCCTCGGTACGCACACGGCTGCGCGGGGGAGCACATGACGGCTGGGACGGCACCGAGGTGGGAGTCGGCACTCGAAGCGGTGACGGTGTACGCACAGGGCGCGCTGTGCCGCCGCGTTGCCCGGGGCGCGGTCCCGGCGGGCGGACAGGTACGGGTGACGGGACTGCCGCGCTCACTCGACCCCCACTCGCTGCGCGCCCGCGTCCTCGGTGCGCCGGGGGTGCGCGTCACCGAGGCGCGGGCGGAGATCGACGCCGAGCCCGTGGACGCGGACGCGGAGGACGAGGCGCGGCGTGAGGTGGACCGGCTGCGTGAGGCGTACGACGTCGCGCGGGCCCGGCGCGACCGGCAGCTGACGAGGATCGAGGAGGTCGGCGGGCTGCGTCCGGTGCCGCCCGGCCGCAAGCGGGACGACCCGCACCGCCGCACCCCGGTGGACGCCTGGCTGGAGCTGGCCGACTTCGTCGACGAGCGCCTGACGGTCCTGCACGGCCGGCTCCGTGAGCTGGAGGACGAACTCCGCCGTGTCGAGCACGAGATGGAGCTCGCCCACGACCGGATCGAGCGCGCGAGCACCGACGCGCCGGCGTCCGGGGTGGCCGCTTCGTACACGGCGGTGCTGACTTTGCAGGACCCGGGTGAGACGCAGACCGAGGTCGAAATCGAGATCGAGTACGGGGTGCCCGGCGCCGTGTGGGCGCCGGCGTACCGGCTGACCCACCGTCAGGGTGAGGACAGCGGACGGCTGGTGCTGCGTGCCTCGGTCGCCCAGCGGTCCGGTGAGGACTGGACGGGCGTGCGGATCGCCTTCGCCACCGCCGATCTGCGCCGCCGTACCGGTCTGCCGCGGCTGCGGTCGGTGCGTATCGGCCGCAGCCAGCCCGCGCCCGCCCCGTCCGGGTGGCGCGAGCCCCCGGCGGGGCTGACCGACCTGTTCGCCGGGTACGACGCGGCGGGCCCCCGGCCGGAACCGGATGTGTTCGCAGCAGCGGTGGCGGGCGGCGCCGTCGGAGCCGCCCACGGTGCTCCGCCCACTCCCCCGCCTCCGCCTGCGCCCTCCGCCCTGCCCGCCCCCGGCGCCGCCTACGGCGCGGCGCCCCAGGGCTTCGGCGGCCCGGCCGCGCCGGGTTCCGCGCCCGTCCCGGACCGGCCGCGGCCCCGGGCCCGTCCCGGTTCCGGCGCCCGCGCGGCCGCCGTGTCCCGCGCGGCCGCCGTGTCCCGCGCGGGCGGAGAGGTCCGTGCGGCCGTACCGGAGGCCGCGGGTGCGGTCCCCTTCGCGCCCGAGCCGGGGCCGCCCCGGCCGGACGACGCCGAACTCGACTACGCGGCACTGGTGTTGAGCGGGCCGGATGAGCCGCGGGACCGCCGGGGCCTGCTCTTCCCCGGCTCGGACTTCGACGCGGTGACCGCCGAGTACCGGCGGCGCGCCGAGAAGCCGGCCACGCTGCCGCTGCCCGGGCACGCCGTACGGCCCCGCGAGTCGGCGGGCTCCTTCGACCACCGTTACGACGCCGCGGCGCCCGCCGACATCCCGTCGGACGGCACCTGGCACACCGTCACCGTCGGCGAGATCCCGGTGGGTCTGCGCACCGAGTACGTCTGCGTGCCGGCGGTGGAGCAGACCGTGTACGCGACGCTGGTGCTGTCCAACGCCACGGACCAGGCGCTGCTGGCCGGCCCGGTGGAGGTGAGCGTCGACGGGGAGTACCAGTCGACCGCCGCACTGCCCACCCTCGCTCCGGGCGGTGCGCGCCGGCTGGGGCTGGGTCCGGCGGAGGCCATCGGCGTGACCCGGCGGACGCACCTCACCGAGTCGACCGCGGGCCTGCGCAACAACGTCACCGTGCTCGACCACCGCGTCCACGTGGAGCTGGCCAACCGGCTCCCGGCACCGGTCCGCGTGGAGGTGCGCGAGCGCGTGCCGGTCACCTCCGAGGCGGACGTGCGGATCGAGGAACGGGCCGACTGGACCGTGCCCGAGGACACCGCGGACCGGGAGCGGCACGCCCCGGGCACCCGGATCTGGCGGGTCGACCTGCCGGCCGGCGGCACCACCGTCCTCGACGGCGGCTACGAGATCAGGATCCCGGCCGGCAAGGCCCTGACCGGCGGCAACCGCAGGAGCTGACACAGAGATGACCACGTCATCGGAGCCGATCGCCCTGATCCCCCTCCCCGTCACCGCCGTCACCTGCACCGAGGACCGCGCGCACGTCGAGCGCACCGCGACGCTCGGGCTGCGTAGCGGCACGCAGCGGTTGAGGCTGGGACCGGTGAGCGCCCTGGCCGTCGACCGGACCCTGCACGCCGAGCTGACCGCCGGTTTCCCGGCGACCGTGCTGGACGTGCGGATCGTGCGCGCGTGGACGCCGCGCGGGCCGGAGCCCGCCGACGACGACTCGCCGCTGCGCCGCCGCGTGGCCTCGCTGGAGGAGGAGCGGCTGGTGCTGGAGCAGCGGCGGGACCGGCTGGAGGCGCGCGGGGACGCGCTCGGCCGGCTCGCCGCCGATCTGCTGCGGGAGATCGGCGAGGGCGCCGGGGCCGGCGAGGCCGAACGGGACCGCTGGGCCCGCGAGCTGGACCGGGTGGACGAGGAGCGCGAGCAGCAGGCCGAGCGGCTGCGCGCGGCGGAGGCGCGGTTGTCGGCCCTCTCCGACGACCTGCGCGAGGCCGAACAGGCTCTCGCCGAGGCCGAGACGGAGCCCGCCGAACTGGCCGGGCACGTCGAGCTGACCGTGGAGGCGTCCGGTGCGGGACCGGCGGAGCTGCGGCTGAGCCATCTCACCCCGTGCGCACTGTGGCGGCCTGCCTACCGGGCCACGCTGGACGGGGAGACGCTCACCCTGGAGACGGAGGCGATGGTCTGGCAGCGCACCGGCGAGGACTGGTCCGGCGTACGGCTGACCCTGTCCACGGCGCGCTCCTCGGCGGCCACGGAGCCGCCGGTGCTGGGTGAGGACCGGCTGACGCTGCAGGACCGCTCCCCCGAGGAGCGCCGCACCGTCCGCGTGGACCTGCGGGAGGAGGACGTCGCGGACCTGGGCCCGGCCCCCGTGCTCGGGCTGCCGGGTGTGGACGACGGCGGCGAGGTGCGCGTCCTGCACGCCCCCGGCCCGGTATCCGTGCCGGCCGACGGGCGCGCCCACCGGGTGCCGGTGTCGTCCTTCACCACGGCCGCGCGCAGCGAGTACGCCTGCGCCCCGGAGCTCTCCCCGCTGGTCACGCAGGTGGTGCGGTGTGACAACCGGTCCGGGCACGCGCTGCTGGCCGGGCCGGTGGACCTGATCCGCGGCAGCGGGTTCGTCGGGCGCGGCACGCTGGACTTCACCGCTCCGGGAGCCGCGGTCGAGCTGGCCTTCGGCAGCCGGGACGACCACCGTGTCGTACGGGAGACGGAGGAGACCCGGGACACCACGGGGCTCACCCAGCGGACCGTGCTCACCCGGACCGTGCGGTTGCGTCTGTCCCGGTTCTCCGCGCCGGACGAGCGGGAGGACCGGGTGGTCGTCGTCCGGGAGCGCGTCCCGGTCTCCGAGGTCTCGGCGGTGGAGGTGCGTGTCCGGCGGGACGACTGCTCGCCCGCTCCGGACTCGGTGGACCCGGACGGCATCGCCCGCTGGGAGGTGCGGCTCCCTCCGGGCGGGCACCGCACGCTCACCCTCGTCTACGAGGTCTCGGCGAGCGGCAAGGTCACCGGTCTCTGACCGGACGCCTGCTCCGTCCCACTCCGGCCCGCACGGCGTACGCGCCGTGCGGGCCTTCACACGAGCTTGACAGGTACAGGACTGGGAACCCGAAAGTTCTTGCTATACAGTTCGTCAGCAAGCGGGTGGGTTACCCGCGGTAATGGCGTACGGACTCGACTCGAGGAGGCCCCGGCATGGCCCTGACCACCTCCCGGGCACAGCACCCGGACCGGCCCTCGGACGACGGCGTGGCCCGCCGGCTGCTCGACTCGTCCGCGCAGCTCTCCTACGACCCGCTCACCGAGGTCGACTGGGACACCCCGCTGGACAAGGAATTCCACGGCGCCAGCCCGGAGTGGAGCACGCTCTACGGCACGGCGTACTGGAACGAGATGAGCGATGCCCAGCGCAAGGAGCTGACGCGGCAGGAGGCGGCGTCCGTCGCCTGCACCGGCATATGGTTCGAGATGATCCTCCAGCAGATGATCCTGCGGGACATCTACTCCAAGGACCCCACGGACGACACGTTCCAGTGGGCACTCACCGAGATAGCCGACGAGTGCCGGCACTCGATCATGTTCGCCCGTGGCGCGAAGAAGCTCGGGGCCCCGGCCTACCGCCCGGGCCGGGTCGCGGTCGAGCTGGGCCGGCTGTTCAAGACCACCGCCTTCGGCGAGGCCGCCTACGCGGCGATCCTGGTCGCCGAGGAGGTCCTCGACGTCATGCAGCGCGACTGGATGCGCGACGAGCGGGTCGTCCCGTTCGTCCGCACCATCAACAACATCCATGTCGTCGAGGAGTCGCGGCACATGATGTTCGCGCGCGAGGAAACCCGCAAGCACCTCGCCCGTGCGGGGCGCGTGCGCCGCCGCGTCCACGCCGTGATGATCGCGATCGCCGCGTACGTCATCGTCACCAGCATGGTGAACCGGAAGGTGTACGCCAACGCCGGCCTGGACGAGAAGCGCGCGCTGCGCGAGGCCCGCGCCAACGAGCACCACAAGTCCATGGTGCGGGCGAGCTGTTCGGGCCTGATGGAGTTCCTGTCCTCGTGCGGGCTGCTCACCCGGCCCGCGCTCTTCTTCTACCGGCGCGCCCACCTCATCTGACCACGTACAGCCTGCCCCACCGGGCCCTCAGCGGAGCGGACGACCATGGCCTTCGCGATCACCCAGACCTGCTGCAACGACGCCACGTGCGTGTCCGTCTGCCCGGTCAACTGCATCCACCCGACGCCGGAGGAACGCGCCTTCGGCAGCACGGAGATGCTGCACATCGACCCGAAGAGCTGCATCGACTGCGGCGCCTGCGCGGACGCCTGCCCGGTGGACGCCGTCTTCCCGGTCGACCGGCTGACCGGGGCGCAGCGGGAGTACGCCCGTATCAACGCGGCCTACTTCGAGACCGGGGAGCACCGGCCGGAGCGGGCCGGCCGGGGGCCCGTGCTCCACGCGTGGGGCGCGCCGTCGTTCGACCGGGTGCTGCCGCCGGACTTCGGGCCGCTGCGGGTCGCGGTCGTGGGCACCGGCCCGGCCGGGATGTACGCGGCGCGGGACCTGCTGCTGCACACCCCCGCCGAGGTGACGCTGATCGACCGGCTGCCGGTCGCCGGCGGCCTGGTGCGGTACGGGGTCGCGCCCGACCACCCGTCCACCAAGAAGGTCGGCGAGAGCTTCGCCCGCTTCCTCGCCCACCCGCGGGTGCGGCTGTGCCTGGGCCTGGAGGTGGGCGAGGGTGTGACGGCGGACGAACTGGCCGCCCATCACGACGCGGTGATCTACGCCGTCGGCGCGCCGGAGTCCCGGCGGCTCGGCGTCCCGGGCGAGGACCGGCCGGGCAGTGTCGCCGCCACCGAGTTCGTCGCCTGGTGCAACGGGCACCCCGACGTCGCCCCGGACGCCTTCGGCCTGTCGGCCGGACGGGCCGTCGTGGTGGGCAACGGCAACGTCGCGCTGGACGCCGCACGCCTGCTGGTGTCCGACCCGGCGGCGCTCGAGGGGACCGCGACCGCCCCGCACGCGCTGGCGGAGCTGCGGCGCAGCAAGGTGCGCGAGGTGGTGGTGCTGGGCCGGCGCGGCCCCGAGCACGCGGCCTGTACGCGCACCGAGCTGAACGCCCTCAAGCACCTGACCGGCGTCGAGCTGCTCGTCGACGACCACGACCCCGCCGTGGGTGCGGCGATCGACGCGGCGGCGCCGCACGACAAGGCCGCGGTGCTGAAGGACGTACGGCGGGAGGCCGTCGACTGGTCGCTGCCGCCGGCGGCGGACGGCCCGCGGCGCATCGTGTTCCGCTTCCTGTCCGCGCCCGTCGAGGTGTGCGGGAAGGAGTCCGTCCGCGCCGTGCGGGTCGCCGGCGCCGCGGGGGAGACGGAGATCCCGGCCGGCCTGGTCCTCCGCGCGGTCGGCCACCGCGGGACGCCTCTCGCCGGCCTCCCGTTCGACGAGTCCACGGGCACCGTGCCGCACGACCGGGGCAGGGTGACCGGCCGGCCGGGCGCCTACGTCGTCGGCTGGATCAAGCGAGGCGCCTCCGGCGGCATCGGCGCCAACCGCGTCTGCGCGACCGAGACGGTGGGCTCCCTGCTCGCCGACGCGGTGGCGGGCGAGCTGCCCACGCCGACGGGCAGCGCACGGGCGTTCCGCCGACTGGCACGGCGCAACGGGCGCTGACGCGGCCTCCGGGCGGTGCGGGCGCGACGCCGTACCGGTGGCTGCGCCGCACGCCGGTGCCCGCGCCGCCCGAGCCGCTGCGGTTCACCGCCGCTCCGGCGACGGCCGGCGGCGAGCGGCCTCCCGCCGAGCGTACGGGGTCAGGCCGGCGGACGGCGGCGGGCGACCGCGCGGAGGACGAGCCAGCCGGCACACGCGCCGACGGCGTACCAGAACAGGTCCGGTGCGTTGAAGGTGGAGCCGAGGACCAGGCGGGCGGCGGTGCTGCGGGCGGACAGCGCGGCGGGCAGTCCGGTGAGCTGGAGCAGCTCCACCGCCCAGCTCACCGCGAGCGCGACACCCGCCGCCCGTACGGGGGTCGAACGCGGGGCGAGCAGGACGACGAGGGCGAGGATCAGCAGCGTGTACAGCGCGTCCCCGCCGTACTTGGCGACGTCACCCGTCGCCACGGCCCGCAGGCCCAGTCCCGCGCCGACGGTCAGCAGTGCCGCCGCTGCCGCCAGGAGCCGCGTCCGGCCCGTCGCGCCCGGAGCGGGCGGCCCGCTCCCGCCTGCGGGGCGGGCCGTTCGGACAGCTCTGTCGCTCATGAGGGGCGAGTCTGCCAGCCCGCGCCCGAGGGACCGTCGCCGACCTGTGTCCTACGGGGGCCGAAGCGGCTGAACGGCGGGCCCGGCGCGCACGTTGATGGAGGGCGGGCGGCCTCCGCGCCACTCCTTTCCCTGCCCTGCGCACCGGCCAACCGCAAGGAGTTCCACCATGGGCACCACCGACCGGCTCGACCGTCACCAGCCGCTGGTCCTGGGTCTGTTCCGCATCGTCATCGGGCTGCTGTTCACCAGCGAGGGCGCGGCCGCCCTCTTCGGCGTCCTGGACCGGGAGGCCGTCCCCGCGGGCGACTGGCCGTTCTGGTACGCGGGGGTGATCGAGCTGGTCTGCGGCGCGCTCGTCCTGCTCGGGGTCCTCACCCGGGCCGCCGCGTTCCTCGGCTCGGGCGCCATGGCCTTCGCCTACTTCACCGAGCACCAGCCGGACGGTCTGTTCCCCCTGCAGAACGGCGGCCTGTCACCGGCGCTGTTCTGCTGGGGCTTCCTGCTGCTGGTGTTCTCCGGACCCGGCTCCCTGTCCCTGCCGGGCCTCGTCCGCCGTGACGCCTCGTCCGGGGACCGGGGCCGCGGATAGCCCCACGGACCGCCACCACAGCCCCGCCACCGCAGCCGCCCCGCCGAGGGGGCGGCCCTCGCCTTGATAGGCAAGTGGACACTTGCCTATAGTGGAGAGGTGGCCGACGACCTCTTCAAAGCCCTGGCGGACGGCACCCGCCGCACGATCCTCGACGAGCTCACGGAGAAGTCCGGGCAGACCCTGTTCGAGATCTGCGCGCGCCTGAGCATGAAGCACGGGCTCGGCATCTCACGTCAGGCGGTGTCCCAGCACCTGGCCGTCCTGGAGGCCGCCGGGCTCGTCGAGACCCGGCGGGAGGGCCGGTACAAGTTCCACGAGCTGAACGTCGCGCCGCTGCGGCACATCACCGAGCGCTGGCTCGACCCCAGCACCCCCGCACCGGAGAAGGACCCCTCATGAAGATCCACCTGACCAGCGTCCTCGTCGACGACCAGGCACGGGCCCTGCACTTCTACACCGACGTCCTCGGCTTCGTGAAGAAGCACGACGTGCCCGTGGGCGAGAGCGACCGGTGGCTCACCGTCGTCTCGCCCGAGGACCCGGAGGGCACCGAACTGCTCCTGGAGCCGGCCGGCCACCCCGCGGCCAAGGCCTACCGGGACGCCCTCGCGGCGGACGGCATCCCCCTCGCCCAGTTCGCCGTGGACGACGTGCGGGCGGAGTACGAGCGGCTGCGGGAGCACGGCGTCCGCTTCACCCAGGAGCCCCTGGAAATGGGACCCGTCACCACCGCCGTCTTCGACGACACCTGCGGCAACCTCATCCAGATCGCCACCCGGGCGGCGTAGCCCCACCCCTCTTCGACCCCCGCCCACCGCACCGCGACCCGCTGTTGAACATGTTCAAAAAGGCGGGTTAGGGTGGGGGCACTCGAAGAGGCCGGAGGGGTCCGATGAAGATCGTTCTGCCCGGGGGGACCGGACAGGTGGGCACGGTCCTGGACCGTGCGCTGAGCGCGGCCGGGCACGAGGTCGTCGTGCTGACCAGGCAGCCGAGGCGCCCCCAGGACGTCGCCTGGGACGGAGCGACCCTGGGCCCGTGGGCCGGTGCGGTCGACGGCTCGGACGTCGTGATCAACCTCGCGGGCCGCAGCGTCTCCTGCCGCTACACCCCGGAGAACCTGCGCGCCATGATGGACTCCCGCGTGGACTCGACGCGGGTCGTGGGCGAGGCGATCGCGGCGGCCCGCCGGCCACCGAAGGTCTGGCTCCAGATGAGCACCGCGACCATCTACGCGCACCGCTTCGACGCGGCGAACGACGAGGCGACGGGCGTCATCGGCGGCACGGAGAGCGGCGTGCCGGACTACTGGGCGTACAGCGTGGAGATCGCCAGGAACTGGGAACGGACGCAGGCCGAGGCGCCGACGCCGGACACCCGGAAGGCGGCCCTGCGGGCGGCGATGGTGATGAGCCCGGACCGGGGCGGGGTGTTCGACGTGCTGCTGCGGCTGGCCCAGCTGGGACTGGGCGGCCCGGTCGCGGGCGGCGCGCAGTACGTGTCGTGGATCCACGACGAGGACTTCGTGCGCGCGGTGGAGTTCCTGATCGCGCGGGAGGACATGGAGGGCCCGGTGAACCTCGCGGCGCCCGACCCGCTCCCCCAGCGGGACTTCATGCGGGTGCTGCGGGCCGCCCGGGGCCTGCCGGTGGGGCTGCCGGCCACCCGCTGGATGGCCGGACTGGGAGCCTTCGCGCTGCGCTCGGACACGGAGCTGCTGCTCAAGAGCCGGCGGGTGGTGCCGGGCCGGCTGCGGGAGGCCGGGTTCGAGTTCACCCGGCCCGGGTGGGAAGGGGCGGCGGCGGACCTGGTGCGGCGGGCGCGGGCCGCGCGCGGGGGCGGCGGGCCGCGGGCCCGTGCCGCGCGGGCGCGGGGCGGCACGGCGCCGGGCTGAGAACGGGCCCCGTGGGGCGAGTTCGGTCCGTCGCCGGGTGCGGGCGGGCGAGGGCCGGTCACGCGGTTCCCCGCGCCCCTTGGTGCCCGCCGGTCGGCCGTCCGTCGGACCGGACCCCCGCCGTTCGGTCCGCACGACGGCGCAAGGCCCACGGGCACGCCGTGCTCGGCCGGCGAGGGGTGCGAACCACCCCACACGGCGGGCGGGTTGCGGGAACGGTCGATACGGGCATGACTGGGGCCGTAGGATCAAGTGAGCTCGTGGGGGTGGTCATGCTCAGGCGGCGTCCGGGCACACCGACGCTCGAGGAGGTGGCCGCGCTCGCCGGTGTCGGGCGGGGCACCGTCTCCCGCGTCGTCAACAACGCGGCGGGAGTGAAGGACACGACCCGCCGTGCCGTGCAGCGCGCCATCGCGGAACTGGGGTACGTCCCCAATCTGGCGGCCCGTACGCTGGCGGGACGGCGTGCCGACGCGGTCGCGCTGGTCATGACGGAGCCGGACTGGCGGCAGTTCGGCGAGCCGTTCTTCTCCGAGATCGTGCGGTCCGTCGGAGACGCCCTGACCGAGACCGAGGTGCAGCTGCTGCTCACCCTGGTGCGCACGGACGCCGAGCGGCAGCGGCTCGTGGAGTACGCGCGCGGCGGCCGGGTGGACGGCGTGATGCTGATGTCCGTGCACGCCGCGGACCCGCTGCCCGACATGCTGGCCCAGGTGGGCCTGCCCACCGTGCTGCTGGGGCGGCGTTCCGGCGACGAGAGCGTGACCTACGTCGACGCGGACAACGTCGGCGGGGCGCGCGCCGCCGTGTCGCATCTGCTGGACACCGGGCGCCGCGCGATCGCGACCATCACCGGGCCGCCCGACATGTACGTGGCCCGGTGCCGGCTGCGCGGCTACCGGGAGGCGCTGGAGCGGGCGGGCGTCGAGGGCAGGGAGTCCTGGGTCGCCGAGGGCGACTTCTCCGCGGACAGCGGGCACCGCGCGATGGCCGGACTGATCGAGCGGGCGCCGGAGATCGACGGGGTGTTCGCCGCGTCGGACACCATGGCGGCGGGCGCGCTGGGAGCGCTCCGCGCGGCGGGCCGGCGGGTGCCGGACGACGTGGCGGTGATCGGATTCGACGACTTCCCGCTCGCCCAGCACACCGATCCGCAGTTGACGACGGTCCGTCAGCCGCTGGAGGAGATCGGGCGCACGATGGTGCGGCTGCTCCTGGAGGAGCTGGAGGAGCCGTCGGCGGCCTGGCGGCACGTCATCCACCGCACGGAACTGGTGCTGCGCGGCTCCGCCTGACCGGTCCGGAATCCGGGCCCGCCGTGTGCGGACCGGTGCGCGTCGAATGTTTCGGGAGCGCTCCCGCCGTCCGGGGAGCGCGTGGATCATTCCTCTGACCTGCGGCTTCGAAAGACATTCGACGGGTTGCCGCGCATAGGGTTGTCAGGGACATGGGTGCCTTCTACAGTCCCTTTCCGGAACACCATTGGGAGCGCTCCCATCCATGGGGAGGCGGGAGCGCTCCCGCCGGTATCCCGCACCCTCCTCCCGAGAGGTCCCCCACATGCCACGGTTACGGCACCACCCCCGCACCCCGCGCGCCGCCCTGGCGGCGCTCCTCACCGCCCTGGCCGCCCTGGCGGCGCTGCTGACCGCGACCGCGCCGGCCCAGGCCGACACCGAGATCTGCGAACAGTACGGGTCGACGGTCGTCCAGGGACGCTACGTCGTCCAGAACAACCGCTGGGGCACCACCGCCCCCCAGTGCGTCACCGCCACCGACTCCGGCTTCCGGGTCAGCCGGGCCGACGGTTCGGTGCCGACCAACGGCGCGCCGAAGTCGTACCCGTCGCTCTTCAACGGCTGCCACTACACGAACTGTTCGCCGGGCACCGCTCTCCCCGCGCGCATCAGCGGGATCTCCTCCGCGCCCAGCAGCATCTCGTACAGCTACGTCGACAACGCCGTGTACAACGCCTCGTACGACATCTGGCTGGACCCGACGCCCCGGACCGACGGGGTGAACCGGACCGAGATCATGATCTGGTTCAACCGGGTGGGTCCGATCCAGCCGATCGGCTCGCGGGTCGGCACGGCCACCGTGGCCGGGCGCACCTGGGAGGTGTGGTCCGGCGGCAACGGCACCAACGACGTGCTGTCGTTCGTCGCGCCGTCGGCGATCAGCAGCTGGAGCTTCGACGTGATGGACTTCGTCCGGGAGACCGTCGCGCGCGGCATGGCGGGCGACGACTGGTACCTGACGAGCGTCCAGGCCGGTTTCGAGCCGTGGCAGAACGGCGCGGGCCTCGCGGTGAACTCGTTCTCGTCGTCCGTCCACACGGGCGGCGGTGGGAACGACCCGGGCGCCCCGGCGGCCTGCACGGTGTCGTACGCGACGAACGTCTGGCCGGGCGGCTTCACCGCGAACGTCACCGTCACCAACAACGGGCCGGCCCCCGTGGACGGCTGGCGGCTCGCCTTCACCCTGCCCTCCGGCCAGAGCGTCGTGCACGCCTGGAACGCGTCCGTCACCCCCTCCTCGGGCGCGGTCACGGCCACCGCGCCGGCCGACCGGGCCCGGATCGCCGCCGGAGGAAGCCAGAGCTTCGGCTTCCAGGGCACCTACAGCGGCGGCTTCGCGCAGCCGGACGCCTTCCGGCTGAACGGCACCGTCTGCCGCACCGCGTGAGGGCCGCGGCGGGCCGCACCCCGCCGTGACCCCGCGCTCCGGGGCCTGCTCTTCCCTCCCTGCGCCGACGGGGCGGGCCCCGCGGGCCTCCCCCGACGGGGCGGCCCGCGAGCCGCACGCCGCCCCGGCCCGACCGCGCCGCGGACGGCCGCACCGGCGACGGGTGCCGACGCACCCGACGCCGACCGGTCCCGTCCGCCGCGGGACGGTCCCCTGATCCCCCCGCCCGTCCGGCTGGCGCCCTCCCCGGCCGGGCGGGGGCTCCACCCCCTCTCGCACCGCCCATGAGCAACTCAGCATCGGGACAGGAGACTCCATGGCTCTGAGAAGCAGACTGGTCTCTCTGGCAGCGGTACTGGCGACCCTCCTCGGAGGGCTCGGTCTCAGTTTCCTCTGGCAGAAGGACGCGCAGGCGCACGGCGTGGCGATGATGCCCGGCTCGCGCACCTATCTGTGCCAGTTGGACGCCATCACCGGCACCGGCGCACTCGACCCGACCAACCCCGCCTGCAGGGCCGCGCTGAACCAGAGCGGCGCCACGGCCCTCTACAACTGGTTCGCCGTCCTCGACTCCCAGGCCGGCGGGCGGGGCCCGGGCTATGTCCCGGACGGCACGCTGTGCAGCGCGGGCGACCGCTCGCCCTACGACTTCTCCGCCTACAACGCGGCCCGCGCCGACTGGCCGCGCACGCACCTGACGTCCGGCGCGACGATCAAGGTGCAGTACAGCAACTGGGCCGCGCACCCGGGCGACTTCCGGGTGTACATCACCAAGCCCGGCTGGTCGCCCACCTCCCAGCTGAAGTGGAACGACCTGGAGCTGATCCAGACCGTCACCGACCCGCCCCAGCAGGGATCCGCGGGCGCCAACGGGGGCCACTACTACTGGAACCTGAAGCTGCCCTCCGGCCGCTCCGGTGACGCGCTGATCTTCATGCAGTGGGTGCGGTCGGACAGCCAGGAGAACTTCTTCTCCTGCTCCGACGTGGTCTTCGACGGCGGCAACGGCGAGGTGACCGGCATCCGCGGCTCGGGCGGCGACCCGGGCACGGACCCGACCCCCGACCCGAGCGACCCGCCGCACACCGGTGAGTGCATGGCCGTCTACAGCGTGACGAACTCCTGGAACGGCGGATTCCAGGGCTCCGTCGAGGTGATGAACCACGGCACGTCCCCGCTCAACGGCTGGGCCGTGCGGTGGAAGCCCGGGCAGGGCACCACGATCGGCAGTGCCTGGAACGGCACCCTCAGCACCGGGTCCGACGGCACGGTGACGGTGCGGAACGCCGCCCACAACAGAGTGATCAATCCCGACGGGAGCGCGACGTTCGGCTTCACGGCCACGTCGACCGGCAACAACTTCCCGGTGGGCACGATCGGTTGCGTCAATCCGTAGCGACCCCGTTCCTCACGGGTGAGGAACGGGTGACCGGTCCCGGTCCGGTGCGCCGTCCGCCCCTCTCCACGGAGGGGCGGACGGCGCATCGCCGCTCCCGGACTCACTCCGCCGGCGCCGGTCCCCCCGGGAGAGACGCGGACTCCCTGAGTAGCTCCTTGCAACTCACCAGTACACTGGCCGCATGGCCAAGACGCTCGACAAGGACGCGACCTGCTCCATCGCGCGGAGCCTGCAGGTGCTCGGGGACACCTGGACGCTGCTGATCGTGCGCGAGGCGATGCTGGCGGGCTCGACGCGCTTCCAGGAGTTCCGGGAGGCGCTGGGCATCGCGCCGAACATCCTGACCAAGCGCCTGGCGTTCCTGGTCGACGAAGGACTGATGGAGCGGCGCGGTTACCGGGAGCCCGGCGAGCGGGCCCGCGAGGAGTACGTGCTGACGGAGGCCGGGCACGGCCTGACCACGGTGATCGCGGCGCTGGCGTCCTGGGGACGGGCCCACCGCCCGCACCCGGAGGGGACGTCGCCCGAGTTCACCCTGCCGGACTCGGGCACCACGGCCCGGCTGGCCTTCGTCACCGCCGACGGGGAGCGGGTGCGGCCGGAGCGGCTCACGGCGCACCGCCGGCCCGACGCGGCGCTGGACGCCGAGGCGGGGTGACCGGCGCGGCCGGCGCGGGCGGACCCGTACGGGGGGACCGGCGGCCTGGAGGCCGACCGGCGCGGCGGGCACGGCCCCGGCTGACGGTCACCGCGACCGCCGCCCGCTTCACCGACGCGCCGCGCTCCGCTCCCCCGGCCGCCGGTACGGTGCGCTGCCCGGCGCGCCCGGCCTCGGGGAACCGCCCGAGCGCGCCGGAGCGCCGGCCGCCGGTACCGAAGGCGCCGGCGTGCGGGAGCCGACGGAGGCGGCCCGCGGGGCGGACCGGCCGGACCGATCGCCCCCGGACCGTTGACTCGTCCTTACGCACGGGTAAGTTGACTCCCCAGTAAGTAAGTACGGAGAGCCAGCACGACAGTCAGCCGCGACCGGGAGCCGTCATGGGCGTACGCAAGGATCTGAAACGGGCGAGACGACGGGCCGATCTGGCGGGCCGCAGCCGGGTGGAGACCGTGAAGGACCAGCGCGGGGTCGTCCGCGAGGTCCGCGCGGAGGTCCTGGCCGCGCCTCCCGCCGCGGGCACCCCCGCCGACGTCCCGTTCACCAACGCGGACGAGGCGCCCGACGCGGTGGTGCTGCGCCGCGAGGAGCGGGGGGTGTGGCGGCCGGTCACGGCGGCGGCCTTCGCCGGGGAGGTCACCGCCGTGGCCAAGGGCCTGATCGCCACCGGCCTGGAGCCGGGCGACCGGGTCGCCGTGATGTCCCGCACCCGCTACGAGTGGACGCTCCTGGACTTCGCGATCTGGGCGGCCGGCGGGCAGACCGTGCCGGTGTACCCCACCTCCTCGGCGGACCAGGTGGGGTGGATCGTCGGGGACTCCGGCGCCCGGCACGTCGTCACCGAGACCCCGGGCAACACCGCCGCGGTCCGCGCCGGCACCGCCGCCCTCCCCGCGCCGCCGCAGGTGTGGGAGCTGGACGCGGGCGCCGTGGACGACCTCGTCGCACGCGGCCGGGACGTCCCGGACGAGGAGGTCACCAAGCGGCGCACCGCCCTCACCGCCGACACGGTGGCGACCGTCTGCTACACCTCCGGCACCACCGGACGCCCCAAGGGCTGCGTGCTCACCCACGGCAACCTGTACGCCGAGTCCGCGAACACGGTCGAGCTGCTGCACCCCGTCTTCAAGGCGGTCACCGGCCAGGTCGCCTCGACGCTGCTGTTCCTGCCGCTCGCTCACATCCTGGGCCGCACCCTGCAGATCTCCTGCCTGATGGCCCGCATCGAGACCGGGCACTGCCCGAGCATCAAGCCGGACGAACTGCGGCCCGCGCTCAAGGCGTTCCGCCCCACGTTCGTGGTGGGCGTGCCCTACCTCTTCGAGAAGATCCACGACACCGGACGGGCCACGGCCGAGAAGATCGGCCGCGGCGCCTCCTTCGAGCGCGCCCACCGCGTCGCCGTCCGCTTCGCGCGGGCGCACCTCGACCGCTTCCTGGGCCGCGGCAAGGGCCCCGGCCTCCGCCTGTACGCCGCGTGGGCGCTGTACGACCTGCTGGTCTACCGCAGGGTCCGCAAGGAGCTCGGCGGGCGTCTGCGCTACGCCATCAGCGGCGGCTCCCCGCTGGAGAAGGACCTCAACCTGTTCTTCTACGCGGCCGGCGTCATGATCTACGAGGGCTACGGCCTGACCGAGACCACCGCCGCCGCCACCGTCGTCCCGCCGCTGGGCCCGCGCCCCGGCACGGTCGGCCGGCCGGTCCCCGGCACCGCGGTGCGCATCGCCGACGACGGCGAGGTGCTCGTCAAGGGCGGCATCGTCTTCACGTCGTACTGGAACAACCCGGAGGCCACCGAGGAGGCGCTGCGCGACGGCTGGTTCGCCACCGGGGACCTCGGCTCCCTCGACCAGGACGGCTATCTGACCATCACCGGCCGCAAGAAGGACATCATCGTCACCTCCGGCGGCAAGAACGTCTCCCCCGCCGTCCTGGAGGACCGGCTGCGCAGCCGCCCGCCGGTCGGGCAGTGTCTCGTCGTCGGCGACAACCGGCCCTTCGTGGCCGCGCTGATCACCCTGGACCCGGAGACGGTCGCCCACTGGCTGTCGGTGCGCGGGATGCCCGCCGACACCCCGATGGCCGAGGTGATCCGCGACCCGCGCATGCGCGCCGACGTGCAGAAGGCGGTGGACTACGCCAACGAGGCCGTCTCCCGCGCCGAGTCCATCCGCGCGTTCACCCTCGTCGAGGGCGAGTTCACCGAGGAGAACGGCCTGCTCACCCCGTCGCTGAAGGTCAAGCGGCAGGAGGCGCAGGAGGCGTACGCGAAGGAGATCGCCGCGCTGTACGCCTGAGCCGGGCCGTCCGTGCCGTCAGCGCAGGTCGAGCCGCATCAGCACGCGGGGATGGCCGGCCAGCACCGAGGTGGTGTCGGCGGCGCGGGTGAAGCCGGCCCGCTCGAAGTTCTTGCGGAGCCCGGGGTAGGCCATGGTGAGGTCGGCGCGGGCGTCGCCGTTGTCGAGGGGGTACGCCTCGACGGCGGGGGCGCCCTGCGCGCGGGCGTACTCGACGGCGCCGGCGATCAGGGCGTGCGAGAGGCCCTTGCCGCGGTGGCCGGGGCGGACCCGGATGCACCACAGCGACCAGACCGGGAGGTCGTCGATGTGCGGGATCTTGCGGTTGCGGGCGAAGGAGGTGTCCGCGCGGGGTGCGACGGCGGCCCAGCCGACGGGCTCGCCGTCCTCGTGGGCGAGCACGCCGAGGGGGATGCCGGAGCGCAGCAGCCCGGCGACGTACTCACCGCGGGCGGGGCCGCGCAGCTCACGGTTGAGCCGGGAGGGGACGCGGTAGCTCAGGCACCAGCAGACGTTCGCCTGCGGCGACTTGGGACCCAGCAGGGCACGGACGTCCTCGAACTCCGAGGCCGGACGGACTTCGACGGTCATGCGTCCACGATGGCACGTCCGGCCCGCCGGCGCCGCCGCGTCGCGGTGGTCCGGCGGGCCGTCGCGTCACCGGCCGGGCGCGGGCGGGGTCTCCTCCAGGAAGTCCGCCAGGCCGTCGAGCAGGCGGTCGACGTCCTCGTCGGAGGTGTAGCAGGCGAGGCCGGCGCGCAGGCCGCCGGTGTCGCCGAGGCCCAGGTGGCGGGAGGCCTCCAGGGCGTAGAAGTGGCCGGAGGGCGCGTGGACGTTCCGCCCGGCGAGGAAGCGGTAGGCGTCCTCGGTGCGGCGGCCGTCGAAGGTGACCAGCAGGGTCGGGGTGCGGTGGGCCGCCCGGGAGTGGACGGTGACCCCGTCGAGGGCCGCAAGTCCCTTCTCCAGGCGGGCCCGCAGCCGCGCCTCGTGCTCCCCGATCGCCTCGTACGCCGCGCCGAGCCGGGCGCGGCGGTCGCCGTCGGTCCGCCCGCCGAGTCCGGCGAGGACGTCGACGGCCGCGCGGGTGCCGGCGAGGAGCTCGTAGGGCAGGGTGCCCAGCTCGAACCGCTCGGGCACCGCGTCGGAGGAGGGCAGCAGCTTGTCCGGGCGCAGGGTCTCCAGCAGTTCCGGAGCGGCGGCCAGCACGCCGTGGTGCGGGCCGAGGAACTTGTACGGCGAGCAGACGAAGAAGTCCGCGCCGAGCGCCCGGACGTCGACCGGGGCGTGCGCCGTGTAGTGGACGCCGTCCACGTACAGCAGGGCGCCCGCCTCGTGGACCAGCTCCGCGATCTCGGCGACCGGGGGCATGGTGCCGATGAGGTTGGAGGCGGCGGTGACCGCGACCAGGCGGGTGCGGGGGGAGAGCCGGGCGCGGATGTGGTCGGCGGTGAGCTCTCCGGTGGCCGGGTCGAAGTCGGCGCGGCGGACGGTGGCTCCGGCCCGTTCGGCGGCCTGCGTCCAGGGGCGGATGTTGGCGTCGTGGTCGAGCCGGGTGACGACCACCTCGTCGCCCTCCGACCAGCCGGCGGCGAGGGTGCGGGCGACGTCGTAGGAGAGCTGGGTGGCGCTGCGGCCGAAGACGACGCCCGCCGGGTCGGCGCCGAGCAGGTCGGCCATGGCGCGGCGCGCCTCGACGACGAGGGTGTCGGCGTTGCGCTCGCCGGGCAGCAGGCCGCCCCGGTTGGACAGCGGCCGCGCGAGGGCGTCGGCGATCGCGTCGATGACGGGGCGCGGCGTCTGGGTGCCGCCGGGGCCGTCGAAGTGGGCGGTGCCGGCGGCCAGCGCGGGGATCGCGGCGCGCAGTGCGGTGAGGTCGTACGTCACGAGGTCTTCCTGGGGGTCGGGAGGGCGGTCAGGCGGCGGGGGCGCCGGGCGCCGGGGACTGCGGCGCCGGAGGCTCCGGTGCGGGCGACTGCGGTGCCGGAGGCTGGGGTGCCGGCGGGTCGGTGAGCTGTTCGCGCAGGTAGTTCCAGACGACCGCGATGAGAGCGGCGACCGGCACGGCGAGCAGGCTGCCGACGATGCCGGCCAGGCTGCCGCCCAGTGTCACCGCCAGCAGGACGACCGCCGCGTGCAGGCCGAGCCCGCGGCTCTGGATCATCGGCTGGAACACGTTGCCCTCGAGCTGCTGCACGACGACGATGACCACCAGCACGAGCACCGCGTCCATCAGCCCGTTGGACACCAGCGCGATCAGCACGGCGACCAGGCCGGCGAACAGGGCGCCGACGATGGGCACGAACGCGGACACGAAGGTCAGCACCGAGAGCGGCAGGACCAGCGGCACGTCGAGGATCCACAGGCCGAGCCCGATCAGCACGGCGTCGATGAGACCGACGAGCGCCTGCGACCGCACGAACGCGCCGAGGGTGTTCCAGCAGCGCGCGGCGACGGCCGGCACGTCGGCGGCGAGCCGGCCGGGGAGCTGGCGGCGCAGCCACGGCAGGAAGCGCGGACCGTCCTTCAGGAAGAAGAACATCAGGAAGAGCGCCAGGACGGCGGTGACGACGCCGCTGAAGACGGTGCTCACCCCTGTGACGGCGGTGGTCGCGATGGACCCGGCGCTGTCCTGGAGACGGGCGGTCGCGGCGTCGAAGGCGCCCGCGATCTGGGCGTCGTCGATGTTCAGCGGCGGTCCCTCGGCCCACTCGCGCAGCTTCTGCACGCCCTGGACGACACCGTCGCCGAGCTGACCGGCCTCCGATGCGACGGGCACCGCGATGAGCGCCACGGTGCCCGCGCCGACCAGCAGGAACAGCACGGTCACCAGGGACGCGGCGACCGCCGGGCGCAGACCGCGCCGGCGCAGCCAGTGGGTCGGGGGCCAGGTGAGCGTGGTGAGCAACAGGCCCACTATCAGGGGCCAGACCACGGACCACATCCGGCCCAGCAGCCAGAGGGCCACCCCGGTCGCCACCAGGACCAGCAGCAGTTCCCCCGAGATGCGCGCCGAGGTTCTCAGCGCGGCGCGGGTTTTCCCCGCGTTCAACGTGGCAGACATGGTGGCACCCTATGGTGCCCGGGGGGCCGTGGTGATCACGGGACACAACGGGCGTGTGCCGGCGGGGTGTCGGCCGGTCCGCCCCCGGCCGGCGGACCGGCCGGGGGCGGTGCGCGGGAGCGGTCAGTCGAACGGGGCGAGCGTCAGGAACGCCTGGCGCGGAGCGCCGTCGTGGACGAGCGACTCGTGGTGGCCGACGTCGTCGAAGGCGAAGCCGTACGCCTTTCCGTCGACCATGTGCGCGTGGATGACCCGCGCGTAGTGGTTGGTGACCGGCTCCTGGTAGAAGCCGGCCGCGCTCCGGTCGGGCTGGTGGGGGTTGGCGAGCAGGGTGGTGCGGTGGAAGCCCGCGCACAGGGTGCGCGAGATGGGGCCGCGCACCTGATCGTTGGGCGCGTCGAGGAGCCGGTGGCAGCCGAAGACGGACGAGGCGTCCGGCTTCTGGAAGGTGGTGACGACGTTGCCGGCGGCGTCGGTGAACCGCAGGACGCCTCCGGAGACCCGGCCGGTGTACCGGACGTCGGGGCGGTCGGCGAAGGGCGTGACGACCAGGTCGGTGCGGGTGTACTTGTCCCAGACCCGGTTGACGTAGTCGTCCGTGATCGAGGCCGGGAGGGCGCCGGTCTCCACCCCGTACAGCGGTGACAGGGCGCGCAGCACGGTGCCGTCGGAGCGGGTCTGGATGAGGTTCGCCCAGCCGCCGGGCTGTCCTCTGAGGGCGTCGAACACGCCGTGGTAGCCGCCGGGCCGCAGCTTGCCGGTGCTCAGCGTGGTGCCGTCGCCGCGCTGCACGCCCACCGTGTAGGGCGCGGAGAACATGTCGACCTGGGTGCTGTTGATCCACAGTCCGTCGTCGTTGAACGTGTACTCGGACCAGTTGAAGAGGATGTCGCGGTGGGGGTCCGTGGGGTTCTGCACGGCGGGCTGCACGAGGCCGCCGGTGGCCAGCCGGAACTCCATCTTGCGGCCGTAGGAGAAGTAGATCCGGCCGGAGAGCCTGGGGACCTGGATGGTCGTGGACCGGCCGGGCGCCGGGCCCGGTATGGAGGCGTCGGGTGCGGGGGTCGGCGGGTTGCCGCCGGCGGGCCAGGGGTGGAAGGCGCCGCTCGCGTCCGCCCAGCCCTGCCGGCCGGACGACAGCTCGGTGCCGAGGTTGTAGATGTGGACCGGCTCCGCGCGGCCCGAGGTGTTGGTGATGGTCAGCGGGACGGTGGCCGGGACCGCGGCGTGCGCGGGGGACGGGACCCCGGCGGCGAGCCAGGACCCGCCGAGTGCGGTGGCGATGCCCAGCGCCACCGCCGTGATCCGGCGTCTGAGGGTGCGCAGCATGGTCGTCCTCCGTTCGACAGTGTCCGAGAACCGTTGTGAGAGCGCTCTCACCGAGAGTTGCGCGCTGGTATGGACCTGTCAATGGTGAGGGCGACCGTGCAGGAGTCGGAGGTTCCGCGTGCTCTCGCGACCCGCTGGAAGCAGCGGCTCAGCCGCGCTGCACGACTCCGTGCGCCGAGAAGCTGACCGGGCCGTGGGACGGGAGATCGCCGGGCGGGAAACCCGGGTGGTGGTCCCCCCTGGCCGCTTCCGCCTCTCCCGCGCGCGGGGCGGACGGGCCCAGCGCGAGCCGGGACACGATCCGGTAGCGGTCGCCCCGGTAGACGGAGTGGACGTACTCCACCGGACGGCCGGCGGTGTCGGTGGTGAGGCGCTCGAACAGCAGGGCCGGTGACAGCTCGGGCACGTCCAGCAGTTCCGCCTCCGCGCGGGTCGTCACGGTCGGCTCGACGGACTGCACGGCCTCGCCGACCCGCACCCCGTGCCGCTCCCGGAAGTGCTCGTACAGATCGCCCTGTTCGAGCTCCGCCTCGGTGAGGCCGGGCACCAGGCCGGCGGGGAGGTGCAGGTGCTCGATGGCCATCGGGGCGCCGTCCACCAGCCGCAGCCGGGCCGCGTACCGGATCCGGGCGGCCGGCGAGACGCGCAGCCTGCGGCCCACCCGGGCGCCGGCCGGGAGCGTGCGGAACTCGAGGACGCGGCTGGTCCACACGCCCTTGGCCCGCGGCACGGTCAACGCACCGTGCTCCGGCACCAGTTCCTGGGTGATCTTCTCGGCGGCCACGAACATGCCCCGGCCGTGCTCGCGCACCAGCAGTCCCGCGACCACGAGTTCGTCGACCGCGGCCCGCACGGTCGGGCGTGAGACGCCGAGCCGGGCGCAGAGGACGCGCTCGGAGGGGACGGCGTCGCCGGGGCGGCGGGTCTCGATGAGTTCGAGGAGCGCGTCGCGCACCCGTTCACGCTTGAGCACCGCGCCCGAGGCGGCGGGATCGACGGCCATGCGGGGCTCCCCTCGTCGTCGGCCGCGGGCGGGACGCGGGGCGACTGGTATGCCCCCGACCTTAACTGGTCCGGTGGCCACCAGGGTCGCCTTCGACAATGTCAACTCCGCTTTCGACGCGCAGGGTTGACGCGCCTATTGGTCTATGCCACCTTCTCTCGACACCACTGGTAAGGCCTCGGCGGGCAACTGGTCAGTTCCGAGGACCGGTCCGTCACCGCGAGCCCGCGCCGGTCGGCGCCCCACGCCCGCCGCGCGGACGCACCACCGTGCGCCACCCCCACCGCGAAAGGACCACGGATGCGTACTCGTCCCACCGGCCGCCGCGCCCGCGCGGCACTCGCCCTCACCGCCCTGCTGGGCGGCGCCGCCCTCACCGGGCTCCCCGCGCCCACGGCCACCGCCGCGGACGGCGCGCTCGCCGTGCAGTACCGCACGAGTGCCCCCGGGGCCACCGCCGACCAGAGCGAGCCCTGGTTCAAGGTCCGCAACACCGGCTCCGCTCCCGTGCGGTTGAGCCAGGTGAAGATCCGCTACTACTTCAAGGCCGACGCCCCCGACGCCGCGTACCGCTTCGCCTGCTCCTGGGCGGTCGTCGGCTGCTCGGCCGTCACCGGCACGTTCGGCACGCTCCCCCGGCCCACCGCGACCGCCGACCGCTACCTGGAGATCGGGTTCACCCCGTCCGCCGGGTCGCTGGCGCCCGGCGCCGACACCGGCGACCTGCAACTGCGGTTCCACCGGGCCGACTGGCGGACGCTGCGGCAGAGCGACGACTACTCCTTCGGCGCGGCGCGGACGTCGTACGCCGACTGGGACAAGGTGACCGCGCGGCTCGCGGGCGCCGCCGTGTGGGGCACGGGCCCCGAGGGCGACGGCCCGACCGACCCCACGGATCCCACCGACCCGCCCGGTGAGGGCGGTCAGGCGCTGTTCGACGACTTCGACTACGCGTCGCACACCGACCCGGACCTCACGGCGCACGGCTGGAGCGTCCGCTCCAACGCGGGCGGCCCCGGAGTGCCCGGCGCGACCTGGGACCCGGCGAAGGTGACCTTCGGGTCCTCGGGCGGGAACTCGGTGATGGACCTGGAGACGTCCACCGCGGGCACGGGCGCCTCCACCACGCACACCGAGATCCTCACCCGGAGCATGAAGTTCGCGTACGGCACCTACGCGGCCCGGGTGCGCTTCTCCGACGCCCCCGTCTCCGGCCCGGACGGCGACCGCGTCGTGCAGACGTTCTTCACCATCAACGACCTCAAGGCGCCGATGGCCGACGACTACGCCGAGTACGACTTCGAGTACCTGCCCAACGGCGGCTGGGGCGAGCCGTCCTCGATCCTGTACACGACGTCCTGGGAGACCTACGCCCCCGATCCCTGGCAGGCCGTCAACCAGCACAGCGAGAGCCGCCAGAGCTTCGCCGGCTGGCACGACCTGGTCGTCACCATCGACGACTCCGGTATCACCTACTACGTCGACGGGCGGCACTTCGGCACCCACGACGCCGCGTACCTGCCGGAGCGGCCGATGTCGATCAACTTCAACCAGTGGCTGATCGACCTGGAGGGCCAGCGGTCGACCACGCCCCGCTCCTACCACCAGCAGGTCGACTACGTCCTGCACGTCAAGGACCAGGTGCTGACGCCCGCCCAGGTCGCGGCGAAGATCGACGCCTACCGCGCCGCGGGCACCTCGTTCGTGGACGAGGTGCCCGCGCCCTGACGGCCCGCCCGCCCGGCCGGGCCCGCCCGCCGCGGGTCCGGCCGGCGCGGGTCCGGCCGGCGCACCGAGAGGTGTACGGCCGCCCGGGGCGCGTCCCCGTCAGGGCCGCTGGGCGGCGATCATGCGGCGGTACCAGTGGTAGCTGTCCTTCGGGATGCGCCGCTGGGTGGCGTAGTCGACGCGGACGATGCCGAACCGCTTGTCGTAGCCGAAGGCCCATTCGAAGTTGTCCAGCAGGGACCACACGTAGTAGCCGCGGACGTCGACGCCCGCGTCGATCGCGGCGCGCAGCGCGGTGAGGTGGTCGCGCAGGTAGTGCACGCGGTCGGTGTCGTGCACGGCGCCGTCGGGGGCCACCTCGTCGTCCTCGGCGGAGCCGTTCTCCGTGATGTGGACCGGTGGCAGCGCGTCCCCGTACTGCTCCTTCAGGTCCGTCAGGAGATCGGTGAGGGTGCCGGGGGCCACCGGCCAGCCCATGGCGGTGCGCCGCACGCCCGGCATGGGCTCCTCGGTGCAGCGGTTGTCGGTCGCCACC
Organism: Streptomyces sp. DSM 120436; assembly: GCF_055778765.1. NCBI lineage: Bacteria > Bacillati > Actinomycetota > Actinomycetes > Kitasatosporales > Streptomycetaceae > Streptomyces > Streptomyces sp. DSM 120436. The sequence continues at coordinate 4,703,637 of NZ_JBSKBS010000001.1, read as the reverse complement.
CGCAGGGCGGGGTCGCTCTCCCGGTGAGGGGCGTCGGCCACGACGATCGGGCGGTAGTAGTTGACCCCGAGGAAGTCCAGCGGCTGCGCGATCAGCTCCAGGTCGCCGTCGCGGCGGAAGTCCTGCCCGGTGATCAGCTCGCCCCAGGTCTCCTCCTCGGTGTCCGGGTAGCGACCGGCGAGGATCGGCTCCGTCCAGACCAGGTTGTGCAGGGTGTCGGCGCGCACCACCGCCGCCCGGTCGGCGTCGGAGTCCGTCGCGGGCAGATGGTGGTCGAGGTTGAGGGTGATGCCCGCCTCGCGGACGCCCGCCGCGCGCAGGGCCCGCACGGCGAGTCCGTGGCCGACCAGCAGGTGGTGGGCGGCGGCGAGCGCCCCCCGGCCCTCGCGGGCGCCGGGGGCGTGGCGGCCGACGGAGTAACCGAGGAAGGCGCTGCACCAGGGCTCGTTCAGGGTGATCCAGCGCGGCACCCGGTCGCCCAGGCGGTCCGCGACGACGGCCGTGTAGTCGGCGAACCGCTCCGCGGTCTCCCGCACCCGCCAGCCGCCACGGTCCTCCAGGGCCTGCGGGAGGTCCCAGTGGTAGAGGGTGACGGCCGGCTCGATGCCCGCGGCGAGGAGTTCGTCGACCAGCCGGGAGTAGAAGTCGAGGCCCTTGGGGTTCACCGGGCCGGTGCCGTCGGGCACGATCCGCGGCCACGCCACGGAGAAGCGGTACGAGTCCACGCCGAGGTCGCGCAGCAGGGCCACGTCCTGCGGGTAGCGGTGGTAGTGGTCGCAGGCGACGTCGCCGGTGTCGCCGTTCGCGACCCGGCCGGGGGTGTGGCTGTAGGTGTCCCAGATCGACGGGCCGCGCCCGTCCTCCCGGGCCGCCCCCTCGATCTGGTAGGAGGCGGTGGCGGCGCCGAAGACGAAGCCGGGCGGGAACCGGGGGAAGTCGCTCATGCGGGTGGAGTCCGTCTCGGTGTGTGCGGTGGTCACTTGACTGAGCCTCCGGTGATGCCGGCGGCGATGTACTTCTGGGCGAGGACGAGCAGGATCGCGGCGGGTACGGCGGAGAGCACGGCCGCGGCCATGACCGCGCCCCAGTCCCCGACGTGCGCGCCGATGTACTGGTAGATGCCCAGCGTGATCGGTTTGACGTCGTCCGTGGTGTTCAGGGTGAGGGCGAACATGAAGTCGCTCCACGCGAACAGGAAGGCGAACAGGCCGGAGGTGATCAGGGCGTTGCGGCTCATCGGCAGCACCACCCGCAGGAACACCCGTACCGGCCCGGCCCCGTCGATCTCGGCGGCCTCGATCACCTCTCCGGGGATGGACACCATGAAGGAGCGCATCAGCACGATGGAGAAGGGGATGCCGAGCGAGGCGTCCGCGAGCATCAGACCGAAGTAGGAGTTCACCAGGCCCAGGTCGACGTAGGAGGTGTAGAGGGCGTTGGCGATGACGATGCCCGGCACCATCTGGGTGATCAGGGTGCCGAACACCATGGTGCGCGAGCCGCGCAGGCCGAAGCGGGCCAGGCCGTAGGCGGCGGGCGCGGCGATCGCGAGGCAGATCGCGACGGCGCCGACGGACACCAGCAGGGAGGTCAGCAGGTTGCCGCCCTGGTCGGTGAGGGCCTTGGTGAACCCGGAGAGGTCGAGACCCGACGGGACCGGGTCGACCTGGAGGAGTCCGGCGTCGGGCTGGAGCGCGGTGTTGAGCATCCAGTACAGCGGGAACAGCATCACCGCGAGGACGAGCAGGCCCGCGACGGTGGAGCCCCAGCGGCGGCGGGGCGCGGTGGGCGCGTGGGCGGCCATGTCGGTCACTTCCCCTCGGTGCGGTTGGCCCGCAGGTAGAACACCGCGAACACGGCGGAGATCAGGATCAGGACGTTGCCGACGACCGCGCCGGCGCCGAAGTCCAGCTCCACGAAGGAGTTCTGGTAGGTGAGCGTGCCCAGGGTCTGGGTGGCGTCGGCGGGGCCGCCGTCGGTGAGGGCGAGGATCAGGTCAAGGATCTTCACCGTCGACATGAAGCCCAGCACCAGCACGACCGTGATCACCGGCTTCAGCATCGGCAGGGTGACGGAGCGGAAGGCGCGCCAGGCGGAGGCGCCGTCCAGGGAGGCCGCCTCGTACAGCTCTCTGGGAATCTCCTGGAGGCCGCCGTAGAGGATGACCATGTTGAACGGGATGCCGATCCAGATGTTCACCAGGATCACCGAGAGCAGCGCCATGCCGGGGCTGGTCAGCCACGGGGTGCCCCCGCCGAGGCCGAGGGTGTCGAGGAAGGCGTTCAGTACGCCGGTGTCCTGGTCGAGGATGCGGCGCCAGACGATGCCGGACACCACCATGGGCACCAGCCAGGGCAGCAGGATCAGCGAGCGCAGGACGCCGCCGAGGGGGAAGCGGCGGTTGAAGAAGACGGCGAGGGCGAGGCCGATGCAGAACTGGCCGAGCAGGGAGCCCGCGGTGAAGACCAGGGTGTGCCAGAGGGCCTTGCCGAAGAGGGCGTCGTGGAAGACGGACGACCAGTTGTCGGCGCCGTTGAAGGGGGCCTCGCCGGTGAAGAAGGTCTTCGGCGTGTAGTGCTGGAAGCTCATCACGACGTTGCGGACGAGCGGGTAGCCGAAGAACAGCAGCATGAAGACGACGGCGGGCGCGACGAAGCCCCACTGGGCGAGCCTGCGGCGCCGGCGGGCGCGGGCCGGGTCCGGCGCGGCCGGCTTGCCCGCGGCGGCGGACGGCGGGGCGGTGACGGTGGACGTGGTCATGGGGGCGTACCTCAGTTCCCGCTCGTGGCCCGCTGCTGGGCGCGCTTCAGGGCGGCCTCGCTGGACTGGCCGGTCAGGGCGGACTGGAAGGCGCTCTGCAGGGCGAGGGAGACGGCCGGCCAGCCGGCGCCGAGCTGGGCGGTGCGGGAGCGGGCGGCGGCGACCTGGTCGGCCAGTGCGTCCAGTTCGGGCACCCGCGCCCGCCAGCGGGCGGCGGCCCGTTCGTCGGCCGGGACCATCCAGCTGTTCAGGGCGTAGGTGAGCTGTTCCTTCTCGCTCGTCAGGCAGGCGACGATCCGGCCGGCCGTGCGCTGGCGCTCACCGTCCCCGGTGCGGGGCACGGTGAGCACGGCGCCGCCGAGCGGGGCCACCGAGTCGGCTCCCGCCTCGGGCACCGGGATCTCGGCGATGCCCCAGTTCAGGGACGGGTCGCTGTTGAGGGTCTCGACCTGCCAGGGGCCGTTGATCATCATGGCGGCGTTCCCGGCCATGAACTGGTCGTTGACGTCGGCCTGGGTCCAGTTGACCGTGGACCGGGAGAGCGAGCCGTCCTTCAGCAGCGCCTTCCAGAAGTCGAGCGCCTCGACGACCTCCGGGCTGTCGAGCTCGCGTTCGTCTCCGCCGTTGGACCACATGAACGGCGTGAACTGGAAGACGCCGTCCTCGGCGCCGCCCGCGCTGAGCGCCAGGCCGTAGCGCTTGCCGCGGGTGAGCTCGCGTGCCGCTTCCCGCAGTTCGTCCCAGGTGGCGGGGGTGCGGACGCCCGCCTCGGCGAGGACGTCCTTGTTGTAGAAGAGGGCGAGGGTGTTCACGGAGCGGGCGGCTCCGTAGTAGGTGCCCCGGTAGGAGCCGAAGTCGACGATCCCGTCGGGGACGTGGTCGGTCGACAGGCCGAGGGTGCGCAGGTCGACCAGCCCGCCTGCCTCGGCGAACACGGGCATCTCGGAGGCGTCGAACTGCACGACGTCCGGCAGTGACTTCGACGAGGCCATGCGCAGCGCCTTGGTCATGACCTGGGACGCGGGGACGCTCTGCTGCTCGACGGTGACCCCGAGCTGCTTGCCGCAGCGGGCCATCGCCTCGGCGTCCCAGCGGTGGTAGGTCTCGTCGGTCGAGGAGTTCAGGACGGTGTAGACGTCGTCGTCGCGCTGCTCGGCGCAGCCGGTCAGCGCCGCCGAGGCGACGAGGACCGCTGCGGTGGCGAGCGAGGAGACGGCTCGGCGCGCGCGTCCGCGCGGATGACGTGCGGCAACCGTTGGATGTGCTGTCACGGTGGGTGCCCCTGGGTGGGACCGGCTCGGCTGCGCCGGGCCGGCGGCTCTGTGGGATGACAGGTGAAGCGCTTCGATTACGGACCGCCGCAGTGGGGGTTTCATCTGACGCAGCACCGGGGTTTAATTTGTTTGGCCTGATTACTAATACGTCAGCGCGAGCCGGTCGCGCTAGCCCCCCAGAGGCACGTTCTTCTCGCCCCAGGGCGTGACAGGTTCCGAGGTTCCTGTCATAGTTCCTGGTCAGAGGTGACTCTCGTATCTCCCCCGCCCTCCCGATCCCGAGGAAGACCATGAAATTCACCGACGGCTTCTGGCGCATCCGCGACGGCGTCCAGATCTCGTACGCCACCGAGGTGCGAGATGTCCACGCGGAATCGAAGCGCTTCACCAGCTACGCCGCGACGAGGAAGGTGACGCGCCGGGGCGACACCCTCAACGCCCCGCTGGTCACGGTCGACTGCTTCTCCCCCGCCGAGGGCGTCGTCGGCGTGCGGGTCACCCATCACGCCGGCAGGCGCGACCCCGGCCCCCACTTCGCCCTGGCGGGCGAGGCGGAGGGCGTGGGCGAGGTGCGCCGGGACGGCCCGGCCACGGAACTGACCAGCGGCCCGCTGACCCTGCGGCTGGACGCGGACGGCGCCTTCGGGCTCACCTTCCTCGACGCGGACGGACGGGAGCTGACCCGGGCCGGCGCCAAGAGCACGGCGTACGCCACCACCGCCGACGGGGCGCACCACGTGCTGAGCCGGCTGTCCCTCGGCGTCGGCGAGCACGTCTACGGCCTGGGTGAACGCTTCACCCCGTTCGTCAAGAACGGCCAGACCGTCGACGTGTGGCAGGCCGACGGCGGTACCAGCAGCGAACAGGCCTACAAGAACGTCCCGTTCTACCTGTCCTCACGCGGCTACGGCGTCTTCGTCAACCACCCCGGCGCGGTCTCCTTCGAGGTCGGCTCCGAGTCCGTCGGCCAGGTGCAGTTCAGCGTCGAGGACCAGACGCTGGAGTACTACGTCATCGCCGGCCCGACCCCGAAGGACGTCCTGAGCCGTTACACCGCCCTCACCGGCCGCCCCGCGCTGCCGCCCGCCTGGTCGTTCGGCCTGTGGCTGAGCACCTCGTTCACCACCTCGTACGACGAGGCGACGGTGACCTCGTTCGTCGACGGCATGGCCGAACGCGGCATCCCGCTGTCGGTGTTCCACTTCGACTGCTTCTGGATGCGCGAGTACCAGTGGTGCGACTTCCAGTGGGACCCGGAGGTCTTCCCCGACCCGGAGGGCATGCTGGCCCGCCTCAAGGACAAGGGTCTGCGCGTCAGCGTGTGGATCAACCCGTACATCGCCCAGAAGTCCCCGCTGTTCGAGGAGGCCGCCGCGCTCGGGCACCTGGTGCGCCGGCCCAACGGCGACGTGTGGCAGTGGGACCTGTGGCAGGCCGGCATGGGACTGGTCGACTTCACCAGCCCGGACGCCCGCGCCTGGTTCCAGAGCAAACTGAAAGCGCTGCTAGACCAGGGGGTGGACTGCTTCAAGACCGACTTCGGCGAGCGCATCCCGACCGACGTCGTCTGGCACGACGGCTCGGACCCCGAGCGGATGCACAACTACTACACGCACCTGTACAACCGCACCGTGTTCGAACTGCTGGAGAAGGAGCGCGGGCAGGGCGAGGCTGTCGTCTTCGCCCGGTCCGCGACCGCCGGCGGCCAGCAGTACCCGGTGCACTGGGGCGGGGACTGCTGGTCGTCCTTCGAGGCGATGGCGGAGTCGCTGCGCGGCGGGCTGTCGCTGTCGCTGAGCGGGTTCGGCTTCTGGAGCCATGACATCGGCGGGTTCGAGGGCACGCCCGCCCCGGAGGTCTTCACGCGCTGGCTGGCCTTCGGCCTGCTGTCCTCGCACAGCAGGCTGCACGGCTCCACGTCGTACCGCGTGCCGTGGGAGTTCGGCGACGAGGCGGTGGACGTCGCCCGTCGGTTCACGCTGCTCAAGCACCGGTTGATGCCGTACCTGTACGGCGCGGCGGCCGAGGCGCACCGCACGGGTGTGCCGATGATGCGGCCGATGCTGCTGGAGTTCCCGGCCGACCCGGCGTGCCGCCCGCTGGACCGTCAGTACATGCTGGGCCCCGACCTGCTGGTCGCGCCCGTGTTCAGCGCGGACGGCGAGGTGGAGGTGTACCTGCCGGAGGGCACCTGGACGCATCTGCTCAGCGGGGAGCGGGTGACGGGCCCGTGCTGGCGCACCGAGCACCACGGCTACGACAGTCTGCCGCTGTACGTCCGTGAGGGCGCGGTGCTGCCGCTGGCCGGGGACGACTCCCGCCCGGACGGCGACTGGCTGGACGCGCCGGTGCTGCTGGTCCACCCGCCGGCCGCGCCCGACTGGACGGCGGAGGTGACCGTGCCGGACACGGCGGGCCTGCCGGCGGCGACGTTCCGGGTGCGCCGGGACGGGGATGTGCTGCGAGTGGCGGCGTCCGGCACCGACCGGCCGTTCACGGTGCGGGTGGCGGGCGGGGCGGAGGCTTCGGGGACCGGTGAGGTGAGGGTGCCGGCGGCGTCGGAGTGAGGACGCGTGGGGCGACGTGGTGAGGTCGTCGGCGCGGTGAGGTCGTCGGTGCGGCTGGGCGGTCCCGCACGGACGGGCGGGCGTGGCCCGGGCGGGGCCGCCCGGCTGGGCAGGCCCGTTCGGGCCGACGGGACCGCCTGGCCGGACGGGACCGCGAGTCCGACGAGACCACACGGCCGGGCAAGACCATGCGACCAGAAGGGACCACACGGCCGGACGAGCCCCGTGGCCCGACGGGACCGCCTGGCCGGACGGAACCGCGAGTCCGACGAAACCACACGGCCGGACGGGACCGTCAGAGCGCCTGGGACGGCCCGGGGGCGTGCACGGCGCGGCCGAGCGGGACCGCCCGGGCACCCGGGACGGGCCTCGGGCCTCCGGGACCTGCCCGGCCTGGTGGGCCGAGGCCCCGGGACCGGCTGCCCGGGAGCATGCCCGGCGCGGCCGGGGTCAGGAGCCCGGCCGCTGCTCGTCGTCCGGGTGGGCGCCCGGGCCGTGGCCGGGGCCCGCCAGCGGGGTCGGGGACAGGACCTCCGGTTCCTCGCCGGGCTCCAGCAGGGTGTCGGCCGCGCCCACGATCAGCGGGTCCGGTTTGCCGAGGGCCTCGTGGTCCTTGGCCGGGTAGTCGCAGCGGTCGAGGAGGCTGCGCATCGCCTCCAGCCGCCCCCGCCGCTTGTCGTTGTTCTTCACGACCGTCCACGGCGCGTGCGGGGTGTCCGTGGCGCGGAACATCTCCACCTTCGCCTTGGTGTAGTCGTCCCAGCGGTCCAGCGATTCGAGGTCCATCGGCGACAGCTTCCAGCGCCGCAGCGGGTCGACCTGGCGGATGGCGAAGCGGGTGCGCTGCTCGGCCCGGGAGACCGAGAACCAGAACTTCACCAGCATGATCCCGTCGTCGGTGAGCAACTGCTCGAACAGCGGGGTCTGCTCGAGGAACAGCCGGTACTCCTCGTCCGAGCAGAAGCCCATGACCCGCTCGACGCCGGCCCGGTTGTACCAGGAGCGGTCGAAGAAGACGATCTCACCGCGGGCCGGGAGATGGGCCACGTAGCGCTGGAAGTACCACTGCCCCGCCTCCCGTTCGGTCGGCTTCTCCAGGGCGACGACGCGGGCGCCGCGGGGGTTGAGGCGTTCCATGAACCGCTGGATGGTGCCGCCCTTGCCGGCCGCGTCGCGTCCCTCGCAGACGACGACGATCCGCTGGCCGGTGTCCTTCACCCACCGCTGCATCTTCAGCAGCTCGATCTGCAGGACACGCTTCGTGCGTTCGTACTCCGACCTGCGGATCTTCCGGTCGTAGGGGTGGTTCTCGCGCCAGGTCTCGATGGGGGTGCCGTCGGCGTCCAGGAGCACGGGACGCTCCGGCCGCCGGGTGTCCACCTCCAGACCGTGGAGCAGGTTCTCGCCGGTGGTGCGGGACGCGTCGGTCCCCGCGTCCGCCGCCGTACGGCCCTCGTGCGTATCCGGGTGGTCACGACCCTGTCGCTCGTCCGGGTGGTCGGCCGTCACGTCGTCTTCCGCCTTTCCGGTCCCGTCTCACCGGGCCCCCTTGTGCAGCGTATGCCCGACGGGCTCGCGTGGTGATGCGGAAGCGGGTGCCCGCCGAACGCACGCCGAAGCACGGCGGTGCGTGTGACGGCGGGTGCGTGGGGTCGATCCTGCCGTGAGGGGCGGGCCGGCGCCTGCGGGACGTGGGACAGGCGCCGGCCGGGGACACCCCGGAGGCTCATCCCGCGCGGAAGGCGTCCGGTGTCCTGATCCGGTCGCGGATCCGCACACCGGCGGGCTTGAGCACGGCCGTCCCCGCCCGGGGACCGTCGTCGGCGCAGGTGCCCGGGGTGGACACGGCTCCGGTGCGGGGGTCGTCGGAGAAGTTCCAGTCGACCCAGCCGGTCTTCTTCTCCACCATGAGGTCGAGGGAGTGCTGGGACATCGCGAAGTCGCCGGCGCCCTCCCCGGCGTGGTTCCGCGTGGGGATTCCGTCCGTGACGGATGGTTGGGAAAGTCTCCTGACCTGAGGGAACTGCGGACGTGCGCGGACGGCAAGGGTGTGCCGAAGCCTTCGGGGAGGCGGGGCGCGCCCCGGTGGTGCGCGCCGTCCCCCCGCTCCCGGCTCAGCGCAGGAGGAGTTGGACGAGGGCGACGGTCCCGACGGCGATGACGAGGGCGCGGAGTACGGCGGGGCGGAAGCGACGGCCCGTCGCCGCCCCGAGCTGTCCGCCCAGCGTGGAGCCGGCCGCGATGAGGGCGACGGCCGTCCAGTCGAAGTCGGCGACGAAGAGGAAGAAGACGGCGGCCACCGTGTTGACGACGGCGGCGAGGACGTTCTTGACCGCGTTGAGCCGCTGGAGCGGCTCGTCGAGGAGCAGGCCCATCAGGGAGAGGTAGATGATGCCTTGCGCGGCGGCGAAGTAGCCGCCGTAGACGCTGGCGAGTGTCAGCCCGGCGAACAGCGGCCGCCCGCCGTCCCGCCGCACGGGGCGGTCCGCCGGCCTGCGTTCCCGCACTTTCCGGCTGATCAGCGGCTGGAGGGCGACGAGGACGAGGGCCAGCCCGACGAGACAGGGCACGATGGTCTCGAAGGCCTCGGCGGGCAGGGCGAGCAGCAGGACGGCACCGGTGATCCCCCCGAGCGCGGCACCGACGCCGAGCTTGCGGACGCGGCCGCCCTGTCCGGCGAGCTCGCGACGGTAGCCGACGGCCCCGCTGACGGCGCCGGGCACGAGCCCGAGGGCGTTGGACACGGTGGCGGTGAGGGGCGACAGTCCGGCGGCGAGCAGCACGGGGAACGTCACGAGCGTGCCGGACCCGACCACGGCGTTCAAGGCCCCGGCCCCGACACCGGCGCCGAACACCCCGGCCATCTCGAGCGGCGTCACGCCGCGCCCCCGGCCGATGGCGTGGGGTGGTGGCGGACGGGGGCGGTGACGGCGCTCATGGGGGCACGCTAGCGGGCGGGCGTTTCGGCGCGCACCGAGGGGTGGCCGGTGCGGTGGGTCGCCTTGTCGCTTTCTCGGTATGCCGGTACGGGCGCCCGCCGCTGGGAGCGACGCCCACGGATGCCTCTCGTCGCTGTCGCGGGGGCCCTGGGGCCACCGTGCGGGTGCCGATCGTCCTCCCCGGACGACTGTCCTCCCCGGACGACCGGATCGCCGATCATCGCCGGTGGCTGCGGAGGGCGGGGGACCACCGGGTGCCGATGCCCTCGGCGTGGTACGGCGTGAGGGAGACGAGCGAACGGCGGTGGCCGGGGTACTGCCGACCAGCGCCGGATCGGTCCGGACCGCGTCGCGCGGCCCGGACCGGGGACCTGCGACTAGGCCGCGCGGTCCATCGCCGGCTTCGTGCGCGGCTTGCGGCGCGGCGCTTCGTCGGCTCGGCTGTTGCGGCCGGAGCCGGTGCGCTCCTGGGCGGCCGGGGCGCCGTTCCGGGTCGTACCGCCCTTCGGCTGGGCCTGGCCCTGCCGGCCCGGCGCGCCGCGGCGGCGGCGGTTGCGGGACGGGGACGTGGCGGTGCGGCGGGGGCGTTCCACGACCGGGACCGTGATGACGACCGGGACGCCGGAGGGCGTACGCGCGCCGGTGATGCGGGTCAGCTCCTCGTCGCCCGGCCGCACCTCCGTGATGCGCGGGGTGATGCCCGCCTGGGACATCAGCCGGCTGACGTCGCGCCGCTGGTCCCGCGTGACGAGGGTGATCACGCTGCCGGACTCGCCGGCCCGGGCGGTGCGGCCGCCGCGGTGGAGGTAGTCCTTGGGGTCGCCGGGCGGGTCGACGTTGACGACCAGGCCGAGGTCGTCGACGTGGATGCCGCGCGCGGCGACGTTCGTCGCCACCAGCACGGTCACGTGACCCTCCTTGAACTGGGTGAGCGTCCGCGTCCGTTGCGGCTGCGACTTGCCGCCGTGCAGGCCCGCGGCCCGCACGCCGTTGCTCAGCAGGTGCTTGGTCAGCCGGTCCACCGCGTGCTTGGTGTCGAGGAACATGATGACCCGGCCGTCCCGCGCCGCGATCTCGGTCGTCGTACGGCGCTTGTCCGCGTCGTCGATGTGGAGCACGTGGTGCTCCATGGTGGTCACCGCGCCCGCGGACGGGTCGACGGAGTGGACCACCGGGTCGCTGAGGTAGCGGCGGACGAGCTGGTCGACGTTGCGGTCGAGCGTGGCGGAGAACAGCAGCCGCTGTCCCTCTGGGCGCACCAGGTCGAGCAGCCTGGTGACCTGGGGCATGAAGCCCATGTCGGTCATCTGGTCCGCCTCGTCGAGCACGGTGATGGCGACCTCGTCGAGTATGCAGTCGCCCCGGTCCACGAGGTCCTTCAGCCGTCCCGGCGTCGCGACGACGACCTCGGCGCCGGCCCGCAGCGCGGACGCCTGCTTGCCGATCGACAGCCCGCCGACCACGGTGGCGACCCGCAGCCGCACGGAGCGGGCGTAGGGGGTCAGCGCGTCGGTGACCTGTCCGGCGAGTTCCCGGGTGGGGACGAGGACGAGGGCGAGCGGCTTGCGGGGCTCGGCGCGGCGGCCGGCCGTGCGGGCGAGCAGCGGCAGGCCGAAGGCGAGGGTCTTGCCGGAGCCGGTACGGCCACGGCCGAGGACGTCACGGCCGGCCAGGGAGTTCGGCAGCGTGGCCGCCTGGATGGGGAACGGTGCGGTGACGCCTTCACTGCCGAGGGTGGCCAGCATCTCGCCGGGGAGGCCGAGGTCCTCGAAGGCGTCCACCGCGGGGAGGGCGGGGGTGATCGTCTCGGGGAGGGCGAACTCCCCGGTCGTCACGGTCCTGCGGCCCGAGCCGCCCTTGGACTGGCGCGGCGCACCGCCGCGGCCGCCCGCGGCGCCGGAACGGCGGCCGCCCTTCGGGGAGCCCTTGCCGGCGGAGCGGGTGCGGGCGGTTCGATCGTTCGCGCGTGCCTGTGTCACGGAGAACCTTCCTTGATGTGGCGCGTCTCAAGGAATGTCCGCCGCTGGGGAACGCGGGGAATTGCAAGAACGAGCCTGGGTGAATGGGGCCGCGGGGGCGGTTCCGCCCGGTGAGGGCGCGACCCATGAGAAGCAGCGACCGGAGCGTGCACCTCTCCGTGTGATCCGTGTGAGATCCTGCTGCGCGGTGGACGCCGGTGCCGGCGCGGTGCCGGTCCCTCCGGCCCCGCGGGTCGATGACCGCACGACCACAACAGAGATCGACAGTAGCACGGTGTGCGCCGGAGCAGTGTGACGGCCGTCGCCCGGCCCTCTCCCAGGACCGGAAATCGCCGCCCGCGACGAGAAAGGTCCGGTCCGTGGACCGACCGCTGCTGTTCCTCGACGTGGACGGGCCCCTCAACCGCCGGCGGCCGGCCCTTCGCCTGAGTGGACGACGAGCGGAGTGAGGCGGCCCAGGCGTACGTACGCGCCCACCACCGCGGGCCGGGGTCCCCGCACCACGTCGACCCACGGATCGGCCTGCGGGGGGGGGACGGCTTCCGGCCCCTCGCCGCGTTCGCCGGCTCCCGGAGCGCCGTCGGCGCCTGACGAGAACCGCCGCCCTTCGGTTCGGCCGCCGCTCCCCACCCTCGCCACCCCCGCGCAGATCCCGCTGTCCTCCGCCGTGGGCATCGGTTCCGTGTGGAACCGGCCGGGGCCGTCACCAGGCCGGCGGCGACCGGGCCGAGGCCGTCGAGGAAGCAGGCGACCTCGTCGCGGGTGCAGGAGCCGAGGTTGACGCCGGCCCTGGCGATCGTCGCGTCCGGCACGCCGACGGCCCTGCCGACCGGGGCGGTTCACGGGTCGGCTCCGCGCGTCGGCGTCGTGTCCCTCAGCGCCCCTCCGGCGGCGGCGCCGTGCTCTCACGCAGCACGAGCCGCGCCGGAACCAGCGTCGTCCCCCGCTCCGGGCCCTCCTGCCGCATCTTGCGCAGCACCGCCTGCACGCAGAGCCGTCCCACCTCGGCGAAGTCCTGGTGCAGGGTGGTCAGCGGGGGCAGGAAGGAGGACGCCTCCGGGATGTCGTCGAAGCCGACCACGCTGACGTCGTCCGGCACTCGTCTGCCGTGTTCGTGCAGGGCTCTCAACAGCCCCAGCGCCATCTGGTCGTTGGCGGCGAAGACGGCCGTGCAGTCCTCGCGGACGGCGAGTTCGAGGCCGGCCCGGTAGCCGGACTCGGCCGACCAGTCGCCGCGGACGAGCGGCGGCGGTTCCCGCCCCGCCTCGGTGAGCGCGGCGCGCCAGGCGTCCGTGCGGCGCTGGGCGGCGAACGAGTCCTCGGGGCCGGCCAGATGCCACACGGTGCGGTGGCCGAGGCCGAGCAGGTGCCGGACGGCGGCGCGGGTGCCGCCGTGCTGGTCGGTGTCGACGACCGTGTAGCGGTCGCCGGCGTCGGAGTCGACCACCACCACCTGGACGTGCGGCGGGAGCTGGACCGTCGCCGCGTCCAGGAGGTGCACCTCCATGATGACGATCACGGCGTCGACGGCGAGCTCCTCGAGGCGGGAGAACGCGCCGCGCACCTCGTCCTGGGTGGGCACGGCCACCGGCAGCAGCGTCACCGCGTACCCCTCGCGCGCGGCGGAGGTGGCGATGGCCTCCAGGGTGCGGACGTTGCCGGTGGTGGAGAGGGTGAAGGTGATGACGCCGATGGTGCGGAACTCGCCCCGCTTGAGGGCGCGGGCGGCGCTGTTGGGCCGGTAGCCGAGCTCCTTCATCGCGGCGAGCACCTGGCGGCGGGTCTCCTCGGTCACCCCCGGGTAGCCGTTGGAGACGCGGGAGACGGTCTGGGCCGACACTCCCGCGAGCCGTGCCACGTCCGCCATGGAGGCGGTGGCGCGGACCCGGGTGCGGCGCCGGGGAGCGGGGGCGGCGGGGGCGTCCGTCCCCTGGCCGGCTCCCGTCGCGGTGGCCGGGCCGCTCGGGTCCGCCGCCGCTTCATCGACCGTCTCCACGCGCTGCCCCCGCCTTCCTGTCTCTCGTGTCACGGTCCTTCTGGGGACCCTTGACCGTCGTCATCGGGGCAGTGTAGACATGCCGCCACCGGATGTTTACGTAAACATAACAGCTCCGAGACGCTTCCGCGCCGAGTGATGTTTGCGCAAACATCCGACCGGGCGACCTGCCGCCCGGCTCCGTGCCGGGTGCCGAGCCGCTGGTGACCGGAACGCCGAACAGCGAGGAACGACATGACGACGCTGCAACCGCCAGCGGCCGCAGAGCCGCGGCCGGCCCCGCCTCCGGTGAGACGGGACCGGCGCTCATGGAAGGGCTGGGGGTTCATCGGCCCGTTCGCGGCCGTGTTCGCCCTGGTCTTCCTCGCACCGATCGCCTACTCGGTCTATCTCAGCCTCTTCCGCGACCAGCTCATCGGCGGCACCACGTTCGTCGGTCTGGAGAACTACCGGCAGGCGCTCGAGGACGAGCTGTTCTGGGCGTCGCTGGGCCGGGTGACGCTGTTCCTCGTGATCCAGGTGCCCCTCATGCTGGGCATCGCCCTGCTGGTGGCGCTCGCGCTGGACAGCGGACGGCTCTACGGCACGAGCTTCTTCCGCATCACGATCTTCCTGCCGTACGCGGTGCCCGCCGTGGTCGCCACCCTGATGTGGGGCTTCATGTACGGCACCAAGTACGGCCTGGTCGGGGACGTCAACTCCGCCTTCGGCTGGTCGCTGCCCGACCCGCTCTCCGCCGACCTGATGCTGGCCTCCATCGGCAACATCGTGACGTGGGAGTTCGTCGGCTACAACATGCTGATCTTCTACTCGGCGCTGCGGGTCGTCCCGCACTCCCTGTACGAGGCGGCGGAGATCGACGGCGCGAGCCAGTGGCGGGTGATCACCGCGATCAAGCTGCCCGCCATCCGCGGCGCGCTGGTGATCGCGACGATCTTCTCCGTCATCGGCAGCTTCCAGCTCTTCAACGAGCCGAGCATCCTGCGTCCGCTGGCGCGCAACGCCATCACGACGGACTACACGCCGAACTTCTACACGTACTCGCTGTCCTTCAGCGGCCAGCAGCACAACTACTCCGCGACCGTGGCCATCATCATGGGCCTGATCACCATGGTGGTCGCCTACGTCGTGCAGCTTCGCGGCATGCGCAAGGGAGCGTGACCCGATGACCCCTCCTGTCACCACCCCCGCACCCGCCGCCGCGGCTCCCGGCAGCGCGAAGAGCGCCCCGCGGCTGCGCCGCGTCAAGGCGCACCGGCCGGGCCGGCCCCGGCGCAGCACGCTGCTGACCGCGCTGACCTCGCTGGTCGTCCTCTACACCGTCGTCCCGCTGATCTGGCTCGTCGTCAACGCCACGAAGACGCAGGCGGGTCTGGCGGACTCGGGCGGCCTGTGGTTCGCGGACGACTTCGCCCTGTGGGAGAACATCCGTGACACGTTCACCTACGGCGACGGCATCTTCACCCGCTGGCTGCTGAACACCCTGCTGTACGTGGTGCTGGGCGCCGGCGGCGCGACCCTGCTGGCGGTGCTCGGCGGGTACGCGCTGGCGAAGTTCGACTTCCCCGGCAAGCGCGGCGTCTTCGCCACGGTGATCGGCGCGGTGGCCGTGCCCGGCACCGCACTGGCCGTCCCCACCTTCCTGATGTTCAGCAAGATGGGGCTGACCGACACCCCGTGGGCGGTCGTCCTC
This sequence comes from Streptomyces sp. DSM 120436, assembly GCF_055778765.1. Lineage (NCBI taxonomy): Bacteria > Bacillati > Actinomycetota > Actinomycetes > Kitasatosporales > Streptomycetaceae > Streptomyces > Streptomyces sp. DSM 120436. The sequence continues at coordinate 4,688,429 of NZ_JBSKBS010000001.1, read as the reverse complement.
CCGTCGCTGGTGTCGCCGTTCGGCCTCTACCTGATGTGGGTCTTCGCCACCGAGGCGATCCCCGCCGAGCTTCTCGAGGCCGCCCGGATGGACGGCGCGGGCGAGGCGCGCACCTTCTTCCAGGTCGCGCTCCCGCTGCTGGCCCCCGGCATCGTGACCGTGCTGCTGTTCACCACGGTCGCCACCTGGAACAACTACTTCCTGCCGCTGATCATGCTCAAGGACCCGGACTGGTACCCCCTGACCCTGGGCCTGAGCGCGTGGAACTCCCAGGCGGAGACCGTCGGCGGCGAGGTGATCTTCAACCTGGTGATCACCGGCTCCCTCCTCACGATCGTGCCGCTCGTCGCCGCGTTCCTGCTGCTGCAGAAGTACTGGCAGTCGGGTCTCGCCGCCGGGAGCGTCAAGGAGTGACCCCGCGGCCCCCGGGCCGCCCCTGACCCCACGCCCCTTTGCCCCCTCCCCTCCCTGTCCCACCCACGAAGAAGTGGATCCACACTCATGCGCAGAAGGACCAGCCGCCTGCTGGGCGGCATCGCCCTCGTGACCTCCCTCGCCCTGGGCGCCACCGCCTGCGGCGGTTCGGACGACGGCGCCGGCACCGGGCCGGTCTCCGCCGAGGACATCCAGGCGGCCCTGGACAAGGGCGGCACGGTCACCGTCTGGTCGTGGGAGCCCACGCTGAAGACGGTCGCCGCCGACTTCCAGAAGAAGCACCCCAAGGTCAAGATCAATCTGGTGAGCGAGCGTTCCGGCGACAAGCACTACACCGCGCTGTCGAACGCGATATCCGCCGGCAAGGGCGTCCCGGACGTCGCCCAGCTCGAGTACTTCTCGATCGGCCAGTACGCCCTCACCGAGGGTCTGACCGACCTGTCCGGCTTCGGCGCGGACAAGCTGGCCTCCACGTACACCCCGGGCCCGTGGAACGCCGTCACCGAGGGCGACAAGGTCCACGGCCTGCCGATGGACTCCGGCCCGATGGCGTTGTTCTACAACAAGAAGGTCTTCGACAAGCACGAGATCGCCGTCCCGACCACCTGGGACGAGTACCTGGACGCGGCCCGCACGCTGCACAAGGCCGACCCGAAGGCCTACATCGCCAACGACACCGGCGACGCCGGCTTCACCACCAGCCTGCTGTGGCAGGCCGGTTCGCGGCCCTACAAGGTCGACGGCACCAACGTGAAGATCGACTTCGGTGACGCGAACGCCAAGAAGTTCACCGAGGTGTGGCAGAAGCTGATCGACGAGAAGCTGCTCGCGCCCGTCACCAGCTGGACCGACGACTGGTACAAGGGACTCGGCGACGGCACCATCGCCACCCTGGCCACCGGCGCCTGGATGCCCGCCAACTTCGAGTCCGGCGTGCCGAACGCCTCCGGCCAGTGGCGCGTGGCCCCGCTGCCCGCGTGGACCGAGGGCGACAAGGCCGCCGCGGAGAACGGCGGCAGCGCGCTGACCGTGCCGGCACTCGCCGAGAACAAGGAACTGGCCTACGCCTTCGTGGAGTACGCCAACTCCGGTGAGGGCGTCGCCTCCCGCGTCTCCGAGGGCGCCTTCCCCGCCACCCGGGCGGAGCTGGAGTCCGCCGGGTTCCTCGGCAAGGAGTTCCCGTACTTCGGCGGCCAGAAGGCCAACGAGATCTTCGCCGCCTCCGCCGCGAACGTCGCCGACGACTGGTCGTACCTGCCCTTCCAGGCGTACGCCAACTCGATCTTCAACGACACCGTCGGCAAGGCCTACATCTCCGGCACCCGGCTGGAGGACGGCCTGAAGGCCTGGCAGGACGCCTCGGTGAAGTACGGCGAGGAGCAGGGCTTCACCGTCGAGAAGTAGCGACACGCACCACCCGCGGGGCGGCGCGCACCACGCCGCGCGCCGCCCCCGACGCGCCCACCGGAAGGACCACCATGATCTCCACCCTCCTGTCCCGCAGCGGCGGGCCGGACGGTGACACCGCCCCCCGTCTCCTCTTCGGCGCCGACTACAACCCGGAGCAGTGGCCCCGCTCCGTGTGGGAGGAGGACGTCCGGCTGATGCGGGAGGCCGGCGTCAACGTCGTGTCCGTCGGGATCTTCTCCTGGGCCCGGCTCCAGCCGACGGCGGACACCTGGGACTTCGGCTGGCTGGACGAGGTGCTCGACCTGCTGCACGAGGGCGGCGTCGGCGTCGACCTGGCCACCGCGACCGCCTCCCCGCCGCCGTGGCTGACCACCGCCCACCCGGAGGTGCTGCCGGTCACCGCGACCGGCGAGACCCTGTGGCCGGGCGCCCGCCAGCACTGGCGGCCCACCTCCCCCGTCTTCCGCGAGCACGCGCTGCGCCTGGTCCGCACGCTCGCCGAGCGGTACAAGGACCACCCGGCGCTGGTCGCCTGGCACGTCAGCAACGAGCTGGGCTGCCACAACGTGTACGACTACTCCGACGACGCGGCCCGCGCCTTCCGGGAGTGGCTGCGCGAGCGGTACCGCACGCTGGACGCGCTCAACGACGCCTGGGGCACCGCGTTCTGGTCGCAGCGCTACTCCGCCTGGGAGCAGATCCTGCCGCCGCGGCTGGCCGCCTCGCACCCCAACCCGACGCAGCAGCTCGACTTCAAGCGCTTCTCGTCGGACGCGCTGAAGGACCACCTGCGCGCCGAGCGGGACCTGCTGCGGGAGATCACCCCGGACGTGCCGGTCACCACCAACTTCATGGTGATGGGCGACACCAAGGGCATGGACTACGCGGACTGGGCGGAGGAGATCGACTTCGTCTCCAACGACCACTACGTGCACCCCGGCCCGCAGGACCGCGACGAGCTGTCCTTCTCCGCCAACCTCACCAGCGGCATCTCCGGCGGCCGGCCGTGGTTCCTGATGGAGCACTCCACCAGCGCCGTCAACTGGCAGCCGGTGAACGTGGCCAAGCGCCCCGGCGAGCTGGCCCGCGACTCCCTGCTGCACGTGGCGCACGGCGCGGACGCGGTCTGCTTCTTCCAGTGGCGGCAGTCGGCGGCCGGCGCCGAGAAGTACCACTCGGCGATGGTGCCGCACGCCGGCGCGGACAGCGACCTGTTCCGCGCGGTGGCCGAACTCGGCGCCACGCTGAAGAGACTGGCCCCGGTGGCCGGCAGCGAGCGGGAGCCCGCGAAGGTCGGCATCGTCTACGACTGGGACTCCTGGTGGGCCAGCGAGCAGGACTCGCACCCCACCGCCCTGCTGCGGTACCGGCAGGAGGCCCTCGACTGGTACTCGGCGCTGCTCCGCCTCGGCATCCGCGCCGACCTCGTCACCACCCGCTCGGACCTCCAGCGCCACCAGGTGCTGATCGCGCCCGTGCTGCACGTGGTGCCCGCGGGTCTGGCCGAGACCCTCACCCGGTACACCGAGCAGGGCGGCCACCTGGTCACGACGTACTTCTCCGGCGTCGTCGACGAGCACGACCACGTGTGGCTCGGCGGCTACCCGGGCGCCCTGCGGGACCTGCTGGGCATCCGGGTGGAGGAGTTCGGGCCGCTGCTCGCCGGGGACGGCGTGGAGCTGGACGACGCCACCACCGGCACGCTGTGGACGGACCGGATCACGGTGACCGCCGACGACACGGAGGTCCTCGTCCGCTACCGCACCGGCGAGCAGGCCGGCCGGCCCGCCGTCACCCGGCGCCCCACGGGCCGCGGCACCGCCGCGTACGTCTCCACGCGGCTCGGCGTGGACGGCCTGGTGTCGCTGCTGCCGAGGCTGCTGGAACCGGCCGGTGTGGAGAGCGAACTGCCCGCCGGGGCCCGGGGATCGGTCGAGCCGGTGGTGCGCCGGGGACCCGGGGGCCGCTTCCTGTTCCTGGTGAACCGCACCGACGGCACCGTCCCGGTGCCCGGCCTCGACGGTGAGGTGCTGCTCGGCGACACCGACGCCGACGGCTCCCTCACCCTCGGCCCGCGCGCCGTCGCCGTCCTGCGACAGCCCGTCTCCTGACCGGCGGGCGCACCCCCGGAACGGCCCGCGTCGTTCCGGGGGTCCTCCTCCCCCGGCCGGCGCGGGCAGCCGGCCGGTCCGCCGCGTCCACCGTGCCCGCCCGGCCGGTGACGTCGTCCCTGGTCGAGGCTTCTTCGGGGTCGCGCCGGACGCCCCACCACCGCGCAAGGGCCGCACCCGTACGCCGGCCGGCGTACGGAGCGGCAAGGCGCTCGCCCCCGCGGGCAACGGCACGGACCTCGTCATCGGCAGCGGTGACGGCCCGGCCACCCGGCGGTGGCGGCCGGGCGCCGTACACCCGGACGACGGGACGCGCCGGCGGTACGGGTTCACCCACGCGGACCCTCGTCCGACCGTGCGGGACGACGTGCCGGCGGCCGGGCCCCGTACCGGAAGGCCGGACCCGGCCGCGCGGCAGCGCCTTCCACGAGGACCTCAAGCGCGTCTGCACCGGCTACCGCGGTGCCCGTCAGGACCGCCTGCGGACAGCACCGCCTGGGCCTCCTACCAGGCCGTGAAGGCCCTCGGCTGACCGTCACCCGCCGGGGAACGGCCGCGGGCCCCGCGGCCGGGAGGCCGACTCCCCGCCGTGAGCCCCGCGGTGACGTCCCGCGCCCCCTAACGGCGGGCGCGCACCAGCACGTAGAGGAAGTACGGCGTGCCGATCACGGCCGTCATCAGGCCGGCGCCCAGCTGCGCCGGGGCGATGACCGTGCGGCCCAGCAGGTCCGCCGTGCACACGAGGACGGCGCCCAGCAGCACGGCGACCGGCAGCACCCGGGTGTGCCGACGGCCGACCAGAGCGCGCGCGGCGTGCGGGGCCACCAGACCGACGAAGCCGATGGTGCCCGCGGCGGCCACGGCGGTCGCGGTGAGCAGCACGCCGATCACGAGGAAGCCGAGCCGGCCCCGCGTGAGGTCGAGGCCGAGGAGCCTCGGGGTGTCCTCGTCCAGGGAGACCAGGTCGAGTTCCCGGTGCCGGACGCCCGCCACCGTCACGCCGACGGCGAGCACCGCCGCGAGGGGCAGCACGTCGGGCAGGCCCCGGCCGTAGGTGGAGCCCGACAGCCAGGTGAGGGCCTTGGTGGCGTTGAAGGGATCCGTGAGCACGATCAGCAGGCTGATCACGGCGGTGGCCCCCGACGCCACGCCGATGCCGACGAGGACCAGCCGGTTCTGCTGGAACCCCCCGCGTGCCGCGAGTCCGAACACGAGGACCGCGGTGAGGGCCGACCCGGCGAAGGCCGCCGCGGAGACGCTCCACCCCCCGGCGACCGGAACGGTGGTCACGAGGACGACCGCGCCGAGCGCGCCACCGCCGGAGACGCCGAGGACGGCGGGTTCGGCGAGGGGGTTGCGGGTGACGGCCTGGACGAGCGTGCCGGCCAGCGCGAGGGCGGCGCCGGCGAGGAGCGCGGCGAGCACCCGCGGGACGCGGGTGTCCAGGACGAAGGAGACCGTCCGGCCCGCCCTGCCCTGCACCCAGTTGACCACGTCGCCCAGCAGCAGCTTGTGGTCGCCGAGCAGCAGCCCCGCGACGACGACGCCGGCCAGGGCGAGCACCAGCACCACGAGCGTGACGACGAAGACCGTGCGGCTGCGGATGCTCAGCCTGTCGGCCGCGGCGGCACCGCCCGTGTCGCGCAGCCGGGCCGCCATCACCACCAGGAACGCCGCCCCCACGAAGCTGGTGACCACGCCCGTGGGCACCGCGACCGCGGTGTCCGCGTCGATCAGCGCGCGCAGCAGCACGTCCGCGCCGAGCACCAGCGCGGCGCCGACGAGACCGGTGACCGGCGCGCCCACGCGCAGCCGCCGCAGGCCGCGGACCCAGCGGGCGAGGGGGCGGGCGAGCGCCGGGGCGCACAGGCCGACGAAGCCGACCGGGCCGGCGAGGGTGACGGCCGCGGCGGACAGCAGCGTCGCCAGCACGACCGCCGTGACACGGGTGGCCCGCACCGGCACGCCCAGGCCGCGCGCGGTGTCGTCGCCGAGCGCGAGGGCGTCGACCCGCCGCGCGACGAGGAGCAGTCCGGCGACGCCGGCCACGACGACGGGCAGCGTCTGCAGCACGCCGCCGAAACCGTTCTGGGCGATGCTGCCCTGGTTCCACTGGTAGAGGCCCTCGGTCTCCTCCGGGAACAGCAGGAGCAGCCCCTCGGTGACGGCCGTGAGGCCGAGCGTGAGCGCGGTGCCCGCCAGGACGAGCCGTACGGTGCCCGCGCCGAGCCCCGACAGGCCGAGGACGACGGCCGCCGCGGCGAGACCGCCGGCGAAGGCGACGGCCGAGGAGGCGAGCAGCGGCAGCGAGAGGCCGGTGACGGCGGCGACGCCGAGGGCGAAGTAGGAGCCCGCGTTGACGGCGAGGGTGTCCGGGGAGGCCAGGACGTTGCGGCTGACGGCCTGCAGGGCGAGACCCGCGATGCCGAGGGCGGCGCCCACGAGCAGTCCGGCGGCCATCCGGGGCAGCCGCGAGGCGATGACGACGGACGCGTCGTCCGGGTCGGCCCGGCCGGTGAGGGCCTTGAGCACCTCGGCCGGGCCGACCGCGGCCGTGCCCTGGGTGATGTCGACGACGGCGAGGGCGGCGACCAGGAGCACGAGCGCGGTCGTCACCGCGGCCGCGCCCGCCCGGGACGGAACCGTCTCCGGGCGGACGGTGGGAGGGGTGGCGGTGACGGCCATCGCGCTACTTCGTCAGCGCCGCGACGAGGGAGTCGACGTAGCGCTCCATCGAGCCGGTGCCGCCGAACATCCAGGTGCCGTCGTCCAGCCGGTGCACGTCACCGGACTTCACGAACGGCAGCGACTTCCACACCGAGTTGTCCTTCAGCTCGTTGGCGAACGGGTCGCTGGCGGCGTCCTGCTCGTTGCCGATGTAGACGAACTGGACCTTGCCGAGGCCGGTCAGGCCCTCGACGTCGGTGGAGGCGAGACCGTACGCCTCGTCGCCCTTCAGCTTCCAGGCGTTCTTCAGGCCGAGCCGCTCGTTGACGCTGCCGACGAGCGAGCCGGAGGTGTAGGGGCGCACGGAGACCTGGTTGGAGATGACGTAGCCGTCGGCGAAGGCGATCCCGGCGCCCTTGAGGCCGGCGTCCTCGAGGGCCTCGGCGCCCTCGGCGAGCTTGGCGTCGAAGCCCTTCTTCAGGCCGGCGGCCTGCTCGGTGGTGCCGGTGGCCTCGGCGATGAGGTCGAGGTTCTCCAGCATCTGCCCGACCGGGTCGGCGGCGTCGGCGGACTTCACCTCGAGGACCGGGGCGATCTTCCGCAGCTGCTTGACGGCGTTCGGCTGGAGGTCGGTGGTGGCGACGATGAGGTCGGGGTTCAGCGCGGCGATGGCGTCCACGCTGGGCTCGCCACGGGTGCCGATGTCCTTGGCGTCGTTGGTGAGCGGTACGGCGCTGTTCCAGGTCTTGTAGCCCTTGACGTCGGCCACGCCGACCGGCTCCACGCCGAGCGATATCAGGTGCTCGACGACGTTCCACTCGGTGCCGACGACCTTCTTCGCGGGGCCGTCGAGTTCCACCTTCGCGCCCGACGCGTCGGTGAGGGTGATGGGCTCGGCCGACGCCTTGGGCTCGTGGTCGGCCGCGGGTTCGGTGGTGCCGCAGGCGGCGAGCAGCAGGGCAGCGGCGGCGGCCAGGGGCGCGGTGCGCAGGAGGCGTCTCATGAGGGGGTGCGGAGCCTTTCGGTGCGGGTGTGGTGGCGGCCGATGGCGCGGGTGCGCAGACGGCCGGTGAGGGGGTCGGTGTCGACCTCGATGCGGATGCCGTAGACCTCGGTCAGCCGCTCGGGGGTGAGGACGTCCTCGGGTGCTCCTTCGGCGACGACGCGTCCGGCCGACAGGAGCACGACGCGGTCGGCGACGGCGGCCGCCTGGTCGAGGTCGTGCAGTACGACCCCGACGGCGATGCCCTGGTCGTCGGCCAGGTCGCGCACGAGGTCGAGGAGTTCGACCTGGTAGCGCAGGTCGAGGTAGGTGGTGGGCTCGTCGAGGAGCAGGACGCCGGTCTCCTGGGCGAGGCAGCCGGCCAGCCAGACGCGCTGGAGCTGTCCGCCGGAGAGGTGTTCGGCGCCGCGGTCGGCGAGTTCGGTGACGCCGGTGAGGGCGAGGGCACGGTCGACGGCGGCCCGGCCGCCCGGGTCGGTGCCGCCCCAGCGGCCGCGGTGCGGGTAGCGGCCGAAGTCCACGACGTCCCGCACGCTCAGCCCGCTCGGCGTGGGCCGGCTCTGCAGCAGCAGGGCGACGCGGCGGGCGAACTCCCGGGGACTGAGCGCGAGCGCGTCGGTGGCGGTGTCGATCGTGAGGGCCGCGTGCCGGGGCCGCTGCAGCCGGGCGACGGTGCGCAGCAGGGTCGACTTGCCGCTGCCGTTGGGCCCGACGAGCGCGGTCACCTCACCGGGCCGCAGCGTCAGGTCCGCGTCGTGCACGACGTCCGTGCCGTCGTACGCCACGGTCACGCCGGTGGCCGCCAGTTCATGCCCTCTCAGGCCCGAGGACGCCTCTTCACCAGGAATCACGAGGCAAGGTTAGCCTACCCTTAATCTCCGTTGTCGCGGGGTGACCCACGTCGCCCCGGGGTGGCCTGGCGGCGGCTCAGAAGGCGTACCGGACGCCCAGCCACGGGGTGCGGCGCTGGACGAGGCCACGCAGTTCGGCAAGGGCCTGGCGTTTGACGCCCGCGTGGTAGCGGAGGTTCAGGGCGCCGTTCTGGGAGCGCTTGGTCTCCTGGGCGGCGGGCTGCCACAGCACGTCCTCGCCGCGCGGGTGCCAGCGGAGGTTGACCTCGTGCAGGTCCGCGTTGTGGGTGAGCATGATGACCTCGGCCAGCGCCTGGCGCTTGACCCGCTCCGGCAGGACGTCGTCCATGTGGCGCAGCAGTTCGTCCCACGCGGCCTGCCAGCCGGGGCGGACGACGACGGGCGAGAGGTTGAAGTGCACCTCGTAGCCCGCGTCGAGGAAGTCCGCGGCGGCGGCGATCCGCCGGTCCACCGGGCTGGTGCGCAGGTCCAGCAGTCGGGAGTCGTCGGCCGGCATCACCGAGAAGCGGATGCGGGTGCGGCCGCGCGGGTCCAGCTCCAGCAGGTCCGGGTTGACGAACTTGGTGGCGAAGGACGCCTTCGCGGTGGGCCAGTCGCGGAAGGCGCGGATCAGGTCGGCGGTGTTGTCGCAGACCAGGGCGTCGACCGAGGAGTCGCCGTTCTCCCCGATGTCGTACACCCACGCCTTCGGGTCGCACTGGTTCGGTTCCGTCTTCGGCCCCTGCGCGGCGACGTGGCGGCCGAGGTGGGCGACGATCGCGTCGATGTTGGTGAACAGCGTGATCGGGTTGGCGAAGCCCTTGCGGCGGGGCACGTAGCAGTACACGCAGGACAGGGCGCAGCCGTTGGAGGGGCCGGGGGCGATCCAGTCGGCGGAGCGGCCGTTGGGGCGGGTGGTGAGCTTCTTCCGCACGCCCAGCACGAGGGTCTCGCGTTTGATCCGCATCCAGCGGTCGGCGCTGCCCTCGTTGCCGTGCAGCTCGGGGATGCGCCAGTGGGAGGCCACCTCGATGAGCCGCGCCTCGGGGAAGCGGGCCAGGATCTGCCTGCCCCGGGGGGACGCGGCCGCGGCCGGTTCGGCGTGGATCTCCTTGACCGCCAGCAGCCGGCGGGCCTGCGGTGAGTCCCGGAAGGCGGAGGACGTCGGTGAGGGGGCCGGCGAGGAGGCCGGTTCCGCCGACTCCGCCTGCGGCATCGCGTCGATGCCGAAGAGGGGCTCCTGGGAGCCGTGGGACGGGGAGGGCTGGTGGCGCATGGTCGGTCCGGCTTCCGGTGGGGGGGCGGGCGCGGTCCGCGGGCCCGCGGGCCGCGCCCGGCGGACACGGCCGTCACTTCCACTGTACGGCTGTGCCCGCCGGGGTCCGCCGCCGTCGAGCCCGGGGCCGACGCCCGCATCGGCGGGCACGGCACCGTGCGCGCCGAGCGCGCAGTTCCCCACGCCCCTGAAGGGCGTGACGCTCACGACGAGCTCGGGGGCGGCGCCGCCTCGGCGGTCACGGGCTCGGGGTGAAGCGTTCCCATACGCGGTGGGAGGCGAGCAGTTCGCGGACGGCGGTCAGGGCCGCCGGGCCGGAGTCGGTGATCACGATGCCGGGAGCGTCGGTGGGCACGCCCGCCGCCTCCAGGGCGGCCTCGCCGCCCGCCCACGCGCCGATCGCCTTGCCGTGCCGGAACGCCTCCTGGAGGAGCTGCGCGACCCGCGGGTCCGGTGCGGCCGGCGGGGCGCCCGGCGCCCCCTTGCCGTCCGTCGCGCCGGGCGCGTCCGGACCCGGCGCCGGCGGCCCCGCCAGCAGTACCGCGTCGAACTCGACCGACCGCGCGGTGACGTGGCTGCGCTGCGCCGTCAGGGCCTGGTCGCCCGTGCCCACCGTGCCGCCGGTCGGCGCGACGACCAGCGGGATCATGCCTCCCTCCAGCACGGCGTCGCGGACCGCGTGCACCCCGTCGAGGTCGCCGCCGGGGCCGGTGAGGATGCCGATGACGCGGCCGTCGACCGGCCAGACCCCGCCGACCTGCGACAGTGCCGGGCTCGGCTCGACGTCGGCGAGCGGTACCGTCGGCTCCGGCGCGGGCAGGCCGAGACCGTCGGCGACGCGGGAGCACAGCTCGGGGTCGATGTTGGCCAGCACCTGGAGGGTGCGCTTCCTGATCGCCTCCTCGTAGCACCTGCCCAGCTCGAAGGTGTACGCGCCGATGATGTGCTCGCGCTCCACCGGGCTCATGCTCAGCCAGAAACGGCGGGGCTGGCTGAAGTGGTCGGCGAACGACTCCGGGGCCTCGCGCACCTTCCGCCCCTCGGGGACGGTCACCGGCGTCTCGACGTAGGCGCCCATGTCCGCGCCCGCGGTGAACGGGCAGCCGCCGTCGAGGGAATTGGGCTGGTAGGGCGCCACGCCCCGGTGCACGGCCGTCTGGTGCATGCCGTCGCGCAGCATGTCGTTGACGGGCGCGTGCGGCCGGTTGATGGGCAGCTGCGGGAAGTTGGGACCGCCTAGCCGGGTGATCTGGGTGTCGAGGTAGGAGAACAGCCGGCCCGCGAGCAGCGGGTCGTCGGTGACGTCGATGCCGGGCACGAGGTGGCCGACGTGGAAGGCGACCTGCTCGGTCTCGGCGAAGAAGTTCGACGGGTTGCGGTTGAGCGTCATCAGCCCGATCGGCTGCACCGGGGCCAGCTCCTCCGGCACGATGTTCGTCGGGTCCAGCAGGTCGATGCCCTCGAACGTCTGGTCCGGGGTGTCGGGGAACGTCTGGATGCCCAGCTCCCACTGCGGGTACGCGCCCGCCTCGATGGCGTCGGCGAGGTCCCGGCGGTGGAAGTCGGGGTCGTTGCCGTTGATGAGCTGCGCCTCGTCCCACACCAGGGAGTGCACGCCCAGTTTCGGCTTCCAGTGGAACTTCACCAGCGTGGTCTTCCCCTCCGCGTCGACCAGGCGGAAGGTGTGGACGCCGAAGCCCTCCATCATCCGGTACGAGCGCGGGATGCCGCGGTCGCCCATGAAGAAGATGGTGTGGTGGGTGGCCTCGGTGTGCAGCGAGACGAAGTCCCAGAAGGTGTCGTGGGCGCTCTGGGCCTGCGGGATCTCCCGGTCGGGGTGCGGCTTGGCGGCGTGGACGACGTCGGGGAACTTGATGGCGTCCTGGATGAAGAAGACCGGGATGTTGTTGCCGACCAGGTCGAAGACGCCCTCGCTGGTGTAGAACTTCGTCGCGAAGCCGCGGGTGTCGCGCACGGTGTCGGCGGAGCCGCGCGAGCCGACCACCGTGGAGAAGCGCACGAAGACCGGCGTCTCGACGTCCGGGGCGAGGAACCCGGCCTTGGTCACGGAGGACGCCGTGCCGTAACTCCGGAAGACGCCGTGCGCGCCGGCGCCGCGGGCGTGGACCACGCGCTCCGGGATGCGCTCGTGGTCGAAGTGCATGAGCTTCTCGCGCAGATGATGGTCCTGGAGCAGGACCGGGCCGCGCGGGCCCGCCTTGAGCGAGTGGTCGGTGTCGTGCAGCCGGGCGCCCTGCGCGTTCGTCAGGTGGCCGCCCGACTGGGCCATCCGCTCCTGGTCGGCCCCGGTGGGGCTGCCGGTGGGCGAGACGGTGGCCGGGCCGCTCTGGTCCGGCTTGGGCGGCAGCGGTTCACGGGGCTCCACCGGCTGCTCCACGGTGGGCGGTTCGGGGGCCGGACGGCCGGGGATGCCGTCGGCGGGGGCCGAACCGCCGCCCTGAAGGCTCTCGGTGACCTTCTTGGCGACCCGCCGTACGGGGTTGGCCTCGCTCATGGATGAATGCTCCTCCGCTTCGGACCGGCCACGACGGGGTGGCCGTGCTTCACTTGCCGACCGCGGTTGGCCTCGGGGACGCGAGGTGCGAGAGGGACGCCGGCCTCGGCCGACGCCTCACGGCTCGTGGCTCCGCACGGGGGGCGCCCGCCGATGGAGTGGCCCCGGGTCGCGCCGTCCGGGTCCCCGCGCGCCTTGTCTCCCGGTGATCCGACCGCTCCCGCCGCGTACCCCTCACATCGGTTTCAAGGCACATCGATTTCACGCCGCCTCGCCCCGGAGGTGGCGCGGGAGCCGGTGCGGGGTCAGAACAGCGGTTCCTGCCGTCCGTCCGGGGAGGCGCGGCGCGGGGTGCGGCGCGAGGCCGGACGGCGCGCCGGGACCTCGTCGCCGAAGAGCGGCTCGGTGCCGTACTCGTCCGGCTCGGCGGGGACGACGACGGGACCGGTGCCCACGCCGAGGCACAACGGGGCCTCGCGGTCGAAGTCTCCGGGCGTCATCGCCGTCCAGTCGCGTTCCCGACGCTCACTCACCCGGCACCCCGCTCCCCGTCCACCCGGAAAGGTTATCGGCAGGTCCGGTGCCCGCCGGACGGCGTGCCGTACAGGGACGCCGAAGGGTGAGACGTAGGTCACACACGCGGGGTCGTCACACATCGCGCGGCCGTTCCGTCAGTGAAGCGACACCGTAACGGCGGACCGACCACGGAGAGCACATGAACGCGCGTATCGACTTCTTCGCCCACCCCGTCGCCGGCAAGGTGCTGCGGCACATCAACTCGGCGGGCAAGGCGGTGACGGACTCCGGCCTGCCGCACGCCACCCAGGAGCTGGTGAAGATCCGCGCCAGCCAGATCAACGGCTGCGGCTTCTGCACCGACATGCACACCAAGGACGCCGCCGCCGCGGGCGAGACCCAGCCGCGTCTCCACCTGGTCGCCGCCTGGCGCGAGGCCACCGTCTTCACCGAGGCGGAGCGCGCCGCTCTCGAACTGGCCGAGCAGGGCACCCGGATCGCGGACGCGGCCGGCGGGGTGAGCGACGAGGCGTGGGCGAAGGCCGCCGAGCACTACGACGAGGACCAGCTGGCCGCGCTGATCTCGCTGATCGCGATCATCAACGCCTACAACCGGATCAACGTCATCAACCAGCAGCCCGCGGGCGACTACCAGCCCGGCCAGTTCGGCTGACCTCCCTGCCGGGCGGCGGGCGGCGGGGGGCTCCCCCGGCGGCCCTCCCCGCCGCACCCGCCCGAGCGCGGCGCGCAGGGCCGCGGGGGGCGCCGCCCACGCCCGCGGCGAGCAGGGGCGCGGGTACGGCGCCGGCGACGGGGCGTTGTCGTGCGGCCGGCCACCAGAGGTGCCGGCCGGTGCCGCGACGGCGGCGCGCGCCGGTGCCGTGGTCGCCCCGGGTGCGGGACGCGGGCCGTACCTTCCGGGAGCCGACCGCGGGCGTCTCCTGAGCGGGTACGGCGCCGGCGACGGGGCGTTGTCGTGCGGCCGGCCACCAGAGGTGCCGGCCGGTGCCGCGACGGCGGCGCGCGCCGGTGCCGTGGCCGCCCCGGGTGCGGGACGCGGGCCGTACCTTCCGGGAGCCGACCGCGGGCGTCTCCTGACCGGAGGTCACCTCGCGCACGACACAGGGGGCGCGCTCACCGTGCGAGCGCGCCCCCTGTCGTGTGCCGGCGCCGGCTCAGGACGCCGCGCGCTTGGGCAGGCGCCAGTCGGGGCGCGGGAAGTGGCAGGTGTAGCCGTCCGGGTAGCGCTGCAGGTAGTCCTGGTGCTCCGGCTCGGCCTCCCAGAAGGGTCCGGCGGGGGTCACCTCGGTGACCACCTTGCCCGGCCACAGTCCGGACGCGTCGACGTCGGCGATCGTGTCCTCGGCGACGCGCTTCTGCTCGTCGTCGTAGTAGAAGATCGCGGAGCGGTAGCTCATGCCGATGTCGTTGCCCTGGCGGTTCTTCGTCGTCGGGTCGTGGATCTGGAAGAAGTACTCCAGGATCGTCCGGTAGTCGGTGACCGCCGGGTCGTAGGTGATCTCGATCGACTCGGCGTGCGTGCCGTGGTCGCGGTAGGTCGCGTCGGGGACGTCGCCGCCGCTGTACCCCACCCGGGTGCTCAGCACGCCCGGCAGCGTGCGGATCAGCTCCTGCATGCCCCAGAAGCATCCGCCCGCGAGCAGCGCCTTCTCCTCGGTCCTTGTCATCGTGTGTGTCGCCCTTCTCCCAGGTGTGCTGCGACGTTCCTCAGGGGGAACCGTGCCGGGACCCGCATTGTTCCGGTCGCGCCCGGTGCGCCGGACACCGGGTCGCACCGGGCGTGCGCGGGGGGCCGGGCGACGTCACCGCCCCGGGCCCGAGGCGCACTCCAGGTCCTTCAGGCGGACCTCGTCGGCCATCGCCCGCATGCCCGCGTCGGTGAAGTGCAGGTGGTCGCCGTTGTCGTAGGCGGGCCGGATGCTCTCGGGGTCGTCGGGGCTGCGCACCGCCCGGTCGAAGTCGGCCACGGCGTCGAACAGCCCGCCGGTGCGGATGAAGGCGTTGACCTCCTGGCGCACCGCCTCGGCCGCCGGGTCCCATTCGGGCCAGCCCTTGAACGGCGCGATCGTGGCGCCGACCACGCAGTGGCCGGCGGCGTGGACGCGGTCGGCGATCTCCCGGTAGCCGTCGATCAGGTCCTGGGCCGTGACGCCGGTGCGGGCCTTGAGGTCGTTGACGCCCTCGAACACCAGGACCGTGCGGACGCCCGGGTGGGAGAGCACGTCGCGGTCGAGGCGGTTGAGGGCGCTCGGCGAGGCGCCGTCGGCGAGCACCTTGTTGGCGGAGATGCCCGCGTTGGCCACGCCGCGGACGGTCGTGGCGCGGGAGTGCTGGAGGCGGCGGGAGAGCTGGTCGGGCCAGCGGCGGTTGAGGTCCGTGGTGGACTCCCAGCCGTCCGTGATGGAGTCGCCGAGCGCCACCACCGCGCCGGTGCGGGCGGGGGTGCGGACGGTGACGGCGTCCAGGTAGAACCAGGACGTGGTGGTCGTCGTCCAGGGGGCGGCGGTCTCGTCGGCGGTGTGGTCGCCCCGGGTGAGGTACGAGGTCTGCATGGCCAGCCGGTGTCCGGTGGCGGGGCCTGCCGCGTCGGGGCTGTGCAGGCTGACGACCAGGTCGGTGCGGGCGCGGACCCGGCCGGGGAGCGGGTCGCTGTACACGATGCCGCCGGGCGGGATCGTCACGGTGGTGCGGCCGTCGAAGGTGAGCCGGCGGTTGCTGCCGGGGACCAGGGCGGCGCCCTGCCGCTGGACTCCGGCGTACACGCTGTCGAAGGTCAGCGGCCGGTCGCCGAAGGCGTTGGAGAGCCGTACGCGCATCCGGTCGCCGCCGACGCTGGTGTGCACCACCAGTCGGTAGGCGCGGCCGGGCACGCCCGTGCCCAGGCGGAAGGCGCTGGCCGCCCAGGTGACGACGTCGTGGCGGGGCGGTCTGGCCTGGGCCGCCGACGGGGCGGGGCCCAGGAGAGCGGCGAGCAGGGCCAGGACGCACAGCCCGCGCAGCCGGGTCCCCTTCGGGTGCGGTCTTCCAGGGTGGAGCGTCGTGGTGTTCAGCGTCGCCTCCCAGAAACTCGTCGGCACCCTCCTCGCCGGCGGGACGGTCCTCGCGAGGCGGTGTGCGCGATCCGGTGTCCTCGTCACCTGTGATGTCTTCGTGACCCATGGTGAGATTAGCGGCAGGCGTCCGGCCCGGCACCGCCTGCCGGATGCCTTCATCGGCCGTTCACCTCCCGGTCCCCGGCGGGCGGCGTCAGCGGCCGACGAAGGACTGGATGGCCGTGGCGGCGGCCCCCCGGGCCCACTCCTCGAACGGCAGCGGGCGGGTACGGATCTCGCAGCGGGCGGCGGAGCCGAAGGCGGCCGCGGCGAAGGCGTCGCGGATCTGCCCGGCGAAGAGGTCGTACGCGGCCAGCCCTTCGCCGGAGATGACCACGCGCTGCGGGCCGAGCAGGTTGGCGACGGTGGCGATCCCCCGCCCGATGGCCTCCCCCGCCCGGGCGTAGACGGAGCGGGCCCCCGCGTCGCCCTGACGGGCCAGGGCGAGGGCCTCGGCGGCGTCGGCGACCGGGACGCCGGTGACCTCGCGGACCCGGGCGGTGATCGCCGCGTCGGAGGCCACGGCCTCCAGGCAGCCGCGGTCGCCGCAGTGGCAGGGCGGGCCGTCCGGGTCGACCGGGACATGGCCGATCTCCCCCGCGACGCCGTGCGCGCCGGAGACGACCCGGCCGTGCACCACGAGACCGCAGCCGATGCCGGCGCCCACGGTGACGACGGCGAAGTCGGACAGGCCCACACCGTCGCCGAACCACTGCTCGGCCACGGTCAGGGCGCGGACGTCGTTGTCGACGGTGACCGGCAGCCCGCTCGCCGCCCCGGCGAGCTCGGCGAGCGGTACGTCGTGCCAGTCCAGGAAGGGCGAGTAGCGCACCGTGCCCGCGTCGCGGTCGACGTCCCCGGCGACCGCGGCACCGATCCCGAGGACCCGTACGCCGAAGCCCTCGGCCTCGGTGAGCAGTTCCCGTACGAGGTCCGCGGCGGCCGCGAGGACCTCGTACGGCGCGCGGCCGGCCAGCGGGACGCGCCGGGCGGCACGGATGCGGCAGCACAGGTCGGTGAGCACGCCGATGATCTCGTCACCGGTCACCTTCAGACCGATGAACAGCGCCCGTCCCCCGTCGACCCGGACCGGGCTGGCCGGGCGGCCGAGAGCCGGGCGGACCTCGGCGCCGGTGTCCTCCACCAGATAGCCGGCCTCGATCAGCGGTCGTACGGCCTTGGTGACCGCCGCCGGGGACAGGCCCGTCCGCCGGGCCGCCTCCATCCGGGTGAGCGGGCCGTGCGCCAGGACGGCGGTGAAGATCTGGGAGGCCGCCGGGGTGTGGGCCGGGAACGTCTCGGCGGGCGGGGTCGACTGCATGGCCGGGAACCTAGGGGCCTTATTTTCCGTTGTCAATGAAAGAAGGCTCCTTTCTTTCGAAGGTAGCGAAGTGCGCTGGTCTGCCTTGGAAATCCAAGAGTCAGAGCCCTCTTGACACGTGATCGAAGGCCACGTTTGGGTGTGCGGTGCAATCCTCTGACCCCGATCGTGAGGCCCCATGCCGCTCATCACCCGCTCCCCGGACACCGGGGTCTGGCTGCTGACCACCCCGCGCACCTCGTACGCGCTGCGGATCGACGGGACCGGCGCCCCCTGTCACGTGGCGTGGGGGCCCCGCCTCACCCCGCAGGAGGCGGACGCGCTCGCGGCGCCGTTCGCGGAGCCGTCGAACAGCTTCGAGGGCCGGCCGGCCGTGGGCGAGGAGCTGCCGGTGGACGGCGGCACCCGCTACGGGCCGCCCTCGCTCCAGGTGCGGTACGCGGACGGCTCCCGGGCCTTCGAGTGGGAGCCCGTGGGACACCGGGTGGACGACTCCGTCCCCGGCCGCGAGGAGCTGGTCCTGGAGTTCCGCGACCGGCTGGTCCCCCTCTCGGTCGCGCTGCACTACCGGGTCCGCGCGGACACGGACGTGATCGAACGCTGGACCGTGCTGCGCAACGACGGCGAGGAGCGCGTGGACCTGCTGCGCGCCGACTCCGCGGCGTGGACGCTGCCGCCGCTGCCGGACTACCGGCTGAGCCATGTCACCGGCCAGTGGTCGGCGGAGACCCGGCTGCGCCGGGAGCCGCTGCCGCACGGGGAGACCGTGCTGACCAGCCGGCGCGGCATCACCAGCCACCACGCCAACCCCTGGACCATGCTCGACGACGGCACCGCCGACGAGGACCGGGGCCGGGTGTGGAGCACGGCGCTGGCGTGGAGCGGCAGTTGGCGGATCACCGTGCAGCGCACGCCGGACGGGCGGGCGGGCCTGACCGGCGGGGCCGGCCACGAGGGGACGCGCGTGCCGCTCGGGCCGGGCGAGGAGTTCGCCACGCCGGTGCTGGCCGGGCTGTTCACCGACGGCGGTTTCGG
This sequence comes from Streptomyces sp. DSM 120436, assembly GCF_055778765.1. NCBI lineage: Bacteria > Bacillati > Actinomycetota > Actinomycetes > Kitasatosporales > Streptomycetaceae > Streptomyces > Streptomyces sp. DSM 120436. Next base: position 4,670,176 of record NZ_JBSKBS010000001.1, on the reverse strand, counting down.
CGGGGCGAGCCGGGCCTGGCACGCGTACGTCCGCTCCCATGTGCTGCGGCACGCCGACGAGACGGCGCCGGTGCTCTACAACTCCTGGGAGGCCACCGGCTTCGACGTGGACGAGGCGGGTCAACTGGCGCTCGCCGAGCGGGCCGCCCGGCTGGGCGTGGAGCTGTTCGTCGTGGACGACGGCTGGTTCGGCGCCCGCCGCAGCGACCGGGCGGGCCTGGGCGACTGGACGCCGGCGCCGGACCGGTTCCCCCACGGGCTCGGGCCGTTGTCCGACGCGGTGCACCGGCTCGGCATGCGGTTCGGCCTCTGGGTGGAGCCGGAGATGGTCAACCCGGACAGCGACCTGTACCGGGCGCACCCCGACTGGGTGCTGCACCTGCCGGGCCGCCCGCGCACCGAGCTGCGCAACCAGCTGGTGCTGAACTTCGCCCGGCAGGACGTCGCCGACTGGGCCTTCGGCCGGCTCACCCGGCTGGTCGCCGAGCACCGCGTGGACTTCCTCAAGTGGGACATGAACCGCGCGTTCGGCGAGTCCGGCTGGTCCGGGCCGGACGACGGCAACGACCGGCTGTGGACCCGTTACGTCCACCACCTGTACGGCGTGCTCGACCGGCTCCGGGAGGCGCACCCGCACCTGCGGATCGAGACCTGCAGCGGGGGCGGCGGCCGGGTCGACCTGGGCATCCTGGCCCGCACCGACCAGGCGTGGACGTCCGACAACACCGACGCCGTGGACCGGCTGGGCATCCAGCGGGGCTTCAGCCAGGTCTACCCGGCGCGGGTGATGTCCGCCTGGGTGACCGACGTGCCCAACCAGCTCACCCGGCTGTCCGTGCCGCTGCGCTTCCGCTTCCACGCGGCGATGGCCGGGCTGCTCGGCCTCGGCGGCGACCTCACCCGCTGGAGCGAGGCGGAGCTGTCCGAGGCCGCCGCACTGGTGGCCCGCTACAAGGAGATCCGGCACCTGGTGCAGCACGGCGACCAGTACCGGATCGGCGCCCCGTACGGCGACGGCCCGTCGGCCGTGCAGTACGTGGCGGCGGACGGCGGCGAGACGGTGGTGCTCGCCTTCGGCGCCAGCCCCCGGCACGGCGCACCGCGGGTGCCGCTCCGGCTGCGCGGGCTGCCGCCGGGCGTCCGCCTCCGGGACACGGGAACGGGCGCGGTGCACCACTCCACGGTGCTCACGGAGTACGGGCTGGACCTGGACCTGCCGGGCGGCGACTGGGCGAGCGCCCTGATCCACCTGGAACGGGTGCCGGACGACGGCGGGCACCGGGTGGAGCGCTGAAAGGCGGGGAGGTCAGGCGGAGAGGGCGATGCGCGCGGAGATGCTCTTGCCCTCCGCCTTCTGGCGTACGTCGAGGCTCTGGGCGACGGCCATGACGATCTCGAGGCCGTGCTGCCCCACGCGGCCGGGGTCGGCGGCCCGGGGCTTCGGCGCCTCCGGGTTGCCGTCGTGGACGACCACCTCGACGGCGTCGCCGAAGACCAGCAGGTCCAGTCCGACGGGGCCGGGCGCGTACTTGCGGGCGTTGGTGACCAGCTCGCTGACCACGAGCTGGGTGATCTCCACCGCGCGCGCCGACACCGGCAGGCCGTCCTCCGCCCGCGCCCGGTCGAGGAACTCGGCCGCGAGGCGGCGTGCCTGCGCTATCCAGGCGCCCTCGGCGTCCAGGGCATAGCTGGCCCGCAGCCGGGGTGCGCCTGACACCGTCTCTCCCTCGTCGACAGAAACTGGTTCCATCCGGTCCGCCTTTACTCGATCACACCGCGCGACTACCCGCATCGCTCCCCCGCACGCCCATGAAGTGTGACAGGTGTCGCCGACAGGTCAGTCGGCCAGGTGCCGCTCGAGCCAGTCACCTACCGTGCGACGGAAGAGCCGCCGGTTGTCGGCGCGGCGGAAATCGTGACCTTCGTCACGCAGAAGGAGCAGTTCCGCCTCCAGTCCGCGTTCCCGCGCGGCCCGCACGAACTGCTCGGACTCGTCGGGCGGCACGTTGGTGTCGTGCTCGCCGTGCACGGCGAGGACCGGGGCGCGCAGGGCGTCGACCCGGCTCATCGGCGACAGGGCGCGCAGCAGGTCCCGGTCGCGTTCCGGGTGGCCGTACTTGTGCGCGGCGGACTGGGCGATCCACGGCTCGGTCCCGGCGAAGAAGGTGGTCAGGTCCGACATGCCGCACACCGCCACCCCGGTGCGGAACAGGTCGGGGTGCCACACCAGGGACGCCATCGTGAGGTAGCCGCCGTAGGAGCGGCCCATGACGGCCATCCGCCGGGGGTCCGCGAGGCCCCGCAGCATGACGTGCGCCGCGCAGTCCGCGACGTCGTCGATGGCGGCGAAGCGTCCGGCGCCCAGGTCGGCGTCGACGAAGCCGCGCCCGTGGCCGGACGAGCCGCGGACGTCGGGGGCGAACACGTCCAGGCCGCGGTGGAGCAGCTCCAGGTAGAGGGGTTCGAGGACCGGGCGTTCCTGTTCCTCGGGCCCGCCGTGCAGGTGCAGGACGCACGGGGCGGGTTCGCCGGGCGAGCGGCCGGGGGCGCGGTAGTACCAGCCGCCGAGCTGGAGGCCGTCCCGGGCGACGGGCCGCATGGGCGTGGGCCTGACCGGTGTGAGGCCGGGCGGGAAGGCGTCCTCGTCGCGGGAGGACCAGGGGGTGCGCAGGGGCGCGCCGTGCGGCAGCCACCACACGCCGGGATGGCGTCGTGACCCGGACAGCGCGACCACGGGCGCGTCGGGGTCCGCGGTGGGCGCGATCCGGGTGACCACCTCGTGGGGCAGGCCGACGCGGCGCGCGTCCCCGGCCGAGGGCGGGGTGACCGAGTCCGGCGCGGTGCCGTGCGGCGGGGCGGCCTCCAGCGCGAGCAGCTCCAGCTCGCTGACCCCGTGCCGGTTCCACGCCAGCACGGCGCGGCGGCCGTCGTGGCCGAGGGCGAGGAGTTCGAGGCCGCAGTCCTCGCGTTCGGCGACCACCCGCGTGGTGTGCAGTCCGCCGCGCGCGTCGAGGTGCGCGGCGAGCAGGGCCGCGTACTCGCGTCCGGCGTCGCTGCGCAGCCAGAGCGTGCCCGCGGACGGGGAGAAGCCGCCGATCCAGGGGTCGCCGTCGGCGACCGGGAAGGCGCAGGTGACGGCGGAGTCCTCAGTGCGTACGACGAGGGCCTCGCGGCGTCCGCGCGGACCCCGGTAGACCAGGGCGAGGCGGCCGTCGCGGCTGAGGTCGCACACCCGCTGGTTGGCCGCGCCGCGCTCGCTGAACAGCAGGACGGGCGCGGCGGTGCCCTCCGGGTCGACGAGGTAGGCGGAGAGGGTCCGCTCCTCGGGCTCCTGCCCGGAGCCGGACCGCGCGACCCCGGCCGGAGGGCGGATCCGTCCTCCGGCCGGGTCCAGCAGGACGGCCCGGCCGTCGCGGCCCGCCCAGTGCGGGGCGTGCTCGGTGCCCGGCGGTGCGGGCGCCTCCGCGTGGTGCCGGCCGGTGTGACCGGGCGGGGCGGACTCGGTGACGGTCACGGCGAGGGCGGAGCCGTCGTGCTGCCAGCAGCCGAGCCGCGCGGAGGTGCCCGGCTCGCCGCCGGCCAGCAGGTGCCGGCCGCTGCCGTCGGGGCGGACGCACAGCACCCGGGTCAGCTCACCGCCGCCGGGCGCCGTGGTGTACGCGATCCACCGGCCGTCCGGTGACCAGGACACCTCCGTGACGGGGTGCGGGTCGGCGTCGAGGCGGCGCACCTGCGCGCCGTCGACCGGCCCGGTCCACAGCTGCGGCACCCCGGCCCGGTCGCAGATGAAGGCGACGTGCCGGCCGCTCGGGTCGGCCGAGGGGTACCAGCAGCCGTGCACCGCCGGGGGCGGCAGGTCGTACGGCGCCGAGGTGTCGGCCAGCGGGGCGGACTCGGGGGCGTACAGCGCGGGGGCGTACAGCGCGCTGCCGGGGTCTCGGGTCGCCGTCATCGGATCCCGTGGGTCTGGAGCCAGGTCTCGAGCAGGGCGATCTGCCACAGGGCGTTGGCCCCGCGCCGGGTGCGGTGGGCGTCGGGCTCGGCCAGCAGCCGCTCCACGTAGTCCTCGCGGAAGACGCCGCGGGCCCGGGCCTCGGGGGCGGTCATGGTGTCGCGGACCCGCTGGAGGACGGGCCCGGCCATGTGCCGGATCGCCGGGACGGGGAAGTAGCCCTTGGGCCGGTCGACGACCTCGCGCGGCAGCACGCGCCGACCCGCGGCCTTCAGGACGCCCTTGCCGCCGTCGGCGAGTTTCAGCTCGGGCGGGCAGGCGGCGGCCAGTTCGACCAGCTCGTGGTCGAGGAACGGCACACGGGCCTCCAGGCCCCAGTCCATGGTCATGTTGTCGACCCGCTTGACCGGGTCGTCGACCATCATCACCAGCGTGTCCAGGCGCAGCTGGGCGTCGAGGGCGGTGTCGGCGCCGTCCTGCGCCATGTGCTCCCTGATGAACTCCGCCGAGGTGTCCCGGTCGGGCAGCATCTCGGGCCGCAGCACGTCCGCCATGTCGGCGTGGGAGCGGTCGGCGTAGGCGTCGATGTACGCCTCGGCGGCCCGCTCGCGGGGCGCGCCCGCCATCGCCGGGTACCAGTCGTAGCCGGCGAACACCTCGTCGGCGCCCTGCCCGCTCTGCACGACCTTGACCTCCTTGGCGACCTGCTCGGACAGCAGGTGGAAGGCGACCACGTCGTGGCTCATCATGGGTTCGCTCATGGCGCGGACGGCTCCGTCGAGGGCGCCGGCGACCCGGTCGGAGGGCACCATCAGCTGGTGGTGGCGGGTGTCGAAGTGCCGGGCCACCAGGTCCGAGTAGTGGAACTCGTCGCCGTCCTCGTCGCCCTCGGACTCGAAGCCGACGCTGAAGGTCGCCAGGTCCCGCTGCCCCTCGCCGGCCAGCAGCGCCACGATCAGGCTGGAGTCCAGGCCGCCGGAGAGCAGCACGCCCACCGGCACGTCGGCGACCATGCGGCGGCGCACGGCGGTGCGCAGGGCGGCCAGGACCGCGTCGGTCCAGTCGTCGGCGGTGAGGTCCGCGTACGCGGGGCGGCGGGCGTGGACGGGGTGCCAGTAGCGGCGGTCGTGCTGGGTGCCGTCGGGCTCGACGACGCGCACGGTGGCCGGGGGCAGCTTGCGCACGCCGTTGAGGACGGTGCGGGGCGCGGCGACGGTGGCGTGCCAGCTCAGGTACTGGTGCAGCGCGACGGGGTCGAGGGAGGTGTCGACGCCGCCGGCCGCGAGCAGCGCGGGCAGCGAGGAGGCGAACCGCAGGCGCTCGGCGGTGGCCGAGAGGTAGAGCGGCTTGATGCCGAGCCGGTCCCGGGCGAGGACGACGCGTCCGGTGTCCTGTTCGACGATCGCGAAGGCGAACATGCCGTGGAACCGTTCGACGCAGTCGGTGCCCCACTGCTGGTACGCCTTGAGCACCACCTCGGTGTCGGACTCGGAGAAGAAGCGGTGGCCGAGGGCGTGCAGTTCGTCGCGCAGCTCGCGGTAGTTGTAGACGCAGCCGTTGAAGACGCCGGTGAGGCGGGCCCGCGGATCGGTCATGGGCTGGGCGCCGCACTCCGACAGGTCGATGATCTTCAGCCGGCGGTGTCCGAGGGCGACCGGCCCTTGGGACCACAGGCCGCGTCCGTCCGGGCCGCGCGGCGCGAGCCGGTCGGTCATGCGCTCCACCGCCGCCATGTCGGGCCGTCCGCCGTCGAGGCGTATCTCACCGCTGAGGCCGCACATCAGTGGTCCCTCCCTTCCCTCGGCTCCCGGTCCCTCGGGGCGCTGTCCTGCTGGTCGACGGCGTGGGGTGTCCTGGACATGGGGTGGTGATCACTCTCCTGGTTCGGGGGCGGGTGGCGGCCCGTCGCCGGACGGCGGTACGGGCCGTGCGGCCGGATCAGCCCGGCGTGCCCGGGGTGGTGAGCGGGTGGAGCGGGGCGTGAGGCCGGCCGTTGGCGTGCCGGGTGGTGACCGCCGGGCGCGGGCGGCGGGCGCCGGCGCGGGCCGGGAGGCGTCCGCCGCGCGTCTCGGTGACGAGCAGGTCGATGCCGGTCAGCAGGTCCGCCTCGCGGACCGTACGGCGCAGCCGGTGGGCCGCGCTGCCGGCGTCGAGGGCCTCGTCGAGCAGGTCGCGCACGGTGTCGAAGTCGCCGGACGCCTCCAGCGCCGGGCGCAGCCGGTGCAGCATGCGGCGCAGCACCAGGTGGGCGGGGGCGGCGCGGCGGGTCCACGGGTCGACCAGCGGGCCCTCCAGGCCGGAGCGCGCGGCGCGCCAGCCGGCGGCGCGCAGCCACTCGTGGTGTCCGTCGCAGCGCGGGTCCGCGCCGCGCTCCAGCCGGTGGCAGGCGTCGCGGACCAGCGCCCGGAACAGTCCGGCGATCAGCACGACCGTCTCGGCGCGCGGGCAGGCGTCGCCGATCCGCAGCTCCAGCGTGCGCTGGTGGGCGGAGGGGCGGACGTCCTGGTAGAGCATGCCGGTGTCGGTGATGACGCCGGAGCCGATCAGTTCCGCGACGGCGGCGTCGTACTCGGCGGCGTCCCGGTAGCAGCCGGCCGGGCCGGCGGTGGGCCAGCGCTGCCACAGCATGGTGCGCCAGGAGGCGTAGCCGGTGTCGGAGCCCAGCCAGTACGGCGAGCTGGCGGACAGCGCGAGCAGCGGCGGCAGCCAGGGCGACACCAGGCACATGGCGCGGACCGCGGTGTCGCGGTCGGGCACGTCGGCGTGCACCTGGGCGCTGCAGATGAGCTGTTCCTCGGCGACCCTGCGGTACTCGTCGGCCATGTGCCGGAAGCGGGGGTTGTCGGAGACGTCGCGCGGGGTCACCCGGGCCAGCGGCACGGTGCCGGCGGCGACGACGGCCAGTCCCTCCGCGTCGGCCGCGGCGGCCAGGCGGCGCCGGGTGCCGGACAGGTCGGCGTAGAGCCCGTCGAGGGTGTCGTGCACCTCACTGTTGCTCTCGACCGCCGACTGCTGCAGCTCGCCGGTGAAAGGGCCCGTGCCGAGTCTTTCCAACAGCAGACCCGCCCGTGGCACGAGTCGTCCGCTCTCCGCGTCCAGGACGTGGAACTCTTCCTCTGCTCCGATACGCACCGTCACCGCCGGTTTCCCCTTGCCCGTAGTCCTGTGCCGGCCCCGCGACGGCACTGGGGCCACCTGCGGCGCTCTCGGCACCTCCCGGGTGCCCCGGATGACGCACAAGCAATCGAACAGCCCTCGTCAGCGGTGTGCGGGCCGTGACGTGGAGGGGCGCGCGGCCCGGGAGGGGCCGGCGGGGGTGCGGGACGAGACGATCGTCAGGGGTCTCATGGCGGGGCGCTCTGTTCGTTCCGTGGAACTGTCCGCCAGGGATGGCCGAGAGGCCCGACAGAGGTGGCCGGGAGAGCCGTCAGGGGGTGGCCGGGAGAGCCGTCAGTGGGCGGCCGGGACGCCCGTCAGGGGGCGGCCGGGACGCCGATCGCGAGGAGCGCGGTGTCGTCGTCGAGGCCGTCGCCGAAGTCGCGCAGCAGACCGGTGAGGGCGTCGACGAACGCGCTGCTGCCCGCGGGGGCCCGCGCGGCGGCGAACTCCAGCAGCGCCTCGTCGCCGTAGAGCTGCCGGTCGGGACCGACCCGGGCCTCGGTGAGGCCGTCGGTGTAGAGCAGCAGCGTGTCGCCCGGCCGCAGGACGGTGCTCGTCTCGACGAACTGCGCCGTCCGGAGGACGCCGACCAGCATGCCGCCCCGGGTGCTGAGGTACTCGGCGCCGCCGTCGGCCCGCAGGACCAGCGCCGGCGGATGGCCGCCGGAGGCCAGCCGGACCCGCAGGGTGTCCTCCGCCCGTTCGAACACGCCGGCCACGGCGGTGCAGTAGCGCGGGTCGTCACCGGTGTACCGCTCCACGAGGGCCTGGTTGAGGACGCGCAGGTCGGCGACCGGGTCGGCGTCCTGGATCATGGCGGCGCGCAGGGTGTAGCGGGTGAGCGAGGTCAGGGCCGCGGCCTGGGGGCCCTTGCCGCAGACGTCGCCGAGGAAGAAGGCGGCCCGGGTGTCGTCCAGCGGGAACAGGTCGTAGAAGTCGCCGCCGAGCTCCATCGGGGAGGCCGTGTGGTAGTAGCCGGCCGTCTCCACGCCCGGGAGGTCGGGGAGGGTGGCGGGCAGCAGGCTGCGCTGGAGCACGGCCAGGGCCTCGCGCAGTTGGGCGCGGTCGGCCTCGGCCTGCTTGCGGGCCTCGTCGGCGGCCCGGCGGGCGCGCAGCAGTTCCTGCTCGTAGGCGCGCCGGTCGGTGGCGTCGAAGACGGTGGTCCGGATGAGCAGCGGTTCACCGTCGGCTCCGCGCTTGAGGGTGGAGGTGACCAGCACCGGCAGCCGGGTGCCGGAGGCGGTGCGCATCTCCAGCGCGATGCCGCCGAGGTGGCCCTGCATGCGCAGCAGCGGGGCGAAGTGCGTCTCGTGGTAGAGCTTGCCGCCGACCGTGAGGAGGTCGCTGAACCGCCTGCGGCCGACGACCTCCTCGCGGGACAGGCCGAGCCACCCGAGCAGGGTGGCGTTGATCTTGGCGATGGTGCCGTCCATCAGGGTGGACAGGTAGCCGCACGGCGCCGACTCGTACAGGTCCTCCGCCGAGTCCTCCAGCAGGGAGCTGAACGCCGCGCGGGTGCCCGGCGCTCCCGCGCCGGGCTCGTCCGCGCCGCCCCCGTTCAACGGGCTCCTGCGGACAGGAAGGCGCGGATCGCCGAGGCGGTGGCCTCGGGGGCGCTGAGCTGCGGGCAGTGGCCGGTGGCGTCCAGGGTGACCAGTTCGCTGCCGGGCACGGCGGCGTGGACGTACGCGCCGACCTCGCGGGGCGCGATGACATCCTGCTCGCACTCCAGGATCAGGGTGGGGACGGCGACGGTCTCGAGGTCCTTCCGGCTGTCGGAGAGGAACGTCGTGCGGGCGAAGACCCGGGCGATGTCCGGGTCGGTCGCGCAGAAGCTGTTGGTCAGCTCCTCGCCGAGCTCCGGGCGGTCCGGGTTGCCCATGATCATCGGGGCCATGGCGGCGGACCAGCCGAGGTAGTTGGCCTCCAGGGACTCCAGCAGCTCGTCGATGTCCTCGGCGCTGAAGCCGCCGCGGTAGCCGTCCTCGTCGATGTAGCAGGGCGAGGGGCAGACCATGACCAGGGCGCCGACGCGCTCCGGTGCGGCGGCCGCGGCCAGCACGCCGGTCATGGAGCTCACCGAGTGGCCGACGACCACCGCGTCGCGCAGGTCGAGCTCCTCGCAGACCTCCACCACGTCGCGGGCGTAGCCGTCGAGGGAGGAGTAACGATCCTCCCGCCAGGCGGACAGGTCGGAACGGCCGGCCCCGACGTAGTCGAAGAGCACCAGCGGGTGGTCCTCGGCGAGAAGGGGTTCGACCAGACGCCACATGTTCTGGTCGCAGCCGAAGCCGTGCACGAGAACGACGGGACGTCCGGTGGCGGCCCCGGTGACACGGACGTTGTTCCTGCGGAGGATGCTCATTCGCCCATGCTCGCACGGTGGGGCCGGGCACTGTCGGCGGGCTCAGGCGGCGCCGCCGCCGGCCGCCCGGGACGCGTCGGTGCGGGCCTCCAGGGCGCGCAGCACGGCGACCATGTCCTCGCCGCCGTGCCCGCCGGCCACGGTCTCCTCGAACAGGGCGTGGCAGACGTCGAGCAGCGGGGAGGCCACCCCCGCCGTGCGGGCGGCCCCCGCGATCAGGCGGTTGTTCTTCAGCACGTCGGTGGCGGCGGCCTGCACCGCGAAGTCCCGGGCGAGCAGCTTGGGCGCCTTCATCCGGGAGACGGAGCTGGCCATGGGGCCGGCGTCCAGCACGTCGAGGAAGCGGGCGCGGTCGAGTCCGTGCCGGTCGGCGAAGTGGAACGCCTCGGTGAGCCCGGTGACCTGGGTGATCAGGAACAGGTTCACCGCGAGCTTCATCAGCAGGGCGTTCGGCACCGGACCGCAGACGAAGCTCTCGCGGCACATCGGGGCGAGCAGGGGGCGCAGGGACGCGAGGACGGAGTCGTCACCGGCCAGCATCGCCACCAGTCGCCCCTGCTCGGCGGGGACGCGGGAGCCGGAGACGGGAACCTCGGCGTAGGCTCCTCCGGCGCCGCGCACGTCCCTCTCCAGGGCGGCGGAGTACTCGGCGGACGTGGTGCCCATGTGGACGACGGCGCGTCCGGCCACACGGGCGGCGAAACCGGGGGTGCCGCGGCCGAGCACCGCGTCGACCGCCGCCTCGTCGGCCAGCATCAGCAGCACGGTGTCCGCCCGCGCGAAGACCTCGGCGGGGCTTTCGGCGACCTCGGCGCCGGCCTCGCGCAGGGGTGCGCAGCGGCCGGGGGTGCGGTTCCACACGACGAGCGGGGTCCCGGCGCGCGCGAGGTTGAGCGCCATGGGGCGGCCCATGACCCCGAGTCCGACGAAGCCCACGCGCATGTCGCACCACCGTTCCCCGGGCCGCCGAACCGTCCCGTTCCTCGTGCCGGCCGTTCTCTATGACGGCTGTCATAGTAGCGGCTTCCATGACGGCGGTCATAGGGTGTGTCCGTCGGCAGCGGGAGCGAGGTGCGGGAGGCCGGGATGGCAGGGGGTGAGCGGGGACCGCGGGAGCGGATGGTCTTCAGCGCCGCCCAGCTGATCCGGCGCGAGGGGGTCGGCGCGACCGGGATGCGCGAGGTGGCCGCCCACGCGCGGGCGCCCCGCGGCTCGCTCCAGCACTACTTCCCCGGCGGCAAGGAACAGCTCGTCAACGAGGCCGTCGGCTGGGCCGGCCGGTACGCCGGGAACCGGGTGGCGCGCTTCCTGTCCGCGCTGCCCGAGCCGACCCCGTCCGGTCTGTTCGCCGAGATGGTGCGCCAGTGGACCGACGAGTACGAGACCGAGGGGTTCGACGGCGGCTGCCCGGTCGCCGCGGCCACGGTGGACCGCGCCCGGACGGCCGACTCCACCCGGCAGGCCGCGGAGGCCGCCTTCGCCCGGTGGACCGGAGCGGTGGCCACGGCGCTGACGGACATGGGCGTGCCCGAGGAGCGCGGCCGGCCGCTGGCCACACTGATGATCAGCTCCCTCGAAGGGGCCCTCCTCATCGCCCGCGCCGAGCGCAGCGTCCGCGCCCTGACGACGGCGGTCCGCGAACTCGGCCCCCTGCTGGACGCGGCGGTGACCGCGCCCGGGGCGCCCGGAGGCACCGGCGGGCCGGGCGGAACCGCAGGTGAGCCGACACCGCGTTGACTACAGTGATCGCGCCCGTATCCAGCGCTTCATGGACCAGTGAGGTAATCGCGAACCATGTCGACCGAAACGTTTGAGTTCCAGGTAGAGGCGCGTCAGCTGCTCCAGCTGATGATCCACTCGGTCTACTCGAACAAGGACGTCTTCCTCCGTGAGCTCGTCTCCAACGCCTCGGACGCGCTCGACAAGCTGCGGCTTGCCAAGCTGCGCGACGACACGCTCGACGCCGACGTCTCCGACCTGCACATCGAGCTGGAGATCGACCGGGACGCCCGGACGCTCACCGTGCGGGACAACGGCATCGGCATGTCGTACGACGAGGTCGGCGAGCTCATCGGCACCATCGCCAACTCCGGCACGGCGCAGTTCCTGAAGGAGCTGAAGGAGGCTCAGGACACGGCCGGGGCGGAGGGGCTGATCGGGCAGTTCGGCGTCGGCTTCTACTCCGGGTTCATGGTCGCCGACGAGGTCACCCTGGTGACCCGCCGGGCCGGCGAGGAGCGGGGCACCCGCTGGTGCTCGCGCGGCGAGGGCACGTACACCCTGGAGCGGGTGGACGACGCGCCGCAGGGCACCTCCGTCGTGCTGCACCTCAAGCCGGCCGACCCGGACAACCAGCTGCACGACTACACGTCGGTGTGGAAGATCAAGGAGATCGTCAAGCGCTACTCGGACTTCATCACCTGGCCCGTCCGGCTGGTCGGGGAGAAGAGCGGGGAGGGCGAGGACGGCGAGGCGGCCGAGCCCGAGACGCTGAACTCGATGAAGGCGCTGTGGGCGCGCTCGCGCGACGAGGTGTCCGAGGACGAGTACCACGAGCTGTACAAGCACATCGGCCACGACTGGCGCGAGCCGCTGGAGACCATCCAGCTGCACGCGGAGGGCACCTTCGAGTACCAGGCCCTGCTGTTCGTCCCGTCGCACGCCCCGCACGACCTGTTCCGGCAGAACGTCCGGCACGGCCTCCAGCTGTACGTGAAGCGCGTGTTCATCATGGACGACTGCGAGGCGCTGCTGCCGGCGTACCTGCGGTTCGTCAAGGGCGTGGTCGACGCGCAGGACCTCTCGCTCAACGTGTCCCGCGAGATCCTCCAGCAGGACCGGCACATCCGCATGATGCAGCGCCGGCTCACCAAGAAGGTGCTGTCCTCGGTGAAGAGCATGATGACCGGGGCCCCGGAGAAGTACGCCACGTTCTGGCGGGAGTTCGGCGCCGTGCTGAAGGAGGGCCTGGTCACCGACCCCGACAACCGGGACGCGCTGCTCGCCGTGGCGTCCTTCGCCTCCACGCACGAGGAGGGCGGGGCGGTCACGCTCAAGCAGTACGTGGAGCGGATGCCGGAGGGCCAGGACGACATCTACTACATCACCGGCGAGTCCCGCGAGGCCATCGACAACTCCCCGCACATGGAGGCGTTCCGGGAGCGCGGCATCGAGGTGCTGCTGCTCACCGACCCGGTCGACGAGGTGTGGGCGGACGCCGTCGGCGAGTTCGAGGGCAGGCGGCTGCGGTCGGTCGCCAAGGGCGAGATCGACCTGGACGCGCGCGAGGACGACAGGAGCGAGGACGAGCAGAAGCAGCAGGCCGAGGCGTACGCGGGTCTGCTCGGCTGGATGCGGGAGCGGCTGGACGACGACGTCAAGGAGGTCCGGCTGTCGACGCGGCTCACCCGGTCCCCGGCCTGTCTCGTCGCCGACGCGGACGACCTCACGCCGGCGCTGGAGAACATGTACCGGGCCATGGGGCAGGAGGTCCCGCGCAGCAAGCGCATCCTCGAGCTCAACCCGGACCACGCACTGGTGAAGGGGCTGAACGAGGCGTTCGGGGAGCGGGAGGACCGCTCGGAGCTCACCGACACCGCCGAGCTGCTGTACGCCCTGGCCGTGGTGGCCGAGGGCGGCCGGCCCAAGGACCCGGCGCGTTTCGTGCAGCTGATGGCGGACCGCCTGGAGCGCACCCTGTGAGATGACGCGGCCCCCTCGGGCGATGCCGCCCGCCGTCCCCGCCCGCCGTCCCCGCCCGTCGGACGCGGGCGGGAACGGCGGGTGCCCGCCCGACCGCCGTGGGTCCCGGCCGGACGGCGCCCGGCCGGGACCCACGGCAGCGGTGTGCCCGGCGCGCAGGACGCGTCCCGGATCGGCGGAGCCGCTCCGTGGCGGACGTCACCCCCGGCGGCCGGACACTTTCGCGACGGCGGGCGGCGTGCGGACGGGGAGGAAGGGGCACAAGTGAGCGGTGACCACAGCAGACCTCCTCTTCGCCCTCCTCGGCGCGGTCGCCCTCGGCGCGGCCGTGCTGCCGCGGCTGCTGGCCCGCCGGCCGCTGTCGCTGCCCCTGGTGTTCCTGACTCTCGGCGCCGCCGTCCAGCTGCTGCCGCTCCCGCTGCCGGAGATCGACCCGGTGGCGGACGGGGTGTGGGTGGAGCACCTCGCGGAGATCTGCGTGGTGCTCTCGCTCATGGGCGCCGGCCTCGCCCTGAACCGGCCCTTCGGCCGCGTCCGCTGGCAGGGGGTGTGGCGGCAGCTCGGCATCACCATGCCGCTGACCATCGTGGGCGTCGCCGCCCTCGCCTGGGGCGTGCTCGGCTGGCCGGTGGCGGCGGCGCTGCTGCTGGCGGCCGTGCTCGCGCCGACCGACCCGGTGCTCGCCTCCGAGGTGCGGGTCGGGGAGCCGACGGACGCGGAGCACGACGAGGACGAGGTCCGCTTCACGCTGACCGGTGAGGCGGGGCTGAACGACGGCCTGGCCTTCCCCTTCGTCGCGGCCGCCATGGCGCTGGCCGCCGCGGGCGGACCGCCGACCGGCGGCGGCGTCGGCCACTGGCTGCTGGTGGAGCTGCTGTACAAGTGCACGGCGGGCGTGGCCGCGGGGCTGGTCGTCGGGGCGCTGCTGGGCCGGCTGTTCTTCCGCGCCGAACGGCGGGCGATACGGCTGTCGGAGCACAGCGAGGGGTTCGTGGCCCTCGGCGTGACGTTCCTCGCGTACGGGGTGACGGAGCTGGTGCACGGCTACGGCTTCCTGGCCGTGTTCGTCACCGCCTGCCGGATCCGCTCGGCGGAGCGCGCCCACGGCTACCACGGGGTGCTGCACGACTTCGTGGAGCAGATCGAACGGCTGCTGACGGCGGTGCTGCTGTTCCTGCTGGGCGCTTTCGTCGCCCAGGGCGGGCTGGCGCCGCTCTCCTGGCAGGGCGCGGCGGTGGGCGTGCTGCTGCTGCTCGTGGTCCGTCCGGCGGCCGGATGGGTGGCCCAGCTCGGCGTCGCGGCGGGCCCCCGGGAGCGGGCGGTCACCGCGTTCTTCGGCATCCGCGGCATCGGCTCCCTGTTCTACCTGGCCTACGCGCTGGCCTCCCACGAGTTCGGGGTGCCCGCCGAGGTGCTGTGGGCGGTGGTGGCCTTCACGGTGGTCGCCTCGGTGGTGCTGCACGGGGTGAGCGCCACGCCCGTCATCTCGCGCCTGGACCGGCTGCGGCTGCACCGCGCCAGGGGGAAGGGCGCGGGACCGGACCCCGAGGCCCACGAAGTGGCCGGCGAGCGCCTGTGAACCTGCTGTCCGCGACCGCACGGCCGGCGGTCCGTCCCGATGTGCGGGGCCGTCCGGTCCGGTGTTGTCTGGGGATCGTGCGGCGCGAGGACGGGCGGCCCGGCCCTCAGGACGACGTCGAGGCGGTCCTCGACGAGCTGTACGCGCTGCCGCCGTCGGACGTCGTCGCCCGGCGGGAGGAACACGCGACGCGCGCCCGGACGTCGCGTACGGAGTCGGCGGCCGAGCGGGAGGAGGCGTGGGCCGCCGAGGCACGGCGGCTCGAGCGGCGCGCGGCCCGCGAGGAGGCCCGGCACGCGCCGGACCGGGCGGGAGAGCGGGGACGGGAGGCCGGTGAGCGGGTGGCGGCCCTGGAGGAACAGCTCGCCCGGGCCCGTACGGAGCTGGAGCGGACGCGGACGGAGCTCGGCGAGGCACGGGCGCGCGACCGGGCGGCCGCGAAGGAACTGGCGGCGGCCGCCGCACGCCGGGCCGAACGGGCGGGGAGGGACGGCGCGTGACCGGGCACGGCGGACCGCGGGGCGGGGAGAGACGGGCGTGGCGCCCCGGGCGCCCGGGGACCGCACCCGTCCGTGAGGGTGGCCGGACGGGGACGCCCGGACGGAGCGGAGCACGGGAGGTGCGACACGTGACGGAGCGGGAGCGGGCCGCCCGCCGGACGGGGAGTGCGGGGTGACGCGGGACACCGCGGGCCGCGGGCCCGCCCCGGCGGCGCCGGCGTCGCTGGCCTCGCTGCTGGCGTCCCTCGGCACGGGCGCGTACGTGGTGGACGCGAACGGCACGGTCGTGGCCGTGAACGCGTGCGCGGAGCAGCTGCTGGCACGGCCGGCCGGGGAGGTCGTCGGCCGTGACGCACACGAGTTGCTGCACCGCAGCCGGTACGGCGCCTCCCTGCCGCGCGCCCAGTGCGGGATGCGCCAGGCCCACATGACGGGCCGGACGGTGCAGTCCGACGAGGAGTGGTTCGAGCGCGGCGACGGTTCGCTCCTCCCGGTGGCCTGGCTGGTCACCCCGTGCCGCACGGACGACGGGGCGGAACGCACCCTGGTGCTCTTCCACGCGCCGCACGACCCGGAGGAGACGCGCACCCCGGGCAACCGGTTCAGCAGCCCGCTGCCCGAGCTGGAGCGGCTGGCCCTGCTGGCGGAGACCACCACCCAGCTCACCGCCACCCTGGACGTCGAACAGGCGCTGCGCAGGCTGGTGCGGCTGGTCGTGCCGCAGCTCGCCGACTGGGCGGTCGTCGACCTGGTCACCGAGCGCGGCGGGGTGCGCCGGTCGACCGTGGTCCACGCGCAGGACGGCGGCCTGGTGCGGCGCGAGGACCTCGAGGGCCCCCTCTCCTCCATCCCGGAGGACTCGTTGCTGCCCCTGGCGCGGGCGTTGCGCGGGGTCTCCCCCGCGCTGGCCGACCCCTCCCTCCACCTGACGCCGGACTCCCTCCTCGGGTCGGAGCAGCGCCGCCTGTTCGCGGAGACCGGCATCCACTCGGCGGCCATCGCGCCGATACGGGGCGTGCGCGAGGTGCTGGGCGCCCTGACCCTGGGCCGCGCCGAGCGGCCGGAGGCGTTCACCGCGGACGACCTGCCGCTGCTGGAGGACATCTCCCGGCGGGCCGGGCTGGCGCTGGACAACGCCCGGCTCTACGAGCGGCAGCGCAAGGTGGCCGAGACGATGCAGCGTCACCTGCTGCCGCAGCTCCCGCACGTGCCCGGGCTGGAGATGAGCGCCCGGTACGTGGCCGCGCCGGACGCCTCCGAGGTGGGCGGCGACTGGTACGACGCGTTCGTGCTGCCGGACGGGGCGACGGCGCTGGCCGTCGGGGACGTCGTCGGGCACGACCTGGACGCGGCGGCGGGCATGGCGCAGATGCGCAACGTGCTGAGGGCCTACGCGTGGGCCCGGGAGGAGCCGCCCAGCGCCATCGTCTCCCGGCTGGACCGGGCGACCGTGCACATCACCGACGTCACCATGGCGACCCTGTTGTTCGCCCGCATGTCCCGTACGGAGGACGGGCGGTGGAAGCTGGTGTGGACCAACGCGGGCCATCCTCCCCCGCTGTTGGTCACGCGGGACGGCGAGGCGCGTTACCTCACCGACGGGCACGGCATGCTGATCGGCACCGGCACGGACCGTCCCCGCCCCGACGGGGAGACCGAACTGCCGCCCGGTGCCACGCTGTTGTTCTACACGGACGGCCTGATCGAGGAGCCGAGCCGTTCCCTGGACGAGGGGCTGGAGCTGCTGCGCGGGCACGCGGCCGCCCTGGCGGAGCACCCGCCGGCCCGGTTCACCGACCTGGTGCTGGAGCGGACCCGCCCGGCCGGCAACGACGACGACGTCGCCCTGCTCACCGTACGCGTCCCCGCCGAGTAGGGGATCGCCCGGGACCGGCGGCGGGACCGACGGCCGAGTGATGGCCAGAAACTTGGCATAGACCTGCCAAGATCCATTCGCTAAGCTCGTCCTCACTCGGTTGAGAGCGCTCTCACCATGTCTGTTCCACCCCCACCTCCGCTGGAACGACGAAGGGCCACCTTCCATGAGACGACGCACCGGACTCACGCACACGGCCGTGGCCGCCGCCCTGCTGATCGGCAGCTGGGCGGCGGCGGGCACGCTCCCCGCCTCGGCACAGGAGGCCCCCGCCTCCGCGACCGCCGGGGCGTCCGCACCCGCCTCCCCCGGACTGCTCGGCGCGATGCAGCGCGACCTCGGCCTGACCCGCGCCGAGGCGGAGGACCGCCTGGCCGCCGAGCGCGCGGCGACCGCCCTGGCGCCCCGGGCACGCGAGACCGCCGGATCCGCCTACGGCGGCGCCTGGTTCGACGCGGACAGCGGCAGACTGACCGTCGCCGTCACGCCGGACGCCGACGCCACGGCCGTGCGCACCCTGCGCGAGTCCGGCGCCGCCGTCCGCACCGTCGAGCACACCGAACGCCGGCTGGACGCGGCCAAGTCCCGCCTCGACCGCCTCGACGCCCCCGCGGGCGTGGCCAGTTGGTCCGTCGACCCGGCCGCCAACGCGGTCGTGGTGAACGTCGTCGAGGGCCAACGGGGCGACAACGATGTCCGCGCCTTCGTGGCCGAGGCGCGCGAGGCCGGCCCGGTGACCGTGCGGACGGTGGCGGACGCGCCGTCCACGTTCGCCGCCGGCACGGTCGGCGGCGACCCGTACTACACGGGCAACGTCCGCTGCTCCATCGGCTTCTCGGTGCACGGCGGCTTCGTCACCGCCGGGCACTGCGGCCGGGCCGGGCAGCAGGTGCGGGGCTGGGACGGCTCGTACATCGGGAACTTCCAGGGGTCCTCCTTCCCGGGTGACGACTACGCCTGGGTCAACGTGGGCAGCGGCTGGTGGACGGTGCCGGTGGTGCTCGGCTGGGGCACCGTGCCGGACCAGCTGGTGCGCGGCTCGGCCGAGGCGCCGGTCGGCGCCTCGGTGTGCCGCTCGGGCTCGACCACCCGCTGGCACTGCGGCCGGGTGCTCGCCAAGAACGAGACGGTCAACTACGCCGAGGGCGCGGTGCACCAGATGACGAAGACGAGCGTGTGCGCCGAGGGCGGCGACTCGGGCGGTTCGTACCTCAGCGGCGACCAGGCGCAGGGCGTCACCTCCGGCGGCTGGGGCAACTGCTCCAGCGGGGGCGAGACCTGGTTCCAGCCGGTCAACGAGATCCTCAACCGCTACGGGCTGAGGCTGCACACGGCCTGACACCGTCTCCGGCACGCGCACGGGCCTCGCCGAACTCCTCGGCGGGGCCCGCTTCCCGTGCTGCCCGGAGACCTCGCGGTCCGTCACCCGCAAGAGTTACCGGCCCGTAACTCACTCGCGGGTTACCGGCGGTAAGTGAGCGCTGCTAGTTTTCGGTCCCGTCTTCTGCAGCCGCAGCGAGGAGAGAGCCGTGAGCCGTATCAGCAGCGTGCTGACCACCGTCGTCGCGACGACGGCCTGTGTGTGCGCGTCCGCGTCGCCCGCCGCGGCGACCGACCCGGTCGTGTCGCGGGGCGTCACCATCCCCGCCTTCTACACCCCGCCCGCCGACCTCCCGTCGGGCAACGGCGAGCTGATCCGTCATGAGCCCCTGCGCCTCGGGCTGAGCCTGCCCGGTCTGGACGGCCGCCGGCTGCCGGGCACCGCCACCCGCCTGATGTACACCTCGACCGACTCGGGCGGCGAGCCGGTCGCCGTCACCGGCGCCTACATCGAGCCGTCCGCCGACTGGAAGGGAGCGGGGCCCCGCCCCCTGGTCGTCGTCGGCTCCGGCACCATGGGCCAGGGCGACCAGTGCGCCCCCTCCCTCGCCCTGGAGAACCCGCTGACCCTCACCGGGGAGACCGTGTCCTTCGGGTACGAGACCCTCGCCGTCTACCGGCTGCTCTCCACCGGCGCGGCGGTCGTCGTCACCGACTACGTCGGCCTCGGCGCCACCGACCGGCTGCACACCTACGTCAACCGCGTCGACGAGGGCCACGCCATGCTGGACGCGGCCCGTGCGGCGCGCTCCGTGCCCGGCGCGTCCGTCACCGCCGCCTCCCGGGTGGGGATGTACGGGTACAGCCAGGGCGGCGGGGCCAGCGCCTCCGCCGCCGAGCTCCAGCGCACCTACGCGCCCGACGTCCCGCTCGTCGGCACCTACAGCGGCGCCCCGCCCGCCGACCTGACCGAAGTCACCAAGGGCATCGACGGCAGCGCGCTGGCCGGTGCGCTGGGCTGGTCCATCAACGGCTTCGCCCAGGCCTCGCCGGCGCTGCGGGAGGTCGTCGAGGCGCACATGAACGACGCCGGACGCAAGGCGCTGGAGGACATCTCCACCACCTGCGTGGGCGACGCGATCCTGGGCTACGGCTTCACCAGGAGCACCAAGTGGACGAAGAGCGGCACGTCCGTCGGCGAGGTCATCGCCGGTGAGCCCGCCGCCCAGGCCGTCCTGGACGACCAGCGCCTCGGACGGCTGCGGCCCACCGGCCCGGTCCGCGTGGCGACGGGCGTGCAGGACGACATCGTGCCGCACGCGCAGGCGCGGCAACTGGCCGTGGACTGGTGCGCGAAGGGCGGCGACGTCACCTACAAGGCGGTACGGCTGCCGAACCTGGGCGACAAGCTGCTCACCAACCACCTGGCGCCGCTGCTGACCGACCAGGGCGACGCGGTGGACTGGCTGACCGACCGGCTCAAGGGCAAGGCCACGAGCTCCAACTGCTGGACCATGCCCGTGCAGCCGTGAGCGCCGTGCGATGACACGAGCCCCGTCCCGCGACCGCGGGACGGGGCTCGTGAGCGGAGCGCTGGGCAGGCCTTGCACCTGCATCTCCCCGCAGGAAGCGGGGCGTCTTTCCTTGGACCACCAACGCACGGCCGGGCGGCGGGGCTTCTTCCTCGCCGTGACCTGGGACAACCATAACGGGGATCGCCTCAGTAGTCACATCGGTCACATGAACAGCGCGGCGGGGGCACGTGCGAACTTCTTCTCGACCTCCGCCCGCTCGGCCGCGTTCGGCCGGGCGGAGGTGCAGGACGGCCCGGCGCTGGCACCCGACATCAGGCGGGAGCACGGGCCGGGCTTGCGGTCCGGCAGGCCCAGGAGGTGGCCCAGTTCGTGTGCGGCGATACGGACCGTGGAGTGCCCCTCCGCCACCGCCTCCCGGCCGAAGTGGACGGTGCCGCTGCCCAGGCCCCCGGGCGCGGCGCGGGGCCAGCCGTCGTCGACGAGGATCCGGATGTCGGCACGGTCCCCGGACTCCACCGGGCGCAGCTCCACGGCGTCGACGCTGTCGTTCCACACCGCCGCTCCCCGGTCGACGGCGGACGCGAACTCCCCGGCGCCGCTCGTGTCGTAGGTGAGCACCCGGGTCTCCCCCGCGGGCACCGCCGTCTCCGGGGTCTTGAACGCCACGACCTGCCCGCCCTCCACGGGTCCGGCCAGGACGAGTACGGCGGCCACGGCGCCGGTGAGCGTACGGACCCGCATGATCGACCTCCTGTGGGGGGAAGGCGGCGGTCGAAGTGCCGCTGGGGAGCGGCTTCCCGCCACCCGGCCGGTCAATCACCGGCCCCCGGCGATTCAGAAGCCCCGCTGCTCAATCCCATGCGACGTACCGGTTGGACTTCCGGATCGCTCGGGGGCACTGTGGGCCCAGGATCGACACCGTCCCGCCGGGACACCCCGCTCGCACCACCGGAGACCGCGCCGATGAACCACCTCGCCGCCCCTGACCGCTACGACGGCACCATGCGCTACCGGCGCACCGGGCGCTCGGGGCTCGACCTGCCCCTGCTGTCGCTCGGCTACTGGCACAACTTCGGCGACGACCGGTCCTTCGAGAGCCAGCGGGCCATCGCGCTGCGCGCCTTCGACCTGGGCGTCACCCACCACGACCTGGCCAACAACTACGGCCCGCCCTACGGCTCCGCCGAGACCAACTTCGGCCGGCTGATGAAGCGGGACCTGGCCCCCTACCGGGACGAGATGGTGATCTCCACCAAGGCCGGCTGGGACATGTGGCCCGGCCCCTACGGCCAGGGCGGCGGCTCCCGGAAGTACCTGCTCGCCTCGCTGGACCAGTCCCTGAAGCGCATGGGGCTGGAGTACGTGGACATCTTCTACTCGCACCGGCTGGACGCCACCACGCCGCTCGAGGAGACCATGGGCGCCCTGGACACCGCGGTGCGCCAGGGCAAGGCGCTCTACGTCGGCATCTCCTCGTACGACGCCGGGCGCAGCCGTCAGGCCGCGGAGATCCTGCGCGACCTGGGCACCCCGCTGCTGATCCACCAGCCGTCGTACAACATGCTCAACCGCTGGATCGAGACGGACGGGCTGCTGGACGTGGCGCAGGAGCAGGGCTTCGGCGTCATCGGGTTCACCGCCCTCGCCCAGGGGCTGCTCACCGGGCGCTACCTGGACGGCGTGCCGCGGGACTCGCGGGCCGCGGCGGGCACCTCGTTCGACGCGGGCTGGCTGACGGACGACATGCTGCGCAGGCTGCGGGCGCTGAACGACATCGCGGCCCGGCGCGGGCAGACCCTGGCGCAGATGGCCCTGGCCTGGGCGCTGCGGGACCCCCGCGTGACCTCGCTGGTCATCGGCGCCTCACGCACCGAGCAGCTGGAGCAGAACGTGGCCGCGCTGGAGAACCTCGACTTCACCGCCGAGGAGCTGGCCGAGATCGACTCGTACGCCACGGACGGCGGCGTCGACCTGTGGCGGGACGCCCGCCTCGGCGCGCTCGGCTGACCCGCGGCCGGGCGGGAGGACGTGTGCCCCGCCCGGTCCGGGGAACTGAGGTGCAAAGACCCGCTTGGCCCCCCATCCCCCGGACGGCCGCACATGCAGACCTTCCTGCCCTACCCCGACTTCTGCGGATCCGCGCTGGTCCTCGACCGCAAGCGGCTCGGGAAACAGCGGGTGGAGGCGCTCCAGGTGCTGCGCGGGCTGATCGTGCCCGGCTACGGCTGGCGCCGTCATCCCGCGGTGCGCATGTGGACCGGCTACGAGGAGGCGCTGGTGCGCTACGGCCTGGAGATCTGCCGGGTGTGGCGCGACCGGGGTCATCAGGACAGCTGCGCGGCCACCCTGGTCGCCGATCTCGCCACGGTCCGGCCCGGGGCGCCGGTGCGCGGCCAGGAGGAGCTGGCGCAGGCCGGTGAGCTGCCGCCGTGGCTCGGCGACGAGGCCGTGCACCGCAGTCACCGCTCCGCGCTGGTGCGCAAGGACCCGGACGTGTACCGGGAGCTGTTCCCCGGTGAGCCGGACGACCTGCCGTACGTCTGGCCGTCCTCCGACCGCGACCCGGAGGCGGCGGCCGGCTGAGCCCCGGCGCCCCTCCCGTGGGGGCGCGCCGGGGCGTCACCGGTGCGTCAGCGGGAGGACAGGTACTCCTCCACGCCCGGTGCGGCGTGCGCGTCCTCGGCGTTCACCACGCCGCCGACCGCCTTCGCGTCGGGCTTGAGCACGTACGTCTCCACGCTGGCGGGACGGTTCACGTCGGAGAAGTTCTGCGGCGTGCCGAGCCCGGTGTCGGCGTTGCTCTGCGAGCGGTGCGCCTTGACGACGTCCTCCCGGGTCAGGCCGCCCGCCTCGCACGCCTTGGCGAGGTCCTCGCCGATGAGCTGGGCGGCGTTGTAGCCGGACAGCACGCCGGAGTCGACCGGCGAGCCCGGGTACTTCTTCTGGTACGACGCCACCATGCGGCGGACGCCGGGCAGGTCGGAGCTGACGGCGGGCGCCGCGCTGACCACGTGCAGCATCGCCGCGAGCGCGGGCGCGGCCGGCGTCTCCATCAGCTGGGGCGCGAACCCGGGGGCGCTGCTGACCACGGGGACCTTCAGGCCGCGCGAGGCGGCGACACCGACCAGGGAGGCCGTCTGCGCCGGTCCCGCGCTGATCAGGACGGCCTTGACGCCCTCCTTGCGCAGCGCCGACACCTGCGCCGACAGGTCGGTGTCCGTGGCCTGGATCTTCTGCCCGGCCACCTTGATCCCGGCCCGCTCCGCCGCCCAGGTGGAGCCCTCCAGGGCGTTGGCGCCGTAGTCGCCCTCGAAGTAGACGTGGCCGATGGTGTCGCCCTTCTTCAGGCCCTTGGTGCGGGTGAGGAACTCCACCGCGGCGATCATGTCGACGTCGTAGGTGGTGCCGAGCACCTGGACGGCGTCCTTGCCGAGCAGGGAGGCTGCCCAGGCCTGCGGGAAGGTGAGGATCTCGTCCCGCTGGATGTCGTCGAGCAGGGCGGCCACCACCGGGGAGCCGATGACCTGGGGCAGCGCCACGACGTCGGGGGCGATGTCGGCGTAGGCGGTGACGGCCTTCTGCACGTCGTAGCCGTGGTCCTTGACGACGATCTCGACCTTGCGGTCGCAGATGCCGCCCTTGGCGTTGGTCTCCTCGGCCCACATCTGCTGGGCCTGCACGATGCTCTTGCCGAGCGTGGCGTACGGGCCGGTCAGGTCGGTGAGGGCGCCGAGCCTGATGGTGTCGTCGTCGACGCCGGGTCCGGTGCGGACGCCGTCGGCGGCGTCGCCCTTGTCGTCGCCCTCCGTCTTGGAGCTGCATCCGGTGGCCGCGAGCAGCAGGGCGAGCGTGCCGGCGAGGACGGCTCCGGCGGCGCGGCGGCGGGGGCGGCGGGTGTGTCTGGTGGTCACGGGGTGTGCTCCTTGGGTCGTGCGGCCGCGGCCGGCGGCGGGGGCGAGGGAACGGCGGAATGCGGGACGTCGGTCGGGGTGCGGCGGCGCCGCAGGCGGTCGCGGGCCCGGCGGGCCAGACCGTGCAGCCCGTCGGGGGCGTACAGCAGGACGAGCACGATCGCGGCGCCGTAGAGGTAGCGGGCGGCCTCGGTGGGGCCGACGGCGCCCTCGGCGGAGCCCGGCGCGGCCACCAGCGGGAGCTGGTCGGCGTAGCGCGTCATCAGCAGCGGGAGCGCGGTGACGAAGACGGCGCCGGCGGTGGCTCCGGCGACCGAGCCGAGGCCGCCGATGACGATCATGGCGAGGTAGTCGACGGACAGCACCAGCGAGAAGTAGTCCGGCACCACCCGGCGGAAGGCGAGCGCCAGCAGCACCCCGGCGAGGCCCGCGTACATCGACGACACCACGAAGGCGGCCGAGCGGTGCCGGGCCACGTCGACGCCCATCACGGCGGCGGCGGTCTCGCTGTCGCGCAGGGCGGCCAGCGCCCGGCCGGGGCGGGAGCGCAGCAGGCCCCGGGCGGTGAACCAGGTCAGCGCGAACAGCGCCAGGCCCAGGAACCACAGCCGCTCCTCCGCGCCGAACGGCACGCCCAGCACGGTCAGTTCGTCGCCCGCGTCGAAGGTGAAGCCGCCGAGGGAGAGCGGGGGCACGGAGCGGCCGTTGAAGCCGCCGGTGACCGACTCGGCGGTGAGCAGGACGTGGTGGCCGAGGAAGACCAGGGCGAGGGTGGCGATGCCCAGGTAGATGCCCTTGACCCGGCCGGCGACGGGACTGAACAGCCCGCCGGCGAGGCCGGCCATCAGCACCGCGAGGGGCACGGCGAGGGCGGTCGGCAGTCCGGGGCCCGGGTCGCCCGCGAGCCAGGTGTAGCCGTACGCGCCGACGGCGAGGAAGAAGGCGTGGCCGAGGGAGAGCTGTCCGGCGGTGCCGCTGAGCAGGGCGAGGCCGATGGCGCCGATGGCGGCCGCCATGGAGAACAGGCCGATGCGCAGCCAGAAGGCGTCCAGGTAGAACGGCGGCAGGCACAGCAGCACGGCGACCGTGAGCAGGGTGGCGCGGCGACGGGTGAGGAGCGCGGTGATCCGGTCAGACACGGGCCGCTCCCTTCGCGCCGAACAGCCCGTTGGGCCGCACGAGGAGCACCAGCAGCATCACGGCGTACGGGGCGACCTCGCCGAACCCGTCGCCGAGGACGTGCAGTTCGGACTGGTAACCGATGACGAGCGCCTCGGTGAGCCCGATGATGAGGCTTCCCGCGAGGGCGCCGACCGGGGAGGCGAGCCCGCCCAGGATGGCGGCCGGGAAGGCGTTGAGCGCGATCTGGCCGGTGGTGCGCTCCAGGCCCGGGGCGGGGAACGCGGCGAGGAACACCGCGGCCAGCGCGGCGAGCGCGCCCGCCAGGCACCAGGCGCCCGCCCGCACCCGGCCGAGCCGTACGCCCATCAGCGCGGCGGCCTCCGTGTCCTCGGCCGCCGCCCGCAGGGACAGGCCCCAGGGGGTGAACCGGAACAGGGCGAAGACCGCGCCGATGACCACGGCCGACACCGCGATCGCGGCGAGCCGGCTGTCCGCGACGGTCAGCGGCCCCAGGTCGGTCACCGCGTCGCCCCACGGGTCGCCGAGGGACAGCAGGTCACCGCCGATGCGGCGGGCCAGGTCGGTGAGCAGCACGATGTCGATGCCGATGGTGACGATGGTCTGCACGTGCGCGGAGTGGGCGTCGTGCCCGCCGCGCTGGAGCAGGAACCGGTCCAGCGCCCCGGCCAGGGCGGCCGTGACGACGACCGCCAGGGCGAGCGCCCCGGCGAAGCCCAGGTCGTCGTGGAGGACGGCGACGAGGTAGCCGCCGAGCAGCAGCAGGGAGCCGTGGGCGAAGTTGAGCACGCCCGAGGCCTTGAAGATGACGACGAAGCCGAGGGCGACCAGCGCGTACACCGCGCCGAGGGCCAGTCCGCCCAGCAGGCTGTCCAGGAGGTCCGTCATGCCGCGTCCTCCCCGGTCGCGTCGGTCGCGTCGGTGCCGAGGTAGGCGCGCAGCACCTCGGGGTCCTGCCGGACCTCGTCGGGGGTGCCGTGCGCGATGGGCCGGCCGAAGTCCAGCACGGTGACGTCGTCGGCGAGACGCATCACCAGACCCATGTCGTGCTCGACCAGGACGACGGACAGGCCGAGTTCGGCGCGCAGATCGGCCACCACCTCGGCGGTGCGGGCGCGTTCGGCGGCGTTCATGCCGGCCACCGGTTCGTCGAGCAGCAGCACGCGGGGCTCCAGGCAGAGGGCGCGGGCGAGTTCGACGCGCTTGCGGTCGCCGTACGACAGCAGGCCGACGGGCGCGTCGAAGTGGGCGCCGAGACCGGTCAGTTCGGCGATCTCACGGGCGCGGACGAGGTGGTCGCGCTGCTCGCGCCGGGCGCTCGGCAGCCGCAGGGCGCTCGCGGTGAACCCGGCGCGGGTGAGAGCGTGCCGGCCGAGCATCAGGTTGTCGGCGACGGTGCCCTGGGTGGTGACGATGTTCTGGAAGGTGCGGGCCACGCCGAGAGCGGCGATGCGGTGCGGGGCGAGCCGGGTCAGCTCGGTGCCGCCGAGCGTGACGCTGCCGGCGGCGGGGCGGCACAGCCCGGACAGCACGTTGAAACAGGTGGACTTGCCGGCGCCGTTGGGGCCGATGAGCGCGTGCACCGAACCGGGGGCGACGGTGAAGGACACCCCGTCGAGCGCGGTGAGCCCGGCGAAGCGCACGGTGACGTCCCGCACGGTGAGCTCGGGCGGTGCGGCGAGGGTGCGGTCCTTCACGCGGCCCCCTGGTCCTGCGCCGACTCGCCCAGGTACAGGCGGCGTACGGCGTCGGTGCGGGCGAGTTCCTCGGCGGGGCCGGACAGGCGGGTCTCGCCGACCTCGAGGACGTGCGCGTGGCTCGCGAGGGAGAGCGCCATGCCGGCGTTCTGCTCGACGAGGAGCACGGCGGTGCCCTGGGCGTTGATCTCCCGGATCACCTCGCCGATGCGGTGCACCATCTGCGGGGCGAGTCCGAGGGACGGCTCGTCCAGGAGCAGCAGGCGGGGCGCGGCCATCAGGGCGCGGCCGATGGCGAGCATCTGCTGCTCACCGCCGGACAGCAGTCCCGCCGCCTGGTGGGTGCGTTCGGCGAGCCGGGGGAAGAGCGTGAAGACGCGGTCGCGGGCCTCCTGGACCTGGGCGCGTCCGCGCCGTCCGAGGCCGAGCCCGCCGGAGCGGAGGTTCTCGTCGACGGACAGCCCGGCGAACACCCGGCGTCCCTCCGGGACCTGCACGACGCCGGCGCGGACCGCGGCGACCGGGTCCTTGCCGTCGAGCTCCGTGTCGCCGTAGCGGATGCGCCCGGCCGTGATCGCGCCGCGGTGCAGGCGGAGGGTGCCTGAGACGGCGCGCAGCAGCGTGGTCTTGCCCGCGCCGTTCGCGCCGAGCAGGGCGACGACCGCGCCGGGCGGCACGGTCAGGGAGACGGAGCGGAGAGCGGACAGCGCGCGCCCGTACGTCACGTCGACGTTCTCGACGTGCAGCGCGGGCAGGCCGTCCGGTGGTGCTTCGGGCATCACGACTCCTCGGGGCCGCCGCGCACTTCGCCGACGGCTTCGGGGGAAGGGGTGCTCACGACAGCACGGTGGTGACCGGCCGGTACAGCGTTCCGGCCCCGCACGCTGCGGCGTACCAACGGGGGCGGGCGGGGGTTGTGCGGGTGCCCATACGGGGCGGGCGGGGCGGCTCATGGGGGCCCGCTCTCCGCCCGCCGGCGGCTGACACCCCGTCCGGAGGAGGACGGGGCGCCTCCCCCCACGCCTGGGCGGCGGGTCGGCTTCGTTTCGACGACGGCTGCGGGCCGTCCGGGACCGGTCGCGCAGTTCCCCGCGCCCCTTGGGCACGCGCCGCCACGGCCGGGCGGGGATCGTGCCGGCGTCCATGCGGGCCGGGCGGCCCACGAGAAGCCCCCCGGCCCACGGCAGGCCGACTCCGTTCCATCGGCGGTAGCGGGCCGTCCCGAGCCGGTCGCGCAGTTCCCCACGCCCCTTGGGCGCGGGGAACTGCCGTACTGGCTCAGGGGCGCAGGAGGCGGCGGGCCGTGAGGGCCAGGCTGGCTTCGATCAGGTCGGAGGGGCGGGAGAGGGAGCGGCCGGTGAGTTGTTCGTAGCGGCGGAGGCGGTTGAGGACGGTGTTGCGGTGGCAGTACAGGCGGCGGGCGGCCCGCTGGGCGGAGCCGTCGCAGGCCAGCCAGGTGGCGAGGGTGTCGAGGAGGACCTCGGCGTCGGCGGGTTCCAGACCGGCCAGCGGGCCGAGCAGCCGGTCCGTCAGTGCGGCGGCGAGGTCGGGGTTCGACGCCACCAGCGCCGCCGGCAGGTGCTCGGTCAGCCGGACCGCGCCGCCCGCTTCCGGGCACAGCCGCAGCGCCGTGTCCGCCAGCCGTCGTGCCTCCCCCACGGCGGCCAGGCCGTCGACCGTGCTGCTGACTCCCACCCGCACGCCGGGCGGCTGCTCGTCCGGGACGACGGCCTCCACGTCCCCCTCGACGAGGACGATGCCGTGGTCGGCGTCCACGCCGGTGTGCCAGTGCACGCGCACACCCGGGGCGAGGACCGCCTGGGCGCCCGTACAGCCCGGGGACCGCGCCCCCTCGACCGCGACGACGGCGTACCGGCCCTGCTCGGGCAGGTCCAGCGCTTCGGCCGCCTCGGGCAGGTCGGCGATCCGGCTCGTGCCGTCCAGCAGGGCCGCGGCCAGCAGTCGCACCCTGTTCTCCCTCCGCCACGCCATCTGCCGTTCCGTCTGCCGGTAGGCGTCGGCGACGATGGTGCTGTGCTCGTCGACGAAGTCCCACACGTCGGACGCGACGTGCACCAGCAGCCGTGCGTCCTCCGGCGCCGCCCTGCACGTCTCGTCGACCAGGCCCTGCCACACCAGCGAGCCGCCCAGCCGGAAGGCGTGCAGCACCGCGTCCAGCGGCAGGCCCTGTTCGGCGCGGGTGGCGCCGATCTTCCAGGAGCAGCGGCGCGCCCCGTCGCGGGCGCCCTGCGGGTCCAGCAGCGAGGAGATGCTGTGCCGCAGCGAGCGGTGCACCTCCTGCCAGGTGGCGACGGCGTCGCCCTCGACGGCGGTG
This sequence comes from Streptomyces sp. DSM 120436, assembly GCF_055778765.1. Taxonomy (NCBI): domain Bacteria; kingdom Bacillati; phylum Actinomycetota; class Actinomycetes; order Kitasatosporales; family Streptomycetaceae; genus Streptomyces; species Streptomyces sp. DSM 120436. The sequence continues at coordinate 4,641,105 of NZ_JBSKBS010000001.1, read as the reverse complement.
CGGTAGGCCGGCTCCTGCTCCTGGAGCACCGCGACCAGCCGGTCCGTCAGCTGCGGCAGGTCGTCCAGCAGCACGCGGGCGGCCCGGTGCAGCACGCGCAGCGCGTCGGCGTCGATCAGCGACCGCACGCGCGGGGACCGTGACCGGGACGCGGACACGGGTCCGGGGCGCAGCAGGGTACGTGGCCGTACGGCGTGAGGCATCGCGCATTCCCCCCAGGGTCTGGCTTCCCGGCGGTGGCCGTGCGGCGGCCCCGTACCGGCGCCCGGCAGGTACGGGGAGCCCACGGGCCGGCCGCCGTCGGACTCGTCCTGCCCCGAAGGATGGCATACCGTCCGGTCGGTCCCTAGAGTCGTGCACCGGTCTTTTCCTCCTGCTCGACCAGACGCACCAGCTCGACCCGGGAACGGAGGCCGAGCGTGGCGAACACGTTGCGCAGGTGGTAGTCGACGGTACGGGTGCTCACGGAGAGGCTGAGGGCCACCTCCCGGTTGGTGGCGCCCTCGGCGACGTACCGGGCGATCCGCAGCTGCTGCGGGGTGAGGCGGGCGAGTTCGCCGGCGCCGGAGGCCGTCGCGGGGGCGGCGGACGGGGCCGCGCCGCCGGCGCGCAGTTCGGCGGCGGCCTGCTGCGCCCAGAGGCGTGCGCCGCAGTGTTCGAAGCCCATGCGCGCCTCCTCCAGGCGGGTGCGGGCCTCGCGGAGCCGGCGCCGGCGGCGCAGCCACTTGCCGTAGAGGAGTTCGGTGCGGGCGCGTTCGAAGTCGTCGGCGGCGGTGTCGTGCTGGTCCAGGGCCCGCAGGTACAGCGCGTCCGCCGCGTCCGGTGCGGCCAGCAGGGCCCGGCAGCGCAGGAGTTGGGCGGGCGCCTGGGGGTCGGCGCCGCAGGCCGCCCACAGCGCGAAGTCCTCCACGACCGCCGCCGCGCACTGGGGACGTCCGGCGGACGCGGCGGCCTCCACGAAACAGGGGACGGCGAGCATCCACACCGCGAAGTGGCCGCGGCGGGCGCCGGGACGGACCAGCGGGCCGAGCCGCTGCGCCGCCTCGCGGGGGCGGCCGCCGCCCAGATCGGCGCGGGCGGCGGCCCAGTGGGCGAGGGTCGACGCCTGCGCGAGCCCGTGCCGGCGGGCGGTGCGCAGGGCCGCCTCGGCGTGCTCGGCCACCAGGTCCGCCTCGCCCTCGATGGACGCGGCGAGGGCGAGGACGGCGTGGTGGTGGGCGGCGGTGTTGCGCTGTCCGGTGCGTTCGGCCGTGCGCAGGCCCTCCTCGGCGTGGGTGCGGGCGAGCTGGTGACGGCCGGCGCGGAGTTCGGCGTACGCGAGGTATTCGAGGGCGCGGGGTTCCAGTGCGGCGGAGCCGGAGGTGCGGGCCGCGGCGAGGGCGCGGGCGCCCGCGCGGCGGGCGGACGGGACGTCGCCGAGCATGAGGGCCGCGGCGGCGGAGCGGAGGAGGGGATCGGGGTCGCTGCCGCGGAGGCCGTGTTCGACCACGCGTCGCAACGGGGCGGCGGCGAGGTCGAAGCGGGCGAGGAGGACGGCGCGCATGCCGTCGCGGTGGTCGCGGGCGAGGTCACCGGCCGGCGGGGTGGCCGCGGCGGCGGTCCGCGCGGTGCGCGCCGCGTGGGGCGCCGTCGCGGCCGCCCGTGCCCCCGGGGGTCCCCCGACGCCTTCAGGGTTCTGGGCGAGGTACGACGGCCCGCGACGGCGTGCGGGTCTGTCGGCCGAGGCCGGTGTTCTCGGGACGCGGACGCAGGCCGTCGCCAACGGGAGCGCGGGTGGTGTGTGGGTGGGGGCCAGGGCCGAGAGGCAGGAGGCGGGGTCGCCGGCGGACCAGGAGGCGTCCGCCGCGCCCAGGGTCGCGCGGGCCGCGGCGTGGGGGGAGGTGGGCGCCAGGAGGCCCGCCGCGAGGAGGAAGGACTCGCGGGCGTCCTCCACCGGGCCGTCGGCCAGGAGCACCGCGCCCCGCAGGAGTTCCGCGCCGCCGCGCACCGACGCGGGTGCCGAGCGGCCGCGGGTCCGGTCCAGCAGGCGCAGGGCGTCGGCGGTGTGTCCGGCCAGGAGCGCCTGCTCGGCGGCGGCGAGGTGGCGCCGGGCGCGTTCCGCCTGGTCCGGGGTGAGCTCGGCAGCGCGGGCCAGGGCGCGGCGGCGGAGGGCGGGCGGCGCCGTGGCGGCCGGGTCGGTCGCCGCCGACGTCAGGGAGGCGGCCAGGGCGGGGGCGGGGCCGGTGACGGCCCATGAGCGGTGGAGGAGGGTCAGGACGGCGTCGTGCGTCCTTGTCGCCGCCTCGGCCAGGAGACGGTGCGCGGCGCGACGGTGTCCGGGCGGCGCGGTGGCGTACACCGCTCTGGCCATCAGCGCGCTGCGGAAGCGCAGCCGGCCCTCGCCGCGGGCCAGCAGCTCCGGCAACGGCCCGGCCGCCGCCTCGTCGCACGCGCGCAGGACGAGATCCGCGTCCGCGTCCTCCTCCCCCGTCGCCTGCGCGGCCGCCGCCACCGTCAGGAGCAGGCCGCCGGGGTCGGGCAGGCGGTCGCCGACGACACCGGCCAGCGCCTCGCCGTCGGCCAGCGGGCGGGGCAGCGCCCGCCGTCCGCTCAGCTGGGCGGGTGACAACCGCCGGAGCAGCGTCAGCAGCAGCGCGGGGTTCCCCTCGGCCGCCGTGATCAGTTCGTCCCGCACGCCGGGGTCGACGGCGTCGTCCGCGGCCTCCCGGATCAGGAGCGCCGCGTCCCCGGGGGTGAGCGGGCCCAGGCGCAGGACGGGCAGGTCCGCGAATTCGGGGTCCACGGGGCGGTGGCCGGCGACGGTCAGCAGGAGGCCCGTCCGTGAGCCCGCCCGACGCGCCCGTGCGGCGGCGCGGGCGAGCGTGGCGCGGGACGGGGCGTCCCACAGGTGGGCGTCGTCCACGCAGACGAGGAGCGGCCCGGCCGCGGCGGCCGTCCGCAGGGCGTCGTCCAGCTCGCGTACGCGGCCGGCGCGGACGTGCCGTACGGGGCCCGCGCGGAAGAGGCGGGCGGCGTGGTCGAGGAACGTGGTGCGGCCGCAACCGGGTTCACCGGTCACGACGCGGACGCCGCCGTCGGTGCGCAACGCGTCCAGCAGCTCGGCGGTCAGCCGCTGACGCGCGGTCGGGTGTCCGGTCATTCCCGTGACCTTACTCACGCGTAAGGTCACACGGAAGGTATCCGTCCGTCGCCGGACGCGAGATCAACGGCCGTGCCATCAGCGGGTTCTTCCACCGGGACGCACGGTGGGGACTGTGCCGCGGCCCAGTCCGGGCGGCGCCGTGCGGTGCCCCCGCACAACGGCGGTGGCGGCCCGCGTGGTCCGCGGACCGCCACCGAGGGGCGTCGTCAGGAGGTGTGCGGGCAGTTGCCCCGCGCCTCCTCGATCGTCAGGCTCCGCGCCGGCAGCGGGCACAGGAACCGCTCGTACCGGGTGTCGTTGTCGATGAAGCGCTTCAGCCACGAAATGCTGTACTTCGCGATCGTCGTGTTCGACGAGTTCGGGGTGAAGTGGGTGGCGTTGTTGAGCTCCAGGTAGGCCCGGTCCAGGGAGGAGGGCAGGCCGTTGTAGAGGGGCTCGGCGTGGGTGGTGACGGGCGCGACGCTGTCGCCGTCGGCGCCGAAGATCAGGGTGGGGGTCCGGACCTCGGGCCAGGTCTTGTCGAGGTTCCAGGGCGTCAGCGGGATCGCGGCCTGGAGGGAGGGCCGGTCCTTGGCGGCCTCGAGGGAACCGCCGCCGCCCATGGAGTGGCCCATGACGCCCAGCCGGCTGCTGTCGACGCGGTTGCGGACGGAGCTTCGCTGGGTGAGGTAGTCCAGCGCGGCCAGCAGCTGGTCGCCCCGGGAGGCCGGCTGGTCGAGGGTGGTGTTGGTGTCGATGGTGAACACCACGAAGCCCTGGGAGGCCAGGCGCGGGCCCAGCCAGGAGATGGAGGACTCGTACGCGGTGAAGCCCGGCGAGATGGCGACGGCGCCGAAGGTTCCGTCGGCGGTGGTGCTCGGGTAGTAGATCGTGCCGCCGCCGAAGCCGGTCGCGGCGAGCCTGGAGACGGAGGTCTCCGAGACGGCGTACGGGCCGCGCAGGGCCTCGATGCTGCTTTCGGTGGGCGCCGGTCCGCGCTCGTAGGGGTTGTCGGCGGCGTGGGCGCCGGGGCCGGTGAGGGTGCTGAGAGCGACGACGGCGGCGAGCGCCGCGGTCAGTCCGGCCAGGCGGCCGGTCCTGCGCGTGCCGGTGTGGGGGTGCTGCTGCACGACGAGTGGTCCTCTCTGTCACGGCGGACCGCCCGGTCGGCCGGTGCACGGGATCACGGCGTGGGACGGGGAGCCGTGCCCCGGCCGGGGGCGCCGCCTTCTGACTGGCGGTGCCACTGTCGGAGGGGAGAGGGCGGTCGCGGACCGGCGAAATCACCGGTCTCGTGGGAGAGGTGCTTCGCGGGGCGGCCCGGCCCGGGCGTGGACCTGCGGATCGGTGGGGCCCGCCCCTGAGGGGGTCTCGCCGCCGCTGTGCGCCGACACGCCCCTGGGGGATGTCGCGTCCCCCGGGACGAGAGAACAGGCGGGCCGCATGAACGGGCCCGGCCGGGGTACCCGGACGGGCACGGTCACCGCCGGAGTCGGCGCCGACGGTGGCGGCGACGGCGCCCCGGCCCCCGGGGCGCCGTCGCTCCGTGCGGTGTCGTGCGCGTGGGCCCGGCCGCCGGCCCGCTTCACCCGGGCGGGAGTCCAGGAGCCGTTCGCCCCCCGGCGGCCCGACGCGGCGCGGGAACTCCACGACGTCCCGGTCGGAGCAGGCGAGGCCGACGGTCTCTCCGCCACGGTGACGCGCCGGCCGCCGGAGCCGAGCGGCGGATGTACCCCGAACGGGGGCTTCGTCGTCCCTCCGGGACCCGTCCGCGTCGGCGTGTATGCGTGCGGGGACCCCGCGTCACCCGACTGGCCCGCCGGACGAGCCGTACGGACGCCCCCCGTGCTGGTATGGAAGCGGCCTCCATGCCTACCCGGAGGGAGCTGGGAATGCACGAGATGTGGTGCGGTGCGGACACTTCGGGGGAGCCGGTCTGGCACGTTCTCACCCCGGACAAGACCTCGACGCTGTGCGGGGTGGAGAAGGAGAAGGAATCACCCCGGCGCGACACGACGGACCGGCACTGCTTCTCCTGCATGCAGTCGTTCCAGGCCGTCGTGGCATCCCGCTGAGAACCACGGCCGCCCTCGCCGGCGCCGGCGGGCCCGGGCAGCACCCGGGCCCGCCGGCGCCGCTTCAGTGACAGGCGTGCCGCCCCGCCGCCGGGGTGCGCTCCCCCGCCCCCGGGCCGTGCGTGTCGAGCCGGCAGAAGCAGGACGCCTCGACCGGCACGTCCGCCAGCGCCGCCGCCTGCCGCAGCTGACGGGCGACGATCGCGGCCTCGCCGGTCCTGCCGGTGCGCAGCAGGCACTCGTGGAAGCCGTGCAGCGCCCACACGTTGTTCGGGTGCTGCAGCGGCCGGGGCAGGGTGTCGTCCAGCCCCAGGTCGGCCCGGTAGGCGGCCTCCGCCTCGGCGACCCGGCCCTGCTCGAGCAGCAGCGCGCCGTAGGCGTGCCGGGCGGGCTGCATCCAGGCCCACGGCTCGTCGTACAGCAGGGTGTCGTCCCGTTCGACGGCCAGCTCCAGCGCGGCGAAGGCGGTGTCGTGGTCGCCCCTGCGGTAGGCGAGTTCGCCGTCCAGCATCGCCGAGGCGATGGCGAGGATGTCGTGGCAGGTGTTGTTGAACAGCACCCTGCTCGCGGGCACGCGGTCCACGGCCGCGCGGAACTCCTCCCGCTCGGCGTCGGCCCGCCCGGTGTCGCCCTTCACGGCCAGGGCGACGCCCCGGGCGTAGTGCAGCATCGCGGTGGTGACGCAGTACAGCTCCGGGTCGTCCGGGAAGGGCAGCGCGAGGATGCCGTCCCAGCGGCCGAAGCGGATCAGCACGTGGAACCGCATCGCCAGGAAGGCTTCCAGCCAGTCGGCCATGGGCGGGCTCTCCACCCGGAGCAGCTTCTCGGGCACGGCGGCCTCGAGGCGTGCGGCCGCGTCGAGAGCCACCCCGGACTGTCCGGCGAGCATGGCGCCGTAGATCCGGAAGTGGTGGTTGTGGCAGCGGTAGAGCGTGTAGAAGTTCATCGCGCCGGCCCGCTGGAGGTACTTCTCGTCGGCGGCGACGGCGGCGGTGTTGTCCGAGACGACCCGGCGGTAGTCGCCGCACAGCACCTCGAGGTGCGAGGGCATGTGGAGCAGGTGCCCGGCGTCGGGCGCGGCGCCGCGCAGCCGGTCGGCGACGGTGAGGGCCGCCTCCGGGGTCGGGGACATCTCCATCAGGTGGACGTAGAGGTGCACCACGCCGGGGTGGGTGGCGCCCGCCTCGGTGGCGAGGGCGCCGTCGAGCACGGCCTCGGCCTCCGCGGTGCGGGCGCCGTCGGCGGGGCGGCCGGTCCTCAGGTCCCACAGCTGCCAGGGCGTGAGGTTCATCAGGGCGTCGGCGCAGAGCGCGGCCACGTCCGGGTCGCCGGGGGCGCTCCCGTGCACGGCGAGCATGCGGTCCGCGTACGGTTCGTTCCACACCGAGCAGTCGCCTTCGGGGCGGGCCTGCGGGTAGCGGGCGCGCAGGGCCTCGACGAGGGCCCGCTCGACGGGCGTGGCGCGGACCGCGGCCGCCGCGTGGGCGCGTTCGACGGCCGCGTGGGTGCGCTCGACGGTGCGGGTGAGGTCCTCGGCGTCGAAGGCCTCCCAGGGTTTGTTGTAGTTGGGGCCGAGCGCGTGGGCGATGCCCCAGTGGGCCATCGCGCAGCCGGGGTCGGCGTCGACGGCCTTCTGGTAACAGGCGACCGCCTCCTCGTGGTTGAAGGCGTAGGTCCACATCAGCCCGCGGTCGAACCAGAGTTGGGCCTCGGGGGAGGTCGTCGACACGGGCCGTCCGTAGGAGCCGAGGTCGTAGTAGCCGTCCATGGTGCCCGCCTCCCGGGGGTCCGGCCGGGCCGGCCGCCGCTCGTCGGGCGACCGGCGTCCCGTGGGGACGAAACCGACGATAGTGGGGCACCGGCGGCCCCGCAGGCGCACCGCGGAACCGGTCCCGGGGCAGGCCGGACGCCGACGAGGAGGTGCGGCGACAGCGCCTTGATCATCGTGTCGGTCCAGCGCGCCCGTCACAGCGTCCGCGGGAGGGGGCCGGAGGCCGGACCCGGCAGGGCCCGGCCGCGGACGGCCTGCCCGGTCCGGGCGAGCATCTCCGGGGGGGGAGGGAGTCGCGGACGGCGGCCGGGCGCGGGGCGCGCAGGCCCTCCAGGAGGAGCCCCCGGTCTCCGGGCGCCGCCCGAGGACCCGGGCGGCCTTCTCGCGCAGGGCTGCGGGCGTGCCGGGCGCGGTGCGGCCGCGAGGGCCGGGCAGCTCGACGCCGTGACCGGGTCCGGGGGCGGCCGGGCCGCGCGCTCCCGGGGCCGGCGGGCGACGCCGGTGGCGACGTGGTGCGCCTCGTGCTCGGCGCGGTGCCGCTCGGCGACGGCGAACGGATCCGTCTCCAGGCCGCGCTCGCCGTCGTGGAGGCGCGCGGGGTGATGCCGATGCCGCTCACGCCGTGCTCCCCGCGCTCGCGCCGTCCGCGTCCTGCCGCTGCGGCGCCCCGTGCCGGGCGGCCGGGGTGACGCGGGCCGCCGCCGTCTCGAGCAGGGGCTGCCGGGACAGCGGGTCCCCGTCGGCGGCCGTGGTCTCGTCGGCGGCGCGTCCGGGGCGGGCGGCCGGCGGCCCTCCGGGGTGTCCCGGCAGCCGCAGGGGAACGGCACGAACACCACGCCGCCACGGTCCGCCACGGTCCGCGGCCGGTCCCGGAGCGCCCCGCGCGGGGCGGTGACGGCCCAGGTCACCGTCGGCCGGGCCCCGCACGACGGCCTCCACCGGGAGATCTCCCCCCGGACGTTTGGCACGGCGGTGTTCGGCCCGGGCGCACGGCCGGTCCCGGTGCGGGTGGGGAAGGGGCGGACGGTCCGGCCGGTGATCAACTGGAGCGGGCACTCCGGAGAGGCGTCCTCCTGCGTCACCCCGTCCGCCAGGTGCGGACCGGCAGGGGCGCCGTGCGCGTGAAGAGGGTACGCACGCCCCAGAGGCCGGTGATCCGGTCCGGCGGGCTGTCCACGGCGGCCCGGCCCTCACGGTGCGGAGCTGTCGCGAGGCGGGCGTCCGTCCCCTCCCTCACCGGCCGGATCCTCACTCCCCACACGCATCACGCCACCCGGAGTGACGAACTGACGCATCCTCACCATTCCTTCGGGGTCATGTTCACCGACGGGCTGGCAAGGGACGTTCGGCCCTCCCTAGGATGTACTTCCTGTCCAGCCAGTCCAGTTGGCGCGGTACTCCGCAGGGGGAGCGATGCACGCCGGTAAGCAGCTGTCCACCGAGATCGACGCAACCGTGCCGACGGCCGCGCGTATGTACGACTACTACCTGGGCGGCAAGGACAACTACGCCGCGGACCGGGCCGCGGTCGAGGAACTCGACAAGGTGGTGCCGAGCACCCGCCGGCTGGCCCTGAACAACCGGCGCTTCCTGCAGCGCGTGGTCCGCACGCTCACTCAGGAGTACGGGATACGGCAGTACCTGGACCACGGCTCCGGCCTGCCCACGCAGGACAACGTCCACCAGGTGGCGCAGCGCATCGACCCCGCCACCCACGTCGTGTACGTCGACAACGACCCGATGGTGCTGGTGCACGGCCGGGCCCTGCTGGAGCAGGACGAGCGCACGGTGGTCATACAGGCGGACATGCGCGACACCGACAGGATCTTCGGCCATGCCGAGACCCGGCGGCTGATCGACTTCGACGAGCCGGTCTGCGTGCTGTTCAACTCGGTCTTCCACTGCATTCCGGACAGTGACACCGACGGTCCGCAGGCCGTCGCCGACCGGGTGCGCGAGCGGCTCGCGCCGGGCAGCTTCATGGTGATGTGCCAGCTGGTCAGCGAGGACGAGAAGGTCCGCGACTTCGTCACCGGCTTCATGGACCAGGCGACCCAGGGACGCTGGGGCCGGGTCCGCCAGGAGAAGGACGTCGAGGCGCTCTTCGAGGGGCTGGAGATCCTCGACCCGGGCCTGGTGGAGGTGTCCACCTGGCGTCCGGACACGGAGGTGGCGCCCGTTCAGCTCACGCGGGAGTGGATCGAGTTCGGCGGCGTGGGCCGGATACCCGGGTAGCTCTCCCGGTCCCGCGACGCCCCTCACCGGATTTCGTGGGACCGGAAGGGGCGTCGGTGCGTCCGGGCGGCGGACGCCTCGGGCACGACGCTCGTCAGGAGCGGGCGTAGCGCTCCTCGATCGTACGGCGCAGCATCTCGACGGACGCGCGGGGCGTGAGCGCCTCGTCGGCGAGACGGTCGAGCACGATCCGGTACCCCTCGGTCTCGTCGCGGTCCTCGAGGAAGTTGGCGCTTCCGATGTGCTCCAGGTAGACCACGTCGGGCAGGTCGAGGCCGTCGAAGCGGAGATAGGTCACCGGAATGGCGGGCGCCGAGGCGTTGGTGACGTCCAGCGGCACGATCTGCAGGGTGACGTTCGGCCGCTCGGCCATCGCGGCGAGGTGCTCGAGCTGCTCGCGCATCACGGCGCGGTCGCCGAGGACGCGCAGCAGGACCGACTCGTCGATGACGGCCCACAGCTGCGGGGCGTCCTCGCGGAGCAGCAGCCGGGCCCGGCGCATGCGCAGCTCGATCCGCCGCTGCACCTCGCTCGCCGGGGCGTTGGGCAGTCCGCGCTCGACGACCGCGCGGGTGTAGTCGGCGGTCTGCAGCAGTCCGGGGACGTACTGGATCTCGAACGTGCGGATGGTGGCGGCGGCCTCCTGGAGTCCGACCAGGCGGTCGAACCACTCGGGCATCAGCCGCTTGTCGTACCGCTGCCACCAGCCCGGTTCGCCGGCCCGCCGGAGCAGCTTGAGGAGGACGGAGGCCGCGTAGGCGTCGGCGCCGTAGAGGTCGAGCAGCTTCCGCACGTCGGCCTCGACCGGCGGGCGGCGGCCCTTGCCGGACTCGATGCGGGACAGCTTGGCACCGCTGAAGCCGACGGAACGGGCCGCCTGGTCCTGGGACAGCCCGGCGTCCTCACGGAAACCGGCCAGCTGCACGCCCACCAGCATCTTGAGCAAGGTAGGCGCGGGCTCGGGCCTGTCCAGGTAGGGTTCCAGACGGGAGATGCGATGCGACGCGGCGGACATCCTGACTCCCAGCAGACCGGCACAAGGGCGACTCACACTATCGCATCTGATGCTGCCTGACGGCATCCGGATGCGACATGCCGACCGGAACAAGGCAGTTGCATTCCGCCTCACCGGCGCCGCCCCCGAGGGCCGACGCCGGCCGCACGGCGGTCATCGGGCGCGGGGGCCCGTCATCGGACGAGGTGGTCGAACTCGCCGTCCTTCGCTCCCGCCAGGAAGGCGGCCAGCTCGGCGGTGGTGTACACGAGGGCCGGGCCGTCGGGGTCGCGGGAGTTGCGCATCGCGACGTCGCCGCCGGACAACGGCGCGACCTCGACGCAGTTGCCTTCCGCGTTGCTGTGCCGGCTCTTTATCCAGCGGGCGTCCAACTGACTGGCCCGCACTCCGTTCCGCACTCCAGGCACCGCTGTCTCCTTGCCGCTGATCTCGTCCCGCCGCGCACGGCCGTCACCGCGCTTGGCGAAAAACCTCGCGCAATTTCCCGTGCAATTGCACGAGAGCGCTGACAGCGTGGATAATAGCCGTGGCGTCAACCCCTGTGGGAGCGCCCCGTCCTGACGTCGCATCGAGGAGATGCCGTGTCATCACCTGCGCATTTGACGTTCCGGTCGTCGGCCTCGGCCGTCCTGCCGGCCGGTGGCGCCGGTGCCGGGCCGTTCGGCCCGCTGCCGACAGTGCCGTACGAGGACGGGTCCCCGTTGTCGACGGTGCCCGCCGCCCCCCACGCGGCGGCGAGCATCGCCTGCAGCGGGGAGGGCCTCGCGCGAGCGCGGTCCTTCACCCGCGACACCCTCGGGGACCGGTCGCTGCGGCAGTGCGGCGACGACGCCATCCTGGTGATGACCGAGCCGGCCGTCCGCCCGCTGCTCACCGCCTCCGGCCCCGACGACCCCCCGCCCGTGCGGCACTCCCCCGGCGGCGACGCCGGCCCGGAGGAGCGCGGCCGGGGGCTCCGCACCGTCGACGCATTGTCCGAGGCGCGGGGCTGGTCCCCCGCCGCCCCGGCGGGCAAGACGGTGCGGGCCCGGTTGTCCACCCGCCCGCCCATCTGACACGACTGCCGCGGAAAGGCACCCACGCCATGCGCAGCGCTTCTACGGAACAGCCGAGCAGCGAGCGCCCAGTGCGCCACACGCCCCCCACCAAAGTGGCACGGTCCACTCCCCTCACGGCCCTGTCCCAGGTGCCGTGGGCCGACATGCAGGACTCCACCGGATCGGCGGCCGCCATTCCCCTCCTGCTCAACGGCATCGCCTGGGGCGACGCCGACACGGCCCGGGCCGCCCTCGAGGATCTGCGGAAACGGATCTGCCAGTACGGCTTCGTCACGGAGCAGGCGACCGCCGCGACGGTCCCGTTCCTCTGGGAGCTGGCGCAGTTGCCGCACGTCACCGTCCGGGCGGGGATCATCCAGTTGCTGAAGGCCATCGCCGACGCCCGGCAGTGGGAGAGCACGGCCGCCGCGTACCCCAAGCTGCTGAACCGCCGTGAGAACCCGGTGGTGTGGGAGCGGGCCGCGCGCCAGGCGGTGCGCGCCCGGCGCGGTGAGCTGAACCGGTTGCTGGCCGAGCCGGACACGGAGATCGCGCGCGCCAGCACGGAGCTGGCGCGGGCGCTGGCCGACTGAACCACCGGTTCCGGCCGTTCCCGTACCGTCCCCGCGCCGACGGGGCGCAGGGGCACGGAAAGCCCGGGGCCATGAGCCCGTCCTACGGGCCCGCACACTCCGGGACGCCCCCGCACGGGGCGGGCCCGGCCGAGAAGACGCGCGACTGTTCGGGGGACGAGTCGCGCGTCGGGGGGAGGGTCGCGCGCGGCCGAGGGGGAAGGCCGCGCGCGACCCGCGTGCTTTTGCGACGCACGCGTGCACTGTCTCTCGCGCCTTGCGTCCGGCGCGCCTCACTGCATCCCGCGCCGGTGCGGATGCGCCCCTGACGGGGCGAACGGCGGGTTCGCGAGGCCCCGCGGCAGCGGCCTACCCTCGCCTCCATCGGCGCGGCAGTGTAGACATGGCACATGGTCCGACTCATGGGTCGATCCCGGACCCGGTCGCCCCAGCGGTCCGGCGCGGCGGCCTCCGTGCGGCGCCGGCGGCAGGAGAGCGGTCGCTCGGGGTGGCATCCGGTGGCGGGGCTGCGGTCGGTGGTGAGCGGGCGCAGCGTCGCCGGACAGGTGTTCGTCCTGCACCTGGTGATGGTGCTGCTTCTGGTCGTCGCCGCCGTGGTGGCACTGGTGCTTCAGGTGCAGCGGGACAGCACGCAGGAGGCCCGCGGCCGCTCCCTCGCCGTCGCCGAGACCTTCGCCAACGCCCCCGGCACGGTCGAGGCGCTGGAGTCCCCCGACCCCACGGCCGTGCTCCAGCCGCGCGCCGAGGCCGCCCGCGAGCGGTCGCACGTCGACTTCGTCGTCGTCATGAACACCGACGGCATCCGCTACACGCACCCCCGCCCGGACCGCATCGGGAAGCAGTTCGTCGGCACGATCGAGCCCGCGCTGGCCGGCGAGCCGGTCGTGGAGGAGATCGAGGGCACCATCGGACACCTCGTGCAGGCCGTGGTGCCGGTGGAGGACCCGGACGGCGAGGTGGTCGGCCTGGTGTCGGCCGGCATCACCACGGAGAACGTCGGCGGAGTGACGGAGGCGCAGCTTCCGCTGGTCCTGGGCGCGGCGCTCGCCGCGCTGGCCCTGGCGACCGGCGGCGCGGCCCTGATCAGCAGACGTCTGCTGCGCCAGACCCACGGCCTGGGCCCGCACGAGATGACCCGGATGTACGAACACCACGACGCCGTGCTGCACGCGGTGCGCGAAGGCGTGATGATCCTCGACGACGACGGCACGCTGCTGCTCGCCAACGACGAGGCGCGCCGTCTGTTCAGCCTCCCCGAGGACGCCGAGGGCCGGCACGTCCGGGACCTGGGACTGGATCCGGCCACGACGGAGCTGCTGTCCTCGGGCCGGGTCGCCACGGACGAGGTGCTTCTGGTGGGTGACCGGCTGCTCGCGGTCAACCAGCGTCCCACCGACCCGGCGGGCCGCCACCGCGGCAGCGTCACCACCGTCCGCGACTCCACCGAGCTGCGGGCGCTGTCCGGCCGGGCGGAGGAGTCCCGCGAGCGGCTGAACATGCTCTACGACGCGGGTGTGGGCATCGGCACGAGCCTGGACGTGGCGCGGACCGCGCAGGAGCTGTCGGACCTGGCCGTGCCCCGGTTCGCCGACTTCGTCACCGTGGACCTGTTCGAGTCGGTGCTGGGGGGCGGCCACCCCGACGCGGCCGCCGCGCTGCGCCGCACCGCCCGGACCGGTGTCGCCGACGACGCCCCGCTGTACCCGAGGGAACAGCAGATCCGCTTCGTCGAGTCGTCCCCGCAGGGCCGCAGCCTGACGACCGGCCGGGCGGTGCTGGAGCCGCGGCTCGACAAGGCGCCGGGCTGGCATGCCCAGGACGAGGAGCGCTCCGCGCAGGTGGTGGAGTACGGCATCCACTCGCTGATCACGGTGCCGCTGCGGGCCGGCTCGCTGGTCCTGGGCGTGGTCAGCTTCTGGCGTGCGCGCAAGCCGGAGCCGTTCGACGACGACGAGCTGGCGCTGGCGGAGGAGCTGGTCGCGCGGGCCGCGGTGTCCATCGACAACGCCCGCCGCTACACGCGCGAGCACAGCATGGCGGTGACGCTGCAGCGCAGTCTGCTGCCGCGCACGCTGCCCGAGCAGAACGCGCTCGAGATCGCCTACCGCTATCTGCCCGCGCAGGCCGGGGTGGGCGGCGACTGGTTCGACGTGCTGCCGCTGTCCGGCGCCCGGGTGGCGCTGGTGGTCGGCGACGTCGTCGGGCACGGGCTGCACGCGGCGGCCACCATGGGCCGGCTGCGCACGGCGGTGCACAACTTCTCCGCGCTCGACCTGCCGCCCGGCGAGCTGCTCGCGCTGCTGGACGAGCTGGTCGGCCGGATCGACCAGGACGAGGCGCAGGACGAGCACGTCGCCCCGGTCATCGGCGCGACCTGCCTGTACGCCGTGTACGACCCGGTGGCGCGGCGCTGCACCGTGGCACGCGCGGGCCATCCGCCGCCGGCGCTGGTCCGGCCGGACGGGCGCGTGGAGTTCCCGGACGTGCCCGCCGGTCCCCCGCTGGGCCTGGGCGGCCTGCCGTTCGAGTCGGCCGAGCTGGACCTGCCGGAGGGCAGCAGGCTGGTGCTGTACACCGACGGACTGGTCGAGGACCGCGAGCACGACATCGACGTCGGTCTGGAGCGGCTGCGGGAGGCCCTGGCCGGCGCCGGGGACTCCCCGGAGGAGACGTGCCGGGCGGTGGTGGAGGCCCGGTGTCCCGCGAAGGCGGCCGACGACATCGCGCTGATCGTGGCGCGGACCCGGGCGCTGCCCGCCGGGCGGATCGCCCAGTGGCCGGTGCCGTCGGACCCGGCGGCCGTGGGCGAGCTGCGGGCGGCGGTGACCCGGAAGCTCGGCGAGTGGGGGCTGGAGGAGCTGACGTTCGGCACGGAGCTGATCCTCAGCGAGCTGGTCACCAACGCGATGCGGCACGGCGCCGCGCCCATCCAGGTGCGGATGCTGTACGAGCGTCACCTAATCTGCGAGGTCTACGACAGCAGCAGCACCGCCCCGCACCTGCGGTACGCGACCATGACGGACGAGGGCGGGCGCGGACTGTTCCTGGTCGCGCAGCTCGCCGAGCGCTGGGGCACGCGCTACCTGCCCGCCGGGAAGGTGATCTGGGCGGAGCAGAACCTGCCCTGAGGGCTCCGTGAGGGCCCTGGCGCCGCCCCATAAGATCACCTGGGGGCGGGACATAAGATCGGCTTATGAGACCATAGACCGGACCCGCGTACCAGGTAAGGCAAGCCTCAGTTTAGGCTTTCCCGCGAGACGCTTGTCATCGCTCGAAGGGAACCTGACCATGCCCCGCCCCCTGCGGGTAGCCATCGTCGGATCCGGCCCCGCCGGGATCTACGCCGCCGACGCCCTGCTCAAGTCCGACGTGGCCGCCGATCCCGGTGTGTCCATCGACATCTTCGAGCGGATGCCGGCGCCGTTCGGCCTGATCCGTTACGGCGTCGCCCCCGACCACCCGCGGATCAAGGGCATCATCACCGCCCTGCACCAGGTGCTCGACAAGCCGCAGATCCGCCTGTTCGGCAACGTGGACTACGGCACCGACGTCCACCTCGACGACCTCCGCGCCTTCTACGACGGTGTGATCTTCGCCACCGGCGCCATGGCCGACCGCGCGCTGCCGATCCCGGGCATCGACCTGGACGGGTCCTACGGCGCCGCGGACTTCGTGTCCTGGTACGACGGCCACCCGGACGTGCCCCGCACCTGGCCGCTGGAGGCGGAGAAGGTCGCGGTGCTCGGCGTCGGCAACGTCGCCCTGGACGTGGCGCGCATCCTCGCCAAGACGGCCGACGAGCTGCTGCCCACCGAGATCCCGCCGAACGTCTACGAGGGCCTGAAGGCCAACAGGGCGATGGAGATCCACGTCTTCGGCCGCCGCGGCCCGGCGCAGGCGAAGTTCAGCCCGATGGAGCTGCGGGAGCTGGACCACTCCCCCAGCATCGAGGTGATCGTCGACCCCGAGGACATCGACTACGACGACGGCTCGATCGCCACCCGGCGCGGCAACAAGCAGGCCGACATGGTCGCCAAGACCCTGGAGAACTGGGCGATCCGCGACGCCGGCGACCGTCCGCACAAGCTGTACCTGCACTTCTTCGAGTCGCCCACCGAGATCCTCGGCGAGGACGGCAAGGTCGTGGGCCTGCGCACCGAGCGCACCGCCCTCGACGGCACCGGCAACGTCAAGGGCACCGGCGAGTTCAAGGACTGGGACGTCACCGCGGTGTACCGCGCGGTCGGCTACCTGTCCGACAAGCTGCCCAAGCTGCCCTGGGACATCGAGTCCGGGACCGTCCCCGACGAGGGCGGCCGGGTCATCCAGGAGACCGGCGAGCACCTGGCGTCGACGTACGTCACCGGCTGGATCCGGCGCGGTCCGGTGGGCCTGATCGGGCACACCAAGGGCGACGCCAACGAGACCGTGGCCAACTTGCTGGACGACTACGCCCACGGGCGGCTCGGCACGCCCGGCTCCCCGGACCCCGAGGCGGTGGACGCGTTCCTCGCCGAGCGCGGCGTCCGCTACACCACCTGGGACGGCTGGTACCGCCTGGACGCGGCGGAGAAGGCGCTGGGCGAGCCGCAGGGCCGTGAGCGCGTGAAGATCGTCGAGCGTGAGGACATGCTCCGCGAGAGCGGCGCCTGACCCCCTCGGGCCCGGGGCACGGGCCCGTCCGCCGGACGCCCGGCCGGTTCCGCACCGGCCGGGCGTCCGGCGTCGTCATTCCGGCAGGGCCAGCCGGGCCGTCTCGCCCGGGTCCACGCGGACCGCGCGGTGCCCGGGCAGGTGCACCTCGATCGGGGAGTGGCCCGCGGCGGGCACGGTGATCTCCAGCAGCCTGCTCTCCAGCCGCAGCCGCACGCCCCAGTGTCCGTGGTAGCGGACGGTGAAGCCGTAGGAGGACAGCTCCGGCAGGGGCACGGGGTCGAGCCACAGGGCTCCGCCGCGCGTCTCCAGGCCGGTCAGGCCGCGCTGCACCAGGTCGAGGGTGCCGGCCATGGCGCCGAGGTGGATGCCCTCGCCCGTGGTGCCGCCCTGGATGTCGGCGATGTCGGACTGAAGGGCCTCCTGGCAGAACTTCCAGGCGTCCGCGCGGCGCGCCCGGGCCAGGATCCAGCCGTGCACCAGGCCGCTGAGGGTGGAGCCGTGGCTGGTGCGGTGCAGGTAGTGGTCCACCGTGCGCCGCCAGGTCCGCTCGTCCAGGCTCAGTCCCAGCCGCCGGAAGACGCCCTGCAGTTCGGCGGGCGAGAACAGGTAGCCGAGCATGAGGACGTCCGCCTGCTTGGACGCCTGGTAGCGGTTGACGGTGTCGCCCTCGGCCTCCAGGATCCGGTCCAGCCGCCGGATGTCGCCGTACCGGCGCCGGTAGCCCCGCCAGTCCAGCTCGGCGAGTTCGCCGTACCCCTCGAACTGGCTGATGACGCCGTCGTGGAAGGGGACGTGCAGGGTGCGCGAGACATGGTCCCAGTGGTCGAGTTCGGCCTCGTCGAGGCCGGTGCGCTCGGCCAGCTCGCGGCGGCGCGGGTAGGGCAGGTGGCGCAGCACCTCCACGGTGCGGGCGAGCACCCAGGCGGCCGTGACGTTGGTGTACGCGTTGTCGTCGAGTCCGGGCTCGGGGGCGTCCGGGTAGCCTTCGTGGTACTCGTCGGGCCCCACCACGCCCTTGATGCGGAACCGGCCCAGCCGGTCGTCGAAGGCGGCGGAGCCGGCCCAGAAGCGGGAGATCTGCAGCAGCATCTCCGCGCCCTTGGTGTGCAGGAACTCCTCGTCGCCCGCGGCCTCGCAGTACTGCCACACGTTGTACGCGATCGCCGAGCCGACGTGGTGCTGCAGGTGCGAGTGGTCGGGCAGCCAGCGGCCCGAGCGCGGGTTGAGGTGCAGCTGCTGAGTCTCCTCACGGCCGTCGCTGCCGCTCTGCCACGGGTACATCGCGCCCCGCAGCCCGGCGTCGTGGGCGGCCGTGCGGGCGCGCTCGAGGCGCCGGTGGCGGTAGTGCAGCAGCGCCCGGGAGACCTCCGGGAAGTGCAGGTTCAGGTACGGCAGGACGAACAGCTCGTCCCAGAAGATGTGCCCCCGGTACGCCTCTCCGTGCAGGCCCCGGGCCGGGACCCCCACGTCCAGGTCGGCGGTGTGCGGGGAGAGGGTCTGCAGGACGTGGAAGAGGTGCAGCCGCAGGATGCGCCCCGCCTCGTCGGGCACGTCCGGTTCCGCTCGGCGCCAGAGCTGCTGCCAGGCCGTCAGGTGGGGCGCCAGCAGCTCGTCGAAGCCGGCCGCCCGGTGCACCCGGTCGACGGCGGCGTGCAGCGGGTCGCTGATGGCGGGGTCGCGGGAGGTGTGCAGGGCGACCACCTTGTCGACGGTGAGGGTCCGGCCGGCCGCCAGCTCCAGCCGGGTCGCCTGCACCGCGCGCGGCCGGTCGTGCCGGACGAGGACGGACGCGGGCGAGGTCAGCCGGCAGGCGAGGGCGACGCGGATGTCGGAGGTCCGGGTGCGGCAGCGCAGCCAGACCGTGTCGCCGCGCGAGCTGCCGGTGAGCACATGGGTGAGGTGGCGGCCGTCCAGGTCGGCGTAGCGTGCCACCCCGGCGTTGGTGACGCCCCCGTCCAGTGCCGCCTCGACCTCCAGCGGCCCGGAGAACCCCTCGGCGGTGAACTCGGTGCGCAGGCCCGCGAGGTGCGGGTCGGCCATGTGGACGAACCGCAGTTGCCGCACCAGGAGCGCGCCCCCGGAGCCGAGCCCGTAGCGGGTCCGGCGCTCCATCAGCCCGGAGGACAGGTGCAGGGTGACGGCGTGCTCCAGGACGGTCGCGGTGTCGGGGGTCAGCCAGTCGTCGCCGGGCAGCCGGAACCGCAGCGGCAGCCAGTCGGGCAGGTTGACGACGTCCTCGTTCTCCACCTGCCGGCCGCCGACCGCGGAGACGAGCCGGTTGTAGACGCCGGCCGCGTAGGTGCCCGGGTAGTGCACCTCGTCGGCGGTGCACTCCGCCAGCGCGCCACGGGTGGCGAAGTAGCCGTTGCCGAGGGTGCACAGCGATTCGCGCAGACGCTCGTCGGCGGGGTCGTAGCCCTCGTACTGCCAGGTCCAGCCCGTCACTTCGCCGCTCCTCCCGCCGACGACCGCCACGCACACGGCCGTACGGCCCCGTACGAGGGCGCCGGGGTGCCGCGGCGGCCCGGCGCCGTCACCGGCGGCGAGTCCTCCCGGCCGGGGAGGGCCGGGCGGTCCCGCCGCGACCGGAACGGCGCACCGAGTACCCCCGGCCGGAGCGCACCACACACCGCCGGGGAGAGAGGGCTACTGCTCGCCCACCGGCGCCCGCCACACCAGGGTGGTGCCGCCGCCGGGGGTGTCCGGGACGTCGAAGGAGCCGCCGAGCTGCTCGGCGCGCTCGGCCATGTTGCGCAGCCCGCTGCGCCGGCCGCCGGGGGGCAGGCCCACCCCGTCGTCGGCGACCGTCAGCCGCACCTCGCGCCCGTCGGTCTCCAGGGCCACCTGGACGTGGCCGGCGCGGGCGTGCCGGGCGACGTTGGTGAGCGCCTCGGAGAGCACGGCCACCAGATGGTCGGCGGCCTCCTTGGAGACGTGGGTGTCGATCAGGCCCTCCATCCGCACGCTGGGCGCGAAGCCCAGCAGCGGGGCGGCCTCCCCGACCAGCCGTACGACGCGGGCGCGCAGGCCGGCCCCGGCGCCGCCCGCGGGCTCGCGCGAGCGCAGCCCGAAGATGGTCGACCGGATGATCTTGATGGTCTCGTCGAGGTCGTCGACGGCCCGCAGCACCCGCTCCGAGGCCCCCTCGTGCTCGATGAACCGGCCGGCGCTCTGCAGCGTCATACCGGTGGCGAACAGCCGCTGGATGGCCAGGTCGTGCAGGTCGCGGGCGATGCGGTCGCGTTCCTCGAGCACGGCGATCTGTTCGGCGTCCTGGCGGCGCTCGGCCAGCTCCATCGCCACGGCGGCCTGGGCGGCGAAGCCCCGCAGCGGTTCGATCTCCTTGTCGGTGAAGACGGGGCGACCGACCGCGCGGACCAGCAGGAGGATGCCGCGCACGCCGTGCTCGCCGCCGATCGGCACCGCCACGGCCGGGCCCAGCCCGGTGAAGGTCTGCGGCCCCCGGAAGACGCGTTCGTCGTGGGCGATGTCGGCGGAGGTGACGGGGGCGGCGGCGGCGAACGCCCGCCCGAGCAGACTGTCCCCGGCCGGGACGACGAGGCCGCGGTGGGTCTCGGCGTCCTGCCCGAGGGCCAGTTCCACGGTCAGCGAGCCGGTGCCGGGCATGGGCACCGCGACGACGGCGAGGGCGGCCCCGGTGATCTCGCGGGCGCGCTCGGCGACCAGCAGCAGGGCCTCGCCGCGCTCGCTGCCGGACATCAGCCCGTGGGTGATCTCGGCGTTGGCCTGGAGCCAGCGCTCCCGCAGCCGGGAGTCCTCGTAGAGGCGGGCGTTGTCGATGGCGACGCCCGCGGCGACCGCGAGGGTCGACAGGACCGACTCGTCCTCCTCGTCGAACTGCAGCCCGCCGCGCTTCTCGGTCAGGTACAGGTTGCCGAAGACCTGGTCGCGGACGCGGATCGGGACGCCGAGGAAGGTGTTCATCGGCGGGTGGTGCGGCGGGAAGCCGTAGGAGGCCGGGTGCTCGGACAGCTTGGCCACCCGCAGCGGTTCCGGGTGGCGGATCAGCTCGCCGAGGATGCCGTGGCCCTCCGGGAAGTGCCCGATGCGGGCGATCTCCTCCTCGCTGACGCCGACGGTGTGGAAGGCGGACAGCCGCCTGCCGTCCGGGCCGATCACGCCGAGGGCGGCGTACTGGGCGTCCACCAGCGCGGCGGCGGCCTCCACGATGGAGTGCAGCGCCTGCTCCAGTTCCAGTTCCCGGCCGACGGAGAGGACCGCCTCGAGCAGGCTGTGCACCCGGTCGCGGGTGCCGCGGGCCGCGTCGATGCGCGCCTGCAGCTCCTCCAGGAGTTCGTCGAGCCTGAGCTGCGGCAGCCGTACGCGCACGTCCTCGTCCCGTTCCGGGGTCGTGTCCCGCCCGGCGTCTGTCACCCGTGTGCCTCCTGTCCCCACGCTCCGGCACCGCCCGCCCGGCGTCTCCCGGGGCGGGCCTCGGTCACGGTCCAGTGACCGTGACGGTACGGCATCGAGCGGGACGCGCGTCCGGCGGGGACCACCGCACGGGAACCGTCCCGTGCCCGTCCGCGACGTCCGCGGCCCCGCGCGCCGGAAGGCGGGGCCGCGGACCGGCCGGGGGGTGTCAGACCTCCAGTTCGTTCTCGATGCGGCGCAGCTGGTGCCGCGCCATGGCCAGGTTGGCCCGGTTGGAGTCCAGCACCAGGTAGAGGAAGAGGCCGTTGCCGCCGCGCCCCTTGAGCAGGCGGATCAGGTGGTACTGGCTGTTGAGGGTGATCAGGATGTCCTCGATCTCCTCCTTCAGGCCCAGCAGCTCCATGGTGCGCAGCTTGGACCGCACCACGTCGGTGTTGCCGGCCGCGGCGACCTCCAGGTTGAGTTCCTTGCCGCCGCCCAGGGTGCCGAGGGCCATGCCGCTGGTGTAGTCGACGAGCGCGGCGGCCGTCGCGCCGTCGATGGAGCTGAGGCATTCCTTGAGCGACGTCTCGGTGTTGGCCATGAGTGGTGTCCTTTCCGGATCGTGAAGGGTGGTGCGGGCCGGCGCCGTCGGTGTCCGGGCGTCCGGCCGGGGGTGAGGTGTCGGTCAGCCGCCGGTCTGGGGCCGGGGCCGGTGGGCGGGCCGCTGCGGGGTCCGCACCGGGAGGGTGCCGATGGGCCGGGACCGGTCGGCGGGGTCCGGGGCGCCGGCGCCCTGGTGGGCGGCGGGCCGGTCGGCGTGGCGTCCGCCGCCGGGGCCGATGCGGGCGTCCACCAGTTCCGCGATCCGTGCGCCGCTGCGGCGGCCCTCCAGGTGGAGCCGGCCGACGTTGACCCGGTCGTCGGCGAGGAGGGTGAGCACGGCGGTGGTGCCGGCCGCGTAGGTGGCGATGTAGCCGAGGCCGCCGCGGACCAGGAGTTCGCGGAAGTCCCCGCGGCCGGCCGCGTCCGTCATCCGGTGGGCGACGCCGAGCGCGGCGGCCGTGAGCGCGGCGAGCCCCTCGGGTTCGGTGCCGGGCACGTCGTGGGCGAGGACGAGTCCGTCGACGGTGGCCGCGAGGGAGCCCGCCAGTCGTGGGACGCGGGTGCGGAGCCGACGCAGTTCGTCCAGCACGTCGGTCTCGACGGCCATGAGCAGTCTCCTTTCGGCACGCTGCCGGCGCGTGCGGATCACAGTGCCTCCAAGGCGTCCAGGAGCCGTCTCAGCAGCGCTGTGTCGGGCTCGTCCCAGTCGGCGCGGCCCGCGCCGGGGACGGGGTGGACGGGCGGGGCGGGCGCGGGGGCGACCAGGCCGTCGGCGGCCAGCCGGCGCAGTTCGACGAGGGTGTGGAAGGTGCGGTGGGCGAGGGCGGACGCGATCTGCGCGGCGGTGCGTCCGCCGTCGACCAGGGCGAGGGCGCGGCCCCTGCGGGGCGGCAGCGCCCCCGGGTCGGCGTCGGGCGACCGGGTCAGCGGCGCGGTGTCGACGGCCGGGTCGGGCCATATGCGGTCCAGCAGGGCGCGGCGGCGGTACGACTCGCGCAGCACCGTCGCGACCGGCACGGGGCGGACCGCGCCGAGCCAGTGCGCGACCCCGGGGCGGAAGCGCAGGGCGGTGCCGTCGTGGGCGAGCGCGAAGTACGCCGCGTCGAACAGCGCGCCCAGGTGGGCCAGTTCGAGCGCGCCCGCGGTGAGGCGCCCGCTGTCCACGAGCTGGCGGCCGACCCGCTGCCGGGCCCCGGCCCGCTCGACCGCCTCCCACCAGCCCGCCGGGGCCAGGGCGCCGCTGCGGGTGAGCAGGTCGCCGAGGTCGGGGCTGTGGGCGGACTCGACGTGGACCACGCGTCCGGCGGCGAGGTAGAAGATCCCGGAGCGCGTGGTGAGCGCCCCGGTGGCCCGGTCGGCGGCGAGCGTGTCCAGCAGTTCGGGGGCGGACCCGTCCGCGCGGGCGGCGGCAGCGGTCATCCGAGCACCATCCGGTCCGCCATCTCGGCCAGCCGGATGCGGGCCAGGGCGAGGTTGCCGTCGGCGCGGTCCAGCCACAGGAACAGGAAGACCGTGCTGTCGAAGGTCGTGACGACGAACCGCAGCAGGTGGAAGGCGTCCGCGGTGGTGAGGATCAGGTCCTCCACGGGCGGTTCCTTGCCCCGGCCGGCGTGCGCGGGGGCGAGGGCGCCGCTCTCCACCGCCAGGCGGGCCAGTTCGGCGGTCTCGGCGGCGGTCGCCTCGACGTCGCCGCCCGGCGCCTCCCCCACCGCGCCCAGGGCGAGCCCGCTGATCCAGTCGACCACCAGGGCGCCACGCGCCCCGGGCAGGCGCATGGCTTCCAGCAGACTCTCGTCGATTCCGGGCACGCCGGATCCCCCTCCTCGCACGGCCGTACCGCGAACGTGACGTCGACGTTACGGTGTGTGCTCGATCGTGGTGAGGGCTTTGGCGATTTCCCGGGGAATATGCGACACGGCCGTCCGGGCGCTGATAGGGTCCGCGCTTCTCGCCTCCGGCCGGGGCGGCACGCGCGGCCCGCGCGGGCGTTTCCCGAGCAGGCGCCCGCGCGTGTGCGGGCGGAGCCGGCTCCCATGCGGAGGGCGGGCCGGCCCCGCCCGCGCGGCCACGGTGGCGGCCGGAGACCAGAGGGGGCCACGGGTGAGGGGGCGTCACCGGGTGCGCGCCGCACACACCCCGCGCGCGTCACGCCGGACACGGCCGGGATGCCGCCCGTCCGGGCGGGCCGCCCGCGGGCCGGACAGCCGTACGGCGCAACCCGGCGTCCCGTCGTCCGGCGCGGGCGACGATACTGAGGGCAGCACGTGCCCCCGCTGACGACTGGACCCATGCCGATCTCTGCCACAGCCCGCCCCACCGTCCCTCCCACCGTCTGGGCGACCCGCGGCCGCCACGTCGGGGGGCGGGCCGACGAGACGCTCCGGCGCAGCCTCTCCGCCCTGAAGGACGCCGGGCGCATCGACGACTTCCTGGAACTCCCGGCGGAGGACACCAAGCCCGACCTGGTGTTCGAGTCCCGGACACGGGTCGGTGACGGGGTCACGGTCCGCGCCCGGCTCACCCTCGCCCCCGCCAGGGGGAAGGGGCCCGAGCGGGACTGGCTCCTGGTCGCGGAGGCGGAGCAGCCCTGGGACCGCTCCTGGCCGTCCCCGGTCACCCTGTTCTGGCCCTCCGAGCCCGACGCCGGCTGGAACCACGACCCCGCGTCCGGACTGCGCCCCGGGGAGATCAATCCGCTCCCGGAGGACGACAAGGACGTACGGCGCCGACTGCGGGACTGCGCACGCGACCCCTGGTACATCCACGTGGTGGTGCACGAGGCGATGACCCCGGACGAGCGCGGCCACGTGCCGCTCGCGCACTGGCTGCCGCCCGGACTGCGGCACCGGGTCGTCGAGCACCGGGCCACCCCGCAGCAGGCGCGGGTGACGAACTGGGCGCTGCGGGAGTTCGGCGTGGAGGTCCCCCGGGGCGGCGCGGCGGTGCTGCCCGGCCGCCCGGCCCCCGAGGGGTACGAGCCGGACGCCTTCGCCGTGCGCGCGGTCTTCCTCGACGGCACGGAACCGGCGGACCTGGTCGACGCGGTGGTCCGCTACGACGCGCTGCCGAGGGAGCTGCCGGAGCAGGCCGCCCGGGCGCTGACCGCCCTGCGGGAGGAGTGGCACCTGCTCACCCTCGCCGAGGAGCTCGAGCGGGAGCGGGCGCTGGTGGCGATGTACGCCGAGGCGCTGGACGCCATGACGAAGTCCCGCGACCTGTACCGCGAGGCCGCCGAGCGCGCCCACGAGGCGCTGGCCGCGTACCGGGAGGCGGGCATCGCCGCCCCTTCCCCGGCCCAGCCGCCCGGCCCCCGGACCCCGGCCCCGTTCCAGCACCTGACCCGCACGCTGGAGCGCCTGAAGGCGGGCGGGTCCCGGCGTGCCCGCTCCCCCCAGGAGGACACGGACGCGGCACCGGAGCCGGAGCCTTCGGACAACCGGTGAGCCGGCCGCCGTGACCGAGAGGGCGTGCCGGAACAGGTTCGGCGGGGTGCGGCGTGTCCGCAGCCGGCCACAGCGGGGGCGGTGGACGGGGGCGGGGCTGACACGGCCCCCCTCCACCGCCCGCGACGGCTGCGGGAGTCAGTCCGTGGCGTGGTGGGGTTCGGCGGGGGGCCACGGGGACCAGCGGGTGCCCGGGGCCGGAGCCGCCACGCGGACCACCAGGGCCACCAGGGCCACCAGTGCCGCCGTGATGGCGGCCGACGTGGCGAGCCAGGCCGGCGCGAGGGCGAGGCCGACCGCCCTCGGCAGGGCCGCCTCGGAGAACGAGCCTCCGTAGGCATGGGCGGCGGCGAGCAGGGATGCCGCCACGATCCCCGAGGCGAGCGCGGCCACCGCGGGGCGCACGACGAGGATCAGCGCCAGCACCGTGCACAGCACCGACAGGCCGACGGCGAGGACGTGCACGTCGAGTGACACGCCGTCACGTTGCAGCGGGAAGTGGGTCACCGCGCAGACGGCGAGGGCCACGGCCGCCAGCCAGCTCGTCCAGATCGCCGGCCGGGCGACGGGCCGGAACGCGCGGGCGGCGGCGCCGGGGCGGCGGGCCGGACGCGGCGTCCGGCGGGCGGCGGGGCGGGGGCGCCCGGCGCGCAAGGCGCCCCCGCGGGGGGCCGCGGCGCGCTCGGCCTCGGGGCGGGGGCCCTGCTGCCGCTCCTCTTCCGGTCCTTCCCTCTCCCGCGCGGGCCGCGCCTCGGCCGCGGCCGCCCGGACGAGGTGCTCGGGGGGCCGGTGGGCGGCCAGACGGTCGATCAGTTCGACCAGTTCGTCGACGGAGCGGCCGGTGGCGGCGGCGCGCAGGGCCTCCTTACGGCAGTGCGGCGCGAGGGGCTCGTTGTGCAGGAGTGCGACGAGGAGAGCGACGTCCTCCACCGAGCGGTGGGCGGCGGCCGCGCGGATGGTCTCGTCCGCGCCGGCGGCGTCGCGGGGAGGGCGGGTCAGCAGGGCGACCAGCCGGGTGACGTCCTCCACGGACCGGTCGACACCGGCGGCGCGCAGCGCGTCGACGACGGCACGGGTGTGTTCGGGCGACCGTTCGAGCGCGGTGATGAGGTCGACGACCTCTTCGAGGGGGCGGTCGGACACGGCGGCGTGCACCAGGTCGGTGACCGGGTCGGCGTAGGGCCGCCCGGTCGCGCCCGCCGCCTCGACCGGCGGACCGGCGGGCATCCGCGCGTCGTGCGCGTCGCGTGCGTCACGGGGTTCGCGCGGCTCTCCCGGCTCCCTCGGGGTGGGGTTGTCCACCGGATCCACCGGATCGACCGTCGCCACCGGGTCACGCGGCCTTCCCGCGCCGACGGGTCCGCGGCGCCGTTCGACCGGATCGCGTGGGTGGTTGCCGTGCACGGGATCGCGGGAGTGGTGCGCGTCGGCCCGAGGGGCCGGGCGGTCCGCCCCGGACGGATCATGCGGGCGTGCGGTGTCCGCCGTCGGGTCCGCCGCGTACCCCGGGTCGGCCGGAACCGGGTGCTCCGCCGTCCGGGTGCGTGCCCAGGCCGGCTCGGTCCGGTGCGTGCCGGTCGCGGTGCCCGTCGCGCCGGCGGGCGGAACCGCGGGCGGGTCGACGGGTATGCCGGATTCGTTGGAGGAGGATGACGAGAAAGTGGTCATGATCGACTCCACGGGAAGACTGATGACCATTACTAGGCTCCCCCACCGCGTGCTGCCACTTGGTTGAGCCGCAGGGATGACCTGCGGCGATTCCGTGTTTCGGGTGGTGTTCACGGGGCAACGGTCGCGTGCGCGGCATGGCCGGTCCCCGCCGCCTTACCGGGGCCCGGAGCGGGAATCCGTTTCCTTGAGGACTGTGTCGCGGTGCGAGGCCGCGGCACGCGGCTCACCGGGAGGAGGGCAGTGCGCTTGGACACGACCACCGTGGTGTGGGGCGTCGCGGTCCTCGCGGCCGTGATGCTGGCCGGCGCCGTGGCCGTGCTGGTCCGTCTGGTCCGCACGCGGCGGGAGTTGCGGCGGGCGGGGCTGCCCACCGGGCCCCGCTGGGTGTTCTGGGGCGCGGTGCTCTATCTGGTGCTGCCGGCCGATCTGTTGCCCGATCCGGTGTACCTGGACGACATCGGCGTCCTTCTGCTCGCTCTGCGCACCATGCGTGGCTCCCTCGGCGCGGGGGTGCCCGGAGTACCCGGAAGGCGGTCGGGCCGACAACTCGCCGATGATTACGCTCCGTAAGGAAACCAACCACCCGTTCGATTCGTATAAGTCTCTGGAAGCCAACGCTAGTCGGCGGACCAAGCGGCGGCGCACAGAAGGCCGTTGCCTGATCGGCGCAGCACCGACGAGGGAGAGACGATGCAACCGTTCGCGCTCAACTACGCCCGTCCGGCGGTGGAGTTGGCCGTTGCCACTCCGTATGTGTATGACTCCGGACTGCAGTTGAACGTCCTCGGTGACGGGCGGATCGCGGCCTGCGACCACGCCCTGTTGCGCGAGGTGGGGACGACGACGTCCACCGCGGGCTCCAAGACCCACTTCGACGACTGAACGCGGACCGTAGACCATGACCGTGCTGATCCTCACCTGCGAGGAGGATGTGACCGCCGACATGGTGGTGGTCCATCTGAACGGCGCAGGGGTGCCGGTGGTCCGCCTCGACCCCGCCGATCTCACCGGGGGCGTCTCGTTGTCCGGCGAGTACGTCCACGGCCGGTTCCGCGGCCATCTGTCCGCCGGCGGACGGCTGGTGAGCATCGGCGGGCTGCGGTCGGTGTGGGTACGCCGGCCCGGCACCCCGGCCGAGCGCGCGCCGCAGCCGTCCGCGTGGCTGACCGAGGAGGCGTCGCAGGCGCTCTACGGCATGCTGCGCGGCTGCGACGCGCGCTGGATGAATCACCCGGACGCCGCGCGGCAGGCCCGCCACAAGCCGTGGCAGCTGCGCCTGGCCCAGCGCTGCGGACTGCCCGTGCCGGCGACGGTGATCACGACGTTCCCGCGCGCGGCGCGGGAGTTCGCGGAGCGCTTCCCGGACCTGGTGGTCAAACCCGTGTCCGGGGCGCATCCGCAGGACCCGCCGCGGGCCGTGCCGACCAGCAGGGTGCCGCCGGACGCGGACTTCTCGACGGTGGCCTACGGGCCGACGCTGCTGCAGCGGCGGATCGCCAAGCGGGCCGACATCCGGCTCACCGTGGTGGGCGACGTGCTGCTGGCGGCGCGCAAGGCGACGGCGCCGGACGCCGACCCGGAGGTGGTGGACGTGCGGTTCGCCGCGCCCGGACCGCCGTGGGAGCCCGCGGAGGTCCCGCCGCGCACCGCGGCCGCCGT
This sequence comes from Streptomyces sp. DSM 120436, assembly GCF_055778765.1. Lineage (NCBI taxonomy): Bacteria > Bacillati > Actinomycetota > Actinomycetes > Kitasatosporales > Streptomycetaceae > Streptomyces > Streptomyces sp. DSM 120436. The sequence goes on along the minus strand of NZ_JBSKBS010000001.1, from coordinate 4,612,849 downwards.
GCTCGGCTACATGCACCGGGCGCACCTGGCGTACGGGGCCTTCGACTTCGCCGAGGACGCGGACGGGACCTGGTGGTTCCTCGAGTGCAACCAGTCGGGGCAGTTCGGGTTCGTCGAGGTGGAGACGGAACAGCCGATCGCGCGGACCATCGCGGAGTGGCTGTCCCGTCCCGTGCCCGAGGAGCCCGCGGAGCTGGACGGGACGATCACCACGGCGCGGTGAGCTTCCCGCCGCCGCGCCGGGCGGGGGCGGAGCGGGCGCGGGTCAGTGCGGCCGGGGCCCGGGCAGCAGGGCGGCGCGGTGCCAGCCGTTGCCCTGGGCCGGCGGCCGGTCGGGGCCGGAGCCGTAGCCGGGCGACTGCAGGGGCCGCATGACCGACTCCAGCTCCCGGTGCACGCGTTCCGCCTCGCGGCGGACCTGTGCGGGCACGTCGCCGCACTCCGCGATGAGTCGGTCGTAGATGGGGGAATCTCGGAACACCCGACAACGTGCCTTTCTGCTCGGCGGTCCCGGTGCGGGACCGCGACTGCCGAGTGTAGGCGGCCACCGGGGGTGACGTGGGCGTTCCGGACGTCAGGCGCCCGTCGTGGAACCGGGCCGGACGATCATCAGGACGGTGACGGTCGCCCAGAGCAGGTTGAACACGCCGGTGAACATGGCGAGTTGTACGGTGCTGCGCCGTTCCACGGGCCTGCGCTCGGTCACCTGCGCGACGAGTTCGTCCTGGCGGGGGAGCACGAGGGCGATGAGCGTACCGGCGGCGACCGCGGTCAGGAGGACCGAGGCGACGAGCCAGGCGTCGCCCAGGACGCCCATCGCGAGGGCGGTGGCGAGGCCCAGCACCGGCACGAGCACGCCGAAGCCCGCGTAGACGCGGCAGATGCGGTGCAGCAGCCGCACGGTCCCGGCCGTCCCCGCGCCGGGATCGGACCCGTCCGCCGGGGCGGCACGGCGCACGGCCGGCGGGAACATGCTGGCGGCGACGGTCACCGGACCGACGGCGATGATGGCGGCCAGGACATGGAGGGACAGGAGCAGCTTGGTCACCGGGACTCTTCCTCGACATGGGCGGTGGGATGCCGGGCTCACGCTAGGGTCCGTCGCGGCGGCCGGACAGCGGCTGGATCGACAGTTCCCCACGGGTTCCCGCCAACGTCTCCGACCAGGTACGCATCGCACCGGCACGGGTGAGGACCCGTGGCGGGAACCTGTCTAGGGTGGCGTTCATGCACTCCGTGGCGATCCTCGTTCTGGACGGTGTGGTGCCGTTCGACATGGCGGCCCCCCTGCAGGTGTTCGACTTCACGCGGCTGCCCGACGGGCGGTATCCGTACCGCGTCCGGCTGTGCGCCGAGCGGCCGGAGGTGGCCGCGGACGGCGGCTTCGCACTGCGCGTGGACCGCGGGCTCGAGGCGCTGGCCGACGCCGACACGGTGATCGTCCCGGGGCGCGCCCCGGGCTCCCCGCCGCCCTCCCCCGAGGTGCTCGCGGCGCTGCGGGAGACGGCCGCGGCGGGCACCAGGATCGCGTCGGTGTGCGTGGGCGCCTTCGTGCTCGCGGAGGCGGGGCTGCTGGACGGGCTGCGCGCCACCACGCACTGGGTGGCCGCCGAGGAGTTCGCGCGGGCGTATCCGCGGGTGGGGGTGGAGCCGGACGTGCTCTACGTGGACAACGGGCGGATCCTCACCTCGGCCGGAGCCGCCGCCGCGCTGGACATGTCCCTGCACATGATCCGCCGGGACTTCGGTTCCGCGGTGGCGGCGAACGCGGCGCGGATGTCGGTGATGCCGCTGGAACGGGAGGGCGGGCAGGCCCAGTTCATCGTGCACGAGCACCCGCCCGTGCCGCGCGGCTCGGACCTGGAGCCGCTGCTGGAGTGGATCGAGGACAACCTCGCGCGCGAGGTGACGCTCGCGGCGATGGCGGCGCGGGCCGGGATGAGCGAGCGCACCTTCAGCCGCCGCTTCCGCGAGCAGACCGGCACCACTCCGCTGCAGTGGCTGCTGCGGGCCCGGGTGCGGCGCGCCCAGTACCTGCTGGAGAACAGCGACCACACGGTCGACCGGATCGGCCGGCAGGCGGGGTTCGGGTCCCCCACCGCGTTCCGCGAGCGGTTCCGCAAGGTGGTGGGCACGACCCCGTACGCCTATCGCAGGTCGTTCGAGGGCGGGCGCGCCGCCGGCGTCCCGGCGGGCGGCCGTCCCCCGGGCTCAGACGGCCAGCGGCAGACCGCTCTGCCCGTCCGTCCGGGGTGACCGGCAGAGGTCGGTCCGGGCCCGGGCGAGCAGGTCGTCGGCGCGCGCGATGGCGTCGTGGACGCCGGCCGTGCCCATCATCGCGCAGAGCCTGCGGGTGACGTCCTCCAGTTCCCTGGTCACCGCCGGGTTCTGCCGTTCCGCCTGCGCGATCCGCAGCGTCGCATACCGCGTCAGCAGCCGCCTGACGGCCTTCGGATCCGGTACGAGCACGTAGCGCCCCTCTCGTGTTTTTCGCTGCGTATGCCCCACAACGACGAAAGCACGCACTTCCCGCGCCCCACTGATCGATATTGACCGAAAATATTCGCTCTGCGACCGGACCATGGGGATGAGTGACCGTTCGAGCCGCCTGACGGCTTTTCAGGCCACCTGACCGCCGTGCAGCGCCGTGTACGCGCCACCGCGTCGCAGCGGACGCCACCCGTACGGCAGGCGGACGTACAGCACGGGCAGCGGACAGTCGACCGGCAGGTTGACCACGATGACGCCGGTGCTGGTCCACAGCCGGGAGACCGGCCGGCGCTGGACGACGGTGTCGATGACGGACGCGGTGATCAGCGGCAGCAGCCGGACGGGGCTGCGCTGGACGGTGAAGACGACGACGGCCGCGGCGAGCCGGCCGCGGTCCGCGCGGAGCAGGCAGCCGAGGGTGCGCACCGGATGCTCGCCCCGGCAGCGGTGGTCGAGCGGTCCCGCCTGCGGCGATGCCATGGGCGGTGGCCCTCCCTGGGAACCGGCGGGCCGGCGCGGAGCCGCCCCCGGGACGGCCCGCGCCCCGCGCCCGTCGGGGGCGCCGGGCGCGTGAACGGCTGCTCAGGCCGCGTCGAGTTCGGCGATCTCCTCGGCGCTCAGCACGAGGTCGGCGGCGCGCACGGAGTCCCGGACCGACTCCGGACGGCTGGCGCCCGGGATCGGCACGACGACCGGCGATCTGGCGAGCATCCAGGCCAGGCACACCTGGTGGGCGCTCACCCCGTGCGCCTGCGCGACACGCGCGAACGGCGCGTAGGTGGAGCCCAGTTCACCGGCCTTGGCGATGCCGCCGAAGGGACTCCAGGGCAGGAAGGCGACACCGAGCGCGTCGCACAGTTCCAGCTCCGGCTCGCTGGAGCGGAAGGCGGGCGAGAACTGGTTCTGCACGGAGACGAGACGCCCGCCGAGGATCTCCCGGGCCTCCCGGATCTGCTCGGGGCCGGCGTTGGAGATGCCGGCCATGCGGATCTTCCCCTCGTCGAGCAGGTCGCGGAGGGCGCCGACGGACTCGGCGTACGGGACGCGGGGGTCGGGCCGGTGGAACTGATAGAGGCCGATCGCCTCCACGCCCAGCCGGCGCAGGGACGCCTCGCAGGCCCGCTTGAGGTGCTCCGGGCTGCCGTCGAGGGTCCAGCTGCCGTCGCCGGGGCGCAGGTGCCCGCCCTTGGTGGCGACCAGGACGTCGCCGCCCCGCTCGTGGGAGGCGAGCGCCTTGGCGATCAGACTCTCGTTGTGCCCCACCTCCCCGGCGTCCCGGTGATAGGCGTCCGCGGTGTCGATCAGGGTGACGCCCGCGTCCAGGGCGGCGTGCAGGGTGGCCAGGGAACGGGACTCGTCGGGTCGCCCCTCGATCGACATGGGCATCCCGCCCAGTCCGATCGCGGAGACCTCGACCTCACCGATACGACGCGTGTGCATGTGCGAGAAGCCCCTTCCGGCTGTCGTGCTGGCGGTCGTGGATGCGCGTACCAGCCTCGTCGCCCCGTGCCCGGAAATCCAACGCGGAAATCCGAACGGATTCATCGGGGCGGTCACTGGATCGGCCGGCCCTTCACACCGCTTCGCCGTGGCCGGCGTCCCCGTCTCCGCGCTCTCCTCCACCTCCGGCACCGCGCTGCCCCGTTCCGGGAGGCTCCGACGGTCCCGCTCCTCCATCCGCACCCCGACGTCGACGGGAACGCCCGGCAGGCGATGGGGGTACTGCAGGAAGGTCTTCGGCGGGGAGGCGAGCCCGCACCCCTTCGGTGAGGCCGGCGGCGCCGGGAGGGGCACGCCGACACGCTCATGCACGGCACGCTCACCACCACCGACGGCTCCACGGCCATGGGTTCGGACATGCCGCCGGGCATGGAGCACTCCTCCGGCGACGACTTCGCCGTCAGCCTCAGCGGCGGGGAGGAGGGCACGCCGCACGGCCACCGGGACAAGCCGCCCGACGGCGGCCGGGTGCCGGTGCCGCTGGAGCGGTGGATGCGGGGCGACGTCCTCGGCAGGCGCGCGGACCGTTTCGGCACCCCGTGGACGGTCGACGACCAACGCGTGCGAGGGCCGAGGGTGCCGACCCGGCCACGAACGCGGCTCACCCGCCCGACATCAACGCGCGCGAGGGCTGAGACCGCGGCCGCCGGGCGAGGCGGCCGGCGGTTGACACGGCGTTCCGGCGGGGATCATCGTGCAGGTCTGGCGCGCGCCGGCGGGGCGCGGCGCGGAGATCGGCCCGGCGGCGGACGGCGCCCCCGGGGAGAGGCGGCGGCATGCGGATCGGACTGCTCGGCACCGGACCCTGGGCGCGGGCGGCGCACGCCCCCGCGCTGAGCGGCCACCCGGACCTGGACTTCACGGGCGTGTGGGGCCGCCGGCCCGAGGCCGCCGGTGAGCTGGCCACGGTGCACGGCGTCCGGGCGTACGAGGACGTCGACGCGCTGCTCGCCGACGTGGACGCGGTCGCCGTGGCACTGCCCCCGGACGTGCAGGCGGAGCTGGCGGTGCGGGCCGCGCGGGCGGGACGCCATCTGCTGCTGGACAAGCCGCTCGCGCCGACGGTGGCGCAGGGACGTGCGGTGGTGGAGGCCGTCGAGGCGGCGGGGGTGGCCTCCGTGGTCTTCTTCACCACCCGTTTCCAGCCGGAGCCACAGGCGTGGATCGAGGAACAGGGGCGCGTCGGCGGCTGGTTCACCGGGCGGGCGCAGTGGCTCGGCGCGGTGTTCACCTCCGGGGACGACCCCTTCGCCGCCTCGCCCTGGCGTCGGGAGAAGGGCGCGCTGTGGGACGTCGGTCCGCACGCCCTGTCCGTGCTGCTGCCGGTGCTGGGTGAGCCGCGCCGGGTGACGGCGGCGGCGTACGGGCCCGGGGACACGGTGCACCTCGTCCTCGACCACGCGGGCGGCGCGTCGAGCAGCACGACCCTGAGTCTGACCGCTCCCCCGGCCGCCGCGGGCGCCATGGTGGAGCTGCGGGGCGAGTCCGGGGTGACCGTGCTGCCGGAGGCCGGGCAGGACGCCGTACCGGCGCTCCGCCGGGCCGCCGACGCGCTGATCGCCGCGGCCGGCTCCGGTACGCCCCATCCGTGCGACGCGGCGTTCGCCTTCACCGTCACGCGGATCCTCGCCACCGCGGAGACGCTGCTGCACAGCGGCACGCACTGAGCACCGGACGGTACGGCGAGCGCGGAGCGGCCCCGTCGCCGGCACCGAGCGGAGTGCGGCCGGTGCGCTGCGTGCCCGGCCCGTCGGGACCCGCTTAAACGATCCTTAAGGACCGGTTAAGCGATCGTGCGCGCTGTGTCGCCCTTTCAAGAAGGCGCAGGTCAGCGAGGGTTGGGGACAAGTCGGACCCGTTGGCGGACCCGGTCCCGGTCCCTAGCATCAGTGCCGCGTGCTGGTCCCGACGCACGACCTGAGAGCGCTCTCACATGCCTCCCGGGCCGGTCGGCCGGTGCGCCCCACCGCAATCCGCACGAGCATTCCGGAGATCCCCCACATGACTCCTCGGCACCAGCGCACCCTCGGCCGTCGCAGGCTCCTCCTCACCCTCGGCGGGGCCGCCGTGGCCCTGCCCGCCGCCGCGGTGATCGCCCCCCACGCCCTCGCCGGCCAGTCCGGTGAGCGCCGGTCCGGCACGAAGACGGCCGCCTCGCTGCCGCTGACGATCGTCAACGACAGCGGCTCCTTCGACAACGCCTCGGTGCACCTGTACGTCGTGGGCAACGCCGACGGCCGCCAGGTCCGGCTCACCCCCGACGGCACCCTCGCCCCGATCGATCTCGCCGACAACGGCCCGGACGGCTTCACCGACTACGCCATCAGCCTGTCCGGCAACGAGACAACGCTGTCACTGCCGCACATGTCCGGCCGCATCTACGTCGCGCTCGGCGAGAAGCTGAGGTTCAAGGCCGTCGCGGACGGCAACGGCGCGCCCGCGTTGCAGTACCCGGCCGGGTGGGTCTCCTCGGACCCCAACTACGGCGTGCTGCACGACTGCGCCGAGTTCACGTACAACTCCGCCGGGCTGTTCTGCAACACGACCATGGTCGACATGTTCAGCGTGCCGTTGAGCATCCGGCTCACCGGCGCCGGGGAGCAGACCACCGGCACGGTCCGCCCCGGGGGCCGCGCGGCCGCGTTCGCCGCCGTCAGGGAGACGGAGGCGTTCTCGCGGCTGGTGGTGGACGACACCCGGATCATCGCGCCCGGTCACGGCCTGGACGCGGGGCTGTTCGCCGAGGACTACCTCGCCCCGTACATCGACGAGGTGTGGAGCACCTACACCGGCCGGGACCTGAGGGTCACCACCAACGCCGGCACCTTCACCGGCCGGGTGCGCGGGGGCCGGTTCACCTTCGACGGGCCCGCCCGGGTCGCTTTCGACAAACCGTCCACCCGTGACGTGCTGTTCTGCGACGGCGCCCTGGCCGCACCGAACGACGGCACCACGGGCCCGGTCGCCGCGGTCCTGGGCGCGGGTTTCAACCGCTCGACGCTGCTCAGCCACCCCGAGCAGCCGATCACCGACCCGGCGGAGTTCTACCTGACCGAGCTGACCAACCACTACTCCAAGGTCATGCACACGGTCACCGAGGACGGCCGGGCGTACGGCTTCGCCTTCGACGACGTGGCGGACTTCGCCTCGTACATCCAGGACACGGCTCCGACCGCCCTGCGGCTGACGCTCACGCCCTTCGAGTGAGCGGGGGAGGTTTCCCCGGGGCCCGGCACGGTACCCCGGCATGCACGGGGAGGCTCCGCACCCAAGGGCCGCCGCGGGCGCTCCACGGCGGGCGTCACGGCGCTCCGGATGCACGGCGGGCCTCCGCGGTGAAGGCTGGATACGGGACCCGGCGCCCGGCGCCGGGCCGTACCAGTGATCCGGACCCGAGGAGCCCGAAGATGTCGACGTCCCAGCCCGACGCGTCCCGGCAGAGCGAGGACCGCGTCACCCCGGACAGCCTGCTCCACACCCGCACCGGCAGCGAGGTGTCGCCGGAGGACCTGGTTCTCGCCAGCGGCAAGGACCTCACCCCGCAGAACCTCGAGTGGGCCAGGCGGAAGCTGGCCGAGGAGGGTCCCTCCGCGATGGAGAAGATCCTTCCGTAAGTCACCCCGTCGCCTTCTCCCCGCTTCCTCGGCAGCGGGACGCCGTCGGGCCCGGTGCGCGCGCTGCGCACCGGGCCCGACGGCGTCGTCCGGCGGTGCGGGGTCCCCGTCCCCGCCTAACGGTCCTCGGGCAGCTCGGTCTCGTCCTCCACGACGTGCATGGCGGCCTCCTCCGCGCCCGCCGCGCCGCCGTCGATGCCGACGTCGTCGGCGACGGACTCCTTGGTCGTATCGGGGTGCGCGCCCTCGTCCGGCGCGACCAGGCGTCCCGCGCGCTCGGCGCCCGCCTCCGGGTCGACCGGTTCGCCCTCGCCGCCCGGCAGGTCGCCCACGCCGTCGCCGGCCGGCGCGGAGGTGTCCGGCACCTCCTGGGCCAGCCGTTCGTCCAGGGTCTCCCCGTCGTGCTGCTCGGCGGCCGTGACGCCGTGCTTGTCGACGCCCATCGTCTTCTCCGGCGGCGAGTAGCCCTCGTCGAGCATGTCGTCGTAGTCCCGCTCGTCGAGGGCGTCCTGCATGTCGAGCGGGGCGCCGTCCTCCTGCTGCTCGTTGGTCCCGGTGGGCTGGTAGACGTCGTCCCCCATCGGTTCGGAGCCCATGGCGTCCTCCCTGTCGCGCTGCGTCGGCTCGTGCCGTCTCGGATGTCAGATCCGCGTTTCCCGTCAGCCGGTCCCTAACCCCGTGAGCCGCCTCACCTGCGGGAAACCGGTGGATCTCACTCCCGTGGCGCGTCCGGACCCGGCGCGACGCGGATGTCGTAGTCCTCGATCCGGTGGACGGGCCAGGTCCGCGCGTAGGCGTGGGGCCTGCTGCCGACACGGGTGATCTCCGCGACCGGGACGCGCTCGGCGGTGCGCCGGATGTCCGCGGCCGTCATGTTCTCGTTGTTCCCGGCCGTCGCGCCGGAGGAGCAGCCCGTGTAGTAGCCGATGGGGATGGACTCGTGGCCGGTGATCAGACAGGGCGGGCTGACGCCGAGCCGGTGCAGTCCCTCCGCGGTGCGGGCCCACTCCTCGCGGCCGGCGGCGGAGCGGTTCACCGTGTGCACCAGCACGGTCAGCTGCACCACCAGGTGGCCCGCGAGCCCCAGCGCGACCACCGCCCGGACGGCCGGCCGCCAGCGTCCGCGCACCGCCGTGACCAGGTACCACAGGGCGTCGGCGACGGGCAGGGCGAGCAGCGCGTAGGCGGGCTGGAGGAAGCGCGGCGCCGCGTACTCGATGGTGAACAGGTACGGCAGCGCGGCGGTGGCGGCGCAGGCCAGCGGCACCGCGGTGCGCAGGGCGCGACGGGCGCGCACGGCGACGACGAGGCCGAGCACGGCGAGCAGCGGCAGCACGAACCACCACAGGGTGATCACCGGGTGGGGCATCGATCCGGTGCAGGGGCGGCACAGGGTGCGTCCGCCGAGGCTGCGGAGTTGGTCGTCGACGGCCATGTGCAGACCGAGTCCGCCCTGGATGCGGGAGGCCTCGGCCAGCCGCTCGCCGAGGCCGCCGAACGACGCGTACGCCTCGATCACCCACGGCACCCCGCCGGCCAGCAGGCCGCCGACGAGCGCCGCCAGGAGGCGCGGGCCGCGGCCCGCCGCCGCGAGGACGAGCAGCGGGATCGCGACGTAGACGGCGTCGGTGGGCCGCATCCACGCCATCAGCGCGGCGCCCGCCACGACGGCCCACAGGGCGCCCCTGGACGACGGGTCCCGGCGGTGGCGCAGGAACGACCCGACGGCGACGAGCGCGCCGACGGCCACCCAGTAGTTGGGCATGGCCTGGGGGCCGTAGAAGAGGGTCACCCACAGGAAGGCGAAGAAGGCGCCGGCGGTGACCAGGACGCGGGTGGGGAACAGGCCGCGCCAGGCGCGCAGGGCGAGGTACAGCCCGAGTCCGGAGAGCAGCGCGAGGTAGGTCCGCAGCAGCACGGTGGAGTCGGACCAGGACGCGACGGGCGCGACCAGCAGGGAGACGCCCCGGGAACGGGGGGCGCTGAAGAAGGCGGCCGGATGGTGGGCGGTGACCTGGCTGGTGTAGACGATCTCGTCCCACCCGAGGCCCAGCGTCGGTCGTACGAGGACGAGTTGGGCCAGGGTGAAGACGGCGGCGAGCACCGCGAGCGGCCGTGCGTCGTGGGCGGTCCACGGTCCGGCCGGCCGTGACCGCTCCTCGTTCCGCCGGGTCACGGTCGGCGGGGCTCCGGCGCCGTGGGTCATCGTCCGTCCTTCGCTGCCGCCGGTCCTGGGTGCCGTCTCCCTCGGGCCGCAAAGGCCCCGTGCCGTGAGGAACGTGAGGAGGACGGAGGGAGGGAAATCATGGCCAAAGCTAACCCGGACCGGTCGGCGGCGCAGGCGGAGAACGGCCGAGGACCGCCTGAGCGCCCCGGTCACCGCGGACGGGGCCGGCGGTGCGGGGGCTGTTCGGGCGACCGTCTCGGGGCGGGCACCGGGACCGGGCCCTCGGCGGGGGCGTCCACCCCCACGGTCAGCTCCCTGCCGTGGTGACGGAGGGTCAGCGGCGGTCCGGAGCGCAGGCGGTACGTGGCGCGGTCGGCGGTGATCTCCACGCGCAGGCACCGGTCGCGGTGGCCCAGGGTGAAGGCGAGCCGGCGCAGTCCGGGCGGCAGCCGGGGCGTGAAGCGGAGGCCGTCGTCGTCCCAGCGCATGCCGCCGAACCCGGCGACCAGCGCGGTCCACGCCCCGGCCATACAGGCGATGTGGAGTCCGTCGCGCGTGTTGTGCTCCAGGTCCGCGAGGTCCATCAGCGCGGCCTCGGCGGTGTACTCGTACGCCAGGTCCAGGTGTCCGGTGCGGGCGGCCAGCACGGCCTGGACGCAGGCGGACAGAGAGGAGTCGCGGACGGTCAGCGGCTCGTAGTAGGCGAAGTTGCGGGCGATCTGCTCCTCGTCGTGACGCTCCTCGAACCAGTCGGCGCGGGTGTGCATCGCGAGCACCAGGTCGGCCTGTTTGATCACCTGTTTGCGGTAGAGGTCGAAGTACGGGAAGTTCAGCATCAGCGGGTACTGGTCGGCGCGGGTGCCGGCGAAGTCCCACCGCTGGTGACGGGTGAAGCCCGCGTGCTGCTCGTGCACGCCGAGTTCGTCGTTGTACGGCAGGTGGACCGCCTCGGCGGCGTCCCGCCAGCTCGCGCTCTCCTCCTCGTCGACGTCCAGCTCGGCCGCCCGGTCGGGGTGGCGCTTGCACACGTCGGCCGCGGCCAGCAGGTTCGCGCGGGCCATGAGGTTGGTGTACGTGTTGTCGTCGGCGACGGCGCTGTACTCGTCCGGTCCGGTGACCCCGTCGATGTGGAAGACGCCCCGGTCGTCGTGGTGGCCCAGGGAGCGCCACAGCCGGGCGGTCTCCACCAGCAGCTCCACGCCCGTGTCGCGTTCGAAGTGCTCGTCGCCGGTGGCCTGGACGTAGCGCACGACGGCGTCGGCGATGCCCGCGTTGACGTGGAAGGCGGCGGTGCCGGCCGGCCAGTACGCGGAGCCCTCCGGTCCCTCGATGGTGCGCCAGGGGAACGCGGCGCCGCGCAGGCCGAGCTGGGCGGCGCGCTCCCGGGCGACGGGCAGGGTGTTCTGCCGCCAGCGCAGCGCCTCGGCGGCGGCCTGCGGCACCGTGCAGATCAGCAGCGGCAGCACGAACACCTCGGTGTCCCAGAAGGCGTGCCCGTCGTAGCCGGAGCCGGTGAGGCCCTTGGCGGGTATCGCGCGCCGCTCGGCGCGGGCGCCCGCCTGCAGCACGTGGAACAGGGCGAAGCGCACGGCCTGCTGGATCTCCTCGTCGCCGTCGACCTCCACGTCGGCGCGGTTCCAGAACGCGTCGAGGTAGTCGCGCTGTTCGTCGCGGAGGCCCTGCCAGCCGCTGTGCGCGGCGGCCGCCAGCGCCGCCTCCACCTGGTCGCTCATCGCGGGCCGGGAGCGGACGCCGGACCAGCCGTGGGCGACGAACTTCTCCACCCGCAGCCGCTGTCCCGGCTCCAGGACGGAGGTGACCGTCAGCCGGGCCATGTCGATGTCGCTCTCGCAGTCGGTGGTGGTCCGTTCGGGACCGTCGACGACGTGGTCGGCGGCCACGGCGACCCGCAGGCCGCTGTGCCGGGTGCGGTGCACCAGCCGCAGCCGGCCGCCCTTGGCGAAGTCCTCCTCGTGCTCCAGCGGGGACCGCAGCACGCGGGCGGCGCGCGGGTCGCCGTCCGGGCCGGGCAGGGACTCGTTGGCGACGAGTTCGGACTGCACCACCACCCGGGTGCGGCTGTCGACGGGCTCCACCTCGTAGGCGACGGCGGCGACGGCCCGCTGGGTGAGGGACACCAGCCGGGTGGAGCGCACCCGGACGGTGGAACCGGCGGGCGAGGTCCACTCGCAGACCCGGGTCAGGACGCCGCGGCGCAGGTCGAGGGTGCGTTCGTGGTGGACGAGCCGGCCGTAGCGCAGGTCGAACGGCTCGTCGTCGACGAGGAGCCGGATCACCTTGCCGTTGGTGACGTCGATGACCGTCTGTCCGGACTCGGGGTAGCCGTAGCCGGCCTCGGCGTAGGGCAGGGGGTGCAGTTCGTGGACGCCGTTGAGGTAGGAGCCGGGCATGCCGTGGGGTTCGCCCTCGTCGAGGTTGCCGCGCCAGCCGATGTGGCCGTTGGACAGCGCGAACACCGACTCGCTCTGCGGCAGCCGCTCCAGGTCCAGGCCGCGTTCGCGCACGGTCCAGGGGTCGATGTCGTACCAGCGGCCGGGGCGGGTCACGCCTCACCCCCGAGCTCGGACAGGTCGGTGACGACCCGGTCGGCGCCGTGCGCGTACAGGGCGGCGGCCTGCCCGACGCGGTCCACGCCGACGACGAGGCCGAACCGTCCGGCACGTCCGGCGTCCATGCCGGCCAGCGCGTCCTCGAACACCGCGGCCCGCGCGGGCTCGACGCCCAGGTCGCGGGCGGCGGCGAGGAAGGTGTCGGGCGCCGGCTTCCCCGGCAGGCCCCGCTCGGCGGCGACCACCCCGTCGATCCGCACGTCGAAGAGGTGCTCGGCGTCGACGGAGCGCAGCACGTCCAGGCAGTTGGCGCTGGAGGAGACGACCGCGGTGCGCAGGCCCCGCGCGCGGACGGCGCGCAGATAGGTCAGGGTGCTGGCGTAGGGCTCCACTCCGTGGGTGCGGATCCTCGCGAGCAGCAGCTCGTTCTTGCGGTTGCCCAGCCCGTGCACGGTGGCGGCGGCCGGCGGGTCGCCGGGGTCGCCCTCGGGCAGCCGGACGCCCCGGGAGGCGAGGAAGGTGCGCACACCGTCGGCGCGCGGTCTGCCGTCCACGTAGGCGTCGTAATCGGCGGCGGTGAAGGGGGCGAACCCCACGCCGTCCCACTCGCGCAGGAAGGCGTCGAACATCTCCTTCCACGCGGCGGCGTGCACCACGGCCGTCCTGGTGACGACGCCGTCGAGGTCGAAGAGGCACGCCTCGATGTCTTCGGGCAGACCCAGATCCGTCATACCCGTCACCGTTCCCCGTACGGCGCGGAACAGTGAGTGGCGCGGGCCACACGGGTGGCGGGGCCCGGCGTCCCGGGTGACACACTCTGCTGTGTGGCGCTGACCTTCGACGACCTCCTCCGCCGCGCCCGCGCCCTCCCCCGGGGCGGGCGGCGCGCGATCCTCGGCATCGCCGGCAGTCCCGGCGCGGGCAAGTCCACGCTCGCGCAGCGCCTGGTCGGCGAGTTGAACGGCTCCGGTGAGCCGTGGGCGGCGTACGTCCCCATGGACGGCTTCCACCTCGCCGACGCGGAGCTGGAGCGGCTGGGCCGCCGGGACCGCAAGGGCGCCCCCGACACCTTCGACGCGGCCGGGTACGCGGCCCTGCTGCGGCGGTTGCGCGAGGCCGACGAGAACGACGAGGCCGGCGAGGTGGTGTACGCCCCTTGTTTTGAACGGGAGCTGGAGCAGCCGCTGGCCGGGGCGGTCCCGGTGCCGCCGGCCGCGCGCCTGGTGGTCACGGAGGGCAACTACCTGCTGCTCGGCACCGGGGCGTGGGCGCGGGTGCGTCCGCTGCTGGACGAGGTGTGGTTCTGCGCGGCGGACGAGGAGCGGCGGGTGGGACGGCTGATCGCCCGTCACGAGCGGTTCGGCAAGTCGCACGAGGAGGCGGTCGCCTGGGTGGAACGCTCCGACGAACGCAACGCGGAGCTGGTGGCGGCGACACGGGACCGGGCGGATGTGGTGGTGCCGGTGGAGGAGCTGACGTGACGTCGGGACGCGTCCGGTCATCGGGACCGGCCGGACGCCGGCCGTCCGGCCCGGTGGGCTCGCGTCCATGACCGGAGCAGCCGGCACCGCTCCGGCCCACGCGGCGCGGTCACGCCCGCCGGGCATGCGTCGGCGTGAGGGAGCGGTGCATGAGGCGTCGCGCGGCGGTGGGGGCACGGCGGTGACCGGCGGCCGTTCTGGCGGTGCTGTCGCCGGGGCGAGGACGGCGGTCGCCGATCCGCGTCCGGAGCCGGGATTCGACGGCGGTCGGACCGGGTCGGGGCGGCGGCTGCGGTACGCGACGGTCCCCGGCGGGTGATGTTCCGGGCTCGCCTGCCGGTGATCGTGCTGACGCGGGGGTTCGGGCCGGCGGTGTGCGCGTTCGCGCGTGAACCGGCCGGTCGCGCCGGCGCGTTGGTGGCGCTCGCGCTCCACGCCCTCTCCCCCGACGTGATCGCGCACGGCTCGCCGGCCACGCCGGCCACGCCGGACGTGCCGGCCGCCCGGTTCGTGCCGACGTCGGGGGGCTGCTGTGACGGGCGCGGCGGCGGACGCGGTGCGCGGGGTGCCGGTGGTGTCGGACTCCGCGGCGGCCGAGGCGACCGGGCGGCCGGGCGGACTGATCGACAGCGGCGGGCGGACCGGTCAGGCGGGGAACCCGATCACCGTCTGCCGGAGGTGAGGCGGCGTCGCGCGCCGGGTCCTCGGCGTCCTCAGCCCTCGCCCGGCCGGGCCGCCCGCCGGAAGCCGACCGCGCTCACGTGCCGCATGACCGTGCTCGCCACGCGGTAGCGGCCGTTGGGCACCTCGGCGGAGCGGCGCACGTGCACGGTGAGCGGGCCCGCCCACTCGTAGCCGTTGCGGGCGGCGTGCCGGGCCAGCCGGTCGGTGAGCACCTGGCCCACACTGTCGCCGCGCCGGGTCAGCCGCTCGTGCACCGGCTCGGCGAGCTCGACCTCGTAGGCGTTGGGGACCATGACCCGCCCCGCACGGCACACCACGGCGTTGCTGTCGCACTCGCGCCGCAGGGCGTCGGCGAGTTCGAGCGGATCACGCCCGAACATCCGCGCCCACAGGGCCTCCCATCGGCTCTCCAGTGCCGCTTCCAGCGCGCTCAGGGCGCTCATACTGTCACCTGCCGAAACTCGGTCGCGTCGGGACGGGGTGGGCGGGGCGGCGGTCATGGCGTTCGGACCAGGCCGCAGGGCGGGGGCCGGCGGCCCCCGCGCCCGCGGCGTGATCCGAGCGGCACGACCTACCGCTCCTCGTAGTCGTCGGGCCGGATCTCGGCCTCCTCCAGCGCCTCGCGCATGGTCCGGCCGGTGCCGCCCTGCGCCTGCGTGTCATCCTCGCGGTGCTGCTCGAGGACCTCGTCGGTGTCGTGCGTCTTCGGCCGGTTCTCCTCGGGGACGGTCATGTCCGCGGTGCTCCTCGTCTTGCAGGGGGTTGCGATGTCGCTGTGTCGCGGTGTCGCGGTGCAGCGCTGAGTCGGCGGGTTCCCTGAGCGGGCGGGGATATCCCCCGCGAAGCCGGAGCGGTCCCTCCCCGGAGCTGGCCGGCCCCGCCCCGTGGCCGGCCCCCGTCGGCGACGGCGCTGGTCGTGCGAGGGGTGGGCTATGTTGAACCCTCGTGGGAGACAAGGGAGACGTACCGGTGCCATCGCCGCAGCAGGCACGCGCACAGGCATACGCGATCACCTCGGCCAAGGCGGGTCCGGAGACGGAGCCGTCCCCGACGGCCCAGCTCCGCGCCCTCTTCGACCGGCCCCGGCTCTCCCCCGGCCAGCGGCGCATCGCGCAGTACCTGATCGAGCACATCACCGAGGCGGCGTTCCTGTCGATCACCGATCTCGCGGACCGGGCCGGGGTGAGCCAGCCCTCGGTGACCCGGTTCGCCTCGGCGGTCGGTTTCAGCGGCTACCCGGCGCTGCGGGAGAAGCTCCAGTCGATCACTCTCGGCACCCGGTCCGCCGGCGCCGGCCAGACCGAGGAGCACCGCGGCAACGAACTGCAGGCGGCCGTCGACGCCGAGATCGAGAACCTCGAGAACCTGCGGCGGGACCTCGCCGACACCGACCGCGTCATCGAGGCGGGCCGCGCCCTGTCCGCCTCCACCCCGCTGACCGTCCTGGGCCTGCGCATCTCCGTCTCACTGGCCGAGTACTTCGCGTACGCCGCCCGTCGCATCCACCCGGACGTGCGGCTGGTGACGCTCGGCGGCAGCGTGGCCTACGACGCCCTGCTGCAGTCCCGGGAAGCGGGCGGGACGTGGGTGCTGGCGTTCTCCATGCCGCGCCACGCGCAGGAGACCCTGACGGCGGTGCGGGTCGCGCGCAGCGCCGGGCTGAAGGTCGCGCTCATCACCGACCTGGCGCTGGGGCCGCTCGCGGACGAGGCGGACGTCACCTTCGCCACCGGCACCGGCTCCCGCCTGGTCTTCGACTCGTACGCGGCCCCCGGCGTGATGTGCGCGGCGCTGCTGCAGGCCATGACGGACGCCGACCCGGAGCGGACGCAGGCCCGGCTCGAGGACTACGAGCAGGTCGCCGACGAGCACCGGTTCTTCCTTCGGGACTGAACCCCCGCTCACCGCGGGACCGGGTCCGGGGCCGCTTCCGGCGCGTCACGCGACGCGATCAGGCATGAATGTTTTCATGCGTCTTGCCAAGCGGACGGCATATATAAATACTGCTCACGGATCGCGGCCCCGGCCGCTCCGGACCGCGTTCCGTCCGCCTCACCCGCCTGCCCGGAAGTCCGCCATGCGCCGCACGCACCCGTCGCCGTGGCCGACCGCACCGGTCTCCCCCGGGCACCCGCACGAACGCCCGCGGCCGCCGGCTCCCACCCGTACCGGCGGCCGGGGCGTTCGGCCGGGCCTCCCCTGCCCGGCCACCCGTGGCGGCCCCGGTCGCGCCCTGGACCGGGGCCGCCCCACCCCGTCGCCCGCGCCGGCGGCGCCGCACACCCGGAAGCGAAGATCATGCCTGTGACGTCCACGCGCCTCGGACCCGACTGGCCCCGCCAGGTCAAGACCCCCGGGAGCTACGACTGGGAGCGCTCGGCGGCCAAGTGGCTGCGCGAGCTGGTCCCGGCACGCTACGCGAGCTACCCGGCGTTCGTCCGGCACCCCGTGCTGCTGGCCCGGCACGCCCGGATCCAGGTCGAGCACGAGATACGGGTGGCGCGCACCGCGCTGCGGACCGCCCGCGCGGACCTGCCCCGGCTGGGTCTGCACGAGGGTGTCATCGAGCACACGATCAAGCTGTACGCGGCCGAGCTGACGCAGCTCCAGCACATCGCGCGGAGCGTCCGGGCGGTCACCCAGGCCCTGGACGGGAGCGCCCGCTGACCGCGCCCGGTCCGGCGGCCCGGTCCCGCGACCGCCGCCCCGCCCCCGCGCGCTCCGCGCATGGAGCGCGCGGACCCCGTACACCCCGTGTACGGGCCCGCCCGGCCGGTCCCACGCCGGTGCGGGCCGCCCCGCCTCCGCGCGGTCGCGTCCGGGCCGCCGCCGACCGGCGCGGACCGGCAGTCCGTGGTGACAAGCCGGTCAACGGACACGCGCGGGTGTGCAATGCTCGGTGCGTGAAGAGCGATCGCTTTGCCCAGGTCGGGACCGGCACGGTCCCGGACGTGGTCGAACTGGCCCGGGTCGTCGCCCAGCAGCGCGCCGAGATGGACCGGCTCCGCGAGCAGGCCGCGACGACGACGGTCGTGGAGCGCGCCAAGGGCGTCGTGATGGCTCTGTCCGGCTGCACCGCGGACGCCGCCGAGGAGATCCTGTACCAGCGTGCCAAAGCCGCCCGCCGCACCCTGCTGGAGGAGTGCTGGATCACCCTGGGTGAGGTGACGCCCGCCCGGCCGTGCGGGGACGCGGTCGTCTCCCGCCCGTCGGGCGCACCCGGGGACGCGGCGGCCGTCATGTCCGCGACGGACGCGCCGGCGCCCTTCGCCGGGCCCGACGACGTCGCCGACGCCCTGGGCCGCCTGGGCCGCGCCCTGGTCCACGTGGACACGCACCAGGCGCTCGCCGAGTGCCTGCGGGACCATCTCGCCCCGGACCTGGGCGCCGACTCGGTGATGATCTACGTCCGCCGCTCCGGCGGCGGCCTGGAGCTGGCCGGGCACTCCGGCATCGACGACGGGCTCGCCGCCCGCTGGCGTCAGGTGCCCCCGTCCAGCGGGATGGCCATGGCGGACGCCCTGCTGGCGGGCGAGCCGCGCTGGCTGGAGGACTACTCCGAGGACAGCAGGCGCTACCTGTTGATCGGCGAGCCGCCCGAGCAGTGGCGGTCCCGGGTCTGGCTGCCGCTGCGCGCCGGGGACGGCTCCGACGTGTGCGTCGGCGTGCTGCGCGGACGCCCTGGCGTCTTCACCCCGCGCGACCGCGCACACCTGGAGGGCGTCGTCCGGCTGTGCGCGGGACGCGTGCGCACCTTCACCTCGTCGGCGGCACCGCCCTCCGACGCCGAGACGGACGCCGTCCGGTCGCTGTTCGCGGCGCTGCCGGTTCCGGCGATGCTGCTGACGCCCGTCACCGGCGCCTCCGGCGACGTGGAGGACTTCCGCGTCGACGCGGCCACCGTCCAGGCGGCCGACCTCCTCGGGGGATCCTCGGGCGACCCGGCCGGACGGCGGCTGCGCGAGGTGCGGCCCGACCTCACGGACGTCCCGATGTGGCAGGGCTGCCTGGACACCCTGGAGGGCGGCGGCCCGTACGAGAGCGAGCCGTTCGCGCACCAGGAGACCGTGGACGGGGTCACGGAGCTGGCCACCTACTCGGTGCGGGTGACGCGGCTGGAGGACGCGCTGGTCGTCACCTGGCTGCGGCACGCCTCCTCGGACCGGCAGGAGCAGCGGCTGGCGGAGCTGCAGCGGCTCGGCAACATCGGCTGGGCCAACTGGAACCTGGCGCGGGAGGAGGTGTCCTGGTCGGCGCAGGTCTTCGCGATCCTCGACCGGGACCCGGCGGACGGACCGGCCCGGCTCGCCGACGTCCCCGGTCTGGCGCTGCCCGAGGACCGGCCGGCGCTGGGGGCCGCCGTCGAGGCCCTGCTGCGCGAGGGGCGGCCGTTCGACGCGCCGTTCCGGGTCCGCGGCGGGCGCGGCGTACGGCATCTGCGGCTGGTCGCCGAGGTGGTGGCGGACACGCACGGCACCCCGGTCGAGGTGCACGGGGTGGTGCAGGACCTGACCGCGCGGCGGCGGGCGGAACTGGCGCTGGTGGAGAGCGAGCGGGTGAACCTCACCCAGCACGACGTGCTCCAGTCGGAGCGGGTCCTGGTCGCCCGGCTGCAGAACGCGCTGCTGCCGCTGCCCGACAAGGTCGTGGACCTGTCCGGGCTGCGCGTCGAGGTCGCCTATCTGCCCGCGCAGGCCGGCATACACGTCGGGGGCGACTGGTTCAGCGCCGTGGAACTTCCCGACGGGGACGCCCTGTTCGTCGTCGGGGACGTGGCCGGCCACGGCGTGGACGCGGTCGCCACGATGGCGCAGCTCCGCTTCACGGCCAAGGGCATGGTGAGCACGGGCTCGTCGCTGAGGGGCGCGCTGTCCCGGCTCAACTCGCTGCTGCTGCACTCCCGGGACGCCCACGGCACCGCGACGATGGTCATCGCCCGCTACCACGCGGCGGACCGCCGGCTGGTGTGGGCGCAGGCCGGTCACCCGCCGCCGCTGCTGCTGCGCGGCGGTGAGGCGACGTATCTGCGGCGGCCCCAGGGCATGCTGCTGGGCGCCACCTCCGCCCCGTACTTCGAGGAGACCGAGCACCGCCTCGAACCGGGCGACCGCCTGCTCCTGTACACCGACGGCCTGGTCGAGCGCCCCCCGGAGAACATCGACACCGGCCTCACCCGCCTCGCCGACGCCGCGGCCGCCCACCCCGAGGACACCCCGGGCTCCCTGGGCACCCTCCTGGACGTGATGCTGGAGGACGAGCGGCGGGACGACGTGTGCGTGCTGGACATCCGCGTGCCGCGGGAGTGACCGCACGGGGAGGCGAACCGCCTGCGGCGGGAGGCACGTGACCGGGGCCCGGCCGGTTCAGCCCCGGGCGCCCTCGGTCGCGCGCAGGAAGCGGTGCAGGGACGCCGTCATCGCGGCGACGAACGCGTCCCGGGTCGCGTCGTCGAGGGCGTCGAGCGACAGGTAGGGGTTGAGGTCCTCCAGCTCGACGAGCAGGAGTTCCCCGTCCGGCGCCCGGCAGGCGTCGACCCGCTGGATGCCGTGGCCGAGGGTGTTCCACTCGATGAACCGCCGGGCGAAGCCGAGGTCGCCGGAGGTGGGCCGGTAGGGCTCCAGCCGCCAGCGCGCGGCGGGGTCCGGGGCGTGGAGGGCGTACTGGAAGTCCTGGTCGACGAAGTAGAATGACACCTCGTAGGCGAAGTCGATGTACGGCTGCACGAGGACGTCGCCGTCGGCGGGGGCGGACGCCTCGGCCGCGGGGACGATCCGCAGCCCGTGCGAGTCGGCGCCGAGCCGCGGCTTGACGACGTACCGCTCCGCGCGGGGCAGCCGGTGCAGGTCCTCGGGCCGGCCGACGGTGGGGATCACCGGCAGCCCGGCGTCGGTCAGGTCCAGCAGGTACTGCTTGCCGGCCATGTCCCCGCGCCCGGTGAGCGGGTTGTAGACGGGCGTACCGGTCGCGAGGGCCCGCGCGCGGAACTCCTGGTAGGCGTCGGGATACCCGAGCACCGGCCCGCTGTTCCGCACCACGACCGCGTCGAACCCGCCCATCAGGGCGGCGGCGTCCCGCGGATGGCACAGGGCGAGATCGAACTCCTCGCGCAGCCGGGAGGTGAGGAAGATGTCCTCGTCGCAGTACCGCCGCCCCCGGGCCGGGTAGGCCAGGTCGGTGACGTACAGGATGCGGGGGCGGGTGGCGCGCATGGGGGCTCCTCGGGGCGGCGTACGTCGATCCTAGGGACGGTTCCGAAGCTGACGCACAGCCACACGGTCACCGGCGCCGCGTCCCCGTCAGCCACCGGCGACGGCTGGACGCCAAGGGCTGGCCTGTGGCGGGGTCACCTGGGGCACGGACGCGTCGCGCGTCCATGACGGCGGCGACCGGGGGTGGGCGGAGGCCGGCCGGCTCGGCTCCAGCTCCTGCTCGGCGGGCGTCGTCGCCCGGTCGGACCGGCTGGAGTCGCTGGGCTGCGACGCGAAGCGCGCCGGCCGGTGTCAGCTGTGGACCGACCCCCGTGCCTGCGACTGACGAGCGGGGGCCCGGCGCGTGTGCGCCGGGCCCCCGGCGTCGGGGCGGGTCAGCGTCTGCGGGGCCGGCCCGCCCCGACGCCGGCGACGTGCAGGGCCAGGGCGGTCAGCCCCAGCAGCATCACGTTCACCGAGGAGAACACGTCGTTGGTCCCGATCTCCGCCGCGTTGATCAGGAAGGCGATGAAGAACAGCACCGCCGCGACCATGCCGAGCATGAACGAGCTCCTTCCGTAGAGGTGTTGCCCGTATGCCCGGCTCTCGTGGACTCAGACGCGTCACGTGCCGGACATCCCAGGAAGCGGCCTCGCCCCGAAGAAAGAGGGTACTGAGTGCCTTTACTCGTGGCACTCAGTGCCATAACCTGTGGCCGTGCGCGGTGGCACGGCCACCGGGCAGGCGCGTGCCCGGGCGGGACCGTGCACGTGGAAGTCCGGCCGAGTGCAGGGAGTTGACCAGCGTGTACCACTTCTCAGGAAGCGTCGCTCAGCGGGCAGCCGGCTCCACGACGCGCCTGCTCGAACCGCAGGGCCCCGAGTCGCGGAGCGGTGATCAGGAGGCCATGCTCTTCCAGCGCTGCACCTGGTGCGGCACGGCGATGTACCACCGGCTGCTGTGCCCGGTGTGTCAGGGCAGCGACCTGCGGACGGAGCGCAGCGCGGGTTTCGGCACGGTGCGCCACTCGACGGTGCTGCACCGCAACACCCCCGCCGCGCGCAACGTGTCGCTGATAGAGATGGCCGAGGGGTTCGTGGTGCGGGGCCGGGTCATGGGCCCTCCCATCGGCATCCACAGCGGCGACCGGGTGCGGCTGTCGACGGCCGAGGACCCGGTGCGCGGTGAGCCGGTGTTCCAGCTGGTGGACGAGCCGCTGCGGGCCTGGACCTGACAGTTCCGGCGTCAACGGCCGTATCGGGTGCGTGGGTTCAGAGGGTGACGCGGATGCCCACCGTGCCGTCCGGGCCCCGGCGCAGCCGGCTGCCCAGCAGGGTGAGGCGGCCCGTCAGCCCGTACTTGCGGGCGATCAGCTGCCGGTAGCGGGCGGTCGTGGCCGCGTCGCAGATCTCCGCGGTGGCCGGGACCTGGTCGCCGGTCGGGTTCCCGCGCAGGTCGCACGGGCCCACGAGGACGTCCTTCCGGGCGCGGATCCGCTTGACCTTCCACGAGTCGGCCACGGTCCACACGCCCAGCGCGTCGCCGTCGCGCACCACCCACACCGGGGTGGCGACGGGCGTGCCGTTCTTCCGGTAGCTGGTGAGCAGCAGGTACTTCCCCGTGCCGAGCCGGTCCCGCAACGCGTCGTCCATGCCCCAAGTCTAGGCCGACTCCGGCGTGTCCCGCCGGGAGCCGTCCGGTCCTACGGGCGGCGGGCGACGAACACCAGCTCCCGGCCGGGGCGGTCGGGCGCGTCCCGCACCTCCTCCAGCACGTAGCCGTGGCCCGCCAGGTCCGCCTCGATCTCTTCCCGCTCGCGGAAGCGCAGGGTCGAGTCCGAGGTCAGCGCCGCCCCGTCCGACGCGAACACGTACGTCGTACGGAACGTCACCAACGGGCCGTCCACACGGGTCACTTCGTGCCAGCTCTCCACCCGGCCGGCGCCGGGCACGTCGGCGGTGACGTACGACTGCTCGCGGGTCCAGGTCTCCCACGCGCGCCGGGCCGGGTCGCGGGTCTCGAAGAGCAGGCGTCCGCCGGGGCGCAGGGCCGCGCGGGCGCCGCGCAGGGTGGCGTGCCAGGCACCGGGGTCCGTGATCTCCTGGGCGACGTTCGCCGTCATGGTGGCCAGATCGACCGCGAGCGGGGGCAGTTCCGTGGCGTCCCCCTCGATCCAGCGGACCCGGTCGGCGCCCGGCTTGGCGCGGGCGACGTCGAGGGAGGCGCCGGCGGGGTCGACGCCCACGACGTCGATGCCCTCGTCCGCGAGGAGCAGCGCGAACACGCCCGTGCCGCAGCCGATGTCCAGCACCGTACGGGCGCCGGACTCCCGCGCCATGCGCAGATAGGCGTCGAGGTCGCCGCGGTCGGGGTCGAGCGGGTCGTGGAGGGCGGCGAGGCGCGGGTGGGCGAAGGAGGCGTCAGGCACGCGTGCCGCCCGCCGCGCGCACGGCGGCCGCCATCCGCCGCACCGCCTCGGTGAGCACCTCGGGCGAGGTCGCGAGGTTCAGCCGGGCGTGGCCCGCGCCGCCCGCGCCGAACGGCAGTCCGCCGGTCAGCGCCACCCGGCCGTGGTCGAGGAACGCCGCGGCGGGGTCGTCGCCCAGGCCGAGGCCGCGGCAGTCGAGCCAGGCGAGGTAGGTGGCATCACCCGGACGGTACCGGACGGCCGGCAGGTGCTCGGCGAGCAGCTCGGTGAGCAGCCGGCGGTTGGCGTCCAGGCCCTCCAGCAGGGCGTCCAGCCAGCCGGTGGCGTCGCGCAGGGCGGCCGTGTGGGCGAGGATGCCGACGTGGCTCGGACCGTGGCCGACCACCTCCGGCATCCGGGCCAGGTCGTCGCCCGCACCGGGCCCGGCGACGGCGAGGGCCGCCTTCAGCCCGGCCAGGTTCCACGCCTTGGACGCCGACATCAGCGACAGGCCGCGCTCGCCGCCGGGCACGCTCAGGTACGGCACGAACCGTGCCCCGCCGAGCACCAGCGGCGCGTGGATCTCGTCGGCGACGACCCGTACGCCGTACCGCTCGGCGAGTGCCGCCACCACCGTCAGCTCGTCTGCGGTGTGCACGGTGCCGGTGGGGTTGTGCGGGCTGCACAGCAGGTACGCGGCCCGCTCGCCGCCGGCCGTCGCCTCCCGGAAGGCGCGCTCCAGGACGTCCGGGTCGAGCCGCGCGTCCGCGCCGAGCGGCGCCTCGACGACCTGGCGGTCCGCGTGCCGCACGAAGTCGTAGAAGGGCGGGTAGACCGGCGGGTTCACCACGACCGGGTCGCCGGGCCCGGTGACCAGCCGGAGCATCTCCACCACGCCCAGCATCACGTCCGGCACGATCGCGGTGCGCTCCACGGCGAGCCCGGGCCAGTCCCACCGCTTGCCGGCGAAGGCGGCCAGCGCCTCGGCGTACGCGGTCCCGGCCGGGTACCCGGTGTCACCGGTCACCATCGCGTCGGTGACCGCGCGCACGACCGGTTCCGCGAGCGCCACGTCCATCTCGGCCACCCACACGGGCAGGACGTCGTCGGGGTGGGTCCGCCACTTCATGCTGGTGCGGCGGCGCAGCTGCTCCAGGGAAAGGGCCTCGAGGGGATTCGGTTCACCGGACGTGTCGTGCGGGATCCTGGTCATGCAGCACACGATAGGGGGCGTGGTGTGGAACCACATCAGGATGTCGCGGCGCCGCCCGGCGACGGTGACGGGACGGCCCTGGAGATCGCCTGCGACGAGTCGGGGTCGGACGGCGAGAACCTGACCGGCGGGAACACCGACGTGTTCGCGCACGCCGGGGTGTGCGTCCCCGTGCCGGCCGCGGCCGGCGCCCTGCGGGAGATCCGCGACCGGATCCGCTCCCCGGCCTCCGAGTACAAGGCGGCCCATCTGCTGCGGGAGAGGCACCGGGCGGTGCTGGAGTGGTTCCTCGCGCCGGGCGGGCCGCTGCACGGCGCGGCGTGCGTGCACCTCACCGAGAAGTCGTTCTTCGTGGTGGACCGGCTGGCCTCCGTGCTCCTCGGCGACCCGGGAGCGGCGGCGGAGGTGTACCGCACGGGCCGGGAGGCGCTGGGGGCGGAGGACCGGCAGCGGTTCCTGTCCGTGGCGAACCGGCTGCTGCGCACCCGCAACGGGGCGGAGCCGGGGTCCTCGGTGCCGCTGTTCTTCGAGACCCTGGACGAGCTGTGCCGGGTGTACGCCGGTACGGACGCGGGCCCGGTGCTGGAGCGGCTGGTGGCGGGGCGCGGGCGGGCCGAGGCGTACCGGGCGGGGCTGCTCGACGGCCCGGCGACGCGCATCCCGGTGCTCAATCCGCTGCTTCCGGCGATCGTCGCCACGGCCGCGTACTGGTGCGGGCGCGGGCGCCGGCCGGTGCGGCTGGTGCACGACCGGCAGAACCTGCTGACGCCCGGGCGCCTCGCGTGGATCGAGGAGACCGCCCGGCGGTCCGGCGTCGCCCTGGCGGAGGTGCGGCTGGTCGCCGCGCGGGACGACCCGCGGGTGCAGCTGGCGGACTTCCTCGCCGGGATCGCCCGCAAGGCGGCCGGTGACGCGCTGCGCGGGGACGGCGACCCGGGGCTCATCGCGCTGCTGCGCCCCTACGCCGGCCCGGCGTCCGTGTGGGGCGACGCCCGCACCGCGGCCGCACTGGGCCTGCCCGCGCCCGGCTCCGCGGTGCGGACGGGCGGCTGAGTCGAACGCGGTGGCGCCCGCGCTGAACACGACGGGCTCCGGGGCCGTATGGACAGGGGGCGCTCGGCCCGAGGGAGGCCCCCGCGGTGCGCGCACCGCGCCGTCGAGGTTCTGGAGCCATGCACATGAGGCACGCACGACGACGGGTGGTCCGGCGAGTGACACGGCTGGCGGCCGTCGGCGGACTCCTGCTGGGCGGCACGATGGTCACGCACGCCGTGGCGAGCGAGCCCGGCACGCCCGACGCCGTCCCGTTCTCCACCGTCTCCCCCGCGGACGAGGCCCCGGCAGGGCCGGGCGCCGCCCTGGTCCGGCGTCTCGGCACGTCCCGCACGGCGGGCGCCTGGGTGGGTTCCGACGGCCGGACGGTGGTCGCGGTGACCGACGCGGAGGCGGCGGCCGAGGTGCGGGCGGCGGGCGCCGAGCCGAAGGTGGTGCGGCACAGCATGGACGACTTCGACTCCGCGACGAGAACGCTGAGTTCGGCGCCGCGGGTGCCCGGCACGGCCTGGCTGAAGGACTACCGGTCGAACCAGGTGGTGGTGCGCGGGGACAGCACGGTGTCCGCGGACGACTGGTCGGCGCTGACCGATGTGGCCGACGGCATCGGCGACTTCGTCCGCATGGAACGGGTCGGGGGCGTCTTCACCACCCGCCTCAACGGAGGGCTGCCCGTGCTGTCGACGGCCGGCCGCTGCTCGGCCGGGTTCAACGTCACCGACGGGGAGCGGGAGTTCATCCTCACGGCCGGACACTGCGGGCCGCGGGGGTCGGTGTGGTTCTCCGGCGACGGGGACCGGCGGAGGATCGGCACCACCGTCGGCGGCAGCTTCCCGGGCGACGACTACTCGCTGATCGCGTACGAGGGCGGCCTGGCGGGTGAGAACGCCGGGGTGGTCGCGGTGGGCGGCGGCAAGGGCGTGCGGATCACCGGGGTGGCCGACCCGACGGTGGGGCAGCGGGTCTTCCGCAGCGGCAGCACCAGCGGGCTGCGCGACGGGGAGGTGACCGCGCTCGACGTGACGGTGAACTACCCGGAGGGGACGGTCGGCGGGCTGATCGAGTCGGACGTGTGCGCGGAGCCCGGGGACAGCGGCGGGCCGATGTTCTCCGAGGGGATCGCGCTCGGCGTCACCTCCGGAGGCAGCGGCGACTGCCGCTCGGGCGGCACGACGTACTTCCAGCCGGTGACGAAGGCGCTGGCGGACCTGGATCTGAAGCTGCTCGTGGCGCCCGGGGCGGACGGCGAGGACCCGGCGCCGTCGCAGGCGCAGGGCGTGGCGGCGCCGGACGCGGCCGGGCCGGGTTCGTCGGCGCCGGTGCGGGGCATCCTGCCGGACCCGTCGACGCTGGTGTCGCGGCTGGCCGACCCGCGGAACGTGGGCCCGGGGCTGCTGGTGACGGGCGGGAGCCTGGTGGCGCTGGTGGCGTCGCGGTGGATCAGGACCGAGCAGGACCGCAAGGCGTACCGGCGGCAGTACTCGGCGACCTGGGGGTGAGACGTGAAGGGCACCCGTGCGCCCACGGGTGCCCGATCGTGGTGCCGAGGCCGGTCAGGCGGCCTCGGCCGCCGGAGGAAGGGCCGAGGCCCACTCCTGGACCAGGCGCTGGTACTCCTCGCGCTGTTCGACGCTGAGTGTCCCGCCCGACCGGAGCCACAGGGCCCGGATCTCCTCGTTGACCTCGGCAGCCGATCGCTCGGAGGTAGGTTCAACAGTGGTGGACATACCGTGAAGCATACGTCCCCCGAGGTGAAGACGCTGTGAGTAATCGCACGCTTATCGGGCGATTAAGGCAAATCCGACAGTGTCGCTGATCACGTCCATCTCCTGTGCAAGGTGGGCGAGTTCACACCGGCGGGACGCGGGAGCGCCCGGCCCGCGGGCCGGGCGCCGAGGGCCGTCAGGTGCCCGGCTTGCGGCCGTACACGTAGACGTCGTCGCCCTTCTTCAGCAGCGACCAGTACTTCTTGGCCGTGGTCGTGGTCATGTTGACGCAGCCGTGGGAGCCGGGCGGGTTCCACATGCTGACGCCGGCGGAGTGGAAGGCCTGCCCGCCGTCGAAGAACTGGCTGTAGGGCATGGGCACGTCGTAGATGGTCGAGACGTGGTTCTTGTTCCGCCAGTAGACCTTCTTCAGGCCGGTGCGGGTCTCGTAGCCGTCGCGCCCGGTGCGGACCGGGACCGGACCGTAGACGAGCTTCTTGCCGTCCTGGATCCAGCTCAGCTGGAGGGTGAGGTTGACGCAGGCGATGCGTCCCTTGTTGGTGGGGCACGCGCCTGCCTTGTTCGGGTTCTTCCCGACGGCCTTCTGCTTGTTCATCAGGTTCATCACGCCCCAGGTCACGGGGCCGGCGTACCCGATGTTGGGCCTGATGCCGTGCTTGTTCTGAAAGGCCCTGACGGCCTTGCAGTCGGCGGCGGACTGCTTGCCGTCGACCGGGCGGCCGAGGAACTTCTCCACCTTCTTCTGGTACGGCCCCGCCGACTTGGTGCAACTGGCGGCCTGGGCCGGCGTCGCACCGAGCGCGAGCGTGAGCGGGGCCACCAGAGCGGTGACCCCCAGGGCGACGACACCCCGTCTGCGCATCTCCCCCATGAGCTGTTCTGCCTTTCCCGCGGAAACGTGCGCGGGCTCGCGCACTCTGTCAGGTAGACGACGAAGAGGGACATTCGGTTGTACCCGCGACCGGACCGTTGTGTCCGTCACGCCGGATGCCTCGGCGTGAGCCGGGTCACGTGGGGCCCCCGGGGTGCGGGGCCCGCCGTCTTCCGGTGTGGTCCGCCGCCCGGTGGAAGCCGTGGTTGACGGCCGTGATGCCGCCGTCGACGACCAGGGTGGCGCCGGTGATCCAGGACGCGTCGCGGGAGGCGAGGAAGGCGACGGCCGCCGCGATGTCCTCCGGCTCGCCGACGCGGCCCAGGGGGTAGAGCTCCGAGATCGCCGCCAGATCGTCGGACCGGCCGGCCCAGGCCCGGGTGCGGACCGTGCCGGGCGCCACGAGGTTGACCCGGACGCCGCGGGGTCCCGCGTGGCCGGCGAGGGTCCGGGTGAGGGAGATCAGACCCGCCTTGGCGGCGCTGTAGGCGTGGCCGCCGAAGTCCTGGAGCCCGTTGACCGAGCCGACGGTGACGATCGCGCCCCGGCCGGAGGCCTCCAGGTGTTCCAGGGCGGCGCGGCAGCAGCGGTAGGCGCCGGTGAGGGTGACGTCCAGGTCCGCCGCCCACTCCTCCTCCGGCTCGTCCTCGAAGCGGGGCGCGTCGGGGGTGCAGTGGGCGGCGTTGTTCACCAGCACGTCGAGCGAACCGAAGGCGCGTACGGCGCGGTCCACGGCCGCCTCGACGGACGCCCGGTCGGCCACGTCGCAGGCGACGGACTCCACCGTGAGTCCGCGCCCGCGCAGCTCCGCCGCCGTCCGCTCCCCCGCCTCCGGGTCGGCGTCGGCGATCAGGACGCGAGCGCCCTCCTCGGCGAACCGTGCCGCGGTGGCGGCGCCGATGCCGCGTGCCGCCCCGGTGATGAGAACCCCGTACCCCGCGAAGCGCCCTGTGTCCGTCGTCATGGGAGGACGGTAGCCGCTCGGGCGATCACCGCCGCAAGTCCTTTCCGGCCTGTCGGCGCCGAAGGGTCAGCGGTAGCCGGTCACGTCGGCCGGCCTGCCCGCGTCCTGCACCTCGACCAGGTAGCGCCAGGCGTCGGGGCGGCTGCCGTCGAGGTCGGTGAAGCCGTACTCCCGGGCGAGGCCGCCGCTGGACAGGGAGGCGCCGTTGAAGCGGGACACGTCGGGGTCGGCGGCGAGCGCGGCGACGGCGCGGCCCACGTAGCGCGGTGTCTCGGAGATGGCGAAGTGCGGCTCCTTGCCGAGCGCGTCGCGCCAGTTGTCCTCCCGCACCCCGAAGTGGTCGAGCATGATCTCGGAGCGCATCCAGCCGGGGGTGAGGGCGACGGCGGTGGCGCCGCGCGGGCCGAGTTCGTGGCTCAGGGCGAACGCCATGCGCAGCACCGAGGACTTGGCGAGGTCGTAGAAGAAGGAGACCCGGTAGTGGTCGCGGTTGTACGCGGCGGTGCCGTCGGTGACCTCGACGGCCAGTCCGCCGGGGCGGCGCAGCAGCAGCGGCAGGGCGTGGTGGCTGGTGATCGCGTGGGTCTCCACCGCGAGGCGCAGCAGCCGCAGTCCCTTGTCGAGGTCGTGCTCCCAGACGGGGGCGTCCCAGTCGAAGAGCGTCTCGCCGCCCCAGATGTCGTTGACGAGGACGTCGAGGCGGCCCTGCTCGGCGGCGATCCGGTCGACGAGCGCCTTCACCTGGGCCGGTTCGAGGTGGTCGGTGGGGACCGCGATGCCCCGGCCGCCCGCCTCGGTGACCAGGTCGGCGGTGTCCTCGATCGTCTCGGGCCGGTCGTACTCGGAGCGGCGGGCGCGGGTGGTGCGGCCCGTGACGTACACCGTGGCGCCCGCCGCGCCGAGTTCCACGGCGATGCCCCGTCCGGCTCCCCGGGTCGCCCCGGCCACCAGCGCGACCTTGTCCCTCAACCGTTCCGTCATGTATGGCCTCCCGTGCCCGTGTCCGTCTGTCGACGAGAAGCGTGACGGGTAAGCCGGACATCCTCTGTCGGCTTTTCCGCGGGGTCACCCGCGTCCTCGGCGGATTCACCCGCACGCGCCCGGACGCGGCGGCGTCCGGGCGCGTGCCGTCCCGCTCAGTGGCCCCGGGCGATCCACTCGTCCAGGTGCGGGGCCTCGGCGCCGATGGTGGTCGGATCGCCGTGCCCGGTGAGCACCTTGGTCTCCGGCGGCAGGGTGAGCAGCCGGTCCCGGATGGAGTCGATGATCGTCGGGAAGTGCGAGAAGGAGCGGCCGGTGGCGCCGGGGCCGCCCTGGAAGAGGGTGTCGCCCGTGAACACGGTCGCCAGCCCCGGGTCGTGGAGGCAGACCGCGCCCGGTGCGTGGCCCGGGGTGTGCAGCACGGTGAGGTCGGCGCCGCCGGCCTCGATGACCTGCCCGTCGGCCAGCCAGGCGTCGGGGTCGCGGTCCGGGTGGGTCTGCTTCCACAGGTGCAGGTCGTCGGGGTGCAGCCAGATCGTGGCGCCGGTGCGCTCGGCGAGGGCGGGCGCGGCGTCGATGTGGTCGTTGTGGGCGTGGGTGCACACGATGGCGGTCAGGCGCCGGTCGCCCACCGCCTCGGCGATGGCGTCGGCGTCGTGGGCCGCGTCGATGACGACGGCCTCGTGGTCGTCGCCCACGATCCACACGTTGTTGTCGACGTCCCAGGTGCCGCCGTCGAGGCGGAACTGACCGGAGGTGACGAGTCGTTCGATGCGGGCGGTCATCACAGCACCACCACCGAGCGCAGCACGTCGCCGTGGTGCATCCGTTCGAACGCCTTCTCCACCTCGTCCAGGGCGATGGTCTCGGTGACGAACGCGCCCAGGTCCAGGCGGCCCTGGAGGTGCAGGTCGATCAGCATCGGGAAGTCCCGGGACGGCAGACAGTCGCCGTACCAGGAGGACTTGAGGGAGCCGCCGCGGCCGAAGACGTCCGCCAGGGGCAGTTCGATCTTCATCTCCGGGGTGGGCACGCCGACCAGGACGACCGTGCCGGCCAGGTCGCGGGCGTAGAAGGCCTGCCGGTAGGTCTCGGGGTGGCCGACGGCCTCGATGACGACGTCGGCGCCGAAGCCGCCGGTGAGGTCGCGGATCGCCTCGACGGGGTCCTTCTGCCGCGAGTTGACCGTGTGGGTGGCGCCCATGGAGCGCGCCTTGTCCAGCTTGCGGTCGTCGATGTCGACGGCGATGATCTTCGCCGCGCCGGCCAGCCGGGAGCCGGCGATGGCCGCGTCGCCGACGCCGCCGCAGCCGATGACGGCGACCGAGTCGCCGCGGCCCACCTCGCCGGTGTTGATCGCGGCGCCGATGCCGGCCATCACGCCGCAGCCGAGCAGCCCGGCGACCTGCGGCGCGACGGCCGGGTCGACCTTGGTGCACTGTCCGGCGGCGACCAGGGTCTTCTCGGCGAAGGCGCCGATGCCCAGCGCCGGGGTCAACTCGGTACCGTCGGCCAGGGTCATCTTCTGCCGCGCGTTGTGCGTGTCGAAGCAGTACCAGGGGCGTCCGCGCAGACAGGCTCGGCAACTTCCGCACACGGCGCGCCAGTTGAGGATCACGAAGTCACCGGGCCGCACGTCGGTGACGTCGTCGCCCACCGACTCGACGACGCCCGCGGCCTCGTGGCCGAGGAGGAAGGGGAAGTCGTCGTTGATGCCGCCCTGTTTGTAGTGCAGGTCCGTGTGGCACACCCCGCACGCCTGGACGCGCACGACCGCCTCGCCGGGTCCCGGGTCGGGTACGACGACCGTCTCGATCCGTACCGGCTCGTCCTTGCCGGGTGCGATCACGCCGCGTACTTCCTGGGCCATGGTGCTGACTCCTTCATCGGCCGGGTCCGTCTCCCCCGTCTCCCCCGACCCTACGCGGGAATGATCGGCCGTGCCGCCCACCGTGCGGTGCGCCCGCCCGGGCGACGTAGCCTGAACATCCGACCGACGCCGAGGGGGGCTCGTGAGCATTGCCGGGGACCGGTCCGGACCGCCGGCCTGGAGGCTGCTGCTGTCGTACGTACGGCCGCACCGGTGGGCGCTGCTGGGCGGCGCCGTGCTGTCGCTGGTGACCGGCGCGACGGGGCTGGCGCTGCCGCTGGTGGCCCGGGAGCTGATCGACGACCTCGCGGCGGACCGGGCCGTCACCGGGGCGCTGCTGCTGATGTCGGCGCTGGTGATCGCCAACGCGGTGCTGGGCGCGGTGGGGGCGTACGTGCTGCGGCGCACGGCGGAGTCGGTGGTGCTCGGGGCGCGGCGCACGCTGTCGTCGTACCTGCTGCGGCTGCGGATCACCGCCGTGGACCGGACCGAGCCGGGTGACCTGATGGCCCGCATCACCTCCGACACCACGCTGCTGCGGGAGGTGACCACCGACTCGCTGATCGGGCTGGGCACGGGCGGCCTCACCCTGATCGCCACCGTGGTGCTGATGGGCTACGTGGAGCCGGTGCTGCTGGCGGTCACGCTGGGGGTGATCGCGCTGGCGGGGACGATGCTCGGGGTGATCGTGCCGCGGATCCAGCGGGCGTCCCGGCAGGCGCAGGACGCGGTGGGCGTGATGGGGGCCTCGCTGGAGCGGGTGCTGGGCGCGCTGCGCACGGTGAAGGCGTCCGGCGCCGAGCCCCGGGAGGAGCGGACGCTGCACGACGCGGCGCGCGAGTCGTGGCGGATGAGCGTGCGGGCCGCCAAGTGGTCGGCCGCGGCGGGCAACACGGCGGGGCTGGCGATGCAGCTCGCGTTCATCACGGTGCTGGCGGTGGGCGGGGCGCGGGTGGCGACCGGCGCCATCGACATCGGGACGCTGGTGGCGTTCCTGCTGTTCGTGTTCTACCTCATGGCGCCGATCTCGCAGGTCGTCGGCGCGGTCACGCAGTACCAGGCGGGCAGCGCGGCGCTCGCCCGGATCCAGGAGGCACTGCGGCTGCCCGCCGAACCGGCCGCGCCGCCCGCCGCGTTGCCGTCGCCCGGCGCCGCCCCGGCGGCCGTCGCCTTCGAGGAGGTGCGGTTCCGCTACGCCGACGACCTGCCGTACGTCCACCACGGGGTGACGTTCGCCGTGCCGCCGCAGGGACTGACCGCGTTCGTCGGGCCGTCCGGCGCGGGCAAGACGACGGTGTTCTCCCTCATCGAGCGGTTCTACGACCCCGAGTCCGGCGTGATCACCGTCGACGGCCGGGACATCACCGAGTGGGACCTGCCGGAGCTACGGGCGGCCATCGGGTACGTGGAGCAGGACGCGCCCGTGCTGTCCGGTTCCCTCCGGGACAACCTGCTGCTGGGCAATCCCGGCGCGGACGAGGACGCGCTGGCCCGGGTGGTGAGGACGACCCGGCTGGACGGGCTGGTCGCCCGGCTGCCGGACGGCCTCGACACCCTCGTCGGCCACCGCGGCACCAAGCTGTCCGGCGGCGAGCGCCAGCGGGTCGCCATCGCCCGCGCCCTGCTCCGGCGCCCGCGCCTGCTCCTCCTCGACGAGGCGACGTCGCAGCTGGACGCGGTGAACGAGGCGGCCCTGCGGGACACGGTGGCGGATGTCGCGCGGACGACCACGGTGCTGGTGGTGGCCCACCGTCTCTCCACGGTGACGGCGGCCGACCGCATCGTGGTGATGGACGCGGGACGCGTGCGGGCGGTGGGGACGCACCGGGAACTGGTCGCGTCGGACCCGTTGTACGGGGAGCTGGCCGCTACGCAGTTCTTGGCCACGGCGGGGTGAAACGGGCCGCGGGACGCGGGGCTGGTCCCCCGCCTGCCCCGCGGACCCCTACGCGGGCGGGCGCCCCCGGGCCCGGGGTCCGTGCGCGGCCGTCGGTCGGCGCCTCCTCGCCGGGGACCTCCGCCCCGCCGCTCAGCGAGCGCGCGTCTGCGCTCACTCCAGGTGGAGGGCTGCCAGGCGCGGCAGTCGGCGTGTCGTCTCGGCGTGGTCGTCGAAGTCGAAGTCCCAGGTGGGGTCCAGCTCCGGATAGCGAAGGGTGAACGCGTCGCCGGCGAGTCGCCGGCCGGTCGCCCGGACGTGGGCGTTCCAGACGATGCTCAGCACCTCCTCGCACTCGAGGCAGTGCCCGTCGGCCGCCGAGGCGCGCACGACGGGCAGGTCCGCCAGGGTGTCGGGGCGGGCGACCGCGCGCTCGAAGACCTCCCGCCCCTGGGCGGTCAACCAGCCACGGAAGCAGTCGAAGCCGTCGTCGGAACATCCGCCGTTGATCACGTAGGCGGCGGCCCACAGGGGGTTCGTGCAGGAGTCCGCCCTCAGGTCCCACAGCACCTGCTGGGCAGCGGCGATCTCCGCGGCCGGTCGTGTCGCCAGCCGCGCGCTCGCCCGGCGGACGACATCCCCGGCGTCGTCCGGGTCGGGCGCCTGGCCGCGGGCCGCCTCGACGAGCTGCCAGAACTGCTGTCTGTTCATGGCGGCGGAGCATTCCGCCCGGTACTGGCAACGAGCCCGTCACGCCCCCGCCGGCCAGGCGTCGCGCTTGCCCCGGCCCGTCTCGGGGAGGACGCTCGTAGGTGAGGCCCACGGGGCCTGATTCCGGGCCGGGGCCTCCCGAGGAGGTGGGTCATCATGACGACCCGGGCACAGCCCGTGTTCGGTGCCGACACCCTGCGCCGGGGCATCGAGGCGGACACGCCGGACATGCTGAAGTCGCTGTACGCGGACGACGCCGAGCTGCGCGTCGTGGACCACGTCAGCGGGCCGAGCCGCCCGAAGGTGCTGCACGGCAAGGACGAGATCGCCGCGATGCTGGACGACGTCTACAGCCGCGACATGACGCACGCGCTGGAGGCGTGCGTCGTGCAGGGCGATCACGCCGCCTACTGCGAGAGCTGCCGTTACCCGGACGGTGTGCGGGTGCTCTCGGAGTCGATGCTGACGTTGCGCGACGGCAAGATCACGGGGCAGGTGTTGATCCAGGCGTGGGACGAGTGACACCGGAGGCCGTCGCCCGCGTCGCGTCCACGAAGGTGTCGACGAGCGGGGACGGGCGGTTGCCGTCCCAGGCGAGCGCGACCGTGCCGGACGCCACGTCGGTGACCGGCGCGTAAGCGATGTCGGGGCGCGGGAACACCGCCGCGCCCGACTCGGGCACCAGCACCGTCCCGCTGCCGGCCCGGACGTACGCCAGGATCTCCTCCAGTCGTGGACGTCCGGGCCGTGCCGCCACGGGGCGCCGTCGGGGCCGACGCCCCGCTCGCCCTCCAGGACCTGGAGGTCCCCGAACCGGGTCCGGGCGAGGTGCTCGTGAAGGTCACCGCGTATACGGGGTCTGCTCCACCGACCTGACCCTGCTGCGCGGCCACTGTCCGTTCGCCCGCTTCCCGGTCGTGCCGGGCCACGGGATCACCGGCGTGGTCGCGGCCACCGGCCCCGGCGTCACCTTCCCGGAGGTCGGGACGGCCGTGGGCGGGCAGTTCCTGTACGACTCGTGCGGTCCCTGCGACCACTGCGTCCGCGGTGACCAGATTCTCTGCCCCGGCAAGGTGATCACCGGCATCGTCGCCGACGGCGGACACGCCCCGTACGTGCTGCTCAAGGCCGGGTTCGTCACCCCGCTTCCGCAGGGGCTCGACCCGATGGTCCCCGGCTCGCCGGGACCGACGTCGTCCACCCGCGGCGGGGGCTGATCGACCAGATGATCGCCTTCGCGGGGGACCTCACGCCGACGGGTTGACGCTTCGTCGACCTGTCCGCGCCGGTGCGCCCGGGGGGGTTCGGCGGGTTCGGCGCGCCCACCGCAGTCGGCGTCCGCGGCGTTTCCGCCTCCGGTGTCTCCGGCGTCCCCGGCGTCTCCGGCGTCTCCGGCGGACGGAGAATCGCCAGGAGCTGGCGGACCAGTTCGTCGACGACCTCGTCGAGGGTGGCCTCGACCCATCCCGCGTTCCAGTCGTGCAGCAGTCCGTTGACGCTGCCGATGAAGCCGGTCGCGGCGAGGCGGTGGTCACGGGGTGCGGCCTCGCCGCGGGCGACGGCGGCGGCCGCCTCGGCGCAGATCAGGTCGACCCAGCGGGCGCGGCGGGCCAGCCGCTGTTCCTCCAGGCGCGGGCTCACCCCGATGATCTCGGCGAAGGCGATGCGGATGCGGCGCGGGTCGCGGGTGGCGTCGGCCGCGCAGGCACGGAAAATGGCGGCGGCGCGCTCGGCGAGCGGGGCGTCCGCCGTCCCGGCCGCCGCGGCGAGGACGGCCGCCTCGGCCCAGTCGTTGACCTGGAGGTGCAGTGCGGCGAGGACGTCCTCCAGGGTGCGGAACTCCTCGTGGAACTGGCGGGTGGACAGTCCGGCGGCCTCGCTGAGGGCGGCGACGGTGGTGTTCCGGTAGCCGGGCCCGCCGCCGAAGAGTTCGAGGGCCGCGTCGAGGAAGCGGCGGCGCCGCTCGGCCCTCCGCTTCCTCGGCGGACTTCCCGGCGTACCGGCCGCTCGGTGCGCTCAGTCTGTCCGCCACCCGGTCTCCTCTCCCCGCGCCCGGCAATGTTGTCGTGTCCGCGGTCTTGTGGAGAACCCCTGACCGTCCTTACTTTTCAGTAAGTTCAATCTGAAAGCGCGTCTGTTCGGATTCCCCTCCCCCTGTTTGACATGTCCCGATCATGACCCCCCACCCGCAGAGGAGACCCGCCGTGCCGATCCGCAGCAGGCATCTGTGCACCCTCGCCGCCGCCGTCGCCCTGACCCTCACCGCCCCCGGAGCCGTCGCGAGCGCGGCCGGCCCGGCCGCACCCTCCGACGGGCTGCGGGAGGTGCTGTTCGTGGGCAACAACTGGGACGGCACCGCCGACGTCATCGAGTCCGGCGGTGACCTCGGCCGGATCGGCCGGGTCAACGTGATCCCCGACAAGGACCAGCGGATGGCGGAGATCAACGCCAACCCGATCCGCTGGATCTACTTCATGGCGATCCGCAACACCGTCGGCGAGGGCCACGACCAGTTCGTCGACGACATGTACTCCACCCCGGACGGCACCTCGGTGGTCGTCTCCCGGCCCAGCTTCGCGGACGTCGTCTCCCTCGACCTGGCCACCGGACGCGTCAACTGGCGCTTCCCGGTATCCGGTTACCGCTCCGACCACATGGCCGTGTCGCCCGACGGCACGCGCGTCGCCGTCTCCGCCTCGACGTCCAACACGGTGCACGTGCTGGACATCGAGACCGGCGAGGAGGTGGGGAAGTTCAAGACCGGCGACAAGCCGCACGAGAACGTCTTCAGCCGGGACGGCCGCTACATCTGGAACATGTCCATCGGCGAGGTGAACACCGACCTGGACGCGCCCTGGCTGGACTGGACGAAGGGCGACCGCAAGATCACGGTCGCCGACGCCCGGACGTTCGAGCAGGTCCGGGTCATCGACATGCGGGAGCGGCTGGACGCGGCGGGTTTCAAGGAGTACTCGGACGCGGTCCGCCCCGCCGCCTTCTCCCCCGACGAGTCGAAGCTGTACTTCCAGGTGTCGTTCTTCCACGGCTTCTTCGAGTACGACGTCGCCGCCGACCGGATCACCCGCGTCAAGACCCTGCCGAAGAACCCGGACACCGGCGAGGACCGCACCACCTGGGTCAACGACTCCCGTCACCACGGCATCACCATGAAGCCCGACGGCGCCAAGCTGTGCGTGGCGGGCACCATGGACGACTACGCGACCGTGGTCGACCGCGACACCTTCGAGCACGGCCCGCTGGTCACCGTCTCCAAGCCGTACTGGGCGACCGTCAGCGGCGACGGGGAGTCCTGCGTGGTCTCCGAGAGCGGCGCCGACCGGGTCACGGCGATCGACTTCGCGACCGGCGAGAAGACCGCGTCCGTCCCGGTCGGCGACCACCCGCAGCGAGTGCGGCTCGGCCATGTGCGGGAGGGCTGGACCGGACCCTCGGGCGGCTGACCCGCGCCGCACGCGGGTGGCCGATGGTCCTGAACCGCCCGTCCACCGCTCGAATCTCCTCCGGGATGTGTGAGTCCCACGGATAGGGGTAGTCGCCACGTATCACCTCCGATGGAAGGGGGTCCGTGGAAGAGTCGCATCACTCGCAGGGCCCGGGCCGTTTCCACCGAAGCGAAGCGGCCCGGACCGTCAGCGCGGCGGCAGGTTGTCATTCCGGGTGCTGATCTGAAGCGTGCGACGGCACCTCGAGGTGTCTTCCGGACGTCTGACCATCTTGGGCGTACGCGTCCGTCGTCGAGATCACCAGCAGCTTCGTGACGGTGCCGTCGTCGCCGGTCACGTCCCGTACGTGCCGGAAGCCCAGGCGGCGGCACATGGCCAGGCTGGGGGTGTTGTCCGCGCCGACCATGCCGTAGGCCTCCTTCAGGCCCAGGTCGTCGGCGGCGTGGCGCAGCAGGCCGCGGACCACTTCGGTGCCCAGGCCCCGGCCCCAGTACGGGGGCGCGAGGGCTGCGATCAGCTCGTGTCCGTCGACATTGCCTGTCTTCTTCACCTCCGCGTGCCCGACGAAGGTCTCCCCCTGCCACACCCCCCACACGTCGAACAGGCGTTGCGGGTAGATGTCGGTGAGGATGGTGCGGAACAGCGTGCGGATGTCCGCCTCGGGCACGCGTTCCTGGCCCATCCAGCGGCAGACCTCCTCGTCGCGCAGCAGCTCCACGAAGGCGTCCTCGTCCTCGGGGCGGTAGGGGCGGAACGTGAGTCGTTCGGTGTGCAGGACCGGTGTGGTCATCAGGGCTCCTCGGGGCATGCGGGGAGGACGGCGGAACCGGGCCGGGGCGGGCGGCAGTGGGACGCGCCCCGGCCCGGTCTCCCGTGCCTCCGCGCGAGTGCGTCAGGCTTCGGCGTTCTCCATGCGCTCCCGCAGGCTGCGCGGACGCATGTCGGTCCAGACCTCGTCGACGTAGGCGGAGCACTCCGCCTCCGTGCCCTCCTTGCCGACGGGCTGCCAGCCGGCGGGCACCTCGATGTCGACGGGCCACAGCGAGTACTGCTCCTCGTCGTTGCGCAGCACCTGGTAGCGGGTGTTCTCGTCCATGTCCGGCTGTCTCGCTCTCTCGGTCGGTGATCGGGTGGTGATCGGGTGGTGAAAGGGGGCTGGGACGGGATTGCGTCTGCGGCGGTGGGGCGCGGGCCGCGAGGCGGGGCGTCACCGGCGGCCGCGGGCGTGGTGGGCGATGTGGCGCAAGGCCCGGGCGAAGTCCTCGGCGACAGCGCGCACGGTGGCGGTGGCGTGCAGGGCGGGCCGGTGGTGCCAGATGAAGGACAGCCGCCCGCGCTGGACGGCGCCGACGATCTCCAACGGGTGGGAGCCGCTGTCGCGCGGGTCGTGGTGGCGGCCGAACGAGCCGTGTTCGGCGCGTATCAGGCCGTGACCGGGGTTCTCCGGGCGGGCGTCCCACTGTCCGAGGTAGTTGAAGACGACCTGTCCGTGGGCGGCGCGTCCCAGGCGTTCGCGCACCTCGGGCGGGCCGAAGGTGCGCAGCGCGCCGAAGCCGAGGCCGTTGCCGGGCACGGCGCGCAGCTGGCGGCGCACGGACTTCACCAGGGCGCGCCAGTCGCGGTCGGGGCCCAGGTCGGCGGGTTCGGGGACCTGGAGGGCGACGGGGTGGACGGTGGTGAACCAGCCGACCGTGCGGGTCAGGTCGACGTCGTCGAGGACGTCCTCGCGGCCGTGTCCCTCCAGGTCCAGGCGGACGTCCTCGTGGCCGGTCCAGCGGGCCAGGGCGAGGGCGAGGGCGGCGAGCAGGACGTCGTTGACGCGGGTGCGGTACGCGGTCGGTGCGGCGCGCAGCAGCGCCTCGGTGTCCGCCTCGTCCAGTTCCACGGTGAGCGTGTCGACGGCGCCGGTGTCGGGACCGTCCGGCGTCTCGGACGGGAGCGGCTCGGTGTCCACGGCGTGTTCCCAGTAGGGCAGTTCGTGGTCGAAGGCGCCGGAGGCGACGTGTGCGGCGAGGCCGCGGGCCCAGTCGCGGAAGGAGGTGGTGCGCTCCCCCGGCGCGACAGGTTCGCCCTGGGCGGCCTGCCGGTAGGCGGCCTCCAGGTCGTCGCACAGGATGCGCCAGGAGACGGCGTCCACGACCAGGTGGTGGCCGACCAGGAGGAGGAAGTCGGGCCGGTCGGCGGCACCGGTGAACAGGGCCGCCCGCAGCAGCGGGCCGCGTGCGAGGTCGAAGCCGGTGTGCAGGTCGTCTGCGGCCTTCTCCATCGCCGTGTCGGCGTCGGTGGCGGTGAGGCCGCCGAGGTCGTGGCGGGTCAGGAGCCCGTCGCGGTCGGTGTCGTCCGCGGGCGGGTTGTACTGGCGCCAGCCGTCCTGGCCGGCGGTGAAGCGCATGCGCAGGGCGTCGTGGTGGTCGAGCAGGGCGTTGAGGGCGGTTTCCAGGGCGGTGGCGTCGACGCCGGGGGCGAGTTCCACCAGCAGGGACTGGTTGAAGTGGGCGTGGCTGGCGCGCTGTCCGGTCAGGAACCACTCCTGGATCGGGGTGAGCGGCACGTCCCCGCTCACCGCCTCCTCCCCGGTGTGCCGGGGGGCGGTGGTGACGACGCCGGCCAGTTCGGCGACGGTCTGGTGGGTGAACAGGTCACGGGTGGTCACGTGCAGTCCGTCGCGTCGCAGCCGGGAGACGACCTGCATGCTGAGGACGGAGTCGCCGCCGAGGTGGAAGAAGTTGTCGTGCGCCCCGACGTC
Organism: Streptomyces sp. DSM 120436; assembly: GCF_055778765.1. Taxonomy (NCBI): domain Bacteria; kingdom Bacillati; phylum Actinomycetota; class Actinomycetes; order Kitasatosporales; family Streptomycetaceae; genus Streptomyces; species Streptomyces sp. DSM 120436. Next base: position 4,572,272 of record NZ_JBSKBS010000001.1, on the reverse strand, counting down.
GGCGACGCCGAGGACGTCGCCCCAGATGCGGGCGATGCGGCGTTCGGTGTCGGTGCACGGCGGCGTGTGCGGCCCGGTGGCGGTGTGCGCGGGCCCGGGTTCGGGCAGCGCGTTGCGGTCGGTCTTGCCGTTCGGGGTGAGCGGCAGCCGGTCCAGCGGCACGAACGCCGAGGGGATCATGTGCGCCGGGAGCAGTCCGGCGAGGTGGTCGCGCAGTTCGGATACGGGCAGGTCTTCGGAGGTGCCCTCGGCAGGTACGACGTGGGCGACCAGGCGTGCGTCGGATCGGCCGTCCGGATCGCTGCCGCCGGCGCGGACGGTGACCACCGCGTCGCGCACCAGCGGGTTGCCGCGCAGCGCGCTCTCGATCTCGCCGGGTTCGATGCGGAAGCCGCGCAGTTTGAGCTGGGCGTCGGCGCGTCCGGCGAAGCGCAGGTCGCCGCTCGCGTCCCAGCGGGCGCGGTCGCCGGTGCGGTACATGCGCTCCCCGGGGGCGCCGAACGGGTCGGCGACGAAGCGGGAGGCGGTCAGGCCGGGCCGGTGGAGGTAGCCGCGGGCCAGTCCGGGTCCGGAGACGTAGAGGTCGCCGGTGACGCCGGGCGGGACGGGGCGCAGGGCGGCGTCGAGGACGTGGACGCGGGTGGCGCCGGCCGGGCGTCCGATGGGCGGGGCGCCGGCGGCCGGGGTGAGCGGGCCGGTCCAGGTGGCGACGACGGTGGCCTCGGTGGGGCCGTACGAGTTGATCATCCGTCGGCCGGGTGCCCACCGTTCGACGAGGTGGGCGGGGCAGGCCTCGGCGCCGACGATGAGGGTGCGCAGGTGCGGCAGGGCGTCGGCGGTGCCCGGGTCGACCGTCGCGAGGGCGGCGGGCGGGATCAGGGTGTGGCTGACGCGCCGCCCGGCGAGGACCTCGGCGAGGCGCTCGCCGACGAGGGGGCCCTCCTCCCCGGTGAGCAGGGTGGCGCCGCTGAGCAGCGACACGCACAGCTCCAGCACCGAGGCGTCGAAGCTGGGTGAGGCGAACTGCAGGACCCGGTCGCCAGGGCCCGCGTCGTAGCGGTCGGCGGCTGACGCGGCGAAGGCGGCGAGGCCGCGGTGCGTCACCGTGACGCCCTTCGGGGTGCCGGTGGAGCCGGAGGTGTAGATCACGTACGCCGGGTGGTCGACGGTCAGCGGGGAGGTGCGGTCGATGTCCGTGGGCGCGGTGTCCGGTCCGTCGGCGTCCCACACGGCGGCCGGGTCGTCCAGGACGAGCCAGGCGCCGGCGTCGCGGAGCATGAACTCCCGGCGCTGCTGCGGATAGTCCGGGTCGACGGGCAGGAAGGCGCCGCCGGCCTTGGTGACGGCGAGCTGCGCCACCACCGTCTCCGCGCTGCGGGGCAGGGCCAGGGCCACGATCCGCTCGGGTCCCACGCCCCGGGCGATGAGGCGGTGCGCCAGCCGGTTGGCGGCGCGTTCGACGTGCGCGTACGTCAGCTCCCGGCCGTCGGCGTCGGCCAGGGCGAGGGCGTCGGGGGTGTGCGCGGCCTGGCGTTCGAACAGCTCGGGCAGGGTGGCCGGCGGGACCGGGCGGGCGGTGGCGCGGCCCTGGTCGAGCACGGCCTTGAGCGTCTCGTCCGTGGCGAGGGGCAGGGCGCCCACGGGCCGGTCGGGGTCGTCGGCGACGGCGGTCAGCAGGGTGCCGAGCTGGTCGGCCATGCGTTCGGCGGTAGCCGTGTCGAACAGGTCGGTGTTGTAGGTGAGGACGCCGTGCAGTTCACCGGTGCCGGTCTCGGCGAACTCCAGGGTGAGGTCGAACGCGGCGTGCCGCAGCTCGCTGTCGACGTCGGTGACCTCCAGGCCGGGCAGGTCGAGGGCGGCGGCCGGGGCGTTCTGGAGGACGACCATGACCTGGAACAGCGGGGTGCGGCTGGTGTCGCGGACCGGCTGGACCTCGTCCACGACCTGCTCGAACGGCGCCTCCTGGTGGGCGAAGGCGTCCAGGACGGTGCCGCGGACCTCGTCGAGGAACTCGGGGAACGGCCGGTCGGGCGTGACGCGGGAGCGCAGCACGAGCGTGTTGACGAAGAACCCGACGAGGTGCTGGACCTCGGCGCGGTCCCGGCCGGAGGTGACCGTGCCGACGGTGATGTCCTCACCGCCGGTCAGCCGGGCCAGGTAGGCCTGGGCGGCGGCGACCAGCGTGGTGAACAGGGTGGCCTGCCGGTCGCGGCCCACCCGGGCGAGGCGGCGGGTCGTCTCGCGGGGCAGGGCGAGCCGTACGGAGGCGCCGTGGTGGGTGCGCACCGCCGGACGGGGCCGGTCGGTGGGCAGGCCCAGCGTCTCCAGCCCTGTCAGGTGCTCCTTCCAGTACCCGAGGTGGTCGTCCGTGCCGCGCCCGCGCTGCCAGTGCGCGTAGTCGGCGTACTGCACCGGCAGCGGTGGCAACGCGTCCGTCTCCACGCCGAGTTCGGCGCGGTAGAAGTGGGCGAGGTCGCCGGTGAGCACGCCGGTGGACCAGCCGTCGGTGACGATGTGGTGCAGGGTCAGCGTCAGGACGTGCTCGTCGTCCGCGAGCCTGATCAGGCCCGTGTGCAGGAGCGGGCCGCGCCGCAGGTCGAACGTGCGGGCGCGTTCGGCGTCCAGCAGGTCCGCGAGCCGGGCGTCGCGTTCGCCTCCGGTGAGCTGCGACACGTCGTGCAGGGTCAGCGGCACGTCCCCGGCCGGGTGGACGATCTGCACGCCGTGGCCGTCGACCGCGTCGAAGGTGGTGCGCAGCGCCTCGTGCCGCTCGACCAGGGCGCGCAGGGCCGCGGTGAGGGCGGGCACCTCGAGCCGGCCGCGCAGCCGCAGGGCCAGCGCGGTGACGTACTCGCCGCTGCCCGGCGCGAACTCCTCCAGGAACCAGAGGCGCTGCTGGGCGTACGACATCGGTGCGGGCGTGTCCCGGGTGACCGGGACGATCGCGGCAGGGGCGGTGCCGACGGGGTGTTCCTCGGTGAGCAGGGCGGCGAGGGCCTCGGGGGTCGGGTGGGTGAACACCGCACGCGGGGACAGTTCGGTGCCGAACGCCTCGGAGAGGCGGACGGCGAGGCGGATGCTGAGGATGGAGTCGCCGCCGAGCTGGAAGAAGTCGTCCCGCACGCCGGGGCGCGGGACGGACAGGACGTCGGCGAAGACCTCCACCGTGCGGCGCTCGGCGTCGGTGCGCGGCTCGGCCGACGTGTCCTGTGCCCCGCTCGCGGGTTCCGGAGCGGGCAGGGCCGCCCTGTCCACCTTGCCGTTGCGGCTGAGCGGCAGGGCGGGCAGGACGACGAACGCCGACGGCACGAGGTAGTCCGGCAGGGAGCGCCGGGCGAACTCCCGCAGGGGGGTGACGTCTTCGGTGCCGACCACGTAGGCGACCAGGCGGCGGCTGCCGGGCCGGTCCTCGCGGGCGAGCACGGTCACGTCGGTGACGCCGGGGTGTCCCGCGAGGACGGCCTCGACCTCACCCGGCTCGACGCGGAAGCCGCGGATCTTCACCTGGTCGTCGGCGCGGCCGAGGAACTCGACGGTGCCGTCGGGGCGGCGGCGGACCAGGTCGCCGGTGCGGTACATGCGGCTGCCGGACGGGCCGGCCGGGTCGGCCAGGAAGCGGGCCGCGGTGTCACCGGGGCGGCCCAGGTAGCCGCGGGCCACGCCCTCGCCGGCGAGGTACAGCTCGCCCGGGCAGCCGGGCGGCACGGGCCGCAACCGGCCGTCGAGGACGTGCACGCGCATGTCGTCGAGCGGGTGGCCGATGGGCACGGTGTCCGGGACGGTGGCCGCGTCGGTGAGGGCGAACGACGTGGCGAACGTCGTCGTCTCGGTGGGGCCGTAGCCGTCCACGACGGTCAGGCCCGGGCAGGCGGCCAGGACGCGGCGTACGGCAGCGGCCGGCACGACGTCGCCGCCGGTCCACACCTGGCGCAGTCCGGCGAAGCAGTCCGGTGCGTCCTGCGCCAGCAGCCGGAACAGGCCCGCGGTCAGCCACAACGCGCTCAGCCCCGTGTCGCGCACCAACTGCCGCAACAGCGCGGCGTCCAGCGGCCGTGAGGGGGCCACGACGACGCAGCCGCCGGTGAGCAGCGGCGCCCACACCTCGAAGGTGGCGGCGTCGAAGGCCACCGGGGAGTGCAGCAGCACCCGGTCGCACACACCGCCGGTGAAGCGGCTGTCGGTGGCGAGGGCGGCCACGTCGCGGTGGCGTACGGCGACGGCCTTCGGTTCGCCGGTCGACCCGGAGGTGAACATCACGTAGGCGAGCCGGTCGGGGTCGGCCGGTACGGCGACGGGCGCGTCCGGCAGGGGAGTCCGCGCGCCGGCGACGTCCTCGGCGGACAGGACCGTCGCTCCCGCGCGCTCGATCAGCGTGCGGCGCCGGTCCTCGGGGGCGCGGGCGTCCACGGGCACATAGGCGCCGCCCGCCTTGAGGACGGCGAGCTGGGCGACGACGAGTTCGGCACCGCGGTCCGCCAACAGGGCCACCCGGTCCTCGGCCCGCAGTCCGCCGGCGAGGAGCCGGGAGGCCACGGCGTCGGACCAGTCGTCCACCTGGCGGTACGTCAGCTCGGTGTCGCCGTCGCGCAGCGCGGGCGCTTCAGGCGTGCGGCGGACCTGCTCGGCGAACAGGGCGACGGGACTGCTCGGTTCGGTCCGGCGGACGGTGGTGTTCCACCGCTCGAGCAGGGCGCGGTCGTCCTCGGTCAGCGCGTCCAGGCCGGTCACGTCCGCGTCGGTCTCCAGCGCGTCGGCGAGGGCGCGCAGGACGACGGTGAGGCGGTCCGCGAGGCGTTCGGCCGTGTCCGTGTCGAACAGGCCGTCGTCGTAGGCGAGGTCGAGGCCGAGGCGGTCGCCGAGGTGGGCGCGCAGGCACAGCGGGAAGGTGGGCGCGTCCTCGGCGCGCACCTCCTCGACCTGTACGCCCGTGCGAGCGGTGGCGGATTCGTCGACGGGATAGTTCTCGAACACCACCATGCTGTCGAACAGCGCCTCACCGGCCGGGACCTCGCTCAGCGCCTGGATGCGAGGCAGGGCGAGGAAGTCGAAGCGCCGGGTGTCGCTCTGGTGCTCCTGCACCGCGCGCAGCCAGGACGCCGCTCCCCCGCCCTCGACCCGGACGCGGGTGGGCACGGTGTTGATGAACATGCCGATCATCGACTCCACGCCGGGCAGTTCGGCCGGGCGCCCGGAGACGGTGGTGCCGAACACGACGTCGTCGCGGCCGCTGTGGCGGGCCAGGAGCAGCGCCCAGGCGCCCTCGATGACGGTGTTCACCGTGAGCCCGGCGCGGGCGGCGCCCTGCCGCAGCCGCGCGCAGAGGTGCTCGTCCAGTCTCCGGCTGGTGAGGGCGGCGGCGCGGGCGCGGTGCTCCTCGGTGGGCGTGCGGTCGTAGGGCAGCGGGGTGCGGGCGGGGAACCCGGCGAGGGTCTCGGCCCAGTGCGCCTCGGCGGCGGCCTCGTCCTGGTCGTGCAGCCAGCGCAGGAAGTCGGCGAACGGACGCCGGACCGGTGCGGGGGCCGGTCGGCCGCCGGTGAGGGCGGCGTAGCGCTCGCACACCTCGGTGAGGAGCTGCCCGGTGCTCCAGCCGTCCAGGACGAGGTGGTGGGAGGACCACAGCAGCAGGACCTCGTCGCCGGGCAGTGCGGCCAGGGTGATGCGGGTGAGCGGTGCGGTGGTCAGGTCCATGCCCGCCGCGCGGTCGGCGGCCAGCAGGTCCTCGGTGGCCGCCGCGCGCTCCTCGGGCGTGAGGTGTCGCCAGTCCAGGTGGGTGACGGGCAGCTCCACGCGCCGGTGCACGACCTGCACGGGGTGCGGCAGGCCCTGCCAGTGGACGCTGGTGCGCAGGGCCTCGGTGCGGTCGGCGACCTGCTGCCAGGCTGCGGCGAAGCGCCGCGCGTCGCTCACTCCGGCCAGGCGGACGGCCACGCGGTCCGAGTAGGCGCCCGCCGTGTCCACCAGGCCGTGGAAGAGCATGCCGGCCTGCAGCGGTGTCAGCGGCAGGACGTCGGCGACGTGCCGGCCGTCGCCCACCAGCCGGTCCAGCTCCCGCTGGCCGAGCCCGGCCAGCGGGAAGTCGGACGGGGTGCGGCCGCCCGCGTCCGGGGCGGCGCAGTGGGCCGCGATCTCGCGCAGCGCCGCGCACATCTCCTCGGCGAGCGCCCGGACGGTGGACTCGTCGTAGACGGCCGGCGGGTAGGTCCAGCCGAGTTCGAGCCGGCCGTCCTGCACCACGCCGGTGACGTCCAGCAGGTAGGGCCGGGGGGCGTCGGGGTCGGTGTCGGACCCGGCCGGGGGCAGGGCGGCGCCGTACAGGCCGCTGCCGCCCGCGTCGGCGTCCCACTGGCCGTGGTAGTTGAAGCCGACCCGCGGTGCCGGGGCGCCGGCCAGCGGGCTGTCGGGCAGCAGGTGGCGCAGCGCGCCGTGGCTCAGGCCGTGCAGGGGCACCGCGCGCAGCTGCTCCTTGACCGAGCGGAGGGTGTCGTGCCAGCCGGCGTCGGGGGCGACGGTCAGCGCGAGCGGGAACTCGGCGGTGAACCAGCCGACCGTCCGGGACAGGTCCAGGTCGTCGAAGAGGTCCTCGCGGCCGTGGCCTTCCACGCCGACCAGCACGCTGTCACGCCCGCACCAGCGGGCCAGGGTGCGGCCGAGGGCGCTGAGCAGGACGTCGTTGACCTGGGTGCGGTAGACCTCCGGGACCTGGCGGAGCAGGGCCTCGGTGGTCTCCGGTTCCAGTTCCACGGTGACCGTGGCGGCGGTGCCGTGGGTGTTGGGGCCGGGGCGGCCCGCGGGCAGCTCGGCGGGGGCCTCGACGGTACGCCGCCAGTGGTCGAGGTCGCCGTCCAGGGCGCCGGAGCGGGTGTGGCCCTCCAGCCGCACCGCCCAGTGGCCGTAGGCGGTGGTGACCGGAGGCAGTTCGACGGGGTGTCCGGCGGCGGCCTGCCGGTGGGCGGTCTCCAGGTCGGCCAGCAGGATCCGCCAGGAGACGCCGTCGACAACCAAGTGGTGTACGACGAACAGCAGTTGTCCGGGCGCGTCCGGGCCGCGGTCGAGGACGAGGACGCGCGCCGTCCGGCCCTCGGTGGGGTCGAGTGCGGCGCGTGCCTCGTCCGCGAGGCGGGCCGCCTCGGATCCCAGAGCGGGGCCGTCGAGGCCCGTCACGTCGTGCAGGGTGACGGTGCCGTCCGGGACGCCGGGCAGGACCTCCTGACGCCAGCCGTCCTCGGTGCGGCGGAAGCGGGTGCGCAGGGCGGGGTGGTGCCGTACGAGGGCATCGGCGGCGGTGCGCAGGGCGGACAGGTCGGTGCCGGGGGCGAGTTCGAGGCGCTGCGACATGGTGAAGCGCAGCGGGTCGCCGGGGCTGCGGCCGTCGAGGTACCAGTGCTGGATGGGGGTGAGCGGCGCCTCGGCGGGCGCGGTCGTGTCGGTGGTGACCGGCGTCGACTCGGTGACGCGTAGGGCGAGTTCGGCGACGGTCTGGTGGCGGAAGACGTCCTTGGTGGTCAGCGCGAGACCGGCCTGGCGGGCCCGGGAGACGATCTGGATGCTGAGGATCGAGTCGCCGCCGAGCGCGAAGAAGTTGTCGCGCGCGCCGATCCGTTCGACGCGCAGGACGTCCGCCCAGATCGTCGCGAGGGTCTGCTCGGTGCCGGGGCGGGGCGCCACGTAGGTTTCCGTGGTGTCGGGTTGGGCGGGCGGAGCAGGCAGGGCGCGGCGGTCGGTCTTGCCGCTGGTGGTGCGCGGAATCCGGGTCAGCGGCACGAACGCCGCGGGCACCATGTGGTCCGGCAGGGTGCGGCGCAGCGCCGGACGCAGCTCGTCGGCGGCCGGGGCGGTGTCCCCGGCGGGCACCAGGTAGGCCACGAGCATCTGGCGGCCGGCGTGGTCGCGTGCCGTGACGACGGCGTCGGCGACGTCCGGGTGGGCGAGCAGCGCGGCTTCGATCTCGCCGGGTTCGATGCGGAAGCCGCGGATCTTGATCTGTTCGTCGGCGCGGCCCAGGAACTCCAGCACTCCCTGTGCGTCGCGGCGGGCGCGGTCGCCGGTGCGGTACATCCGCTCCCCCGGCGCGCCGAACGGGTCGGCGAGGAACCGCGCGGCGGTCAGGCCGGGACGGTTCAGGTAGCCGCGGGCGACCTGGGCGCCGGCGAGGTACAGCTCGCCGGGCGTGCCGGGCGGCACCGGGCGCAGGGCGCCGTCGAGGACGTAGGCGCGCAGGTTGGCGCCGGGCCGTCCGATGACCGGCCGGTCGGGGCGGTCGGTGACACGGCCGTAGGCGGCGTCGACGGTGCACTCGGTGGGGCCGTACATGTTGTAGGCGGTGACGCCGAGTTCGGCGGCGGCGCACAGGTCGCGCCAGGTGTCGGGGCCGGTCGCCTCGCCGCCGACGAGCAGGACGCGGGGGTGGTGGCGGCCGGGGGCGAGCAGGCCCGCGGCGAGGAGTTCGCGCAGGAAGGACGGGGTGACGTTGACCAGGTCCAGGTTCCGTTCGGCGATCTGCGCGCAGAACGCGTCGGGGTCCAGGCGCACGTCCTCGTCGATGAGGTGGACCTCCTGGCCGAGGGCGAGCAGCAGCGGGCCCTCCCAGGAGGTGTCGAAGGAGAACGAGGCGCTGAGCGCGGCGCGCAGCCGCTCTCCGTCGGCGGTGTGCGGGGCGACGAGCCCGTCGCGGTGGTCGTGGCAGAGGTTGACCAGGTGGCGGTGTGCCACCACGACGCCCTTGGGGAGGCCGGTGGAGCCGGAGGTGTAGATGATGTAGGCGGCGTGGTCCGGGCGCAGCGGGGCCGGGCGGTCGCGGTCGGTGGGGTCGTGGGCGGGCAGCCGGTCCCACGGGGTGGCGCGCAGCGCGTCGGCGGTGAGCACCGTGTGCGGGGCGGCGTCCTCGAGGAGCCCGGCCGCGCGTTCGGCCGGCAGGTCGGGGTCGAGGTGGAGCAGGGTGGCGCCGGACTTGGCGACGGCGAGCACCGCGACCACCAGCTCGGAGGTGCGCGGCAGCCGGACGGCCACCACCCGTTCGGGTCCGGCGCCCAGGGCCAGCAGGTGGTGGGCGAGCCGGTTCGCGCGGTCGTTCAGGGCGGCGAAGTCGAGGGTGGCGTCGCGGGCGACCAGCGCGGTGGCGTGCGGGGTGCGGGCGGCCTGCGCCTCGAACAGGGCGGGGAAGGTGGTGTCCGGGACGGTCAGGTGGGCTCCCTGGCCGTCGTGCAGCACCCGCCGCCGTTCGTCGGCGGTCATCAGCTCCAGCGCCCGCACCTCACGGTCCGGCTCCCGCACCGCCGCCTCCAGCAGCAGGCGCAGGCGGGCGGCCAGACCGCGGACGGTGTCCTCGTCGAACAGGCCGGTGTCGTACTCCAGGTGGCCGGTGACGCCGCCGTCGCCCTCGACGAAGTCGAAGGCCAGGTCGAAGGTGGCGTGCCGGACCGGCGGCAGGAGCGGCTCGGTGTCCAGGCCGGGCAGCTCGGGTGCCTCGGCGCCCAGGTTGTGCAGGGCGACCATGACCTGGAACAGGGGGGTGCGGCTGGTGTCGCGTTCGGGCTGGAGGGCGTCCACCAGCCGTTCGAAGGGCACGTCCTGGTGGGCGAAGGCGTCCAGGACGGTGCCGCGCACCTGTTCGAGCAGAGCGCGGAACGACGTGCCGGGCCGGACCTCGTTGCGCAGCACCAGGGTGTTGACGAACATGCCGACGACGTCGTGCAGTTCGGGGCGCTCGCGGCCGGCGGTGACGGTGCCGACGGCGAAGTCGTCCTGGTCCGCCCAGCGGGACAGCAGGACCGTGCAGCCGGCGAGCAGGGTCATGTAGAGGGTGGCGTCGGCCTCACGCCCCCGCTCGCGCAGCCGGTCGGTCAGCTCGGCGGGCAGCGTGAAGGTCACGAGCGCGCCGTCGCGGGAACGGACGGCGGGACGCGGCCGGTCGGTCGGCAGCTCCAGCGGCGGTACGCCGGCCAGCCGCTCGCGCCAGTGGGCGAGCTGCCGCTCGACCTGGTCGGTGCGGGCGCGCTGCCAGGCGGCGTGGTCGGCGTAGCGCACGGGCAGGTCCGGGAGTGCGGGCCGGCGGCCCTCGTGGGCAGCCGCGTAGAGCTCGCCGAGGTCCCGGCCGAGGACGCCGAGCGACCAGCCGTCGGTGACGATGTGGTGGACGGCGAGGGCCAGCACGTGCTCGTCGGCCGCGGTGCGGGCGAGGCGGGCGCGCAGCAGCGGCCCGGCCGCCAGGTCGAACGGCGTGGCGGCCTCGCGGTCCAGCAGTTCCTCCAGCGCGGCCCGCGCGTCGGGGGCGGCGGTGAGGTCGTCCACGGCCAGGGCGGCCGGATGCGGCGGGCGCACCACCTGCCGGGGCTGTCCGTCCTGTTCGGTGAAGGTGGTGCGCAGGGATTCGTGGCGGGCGACGAGGCCGTCCAGGGCGGTGCGCAGGGCCGGCTCGTCGAGCGGGCCGCGCAGGCGCAGCACGGACAGCGTCGTGTACTCGGTGCTGCCGGGCTCGAACCGGTCGAGGAACCACAGGCGTTGCTGGGCGTACGACAGCGGCGCCGGGGTCTCGGGGGCGGTCGCCGTGATCGCGTCGACGGGGGCGGCGGAGGTGTCGCCCACCGGGTCGCCGAGTTCGGCGGCGAGCGCGGACACGGTGCTGTGGGTGAACAGCACGCGCGGGGACACGTCGGGGCCGAACGCGGCGCGCAGCCGGGCGGTGACGCGGACGGCGAGGATGGAGTCGCCGCCGAGCGCGAAGAAGTCGTCCCCGGCGTGCACCTCCTCGATGCCGAGGACGTCCGCCCAGGCGGCGGCGACGGCCCGTTCGGCGGGGGTGCGCGGTGCGGTCCGGTCGGTGTCGGCGGCATAGCCGTCCGCCGTCGGGGCGGGCAGGGCGCGCCGGTCGAGCTTGCCGTTGACGGTGAGCGGGAGGGTGTCCATCGGGACGTAGGCGGCGGGCACCATGTGGGCGGGCAGCAGCCGTTCCAGATGGGCGCGCAGCTCGGCCGCCACGGGGGTCGCGTCGCCGGTGCCGACGACGTGCGCCACGAGGCGGCGGGTGCCGGAGGCGTCCTCGAACACGCCGACGGCGGCGTCGGCGACCCCGGGGTGGGTGTGCAGGGCGGCCTCGATCTCGCCGGGCTCGATGCGGTACCCGCGGATCTTCACCTGGGCGTCCGCGCGGCCCAGGTACTCCAGGGTGCCGTCCGGCCGCCACTTCGCCCGGTCGCCGGTGCGGTACATACGGCTGCCGGCCGGGCCGAACGGGTCGGCGAGGAACCGGGTGGCGGTCAGGCCGGGGCGGCCCAGGTAACCGCGGGCCAGGCCCTCCCCCGCCACGTACAGCTCGCCGGTCGCGCCCGGCGGCAGGGGCGCCAGGTCCGCGTCGAGCACGTACACCCGGAGGTCGGGTATCGCGACGCCGATGGGGCTCGCGGGGCCGTGCGCGGCGGTGGCGGGGTCGAGCGGGGCGTGGGTGACGTGCACGGTGGTCTCGGTGATGCCGTACATGTTGACCAGGCGCGGGGTGTCGGCCGGGTGGCGGGCCCACCAGTCGGTGAGCCGGCCGACGTCGAGGGCCTCACCGCCGAAGATCACCGTGCGCAGGGCGAGACGGGCGCCGGTGTCGGGGTGTTCGGCGTCGGCGCGCACCAGCGGGTAGAAAGCGGACGGCGTCTGGTTGAGGACGGTGACCCCTTCGTCGGCCAGGAGCCGCAGGAAGTCCTCCGGGGAGCGGGCGGTCTCGTCGGGCACGACGACGAGCCGGCCGCCGTGCAGCAGCGGGCCCCACAGCTCCCACACGGAGAAGTCGAACGCGTAGGAGTGGAACAGCGTCCACACGTCGTCCGGTCCGAAGCCGAACCACGGCCGGGTGCGGGTGAACAGCCGCACCACGTTGGCGTGCGGGATCACCACGCCCTTGGGGCGGCCGGTGGAGCCGGAGGTGTAGATGGCGTAGGCGGGGCTCTCCGGCAGGGGGCGGCGGGCCGGGGCGGGACCGGTCGCCGGGCGCCGGGCGAGGCCGGCCTCCTCGTCCGGGGCGTCGAGGAGGACGACGGGCACACCGGTGCCGTCGAGGCGGGCCGCGGTGCCGGTGGTGGTCACCAGGGTGACGGGCGTGGCGTCGGTGAGGAGGTGGGTGATGCGTTCGGCGGGCGAGCTGGGGTCGATCGGCAGGTAGGCGGCGCCGGTCTTCAGCACGGCCAGGACCGCGACGACCTGGTCGGTGGAGCGGGGCAGCGCGAGGGCGACGAACCGCTCGGGTCCGGCCCCCAGTTCGGCGAGCCGGTGGGCGAGGCGGCCGGCGCGGGCGTCGAGGGTCGCGTAGTCCAGGTGCTCGGTGCCGCAGGTGACGGCGACGGCACCGGGGGTGCGGGCGGCCTGCGCCTCGAACAGGTCCACCAGCGTCTCGGCGGGGCGGCCGGACGCGGTGCCGTTCCAGTCGGTGAGGATCCGGTGCCGTTCCCCGGCCGTCGTCCAGGCCAGGGCGCGCAGCGGCCGGTCGGTGCCGTCGGCGAGCCCGGTCAGGAGCAGGCGGAGCCGGTCGGCGAGGGCGCGGACGGTGGCCGCGTCGAACAGGTCCGGGTCGTAGGCGAGGTCGAAGCCGAGGCGTTCTCCGTGGTAGGCGCGCAGGACGAGGGGGTAGTTGGTGGCGTCGCGGGAGGACACGTCGGCCAGGCGGATCCCGGACCCGGCGGTGCGGGCCTCGTCGAAGGGATAGTTCTCGAAGGCGACCATGCTGTGGAAGAGCGGGCTGCCGGACGGCACGTCGCTCAGCTGGGTCAGCTCGGCGAGCGAGGCGGCGGCGAACCGTCTCGACTCGGCCTGGGCGTCCTGGAGGTCGCGCAGCCAGGCCCCGGCGGGGCGGGCGGGGTCGACGCGGACGCGGGTGGGCACGGTGTTGATGAACATGCCGACCATCGACTCGACGCCGGGCAGGTCGTCGGGGCGCCCGGAGACGGTGGTGCCGAACAGCACGTCGTCCTGGGCGGCGTAGCGGGACAGCAGCAGGGCCCAGGCGCCCTGGACGACCGTGTTGAGGGTGAGTCCGGTCTCGCGGGCGGTGCGCGCGAGGCGGGCCGACGCCTCCGCGTCCAGGCCGGCCGTGTGCAGTGCGGCGGAGCGGGCCCGGTGGGCCTCGCGCAGGGGGCGGTCGGCGGGCAGCGGAGTGGGTTCGGCGAACCCGGCGAGGACGTTCTGCCAGTGGGCGCGGGCGGCGTCGGGGTCCTGTTCGGCGAGCCAGCGCACGTAGTCGCCGAAGGGGCGCCGCAGCGGCGGCCGGGCCTCGGTGCCCGCGGTGAGCGCGGCGTACTCCTCGCACACCTCGGTCAGCACCTGGGCGAGGCTCCAGCCGTCCAGGACGATGTGGTGGGACGTCCACAGCAGGTGCAGCCGGGCGTCGGGCAGCCGGACCAGGGTGAGCCGCATCAGCGGCGCCGCGGCGAGGTCGATGCCCCGGGCCAGGTCGTCGGCGCGCAGCCGGGCCAGGCGCTCGGCGCGTGTCCCCTCGTCCAGCTCGCGCCAGTCGAGGTGGGTGACCGGCACCCGGACGTCACGGCGCACGACCTGGAGGGGTACGGGCACGTCCTCCCAGACGACGCAGGTGCGCAGGGCCGGGGTGCGGTCGGTGACGCGCTGCCAGGCGACGGCGAAGGCGTGCGGGTCGGCGACGCCGTCGAGGAGCAGGGCGGCCTGGTCGACGTAGACGTCGTCGGGGCCGCCGACCAGCCGGTGGAAGAGCATGCCCTCCTGGAGCGGGGTGAGCGGCAGCACGTCCTCCACGTCGCGGCCGTCGCCGACGAGGCGGTCCAGGCGGTCCTGGTCGAGGCGGGCCAGCGGGAAGTCGGACGGGGTGCGGCCGCCCGCGCCGGGCAGGGCGCAGTGCTCCGTGATCGCGGCGAGCGCGCCGGTCATGCCGTCGGCGAGGGCGCGGACGGTGGCCTCGTCGTGGACCTGGTCGCTGTAGTGCCAGGTGAGGTGGAGTTCGCCGTCGGTGACCACGGCGGAGACGTCCAGCAGGTGGTCGAGCGGGGTGTCCGGGGCGATGTCGCGGCCGGGTGTCTCGCCCGCCGGGGCGAAGTCGCCGCCGTCGGTGGCCTCCCACTGGCCGTGGTAGTTGAAGCTGATCTGCGGCAGCGGCACGTCCTTCAGGGCGCGGGCGGCCGGGTCGGGCGAGCCGAGGCGGGCGAGGGCCTCGTAGCTCAGGCCGTGCCGGGGCACGGACCGCAGCCGCTCCTTCACCGCCTTGAGGGTCGCGCCCCAGTCGGGTGCCCCGGGCGGCCCGGCGGGCGCGAGGGTGACGGGGTACTGGGCGGTGAACCAGCCCACCGTGCGGGACAGGTCCAGGGTGTCGTCCTCGCGGCCGTGGCCCTCCAGCAGGACGGTCACCCGCTCCGCGCCCGTCCAGTCGGCGAGGACCCGGCTCAGCGCGCCGAGCAGCACGTCGTTGACCTGGGTGCGGTAGACGGCGGGCACCCGGCGCAGCAGCGCCTCGGTGGTGGCGCGGTCCACGCGGGCGCCGAGGGTGCGGACCGAGCCGGCCGACGGGGTGCCGGGGCGGTCCACGGGCAGCGGGGTGCGGGGCTCGGCGGCCTCGGCCGTCCAGTGCGGCAGGTCGGCGTCGAGGTCGCCGTCGCGGACCCGGCGCGCGAGGTGCGCGGCCCAGTCGGTGAACGGCGTGGCGACGGGCTCCAGCCGGACCGCCTCCCCCCCGGCGGTCTGCCGGTAGGCCTCGGCGAGGTCGGCGAGCAGGATCCGCCAGGAGACGCTGTCCACCGCCAAGTGATGAGCGACTACCAAGAGTCGGGGCCGATCACCGGCGCGCGTGAACAGGGCGGCGCGCAGCAGGGCGCCGGTCTCGGGGTCGAGGGCGGCGCGGGCGGCCGTGGCGGCCCGTTCGCGCTGCGCCGCCGGGTCGGCGGCGCCGGTGAGGTCGTGGTGGGTGAGCAGGCCGGTGGCCGGGCCCTCGCCGGGGTGCTGCCGCCAGGTGTCGCCCGAACGGGCGAACCGGGTGCGCAGCGCCGGGTGGTGGGCGGCCAGCGCCTCCAGGGCGCGCTCCAGCGCAGGCTCGTCGAGGTCGGGCGGCAGGTTCAGCAGCATCGACATGCTGAAGTGCCGCAGCGGTCCGTGGGTGGCGAAGAACCACTCCTGTACGGGGGTCAGCGGTGCCGGACCCTCCTCGGCGGGACGCCGGGGCGCGGGCACCTGCGCGGTGCGCACGGACGCGGCGGCGGCGAGGTCGGCGACGGTCTGGTGGCGGAAGACGTCCCGCGAGGTCAGGTGCAGCCCGGCCGCGCGGGCGCGGGAGACGGCCTGGATGCTGAGGATGGAGTCGCCGCCCAGTTCGAAGAAATTGTCCGTGACGCCGACCCTGCGCGCGCCCAGCACCTCGGCCCAGATGCGGGCGAGGGTCTCCTCCTCGGGGGTGCGCGGGGCGACGAACTCCCGCTCCTCGACACCTTCGAGGTCGGGCGCGGGCAGGGCGCGCCGGTCGACCTTGCCGCTGACGGTCATCGGCAGGGTGTCGAGCACGGTGAAGGAGGACGGCACCATGTGGTCGGGCAGCGTCCGCCGCAGGGCGGCCCGTACCTCGCCCGGGGCGGGCGGGGCGGCGGGGTCGGCGGGGACGAGGTGGGCGGCGAGCCGGACGTGGCCGTGCGGGTCGGTGACGGCGACGACCGCGGCGGCGGCGACCCCGGGCAGGTCGGTCAGGGCCGCCTCGACCTCGCCGGGCTCGATGCGGTGGCCGCGCACCTTGACCTGGTCGTCGGCGCGCCCCAGGTAGTCCAGACGTCCGTCGGCGCTCCAGCGGGCCAGGTCGCCGGTGCGGTACATGCGGGCGCCGGGCGGGCCGAACGGGTCGGGCAGGAACCGGGCGGCCGTCAGTCCCGGCCGCCCGCTGTAACCGCGGGCCAGTTGCACTCCGGCCAGGTACAGCTCGCCGCCGACGCCGGGCGGAACGGGACGGAGCCGGTCGTCGAGGACGTAGGCGCGCACGTTGGGCAGCGGCCGGCCCACGGTCGGCCGGCCGTCGCCGGCTATCCGGCAGGCCAGCGCGTCGACGGTGCACTCGGTGGGCCCGTAGAAGTTGTACGCGGCGACGTCCCGCCGCGCCGCCAGCTCCCGCCACAGTGCGGGTCCGACGGCCTCGCCGCCGAGCATGAGGACGCGCGGGTGATGACGGGGGTCGGTGAGCAGCCCGGCGGGCAGCAGCTGGCGCAGGTAAGTGGGGGTGAGGTCGAGGAAGTCGATGCGGTGCTCGACGACGTACTCGACCAGGGCGGCGGCGTCCAGCCGGGTCGTCTCGTCGACCAGGTGCAGCGGGTGGCCGTCGGCCATCAGCAGCAAGCCCTCCAGGGAGGTGTCGAAGGAGAACGACGCCGTGAGCGCCACCCGCAGCGGCCCGCCGCCCGCTTCGGCGACGAAGCCCTCGCGGTGGCCCGCGAGGAGGTTCGCCGCGGACCGGTGTGTCACGGTCACGCCCTTGGGGCGGCCGGTGGAGCCGGAGGTGTAGATGACGTAGGCGGTGGTGTCGGGGTGGGGGGGCGCCGACGGAGCGTCGGCGGCGCCGTCTTGAGCGTCGTCCGCCTCCCGCAGCGCGGTCTCGTCGAGGACGAGGGCGGGCCGGGCGTCGTCCAGCAGGAACCGCACCCGGTCCTCGGGCAGCGCCGGGTCCAGGGGCAGGTAGCCTGCGCCGGCCTTCCAGACGGCGAGGATCGCCACGATCATGTCGGCGGTGCGCGGGAGCCGGAGGGCGACCAGGCGCTCGGGGCCCGCTCCCCGCGACACGAGGTGGCGGGCCAGGCGGTCGGCGCGCGCGGAGAGCGTCGCGTAGTCGAGGCGGACGTCCCCGGCGACGAGGGCGGTGGCGTCCGGGGTGCGGGCCGCCTGCCGGGCGAACAGCTCGGGCAGGGTCTCCTCGGGGACCGGGCGCGCGGTGGCGTTCCAGTCCCGGGTCACCTGCCGTTCCTGCTCGGGCGAGAGGAGGGGGAGGGCGCCGAGGGGCCGGTCGGGGTCGGCGGCGGCGCCGTCCAGCGTGCGCAGCAGCTGGTCCGCCATGCGTGCGGCGGTGGCCGCGTCGAACAGATCGGTGCGGTACTCCAGCAGGCCCGTCAGCTCGTCGCCGTCGGGTACGAACTCCACGCTCAGGTCGAAGGTGGCGGCCCGCCGGGGCACGGCGACCGGGGAGGCGGCCAGGCCGTGCGGGTCGGGCGCGGCGGGCGGCGCCGGATGCAGCAGGACCATCACGTCGAACAGGGGGTTGCGGCCGGCCTCGCGGGTCGCGCCGACGGCCTCGACCAGCCGCTCGAACGGCGTGTCGCCGTGCGCGAAGGCGTCGTTGACGGTGTCCGCGGCGGCGGTGAGCAGGTCCCGGAAGGAGGCGCCGGTCTCGACGCGGGTGCGCAGCGCGACGGTGTTCACGAAGAAGCCGACGGCCCGTTCCAGGTCGGTGCGGCCGCGCCCCGGGGTGAGCGAGCCGACGGTGATGTCGTCCTGCCCGGACCAGCGGGCCAGCAGGGCCTGGCAGGCGGCGACCAGGGCGGTGAACAGGGTGGTGTGCCGGTCGGCCGCGAGCTGCTTCAGCCGGGCGGTGGTGGCGGCGGGGACGGTGAAGGTGTGCACCGCGCCCGCGCCGGACTCCTCGCCGCGGCGGGGCCGGTCCAGCGGCAGTTCGGGGGCGACCGCCCCGGACAGTCGCTCCTTCCAGTACGCCAGGTGGCGTTCCAGCCGTGCGCCGGACAGCTGCTCGCGCTGCCAGACGGCGAAGTCCGGGTACTGCGTGGCCACCGGCGCCAGGGCCGGTCTCGCGCCCTGGGCGAGAGCGTCGTAGGCGGTGCACAGCTCGTCGAGCAGGACGCCCATCGACCAGCCGTCGGTGACGATGTGGTGGGCCGTCAGCAGCAGGACGTGCGTGTCGGGTGCCTCCCGCAGCAGCAGGGCGCGCAGCAGGGGCCCGGCCTCCAGGTCGAAGGGCCGCTCGTACTCGGCCAGCAGGGCCGCCTCCAGGCCGGCGCCGGCCGCTCCCGTGAGGTCATGGACGGGCAGCGGGAGCGGCCCGGCGGGGTGCACGGTCTGCGCGGGGGTGCCGTCGTGCTCCTGGAACGTGGTGCGCAGCGCGTCGTGCCGCGCCACCACGTGCTCCAGTGCGGCGGCCAGGGCGGTGTGGTCGAGGGGGCCGGTCAGGCGCAGCGCGACGGCGCTGTTGTAGCGCGGGTCGCCGGGGCGCAGCCGGTCCAGGAACCACAGGCGCTGCTGGGCGAAGGACAGCGGCAGCGGGCGGGTGCGGTCGGCGCGCGGGATGGCCTGCCGGGCGGCGCCGGGGGCGCCCGGGGCGGCCCGTCCGGCCAGCCGGCGGCGGAGTGCTTCCTGGAGGTCCTGCGGCAGGGCCTCGGCACGGTTTCGCTTCGAAGACGTCATGGTCGTCCGGTCCTCACCGTTCGTCGTGGTCGCTGTCGCCGCGTGCGGCGTCTTCGAGTTCGCTCAGCACCTGTTCCTCCACCAGGTCCGCCAGGGCGGCGACGGTGCGGCCCACCAGGACGTCGCGGGGCGTGAGGTGCACGCCGAAGGCGTCGTTGGCGCGGGAGGCGATGAGCAGGGCGCGCAGGGAGTCGCCGCCCAGGGCGAAGAAGTCGTCCTCGGCGCCCACGGTGGTCTCCAGGGCCTCCTCCCACAGGGCGGCGACGGCCTCCTCGGTGGGTGTGCGGGGCGGTACGTGCGCGGCGTCGGGCTGCCGCGTCTCCGGGGCGGGGGCGGGCAGCGCGGACCGGTCGGTCTTGCCGTTCTCCGTGAGCGGGAAGCGGTCCATCGTCACGAACGCCGAGGGCACCATGGGTCCGGGCAGGGTGCGGGCGGCGAGGGCCCGCAGCTCGGCGCCGGCGGGCGGCTCGGCTCCGGGGGCGACGAGCACGTGGGCCACCAGGCGCGGCAGCCCCGGCTCGTCCTCCCGCACGCTCACCACCGCGTCCAGGACCGCCGGGTGGCGCACCAGGGTCGCCTCCACCTCGCCGGCCTCGATGCGGTGACCGCGCAGCTTGAGCTGGTGGTCGGTGCGGCCCAGGTAGTGCAGTTCGCCGCGGGCGTCGCGGCGGACCAGGTCGCCGGTGCGGTACATGCGTGCGCCGGGCGGGCCGAACGGGTCGGCGGTGAAGCGGGTCGCCGTCAGGCCGGGACGGCCCAGGTAACCGCGGGCCAGGGCCGGTCCGGCGAGCCACAGTTCGCCGGGCACGCCGTCGGGGACGGGCCGCAGGCGGGCGTCGAGGACGTAGGCGGCGGTGGCGGGCAGGGCGCGGCCGATGGGCGGTGCCTCACCGTCCGGTGCGAGCGGGTCGGACCAGGTGGCGACGACGGTGGCCTCGGTGGGCCCGTAGGAGTTGATCATGCGGTGGTGGGGTGCCCAGCGGGCGACCAGTTCGGCCCGGCAGGCGTCCGCGCCGACGATCAGGGTGTGCAGGCCGGGCAGGGTGCCGGGGGTGTCCGGCGGGAGGGTGGCGAGCGCGGCGGGCGGCAGCAGGGTGTGCGTGATGCGCGCGCCGCGCAGCACGCCGGCCAGTTCGTCGCCGAGCAGCGGTCCGGGCGGCGGCACGACGAGGGCCGCGCCGTGCGGCAGGGACATGCACAGCTCCAGCACGGAGGCGTCGAAGCTGGGCGTGGCGAAGGCCAGCACGCGGTCCCCGGCACCGACCTGGTAGTGCGCGGCCTCGGCGGCGGCGAACGCGACCAGTCCCC
Organism: Streptomyces sp. DSM 120436; assembly: GCF_055778765.1. NCBI lineage: Bacteria > Bacillati > Actinomycetota > Actinomycetes > Kitasatosporales > Streptomycetaceae > Streptomyces > Streptomyces sp. DSM 120436. Next base: position 4,552,586 of record NZ_JBSKBS010000001.1, on the reverse strand, counting down.
GGTGGGTGACGACGACGCCCTTGGGGGTGCCGGTGGAGCCGGAGGTGTAGATGACGTACGCCGGGTCGTCGAGGTGCAGCGGGCGGACGCGGTCGGCGTCGGCGGGCCGGTGGTCCGGCGTGCCGTCGGGCGGTGCCGCGAGCAGGTCGGCGACCTCCTCGGCGGTCAGGGTGACGGCGGGCCGCGCGTCGCGCAGCATCAGCGCCACCCGCTCGGCCGGGTAGCCGGGGTCCACCGGGAGGAACGCGGCGCCCGCCTTGGCGACGGCGAGCTGGGCGAGGATCATGTCCGCCGAGCGCGGCAGGACCAGCGCGACGATGTCGCCGGGCCCCGCCCCGCGGGCGATGAGTCGGTGCGCCAGCCGGTTGGCGCGGACCTCCGCCTCGGCGAAGGTGAACCTCGACTCTGCGCTCTCGAGGGCACGTCGGTCGGGCCAGTGGTCGACGGCCGCCTCGATCAGCGCGGGCAGCGTCGCCGGGGGCGGCGGCGCCTGGTGCGGGCGGGTGGGTCCGTGCAGCAGCCGGTGGCGTTCGGCCGGCGGCAGCACGTCCACCGCCCCCAGCGGCGCCTCGTCGCCTGAGGCGGCCAGCGCGGTCAGGGTGTGCATGAGCCGGGCGGCCAGGGCGTCGGCGGTGGCCTCGTCGAAATACCGCGGGTCGTGGCCGAGTTCCACGGTCAGCTCGTCCCCGGGCGAGATCACCACCGTGAGCGGGTAGTTGGTCGCCTCGCGGGCGTCGAGGCCGTGCACGCGCACGCCGTGCGCGCCGGCGGTGGCGTCGCCGACCGGGTAGTTCTCGAACACCAGCAGGCTGTCGAACAGCGCGGTGCCGGCCGGCAGTTCGCTCCACTGGTGGAGGTCCGTCAGCGGCACGTGGTCGAAGCGCCGGTCCTCGGCACGGGCGGCCTGCACCTCCCGCAGCCAGGCGGGACACGGCATGGAGTCGTCCACGGTGACCCGCGCGGGCAGGGTGGTGATGAACAGGCCGGTGATGGTGTCCGCGCCCGGCAGGTCGGCGGGCCGCCCGGAGACCGTCGTGCCGAAGCACACGTCCCGCTCGCCGCCGGAGCGTGCCAGCAGCAGCGCCCAGGCGCCCTGGACCAAGGTGTTGAGGGTGAGCCGGTGACGGCGGGCGAAATCGGTCAGCCGGGCGGTGCCGGCCGCGTCGAGCCGCTGCGTCAGCCAGGTGCCCGACCGGGCGGCGGCGCCCGGGGCGGGCCTGCGGTCGTACGGCAGCGGGGTGGGCGCCGCGTACCCGGCGAGGGCGGCCTTCCAGTGCTCCTCGGCGGCGGCGCCGTCCCGGCCGGCCAGCCAGGCGGCGTAGTCCGCGAAGGGCCGCCGTCCCGGAAGGCGGGGCTCGGTTCCGGCGGCGAGCGCGGCATGCGCCTCCAGGACGTCCGACAGCACGTGGAAGACGCTCCAGCCGTCCAGCAGGACGTGGTGGAAGGTCCACACCACGCGCACCTGATCGGGGCCGAGCCGGATCAGGGTGACCCGCAGCAGCGGGGGGCGGTCCAGGTCGATGCCGCGGGCCCGGTCCTCGTCGAGCAGCCGCCGCAGTGCGCTCTCCTGCCGCTCCGGGCCGAGGTCGCTCCAGTCGAGCCGGGTGACGGGCAGCGGTACCCGGCGGTGCACGGTCTGCAACGGCACCGGGACTCCGGTCAGGGCGACGGCGGTGCGCAGCACGGGCGTGGCGTCCACGACGTGCTGCCAGGCGTCGGCGAGCAGCGCGGGGTCGCGCACGCCGTCGGCGACGAAGGTGATCTGCTCGACGTACAGGCCCTCGCCGGGCTCGTCCATGCCGTGCACGACCATGCCGGTCTGGGTGGGGGTGAGCGGGTAGACGTCCGTCACGTCGCGGCCGTCGCCGACGAGTCGGTCCACGGCGGCCTGGTCCAGGGCGGCCAGCGGGAAGTCGGACGGGGTGCGGCCGCCCGCGCCGGGCTCGGCACAGTGCGCGACGATCCGGCGCAGCTCCTCCGCCGTCTCCTCGGCGAGACGGGCGACGGTCTCCGGCCGGTGCACCGCCCGGGAGTACGACCAGGTGAACTCGAGGCGCCGGTCGGTGACCCGGCCGAGCACGTCGATGAGGTGGGGTCGCTGCGCCGAGCGGTCCATGCCGCCGGTCAGGCCCTCGTGGGGCGCCCGCAGCAGACCGTCCCCGCCCCCGTTCCGGTCCTGCCGGCCGAGGTAGTTGAAGCCGACCTGCGGCAGGGCGGGCAGCCCGGCTCCCGCCGTCGGGTGCAGGTGGCGCAGCGCGCCGTAGCCCACTCCCCCGCGCGGTACGGCCCGCAGATTCTCCTTGACGGTCTTGAGCGCGGTGCCGAGGTCGGCGCCGCGGGGCACGTCGAGGCCGACGGGGTACATGGTGGTGAACCAGCCGACGGTGCGGGAGAGGTCGACGCCGTCGAAGAGGTCCTCGCGGCCGTGGCCCTCCAGGGCGACCACCACCCGGTCCTGCTCCGTCCAGCGGGCGAGGACCCGGCCGAGGGCGGTCAGCAGGACGTCGTTGACGCGGGTGCGGTAGGCGTCGGGGACCTCCGTCAGCAGGCGCCGGGTCTCCTCGGCGCCGAGGGCCACCGTCACGGTCTCCTCGTCGGCGGCGGTGTTGCCGCCGGGCCGATCGGTCGGCAGGTCGGTGGGGTGCAGGGCGCTCCAGTGGGCGACCTCGTCGTCGAAGCCGTCGTCGGCGGTGTACGCGGCCAGGCGCCGGGCCCAGTCGCGGAAGGACGTGGTCTTCGCGCCCAGGTCGGGGGTGCCGCCGGCGCGCAGCGCCCGGTGGGCGGCCTCAAGGTCTTCGAGGATCACCCGCCAGGACACCGCGTCGACGACCAGGTGGTGGGCGGCCAGCAGCAGCACGGGCGGCCGGTCGCCGTCCCGGTGGCACAGGGCGGCCTTCAGCAGCGGCCCGCCCGCCAGGTCGAACGAGGAGCACAACTCGGCGGCCACGTCGGCCGGTTCCTCAGGGGCGCGGTGCACCTCCAGGTGCGGTGCGGCGCCGGGCGGGGTGCCCACCTGCCGCCATCGGCCGTCGCCCGAGGGCTCGTAGCGCATGCGCAGCGCGTCGTGCTGCTCCAGCACCGCCGCGAGGGCGGCGCGCAGCAGCGTCTCGTCCGTGTCGGGCGCCGTCTCGAAGGAGACCGCCTGGGTGAAGCGGGCCGGGTCACCGGTGAGGGTGTCGAACAGCCAGTGCTGCACGGGCGTGAGGGGAACGTCGCCGACGACCGGGCCCTGGTCGGCCGTGGCGGTGGCGGGGCCGGCCGGTGAGGTGTCGACCGCGGCGGCCAGCTCGGCGATCGTCTGATGGGCGAACAGGTGACGGGGTGTCAGGGTCAGTCCGGCCCGGCGGGCCGCGGAGACGATCTGGATGCCGAGGATGGAGTCCCCGCCGAGCGCGAAGTAGTTGTCCGTGGCGCCCACGTCGGGCACGCCCAGCACCTGCGCCCAGATCGCGGCGAGCGTCTGTTCGGTCGCGGTGCGCGGGGGCCGGGTGCCCTGCGGGGTGACGGCCGCGGACCACACCGGTTCGGGCAGGGCGCGCCGGTCCAGCTTGCCGGTGGCGCCCAGCGGCAGCCGCTCCAGGGGCACCACGGCCGCCGGGACCAGGTGGTCGGGCAGGGTGCGGGCGAGGAACTCCCGCAGCTCGGCCGGCGCGGGGAGGTCGCCGGCCCGGGGCACGGCGTAGCCGACGAGGCGCTTGTGGCCGCCGTGCTCCACGACGCGGGCGGCGGCCGCGGCGACCTGCGGGTGCCGGGCCAACGCGGCCTCCAGCTCGCCGAGTTCGATGCGGAAGCCGCGCACCTTGACCTGGTCGTCGGTGCGGCCCAGGTACAGCAGGTCACCGCCGGCGGTCCAGCGGACCAGGTCGCCGGTGCGGTACATGCGACTGCCGGGCGGGCCGAACGGGTCGGCGAGGAAGCGGCCGGCGGTCAGACCGGGCCGGTTGAGGTAGCCGCGGGCCACCCCGGTCCCGGCGAGGTACAGCTCGCCGGGCGCCCCGACGGGCACGGGCCGCATGCGGGCGTCGAGGACGTACGCGCGGGCGCCGCCGACGGGGCGGCCGATGGGCGGGACGCGGTCGGGGTCGGCCGGGTCGCAGGTGAAGGCGGTGGCGTAGACGGTGGCCTCGGTGGGGCCGTAGATGTTCATCACCCGGCAGCCGGGCACCGCCGCCCGTACCTGCTGGACGGCGCGGGCGGGCAGTGCCTCGCCGGCCAGGACGACGGTGTCGGCGCCGACGTGCACGGTGTCCTCGGCCAGCAGCCGGCCGAGGGCGGACGGCACGGCGCTGAGCAGCCCCGCCCGCCACGGTTCGGACCGTTCGGCGAGGGCCAGCAGGTCGCGGACGACCTCGACCCGGCCGCCCGCCAGCAGCGGCGAGAAGATCTCGAAGACCGACACGTCGAAGTTGAGCGAGGTGGACGCCACCACGTGGGCGAGCCCGCGGCCGGTGAACTCGGCGGCGGCCCAGTCGGTCAGCGCCACCACCGAGGCGTGGGGGACGACGACGCCCTTGGGCCGGCCGGTGGAGCCGGAGGTGTGGATGACGTAGGCCGGGTGGTCCGGCAGCAGCCTGCCGCGCCGCTCGCCGTCGCCGACGGGCGCGGCGGACGCGGCGGCCAGCCGGGCGGCCCCGTCCGGGTCGTCCAGGGCGATCCGCGTGTACGGGCCGTCCGGCAGCCGTGCGGAGGTCTCCGCGCTGGTGATCACCGCGTCGGGGCGTACGTCCTCGAAGAGGAACGCGATGCGCTCCGCCGGGTAGCCGGGGTCGACCGGCAGGTAGGCGGCGCCGCTCTTGAGGACCGCGAGGAGTGCCACGATCAGGTCGGCGGTGCGGGGCAGGGCCAGGGCGACGAACCGCTCCGGCCCGGCGCCGGCCTCGATCAGCAGGCGGGCGAGCCGGTTGGCGCGCTCGTCGAGCTGCCGGTACGTGAGGTGGTCGGCGCCGGAGCTGACGGCGGGCGCGTCGGGGGTGCGGGCGACCTGGTCCGCGAAGGCGTCCGGGAGGGTGCGCCGCGGGAGTCGCGCCCCGGGTCCGGCGAGGCGGTCCAGGAGGCGGCGGCCGTCGGCCGGTTCGAGCGGGGCCAGGTCGGCCAGGCTGCGGTCGGCGTCGGCGGCGAACTGCGTCAGGAGCGTGCGCAGGCTCGCGCCGATCCCCTCGACGGTGGCCGTGTCGAAGGCGGCCGGGTCGTAGTCGAGGCTCACGGTGACGTCGTCGCCGGGGGCGACGACCACGCTGAGCGCGTAGCTGGTCGGCTCGACGTCGCGTTCCTGCTCGACGGCGAGTCCGTGCCGGGTCAGGGCGCCCGCGTCGAACGGGTAGTTCTCGAAGACGACGATGCTGTCGAACAGGCCGGTGCCGCCGGGGACTTCGCTCCACGACTGGAGCTGGGCGAGGGACACGAAGTCGTGGCGGCGCGACTCGACCTGGGCGGCCTGCAGTTCGCGCAGCCACTCCAGCACCGGGCGCCGCCGGTCGACGCGCAGCCGGGTGGGCAGGGTGTTGATGAACAGGCCCACCATCGAGGTCACGCCGGGCAGTTCGGCGGGGCGGCCGGACACGGTCGTGCCGAAGACGACGTCGTCGCCGCCGCCGTAGTGGTGCAGCAGCAGGCCCCAGGCGCCCTGAAGCACCGTGTTGACGGTCAGCCCGGCCCGCTGGGCGGTGTCCCTGAGCCGTGCCGACACCTCCGTGCCGAGGGCGACCCGCACCGTGCCCGACGAGGACGCGCCGTGGGTGTCGGCGGGGCGCCGGTCGCGGGGCAGTTCGGTGGGCACGGCGAACCCGGCGAGGGTGTCGCGCCAGTGCTGTTCCGCCCGGGCGGTGTCCTGAACGGCCAGCCACTCCAGGTAGCGGGCGAAGCGGGCCCGGTCGGGCACCTGCGGGCGGCGGCCGGCGGTCCGGGCCGCGTACCGCTCGCACACCTCGTCGAACACCTGGGCCGCGCTCCAGCCGTCGAGCAGCACGTGGTGGAACGTCCACACCATGCGCACCCGGTCCGGTGCCAGCCGGATCAGTGCGAGCCGCATCAGCGGGGCCGCGCCGAGGTCGATGCCGGCCTCGCGGTCGGCGGCGAGCAGCGCCTCCGTCTCGCGTGCGCACCACTCGGGGGTCCGGCCGGTCCAGTCGTGGTGGGTGACGGGCACGGCGGCCCGCGTCTCCACCACCTGGAGGGGTTCGGCGGTCTCCTGCCACACCAGGCGGGTGCGCAGGATGGCGTTGGCGTCCGCCGTGTCCTGCCAGGCCCCGGCGAGGGCGTGCGGGTCGGTGACGCCGTGCAGGACGACCTGCACCTGGTTGACGTAGGTGCGGCCCTGCGGGTCCATCAGGCTGTGGAAGAGCATGCCCGCCTGCATCGGGGTCAGCGGGTACACGTCCTCGACGCCGCGGCCGTCGCCCACGACCCGGTCCACGGCGGCCTGGTCGAGCCGGGCCAGCGGGAAGTCCGAGGGGGTGCGGCCGCCGGCCCGGGGGGCGGCGCAGTGCGCGACGATCTCCTCCAGGGACCGCAGCATGCCCTCGGCGAGGGAGACGACGGTCTCCTCGCGGTGGCGGCCGCCGCTGTGGTGCCAGGTGATCTCCAGCTGGTCGTCCTCGACGCGGGCCACCACGTCCAGCAGGTGCGGCCGGGGCGCGCCGGGGTCCTCCGCGCCGTCCAGGCCGCCGGGCACGGCCCGGACCAGCTCGGCGTCGGCGGCGGACCAGTCGAAGCGGCCGAGGTAGTTGAAGCTGACGCCGGGAAGCGGTGCTCCGGCGAGGTGTTCGTCGCCCGCGAGGTGGCGCAGCACGCCGTAGCCGATGCCCCGGTCGGGCACGGCCCGCAGCTGTTCCTTCACGGCCTTCAGCGCGGTGCCCCAGTCGCCGTCGGGCAGGTCGAGTGCGACCGGGAAGAGGCTGGTGAACCAGCCGACCGTGCGGGACAGGTCGAGGTCGTCGAAGTGCTGGTCCTCGCGCCCGTGGCCCTCCAGTCCCACGGCGACGGTGCTCCGGCCGGTCCAGTCGGCCAGGACGCGGCCCAGGGCGGTCAGCAGGACGTCGTCGACGCGGGTGCGGTACACGCCGGGGACCTTGCGCAGGAGGTCCTCGGTGCGCCGCCGGTCGAGGCGTACGGTCACAGCGCGCAGGTCGGCGACGGTGTTGCCGCCGTCGAGGTCCTCGGGCAGGGGTGCGGCGCAGTGCCGGGAGACGTCGGCCCAGTGGGCGCGCTGCGCGGCGAGGTCCGCCTCGCCGGTGCGTGCGGTGAGCCGCCGCACCCACTCCCGCACGGACGTGGTGCGCTGCGGCAGCCGGACCGGCTCGCCGTTCCCGGCCTGCCGGTAGGCGGTCTCCAGGTCCTCCAGCAGGACGCGCCAGGAGACGCCGTCGACGATCAGGTGATGGGCCGTCAGCAGCAGGCGCGGTGGCCGGCCGCCGCCGGTGAAGAGGCGTGCGGCGATCAGCGGTCCGGTGTCCAGCCGGAAGCCGGTGTGCGCCTCGTGGGTGAGGCGGGCCTCGGTCTGTGCGGCGACGTCGGCGTCCTGGCCGCTCAGGTCGTGCGCCCGCAGCAGCTCCGGCACGTCGGCGTCCGCGGAGGCGTACTCCTGGCGCCAGGTGCCGTCCGCCGCACGGGTGAAGCGGGCGCGCAGGGCGTCGTGATGGGACCACAGCGCGGCCAGGGCGGTGTGCAGTGCAGCCGGGTCCACGTCCTCACCGGTCTCGACGACCACCGACTGGTTGAAGTACTCCGGGCGCGGCAGCGCGGCGTCGAGGAACCAGCGCTGGATCGGGGTGAGGGGCACCTCGCCCGCGACCGGCCCGGTGCCCGCGACGGTCGCGGCGGCGCCGGTCGAGGCGGCGGCCAGGGCGGCGAGCGTGGGGTGGCGGAACAGGTCCCTCGGGGTCAGCGCGAGCCCGGCGGTGCGGGCCCGGGAGACGACCTGGATGCTGACGATCGAGTCGCCGCCCAGCATGAAGAAGTGGTCGTCCAGGCCGACGCGTTCCACACCCAGCAGCTCGGCCCAGATGCCGGCGAGCACCCGCTCGGCCTCGGTGCGCGGCGCGCGGTAGGCGCTGTCGGCCGCCGCCGACCACTCGGGGGCGGGCAGCCGGCGCCGGTCGACCTTGCCGTTGGTGGTCAGGGGCAGCTCGGCGAGGGGGACGAAAGCGGCCGGGACCATGTAGTCGGGCAGCTCGGCAGCCACGTGGGCGCGCAGCTCGGCCGTCTGCGGCACGGCGGCGCCGGGGGCCGGCACCAGGTGGGCGACCAGGCGTTTGCGTCCCTCGTGCCGGGACACCGAGACCACCGCCTCGGCGACCGCGGGGTGGGCGGTGAGCCGGGCCTCGATCTCGGCGGGCTCCACCCGGAAGCCGCGGATCTTGATCTGGTCGTCGACGCGTCCCACGAAGTGCAGATCACCGTCGGCGCCCCAGCGCACGATGTCGCCGGTGCGGTACATCCGCCCGCCGGGCGGTCCGTAGGGGTCGGCCAGGTAGCGGGCCGCGGTGGCGCCGGGGCGGCCGATGTAACCGCGGGCCAGTCCGGCACCCGCGAGGTACAACTCCCCCGGCACACCGGGCGGTTGCGGTTGGAGGGCGCCGTCCAGGACGTAGGCGCGGGTGTCGTCCAGGGGGCGGCCGATGGGGAGCGCCGCGGGCAGGGTGTCACCGGCGCGGAAGGGCCGGCGGGTGGCGAAGGTGGTGGTCTCGGTGGGGCCGTAGACGTCGACGACGGTGAGGTCGGGGCAGGCGTCCAGCACGCGCCGTACGGCGGCGCCGGGCACGGCCTCGCCGCCGGTCCACACCTCGCGGGCGCCGCGCAGGCAGGCGGGGTCCTCCTGGGCGAACAGGCGGAACAGGCCGATCGTCAGGAAGACGCAGCCGACGCCCTGTTCGGCGATCGCGTAGCGTACGGCGGCGGCGTCCAGCTCCCCGGGCGGGGCGAGGACGGCCGTGCCGCCGCGCAGCAGGGGCACCCACAGCTCGTAGGTGGAGGCGTCGAAGGCGTGCGGGGAGTGCACCAGGACGCGGTCGTGGCTCGCGAAGGCACGGTCGAGGGCGAGCGCGGCGACGTCCCGCTGCCGTACGGCCACACCCTTGGGGTTGCCGGTGGAGCCGGAGGTGAACATGAGGTACTGGACGTTGTCCGGGTGCACGCGCGGCACGGTGGCGAGGTCCGCTGCGGGCCCTTCGGTGTCCAGGTCCGGGCGCAGGACGTGTCCCTCGGGCAGGAGGTCCGCGGCCGTTCCGTGCCACTGGGCGTCCGTGAGGAGCAGGTCGGCGCCGGCCTCGGCGAGCATGGTGCGCAGCCGGTCCGCGGGGGCCCGGCCGTCGAGCGGGACGTACACGCCGCCGAGGCGGGCGAGGGCGAGCTGGGCGACGACGAGGGCGGTCGAGCGGTCCATGAGCACGCCGACGGCGACCTCGGGCCGCACCCCGAGCGCGGCCAGCCGGCCGGCCAGGGCCGTCGCCCGGGCGTCGAGGTCCCGGTAGGTCAGCCGCTCGTCGCCGGCCAGCAGGGCGACGGCGTCCGGGGTGCGTTCCACCTGGGCGGCGAAGAGGTCCGCGGTGGTCGTGACGGGCGCGTCGGCGGCCGTGTCGTTCCAGGTGTGCAGCACCTGCTCGCGGCGGGCGGCCGTCAGCAGGGACAGCCGGGCGGGGGTGGACCGCGGGGTGGTGGCGAAGCTCTCCAGCAGGACGGTGAGGTACTCGGCCATCCGCTCGACGGTGGCGGCGTCGAAGAGGTCGGGGTCGTAGCCGAGGCGCAGGGCGAGCTCCGCGCCGGGGTAGGCGACCAGGCTGAGCGGGTAGTTGGTGGTCTCGATGCCCTCCAGGCCGCTCAGCCGGAGGCCGTGCGCGGCGGCCAGGTCGTCGTCGACCGGGTAGTTCTCGAACACGACGATGCTGTCGAAGAGGGCGGCCCGCTCGGGCAGGTCGGTGTACGCCGTCATCCGGTTCAGCGGCACGTGGTCGTGGCGCCGGTCCTCGCTCTGCTCCTGCTGGAGCCGGGCCAGCCAGGTGAGCAGCGGCTCGTCGCGCGGCACCCGCACGCGGGTGGGCAGGGTGGCGATGAACAGGCCGGTGATGGCGTCGGAGCCGGGCAGCTCGGGCGGCCGCCCGGAGACGGTGGTGCCGAACACCACCTCGTCGCGGCCCGCCTGGCGGCTCATCAGCACGGCCCAGGCGCCCTGAACAAGCGTGTTGAGCGTCAGGCCTGCCGTCCTGGCCACGTCCTCCAGGGACTTGGTGACGGCCTCGGGCAGGGTGACGCGCACCGCCTCCGTGGACTCGGCGCGGTGGCTCTCGCGGGGCTCGCGGTCGAAGGGCAGCGCGGTCGTCTCTGCCAGGCCGTTCAGGCGGGCCCGCCAGTGGCGTTCGCCCTCGGCGCCGTCGGTGTGCTCACGCAGCCAGGCGACGTAGTCACGGAACGGGCGGCGCTCGGGCAGCGTCATCGGTGCGCTGCCGGACAGGCCCGCGTGGCAGGCGAACACGTCGGACAGCACCTGGAACAGGCTCCAGCCGTCCAGGATCAGGTGGTCGAAGGACCACACGACGCGCACCGCGGTGTCGGAGACCCGGGCCAGCACGAGGCGCTGGAGCGGGGCGCGGATCAGGTCGACGCCCCGGGCGCGGTCGCGTTCGAGCAGGTCGCGCAGCCGCTCGTCCTGCTCGGCCGCGGTCAGGCCGCGCCAGTCGGCGGTCTCCACCGGTACGGCGGCCCGGCGCTGCACCGCGAGCAGCGGCTCGGGCACGTCCTCCCACACCACCCGCGCGCGCAGCACCGGGGTGCGGTCGGTGATCCGCTGCCAGGCGTCGGCCAGCACCGCCGGGTCGGGCACTCCGTCCAGGACGAACGTCAACTGCTGGAAGTACACGCCGCGGTCGGCCTGGGAGAGCCGGTGGAAGAGCATGCCGGCCTGGGTGGGCGTGAGCGGGTGGACGTCCTCCAGGCCCGCCGGGTCCTCCCCCGCGATCCGGTCGACGTGGTTCTGGTCGAGCCGCGCCAGCGGGAAGTCCGAGGGGGTGCGTCCGGCGGCGCCGGGACGGGCCGCGTGCCGGGCGAGACCGGCCAGCGCGTCGGCGTAGCGTTCCGCGAGATCCGCGACGGTCTCCGGGCGGTGCAGCCGGCAGGAGTAGAACCAGGTGAACTCCAGGCTGTCCCCGTCGAGCCGCCCCACCACCTCCAGGGGGTGCGGGCGCGTCGAGGCGGGGTCGGCCTCCAGCTCCAGCGGACGGGCCAGCCCGCGGAACAGGCCCTCCGCGGAGGTCTCGGACAGGCCGAACCGGCCGAGGTAGTTGAAGCTGATCTGCGCGCTGGTCGCCGGGAGCGGTGCGCCGTCGAGGCCCGGCAGGGTCAGGGCGCCGTGGCCGATGCCGTGCCGGGGCACGGCGCGCAGGTGTTCCTTGACCCGCTTGAGCACGCCGTCCCAGCCGTCCTCGGGCGGGACGGCCAGGGCGACGGGGTGGCGGGTGGTGAACCAGCCGACGGTGCGGCTGGTGTCGACGTCGGCGAACAGGTCCTCGCGGCCGTGCCCTTCGACGTCGACCAGGACCCGCTCGTGGCCGCTCCAGCCGCACAGCACCCGGCCGAGCGCGGCGAGCAGGACGTCGTTGGCCCGGGTGCGGTACGTCTCGGGGAGGGTTCGCAGCAGCAGGTCCGTGTCCTCGGGGCCGATCCGCACCGTCACCGAGCGCTGGGAGGCGTAGGTGTTGGCGCCGTCCCGGTCCGCAGGCAGGGCGGCCAGGGCGCCCTCGGTCTCCCGGGTCCAGTACGCCTTCTCCGCGGCGAAGCCGCCGGCGGCGGTGTGCGCGGCCAGCCGCTCGGCCCACTGCCGCAGCGGTGAGGACTTGCGGGGCAGCGCGGCCGCGCCGTCGCGGCCGTCACGGCGTGCGTGGTAGGCGTGTTCGAGGTCTTCCAGGAGCAGGCGCCAGGAGACGCCGTCCACGACGAGGTGGTGGACTGACAGGTGCAGGACGGGCGGCCGTCCGTCGCCCCGGTCGTGCAGGACGGCGCGCAGCAGCGGGCCGTGGGCCAGGTCGAACGGGCCGAGGTGCGGGGAGTCGGTGTCCGGGCCGGTGTGGCGGGTGAGGCGGCAGCGCGCGGCCGGGCCGTCGATCAGCCACCGTACGCCCGCCCCGTCGGCAAGGAAGCGGGACCGCAGCGCGTCGTGGTGGGCGACCACGTCGTCCAGTGCGGCTTGGAGCGCGCTCTCGTCGACGTCGGCGGGCAGGTCCAGCGACAGCGTCTGGGCGAAGTGCCCGGCCCGCTCGGCGGCGCTGTCGAACAGCCAGTGCTGGATGGGGGTCAGCGGCGCGGTGCCGGTGGCCTCGACGGGGGCGGCCGGAGCGGCCCCGCGCCGGCTGCCGGTCTCGTCGGCGCGGCGGGCCAGGGCGGCGAGCGTCTGGTGCTGGTACAGGTCCCGCGAGCTGATCGTCAGGCCCGCCTGCCGGGCCCGGGCCACGACCTGGATGCTGAGGATGGAGTCCCCGCCCAGCGCGAAGAAGTTGTCGTCGGCGCCGACCCGCTCCACGTGCAGGACACCGGCCCAGATGGCGGCGAGGGTCCGTTCGGTGGCCGTGCGGGGCGCGACGTGACGGGCGGCGCGTTCGGCGGGCGCCGGGTCGGGGAGCCGGCCGCGGTCCAGCTTGCCGTTGGGGTTGAGCGGCAGGGCGGGCAGCACCACGACGGCCGAGGGCACCATGTACTCGGGCAGGGTGCGCCCGAGGGCACGGCGTACGGCCTCGGGCTCCACGGTGGCGCCGGGCGCGGGGACGACGTACCCGGCGAGGCGGCGGTGGCCGTCGGCGTCGCGGACGGTGGCCGCGGCCTCGGCGACGCCCGCGCAGCCGCGCAGGGCCTCCTCGACCTCGCCGAGTTCGATGCGGAAACCGCGCACCTTGACCTGCTGGTCGAGGCGGCCCAGGTACTCCAGCTGGCCGTCGGCGCCCCAGCGCACCAGGTCGCCGGTGCGGTACATGCGCTCCCCGGGAGCGCCGAACGGGTCGGCGACGAAGCGGGCGGCGGTCAGGCCGGGGCGGTGCAGGTACCCGCGCGCGAGTCCGCCGCCGCCGAGGTACAGCTCGCCGGTGACGCCCGGCGGCTGGGGGCGCAGCAGACGGTCCAGGACATAGGCGCGGGTGCGGGCGACGGGACGGCCGATGGGCGGAGCCTGCTCGGGGACGGTGCCGCCGGCGAACCAGGCGGTGGCGTAGACGGTTGCCTCGGTGGGGCCGTAGATGTTCGCCACCTCGGCCGCGGGCATCGCGTCCTTGAGGTCCCGGACGGTGCGGGCGGGCAGGGCCTCCCCGGCGAGGACGACGGTGTCCGCCTCCAGGGCGCCGTCGCCGCCGAACACCCGGGACAGCGCGGACGGCACGCCGCTGAGGAGTCCGGCCCGGCCCGGCCGGGAACCGTCGGTGAGATCGGCCAGCGCGGTGAGGTCGGCGATCACCTCGACACTGCCGCCGGCCGTCAGGGGGCACAGCAGCTCGAAGACGGACACGTCGAAGTTGAGGGAGGTGGAGGCGACGACATGGGAGAAGCCGCGCGCTCCGAACGTGTCCCGGGCCCAGGCTGCCAGCGCGGCCACGCTGCGGTGGGTGACGACCACGCCCTTGGGCCGGCCGGTGGAGCCGGAGGTGTAGATGACATAGGCGGGGTGGGACGCGTGGAGGGGCGCCGTGCGGTCGGCGTCGGTGAGGTCGGCATCCGTGAGGTCGGCTTCGGCGCCGGCCGGGGCGTCGGCTGTGGCGTCGGTGACGAAGGGCGCCACGTCCTCCAGCAGCAGCGGCTCGCAGTCCTCGGGCAGCGCGTGTGCGGTCTCCCGGGTGGCGAGGACGAGGGCGGGGGCCGCGTCGGTGAGCATGAAGCGGATGCGCTCGGCCGGGTAGGCGGGGTCGACGGGCAGGTAGCCTGCGCCCGACTTCAGGACGGCCCACAGCACCGGCAGCAGGCCGGCGGTGCGCGGCAGGCACAGTGCGACCAGGGACTCCGGTCCCGCGCCGCGCGCCGCGAGCAGGCGGGCGAGCCGGTTGGCGCGCCGGTTCAGGCCGGCGTAGTCCAGCCGGGCGTCGCCGCAGGTCACGGCGGTCCGGTCGGGCGTCCTGGTCACCTGCTCCTCGAACAGCGCGGGGAGCGTGGTGTCGGCGGCCGGGTCCGTGGCCGACGCGGGCGGGTTCCAGGAGTCGAGGAGCACGCGCCGCTCGTCGTCGGACAGCAGCGGGAGGTCGGCCAGCGTCCGCTGCGGGCCGTCCGCCATGCCTTCGAGCAGGTGGTGCAGTTGCCGGGCCATCCGGGCCACGGTCGCCGCGTCGAACAGGTCCGTGTTGTACTCGACCGTCAGCTCGTGCCCGCCGTCGGCGCGCGGCGCGAACTCCAGCACCAGGTCGAAGCGGGCGGCCGGGCGGGGCAGCGGGTGGTCATCGATGCGCAGTCCGGCGGCGACCGGCGGCCGGGCGGGGGCGGCCTGCTGGACCACCAGTGCCTGCACCAGCGGGGTGCGGCTGGGGTCGCGGGGCGGGGCCAGCTCCTCGACCACCCGGTCGAAGGGCGCGCCGTCGTGGGCGAACGCGTCCAGCACGGTCGCGCGCATGCTCTGCACGAACCGGTCGACCGTGACGGCGTCGTCGACCTCGCCGCGGAGCACGACGGTGTTGGCGAAGAAGCCGGTCACGTCCTCGAGTTCGCGGCGGTCCCGGCCGTTGGTGACGGTGCCGAAGGCGACGTCCCGCTGTCCCGAGTGGCGGGCGAACAGCACGGCCGCCGCCGCGGCGAACACCGTGAAGACGGTGGTGTCCCGGCCCGCGGCCAGCTGCCGCAGCCGGTCCACCAGGTGGCGCGGCAGGTCCTGGCGGTGGGCGGCGCCCGCGGTGGTGCGCACCCCGGGACGCGGCCGGTCGGTGGGCAGCTCGAGCTGCTGGAGGCCGGCGAGGTGGCGTCTCCAGTAGGCGAGGTCGTCGGCGTGGGCGTCGGCGGCCGTGTGCCGGCCGCGCTCCCACAGCGCGAAATCCGGGTACTGCACCGCCTGTTCGGGCAGCCCGTCGGGTTCGCCGGCGGCCTCCGCGCGGTAGAGGGCGGCCAGGTCCCGGGTCAGGACGCCGACCGACCAGCCGTCGGTGACGATGTGGTGCTGGGCCAGCAGCAGCACGTGGTCCTCGGGTGCCCGGCGGACGAGCAGCGCCCGCGTCAGGGGCCCGGTCGTCAGGTCGTGGGGGCGGCGCAGTTCCTCGGTCAGCAGGCGCTCGACGGCGCTGTCCCGCCGGTCGGCGGGCACGTGCCCGACGTCGGCGGTGCGCAGCGGCAGGTCCGGCTCGGAGGCGACGAGTTGGACGCCCTGCCCGTCGACCGTGGCGAAGGTGGTGCGCAGGGAGTCGTGGCGGGCGGCGAGCCGGTGCAGGGCGCGTTCCAGGGCAGGCGTGTCGAGGGGGCCGCGCAGGCGCAGCGCGACGCCGGTGTTGTATTCGGTGCCGCCGTCGGTGAGGTCGTCGAGGAACCACAGGCGCCGCTGGGCGCTGGAGAGCGGGACGGGTTCCGAGCGCGGGGCGGCGGGGATCGGCTCCGGCGGGGCGGCGCACGGCTCGGCGGTCAGCGGGGCGAGCGCGGAGACGGTCCGCGCGGTGAACACGTCGCGCAGGGTGAGCCGGGCGCCGGACGCCTCCCGGATGCGGGTCAGCACGCGGGCCGCGAGGATCGAGTCGCCGCCGAGGTCGAAGAAGTCGTCGTCGATGCCGACGGTGTCCACGCCGAGGACGTCGGCCCAGATCGCGGCCAGGGTCCGTTCGCCGTCGGTGCGCGGTGCGACGTGCCGCTCGGTCGGCGCCGCACCGGGGGCGGGCAGTGCCCTGAGGTCGATCTTGTTCTGCGGGGTGAGCGGCAGCGCGTCCAGCACGACGATCGCGGAGGGCACCATGTGCGCGGGCAGCGCGGCGGCGAGGGCGGCGCGCAGCCGGGCCGGCTCGGGTCTGCGGGCGGGGGCGGCGGGGGTGACGTAGCCGATGAGCCGGCCGCGGCCCGGGTCCTGGTCACGGACCACGACGACGGCCTCGCGGACCTGAGGGTCCCGGGTCAGGGCGGCCTCGATCTCGCCGGGTTCGATGCGGAAGCCGCGCACCTTGACCTGCCGGTCGGCGCGGCCGAGGAACTCCAGCTCGCCGTCGTCGCGCCGGCGTACCCGGTCGCCGGTGCGGTAGAGACGGGCGCCGGCCGGCCCGAAGGGGTGGGCGACGAACCGTGTCGCGGTCAGTCCGGGGCGGTTGAGGTAACCGCGGGCCAGACCGTCGCCGCCCACGTACAGCTCGCCCTCGCCGCCGGGCGGCACCGGGCGCAGTGCCGCGTCCAGGACGTGTGCCTCGGTGCCGGGCAGCGGGCCGCCGATGGTGGGCGTCCCGGTGCCCGCGGTCAGGGGTCCGGTCCAGGTGGCGACGATGGTGGCCTCGGTCGGCCCGTAGGAGTTGATCATGCGGCGGCCGGGGGCCCACCGGTCGACGAGGGCGGCCGGGCACGCCTCGGCGCCGACGATCAGGGTGCGCAGCGACGGCAGACCGCCGAGGTCCGCCGGGTCGGGCAGGGTGGCGAGGGCCGCCGGCGGTATGAGGGTGTGAGTGATGCGGTGTTCGGCCAGGACGGCGGCCAGTTCGTCGCCCAGCCAGGGCCCGTGCGGCGGGACGACCAGCGTGGCGCCGGACAGCACGGAGATGAACAGCTCCAGCACGGAGGCGTCGAAACTGGGCGAGGAGAACTGCAGCACGCGGTCGCCGGGGCCGACGGCGTAGCGTTCGGCGGCCGCCGCGGCGAAACCGGCGATGCCCCGGTGGGTGACGGTGACGCCCTTGGGGGTGCCGGTGGAGCCGGAGGTGAAGATGACGTACGCGGCATGGTCGGGCAGTACCGGGGGGGCGGGCGCGGTCGCCTCGCGGTCCTCGTCGTCCAGCAGTGCGCGGACCCGGTCGCGGTCGTCCAGGACGACGGCCGGTGCGGCGTCGGCGAGCATCAGTTCCCGCCGTTCGGCGGGGTAGTCGGGATCGACGGGCAGGAAGGCGGCACCGGTCAGGGCCACGGCCAGCTCGGCGGCGATCAGTTCCATCGAGCGCGGCAGGACCAGTGCCACCGTCCGCTCCGGTCCGGCGCCGTTCGCGGCGAGGTGGGCGCCGAGCCGGCCGGCCCGCCGGGCGAGTTCGCCGTACGACCAGGTGCGGCGGCCGTCGGTCACCGCGAGGGCGTGCGGGTCGCGCGTCACCCAGCCGGTGAACACCTCACGGAGCGGGACGTGCCGTGTGGCGTGGTCGGCACGGGCCGGCGGGACGGGACCGGCCGCTGGGGAAGCGGGCGTGGCGGGGCGCGGGGCGTGCAGGTCCGTCATCGGGGAGCAGTCCTTCGGGCGGTGGCGGGGCGCGGACCCGGCGCGCCGCTCGCGGGGGGCGCGCGGGCACACCGGAGCGGTGCGGGGTCTTCGCGTACGGGGCGGGTGCGTGACGGGTGGCGCGCGGGACGCGGTCGGACGGCGGCGGTGCGACGCGCGGTGCGGTCAGCCGGTGCCTGTGCGGCGCGCGGTGCGGTCAGCCGGTGCCTGTGCGGCGCGCGGTGCGGTCAGCCGGTGCCTGTGCGGCGCGCGGTGCGCCCGGATATCTGCAGCCGGTCGATGGCCCCGGTGACCGGGTCGCGGTGGAAGCGGCCCCCCGGTTCGAGCCGGCCGGTGGACGGGTCCACCAGGTCGCAGGACAGGTCCGCGTAGCACACCAACGGAATGGGGTAGTCACCGTCGACGGACAGGGTCGGCCTGCCGTCCCCGTCCAGCTTGACCGTGTACTCGACGCCCCCGTTGCGGTACGTCCCGGCGCAGTCCGTGAGGGTCAGGGCGGGTCCGCGGCGGGTGTCGGCGGACGGGCCGGTGGGCACGCGGATGCCGGTGAGCCGGGCGAGTTCGGCGGCGATGTCGCGCCACAGGGCGGTGGCGGCACCGGCGTTGCCGGTGAAGGCGACCACGATGCCCGTGTCGGCGTCGGCCCGCAGGTGGCAGGAGGTGCCCTGGGCGTTGCCGTCGTGGCCCCACCACACCCGGCCGTCCTGCTGGAAGAGGGCGGGGCCCAGGCCCCAGGAGTCCGCCAGCGCACCGGCGTCGGCGGCCGGTTCGGGGTGGCGCATCCGGTCGGCGACGGCGGCCGGCAGCGCGGCCGATCGGCCGATCAGGGCTCTGCCCAGGGTGACCAGGTCCTCGGCGCTGGCCAGCAGGGCTCCGGCGGGGGCCTCCACCGGGGCGAGGTTCTGGTGGGCCGGGCGCACCAGGCCCGTGGCCGTGTTGAGGGCGTGGCCGCTGGCGAGCGGCCGCGAGGGGGCGGTGTCGCCGAGGAACGCGGGGACGATGCCCAGGGGTTCCAGGACGAGCGCCGTCACCGCTTCCTGCCAGGTCATGCCCGTCACTTCGGACAGGATGCGGCCGGCGGCGACGTAGCCGGCGTTGGAGTACGAGAATCCGGTGCCCGGCGCGAAGAGGGTGTTCCGGGCGTTCCAGACGGCCGAGAGGTAGCGGGAGGCGGTGGCGCCGACGGCGCTGTCGGAGTCGGGCCCGGTGGGGAGGCCCGCGGTGTGACTCAGGAGGTGACGGACCGTCACACCGGGTAACTCGCCGGGCAAGCCGGGCAGGAGGTCGCTGACGGGCTCGTCCAGGTCGATGTCGCCGTCATCGGCGAGGAGCAGGACGGCGGTGGCGGTGGCGACCTTGGTGACGGACCCCAGGGGGACGGCCGTCCGCGCGGTGAACGCGGTGTTCGTCAGGGCGTCGGCCGTGCCGGTGTGCAGGCTGACGAGGTGGGTTCCCGTGTGGACGGCGAGCTGGGCCCCGGGCACGCGGTGTATGCGCGCGAGGGATTCGAGGTGACTGCGCAACTCGTGGTGCGAGACGGCCGATGGCCGGTCGGTGGTCGGCGCGGCGGTCGAGTAGGTCATGGGGACGTGACTCCTGGTGAGAGCGGGTGCGGGGAGAGCGGGTGCGCCGGCCCCACGGTGAGCGGTGCGGGGTGCGCGTCGACGTGCTTACGGCCTGGTGACGGCGATCGGCAGGTGGCGTACGCCGACGATGACGGCCGGGTTCTGGTACGTGACGTCGTCGTACGAGGGCACCCCGATGTCGGGGAAACGATCCATCATCATCCGCAGGGCGATACGGGCTTCCAGTCGAGCCAGGGGGGCGCCGAAGCAGAAGTGGATGCCGTGCCCGAACGTCAGATGGGGGTTGGGATCGCGGGCCGGGTCGAAGACGTCCGGCGAGGTGAAGCGGGAGGGGTCGCGGTTGGCGGCCCCCAGGTGGACCATCAGCAGGGTGTCGGCCGGGATCTCGTGGCCGCCGAGCTCCACGGTCCGGGTGGTGCGCCGGCCCAGCTCGGGGAAGGGCGGGAGCCACCGCAGGACTTCCTCCACCGCGGCGGGCACCCGGTCCGGGTCCTTGCGCAGCGCGTCGAACGTGCCGGGGTGCCGGTCGAAGGTGACCACGGCGTTGCCGAGCAGCGCGGTGGTGGTGATGTGCCCGGCGACCAACAGCAGGGCGACGAAGCCGACGATCTCCTGGTCCTCCAGCCGCGTCCCGTCGACCTCGGCGGAGAGGAGTCTTGTGGTCAGGTCGTCACCGGGGTCGGCGCGGCGGCGGCGTATGTGGTCCAGCACGTAGCCGTTCATCTCGCGCACGGTCGGGGCGATGGCCTCCAGCGCCCGTTCCAGGTCGGCCATGTCGAGGCTGTCGCCGAGCTGGTCGCCGCCGAAGAGGGTCGCGGCCCACTCCTGGAACAGCCGGTGGTCCTCGGCGGGGACACCGAGGAGTTCGGCGATCACGATGATCGGCAGGGGGTAGGCGAGGGTGTCGACCAGGTCGAAGCGGTCGCGGTCGGCGACACCGTCGAACAGCCGCGCGCAGACGGCCTCGACACGAGGTGCGAGTCCGTGGACCACGCGGGGGGTGAAGGCCTGGCTGACCAGGGTGCGGAGCTTGCGGTGCTCCGGCGGGTCCATGCCGACGAAGTTGCCCTGGGTGAAGGCCTCGAAGTCCTCCTGGGTGGGGGCGATCGGCGTCATGTCGGAGGAGTACGTCGCCGGGTCGGACAGGACGGCAGCGACGCCCTGGTGGTCCACGACGTGCCACTGCTGCCGCTCCTCGTCGTACGCCACGGGGCCCGCGTCGCGTAAGCAGCGCCATCTCTCGGGTAACGCGTCGAGTGGCGATTCCGCCCCGGTCAGTTCTGTGCTTGTCACCGTTTCTCCTTGGGTGAGAACGCGCAGGCCCGGCGGTGGGTCACCGACGATGCCGTGGTGCGAGGACGCCGTGGGCCGCCGCGGGCAGGGGTGGCCGTCATGCCCGCGGCCACCGGGCGTGGCGCCGCAGGACGGCTCTCGCTCCGCGCCGCGGGCCGCCGCGCGGCCCGCCCCCCGGGGGCCGGGCCGGGAGCGACCGGCCGGTCCGCCGGCCCACGGCGTGCCGGCCCGGGCGTCAGCACATCTGAGAACAGCTTTCGGACGGCGGGGATGCGGCTCCGAGCGGTCCGGAAGCCCGCCGAGCAGCGGACAGGCCCGCACCTGCGCAGCCTGGCAGCACACACCCCGGGGACCGACGAACAGGCATCAACACATCCCCCCGTGACTTCTCCCGTGCAGCAACCCCGCGCGGGAACTCCCCTGACCCACGATTCCGCACTTCACATGCCAAGAACACGCCTTCGACACGATTCGTCCGGGCCGAGCGCGCTCACAGTTTTCACGTCGGGTGACGAGATCGCAACCCCCCGAAATCGAAGGGGAGAGCCGTCAGGCGCCCCGCCAAGAAGGGCGTGTATCCCGGCGTTTCACATTCAAACCTGGTGTTGTCGAAGAGAATTCACACGCCCTCGCCACCGCGGGGCACGGCCCCCCTCACCCCCGCAACCACCGCCTCGATCACACGGCCGTCCACGCGACGGGTTTCGGCCAGACCGGGCGGGGGCCGCCCCGGGCCCCGCCCGGTCGTCCGGCACCGGCACAGCCACGGCGTCGAAACCGACCCGGCGCACGCGGAAAACCGGGGACACGCGCGCTCGCCCACGTGCGTGGGCGCCACGTCAATGAGAGAGCAGCAGTTCGGCGCGGCCCCGGCGCACTGCGGGCCCGCCGCCCGTCATCGGTCGCCGGCCTCGGCGCACTCGGCGACGAGGCGCACGACGGTGTCCTGGTGGTCCGACAGGAAGAAGTGTCCGCCGGGGAGCATTTCCAGCCGGAAGCCGGCCGTGGTGTGGCTCTTCCAGGCTGCGGCTTCCTCCGGCGTCACCTGCGGGTCCCGGTCCCCGGTCAGACAGAGGACGGGCGTCGCCACCACCGCGTCGGGGACCGGCCGATACCGGGTGACTGCCCGGTAGTCGTTGCGGATGGCGGGCAGCGTCAGGTCCATCAGGTCCGGGCTGCTCAGGATCGCCGTGTCGGTTCCGCCGAGGCGTGCGAGGTGGTCGAGCAGGTCCCGGTCGGAGTCGAACGCCTGGGCCTCTCGCGTCACCGACGGGGCGGCGCGGCCGGAGACGACCAGGCGGCAGTGGGCCGTCGACCGGTCGCGCCCGAGCCGGAGCATCGACTCGAAGGCGACGGACGCTCCCATGCTGTGACCGACGAGGACGAGCGGCACGGGCTCTGCCGCCCATCGCCGCAGGGACGGCAGCAGCCGGTCGGCAAGGCCTTCGACGGTCGTCACGAACGGTTCGCCCCAACGCTCCTGCCGCCCCGGGTACTGAACGGCTGCGACGTCGTACCCGTCGGGGAACCGCCGCGCGAACGGAGCGTAGAACGAGGCGGCGCCTCCGGCGTGCGGAAAGAACACCACGCGCGCCCGAGCATCCGCGGCGCCGCGCAGTGGCCTGATCCAAGGGTCCTTGCCCACCATCGCCACTCCTCACCCCTCGTCATGCGGCCGGGCCCGCCCGCCGGCCCCCCTTGTGACCGTCGTCGACGGTACGGTGCCCACCCTCCGACCGTCGAGGGGGCCGAGAACACCCCGGCGCACCCCCTGCGAGCGCACCGGTCACCACCCGCACCGAAGCGGACGGCCTCCCGGTGGACGAAGTGGCGCTTCGCCGTGCGGTGTGCGGTGCTGCAGCACCACGGCGGGTGGATCGGGCACGTGCAGCCGGTGACCAGGCACCCGGCGTGTGACGTCGACAAGGCCGCAGCCACCGTCGAGGAGCGTGTGGTGGGCGGCCTGGACGCCGGGGCGGGTGGGGACGCGTACACGCCGCCGGGCCGCACACCCCGTGGGTGCGGGCCCGGTGATGGCGGGGGTCAGTCCTCGCCGCGCACGATGTTCCCCTCGGCCCAGGTGACCGGGGCGGCCGGCACGGGGTCCCGGTCGACCGCGGGGAGGCAGGTCCGCAGCGGTCCCTGGTCGCGCAGGCGCCGTGCGCGCGCCCAGCCGGTCTCCGAACGCCGGGTCCGGGGCTTGTCCGTCTTCTCCGTGATCACGTCACATCATCTTCCTTTCTGCGGTCACCGGCGGGCCGGGTCTCCCGGTGCCGCACGGCTCAAACACCGCGCCTCCGGATTCACTCAACTTCATGACCACCGTGGGTGGTTCATGTGTTCGGGCGGGCGACGGCCATGTCGCCGAGGGCCGACTCCGGGTCGCGTTCCAGGGCGACGTCCCCCAACGACAGGACGCCGACGGCGTGTTCGTCCTCGACCACGGGGACGCGGCGCACGGCGTGCTCGCGCATCAGCCGCACCGCGAGGTCCAGCTCGTCGTCGGGCCGTACGGTCACCAGGTCCTCGCTGCACGCGCCGGCCACGGTCGTCTCCTCGGGGTCGACGCCCTCGGCGACCGAACGCACCACCAGGTCCCGGTCGGTGACCAGGCCCCGCAGCCGCCCGTCGTCGGTGACCAGCACGGCGCCCAGGTCGTGGTCCCGCATGAGGCGGGCGGCCTGCGCGACGGAGGTCTGCGGTCCGACGGCCACGGGCGCGGAGGTCATGATGTCGCGGACGTACTGGGTCATGGCGGGTCCCTTCCTCGGCGTGCCCGGCCTCGCCCGGCCGGAGCGACAG
The DNA here is from genome assembly GCF_055778765.1 of Streptomyces sp. DSM 120436. NCBI lineage: Bacteria > Bacillati > Actinomycetota > Actinomycetes > Kitasatosporales > Streptomycetaceae > Streptomyces > Streptomyces sp. DSM 120436. The sequence goes on along the minus strand of NZ_JBSKBS010000001.1, from coordinate 4,529,573 downwards.
GGGTGCCGGGTACCCGCCGTACGGCCTGCGGCATCGTCAGCGCCGTACGGTGAACTCCGCCCACACCTGTTTGCCGCCGCTGACCGGCAGGGTGCCCCAGGACTCCGACACCGCCTCGACGAGCAGGATGCCGCGGCCCCCGGTGGCCTCCCAGCCGATGCTGGTGGGTTTCACCGGCGAGCGCGGGGAGGCGTCCGCGACGGCGAGGCGCAGCCGGTCCCCGATCAGGGCGAGGTCGAGGCGCACCTGGCCGTCGGTGTGCACCAGGGCGTTGGTGACCAGCTCGGACACGGCGAGCAGCGGTGCGTCGATCGCCTCGGTGACGCCCCAGGAGCGCAGCGTGCGCCGGGTGAAGCGGCGGGCGTGACCGACCGCCTGCGGGACCCGCCACACGGTCCAGCTCTCCCGCAGCGGGCGCGTGTCCATACCGTCGTAGCGCATCAGCAGCAGCGCCACGTCGTCGCTGCGGAGGGCGTTGCCGAGCAGGGCGTCCGCGACCGGGCCCAGGTCGGCGGGGTCGGCGGCGGCCACCTGCCGGGCGAACCGCTCCATGCCGGTGTCGACGTCGGAGTCCGGCGACTCGACCAGGCCGTCCGTGGCGAGGGCGACCAGCGTGCCGGGCTGGAGCCGCAGCGGGTTCATGGGGAAGTCGCACTGCCGCACCACCCCGAGCGGCGGACCGCCCTCCGCCTCCGCGATCTCGGTGCGCCCGTCCGGGTGGCGCAGCACCGGCGGCAGATGCCCGGCGCGCACGCACCAGGCGGCGCCCGCCTCCATGTCGACGTCGACGTAGCAGCAGGTGGCGAAGAGGTCGGTCTCCATGTCGACGAGGAGCCGGTTGGCGTGGGAGACCACCACGTCCGGGGGGTGTCCCTCGACGGCATAGGCGCGCAGGGCGGTGCGCATCTGTCCCATGAGGGTGGCGGCGCCGGCGCTGTGGCCCTGTACGTCCCCGATGACGAGGGCGACGTGGTGGTCGGCCAGCGGGATGACGTCGTACCAGTCGCCGCCGAGTTCCAGTCCGGCGGTGCTCGGCAGGTAGCGGGCGACGGCGACCGCGCCCGGCAGCCGGGGCAGGCGGCGCGGCAGCAGCTGGCGCTGGAGCATGCCGACCAGTTCGTGCTCGGCGTCGAAGGCGCGGGCTCGCATCAGCGCCTGTCCGGCCAGGTTGGCGGCGGCGGTGAGCAGGGTCCGCTCGTCCGCACCGATGTCGTGCGGGGCGTCCCAGCCGACGAGGCAGGCGCCGGCCATGCGGTTGCCGGCGGGCAGCGGCAGCACCGCGAGACCGCCCGGGCCGACCCCGGCGAGCGCCGGCTCGAGCGGGGAGCCGGCCGGCCACATCGCGGGGCGGCCGTCGCGCAGCGCGGCGGCCAGGGTCGGCATGGTGCGCACGGGCGCGTCGGGCCACTCGGTGCGCCACTCCGACCGCCACAGCTCCGGCCAGGCCTCCGGCTCGGGCGGGTCGAGGACGGTGACGACGAGCCGGTCGCTCTCCAGCTCGGCCAGCGCCATCCGGTCCGCGCGCAGCGGACGGCGCAACGCCGCCACCACGGCCTTGCCGACGTCCCGCACGGTCACGGCGGTGGACAGGGCGGCGGCCAGGCGCTGCACCCGCGCCACGTCGGTGACGTCGGCGCGCAGCGAGGAGGCGTCGGCGACGGTGCCGACGAGCCGGGCCGGGCGTCCCTCACCGCCGGACGCCAGCCGGCCGCGCAGCCGGAGCCACCGGGGCGGTCCGGCGGGCTGGAGCACCCGGAACTCCAGCTCGCGGTCGCCGATGGTCATGTGGTCGGCCTCCACCACGGACATCAGCGAGGGCAGGTCCTCGGGGACGGCCAGGCCGAGCAGGGTCTCCACCCGCCCGTCGAAGTCGTCCGGGTCGAGTCCGTAGAGGTCCAGGACGTCGTCGTGCACCCGGACCCGGCCGGTGTCCATGGCGAGGCTGAAGCCGCCCGGCGGCAGGTCCGCGCCCTCGGCGGTGACGGGCGGCGCGGGGAAGGCGACGGCGTCGGCGACGAGGCCGAGGCACGCCCGGTCCTCGGCGTCGAACCCGCCGGGCCGCTCGCTCACCGCGAGCAGACAGCCGCCGCCGTCGCGGCGCACGGGCAGGGCGGCGAGGTGGAAGTCGCGGCGGGGCGTGCGCCGCGACTGGGACTGGGCGGCCAGGTCCCTCGGGCCGAGCCACACCGCGCGTCCGCGGTGGGCCTCGGCGACGGGGCCGCGGCCGGCGGCGGAGTAGCAGTCGCGCACCCCGCACAGGGTCCGCGGCACCCCGGCGGCCTCCGCCAGACACAACAGCTCGCCGTCCCCACCGGGGATGTAGACGCCGGCGAACAGGGCGCCGGCGAAGACGAGGGCCTGCTCCAGAGTCCTGCGCAGCCGGTCGGGTGGATCCGGGTCCGCCGCGATCGCGCTCAGGGCGCCTTCGGCACGCAGCGTTCTCGTGCCGCCTCCCACAGCGCCCTCACCGACCACGTTGGCCATTACAGCGCCAAAGGGACACGGGCGCAGCCCCTGTGCGCGAACGGCTCCCGGGCGGACCGCCCCGGGAGCCCTTCGCGGGGTCCGCCAAGGCCGGCAGGGGGAGCGCGGGCCTTACGGCGGCGGAACGGGGTACGCGCAGGGGTGCGCGCGAAGGGCCGTGCGGGCCCGGTGACGCGGGCCGTGCGAGGAGGTGGTCGGCGTGTCCGAGGGGCAGTCGTCCGCGCAGGCGCCGTCGGGCTCCCGGGCACCGGTCGGCCGTCCGCTGCTGTCGCTGACGCTGGCCGCGATGATGGACGAGGTGCACGCCCACTCCGGCGCGGTGTACCTCCTCTCCCCCGACCAGCCCGTGCTGGAGATGGCGGTGATGGCGGGGCTGCCCCGCGCCTTCGCGGCGCCGTGGGAGCGGGTCGGGCTGAGCGCGCCGATCCCGGTCTCCGACGCGGTGCGCGAGCGGCGGCTGGTGTGGGTGGGCGGCGAGGAGGAGATGGCGCGCCAGTACCCCCGGCTCGCGATGGTGCTCCCCTACCCCTTCTCACTGGCCGCGCTCCCGGTGGCGACGGCGGCCAGGACGTACGGCGGGGTCTTCGTGACCTGGCCGGGCGCGCACCCGCCGGAGCTGTCGGACCGGGAGCGCGAGCACCTCACCGCCGCCTGCGACCGGCTGGCGGTGCGGCTGGAGCGGGCCGCCGAACACAGCCTGCCGCTCGCGCCGGAACCGGACCTGCTGGCCGCGCCGGCGGTGGGCGGGGCGGCCGGCACGCTCGGCACGGTGGAGGCGGCCCGTATGGTCTCCCGGCTGCCGTACGGGCTGTGCTCGCTCGATCTGCACGGGCGGGTGGCGTTCGCCAACGCCGCCGCCTCCGAACTGCTCGGCGTCCCGGCGAACCGGCTGCTGGGCGCGCAGATGTGGGCGGCGGTGCCGTGGCTGAACGACCCGGTGTACGAAGACCGGTACCGGGCGGCGCTGTTCAGCCAGCACGTCACCTCCTTCGTCGCGCTGCGCCCGCCCGACACGTGGCTGTCCTTCCGGATGTACCCGAGCACCACCGGTCTCAGCGTGCGGATCAGCAGGGCCCGCGCGGTGACGGAGATGAACCGTGCGACGCCGCGGCCGGGGGCGGCCGGGGACCGGCTGGTGACCATCACCCAGGTGCTGGGCCTGGCCGGCGCGCTGACCGAGGCGGTCGGGGTGCAGGACGTGGTGCAGCTGGTCGCGGACGAGATCGCGCCGGCGGTGGGCAGTCAGGGGCTGGTGGTCCTCGGCTCCCGCGCGGGACGGCTGCGGGTCCTCGGACACCGCGGGTACGCGGACCCGCTGGTGGTGGAGCGGTTCGACGGGCTGCCGCTGTCCGAGCCGACGCCGGGCGGCCAGGTGCTGCGCACCGGGGTGCCCGCCTTCTTCGCGTCGCGGGACGAGCTGGAGCGGCTGTACCCGGCCCTGCAGACGCACCCGTCGGAGTTCTCGGCGTGGGCGTACCTGCCGCTGATCGCCTCGGGCCGCCCGGTGGGGACGTGCGTGCTGTCGTACGGGTCGCCGCACCGGTTCGCGACGGAGGAACGGGCGGTGCTGACCAGTCTGGCGGGGCTGATCGCCCAGGCGCTGGAGCGGGCGATGCTCTACGACGCCAAGCACCGGCTGGCGCACGGACTGCAGGAGGCGCTGCTGCCCAGCACCCTGCCGGCGCTGCCGGGCATCGAGGCCGCCGCCCGGTACCTGCCGGCCACCCAGGGCATGGAGATCGGCGGCGACTTCTACGACCTGGTGCCGACACAGGGCCTGGCGGCGGCGGTGATCGGGGACGTGCAGGGGCACAACGTGACGGCGGCCGGGCTGATGGGGCAGGTCCGCACGGCGGTGCGGGCGTACACGGCCGTGGGGCAGGCGCCGGAGGAGGTGATGCGCAGCACCAACCGGCTGCTGCTGGACCTGGGCTCGGAGCTGTTCGCGAGCTGTCTGTACCTGCGGCTCGACCCGGTGCGGGGGCGGGCCGTGATGTCGCGTGCGGGGCATCCGCCGCCGCTGCTGCGCCGCCCCGACGGGCGGGTGCGGGTGCTGGACCTGGCCGGCGGTCCGCTGCTGGGCATCGACGGCGCGGCGGTCTACCCGTCGACGGAGGTGGCCCTGCCGCCCGGTTCGCTGCTGGTGCTGTACACCGACGGTCTGGTGGAGTCGCCCGGCGTCGACTTCGAGGACGCCCTCGCCGAGCTGTGCCGGCGGCTGACCGGCCTGGACGGGCTGCCCCTGGACGACCTCGCGGACGCGCTCGTGCGGCACGGTCCGCACGCGGCGGACCGGCTGGACGACACGGCGGTGCTGCTGCTCGAGACCGCACGGGACTGAGCCCGGCGGGGGGGCGGGCGCCCCCGCCCGCACACGGCCGGGGGCGCCTCCCGCACACGGGGTCAGTACGACGGAACCAGCCCGGAGTCCGCCCCGGAGTGACGGCCGGAGCCCATGCCGGTCCGCTCCCGCGCGCCGTGGTGCCCGCCCGCGCCGTCCTGACCGGAGTCGGCGTCCTGACCGGAACCTGCGTCCTGACCACCCGTCCGGTCCTCGGCGTCCGCCTGGCCGTCCGCGCCCGTCTGGCCGTCGCCGGTCTCCTCGCCCGCGCCCTGCTCCTGACCGCCGGCCTGGCCGTCCGCGCCGGCACCGGCGCCGAGGGTCGCGCCGACCGCCTCCAGGGCGGTGGTGACGGGCTGGAAGAAGGTCTCGCCGCCCACGGTGCAGTCACCGCTGCCGCCCGAGGTCAGGCCGATGGCGAGACCGTCCTGGGTGAACAGCGGGCCGCCGCTGTCGCCGGGCTCCGCGCACACGTCGGTCTGGATGAGGCCGGTGACCGTGCCCTCGGGGTAGTTCACCGTGGCGTCGAGGCCGAGCACCTGTCCGTCGGCGAGACCGGTGGTGCTGCCCATGCGGAACACCTGCTGGCCGACCGTGGCGTCCGCGGCCCGGACGACCGGGACCGTCCGGCCGCCGACGTTCACCTCGCTCGGGGCCTCGACGGCCGGGGCGTCGTAGGTGAGCAGCGCGAAGTCGCCCGCGCCCGGGAAGAGCGCCCGGTCGACCGTGGCGATGGGCTCGCCGCCCTGCTGGTCGGACCACTCGTCGCCGGCGGCGACACAGTGTCCGGCGGTGAGGAACGCCGGGCTGCCGTCGCCCGCGGTGACGTTGAAGCCGAGCGAACAGCGGGCGCCGCCCGCGAAGATGGCGTCACCGCCGGACGCGAAGGTGCGGAAGGTGCCCGCGGACTTCTTGAGGACGGCCATGCCGGGGCCGAGGCCCTCGACGGTGGACTCCAGCCGGTCCCACGTGTCGCCGGTGACCGTGCTGTCCGCGGTGACGAGGATCTTGTTGGTGCGCGGGTCGACCGCCCAGGAGGTGCCCGGGATGGTCGCCTCCGTCTTCAACGTCCGCTCCCCGGCCTCCAGTTCGGCCATGCTGTGGTCGACCTCGCGGACCTCCGCGCCCGCGCTGCGCGCCTTCAGGGCCATGGCGCCCCCGCCGCGCACCACGTTGACGACGAGCCGCTTGTCCTCGCCGTCGTACCAGGCGCCCGCGTACGCGTCGCCGAGCATGCCGGCGAGCCGGGCGGCGAGGTCCGAGGCGTCGCCCGCCTTGAGGGTCCTCGGCGCGGCCGCGACGTCGTCCTGCGCGCCGTCCTGGGACGCGTTGGCACTGGGGAGCAGGATCGCGGCGGCCCCGAGGGCCACCACGACGCCCGCCGCTGCCGCGGCCTTGCGCTTCGGGATTCGCTTGTGACTCAAACTTCTCGACCTCCTGGGGGACCGGAGTCGTGCCGCCGTCCGGCGGCTGTTCGGGGCGCCTGGACGGTCGTTGGTACGCAAGGGACTCGAGAGGTGTTCACCCCCTCCCAGCCCTTCACCGTCCGCCACCGTGCAGGCACGCCCGGTGTCCGGCCCCGCCGTGGGTCCCGGCTTCGGGGGATCTGCACAGCGCATGCCCGACCCGGTCACCGGACCCGAGGTGCGTGCGCAGGGCACCCGTCCGGGACACGCCTTTGCGGCCGGTGTGCCGGATTCCGGCCGCGGGCCGCACGTGGCCGGGCGCTGACGGGTGGCTCGGGCAGCGGCAAGTCGACGGTGTCGCAGCTGATCGCGGGGCCGTACACCCCGTGGGAGGGCGCGATCCGCATCGACGGGCGGCGCACCGAGGACGTCCCGCGCGGGGCGCTCGCCGCGTCCGTCCCCTTCGCCGGCCGGGACGTGGTCCTGCTCGAGGGCACGGTACGGGACAACGTGGCGCTGCAGGGGACCCGTCGGTCCCGGACGAGGCGGTGGTGGAGGCGCTGGAGGACGCGGCGCCGTACGACGTGATCGCGCGCCGTCCGGGCGGCGTCCACAGCCCGTTCGACGAGGCGACCAGCGCCCTGGACAACGGGACGCCGCGCACGGTGATCGAGAGCACCCAGGCGCTGCGGGCGACCGGCGTCGTCATCGCGCACCGGCTGTCGACGGCGCCGGCCGCGGACCGGGTGGTGGCGAGGGAGGCCGGCACGGTGGTCCGGCAGGGCACCCGTCCGAGCTCCTCACCGGCGCCCGGGGCCGGCTGCACGGGCTGGTGCGCAGGCAGCCGGCCTGAGCCGCCGGCCCGTCGGTCCCGGGGGACGGCGCGGTCCTCCTCCCGTCAGAGCACGCACACCGTGGCGCGTATGCGGCCCTCCGCGCGGTCCGTCCGTTGGACGGGGCGGTAAGTGGGTACCCACGGGCCATGCGGACCAGCGTGGTGGATGTCGGATCGAAGACCGTCCGGCTCGTCGTGTCGGACACGGAGGGCGGTGCGCCGTTGCCGGTGCACACGGCAAAGTGGCGGCTGCGGCTGTCCGAGCAGGTCACGCCCGGCGGGCCGGTGCCGGACCGCGCCGTGGAGGACCTGGTGGAGGCCGTCGCGGCGGCGGACCGGGCCGCCGCGCGCTGGGGCGCCGCCGGCCCCCTGGCCTTCGCCACGGCCGTGGTGCGCGGGGCCCCGAACCGGCACGAGGTGCTGCGCACGGTCCGGGAGCGGACCGGTGTCGCGCTGTGCACCCTGCCCGGCGAGGTCGAGGCCGAGCTGACCTTCCTCGCCGCGCGCCGCTGGATGGGCTGGCGCTGCGGGCCGCTGGCCCTGCTGGACATCGGCGGCGGCTCGATGGAGGTCGCCTTCGGGCGCGGCCGGCTGCCCGACTTCGCCGCCTCGCTGCCGCTGGGGGCGGCCCGGCTGACCCACGAGCACTTCGGGGACGAGGACCCGCCCTCGCCCGACCGGGTGCGCGCCCTGCGCCGGCGGGTGCGCCACCAGTTGCGCGACGCCGCGGCCCGGATCCGCTGGGAGGGGCCGCGCACGGCGGTCGCCACCTCCCGCACCTTCCAGCAGCTCGGCCGGCTGTGCGGGGCGGCGCCCGGGCGGCACGGCCCGTTCGTGGAGCGGGAGCTGTCCGCCGCCGACCTGCGCGGGGCGATCGACCGGCTGGCCGCCCTGCCGGCCGCCGAACGCGCCCGGCTGCCCGGCATCTCCGCGCCCCGCGCGACGCAGAGCCTGGCGGGGGCCGTGGTGGCGCACACCGCGATGAAGCTGACCGGCCTGGCGACGGTGACGATCTGCCCCTGGGCGCTGCGCGAGGGGGTGCTGCTGCGCCACGTGGAGGACGGCCCCTCCTGGTGGGCGGAGATCACCCGGCGCAACGAGAGGGAGGCGGAGGGCGCCGACCTGGTGCCGCTGCGCATCGCCGCCGCCCGGCACTGACTCCCGCCCGCGGGGCGGGGAGCGACGAGCACGACCAGCACGACGTGAGGAGAGCCCGTTGTCCGAGCACGAGCACGACGACACCCCGAAGCCGTCCGAGTCGGCCCTCGAGGAGGTGCTGCGCGAGGTGGAGGAGGCCGAGCGCCGCACCCGGGACACCGACGAGGACCGCCGTCACCGCGGCGAGGCGGGCGACGCCGTCACGCCCAACGTCCGGGCGCAGGAGGAGGCGGAGGGCGAGTAGCGGCGCGCGGGCCGTCACCCGGGTTCGGAGGGGACCTGGACGGCAGCCCCGTGCCCGCCCCTACTGCGGCGGGGCGCCGAGCGGGTGGGCGGCCAGGGCGCGGGCGACGCCCAGCAGGTTCGCGGCCATCGCGCGGCCCGTGCCGCGCGACCAGTCCTGGCCGCTGCCGCCCTCCAGGAAGCTCGGTCCGGGGCCCGGGCCCTGGTTCCAGTAGGTCCACGCCTGGCCGGGGACGGTGTAGCCGATGTCGTGGAGCGCGCCCGTGATCTCGCTGATCACATGGTGCGCCCCGTCCTCGTTGCCGGTGACGACGACGCCGGCGACCCGGTTGTAGGCCACCGGACGTCCCTCGTCGTCGGTCTCGGACATCATCCCGTCCATGCGCTCCAGGACGCGCTTGGCCACCGAGGACGGCTGGCCCAGCCAGGTCGGCGAGGCGATGACGAGGATCTCCGACGCGAGCAGCTTCTCGTGCACCCCCGGCCAGTCGTCGCCCTCGTGCACGGCCTCGCTGACCACGCCGGGGGCGATGTCCAGGTCCACGGCGCGGACGACGTCGACCTCGACGCCCTCCCGCTCCAGCTGCTCGGTGACGGTCCGGAACAGCGCCTCGGTGTTGGAGGTCTCCGGCGACTTCTTGAGCGTGCAGTTGATCACCAATGCCTTCATGACGTCATGGGGTACCCCGCGCGTCCGCCCCCGCCACACCAGCAGGGGTTTCCGTACGCCGTCCGGGTACACGGGGCCCATGGACGACCCTCGAGACGAACCTCTGCTGCCCGCGCCGCGCGGGCCGCTCAGCCGCGCCGTGACGACGTATCTGCGGGGCTCGGGCCCGCTGCCCTCCGAGGAGGACGTGGCCGCCGCCCCGGTGTACGGCGAGGACCTCCAACTCGCCCTCTACCTCTGCTACGAACTGCACTACCGCGGCTTCGCGGGCGTGGCGCCCACCCTGGAGTGGGACCCGGACCTGCTGCGGGTGCGGGCCGCCATGGAGCGGCGCTTCCTCGCCGCGCTCCGCAAGGACGCCCCACGCCACGAGAGCGTCGACGACGCGCTCGCCGGGATCCTCGTCGAGCCGGTGGACGGCACGGGCGTCAGCCACTTCCTGCGCGACAAGGGCGAGCTGTGGCAGCTGCGCGAGTACGCCGCCCTGCGCTCGCTGTACCACCTGAAGGAGGCCGACCCGCACGCCTGGGTGCTGCCGCGGCTGCGCGGCCGGGCCAAGGCGGCGATGGCGGCCGTGGAGTTCGACGAGTACGGCGGCGGGCGGGGCGACCGGGTGCACGCCCGGCTGTTCGCCGACCTGATGACGGATCTGGGGCTGGACACGACGTACGGCCGCTACCTGGACACGGCCTGCGCGGAGTTGCTGGTCACGGTGAACCTGATGTCGCTGTTCGGGCTGCACCGCACCCTGCGGGGCGCCCTGGTGGGCCACTTCGCGACGGTCGAGATCACCTCCTCGCCGGGGTCCCGGCGGCTCGCGGAGGCCATGCGGCGCACCGGCGCCGGCCCCGCCGCCGAGCACTTCTACGACGAGCACGTCGAGGCGGACGCGGTGCACGAGCAGGTGGTCCGCAAGGACGTCATCGGAGGTCTGCTGGAGGACGAGCCGCACCTCGCGCCGGACATCGCGTTCGGTGTGGCGGCCACGGTCCTCACGGAGGACCGGCTCGGCGACCGGCTGCTCGCCGACTGGAGCGAGGGCCGCTCCGCGCTGCGCACTCCCCTGTCACAGGAGGCGGCTCATGTCTCTTGACCAACGGGGTACCCGGCCGCCTGTGAAAAGTCTCGCACCTCCGGGCGTCTACGCCCCCCAAGAGGACACCGAGCTGCTGTCCGCGGCCCTGGCCGACGAGCCGGTGGCGCCGGGCGCCGCCGTCCTCGACGTCGGCACCGGTTCCGGCGCCCTGGCTCTGGCGGCCGCCCGGCGCGGCGCCCGGGTGACCGCGGTCGACGTGTCGCGGCGGGCCGTGTGCGCGGCGCGGCTGAACGCCCTGCGGGCCGGCCTGTCCGTCCAGGTCCTGCGCGGCAATCTGTTCGAACCGGTGCGGGGGCGGTCGTTCGACCTGGTCCTCGCCAATCCCCCGTACGTCCCCGCGCCCCGGGCGCACCGGCCGCCGCGCGGCGCGGCCCGCGCCTGGGACGCGGGCGGCGACGGGCGGCTGGTGCTCGACCGCATCTGCCACGAGGCGCCGGGGCTGCTGCGGCCGGGCGGGGTGCTGCTGATGGTGCAGTCGGCGCTCAGCGATCCCGGGCTGACCGTGGACTGTCTGCGCTCCGCGGGGCTGAAGTCCGCGGTCACGCAGCGGCAGCGGATCGCCTTCGGGCCGGTGCTGCGGACCCGGGTGGAGTGGCTGCGGGAGCGCGGGCTGCTGTCCCCCGACGAGAACGAGGAAGAGCTGGTGGTGGTCCGTGCCGAACTCCCCGTCTGATCCCGCGCGGTCCCCGTCCGCCGCCCGGTCCGGCGCTCCCTCCGGGGCCCCGGGCCCCGCGTCCGGCGACGCGCGCCGCGTGACCGTGCGGCGCAAGGGGCCGATGCTGGTGGAGGGCCCGGTGGAGGTGGAGCTGGAGGACGGTTCGGTGGTGTCCTCCGACCGCTTCCGCGTGGCCCTGTGCACCTGCCGGCGCAGTCGGCGCTACCCCTGGTGCGACACCAGTCACCGCGACCGCGCCTGACCGTTCCCCGAACGGCCGGAGAACGGCCCGGTGAACAGCCCGGAGGCCGGCGGGCGGCCCCACTCCGCCCGCCGGCCTCCCATGGGATCGCACTGTCCGCGCGGTGCCCCGTACTCCCCAGTCCGCGGGCCGCCACGCGGTCACGGGAACCGTGCGATCCCGGTCCCTAGAAGGCGAAGACGTTCGCGCCGTGCGCGTTCAGCTCGCACTCGTTGGAGAAGACCCGCTCGTAGGAGACGCGCTTGCCCTGCCAGACGCCGTCCACGGTGAGCAGCACCGGGTCGTACACCATCGGGCACATGACGTCGTCGTTCCGCGTCAGGGCGTTCAGGTCGCCGCCGACGGCGGCCAGCTCCGCGCAGGCGGAGCCGGCGGCCGGGTGGGTGCCCTCGGGGCCCGGGGCACAGGTCAGGGTGACCGCGCGTTCCGGTGTGGCGGTCGTGGCGCTGACGCCCTTGCCGACGGTGAACACCAGGGCAGAGGGGGCGTAGAGCGCGGACGGGGCGTCTTCGGGGGCGGCGAGCGCGGCCCCGGAGAGGGGGGCGCAGACGGCGGCGGCCGTGAGACCGAGGGTGACGGTCCAGCGCGCGGTGTTCCGCATTGTGTGCATCCTTCCGCTTCGTTTCTTCCGTTCGCCGGTCCGTGCTCGGTGGTGCCGGACCGGCGTGCCGGAGTCTGCCGAGTCCCCGGCGGAAACTCATCTCGACCCCATGCATTTCAGTAACATTGCGTATTGAATCAGTGGCGTGAAGTGACCAAACGGACGCGCGTCGACCCCGTGAACTCGCGGCCCCCGCGTGAGCGAAACGGCCAGATGGCCGGATACCCGTCGCTCATCAATCGGCCTGAAACTTTCCAATTCAGCCGTACACGGGCTGAATAGAAACCCCTTGCGGTCATGAAAAGGACGCTTCACGGTCACCTTCGAGCACGCCGCGCGTCTCCTGCGGCGGAGGGGACGTCCTGTCACCGGACGCTGGACGCCACCGACACATACCGGCCAGTATGCGTCGGGACCACGATCCACGACGGGATGGGGCGGGACGGATGGCGAAGCACTGGGCCGACTTCCAGTACGAGATCTACCTGAACGGGATGACGGGCGCCGTGCCGCGGCTGCCGACCGACCTGACCCGGCTGGAGGAGCTGACCGAGCGGCGCCTCGGCCCCGGCCCGGTCGGGTACGTCGCCGGCAGCGCGGGCGACGGCAGCACCGCCCGCGCCAACCGGGCCGCCCTGGACCGCCGCCGGATCGTGCCGCGCATGCTGCGGGACGTCCACGAGCGCGACCTGTCGGTGGAGGTGCTGGGCCGCCCGCTGCCCGCCCCGCTCGCCCTCGCGCCGGTCGGGGTGCTGTCGATCATGCACCCGGACGCCGAGCCGGCGGCCGCGCGCGCCGCGGCCGCGCAGGGCGTGCCGTTCGTGCTGTCGTCGGCGTCCAGCACGCCGATGGAGCAGGTCGCCGAGGCGATGGGGGACGCGGAGCGCTGGTTCCAGCTGTACTGGCCGAAGGACGTGGAGGTGGCGCGGTCCTTCCTGGACCGGGCGAAGGCGGCCGGGTACTCGGCGCTGGTCGTCACCCTGGACACGCCCCTGCTGTCCTGGCGGCCGCGCGACCTGGACCAGGCGTACCTGCCGTTCCTGCACGGGGTGGGCACCGCGAACTACTTCTCCGACCCGGCGTTCCGGGCGGGGCTCGCCAAGCCGGTGCACGAGGATCCGAACGCGGCGGTGATGCACTTCGTGGGCATGTTCGCCGACCCCGCCAAGACGTGGCCGGACCTGGCGTTCCTGCGGGAGAACTGGGACGGTCCGGTCGTCCTGAAGGGCGTGCTGCACCCCGACGACGCCCGGATGGCCGCCGACGCGGGCATGGACGGGGTGGTGGTGTCCAACCACGGCGGCCGCCAGGTGGCGGGCGCGATCGCCGCGGCGGACGCGCTGCCCGGGGTGGTGCGGGCCGCCGGCGACCGGCTCACCGTGCTGTTCGACAGCGGGGTGCGCACCGGCGACGACGTCTTCAAGGCGCTCGCGCTGGGCGCCCGCGCGGTGCTGGTGGGGCGGCCGTACGTGTACGGACTGGGCCTCGACGGACAGGCGGGCGTGGAGCACGTGATCCGCTGTCTGCTCGCCGAACTCGACCTCACCCTTGCCCTGTCGGGCCACTCCGGTCCGGGCACGGTGGGGCCCGCCGACCTCACGGAGGCGGCGCTCTGACCCCTCCGGGGCGGCCCGGCGGCCGCCCCGGGGGCGCGCGGCTCAGCTCACCGGTTCCGCCAGCTCGGCGTGGCGGGCGGAGGGGGCCGTCGGGCCGGTGACGGAGAAGGACTCGCCGGACTCGCCGGCGGAGCGGACCGGTTCGGCGGCCCAGCGCTGCTCCACGGTCCGGTCGCGCACCTTGACGACGATGTCGGCGTTCGCGTCAAGGGCCGACGGGGCGAGCGCCGTCCGCACGTCCCACCGGGGCACCAGCTCGCCCTGCACCGTGAGGTCGTACCGCACGTCGTCGGCGGTGCGGTCGCCGGAGTCGGCGCAGGCGCCGAGGACGACCACACCGGCGTCCTTGTGCGAGTCCAGGCACAGCCCCGGGTCGGCCACGCTGCGCAGCAGCCCGTCCTCCTCGTACGTCCACTGCTGGGTCCATGCCGTGGAGCACTTCGCCAGGCGGGTGCCGGAGCCGTCCCGGGGCTCGTCGCGGGTGTCCAGGCACAGCCCGGAGGCGATGTTGCGCAGCCGGGTGCGGCTCGGCGCGGAGGGCAGGCCGGCCGCTCCGGGCGGCGAGGCGGACGGCACGGCGGCCCGGCCGCCCGCACCGGTGGCGTCCGCCGGGTCGGCGGTGCCGCCGTCCGGGGTGGACGACCCGGCGATGAGCACGCTGACCAGCACGCCCGCGGACACCGCGCCGAGGCCGGTGAGCAGGGTGCGGGTGGAGCGCACCGGGTCGGGCAGCGCCAGGGCGAGCCGGCCGGGCACCGGGAACCGGGCCAGCAGCCGGTGCCGTCCGTCGGGGTGCCCGGGTCCGTCCCCGCCGCCGCGGCGCCGGCGGCGTCCGGCCCGGCCGGAGCGCGGACCGGACGCGGCACGGCCCGGTCGTGAGTCGAGGTAGCGCCGGGCCCCCCACCCCAGCACCGCCTCCGCGAGGAGCGTGCCCAGTCCGGACGGGAAGTGGCCGAGCTGCTCGGCCGCGTTGCGGCAGTAGCGGCACTCGGCCATGTGCTGCCGCACGTCGGGCAGCAGCTCGCCGCCCCGGCGGATGGGCACGTCGAGCAGCCGGTTGTGGAAGCGGCACTCCTGCGTGGGCGCCAGTTCCTGATGGGCGCGGACCAGACCCTGACGGAATTTCTCGCGTGCCTGGTCGAGCGCGCCCGATGCGAGGTCGGCGTCCGTGCCGAGCAGACCGGCGGGCACGGAGACCGGTTCGGCCTCGACCTCGACGTGCCAGAGCAGACAGCGCGCGAGCGCGGGCAGGGACCGGAACGCCCGCTGGGCGAGCGCGCGGTTCTCCGGCGTCATGGTCGTCGCCGCGCGCATGCCCCGCCCGCCCGCCGGTTTCAGCAGCCCCGGCAGCACCTCGGTCACGCGGTCGTCGGCCGCCCACTCGCGGACCGTGTCCCGCACCCCCACGAGCAGGACGGGACGGAGGGCGACGGCGGACTCGCCGAGGGCGACCCGGTCGAGCACCCGGTGCAGGGCGGCCCCGGTGACCATGGCGGCGGTGCGCCCGCCCGAGGCGAGGCACACGGTCGCGTAGTCGTGCATCGCGTGCCAGTGGCGCGCCGTCAGCAGGGCGACGGAACGGGCGGCCTCGGCCTCCGGACGCCCCCGCAGTCGCGCGGCGAGCGCCTCGTCGGATTCCCCGGGATCACCGCCCGGCGGGGGATAGGGAGGGCGAGGGGGGTGGGGGGTGTGCACTGAGATTGGTTCCTTCCCACAGCGCATGTGACATTCGAGCGTTTCCGGCACCGAAAAGGGATGCCCGAGTCGGGCATACCTCTTTGGTGTGGCGCGGGGGGCGGGAATTGTCCGACGGCGCTTCCGGCCCGGTTCATCGACGCGCGGGCGTCCCGGCCTCTACCCCCCACGGGTGGCTCACTCTCGCACAACCCGCACGCGGCCAACAAGGCGGTCGGGCAACATTCCCGCGTTGACAGAAAGTCAAAAGGAGAAGGTGGTCCGCGATCCGTGTCCGGCATTCACTGCGCTTTTTCGGAGTTCGCGCGGGGCGCCGTGAAAAGCGGTGACAGGAAGGCGCGGCGGGAGGGCGGGCACACCACTCCCCCGGTGTGCCCTTTCCCCGGCGCGCACCCCGGGTGAACGGTGCGTCCGCGCCGGCGCCCCGCGCCCGCTGCCGGAGTGCGCCGGGGTGCGGCGCGCCGGACGGGCCCCTTGCCGGAGGTCGGGCGCGGCGACGGCGGCACGCCCGCGCGCCCGGCCGCGCGGGCGTGCGGGCGTGGCGGCCCGGGCGTCAGATCTGCCAGGAGCGCAGCCGGTCGGCGGCGCCGTACACGTCGACCGCGCCGGAGATCAGGTCGCGCGCGAGGTCGACCAGGGCGCCGTAGGGCGGGTCGATGCCGGCCCCGCTGACGTACATGTAGGCGACGGCCGTGGCGCAGGCGAAGCGGGCGTTGGCCGAGGGCAGCGGGCGGAGCACGGCCAGGGTGTGCAGCAGGGCGGCGGCCCGCCAGGCGGCGTCGGAGTCCACGCCCAGCCGGGGCGGATCGACGCGGTGCCGGGCGACGGCCGCCACGAGAGCGGAGAAGTCGTTGATCGTGGGCTGGTCCGGGAGGACCTCCTCGTGCCGCTGGAGCAGCCAGGGCACGTCGATGTGCAGCACGGGGGTCATCGGTCAGGCCGCCCGGCCCGCGCCCTTGACGGGCGGTTCGTCGTCGGGGAACGCGGCGGCGAACTCGTCGGCGTGCGTGGCGAAGAAGCGGCGGAAGGCCTCGGCGCCCTCCTGGAGGGCGCGGTGGCGGGCTATGTCCGCCGCTGCCGCCTCCCGTACGAGCGCCTTCATGGACGTACCGCGTTCCTTGGCGATCTGCCGCAGGTCCTCGAGCTCGCGGTCGCTGAACTCCACGTTGAGAGCTGGCATGGACCTACGGTACCGCTCAGGTACTGAACAGTAAATACGCGCAGGTCAGAACATATGAGATGGGGTACCGCGAGGTACGGGCGCGGGCCGGTGACCGCTGTCGGTCACCGGCCCGCGCGAGCAGGGACCGGTCAGCCCTGGTCGGCCACGAAGGAGGCCATGCGGGTCAGGGCCGCGTTCCAGTTGATGGTGTGCTCGTTGGTCGACCAGGACTGGATGTCGTCGATGAAGCAGAACTGTCCGACGCAGCCCTGCAGCTTCGACTGGGCGAACGGGTCCTGGATGCTGGAGTTGGGTCCGCCGGAGAGCGTGCCGGCGGGCGGGTTCGGCAGGTTCGGGTCGAGCTGGCGGGCGTACCACCGGCTGTGCTGGTTCTTGGCGTGGACCTCGCCGTAACCGGTGACGTAGGACATGTTGAGGGCGTTGCGGCCGAGGATGTAGTCCATGCTCTGCAGCGCGCCGTCCCGGTACTTGGCCGCGCCGGTGAGGTCGTAGGCGGTGGCGAGCACGACGGCGTTGTTGAGGATCTGGTGGCTGGAGCCCCAGTCGTAGACGTTGCCCTCCGGCGCGTACGGCATCCCGTACGGGTGCGCCTTCAAGGTGGCCAGGTAGCGGTCGGCGCCCTCGATCACGGAGCGGCGGACCTTGTCGAGTCCGGGCAGCTTGTTCGGCACGGTGGCGAGATCGAGCCGGCCGGCCGCGGCGGTGCGCGCCCAGTCGAAGCCGATCGGGCCGAAGATGTCCTGGGTGTGCACCGGGGACTTCAACAGGTGGTCCTTGAACGGGCGCTCACCGGTGGTGAGGTAGAGCTCGGCGGCCGCCCAGTAGAACTCGTCGGACACGGTGTCGTCGGGGTAGGCGCCGCCGCCGATGCCGTCGTCCGGGTCGGCGAGCCGGTCCGGATGGGCCAGCGCGGCCGCCCAGGCCTTGCGCGCCGCCGCCAGGGTGCGGTCCGCGAACTTCTTGTCGTAGGGGCGGTACAGCCGCGCCGCCTGCGCCGCGGTGGCGGCGAGGTTCAGGGTGGCGGCGGTCGTCGGCGGGTGCAGCTCGCGCTTCTGCGGGTCGTCGCTGGGCAGCAGGGGCAGCCCGGTCCACTGCTCGTCGTGGATCTTGTGGTGGGCCATGCCGGCCAGCGGCTCGCCGTCCGGCACCTGCATCTTCAGCAGGAACTCCAGCTCCCAGCGGGCCTCGTCGAGGATGTCGGGGACCTTGTTGCCGCTCTCCGGGATGTTCAGGGTGCGGTCGCCCAGCTTGTGCGCCTTGCCGGTGCGGGCGTGCTTGGCGCGCTCGTAGGTGCTGAGCACCTCCCAGGTGCTGATGCCGCCGTTGACGACGTACTTGCCGTGGTCGCCGGCGTCGTACCAGCCGCCGGTGACGTCGAGGGTGTAGTCGCACACCCCCGGCTGGCAGGGCACCGCGCCGTCGCCCTGGTTGGGGGCCACGTCCACGTGGCCGGCCGGGCGGCCGTAGCCGGGGCGCAGGTCCTCGCGGATCTCCACGCCGCTGCGCTGGGTGTAGTAGTACTTCGCCGAGTCCAGCCGCAGCCGCTCGTACGCCTTCGCGTCGATGTCGAAGGGGTGGCTGGTCTCGCCGTCCGCGGTCAGGGTGAAGCCGGCGCCGCGTCCCCGGTAGGAGCCGAAGTCGACGGAGTGCACGTTCTGCCCGGAGGAGGCGTCGGTGCCGCGCGGCACGGTCCAGCCGGTGCGCACCACCCGGCCGCGGCCGTCCTTGAGCTGCCAGGGCAGCTTCTCGGCGGCGTCGGTGACCAGCGTGGCGTTCTTCGGCCCGGCGGGCAGGTAGCCCACCTGGTTGACCCGGACGCGCGGACCGGTGTCCGGCTCGTACGGCTCGGGGGCGACGCCGCCGAGCAGGGAGACGTCGTCCACGCAGAACCGCCAGGGGTCGGGGCTGCCGCCGAGCTGGAAGCCGACCTGGGCCCGCTCGGTGCCGACCGGCGCGGTGAAGGTGTACGCGTAGGTGTCGCCGGAGACGCTGAGCTGCGGCGACACCTCGTAGTAGGTGTCGTACGGCTCCACCTGGAGGCCGACGATCGCCCGGACCACATGTCCCGCGGGCGAGCCGGTCGCGCTGAAGGAGAAGCGGTAGGTCTCCCCCTCCACCAGGGTGATGTCGTTGTGGCCCACGGCCGCGTCCCAGCGGTTGGCGGTGCCGCCGGGCACGTCGGCGCACAGGCGGCCGTCGGAGGCGCCCGCGGTGACGCCCTCGGAGGCCCACCAGGGTTCGGTGCCGTTCTCGAAGGTGCCGTTGCGGACCTGCTCGGCCTCGTCGGCCCCGGCCGGGGCGGCCGGCAGCGCGGTGAGCGCGGTCGCCAGCAGACCGGTGAGGGTCAGCAGCGCGGTTCTGCGTCGTTTCACGTCTGGGCTCCTCTGCGGAGGTACGGGGGTACGGGGCGCGAATGGGAGCGCTCCCAACTCCGTGCGCCGCCCATGGTTGTGGCAGATGTGACGCCCCGTCAACGGTCGTGACGCGACAAGCGCCCTCCGGATGTCGCGGAGGCGGCGGCCCCGGTTCCCGTTCATGTCACGCTCCGACGCACTAGGCTGGGACTCTGGCGATGCACCGGTTCACGGTGAGTGGGCGCGATGGAGTGGCGACGATGAGGCCGGACGACCCGTTCGACGATGCCGTGACGGCCCGGGCCGTCATCACCGCCGACGGCACGCTCACGCGGTGGAGCGAGGGCGCGCGACTGCTGCTGGGACACCGGGCCGAGGAGGTCGTCGGCCGCCCGGCCGCCGAGCTGCTGGCCGACGGTTCGGGACCGCTCCCACTGCCGTCCGACCGGTGGAACGGCACGCTGGTGCTGCGCCACCGCGACGGCGGCACGGTGAGCGTGTGGGTGCTCGCCCACCACCGGCAGCCCTCCGGCGACGGCCCCGGCGAGTGGCTCGCGGTCACCCCGCTGGAGGCGACCGACCACGATCTGCCCGACGACCCGCTGGTCAGGAAGGCCGTCTTCCAGTCGCCGTGCGCCACGATGGTCTTCGACCAGGGGCTGCGGCTGCGCGGGGTCAACGACGCGATGGCCCGGCTCCTCGGCCTGCCCGCCGGCCACCTGCGCGGGCTGCGGCCCACCGACATCGGGAGCCGCCCGCAGCACAGCGAGCTGGAACGGCAGCTGCGGCAGGTGCTGCGCACCGGGCGGCCGCACGACATGCAGACGCACATGAAGGCCAGGGCCGAGAGCCACGCGCACGCCTGGCTGGCCCGGCTCGCGCCGCTGACCGACCGGTCCGGACGGGTGCGGGGCGTGTGCGTGACCTCCCACGACTTCACCGAGCAGTTCCGGGCCCGGGAGCGGCTGCAGCTGGTCAACGAGGCCAGCATGCGCATCGGCACCACCCTGGACGTCACCCGGACGGCGCAGGAGCTGGCGGACGTGTGCGTGCCGGCGCTCGCCGACTTCGTCAGCGTGGAGCTGCTGGAGCCGGAGGAGAGCGGGAGCGAGGCGGCCGGTCCGCTGTCCCCGCCGGTCTCGCTGCGCCGGGTCGCCCAGCAATCCCTGACCGCCGCCGCCCCGGAGGGCCTCGCGCAGATCGGCGAGGTGGTCGTCTACCCGGAGGACTCGCCGCAGGCGGACTCGCTGGTCACCGGCCACAGCATCGCCGCCTCCGTGTCGTCCGGCGACCTCGACCCGTGGCTGTCGGCGGACGAGGCGCGGGCCCGGCAGATCGAGCGGTACGGCGTGCACTCGGTGCTGTCCGTGCCGCTCCAGGCGCGCGGCACCACCCTCGGCGTGGCCGCCTTCACCCGCTTCAGCCGGCCGGAGGCGTTCACCCACGACGACGTGCTGCTGGCCGAGGAGGTCACCGCGCGCGCCGCCGTCTGCATCGACAACGCCCGCCGCTACTCGCGGGAGCGGGAGACGACGCTCACCCTCCAGCGCAGCCTGCTGCCCCGGTCCCTGCCGCGGACGGCCGCCCTGGAGGCCGCCACCCGCTATCTGCCGGCCGCCCGCTCCGGTGTGGGCGGCGACTGGTTCGACGTGATCCCGCTGTCCGGGATGCGGGTCGCCATGGTCGTCGGGGACGTCGTGGGGCACGGCATCCAGGCCTCGGCGACGATGGGCCGGCTGCGCACGGCCGTGCGCACCCTCGCCGACATCGACCTCGCCCCCGACGAGCTGCTCACCCACCTCGACGACCTGGTGCTGCACCTGTCGGAGGAGGCGGGCGGCGACTCCGGGCCCGGGGAGGTCGGCGCGACCTGTCTGTACGCGGTGTACGACCCGGTGTCGCGGCGCTGCACCCTGTGCCGGGCGGGGCATCCGCCGCCCGTGCTGATCCCGCCGGGCGGACCGGCCCGGCACCTGGAACTGCCGTCGGGGCCGCCGCTGGGGCTGGGCGGGCTGCCGTTCGAGTCGGCGGAGTTCGAGCTGTCCGACGACAGCGTGCTGGCGTTCTACACCGACGGGCTGGTCGCCTCGCACGGGCGGGGCGTCGAGCAGGGCGAGGCCGCGCTGCGCGAGGCGCTGTCCGGCGCGTCGGGCCCGCTCGACGAGACGTGCGACCGTGTGCTGAACAGCGTGCTGGCGCCGGGCGGCTCGGCGGACGACGTGGCACTGCTGCTGGCCCGCACCCGGGGCCTGCCGGCCTCGCAGGTCGCCACCTGGGACGTCCCGGCCGATCCGGCGCTGGTGGCCCCCATCCGCAAGCAGGTCCTCGACCAGCTCGCCGCGTGGGCGCTCACCGACGCGTCGTTCACGGCGGAGCTGGTGGTGAGCGAGCTGGTCACCAACGCCATCCGCTACGGCGCCCCGCCGATCCGGCTGCGCCTGATCCACGACGCGTCGACACTGATCTGCGAGGTCTCCGACAGCAGCCACACGGCTCCGCACCTGCGCCGCGTCAAGACCTGGGACGAGGGCGGCCGCGGTCTGCTCCTGGTCGCCCAGCTCACCCAGCGGTGGGGGACGCGGCACACGACGGAGGGCAAGACGATCTGGGCGGAACTGGCACTGGCGGACATGGAGTGACCCCGGCGGAAGTCACCCCCCGGTGAGGCGCGCGCCTCTCGCCGCGGCGGGCGCCGACCGGGTGTTTCCCGGTCGCGTCCCGGCGTCACCGTCCCGTCGGTGTCCCGCGGTCGGGTGCGGGGTGGGGGCCCGGCGAGTTCCTGGAGTTCCTCGTCCGTCAGGGTGCGGGGTGCCGCTCAGTCGTTCCGCAGCAGGTCCAGTGCCCGCTCCCAGGCGAACCCCCGCCGCCCGCCGTCCCCTTCGGCCTCCCCCTCGTACGGGTCGGCGAAGCGGACGCCCATGCCGCGCAGCCGGGCGACGCTGTCCCGGTAGGCGGGGTGGGCGGCCAGCGCGTCGGCGACGCAGGGCAGGACGGCGATCGGCACGCCGAGCCCGGCGGCCTCGCACAGGGTGCCGACGGTGAGGGTGTCGGCGATGCCGGCCGCCCACTTGTTGACGGTGTTGAAGGTGGCCGGGGCGACCACCACGGCGTCGGGCGCCGGGAAGGGGCGCGGGTCGCCGGGGCGGCGCCAGGCGGAGCGGATCGGGCGGCCGGTCCGCGTCTCGACGGCGGCGGCGTCGAAGAAGCCGTTCATCGCCGTCGGGGTGGCGAGGACACCGACCTCCCAGTCCCGCTCCTGCGCGGCGGTGATCAGCTTGCCGACGTCCGCGGCGACTCCGGCGGCGCAGACGACGACGTAGAGGAAGGGCTTGTCGGTCACCCGGGCACCCTAGCCAGCCAAAACCGGTTGCCGGTACCGGGGGGCGGGCCCCAGGACCCCTCCCCTGCCCACGCACGGGCTCCCGCGGTCGTCGTCCGTCCTCGTCGCGGGCCGGCAGCAGCGCGGCGCCCGGGAAGGCACGCCTCGCCCGCGCCCGTGACGGCCGCGCTGCCGGCCGGTTACGGCATCGCCGTCCCCGTGGGCGCCGCCGGCGCCCGCCTCGTCTCCCTCACCGCCCGTACGTCCCCGCGCACCGGGGTGTGCGCGGCCCTCGGCGTCACCACGGCCGACGGTCTGTACGCGCTCGCCGCCGTCCTCGGCGGTCCCGCCCTCGCCTCGGCGCCGCGTCCGGCCCCGGGCCCGCTGCGCCGGGTGTACGTGCTGGTGCCGGCGGCGTGGGGCGCGGTCGGCACGCTGCGGGAGCACCGCGGCCGCCGGCTCGCCACCCGCTCCGCGGCGGCGCCCCCGAGCGTGCTGCGGGCGTACCTGGCGCTGCTGGGGATCACCCTGCTCGACCCGACCACGGTGATCTGTTTCGCGGCGCTCGTGCTCGGCTCGCAGGGCGGGACGACCGCCGGGGCGGCGGAGCGGGCCGTGTTCGTGACGGCGGCCTTCGCGGCCTCCGCGAGCCGGCGGGTGCTCCTGGCCGGCGGTGCCCTGCCGGGGCGGGCGCCGGCCGGTCACCGGGGGCGGCCGGTGGTGAGCGGTGTGATGACGGCGCTCGCGCCGCGGACGGCGCCGGCGCCGGGCTGACGGGGCCGGGACGGGCGGATCCGCCCGTCCCGTGCGGGCGCCGGCGCGGGCGGGGATCGGTCCGGGTCTCCGGGGCACCGGCGGCCGGAAGCCGCCCGGGTCAGGGCGGCTTCCGGGTGCGGTGTTTCCGGAGCGGTGATCGAATCGGTCGTACCACGCGAGAACGATGGGACGGATGCCATGCCTCTCGAAGGCGAGTACGAGCCCAGCCCGACGGCCTGGGTGCGGGAACAGGTGGAACTGATCGAGCGGTCCGGCGGCACCGAGGGGACGACGCTGCAGGGCAGGCCCGTGGTCGTGCTGACCAGCCGGGGAGCGAAGAGCGGCAAGCTGCGCAAGACCCCGGTGATGCGGGTGGAGCACGAGGGCCGCTACGCGGCGGTCGCCTCGCTGGGCGGCGCGCCCGAGCACCCGGTCTGGTACCACAACCTGAAGGCCGACCCGCACGTCGAACTCCAGGACGGCCCGCACACGTGGGACATGACGGCCCGTGAGGTCACCGGTGAGGAGAAGGCCGAGTGGTGGAAGCGCGCGGTCGCGGCCTTCCCGCCGTACGAGGAGTACCGGCGCAAGACCAGCCGGGAGATCCCGGTGTTCGTGCTGGAGCGGTCCGGCCGGGGCTGACGGGGCGGGTGCGGCGGGCCGGGGGGAATTTCCCGGCCCCCTCGCGCATGAAGCCCCGGCCGCCGGGCACACGAGCCTCAGGCCCCGCCGTGTTCCCCCGTCGCGGCGGGGCCCTCCCATGCCTCCGTCGCGCCGCGGTCGGTGACGTCGAGGAACACCTGGGCGGCCTCGGGGACCACCCGGGCGATGGACCGCTTGATGCGCACCGCGACCTGTTCCACCCGCTCGCTGTCCAGCCCTGGCACCAGGTCGACCCGGGCGGCCACCAGCGCGGTGTCGAGCCCGGTCTTCATGGTGAACAGCGCCTCCACGCTGTCGATCTCGGGCTGGGCGCGCAGCAGTTCCCGGATCCGTTCGCTCGCCCGCGGGTCGGCGGCCTCGCCGATGAGCTGGTCCCGGGCCTCGCGGCCGAGCCGGTAGGCGACGTACACCAGCAGGACGCCGATGGCGAGCGAGGCGGCCGCCTCCCACACGACCTGGCCGGTGGTCATGTGCAGTGCCATGCCGACCATGGCCAGGGTGACGCCGACGACCGCGGTGCCGTCCTCGGCGATGACCGTGCGCAGCGCCGGGTCGCCGAGGCCGCCACCCTGCCGGCGGACCTGGTACAGGGCGCGCAGCAGCGAGCCGCCCTCGGCGAGGAGGGCCACGCCGAGCACGACGAGCCCGGCGACGTAACCGCTCAGGTGCTCCTCTCCCCCGCTCCGCAGCGCGTCGACGCCCTGGTAGAAGGAGAAGCAGCCGCCCATCACGAAGATGCCGACGGCCGCGAGCAGCGACCAGAAGAACCGTTCCTTGCCGTAGCCGAAGGGGTGGCGGGTGTCGGCCGGGCGGCGGCTGCGGCGGAGGGCCGCGAGCAGGAAGATCTCGTTCAGGCTGTCGGCCACCGAGTGCGCCGCCTCCGACAGCAGCGCCGGGGAGGACGCGGCCAGGCCGCCGACGGCCTTGGCGGCGGCGATCACGAGGTTGGCCGCGAGCGCCACCAGGACGGTGACCCGCGTTCTGCGATCCGATCGTGTAGTCACGTCGGGCGATTGCCCCGGTCGGCCCAGCTCATACCGTGCGGTCGGGAGAGAACGGGGAACAACGGGGAACGCGGTCACAGGGACGACGCAACCACGACAGAGGGAGGCCACCATGAGCGGCCGCGACGACTCGGGCGGCAACAGCTCGTACGGCAGGAAGGCGTTCAAGCGGTCCCGGGCGCACTTCGCGGACCGGATCACCGCGGACGGGCGGGACGGGTGGCCGGTGGAGGCCGGGCGCTACCGGCTGGTGGTGAGCCGCGCCTGCCCCTGGGCGAGCCGGGCGCTGGTGTCGCGGCGGCTGCTGGGGCTGGAGGACGCGGTGTCCCTGGCCGTCACGGACCCGGTCCAGGACGACCGCAGCTGGCGCTTCACCCTGGACCCCGACGGCCGCGACCCGGTGCTCGGCATCCGCTACCTCAGCGAGGCCTACGACCGGCGGGAGACGGACTACCCGGGCGGGGTGAGCGTGCCGGCCGTGGTGGACGTGCCCAGCGGGAAGCTGGTCACCAACGACTACCAGCAGATCACCCTGGACTTCGCCACCGAGTGGACCGCCCTGCACCGCGAGGGGGCGCCCGACCTGTATCCCGAGAAGCTGCGCGACGAGATCGACGCGGTCATGGACGACATCTTCCGGGACGTCAACAACGGTGTGTACCGGGCGGGTTTCGCCACCGGGCAGGAGGAGTACGAGGCCGCCTGCACGGCGTTGTTCCGGCGGCTGGAGTCACTGGAGCAGCGGCTGGAGCGGCAGCGGTACCTGGTCGGGGACACCCTCACCGAGGCGGACATCCGGCTGTTCACCACCCTGGTGCGGTTCGATCCGGTGTATCACGGGCACTTCAAGTGCAACCGCTGGAAGCTGACGGAGAGCCGGGTGCTGTGGGGGTACGCCCGCGACCTGTACCAGACGCCGGGGTTCGGCGACACCGTCGACTTCGACCACATCAAGCGGCATTACCACCAGGTGCACACCGGCATCAACCCGTCCGGGATCGTCCCGCTCGGGCCCGACCTGGCCGGCTGGACGTCTCCCCACCACCGCGAGGAGCTCGGCGGCCGGCCGTTCGGCGACGGCACCCCGCCGGGTCCGGTGCCGCCCGGTGAGGAGATCCCGGCGCGGGGCCGTCCCTGACCCCCGGCCCGGCCGGCCACCCACCCACCCCGTTCGAAGCAGCCGACCTAGGAGAGGCGACGTGGCGAAGAAGAACAAGAAGGCGAAGAAGCTGCCCCTGGCGTACAAGCCGATCGGCTTCGCGCTGGGCTGGACCAGCGGCACCGTGGCGGGCCTGGCCTTCCAGAAGACCTGGAAGGTGATCAAGAAGGAGGACAACGCGCCGGACGCGCTGGACCGCGACCGCGGCTGGGGCGAGATCCTGCTGGCCGCGGCGGTCCAGGGGGCGATCTTCGCGGTGGTGCGCAGCGCGGTGGACCGCGCGGGCGCGAAGGCGATCGAGCGGTCCACCGGAGTCTGGCCGGTCCCGGACCAGGGGGGCCGGGACTGACCCGGACGGTCGCGCCGGCCGGAACGCCGGAGGGGCTGACGTGTCAGCCCCTCCGGCGTTTCAGCCCTGCTTGGGCGCTGTCGGTGCGCCCCGGCGGACGGTGAAGGAATGCCCCGCCGGATCGGCGTACCCGCGCTCCTCGGTGGAGCCGGACGAGTCACCGCTCTCCGTCGGGCGGCCGCCCAGGCTCACGATCTTCCGCTCCACCCCGTCCAGGTCGTCCGCCATGAACTCCAGGTGCGCCTGGAGGGAGTTCTCCGGGCGGGGCCAGCTCGGCGCGGTCGCGTTCACGTCGCGACGCAGGGCCAGGCGGAAGCCGTCGGCGGTGCGGATCTCCACCCGGTTGGCGCTCGCGTCGACGTGGTCCGCCTCCAGCAACTCCTTGTAGAAATCGGCGAGTTTCTCGGGTTCGGCGCAGTCGAGCACCACCACGCCCGTGGTCACCAGTGCCATGTCTCCTCCGCGGCGTCGGATGCGGGGCGGTCCGGCCCCGCCCGGTGACACCTGTCCGCGCTCGCCGTTTTCACTCATCGATCACAGGGGTGAAAAACTCGGCCGCAAGACGAAGACATATGTCGTTCGAACATGCTCAAATGCAGTCGTCCGCGAGTAACTGGCGTGCCCGGGGCCGGTGTTGGGGCCGACGCCCCTCCCCCGAGCACGGAGCAGGCTGGAGGCGATGGCGTCGTGCGGTACGAACCCCCGCCGCTGACCCGGCATCTGCGCGTGCGCCGCGACCGGGACCACACCGTGCTCGAGTTCCACGGCGAGATCGACATCGCGGCC
This sequence comes from Streptomyces sp. DSM 120436, assembly GCF_055778765.1. Taxonomy (NCBI): domain Bacteria; kingdom Bacillati; phylum Actinomycetota; class Actinomycetes; order Kitasatosporales; family Streptomycetaceae; genus Streptomyces; species Streptomyces sp. DSM 120436. The sequence goes on along the minus strand of NZ_JBSKBS010000001.1, from coordinate 4,502,938 downwards.
GCCGCGGAGATCGTGCCGCACCTCGACCTGGCGACCGCCGGGCCGGACGCCCGCGTGGTCGTCGACCTGACCCACGTCGACTTCTTCGACCTCTCCGGGCTGCGCCTGCTCCACCGGGCCCGGCACCGCCTCGCCGACGGGCGGCTGCACCTGGTGTGCGCCCATCCGCCGACCCTGCGGATGCTGCGGATCACCGGCCTGTCCCGTCTGCTGCCGCCGTGGCCCACCCTGGAGGCGGCGCTGACCGCCCCCGGATCGAGGTCCGGACCGGTGTAGCCCTTCGCGGGCCCGCCCGCCCGTGCGCCCCCGCGTGCTCCCGGTGCCGGTGCCCGTCCCCCGACCGCCTTGTCTGTTCGGTGAGATGGCGGGCATCCGGACGGAAGGAAGGAGGGCCGTCGCCATGACGACTCCGGTGGAGGGACCGACCGCGCGCGTGCCCGGCTGGGTGAAGGTGCTGGGTGCGACGGTGGTACTGCTGGCCGTGCTGTTCGCCGGGATCCGGCTGAGCGTGCTGCCGGGGCTGAAGGGCCTGTTCGGCACGGAGACGCGCGACCGCTCGGGGCCCGCGCTGCTGGAGTCCATCCAGGACATCAGCCGCTACGACGCCGCCTCGGGCGCCTTCCAGGTGGTGGTGGACCTGGAGAAGGACACCAAGTTCCTGCCGGACGCGGTCCGCGGCAGCCGCACCCTGTACGTGGGCGCGGGCACCGTGGACGCGTACGTCGACCTCGGCGGGCTGAAGGAGGGCGACGTCCGGGTGGACGAGGACCGCACCTCCGCCACGCTGCGGCTGCCCCGCGCCCGGCTGGGCGCCCCGGCGCTGGACGTCGACCGCTCCTACGCCGTCTCCAAGCAGCGCGGCCTGCTCGACCGGCTCGGGGATCTGTTCTCGGACAACCCGAACGGCGAACAGGCCGTGCAGAAGCTCGCGGTGCGGCACATCCGGGAGGCGGCCGAGGAGAGCGGGCTGACCGCGCGGGCGGAGGCCAACACCCGGGAGATGCTCCAGGGGCTGCTGCGCTCCCTGGGCTTCGAGCGGGTGCGCGTCAGCTTCGCCGACTGACCCGGACTGCCCGGTCCCGCCGGGGGTAACCGCCGTAACACTCAAGGACGTTGACGACTGGAGGACATCCGATGGCTCGCGCCGCCCGCCATCCGCTCCCGCTGCCCCTGCGGCTGCTGGTGATGCTGTGCGCCTTCGCCTTCATGGTGCTCTTCGCGGTGGTGCTGGCCCGGCTCACGCTGCAGCCGTCCCCCGCCTCGGAGGCCCTGACCCACACCAACCTGCATCCGGGCCGATCCCTGCGGGCCTATCTGGACCAGCCGGCGCTGCGGGACGCGGTGAAGCAGATCGGCGGCAACATCCTGCTGGGCGTGCCCTTCGGGGTGCTCGCGCCGGTCGTCGCGCCGCGCACCCGGGGCTTCCTGCGGATCCTGTTCCTGACGGCCGCGGTGATGCTGCTGGTCGAGGTGGCGCAGGGTTCGCTGGTCACCGGCCGCGCCTTCGACATCGACGACGTCATCCTCAACACCGCCGGGGCGCTGATCGGTTACCTGCTCGTGGGCCGGCGGATGAGCAGGGCCGTGCACGCACGCCGCCCCGAGGAGTGACCCGAGGGCCGCCGCACGCCGTACGTACGCCTCCGTCCCCCGCGGGCGGAGGCGTACGCCGGCTAGGGCCTCTCCCGCTGCTCCTCGCGGACGCGGGGGGCCTGGCGCGGGGACCAGGTGAACTTGTCCCCGCCCACCCAGCGGACCGTGTCGGGGTCGTCCAGGTCGTGCACCGTGATGCCGTACACCACGGCCGCCTGGAGCACGTCGGTGACCGACCTGGCCTCACCCACGATCTCTCCGTCGATCTCCACGATCCGGAAGGGCGGGGACCCTGGCTGCACTCCGAGCACCGTGATCCGCGGCTGTGACATGTACGGACTCGCGCTTTCGGTCATGCCTCCGAGGGTAGCCCCAAACGGCATGGACCCGGCCTTTCGGACACGGCAGCCCGGAGCCGTCCCTCAGGGACGCCGCCAGTCGTCGCTCGTCAGGTGCGAGCCGGCCTGCGGTCCCATGCGGAGCATCCCGCCGTCCACGCTCCACGAGGCGCCGGTGACGTACGAGGCGTCGGGGCCGGCGAGGAAGGCGATCACCGCGGCGACCTCGCGGGCGTCGCCGGGCCGGCCGAGGGGGATGCCGGGGCGGCTCTCGGTGTGCGGGTCGGTGTCCTCCTGGCCGGTCATCGGGGTGGCGATCTCACCGGGGGCGACCGCGTTCACCGTGATGCCGTACTCGGCCAGCTCCAGCGCCATCACCTGGGTCAGCAGTCCGAGACCGCCCTTGGCCGCGCAGTACGGGGCGGCCCCGACCCGCGGCTGGTGCTCGTGCACGGAGGTCACGTTGACGATCCGGCCGCCGTCGCCCTGCCGGATCATGTGCCGCGCCGCCTTCTGCGAGCACAGGAACGGGCCGAGCAGGTCGACGTCGAGCACCTCCCGCACCTTCTCGGGCGCCAGGTCGAGGAAGGGCGTGCTCGTTCCGGTGCCGGCGTTGTTGACCAGCACGTCGACGCGTCCGAGCCGGTCGCACAGGTCGTCCACGGTGTCGGCGGCGCCGGGCAGCTCGGTCAGGTCGAGGTGGACGACCTCGGCGCGGCAGCCGTGCGCGCGCACCTCCTCCGCGGTCTCCTCCGCGCCCTCGCGGTCGCTGAGGTACGTGATGCCCACGTCCATGCCGGCGGCGGCGAGCCGTACGGCGGTGGCCCGGCCGATGCCGGAGTCCGCGCCGGTGATCACGGCGACCTTGCCGTTGACGGGGGTGGAGAGTGACATGCCTGCCTCCTCGTCGTCGGTGTCCGGGGTGCCGGGTCGCAGTACCCGCACCGGCGCGGGCCAACCGTCCCGGACGCGGCGTGCGGCCCCGTCCGCCCTGGGGAACCCTGGAGCGAGGAGGTGGCCATGGACCCCGTCGAGGCGCTGGAGGACGTCGCGTTCCCGCTGGAGCGGTCGCCGGCTCCGGCGTACCGCGCCCGCGCCGTCCGCACCGCGGTGCGGACGCCGGCGGAGCCGGGCCCGGACGAGGTGCGCGAGCGGACGCTGGAGGCGGGGGCGCTGTTCCCCCTCGACACCGACGCGCACGTCCCCGGGCACCCGGACCGGCGGATCCTCGGGCGCGCCCGCGCCGGGGAGTGCGGGGCGCCGCCCGAGCGGGTGGTCGCCGCCCGGTCGTCGGCAAAGCCGCCGGCGAGGGCCCACAGGCGCGGGACGCCGGCCGGCGTGGCGGGCGGCCGCGACGGCACCCGTACCGGTCCGCGAGGAGAGGAAGAACCGTCATGAACCGTGCGGCGGTGTTCGACGTCGACGGCACGCTGGCCGACACCAACCATCTGCACGTCACGGCCTGGTGGGAGGCGTTCCGGCAGGCCGGCCACCGGGTTCCGATGCACGCGATCCACCGCGCGGTGGGCCTGCCCTCCACCGACCTGATCGCGCATCTGCTCGGCGGGGACCGGGACGCCTCCCGGGACGCCGGGCTGAGTGCCGCGCACAAGACGCTGTACGGGCAGTACTTCGACCGGCTGCCGGCGCTGCCGGACGCCGGGCGGCTGCTGGAGCGGCTGCACGACGACGGCTGGACGGTGGTGCTCGCCACCTCGGCGGGCGGGGTGGAGCTGGGCGCGCTGCGCCGGGCGATCGACGCGGACCGGGCGATCTCCGCCACGGCGAGCGCCGACGACGTCGACGAGGGCAAGCCGGCGCCCGAGCCCGTGGAGCACGCGCTGGAGCTGGCCGGGGTGCCCGCCAAGCGCGCGGTGTTCGTCGGTGACACGGTGTGGGACATGCGGGCGGGCACCCGGGCCGGGGTGCGCTGTGTGGGTCTGCTGTGCGGCGGCATCCCGCGCGCCGATCTGGCCGAGGCGGGCGCGGACGTGGTGTACGACGACCCGGCGCGGCTGCTGGCCTCGCTGGCGGACTCCCCCCTGGCATGAGATTCCGCATGCTTCGTCACCGGTGCGACAGGGAAACCCGCAGTCCATGACGCGGGTGATCGACGGGACGGAGAACAAGGGCTCGGGCGGGCGGCTGGCCCGGGCGGCGGACGCCGTGCGGTGGGAGGCGCGCTCGGTCGGCCGGGCGGCGCGGGCCGCCCTGCGCGGGCCGGGACGGGAGCGGGACCTGCTGGTCCAGTCGCTGAAGGCGGCGCTGGCGGCGCTGCTGGCCTGGCTGGTGGCGCAGGTGTGGCTCGGCGACCCGATGGCGCTGATGGCGCCCTGGGTCGCGCTGGTGCTGGTGCAGGCCACGGTGTACAGCTCGCTGGTGCAGGGGGCTCGGCAGTTCGCCGCGATCTGCATCGGCGCGCTGGTGGCGTCGGGGGCGCAGGCGGTCACCGACGACACCACGGGCGCGATCGCCCTGTCGGTGCCGATCCTGGTGCTGCTGTCGAACTGGCCGCACTTCGGCGACCAGGGCATCTACGCGGCGACCACGGCCGTGTTCACCATCGCCACCGGCACGGTGAGCGCGGAGGCCGTGGGACACCGGCTGGGGCAGGCGGCGCTCGGCGCGGCCATCGGCGTCGCGGTGAACGCGCTCGTCCTGCCGCCCGTCCACCTCCGGGACGTCCGGGAGAACCTCGCGGCGCTGGCCCGGGAGGCGGGCGAGGTGCTGCACGCCGTCGCCGAGGACCTGCGCGAGGGTGACTGGGACGCGCAGACGGCGGCCAACCGGCTGAGCGCGGCGAAGCGGCTGCAGGACCGGCTGGACTCGCTGCGTTCGGCGCGCGGCTGGAGCAGGGAGAGCCTGCGGCTGACGTCGGGTCTGCTGCGCAGGCTGCACCGCGCGCCGGCGGAGGCGCTGCCGTCGCAGGACGAGGACGAACGCTTCGGCCGGATCACCGGCCATGTCACGGCGCTGACCCGCAGCCTGGCCGTCGCCGCGGACGAGGAGCGCTCCCCGGCCGCGCCGGACCCCGAGGTGCTCCGCTCCTACGGAAAACTGCTGGAGCTCCTCGGGGACAGCTGCCGCGCGGAGGCGGACCGGCTGCTGGGCGAGGAGGGGACGGCGGATCCGCTGCTGGACGAGCGGACCGACGCGGCCATGCGGGACCTGCACACCCGGCTCCAGGAGGGCCTGAGGGCGGAGGCCGGGCAGGGCGCGGCGCGGACGGCGGTGCTGGGCACGCTGGTGCTCCAGGCGGAGAACCTGTGGGCGGACCTCGACCCGGACGCGCGGGGCCGCTGACCGCCGCCGGACGGGGTGACGCACATCACCCCGGCACAGGGCCGCGGGCGGAACACACGGGGGCGGTTTCCCGTTGAACCGACCGTGGGTGCGGATGGGACAGTGTCCCCGGGCCTCACCATTCGCCCACAGGGACGATCGTTCGGCTGAAGCCCTGTGGAGCCTTTCGCCGCGAGGCGACCGCCATGCGCACCCACCTCCTTGCCGCCCCGGCCGTGCTCCCCCCGTCACGGCCGGGGCTTTCCCTTGCGCCCACGCCCTCGCGGCGGGCGTGAGCCCGCGCGTGTGCGGGGTACCCGGACGGTTCCGCCAAGCAGACCGGCCGGAGGGAGCGGAAGGGTGAGCAGCGCAGCGGGACTCAGGGTCGTCGTCACCGGCGCCACCGGAAACGTCGGGACCAGCGTGGTGCGGGCCCTCTCGGAGGAACCGGAGGTCGCCTCCGTACGGGGTCTGGCCCGGCGGATCCCCGACTGGTCGCCGCCGAAGACCGAGTGGTCGGCGGTGGACCTGGCCTCGGACCGGTTCGACCTGGTGCGGGAGTTCGCGGGCGCCGACGCGGTGATCCATCTGGCCTGGGCGTTCCAGCCCACGCACGACCCCGCGACCACCTGGCGCAGCAATGTGCTGGGCAGCATGCGGGTGTTCGACGCGGTGGCCCGGGCGGAGGTGCCGACGCTGGTGCACGCCTCGTCGGTGGGGGCGTACTCCCCCGGCCCGAAGGACCACGCGGTGGACGAGTCGTGGCCGACGCACGGCTGGCCGGACGCGGCGTACTGCCGGGAGAAGGCGTATCTGGAGCGGGCCCTGGACACCGTGGAGCGGGACCGCCCCGCCCTCAGGGTGGTGCGGATGCGGCCCGCGTTCCTCTTCAAGCGCGAGTCGGCGAGTGAGCAGCGCCGCATCTTCGGCGGCCGCTACCTGCCGGGCCAGCTGGCCCGCCCCGATCTGCTGCCGTTCCTGCCGGACATCCCCGGGCTGCGGATGCAGGTGCTGCACACCGACGACGCGGCGCAGGCGTACCGGCTGGCCGTCCTGTCCGCAAAGGCGCGCGGGCCGTACAACCTGGCGGCGGAGCCGACGGTGGACGTGGGGCTGCTGGGCGAGATGTTCGGCACGCGCCGGGTGCGGCTGCCGCGCGCCGCGGCCCGGTCGGCGGTCGCCGCGGCCTGGGGCCTGCGGCTGCTGCCCGCCTCCCCGCACCTGTTCGACGCGGTGCTGCGGCTGCCGCTGATGGACTGCACCCGGGCGCGGGTGGAGCTCGGCTGGCGGCCGACGCGCACGGCGACGCAGGTGGTGGAGGAGTTCCTGCTGGGCATGCGGCAGGGCGCCGGGGAGAGCACGGCGCCGCTGCACGGCAGCGCGGTCGGCTGAGCGGCGCGTGCGCGGGCCCGCGCGGGGTACCCGCGAGTCCCGTACGGATGAAGGGAGAGCGTCGTGACCGACCACCGCATCGACAGTCCCGGTGAGAACGGCGCGGGTGTCCCCAGGGACATGCCGGACCAGCAGGCCGGTCCCGACGAGGACCCCTGGGAGGTCGCCCCGGCCGCCGCGGAGCGGGAGAGCGAGCGCAAGGCCGAGGAAGCGGACAGGCCGGATTCCGCCGACGACGTGCCGGACACGGACGAGGCCGGCACGGGCCGCCAGGGCGCGCCGCACTCGGCGGGGTCCTACCCGGAGGCCCCGGTGCCGGACGAGTCCACCGGCTGATCCCCCGCCGGGCCCGGTCCGGGGCGGCGTCGCGCCGACGGGCGAGCAGCGGCTCGGCGCCCGCGTACGTCTCCGGGCAGGTCGCGGGGCCCGTTCCTCACCGCGTCCGGCTCGCCTCCCGTGGACGCGGCCCGGTCTGCGCACACCGTCGAGCGGCGGCTCGGCGCGACGTTCCCTCCCCCTCGGTTCACGAGGTCACGAGGTGCACGTGCTCAGAGCGGTGATCTCGTCCAGCGTGGCCGCCAGGTGCGGGCCGACGTTCTCCCGGACCCGGCGCGCGGCCTCGGCGCCGACGGCCCGGGGCACGGTCTCGGTGAGCATGACCAGGTCGAGGTGGGCGCGGTACAGGGCGAGGCGGAGGAGGGCGCTCCCGTCGAGAACCGCGGGGCCGCCCTCCTCCGCGTAGCCGGCGAGGAAGGCGTCGTCCCGCCGGATGTCGTCGAGCAGCGCCAGGGAGACGAAGTCGGCGAGCGGATCGCCCCAGAACATCCGCTCGCCGTCGATCAGTCCGCCGATCCGGGCGGGGCCGTCCGCCGGGCGGTCCACCAGGATGTTGCCCGGCCACAGGTCGAAGTGGACCAGCACCGGCACGCCGACCGCGTCGAGCGCGGGAGCGGCGGCCCGGAAGACGGCGGCCACCTCGTCGACGGGGCGGGGCAGCCAGGGGCGGTGGTCGCGGGCGTCGGCGAGCACGGCGTCGGTCATCGTGGTGAAGGCGGACCGCCAGTCGGGGGCGAGCGGGCCGAGGGCGCCGGAGGGGTGGCCGAACGCGGTTCCGGTGACCCGGTGCAGTCGCGCCACCTGGCGGCCCAGTTCGGTGCGCAGGCCGGTCCGTTCCTCGTCGGTGGGGGCCGCCTCGGGCCAGGGCACGCCCGGGCAGGCGGTCATCAGCAGGTGCGGCGCCGTGTCGTCCGGGGCGAGGGACACGACGTGTGGCGCGGGCACCCGGGCCTGCTCCGCGCCCGCGCAGAACGCGGCCTCCGCGACCAGCAGCCGCCGCTCGTGCCGCAGGCCGGGCGCACCGGGCGGGGGCGGGACCTTCAGGACGTAGCGGGTACCGTCGGTCAGGAGGATCTCCTCGACGGTGTTGTAGGTGCCTCCGGACAGCGGGCGCACCCCGGCCAGGGCGGCGGGCGGCAGGCCCGCGCCCGCGAGCACCCGGCGGGCCCGTTCCCGTGAGTCCCCCATCGCGCGCACCCCTCCCCCTCGGCGCCCGCGGTACAGCGTACGGAACGACCCCGGGTGCGGGGCGGCAAGGGGCGGGGTGCGGGGGAAAACCGTTGGCTCCCGCGCGGGGCGGGTCCCTACGCTGGCCGCCGAAACCTAGACCCCCTAGGTTTGCCGGAACGTCACAGGAGACGACCTCATGAGAGCACTCACCGAGCAGGACATCCGCGGTTCCTTCATCAACTGCTCGAAGGGTGAGGCGAAGCGGCTGTCCGTGCCCCGCGACCTGGCCGAGCGTCCGTGGGACGACCTCGACTTCCTCGGCTGGGGCGATCCCGGCGCACCCGACCGCAGCTATCTGGTCGTCGAACGGCGGGACCGGCTCGTCGGAGTGGCCCTGCGCTTCCAGCCCGCCCAGCGGGGTTTCCTGCACCGCAGCATGTGCTCCCTGTGCCTGACGACCCATCCGCGCGGCGGAGTGTCGCTGATGACCGCCCGCAAGTCGGGCCCGGCGGGCCGGGAGGGCAACTCGGTCGGCGCCTACATGTGCACCGACCTGGCCTGCTCCCTGTATCTGCGCGGACTGAAGGTGCCGGAGACCGGGGCCCGGTTCGAGGAGAGCCTCACCCTGGAGGAGCAGATCGACCGCACCCGGAGCAATCTGTTCGCCTTCGTCGACAAGCTGTAGTCCCGCCGGGCGACCGGGTGCGGTCCCGTTGCCCGTCCCCCGGGGGACTGCCGTCACACGAGAACACGTTCGTCACACGCGGGGAGGGGGAACCGTCCGAAGATGCACGTCGTACGCCAGATCACCGCGCCTGCCGTCCGGTTCCTCAAGCAACACCGTGATCCGCTGACCGTGCAGACGGTGCGGTCGGCGGCCGCGGCGACGCTCGCCTACGTCATCGCGGTCCGGCTGAGCCCGGAGGCCGCGCCGCTCACCGCCCCCCTGACCGCGCTGCTCGTCGTCCAGGTCACCCTGTACTCCACGCTGACCACCGGTCTGCGCCGGGTGAACTCCGTGGTGACCGGCGTGGTGCTGGCGATCCTCTTCAGCCTGCTGGTGGGTCTGACCTGGTGGAGCCTCGGCCTGCTGATCCTCGCGGCGCTGGTCACCGGTCATGTGGTGCGGGCGGGCGAGTTCGTGCCCGAGGTGGCGATCAGCGCGATGCTGGTGCTCGGGGTGACCACGCACGGGGACACCGCCTGGGCGCGCATCGTGGAGACGCTGATCGGCGCCGTCGTCGGGATGGCGTTCAACCTGCTGCTGGCGCCGCCCGTGTGGGTGGAGGAGGCCGGCGCCTCCATCGAGGAGCTGGCGCGCCGGGTGCGGCAGCTGATGCTGCGGATCGGCGAGGAGGCCGCCGGCCGGCCGCCCGCGGCGCGCGCGGCGGCCCGGCTGCACGAGGCCCGCCGGCTGGACCACGACATCAGCGAGGTCGACGCGGACCTGCGGCAGGCGGAGGAGAGTCTGCGGCTCAACCCGCGGGTGCGGGAAGGGCTGCTGCACCGGGTGGTGCTGCGCACCGGTCTGGACACGCTGGAGATCTGCACGGTGGTGCTGCGGGTGCTGGCCCGCACCCTCACCGACCTGGCGAAGGAGCGGGAGCCGGAACGTCTCTTCGGCGAGGAGACGGGGCAGGTCTTCGAGCAGTTGCTGGCGGAGATCGCCGACGCCGTGGTCAGCTTCTCGGTGCTGGTCACCACGAGCGTGAGCGCCAACGCCGAGTCCGCGGAGGAGCGGCTCGCCTCGCAGCTGCGGCAGGCGGCCGGCACCCGCGACAAGCTGGCGGAGCTGCTGCACGAGGAGGCCGGGCGCGACCCGCAGCGGTGGCAGCTGCTGGGCGCCCTGCTGACCGAGGTCAACCGGATCCTCGACGAGATGGACACCGAGCACCGGACCCGGCGGCTGTTCGAGGAGCTGGACCGCCACTCGCGCGAGCAGCGCGAACGGCTCCCCCGGCTCACCCGGATGCGGGACCGGCTGTCCCGTCTTCCGGGCAGCTTCCGCCGCGACCGGGACGGGGAGCCCGCGCGCCGGCGCTGAGACGGGCGGTTCCGCGCCGCCCAGGAACGACGCCCCGCCCGGGTACGCGGGGTTCCCTTGCGCCCGGCGGGTGATCGACGCCAGGGTTGCCCGTGACGGGCGGGACGGGAGACGACCGAGGATGCGTGTGATGAACAGGGCCGACTTGAGCAGGCGCCGCTTCGTGGGCACGTTCGCGGGGACGGCCGCGGGGGTGTCGCTGTCCGCCTGTGACGGCGGTTCCCCGCCGTCCGACGCGCCGGCCCCGCCGGCTCCCGCCACGGTGACCGGCCCGCCGGCGCCGAGCGCGACGCCCTCGGGGCCGCGCCCGCTGTACCTGGGCACGTACACCTCGGTCGACGGCGGCGGCGAGGGCATCGGTCTGGCGACGTACGACCCGGCGACGGGGCGGATCACCGGCGCGGGCGTCGTCGGCGGGGTGGGTGACCCGTCGTTCCTGGCCGTGCACCCGGACGGCCGTACGCTGTACGCGGTGAACGAGCGGGAGGACGGCGCCGTGACCGCCGTGCGGCTGTCCGACCGGAAGGTCCTGGGCAGCAGCGCCACGGGCGGTTCCTCCCCCTGCCATCTGTCGGTGCATCCCCGTGGCCGGTTCCTGCTGAGCGCCGACTACGGCTCGGGCAGTGTCGCGGTGCACCGCATCCGGGCGTCGGGTGCGCTCGGCGAGCGCACGGAGACGGTCGTCCACTCCGACCCGCCGCCGGGCCCGGGCCGGCAGGGTCCGCACGCCCATCAGTGCGTCACCGCCCCGGACGGCGGTCACGTCCTCGCCGTGGACCTGGGCACGGACACCGTGTACACGTACCGCCTGGACGAACGGGCCGGCACCCTCACCGAGGTCTCCCGGGCCACCGCGCGGCCCGGCGCGGGACCACGCCACCTGGCCTTCCACCCCGGGGGCCGGTACGCCTACCTCGCCAACGAACTCGACGACACGGTGGCCGTGTGCGCGTACGAGCCCGGGTCGGGCCGGCTGACGATCGGCGAGCCGCAGCCGACGGGCTCGGGGTCCGGCACCAACTACCCGGCGCAGCTCGTCGTCACCGGCGACGGCCGGTACGCGTACCTCGCGAACCGGGGCCACGACAGCCTCGCCCGGTACGCCGTCGAGGAGGACGGGGCCCGGCTGCGACTGCTCGGCACGGTGCCGGTGGGCGGCGACTTCCCGCGTCACATCGCCCTCTCCCCCGACGGCGGGCTGCTGTTCGCGGCGAACCAGAGGTCCGGCGACGTCACGGTGTTCCGCGTGGACGCGGACAGCGGTGAACTGCGGCCGGCGGGCGAGCCGTTCGCGTCACCCGTCGCCGTCTGCGCGCTGCCGCTGTAGCGGCCGGGGGCAGGAGGCGGCGCTCGCCTGGGAGAGCAGGACGTGCATGCGCTCGGTGAGCTGCGCGAGGTCGTCGGCGGGCGCGTGGAACGGCAGCCGCACGTCGCCGTCGGTGCGGGCGCGTTCGATGCGCAGGGTCAGTCCGTGCCGGTCCACGGCGAGCGGCCGCACCCGGACCGCGCCCTGCAGGCTCGCCCGGTCCACCAGGCGGGTGAGCCGGTCGACGGCGTCGGCGTGGCAGTCCGCGAGGTGGGCCAGCAGCCGCGCCTCGGCGCCGGCCAACGGGTCGGGCGCGGCGACGGCGAACTCGTCGGGGCCGACCGTCAGCGCGCCGGAGGGCCGGCGGAGCACCACCCGGGTGGGCCGGAAGGCGAGCCGGCCGTCCCGGACGGAGAACCCTCCGGCGAGCCACACCCGGGAGCGGATCCGGTCGCGCACGGGGACGGGTGCGACGTCGGCGTACTCCAGCACGGCGGACGGCTCTCCGCGCGGCGCGCAGAGCGCGGCGGCGACCAGCGCGCTGTCCTCGGGCACCTCCAGCAGCACCCGTCCGTCGTCCGTGACGGTGGACGCGCCGACCAGCTCCTCGCGGGCGCCCTCCGCGGTCACCGTGCAGGACCATGCGGCGGCGAGCACCGAGCGGGCCCGCTCGGCCGCGCCCGGTGCGGCGGCCCAGCCGTGCGTGTGGTCACCCATCCCAACCTCCTATTAGGTAAGCCTTGCCTAAGCTATCGAAGATCGGGGCGTGCGCCAACCGCCTCCGGTGATCCTTTCGAGACCTCTCAGGGCGCGAGGACGCCCAGGAGCGCGCGTGCGCACAGGTCGCGCACCTGGTCGCGCCCCAACCGCTTTTCGCGCAGCCACTCCAGACAGACCGCCGTGGTGAACGCCAGCCAGCCGCGCACCGCGAGCCGGGTGTCGGGCCGGCCCCCCAGCACGGGACCGAACTCGGGGTCGGCGGCGAGGGCGGCGAGGATCTGCCGCTCCTGCGCGGCCAGCGCCCGCCGGTACACCCGCCGCACCGCCTGGTCCCCCGCCGCGTCGGCGCGGTGGAACGCGCGGAAGCCGTGCGCGTGGGCCTCGACGTACTCCAGGTAGGCGTCGAGCCCGGCGGTGAGCTGCGCGCGCACCGGGACGCCCGGCACGGGCGCCGTCATCCGGAGCATCCGCCCGCTCTCCCGCTCCACCACGGCCGCGAAGAAGTCCCGCTTGGCCGGGAAGTAGTGGTACAGCAGCCCGCGCGACACCCCGGCGATCTCGGCGACCTGCTCGATCCACACCTCGTCGTACGGGCTCTCGGAGAACAACCGCGCGCCCACCGCGAGCAGTTGCTCCCGACGCTCCTCGGTGCTGAGCCGACGGCGCGCGCGCCCGCCCTGGTCCACGGCCATTCCCGCACTGTAGTTGACGCCGGTCCGGCCGCCGGACCAGACTGGGTCCGCGTTATTGAACTCATGTGCAACACGTCGCCACTCGCTCGCCGGACCGAAGGAGACCGCGTCATGGCGGAGACGACGGCACGGGCCGTTGTGCCGAAGGGGTTCCGCAGCGCGGAGCAGGGCTGGCCCGCACTGCACCGCATACCGCACCCGCCGCACCGGCTGCCGCTGCTCGGCGACGTCCTCGGGGCGGGCAGACGCACGCCCATGCAGGACACGGTGCGGATCGCCCGGCAGTTGGGGCCGATCTTCCGGCGCCGCGCCTTCGGCAGGGAGTTCGTGTTCACGTGGGGCCCCCGGCTGGTGGCCGACCTGGCCGACGAGTCGCGGTTCGCCAAACACGTGGGGCTGGGCGTGGCCAACCTGCGCCCGCTCGGGGGCGACGGGCTGTTCACCGCCCACAACCACGAGCCCAACTGGCAACTGGCGCACGACGTGCTGGCGCCCGGGTTCAGCCGCGAGGCCATGGCCGGCTACCACCCGATGATGCTGTCGGTGGCCGCGCGCCTCACCGAGCACTGGGACCGCGCGGCGGCGGACGGGCGGTGGGTGGACGTGCCCGGCGACATGACCAAGCTGACGCTGGAGACGATCGCCCGCACCGGGTTCGGGCACGACTTCGGCTCCTTCGAACGGTCCCGTCCGCACCCCTTCGTCACCGCGATGGTCGGCGCCCTCTCCCACGCGCAGCGGCTGAACAACGTGCCGCCGCCGCTGGCCCCGCTGCTGCTGCGACGGGCGGACCGGCGCAACGCCGAGGACATCGCGCGGATCGGCCACATCGTCGACGAGGTGGTCCGCCGCCGACGCGCGGACGGGCACGCGGACGGCGACCTGCTGGACCGGATGCTGGAGACCGCGCACCCGCGCACCGGGGAGCGGCTGTCACCGGAGAACGTGCGCCGGCAGGTCATCACCTTCCTGGTCGCCGGGCACGAGACCACCTCGGGCGCGCTGTCCTTCGCGCTGCACTACCTGTCCCTCCACCCGGACGTGGCGGACCGCGCCCGCGCCGAGGTGGACCGTGTCTGGGGCGACACGGACACGCCCGCCTACGAGCAGGTCGCCCGGCTCCGTCACGTCCGCCGCGTCCTCGACGAGTCGCTGCGGCTGTGGCCGACCGCGCCGGCGTACTCGCGGGAGGCGACGCAGGACACGGTGCTGGCGGACGAGCATCCGATGCGGCGCGGGGCGTGGACGATGGTGCTCGTCCCGATGCTGCACCGCGACCCCGAGGTCTGGGGCGCGGACGCCGACGACTTCGACCCGGACCGCTTCGAGCCGCAGGCGGTACGCTCCCGTCCGCCCCACACCTACAAGCCCTTCGGCACGGGCGCCCGCGCCTGCATCGGCCGCCAGTTCGCCCTGCACGAGGCGACCCTGGTCCTGGGCCTGCTGCTGCGCCGCTACGACCTGCGCCCCGACCCGGAGTACCGCCTCCGCGTGACGGAACGGCTCACGTTCATGCCGGAGGGACTGCGGCTGCGCCCGGTGCGGCGCGGTCCGCTGCGCCCGGACATCCCGGCGCAGCGGACGGACAGCGGGGCGGCGCCCCGAGGCAGCGGCGGCCTAGCCGATTGAGAAGGCGGCACCGGGGTCGGCGTGCAGATGCGAGATCCAGATGGCGTCGAGCTCGTCCAGCCGCACGTGTCGCCGGCGCGGGCCGAGCGTCCCGCTGCCCGCGTCCACCCGGACATGGGTGTCCCGCTCGACACCAGATGGCCGGAACACGGATGGCCCACGCTCGGGCAGGGCGTCGCGGAGCCCAGGACCGTGAGGTGAAAGTCACTCATCTCGCGATCCCGGAACGCACGAGCGACGCGTTCCTGCGATTCCGGTCGGCCCCTCACTCCCCCTCGTCCGGCAGGACCACCCCCGCCAGCCGGTCCGGGTCCGCCAGGATGTAGAGGGCGGTGATGCGGCCGTCGTGGACGGTGGCCGTCAGGACCGAGCCGGCCCGGCCGTCGACCACGCTGACCAGGCCGGGGGCGCCGTTGACCAGGACCATGCGGGCGGTCGCGTTGGAGCGGGCGAACAGCGTCGCCGACTCGGCCACGCGCCGCGCGCCCCGGAGCCGCTTCGAGCCGGCCACGCCCTGGACCAGCGCGCCCGCGTCCGCGCGCAGCACCACGTCCGGGTGGAGCACGGCGAGCAGCGCCTCGAAGTCCCCGGTGCGCGCGGCGGCGCGGAAGGCGTCGAGGGCCTGCCGCTGCCGTCCCGCGTCGGGGTCGGACGGCGGAGCGGAGGCGCGGACCCGGCGGCGGGCCCTGCTGGCGAGCTGCCGCGTCGCGGACGGCGACCGCTCCACCGCCGGTGCGATGGCGTCGAAGGGCACGGCGAACATGTCGTGCAGCACGAACGCCAGCCGCTCGTCGGGGTCGAGGCTCTCCATGACCACCAGCAGGGCGATGCTCACCGAGTCGGCCTCGAGCGCCTCCTGCTCCGGGTCCACCCGGGACAGCGGCCGGATCACCGGGTCGGGGACGAACGTGTCGTCCATCGGCTGCTCCCGGCGGGCGGTGCGCGAGCGCAGCAGGTCCAGGCAGATCCTTCCGGTCACGGTGGTGAGCCAGCCGCCGAGGTTGTCGACCTCGGCGGGATCCACCCGGCCCAGCCGCAGCCACGCCTCCTGCACCGCGTCCTCCGCCTCGGCGAGCGAGCCGAGCATGCGGTAGGCGACCGCCTTGAGGTGGGCGCGGTGCTCCTCGAAGCTCCGCGCGAGCCGTTCCTCGTCCTCCCCCACGACGCTCACCGGGGGAACACCTCGAAGGCGACCGCCGGACGGTTGCCGAACCGCTTCCCGGTCTCCTCGGCGAACCCGGTCAGCAGCGTGCGCGCGTACGTCTCCGGGTCCTCGTCGGTGAGCGCCTCGATGTAGGTGCGGTGCTCCAGCAGGGAGCGCACCGCCCGCTCCAGTCCGTCGGTCGCGTCCACCGCGTGGGTGGGCGTGTCGGAACCGGCGACCGCGACCCAGCGCACGCCGTCCCAGGGCTCGAGCCCCTGCTCGGTCAGCTCGGGGAAGATCCAGCGGTTGCCCGCGTCCCCGGCCGCGTCGAGCGTGGCCCGGCCGACGGCCGCGTGGTCGGGGGTGTTCCAGGTGTGGCCGCCCCAGGTGTCCCGGTGGTTCAACGTGACGACCAGCTCGGGGCGGTACCGGCGGATCGCCGCCGCGATGTCCCGGCGCAGGGCCGGACCGTACTCGATCACGCCGTCCGCGTGGTCCAGGAAGGCGACCTCGGACACGCCCACCACGGCCGCGCTCGCCCGCTGCTCGCGCTCGCGCAGCGGCCCGCACCGCGCCGGCTCCAGGGTGTCGATGCCGGCCTCGCCGCGGGTCGCCAGCAGGTAGGAGACCTCGCGCCCGGCGTCGGTCCAGGCGGCGATGGCCGCCGCGCAGCCGTACTCCAGGTCGTCCGGGTGGGCGACCACGGCCAGAGCGCGCTGCCAGTCGTCGGGCAGGGGCGGGAGTTGACTGATCGTCGGCTCGGTCATGTCCGGCACCTTAACCCCGTGCGCCGACAGCGCACGGGGGCGCGCGGTCAGACCTCGTCGCGGGCGAGGGCGAGCAGGCGGTCCAGGACGCGGGGGCCGCCGGCGCGGACGCCGTCGTGCTCGAACTCGTCGGTCACCCAGGTGCGCAGGCCGCGGACGGCGCGGGCGGTGGCCAGGGAGTGCGCGGTGTCGACGTACATGTCGTCGTGGTAGACGGCCGCCGCGACCGGGACCTCGTTGGCGGCCAGGCGGGCCGGGTCGTACAGCGGGGTCCAGTCGGTGCGCTCGGCGAGCAGTTCGGCGGTCTCGCGCAGCGGGCGCAGCGCCGGGTCGCAGTCGAACATCCACGGGTGGATGGTCTCGCCGGTGAACAGCAGCGGCTCGTCGCCGGCGAGCGCCTTGGCCGCGTCGAACCGCGGGAACTCGGCGCGGACGCGTTCGGCGGACCAGGCGGTGGGGCGGGCGTCCTGGGCGTAGATCGCCTCGTGGACCAGTGCGTAGAGGGGGTGACCGGCGAACGAGAGCAGGGCCTGCGCCTGCTCCTGGAAGGCGTCGGAGAGCGCGGGGCCGGCCGGGGTGGGGACGAAGGCGTCCTCGAGGAGGTGGTGCAGGCGGTGGCTGCCGTCGCCGCTGCCGAGCATCTGTCCGAGGGACTGGAACGCCTCGACGGTGAACCGGTAGCCGTTCGGCAGGACCACGTCGTGGGTGAGGAGGTGGTCGGCGATGCGGCGGGCGCGCTCGACGTCCTGCGGGTAGCGGGCGTAGTGGGCGGCGACCTTGCGCTCGATGCGCGGGTAGGCGGCCCGGTAGACGTCGTCGGCGTGGGCGTCGAGGGAGGGCAGGCCGCCGGTGATCAGGGCGGTGTCCAGGCCCTCGGGGGCCAGGGAGAGGTAGGCGACGGTGCAGAAGCCGCCGAAGCTCTGGCCGAGGACCGTCCACGGGGCGCCGCCGGTCACCTGGGGGCGGATGGCCTCGCAGTCCCGCACGATCGAGTCGGAGCGGAAGTGCGTGAGGTAGTCGGCCTGCTCGGCGGGGCCGCCGCGCAGCGGGAGCGTCTGCCGGTTGGCGGGCGTGGAGCTGCCGGTGCCGCGCTGGTCGAGGAGGAGCACCCGGTACTCCTCCAGGGCACGGCCGAGCCAGGCCGGCTTTCCGATGAAACGGTTCGCCCCGAAGCCGGGGCCGCCCTGGAGGTAGAGCAGCCAGGGCAGGTCCCGGTCCGCCTTGTCGCTCGCGACGACCTCGCGCGCGTACAGCTCGATCGTCTCGCCCGCGGGGGCGGCGTGATCGAGGGGCACGGTGAACCGGCGGTCGGTGAGGACCACGCCGGGCTGGCGGTAGGTGGCGGTCAACGGGACTCCCGGGACGTACGGATTGTCGGGCCGCGACCAGTTCAGCACATGTTCCTGCGGCCAACGACCCCGGGATCATGAAAATGTTCCTGAACGGCGGTCAGCGCGCCGACAGGCTGGAGCGTCGCACCACCAGTTCCGGGGCGAGCACGACCCGGCGGTGCTCGTGCGGGGTGTCCGGGGCCTCGGTCTCCTCCAGCAGCAGTCCGGCCGCCAGCGCCCCCATGGTGACGGCGGGCTGCCGCACGGAGGTGAGCGGCACGGCCGCCGCGGCGGCGAACTCGATGTCGTCGTAGCCGACGATGGCCAGGTCGTCGGGGACGCCGACACCGGCCGCGTACATCGCCTGGAGCACGCCGAGGGCGAGCAGGTCGTTGGCGCAGAACACGGCGGTGGGGCGGCGGGCCAGGCCGAGGAGCCGGGCGCCCGCGTCGCGTCCGGCGGCCACGTCGAGCCGTTCGGTGGGCAGTTCGTGCAGGCTGTCGGGGCCGAGTCCGGCCTCGGCGAGGGCGTTCAGCGCGCCGGTGCGGCGGTCCCTGACCTGGTGGAGTCCGGGCGGGCCGCTGACGTACGCGAGGGAGCGGTGCCCGGCGTCGACCAGGTGCCGCACGGCCAGGGCGCCGCCGGCCACGTCGTCGACGGAGACCGAGCACCCGGTGGCGCCCTCGGCGACCCGGTCGACCAGGACGAACGGGATGCCGTGCCGGCGGAACGCCTCGATGGTGCGGCCGGTGGCGTCGGCGGGGGTGAGGAGCACGCCCCGCACCCGCTGCTCGGCGAAGAGCGACAGGTACTCGGCCTCCTCGCCGGGGCTCTGGGCGCTGTTGCAGACCATGACGCCGAGGCCGGCCGCGCGCGCGGCCCGCTCGGCGCCGCGCGCCACGTCGACGAAGAAGGGGTTGCCCATGTCGAGGACGAGCAGGCCCATGATGCGGCTGCGGCCGGCGCGCAGCTGGCGGGCGGACTCGCTGCGGACGTAGCCGAGCCGGTCGATGGCGGACAGCACCCGGGCCCGGGTCCCGGCGGCGACCGTGTCCGGGCGGTTGATCACGTTGGAGACGGTGCCGACGGAGACTCCGGCGACGCGGGCGACGTCCTTGATACCCACCGACCGGGCCATCGACAGGGACCTCCAGGGCTACGGGGAGAGGGGCGACGGCGGGCCTCACCCTACCCGCAGGTCCGCCCCTTTCCGGCCACGAGCGGGAGGGCCCGTGACCGTCGGTCGAGGTGGAAGACCTCGGTGAGCGGGGTCATCGCCTCATCGGGCCGGGAGCCGTCGAGGGACGCGAAGAAGGGCGCCATCTCGGCCTGCCAGCGGGCGTTGACCCCGGTGGCCGCCATGCCGGCCTTCGCCGCCTCGAAGTCGTCGGTCTCCAGGCAGCCGGCGAGGAGGCCGTCGTCGCGCAGGAAGAGGGAGCAGTCGTGCCAGCCGGTGGCCGAGAGCGCCCCGCGCATCTCGGCCACACGGCGGCATGGCGTGCGCGGTACTCGTCGATGCGGCCCCGGCCCACCGCACCCCCGTCGAGGACGCGCAGTGGCTCGCCGGACGGACGGTGGGCGTGGTGCACGTGGTGGGCGGCGGCGCCCGCGACGCCCTGCTGTGCCGGCTCACCGCCGACGCCTGCGGGCTGCCGGTGGTGGCCTGCCGGCCGGGGCGGCGGCGCTCGGCGACGCGCTCGTCCAGGCCCGCGCCCAGGGTCGGGTCGGCGACCTCGCCGGCGTGCGGCGGCTGCCGGCCGCCGCCCAGCCGCTCACCCGGTACGAGTCGCGCGGCGACGCCCGGCGGCGGGCGGCGGCCCGCGACCGGCTCGCTCGGCACCGACCGGGTCTCCCCGAGACGCCCGCACCCGCACTACCCTGCCCCTCACCCGATGAGCGACCGGACGAGGAGCCGCGATGCGTGTCGCACTGTTCCTGACCTGCGTCAACGACACGCTGTATCCGGACACCGGCCGTGCCGTGGTGAAGCTGCTCACCCGGCTGGGCGTCGACGTCGACTTCCCCGTGGCGCAGACCTGTTGCGGACAGGCGCACTACAACACCGGGTACCGGCACGAGGCGGAGCCGATGGCCCGTCACTTCGCCGACGTCTTCCGCGACCACGACGCGATCGTGACGCCGTCCGGGTCGTGCGGGGCGATGGTGCGGGAGCTGTACCCGCGGATGGGTGAGCGGGCCCGGTCGGAAGGGCGCGGGGACGGTCTCGCGACGGTGCTGGCGCCGGTGGTGCCGAAGACGTACGAGCTCACCGGGTTCCTGGTGGACGTGCTGGGGGTGACCGACGTCGGGGCGTACTACCCGCACCGGGTGACGTACCACCCGACCTGTCACGGGCTGCGCTCGCTCGGTCTCGGCGAGCGGCCGCTGCGGCTAATGCGCGCGGTGAAGGGGCTGGAGCTGGTGGAGCTGCCGGGCGCGGACGAGTGCTGCGGGTTCGGCGGCACGTTCGCGCTGAAGAACGCCGACGTGTCGGCGGCGATGGGCGCGGACAAGGTGCGCAACGCCGAGTCGACGGGCGCGGAGGTGCTGTGCGCGGCGGACAACTCCTGTCTGATGCACCTCGGTGGCACGATGACGCGGCTGCGGACCGGCATGCGGCCGGTGCACATCGCGGAGATCCTGGCGAGCACGGAGGAGGACCCGGCCGTATGAGCGGAACGTTCGTCGGCATGCCCGCTTTCCCCGCGGCGGCCCGGGAGGCCGTGCGGGACACCACCCTGCGCGGCAATCTGCGGCACGCCACGCACACCATCCGCGCCAAGCGGGCGCGGGCGGTCGCGGAGCTGGAGGACTGGGAGCGGCTGAGGCAGGCCGGAATGCGGATCAAGGACCGCACGCTGCGCCGTCTCGACCGCTATCTGGTGCAGTTGGAGGAGTCGGTGACGGCGGCGGGCGGCACCGTGCACTGGGCCACGGACGCCGACGAGGCCAACCGGATCGTCACCGAACTGGTGAAGGCGACCGGTGAGTCGGAGGTCGTCAAGGTCAAGTCGATGGCCACGCAGGAGATCGGGCTCAACGAGGCCCTGGAGGCGGAGGGCATCGCCGCCTACGAGACCGATCTCGCCGAGCTGATCGTGCAGTTGGGCAAGGACCGGCCGTCGCACATCCTGGTCCCGGCGATCCACCGCAACCGCGGGGAGATCCGGGAGATCTTCACCCGGGAGATGGGCGAGTGGGGCCGCCCCGCGCCCGAAGGGCTGACGGACACGCCCGCCGACCTGGCCGAGGCGGCGCGGCTGCACCTGCGGGAGAAGTTCCTGCGCGCCAAGGTCGGCGTCTCCGGCGCCAACTTCATGGTCGCCGAGACCGGCACGCTGGTCGTGGTGGAGTCCGAGGGCAACGGACGGATGTGCCTGACCCTGCCGGAGACGCTGATCTCGGTGGTGGGCATCGAGAAGGTCGTGCCGACCTGGCAGGACCTGGAGGTGTTCCTGCAGACCCTCCCCCGCTCCTCCACGGCCGAGCGGATGAACCCGTACACCTCGATGTGGACCGGGACCACGGACGGGGACGGGCCGCGCGCCTTCCATCTGGTGCTGCTGGACAACGGCCGCACCGACACGCTCGCCGACGAGGTGGGCCGGCAGGCGCTGCGCTGCATCCGCTGCTCCGCCTGTCTGAACGTCTGCCCGGTGTACGAGCGGGCCGGCGGCCACGCGTACGGGTCGGTGTACCCCGGCCCGATCGGCGCCGTCCTCAGTCCGCAACTGCGGGGCACGGACAGCGAGATCGACGCGTCCCTGCCGTTCGCGTCGTCGCTGTGCGGGGCCTGCTACGAGGTGTGCCCGGTCGCCATCGACATCCCCGAGGTGCTGGTGCGTCTGCGGGAGCGGGTGGTGGAGGGCGGCGGGGCCGTCCGCGAGGGCAACAAGGTGCTGCTGCGGCCGGCGAAGGGCCACGCCGCCGAGCGGGCGGCGATGCGCGCGGCCCGCTGGGCGCTCACCCGCCCCGCCGCGCTGCGCACCGGGCAGCGGCTCGCCTCGCGCACCCGCCGGCTGCATCCGCGCACGCTGCCGGGACCCGGCCGGGCGTGGAGCGGGACCCGGGACCTGCCGCCGGTGCCGGCGGAGCCGTTCCGGGACTGGTGGCAGCGGACGCACGGCGGGAAGGAGGGCGGTTCGTGAACAGCAGGGAGCGGATCCTGGGGCGGGTGCGGCGTGCGCTGGTGGATGTGCCGCCGGGCGAGGACGCGACGGTCGAGCGGGACTACCTGCGCGCGCACGGGGAGCGGACCGTCGAGGAGACGGTGGACCTGCTGGCGGAGAACCTGGCGGACTACCGGGCGGTCGTGCACCGTACGGACGCCGGGGAACTGCCGTACCTGATCATGCGGTTGCTCGCCCGGCGCGGACCGCGGCACGTGCTCGTGCCGCCGGGGCTGCCACCGGAGTGGATGCCGGCGGCCGGCCCCACGCGCGTGCACGACCGCGCGGTCAGCACTCCGCGGGAGCTGGACGAGGTGGAGAGCGTGGTGACGGGCTGCGCCGTGGCCGTCGCCGAGACCGGCACCCTCGTGCTCGACGGCTCCCCCGACCAGGGCCGGCGCCGCATCAGCCTGATCCCCGACCACCACATCTGCGTGGTGCGCGTCCCGGGCCAGGTGGTGGCGTCCGTCCCGCAGGCCCTCGAACGCCTGGACCCGTCCCGTCCGTTGACGTGGATCTCCGGCCCCTCCGCGACCAGCGACATCGAGCTGGACCGGGTCGAGGGCGTGCACGGGCCGCGCACCCTGGAGGTCGTGCTGGTCCGGTGAACGGCCCGCCGGGAGGCGGGGCGGCTCACACCGTCGCACGATGTCGTCCGCGGGGCGTGCCGGGACCGTCCGCGCGCCGGATCGCGAGAGGATCGGGACATGACCGATCCCTCAGCTCAGATCAACGCCCTCATCGTCGACGCGGCGGACCCCGAGCGTCTCGCCGCGTTCTGGTCGGACGTGCTCGGCAGGCCGGTCGCAGGGCGCACGGGCCCTTACGTCTGGCTGCGCCGGGAGAACGGCCTCGGGCTGGGCTTCCAGCGCACCGACGCGCCCAAGTCCGGCAAGAACCGGATGCACTTCGACATCGCCGCCCCCGATCCGGCCGCCGAGCAGCGCCGGATCGAAGGACTCGGCGGGCGACGGCTGGAGGGGTACGACGGCGGGTTCCTGGTGATGGCGGACCCCGAGGGGAACGAGTTCTGCGTCATCCCCGCGGGGCCCTTCGAACTCGACGACGAGGGGCGCGCGCACTACCTCGACTGACCGCGGCCGACGGCCGGCCCCGGCGACGTCGCCGGGGCCGGCCTCCGCGGGCGGAGGGAATACCGGGGCGGCCGGTCCGGTTGCCGGGCGCGAAGGAGGTGTCAGGTGGACACGACGTACTACGACCACGGGACCCCCGCCGAGCGCTGGGAGCGCGCGGGGAGGTTCTTCGACGCCAAGGACTACACCGCCGCCGCGCGGGTCCTGGGCAGTCTGGTCGAGGAGGTGCCGGAGCAGACCGGTCCGCGTCTGCTGCTCGCCCGCGCCTTCTACCACTCGGCCCAACTGCGCCGCGCGGAGGCTGAGTTGCGGATCATCGTGGACCGGGACCCGGTGGAGCACTACGCCCGCCTGATGCTCGGCCGCACCCTGCAGCGGCAGGGGCGGGACGCCGAGGCGCAGCCGCATCTGCGGCTCGCGGCCGCACTGGGGGCACAAGCCGACGGGCGTGCGATCCTGACGTGATGGACACTCCGAGCGAACGCGTGCCGTTGGCCGAGCGGGTCGAGCGGCTCCTCGCCGAGGAGGGGCCGTTGCCCCTCGTCGCCGCCGGGCATCCGGTGCTGCGGCGCCGCACCGAGCCGTACGATGGACAGCTGGACCCGGTGCTGCTGGCGCGGTTCGTACGGGCGCTGCGGGTCACCATGCGCACGGCGCCCGGTGTCGGGCTGGCCGCGCCGCAGGTGGGGGTGGGACTGCGGATCGCGGTGATCGAGGACCCGGCGCCGGTGCCCGAGGAGGTGCGGGTCGCGCGCGGACGGGAGCCGCAGCCGTTCCGGGTGCTGGTGAACCCGCGGTACGAGCCGGTCGGCGCGGAGCGGGCCGCGTTCTTCGAGGGGTGTCTGAGCGTGCCGGGCTACCAGGCGGTGGTGGCGCGGCACGCGTCGGTGCGCCTGACCGGGCAGGACGAGCACGGGCGGGCGCTGGACGAGGTGTTCACCGGCTGGCCCGCCCGGATCGTGCAGCACGAGACCGACCACCTGGACGGCACCCTGTACCTGGACCGGGCCGAGCTGCGCTCGCTGTCCGCCAACGAGGCGGCGGCCCGGTACTGGGCGCAGCCGACGGCCGACGAGGCGGCGCGGGCGCTGGGCTTCGACCTGCCGTGAGCCCGCCCCCTGTCGGCAGTGCGGGTCAGGCGTCCCGGTAGGCCTCCAGCAGCCGCAGCCACACCTCGCTGATGGTGGGGTACGACGGGACGGCGTGCCACAGCCGGCCGACCGGGACGCGGCCGGCCACCGCGACGGTCGCCGCGTGGATCAGCTCGCCGACGCCGGGACCGACGAGGGTGACGCCGCGCACGATCTCGTCCTCGAGGTCGACGACCATGCGCGCCCGGCCCCGGTAGTCGTCGCCGTACAGGCTCGCGCCCGCCACCGAGGACAGGTCGACGTCCACGGCCCGCACCCGGTGGCCGGCCCGCTCGGCCTCGGCGAGGGTGAGGCCGACGGAGGCCGCCTCGGGATCGGTGAAGACGACCTGCGGGACGGCCGCGTGGTCGGCGGTGGCGGTGTGCACGCCCCAGTCCTCGCTCCGCACCGGCTCCCCGGCGGCCCGGGTGACGATGGCGGCGCCCGCGATGCGCGCCTGGTACTTGCCCTGGTGGGTGAGGAGGGCTCGGTGGTTGACGTCGCCGACGGCGTACAGCCAGTCGTGGCCGGTCACCCGGAGGGTGTCGTCCGCCTCCAGCCAGGAGCCGGGCTCCAGGCCGATCGTCTCCAGGCCGAGGTCGTCGGTGCGGGGGGCGCGGCCGGTGGCGAGGAGGATCTCGTCGGCCTCGATCCGGTCGCCGGTGTCGGTGAGGACGACGACGGTGCCGTTCTCCCTGGTCACGGATTTCACGGAGGTGCCGGTGCGGAGGTCGGCGCCGGCCTCGGTGAGGGCCTCGGCGACCAGCTCGCCGGCGAACGGCTCCATGCGGCCGAGCAGGCGTTCGCCGCGCACCAGGACGGTGACGCGCGAGCCGAGCGCCTGCCAGGCGCAGGCCATCTCGGCGGCGACGACGCCGCCGCCGACCACGACCAGCCGGCCCGGCGCGGAGCGGGCGCCGGTGGCCTCGCGGCTGGTCCAGGGGCGGACCTCGTCGAGTCCGGGCAGGTCGGGCAGCCGGGCGCGGCTGCCGGTGCAGACGGCGACGGCGTGGCGGGCGGTGAGGACGCGGCGGCCGCCGTCGGGGCCGGTGACGGTGACGGTGCGCGGGCCGCTGAGGCGTCCCCGGCCGCGGTACAGGTCGGCGCCGGTGCCCTCCAGCCACCGGACCTGGCCGTCGTCCTTCCAGCCGGAGGCGAAGGAGTCGCGCCGGGCGAGCACGGCGGCGGTGTCCAGGGGGCCCTGGACGGACGCGCTCAGGCCGGGCAGGCGGCGGGCGTCGGCCCGGGCGAGGACCGGACGCAGCAGGGCCTTGCTGGGCATGCAGGCCCAGTAGGAGCACTCGCCGCCGACCAGTTCGCTCTCCACCACGGCGGTGGAGAGCCCGGCGGCGCGGGTGCGGTCCGCGACGTTCTCGCCGACCGGTCCGGCACCGATCACCACGACGTCGTAGGCGGTCGCCTCCGTGTGCGTCTCCGTGTGCGTCGTTCGCGTTTCCGTCATGACGTCAGTCTGGTGGGTGGTGTGCCCGACGGCCACACGGGTAGGGGCGCGGAATACGTGACCGGTCGGCCGTGTTGTGCCGACACCCGAGCCGACAGCAGGAAGAGGGACCAGATCATGAGCGCCACCGTCGAACTCACCAAGGAGAACTTCGACCAGACGGTCACCGACAACGAGTTCGTGCTGATCGACTTCTGGGCGGAGTGGTGCGGACCCTGCAGGCAGTTCGCGCCGGTGTACGAGAAGGCGGCCGAGGACAACCCGGACCTGGTGTTCGGCAAGGTGGACACCGAGGCGCAGCCCGAGCTGGCCGCCGCCTTCGGCATCCAGTCGATCCCGACGCTGATGATCGTCCGCGACCAGGTCGCCGTGTTCGCCCAGCCGGGTGCCCTGCCGGAGGCCGCGCTGACGGACGTCATCGGTCAGGCCCGCAAGCTGGACATGGACCAGGTGCGGCAGCAGATCGCCGAGCAGCAGGCGCAGCAGCAGGGCGACGGTCAGGGCGCCTGAGCCCGCCGGAGCCCCGGAGCCGGGCCCGCGTCCGCACGCGCGGCGTGCGGGGCAGCGGGCCGGGGGTCGCGCCACCCGGCGCCGGCGGGGTGCCGTCGCGCCCGCCCGGGCCGCCCCAGCGGCATGAATGAGCGCCCGCGGCCGGCGGCGGTCGACGCGCGCCCGCAGCGACGCCACCCGTACCCACCGCATCGAGCGCTCCCGGTCGTGCAGTTCCCCGGGCACTCCCCCGGTGAGCCGGACCCGGCTGGGCGTCAAGCGTCAGCCGGACTCCCGCCGCACCACCGACGCCCCCAGCACCTTGTGCGCCTCCGGCGCGGCAGCCGGGTCGCGGACGGCTCGGTCGACCAGGTCGGCCAGTTCCTGACCGGACGGTAATTCGAGGTGCACGGTGCTGAGCCGGGGACGCAGCAGCCGCCCCAGCATCAGGTTGTCCGCGCCGACCACGGCCGTCTCCTCGGGGATGCGGATCCCCTCGTCCTGCAGCGCGCGCATCAGCAGCATCGCGTACTCGTCGTTGTACGTGAACACCGCGTCGAGGCCGAGGTCCCGCCAGCGGGCGGCGAGCCGGGCGGCGGCCTCCTCGTCGTACGCGAGCGGCAGCTCGGTCACCGTGGCGTCCGTGCCGTGCACCGCGGCCCGCACCCCCGCCAGGCGGGGCGCGGAGAACGTGTCCAGGCCCGGCTCCCCCGGCACGACCACGCCGATCCGTCGGCGCCCCCGGTCGAACAGGTGGGCGCCCGCGCTGTACCCGACCACGTCGTGGTCCATGAGCAGGGCGTGCGCGCCCTCCACGGTCTCGGGACCGAGCGTGACGACGGCCCGCGCCCCGGAGCGCTTGAGCACTTCCACGCCGCGCGGCCCGAGCCCGGAGCCGGGCACCAGCACCGCCACCGGGCGCAGCTCCGCCCAGGCACGGGCGGCCTCGTCGTCGTGCACGCCGACGGTGCCGTACTGGACGACCGTGTAGTCGAGCAGGCTCAGCGCGGCCTGCAGATCGTTGATGAACTTGCTGTACAGCGGGCCCACGGGGAACGCGGGCGCGGGCATCAGGACCATGCGGCTGTGCCCGGCGCGCAGGCTGCGGGCGGCCGCGTGCGGGACGTACCCGAGTTCACGCGCGGCCTCGCGGACGCGGCGGCGGGTGGGTTCGCTGATCCGCACGGCCCGGGCGTTGTTCAGCACGTAGGAGACGGTCGCGCGCGAGACGCCGGCCAGGCGGGCCACATCGGCGCTCGTGGGCACGGAGCGCGTCGGTGCGGGGGGCGCGGGGACGGGCGGGTTCGGTATCTGCACCATGACGTACGGCATCTTCGCAGAAGCCGTAACGCGGCCTTGAATCGGGGGAGTTGAGAGGGGCTGGCGGGGGCGTCCGGGGAGGTCAGGCGGTGGTGCCCGTGATGCGGTCGACCAGGCCGGTCCAGGCGTCCTCCAGGCGCTGCCGGGACATGCCGCACTGGTGCGTCAGGTGGTGGACCAGGGCGGGCTCGAGCTGGGCCAGCAGCGTGTGGGCGAGCAGGTCGCAGTCGGCGTCCGGGACCGCCTGGCGCAACAGCAGGGAGACGTGGCGGTGCCGCACCCGGTAGGGCGGGACGGTGAAGCGGCGGCCCGCGTCCGGCTCGGCCGCGAGCTGGAGCTCCAGGTCCTCCACGGTGCGGCGCAGGGCGGCACGGCCGAAGGCGCGCAGCCGCTCGGCCGGGGGCGCGCCCGGACCCAGCGGCGGGGGGCCGCCGAGGAAGGCGGCCTGGAGCTTCTTCTCGCTGTGGTCGAGGAGGGCCATCAGCAGGCCGGTGCGGTCGCCGAAGCGGCGGAAGACCGTGCCCTTGCCCACACCGGCCGCCGCGGCGACCTCCTCCATGGTGACGGCGTCGGCCCCGCGCGCGGCGACGAGTCCGGCGGCCGCCTCCAGCAGGCGGGCCCGGTTGCGGGCGGCGTCGGCGCGCAGGCAGGGCTCGTCGTCGCCGAGACCGAGCTGCAGCAGCTGCGGCTCGACGGGCTCCGGGGGCGTCGGGGCGGACGGGGGCACGGCGGACATGAAGCCAGCGTAAAGCATCGGGAATGAAACTGGACCGCAGTCCGGTTGGAGTGCTACAACTGCGAAGCGGACCCCGCTCCACATCGCATCGCGTCTCGTAGTCCACCTCCTGGAGTCCCCTCATGTCTGTTCGCATCCTCGCCCTCGTCGGCAGCCTCCGCGCCGGTTCGCACAACCGTCAGCTCGCCGAGACCGCGGTCAAGCTCGCTCCCGCGGGCGCCGACGTCGCGCTCTACGAGGGACTCGCGGAGATCCCGTTCTACAACGAGGACATCGACGTCGAGGGTGACGTCCCGGCCGCCGCGGCCAAGCTGCGCGAGGCCGCGGCCGGCGCGGACGCGCTGCTGTTCTTCACGCCCGAGTACAACGGCACCATCCCGGCCGTGCTGAAGAACGCCATCGACTGGCTGTCCCGCCCGTTCGGCGCCGGCGCCATCGGCGGCAAGCCGGTCGTCGTGGTCGGCACCGCCTTCGGCCAGTACGGCGGGGTGTGGGCGCAGGACGAGGCCCGCAAGGCCGTGGGCATCGCCGGCGGCAAGGTGGTCGAGGACATCAAGCTGTCCAT
The DNA here is from genome assembly GCF_055778765.1 of Streptomyces sp. DSM 120436. Lineage (NCBI taxonomy): Bacteria > Bacillati > Actinomycetota > Actinomycetes > Kitasatosporales > Streptomycetaceae > Streptomyces > Streptomyces sp. DSM 120436. The sequence goes on along the minus strand of NZ_JBSKBS010000001.1, from coordinate 4,474,229 downwards.
CCCCGGCTCCGTGACCCGCTTCGCCGAGACCCACCCGTCGGACGACAGCGAGGTCGCCGCGCAGCTGACGGAGGTCCTGAACCGTCTGCACGCGCTGGTCGACGGCGAGCGGACCGCGGTCTGACCCAGGCTTCCCGAAGGGGCCGGAAGCATCCGCTTCCGGCCCCTTCCCAGCGCACGGGGGCGTCGCCGCCCGCCGCCGACGGAACCAGCGGAACCAGTTCCACGGCCCTTCGCACCGGCGACCGGCCACCCGGGGCGCCCCGGCCGCCGGACACCACGGGGCGCTCACGCAGGCCAGGGGTCTCTCCGGAGCCCGCGTCACCGGGCGGACGAACCACCGGCCGCCCCGGCTCACACCGCTGCCGCAGCAGGCCGCCCGTCGTGGTGGGCCGGTGTCGACGTCGTGGTCGGGGGCGCGCCCGTGCCGCCACGATCTCCGCCGCCATGGAGACCGCCGTCCCCTCCGGGGTGCGGGCGCCCAGGCCGGGGCCGATCGGGGAGCGCAGGCGGGACAAGCGCCGCTCCCCCACGCCCGCTTCCCGCAGCCGGCCCAGGCGGTCGGTGTGGGTGCGCCGGGAGCCCATCGCGCCGACGTACGCCACCGGCAGCCCCAGCGCCACCTCGAGCGGCGGAACGTCGGACTTCACGTCGTGCGTGAGCACGCACAGCACCGTGCGGCCGTGGGTGCGCGTGTCCCGCAGATAGCGGTGCGGCCAGCCGACCACGGTCTCGTCGGCCTCCGGGAAGCGTGCCCGGGTGGCGAACACCGGACGGGCGTCGCACACGGTGACGTGGCAGCCGAGGAACGACCCCACCCGTACCAGCGTCCGGCAGCCGTTCACGTGGCCGCACGCCGGGCCACCGGACCGACGACCGAGCCGACGTGCGGCGGGAACGCCCCACAGCGGACGGACGCCCGGCCGCCCACCAGACCGCCGGACCGACCGGCTCGGCCGCATGCGGCGGGAGCGCCACACGCGGACGGACGCCCGACGGTGCGCGCAGCGCACACGACGACCGCCGGCCGGCGGGCGCGCTGCCGACGCTCCGACGCCCGTACGCCGCGCCGCAGACGCTCGGGTCCGCGCCCGCCGGGGCGTCACAGCCCCGCGCAGGTGCCGGTCCGGGTGGCTCGCGCGGCATCACGGCGACATCCGGGCAGCCGGTGCGCGGCCCGGCGCCCGTGCACCGGCAGGCACGGGGCCGGGCGGCCTCAGGCCAGTCAGGCGACCGCCGTGGGGGCCAGTTCGCGCAGTTCCTGGAGGGCCGTCGCGACGGCCGGGCGGGCGTGGCCGCCGGTGCGGGTGGCGGTCAGGAGTCTGCGGTGGGGGTCGCCCGTGCAGCGGACGCGGGCGATCGGGAGGTGCGGGGTGACGTGGGCCAGGCGTGGGATCAGGGCCACGCCGAGGCCGTGGGCCACGAGATGCGCCGTCGCGTTCCAGTCGCCGGCGTGATGGACGACCTGCGGGGCGAAGCCGGCCGCGCCGCACGCGGCCATGACCTGGAGCCGGCACGGGCTCTCCGGCACCGGGGCGATCCACGGCTCGCGCGCCGCCTCGGCCAGGTCGATCCGGTCCCGCCCGGCCAGCGCGTGCCCGTCCGGCACCACCAGGTCGAACGGGTCGTCCAGCAGCGGCCGCTGGTCGAACCGCGTGTCGCTCATCGGCGGGTTGTGCGGGGTGGACTCCACCACGGCCAGGTCGGCGGCGCCCTCGAAGAGCAGGTCGAAGGCGCCGGGTACCGCCGCCTCCGTGATCCGTACCGACAGCCTCGGGTGACGCTCGCCGAGCCGGGCCGCCAACGGCGCGAGCAACACCGAGACGGCCACCGGGAAGCCGGTCACCCGCAGCACCCCGGCCGGGTCGCCGTGGTCGGCGCGCAGATCCAGCTCGGCCTGGTCCCAGCGGGCCTGGATGGCGTCGGCGTGCGTCAGCAGGCTCTCGGCGGCCGGGGTGAGGCGTACCCCGCGGCCCTGGGGTTCCAGCAGGTCGACGCCGAGGTCGCGGGCGAGCTGGCGGATCTGCTGGGAGGCGGCCGAGGGCGTGAAGTGCAGGGCGCGGGCGGCCGCGGTGACCGTGCCGTAGTGGGCGACCGCTCGGAGGACGTGGAGGCGGCGCAGGTCAATCATGAAGTCGAGGCTTCACGGTGGCGTGCGCAAAGTCAACCTGGACGTGAACATAACCGACGGCGCACTCTTGACGTGTCACGACCGACGACAGGCACACGAGTCACGTGAAGCACGTGAGGATCCGAGGAGTCGCCATGACCAGCACGACCGGCGCCACGGGCACGACCGGCACCGCCTGCCCCCACTGCGGGTGGCCGGACCACGCGGAGCCGTTCCAGGTCGTCTCGCGGCACGCCACCGCGGCGGGCAGCACCGTGTGGACGCGGTGCGGCTGCGGCTCGCTGCAGGTCCGCGCGGTGGACGCGCGGGGGGTGCGCGTCCTGTCCCGCAGCCGGCCCGCCGACGCCCCGGCGGCCCGGGTCGACGGCAGGTGACCAGCGGGTGAGCGGACGAGCAGGCCGGCTTGACAGGCGGTTCGCCCCGGCCGTACTCATCGCGTAGTGATCGCGTACCGGCCGAGGGCGGCCGGTGACCGGGGCCGGGTGCGGGCAGGAGGCGTGGACGTGCGGAGACTCCCCTTGTCCGGGGTGACGGTGGTGAGCGTGGAGCAGGCCGTGGCCGCGCCCTACGCCACCCGGCAGCTGGCCGATCTCGGCGCCCGGGTGATCAAGGTGGAGCGGCCGGGCGAGGGCGACTTCGCCCGCCGCTACGACACCACCGTGCACGGCACGTCCAGCTACTTCGTGTGGATCAACCGCTCGAAGGAGTCCCTCACCCTCGACCTGAAGGATCCGCGCGGCCTGGACATCCTGCACGAACTGCTCGCGGACGCCGACGTGTTCGTGCAGAACCTCGCGCCGGGCGCGGCCGGCCGGCTCGGACTGGGCGCCGAGGACCTGGCCCGCCGCCATCCGCGGCTGATCCCCTGCACGGTCTCCGGCTGGGGCACCACCGGCCCGTGGGCCGGCCGCAAGGCGTACGACCTGCTGGTGCAGTGCCAGACGGGTCTGGTGTCGCTCACCGGCACCCTGGAGGAGACCGCCCGCACGGGCATCTCCGTCGCCGACATCGCCGCCGGGATGTACGCCTACAGCGGTGTGCTCACCGCCCTCTACACCCGCGCCACCACCGGCGAGGTGCACCCCGTGGAGGTGTCCCTCTTCGAGGCGCTCGCGGAGTGGATGGGGCAGCCCGCCTATTACACCCGGTACGGCGGCGCCCAGCCGCCGCGGCTGGGGACCCAGCACGCGACGATCGCCCCGTACGGCACGTACCGGGCCGCGGACGGCCGCGAGGTGCTGTTCTCCATCCAGAACGAACGCGAGTGGGCCGCGCTGTGCCGGGAGTTCCTGGGCCGGCCGGAGCTGACCGACGACCCTCGGTTCGCGACGGGTCCGGACCGCGTGGCGCACCGGGAGGAACTGAACGCGATCGTGGCGGACCGCTGTGTCCGCGACGACGCGGCGGACCTGCTCACGAGCCTGGAGGGCATCGGCATCGCCTGCGCCGGGGTCAACGACGTCGCGGCGTTCCTCGGCCACCCGGTGCTCGCCGCGCGCGGCCGGTGGCGTGAGATCGGGGTGCCGGGCGGCACCGCGGAGGCGCTCCTCCCGCCGGCGGACCTCGCCGGCGTCCCGGCGCGCATGGATCCGGTCCCGGCGGTGGGCGAACACACGGAAACGATCCTCCGCGACCTGGGCCGCTCCCCTGAGGACATCGCGGCTCTGCGGGAGGACGGGGTGATCTGACCCGGACCGGGCGGCACCCGGGCGGGGCCGCTCGGACGACGCCCCGGACAGGCCCACCCCGCTGCGTCGCCCGGTGAGGGGCGGCCCCGCCGCCGGTGCCGGGCAGGTCGCCGTCGCCGGCTGCTCACTGACGCGAGCCGCGCCCGCGTCGCACGGAACGGGGAGCCCGGACGCGCCTGTACGCCGGACAGCGGGGATCCAGCGAGACACCGCCGGGGAACCGCACGGCCACCGGCGTGCGCCCGTGGCCGTGATCGCACCGCGGGGGGAGACCCTCTCGCGGCCGCGTGCCGGTGAGCCGGGCGGCCGAGCACCGCCAGGGCGTCTCGCGCGCTACGCCTGCTCCCTTCCACGCAGCGCCCCCAGCACCTCCTCGTCCGTCAGCTGGTCGAACTCGTCGTACCACTGGCCGACGGCCATGAAGGCGGCCGGTGCGTGGAGGCAGACCAGGTCGTCGGTCTCGGCACGGAGGGACGCGACGCCCGCCGGGGAGGCGACCGGGAGGGCCAGGACGAGGCGGCCCGGTGCGCGGGCGCGCAGGGCGCGCAGGGCCGCGCGGGCGGTGGAGCCGGTGGCCAGACCGTCGTCGACGACGATCACCGTACGGCCGCGCGGGTCGGGTGCGGGCCTGCCCTGACGGTAGAGCCGTTCGCGCCGGAGCAGTTCGGCGCGTTCCCGTTCGACGACGGGTGCGAGGTCGGCGTGGGTCAGGCCCAGGCCGCGCAGGGCCTCGTCGTCGTACACGGGGACGCCGTCGCCGGCCATGGCGCCGACGCCGTACTCCTCGTGCCCGGGGGCTCCCACCTTGCGGACCACGAGGACGTCGAGGGGCGCGCCGAGCGCCTCGGCGACCTCGACGGCGACGGCGACACCGCCACGGGGCAGCGCCAGCACGAGGGGGTCGGGCAGGGCGCCCGCGTCCTGCTCCTGACGCAGGCGCGCGGCCAGTTCGCGTCCGGCCTGCCGGCGATCACGGAACCGCATGACGGTCGGCCTCCCTCCGTACGGCCGGGACGGGGCCCGGTCGGCGTCCGCGTACCCCTCCCCCGGCGCGCGATGCACCGTCGCGGGGCATGGGGCCCGTGCGCTCGGGCAGTCGTGGTGCATGGTCGGTGACACGGGTGACCCGGGGCAGGCGCCGGGACCGGACCGCAGCGGGCACCGCTCGGTGGCGCAGGAGGACGAGGTACGGATCGAGGCCTGGGCGGCGAGCCGCGAGCACTGCCTGGCGGAGGCCGTGGTGGCGATGGTGGAGTGCTTCGCCGACGTCTCCGGCGTGAGACCGACCGGCGTGGGCCGCATCCGCCTGGAGGAGGCCAGCGACGACGACCTGCTGGCCGCGCTGCTCGACGAGGTCCTGTACCGCCTGGAGGTCTACGGCCACGTGCCCGTGGACGTGGAGGCGGACGAGGCCGAGGGCGGCCTGGACGTACGGCTGGCGGTCGCGGGCCTGGCGGACGTGCGGGTCACCGGGCCGGTGCCGACGGACCTCGCCTGGGACGACCTGCGGCTGCGGCCGGGACCGTACGGCTGGTCGTGCGCGGTGACCGTGGACGGTTGAGACACGGGGCCGGACCGGCACGCTCGATGGGCCGGCGTGACGCGGGCGGGGTCCGCCGGCGTCCGTGTGCGGGTCCTCCCAGGCTGCCCCGGCGGCGAGGTCACCCGGGCTCACGACGCCGACGGGGCAGCCGCCGTACGGCGTGTTCCCGGGACGAACACGGGCGGCCGATCCCTCTGGAGCTGTGCCCGGCCTGCGACACCGGCGACGCCGACCGCCCGGCGGCCGGCCTGTTCGTCCAGTGGTTCGCCAACGGCGGTGACCATGACGAGAGCCGCGTCCAGGAGGGTGCACACCTGCTGGTGGAGTGGACGAAGGAGTACATGGCCGCTCACGACCGCCCCTTCGAGGAAGACCCGCCCGAACAGCCCTGAGCGCTGTCTGCCGGCCCGTGACGGCAGGCGGCGGCCGCCGAGCTCCGTTCCCTCGGGTGAGGGCGCCTCAGCGGTGCCGGAACGAGGTCGGTTCGTTCCCGTGGGAACGACTGACGAGCTCGGTACCCGTCACCCGCGAGACCGAGCGAACCGGCGATGGGGAGGCGTCTCCCGGCGGACCAGCCGGACGTCGCATCCACCCCACTGATACGGGCATCGCTGGGCACTCTGGCTGCCGGGTCGAGGGCGCGGGTGGCGCCGGGGAAGACGTGGCAGCGGAGCTGGGGGATGGTCCGAACGCGTTCGACGGAAGTGCCGGCGCGGGGCGATGGCGGTGCCGGAGCACCGTGCACGCCGTGTGCGAGGACCACCGCGCGGGACTCGGGATCGACCGGGAGCACGACGACGCCGACCGTCAGGCCGGCCGCTGCAGGTCCTGTGGACTCTGTCCACGACGACATGGCCGGCTCGAACGCTGAGCGGCTAGCTGAAGCGCTCGCTCACGCTCCGGACCCGCATGCTGTCCGGGGGCGGCTGCTGCAGGGCTGCCCGCGGTCAGCCGCACATCAGCAGGCCGAGGAAGGACCGTCCGGTGGAAGGGCCCAGCGGAGCCTGCGAGGAGCCCGCTGAGCCACCACAGTATGATTTGCAGCACGTCATCGAGGGTATGCATGACTCATGCATACGGAATCCGACACAGCGAATCTTTTAGGGGCCGCCGCACTCGCCCTCAGTGACGTGGTGGTCGCCGAGGCGACACGGGCGGCCAGCACCAGTTCGAGCGGAGCGGCCGCGCTGGTGGTGTTGTCCACGGACCCCGGCCTGAGCGTCACCGAGCTGGGCCGCCGGGTGGGACTGAGCCAGTCCGCGGCGGCCCGTATGGTCGATGGCCTGGAGAAACAGGGACTGGTACGCAAAGAAGCCAGCTGGGGGGCATGGGTCCGCCTCCAACTCAGTGATCTGGGCGCGCAGGCGGCGCACACGCTCCTCGCCTGCCGCAACGACATACTGCGACAAGCGCTGAGCCGTCTCGACGACGGCGAGCGCGAGCAGCTCGGCCGGTTGCTGAGCAAGGTCCTGACGGGTCTGTACCGGCAGCCCGGTGACGCCGAACGCATCTGCCGGCTGTGCGACCGGTGTGCCTGTGTCCGGAACGGTGCGACCTGCCCGGTGGGCCAGGCGGACCGGGATCACCGGGCAAGCCACGAGCACGATCATGGGTGAACTGCTCGCTCTACTGTCCGCCCTGTGTTTCGGCATCACGCACTTCGTCAACGGCCTGGTCTCGCGTCGGCACAACGGGCTGACCGTCGCACTTCACGCCCAGCTGGGAGGCACCGTACTCGGGCTTCTCCTGGCCCCGGTTCTCCACGGTGGAACTGCCTCGCTCGCCGACTACGGCTGGGGCGCGTTGTCGGGAGTGGGCACAGGAGTCGGGGTCGCCTTCCTGTACCGGGCGATGTCCCAGGGGGCGATGAGCGTGGTCGTTCCGGTCAGCGACGTCGGAGCCGTGGCTCTCCCGGTCCTGGTCGGAGTATGTCTCCTCGGAGAGCGTCCAGCCCTGCCTGCATGGGTGGGGATTGCCGCCGTCCTGCCGGCGCTGTGGCTGGTCTCGCAGAACTCTGCGGGCCTCGGCGACAAGCGGCGTCGGGCGGTTTCCGCGGGAGTCCCCAGTGCCTTGATCGCCGGCGTGGGATTCGGCGTGCAGTTCCTCGCCATGGCGCAGGTGGACACGGACAGCGGCTTGTGGCCGGTGGTGCTGAGCCGGGTGGTCTCCGTCCTGGTCATCGCCGCGGTCCTGGGTTCCTACGGTGCCCGTTGGAGGCTGACGGGCAAGCCGTGGGCGACAACGGTGGCGGCTGGTGCCCTGGGCACACTGGCGATCGTGCTGTATCTGGAAGCCACCAGACAACAGCTCATGGCCATCGCCACCGTACTCTCCGCCCTCTACCCCGCCATCCCCGTCCTCCTCGCCCTGGTGCTGCTGAAGGAGCGTCTGAACCGTCGACAGGCCGTCGGCCTCGTCTGCGCGGCACTCGCGATCGGGCTCATCGCACTGCGTTGAACCCGCCGGCCCTCTGCTGCCAGGGGCCGGCGGGCGCGCTCATGCGCCCAGGTAGGACATGACGTGCTTGATGCGGGTGTAGTCCTCCAGGCTGTAGGACGAGAGGTCCTTGCCGTAACCGGACTGCTTGAACCCACCATGGGGCATCTCGGCGGCGACAGGGATGTGGCAGTTGATCCAGACACAGCCCGCGTCGATCTTCCGCGCCATGGTCATCGCGCGCTGATGGTCTCGCGTCCAGACCGAGGACGCGAGACCGTACCGCACACCATTGGCGAGACGGAGGGCGTCTTCGTCGCTGCTGGACGGCTGGACGGAGATGACGGGACCGAAGATCTCCTCTTGGACGGCCCGGTCGTCCTGTCGCAGCCCCGTTATCACGGTGGGCTGGTGGAAGTATCCCGGACCCGGCAGGGCCTCGCCGCCAGTGACCACCTGGGCGTGCGAGGGGAGGCTCCGAAGATGTTCCTCGACCCTCGCGAGCTGCGTGGCGCTGTTCAGCGGGCCGAAGAATACGGTCGGGTCGTCGGGGGCGCCGGTCGTGAGACCTTTGACCTCCTGCGTGAGCGCCGCTACGAATTCATCGTGCACGGCCTGGTCCACGATGACCCTGCAGGCCGAGGCACAGTCCTGTCCGGCGTTGAAGAGTGCTGCCTGGGCGATCCCGCGAGCGGCCTGGGCCAGGTCGGCATCGGCGGCGACAACCACCGGCGCTTTACCGCCCAATTCCAGATGAAGGCGCTTGACATCGACGGCAGCGGCACCGGCCACCTCGGTTCCCGCACGGACGCTCCCGGTCACTGACACCATCGCCGGCACCGGATGCCGAACCAGGCATCGCCCTGTCTCCCGGGAACCGCAGACGACGTTGAACACGCCGTCGGGCAGGAACTCAGCGGCCAGTTCAGCGAGCATCACAGTCGTCAGAGGTGTGGTGTCGGAGGGTTTCAACACCACTGTGTTGCCCGCTGCCACGGCCGGAGCGAACTTCCACACGGCCATCATGAGCGGGTAGTTCCACGGCGTGACCTGCGCACACACTCCGAGTGGCTCGCGACGCACGAACGACGTGTGGTCCGCGATGTACTCACCCGCCGACTTGCCCTCGAGGAAGCGCGCGGCCCCCGCGAAGAAGCGGATCTGGTCGATCATGGGACCGATTTCCTCGGCCGCCGTGACATGCAGCGGCTTACCCGTATGGACAGCCTCCGCGCGGACGAACTCGTCAGCGCGGCGCTCAAGGGCGTCGGCTATGCCCATCAGGCTGAGTTGCCGTTGCGCCGGTGCGACGTCCCGCCATGTTTCGAACGCAGTAAGCGCAGTGGCGCAGGCCGCATCCACATCTGCGTCCCCGGACACAGGGGCGGCTCCGGTGACCTCGCCGGTGGCGGGGTTGGTCAGGACAAGCGTCTTCCCGGACCGGGCCTGGCGGCGACGGCCACCGATGAAGTTCTCAAGTGTCTTGTGCGCTGTCACTTTCCTCACCTCGGCACGGGCGTGAATTCACGGCTGGCAATGTACGTCGGCCGTGGGGCGGGGGCCCCGAAAGGATCCCCTAGGACGTTGTCGACGCTGTTGAAGACGATGAAGATGTTGGACCGCGGGTAGGGCGTGATGTTGCCGTTCGATCCGTGCATGCAGTTGGAGTCGAAGAAGGTGGCCGACCCGGGCGGCCCGGTGAACTGCTGGATGCCGCCCGCGTTGCGAGCCAGTTCGCTCACCGATTCCTGGTCGGGCATCCCGATGGCCACCGAGTGGGTGCGCAGGGAGTTGCGGTGGTGATCGTGTGGTGTCTGGCCCACACACGGTACGAAAACGCGGTGGGAACCAGGGATGATCATCAGGCTTCCGTTGTAGGGGTAGTCTCAGTCAGGGCGATGGAGACGCTCACCGCGCGCGGTGCCGGCATGCCGTCCTCTGCGTGCCACGTTTCGAAATCGGAGTGCCAGTAGAAGGGTCCTCCGCCGAAGCCCGGCTTGTAATTGACCCGGCTCTGATGGACGTATACCTCGGAGCCGAGCATCTGTCGGGCTGGGTCGACCACGCGGGGGTCAGCGGTCAGGCGGGCGAAGACCTCGCTGATACGGTGAACCTCGAATATCGAGCGGACCTCCTGCGATTTTTCCTCGATGACGGTGCGCTCGTCCTTGCGCAGGTCGGGGTCGTCCGCGAGTCGCGCCCCTTCCCTTTGGAAAGTCTCGACCTCCTGCGGAGTGAGGAGAGACTGCTCCGCGTGGTAGCCGAGCCGGTCGAACGTGTCCAGCTGGTCCGCTGCCAGCGGGCCGTCCTCAGCAGTGCCCCAGGCCGTCGGGTCCTCGCGCGCCATGGCGGGGGCGGGAGAGAGCAGGCGCGTGGGGTAGCGGTCGGTCACAGTGGTGCTCACGATGTCGGTGCCTTTCGTCTAGAGGGAATCCCGGCCATGGCAGGCCGTGGTGCTGTCACATCCGTTCGGAGCGGGCACGTCCAGGGCTGGATTGCCGTCGAAGAACCCGTTGGGGCGCAGGGCGAAACCGGTGCTCACCACCGGCATGGCGGGCCAGTCCTCCGGGCGCACGATGTGGTGCTCACCGAACGTGTGCCACACCACCACGTCCGTGTCGGCCAGCGGCCTGTCCTGCCGTACGAAAGCGGGCAGTCCCTCGCCGCCGCGGCTCTGGTTGGGGTAGTCGCCGGCCGCGTAGAACTGCGTGGGGTCGTCAAGACGGCGGATAGCCAAGCGGCTCGCCGAGCAGGATGCGGCACGCCGGGCTCGACGGGGGTTGGCATTGAAACCTCCGGGACCGCTGCCGGCGATGTCCCCCGGTTGGTGGGAGACCAACGACCGGTGGTGACCCCCGCCTCGAAGTCTCGTGACGGGCCGCCGACGTGTCGCTCACCCGCCGGCGTCCGCGGCCGCCTCCTCGACACGTGCGGCCACCCAGGCCAGGAACGCCCGCACGTCGGCGGCGGGCAGGGTGGCCGCCGCCGCGCGGGGGCGTTCGAAGCTGGTCAGCGCCTCGGTGATCAAGGGCCGGAAAGCGGGTTCGGCCGCGGCGACGATCTCCCCCGCCCTGCGCTTGGCGAACCAGTGGCCGGTACGGCAGTGGACGGTGGCGCGGCAGCCGTTGAGCACCCTGTTGTCGGCCAGGTGCCCCTCTCCGTCGGCGTGTTCCCGCACGGAGGCGCGGAGCGCGGCGAGCACCGTGGACCGCTCCGGCGCCGCGATCACGTCCCGCGCCGACGCGCCGTACAGCGGGAGTCCCGCCTGGTGGGCGACGGAGCGGTCGATCACGTACCAGAAGGCCGGTGCGCCGGCGGGGTCGTGGTCGGCCCGCTCGGGCAGGGAGGGCCCGGTGTTGAGGTCCAGCAGGTATCCCGCCGCACCGGACGGGCGGGCGGCGAAGCCGGCGGGGTAGACGACCAGTTCCAGGCCTGCGGCCGGGCAGGCCAGCGCGGGGTGGGCCAGCGTCCCGGCCAGCGAGACGAGGTCCGCGCGCGGCGGCGCGGGGTCCACCACGACCGTCACGTCGACGTCGCTGCGCCCGTGGCGGTAGTCGCCGAGGGCGAGCGAGCCGACGGCGAGGACGCTCACCAGGCGGTCCCCGCAGACTGCGGAGGCACGGCGGACCAGCTCCTCCAGATAGGCGCGCAGTTCCGGCGGCGGGAAGGGACGGCTCATGCCCTCGGTGTCACCCCCGAAAGGCGCGGCCGGTCCGGGTTCTCACGCCCACAGTTCATCGCTGTCGCACACCGTCGCGCCCATGTTGCGCTCCATCATCCGCAGCGCGGCGTCCGCCAGGTCGGCGTGGATGTGCGCGACGGCGTCCCGGGGGACGGTCACCTGGAAGTGCCGGATGTGCGCGTCGAGCGAGGAGTACAGCACGCACTGCTCGGTCACCTGGCCGCACAGCACGAGCCGGTCGATGTCCTGCTGGGAGAGCAGGTAGCTGAGCGGGGTCTCGAAGAAGATCGAGTGCCGGGCCTTGACCACGAAGAGCGAGGACTCGTCCGGGACCAGCGGCTCGACCAGGCGCGCGTGCGGTCCCGCCAGCGCCTTGTCGAGCAGCTCCCCGTGGTGGGAGCGCCACTCGCCGAAGTTGTCGTTGACGTAGATCACCGGCGCGTCCTGCCGGCGGGCCCGCTCCAGCAGGCCGGAGATCACCGGGACCACCGTCTCGGCGGACGGGCGCAGCTGGTCGGCGTCCGGGTGGTCGTAGGTGTTGATCATGTCGATGACGATCAGTGCGGTCTTGCCCATGCCTTCAGGGTTCCACCGGGGCGGACAATCAGGCATCCTCGGCGCGTCCGGGACCGGAACGCCCTCAGGCCCGTGCTCTCCGTGTCCGGCCGGGCTTCCGGGCGGACGCCGACGGGGGCCGTCCGGCCCTGGTCAACGGCCTCCTCACCGCCGACGATGGACGAATGATCCACAGCGATGGCTCCCGGGCGCTCGACCGGCAGGAGTGCCTGCGCCTGCTGGGCAAGGTGCCGGTCGGCCGCGTCGTGTACACCCGGCAGGCGCTGCCGGCGGTGCTGCCGGTGAACTTCGTCCTGGACACGGACGCGTCCGTGGTGCTGCGCACCTCCGCGGACTCCGACCTGGTGCGGGCCGTCGACGGGGTCGTGGTGGCGTTCGAGGCGGACGACTTCCACGTCGGGAGCCGGTCCGGCTGGAGCGTGGTGGTGACCGGCCGGGCGGCGGTGGTGACCGGCCCGGCCGAGCACGAGCGGCTGCTGCGCACCGGCCCCCGGTCGTGGATGCCGCTGCGGAACGGCGTGTTCGTGCGGATCGGGAGCGAGATGGTGACCGGGCGGGAACTGACAGGGACCGGGGACTGACCGCAGGCGTCCCGTGGATGGTCAATCCCCTTGCACGGCACCGCCGTACGGGTGACGTACGGTACCGCCTGTGACCGCCTACACCCCTGAGAACACCCCGGGCCGTTACGGCCCGTACGCCACGCTCGAGACCGAGCCGCGCTCCGTCGGCCGGGTGCGCACCGAGTACTCGCCCGCGTACGACGGCGACCCGGACCCCGGGGAGGTCGTCTGGACCTGGGTGCCGTTCGAGGAGAACGACGGACGGGGCAAGGACCGGCCGGTGCTGGTCGTCGCCCGCGAGGCGGCCGGGACGTTCCTCGCCGTGCAGCTGTCGAGCAGGCGGCGCGCCGGCGACCGGGAGTGGGTGCCGATCGGCAGCGGTCCGTGGGACCGGTCGGGGCGTGAGTCCTGGGTGGACGTCGACCGGGTGTTGCGGCTGCACGAGCAGGGCATGCGCCGGGAGGCGTGCGCGCTGGACCGGATGCGGTTCAACCTGGTGCGGCAGCGGCTCAGGGAGCGCCACGGCTGGAGCTGACCGCCGTCGGCCCGGCCGGCAGGTCCGCGAAGGTCCGCTCGGACGCCGTGCGGACCTCGCCGTCGCGGGTGCGGTCCAGGACGGCGAACACCACGTGTTCGAAGACGCCGTGGAAGCGCCCGCCGGGGCCCAGGGACGTGCGGAACGCCTCCGCCACCTGTGCCGGGTCGTTGCGGAACACCCCGCAGCCCCACGCGCCGAGCACCAGCCGCCGGTGCCCGTGGGCGGCCGCCGTCTCCAGGACGCGGCCCGCGCGGCGGACCAGCACCCCGGGCAGCTCCCCCAGCCGCTCGGGCGCCGTGGAGCGGATCACGCCCGCGTCGGGCGCCGGCGAGGTGAGGAAACCGGCCGTGAAGGGGGCGTCCAGCAGGGTGCCGCGGTCGTCGCGGAACACCGGCACGGCCGGTGCGTGGATCACCCGGTCGGTGGAGAACGGGTCCCGGTGGGCGCGGTGGTGCGCGTAGAAGCCGGGCGCCCGCAGCAGGCACGTGTACAGCGCCGAGGCGCGGCACAGGGCCTCCTCCTGGGCCTGCGCGCCGTTGAGGTAGCCGCCGCCCGGGTCGCGCGCCGAGGCGAAGACGAGCACGGCCACGGGATCCGCGCCGGTGAGGCGATGGGCGGCGCCCGGACTGCTCTCGCCGGTCACCTCGAACCGGGTCCGCACCGGACCGGACCGCGGCGCCGCGACCGGTTCCGGTCCGTGCAGGGTGGTGCCCTGCCGCGCGGCCTCGACGGCGGGCCCGATCCGCACCTCGCGGCCGTCCGGCGCGCGATAGGCGCCCTCCGCCACGATCCGTTCCGTCTCCCGGGCGATGCCCCGCAGGCGCGCGCTCACGGCGCCACCCCCGTAGCCGCCGTGACCGCGCCCCGCGCGTTCCCCCTCGTCGCGCTCACGCGAGCATCCTGAGTGATGCTGGTCACGCGGCGCAACGCGGTTTCCGCCGCCCCGGACGGTCCGGGACCGGCGGCGAAACGCCCCGGTGGCGGGCGGGACGCGGAGGTGACCGGCCCCTTGCGCCCCGCCGGGCGCCCTTGTGCGGGGCGGCCCGAGGCTTTTGGGTGGACGCGTTGGTGCCGGCCGGGACCGACCGGGCTCCGGGCCGGCGACACGGTGGTGTCTCAGGAGGATTCCCGCATGTCCGATCCGTCGAGCGGCCGTGCGCCGTCCCGCGCGGCCGTCACCGAGGCCGAGGCGGAAGCCCTGATCCGGGGCATCTGCTTCAAGACCGGACCGCCCCACCGCCTCGGTGTGGAAGTCGAATGGCTGGTCCACGAGCTGCGCGACCCGCGGCTCCCCGTCTCCCGTGAACGGCTCGAAGCGGCCTACGCCGCACTGCGCGCGGTGCCCCTGCGTTCGGCGCTCACCGTCGAACCCGGCGGCCAGCTCGAGCTCAGCTCGCCGCCCGCCGCGTCCCTCACCGAGTGCCTGACCACCGTCTCCGCCGACCTGGACGCCGTCCGCGCGGTCCTCGGCCGGGACGGCCTCACCCTGGCCGGCCTGGGCCACGACCCCTGGCGGACCCCCCGCCGCCATCTCCGCCGGCCGCGCTACGACGCGATGGAGGCCGCCCTCGACCGCACCGGCGCGGCCGGCCGGTACATGATGTGCACCTCCGCCTCGGTGCAGGTGTGCGTGGACGCCGGCCACGAGGAACCCGGCCCGCTCGGCCACGTACGCCGCTGGTGGCTGGCCCACCTGCTGGGCGCCGTCCTGGTGGCGGTCTTCGCGAACTCCCCCGTCTCCGCCGGCCGGCCCACCGGCTGGCGGTCCACGCGGCAGCTGCGCTGGACGCAGATCGGCCCCGGACGGGCCGGCGCCCCCGCGCTGGACGCCGACCCGCGCGGCGCCTGGGCCCGGCACGTGCTGGACGCGCCCGTGATGTGCGTACGCCGGGCCGGCGACGGGCCGTGGGAGGTGCCGGAGGACCTGTCGTTCCGGCACTGGACGCGCCGCCGGTCGCCGCGCGCGCCCACGCACGACGACCTGGACTACCACGTCACCACCCTGTTCCCGCCGGTCAGGCCGCGCGGCCATCTGGAGCTGCGGATGATGGACGCACAGCCCGGCGACGACGGCTGGACGGTGCCGCTGGCCGTGACGGCGGCGCTGTTCGACGACCCGGAGGCCGCCGAGACCGCCTACCGGACGGTGAAACCCCTGGCCGAGCGGACGCGGGGCGTGCCCGCGCCGCAGAACCCGCTGTGGCGGGACGCGGCCCGCGACGGTCTGGCCGACCCGGAACTGCGGGAGGCGGCGGCCGTCTGCTTCACGGAGGCGCTCGACGCGCTGCCCCGCCTCGGGGCCGCGACCGCCCTGGTCGACCGGGTCGCGGCGTTCCGGGACCGCTACGTCGCCCGGGGCCGCTGCCCCGCCGACGACCTGCTCGACGCGTGGCGCGCGGAGCACGACGGGCGTACCGCGTCCGGCGCGCCCCTCACCCCCCACCCGTACGGGAAGGACGTCCTCTCATGACCGACCCCGCCCTCGACGCCGAGACCCTGCGCGAGCACGCGGTCGCCTCCCTGGTCGTCGCGCGGGACCGCACCACGCTGCTGACCGGCTGTGTGGAGGACCCCGACCTGACCGCGCAGCACTCGCCGCTGATGTCGCCACTGGTGTGGGACCTGGCGCACGTCGGCAACCAGGAGGAGCAGTGGCTGCTGCGCACGGTGGCCGGCCAGGAGGCGATCCGCCCGGAGATCGACAGCCTCTACGACGCCTTCGAGCACCCGCGCGCCGAACGCCCGAACCTCCCGCTGCTGTCGCCCGGGGAGGCCCGCCGGTACGCGGCCGAGGTGCGCGGACGGGTGCTGGACGTGCTGGAGCGCACGGCGTTCCACGGGACCCGGCTGACCGAGGCCGGGTTCGTCTTCGGGATGGTCGCCCAGCACGAGCAGCAGCACGGCGAGACCATGCTGATCACGCACCAGCTCCGGAAGGGCCCGGCCGCCCTCACCGCGCCCGACCCGGAGCCGGTCACGCCGTACGCCGGGCCGGCCGAGGTCCTGGTGCCGGGCGGCCCGTTCACCATGGGCACCTCGGCCGAGCCGTGGGCGCTGGACAACGAACGCCCCGCGCACCGCCGCGAGGTGGCCCCGTTCCGCCTCGACGCCACGCCGGTGACCAACGCCGCGTACCAGGCGTTCGTCGAGGACGGCGGCTACGACGACCCGCGCTGGTGGACGCCCGAGGGCTGGGCGCACGTCCGCCGCGCCTCCCTCACCGCGCCGCTGTACTGGCGCCGGGAGGGCGGGGTGTGGCTGCGCCGCCGTTTCGGCGTCACCGAGCAGGTGCCGCCGGACGAGCCCGTGCTGCACGTGTGCTGGTACGAGGCCGACGCGTACGCCCGCTGGGCCGGGCGCCGGCTGCCCACCGAGGCCGAGTGGGAGAAGGCCGCCCGGTACGACCCGGCGACCGGTCGTTCGAGGCGCTACCCGTGGGGCGACGCCGATCCGGCGCCCGAGCACGCCAACCTCGGCCAGCGCCATCTGCGTCCGGCGCCGGCCGGCAGCCACCCGGCGGGCGCGTCGCCGCTGGGCGTGCGGCAGCTGATCGGTGACGTGTGGGAGTGGACGGCGAGCGACTTCCTGCCGTACCCCGGCTTCGAGGCGTTCCCGTACAAGGAGTACTCGGAGGTGTTCTTCGGGCCGGAGTACAAGGTGCTGCGCGGCGGTTCGTTCGCCGTGGACCCGGTGGCCTGCCGGGGCACGTTCCGCAACTGGGACCTTCCGGTCCGGCGGCAGATCTTCTCCGGGTTCCGCACCGCCCGCTCGGTGGAGGACGCCTGATGTGCCGACACCTCGCGTACGTGGGGCCCGAGGAGCCGCTGGGCGCGCTGCTGGTCGGGCCGCCGCACGGTCTGTACCGGCAGGCGTGGGCGCCGCGCCGGCAGCGGCACGGCACGGTCAACGCGGACGGCTTCGGCGTGGGCTGGTACGCCGCCGGCGACCCGGTCCCGGCCCGGTACCGGAGGGCCGGGCCGGTGTGGGCGGACCTGTCGTTCACGGACCTGGCGCGGGTGGTGCGGACGGAGGCGCTGCTCGCGGCCGTGCGCGACGCGACGCTGTCCGGCGCCGACGCGGAGGCGGCCGCGGCGCCCTTCGCGTCCGGGGCGTGGCTGTTCAGCCACAACGGCGCGGTGCCGGGCTGGCCGGGTTCGCTCGCGCCGCTGGCCGCCACGGTGCCGGCCGGGGACCTGCTGTCGTTGGAGGCGCGCACCGACTCGGCGTTCGTGTGGGCTCTGGTGCTGGCGCGGCTGCGGGACGGCGACGCCCTGGGGCAGGCGCTGGCCGACACGGTCGCCGAGGTCGCCCGGGCGGTTCCCGCGGCCCGGCTGAACCTGCTGCTCACCGACGGCGCCGCCGTCGCCGCGACCGCCTGGGGGGACACCCTGTGGTACCTCGCCCGGCCCGGCGGGGGCACCGTGGTCGCCTCCGAGCCCTACGACGACGACCCGCACTGGCAGGAGGCGCCCGACCGCACCCTGCTCGCCGCGAGCCGCACCGAAGTACTGCTCACCCCGCTCAAGGAGCCCCTCACGTGAGTCCGTTCCGTCTGACCCGCACCCTCCCCGAGGACGCCACCGGCGCCGCGCTGCGCGCCGACGTCCGCGCGGGACTGACCGGCAGCCCCAAGACGCTGCCGCCCAAGTGGTTCTACGACGCCCGGGGCAGCGAGCTGTTCGAGGAGATCACCGCGCTGCCCGAGTACTACCCGACGCGCGCCGAGCGGGAGATCCTGCTCGCCCGCGCCGACGAGATCGCCGCCGCGTCCGGCGCCCGCACCCTGGTGGAACTGGGCTCGGGCTCCTCGGAGAAGACGCGGCATCTGATCGCCGCCCTCACCGGGCTGCACGCGTACGTCCCGGTCGACGTCAGCGAGTCGGCGCTGACCGGGGCCGGGCGGGCGCTGGCGGCCGAACGGCCCGGCCTGGAGGTGCACGCGCTGGTCGCCGACTTCACCGCGGAGCTGACCCTGCCGGACACGCCGGGGCCGCGCCTGGTGGCGTTCCTCGGCGGCACCATCGGCAACCTGCCGCCGGCCGAACGGGCCGCGTTCCTCTCCTCCGTCCGCGCCCTGCTCGCCCCGGGCGACGCGCTGCTGCTGGGCACGGACCTGGTGAAGGACGAGGGGACGCTGGTCCGGGCGTACGACGACGCGGCCGGGGTGACGGCCGCGTTCGACAAGAACGTGCTGTGTGTCGTCAACCGGGAGCTGGGCGCCGACTTCGACCCGGACGCCTTCGACCACGTGGCGCTGTGGGACGCGGAACACGAGTGGGTCGAGATGCGGCTGCGCTCGCGCACCGCGCAGTCGGTGAAGATCCCGGCGCTCGGACTGGCCGTGGACTTCGCGGAGGGCGAGGAGCTGCGCACCGAGGTGTCGGCGAAGTTCCGGCGGGAGGGCGTGCGCGCGGAGCTGGCGGCCGCGGGGCTGGACCTGGCCCGGTGGTGGACGGACGGCGAGCGGCGGTTCGCGCTGTCGCTGAGCGTCGCCCGCTGACCGCCCCGCCGCGCGGCGGGCGGGGCGCCCTCAGTCGAAGGCGAGGGTCTCCGTGATGCGGCGCGCGGCGCGCTCGGCCTCCTTCACGAGGTCGGCGCCGGTGAGCACCTCGGTCATGTACTCCTTGATCGGGTTGTCGGCCTCGACCGCGCTCCACCGGGGCGTGGCCGGGGTCGCCCGGCCCCGCGCCGCGCCGGCCGCCATGGCCTCCAGCCCTTCCTCTCCCGCGATCGCGTCGGCGAGGTCCGCCTTGTTGGGGACGTAGTTCATGGTGCGGGCGAGTTCGGTGTTCCACCGGGCGCCGGTGAGGGCGGCGACGACCTCGACGGCGGCGTCCTCGACGTCGGTGTTGGCCGGGACGACGAAGTCGGAGCCGCCGGTGAAGACGGCGCCGGGGCGGCCCGCCTCCTTGCCGGGGACGGGGAAGTAGCCGATCTCGTCCTCGAGTCCGGGGTTCTGCTGGACGATCGCGCGGACCAGTCCGGGGACGGCGACGATCTGCGCGACCCGCCCTCCGGCGAACACGCCTGCCTGCGGCGGGTGTTCCTCGTCGGCGTCGACGGGGCCGTCGCCGAGCTGCTGGAGCCGGCGGTAGAAGTCCATGCCGCGCAGGGCGGCCTCGCTGTCCAGGGCGCCCCGCCAGACGCCGTCGCGTTCGGTGGCGAGTTCGCCGCCCTCCTCCCAGATGAAGCCGGCCAGCGTGTACCAGTCCTGTCCGGCGAGGTAGATGCCCTGGGTGTCGCCGGTGTCGAGCCGCTCGGTGATCTCCAGCCACTCGTCGCGGGTCTCGGGCGGGGCGACGCCGGCCGCGCGGAACAGGTCCTTGCGGTACACGACGACGCGGTTGGCGGCGTACCAGGGGATGCCGTACTGCTGGGAGCTCCAGCGGCCGGGTTCGGCGAGGCCGGGCAGCCAGTCGTCGCGGCCCCAGTCGCGCAGGGACTCCAGCGTGAGGTCGAGCAGGCCGTCGCCCTCGGCGTAGGCGGACACCTGGGTGTTGCCGACCTCGATGACGTCGGGCCCGTCGGGGTCCTTGCCGCGCAGGGCCCGCTGGACCTTCTCGCCGATGCCGGTCCACTCCTGGACGCGGATGTCGAGGTCGAGCGTCTCGTGCTCCCGCTCGAACTCCTCGGTGAAGCGGTCCAGGAAGTCCTGCGAGGCACTGTGCTGCATCAGCCACACGGTGACGGTGCGCCGCTCCGCCGCATGGTCGGACATCACCTCGCAGCCGGTGAGCAGGGAGGCTGACACACAGACGAGGGCGAGCAGACGGCGTCTCACGTGAGGTCCTGTTTCTCTGTCTGGCGGACAGGGCGGGGCCCGGCGTGGGGGCGAGCAGGAGCTCGGACGGGTTCCCAGCATCTTGGTATGGACCAATGCCCGGGTCAAGGCCGTCGGGCGAACGGGGCGGACGCCTCGCGCCCGGCCCCCGGGTGAGGCACGGTGGAGTGACGTGCGCCACAGGCGTTGGAGCCGCCGTGAGAGGAGCAGAGCATGTCGAACCACACCTACCGGGTCACCGAGATCGTCGGCACGTCGCCCGACGGCGTGGACGCGGCCGTCCGCAACGGCATCGAGCGGGCGTCGCAGACGCTGCGCCATCTGGACTGGTTCGAGGTGACACAGGTGCGCGGGCAGATCGAGGAGGGGCGGATCGCGCACTGGCAGGTGGGGCTGAAGGTGGGCTTCCGGCTGGAGGAGACGGGCTGAGCCGCCCGGGGTCAGGTACGGCCCTCGCGCTCCTGCGCGTCCTTCAGCTCGTCCGAGGGGGTCGCCCAGCGCGCCTGGACGACCGTGAACCCGGCCCGGCGGGCGTCCTCGCAGACCAGTTCGTCGTCGTCGACCAGCATCCGCACCTCCCGGGTGCGGGCCAGGCGGCGCAGCACGGCCGGCTTGGTGAACCGGGCGGGCCGGCGGTCGGTGTCGCCGCGCATGTGCAGCTCCCCCTCGGGCAGCCCCTGCGCGGCCAGCCAGTCCAGGGTGTCGCGGCGGCAGCGTTCGGGCCTGCCGGTGAGGTAGACGATGTCGCACTCACGGGCGCTGTCCCGCACCAGCGCGATGCCCTCGGCGAGCGGCGGGTCGTGCGGCGCGGCGGCGAAGAAGCCGTCCCAGTCGCGCGGCCTGCGCTCCAGGAAGTGCTGGCGGTGCGCGGTGCCGGCGAGGGTGTTGTCCAGGTCGAACACGGCCAGCGGACGCGGGATCCGGTCCGCGCGGTCGGTGCGGTCGGTGCGGTCGGTCACCCTCACACCCTAGGCGGCCCGCGCAGGAATCCTGGCGGCTCCCCGGTGTTGAACCCGGTATGAGTTCCGTGATCGCCACGACCCGCTTCTCCGTCCTCGACCGCTCACGGGTCCGGGAAGGACACACCGCGCCCGAGGCCCTGCGGGACACGGTGGTCCTGGCCCGGGAGGCGGAGCGGCTCGGGTACCACCGGTTCTGGGTGGCGGAGCACCACGGGGTGCCCGGGGTGGCCGGTTCGGCGCCGACCGTGCTGGCGGCGGCCGTCGCCGGGGCGACCCGCACCATCCGCGTCGGCACCGGCGGGGTCATGCTGCCCAACCACCGGCCGCTGGTCGTGGCCGAGCAGTTCGGGGTGCTCGCCTCGCTGTTCCCGGACCGCATCGACATGGGTCTGGGCCGCTCGGTGGGGTTCACCGACGGGGTGCGCAGGGCGCTCGGGCGCGACAAGGGCGACGCGGAGGACTTCGCCGGCCAGATCGACGAACTGCTCGGCTGGTTCCGCGGCACCTCCCCCACCGGGGTGCGCGCCCGGCCCTCCGAGGGGCTGACCGTGCCGCCGTTCGTCCTGGCGATGGGCGAGGGCGCGGACATCGCCGCCCGCGCCGGGCTGCCGATGGTCATCGGCGACCTGCGCGACCGCGACCGGATGCGCCGCGGCATCGACCGCTACCGCGCGCGGTTCCGCCCCTCCGCGTGGTCGGACGAGCCGTACGTGGTGATCTCCGGCACCGTGGCGGTGGCGGACACGGCCGAGCGGGCCCGGCGGCTGCTGGTCCCGGAGGCCTGGTCGATGGCGTACGCGCGCACGCACGGCACCTTCCCCCCGCTGCCGCCCGCCGAGCGCGTCGCGTCCCTCACCCTGGGTGCCAAGGAGCGCGGCTTCTACGAGGCGGGGCTGTCCGGACAGCTCGCCGGCACGGAGGAGGAGGTGGAGCGGGAGCTGGAGGCGCTGCTGAAGGACACCGGCGCCCAGGAGGTCCTCGTCACCACCAGCACCTACGACCGCGAGGCGCTGCTGGACTCCTACCGGCGGCTCGCCGCCCTCGCGGGGCTCGACGGCGGCGCGACGCGCCGGTGAGCACACCGGCGCGTCGCGGGGAGAGCGGGGACGAGGGCGCTACTCGCGGCCCCGGCCCGGGACGTCGCGGCCCCGGCGGCCGGATTCCTCGGTCATCTCCGTCTCGGCCTCGATGCGCTCCTTGCGCACCTGGCCGCGCACGGTCTCGTTCTCGACCTTCTCCTCGGTGGTCATCCGGACGCGCTCGACCGGCACCTCCTCGGTGGTGACCACGGGGCGCTCCTCGTGCAGCGTGACCTCGTGCTGGTCCTCCTTGAAGGCGGGACCGGACCGGGCCTCCTCGCGGTTGGCGTCCGTGATCGGCTCGCGCTCCACGCGCACTTCCTCGTGGCGGACCGGGACGGTCTGCTGGACCTCCTCGGTCACCACGTACTTGCGCAGGCGCGCCCGGCCGGCCTCGTGGCGTTCGACGCCGACGTGCATGCGCTCCTCGGAGCGCGTCATCGCGTCGTCGTCGGTGCCGCGCTTCCGGGCCTCGCCGCGGTGGGGCATGGCGCCGGCGGCCCCGGCGGTGCCGGGCCGGTCGGCGGTGGTGCCCTTGGCGCCCGTCATGCCGGCCGTGCCGGACGTGTCGCCGCGGCGTCCGGTCGCCGCGCCCGCGGCACCGGCCGCGCCCGCCGCTCCGGCGGCGCCCGGCGTCCCGGCCTTGCCCGTGGTGGTGCCGCTGTCCTCGGGGCCGCCGAGGACGCTGTCCCAGTTGATGCCGTAGTACTCGTACAGCCGGTGTTCCTCGTCCACCGACAGGTGGCCGCCCGCGTCGATGTCGACGGTCGGCGCGCCCTTCACCTTGTCCTTGGGGTACGGCACCTCGAGGTGGTCCTGGACCAGGGAGGCGTCACGGATGGGCACGAACGACTCGTTGGAGCCGAACATCCCGGTCTTGACGGTCACCCACTCGGGGCGTCCACTCGCGTCGTCGAGGAAGACGTGCTTCGCATCGCCGATCTTGTTGCCGTCCCCGTCGTACACGGGGTGGTCCAGCAGGATCGGGATCTCATCGCGGGTGATCATCGGTCATCACCCTCCTCTCGGGTCACTCCTCTCCGGTTCTCCTGATCAGGAGGTAAAAAACAGAACAAAGGCGACGAAATGCACTTTATTTTCCACAGTGCGACGCGCGGGTCCCCGGGAACGCGAGACGGGGCCGGAAGGAGCACCTCTTCCGGCCCCGCCCGTCCGCACCGTCCGGCGAACGTCGGTGGGGGTGACTACCGCTTGCCCGCCTTGCGGGCCGCCCGCAGCCACTCCTTGTTCATCCCCGTGATGGAGGTCAGCGGGATGCCCTTGGGGCAGGCGGTGGCGCACTCCCCGGCGAGGGTGCAGCCGCCGAAGCCCTCCTCGTCCATCTGCGCCACCATGTCCAGCACCCGGGTCTCCCGCTCGGGGGCGCCCTGCGGCAGCACGTTCAGGTGGTTGACCTTGGCCGAGGTGAAGAGCATCGCCGCGCCGTTGGGGCAGGCCGCGACGCAGGCGCCGCAGCCGATGCACTCGGCGTGCTCGAAGGCGAAGTCCGCGTCCGGCTTCGGCACCGGCGTGGCGTGCGCCTCGGGGGCGGAGCCGGTGGGCGCGGTGATGTAGCCGCCGGCCTGGATGATGCGGTCGAAGGCGGAGCGGTCGACCACCAGGTCCTTGATCACCGGGAAGGCGGCGGCCCGCCACGGCTCGATGTCGATGGTGTCGCCGTCCTGGAAGGACCGCATGTGCAGCTGGCAGGTGGTGGTGCGCTCGGGCCCGTGGGCGTCGCCGTTGATGACCAGCGAGCAGGCGCCGCAGATGCCCTCGCGGCAGTCGTGGTCGAAGGCGACCGGGTCCTCGCCCTTGAGGATGAGCTCCTCGTTGAGGGTGTCGAGCATCTCCAGGAAGGACATGTCGGGTGAGATGCCGTCCACCTCGTACGTGGACATGGCGCCGTCGGCGTCGGCGTTCTTCTGGCGCCAGACGCGCAGGGTGAGCTTCATGCGTAGCTCCGCTGGGTGGGGTGGACGTACTCGAAGACCAGGTCTTCCTTGTGCAGGGTCGGAGCCTCGCCGGTCCCGGTGAACTCCCAGGCGGCCGCGTAGGCGAACTCGTCGTCCTTGCGGGCCGCCTCGCCGTCCGGCGTCTGGGACTCCTCGCGGAAGTGCCCGCCGCAGGACTCGGTGCGGTGCAGCGCGTCGAGGCACATCAGCTCGGCGAGCTCCAGGTAGTCGACGACGCGGTTGGCCTTCTCCAGCGACTGGTTGAACTCCTCGCCGGTGCCGGGGACCTTGATCCGCCGCCAGAACTCCTCGCGGATCTGCGGGATGCGTTCCAGGGCCTTGCGCAGTCCGGAGTCGCTGCGCGCCATGCCGCAGAACTCCCACATCAGCTCGCCCAGCTCGCGGTGGAACGAGTCGGGGGTGCGGTCGCCGTCGACGGACAGCAGCCGGCCGAGCCGGTCCTCGGTCTCGGCCAGCACCTCCCGCACCGCGGGGTGGTCGCCGGTCACCTCGGCCGGCTTCGGGTTGCGGCCGAGGTAGTCGTTGAGGGTCGCCGGCAGCACGAAGTAGCCGTCGGCCAGGCCCTGCATCAGCGCGGACGCGCCGAGCCGGTTGGCGCCGTGGTCGGAGAAGTTGGCCTCGCCGATCGCGAACAGGCCGGGGACGGTGGTCTGCAGGTCGTAGTCGACCCACAGGCCGCCCATCGTGTAGTGCACGGCGGGGTAGATCCGCATCGGCACCTCGTACGGATCCTCGTCGGTGATCCGCTGGTACATGTCGAAGAGGTTGCCGTACTTGGCCTCGACGGCCTTGCGGCCCATGCGCTGGATGGCGTCGGCGAAGTCCAGGTAGACGCCCTGGCCGCCGGGGCCCACCCCCCTGCCCTCGTCGCAGACGTTCTTCGCGGCGCGGGAGGCGATGTCGCGGGGCACCAGGTTGCCGAAGGACGGGT
Source organism: Streptomyces sp. DSM 120436 (assembly GCF_055778765.1). NCBI lineage: Bacteria > Bacillati > Actinomycetota > Actinomycetes > Kitasatosporales > Streptomycetaceae > Streptomyces > Streptomyces sp. DSM 120436. The sequence continues at coordinate 4,449,343 of NZ_JBSKBS010000001.1, read as the reverse complement.
AGATGCGCTCCAGGTAGTAGTCGCGCTCGTCCTCGGGGATCTGCGCGGGCGGCCGGGTGTCGCCCTTGGCCTTGGGCACCCAGATACGGCCGTCGTTGCGCAGCGACTCGCTCATCAGGGTGAGCTTGGACTGGTGGTCGCCGGTGCGCGGGATGCAGGTGGGGTGGATCTGGGTGAAGCAGGGGTTGGCGAAGTACGCTCCGCGCCGGTGCGCGCGCCAGATCGCGGTGGCGTTGGAGTTCATGGCGTTCGTCGACAGGTAGAAGACGTTGCCGTAGCCGCCGGTGGCCAGCACGACCGCGTCCGCGAAGTGGGTGGAGATCTTCCCGGTGATCAGGTCCCGGGCGACGATGCCGCGGGCGCGGCCGTCGACGACGATCAGGTCGAGCATCTCGGTGCGCGCGTGCATCTCCACGTTGCCGGCCGCGATCTGTCGGCTGAGCGCCTGGTAGGCGCCGAGGAGGAACTGCTGGCCCGTCTGGCCGCGGGCGTAGAAGGTGCGGGAGACCTGGACGCCGCCGAAGGAGCGGGTGTCGAGCAGGCCGCCGTACTCGCGGGCGAAGGGCACGCCCTGCGCGACGCACTGGTCGATGATCTCGACGGAGATCTGCGCGAGGCGGTGCACGTTGGACTCGCGGGCGCGGAAGTCGCCGCCCTTGACGGTGTCGTAGAAGAGGCGGTGGACGGAGTCGCCGTCGTTGCGGTAGTTCTTCGCCGCGTTGATGCCGCCCTGCGCGGCGATGGAGTGGGCCCGGCGCGGGGAGTCCTGGTAGCAGAACTGGACGACGCGGTAGCCCTGTTCGGCCAGCGTGGCGCCGGCGGAGCCGCCGGCGAGGCCGGTGCCGACGACGATGACGGTGTGCTTGCGCCGGTTGGCGGGGTTGACCAGCTTGGCCTCGAAGCGGCGCTTGTCCCAGCGTTCGTGGACGGGGCCGGCGGGGGCCTTGGTGTCGGCGACCGGGGCGCCGGTCGTGTAGTCGGTGTACGAGGTCATGGTCAGCTCACCACTCCGGTCATGACGCCCACGGGAACGGCGAGGAAGCCGGCCGTGAGCAGCAGCGCAAGGGCGTTGGCGGTGGTCTTCAGGGCGCGGTCGCGGGTGCGGCTGCCGGCGCCGAGGGTCTGGGCGGCGCTCCAGAAGCCGTGCCGGACGTGCAGGCCGACGGCCAGCATCGCGACGATGTAGATCGTGTTGCCGTACCAGGTGGAGAAGGTGTCCACGACGTTCTGGTAGGGCTTGCCGGACTCGAAGCCGCCGGAGTGGACGGTGCCGGTGGTCAGGTCGAGGATGTGCCAGACGATGAACAGGGCGAGGATGACGCCGCCCCAGCGCATGGTGCGCGTGGCGTAACTGGCGCGTGCTTTCTTGTGCACGTACTTGACGGGGCGCGCCTTGATGTCGCGGCGGCTGAGCTGGTACGCGGAGACGGCGTGGGCGACCACGGCGAGGACGAGGACGACGCGGACGGCCCACAGCGTCCACTCGTAGTGCATGAGCGGTTCGCCCAGGGTGCGCAGCCAGTGGGCGTAGTGGTTGAACTCCCCGGCCCCGAAGAAGATCTTCAGGTTGCCGAGCATGTGGACGACCAGGTACAGCAGCATGATCAGGCCGCTGACCGCCATCACCGTCTTCTTGCCGACGGTCGAGTCCCACGCGGTGCGTGCCATGGACGGCCGTCGGTCCGTCCGCGTTGCCAGAGCCATGCACCCGACGCTAGGGCCGGATGACCCCATCGGTCCAAGACATGGTACGGCTCGATTCGATAGGTGACGCCTATCATGAACGCGTGCAGTTCCAGCAGCTCCAGTACTTCGTGGCGGTGGCCGAGACCCGGCACTTCACGCGCGCCGCGGAGCTGGTCCACGTCGCCCAGCCGTCGCTGTCCCAGCAGATCAAGGCGCTGGAGCGGGAGCTGGGCGCCGATCTGTTCCGGCGGGCGCGCGGCAACATCACGCTGACCGACGCGGGCGAGGCGCTGCTGCCGCTGGCCCGGCGGATCCTGGCCGACGCGGACACCGCCCGGCACGAGGTGCAGGAGGTGGCGCAGCTGCGCAGCGGCCGGGTACGGCTGGGCGCCACCCCCAGCCTGTGCACGGGCCTGCTCCCGGACGTGCTGCGCGCCTTCCACGACCGCTATCCGGGCGTACGGCTGCTGGTCGAGGAGGGCGGCTCGCACGACCTGGTGCGGGAGCTGGCCCGCGGCGCGCTGGACCTCGCCCTGGTCGTGCTGCCGCTGCCGACGCCCTCCCCCGCGCTGACCACGGTGGAGCTGCTGCGCGAGGACCTGGTGGTGATCTCCTCCCCGGACGCCCCGCACCCGGGCCGGGGCCGGCGCGCCGTGCGCGTCGCCGACCTGGAGGGCGAGCGCCTGGTGATGTTCCGGCACGGCTACGACCTGCGGGAGCTGACCGTGGCCGCCTGCCGGGCGGAGGGGTTCGAGCCGGAGTTCGCGGTGGAGGGCGGCGAGATGGACGCGGTGGTGGGCTTCGTGCGGGCGGGGCTGGGCGTGGCGGTGGTGCCGCGCATGGTGGCCGCCCGCTCCGGCCTGGGCCTGCGGGTGACCCCGCTGGCCCGCCCGGGCCTGCACCGGACGATCGCCCTGGCCCATCGCAGCGACGTGGCGCCGCCCCGGGCGGCGCGGGAACTGCAGCGGATGCTGCTGGAGCGGTGACCCCGGGTACCGGTGTCGCCGGAACCGGGCCTGGCTAGGGGACGTCCGGCGGCACGGGGGTCCCCTGGTGGTAGTACATGCGCCAGCCGGTCTCCTCGTCGCGCTTGCGCCACAGGGAGCTGCGGCGGGCGTGGCGGCCCTCGAAGCGGGTCTCGTAGGTGAGGTGCACCAGACCGGGAGCGAGGAGGACGCCGGTGATGTCCGACGGTTCGTAGACCGGGCCGTCCTCCGTACTGCCCGGGTGGTCGGCCAGCTCGGCGATCATCTCCGCGTACGTGTAGCGGCGGCCGGAGGCGCCCACCTCGGTGAACTCGGGGTCCAGCAGGCGCGTGGTCTCGGCGTGGGAGGAGCGCACGGCCGGGTCCAGCAGCCGCAGCTCCCCCTCGATCGCCGCCCGGACCGCCTCCGTCTCCTCGTCGGTCACCGCCCGCGCCTCATCCCGTCGCGTCCACCAGGGCCAGCTTGTGCAGCCGCTCCGGCGGACCCGGGCGGGCGTAGTACCAGCCCTGGGCCGTGTCGCAGCCGAGGACGCGGAGCTGCTCGGCCTGGGCGCCGGTCTCCACGCCCTCCACGGTGACCGCGAGGTCGAGGCTGTGGGCGAGCGAGACGATCCCCTCGACGATCTTGAGGTCGACGGGGTCGACGGGGAACTGCTGCATGCTCTGGGTGAAGGAGCGGTCCAGCTTGAGGACGCTCACCGGGAGGCGGCGCAGGTTGGCGAGGTTGGAGTAGCCGGTGCCGAAGTCGTCGAGGGCGATGTCGACGCCCATCTCGGCGAACCGGCGCAGCGGCTTCAGCAGGTCGTCGTCGGCGCCGATGAGCGCGGACTCGGTGACCTCCAGGCACAGCGCGTCGGGAGCGACGCCGGTGCGCTCCAGGATGTCGACGGTGTCCTGCACGAGGCCCGGGTGGGTGAGCTGGCAGGGCGACAGGTTCACGTTGATGCGCAGCGGGCCGAGCGCGTCGCCGCCGTGGGCGTCCCGCCACTCGCGGGCCTGGCGCACCGACTGCTCCAGCACCCAGCGGCCCAGCGGCACGATCAGCCCGGTGTGCTCGGCGAGCGGGATGAAGCGGTCCGGGGAGAGCACCCCGTGCTGCGGGTGGAGCCAGCGCACCAGCGCCTCGGCGCCCCGGACGCTGCCGTCGCCGAGGTGCACCAGGGGCTGGTACTCGATGAAGAACTCGCCCCGGTCCAGGGCCGTGGGCAGCGCCGTGGTGAGGCCGTGCCGGGTGATGGCACGGGCGTCGGCCTCCGGGTCGGCGAGCTCGAACCGGTTGCCGCCCGCCGCCTTGGCCCGGTACATCGTGATGTCGGCGCTGCGCAGCACCTCCGCCGCGCTGCGCTCCCCCGCCGGTCCCTCGACGATGCCGATGCTGCCGCGCACGGTCAGCTCCCGCCCGTCGACGCTGACCGGGGCGAGGAGCGCGTTCATGATGCGGCCGGCCAGCTCGTCGACGGTGCGGCGGGTGTCGGGGCCGGTGGTGAGTGCCACGAACTCGTCACCGCCGAGCCGGGCCACCATCTCGCCGGGCGCGGTGGCGCAGGACTGGAGCCGGTCGGCGACCTCGACGAGCAGCCGGTCGCCGGCCGCGTGCCCGAGGCTGTCGTTGACGGTCTTGAAGCCGTCCAGGTCGAGGTAGCACAGCCCGAACCGCTGTCCGGGGCCGGCCGCGAGGGCCTTCTCCAGGCGCTCGAAGAAGAAGGCCCGGTTGGGCAGCCCGGTGAGCGCGTCGTGGGTGGCCTCGTAGCGCAGCCGGAGGTTGAGCAGCCGCCGCTCGGTGGTGTCCTCCATGAGGGCGAGCTGGTACTGCGGTGCGCCGTCGGCGTCGCGCAGCAGGGAGACGGTGAGGTTGGTCCACAGGACCGTTCCGTCAGGGCGGTAGAAGGCCTTCTCGAGGTGGTAGTGCTCGCGCTCGCCGCTCACCAGTTCCTCGTAGAGCCGCCAGGTCTGCGGGGCGTCGTCGGGGTGCGTCCAGTCCCTGACGTTGCGGCCCAGCAGGGCCTGTCCGGGCAGGCCGAACATGCGCCGGAGCGCGCCGTTGACCTGGAGGACGTTGCCCTCGAGGTCGGCGATGCCGATCCCTATCGCCGCGCCTTCGAAGACCGCGCGGAACCGGGCCTCCGTGGCGTGCAGGGCCTGCGCCACCACGCCCTGCGCCTCCAGTGCGGCCTTGGCGACGGCCTCCTGCTCGGCCAGCGTCCGCTCACGCAGTGCCTCGGCGAAGCCGGCCGCCATGGCGTGCTGGAGCCGCGCGCTGCGCGCCCTGAGGGTCTCGCGGTCGCCGCCGCCGCCGCAGTAGAGGACGAGGTAGGCGTCGACGCAGTCCAGGGTGCGGCTGAGCGCCTCGGGGTCCGTGCAGTGCGCCTCGACCAGCGCCGCGCCCGCGGCCCGGCCCGCCTCCGCGTCGAAGGATCTCGCGCGCAGCGCCTCACTCAGCCGCCGGGCCACCGGGAGCAGCCGCTCCTCGAACTCGGGGCGGGTGGCGGCGGTCGAGGTCACCGGGTACACGGCCCGGCTCCAGATCGTCGCGAACCGGCGCAGTCTGTCCTCCGGCCCGTCCGGCTCCGCGCTCATGCCGCACGCCCCACGCCCGCGAGGCCGGAGAAGGCGTAGGGATCCTCGTCCTCCGGCGCGGTGTCGGGACGCCATCGCGGCATCGGCACCAGCCCGGGTTCCACCATGTCGTACCCCTCGAAGAACCGCGCGATCTCGTCGCGCGTGCGCATGATCAGCGGATTGTGCATGTTCCGGTACACGTCGACCGCCCCCTCGGCCCGCTCCCGCGGCAACGGGATCCCCTCGTACGCCGCGTGGGTGAGCACCAGCAGGCTCCCGGGTGCCAGGGCCTCGCGCAGTTCGGCCACCGCCCCGTACGGGTCGTCCGCTTCTTCCACGAAGTGAAGTATGGCAACGAGCAGCAGCGCCACCGGCCGATTCAGGTCGATCAGCCGGCCGACCTCGTCACTGCCCAGGATCTCCCGCGGCGTGCGGAGGTCGGCGGCGAGGACGTCCGCGCGGTCGTCGCCCTCCAGCACCACTTTGCTGTGCGCGACCGCCACCGGGTCGTGGTCCACGTACACCACCCGGGCCTCGGGGTCGGCCGCCCGGGCCACCTCGTGCACGTTCCCGAACGTGGGGATGCCGGAGCCGATGTCGAGGAACTGGGTGACGCCCTCGGCGACGGCGAACCGCACCGCCCGTCGCATGAACGCCCGGTTCGCCCGCATGATCCCGGGCAGTCCCGGCATGAACTCCATGGCCCTGCGGGCGGCTTCCCGGTCGGCCTCGAAGTTGTGCGAACCGCCCAGGTAGTAGTCGTACATCCGGGAGACGCTGGGCACCGTGACGTCGATGCTCCGTGGGGCCCAGACGGGACGCTCCATGTACCTCTCCCAGGCGTAGGCGATCCGTTGTTCGAGCAGAGGCTACTGATCGCCCGCCAACGGGGCGACCCCAAACGGAAATTGACCATCCGTTCCCGGTCACTGCCTCCGGCACGTGCCCGCTTTGCGGGTGCACAAGATCGTCACGTGATGTGATCACGCCGCTCCGAAGGGTTCCGGCGCGCGGAGGAACCTGGAGAAAGCGGTCCGCCCCTCCGCGGGCTCGCGGAGGGGCGGACACGGGGCCGGCGGCGCCGGGACGGGCGCCCTGGGGAGGTCGTCACTTCTCCGGCGCGCCGACCGGCTTCCCGTCGGGCCGTACGGCGTACCAGGTGCCGCCGACGCCCTGACCGTTGGTGTCGCCGGGGGCCTTGTCGCCGGCGAAGGTGTAGAGGGGCCAGCAGTCGATCGTCTGCTGGTCGGCGCCGTCGGGCCGGGTGAAGGTCATGTAGCCCTTCTTCCGGATGCCCTCGGTGTCGGCGAAGTCGACCGGCGAGACGATCGGCCACTTCTTCACGCAGTCGCCGGTGCAGGCGGAGACGGGTTCCGGCCACGCCTCGTCCTTCATGAAGCGGTAGACCGTCATGCCGTTCCCGTCGACCACGATCTCGCCGAGCTCGGGGTCCTGCCGGGTGGAGAGCCCGGCCCGCCCGGCCGCCTGCGCCTTCTTGCCCTCCGGGGTGAACGCGAACCACTTGCCGCCCACCCCCTGGCCCTTGACGTCACCGGCGTTGACGTCCTTGACGTACCGGTACGCCGGCCAGCCGTCCACGGTGAGCTGCTTGGTGCCGTCGGTCCGGGTGATCTCGCCGAGCAGCGCCTTGTCGATGCCCTCGCCCGCCGAGGCGTCGTCCGCGGGCACCGGCGGCCAGGTCTTCGCGCAGTCCCCGTCGCAGTTGGACTTCGGCGGGTCCGCGGAGTCCTGGTCGAACCGGTACAGCGTGAGCCCCAGTTCGTCGGTCACCACCTTGCCGAGCTCGGCGTCGGTGGCCACGTTCAGCCGGCCCGCCGTGTCGGCCGGCCGCTCCGGGGCCGGGGAGGTCCGGCCCGCCTGCGCGCCGCTGCCGACACCGCCGAGGTCGCCCGGTGCCGTGACCCCCACGTTCTGGCTGGAGGGCGGCCGGGTGTCCTGACCGCACGCCGTCGTCAGGGTCAGCACCGCCGCGGCGCTCACCACCAGTGAGGCGGTCCGCCAGGAGGTCTTCATCGTCAACTCCAGTTGATCGCAGAGGTGGTGCAGCGCCCTGCCGCGCCGCCGCTCGACGAGGAGTACGCACGACAGCACAGGTGGTGTTCAACGGCGACCCGTTTTTCTTTTCTTAACTCCTTCGGGGCAATCCCCGGGCTCTCGCGCGCGTCCCGGCCCCGGACGACTCATGATCTTCGTCGTGCACGCACTCGTACCGACCCAAACCCGTACCGGGGTACGCGCGTTGACCGTGGTCACGCTGCTCTGGGCGCTGACGGGCGCACCCGGCCAGGCGGCGGCCGACGCCTGCGCGTACGCCTCGACGGGGCCGGGCGGGACGGAGGCGGTGGCGATCGCGGGTCCTGTCGACTGGGACGTCCCGCCCTGCCCCCCGCCCCCGACCCTCACGCCGACCCCCACGCCCACCCCGACGCCGACTCCCACCCCGACGCCGACTCCCACCCCGACATCGCCACCGCCGCCCTCGCCGACGCCTCCGCCACCGAAGCCCACTTCCACCACACGGCCCGCCCCGCCGCCCGCGGCGCGTCCCGCACCGTCATCGCCCCGGCCGACGCCCACCGTCCGGCCGCGCCCGACGGTCCGCCCCGCACCGCCCCCGCCGCCTCCGGCGCCTCCGGCGCCGAAGCCGTCCGTGACCCCGAGCCCGCGTCCGACCCTGCGGACCGTCACCTATCCGCGCCACCGCGCGACCGAGGTGCGGCGGCCGGCCCGGAGCACCACGTCCCCGCTCGTCTTCGTCCTGCTCATCACCACCCCGGCGGTGGTCGCCGTGGCCGCGCTCCGCCCACGCTGACGACCGCCCCTCTCTTCCTGGAGGCCCTCTTGCCGGAATGGCTTGTTCTCACCCTCGCCATGCTCGCCGCCTGTGCCGTCGTGGTGATCATCACCCTCGTCCGGCACCGGAGGGCGGCCGAGGACGAGGACCCCAGCGAGACCCCGGACGTCATCGAGTACATGACGATGTGGATCGGCGTGGTGTACGCCATCGTCCTGGGTCTCGCCATCGCCGGCGTCTGGGAGGGCCGCAGCGCCGCCCAGGAGAACGTCCGGGCCGAGGCGGTCGCCCTGCACGAGATCTCCGAGCGGGTACGGGTCTATCCCGCCGAGATCCGCGACCGTATCCGTGACGATGTCAACGCCTATGTCGGACACGTCGTCACCACCGAGTGGCGCACCATGGCCGACCACGGCCGGCTGACCGAGGAGGGCACCGCACTGCTCGACCGGCTGCGCCACGACGTGACGGACTACGAACCGCGCGACGACTTCGAGGCGCAGGCCTACCAGCCGCTGGTGGACCAGGTGGCCGCCGCCGACCAGGCGCGCAGCGCCCGCGCGGAGTCGACCGGGGCGACCATGCCGGGCGTGGTGTGGTTCGGCCTGGTGACGGGCGCCGTCATCACCATCGGCATGATCTTCGCCCTGCAGATCCGGCGCACCCGCCGCGAACTGATCCTCGCCGGACTCTTCTCGGCGCTCATCGCCTTCCTGCTCTTCCTGATCTGGGACTTCGACGCCCCCTACAGCCGGGGCCTCGCCGCGACGGCGGAGCCGTTCCTGCGGCTCTTCCCGGAGGCCGGGAGCTAGCAGGACGCCGCTCTCGGCCCGAACCGCCGTGCGCGCACGACCGCGCCCCGGACACCGTCAGGGTCCGGGGCGCGGTCTTCGAGCGCGTGCGGAACGGGGAACCGCGGGGGGACAGCGGCTCAGATCCGCTTCTCGGCGCGACGGCGCATCCAGAAGACGCCGCTGCCGACGACCGCGGCGGCCACCAGCGACCCGCCGATCGCCATGTCGGCGGGGGTGGCGCCGGTGGTGCTGCTGCCGCCGATGCCGCCGCGGACACCGCCGATGACGGTGAAGGCGGCCGGGCGGGTCAGGCTGCGGCCGGAGCAGTGGACGGTGATGTCGTAGGAACCGGGGCGGGCGTCGTTGTCGATGGTGGCGGTGCCCTTGGCGGTGTCGTTGGTGCCGTGGACGGGCGTCAGGTGCGTCCGCTGGAAGGCGTTCGAGGTGGCCGTGCCGCCGTTGGGGCAGCCGTCGACGGTGATGGTGAGCTGGCCGCCGCGGGCGATGACGCTGGGCAGGGCGACGATGTTGGACGGATTGGGAACCCGCCCGCCGTCCGCGACGGCCGCCGGGGCGGCGACCCCGAGGACGGCGACCGCGGCGCCGGCGGCCGCAAGGGCACGTGTGTTGCGCATGTGTTCCTCCGCGGGAGACGCCCCGGGTCCCGTCCCCGGTCCGATCGGCGAGAAAGCGCCTCCCGGATAGACCCTCAGTTGCCCTGCGCCGACGCGCACTTCGGGAGTGGTCCGTACGGTTGAGGGCCGCGCCCGGCCCTCCCGTGCGGGCGGGGTCATCGCCGCAGGTCACGGACCGTCAGAGGATCTTCGTCCGGGATCACCTCGGATGGCGCACGCCGCCCGTCCGGAGGCCACCCGTTCGCCGCCGTCCCGTCGCCGGTGGCGCACCCTCCGCTTAGCGTTCACGTCATGCGCGAGTGACACGGCGACGGCCGTGTCGAGAGGGGAAGGCGAATGTCTGCTTTCGAGCCGGCCGAAGCCGAAGAGGAGGCGCGTCCGAGGAGGCGCGCTCCGTGGGGCGTGATAGCACTGGTCCTGCTCACCGGTCTCGCGCTGCTCCGCAACGGCTCCGGGGAGTTCGACGTGGGGCCGCCGCAGCCGGCCGGCGCGGCCGCCGCGGACAGCGCGACCCCCGGCGTCGCCGTCGGCGCGCTGCCGCCGCTGCCGTACGCGGTGCCGAGCCGGGTGCGGATCCCGGCGATACAGGTGGACGCGCCGATCGTGCCGGTGGGCCTGGACGCGGAGGGCTGGGTGGACGCGCCGCCGCCCGAGGACCCGAACCTGGCGGGCTGGTTCACCGGCGCGGTCACGCCGGGCGAGAAGGGCACGGCGGTCGTCGTCGGGCACGTGGACAACGCGCAGGGTCCGGCCGTGTTCTACGGGCTGGGCGCGCTGAAGAAGGGCAACCGGGTCGAGATCGCCCGGGGGGACGGCAGGACGGCCGTGTTCGAGATCTACGGCGTGGAGGTCTTCTCCAAGAACGACTTCCCCGGCGACCGGGTGTACGCGTCCAAGGGCACCGCGGAGCTGCGGGTCATCACCTGTGGCGGCGGCTTCACCCAGCAGGACGGCTACGACGGCAACGTGGTCGCCTTCGCCCGCCTGGCCGAGGTCCGCTGAGCGCGGTCCCCGTCCGGGGCGGGCGGGACCGCTCAGGCATCCTCAGGGGTCCTCAGAGGTACTCACGGCGGGGCACGGTGACGTGGTAGCCGGAGTCCAGCAGGTGCGGCAGATAGGAGCGCAGGGCCTTCACGCTCTGCGAGCGGTCGCCCCCGGCGTCGTGCGAGAGCACCACGACGCCGGGGGCGGCGCCGTCCTCGACCCGGCCGACGATGGTGCGGGTGCCGGGCTCGGTCCAGTCGAGGGTGTCGACGGTCCAGGCCAGGGGCTCCATGCCCAGGTCCGCGCCGAGCTGGAAGGCGGCGCGGTTCCAGGCGCCGTAGGGGGCGCGGAACCACTCCGGGCGGGTGCCGTAGTGCTCCTCGACGATGTCGCTGGTGCGTTCCATCTCGGAGCGGATGCGGGCGCGGCGCAGACCGGTGAGCAGGGGGTGGGACCAGGTGTGGTTGCCGACCACGTGTCCCTCGTCGGCCATGCGGGCCAGCAGGTCCGGACGGTAGGCCGCCATCTCGCCGCACACGAAGAACATCGCGCGCACCTCGTGACGGGCCAGGATGTCGAGGATGTCGGGTGTGTAACGGGGGTCGGGCCCGTCGTCGAAGCTGAGCACGATGGTGCGGCCGTTCTCGGGCACCTTCAGCAGCGGCTCCTTGCGCACCGGGGTCCTGCCGGGCGCGGCACGCGGAGGGCCGTGGCCGGTCAGGGGCCGCAGGCGGTACTCGGAGGGCCTGAGCGGGCGGCGGGCCGCGGGCGCTCCGGCCACCGGCGGCGACGCCGGAGCGCCCCGGTCCCCGGTCCCCGGCACGAGCACCGCGGCCACGCCTGCCGCGCCCAGCGCTGCGGCGCCGGCGAGCAAGGCCCGGCGCCGGGTGGGCAAGTGATCCTTCTGCATGACTCATCAGTCGCCCCGCGGAGGTCCGGCGCAGCTCCGCGACACCGGCACGGCGGCACGTTTTCACCTGGTCGGCGCAGCATACGGCGGAGTTTCGCGGGGACCGCGCGGTGTCCGGCCGGGCGGCGCTCCGACAGCCTCACCGTCGTGACGGGACAGCGGTCCCCTCGGTTCGGGCGGGGCACGGACGGCCCGGAGGGGGTCGTGGCCGGGGCGGGCGGCTCCGGCTCGTCGCTGCGCGCGACGCCGCACGCCTCGGACCCGGCGCGGCGTCAGGGTGCGTTGCCCGCCCTCGGACACGTGCAGCCGGGGCGGCGCGGGTCGCCCGGATCGCGGGGGCGGCGTCGGCCGCCGTCGCCGGGCTCCCGCCGGTCGGCACGGCGGCCGGGCCGGCCGGCATCGGCCTCCTGCCGGCGTTCGTGGTGGTGTGCACGGCGGTGACCGTACCGGAGCCGCCGCGCGCCTTCCGTGCGCCGTGGATGCCGGTGGCGCCGGCGGTGGGTGTGGTGTTCCCGGTCCGGCTGATCACGTTCCCGCGGTGGCGGACCCGGGTGCGGTGCGCGGTCGGCCTGGTCGTCCCCTCCGGTGGCTCGTACCGGCGTTCGGCGTCGGCGCGGGGTCAGAGGGTCTCCAGGAAGTCGGACAGGACGCGGCCGAACGCGTCGGGGCGTTCCATGGCCGAGTAGTGGCCGGTGCCGTCGACGGTGGCGGTCCGGCCGTCGGGGACCGCGCCGGCCAGCCGCTCGGCGGCGGCGTGCAGCTCGGCCGGCTCCAGGGAGCCGTTGACGGCGAGCAGCGGGACGCGGATCTCGCCGGCCCGGTCGAAGGAGCCGGTCACCCGGACCAGCCAGTCCTTCTCGCCGGGGCTGTGCTTGGCCAGCGTGTGCAGGGCCATCTCGCGGACGCGGCGCAGGACGTCCGGGTCGATGTCGTCCGCCGTGCGGTGCGGGCCGGGCACGAGCCGCAGGAAGGCGTCGAGCCAGGCGCTGACGTCGCCGGCCGCCAGCGCCCGGTCGATCGTGTCCTGGAGCTCACGGTGCCAGGGGTCGGTGGAGCGGTGGTCGCCGGTCACGGCCCCGGCGGTGACCACCGCGCGGACCACGCCGGGGTGTTCGAGCACGGTGTCGGTGGCGATCACGCCGCCCATGGAGAGGCCCACGAGCACCGCGGGTCCGGCGTCGAGGTGGCGCAGCAGCGCGGCCAGGTCGTCGGCCCAGCGGAACGGCTCGGTGGCGTTGGCGGAGAAGCCGTGGCCGCGCGTGTCGGGGGCGATCACCCGGTACCGCCGGGCGAGGACGGGCACGTGGTCGTCCCAGACGCGGTGGTCGAGGAAGCCGGAGTGGAGCAGGACGACGAGGTCGCCGGAGCCGGTGTCGCGGTAGGCGAGGTCGCCGTCGGCGGACGGGAAGGAGCGGAGGTCCGAAGCACCATTCATGACAACCAAGGTGTCATCTTGCCGCCGCTTTGACAACCCGGATGTCATGATGGGCGGGTGACGGACCACGACACCCCCCTCCCCCCGGACGAACTCGGCCGCCGCCTCACCGAGGTGTACGACCTGGTCGGCCCCCTGTACCGGCGCGCCCAGCGCAGCGTCGAGCGCGGCCTGACGGGCGGTGAACTGTCCCTGGGCGTGCGCGCCGTGCTGACCCTGCTGCACCGCAACGGGCCCATGACGGTGCCTCGGATGGGCCGGGCGCAGGCGATCAGCCGCCAGTTCGTGCAGCGCATGGTGAACGACGCGGCGGCCCAGGGCCTGGTGGAGAGCATCCCCAACCCGGCCCACCGCCGTTCCTCGCTGATCCGCCTGACCGAGCGGGGCGCCGCGGCGATCGGCCAGGTGCTGGACCGGGAGCACGCGCTGCTGCGGGAGACCGGCGGCGGGCTGACGGACGCCGAGGTGACGGCGTGTCTGCGTGTGCTGGGCGAACTGCTCAAGGCGCTGGACCACGTCGACGACGACTGACGGTTCCGCCGGGACACCGCCCGCCGACCGCTCGAGATCGCCCCCGACGACGTCGGCCGGCGACCGCGACCGCTTCGGCGGCCGTCACACCGCCGCGGCCTGGTGGGCGGCGGAACCGGCCGACGTGGTCGCCGTTCGGTTCCGCCGCGGGCGCGGGACGGCCGCGCCGTCCGACGCGGCCGAGGACCGACACCCTCGCCCTCAGCCCTCCCCGCCCGCCATCACGAGCCCGTCCTTCGCCGCGCCCCGGCTGAACACCACGTCGCGGATGCGGTCGCGCACGGCGTGCAGTTCGGCTCCCCGGGCCAGGGCCTGGTCGAGGTCGAGGACCCGGCCGGCGTCGACGTCGTAGAGCTGGGGGACGAACTCGGCGCGGGTGACCTCCCAGCGGCCGCCGGGGCGGGACGGCGGGGAGAAGGTGAAGCGGCCGACGGTGGACTGGTTGCCGCGCGGGTCCGTGACCCCCTCGGGGCCGGTCATCGCGCCGGCGATCTGGTCGCCCATGCCGTAGACGACCCAGGTGCCGTTGACCTTCTCGTACGCCTGCGGGACGTGGGCGTGGGCGCCGAGGATCAGGTCGATGTCCGGGCGGTCGCCGCTCCTGGAGGCGGTGAGGGAGCGGGCGAGGGAGAGCTGGAGGCCGTCGGGTTCGTCCTGCCACTCGGTGCCCCAGTGCAGGGAGACGACCACGACGTCGGCCCCGGCCTCGCGGGCGGCGCGGGCGTCGGCGACGATCCGCTCCTCGTCGATCAGGTTCACGGCCCACGGCCGGCCCGGCGGCAGCGGATGCCCGTTGGTGTCGAAGGTGTGGGCGAGGTGCGCCACCCGCGCCGCGCCCGCCTTCAGCAGCGTCGGCGTGGCGGCCTCCTGTGCGGAGCGGGCCGAGCCGGCGTGGCGCACTCCCGCCCGGTCGAGGGCGTCCAGGGTGCGGCGGATTCCGGCCTCGCCGTCGTCCAGGGTGTGGTCGGAGGCGGTGGAGCAGCCGTCGTAGCCGGTGGCGGCGAGTCCTGCGGCCACTTCCGGCGGTGATGCGAAGAGGGGGTGACCGCTGTAGTCGCCGTCCGCGCCGTGGGCGGTCTCCATGTGACACAGCGCCAGGTCCGCGCGGGCGACGACGGACCGGATGCCGGAGAGCATCGGCCGGAAGTCGTGTCCGGTGCCGCCGGCGTCGTACCAGGCGCGTTCGACGACCGAGGCGTGGGGCAGCACACCGCCCGACGCGACCAGGGTGAAGCCGCGCTGGGCCGCCGCCGAGGGGGCCGGCCGTCCCGGCGCCGACGGCTCGTGGCCGCGGGCCTGGCAGGCGGCGCCCGCGGCGAGGACGGCGGTCAGGACGAGGGCCAGCTGTCTGCTGCGTGCGATCATCACATCACCCCGCTGTAGTCGTATTTATGGATGAACAGGTAAGAATCCTCCTCTCGTCGCATGACGCTCCGACACGCTCTTTAGGCCGTCCGGCGTGCGGGAACGGCCGTCTCGACCGTTCGTCGAACCGTTCGTCGACGCGATCGACCGTCCGTCGCACACTCCTGTGCGCGCCCTGTCCCCCGGCGGCGGCGTGCGTTGCCATACGGCCATGACGGCCGGAATGACACTCACGAACGGGACCACCGCCGAGCACGAGCTCGCCGCACTCCAGCGGGAGCACGGCCGGCCCCTCTTCGCGCTGCTGCTCCGGCTCTGCGACGGGGACCGGCAGCGCGCGGAGGACCTGGTCCAGGAGACGCTGGTGCGCGCCTGGCAGCACCCCGAGGCCCTGCGCGCCGAGAACTTCGACTCCGTACGCCCCTGGCTGCTGACCGTGGCGCGGCGGCTCGCCATCGACGCGCGCCGCGCCCGCCAGGCGCGCCCCGCCGAGGTCGGCGACGCCGTGCTGGAGAACGCCCGGGTGATCTCCGACCACGCGGAACGGGCCGCCGCGACGCTCGACGTCCGGGAGGCTGTGAAGACTCTCACCCCCGAGCACCGTGAGGTCCTGGTGCTCGTGTACTTCCAGGGGGCGAGTGTGGCGGAAGCGGCGACGGCCCTCGGGATCCCGCCCGGTACGGTGAAGTCCCGCGCGTACTACGCGCTGCGCGCCCTGCGCCGGGTGCTTCCGGGCTACGCCTCCGACATGCGGTGAAACCAGCCGCCGGGTCAAACCTCCGTAAAGCGCCTTGCCGTGGGACCCGGTTGGGGATCGGCTGTCCTCATCCGTGTTCCGGACCGGGGACCCGGGCCCGGGCGACGCGCACGCACCGGAGGAGGCAGGAAGGGATGCTGCACAGAGGTCGAGAGAACGCGGAGGGCGACGGTCGGCCGGGCGTCCCCATGGCCTGGTTCTACGCCGAGTACATCGCGGACGAGCTGCTGCGCACCGGCGACCTCATGCCGCCGACGTCCGTGGAGTTCCGGGCGGGCCGGGACGCGCTGGCGCTGACCGTGTTCCTGTCCGACACCGACGGCGAGCTGTCCGGCATCCGGGTCATCACCCAGCTGGAGACCTGGCTGTCGCTGACCGCCTACGACCAGCCGTGGCAGGAGTGGGTGCAAGGCCGCCTGGACGACCTGGCCGCGGACGCCGCCGCGTCCGGCCGGGGCGCGCCGGGCCCGGACCTGGAGCTGGCGGTGGAGGCCTGGCGCTGGCTGCGGGAGACGGAGCTGCTGGCCCCGGACCTGAACGCGGTGCCGGGCGGCGGGGCGGCCGGGGAGGACGAGGGGCCGAAGGTGTGGACGCCGGCGTGGCAGCTCGGACTGCCGCTCGGACACCTCGCCATCCACCTCTTCTAGAAGCCGCGCCGCCCCGGTTCACGACCCGCGGCGGATCCGGCCGGTCCGCGGGCCGCGGGTCCCCGAACGCGTAGGTCACGATTCGGTGCGTGGCTGAGTCATCCGGCTGCCCGGTGCGTACCGGTGGGAGCAAGGAGCAACCCCACCCGCACCCGACGGCACGAGGATTCGGCATGAGGTCCCTGGAGAGGCATCGCGACGTCGGCGCCTACGCGCTCGGCGTGCTGGACGAGGCGGAGGCGTTCCGCTTCGAGGACCACCTCATGGAGTGCCCCCGCTGCGCCGTCCAGGTGACCGAGTTCGGTCCCGCGACACGCCAGTTGATGCTCTACCGGAGCGCGACCCCGCGCATGGTCCACCCGATGGCGCAGCCCTCGCCGCGGATGCTGGACCGCCTGCTCGGGCAGGTGTCGCTCCGGCGGCGCGCCGGGCGGCGGCGGACGCTGCTGGCGCTGGCCGCCTCGGTGGTGCTGGCGGTGTCCGCGCCGGCGGTCACGGTGGTGGCGCGGGGCGACGACGGGCCCCGCCCGCTGACCGTGGAGGCGACCGACGAGCGCTCCGGGGTGTGGGCCGAGGTGCGGGTCGAGGACCGCGAGTGGGGCAGCAGCGTGGAGCTGCGGGTCAAGGACGCGGCGGGGCCGCGCGCGTGCGTCCTGGTGGGGATCGGCCGCGACGGCTCCGAGGACGTCCTGACCAGCTGGGCCGTGCCCCGTCACGACGCCCGCCCGAACACCGTCCCGGGCGGCTCCGCGCTGCACCCCGGCGACATCCAGCGCTACGAGGTGCGTTCCACGGAGGGCGAGACGCTGGTGGTGCTGCGCCCCGGATGACCCGGGCAGCCCGAGCGCGCCGGACGGGTGACGAGGTACGGACCGCCGTCCGTGGCCGGGGCGAGGAACGCGCCGCACCGGCGGACGGCGGTGACCTCGCGGCCCTCCACGGCGGTGAGCGGCGGGGCGTAGGTCTTCAGGACGCTGATCGCCAGGGGCAGCGCCCGGACGATCCCGTGGCCGGTCAGGTGTTCGGTGAGGAAGTCCTTGAGCGTCTCGTCCCGGGGGGTCCGGCACGCGCCAAGGGCGCCGTCGGCGGCCCGCGCCCTCAGTCCGTGCCGGGCCTCCGCTCGGTCCGCACCGGGTCCTTCGCCACCACGAACTCGCTCCACACGCACTTGCCGCCGCCGCGCGCCTCCACTCCCCACAGGTCGGTGAGCGTCTCCACCAGCAGCAGGCCCCGGCCGGAGACGCCCGCCTCGCCCGCCTCCCTGCGGCGCGGCAGCGCGCTGGAGGAGTCCTCGACCTCCACCCGCAGCCGCCGTTCGGTGCCGTCGAGCACCCGGAGCGTGACCTCCGCGGCCCCCTCGGTGTGCATCAGCACGTTGGTGATCATCTCGTCGGCGACCAGTTCGATCTCGTCGGCCCGGTCGCGGGCGCCCCACGCGACGGCCGCGGTGCGGATCACGCGCCGGGTGTCGGAGAGCACCTCCGGGTCACCGGGCGGCACCAGCTGCTTGAGCCGGCCGCCGGAGCGCGGCCCCTCCGGTTCGCGGCGGCGCAGCAGGAGCAGCGCCACGTCGTCGTCGCCCCCGCGCTCCTCGGCCACGTCGATCAGCCGGTCGGCGAGGTCGCGTACGCCGTCGGGGCCGACGGCGATCAGCGCGGCGAGGGTCTCCACGCCGTCGTCGAGGTCCGCGCCTGGCTGTTCGACCAGGCCGTCGGTGCACAGCACCAGGGTGTCGCCCGGCTCCAGCTCTATCGTCCCGACCGGGTAGTCGAGCCCGCCGAACTCGGCGGACAGGCCGAGCGGCAGCCCGCCGGGGACGGGCACCCGGCGGCAGGAGCCGTCGGCGCGGCGCACCATCGGGTCGATGTGCCCGGCGCGGACCACCTGGATGACCCCGGTGGACAGGTCGACCTCGGCGTACAGGCAGGTCGCGGAGCGGTCGGTGTCGAGTTCGTGCAGGAAGACGGAGGCACGGGCCATCACGGTGGCCGGCGTGTGCCCCTCGGCGGCGTAGGCGCGCAGCACGATGCGGAGCTGTCCCATGACGGCGGCGGCGTGCGTGTCGTGGCCCTGGACGTCCCCGATGACGGCGCCGACCCGGCTGCCTCCGGTGAGGCTGCCGCCGGGCAGCGGGATGAGGTCGTACCAGTCGCCGCCGATGTCCCGGCCGAAGGCGCCGCCGAAGGAGGCGGCGCGGTAGCGGACCGCGAGGTCGGCGCCGGGCACACTGGGGATGGTGCGGGGCAGCATCGCCTGCTGGAGCCCCTGGGCGAGGTCCATCTCCTGCTCGTAGAACATCGCGCGCTGCAGGCTCTGGGCGATGCTGCTGCCGAGTGCGACGAGGACGTTGCGTTCCTCGGCGGAGAAGCCGCGCCGGTCGCTGTAGAGCAGGCCCATCGCGCCGATGGGGCGGGCCTGCACGATGAGCGGCAGATAGGCGGCCGAGGTGATGTCCAGGCCGGTGATGCCCTCCCACAGCTCCGGGTAGCGCTCGGCGAACTCCTCCGGGGACTCGATGAAGCGCGGGCTGAGGGTGCGCACCGCCTCGCTCATCGGGTACCGCTCGTCGATCCGGGTGAGTTCGGTGCCGGGGACGAAGCTGCCCGCGGGGCCTTCCGCGATGAGCCGGATGCGCCCGGCCTCGACCAGTCCCATCACCAGGCTGGTCGCGCCCAGATGGGTGAGACCGTGGGTGTCCTTGAGGACGTCGATGACGTCCTGCACGGTCCGGGCGTGGGCGAGCGCGGCGGTGATCAGCTGGACCACGTTGGTCTGCTGGCGGCGCAGGGCCTCCTGGAGGGCCTGGTCGCGCCGGTCGCCGCTGTCGCGCAGCTCCTGGGTGGCGTCGCGGACGATGCCGATGATGCGGTGGGGCCGGCCGGCCGGGTCCCGCCGGATGTAGCCCTGGGTGTGGGTCCAGCGCAGGGAGCCGTCGCGGCGGCGGAGGCGGAAGTAGGCGCCGTAGTTCTCCTGGCCGGTGTTGAGCGCGCGGGCCACCACGGCGTCGAGCCGCCGCGCCTCCGCGGGCGGGACGCGGCCGGCGAGGGTCTCCGGGTGGTCGTCGTACTCGTCGGGGCGCACGTCGAAGATCTCGTGCGCCTGGGCGTCCATCTGCATCACCCCGGCGTCCAGGTCCCAGTCGAAACTGCCCATGCGGTTGAGCGCCAGGATCGGGTCCGGGTGTTCCGGCCAGTCGTCCGGGAGTGACAGGGGGCTCGCTCCCCGATCAGCCATGGGGCCACCTTGCCAGGATCCGGGCGATTCTTCGACCGCTGGGACACCTGGGGCCCGGGTGTCCCGGGCCACCCGGTGGGACACGGGACGTCACTGAGGGTGGGGAGGCGCGAGGGCCGGGAGCGGACGCGGGGCGGCGGAGGACGAGGGGTGCGGTCGTGGAGCGGTTCGGCGCGACCGCGTACCGGACCGGCCGGCCCTCGGAAGGAGCCGGTGACCCCCGCCCGGCGCGGCACCGCCCCCCCCCGGGAGCCCGGGTCAGCGGGCGTCGGGCGCCTGGCTGCGGCTCTCCGCGTCGGCACGGGCCTGCTCCTCGAGGCGGCGCTCGGCCTCCGCCCAGTCGATCGGCAGCGCGTCGGCCGGCACCTCCCAGAAGGTGAAGGTCGAGGTGCGCATGGTGTCCCGCAGACCGGTCATGACGCCCTTGTGCGGTTCGGTGCGGGCGTAGGTGTAGAGGGCCTCGCGGCTCTCCCAGGCGGACAGGGTGAGGAAGGTCCGGCGCAGCGGCCTGGCCACCAGGGAGGCGCCGAGGGCCCCGGGCGCCCGACGCACCTGACCCCATGCGGCGAGGGACTTCCGGAAGAACCGGGGGACGTCCTTCAGCGACCGCACTTCGAAGCGGGAGGCCATGACGCAGGCCTTCGTGTCGGGCCGGGCCGGGTGGGGTGTGACCCACGGAAGAGTAGGCACGGTGCTCTCGCCTCCATAGTTGGGTAGTGGCACTATCCATCTTAGAGAGTGCCACTATCCGATGCCAGGGGATTCAAGGGACGCACGAGAGGGTCTCGGAGTCGAGCCGCCGCACAGGGTTGCCCATCGCGGGGGTCACGCATGACCTGCGGGGGCCCGTCGCCCCTCCCGCCGGAGCCGGCGCCGACGGTCCCGCGCCGGCTCGCCGAGGAGAAACGAGTCAGCCCCCGGGACGCCGGCGGCGGATGCGAGGCGCCGGAGCCATGCCCCATTGCCCCGCCCGGCGTTCACGAACTAGGGTCGGACACGTGACTGCCGGGTCGGCCATGGGCCGCACACGAAAGGCGCTCCCGGCCCCGGAGTGAGTCCGGGGCGGGCGCGCGCGCCTCCGCCGTCGGTCGTTCCTTCCGCCCGCCGTGCTTCCGCCGGCGGGGATCGACGATCCGACTCCCGAGACGAGAGACAGTCATGTCCGCAGCACAGCACATCCAGTTGAACCACACCGTCGTCCACGCCCGTGACCGCAGACGCTCCGCCGAGTTCCTCGCCGGGATCCTGGGCCTGGAGGTGGGGGCGCCGTTCGGCCCGTTCCTCCCGGTCGACCTGGGCAACGGCGTGACCCTGGACTACTACGAGATGCGGGACGAGCCCATACAGTCCCAGCACTACGCGTTCCTGGTGCCCGAGGAGCGGTTCGACGCCATGATCGCGCGCCTGGAGGCGGCCGGGGCGACGTACTACGCCGACCCCCGGCACACCGAACCGGGCCGGGTGAACGGCCTGTTCGGCGGCAAGGGCGCCTACTTCGACGACCCGGACGGCCACAACATGGAGATCATGACCCGGCCGTACGTCCGGCCCTGAGCGCCGGTCCGGTCACAGCGACCGGTACATGATGTGCAGCCCGACCCGTCCGTGCCGGGGGTGGTCGAAGGCGTCCGGGACCGTGCCGAGGACGGTGAAGCCGAGTGAACTCCACAGCTTGACCGCGGGGTTGGTTTCGACGACGGCGTTGAACACCATGCCCCGGTACCCGGCGTCGCGCGCCGCGGCCAGCACGTGCTCGGCCAGCAGCCGCCCGGTCCCCCGGCCCGCCCGGTCCGGGTCGACCATGAAACCGGCGTTGGCGATGTCCGCGGCGGGACCGCCGTAGTTGGGGGTGAGATAGGCGGAGGCGACGACGGTTCCGTCGTCGTCCTCGACGACGTACACCCGCTTCGCGGGGCTCATCCACAGGGCCCGGGCGGCCTCTTCGGAGGTGCCCGGGTCCCAGGTGTAGGTATCGCCCGCGGCGACGATGCGGTGCCAGAACGGCCAGATGCGCGGCCAGTCGTCGGGGTTCGCTTCCCTGATCAGCATGGGGGCGAGTCTTTCAGGCCCGGTACGCGGCGAGGGTGCGGGGGTGACGTGTGTCAGTCGACGCTGGGGAGGATGTGCGGCTCGGCGAGGTCCTCCTCGTACCCGGCGAGGCGGATGGGGGCCGAGCGGGCCCACACGTCGAGGCTGCCCAGTTCCCCCGGGCGGCGGCCGGAACGCTCCACGCGTTCGTCGGGGCGCTGTTCGAGTTTCGTCTGCTCCGGTGTCACCGCGCACTCCTTATGTGTCGGTCACCCTCGGGACGCGCCGCGTCGGCCCCGTGGCCGGCGTCCGACGCCCGAGCGGGTCTGAGTCCCCTTGCCGTTCGGGCGCGGTGGCGCCGGTCGTTCGAGGGAGAGCGGGCCGTGGTGAACCGGCGGTCCCATGACGGATCGTGGGTGCGGGTAGGACCCTTGTCGCTGACTCCGTCCGCCTCAGAGTAACCAAATGAGCGGCCCGCCGCTCGATAGGGCCGCACACTGGCTGTAACCATCGCACGGCGGACCGCCCACCATCAGGCGGTATATCCGAGCATGTCGTGACAGAGTGCACACGACAGCTCACTCGATCGGAGTACGCGCCTGCCGGTGTACCGGACAAGTCCGGACGTCCGGGCGCCGTTCGGCCGCCGACGGCCGTCCGCGGGTGTCACCAACGGCCGGGCGCGTAGTCCTTCAGGAAGACGCCGTACAGGTCCTCGCCCGCCTCGCCGCGCACGATGGGGTCGTACACGCGGGCCGCGCCGTCGACCAGGTCGAGCGGGGCGTGGAAGCCCTCCTCGGCGAGGCGCAGCTTGTCGAAGTGCGGGCGTTCGTCGGTGATCCAGCCGGTGTCGACCGAGGTCATCAATATCCGGTCGGTGTCGAACATCTCCTGCGCGCTGGTCCGCGTCACCATGTTCATGGCCGCCTTGGCCGCGTTGGTGTTGGGGTGTCCCGCGCCCTTGTAGCCGCGGGCGAACACGCCCTCCATCGCGGAGACGTTGACGACGTAGGCGCGGTGCGAGGCCGAGCGGCGGGCCGCCTCGGCCATCGCCGGGCGCAAGTTGCTGATCAGGATGAACGGCGCCGTGTAGTTGCAGAGCTGGGTCTCCAGCAGTTCCACCGGGGAGATCTGCTCGATGGTCTGCACCCAGGTGTTGCTGTCGACGACGTCGGGCAGCAGGCCGCCCGCGTCGATGGCGGTGCCGTCCCGGTGCCGCTCCACGCTGGCGTTGCCCGCGACCAGCGCGAGGTCGGCCACCGCCTGCGCGTCGAGGCCGCTGGTGCCGGCAGGCAGCGCGGTCAGGCCGTCCACCGCACCGGAGTTGAACGCGCCGATGACGTGGTGGGCGGGCAGCTCGCCGGCCGGCAGCGGGGCGCTCTCGCCCTCGACGAGCGCGGCGTAGGCGGAGGGCAGCCGGCGCACCGTCTGGGTGGCGTTGTTGATCAGGATGTCCAGCGGGCCCTGCTCCGCGACCCGGTCGGCGAGCGCGACGACCTGGCCCGGGTCGCGCAGGTCGATCCCGACGACCTCCAGGCGGTGGATCCAGTCCGCGGAGTCGTCCATCGCCTTGAAGCGGCGGATGGCGTCCTTGGGGAAGCGCGTGGTGACCGTGGTGTGGGCGCCGTCGCGCAGCAGCCGCAGCGCGATGTACATGCCGATCTTGGCGCGTCCGCCGGTGAGCAGTGCCCGCTTGCCGCCGAGGTCGGCGCGGGCCTCGCGGCGGGCCCGGTTCTCGGCCGCGCACTTCGGACAGAGCTGGTGGTAGAAGTAGTCGACCTCGACGTAGCGGGTCTTGCACACGTAGCAGGAGCGGGGGCGCTGGAGTATCCCCGCGATCCGGCCCGGCTCCACGCGGGAGGAGGGCAGGATGCCCTCGGTCTCGTCGTCGATGCGCTGGGCGGAGCCGGTGGCGGTGGCCTCGGTGACCGCCTTGTCGTGCGCGGTCTTGGCGGCCCGGCGCTCCTGGCGGCGGCGCTGCTTGACCGTGCGGTAGATGTGCGAGGTGGCCCGGCGGACCGCGATCGCGTCCGGGTGGTCCACGTCGAGCCTGTCGAGCTCCTCGAGCACGCTCAGGCAGACGGCCAGCCGCTCCGGGTCGATGCCGGGGCCGTGCGCCACCTCGTCCGTGGTGTCGGGGCCGTCCTGTGTCACCGTCATCGCCGCTGCCGTTCCCGCTTCGGTTCGCGCGGCGCTCCGTTCGCGTCCGCTGTCGAACGGGGGATTTTACGGAGCGCCGGGCCGCAGCACCAAACCGCTGCGCTCAGTGACCGCAGGCCACGGTGAGTGCCGTCACCTCCTCGGTCACCGCGCGGGCCAGCAGACCGAGGTCCGCGACGGCCGCGCCGTCGGCCACCAGCCCGTAGTGGACGTGCCCCCGGTAGGTGGAGACGGCGACCGCGAGGGAGTGGCCGGGGGCGAGCGGCGCGAGCGGGAAGACGGCGCCGAGCGGGTCGCCGCCGAGGCGCAGGCCGAAGCCGGGCAGCGGCACGCTGGTGACCAGGACGTCGAACCAGAGCCGGGCCGCCTGCCCGAGCAGCGGCCCGCCGAGCCGGTGGCCGAGCGGCGGCACGTGCTCGGCGAGGAGGGCGACGGCGCCCGCGCCGCGGTGCGGGCCCGCCTCCTTGTTGCGGTCCATCGCGGTGCGCACCCGCCTCAGCCGGGCGAGCGGGTCCTTCTCGTCGACCGGAAGCCGCATCACGTACCCGGAGAGCTGGTTGCCCTGCGGGTGGGCGGTGCGCGGGCGGCGCCGGGAGACGGGGACGAGGGCGCGCGGGGCGACGCCCTCGCTGCCGTCGCCGCGCTCGTCGAGCCAACGGCGCAGCGCGCCGGCGACGACCGCGATGAGGACGTCGTTGACGGTGCCGCCTGCGCTCTTGCGGATGCGGTGCACGTCGTCGAGGTCGACGACGACGCCGGCGGTGCGGCGGGTGCCGCTGGGCGCGCAGGTCAGGGCGGGCGAGGAGCGCATGTCGAGGGTGGACCGGGCGACGGCGGCGCCGATGTCCAGGGCCCGGCCGGCCTCGGCGAGGGCCTCACGCACCATGCCGGGCACCTCCCGCACGTCCGGGATGACGCCGCGGGGCGGCTCGGCGGGCCGCGACCGGGGCGTGGGCAGGTCGGTGGGGTCCATGAGCGCGGCGGCGAGGGCGAGGGCGCGCAGTCCGTCGGCGAGGGCGTGGTGGAACTTGAACAGGACGGCGAAGCGGACGCCGTCCTCCCCCGGCAGCACGTGCGCCTCCCAGGGCGGGCGGGTGCGCTCGAGCGGGCGTCCCATCAGCTCGCCGGCGGCGGTGTGGAAGTCGGCGGCCGGCGGGTGCAGCCGGACGTGGTTCAGGGGGTCGAAGCCGGGGTCGGGCTCGCGGGCGGCGCCGCCGAAGGCGAGCGAGTGGCGCACGGCGGAGGTGAGCGGGCGGCCCAGGGCGGCCGTGAGGGGCTCGCCGGGGGCGGGCCAGGAGCGGCGCAGCGCCGACAGCGACCGCCGCAGGCCGGGCGGCTGCCAGGTGTCGCGGATGCGCATGCGCAGCCCGGGGACGGCGGCCGCCCGCGCGGCGAGCAGGTCCGCGGCGTGGGCCGCGGCGGAGGGCGAGCCGGCCGTGAAGACGCCGAGCGCCGCGAGGTGCATGGGGTGCCCGGCGGACTCGAGGTTCCAGAACGCCAGGTCGAGGGGGGCGAGCGGGTCTGCGGTCATGGGCGGGGGCCTCGCATCGACGACGGGAAAGGATCAGCAGTCAATCGCTCCCGGCCGATTACGGTCAAGTACGATCTGGCTACCCATAGTTAACAGCATGTGACGTCCGTGCCCCTTCCGCCGCCACGGCGGAAGGGGCACGGACCGGGTGTCGTGCGGGGCCACCGGTGTGTTCCGGCCGTCCGGCGGGGTGACGCACGCCACCCGGACGCACGCCACCCGGACGGGCGGGCCCCCGCTCGCCGAGCCCGTCAGCCGGTGGCCGGACAGCCCGCGGGCCGGGCCCGGGAGGCGTCCCGGATCAGGTCCTGGTGCGCGGCCCGCACCCGCGGCACGTCGGGTTTCATCACCCGCCGGTCGTAGGTGAGCAGGCCGTTGAGTTCGCCCTCCACGTCGGAGATCTGGGTGTAGACGGCGCCGTTGCCGCCCCGGCACACCAGCGCCCGCACCTCGTCGAGCTTGGTGAGGTAGTCGTCGGTGTAGGTCGCCGGGTCGACGTCGACGTACGACTGCTGCACGGGCCAGGCGTGGCCGGGCACCGCGAGGCCGAGGCCGCCGTACTCGCCGCTCACCAGGGCGCGTTCGCCGTCCGGGCGGGGCGGCAGCGCGGGGCTCGGGTAGCCGTGCTCGTCCATGATGTCGCCGGCGCCGCCGTCGGCGCCGAGGTTGAGCCCGGACTGGTTGTTGACCAGCCGGCTGGGGTCCCAGGCCTTGGCCTGCTCGGCGACGCGGCCGACGTCGTACTGCCCCCAGCCCTCGTTGAAGGTGACCCACATGACGACGGAGGGGCTGCTGATGTGCTCGTCGATCATCTCCTTCATCTCGCGCTCGTAGCGGGCGCGGGCCTCGGCGTCCGGGGTGCGGCCGGCCCGCATGGAGGGCATGTCCTGCCACACCAGCAGTCCGAGGCGGTCGGCCCAGTGGAACCAGCGGTCGGGTTCGACCTTGATGTGCTTGCGCACCGAGTTGAAGCCGAGCTGCTTGTGCGCCTTCAGGTCGTGGGCGAGCGCTTCGTCGGTGGGCGCGGTGTGCAGTCCGTCGGGCCAGAAGCCCTGGTCGAGGGTGGCCATCAGGAAGATCGGCTTCCCGTTGAGGACCGTGCGCGGCACCCCGTCGATCTTCTCGACGGCGATGGAGCGCATGCCGAAGTAGCTGGAGACGCGGTCGGCGCCGACGCTGACCTTCAGGTCGTACAGGAAGGGGTCGTCGGGCGACCACAGGCGCGGGTTCTCGATCTCCAGGGTGAGCGGCTGTCCGGTGCGGCCGGTGGCCGTGGCGACCTTGCGCCGCCCGTCGTACGCGGTGGCCGTGACCGGCAGGCCGGAGCGGACGCCCTTGGTCTCCACGGTGAGCCGTTCGCCCGCCACGTCGGGGATCAGCTTGAGGGAGTCCACGTGGTCGCGGGCGACGGGCTCCATCCAGACCGTCTGCCAGATGCCGGAGCTGGGCGTGTACCAGATGCCGCTCGGGTCGAGGCGCTGCTTGCCCATCGGCGGGTTCTCGCCGTCGGCGGCGTCGGTCGGGTCGTGGACGCCGACGATCAGCTCCTGGGGACCGCTCCGCTTCAGCGCGTCGGTGACGTCGACGGAGAACTTGTCGTAGCCGCCCTCGTGCGTGGTGACCTTCGTGCCGTTGACGTAGACCTCGGCGCGCCAGTCGACCGCCTGGAAGTTGAGGCGCAGCCGCTTGCCGGAGCCGATGTGCCAGTCGCGCGGGACGGTGAAGGTGCGGCGGTACCACATGCGGTCCTCGTGCCGCTGGATGCCGGAGAGCTGGGACTCCACCGGGTACGGCACCAGGATGCGTTCCTTCAGCGTGCGACCCACGGGCGGGCGCTCGCCCTCCTCGGCGGCGGCGAACTGCCAGCGGCCGTTGAGGTTCCGCCACTCGGGGCGGGTGAGCTGCGGGCGCGGGTACTCGGGGTGGGCGTTGCCGGGGCCCACCTCGTCGGCCCACCGGGTGCGCAGTTCGTGGGTGGAGCGGTTGGGGCCGCTGCTCAGGAAGGCGTCCACGGGGTCGCCGTCGGCGGCTTTCAGTCCGCCCTGGCCGTCGTAGCGGACGTCGGCGGTGCCGCGGGCGGTGCCGGTCTTGTTGCCGACGACGGGCTCGGCGAGCGTGACGAGCAGCGTCCTCGGGTCGGCCGGGTCTGGCTTCGCCGAGGTCAGCGGCCAGGGGGCGCCGCCGATGACCGCGTCGAGGTGGTCGGTGAAGCCGGCGGGCGGTGTGGCGAGCGGCTTGGGGAAGTCGAGTTCGAGGGTGCGTCCGGAGGCGAGGACGGTGGCGGCGAGGGCGCCGTCGTAGTCGAAGCCGTCGGGGAGGCGGAACGCCGTCCGGGGCACCGCTTCCTTGGCGCCGCCGGGCGGGGTCCAGCGCAGGTGGAAGTTGGAGCCGCCGTAGTGCTCGAAGTACTCGACCTTGATGTCGTGGGCGTGGCCCGCGGTGAGCTGGACCGGCTCGGAGGTCTGTTCGTTGTCCCAGTCGTCGACCCAGTGGTCGATGGCGAGGGCCCCGTCGATCCACAGCCGGAAGCCGTTGTCGGAGCTGACCGAGAAGGTGTGGGCGCCGGTGGTCTCCGGCACGATCTTCCCGGTCCAGCGGACGCTGACGTCGTCCGCCTGGCCGGTGGTGAGGGTCAGGCGCGGCTCCAGGTTGTCGAAGTCGAGCCGGGGGTCGAAGGCGACGGCCTTGAGTTCGTGGAAGTCGAAGGCGCCGGGGGCGGAATGGGTCCAGTACTCGCCCTTCAGTCCGTGGATCTCCACGGGGTCGTCCTCCGCGGCGGCCGAGGCGGGCCCGGTCGCCATGAGACCGGTGACACCCAGCGCGGTGGCCAGGAGGAGGGCTAAGCGGTTCCTGAGTCGTCTGGTGCGCACGGATCCTCCGTCGGTGAGGAAATGACGGCTCGCTGTGCAGGTGTGCGTGTTCTGTTCTGTGCGTTGCCAGTCCAGTACAACGTTGTCAAAGAACAGCACTTGGCATGACAGCACGAATTCCGTCAGCCGTCCAGGGACATGACAAAGGCCCCGGTCGTCCCGTCCGACCGGAGCCTCCCCCACGCTCGCTACGGCACCGACTGCCCCTTGCCGAGCGCGATCACGCCGCCCCGGGAGACGGTGTACAGCTCCGCGTCCCGCTCCGGGTTGACCCCGATCGTCGCGCCCGGCGGCACCTCCACGTTCTTGTCCAGCACCGCCCCGCGCACCACCGCGCCCCGCCCGATGTGCACGTTGTCGTGCAGGACCGACCCCTGCACCACCGCGCCCGGATCGACGACCACGCCCGGCGACAGCACCGACCGCGTCACCTGCCCCCGGATCAGGCACCCGGCGCTGATGATGGACTCGCCGGCGATGCCACCCGCGTTGAACCGGGCCGGCGAGAGCTGCCCGGAGTGCGTGTAGATGGGCCACTGGCGGTTGTAGAGGTTGAACGCGGGGCGCTCGGCGATCAGGTCCATGTGCGCGTCGTAGTAGGCGTCGAGCGTGCCGACGTCCCGCCAGTAGCCCTGGTCGCGGCTGGTCTCCCCCGGCACGTGGTTGGTGCCGAAGTCGTACAGGTGGGCCTCGCCCCGCTCGGTGAGCTGGGGCAGGATCGAACCGCCCATGTCGTGCACCGAGTTCTCGTCCTCGGCGTCCCGCTGCAGCGCCTCGACGAGCGCCTTGGTGGTGAAGATGTAGTTGCCCATCGAGGCGAAGACGCAGTCGGGGTCGTCGGCCAGGCCCGGCGGGTCGGCCGGCTTCTCCAGGAAGCGTTCGACGGTGCGGCCGTCGGAGGCCGGAGTGATCACCCCGAACGCGGAGGACTCCGCGCGCGGCACCCGGATGCCGGCCACGGTGACCCCGGCGCCGCTCTCGATGTGCCGGCTGAGCATCTGGCGCGGGTCCATGCGGTACACGTGGTCGGCGCCGAACACCGCCACGTACTCCGGGCGCTCGTCGTGGATCAGGTTCAGCGACTGGAGGATGGCGTCGGCGCTGCCCAGGTACCAGCGCGGGCCGAGCCGCTGCTGCGCGGGGACCGGGGTGACGTAGTTGCCGAGCAGGCTGGACATCCGCCAGGTGGTGGTGATGTGCCGGTCCAGCGAGTGCGACTTGTACTGCGTGAGCACGCAGATCCGCAGGATGTCGCCGTTGACCAGGTTGGACAGCACGAAGTCGACGAGGCGGTACGTGCCGCCGAAGGTGACCGCCGGTTTGGCGCGGTCCGCCGTGAGGGGCATCAGGCGCTTGCCCTCGCCGCCCGCCAGCACGATGCCCAGAACCGAAGGCCCTCCACGACGCATGGCCGCTCCCCTCACGCCGAGTTTTCCCATGACTGCCCCGGACGGGCCGGGCTAAGCCTGCCGGAGGATCTCCTCGTACAGCCGGGCCGTTCGGCGGGCCACCGCGTCCCAGCCGAACTCCGTGACCGCGCGCTCCCGTCCCGCCGCTCCCATGCTCCGCGCGGTGTCCGGGTCGCCGAGCACGGAGTCCAGCGCCCGGGCGATCCCCGCCTCGAAGTCGTCGTCCACGTCCACCAGCAGCCCGGTCACGCCGTGGTCCACGACCTCCGGGATGCCCCCGACGCGGGAGGCGACCACGGCGGTGCCGCACGCCATCGCCTCCAGGTTGACGATGCCGAGCGGCTCGTAGACGGAGGGGCAGACGAACACGGTCGCGTGCGTCAGCAACTGGATCACCTCGGGCCGGGGCAGCATCTGCGGAATCCAGTGCACACCTTCACGCACCCGGCTCAGCTCCTCGTGCAGCTCGCGGAACTCCCGGTCGATCTCCGGGGTGTCCGGGGCGCCCGCGCACAGCACCACCTGCGCGTCCGGGTCGATGCCGCGCACCGCCCGCAGCAGGTGGGGCACGCCCTTCTGCCGGGTGATCCGGCCGACGAACAGCACGTACGGGCGGGAGCGGTCCAGGCCGACGCGGTCCAGCACGTCGGTGCCGGGGTCGGGCCGGTACAGGGCGGTGTCGATGCCGTTGTGGACGACGTGCACCCGGGCCGGGTCGAGGGCGGGGTAGCAGTCCAGGATGTCGTCGCGCATGGCGCCGGAGACGGCGATCACCGCGTCGGCGGCCTCGTAGGCGGTGCGCTCCGCCCAGCTCGACAGGGCGTAGCCGCCGCCGAGCTGCTCGGCCTTCCAGGGGCGCAGCGGCTCCAGGGAGTGGGCGGTCACCACGTGCGGGACGCCGTACAGCAGCTTGGCGAGGTGGCCGCCGAGGTTGGCGTACCAGGTGTGGGAGTGGACCAGCTCGCGGCCTTCGAGGGCGGCGGCCATGGCGAGGTCGGTGGAGAAGGTGCGCAGGGCGTCGTTGGCGCCGTCGAGCGCGGACCAGGAGCGGTGGCGCAGCACGCCGTCGGCGCGGCCCTCGCCCCAGCAGTGCACCTCCAGGTCCACCAGGGACCGCAGCTCCCGGGCCAGGAACTCCACGTGGACCCCCGCGCCGCCGTACACGTCCGGGGGGTACTCCCGGGTCAGCAGTCCCACTCGCACCCTGAACCCCCTGTCTGCGCGGACGTCCCTCCCATGGTCACGCAGACGGGGCGTGCGGGGAAGAGCGGGGCGGCCGGACGAAGCAGCAGTCGCCGCAGACGCCTCCGCCGGGCACCCGGTAGTACAGGCAGCAGCTGCGGCGCCGGAAGCCCGTGGTGGTGAGGCTGCCCGCGCCGGAGAGGTGGGGGTGTGCGAGGAGTTCACGGGACAGCCGGGCGGCGCGGGCTGCGGCGCCGGGGCGGGCGTGGCGGGCGAGTTCGCGGGCGGCGGCGGCGAGGGCGGAGGCGGCGTTGCCGCGCAGGAGGGCGGGCGCGACGCGGTGGCGGGCGCGCAGGGCGGCGGAGAGGGGTTCGAGGTGGCCGTGCAGCACGACGTCGGCGAGGGACGCCGCGTCGCCGGGCAGCGGGCGGACCCCGGCGAGCCACAGGTCGTCGGGGGCGCTCCCCTCGGGATCCCAGCGGACCGTGTCCGGGGCGAGATCGGGGACGGCGCCGTACAGGGCGGCGCAGCCGAGGGCCACGGACCACAGGCGCGCGGCCAGACCCTGGTGCGCCACGGAGGCGGCGACGCGGGGTTCCCGGGCGCGGAGGGCGGCGGCGACCCGGCGGACGCGGGCGGCCAGGGGGTCGGCCAGCACGTCCGGGCCTGTCGGGGGAGCGCTCAGGGGTTCGCTCGAGGAGGCGCTCCGGGAGGCGCCCTGGACATCCGGGCGGCGGGGGCCGTATGCGTGGGCGAGCGTGGGCAGGTGGCGGTCGGTTTCCTCCCCCGCGCGCAGGCTGAAGAAGCCACCGAGGTCACGGAGGGCGGTGAGGCGGGGGTCGAGTTCCACGACGTGCAGGAGTATCACGTCTCCCAGGGGTGGATGTCAGGGGCCTCGGTCTTCCGGAGCCCACCCAGGGGATGACGGGGGCGGCCTCCTACTCCATCGGCAGTAGGACGTATGGGGTGCTCAGGGACGACGACGGGGAACACCCTGACACGGCATCGTGTTGGTCATGGAAGCCGACCGTTCGCCGCGCCGGGCCCGCCGCCCCCGCCTCACGCAGAGGAGCAGCCGATGAGCGCCCTCGCGTTGTCCGTGCTCCTCTCGTTCGTGTCCGCCGTGGCGTACGCCGGGGGCGCGATCGTGCAGGAGCAGGTGGCGCTGTCCTCCCCCGGTGCGCAGCAGTACGCCCCGCTGCGCCGGCCGGGCTGGTGGGCGGCGGTCGCGCTGAACGGTCTGGGCGCGGTCCTGCACGTGGTGGCGCTGGCCTACGGGCCGCTGAGCCTGGTCCAGCCGCTCGGCGCCCTGACGATCGTGTTCGCGCTGCCGATGGCCGCGCTGTTCGTGGGCCGCGAGGCAGGGGCGACCGCATGGCGGGGCGCCCTGATGGCGACGGTGGGTCTCGCCGGTCTGCTGGCGCTGGTCGGTGCGTCGGGCACGCAGTCGCTGGACGGCCCGCAGCGGGTCGCGGCGGCCGTGGGGACGGCGGTGGCGGTCGTGACGCTGATGGCGGCGGCGCGGGCGGTGCACCGGCACCCGGCGGTGCGCAGCATCCTGCTGGCGACGGCGTCCGGTGTCGCGTTCGGCATGTCCTCCGTCTTCACCAAGACGGTCGCGGTGGACTGGACGGGTGGGGTCTCGGCGGCGGACCTGCCGTCCCTCGCGGTGATCGGCGTCCTCGCGACGGCGGGCATGCTGCTGTCCCAGGCCGCCTACCGGGGCGCGGGCCTCGCGGCCCCGCTGGCGACGCTCACCGTGGTGAACCCGGTGGTGGCCGCGGCGGTCGGCATCACGATGTTCGGCGAGACCTTCCGCTACGGCACGACGGGGACGGCGCTGGCGCTGAGCTGTGGTGTGGTGGCGGCGGGGGGCCTGATCCTGCTGACGACGGAGAGGCTGGCGCGGGAGCAGAGGGACGCCGCCGGGACGGAGGCGTCTGTTCCTGTCCCTCTGGACCCGGGGTCCGGCACCGTGCCGGTGGCCGCCGGGCGGGAGACGGAGGACCCCGCCGAGCTGCTGCTGACCGGGCTGACGGTGCCGGAGGACGTCAGGTCGCCCCTGCACGTCGCCCTGCCGGCCACCGTCCCCGCGGCGGCCGTCGGACCGGACGCGGCGGACCCGGCGGCGGTGCCGGTCATGCCGTGCGTGCTGTTCTACGGCGGTCCGTGCGGAGCGCTGCCGGTGGCCGGCCGGCAGCTCGCCCGCGCCAGGTCGTGAAGTGAAGGACCTTGGGCCGTGACGCCCCGTCAGATCTTGGCGCCCCCCGCGCGCAGGTAGGCGAGCGGGTCGATGTCCGACCCGAATCCAGGCCCCGTCCGCACCTCGAAGTGCAGATGCGGGCCCGAACTGTTGCCCGTGGAGCCGGAGCGCCCGATGCGCTGGCCGGCGCCGACGGACTGGCCGTTCTTCACGGAGATCGCCGACAGATGGGCGTACTGGCTGTACCGGCCGTCGTTGTGGCGCACCACGACCTGGTAGCCGAACGACCCCTCCCAGCCCGCGGCGACCACGGTGCCGGCGCCGACCGACTTCACGGGCGTGCCGGTGGGGACGGGGAAGTCGACGCCGGTGTGGTAGCCCTTCGACCACGACGACCCCGCCTTGTGGTACGGCGTGCCGAGGGCGGCGCTCACCGGTGCGACCCGTTGCGCGCCGGAGGAGGCGGAGCCGGAGCGGTCGGCCCGCTCCTCGGCCTTCTTCTCGGCCTTCTTCTCGGCCTTCTTCTCGGTCTTCTTCTCGGCCTTCTTCTCGGTCTTCCTCTGCTCGGTCTTGGGGGCGGCCGCCCTTTTCTCCACCGGCTCGGTCGACCGGGAGGGCGGCTTGGCGGGGGCCTTGGCCGTGCCGCCGCCTCCGGTGAGGGTGAGTCGCTGGCCCGGCAGGATCAGGTCGGGGTCGGCGCCGATGGTCGTTTCGTTGGCCTCGTAGAGCCCCTGCCAGCCGCCGCGGACGCGCTCCTGCTCCGCGATCCCGGAGAGGGTGTCGCCGCGCACCACGGTGTACATCTCGGCGCGGCCCGCGCGGGCCTGAGGCGTGGTGTGCGGCCGTACGTCCTCGACGGTGGTCCGGCCGTCGCCCTTGCCGCTCCTGCTCTTGGCTCCGGTCTCCTTCTTGGTTCCGGTGGCCGGGCGGATGTCCGGGGTGGCGCCGTCGCGGGTCAGTCCGGCGCGTACCGAGCAGGTCGGCCAGGCGCCGGGGCCCTGTCCGTCGAGGACCTTCTCGGCGATGGCGATCTGCTGGTCCTTGGTGGCCAGATCCGCTCGGGGCGCGTACCGGGTGCCGCCGAACGCCTCCCAGGTGGACTGGCTGAACTGCAGTCCCCCGTAGTAGCCGTTGCCGGTGTTGATGTCCCAGTTGCCGGTGGACTCGCAGGCGGCGACCTTCTCCCAGGTGTCCACGTCGGCGGCCTGCGCCACGCCGGTGCCCATGAGCGGGAGGGCCATGCCCGCGCCGCCGGCGGTGACGGTGAGCGATGCTCGGTTGATCCTGTTCGGCTGATACCGGCGGTGCCGGCCGCGCACGGCCATGGAATCCCCCTCGACAATGCGTCAGGAGGGGCAAAAGTAAGCGCTGCGAACAGGCCGTGACAAGGCTGCTATCGGCCGCACGGATGCGCCGAGTGGCCGGGACGTCACGCCCGTTGCGCCCCTGCTTGCCACCGGAGGGGAGCGTGCGCGGGCGTCTGCCACCGGGCGCGGGAGCACGCGGGGGTGTGCGCCGGACCGGCGCGCCGGGTGTGCGGGCGGCCTCACCGGGATGCTGCCGCCAGGTGACGGACCAGGGCGCTGAGCACGGAGGGCGCCTTCGCCCGTATGTGCTTGCGCGGGTTCCGAGGACTCGCGTATGCGCACACAAGTGCGGCACGTCAGGATGGTCGATGTCAGGACCGGCGGGCGTCCACCGGCAGCACCGGCGCCCGGCGGCACCGATACCGAGGTCACCAGGAGTCACCCTTATGAGCAGTTCAGCGCAGATCGGCGTCACCGGGCTCGCGGTCATGGGCCGCAACCTCGCACGCAACTTCGCCCGCAACGGCTACACGGTCGCGGTGCACAACCGGACCGCCGCCCGGACGCACGCGCTGGTGGAGGAGTTCGGACACGAGGGGAGCTTCGTGGCGGCCGAGACGGCCAAGGAGTTCGTGGCGGCGCTGGAGCGGCCGCGGCGCCTGGTCGTGATGGTGAAGGCCGGGGAGCCGACGGACGCGGTGATCGAGGAGTTCGCCCCGCTGCTGGAACCCGGCGACATGATCATCGACGGTGGCAACGCCCACTTCGCGGACACCCGCCGCCGGGAGCGGGCGCTGCGCGAGCAGGGCATCCACTTCGTCGGCATGGGCGTCTCGGGCGGTGAGGAGGGCGCACTGCACGGCCCGAGCATCATGCCGGGCGGTCCGAAGGAGTCGTACGACTCGCTGGGCCCGATGCTGGAGAAGATCTCCGCGAAGGCGAAGGACGGCTCGCCCTGCGTCACGCACGTCGGTCCGGACGGCGCCGGCCACTTCGTGAAGATGGTGCACAACGGCATCGAATACGCCGACATGCAGCTCATCGGTGAGGCGTACCAGCTGCTGCGCGACGTCGCCGGGTACTCCCCCGCGCGGATCGCGGAGATCTTCCGCACCTGGAACACGGGCCGGCTGGACTCGTACCTGATCGAGATCACCGCCGAGGTGCTGTCGCACGTGGACGCGGTGACGGGCGAGCCGTTCGTGGACGTGGTGGTGGACCAGGCGGAGCAGAAGGGCACCGGCCGCTGGACCGTGCAGATCGCCCTCGACCTCGGCGTACCGGTGTCGGGCATCGCGGAGGCGGTGTTCGCCCGCTCCCTGTCGGGTCACTCGGCGCTGCGGGAGGCCTCGCGGGGGCTGGCGGGCCCGAAGCCGACGCCGATGAGCGAGGAGGAGGCGTCGGTGTTCGCCGACCGGGTGGAGCAGGCGCTGTACGCGTCGAAGATCGTGTCGTACACCCAGGGCTTCCACGAGGTCGCCGCGGGCAGCGAGGAGTACGGCTGGGACATCGACCTCGGCGCGGTGTCGGCGATCTGGCGCGGCGGGTGCATCATCCGCGCGGCGTTCCTGGACCGGATCCGGGCCGCGTACGACGCGCGGGCGGACCTGCCGAGCCTGCTGGCGGACGAGACGTTCGCGCGGGAGGTCGCAAAGGCGCAGGACGACTGGCGCGAGGTGCTGGTCGCGGCGACCCGGCAGGGCGTCCCGACCCCCGGCTTCGCGGCGGCGCTCGCCTACTACGACGCGCTGCGGGCGGAACGGCTGCCGGCCGCGCTGACCCAGGGCCAGCGGGACTACTTCGGCGCGCACACGTACCGGCGCACCGACCGGGACGGGTCGTTCCACACGCTGTGGGGCGGGGACCGGTCGGAGGTGTCGGCGTAGCACCCGCGTTCCCCGCGCCCTCAGGGGCGCGGGGAACCGCGCGGCCGTCCCTCACCCGGCCCGTAGGTGTGGAAGGCCTTCCGGGGCTGTCGCCCTCAGGTCAGCGGCGGCCCGGGCTCCGGGTCGGGCACGGGCTCCGGTCCCGGAGGGATCGGCGAGGGCGACGGCTCGGGCGGGCCCGGGTGCGGCGGGGGAGGCTGCGGGTTCGGCCCCGGGGGCTGCGGGCCCGGTCCGGGGGGTTGCGGACCGGGTCCCGGAGGCTGCGGCGGGGGCGCCGGGTCGGGTCCGGGCGGCGGCTCGGACGGGCCCGGGCCGGGGACGGGCTGTGCGGGGTCCGGGCCCGGAGCGGGGCCGGGCGTGGGGCCCGGCGGGACGGGGTCCGGGTACGGGTTCGTCATGACGCGTGTCCTCCGGCCGGTCGGTCGACGTGGGCTCTGGACTACTTGCCCGCCTACCCGACGGACCCACGCGCAGTCACCCGCGCGCGCGACGGGGCGACGGCCGGGCGGCGGACCGGCCAGGATGTGCACCGGGCCGGGGGTGCGGCGCGCCGGACATGCTCGGTGTCAGTCCTCTCAGAACCGTCCGGGAGGCGCCACGAGCCACTGCTCGGCAGCGCGCAGCGGCTCCGGGCCGGCCGCAAGGGCCTCCTCGAGGTGGCCGCGCGGCCCACCCGGACGCGACGTACGGGCTCCGGCGCCGTTCAGGCCGTGGCGACGGCCTGAGGGCTGCGCTCCTGGTCCGACCCGGGTACCGGCTCGGACGGGTCGGCTCCGAGGGCGACGATGCGGTTGTCGGCGTCCACGTGGACGACCCGCGGTTCGAGCGCCCGCGCCTCGGCGTCGGTCACCTGGGCGTAACTGATGATGATCACGAGGTCGCCCGGGTGCACGAGGTGGGCGGCGGCCCCGTTGATGCCGATCACACCGGACCCGCGCTCCCCCTCGATGACGTACGTCTCGAGCCGGGCGCCGTTGGTGATGTCGACGATGTGCACGAGCTCGCCGGGCAGCAGGTCGGCGGCGTCGAGCAGATCCGCGTCGATCGTCACGGAGCCCACGTAGTGCAGGTCGGCCTGGGTGACGGTGGCGCGGTGGATCTTGGACTTGAACATGGTGCGCAGCACTTTGGACTCCTGGAAGACGGCTCCCTGCCTGCTTTGTGCAGGTCAAAGGCGGTCTTCACTGTACACGGGCACGCGTCGAACTCGAAGATGTCCAGGAACATCGGTTCGATCTCACGGCAATGCTTTCCGCCTGCACTTTCACGAGAGCCCGGCTGCTACGACAGCGCTGATCCGGCGGCTCTTCGGGTGGCCATTTCGGAATGGTCGGGGACTGGTGCTGACCTGTTGCCGACTTACCTGATGAGGCATCAGGCGGATGAGCGGCCTCTCAGCGCATAAGCGTGAGGTACCAGCCGCGGCGGGCTCCTCAGCCGCCCTCATGCGCTCGGCAGCCGGTCATGGTCGGCGTCGTCTCCGGTCGCCCAGTCCGGCTCTGCCACGAGGAGCCTGACTTCTTGGAGGCCGAGGGTCCACGTCGACCACGTAACGGAACCCGGCCGTCCACGCTACGGCGCTACGGTCGCGGTCGGCGATAGGAGCGGCGTACACGGCGACGCCGGCCGCCCTCATCACTGAGAGGGCGGCCGGGCGCGCATGGGAGCGAAGGCGCGGGACGCCGCGGTGCCCGGGTCAGTGAATCATGATCGGGCCAGTGACGGCGTCGGGTGTTGTGGCGGTGCAGCCAGCGGAACGCGTCTAGGCGGGCCTCGCGCTCGCTGGACCAGCGCTTCGGCCCTGGAGCGTCTCGCGCTTGAAGGTCGCGTTGAAGGACTCGGCGAGTGCGTTATCGGCCGAGCTGCCGATCGCGCTCATGGACTGACGGACGTCGGCCCTGCGGCAGGCGTCAGCGAAGGCCCGGCCGGTGTACTGGGTGAGTTCAACCGGTCGATGCAACATCGGGTTGTTGAAGTGAGCGTAGCTGCTCATCGAAGACTTCGGCGGGGGTCTTCCAGCCGAGAATCTTGCGGGGCCGATTGTTGAGTGCGTACGCGACGGCTTCGAGGTCTTCGCCGCGATCGGGTCCGCGATCGTGGTGCGGTGCCTGCGACGCAAGCGCACGCCTGCCAGGCCGATAATGCGCATCACGCGCGCGATCCTCCCCCGCGAGCGGGGGTACCCCCAGTGGTCGACCCGCTCGCCCGCCTCGCGGAGCTCAGCGGTGATTCTGGGGGCGCCGTAGGTGCCGTCCGACTCGCGGTGCACGGGCCGTATCCGTGCGGCGAGAGCGGCGTCGGCCGCCTGCCGGGCGGCCCGGTCCGCGGCCGTGCGGCGCCAGCAGTAGAAGCTGGAGCGGGCGATGCCCACGATGGTGCACAGCCGCTTCACGCCGTAGCGGCGCTGGTGGCCGGCGACGAACTGGAAGCGGTTCACCAGCGCGTCTCCCCGGCGAAATACTTCGCCGCCTTCCGCAGGATCTCGCGCTCTTCCTCCAGCTCACGGACCTTCTCCCGCAGAGCGGCGTTCTCCGCCTCCAGCAGCGTCGGTGGCTTGGCCGGCACTTCCGTCCGGCGCCCGCGGGACCGGCTCGCACCGGCCGCCCTCACCCAGTTCCGCAAAGTCTCCGGGTTGCTCCCCAGATCGGCAGCGACCTGTCTGATCGGCGCCTCGGGCCACGACTGGTACAGCGCGACCGAGTCCGCCTTGGACTGCGGCGGACAGTTCTTCATGACCACAAGATGTCCGTTCTCAAATCCTCAGGATCCAGTGTCTCGCGCATCCAAGATCAAGGGCCAAGGCCCACGCCCTTCTGTTCGGCACTGCCCTTCCCGGACGGGTCCGCCGGGGGGGGCGGCCGTCAGCGCTCCGGGCTGGGTCGCCCTGGCGGTCGCGGGACTGGCCGGAAGCCACCACGTTGCGGCGGGTTCCCGGGGCTGACCCGTCCGCAGCACCACTTCCCCCAACCGCAACAGGGGAACACGTTCCGGGATCGAAGCTGCTCCGCTGGGTCCACACGCCAGGGATGAGACTCTTTCGACCGCCGTCGGGTCAGGTCGGGAGCGGATAGTCCGGTCAGTGTGGGGTTTGTGCCGGGTCGGTAGTCCTCGCAACCTCGACGTGCCTCTGCGGTCGGCGGTTTCCGGTCGGTACCGGGCCGGTCGCCGTGTCACTGCACACGCCGCGTCGGCCGGTCCGGCGATCCGGACGGCAGTGCCGGCCCCGAGCAGAGGGGTACTCCTGGGGACACGTATCAGGGCGCAGCCGGTCAGCGGCGCGGCCCCGGACACAAGGAGAGGTCATGACGATCGAAGTGGCGCCTGGCACGGTAGTCGTCTATACGGACGTGGCGTGCGCGTGGTCCACGGTGGGGCTGGCGAGGCTGTACGCCGCTCGGGAGCGGGCCCGGGCGCAGGACCGGCTTCGGGTGGACCACCGTCTCTTCCTGCTGGAGGACATCAACCGCTTCCCCATTCCGAAGCGCTACCTGGACGCCGAGATCCCGGTCGTGGGGCCCCTGGCTCCGGAGCTCGGCTTCAAGCCATGGCAGCAGGACCCGTCGGCCTGGCCGGTGACCGTCACCCCGGCGAACGAGGCCGTGCACGCCGCGAAGGCCCAGTCGTACGCGGCCGCCGAGCAACTGGACATGGCGCTGCGCCTCGCGTTCTTCCGCGACAGCCGCTGCATCTCGCTGCACCACGAGATCCTCGACATCGCCTCCGGCTGTGACCGGGTGGACACCGACGCGCTGGCCGAGGCCCTCGACACGGGGAGCGCGCGCGGGACGATGATGCGCGACTACCGAGAGCACCGTGACGGGGTCCAGGGCAGCCCGCACTTCTTCCTCCCGGACGGCTCGGACGTCCACAACCCGGGCATCGGTCTGCGCTGGGAGGGTGATCCCGGCGCGGGCTATCCCGTGGTCGAGGACGACGACCCTGGGGCCTACGACGCGCTCGTCCGCCGCGCGCTGGGATGACGCCTCATCCCGGCCACGAAGTCGTCGTGCGTGGCGCCCTCATCGGCCGCAGTCGTCGGATCAGCCTTACCGTGCCCATGACCTGCATGAAGGCGGCGGAGACGGGGCAGACGGTGCTCCTGCGACGGGGAGGATGCCATGACGATGACGGAACAGTCGGCCGAGCCGGCGAAGGAGGAGACTGTCCGCTGCGCACACCACGACGGCCACGGCCCGGGGTCCGGTGCCGAGGCACCGGAGTCCCCGCGCGAGCGGGTCAACCGCCGCTGGAACGAGGTCCTGCAAGAGACGCGGGTCACCCAGACCGGTGTACAGATCCTCTTCGGCTTCCTGCTGAGCGTGGCCTTCATTCCTGCTGAGCGTGGCCTTCACCCCGCTGTTCCGGGAACTGGGGACGGTGGACCACGTCATCTACGTCCTCACCGTGGTCCTGGGCGCTTCGGCCACGGGATCGCTCATAGCGCCCGTCTCCATCCACCGCGTCCTGTCCGGCCAGCGCATGAAGGACGAGGTGGTGGAGGCCGCCTGCCGCCTGATGATGTGCGGCATGGTCCTGCTCGCGCTGACCATCGGCTGCACGCTGCTGCTGATCCTGCGTTTCGTGGTCCCCGGTGTCCTCGCCGAAGTGCTCGTCGGCGGGGTCATGCTGTGGTTCGGCTTTTGCTGGTACGTGCTGCCGCTGCGCCTGCGCCGCCGAGCCGCCCGGCGCTCCCCCACCGACGACGTGCAGGCGCCCGGGGCATGAGGCGGGCAGGGCGTCGTGATCGGATGCCGGAGCAACGGGCAACACGGTCCGCCTCAGGTCCGCGGCCTGGAGGCCAGCGGGTTGCGCTGATTCTCATGGTGCATGACGATCCCGGCATCAGCGGGCCTGTCCTATCTGACGCGTAACAGCGAACTTGTGCACGTCTGCATGCCGACGCCCGCCGTCCTTGTTATGGAGAGGTGGCGGCGATGGGGATCGTGGCCGGTGTCGTCCCGCATATTCGCCGTGTGCACAACCGCCTCGGCATGCACGGTCCGTGGTCACTTGCGGCGCACCGGTGTCCGCCCTCTCGAAAAGAGAGCGGACACCGGCGACGCCCACATGGTCCTTCGCTCCTAGCCTCTCCGGCTTCCACACCTGAGCCCCGGCCAACGGGATGCCGTGACCGTTGCGCGGTCCTTGCCCCGGCCCGATCCCGGCACCAAGGCCACAGTAAGGGAGTGGGCGAGGCGCGAACGCTCGACGAGAACCAGTAGCGGGCGCCTGCGGTACGAGCTCTCGGAGGGATGGGACGACTCGGGAACCGCGCATCGCTGTGTGGCGCGGACCCGGTGCGGACGGGCTGTGGATCGAGCCGCCCCGCGGGGCGCTGCGCCGGGTGGCCCGGATGGTCTGTCGGCACCGGGGACGAGGGGGAGAGATCCGGGGCCGGACGGCTTCCTGTCCCGGGACGAACAGGGCGCTTGGGGACGTCACCGGCTCCATGGTGGCTGTGGGGCGTGCGGGGCGGAGAACCGGGTAGCCGAGCGACGACCTCCTCTGGGTCCGTAGCAGCGTGGAAGGAGAACCCCTGATGTTGATGGCCCACCCCGCAGTGCTGCGGGACCTGATCGAGCAGTATGAAGCCCTTGCGGCCTTGAATGCCTCCGGGGCGGACAGCGCACGCGTGCGGCAGCGGATGGAGGACGTCGCCTACACCTTGTGTGTCTCCACCGGCACCCGTGACATCGACGCGGCCCTGATCGCGGCCCGTCACCAGTTGCCCGGCGCCCGCCCCCAGGACGATTCCATCCTGAGTGACAGCTGATCCTCCCCGCTCACGCTCATGCCCGCATACCGAACAGAACGGACGAAGACGTGGATGCCACTGACAGAACTGCTGCGCCGATTTACGACCGGTTGATAGTCGAGCGCGGCGACGTCATCGCGGTGGCCGCACTCACTGCGGAACAGACTCGACGCGAGGTCGCCGAGGTTCTGGACTTCGGCTCTTCGAGCGTGGGCGTCAACGTGGAGGACAACGAGAAGTAGGGTCGGTTGCCCGGGGCAGGTGGGGCATCACCTGCGGTGGCGGACGCACAGCTCTTGGCCCGTATCAGCTTGTGCACCACCGTCATTCGCTCACTCGGCCAGGCTCGGCGTGCCTCTCGTCGGCGCTGTTCCTTCCCCGTTTCCCATGTGTGGGGATCGGCGGCGCTGATGTCGCCCAGAGCTGAGCCGGGGTCATGTTCGACGGCGAGGTCACCCAGAGCGACGATACCGACCGCTTGGCCGTCGTCGACGACCGGCAGCCGCCGCAGCGCTTTGGAGCGCATCAGCTGGACCGACCGGTCGACGTCGTCAGGGGTGACGGTGACGAGTTCGCTGCTGCATGCCTCCCTCGTCGTGCGGCCCGTCATGTCTCCGCCGTCAGCCAGGATCCGTACGGTCAGTCCCGGTCGGTGACCAGACCCCGCAGCCGACCCTTCTCGGCCACCAGCACGGCACCGATGTTCTCGTCCCGCATCGCCGTGGCGGCCTGCTGCACCGGAGTGTCCGGGTTCATCACGACGGGCCCGGCGGCCATGACCTCACGAACCTGCTGAGTCACCTGCTCCTCCTCCACAACGAACCGGAGACGAGCCCGACCGGGTCCGTCCCCTGCGACCACCACCCGGCCCGGCGCGTGCGGCGTATGCGTGCCGCCCGGGCATTCGCCCGCCCGGGTGCGCGCCGTTGAGGTCCGTCGCCGTCGGGGCCCGTCGAAGTCCCTCCAGGGCGTCGGTGACCTGGTCGACGCCACCGC
This sequence comes from Streptomyces sp. DSM 120436, assembly GCF_055778765.1. NCBI lineage: Bacteria > Bacillati > Actinomycetota > Actinomycetes > Kitasatosporales > Streptomycetaceae > Streptomyces > Streptomyces sp. DSM 120436. The sequence goes on along the minus strand of NZ_JBSKBS010000001.1, from coordinate 4,406,679 downwards.
GTCATGCCCAGGGCTCGATGGAGGGCTACTGCCTGGTTCGTATTCAAGGGGCGAGAGCTTGGCGGAGAGTGGGGTAGCAGTCGACGACGGCGTCGAGGCCGACAATCCGCAAAGTACGCGACACCGATTCGGTGGGCCCGGCCAGGCGCAGCCAGCCGCCGGCCCCCGAGAGGGCCTGGTGTGCGGCGATGAGGATGTTGATGCCGGTGGAGTCCATGAAGGTGACCCGTCGGAGATCGGCCACGATGCGAGGCCGGGTGGCGTTGGAGAGGTCGAGGGCTCGCTGCAGGCGGGGACCGGTGTGGTGGTCGATCTCTCCGGCCACGCTGACCACGTCGATGCCGTCCGTCGCGGTGGACACGATGGACAACCGGCCCGGCTGTTCAGGCTTTCCCGCACCCACTACTCGGTCCTCTGCTATGTCGGTGGTACTTGCACATCAGAATCTTCGCCAGGAGTGCTGCCCCTCATGGCCCGGGTGATGCCCTTGTGTGATGGGGCGGACAAAGGACCTGACGTATGCCCTTCGCGGTTGCGGGCATGTATCGAGGTGTGAACGGGGCGGTGAAGGCGGCGGTCTGAATGCAAGCAGTTCCCTTGGGCAACGGTATTGCCGGACGCACAGAGAGCACACGTCACCGTGGCACTGGAGGGGAACAATGCGTGTATCGCCCGGGCCCGCCACTTCGCCGCCGACTTCCTGACTCGTGTGCGGACGGAGCGGGGAGTGTCGGTCTCGGCCCGCGCTGCGGACGTCACCCGGTTGGTGGTCAGCGAGCTGGTCACCAACGCCCGCAAGTACGCACCGGGTCCGGTGTTGATGGACCTGCACATCGTCGGCGGCTTGGTCGAGGTGGTGGTGTGGGACTCTGATCCGGTCCTGCCGGTGGCCCGGGCTGCGGACGCGGGCCGGGTGGGCCAGCACGGACTGGAGATCGTCCTGGCCGTTGCCCAGGGCTTCGAGGTACAGCGGGAGCCGGTGGGCAGGCGCATCACCGTACGCATCACCCTCCTCGACGACCCTGGCGGCGACATCACCGGTCAGCGCCCCTTGTAGGTCAAGACAGGTCAACCGGCCGTGCGGCGGGAGTCGGCGTGGTGCCGGGCGAGGGCAGCATGCAGCTCGCCCAGGACGATGTCGGGCAGCGCCGCTCCCTGGGCATGCTTCAGAACCTGTTCGGCGATGGCGGACGGTTTGATGTTGGTGTGCTGGGAGACTTCCCGCAGCACGGTGAAGGCGCTCTCCGGACGCACCTGCCCCAAAGTCACCAGGACGCCGATGGCCTGGTCGACCAGAGCGTGCGAAGCGAGCGCATGCTGCAGCCTGCGGTTCTGCTCCCGCAGCCGTTCCAGCTCCGCCACGAGCTCGCCGCCCGACAACGTCGCAGGCTGCGGTCCGGGGAACGGAAGAGAGGGCATAGCGGTCACCGGTGGGGGCGGTGGGCATGTCATCGGGCTACGCCTGCCCCGCCTGCCCGTCTGTCATCGCTTTCGCAGCTCGGCGCCATGCTCGTACCTGCTCTTCGTCGACTGCTCCGGCTCTTCCCTGGTCGAGGGCACGAGAGCGGCTCGCAGATGCGTACGCCGCCCTGTGTCCAGCGCCCGCTCGAAACGGGTGACGTCCTCGGTGACGTGATCGCGCCGCCCGGACGGTGTGCCGTACGAATTCGCGGTGCCGGGTGCCGTCGGCACCGCGGGGGCTGGCCGTACCGCTTTCTCGGCGTCTCACCTCCCGCGCGTGGTCAGGGCCGCGCGGGAGCCGTCCGCCGGCTTCTCGTCGTCACCGTGTCGGTCGGTGACCGAGTACCTCGACGATCTCGGTCACATCGGCGTACGTGCCGTCCTCCGGGAGATTCCGCGCCGCCTCGAGCACCGGATCCGGTGCGTGGTGTGCTTCCAGGGCCTCCAGCACCGACCGCCGGTCGGCGGGGAAGGCCGTGCGGTCCAGGTGGCGTGCCAGTTCGAGGCGCAGGGAGTCCGCCTCCGCCTCGGCGCGCGCCTGGTCGCGTTCCTCGCCAGGAGGGGGGACCGGTCCGCCCGGGTGCACCCGGATGTCGTCGTCCGCCGGCGGCTCCGGGTCGCTCGCTTCCTCCACGTGGGTCGGCCGGCCGGAGCGCAGGTGTCCTTCCAGCTCGTGCTTCATCTCGTCGTCGGTACGTGGGCTGATCGGGTTGCTACCTCGTTCCGTCATGTCTCCACACCTCGCTTTCTCGCCTGTGCCGCTGTTATGCCGGAGTCGTCTCGTAGGTCCAGCGCAGAAGGGCGCCCAGGCCGCCCGTCGGAATGTCCGTGGCGTCCGTGCCGTCCTCGTCCGCCGGGGGGACGACCAGTACGTCGGCGGCGGTGACGGCGGCTGCGCGCAGCAACGCGTCATCCGCGCGTACCGCCGTCGGATCGCTCTCCCCCAGCGTCCGGGCGTCGCTCCGGCGCGCCGCGACCTGGTCGGGCCGGGCGCCCACCCATGTCTCACGGTCCAGCTCCGGTCCGTCGGGCCGGACGAGCAACGTGTCGATGCGGTGCTCCCGGGCCGCTTCCACCAGCGCCGGGATGCCTTCCACCGCCTCCGTGGGCCGGTCGGTGCCCACACGGCCGGCGCGGAAGCGGTCGAGCACCTCCTCGAGACGGCGACGCGTGTACCGCCGCCGGGCCTGCTCGATGGCCTCCTCCAGCGCGGGGGAGGCGGACCCGGCGGCGCGACCGCCGTGTTCGGTCTCCGTCGTGACCCGGCGGACCGCTTCGGGGAGCTTCTCGTGCACGGCCGGCCGCTCGCGGGGGTCACCGGCCAGGACGACCAGGTCGGCACCCTCCTCCTCGAGCGTCCGGCACGCTTCGCGGACGGACAGCTCACGCCGCTTGGCACCCGACTCGTCGTTCTGGGCGGGGTCGAAGTACACGGTGGCCCACGGGCCCGGTCGGTCGAAGAGCGGTTGCAGGAAAGACAGCTGCACTTTTCCTCCTTCGGTCCGTTGCCGGCCGGGTGCCCGAAGCAGGGCGAGAGACACACGACGAACCCGGCACGCGGGTCTCATCCCGCGTGGTCCGGCTGCGGCCGGAGCGCCGTCGGTGCCCTCGGAGCGGCGGACGGTCTCTCCGCCCGGCTGCGCCGGCCAACCGGTCCCATGTCATCCTTCGAGGGGGTCGGCGACCCGACACCGGTGCGCTCGGGAGCCGTCCGGGCTGTTCGTTCCCGAACACGGCCTTCTGGACGTCGTTCGGACCGTCGAACTCGTCCGCGGGGGCATCGGCGAGCTTCTCCACGAGGGTGTCGTCCGCACCGTTGTCCTTGGCCAGCGTGACCAGGTCGTCGCGGCTGGCAGAGTATTCAGCGCCCTTGGGCATTGGGGCGCGACCTCAGTGGCGGTGACCATACCCTGCTCATCCCGGCGCCGGCCGCGCACCACGACGACCCCTGCGGTGTCGGTGATCGGTTCGCCGCCACTGCGGCCGGGCAGCTGGCCGACGGGACGCTGGTGGGCGAAGCGGTCAAGGCCGCCGTCGTCGCCGCGAGCGGGTTCGTCACCGCGGGCGGCGCGGGCACCGTACCCGATGAGGCGGCCCCCGGGTCCGAGACGCGTCCCCGGCCACCGGGTGAGGACGGCGCGGACGCGGCTCCCGACCCGCCGACGGTGATCGACCGGGTGCGGGCTGCCCGTACGGAGTGCGACTGCCCACGGTTGCTCAATACGGTCCACCGAAACGTCCATGCCCCAGCTCCTCCATCGCATCCGGCGCCGGCCCTCCAGCCGCATCATCGGTACCCGGCACCACCCATGTGTGACGCTGCATGACGGGGCTCTCGACATTCCCTCCGACCGCAACCGGAGGGGCGACGGCCGCCGACCGGAGCCATCGCAGGGCGGCCTTCCCGTCACCTGTCGGCGAAATGTCGAGTGTCGCCATACCGAGCTGCGGCGTCGCCTGCTCCGGTGACATGCTGTCTGCGCCTCCGCGGTATTGGGCAGTGCCACGGGCATCAGCGCATCAGTCTGCCTCTGGACGCGACGAGTTGAGGACGTCACGGTCACCGGTGCCGGTGCGGTCAGCGGCACCCGCGACCAGGGAGCGGCGAACGAGGAACCTCGGACCCGGTCGTCCGAGCACGTCTTCGATCAACCGCCGTCAGTCCCGCGCCACCACACGGAGCGTCTTGACCGAAGGGTCGGCCGCGTCCGGGATCAGGACCCCGTGCTCGACGCCACTGCGCAGGTAGTCCAATACCTCGTTGGTGATGACTTCACCGGGAGCGACGGCGGGCACCCCCGGCGGGTAAGGGCTGATCGTCTCCGCGGCGATCCGTCCCGCCGCGCGCGCGGCGGGCACGTGCTCCACCGGGGCGAAGAACGCCTCCCGCGGCAGCATCGCCTGCTCCAGTTCCAGGGACGAGGGCTCGGGCAGGCGCACCGGCGGCTGCTTCTCGATGGAGTCAGCGCCCTCGACCAGCGCGCGCAGGGCGTCCAGCAGGACCTTCTCGGTCTCGTCGTCGTCGGCGTGCGTGATGGACGCGCTGATCCGGCAGGTGTCGGAGCCGCCGACGTCCACCTGCCGGTTCGCCCGCAGCCATTCGGCCGCCTGCATGCCGCTGATGCCCAGTTCCCGTACGTCGATCACCATCTTCAGCGGGTCGAACGCGGCGGCGAACCCTTCCTCGACGACCTCCCCGCCCATGGGCCGCAGGCCGGGCAGATCGCCGACGGCCGACCGGATGCGCTCCGCACGGTGCAGCGCGGCGTCCAGGAGATCGTGTCCGTGTTCGACCATCTGACGGCGCCAGCCGTCGAGGGTCGCGTAGACCAGGGAGGAGGCGCTGGTGGTGCCCAACAGGTCCTCCCGCTGCTTGAGGGCCTCCGGCGACACCCGGTCGTACTGGAGGTGGAAGACGGAGCTCTGCTCGATGGCCCCGCCCATCTTGTGGACGCTGGTGACCACCAGGTCGGCCTCGGCGTCCATGCCCCAGGCCGGAAGCCCGGGATGGAACGGAAGGTGGGCCCCCCACGCCTCGTCGACGATCAGCGGGACGTCGAACTCGTGGCAGACCCGGGCCACGCCCGCCACGTCCGCACAGGTGCCCCAGTCGGTGGGAGTGATGAGCAGCATGCCCTTGGCGTCCGGGTGCTCCTCAAGGCGGCGCCGGACGTCCTCGGGCTCCGGCGGGTGCGCCAGGTGCCGTTCGGCGTCGAACTTCGGGTGCACCCAGATCGGCTCCACGCCGTTGACGACGACGGCCGCGATCACCGACTTGTGCGCGTTGCGGGACAGCAGCAGTTTCTCGCCGGGGCCGGCCACGGCCAGCATGGCGGTCTTGACCGACAAGGAACTGCCACAGGTGGAGAAGAACGCCTGTTCGGCCCCTACGGCGTCGGCCATCAGTTCCTGGGCCTGACCGAGCACGCCCTGGGACTGACGGCGGTCGTCCAGTCCGTTGAGGGACAGTACGTCCGACCGGAACACGTCGAGCCCGACGATGTCCGCCACCCGCGGGTCCACGCCTCGGCCCTGCTTGTGCCCCGGCGGGCCGAAGACCACGTCCCCACGACGCCGGAACTCCTCGAGCGCTTCCAGCACGGGTACCCGCGAGTGATCCATCGTTCCTCCCAGCGGTCGTCCTCCACCCGGCCGTTTCCGGCACGGCGACGTCGCTCTGCGTCGTCCGAGAGCGCACCGAACGTGTTGCACCGGTTCTCCGGTCGAAACCCGGAGGTGTTACGACGCCCGGTTGACGGCACCCGGTGGTGCACGACACGAAGACCGACGACCGCACCTTGATCCGAGGAGGCCAGGTGGCCCGTACGCCTTCCGGCGGTGATGTGCATGCCGACGTTCACGACAGACTGCGCGCGGAGGTAGCGAAACGGGCGGATCAGTTGTGGGAGGTCGCCCGCGAGTTGCACGCCCACCCCGAGCACGCCTTCTCCGAGCACCGGGCCGCGGCGCTGTTGACGGATACGCTGGAGAGGGCCGGTTTCGAGGTCGAGCGCGGAACGGCTGGGATGCCCACCGCGTTCACCGCCCGTTCGGGCCACGGGCGTCCCGCCGTGGCCCTACTGCTGGAGTATGACGCCTTGCCAGGTCTCGGCCACGCCTGCGGGCACAACCTCATCGCGGCCGCCGGTCTGGGAGCGGCACTCGCGCTGAACGCGGTGCTGGACGCCTCGGCCGGACGTGTCATGGCTGTCGGGACGCCGGCCGAGGAGGGCGGGGGCGGAAAGGTCCTGGAAGTGGGGGCCGGCGTGTTCGACGACGTCGACGCCGCGCTGATGTTCCACCCTGGCGTGTACGACTGGACGCGGGCCCCGCTGACCGCGCAGGTGCAGTACCGGGTGGCCTTCCACGGCCGCGCCGCGCACCCCACCGGCAACCCGACCGAGGGCGTCGACGCCCTCCTGGCGCTGGTCGAGCTGTTCAACGTCCTGACCGCCCTGGGCAGGCGTCTGCCGGCAGCCTCCCACATCCAGGGGATCGTCACCGACGGGGGCAAGGCCACCAACATCGTCCCGGAGTACGCGGCGGGGCTGTTCGGCCTGCGCGCGGCGACGAACGAGGAGTTGGAGGACCTGACCGGGCAGTTGCGCGCCGCCGCCGAGGGTGTCGCCCACGCCACGGGCACCCGGGCCGAGGTGGAACGGGCCACGCTCCGCTACGAGCACTTCCGTGACAGCGGCCCACTGTCCGAGACGTTCGCCGGACATCTGTCCGGAGCGGGGATCAAGCTGACGCCGCCCGCGCCGGGCGTCTACCTGGGATCGTCGGACATCGGCAACGTCAGTACACGCGTGCCTGCCATCCATCCCTTCGTCGCCATCATGAACGACGGGTCCGACCACACCCCCGAGTTCGCCGCGGCAGCCGCCTCCCCGCGGGCCCGCGACGTGCTCGTCGCCGTCACCGGCGCGCTGGCCTGCACGGCCGCGGACCTGCTCCTCGACGCGGACCTGCGCGAGGAGGCGTGGAGACTGCACCGGGAGACGGGACGCTGAGCCATGTCCGCCACAGCCGTCTTCACCGAGTGCATCGCCTCGCGTCACGCCGAACGAGGCATCCGCGCCAGCCTCGTTTCCCCTGGCCCACCTGGACCGTGCTCGATCTGACAGGTCGGCGCTTTGCGGGCGACTACCTCACGAAGCTGGGCAGTTCGGCCCCGACGGGCCGGGTCGCCCAGTCCGAAGAGGCAGGCCCCGCGTACGTCCACCTGGTCTCGAACACGGACTCCAGCTTCACGGTCAGCGAGGTGACAGTCGTCACCGGTGGCTTGACCGGCACCCGATGGTGAACGGGCCATGAGAGTCGTAGCCACCCGCCGGAGAACGCAAGACGGTGCACATGGGAAACGACGGTGCCGATGTCACCGGTTCGCACTCACAACGCCCGCCTCTGTCCGCCGCGGAGGATCGACCGTCCCCCGCTCCCCGGTGTCTCACTTGCACCCCTTCCGTACCGATCCCACATGTCCCGGCTCCGGGCGCGTGCACCCGACGGTCATGCAGATGTCGACCGCGTCCTTGATCGACCGTTCCGTGCCGGCTCTCGTCCAGAGCTACACCTGGCCGCCAGGTTTGTTGCGCGAAAGTCCCGACGGCATGGGCCCGCACCCGCGCGCTGGGCAGGCCGCGCACGCAGTCAGCGGAGAAAGGAGGAATGGCCCGTTACCAGCCGTAGCGCTCGGGAACACATGTCGCATCCGTCCAATCGCCGCCCTCGGCCCGCGTGCGGAAGGTGGCACACCGAAGAAGGGAAGTCCATGACCAAGGCGCGCGACATCATGACCGGCGGAGCCGAGTGCATCGGTGCCGAGGAGACGGTGCTGGACGCGGCCCGCAAGATGAAGGACCTCGGGGTCGGCGCGCTGCCGATCTGCGGCACCGACAACAAGCTGAAGGGCGTCCTGACCGACCGGGACATCGTGGTGAAGGTCCTGGGTGCCGGAAAGGACCCGGCCACCTGTCCGGCCGGGGAACTGGCCCAAGGTGAGGCCGTCACCATCGGTGCCGACGACGACGTACAGGAGATCCTGCGCACCATGTCCGCTCACAAGGTGCGCCGTCTGCCGGTGATCGACGGACACGACCTGGTCGGCATGGTCGCCCAGGCCGATGTCGCCCGCTCCCTGCCCGACCCCCAGGTCGGTGATCTGCTGCAGGCGCTGTCCACCGACTGACGCCGTCCCTGTCCCGAGCCCCGGCCCCTTGTCCCACACGACGTGCGACTGCGGGCCGGGGCTCGGGGCACCCAGGTCCGTATGCGGCCCAAGCGAGCGGCGGCGACCAGGGGAGACCCCGACGTTGCTGACACACCCTGCCGTCTCGAAGGACCTGGTCGAGCAGTACGAGGCGCTGCACGTAGAGAACGGCGGCGAGGAATACCGGCGATGCCTGGACGGCGTCAGCTGCACCCTGTGCGTGTTCACCGGCACGCGTGACATCGTCTCCGCCCTCATGGCGGCACGTCACCAGATACCTGTGGCTCACCGCATGGAACAGACCCGCACCCGGTACGCGGAGGCGTACCGGGTCAGGCACCTTGAAGCTCAGGAAACGGCATGGCGCCAGGCCACCCGACTGACCGAGTGCGTGAGCGCAGTACGCACACAGTCAAGGCCATGCCACCGGAGCAGACCACAGCAGAAGCCGAAGCGAGGATCAGCTGGGCAGCAGCCACCTGGCCCCGCCCCGTCCGTCTTCCAGCCGACGGTGTGAAACCTCGGGTCAGCGGCCCAGGGCGTTCTCCAACTGCTTCTTACTCATCGAGGAGCGGCCCTGGATGTTGCGCTTCTTGGCCTCTTCGTACAACTGGTCCTTGGTGGGGCCCTGCGCGCCGCTGTGTGAGCGCTGTCCGCCGCGCTGGGATGCCGACTTGGGGTCACGCGTCGAGGTCTTGCTGGCGCTCTTCGACTCGCCCGCCCTGGCCCGCTCCTTGTTGACCGTCCGTGCGGCGATCTCCTTGGCGCGCTTCGACGATGCGCCGCGGTCCTCGGCGCCCTCCTTGATGTGTTCGTACTGGCGCTCACGCTTGGAGCTCGATCCGGCCGGCATGGCGTATCTCCCTTCTCGGGTGGATCGGTGACTGCGACAGGTCGCCGGGAGGGTTACGGGTGCTCGGTCTGCTGGTCCGGCGGCACTCCGCCGCCTTCTCCGCCGCCCTTGTCGCCCTTGTCCGTGCCGTGGGCGCTGCTGCCCTTCGCCTCCATCTCGCGGGCCTTGTTCTCGCCGCTCTGCTGGGGCGTGCCGCCGCCCTTCTGACTGCGTCGCTGTTCTGGCTGCTGTGGATTGGACATGTGTGAGCACCTGTCTCGCTTCGGAGGTTGTTCGGGGCGACGGGTTCCCCTGAGGGACCACCCGAAGCATGCAGCCGTCGTGCGGTCAGCCCGCGTCGTGGTGCACCGCGTCGTGGTGAAGGACCAGGAGAGCGATGTCGTCGGCACGCTGCCTGTCCGTGCCGGCTTTGCTGAGCAGGTGGTCGATGAGCAGGTCGAGGTCCCGTTCGTCGGCCTGGGCGAGATGGTGCGCGAGGCCGGCGATGGCGTCGTCGAGATCGATCCCCGGTTTTTCGATGAGGCTGTCGGTGTAGAAGGCGAGCGTCAAGCCCGGGGTGAGGGGGATCTCGGTCAGGGGGAAGACGGCCTCGGGGTCGATTCCCAGGAGGGGGCCGGGCGAGACGTCGGCGGGCCGGGTGTCGCCGTCGGCCAGGCGCAGTAGGGGTGGCGGGTGGCCGGCGCCGGCCAGCGTCACGCGTCGGCAGGCGAAGTCGAGGCGGGCGTAGAGGCAGCTGGTGAAGAGGTCGGCGAGGAGCCGGTTGGTTCTGGCGAGGATCTGGTCGGGGGACGTGCCGACGGTCGCGTGGGCGTAGATGCCGGCGCGGACCTGGCCCATCACAGCGGCGGCGGCGACGTTGTGCCCTTGGACGTCGCCGATGACGGCCGCGGCGGCGGTGTCGCCGAGCCGGATCGGGTCGTAGAAGTCACCGCCGATGGCCATGCCCCGGGTCGCGGGGAGGTAGCGGGCGGCGACGCGCAGACCGGCGATCTCGGGAGGGCTCGCGGCAGTACCGCCTGCTGGAGGCCGTGCGCAAGTTCGTGCTTGGTGTCGTAGAGGCGGGCGCGGTCGAGCGCCTGGGCGATGAGGCCGGCGAGCGAGGTCATGACGGCGCGTTCCTCGGCCGGGAACGCGCGGGGGTGGTCGTAGGACAGGATGCAGCAGCCGACGGGCCGGCCGGAGATGATCAGGGGAAGGCCCATGCCTGTTTTCCGCTGACCTGAGGGGCCTTGGGGTACAGCCGGCGCATCTCCTCCGGATCGGAGAAGAAGGCGGGGATACCGCTGCTGAGGGCGCGCCCGGCCGGGGGGAAGCCGGTGTCGATGGACAGACCGTCGAGGCGCTCGATGATGTGGGGTCGTAGCCGCGGTATCCGGTGATCCGCAGCCGGCCGGCCTCCGCTGTGGACAGCACCAGGCCCCGCGCGCCGAAGGCGGGCATGACCTGTTCGGCGACCAGGGTGACGACGTCCTGTATTCCGACGACCTCGGTCAGTCCGGCGGCCAGGTGGGTGAGCTGGTAGGGCCTGCCCGCGCGGGCCGGAGTGGCCGGGCGCGCGGAGTGGCTCGACGCCGGTGCGGGCGGGGGCTGTACACCGCTGGGGACGATACGGATGCTGATTCCGCTGGCGTCCGGGTAGAGGTGGAACTCCAGGTTGCGCGGAAGGCCCTGCGGGCCAGCGATCGACGCGCCACCACACACAGCACGGCTCCACGGCTATGGGCGAATCGCCGGGTACGCAGCAGGACAGTGACAGCCGTGGCGGTGACCAAGGGCGTTTGTACATCGATGATCACGGTGCGGGCGGCCGACCGCGAGATCTCCCCGCAGAGGTGCCCGTGGGCGACGTCCTCCGTGTTGAAATCGATGGCGTCGTCGATCTCTCTCAATCACGATCTGGTCTTCGGTGAGGCAGTGGCACGGAAACAGCAACACGGACTCCTCGGATACATGCCTGGCCAGCGGACTGCCGCTTCCTGACGCCGTATCCGCCGTGCCCCTGCCCCGGCGGCTGATGCCAAAGATCGGCGTGGTCTTGCCCACCCGACCCCGCAGACTGGACGCGGGCACGGATCGCGGATCCGACGTACCCCTGCCCTGCCGGCCAGAATGTCTGCGGTGATGTCGGACAGCGTCTGACCCGACCCGAACGCTCCGGTGCGGAAAAGCGCCAGGGCATCCTCGAGCACACGTGCGCTCCGCCGCGCCGACCCCTGGCTGAGATCACCGCGTGCGCCGACGTCCTCTCGCTCACGGACATGCGATGCCTCCTCGCGGCATAGCCGGCCGCTCCGTGCCTCGGGATTGCACCGAACATTCCTTCAAGATCATCCGGCCACTTGCGACCGGCTCGCGTGCGGTCCGCGCGGATGCGACCGGGCGGAACTGGGGACCCACAGGCTGCCGCCCTCCGAAGCCGGCCCCGTCCGCCCGATGCAGCGGCGGAGTGGACGGGGAGTATGTCAGCCCAGGGAATCGATCAGGTCGTTGCACGCCTGCTCGCAGCGGCGGCAGGCTTCGGCGCACACGCGGCAGTGGTCGTGCTGGTCGGCGTGGCGCCCGCACTCGTCGGCACAGGCTTTGCAGACGGTGGCGCACGCCTGGAGGATCGCGCGGGTGATGTTGGCGTCGTAGCCGGTGTGGCGGGACAGTACCGCGGCGGTGGCGTTGCAGATGTCGGCACAGTCGGCGTTCGTGCGGATGCACTTGGTCAGTTCACCGACCATCTCCTCCGACAGGCATGCGTCCGCGCACGCGGTACACGCCTGTGCACAGGCGATGCACTCCTCGATGCACCGGGCGAGCTTCTCCCGGTCCACCCCGCCCAGATCGGCAGGGTAGGTGTCGAGCATGTCCTTGACTGCAGTGGTCATGAAAGAACCCTCCAGTGGTGTCCAACGACGGCTGATTCCGTCCACGTAGGGGTAACACCACGCCCAACGCCGCAAACCGCCGAGTGCTCCGTCAGCACCGCTCGGCCCTGATCGCGGTCGCGGCGCGTTGAACCTGGCGCGAACGGAGGCAACGGCGCCGGCCGCAGATGAGGGGGCAGGGTTGGGCGGCGAGGGGGCGTGAAGACGATGCGCCGAAGGTTCGCGGCGATCGGCTCCCTCACGTCGCGTCCCAGAGCCGGAGGCGTGCCGACGCTGCGAACAGGCGCCAACGTTCTGATCATCTCCCTGGGCCGGCGGTCCTGCGGTTGGCCGGCACCCATACCCCGGGGTGAAGCACCGGCGATGCGTGCGGTTCAGAACCTGACGCGACGAAACAGCGCGTAACCCGTCCCGGCGAGGCCGGCCGCGGTCGCGGCGCGTCCGATGCGGTGGCGGCTCGCGGCTCGCGCGCCGCTCGTCGGTAGTGCCTGTCGCGGGTCCCTCCGGAGAGCCGCTTACCACTGCGGTGTCCAGGGCGAGCCCGTTCAGGCAGGTCCATGACGGTCGCCGCGCTGAGGGGCAGCCTGCTGTCCGACGTCGCGGTGGCGCGTTTGCCACTGCGGCACGTCGTCCATGGCGCTTCCCGAGCCGTGTTGCGAGCGGGAGATCACGCTGAAGCTGCCGTCCGTCTCCAGGACCACCGCGTGTACCAGTTCCAGCGCCCCGGTCCCCTGGGCGCGGATCGCCTGACGCACCTCGTCAGGTGTGACCCGTTGGCGTCGCATCGCCTCATGGAGCAAGCGGCCCTCGTGCAGCAGCAGGGTCGGCTCGGCCTTCACCAGTCGGCGAACACCCCGGAAGCGGACCGACGCCCAGGCGGTGACGAACTGCAGCGTCACCAGCGAGCCGAGGGCGAGGGCCCCCTCCCAGAGGGCCACCTGCCGGTTGAGCAGGATGGTGGCCAGGGTCGATCCCAGTGCGACCGTGACCACCAGGTCGGAGGCGTTCATCTTCGACAAGGTCCGCTTGCCCGACACACGCACCACGGCGATGAGGATCGGGTAGGCCAGCCCCGCCATGGCGAGTACGCGGAAAATCTCATTCCAGGAATCGAAGAACACAAAGCCTCTGGTACCCGGCGCGAGGGCCCCCTCCCACAAGGACCACAAGGACCAAGGTCCGAAAGACCGGTCCGTCAGGTCGGCGGCCGTCCCGCCACCGCCCGGCGGAGCCGCGCACGCTCGTCGGCCTCGTGCCTGTCGCCGGGAGGGCACGGCCGGCTGCGTGGTCCGGCTCGCCGGCCGCCGGCTCGACCGGTCATGCGCGTGGAGCCGGAGAGGGTGAGGCATGTGCCGCCGTGCCGGACCGGACAGGCGCTCCGGCCCCGCGATGGACTCGTGGGTACCCTGTGCGGATTCATGTCACGGTTTCCTCGGTTCCTCCGGTGGCCGCTCGACGGTAGAGGGCCAGACCGGGAGCCGTGGTGACGCCGTGCACGACGGTGCTGGCCACGATGACCAGCGTCCCCGCCGCCAGAACCCCGGGGTCGGCGCCGAGCCGGTGGGCCTCCATGGTCAGGTAGAACAGGGCCGAGACGCCGATGGGGCCGAACCAGCCCAGGAAGACGGCATCCCGCCAGGGCAGGGACAGGGAGCGCTTGAGGGCGAGCAGGACCGGCAGACGGCGCACCAGCAGCGCGCCGAGAACCAGCAGGGTGCCGCGCCACCAGCCCAGCTGGCCCCACTCGTGCCAGGGGATCATGGCTCCGAGCAGTACGAACAGCGGCAGGACGAGGAAGCGGTTGACCGCTTCGTCGATCTTGTTCTCACTCGCCCGTTCGTCCACCGAACTGACCGCGTTGAAGGCCAGGCCACTGACGAAGACGGCCAGAACGCCGTCGAAGCGCAGCAGCCCGGACACGCCCAGCACGAAGAGGGCCAGCAACAGGGTGTACACCAGCAGCGGGCCGGGTGAGATGCTTCCGCCCCTCTCCGCCACGCGCAGTACTTTCCCTCCCAACCAGCCCGCTGCCACTCCGAGAACGAGCGCGCCCAGCACCTGCCACAGGGACTCGGTCAGCGCTCGTGTCCCCGTCAGCGGTCCGGCGATCGCCACAGCGGCGAGCACCAGGGGCAGCGCGAGCCCGTCGTTGGCACCCGACTCCAAGGAGAGCAACTGCCGGGTCCGGGCGGCGATGCCCTTTTCTGCGGGCTCGCCGGTGACGACGCTGGAGGCGAGCACCGGGTCGGTCGGGCACAGAGCCGCTCCCAGCAGCGCTGCCGTACCGAGTCCGAGCCCGAGTACGACGACCGACACCACCGTGGTGAGCAGTGCCATCCCGGCCATGGCCACGACCAGCAGGACGAGCAGCGGCCTCGCCCGCGCTCGCACCTCACGGAACGGATAGCGCAGGGCCACGGCCATGACCGAGACCGCCAGGAGCAGACGGGACACCTCGTGCAGCTCTTTGTGTCCCTCCACCACTGTGGGCAGATCAACGGCTCCCAGCGCCTCCGGACCGAACACCACACCCGTCAGCAGGGCCAGGAGCGGCGCGCTCAGCGGGACGCGCCGGAGAGGCCCGGAGAGCGCCGCCACCACCAGTCCCAGGGCACCGACCACCGTCAGCAGGACGTTCAGCATGCCCGTCTGCTTGCCCGGCCGTGAAAGGAACATGTCCCTTCAGCCCGTCAACCCGCCCGATGGACCAGCCCCGCCGTAGACGCCTGCTCCGGGTCATCGGACAGGTCCGGCGTGTTCCCAGGTGCTCCCATGGCTGGGCAAGCGGCTCGGCACCGCGTGAGCCGTCCGCCGGAGAACCCCAGAAGGCGCAAGAAGTCGATCCAGGGTAGGAAGGGACGAGTCCAGGAATCAACGCCGTGGAGCCCGAGATGGTCAATTCCGCGAACGGGGGCGCGCACCCCGGCGCCCGGCCCGCGGGAATCGGTGGGGAACGGCCCGAGGGTGCGCGGGAGGAGGCGAGAGAGCCTTATTCTCGCATTGTCGTGCGTCCCGTGGGCAGCCCTCTGCCCCTGGGGTTCGTGGGGCTGTCCGGTGGCACCTTCGTCCTGGCGGGGCTGCAGCTCGGCTGGGTTCCGGCGGCTCAGTCGCACGCGGTCGCGCTGGTGCTGCTGGCCTTCGTCTTCCCGGTGCAGGCGCTGGCGAGCGTGCTGGGGTTCCTGTGCCGTGACGCCGTCGCGGCAACAGGCATGGGTGTACTGGCCGGCACCTGGCTGGCGATGGGTGCGATCATGGCGAGCGGCCCGCCGGGGGCCACCAGCGAAGCCGCCGGGTTGCTGCTCCTGCTGGCCGGGCTCGCGCTGCTGATACCGGTCACGGCCGGCGGAGCCGACAAACTCGTCGCCTCCGTGGTCCTGGTCACGTCGTCACTGCGCTTCTTCCTCACCGGCGCCTACCACCTGTCCGGCGGCACGGCATGGAAGGAGGCGGCCGGCGTCACGGGCCTGGTGCTCACCGCTGTCGCGCTGTATGCCGCACTGGCCTTCGAAGTCGAGGACGTCAGGCGCCGTACGGTACTGCCGACGTTGCGGCGAGGCTCGGGGGCCAGGGCCTTCGACGGTACCTCCGGGCACCAGTTCGCCGACGTCATCAAGGAAGCCGGAGTGCGCCGGGAGCTGTGACGACATCGGCCGTCGGGCCGGGGAGTTCTTCCTTTCGAGAATCCGGGAAATCGTCCCGTCCGGTCCGGGTACCCACCGCCCGTGTCATCGCCGCGCCGGCATGACGCGCGCTACGTGTGAAAGGGGATGGTGGCCGTGGGCCGCAGGGACGCGATCGCCGAGCCGTGGGGAAGCCGGACGCCGTACGGGCCGGGCATGCCCTGGCCGGTGCGGGTGGACACCCACCTGGCGGAAGGCGTGAGCGCCGAGCAGGTGGACCGGTGGGTGCCGTCGGCGTCCATCCTGCATTCGAACGGGGATGCGATGGACATCGCGGTGAAGGACGGCCGGATCGTCGGGGTGCGGGGCCGGGCGCACGACCGGGTCAACCACGGCCGGCTGGGCCCGAAGGACCTGTTCGGCTGGCAGGCGAACGCCTCCGCCGACCGGCTGACGCGGCCGCTGGTGCGGGAGAACGGCAGGCTGGTGGAGACCGACTGGGACACCGCGATGGACCGCGTCGTGGCACGGACCCGGGAACTCCTGGAGGAGCAGGGACCGAGTGCGATCGGCTTCTACACCACCGGGCAGCTGTTCGCCGAGGAGTACTACACGCTGGGGGTGATCGCCCACGGCGGGCTGGGCACCAACCACGTGGACGGCAACACCCGGTTGTGCACGGCGACCGCGGCGGCGGCGTTGAAGGAGTCGTTCGGCTGTGACGGGCAGCCCGGCTCCTACGCCGACATCGACCACGCGGACGCCATCGCCCTGTTCGGCCACAACATGGCCGAGACGCAGAGCGTGCTGTGGGCGCGGGTGCTGGACCGGCTGGCAGGACCCAACCCGCCCGCCCTGGTCTGCGTCGACCCCCGGACGACGCCGGTGGCACGGGCGGCCACCGTGCACCTGGCACCCCGCCCGGGGACGAACGTGGCGCTGATGAACGGCCTGCTGCACGAGATCATCGCCAACGGCTGGATCGACCGCGACTACATCGACGCCCACGTCGTGGGTTTCGACGAGTTGAGCGAACGGGTCGAGGACTATCCGCCCGAGCACGTGGCGGAGATCTGCGACGTGCCCGCCGACCGGATCCGTGAAGCCGCCCGCGTGCTGGGCACCGCGCAGCGGCTGATGTCCACGGTGCTCCAGGGCTTCTACCAGTCCCACCAGGCCACTGCCGCCGCCGTCCAGGTCAACAACCTGCACCTGATCCGCGGCATGCTGGGCCGGCCCGGCTGCGGCCTGCTGCAGATGAACGGACAGCCCACGGCGGAGAACACCCGCGAATGCGGCGCGGACGGTGATCTCGCGGGATTCCGCAACTGGTCCAACGACGCGCACGTGGCCGAGCTGGCCCGCGTGTGGAACATCGACCCGATGCAAATTCCGCACTACTCCCCGCCCACCCACGCCATGCAGATGATGCGGTACGCGGAGGACGGGTCCATCCGCATGCTGTGGGTCAGCGCCACCAACCCCGCGGTGTCCCTGCCGGAACTGGGCCGCATCCGCTCCGTACTTGCCCAGAAGCGGTTGTTCCTGGTGGTCCAGGACCTCTTCCTGACCGAGACGGCACAGCTGGCGGACGTGGTGCTGCCCGCGGCCACCTGGGGCGAGAAGACCGGCACCTTCACCAACGCCGACCGCACGGTCCACCTGTCGGAGAAGGCCGTCGACCCTCCCGGCCAGGCACGTGCGGACCTGGACATCTTCATCGACTACGCGCGCCGCCTGGACCTGCGCGACAAGGACGGCCGGCCGCTGGTGAAGTGGCACGACGCGGAATCGGCCTTCGAGGCGTGGAAGGAATGCAGCCGCGGCCGGCCGTGCGACTACACCGGCCTCACCTACGACAAGCTGCGCGAGCGCGGCGGCATCCAGTGGCCGTGCACCGAGGAGCACCCGGACGGCACCGAACGCCTCTACGCCGACGGCGCGTTCTTCAGCGACCCCGAGTACTGCGAGAGCTACGGCCGGGACCTGCTCACCGGCGCCCCGCTCGAACCCGCCGAGTACAAGGCGCTCAACCCCGACGGCAAGGCCATGCTCAAGGCAGCCGGTTTCCTTCCGCCCCACGAGCAGCCCGGCGAGGACTTCCCGTACGTACTGATCACCGGCCGCACGCTGTACCACTTCCACACCCGCACCAAGACCGCCCGCGCCCCGCAACTGCAGGCCGCCGCCCCGGAGGTGTGGGTGGAGATCTCAGCCCGCGACGCGAGCGCGGAAGGACTGGAGGAGGGGGACCTGATGGAGGTCACCACACCCCGCGGCAGCGTCCGGGCCAGGCTGCGCGTCAGCGGCATCCGCGAGGGCGTGCTGTTCCTCCCCTTCCACTACGGCTACTGGGACACGGACGCCGGACACGAACCCGCCCACGCGGGCCGGGCGGCCAACGAGCTCACCCTCACCGACTGGGACCCCGCGTCCAAGCAGCCGATCTTCAAGACCGCGGCGGCCGCCCTCCACCGCGTCGCCGAGGGCGACGGGCCCTCACCCGCCCCGACCACGACCGCCTCCGCCCCGGTGGCCGCGCGCGTGCCCGTGACCACCGGCGGGGAGGGCGCACACGCCGAAGAGGATCCGCGTCCGTCGGGCGAGGGAGGCAGGCGATGAAGATCGGACTGCTGCTGCACGAACTGCACCGGGACGAGAACGACCTCGCACACGAGCTGCTGCGCGTCTCCGAACGTCACAAGGTCGACCATGAGATCTACCACGTCGCCCGGGATCTGGCCCGCTGGTCGCAGCGGCATGTCCGCACCCTCGCGGACCTCGGCGAACGGTTCGGCGTCCGGCTCGATCCCGACCCCGTGGACGAACTGAAGACAGCCGAACGCCTGCGGGACAAGGCCAGCGAGCTCGTCGGCCGGAAACCACAGGTGGCCCTGCTCCTGCTGAGGGACCTCCGGGAGGTCTACATCAAGGCAGCCGGGCTCTCGGTGGACTGGGAGATGCTCGGCCAAGCCGCGCAAGGGCTGAAGGACACCGAACTGCTCGCGACCGTCCAGTCCTGCCACCCCGACACCCTGCGCCAGATGCGGTGGGCGAACGCGAAGCTGAAGGAGTCCTCCACTCAAATCCTCGTCAGCTGACAGCGACACGGCTGCACATCGGTACACGGACAGCGCGCGTGCAGCGGATCAGAACCGAGTCGGCCCCGGCGTTCCGCTCCCGGGCGTCCTCCTGCTGAGGCTCGATCCCTCCCGTCGTCATCTCAGCCGATCAATCCGAGAGGGCCGCGGCGAACGCGTCCGCTGGAGCGCGGGGTGCGGTGGAGGCATTGGTGCCACGCCGTTGCCGGTCCTGCTCGCGCTGACGCGCCCGTCGCACCTGGTCCGGAAAGCGGGTCGGCGGACCGGTCATGGCACAGACCTCCATGGGCCAGAACGACGGCACTTGTGTGTTCTCGGTGTCCCGGGCGCAGCGGATCCGGACGGCAGCGCGCGATGAACAGGTGCTCGGCGGGTAGGCATACCGGGCCCGGGCCGTGGCAGAGGACAGGACAGAGGCGCCTGCCGATCCGGGCCGGCGCCACAAGACCCGGCCGACAGCGGGGAGCGTTCCAGGTGGTACTCGTCATCGTCTTCGGAGCGGCGCTGTTGGTGGCCGTGCTGCTGTCAGGGCTGGCCGCCCGCTCGGTGCTGTCCACCTCGCTGCTGTTTCTGGTGGGCGGCGCGCTCGTCAGCGACGGCTTCCTCGGTCTGATCCACATCACCCCGGACAGCGACATCGTCCGGGTCACCGCGGACCTGGCGCTCTTCGCGGTGCTGTTCACCGACGGGATGCACGTCTCCTTCCCGGCCCTGCGCCGGTCCTGGCGCAACCCGGCCCGCGCGCTCGGCCTGGGCATGCCGCTGGCCTTCCTCGGGGTCGCGCTGCTCACTCACTTCCTCGTCGGCCTGGACTGGACGACGTCCTTCCTGATCGGCGCCGTACTGGCACCCACCGACCCGGTGTTCGCCTCGGCCATCGTGGGCCGCGAGGAGGTCCCCGCCCGGCTGCGGCAACTGCTCAACATCGAAAGCGGCGTCAACGACGGCCTCGCGCTGCCGTTCGTCCTCGTCCTCATCGCGGCGGCCGCCCCCGTCGGCCACACCGAGGACGTCGGTGCCGCCTCGATCGCCGGTGAACTCCTCCTCGGGCTCCTCTTCGGCGTGGCCCTGCCGCTGCTGGTGCACTGGCTGGTCCGCTTCCGGCTGCTGGGCGCGGAACTCTCGCTTCAGCCCCTGCTGCCGCTGGCGGTCGGTGTCATCCTGTACGCGGCCTGCCACCTCACCCACGCCAACCCCTATCTCGCCGCCTTCTCCGCGGGCGCGGTGATCGCCGCACTCGCGCCGCAGGCCAAGGACGCCTTCGAACCGTTGGGGGGAGCCCTCGCCGAGCTCGCCAAGTTCGCGGCGCTGTTGGTCTTCGGCGCCCTGCTCACCCCGCACCTTTTCGGCGAGCTGTCGATCGGCGGCTACGCGGTGGCGGTCCTGTGCATCGTCCTCATCCGCCCGGCCTCGCTGCTGCTGTCCCTGGTGGGCACCGACTTCAACCGCAAGGAGAAGCTCACCGCGGCGTGGTTCGGCCCCAAAGGCTTCGCCTCGGTGGTCTACGGACTGCTGGTGCTCCAGGCCGGCATCCCGCAGGGCGAGGAGGCGTTCACCCTGATCGCCGTCACCATCGCCTTCTCGATCATCGCCCACAGCAGCACGGACGTACCGATCGCACGGATCTTCGACGTCGAAGAACTGATCGGCCTTCCCGACGACGACAGAAAACCACGGCAATGGCCGCAGGAGCACAGCGGCACGGGAACCGGCAACCACGACGACCGGCCCCGTGCGAACTGAGCGGCCTGCCCGCGAGGATCCGACCGGTCAAGCGCCCAGGGTCATGGCGGCGCCGGTGGCGTAGCACCCCGGAGCGCTCGACGGGCCGGGGCTCGTCATCGGACGGGAGCCCTTGACGTGGCTCGGCCGCCGGCAGCGGTCCGCCCGGTCAGGACTTGTCGCCCGGTTCGTTGCGGCGAATCTCGAACTCCTTGTGTCCGTTCGGGCAGGAGGGGCATCTTGTCCCCTTCCTCGACATGGACTTTCTCGCTGCAACCGGCGCAGTGGAAGTCGTCCGTCTTTTGTGCCTTCTCGCCCGCCTCTGCCGTCATGACCGGTCGCCCCCGCCCTCGTGGTCCGTCGCCCACGACGTCGAGGGCCACCTTTGTCCAGCCGGACTCGCGCCGGTCGAAAGTCCGGTAGGCGTCGAGCGCGTTCTCGGTTCCGACCCAGCGGGTGATCAGCGGCGTGGGGTCGAGACGGCCCGCGGCGACCATGGACACCGGGCCGGGCACGTAGCGGCGGTGGTTGCAGTTGTCCCTCTTGAGCGTGAGGTTCTTCATGAACGCCTCACCGAACGGGTAATGCTGCACCTGCGGCGGATAGACCACCACGGTGCCGATCGTGCCGGCCTTGGCCGCCATCTGCACCGCCCAGCGGGCCGCCGGTGACGGCGCGTCGCCGGGCACCCACGTCTTTCCGTCCGGGTTCTGCTCCGGAACCGCCTCGTCCCGTTCGTGGCCGAACTGCTCGCCCTGACTGCGCAGGGCTTCGGCGGCCGGCCCGTGGGACGGTCGCTGGGCGTCCACACCCACGGCGTCGATCACCCGGTCCGTCCCGATGCCGCCGGAGCCGCCGCGATGCCGGCCCCGGGCGTAGAACACTGCACATGTCCCCGTCCAGCACCGAGCTCCCTACGGCCGGGATCCGGGAGCGGGCACCCCTTCTCCACGAGTCTCTTGCGTGATGCAAAACTTCGGATCGAATGACGAAGACCGGCAGGCCCTCAGGCGTCGCCGACTGCCGGGAGACCTGTCGTCCACCCCAACGGATGAGGGCCCACCGTGTCGTCCCGGACCGGAGCAAACGGCTCTCCGCCTGCTTCGTTGAATGCGGCCAGCGCCTCGACGAGGGCCGATCGCTGAGTCGGGCTCAGCCGCTGCACGATCTCGGTGATCGCAGCGCGGCGGCGGGCGGTGACATCGGCGACCGTGCGGCTGCCTTCCTCGGTGAGCCGGAGCAGCGTCTCACGTCGGCTGGTGGGGTTCGGCTGTCGGTCGGCGAGGCCGGCGGCGATCAGGCGGTCGACCATCCGCATGGTGACCACCACCGCCTACGACGCCGTGAACAACGTCGTCAAGCAGACGGACGCCGACAAGCGCGCCACCGCCTACGGATACGACAAGCTGGACCGGCTGACCGAAGTCACCGCTCCGGGCGGCGCGGTCACCACGTACGGCTACGACACAGTGGGCAACGTCACCGAGCGCACCGACGCCAACGGCCACGTCACCACGTACGGCTACGACGCGGCCCGCCGCCGCACCTCGGTCACCGACCCGCTGCAGCGGGAGACCACCTACGCCTACGACGCCGCCGGCAACCTCACCAAGAAGACCACGCCCCGCGGGTCCACCGGCTACACCTACGACCCGCGCGGCCTGCTCACCAAGGTCGACTACTCCGACTCCACCCCCGACGCGACGTTCGGCTACGACGACGCCGGACAGCTGACCGCCCGCGCCAACTCCAAGATCTCCGAGGACTTCGTCTACGACGCGGTCGGCAACCTCACCAAGACCCGCGGCTTCGCCTACACCTACGACGCCGCCGGGCAGATGCTCACCCGCAAGTACTCCGACGGCAACACGATCACCTACACCTACGACAACGACGGCCGCACCGCCACCATGCTGGCCGACGGCAAGACCACCACCTACACCTGGGACCCGGCCGGCAACCTCACCACGTCCGCGCTGCCCAACACCGAGACCGAGGACCGCACCTACGACCGGGCCGGCCGCCTCACCGCCGTCACCTCCGCCAAGGCCGGCACCACGGTCACCAAGACCGCGCACACCCTCTCCCCCGCGGGCCTGCCCACCCACGTCGACATCACCCGCGCCAACGTCGGCACGACCGGCTACGACCTCACCTACGACACCGCAGGCCGCCTCACCTCCGGCTGCTTCCCCCAGCCCTGGGTCGCCGGCTGCGCCACGAGCCGCGCCACGTCCTACACCTACGACAAGGTCGGCAACCGTCTGACCTCCGCCCTCGGCACCACGTCCACCAGTTACACCTACGACGCGGCCGACCAGCTCACCTCCACCACCACCGGCACCACGACCACCGCCTACGGCTACGACGCCGAAGGCAACCAGACCAAGAAGGGCGCCGACACCTACACCTACGACCTGGCCGGGCAGATCTCCGCCGCCACCGTCGCAGGCGCCGCCTACACCTACGACCACAACGCCAGCGGTAACCAGGTCGGCGGCCTCAACGTCATCGTGAGCGACATGCTGCGCCGGGGGCCCGGTGCTCGGGCGATCATAGGAGCATGGCCGAGGAAGGGCGTGGGCCACTACTTCAATGTCGCGAACATCGATGGAAAGGTGGTCTTCCTCGACTTCCAGTCGGGCAAGGCCAATCCAGCGCACAAGAAATACCGCAACTACTACGTGATGAGGGCCAACTGACATGCTCGACCCGGAAGAAGCCGAGCGCAGGGCCGCAGAGTTCCTCACGGAGGAAAGCAGAACATGGGGGCTTTCCTCCAACGTGAGGATCACTCCCGAGTACTGCTTCACGGACAAGGGACGGTTCATCGCTCCCTACGACCATGTCGAGTACCTCGATCACGGACGTCAGGACATGCAACTCGGCGGGAACCTGCCCGTGGCCGTCGACCTGAATACCGGAGCGTGCTCCTTCGTCACTTGGGAGGAAGCGGATGACCTGATGGAGCGTGACCTGCTCTGAGTTCGAGCAAGCGGGTCAGCCCGGTGAAGCAGCGGATTGCCGTGCCTTCTGGTCTCAACGGCCGAGTGGGTACCGCTGTAGGACTACTGGAAAGGCACGGCAGTCCGCACGCACGCAGTCCGGCCCGGGTGATCGCGACGCTGCCGCGTGCGAGCCCCGGCCGTCGACCAGCAGGGATGCCCTCTTCGATGCCTTGCGCTCCTGGATGCGGCGTTCACCGTACAGACCCCTGACCAGCGACCTCATTGTGTTAGCCGTTGTACCTCCGCAAAGGGCGGCAAAGGACGCCTCGGTGTTCAACCGCTTGGGACGTCGTCCATCATGATGTGATCGCAAATGCAGCGTCTCCGAGGACAGCGCTGGAAGACGAACTGCATGACGAGCCGAACGCGTCACGCGTGTACGCACAGTCAGCTTCACGGCGCTGCCCCACCCGAGCGCTCCGGTGAGGCTGGATCTCATGGCTCCGGGCAGAGGCCCACCAAGGATGCTCCTCGGCGGAGCCTCGGTCTATCACTGGCGCTGTCATGCGTCTGTCACCAATTACGCCGACGCCCTCGGACTGCGACGCCCTGACCTGCCACAAAGCACCCACGATGGACTGGCGTGGACGCCCGTAGACGGTTTCTGCAACCTGTGCCCACGTGGTGCCGCTGCGGCCCAACCGGAGGGCAGCCCCGGCAGGCTTCGCTGCGGCCTCAGGCCGCGTCCCACAGGCCGGTGTCCAGGATGCGTGCCGCCTTGGTGATGCTCCCCGGCATCAGATGCCGGTAGGTGCGATACGCCTCCTCGATGGACTTGTGGCCCATCCATTCCGCCACGTCGGTGATCGGTATCCCGTTTCCGAGGACGTTCGAGGCGAAGTAGTGCCGGAAGCCGTACATCCCGACACCGTCCTCCGCAGGGAGGTCGAAGAGCTTCTGCACACGGCGGCGTTCCACCGGCTCCGTGTAGTAGCCGCTCGGACCGCGCAGCAGATAGCCCTCCCTCGTGGTGCCGCGCTTCTCCTCGTACCGCTCCATCGCCTCCCGCACCGAGCGCGGCAGCGGCAGCGGAACCTCCCGGAACTCCCCCGCCCTGCGATGCTTCAGCTTCGCAGGCCTGTGCGTGTTGGAATGGATCTGCTCATGCACCCGGTAGACGTCATCCGCCACGACGTTGCTGACGTTCACTGCCCGGGCTTCCCCGTTCCGCAAGCCGCAGCCCACCATCATGACGATCTCAAGCGCGAGATACTCGTCAGCGGCTGCCCGTGCCTTCTTCAGATAGGCGAGGGACGGGATGACCACCTTTTCGCGGACGTATTCCGGTTCCTGGACGCCCTTCACAGGGTCGTCCGCCATAGCGCCCTTGTCATACGCGTCCCGGAGGATCGTCTTGAGGACGCGGAAGATGTTCACCTGGTTTCCGCGCCCCACCCCGTCCGTCTCCAACTCGTCCAGGAAGCACTCGACCACAATGGGCGTAACCGAGTTCAATTTCCGCGACCCGAGACGAGGAATGATGTGCACGTTGATGGAGCTGTCCACGTGCCATCCCGTCGAGTACTCCGTCATCTTGCGCTGCCGAGGCCGCCACTGCTTCGCGTATTCCACGATCGTCTGCTGACCGAGTTCGCGGCGAACCTCGGCGACAGATGGCGCCGTGGTCTTCTTCTCCGCGTAGATCTGCGTGAGACGCTCGATCGCATCGTCCTGCGTGTCGCAGCCGGCTTCTTCACGTTGCTTGCCGAGAGCGTCCCGGAACCGAATCGTGTACGGGTGCGGGCAGCGGGTCGGCCTGGAGCAACCGCACTCCTTGAAGAAGGACCCCATCCCACGGGCGAGTTGTCGAGCCACGTATCAAGCCTTCCGAGCAGGGCGATGAGCGGCGCAGGAGGCCCCTGCCGTAGGCGCAGGTCAGCAAGCCGGACACCGTCCGGCTTGCTGACCTTTTGCTGACCTGGAGGCGGAGATCAGGGCTCTGACCTGCGAAAACACCAAAACGCTAGATCTTGGACTTGAACATGGTGCGCAGCATGTTGGACTCCTGGAAGACGGCTCCCCGCCAGCTTTCTGCAGGTCAGGGGCGTCCTTCACTGTACATCGGCATGTCTTCGACTCGAAGACTTTCCGGAACATCGTGCGCCGTGGCGAGCAGGCTTCTCACCTGCGTGATCTACACGAAGCAGCCTGCCGCGAAGCCATCGACCGGGAGCACGTACGGAAGACTGCCCCGGTCCAATGCTGATTGGATGCTGACTTGCCTCGGCATGCTCCTGACGGTCTCCGTCACCGCGGCCAGTGTCCAGGGCCGTGACGCCGTCGTCGCCCTGCTCGAGCGGGGACGGACGGCCTATTACTCCCTGGAGCGGGTCTGGGCCGGCGGCGGCTACTCCGGGAGCCTGGTCGGCTGGTCGGCCGACCGGCTCCGTCTCGTCCTCGACATCGTCCGACGTTCCGACGCCGCCCGCGGGTTCACGGTCTTGCCCAGAAGGTGGGTGGTCGAGCGGACCCTGAGCTGGCTGATGCGTTCACGCCGTCTCCTCCGTGACTACGAGACCTTGCCGCAGATGCACGAGGCAGTGGTGTTCTGGTCCATGACGATGCTCATGAGCCGCCGGCTCGCGGGCGGCCGCCGGCGCACCGGACTCATCCCGCACTAGTAGCCGGCGTCTCGGTGGTGAGGCGGCCGAAGACATCTGTCGGTAACGGCGCAATCGTGGACCAGAGGCAGCGGATGAAAAGTGGACCGCTTGTCAGTTGATGTTGGTCATTCCCTGGTGTTGGCGGCGGGGACCCGTCCGAGGTCGCGGCCGCGCATGCGGTAGCTGTCTCCCTTGAGGGAGACGACTTCGGCGTGGTGGACGAGGCGGTCGATCATGGCGGCGGCGACGGTGTCGTCGCCGAAGACCTCGCCCCAGCGGCCGAAGGGTTTGTTGCTGGTCACGATGACCGAGGCCCGCTCGTAGCGGCCCGAGATGAACTGGAAGAACAGGTTCGCGGCCTCGGGCTCGAAGGGGATGTAGCCGACCTCGTCGACGATGATCAGCGGGATCCGGCCGAGCCGGACCAGCTCGTCGTCCAGGCGGCCGGTCTCGTGGGCCTTCGCGAGGCGGGCGACCCACTCGGCGGCGGTCGCGAACGCGACCCGGTGACCGGCCTGACAGGCCCGGATCCCCAGACCCGTGGCCAGGTGCGTCTTGCCCGTGCCGGGCGGGCCGAGGAAGATCACGTTCTCCTTGCCCGCGACGAAGTCGAGGGTGCCCAGGTGGGTGATCGTCTCCCGTTTCACCGACCGCTGGTGCTCGAAGTCGAAGTCCTCGAGCGACTTGCGGGAAGGGAACCGGGCCGCGCGGATGCGGCTCTCGGCGCCGTGCGCGTCGCGGGCGGCGACCTCCCGCTGCAGACAGGCCGCCAGATACTCCTCGAAGCCCCACTGCTCGGCCTTCGCCCGCTCCGCCAGCCGGGAGGCTGCCTCCCGCAGGGCCGGGGCTTTGAGGACCCGGGTCAGATAGGCCAGTTCGGAGGTGACGTCCCGGCCTGACGAGGTGGCCGTGGTGGTGGTCATGCGATCTCCTCCTCCTTGCCGAGGCCGCCCTCGATGACGCCGAAGATCCGGTCGTAGGTGTCCAGCGACCGCTGTTCGACCTCGACCTCACCGTCGTCGGCGGCGGGTTCCTTGCAGGCCGCCAGGCGGGCGGCGCCGGCCGCCGCGGAGTGGGCGGGGTCGGTGATGCTCTGGTGGCGGGCCCAGCAGCGGACGTGCCGGGCGACCTCGGTGCCCTCGCAGAACACCAGGACCTCGTCCAGGCCGGCCTTGACCTCGATCCGGCGGCCGATGGCGAGAGGGTGGACGGAGTAGTCGCAGGTGTCGACACGGACGTAGTGGTCGCGCGGCAGCCGCAGCGACGTGCGCCACCAGCCCGGCGGATCGACCGGCGGCAAGGGCAGCATCCCCGCCCGATCCGCGTCGATGCGGTCGACGGGACGCGCCTGCAGAGTGCGGTGGACCCGGCGGTTCGCCCGCCGCAGCCAGTCCTCCAGCTGAATGTTGAAGTCGGTCGGCGAGGCGAACACCCGCCCGGGCAGGAACGAGGTCTCCAGATAGCCGTTGGCCCGCTCGACCAGGCCCTTCGCCTCCGGATCACCCGGACGGCACTGGATGATCCGGATTCCCAGCAGTCCGGCGAACGCGGCGAAGTCCTCCGTCAGCCGCGGCCGCCCGCCCCGCCAGGAACCGACCGCACCCTCGTTGTCCCAGACCAAAGCCCTGGGAACCGCTCCGAGCCCTGACAGCAGCCGCCAGTGCCCCGCGATCAGATCCGCAGCCGACCGGGTCGGCAGCATCCTCGCCATGATCCAGCGCGAGTAACCGCTGACCATCACCAGGACCGGTGGGCTGCCGGTCTGCCCGAACCCCAGCGGAATCTCCGCCGACGGGAACCACAGATCGCACTGGACCAGCTCACCCGGCTCATAAGCCGTCCTGGACGCCGGGTCCGCCGGAACATAGTCCCGGCGCAGGTCCCGCAGCCGGTCCCGCAGGACCGTCATCCCCCGCTGCCAGCCAATCCGCTCGGCCACCACCGTTGCCGGCATGTCCGGCCAGACCTCGAGCAGTTCCCTGATCCTCGGCTCGACCTCATCCACGACCGATCCCTTCGAGGCCCGCTCGTACTTCGGCGGCCGGTCACTGGACACCGCCCGCCGCACCGTCGTCCGCGAGATCCCGAGCTTCCGAGCAATCGCTCTGATCGGCATGCCCTCGGACCGGTGCAACCGGCGGATCTCCGCCCAGTCCTCCACGCTGATCACCCTTCCTCCCTGCCTGGCTCAACGAGCCAGACGGTTCAGACGGGCCACTTTTCATCCGTTGGAGGTGGCACGTTTTCAGGCGTTGCCGACAGACATCCGGGGTCACCTCCCGCACCCAGCCCCGGTCGGCCAGACGTCGCACCCTGGCCCGCACGCCCTCCAGCCTCGACGGGGTCGCCTTTGCCGCCGAGCCGGCCGAGGATCTGCGACGCTCGCAGCCAGGGGGCGCGCTTCGGTTGCCGCGCGCCCGCGTCGTACCTATGTCCGCCCCTCCAGCCACGTACACCGCGGCGGTCGAGCGGTACCTCACCGGCGCGGGCATCGCGAAGTCCTCCGCGCGGATCTACCGGATCTCGCTGACGACGTGGGGATGGATGTTCGCCGACGAGGCGGCGCCGACCGGTCCCTCCCGCCGGGGCGCGAAGCCGCCCGCCTTCCCCGTCTCCGCGGTCGATGCCCCGGCGCTGCCGGAGGTACTGGCCGAGCTGGCGGCGGCCCGGGCGGACGAGATGGACACCGACACCGTCAACCGTGAACTGTCCATCGCCCGTAAGGCGATCGGTTGGTGGCAGCGGCAGGGCTGGATCGAATGCGACCCGACGATCGGCATCGAGCGGCGGCCGGCACCGCCGGACCGCACCCGCGCCCTCGCCGAGAACCAGATCGCCGCCCTTTTTCACCTGGACGTCGCGCTGCGGGAGAAGATGCTCTACGAATCGGCGGCCCGGGTGGAGGAGATCCTGTGCCTGAACGTCGAGGACCTGCACCCGGGCGACAAGCGCGGCCGGACCCTGGCCAAGGGCGGGGCGACCGAGTGGATCCACTGGCAATCCGGCGCCGCCCAACTGCTGCCCCGGCTGATCGCCGGCCGTAGCCGCGGCCCGCTGTTCCTCACCGGCCGCAAGGCCCCCGCCGGAACGGCGACCCTGGACGTGTGCCCGGAGACCGGCCGGGCCCGGCTCCCCTACCGTCGGATCGAGGAGATCTTCGAGGAGAACACCCGGCTGCTGGCCAACCCGCTCGCCTCACCCGAGGACATCGAGGACCTGGACGGCTGGACCCTGCACCGGCTCCGCCACAGTGCGCTCACCCACGACGTCGAGGGCGGCACCTCCACCCCGATGCTGCTGGCCCGCTCCCGTCACGCCTCAGTCCGCTCCCTGGAGCGGTACGCCCGCCCCGGTGTGGACGCGGTCGCCCGGCACGTCTCCGAGCGCGCCCCGGCCGCCCGCCGCCGTAGATGAGCCCTCGAAAGTTGACCTCGCGGCTATTTGCTCCCTGGTGTCCGAACCAGGGCTACTGGACCGTGATCCATGTCTTGTCGCGCTCTTGATTGCGCTTGTGTTCGCTCTCTGTCTCCTCGATCACACGCTCTCTTCCCGACGGACGGAGAAGGCACCCGCGGCAGCCGCCAGGACTGCCGCCTCTGCGGCCCGTTTCGGGAGTTGCGGGTCCGGATCGGCACGCAGGAGCACTAGCTGGTGGTACAGGGGCGCCGTGGCGGCGATCAGCAGGCTTCGCGCGTCCGTGTGCTGTGCGGGGAGTTCACCGCGCTCGATGGCGCGCTCGACGAGGATTTCGCACTGGGTGTACCGGTCCGTCCACAACTGCGTCTGGGCCCGCGCGGCCTGTTCGGAGTGGAACGAGGCGGCCATCAGGGCGACGGCGAACGACGGCTGCACGACCAGGGATTCCTGGATCTCCTGGTTGAGGGCTGTCAGATCGCCGCGCAGGGAGCCGGTGTCGGGCGGCTGCCAGTCGATCTCGCCGGCGGCGGCGATGACGTCGACGAGCAGGCCGCCGATATCGCGCCAGCGCCGGTAGACCGTGGCGCGGTGCACTCCGGCCCGCGTGGCGACACCCTCCATCGTGAGTCCTTCGTGACCGCCTTCAGCGAGTTCGGCGCGTACCGCATCGAGAACCTGGGCGCGGATGCGGGCGGTGCGACCGCCCGGACGGCGGTCCGACGTCGTGTCCAGTGGGTCTGTCATCGGCAATCAGTATCCGGTTGATCAAGGCGGCAGGGCTGTGCCAGCATCTTAACGCGACAGTTGTCGCTCTAGGTTCGCCAGAGAGGAACCGCTCCCCCGATGCCACCCGTTCCCGCTGACCCCACCGTGCTCCATCCGATGCCCGAGCACCCGCGTGTGGTTCTGCTCAAGCCGTTGGTGAAGTCGCCGTTGATTGAGGTCGGTGACTTCACCTACTACGACGATCCGGACGACTCGACCGCGTTCGAGACGCGCAACGTCCTGTACCACTACGGTCCCGAGCGGCTTGTCATCGGCAAGTACTGCGCGTTGGGGACGGACACCCGGTTCATCATGAACGGCGCCAACCACCGCATGGACGGTCCTTCCACCTTCCCGTTCCCCACGATGGGGGGCTCCTGGGCGGAGCACTTCGACCTGATCACCGACCTGCCCGGCCGGGGCGACACGGTCGTCGGCAACGACGTGTGGTTCGGCCACGGCGCCACGGTCATGCCCGGTGTACGCATCGGCCACGGCGCGATCATCGCCGCCGGCGCCGTGGTCACCGGCGACGTCCCCGACTACGGCATCGTCGGCGGCAACCCGGCCCGGCTCATCCGCACCCGCTACGACGCTGCGGACATCGCCCGGCTCCTCGCCGTGGCGTGGTGGGACTGGCCCGTGCAGCACATCACCAGGCAGGTACGGACGATCATGTCGGGGACCGTCGCCGACCTGGAGGAGGCCGCCGCGCAGATCGACCAGCCCTGACTCGCGTCCTCGCCACACCGCCCGCACCCGCCCCGCGCCAGAAACGAGTGATCGCCCATGTCCCGTCCCCGCGCCCATATCGCGATGGTCGGCGTCCCCATCGTCAGCCATGTCCTGCCCAGCCTCGCGCTCATCCGTGAGCTGGTGGCCCGCGGGCACCGGGTCACCTACGCCAACGACCCGTTCGTGGCCGACCGGATCGAGTCCGTCGGCGCGGAGCTGGTGCCGTGCACCTCCACGTTGCCCGTCGCGGACAATGACTGGCCTGCCGATCCCATCGCCGCGGCGAGCCTCTTCCTCGACGACGCCGTCCAGGCGCTCCCGCAACTGCGCGCCATCTACGACGACGATCCGGCCGACCTGTACCTCTACGACATCGGCGCCTATGCCGCGCGTGCCCTCGCCGAAGCGCAGGGCCGTCCCCTCGTGCAGCTGTCCCCGACGTTCGTCGGCTGGGACGGCTACCAGGAGGAAGTCGCGGCTCATCTGCGGAAGCTGCCGGGCGCCGACGCGTACCGGGACAGGTTCGCACGGTGGCTCGCCGACTGCGGTGCGACCACCACGGACGTGGACACGTTCTCCGGTCCGCCCGCCCGGGCCCTCGCCCTGATCCCGAGAGCGATGCAGCCGCACGCCGATCGAGTCGACACCGGCACGGTGACCTTCGTCGGCCCCTGCTTCGACACCCGAGCGGACACGGACGGCTGGACCCGCCCGGCGGCCGCGGACAACGTGCTGCTGGTCTCGCTCGGCTCGGCGTACACGCGCCAGCCCGCGTTCTACCGCCAGTGCATCGCGGCCTTCGGCGAGCTGCCCGGCTGGCACGTCGTACTCCAGATCGGCAAGTACACCGACCCCGAGGAACTCGGCACCATCCCGCCCAACGTCGAAGTGCGCTCCTGGGTCCCGCAGCGGGCGATCCTGGAACAGGCCGACGCCTTCGTCACCCACGCCGGCATGGGCGGCTGCGGCGAAGGGCTCCTCGCCGGCGTTCCCATGATCGCCGTGCCGCAGGGAGCCGAGCAGTTCATGAACGCCGACCGGCTCGTGGAACTCGGCGTCGCCTGCCGTGTGGACACCGCTGACGCCACCGCCGAGACCCTTCGCGCGGCGCTGAACGACCTGGTCACGGATCCGGAACGCGTCGACAGGTCCAAGCAGCTGCAGGCCGCCGCCCGGGCCGAGGGCGGCACCCGGCGCGCTGCTGACCTCATCGAGAACATGCTGGCCGGCGCCGAAAACCCCGTGCTCTGAAGCACGGCCGCCTCCCTTCCCCGGCTGGCGCCGTCCTCATCCGAGGACCTGTACCTGCAGGGCAAGCGCGGGAAGATCACCGTCAAGGGCGGGGCGGCGGAGTGGATTTGGAAGATGTACGCACAGCGGCGCACCCGCCCGGCCACACCTCCACCGTGCGCCCGGCTCTGGTCAGGGTGGATGCCGTGGCGCCCCGGCCCTCAGAAGTACGCGGGCCGGGCACCGTCGCTGCTGGGGTCAACTCCAGGCCCAGGTCGAGGCGGCTGTTCATGTCCAGCTCGAACCTGCCGTACGGGTTCACGTGCGTCCAGAACAGCGGCGACAGCGCCCGCCGGTCCGCATCGGTGAGCGTGTCGGCCCACTTCGGGTCGGCGAGGACCTGCTGCATCAGCAGCGTGTTGACGTGGACCAGGGCGGACTGAAGCAGGTGGAGGGCGAGCACGGACACCTCCTGGGACTCCTTGTCCTGCCCGGCGAGATCGCCGTCCTTGCCGTAGAAGAGGTCCTTGTTCGCGCTGTTCCAGTTCTCCACGACCTGCAAGCCCTCGTGGATCTCCTGCCGCAGCTCGACGTCGGCGAGGTAGTCGCAAACGAAAGCCGTCCGCACCGCCCGCCCGAGTTCCTCGATCGCCTGGTAGGTGGGGTGTTTTGGCCCGCCGCGGGTGAAGCGGCGCAGGACCTGCTCGGCCTCCGCGGTGCCCAGGCGCAGGGCGGTGGTGTACTTCACGATCTGGTCGTACTGCTGGCGGATCAGATCCCAGTTGATCGTCTTGGCGGACAGCACCGGCGCGAGGTTCGGCCAGCTCTCGTCCTCCCCGGCCGCCGGCCGGTACAGCTTCGCCGAGCCGATGTTCTTCAGCCTCGGCATGAGCTTGAAGTCAAGCATGTGCGCGAAGGCGAAGCCGACGATGGAGGCGCCGTGGGTGTCGGTGTACTGCCGGTCGACGTCCATGTCGGTGCAGTGACGCAGGACGCCCTCGATCATCGAGGCGACCTCGGAGGCCGAACAGGACTTGAGCTGGAAGTAGATGCACACCGACTTCCGCTCGACGTGCCAGTAGATCATCACGCCGGGGCCCCGGTAGCGCTGGTGCCACTCGAGCATCAGATTAGTACGGCCCTGCAGTACCGCACGGGCGACGCTGCCCTGCTCGTGGTCCGCGGTCTGGCGTCGTTCCGGTGGAGCGAGGAGCCGCTGGAGCGCGACCTGACATCCTTCGCGATCATGTCGAGCACGCCGTCGGCGTCCCGGAGGGGATGGCGGATGGACCTCGCTCTCTTCCCGGACGGCCGGCTGTCCGTCGCCGGCGTGGCGGCCGAGTTCCACCTGCTCGAGGCCGCGGGGGTCGGCTCCTCGCCTGCGCTTCCGCGGAAAATGAGGCTGTTGCACTATCGCCGGCCAAGCACCCGTCTCGGAGTGTGCGAGGGCTCATGCTGGCCAGATGCCGGCTTACCTGACGATGCGCCAGGTAAGCACTTCGTCGAGCACGGAGCCATCCTCCGCATCGAGCTGGAAGTCGTTCAACACACCCGACAGCCGGGGCTTCGCCCGGTTCCAGAACACCAGGCGGTCGAGTGGACCTGCGACTGGCCGGATGCCCCGCCGGCGCCCGTGGAGTACACGATCCGGGCAGCCGTGTGGTGCAAAGCGGACCGGGACCCCGACTGTGACCGATCGATCGCGACCGCTACCACTTGGTGGGCAGCCGTGTTCCGACTGCTTGCCCAGACTGCTGCCCCAAGCCGCAAGGCAACGACAGGGAGAAGGCAGGGGAAGAACCCGAGCCGCAGACCGTCCCGCTGCACGTCTCGACTACGACCGGTGTACCCACAAGACACGTGCCGAAGCAGCATCCTCATCCGAGGGTCTCCAAGCAGTCTCGACTGCCGAACACGGCGCGGAAACGCCTTCTCGTAGTAAACCTACCAGTATGGATACCGGGTACCCGTCGGCATGGCAGTCAGTCGTCGCGACGGTGACAGCCCGCCCCGAGCCGCTGCCGCGAGGACTCCTTTCAGGAGGCCGGAGTCCTGCGGGCGGAAAGTCACGCGGTACGCGGACCGGAGGAGAGCGTCGCGCATGTGCGCAAAGCATCGACGACACCGCGGGTGAGGTCCGGGCCGTCCGACCGTGGCCGCTGCCGGACGTCGGGAATTCCCGACGAACCGGGCTTCGCCACCAGCCAGGGGCGAGCCGGCCCGCGGCACCGTCCACCGCAGCGTCACGGCCCGCCTCTCCGCCACCTGTTCGAACGAATCGGCCTCGGCCACGCGGCCGTCGGCACCCGGGTCCCGGCGGCTCACGTCCCTGGACCGGACCGCGGCCGAGTTCCTCCGCTCCCTCTTTACAGCCCCGCAACAGGGCTGTGGCACCACGGCGGGAAGGCTCCGGCCGTCGGATGCCAAAGACCCGTCCGTTCCGGCACTACACCACCGCCAGTACGGCGGCCAACTCCTCCAAGCCACTGGACCGACACGTGAACGAGTCGCTCCTGCGCGGCGGATCCCCTACCGGTCGCTGCACATAAGCAGTTCGCATGCCCACGGCTTGGGCCCCGCGAAGGTCCCAGGCGTGCGCGGCAACCATGAGCACGCGCTCCGGCGGGGAACCTGCCGCGTCGAGCGCGAGCCGGTAGACCTCCGGCGCAGGCTTGTACGCCCGGACGTCCTCGGCGGACAGGACCTGGTGCCAGCGCAGTCCCGTGTGAGCGTTGAGCCGAAGCAGAGAGGCACGGCTGGCATTGCTGAGGGCCAGTACCGGAAAGCGCTCGGACAACCGTGCGAGGCCGGCGAGGGAGTCGCCCCAGGGCTTCATGCGCTGTCCCGCGGTGGCCAGCCGATCGAGGGCGGCGGCGTCGGTCAGGCCGACGCAGCCGGCCACACGCTCGGCCGCCTCCCGGTCGATGACCTGCGAGTTGACGTAGGGCCGCACATTCCCCGCGATGCGACGCTGCTCGCGCTCGACATGCTCTTGCCACACGTCGAGCAGCCGGTCGACAAACGCTTCCTCTGCCGCAGGAACCGCCTCCCGCATGGCCGCTCGCAGCCCACCGGGTTCATCGACCATCGTGCCGAGGACGTCGAAAACGACGGCCTCGATGCGGTGAACCTCGGTCATCCGGCCTCCTCATCACGCGCTCCGGCGTAACACGGTGGACCGAACCGACCGACCAGGCCCGCCATTGCCCCATCGGCGGCATGTCGTGACGAACGGGCGACACGGGCGACAACGGCGTCGCAATGGTCGTTCACTTCGCCGGCGAGACGGGACTCCTCGGCGTTCACGAGGCGTCCTCGGGTGTTCACACCCGCGGAGCCACTGTTGTAACCATACCGCTGGGTGTAGCGTTGAGGTGTGGCTGTCAATAGCGAGACCGTAGATCGAAGCAGCCGACGACCCGGCGTGCAGCACCTCACGCCGGCCGGCGTGAAAATCCTCCAGACAGCCTCGCGGCTCTTCTACGAGCAGGGCATCCACGCCGTCGGTGTCGAGGCGATCGCGGCAGAAGCAGGCGTCACCAAGAAGACCCTCTACGACCGCTTCGGTTCGAAGAACGACCTCATCGTCGCCTATCTGCGCGCTCGTGACGGCTTGTGGCGTTCCACGCTGGTGAAGTACGTCAACGGCCATGACGGTCCCCCGGCGGAGAAGATCCTGGCCACGTTCGACGCCCTGCGCGAGTGGATGCGCGAGCGGAGCCTGCGGGGCTGCGCCTTCATCAACGCGTCCGTGGAACTCCCCGAAGGCCACCCTGGCCGGGCGGTCGCCCGCGACCAGAAGGCCTGGCTGCTCTCCTACCTGGAAGGACTGGCCGCGGAAGCCGGCTCCGACGACCCCGCGGGACTGGCCGCCCAGATTCTGATCCTGCACGAGGGGGCCTGCGTCGCCGATTCCATGCGGTCGCTTGACCAGGCCGTCGATCGTGCTGAACACATGGCCGAAGTCCTCATCGAAAGGTCGCTTCCCCAGTGACCACGCCGATCCCCGGCCCCGTGAAACACCGGGGACGATCCCGGGCTCGTGTCCGTTGTCGGGCCCCCGGCCACCGGTGAGGTTCTACGCGACGAGAGAAGGAGCCGCGAGGGAGTTCGGCGTGGGCACCGGGTCGGCCGCACGGCCGTTCGCCATCGCGCGCCCGGGGTCGCCGTTCGACTGCCTCGACAGATCGGCCGCATACGCCCGCAACAGGTCGTGCATGCGATAGTGACGCTCACCATGACGCTGAACCAGGTGCGCGGCGGCCAGGTTGCACAGCGACAGTGAGGCTTCCTCCGGAGGGACACCCGCGATCGACGCCGTGCTGACCACATCGATCAGGCGCCCCGGGAGCAGGCCGAGCCCCCGGAAGACACGAGCGCTCTGCTCGTCGAGCGCCTTGTACGAGGTCTCGAACACGTCGCGGAGCACCACGCCCCCTTCTGCGAGGTCCAGCCTGGCCTGTCGGGGTTTGAGTTCGGTGGCAAGGACCTCGGCACTGTGGTGCTGTCGGCTCACGATCCTCTCGGCCGCCAGGACCAAAGCCAGGGGAAGACGCCCGCATCGCTCCGCCAATACGGCCACCGCGCCTGGGTCGGCGTCGGCCCGCACCTGGCCTATGACCGCGCCGATCAGCTTGACGGCTTCCGGTTGGCACAGCTCGGGCAGAGGCAGCGAGACGGCGTCCACCAAGGGCATCAGCCCCGGTAATCGCGACCGGCTGGTCACCACGACGGCGCATCCCGGAGATCCCGGCAACAGGGGGCGGATCTGCTGGGCGTCCGCGGCATTGTCCAGAACCAGGAGCATCTCCCGGCTGTGCAGGTATGACCGGAAGGTGGCAGCCCTTTGTTCCAGCTCGGCTGGAATGCACTCGGAAGGCACGCCTACGGCGCGCAGCAGATCTTCCAGCACGTCGAAGGGAGCGGCCGCGGTGTCCGGCTCGGGCCCCTGAAGGCTGACGAACAGCTGCCCGTCGGGGAAGTGGCCGTCGTTGACGGCTCGGTGTGCCCATTGCACCGCGAGTGCGGTCTTTCCCACACCGGGCGGGCCGTTGATCACCGCCACGGGTACCGCAAGTGTTTGCTCGCGGCTTCGAAGGAGCCCGTCCAGTCGACGCAGGTCATCGTGGCGCCCTACGAAATGCCTTTTCGCCGTGGGAAGTTGGGCAGGCCGGATCCAGCCTTGCTGCTGCCGGGTGGCCACCTCCAGAGCGGAGGCGATGACGGTGAAGGTGTTTCCGATGTCGAGTGCCCGGTCGCAGGCCTTCGCGAAGCTCACCGAAGGTGACCGCTTGCCGGTCTCGACCTTGCTGATGTGCCCCGGGTTGAAATGCACCCGGGCGGCGAACTGCGTGAGCGAAAGCCCTCGCTTCGTCCGGTGAGCCCGCAGCAACTGTCCGTATGACGCTGGCACTCCGTCGAGAGAGCCGATTCTTTCCTGGGTACGCCGAGTTGACGATGATCCCTGTACTGGTTCTCGTACCACTGTCTAGCCCCCAGAATTGTACATTTGTCCTGAAGTGGCCGGTTCGAGCCGGGGTTGCCGCGACTGCCGCGCCCGCTTCCTGGTCCGGTCGGTGGGCCTGGTGATCCGGATCGCACGCTTCGGACCGCCCTGGCGGTTGCGAGTGGGCTCCGTGGAAGCCGGCAGCGCTCACCGGTGAGAGAGCCTGGGCAGGAAGGTCGCGCCCCGCACCGGCGAGATGGCCGCGGAGGTCTTCGATGAGGCGCCGGTCAGTCGCCGGGCGTCGCCAGCAACTCGTCATGGGTCGGGAACCGGGAGGCGATGCCGTCCGGCAGGACGCGGACGGCACTGCGGTCGGCCCGCTGGAAGAAACGGATCACCGTGCAGTTCGGGTGAGCGCCCGCGTCGAACCAGTGGGGCGTGCGTCCTGGTACGGACAGCAGGTCCCCTGCCGTGCACAGCAACGCGTACACCTGTCCCGCGACATGGAGGGAGAAGCAGCCCGTGCCCGCCACGAGAAAGCGCACCAGATCGTCGTCGTGGACGTGTTCTTGCATGAACGCCTCACGCGCTGGACATCTCTGCGGGCCTGGACCGGCCGGCGGGGGAACCCTGCGGACGATGTCGACGATCCGGTAGCCGCCCTCGGCGCCCAGATGGTCGATGTGGCTCTCGTACGCCTTCATGACCGTGGTGTCGTCGGCGTCGGCCGGAAGCCGGCGGGCGGCGTGCCACCGGACGAGGCGCACACCGATCCTGAGCAACTCCCCCTGGATGACGTCCAGGTCGTCGGTCCGCACCCGCACCGTCTCCGGGGCGTTCTCCGGCATGATCTGTAGCAGTGTCACCAGGTGTTCACCCTGACCTCAGCGGGTTCGTCGGCGACCGCGCCGACCTGGGGCAGGTGGCTGAGCCGTTCGATACGCTTCAGCTCGCCGAGCGCTTCGTCGGCGTCACGGCCCCAGGCGACGAGGCCGTTCTGCCGGACGAGCAGAACCGAAGAGGTGCCGAGGGTCGAGGCGTCGAGAGCGGCCATCACGTCTTCGGCGACGCGTGACGCATCAAGCCGGTCCGCAACGACCGGCGGTACGGGCGGGCAGTCATCCGACAAGTCGACCGCCCGCGCCGCTTCCGGTTCCCTGAGGAGCGCCTGGCCGCTGCCGTCGGCCACGGTGGTGAGTGCCCCGGCGCACGGTGCTTGCGCACAGATCACCGCTCCGCAGTCGGGCAATCGCCGGTAGAGGGCGAGGTGTATCGCGGTTTCGTCCGGGGGCCACTCGGTCTCCCCGAGCAACGGCAGCCCGTCGAAGGGATCCACCATCACGGTGTCCTGGTGGGTCATCACCCTTTTGTCCAGGTCACCGGCGGTGATCAGAATCGCTTCACCTGATCGGATCGAGATGCTGCCGGACATCCCCGGCAGCCAGCCGTGTCGGCACACGGACCGGCCGATCGCCGAGAGGTGCTGACGTTGCGGCTCGACGTCATCGCGGATGTATACGGGTTTCACGGATTCTCTTCTCCCGTACGGGCCGGTGGGCTGCGTCCTCATACACCGGTAGCCGTGCCGTTGACGTCCCAGCGGATCGACAGCACAGGTTCTGGCGGCAACCAGGGCTTCACCAGCCGCTACGCCGGACAGACGGAGCAACACGTGCGCATCTCCTTCGTGGGGGGGGGAGACGGTGACGTATACCAACCGGTATACCTACATGCTAGGGAGTCGGTTTTCGCAGTGTCAACGGGGAACCTCCGAGGCGGCCGGAAAGCTCTTTCCCGATGCGGCCCGGTCGCACGTCTGGTATGCAGCGGACCCGTCGGCAGGCGGAGAACGCCCGCTTCATGGCGATATGCCGATCCTTGCGGCCGGGTCGCGCGGGTCCGGTTTCCGCGTGCTGCTGCCAGGCTGCCGTAGTCACCGGTGGCGCCACG
The DNA here is from genome assembly GCF_055778765.1 of Streptomyces sp. DSM 120436. Classification (NCBI taxonomy): domain Bacteria; kingdom Bacillati; phylum Actinomycetota; class Actinomycetes; order Kitasatosporales; family Streptomycetaceae; genus Streptomyces; species Streptomyces sp. DSM 120436. Next base: position 4,367,183 of record NZ_JBSKBS010000001.1, on the reverse strand, counting down.
GCGGGCGAGGGCGAGCACGGCCTGGAGGCGCTTCTTCCCACCGGCACGTCTGCGGCCGTGGAAATCCCGCGAGTTCGGGTCGCAGCGGACGCCGACCAACGCAGAGGCCCAGAAGACGCGCCGAAGTTCTCGGTGACGGACGAGCGGCCGGGGAGCCGGAAGAGCCACGAGACGGCAGCGCTCCGACAGTCACACCCGGCGCCCCCGGGCGACCCGACCCCACGATCGACCCGATCGAGAAGGCAGAGCCGTCCGAGCCGGCGACGGGAAAGAGCGCACGGCGACCGGCCGGTGCGCCGGCGAGCGCCGGACCGACGCATACGGCGAGGTGCTCCGGGATCCGCTGTTGCCAGCGTTGCCTGACGACAGGCAACAGGGCACCCCTTGTACGGCGTTGCCGGCCATGGCGATAGTGGAATCGCTGCTACCGCAAAACGCCGCCCCCCCCGGTGAAAGGCGCAATGCGATCGCAGTTGATCCCTTCGGCACAGAATGGTTCCGTGCGCCCGCCCACCCTTCGTCGAATCGGGCGGGCCGGAGACCTTCACAGAAGCAGTGCTGTCGCCACCTCTAAGGAGACCGAGATGGGTACACGTGTCGACCATTCCGAATTGGTTGTGTCGCCCGGCGACTTCTTCCAGATAAGCGAACTGGAACGGATCAGGTCATCCATCGGGCTCCGGCTTTCGGACCATTCCTACCTCCCGAAGGCAAAGGACCCGCGGGCCGACTGGGTGGCGAGCGTTGCCGTTCCCGCGTTCAAGACGCTGGCACACATGGGCGTACTCGCCCCGCGGTTCTGCACGATCGGGACGGGAGCGGGACTCGACGCCCTGGCAGCCGTGGAAATTCTGCAAGCACGTACCGTCGGTTTCACCGACCTCCATCAGGACGTTCTCACGTATGCGCGGGAAAACATTCGCAGCAACCTCCTGATCGAGGACGTAGAACTGATCGGAGGCGCGGGTGACCTCCTCGCCCCGCTGGCCGACAAGCTGTCGCAGATCGACGTGATCTACGAGAACCTCCCCAACATTCCGATGGCGGGCGACGAGGACCTGGCCGACGGACAGACGAGTTCGACCTTCATCACCGAGCGCAGCGAGGAGATTCCCGGAGCCGCGGAAAAGAACCTCTTGACGCTCCACTACCTGGCTCTCCAGCAGGCGCATCCCCTTCTTCGGGTCGGCGGGCGGGTACTGTCGTCGATCGGTGCGCGCATTCCGTTGTCTGAGATCCTGGCCCTCTCCGGAGCCGCCGGCTACAACGGCAACATCCTGACCTACACCTGGAAGGTCCAGTCCGAGCCGGCCGAAGTGGTCGGCGGATACGCCCAATGGGAGAGGGAAGGACTGGGACCGTTCCACTTCTACCCGGTGAACGTTCTGCGCGACGCCTTCGAGGGCCTGTCCCCCGCGGCCGCCGGGGCGCAGGCCCTGAAACTGGAGGAGGAGCTGGCGCCGTTCGAGATACCGGCACTGGACGCCCTGGCTCTGGTGAGGAAGGGCGAAAGGGTCGGTCACACGGTCGTAATCCTCGACTCGGTGAAGATTCCTGACTCTGCCCTCTGACCGGACTCCGCTGCCTCTTCGGTGCGTTGACAGTCGGCAGCGGACGGCAAGGCACCGGGCGAGTGCCGGCCCGGTGTCCGCGGCACACCCGCCGATCCGGCTCTCCATCACCGTTTCCCCTCTCGTAAGGAGTCGGCATGAATGTCCAGTCGTTCATCGGCAGGACGCCCCTCGTCGAACTGAAGACCTTCGACGTTCCGGCCGGTGTTCGGATATTCGCCAAGGCCGAGTTCATGAATCCGGGGGGCAGCATCAAGGACCGGATCGTCCGCTACATCCTCGATGACGCCGAGCACCGCGATCTGCTCCGGCCCGGCACGACCGTCGTGGAGAACACCTCCGGAAACACTGGTGCGGCAATCGCGATGATGGCGGCGACACGCGGCTACCGCGCGATCCTGACCATGCCGGACAAGGTGAGCAAGGAGAAGCAGGACGCCTTGCGCGCCATGGGCGCCGAGGTGATCGTCTGCCCGACCTCGGCCCCGCCGGACTCGGCCAAGCACTATGTGACGCGCGCAAGGCGCATCCACGCGGAGACGCCTGGTTCGTTCATGCTCAACCAGTACGACAACCCGCTCAACGCGGAGGCTCATTTCCGATCGACGGGCCCTGAGATCTGGGAGGCGCTCGGTCACTCGGTGACGGCGTTCGTCGCATCGGGGAGCACCGGGGGCACGATCTCCGGAACTTCCCGGTTCCTGAAGTCGAAGAACCCGTCCGTCACGTCCATCCTGCTCGATCCGGTGGGTTCCATATACCACCGCTACTTCCACGAAGGCGTCGTGGACCCTTCACAGATCGCACCGTACTTCGTCGAGGGCGCGGGTGAGGATCACCTGGCGAAGTGCATGGACTTCTCGGTCGTCGACGATGTGGTTCAGTTCACCGACGCCGACGCTTTCGCCACCTGTCAGCACCTGGCCAGGCGCGAGGGTCTCGTCTGCGGCGGCACCTCGGGCGCCAATGTGTGGGGCGCCGTGCAGGTGGCCCGGTCGCTGACGGGACCGGCCACGGTCGTCACCGTCCTGCCGGACAGCGGAAGCAAATACATCTCCAAGATCTACAACCGGGACTGGCTGATGCAGAACGGTTTTGCCGCTGGGCGGAATCCCGCGCTGGAAGCGACTGCGTGATGGGGAGCACGCAAAAGAACGTGGCAGCGGCACTGACGGCCGCTCTCCTATGGGCCTTCGCCTTCCCCGCCCCGGCCGCCGTCAAGCCGGCGAGTGAACTGCTCCTGGTCACGGGCCGGTACTCCTTGTTCGGCCTGTGCGGCCTGTACGTCCTGCTCCGAGGCCGGAGCCTGCTCAGGCTGATGCCGATGCGCAGGATCCTCTTCGGCCTGTACATAGGCTTTGTGGGGTACTTCGTCTTCTACATCTGCGTCTCGTACTCCGCCACCATGGGCAGTGGTTTCATCACCGCGGTCATCGTGGGATCCTCACCGATCACCATCGCGGTGGCCGGCAACGTCGCGGAAAAACGCATGTCGTGGAGCGAGTTGGTCGCGCCGGTCCTCCTGATTCTCTCCGGCCTCACTCTCCTGAGCGCCGCGGACTTCATCCACGAAAAGCCCTCGGACCACGCTCACGAATCACTTTTCGGGATCCTGCTGGCCCTCATGGCCATGCTCACCTGGTCCTACTTCGTCGTCCGCAACGCCCAGTCGCAGCGCACCTGGGAGACGAAGCCGGACCCCAAGATCTGGGCAGCGCTGGTGGCCATGGGGGCAGGCGGCGCCTCCATGGTCCTGCTGCCCTTCGCCGTCGCCACCACGCCCGAGGAGACCTTCGCCCCGTACCCCCTGTTCAAGATCATCGCCTGGTGCGTCTTCCTCGGGGTCATCGGTTCCTGGTGGGGCACATACATCTGGGTGAAGGCGGCGCAGGGCATTCCGGTGCCCTTGGTCGGGCCGTTGCTCGCCACCGAGACGATCTTCGGCGCGATCATGAGCCTCCCGGCGGAACAACGGATGCCCACCTGGACGGAGGTCGGCGGCGCCGTGTTCGTTCTTGCCGGAATCGCTGTCTACATGGTGTTCGACGTGAAGAACTCCCGATCGCGAGGAGACGGCACCGGCACCGAGCGGAAATCGGGCGCGCCAGACGTGCCCGCAGTGACATAGCAGAGCGAGAGAAGAACCCTCGCGATCGTCGATCCGGACCGACAGGGAGGAAATCCCATGAGCAGCTCCTTCACGAACGTCAAGCAGTCCCACGTCTTCTTCGACGATTCTCCGGGGCTGAAGAACTACTACGAGGACTGGGCGTCGCGGTACGACGTGGACCTGGCGGACCAGAAATGGGTGGCACCCCGGATCGCGGCCAACCTCGTGCACCTGCTCGCCTCCGCCTACGCGACGCCGGACACGACCGTGTTCGACGCCGGCTGCGGCACCGGCCTCGTCGGCAGTGTCCTGCGCACCCTGGGCGACTACGTGATCGACGGCGTCGATCTCTCGGAGAACATGGCCGCCGAAGCCCTCAAGACCCAGGCGTACCGGAAGGTCCACGGCGGCGTGGACCTCTCGGTGCCCCGGCGCGACGACCGTCTGGACCAGTACGGCATCGTGGTCAGCAGCGGTGTGTTCACGCTCGGCCATGTGCGCCCCACGGCGCTGCTCACCCTGATCGAGTACGCCTTGCCCGGCGGTCTGATCGCGGTTTCCACCCGCGGCAGCTACGCGACCGAGACGAACTTCGAGGACTTCGCCCGGTCCGAGGAGGTCGCTTCCCTGGCCCTCCTGGAGTTCAAGCTGGGCGACGCCCACTACATCGCCGAAGAGAGCGCCGACTACTGGGTCTTCCGCAAGACCGGCCCGGCGCGGTGACAAGGGCCTCGCGCCGCTGATCCGGCTCGGCCCCCTCTCCCCCCGACTTCACGACAGAAGTGCGCGCAGTCACCAGCGGCGCCGGGGCCACGTGCCTCCGGCCCCGGCGGCCCGGGCCGCGCGCATGTCGACCGGTACACCCACCACGTCTGCCCTGGAGTGTCATGTCGCGCAGCCTGTTCACCTCGGAGTCCGTGACCGAGGGCCATCCCGACAAGATCGCCGACCAGATCAGCGACACCGTCCTCGACGCACTGCTGCGTGCCGACCCCGCGTCGCGCGTGGCGGTCGAGACCCTGATCACCACCGGTCAGGTGCACATCGCGGGCGAGGTGACGACCTCCGCCTACGTCGACATCGCCACCCTGGTCCGCAAGAAGATCCTCGACATAGGCTACGACTCCTCGGCCAAGGGTTTCGACGGTGCCTCCTGCGGGGTGTCGGTGTCGATCGGCGCACAGTCCCCCGACATCGCCCAGGGCGTCGACACGGCGTACGAGAGCAGGCTGGACGGCTCGGCCACGGGTGGCGCGACCGACGGGCTCGACCAGCAGGGCGCCGGCGACCAGGGTCTGATGTTCGGCTACGCGACCGCCGAGACCCCCTCCCTGATGCCGTTGCCGATCGAACTGGCCCACCGGCTCTCGCGCCGGCTGACCGAAGTCCGCAAAGACGGCACCATCCCCTACCTGCGCCCCGACGGCAAGACCCAGGTCACCATCGAGTACCTGGGCAGTCGGCCCGTGCGCCTGGACACGGTCGTCGTCTCCTCCCAGCACGCGGGCGACATCGACCTGGACAGCTTGCTCACCCCCGACATCCGCGCCGAGGTCGTCGAGCACACTCTCGCCCGGCTCGCCGACGACGGCATCAAGCTGGACACCGAGGACTACCGCCTGCTGGTCAACCCCACCGGCCGCTTCGAAGTCGGCGGTCCGATGGGCGACGCGGGGCTGACCGGACGGAAGATCATCATCGACACCTACGGTGGTCACGCCCGACACGGCGGCGGCGCGTTCTCGGGCAAGGACCCCTCCAAGGTGGACCGTTCTGCGGCGTACGCGATGCGCTGGGTGGCCAAGAACGTCGTCGCGGCCGGCCTGGCCACACGGTGCGAGCTCCAGGTGGCGTACGCCATCGGCAAGGCCGAGCCCGTGGGCCTGTTCGTCGAGACCTTCGGCACCAACACGGTCGCCGTCGGGAGGATCGAGAACGCCGTCTGCGAGGTCTTCGACCTCCGCCCGGCCGCCATCATCCGCGACCTCGACCTGCTGCGCCCGGTCTACGCCCAGACCGCCGCCTACGGCCACTTCGGCCGCGAACTGCCGGACTTCACCTGGGAGCGCACCGACCGCGCGGACGCCCTGCGCAAGGCAGCGGCGTCGGGCTGACAGTGCGGCGCCGGGACACGGACCGGCACGGCAGACGGCGGTGCGCGGGCTGCCCCCGGACCGCGCACCGCTTTCCCGTCGGCCTCGCCGCCCCGGCCCTTCCCCCATCCACCCCGCCTCAGGACCAAGGAGCGCTGTCCATGCGTATCGCCGTGAGCGGATCGATCGCGACCGACCACCTGATGGTGTTTCCCGGACGCTTCGCCGAACAGCTGATCAAGGAGCAACTGGAGCGGGTCTCCCTCTCCTTCCTCGCCGACCGGCTCCAGGTGCGCAGAGGAGGCGTCGGCGCCAACATCGCCTTCGGTCTCGGCCTGCTCGGTCTCGATCCGATCCTGGTCGGCGCGGCGGGAGTCGACTTCGCCGAGTACGGCTCCTGGCTGCGGGCGAACGGCGTCGACACGTCCGAGGTCCGGGTCAGCGAGCGCCTGCACACCGCCCGCTTCGTGTGCACCACCGACGAGGACCTGAACCAGATCGCCACCTTCTACGCCGGCGCCATGGCCGAGGCCCCCAGGATCGACCTGGCCGCGATCACCGAACGTACCGGCACGCCTGCGCTCGTCCTGGTCGGCGCCGACGATCCCGCTGCCATGCTGCGGCACACCGCCACGGCCCACCGGCTCGGCATCCCCGTCGCTGCCGACCCCTCCCAACAGCTCGCCCGCCTGGAACGCGACCAGGTACGCCAACTCGTCGACGGGGCGAGGTGGTTGTTTACCAACGAGTACGAGGCGGCCCTGCTTCTGGAACGCACCGGATGGACGGAGGACCACCTGCTGGGGCGGATCGGCACCTGGATCACCACACTGGGCGAGGCCGGAGTGGCGCTGACCAGGTCGGGTGCCCCCGCACTGCGGATCCCCGCCGTACCCACGGAGAAGATCTCCGACCCCACGGGCGCGGGAGACGCCTTCCGGTCCGGGTTCCTCGCGGGTACGGCGTGGAACTGGACGCAGGAGCAGGCGGCCCGGCTCGGCTGCGCCCTGGCCACCACCGTGCTGGAGTCCGTCGGCACCCAGGAGTACCAGCTCAGCCCGCCGGACCTGATCACCCGCGTCGAGCAGACGTACGGCAACGACCCGGCCCGTGCTCTGAAGCCGCGGCTCGCTCAGGTGTCATGACCTTCAGGGGGTGGTGCGGGCAGGCCGGGAGGCACGCGTCGACGGACAGTTCTCCGACGTTCTCGTTCGAGTTCTTCCCGCCCAGGACCGCTCAAGGCGAACAAACGCTGTGGTGGGCCATCCGCCGGATCGAGGCGCTCGCTCCCGACTTCGTGTCCGTCACCTACGGTGCGGGCGGATCCTCGCGTGAGCGGACCATCGAGGTGACGCGGCGGGTCAGGGCCGAGACGACCTTGCGACCGGTGGCCCATCTGACCGCCGTGGGACACTCGGTCCTCGAACTGCGTCACATCATCGGCCAGTACGCCGACGCGGGAATCCACGACGTACTGGTCCTGCGCGGCGATCCACCCGGCGATCCGAACGGCCCTTGGATCCCGCACCCGGACGGTTTCACCCACGCCTATGAGCTGGTCGAACTGGTCCGCTCCCTGGGAGACTTCACCATCGGTGTCGCCGCGTTCCCCGAGCGGCACCCACGCTCGCCGGACTGGGAGAGCGACATCCGGCACTTCGTCGCCAAATGCCGCGCGGGCGCGGACTACGCGATCACCCAGATGTTCTTCGACGCCGAGGACTACCTGCGGCTGCGGGACCGCGTCGCCGCCGCCGGTTGTGACATCCCGATCATCCCGGAGATCATGCCGGCCATCGACGTCCGCCAGATCCGCCGCTTCGCGGAGCTGTCCCACGCCGCGTTCCCCGAGGACCTCGCGCACCGTTTGGAGGCGGTCCGCGACGACCCCGTGGCCGGTCACCGGATCGGCGTCGAGCACGCCACCGCCATGGCCGGGCGCCTGCTGGCCGAGGGAGCCCCGGGTCTGCACTACATCACACTGAACAAGTCCACGGCGGCCCTGGACATCCATCGCAACGTACTGAGTGCAAGGAGCCTCCGTGTCAGTTGAGTTCACCGATCTCAAGGTCGCCGACCTCTCCCTGGCCGAGTTCGGCCGCAAGGAGATCACCCTCGCCGAGCACGAGATGCCCGGCCTGATGGCGATCCGCAGGGAGTACGCCGACGCCCAGCCCCTGGCCGGCGCCCGGATCACCGGCTCCCTGCACATGACCGTGCAGACCGCCGTCCTCATCGAGACCCTGGTCGCGCTCGGCGCGCGGGTCCGCTGGGCGTCCTGCAACATCTTCTCCACCCAGGACCACGCCGCGGCCGCCATCGCCGTCGGTCCGAACGGCACGCCCGACAACCCGCAGGGCGTGCCCGTCTTCGCCTGGAAGGGCGAGACGCTCGACGAGTACTGGTGGTGCACCGAGCAGGCGCTGACCTGGCCGGACAGCCCCACCGGCGGTCCGAACATGATCCTCGACGACGGCGGTGACGCCACGCTCCTGGTCCACAAGGGCGTGGAGTACGAGAAGGACGGCAAGGCGCCCTCCCCGGACACCGCCGAGTCCGACGAGCACCGGGTCATCCTGGAACTGCTCAACCGCACCCTCGCCGAGAACCCGCAGAAGTGGACCCGGCTGTCCTCCGAGATCCGCGGGGTGACGGAGGAGACCACGACGGGTGTCCACCGCCTGTACGAGATGCAGCGCGACGGCACGCTGCTCTTCCCGGCGATCAACGTGAACGACGCCGTGACGAAGTCGAAGTTCGACAACAAGTACGGCTGCCGCCACTCCCTGGTCGACGGCATCAACCGTGCCACGGACGTCCTGATCGGCGGCAAGACCGCGGTCGTGTGCGGTTACGGCGACGTGGGCAAGGGCTGCGCGGAGTCGCTGCGCGGCCAGGGCGCCCGGGTGATCGTCACCGAGATCGACCCGATCTGCGCCCTGCAGGCGGCGATGGACGGCTACCAGGTGACCACGCTGGACGAGGTGGTGGAGACGGCCGACATCTTCATCACCACGACCGGCAACAAGGACATCATCATGGCCTCGGACATGGCCCGGATGAAGCACCAGGCCATCGTCGGCAACATCGGCCACTTCGACAACGAGATCGACATGGCCGGCCTCGCCAGGATCCCCGGCATCGTCAAGGACGAGATCAAGCCGCAGGTCCACACCTGGACCTTCCCCGACGGCAAGAAGATCATCGTGCTGTCCGAGGGCCGCCTGCTGAACCTGGGCAACGCCACCGGCCACCCCTCGTTCGTGATGTCCAACTCCTTCGCGGACCAGACCCTGGCCCAGATCGAGCTGTTCACCAAGCCCGACGAGTACCCCACCGGCGTCTACGTGCTGCCCAAGCACCTCGACGAGAAGGTCGCCCGCCTCCACCTCGACGCCCTCGGCGTCAAGCTCACCACGCTCCGCCCGGACCAGGCCGAGTACATCGGCGTGAAGGTCGAGGGCCCGTTCAAGCCCGACCACTACCGCTACTGAGCCGACCGCTCCCGCCGCGGCGAGCGCGTCCGCACACCGGACGCGCTCGCCGGCAGCAGGCGGATCAGCTCTCCAGGCTCCGCCTCGTCGACTCACTTCCGGTGGTGATCAGCAAGGTGACGGCGCTGTCCGGGCCGATGCCCGCCGGTTCGAGTAGCTGTGGGGCGTGGTGTGCGACGCGTCGGGTCAGGCGTTGGTGGGCCGGACGGCGCGGGTGCGCCAGGAGCCTGCTCCGTGCGCCCGAGCACTGCTGCCGCGGCCGGTGTCACCGGCCGCGGCAGCAGTGCTCCTGTGAAGGTCTCAGCCCAGTTCGACGCGCTGGCCGGTGTGCTCGACCTCGGTGACCGTGCTGCCGGACGTGGAGGTCCATGTCGTGCGCGGGGTGAAGTGGCCCGCGTCCAGGTCGGCCTGCGTGAGGACGTGGTACGGGAAGGCACAGGTGTACGAGGCGTCCCCGGCCAGGCCACGCCAGCGGCAGTTGCGACTGGCGGTCGCCGGGTCGAGGTCCTTGAGGTTGCCGGTCGGCACGACCGTCGTGGACGCGTCCGAGAGGTTGGTGACGGCGTAGGTGAAGACCAGCCTGTCGCCGACCTCGTAACCGTCCGTCTGCGGGTTGGTGAGCGTGCCGCCGGTGACGCGGATGCGGCCCGGGGTCAGCTCGTGCGCCGTCTTGCGCACCCTGACGTTGATGACGCTCTTCGAGGTGTTGCCCTGTGCGTCGGTGAGCGTGGCGGTCACGGGGTACGTGCCTCCGCTCGCGGTCGCCGGGACGGTGAAGTCGGCCGTCACTGCCTTGGTGGCACCGGGCTGGAGCACGCCCGGGGCCGGTGCGCTGTACGTCCAGCCGGCCGGACCGGTGAGAGCGAGACTCGTCACGTCGAGCTCCGAGTCCGCCTGGTTGTGCACCGTGAGCTGGACCGGCTGCGTGGTGCCGCGCTCGACCGAAGCGTCGGTGGCGGTGACGTGCGCGGGGAGGCCGTTCAGCCAGGCCAGGTTGAAGCGGGCGAAGCGGATGCCGTTGCCGGGCTCGTAGAGCAGGCCGATGTTGCCGTCGGGGAGGGTCGCCAGCGTCGAGTAGGACATTCCGCCGGGCTGGAAGACGCGGCTGACCGGCCAGGTCTCGCCGTCGTCGAAGCTCATCCGGATGGTGCCGTTCGCGCGCTGGCTGGTGGAGCCGGCGTTGGAGAACAGCAGCACCTTTGCCTGGGCGGACCCTTCCGGCGCGTTCGGGTAGGCGCGGATGACGGAGGCGTTGTTCGTCGGGTCCGGCAGTTCACGGTCGACGGTGACGGCGCCGTACGTGACGCCACCGTCCTCGGAGATCGCGACCTTGCGGTAGCCCGAGCCGTGCGAGTCACGCGAGTTGAGCATGACGCGGCCGTCGGAGAGCTCCACGGTCTTGTTCTCGTCCATGCCGGTGCCGACGGCCTGTCCGGCCTTCCAGGTCTGGCCGTGGTCGTCGGAGTAGACGGACACGGCCTGGTAGGCGCCGGCCGCGTTGATGATCGTGAACTGCTGGATCATGCGTCCCGCGTGCTCGCCGTACTTGAGCTGGATGCCCTGTCCGGCGGCCGCGAACCGGGAACGCCAGCCGGCGTCGGGGGTGATGTCCGCGGTGATGACCTTGTGCTGCCAGGTGACGCCCTCGTCGCGGGAGACGCTGACCTCGGCGTGCAGCACGTTCCGGTTGGTGGGGTCGACGCCCGCGACGGAGTTCCCGAAACCCCTGTCGAAGGACTTCACGTGGAAGTTGAAGATGTCGCCGGTGTGACGGTCGACGATGTAGCTCGGGTCCGAGTAACCCTCGACGGGCGACTGGACCTTGCCCTGGTGGACGTAGGTCTGCGCGCCCCAGGTCACGCCGCCGTCGGTGGAGCGGCGCTGGAGGATCGAGTTGGGGGCGGGGGCGTCACCAGCGGTCGGCCGGCCGTCGTACGAGGCCAGGATGTCGCCCTCGTTGGTGACGGTGAGGGCGGGGATGCGGTAGTTGGGAAAGCCACCCTGGCCGTTGGTCGCGAGCTGCTGCTCCGAATAGAACGGCGTGCCGGTCTGCGGCGGCTTGGCGTCGTAGTCCGGTGCGACCGCCGTGGTGTCGGCGAAGGCCGTCGGTGCGGCCGTCGCCAGGAGGGCGGCGGCGGCCGTCCCGGCCAGGCCCGCTCTCCACCGGGTCCGACCGTGCGAGGAAGAAGAGGACATGAGGCTCCTTGCGTTCAGGGTGGTGCAGGTCACCCGCCTGACGCCGCGGAGCATATGACGTCTGATGTCCTGTGGGAAGAATGCAGACGTGCACAAGTTCGACGGACTCGGGGGTTTCCCGCGCCGCACTCCGTCAGCGGCTTCAGCCGCCGACCGGCCCCCGGTCGTGGCTCCGAGACCCTCCGGACTTTCGCCGCGGTGGTCCATGGCAGCCGGGCGGGGGCACTGCTGCGCACCTCGGCATCAGGCGCGGCGTCGAAGGAGTCATGGCCGCGCCCTCCGGGGGCGGCCCTGTGCGCGGAGCCGGTTCGGCACACATCGTCGGAGATCTTATTGCACACTACTTGCAACAACTTATTAATGGCAGAAAGGTCGGTCATGAGGTCTGCGATGGCGCCGGGCGTCGAGTCGTCCTGCGACAAGACGGGAGCGGGCCTGGTCCGGGACCCGATCACGCACCTCGGGGACACGCTGGACGACGCGGTCGCGGAGTGCTTCGACAAGTCGGCACGGGTCTTCGGGCTGCCGCATCCGGACGGTCCGGCCGTCGAGGCGGTCACCGCCCGCCCCGAGCACGGCGTGGACACCCTGGCCGTGGTCGGCGGTGTCGCCGCGAACTCGCGGGTACGGTCGCCGACCGAGGAGCACCGTCTGGCGGCGGGCGCCGGACTGCGGATGCCGCCGCTGCGGCGGTGCACCGACAACGGCGCGATGACCGCCCCCGTCGGCGACCTTCTCGTACGGGCGGGCACCGCACCGGCACCGCTGGAGTACGCCGCACTGCATCCCGTCGTCATGGGGAAGGCGGTGGCCGCCTGATGACCACCGACATCCGTGTGCACCGGGACGCCGGGATACTCACGCACACCGAGTCACTGCGTTCGGTGTACGTCGACGCCTTCTGCGCCCCGCCCTGGCACGAGGACGAGGCGCAGGCAACCGAGTTCGTCTCCCGGCTGCCGGCGAACGTACGGCGTGCCGGGTTCACCGCCGCGACCGCCGTGCGCGACGGGGAGATCGTCGGCTTCGCCACCGCGTGGACCACTCCGGCCCCCTTCCCCACCGACCGTTGCTATCCCCAGGCGTCCGCCGGCCTCGGCAACGACCGCACCGCCGACTGGCTGTGCGGAGCCCGGGAGATCGACGAACTCGCCGTCCGGCACGCCGCCCGCGGCACCGGCCTCGCCACCCGCCTCCTCGAAGCGGTGACCGCGGACGCGCCCGAGGGGCGGGCATGGCTGCTCACCTCGGTCCGGAACGGGCGGGCCATGGCCTTCTACCGCCGCCACGGCTGGACGGAGGCCACCCACCCCTCCCCCGACGGCAAGGGCATCGTCGTCTTCCTCGGCCCGCGCCACCCCGCCCGTTCCCTCGCCCCGCTCCCCCCGTGAGCCTTCGGAGCCCCGCCTTGCGCACCGCTGAAATCCGCCGCCATTGCCTCGACATCGTCACCGAGCGCGCCACAACGTGGTCCTCAGCACCCCACTGCGAACCCCTGCCCCGCCCCTGCCGTTCGTCGCGCACTGGCCCAAGGCGGCGGGGTCCTGGCACCGGTCGGGGCGCGTGACACGGGTCACCGCCCGGATCACGGACGTCCGCGTTCCTGACGGGCCGACTGCCCGCAGCAGCTGGTTCGCCCCGTCCTCCCCCATAGCCCGAAAGGCATGGGGGGACCCCCACGGCGGGGTGTCGCAGGAGGGAACCCGGGAATCCCGGACTGCCCCGCAGTGGTGAGCGGGAACGGCCGCCGTCACACGCGCCGGGCCCGAGGTACCGGGCCCGGGAAGCGACGGCCAGTGCCGGATTGCCGTCCAGCAGACGCGGGGCGACCTTGACGCGCAGGCCGCCGGCCAGTGCCGACAGGTGACGTGTCACCTGCTGGTACAGGGCGCGGGCGGGGCCGTCGTCGAGCCGGCCGGGCGGGGAACCCGGAGGGCCGGCCCGTCGTCGGTCCGCTGCAGTCCCTCCAGGTCGGGGACGATTCCGTGCAGGGCGACGCGGGCCAGGGCCGGTGACCAGAGGCGGGCGGCGTGTCCGAGCTGGGCGGTGGAGACGTCGACGCGCGGTTCCGGAGTACGGTGCCAGCGTGCGACGGCTTCGGCGAGGTCGGTGAAACCCGCCGCATAGGAGCGGGCGATCGGATGCTGGCCGTCGTCCCGTCCACCGACCTGCAGGGCGAAGAAACCGCCAAGGCCCGCCACGTCGTGCGGGGCGGCGGTGACGGACGCGGTCGAGGCACGGGCTGCGCGCACGGTTCCCGTCCTCCCTCCAGCTCTCCGTCCGTACGGTCAGGAGGCCGTACGCCGTCGCGGCGGCGTGATGGCGTACAGGTCGAGGATGTCCGGCCGGGGCGCCACCCCGGGACCGCCTGCGCGGGTCCACGCGACGATGTCCTCGGTCGCGTCCGGGTCGTTGACCAGCCCCAGCCAGACGGGGCGGGCGCCTGCGGCCCGGCCCTCCGCGGAGGGCTGGACGACGATGACGTTGGCGTGTTCGCAGACGCCGAGGCAGTCGGAGACGCGTACCGGTGCCGCGGCACGCAGGCGTTCGGTCTGGGCCGCGTGGTCGACGCCGGTCACTTTGGGGCTGCCGCAGCAGCAGTCGCGGCACACGACGACGCGGCACGGCACGGGGCCGGTGACCGTCGCGGTCCTCTTGTCGTCCGTCGTCGGTCCGGTCGGCGTTGCGGGCATGCGGTGCCGTCCCTCTCTCCGGGGAGATCCGCCCCGGTGGTCCGTCGAGGAGGCGACCGCGTGAGTCTCCTGGCTCTCGGGTCGATGCTCGTCCCGGCCTTCCCACCCGTTGCCGGGCAGTGGCCTGTCGGGAATCGCTCGCCGATCACAGTGGCGGGACCGCGCCGGATTCACACCGGCTTCCTCGTTCCGCCGTCGCCCTGTCGCCGGTCATCCTCCCATCCCGGGACACCGTCCCGCCCGCCCGGTGCCGGCAGTCAGTCCGTCTCCTGGGCGTGGGGGGCCGTCGCGGCCGGGTGGGCCGGGCGGTCCCGTCCGCCGTCGCGGCCGGACACCACCACGACGACCAGCCCGATGACAACGGCCCCGCGAACATCAGCGCGTGCGCGAACATCAGCGCCATGGCCGTCAGGCTCGTGGTGCGGTGCCAGCGCTCCAGCACCTGCCGGGAGACCGGCAACCGGGCGGGGCGCGGTCCCGACAGCAGCAGACCGAGCATGACCGTGCCCCACGCCCACAGCAGCCCCGACCACCCGAACGCCTGGCTGAGCAGATACATCCAGTAGGTGCCGGGATCGTCCATGAACGGCATCACCGCGACCGTGTCCGACGCACCCGACTCCATGCGCGCCCACAGGAGGGCGAACACGAGCACGGTCACCACCACCGCCGCGGTGGCGTCGGGCAGGGCGGAGCGCAGATCACCGCGCAGAGCCACGCGGTCACCGGAAGGCCGTCGCCGTCCGGACGGGGGCACCGCCCTTTCTTCCTCCGGCCTCGTGTCCGACGTCATCAGAAGCCTCCCGGACACGAACTGCCGAGGCGATATCCGGACGGAACCGCCACGAGGGCTGCTTGATCCACCCTGTCGAAAAGGCTTCTCGAACCGCCGAGCCGAGGGGGGTCGATGTGAGAAGGAGGCATCGGAGGAGCCCGTTCACCAACTGCTTCACGCGGTCCACACCGTGCCGCGTGCCTCGTACTCGAGCATCTCCTCCAGACCGACCGCGGCATCCGCTCCGAGTTCGCGGCACACCAGCCACAGGGCGAGGTCCAGCCCGGAGGTGACCCCGCCGGCGGTGACCAGGTCGCCGTCGTCGACCACGCGGGCCTTCTTCAGCACACCGCCCTGCCGCTCCAGGTCGGCCCGCGCCCGGTGATGCGTGGTGCAGGGGCGCCCCGCAGTCAGCCCGGCGGCGGCGAGCAGCATCACGCCGGTGCACAGCGCGCTGACGGTCAGGCCCGGGCGGGTCGCGGCGGCCAGGGCCCGTGGCAGTGAGCCCCGCCGGATCTCGGCCCACACGCCGGGATCCTCGCGGCGCGCGTAGCCGCCGCCGGGAACCACCAGGACGTCCGCCTGCTCGGGGGCCCACCCGTGGTCGACCCGTAGTCGGGTGCCGTAGGACGCCCTGACGGTACGCGGACCGCCGAGCGTCACGTAGCGGGTCTCCACTTCCCGGTCGGTGAAGTGGCCGGAGGCGGAGAACACCTCGTACGGGGCGGAGAAGTCGAGTTCCTCCACGCCGTCGAACATGACCACGTGGACGCGCAGGGGCCGGTCACGTCCGGGGGCCTCGGGCTCGGCGGCGTCGGCCCGGGTCACGGCGCCCCCGGCCATCAGTGTCGCGGTCCCGAGAGCGGTGGTGGCGTGCAGGAGGGTCCGGCGGTTCATGTCGGTCGGTACTCCGTTTCTCGGTCGGCCAGGGACAGGGGGACGGGTTCGTCCGCCAGGCAGGAAGGAGCCGAGTCGTACGGGAGGGCACGGCGCACGGCGCGGGCGTGCTCGCGTCCGTGCAGGTGGCCGACGGCTTCGGCGACGAGCAGGACGTCGTCCGCGCCGCCCCGCAGTCCGGAGGAGGTGGTGAACACCTCTCACGGGCCGGTGAAGTCGAGTTCCTGCGCCGAGTCGAACAGCAGGATTCCGTACGTGGTCATGGTCAGTTGCCCCAGCGTGCGGCGTCGGCCATGGTCTCCATGCGGGTCCTGTGCGGCGGCACGGACCTCTCTCGCAGGAGTTCGGACGCGAGGGTGAAGGGCGGGGCCTTCTCCGGGCGGTTGCGGGCCTGAGCGGTGATCTCGTCGGTGAGGGTGGTGGCCATGGACAGCCGCGGGTAGTCGGCGTGGATCGCGGCACCGGTGACGTCGTCCACGCAATCGGTGTCCAGGCCGAAGTCCATGCCGGTGCCCTGGTGCACCAGGGCGCACAGGGTGCCGCGGCGCTCGGCGATGCCCGGTGTCGTGTCGGCCTCGGCCGCCACCTCGATGAACCGCTCCGGCCTGGGCACCGCCGGCCCCGGTTTCTTCGGCACTCAGGAACAGCACGCCACCCTCACCAGTCCGCCCGAGGACCTGGCGGCGCAGTTGTCGCTCCCCCACCAGCAGATGGTGTCCGCCGTCGCCGCGCAACGGCTCCCCCGGGCCGAGGGTTACCGGCTCAATCTCCTGCGCCTGCCCCGACATCCGCAGGCACGCTCCGTGGCCGGTTCCGGCCGTGACTCCGCCGAGGCACGGCCGGAACCGGGGCCCGTCGCGCGAGCGGCGTGACTACCAGGAGGACTTGGTGACCCCGGGCAGGAAGCCGGCGTGGGCCTGCTCACGCACGCGGACGCGCGACAGGCCGAACTTCCGGAGGTGACCGCGCGGCCGCCCGTCCACGCTGTCCCGGTTGCGCACTCGGGTAGCGCTCGCGTTGCGGGGCTGGCGCCGCAGTTCTTCCAGTGCGGCCCGGCGCTCGGCGTCGGTGGAGGACGGCCGGCGGATGATCTCCTTCAGCTCCGCACGGCGGGCCGCGTACCGCTCGACGGTCGCCTTGCGCTTCTCGTTCTGCGCGATCTTGCTCTTCTTGGCCATCAGACCTTCCCCCCTCGGGCGCGGATGCGGGCCACGGCGGCCTCGATGCCGATGCTGTCGACGGTCTTGATCGCCTTCGCGCTGAGCGTCAGCCGGACGTACCGCCCCTCGCTGGGGAGCCAGTAGCGCTTGCGCTGGATGTTGGGGTCGAAGCGGCGCGAGGTGCGCCGGTGCGAGTGGGAGATGGTGTTGCCGAAGCCCGGCCGGGCGCCGGTCAGTTGGCAGTGGGCGGACAAGGTCGTACCTGCCTCTCGTCGGACGGCTAGTTTTTGGTAATGGGAATCATTTCCATATACTACCCTCATGGCACGCAACGAGGTACGCCCGATCATCAAGCTCCGCTCCACGGCGGGAACCGGCTACACGTACGTCACCCGCAAGAACCGCCGCAACGACCCCGACCGCATGGTGCTGCGCAAGTACGACCCGATCGCCCGACGGCACGTCGACTTCCGCGAGGAACGCTGACCTCCCGCCGCTCCGCCACCGGCCCCCGAACTCGAGGACGCCCCATGAAGCCCGGAATCCACCCCGCTTACGGCCCCGTCGTCTTCCGCGACCGTGCCGCGAACTACGCTTTCCTCACCCGCTCCACCATGACCAGTGACAAGACGATCGAGTGGGAGGACGGCAACACCTACCCGGTGGTCGACGTCGAGATCTCGCACGTCAGCCACCCCTTCTACACGGGGACCGCCCGGGTCCTGGACACCGCCGGGCGGGTCGAGCGCTTCGAGCGCCGGTACGGCCGACGCGGAGCCAACTGATGCGGGACGAGACCGGACTCCCCGTCGTCATCGTCGCCGGGCTCCACTCCGAGGCACGCCGCGAGGTCGTGGAGCACCTCCTGCGCCTGGTGCCCGACAGCGTCGCCCTCCATCACGACCTGTCCACAGCGGCCGACGGCACCGTTCTGCGTCAGGTGCGCGATGCTTCGGGCGAGCTGTCCCGAGACGAGGCCCCGTTGGTCAACGACTGCGCGTGCTGTGCGCTGCGCGAGGACCTGGTCCCCGAGCTGGAACGGCTCGCCGACGCCGGCCTCACCCGGCTCGCCGTCGTCGAACTGTGGGACTCCGTCGAACCCAAGGGAATGGCCGAGGTCGTCGTCCGGCACGGCGCCGACGCGGTCCGGCTCACCAACGTGATCACGGCGGTGGACCCGGCTCTCGTCCTCCCCTGTCTCGGCAACGGCGACGACCTGGCCGAGGCGGGCCTCGCGGCCGCGGCCGGCGACCAGCGCACGGTCGGCGACACCTGGGCCAGGCAAGTGGAGTACGCCCCCGTCCTCGCCGTCGTGGACAGCGAGGACGCCGGCGAGGAAGACCGGGCGCTCCTCACCCAACTCCACCCCGTCGCCCGTCAGGTGAGCGCCGACTCCCCGGAGCTCGCCCGGCTGGCCTTCGCCGGCTTCGACGCCGAAGCGGCCGCCGCAGCCCAGCACCCGGCCTGCGCCCTGCTCCCCCAGGAAGCCGACGAGGCAGGCGTCACCACCTTCGTCTGGCGTCGGCACCGCCCGTTCCATCCCGAACGCCTCTACCAGGCACTGGAGGACCTCTGCTGCGCCGCGGCCCGCAGCCGCGGACGGTTCTGGCTCGCCGACCGCCCCGACACCCTGCTCGCATGGGACGCCGCGGGCGGAGCGCTGTGCGTGGAGAGCGCCGGCCCATGGCTCGCCTCCCTGCCGGACGCCGCCTGGGAGATGGTCCCGCCCGTACGCCGAGCGGCCGCCGCACTGGACTGGCACCCCGAACACGGGGACCGCTGCCAGCACCTCGTCTTCACCTCACCCGGTCTGGACCGTGACGGACTCGCGCGGGTGCTGGATTCCTGCCTGCTCACCGACGCCGAGTACGCCGCAGGCCCCGAAGCGTGGAGACGACTCCCGGCCGCGTTCGACTCTCTGCTCGACCCCGTTGCGTAGCACGGGCCCCATCCGCCCCACCGCAGAAGGAGCACCATGGCCCCCCGTCAAGGCCCCCGCAAGCCGCTGAAGTCCCGTCCCAACCCGCTGGACGCGGCCGGGATCACCTACATCGACTACAAGGACACCGATCTGCTGCGGAAGTTCGTCTCCGACCGCGGCAAGATCCGCAGCCGCCGCGTCACCCGCGTCACGGCCCAGCAGCAACGACAGATCGCCACGGCGATCAAGAACGCCCGTGAGATGGCGCTCCTTCCGTACTCGAGCCGGTGAGAAGCGACCGCTCACCCCCTGCGCAAGTCCTTCCGCAGGAAATTCGAAAGCGCACAGAACGCACCCCCAGGAGCAGGGGTGCGTTCTGCATTTCCGGGAGGGGTGTCCTTGAAACAGTCAGTGGTCGTCCCCGTGGCCCTCGTGAGCCGCGTGGCGGTGGCCGTCGTGCACGTAGTCCATGTGGTCACCCTGGGGGGCCGCCACGTGGCCGCAGCCCTCTCCGTGCGCATGGTCGTGCCCTGAACGCGGCTGATGTCGCAGGGATGTCACCACTTCACTCATCCCCGTGGATTCAGACCACCGCATGTTCGCGACGGCAGCTTCCAGCATCCTTCCTGTTGACCCCGCACTCCCTGAACCGCTCAGGGCAGGCCGACGTCGTGCGGGACAGGACCGAGGAACGCCTCCATCGCCCGCGGCCCGCCGACGGGCACCCTCACTACCTCGTCTGCCGCGACTGCGGCTCCAGCACGGCGGTCGACGCGGACCCCGTGGAACGCTGGGCGGACAACCTGGCCGGGACCGTGGGGTTCACCGAGGCGGAGGCCGCTCCGGCACCACGCCCGTGTCTCGCTAAGCCGCTCCGTGCGGGCGCCGCGTGGCAGTCGCCCGCACCTTCCCGTGGGCGGTGCGTTCGGGTGATCGTGCGGTGAGGCCGAGTGGTGCGAGCACCGGGAATCACGCGTTGGCGCGAGGCGGGCTCAGCGATGCCGTACGCCTTATCGCGCGGACGGTCGTGCATGTCGTCCTCGGCGGATCCGCACTCGTCACGTCGTCACGATCACCGGTCCCCTCGGCCCCGCACTCGCGCTCGGCCTCTGCACTCCGCCCGTCGCTGCCCGGTGGACGGTGTTCACCGCCTCCGTCGTCCAGGGCATCCCGTTCCTCCTGCTCGGCGCGCTGGTCTCAGCGGCCGTCGGTGCCTTCGTGCCCGAGCGCGCCTTCACCCGGCTGTTGCCGCGCAGCCAAGCCCTCGCCGTGCCCGTCGCGGGCGCCCCCGGAGACCGGCACTGGGTGACCGTGACGGGGACGTGGCGTCCCGAGGGCGACCTGGGCTCCCCCTCGGCCTGGCCCCCGGTGCTGGACGCCACCACCCTCGAACGGGTCGCGGAGCCGTCGGACCCGTACGAGGAACGCTGAGGGGGGCAGCGGACGGCGCACTCGGAATCGCGTGCGCCTGGCAGGCTACCGGGTATGACAGCGCCTGAGGTGTCACCCGCTCCCGTGATCGCACAACTCAGCCGGCCTCGTGACGCCACCGCAGCCGTCCGGCGGGACCTCACCGCGTGCTGGACGGCAGTCGTCAACGCCGGAGGGGCCGTCGTCCCCATGGACTGCCCGCTCCCGCCGGTGACCGAGGCGGCGCTCCGGCCGGCGGTCGGGAGAATCACCCGTGGACTGTCCCCCGAGCACAGCAGGCTCCTCCTGGCGACCGTGGACGGCGCGCTCGCGGGCTGGCTGCTGCTTCGCCGCGAGCCGCATCCTCTCGTGGCGCACTGCGGCGTGGTGAACCACGTCCAGACGCATGTGCGCTTCCGTGGCAGGGGTATCGGAATCGCACTGGTGCGGCACGCCCAGCGCGTGGGGCGTGCCGAGATGGGACTGGAACGGCTGCAGCTCGCCGTACGGTCCGGTCTGGGGCTGGAGGAGTTCTACCGCAAGGCGGGCTGGACGGAGGTCGGCAGGTGGCCGGGCGCGCTGCGGGTGGCGCCCGGTGACGACCGGGACGAGATCCTGATGAGTCTGGCTCTGTGAAATGCCTTGGCCTCCCCGTTCTCCGCAACGGGGTCCCCAGCGGCTTTCTCCGCTGCCGGCCTCAGGTCCTGCCGGGAGCGGGGAGTCCGCGCGCGTCGCCCATGATCGCCACCAGGACGGTGCTGTCGCCGAACTGCCAGACCGGCGCCACGTGGGCGAAGCCGGCCCGGCGCAGCAGTTCGGCGTGGCGGCTCACCGTGACCTGCTCGTCGCCTCCGCACCCGGCCCGGGCCGCCAGGCGCCGACTGCGTTCGTCGAGCAGATCGGCCAGTTCGGGGTCCCGGGCCGCGGCGTCCCACCAGGACCGCCAGTCCTCCTGTGCGCGGCCGCCCGTGCGCTCGGCCCTGCGCCGGCCCACATGGGCGGTGAGGCCCGCGCACGGCGCCGCGTCCGGCGGGAAGTGGTCTCCGTTGACGAGGACGCCGCCGGGGCGGAGCAGGGACGCGAGGGAGCGGTAGGTGCGCAGCAGCGCCGGCTCGGGCAGGTAGTGCAGTGCGGTCGTCGAGAGGGCGGCGTCCAGGGGGCGTTCCAGTGCGAGGGCCTCGGTCCAGCCCTCCTCACCGATGACCGTGTCGACGTAGCGGGCGGCGTCGGCGTGGTGCGTCCGTCCCAGCTCCAGCAGCAGGGGGTCCATGTCGGCGGCGACGATCTCCGCGTGCGGGAAACGGGCGGCGAGCCTGGCGGCCAGAGAGCCGGGACCGCACCCCAGGTCGAGCAGGAGGGGGCGGGCGCGGTCTGCGGTGACGTGCTCGACGACGTCCGCGATCACGGTGAAGCGCTCCTCGCGGTCCACCGCGTACCGCTCCTGCTGCCGTTCCCAGCGCTCCACCCACGCCCCGGCCGTCCCCATGCTCACGCCCATCGCCCGCGCCACCTCGTCCGTCTCTCGTCCATCCGTGGGCACGGACGAATCTACAGGTGGAAACGGTTATCAGTTGCCATTCACGTCAACGACTCGAGGACGGACAGCAGGCGGTCGATCTCCTCGGCCGTGTTGTAGGCGTGCAGGCTCACCCGTACGGATCCGTCCCGCTCGTCGGTGCCGGCCTGGCAGAGGCTGTCGGCGCGCACCATGAATCCGTGGCTGAAGAGGATGAACCCGAGGTCGTCGGACGGGATGTCGCGGTGGCGGAAGGTGACGATGCCGTGGCGACGCTGGGCCGCGGGCAGGGGGGAGTCGGCGGCCAGGCTCACCGGGCAGCCGAGGACCTCGTACGGGCCGAGTCGTCCGAGCCGGTCGGTCAGCCGGGTGGTGAGCGTGGTCGTCCAGCGCGCGATCCGCTCGACGCCGGCCGCGTCGAGCCAGTCGAGCGCGGCCCGCAGCGACACGATGCCCACCGTGTTGGGCGTGCCCCGCCAGCCGCCCGGACGGAACACGGGTCCCCGCGCGTTGCGCGCCCAGACCGCTCCTGATCCGGGCAGGGCCATCGCCTTGTGCCCGGAGAAGACCACGAAATCCACGTCCAGCGACGGATCGCCGAGGTGGACGGGCAGGTGACCGACACTCTGTGCCGCGTCCAGGCAGATCGGCACGTCCGGGCCCACCGCCTCGCGAAGGCGGTGCACGTTCATGTCACCGCCGTAGACATGGTGGACATGGGTGGCGGCCACGAAGCGGGTCCGCGGGCCGATGGCCTCGGCCAGGGCCCGGTGGTCGTAGTCGCCGGAGACCGCCTGGTACGGCAGCGCCCGTACGCGGACCTCGACTCCGCGCTCGGCCAGCAGCCGGCGGGCCTCGAGCCAGGGGTCGAGGTTGGCCCGGTGGTCGGCGTGCGGCACGAGGATCTCGTCCCCGTCCCTGAGGTACGGCACGAGCCAGTCACGGGCGACGGAACGCAGACCCTCGGTGGTGCCGCTGGTGAAGTGGACGCCCGAGCGGCCCGGTTCGGGGTCGTGGAGGAACTCCTTGACCCGTTCCCGGGTCGCCTCCACCAGCTCCGTGGTCCGGTTGGCCCAGGGGTAGGTGCCGCGGCCGGCGTTGGCGTTCGACGTCGTGAGGTACGTCTGGACAGCCTCCAGTACGGCACGTGGCTTCTGTGACGTGGCCGCGCTGTCGAGGTACGCCAGCTCCGGATGGGCGGTGACGATGGGGAACTGTTCTCTCACCTCCCGCTGCCAGAGCGGGCCCTCGGGCTCCGCCCCGGGAAGCGGGTGCGCCGCGCTCACTCGCGCACCAGCGGTGCGCCCGCGTCCCGCCAGGCGACGATCCCGCCGGCCAGGCTGCGGACGTCCGGGTGGCCCATCCGGGTCAGCGCGGCGGCGAAGCGCAGTGACTTCTCGCCCACGGGACAGGCCAGCAGCACGGGAGTGCGCTTGCTGAAGGGGAGCCCCCCGCGCAGCAGGTCCTCGAACACCTCGTCGACGATGTTGACCGAGCCCTCGATGTGCAGGGCGGCATAGGCGTGTGGACTGCGCAGGTCGACGACGAGTGGCCGGGGGTCACCCTCGGCGGACCAGCGACGGGCGTCGTCCACCCCGATGACGCGGGCCTCCGCACGGGCCTCGACGTCGGTGACGGCCGTCGCGGAGTGCCCGCGGTCGGTCCGGCCCAGGAGCTGGGGGCGTCGCTGACGCACATAGCTGAGGTAGCTCTCGGCCCGGTCGCACACGATGAACACCGCCGTCCGGCGCTGCCCCGTCCCGTCCAGCTCGGCGTCCGCGTACCGCAGCTGCCGCACCGCCCCCTGGTAGGCGGCGCCGCCGGTCGGTCCGCTCAGCAGTCCGCAGCGGCGGATCAGGGTGAGCATCCCGTCGATGGCCTCGTCGGAGGTGACCGACTCGATGGTGTCGTACGTCGCCGGGTCGAACAGGCCCACCTGGTGGACCTCGTCGATGGTGCGGATGCCCGGTATGAAGTCCGACTTGTGGGCGACCAGGCCGAGCACCCGTACGCGCGGGTCGTGCTCGCGCAGGACCCTGGCGACACCGGTCGACGAACCGGCCGTGCCCACGCAGGCGACGAACCAGTCCGGCACCCGGCCGTCCAGGTCCTTCACTATCTCGGGACCGGTGCCCTCCGCGTGGGCCTCGACGTTGCGCGGGTTGAAGTACTGGTCGGTGTGCAGGTACGTGCTCCCCGGGTCGGACAGCGCCCGGTGGAAGTGCGTCAGCGGGTCGTCCGTGTCGGTCGGGTCGAGGCACTCGCTGCGCCCGGGAAGTTCCTCGATCTCGGCGCCGATGAGCAGCAGGAGTTCCTTGATCTCGGGCACGCGCATGCGGTTGGTGACGCTCTTGAACCTCGCTCCGTGCATGCCGGCCAGCAGGGCCAGTGCCTTGGCGGTGTTGCCGCTGGAGAGCTCCACGACCGTCCCGTCGCGGCCGGTGGCAGCCTCCAGGTGGGGACGGGCCATGTGCCAGGCGGGCCGGTCCTTGACGGACCCGAACGGATTGAGCATCTCCAGCTTGGCGTAGAGATCGATGTTGCGCAGACCGTGCACGGCGGGGTCGATGCGCACCAGCGGTGTGTTGCCGATGGCTTCCGTGATGCTGTCGTACCTCATCCGGGTGTTCCCCCCAAAGGTGTGATCGGCCAGTAGTCCTCGTCCGGGCACCAGTGCCAGGAGTCACCCCGCCGCTCCACCGCCACCGTCCGCGCGACGGGCTGGCGCTGCGCGTGATGGGCGTGGAAGTCCATGGCGTATCCGGCGGTGTTGGCGAAGGCCAGCAGATCCCCCGCCCGCGGCAGCCGGGGCAGGAAGACCAGGCGGCGGGTGATGAGATCACCTTCCAGGCACAGATTGCCGGTGAGGTAGACGCCGACCGGCTCCCCGTCGCCCGGCGCCGCTCCGCCACGCGGCAGCAGGACGGGGTCCACCAGGACCCCGTGCTCCTCCAGGCTCATGTCACCCGCGTTCATCGCGAGGTGCACCAGGTACCGCCCGGTGTCCGTGTCCGCGGGCCGTACGTCCAGCACGCGGGCGAGCGACAGTCCGCACTGGTCGACCAGGGAACGGCCGGGTTCGACGTACAGGTCGTGGAGGTGCTCCAGCAGGAGGGTGGCGGGCGGACGGCCCAGCACCGGCGCGGGCAGGGAGAGAAGCTCGTCGAGGTAACCGGGTCCGGCGGTGGGGCGGTACGCGGGGTACAGGGCGGCGGCACCGCGCACCGTGCCGCCCTCGTTGCGCAGCCCGTATCCGTGACCGCGCCAGGTCAACGGCGGACGGACGCCGAGCACCGCCTCGGTCAGCGCGGTGGTCCACCGCTCCCACTCCTCCGCCTCGGCGACGTAGCCGACACCGAATCCGCCCCCGATGTCGAGGGCGCGCGGCGCCAGTCCCCGCGCCCGGCATTCGTCCATGAACAGCACGCACTGCTCCAGCGCCCGCGCCTTCTCCTCCACGCCCGTGGTGTCGAGGTGATAGGCGGCGCCGGCGAACTCCACGGCGTCGGTGCTGCGTTCGAGCGCCGACAGCAGCCCTTCCGTGTCCCGGATCGGAGTGCCGAAGCGGCTGCGCCGGGAGAGCAGCCGGGTGCCCGCTCCCCCGTGGCCGGTGGCGTGCTCGAACCCCGACAGGCGTACCAGCACGGCGACGCGGCCGAGCCCGTGCGCGCGCACCAGTGCGGAGAGACGTTCCAGTTCCCCGGGCGAGTCCAGGTTGACCGTGGCTCCGACGCGCGCGGCCAGCCAGAGGAACGCGGCGTCCTTGGGGCCGGTGGCCATGATGCGGTCGCCGGTGAACCCACACCCCAGTGCGTGCCTCAGCTCCTCCGTGGAGGCGACGTCGACGCCGACGGCGGCCGGGTCCTCCGCCGCCAGTCGCCGCAGCAGGGCGCTGGACCGGTTCGCCTTGTGCGCGAAGTACACCCGCCCGGTGAGATGGTGGCGGCGGTAGACGGCACGGAAGCGGGCGGCGTTCTCGGCCACGGCCTCGGGGAGCAGCACGTTGAGCGGCGACCCCAGCGCGTCGACGAGCGCGTGCAGGAAGGGCCGGTCCGTCAGCAGTGCGGCGAGCGGCGGCTCCACTCTGGGCCTCAGATACAAGGGTACGTCCACGTGAGACCCCTCCCCGTGCCGGCCGACCGCCGACGCGACGATCGTTCGGGAGTAGTCGTTTCCAGGTACACCCGCCTCTAAGCGTCATTGGTCCGGTTCCCGGGGTGGTGTCCCGTGCTCAGGAGGGGGTGGTGCTGCTGAGGATGCGGTTGAGCGCGCTGCCGGGGCTGCTTGTGAGTTCCTCCCAGGTTCCCTCTTCCGTGATGAGGCCGTCCTCCAGGACTGCGATGCGGTCGGCGCGGCGGATGGTGGCCGGGCGGTGGGCGATGAGGATCGTCGTGCGGCTCTCCTGCCGCAGCGCGGTGGCGAGTTCGGCGTCGCCGGTGTTGTCCAGGTGGGCGGTGGTCTCGTCGAGCACGAGGACGCGCGGTCCGGCCAGCAGCGCGCGGGCCAGGGCGATGCGGGCCCGCTGACCGCCGGAGAGCGTGGCGCCCCGCTCGCCGACGAGGGTGTCCAGGGGGGCGATCCGGTCGACGCCGCACAGTCGTGCCGCCTCGGCCAGCGCCCGGTCGTCGGCCTCGGGCGCGGCGAGCCGCAGGTTCTCGGCGAGGGTCCCGTGGAAGAGGGGGGTGTCCTGTCCCACCAGCACCACCGCCCGCCGCAGTTCCGCGTCGTTCACCTCCCTCACGTCCACGGGATCGCCGTCGGCGGGCAGCAACTGGACCTCACCGGCGGACGGGTCCCAGAAGCGAGCCAGCAGGTGGGCACAGGTGGACTTGCCGGCGCCGGAAGCGCCGACGAGGGCGAGTGTCCGGCCGGGGTGGACGGTGAGGTCGACGCCGTCCAGCACGGGCCCGCCGCCGTAGTCGAACCTCACTCGGTGCAGCCGGACGCCCAGTGGTCCGGGAGGCAGGGGGCGTGGTGCGGTGGGCGGCGGTGCGAGGGCGGGGGCCTTGACGGCCGCGTCGACGCGAGCGGCGGCGGCGCGCAGGGCCACGGCCTGGCTCAGGGCGCGGGCCGACTCCGCAACCGGGCCGAGGACGGACAGGGCCAGCGCCATCGCGGCCGGCGCCCAGGCGCCGTGCAGCCGTCCGGAGGTCACGGACTGTGCCGCCGCGGCGACCACGCCGAGGACCGCGACCACGATGAGGAGGTCGCGGACGGCGGCGGCGACGGCCTCCCAGGTGGCCTCGGCGCGCTGGGCGTCGCCCACCTGCCGCCCCCGCTCCGCCAGCTTGCGGCGGCGTCCGGCCAGAGCGCCGAAGGCGAGCAGTTCGCGCAGCCCGTCGACGGTCTCCACCGTGTCGGCCGACAGCGCGGCCACGGCCGTGCGGGTGCGGCCGCCGCGTACCGTGCGTCCGCCTGCGTCGGCGAAGGGCGCCGCGGCGAGCAGGGCCGCGACCGGCAGCACGGCCGCCAGCAGCCACGGCTCCACCAGGGCCAGAAGTACCGATCCGCCGGTGAGGACCGTTCCCGCCGCGAGCAGTTGGGCGGTGGTGTGGGCGTAGAAGAACTCCAGCGCCTCCACGTCGGCCATGGCGGTGGCGGCGAGGTCGCCGCTGCGCCGGCCGGCGACCCGGGCGGGCGCGCTGCGGGCCAGTCCGTCGAAAACGCGGACCCGCAGTGCGGCCAGCACCCGGTAGGCCAGGTCGTGCGAGAGGTCCATCTCCCGCCAGGTCGTCAGGGCGCGTACGAGAACGAGGGCGACGAGCGCGGAGACGGTGCCGGCCGTGGGGGCGCGCCCTTCGATGACGGCGGTGCCCACGGTGTGCGCGGCCAGGGTCACCAGCGCGACGAGGGAGCCCTGTTCGAGGAGCGCGGCGGCACAGGTGCGGGCCGTCATGGCGCGGTGTGCCGCGAGGGCGGGCAGCAGGGCGCGCAGCGCGCCCCGCGCGGGGCCGTCCGCCCCGGGGGCGGCGGGAGCGGTGACAGTGCTCATGCGGCGAGGTCTCCTCGGTGGGCGCGGCCGGCCTCGACGAGCCGGGTGTAGACGCCGCCGGCCTCGACCAGGCCGGTGTGGTCGCCGACGGCGTCCACCCGTCCCGTGTCGAGGACGACGATCCGGTCGGCGTGCCGGACGGCCGCGAGCCGGTGGGCGACCACCAGGACGGTCCGCCCGCCGACCGCCTTCAGCAGCTCCCGGACGATGTCCGCCTCGCGGCGCTCGTCGACCGCGCTGGTGGCCTCGTCGAGGACGAGGACCGGGGCGTCGGACAGCAGGGCCCGGGCGAGGGCGAGCCGCTGTCGCTGGCCGCCGGAGAGCGTGGCGCCCCGTTCGCCGAGGACGGTGGCGTAGCCGTCCGGGAGGGCGGCGATCTCGTCGTGGATCCCGGCGGCGCGCGCCGCCCGGACGAGCTCGTCGTCCGTGGCGCCGGGCCGGGCCAGACGCAGGTTGTCGGCGATGGCGGCGTGGAACAGGTACGTCTCCTGCGAGACCACGGCGATGCCCTGCCGCAGCGAGTCGAGCGCGTACTCGGTCGTGGGGCGCCCGTCGAGGGTGATCCGCCCTTCCTGCGGGTCGTGGTGGCGCAGGAGCAGGGCCAGCAGGGTCGACTTGCCCGCGCCGGACGGCCCGACGATCGCGGTGGTCCGTCCCGCCCGCGCGGTGAAGGAGACGCCGTCCAGGGCAGGTGCGGGAGCACCGTCGTAGGTGAACCGGACGTCGTGGAAGCGGAGTTCGGGCGGGGTGTGCCAGTGCGCGGGCGCCGTTGCGGTGTCGGGGACCGCCGGCGCGGCCGTGCGCAGGGCCGCCAGCCCGTCGGCGGCCGACACCCCCAGGTAGCCGGCGTGCCATTCCCGGGCGAGGTCGCGGACCGGGCGGAAGCACTCGGAGGCCAGCAGCAGCACCAGATAGGTGCCGGTCGCGGTGGTGGATCCGGTGACGGCCGACCAGCACGCCAGGAGCGCCGCGGCGGCGGTGCCGCCCTGGACGGCGAGGTCGGTGATGCCGGTGTCGACCAGGGACACGCGCAGTTTGGCGACGGTCGCGCGGTGCAGGGCCGCGGACCGCTCCTCCAGGCGTGCCCGGGTGCGGCCGACCGCGCCCGCGGCGCGCAGGGCGGGCATGCCCTGGAGGGCCTCCAGGTAGTCGGCGCCCAGTCCTTCGTAGGTGTCCCAGTGCTCCTTTCCGCGGGTGGCGAGGAGCCGGTCCCAGGCGCGCGGACCCAGCAGGGCCAGGAGCAGGGCGGGGACGAGGCCGAGGAGGGCCCGGGGTTCGACCACGGCGAGGACGGCGAGGACCAGGGGTGGTACCGCGAGGGTGACCAGGAGCTGGGGCAGGTAGCGGGAGACGTAGGCGTCGACGCCCTCCACCCCCTCGACCAGGGTGGTGCGGACGGCTCCCGCCCGCGCTGTGGTCAGGTACGCGGGCCCCAGCCGGCCCAGGTGGGCCAGGAGTTCGTCGCGCAGTGCCACCCTGACCCGGGCCCCGGCGCGGGTGGCGGTGCACCGCTGCCACAGGGCGAGCCCGGCGCGGGCGGCGACGACGGCGAGCACCGCGGCCAGCAGCCACGGGAGGTGGCCGGTGTCAGCACGGGCCAGGCCGGCGAGCGCGAGGGCCAGCAGCGCGGCCTGCGCCAGGTGCGTGAGGGTGACGGCTCCCTGCAGGAGGGTGGCCGCGAGCAGGGGACGCCGTGCGCGCCGTGCGGCGCGGCGCAGCTCGGGGTGGACGATCATGTGGAGTTCTCCTCGTCGGCGTGGCGGGTGCCGAGGGCCAGGGCGTGCACGACCCAGTCACGGCCCGGCGCGGCGCCCAGGGCGGCGCCGAGATCCGCCTGCTGCCAGGAGCCGACGGGTCGGGCCGCCAGCCCGTGGCGCAGAGCTGCGACATGGGCCAGGTGGACGGCGAAGCCGGCTCGCAGGTGGGCGCGGCGGATGTGCGCGGTGTCGGCGTCCGTGGGGCAGCCGTGGGCGAGCAGTACGGCGCCGGCGTCCGCGAGCCACGCCTGGCCCGCCGCCCAGGCCGCGAGCGTCGGACGGGCCTCGCCGGACGCGTAGCGCCGCAGGGTCGTGCCCTCGGGGGCCAGTTCCATGAGGCCGGGCCGAGGCGGGCCGACCGCGGCGCACCAGCGCAACAGGCCACCGTCCCCGGCTCGTTCGGCGGTGGCCAGGACTGCCCGCAGTGCATCGCGGGGTGGGAGGCCCGGCAACGGCGGCGGGGTGCTGCGGCGCGCCAGCAGGTCGGCCGGGGCGGGCGGGTCCTCAGTCCCTGCAGGGCGCCTCGGGCTCCGCCCGTAGGGCGGTGGGATGCGTACGACGGCCAGGGGGTTCTCGGTGCGTCCGTCCATCCGTACGTCGGATTCGCCCGCGCCCAGGACGCGGGCCGCCAGGAGCAGCGCCGCGGCGGCGTGCCCGGTGTCCAGCAACAGGAGGGGCCAGGCCCGGTGGCCGTAGTGGGACACCGTGCGCTGTGCGGTGACGGAGAGTGCGACGGTCACGCCCGGCGGCGTGCCGTCGACGGGCGGGCCGACGTGATGGACGCGGTGGCGCAGCGGGTCGTAGCCGTAGCGGCCGGGCGGCAGGGAGCAGCCGGCGCCCACGACCAGTTCGGCGTCCACCGGGTGCAGCGCACCGGCGGAGGGGGTGGGCCTGAGGCGTCCGGTGGCGTCCGAGGCCGCCAGGGAAAGATGCAGCAGAGTCCGCAGGTCGAGGTCCGCGGGGCCGGCCTCCGGGATCGGGAGCGGCGGACCCGCCCAGGCCCGGACGGGTGCTCCGGCGGGCGTGCCGGGGCCGGGACGTTCCGGAGAGCGGGCCCGGGCGAGGGCGGCGACGAGGCCCGTCGGCGGGTCCTCGCGGTGGTCTTCCACAGCGGCCCTCACATGTGCGGCGGAGGCGCCAGCGTGAAATCCTCCGGCGCGCTCGGCGCGGTCGCGCGCCATCCGCGCGCGACGGCGGCCTCGGCAAGGCGCGGGCAGCCGAAGTAGCCGAAGGCGGCGGGCGCGTTGGGCAGCAGTCCGGAGACGAGGACCCGGGCGACGCGCAGCGCGGTCTCCGCCACGTCCTCGGTGGTGAGGTCGAAGGTCATGACACGGTGACCGCCCCCGCGCAGCGTGCTCTCCAGCCGCTCCCGGCTGCCCGGCTCGACCTCTGCGACGGACACCGTCCCGAGCGCGGGCTCGGTGAACCTCCGGGCCTCGGCCGCCATCCGCCCGTCCAGCCACACCTGCACGTGTGCTCCCAGGTCGCGCACGTGCTCGAACTGCTCGCCGCACACGTCGAGGTAGCGGCCGTCGGCCCGGTGCTCCAGGTACAGCCCGCGGGCGAGCAGTCCGGCCTCGACGGCCTGGAACACCCAGCCGCCGGGGTCGGTCAGGCCCTGGGTGAAGACCCAGGTGTGGACGGCTTCCAGGACGGCCTTGCGGGCAGCCTCGGCGGGATCGTACTTGCAGGCGAACCCGGCGGCGTACAGGCCGAGGCGCGGGTCGTGGACGAGCGCGGCCATGCAGGGGGCGAACTCCGAGTGCATCTCGACGATGTGGACGTCGAGCGCGGAGCCGGCGAGGTCGTCGGCGAGGCCGGGCACGCTCGCCGGGTCGATGCCCCGGGCCGGGCCGTCCAGGTGCCACCACAGTTCCAGGGCGTCGCGTTCGACGACCTCCAGCAGGCCGCGCTCGACAGCGTCGTCGAGGCCCTGTCCGGTGGCGATCCCGGCGTAGTTGAGGTGGTGGGTGCGGGGCAGCTCGCGCAGGTCACCTTGGCGCCAGTTGAGGTGGGTGAGCGAGACGGGTGCCCAGACCTCGGCGGCGGTCCCGTCGGGCAGTCGTTCGGTTCCCCGTGTCCACAGCGCGGGGGTGTCGGCGGTGAACGGGCGGTAGGGGAACTTCGCGCGGGCGTGCTGCCAGGGTGCGTAGGCGGGCAGATCGGCCGGACCGTACAGGCGCAGGCCCTTGTCCGCCAGTTCGGCGGCGGTGGCGCGCACGGGTGCGTCCGGGTGGCCGGGCGGCGGCACGCGGTTGCCGCAGTAGCGCTCCACCCCCTCGGCTATCGCGGCGACGCGGGCCTGTCCGGGGTCGCCGAAGGTGGTGCCGAGGGAGACCCGGTCGGCGGGCCACAGGCCGTGTCTGCGAGCGTCGGACACCTCGGCCGTGAGCGCGGTGTAGCGGGGCGGGGCGCCCGCGGGGTGCTCGACGGGCTTGACCTTGCGGACGATTCCGCAGACGGGGTCGACGAGCGCTTCCAGCGGCAGAGCCGTCATCGCAGGATCTCCTCGGCGGGGTCGGTGGGGGCGGGACGGGACGGGAGGACGGGCAGGTTCAGCACCACGCTGTCCGGGTCGACCTCCCGCCGGGAGGCGAGCAGTTGTGCGGCCGTCATCGGGTCGTCCCCGGTGTGGGGGTTGCGGGCGTGGGCCGGGAAGTGGTGTCCGGCGATCTCCAGGCGCAGCCGGGTACCGGCCCGGAGCCGACGTGCGAGCCGGCCGAGTCCGACGGTGAACGCGGCTTCCCGGCCGGCCGGTTCGGCACGCCGGACGATACCGACGGCGAGCCGCTCGGCGGTCCCGTCCGGTGGGAGCGCGACGAGCCTGGCGGCCCAGTCGGCGGACGGTGTGTGGGCGGTGGCCCGCAGCCGCACGCTGACGGGGCCGACGAGGTCGAGCGGACGCGGCGACGGCGGTGTGACCAGCAGGCAGCGGTCGGGCGGGCCATCGGCGGGGACGGTCAGGTCGTCGGAGCGGACGGGCCGGACGGGGTCGGCGGTGAAGGCGGAGCCGTGCAGCAGGCGCGTGCGGTGGGCACGCGGTTCTCCCTCTGCGTCGGCGGGCAGCCACAGGCCGGCGCCGCCGAGCGCCAGTGCGCCGTGGTGGCCGGGGGCGAGGCCGCCGGTCAGGGCGCGGCGGGCCCAGCGCACGTACAGCTCGCCGAGGTTCAGCCGGTGGGCGGGTCCCGCGTCCGGCCCCGGAGCAGCGGTCAGCGGGTGCCCCCAGGGGCCGAGCAGCAGACGCGCCGAGGATCCGCCCCAGGCGCGCCACAGGGCGACGGTCTCCTCGGTGAAGTGGTCGTGGTGGCCGCCCACCGTGAGCAGGGGCGGCCCGGCGTGCGCCGCCCGCGCCACGAGGCGCCCGCGGTCGGGCCGGCGCCACACCCCCGCCCACGAGGGCAGGGCGCGTCCCAGCCGCTCGGGCAGGGCGGTCAACGGCAGGTGGGCGAGCAGGCCGGGGTCCTCGGCGAGGGCCTTGTCCAGCGCGTTCTCGTCGGAGTCGCGCCGGTCGCCGTGGGCGGCCCACCATCCGGCGCGGGACAGCAGCCGTTCCACGCCGGACGCCTCGCGGGCCGTCTCCGCCGGGCCGAGGGCGGGCACGGCCACGATGACGGCGTCCGGCCGGGCGTCCCCGGGCGCGTCGAGGGCGAGGACGAGGGCGCAGTGGGCGGCGTAGGAGGCGCCGGCGGCCACCAGCCGCCCGTCGCTCCACGGCTGTTGCCGGATCCAGCGGACGGCCGCTGTGCCGTCCGCGGTCTCGTGCGCGTACGGGTGCCACTCCCCCGGCGACGCGAAGCGCCCCCGCACGTCCTGGACGACGGCGGCGAACCCGCGGCGGGCCCAGCCGCGCGCCTCGGCCTCGTGCCGGGTCCGGTCGTAGGGGGTGCGCACCAGGACGGTCGGGAAGGGGCCGTCACCGGCCGGGAGCAGGACGTCGGTGGCGAGTCCCCCCACGGCCGTGCTGAACGCCGTCATCCGTCCTTCTTCGGCATCGGCGCGACGTCGGGCACCGGCAGCACGGGGTGCTCGGTGACGGTCAGCGTGCGCAGGTCCACCCGTCGCAGTCGACGCCGCACCGGGAGTCCCCCCGGGTCGGAGGCCCCGGTGGCCCACCGGCCGAGATCGTCCGCGAGCAGCGCCGCGAGCAGCGTGGCGGCGGGCGCGGCGAGGCGGACCGGCGCGCCGGAGGTACGCGGTCCGCTCCAGTACGCGGCCAGTTCGCGGTGAGCGGGCGTGGCGGCGAGCCGGCGGGACCGGACGTGTGCCGAGGTGACGTCCCCGGGAGCGGCGGCCACCGGCTCGACGTACGCCTGCCAGCCCTCGCGGTGGCAGCGCAGCCACGCGACACCGTGCTCCGGCAGGCGGTCGGCGGCGTCCCACAAGCCGTCCGGCACGGGTCCGTCCAGGCACCAGACGACCGCGGAGGGGTTTCCGTCGAGCAGGTTCTCGACGCCCGCCGGCGAGCTGCCGGAGGCGGTCACGGCCGGAGTCGTGCGGGGCCGCGCGCCCAGGGCGGCCAGGTGCACGGCGAGCGGTTCGGTCAGGACCGGGTCGCCGAGGACCCTGACGTCCCGGCGAGCGGCGGGCCACTCCGGGCTCCACGGCCCTTCCGCCAGGTATCCGGCTTCTTCGAACGCCCGGATCACGCGGTCCATCCCCTCGTCCACCGGGGCCGTGGTCCCCCCGGTGAGCAGGGAGAGCAAGGCGTCCTCGTCAACGTCTCCTGTCCTGACGCTGAAGAACTCCCCCGCGGAGGTGCGGACGGCAAGCCCTCTCCCGGGCACGGCGACGACCTCGACACCGGGGACGAGTCGGCTACGGGACACGGTGTTCCTCCTGTCGACGGGAGCGGGGACGGGCGTGGGCCCGCCCGGAAGGCATCGGGCGGGCCCACGGTCGAGGGTGGCTGGGCCCTCGCTTACTCCTCGGTGTCCTCGAAGGGGTTCTCGACGAGCGCGTTGGAGTGAGAGGCCGAGTCGTGAGCCAGCTGACCCGGGTCGGCGATCGGCGCGAAGACCTGCTCGTTTTCCATGAACTCTCCTTCATCAGCAGGGAGACACGGCGTTCGGACGAACGCCGCGACCTCACTCTAATGAATCTGATTTTCATATTCTAGAGCTGCGATGGGGTGATCTGGGTAACACACGGGCCACCCTCCTTCCGGATCCTCGCCGACCCGGCCCGCCACCTGCAGCACCTCCGCCAGCAACCCCGGCGTGACGACCTGCTTCGGCGCTCCGTCGGCGACCACACGGCCCTCCCGCAGGGCGACGATCCGCTCGGCGAACCGGGCCGCGTGGGCCAGGTCGTGCAGCACCATCACCACCGTGAGCCCGCGTTCCTCCCGCAGACGCACCACGGTCTGCAGTACGTCGAGCTGGTGGTGCAGATCCAGGTACGTGGTCGGTTCGTCGAGCAGCAGGACCCGGGTGTCCTGCGCGAGCGCCATCGCGAGCCGGACACGTTGCCGCTCGCCGCCGGACAGCGCGTCGACGTCACGGTCGGCCCAGTCCTCCACCCCGACATCACGCAGCGCCCGGCGCACGACGGGGTCGTCGCCCTCGCGCAGCATGCCCAGCGGGCCACGTGCCGCATACCGCCCCTGACGGACGAGGTGACGCACCGTCATGCCCGGCACGGCCGGAGCCGACTGGTGCAGCAAGGCCACCCTCCGGGCCGTGGCGCGTCTTGAAAGCCGCGTGACGTCGTCCTCGCCGAGCAGCACGCGCCCTTCGTCGGGGTGGAGCAGCCCGGCGGCCAGCCGCAGCAGGGTCGACTTGCCGCAGCCGTTCAGGCCGATCAGGGCGGTCAGTTCGCCCGGCCGGACGGTCAGGTCGACGCCCCGCAGCACGGGCCGTCCGGGGTAGCCGAAGTGAACCCCCTCGACGTGGATCCCCACGGACTCGATCATGCTCTGTCCTCGATTCGACGTCAGAACGTACGGCTCGGCGTGCGGCGCACGACGAGCAGCAGCAGCGCGGCGCCGAGGCAGGCGGTGAGCGCCCCGACCGGCAACGTGAGCCGCCCGGAGTCCAGCGCCGCCGCCAGCAGCCGCGAGGACACCTGCGCCGCCGCGTCGGCCCCGCACACCACGACCGCGCCTGTCAGGGCGGCGCCGGGCAGGCTCCGGCGCAGGTCCGCACCGAAGACGGCCACGGCCAGGTGCGGAACGAGCAACCCGATGAAGCCCAGCGCGCCGACCGCAGCCACGGCGCCGGCGGTCAGGGCCACCGCGCACATCAGGGCCAGGGTCCGGGCCCGGCGGGCGGAGAGACCGGCGGCGAGGGCGATGTCGTCCCCGCAGCGCAGCAGGGTCAACGGCCCCGCCAGCAGCCAGGCAGCAGCCCCCCAGACGAGCGCCCACGGCCACAGCAGGTGCCAGTGCTCCCACACCCGGCCCTCCGTGGTGCCCACCAGCCACTGCACGACGCTGCCGAGCTCACCCGGTTCCACGAGCAGCACCATGGCGGTGAGCCCGCCGAGCACCGCCGACACCAGTACCCCGTGCACGGCGGTCTGCGCGGGATCACCGCGCCCGCGGCCGGCGAGCAGCCACAGCAGCGCCGCTCCGGCGCACCCGCCCGCGCAGGCGGCGAGGACCACGGCCAGGGGCGAGTCCCACCCGGCGAGCCCCAGGGCGGTCGCGGTGACGGCGCCGAGCACCGCCCCCGGGGTCACGCCCGTCACCTCCGGCCCGGCCAGGGGATTACGCAGGGCGGACTGCAGGACCAGTCCCGCCACGGCCAGACAGGCCCCCGCGCCGAGGGCCACCAACAGCCTCGGCAGGCGCAGCTGGAACACGATGTGGCGCTCCGTCGCGTCACCGCCGCCGTTGAGGACGTCCCAGACCGCCCCCGGGGACATGCCGCGCCCGGCCACCACCTCCACTGCGGCGCACACGACGGCCAGTGCCGCGAGGGCCGTGAAACGCCGGGTCACCGTACGTCCTCCGTTCCGGTCGTCCCGAGAGGCGGCGAGGTCGGACCGCCGGGCCCGGGTTCGCCCCGGTGAGCGTGATGCGATGCCCCGGCGGGAGGCACTTCGTCCGCCACACCCGAAGCCGTCTTCCGCGGCCCGGACAGTCGCTCGCGCCCCCCGGACGAAGCGGCCGGTCCGCGCCGGGCCACCGCCCGGCGACGGCCACCCGACCGCATCAGCGCGACGCCGGCCGGCACCCCCAGCAGGGCCGTCCACGCGCCGGCGGGCGTCTCCACGGGCGCCAACGCCAGCCGGGCCGGGACATCGGCGGCCACCACGACGACAGCGCCCCAGGCCGCGGACCAGGGGAGCCAGCGCACCGCTCCCGCCGCGGGATCGAACCAGCGGCTCAGGTGTGGGGCGAGGAACCCCACCCACGCGACGGGCCCGCACACGGCCGTCACCGGAGCGATCAGCACCACGGCGATGGCCAGCGCTGCCAGCCGGGCGCGCTGAGCTCGCACACCGAGCGCCTCCGCGTCCTCGTCGCCCAGCCGCAGCACGGACAGCACCGGCGCGCACAGCACGAGTGCGGGCACCGCGACGAGCAGCCACGGCCACAGGCCCGTCACGTCGTCCCACGTCCGGGCGGAGAGGGAGCCGAGCAGGTAGCGGTAGATCAGCTGGAGGTCGAGCTGGTCGGCCATGACCATCAGGACGAGCAGCGCGGCCTGCAGCGCGGCCGCCACCGCGGCGCCGGTCAGCAGCACGGCGGACGGGCTGCGACCCAGCCCCGCGACGAGCAGCGTCAGTCCGCCGCCGAGCGCGGCGCCGCCGATGGCCAGCAGCGGCTGGACGGCGGCGGGCAGCGAGAGGGTCAGCACCAGCGGCGCGGCCACCCCGAGCGCGGCCCCCGACGACACGCCCAGCATCTCCGGCACCGCCAGGGGGTTGCGCAGCGCCTCCTGGAGCACCAGTCCGGCCGCCCCCAGACAGGCACCGGCGACGAGCGCCAGCAGCAGGCGGGGCACGCGGAGTTCGGTCACGACGATCCCGGCGAGGGTGGTGTCCCCGTCCAGTACCGCGGCGACCAGCCGGTGCGGGGGGACGTAGGGCGTGCCGAGGCCGAGCGCGCAGACCGAGGAGACGGCCAGCAACACGACCACCAGAAGCGGTTGCCACCTCCGCATGCCGCGCGACGGCCGCTCTCCGCCCGCCGCGGCCTGATCGGCTACGGCGGGTCCTGGAAGGGACGTCCTCACCGCAGCGCGGCCGTGGCCTCGTCGAGCACGATGCCCAGCGAACGGGTGCCGCGCCCCTTGGCCCACACCTCTGAGTTCACCTCGTGGACGTCATCGTTCCTCACTGCCGGAATCTTGCCCCAGAGCGGGTTCCCGGCGAGCTTCTCGGACAGTTCGCCCTCCGCGTCGCCGAAGCTCAGCGTCTCGACGAACAGCACGTCGACGTCCTTGGCGAGGATCTCTTCGAGACTGTAACTTCCCTCCACACCACGGGACTTCCACGGGTAGTCGGCGATCTTGGGGAACAGGCTGGCGGCCACGTCACCTTCGGGCGTCGCGACGCCGAAGTTCTCGTCACTGCCGTAGATGATGAGCGCGGTCTTGTCGCTCGGGGTCTTCTCGGCCTCGGCGAGCTTCGCCCGGAAGGCCCTCTCCGCCTTCTCCCCCTGGGCGGTGCGGCCGGTGAGCGCGGCGGTGTCGCGCAGGTAGCCCACGCTGTCCTGCCACGTCTCGGGCTGCATGGCCCAGAACGTGGTCGCTCCCTTGAGCGCCGGGGCGAGCTTGCCGTGGGTGTCCCCGAGGCCGATCACGAGATCGGGCTTGTGGGAGAGGATCGCCTCCACCTCCGGGGCGATGAATCCGCCGGGGATGATGTCCACCTCCTTGGCCTTCTCCTCTCCCAGGAAGTCCGGGTGGGCGAGCAACGCGCTGTTGGTGGCCGCCGGCACGATGCCCAGTTCCGTCAGGATGTCGTCGCACAGGGCGAACAGGCAGACGATCCGCTCGGGCTCCTTCTTCAGGGAGATCCTGACGCCGTTGGTGTCGGTCAACTCCGTCGACGCCTTGATGGGTTCGACGGTCACCTCCGTCTTCGCCGCGGGCTTGGCCTTGTCGTCCGTGGCCTCTTCGGAGGACGAGCCGCAGCCGACCAGGAGCGAGCCCACCGCCGCTGCGGTGAGCCAACTGCGAACGAATCTCGACGGTGAGCGCAGCATCGATGCCCTCGCTTCTTTTCAGGTACCGGGAACGCACTGAAGATACATGATAATCGTTTTCACCAGACCGGTTCCCGGAGGACTCATGCCTGTTGCCGCACCCGTCCTGCTCGTCTCCGACCATGTGGCCGGAGCCGTACACCTGCTGACCGTGCCCGACGGCGCCGTGGCAGGGCGCCTCACCGGCCGTCACCTTTCGGAGCACGCCGGGTTCCTGGCGCTGCCGGGCGGGCGGGTGGCCTGCGTCGACGACCGCCGCGGTGAACTGCTGGTGCTCAACCCCTACGCCGAGCAACTCGTGGAGCGCGCGGTTCCGGTCGCCGTGCCGGCCGAGCACCTCGCCTGCGACCCGTCCGGCCGCCGACTGGCCGTCACCACCGGCCTCGGCAGGAACAGCGAACCGTGGTCGGACCTGCTGACGGTCCTCGACCTGACCACCGGAGAGGCCGCACGGGTGCGGACGCGCATCGGCGAACCGGGCGTGACCGTGCTGGGCGAGACCGACCCTCTGGTCGTACTGCGGCACCGGGAACCCGGTGCGCTGGCCGTCCACCGGTTCGCGGACCTCCTCGCGGCTCCGCATGGCTGCCCCCTGGTCACCCCTCACGCGCTCCTGCCGCTGCCGGACGACGGGCACGGGGACGCGCAGGCACCCGACTCGGAGCAGGTGTTCGCGGCCACGAGCCAGGGAGTGCACCGGGCCCGCAGGAAGGGCGACATCCTCGCTGCCGAGGCGGTCATTCCGTGGGGATCGCCCGCCCGGGGCTGGTACCTCCGGCTCGACACCCGGCGTCAGGCACTGTGGACCACGCTGCGCGGCGGCGACCCGGACCCGCTGCGCTGGCCGGAGTGGACCAACCAGGCATGGCACCATGAGCTGGGAACCGGCCGCACGCTGCTCACGGACCTCGGTCCCGGGCTCGTCTTCCGGCTGGCCCTCGCCCGGCGCCACACCGCTTTCACCCGTGTCCATCCCGACGGCGACGAGCTGATCCTGCTCGGCGCCGACGGCGCCGCCCGCCGCTTCCCCCTGCCCGGTATGGACGGTGCTCCACGTCGCGGCGGCACCCCCTGGGAGGGCGTCCAACGCCGCGCGGTGGCCGCCTCACCGGGCTCCGACTGGATCGCCGTCACCCGGGGCGGCCACGGCGAGGTGCACATCGTCGACGCGGAGACCGGCCACGAGGCGGCGCGCCCACGGCTGAGCACACCGCTGCATCACGGCGGCCACCTGACACTGCGCGTCCAGAACGACGGTGCCGACGGTGATCCCGTGGGTCGGTGACGGGCCGTGTGGGCCGACGCGTTCCAGGCGTCCCCGACAGCCGCCCGCCCACACGAGCGACACCCGGTACCCGCCACACGTACGTCCGTACGCCGCTTCTCCCGTCGTGACCGAGGACCGGGTCCGGTCCCGCGGCGGGACAGCGGTGCCCCCTCGCCACCGCGGTCTCGAGGCCGCGGCGGCGAGGGCACGTCGCGGAGTCAGTGTCCGGGGACGACGCCCGACAGTTCGTTGGTGCCCTCCGGCAGGGTGACGGAGGCGATCTTCTTCCCCGTGTCCAGGTCGATGGCGTGCAGGGCCTTCTTGCCGGGGCCGGAGACGTACGCGGTGCGGTCGCGGACGAACAGGGTGGGCCGGGCCTGCCGCCAGTCCAGCGGCTCCTGCCACTTGCCCACGGCGGGGATCTTCTTCTCGGTCCTGCCGCTGTCCGGGTCGATGACGTGGAGGGCGCCGTCGGTTCCGAGGACCAGGGCCTCGCCGTGCGGGCCGCGGGCCGGCGAGCGGAAGGAGCAGCTGGCGCCCAGGTCGAGCAGGCGCAGCTTCTTCTTCTCGGTGCCGATACCCACTTACCGGCGCAGACCAGCTCTTAACGCCCACTTGAAGGTGGGCGCGAGCGGCTTCCGTTGCATGAGGGAAACGGACGCAATCGACCCGTCACAGGAGGGAACGCGCGATGCGAAACCCGACGTCGTCGACCTTGAAGGTCGGGTGACCACGGCGTCGCACGGAGGCCCGGCAACTCCAGTGCTCATCGAACCATCCACCTCCACGGAGCACCCGATAGGCGCCGTAGGCTTCGGCGTCGTAGACATCCCAACACCAGTCCCAGACGTTGCCAAGCATGTCGTAAATCCCCCAGGCGTTGGGGAGTTTGCCGCCCGGTTCGTGGATGCCTTCGTGTGAGTTGCCGCGGTACCACGCGATCTCGTCGAGCTCCCCGTAACGTGGCCCTGCCGTACCCGCACGGCAGGCATGCTCCCACTCGGCTTCGGTCGGCAGTCGGTACCCATCGGCGGACGCATCCCACTCGATATTCTCGCCGTCGGTATGGAAGTGGTACGCAGGCGTGAACCCGTCGCGCTGGGACAGTGCGTTGCAGAACCGTACCGAGTCCCACCAGGAGACACATTCGACGGGCAACCCGTCGCCATGGGCGGTGCTCGGCCGCCGGCCAGTGATCTGGGCGTAGAACGCCTGGGTGACTGGGAATGCCGCGAGCTGATAAGGCGCGAGCTCGACCGACCAGTTGCGCTGCGTCCGCCGGTCCGACAGCGTCACTTGCCCTGGGGGAATCGTGATCATCTCGTTCCCCGTAACCAAGTCCATGATCAGAAATTCTAACAAGACCTGCCATCGCGAAGCGTCAGAACCGAACCACATCAGCTGAGACAGCGCCCGGTGTGGATGCCGGGCAGGGCCTGGGTGTCCCGGATGGGGCTGGTGGTGGCGATGTCCGTGATCAGGTTGACGCGGGCGGCCGTACGACGGCTCATGCGCCGTCGGGCCTGCGCATGCGCCGCGGCGCGGGCCTGGCCTTCGGCCGCCGGTCACCCCGGCCGGCGAGCCAGCCCGCGAGTGCGGCCGGCGTGGGCGAGGTGAAGACGGTACGGATCGGCGGCTCCCCGCCCAGCACCGTACGCACTCGGCTGACCAGGCGTGTGGCCAGCAGCGAATGACCGCCGAGGGCGAAGAAGTCGTCGTCCGCACCGACCGTCGGCAGGCCCAGCAGCCGTGCGAACGCCTCGCGGAGGATCCGCTCCTGTTCGGTGGCCGGTTCCCGCCGACGCGGCGACATATCGCCTCGGCACACGCCCCGGCCGTGTCGGCACACGGCGCCGGACATGAGCGCCGGCCGGTCCGAGCGCCTCCAGGGCGTGCGTGCAGAGGCGGACCCGGGTGCGCCGGAAGGGCCTGCGGCCGGGATGCCGGGCCGGAAGCCTCCTCGCGCCACTTGCAGGGGAAGGGGGCCTGCTCCCAGGCGTCGAAGAGCAGGACCGGAGTGGAGTCCTGGCCGACGTCGCCCTGGTGCTCGTGAACCTGCTCGACGACCAGCCGGCCGCTCAGCGGCTCGTACGCCAGGACGCCCCAGCCCGGACCCTGGGTGGTCGCCACGGCATTGGTGAGCTGCGCCTTGACGCGGGCGAAGGAGCCGAAGGACCCGGCGACCGCGTCGGCGGGGTCACCGACGCCGTCGGC
Organism: Streptomyces sp. DSM 120436; assembly: GCF_055778765.1. Lineage (NCBI taxonomy): Bacteria > Bacillati > Actinomycetota > Actinomycetes > Kitasatosporales > Streptomycetaceae > Streptomyces > Streptomyces sp. DSM 120436. The sequence continues at coordinate 4,324,963 of NZ_JBSKBS010000001.1, read as the reverse complement.
GGCCGGGGGCTCGCCGCCGCCGTCACCGGTCGTGTCGTGCCAGGAGATGGAGGGCGGGGTGCGGCGTCAGTCCGTCTCCTGGGCGTGGGGGGCCGTCGCGGGCGGGTGGGCCGGGCGGTCCCGTCCGCCGTCGCGGCCGGACACCACCACGACGACCAGCCCGATGACAACGGCCCCGACCGCGACCCGCCCTGCCACCCGCACCCACCAGCCCGGCCGGGCCGCACCCCCGCCCGGCGGGCCCAGCCGCTCGGCCCGCCGTGCCGGCCTCAGCAGACGCAGCAACAGCAGTACCGCGACCGGAAGTTGCAACAACCACAGAACGGTGCGCGGCCACTCCCCGTACCAGACGTTGGTCCCGTACAGCAGCGTGTGCCACACGCTCAGCACGTACACGACGATCACGAAACGGTGCAGCCGGCGCCAGGTGTTCGCTCCGATGCGGTGCCGGACGTAGAACAGCAACCCGAGCGGGATCGCCAGGTACAGGGCACCCTGCCCGATCGGGATGGCGATCTTTCCGGTACCGGAGTCGTACCAGCCCGGCACGAAGCTGTCCGCGAAACCCACCCACAACCGCTCCGCCCAGTCCACCTCCGTCTCGTAGCGCACGAGTTCGGCCGCGAACATCAGCGCGTGCGCGAACATCAGCGCCATGGCCGTCAGGCTCGTGGTGCGGTGCCAGCGCTCCAGCACCTGCCGGGAGACCGGCAGCCGGGCGGGGCGCGGTCCCGACAGCAGCAGACCGAGCATGACCGTGCCCCACGCCCACAGCAGCCCCGACCACCCGAACGCCTGGCTGAGCAGATACATCCAGTAGGTGCCGGGATCGTCCATGAACGGCATCACCGCGACCGTGTCCGACGCACCCGACTCCATGCGCGCCCACAGGAGGGCGAACACGAGCACGGTCACCACCACCGCCGCGGTGGCGTCGGGCAGGGCGGAGCGCAGATCACCGCGCAGAGCCACGCGGTCACCGGAAGGCCGTCGCCGTCCGGACGGGGGCACCGCCCTTTCTTCCTCCGGCCTCGTGTCCGACGTCATCAGAAGCCTCCCGGGCACGGGCGACCGCGGCAGCGGTGCGCATGTGGCGTGAGGCAACAAGTCTGGCTCACGCGGGAGTGATTCCCGGATGCGCTTTCCGGCCAGAGCGGCGAAGGGGGCGCGCGGGGCACACCGGTCCGTCGCGGGCCCGTCCCGAGGAGCGCGGGCCCCAGGGGGCTTCACGTGTCCCGGTCGTTCCGCCCTGCCCGCACGCGCGGGTTCCTTCGTGCCACGTCCGCTGCCGTGGCTCCTCCGTTCATGCCGCCGACCACCGGCTGCGGTTCCTCCGACGCGGGCGGCGGGGCCGCGAAGGCCACCGCGGCCGTGCCCACGGGCTTCCCGGTCGCCCTCGACGCCTGCGGCGCGCAGACCACGTACGACAAGCCTCCTCGCGGGTGGTCGCCATGACCGGCCTCCGCTCGGCCTACGCGGTCGAGGGCCTGGCCCGCAGGCTGCTGCGTCCCGAGCGCTTTCGGTGATCCGGGCCGCCACCGGCACGCCCGCCGAGCGGACGGTTAGGCCTTCACTCGCACTTGACGCACTCGCGCTTGACGACACGAGCGGCGGCATCCCGCCGGTCGTTGCCGAGACCCGTGTCGGCACGTTCCCCGCACGCCCGCCCCGGGGGCCGGAGGGCCTGGAGCCGCCGCTTCACCAATTACGCGTCACCCCTTGACACCGGCCATGGCCGCTCGTCACTGTAATGGCGATTCTAGAACGTAACTTCTAGTTCTCATCGACGGAACGTCGCCGGCCGGCGTTCCGCGTCCTCCTTTGCGGGCCCCTGCCACGGCACGGGTCCGCTCTGTCCCGGAACAGGGGAACTTGCATGAGGATCACCGACCACATCCCGCAGGAGAAGATGAGCGGGCTGCAGAAACGCGCCGTCGTCATCGCGATCACCCTGGTCGTGCTCGACGGTTACGACGTCTCCCTCACGTCGTTCGCCGCGCCGTACATCGAGAGGGGTTTCGGCGTCTCGAAGGCGGAGCTCGGACTGGTCATGTCCGGCGCCCTGATCGGCATGCTCGTGGGCTCGATCATCGTCGCGCCGCTCGCCGACCGCATCGGCCGGCGCAAGATGGGCGTCATCGCCACCACGACGATCGCGGCGGGCATGTTCATCGGCCCGTTCGCCACTCCGGAGACCGGGACCTGGCCCCTGGTCCTGAGCCGCATCGTCACCGGCGTCGGGGTCGGCTGTCTGGTGGCCGTGGTCGGCGTCATCCTCACCGAGTACACGGGCAAGCGCGTGTACGCCCTGGTCATGGCCGTCTACGCCGCCGCCATCAACATCGGCGGACTGCTCGGCTCGATGATCGTCGGCCCGATGCTCGACGCCCGCGGCTGGCAGTTCGGCTGGTGGATCGGGTTCGTCCTCAGCGCGATCGCCGCGGTCGCCACGTACGCGCTGCTGCCCGAGTCGCTCGCCTGGCTCTCCGAGGGCCGCCGCCCCGACTCCCTGCAGCGGCTCAACGCGCTGCTCGCGAAGATGGGCCGGCCCGCGCTCACGGCGCTTCCCGAGCCGGAGTCCACGGGGGTCAAGGCGAAGGGCTCGCTGCGCACCGTCTTCACCGGCCGGACCGGCGTCTACACCCTGCTGATGATCGTCGGCTACATCGCCTACATGCTCAGCTTCTACTTCATGACCAACTGGGCCCCGAGCAGCGTGGCCTCGGCCAACGACAACCCCGCGCTGGCCCCGCAGCTCGTCACCGCCTTCAGCATCGGCGGCATCCTCGGCAACGTCCTCTTCGGGTACCTGGGCGGCAGGATCAGCATCCGCGTCCTCGCCCCGGTCTTCCTGCTCCTGGCCACCTTCACCCTGTCGCTGTTCGGCATCGTGGGCTCCCAGATGCCCACCGCCTGGTGGACCCTGTTCGCCGCCTCCTTCTTCGTCTGCTCGGGCACCGCGGCCTTCTACACGATCGTCCCGACGCTCTACCCGACGCTGGCCCGCTCGACCGGCTTCGGTGTGGTCATCGGCGTCGGCCGGTTCGGCGGCATCGCCGCCCCGGTCATCGGCGGCGCGGCCTTCGACGCCGGCTGGGGCATGGGCGTGGCCTTCACCGTCTTCTCCCTGCCGATGCTGCTCGCCGGCGTCAGCATCATCGTCCTCCACCTGGCCCAGCGCCGCTCCGAGGCGGCCGAGGTCCAGCGCCCCGAGCCCGTGCTCTCCGGTACGTCCGCGTAGCGGCCGTCCGCACCCTCCCAGAAAGGAACCAGCTCCATGCCGCTGGCCGTCGCAGCGCTCTCCCACGCGCCGTCCTTCGGCAACGTCGACCCGGGCGGGGAGACGTTCGCCGAGATCAATGCCGCCGTCGACGAGGTGAAGGAGTTCGTCTCCGGGTACGACCCCGATCTGGTCGTGGTGTTCGGACCCGACCACTTCAACGGCCAGCTCTACTCGCTGATCACCCCGTGGGTCGTCGGGGCGGCCGCCGAGGGCGTCGGCGACTACGGCACCACCGCGGGGCCGCTCCCCGTCGACGCCGACGCCGCCCGGGCGCTGCACGCCGCCGTGCTGGCCGAGGGCATCGACATCGGCCGCAGCGAGCGGATGACGGTCGACCACGGCATCGTCCAGCCCCTGGACTTCGTGTTCGGCGAGAACTTCACGCAGCCGATCGTGCCGGTGTTCGTGAACGCGATCGGTCTGCCCCTCTCCCCCATGCGGCGGGTGCGCCTGATGGGCGAGGCGTTCGGCCGGGCCGCCCGGACCCTGGACAAGAAGGTGCTGTTCCTGGCCTCGGGCGGCATCTCCCACAACCCGCCGATCCCCCGCTGGGACGGCGCCCCCGGCACCGTTCAGGAACGTCTGATCGCCTACGCGCCCTCTCCCGAGGAGCGGCACGAGCGCGAGCAGATGATCGTCAAGGGCATCCAGGCGATCGCGGACGGCAAGGCTCCGAGCGACCCGCTGAACGAGGAGTGGGACAAGCTCGTCCTCGACACGTTCCGCTCCGGCGACCTCACCGGGGCCGACGGCTGGGAGAACGGCTGGTTCGTGGCGGAGGGCGGCTCGGCCGCGCACGAGATGCGCAGCTGGATCGCGGCCTACGCGGCGCTGTCGACCGCCGGGCCCTACCGCTTCGCCGTCGACCGCTACTGGGCGGTCGAGAAGTGGGGCGCGGGCTTCGCCGTGCAGGCGGCGGTGACGGCGTGAGCGGGGCGGCGAGGGCGCACCTGGCGACCCTGTGGGAGGAGATCGCGGACCTGGAGCACACGCTGCGGTACGTGGACGCGGGCGGCTGCCGCACCCGGGTCCTCGACATCGCCGGGGCGGCCCCGGACGCGCAGACGGTCGTCCTGGCCAGCGGCACCAGCGGCCACATCGAGGCGTGGACGCAGAACGTCCGCGCGTTCGCCGAGGCCGGTTTCCGGGTGGTCGGCTACGACTACCCGGGCCACGGCTACACCGCGCTGGCCGACCACCCGCTGGAGATCCGCGACTACGAGGAGCACCTGCTCGCCCTGCTCGACGCGCTCGGCCTGGACCGGGTGCATCTCGCCGGCGAGTCGCTCGGCGGCTGGCTCGCGCTGAAGTTCGCGCCGAAGCACCCCGAACGCCTGCGCACGGTGATTCTGTCCGCGCCGGGCGGCCGGGTGATCGGCGAACCGCAGCTGGACCGGACGCAGTCGGTGAGCGCCAGGGCGGTGAGCGAGCCGACGTTCGAGAACGTGAAGAAGCGCCTCCAGGTCGTGATCCACGATCCGCGGAACATCACCGACGAGCTGGTCCGGGTACGCCGGGCGATCTACGCCCGGGACGGGTTCAGCATGGCGAACGTGTCCGCCCTGAGGGAGCCGGAGCGGCGGTGGCGCAACCGCGTGACCGACGACGACTTCGCGGCCGTCCCCGTCCCGGCCCTCATGGTGTGGACCGACCACGAGCCGACCGGTGACGAGGCCGAGGGCGCGCGCCTGTGCGGGCTGATCCCGGACGGCGAGTACCTGCTGGTCCGCGGCGCCGCCCACTGGCCGCAGTGGGAGGGGGCCGCCGAGTTCAACGCCGCGGCCGTCGCCTTCCTCCAGAAGCATGCCTGACGAAAGGACCGGAGTGAGCGTCACCCGGGAGACCATCAGCGAGATCGCACGCGAGCTGTTCGAGGCCAAGCGCGGCGTGTACACCGTGCCGTACGTGAGCCCCCGGCTGCCCGAGCGCGACCTCGACTCCGCCTATGCGATCTCCGCCGAGTTCGCCGCCCTCCGCGAACGCGAACTGGGGGTGAAGCGGGTGGGCCGCAAGGTCGGCCTGACCAACCCCCTCGTGCAGCGGCGCGTGGGCATCGACGAGCCGGACTACGGGATCATCCACGACGACATGGTGCACGCCTCGGGCGCACGCCTGCCGCTGTCCGCGTACAACCGCCTGCTGATCGAGGCGGAGGTCGCGTTCGTGCTGAAGAGCGACGTCATGGATCCCTCCCGTGCGTGCGTGGAGGCCGCGATCGACTACGTGACACCCGCGTTCGAGGTGGTGGACTTCCGCTACGCCGGCTCCGTCGGGCAGATCGTCGACACCATCGCCGACAACGCGGGCTGCAGCGGGGTCGTCCTCGGCGAGGAGCGGCGCCCCTACGGCGAGGTCGACCTGACCCGGGTCGAGATGGTCATCACCGGGGGCGGCGAGGAGATCACCCGGGGTGTCGGCGGCAACGTGCTGGGGGACCCGGTCAACGCGGTCGTCTGGCTGGCGGAGACCGCGATCCGCACGGGCGAGCCGCTGCGCGCCGGAGAAGTGCTGCTGTCGGGCTCCATCGGCCACATCGAGCCGTGGCCCGCCGACGTCGAGTGCGTCGCCACCGTCACCGGGCTGGGTCGCGTGGTCGCGACCGCGGAATCGAAAGGCTGAACATGAGTGACTACCGTCCCGTCGACGCGGCCACCCGCGTCGAGATCGAGCAGCTCATCGCGGAGATGCTCTACCGCCTCGACCACAACCGGGCGGACACGACCTGGGAGCTGTACACCGAGGACGGCGTCTCGGTGGGTCCGATGGGCGACATGGACCGCGAGGCCATGAAGGCGTGGGGGGCCAGGCGGGCCCGGCAGACGGACGTCGTCGGCCGTCACCACATCGGCGGGATCCGCCTGGTGTGGGACGGGGACGAGGTCGAGGGCACCGTGCAGTACCTGACCTTCCGCGACACGGTCGAGCCGCAGACGCTGCCCGCGTCGGTCGGTGAGTTCCGCGAGCGCTACCGCAAGGTGGACGGCCGGTGGCTGTTCGCCCGCCGGGAGATCGTGCCGGTCTTCGGCGGCCGGGCCGCCGCGGCCCACGCGGCGCGCGTGGCCGGGCAGCAGGGGCAGGCGCAGTGAAGCGGGAAGCCGTCGGCGGAGACCGGAACCCGGTGCTGTACCACCAGACGGTCCCGTCGTTCTCGATGCCCGAGTGGGCGGTGGCCGCCGGGTACGACGGCGTCGTCCTGGACCTCCAGCACGGCGAGCTGGGGCTGGAGGCGGCCTGCGGGATCCTGCGCTCGATCCCGCGCGGGAACGCGTACGCCTACGCCCGGGTGGGGTCGCTGGACCCCGCGCCGATTCTGCGGCTCCTCGACAGCGGGGCCCGCGGGATCGTCGCGCCCACCGTCGAGTCCCGGTCCCAGGCCGAGGCCCTGGTCGCCGCCGTCAAGTACCCGCCGGCCGGGGGCCGCAGTCTGGGCCCGTCCCGGCCCGCGCTGTACCCGGGTGACTCGTACACCGAGGCCGGCAACCGGGCGGTGTCCGCCGTCGCCCAGATCGAGACGCGGACCGGCGTCGAGCACGCCGAGGAGATCGTCGCGACCCCGGGTCTGGACTCGGTGTACATCGGCCCGGCCGACCTCGCCGTCTCCTACGGCCTGCCCGGGCGCGGTGACTGGGACGAGGGTCCGGTGCGCGAGGCGATCTCCTACGTCCGGGAGGTGACGCGCGCGCACGGCGTCACCCTCGGCATCTACTCCGGCCGTCCCGAGTACGCGGCCGGCCTGTTCGCCGACGGCCTCGTCGACTACGTGGGCCTCGGCATCGATCTCGTCCTGCTGAACCGCGCGTTCGGCGACACCATCGCCGGGCTGGGCCCGGCCCGATCCGCACGGAGCACCACATGAACAAGGCCTGCGACGTCCTCGTCGTCGGGGCGGGTCCGGTCGGCCTGACCCTGGCCAACCTGCTGGGGCAGCAGGGCGTCGACGTCCTCGTCGTCGAGCGGGAGCACGGACTCATCGACTACCCGCGGGCCGTGGGCATCGACGACGAGGCGCTGCGCGCGATGCAGACCGCCGGGCTGGTCGACGAGGTGCTTCCGCACACCGTCCCGGACCAGAAGATCTACATGATCAACGGCGCCGGGGCGATCCTGTCCGAAGTGAACCCGACGACGCGCGAGTTCGGCTGGCCGCGCCGCAACGGCTTCGTGCAGCCGCTGGTCGACCGGGTGCTGCTCGCCGGCCTCGACCGCTTCCCGAACGCCGCCGTGCGTTTCGGCGCCGAGGTCGTGGACCTGACCGAGGAGGACGACGGCGTGGTGGCCGCCCTGGCGGACGGCCGGGCCGTGCGCGCACGGTACGTCGTCGCCGCCGAGGGCGGGTCCTCCCCCACCCGCAAGCGGCTGGGCATCTCGTTCGAGGGCGAGACCCGGCCGACCGACGGGATCGTGATCGACGTCGCCAACGACCCGATCGGCACGCCCCACGCCGTGTTCGGCGGGGACCCCGCCCGCAGCTACGCCTCCATCGCGCTGCCGCACGGCATCCGCCGCTGGGAGTTCACCCTCTTCGAGGACGAGGGCGAGGCCGACGTCGAGGACGACGCGTTCGTCTTCGGTCTGCTCGCGCCCCACGTGCCGGACCCGTCGAAGCTGGACATCATCCGCCGCCGCGTCTACCGGCACCACGCCCGGATCGCGGGCCGGTTCCGGCACGGGCGGATCTTCCTCGCCGGTGACGCCGCCCACGTCATGCCGGTGGTGGGCGGGCAGGGCTGGAACTCCGGGATCCGCGACGCCTTCAACCTCGGCTGGAAGCTCGCCGCCGTCGTCAAGGGGCTGTCGGCCGACGGTCTGCTGGACACGTACGAGACCGAACGGCTCGGCCATGTCACGCAGATGGTGGCCGTCTCCCTCCGGATGGCGAAGGAGATGACCGACCACGACCCCGAGAAGGCCGCCGAGCGCGACCGGATCGCCGCCTCCCGCACCCCCGAGGAGCGGGAGGCGCAGAAGCGGCAGGCGTTCAAGCCCCAGCCGACGTTCGACCGGGGCGTGGTGGTGCACACCCCGCTGCCGGTGTCCAAGTCGCTGCCCGTCCGCGACGCGCCCCGGCTGGCGGGCACGATCTTCCCGCAGCCCAGGGCCACCGACGCCGACGGCGCCGAGCTGCTGCTCGACGACGCGACCGGTCAGGGCTGGCGGATCCTCGCCTGGAACAACGACCCGACGGCGTTCCTGTCGGCCGAGCGGCGGGCCGCGCTGGACCGGCTCGGCGCCCGTCTCGTGCAGGTGGTGCCGAAGGCGCAGCTGCCGTGGGCCCGTGAGCGGGCCACGGCCGGCGTCACCGTCGTCGGCGACCTCGGGGGCGAGGCGAGCCTGCAGGCGTGGTTCGACGCGCGGCCGGTGGGCGCGGTGGTCCTGCGTCCCGATCATGTGATCGCCGCCGAGTGCCTGGCGCAGGAGCTCGACGACGTCGTGGCCCGCGTCCTGGAGGCCGCCTGCGTCGTGTGACGCGGGGCGGGACGCCGGATCTCCAGGCGGTGCCGAAGTGGCCGTACGGCAAGGCCACTTCGGTACCGCTCGGGTCAGCGGCCAGGAGCGCGGTTCTAGAATGACCGTGCTGGTGGCACGGGTACGGACGACGGACGGCGACAGGGCGACGGCATGACGCGGAGCACACGGCAGGACAAGGACACGAAGGGCACGAAGGGCACGCGGCAGGCGCGCTCGGACAGGAGCCGGGAACAGATCCTGCTGGCGGCGCTGGACCTGGCGCTGGAACACGGCTACCAGGGCACGACCATGGCGGCGGTCAGCGCGTCGTCCGGCCTGCCCATCGGCTCGGTCTACTGGCACTTCAAGAGCAAGGAGCAGCTCTTCGTCGCCCTGCTGGAGCACTGTCACAAGGCGTGGACGGAGATCCACTCCGGTCCGGAGGGGCTGCGCCGCAAGCTGTCCCGCGGCATCGTCGGCCTGTCCGGGGCCGACCCCGGGCAGTACACGAAGGAGGAGGCCCTGCTCAAGGCCGCGGCGGTCTGGGCGCTGAGCAGGCAGCTGGGCGGTCTGGGCGAGGACAACGAGGTCCGTGCGGCGTACCTGCGGATGCGGGTCGAGATGTTCAAGGCGGACGTCGAGCGGATCACCGAGTCCGTCCCGGCCGACGTCGTCGAGCGCTTCCCGGACCTGCCCACCAAACTGACGGTGCTGAGCCTGGCGTTGACCGACGGCTTCTACGTCCACGCGAACTCCGACGTGCACCTGGAGCTGGACTTCGCGGAGTACGCGGACATGGCCGCCCGGGCCCTGGAAGGCCTGGTGGACGACTACGCCCGCCGGGCGGCCGAGGAGCGGCAGTAGGCCGGTCACGGTCCCGCGCGCCGCGCGCGGTCACACGGCGCGGGTGAGTCCGCCGTCCACGCGCAGGTTCTGTCCGGTGGTGTAGGTGGCGTCGCACGCCACGAAGGCGACGGTCCGTGCGACCTCCTCATGGGCGGCGGCCCGGCCGAGGGGGATCGCGGAGGTCCATGCGGCGGGCACGGACTCCGGGTCGGCGACGGTGTACCCGGGGAGCACGTTGTTGATCCGGATGCCGTCCGCTGCGACCTCGTCCGCCCACAGCTTGGTCCAGGTGGTCATGGCGGCCCGGGCGACCATGGACGTGGGGAAGCGGGGCGAGGGCTCGGTGGGGCTGGCCGAGGAGATGTTGACGATGCTGCCGCCGCCCCGGGCGCGCATCGGGGCGAGCGCGGCGCGGCAGGCGCGCACCACGTGGTAGAAGTACAGGTCGAACCCGGTGGCCCAGTCCTCGTCGGTCAGTTCCTCGAGCTTCCCCTTGGGACCGTGGCCCGCGCTGTTGACCAGGACGTCCAGACGGCCCCAGGCGGAGACCACCTGGTCGACGGCCGCCTCGATGACACCGGCCTCGGTGTAGTCGCCCCGGACGGCGAGGCCGCCGAGCTCCTGGGCCAGCGCGACCGCCCCTTCGCCGCGTGCCAGCACCGCCACCCGATGACCGCGCGCTGCCAGTTCGCGCGCCGACGCGGCGCCGATGCCGCTGCTGCCGGCGATGACGAGGGCCGTGGGCCGGGCTTCGGTCATGGTGCGCTGCTCCTGGGTGACGGGGGTGCGGGTCATGACGTGAACGATTCATCCAGAATGAGCATTCTAGGAGAATGTAGGTCCGCTCGCCCGTCACGTCAACGGCGCACCGGCGCGCGGACGCCGGGGTCACCGTCAAGTCACGGAAGCCTTCCAGCACTTGATCGCTTTCGCCGCCCCTCCGCGTGAAGCCGCTCCCATGGCGTCGACGGCATCCCCCCGGACCTGAGGTTCTCCCGTTGCCCGGGAGAACCAGACGCCCGGAAACACCTTTCGATTGCGACCGGGCTCCTGGCCGCAAGGGCGGAAACAGGTGAGCGGAAGCACCCGGAAGTCCCCGTGGCCGGTCTGCCCTGCGCGCACGGGCAGGGAGTCACCCACGGGTCCCCCGCTGTGCGCAGCGGGTGAGCGGGACGGGACCCGAGGTCCCGTCCCGCTCACCCCGCGGCCCCCGTCACTCCTGCTTCTCGCCGGAGGCGAAGCGGGAGATGATCAGTGCGACGATGATGATCGCGCCGTTGAGGAACTGGTTCCACAGCGGCGGCACGCCGGCCAGGGTCATGACGTTGACCACGAGCTGGAGGGTCAGCACGCCGGTGAGGGCGCCGAACAGGGTGCCGCGGCCGCCGTTGAGGCTGACGCCGCCGATGACGGTGGCGGCGAAGACCTGGAAGATCCAGCCGTTGCCCTGGTCCGCGGAGATGGAACCGTAGTGGCCGGTGTAGAGGATGCCGGCGAAGGCGGCGAGCAGGCTGCCGATGATCAGGACGACCCACACGATCCGGTCGACCCGGATGCCGGCCGCCCGGGCCGCCTCGGAGTTGCCGCCGATCGCGTACAGGGCGCGGCCGTGGCGCAGCCAGGCGAGCGCGCTGCCGCCGATCAGGAAGAGCAGCGCGCAGATCCAGATGCCGGCGGGCGCCCCGAGCCAGGAGGCGCGGCCGAGGTAGGTGAAGGAGTCGGGCAGGTGGACGATCGACTGGCCCTCGGAGACGGCGACCTGGAGTCCGCGCAGCAGGGTGAGCATGCCCAGGGTGACGATGAAGCCGTTGAGCCGCAGCTTGAGGATGAGGAAGCCGTTGATCACGCCGATCAGCGCGCCGACCAGCAGGCACAGCGGGATGGCCGCCCAGCCGGGGAACAGTCCGAGGCCGAGGAAGCGGGCGCCCTCGTCGGGCAGGACCATCCAGACGGCGATGACCGGGGCGACGCCGATCGTGGACTCCAGCGAGAGGTCCATCCGGCCGCAGATCAGGATCAGGGCCTGGGCCAGGACCAGCAGACTCAGCTCGGTGGCCTGCTGTCCGACGCCGAGCAGGTTGTCGGACGTCAGGAAGGCGGGCGAGACCACGAACCCGATGACGCACAGGACGAGCAGGACCGGAACCAGCGACAGGTCGCGGAAGCGGGCGAACTCGATGCGGCGCCCGGCGGGCGCCGCGGCGGCGGCCGGTTCGGTGCGGACCTCAGTGGTGGGGGTCATGGCTGTCCTTCGTGTCGGTCGGGTCGGCCATGCCCTCCATGGCGGCGACCAGTTGTTCGTCGCTCCAGTCGTGCCCGAACTCGGCGACGACGCGGCCGTGGAACATGGCCAGGACGCGGTCGCAGACCCGCAGGTCGTCGAGTTCGTCGGACACGATCAGAGCGGTCTTGCCGGCGTCGGCGACCTCGCGGACGGTGCCGAGCAGGGACTCCTTGGACTTGACGTCGACGCCGTTGGTCGGCCGGACGGCGACCAGGACGTGCGGCTCGGTGGCGAGCGCGCGGGCGATGACGACCTTCTGCTGGTTGCCGCCGGACAGCGCGGACACCTGGGTGGCAGCGCCCGGGGTCTTGATGTCGAGGTCGTTGATCATCCGCTGGGCGAAGGCCCGGGTCCGTGAGGGGAGCACCGTGCCGAACGGGCCGAGCTGATCGGTGACGGTCAGCGTGGCGTTCTCGGCGACGCTGCGGTGCGGGACGAGGCCCTGGATGTGCCGGTCCTCCGGGACGAAGCCGATGCCGGCCGCGAGCGAGGCGGGGACCCCGCCCGTGCGGAGGCGGCGGCCCGCGACGGTGACCGTGCCGGCCCGGGGGCGGCGCAGGCCGGCGAGGGTCTCGCCGAACTGGACGTTGCCGCTGGCCGCGGCTCCGGCCAGGCCCACCACCTCGCCGGGGCGGGCGGTCACGGAGACGTCCTGGTAGGCGCCGTCCAGGCTCAGTCCGGAGACCTCGAGCAGCGGTTCGCCGCCGGAGCGCGCGGCGCCGGTCACGGACCAGGCGGGCGCGACGCTCCGCGTGCTCTCCCCGGTCATCGCCTCGACCAGGGCGTGCCGGTCGAGTTCGGCGACCGGCGCGGTGACGACGTGCCGGGCGTCGCGGTACACCGTGACGGTGGTGCAGAGGTCGTAGACCTCCTGCAGGTGGTGGGAGATGAAGAGGAAGGCGATGCCCTGCTGCTGCAGGGCGCGCAGTTTGCCGAAGAGCCGGTCGATGCCGCGGGCGTCGAGCTTGGCGGTGGGTTCGTCGAGGATGACGAACCGGGCGCCGAACGACAGGGCTCGGGCGATCTCCACGAACTGGCGCTGCTCGACGGTCAGGTCCATGGCGCGTGCGGTCGGGTCGACGTCCACGCCGTACTCGGCGAGCAGTTCGACGGCGCGCAGGCGCAGCCGCTTCCAGCTGATCGGGCGCAGCGCGCCGGCGCTCTGCCGGTCCAGGAAGAGGTTCTCGGCGACGGTCAGGGCCGGGATGACGGTGGAGTGCTGGTAGACGCAGGCGACCTTGGAACGCCAGGCCGCGGTGTCGCCGAGCGCCGGGGCCGGCTCGCCGTCGAAGCGCAGGGTGCCGGTGTCGGGGCTCTGCAGGCCGGTGAGGATCGAGACGAGGGTGGACTTGCCCGCGCCGTTGCGGCCGACCAGGGCGTGTGCGTCGCCGGACGCGACCGAGAGGCGGGCGTCACTGAGCGCGACGGTGGCGCCGAAGTGTTTGCTGATCCCGTCGGCCTCGACGACGGGGCCCCGGATGGGGCTGGGGTCCGCCATGGCGGGTTGTCCTTTCCGCGGAGGGGCTCGTGGGCGGCGGCCCCGGAAGGCGTGGGACGAGGTGCTTCCGGGGCCACCGCTCACGGGGCGCCCAAGGGGTGCTCAGGGGATGCTCAAGGGGCGCTCGGGAGGGTCACTTGCTGACGTTGTTGCCCCACAGGGTCTTGTCGTCGACGTTCTCCTTGGTCACCAGCGGGGCGGGGAGCTGGTCCTCGAGGCCGTTGGGGAGCTCGATGATGGTCGAACCGTGGTCGGTGGGACCGGGCTTGAAGGTCTTGCCCTCGGCGGCGGCCTTCGCGTAGTACACCGCGTACTTCGCGTAGAGGTCGGCGGGCTGGGAGATCGTGGCGTCGATGTGGCCCTGGCGGATCGCGTCGAACTCCTGCGGGATGCCGTCGTTGGAGATGATCGTGATGTGGCCGGGCTCGCCGGCGGGCTTGAGCAGGCCCTTCTGCTTGAGCAGGGAGAGGGTGGGCTGCAGGAAGACACCACCGGCCTGCATGTAGATGCCGTCCAGGTCGGGGTGGGCGGCCAGGGTGGACTGGAGTTTGGCGGAGGCGACGTCGCCCTTCCAGTCGGTGGCCAGCTCGATCACCTCGATCCCGGGGAACTTCTCCTTCATGCAGGCGGCGAACGCCTCGGAGCGGTCACGGCCGTTGATGGAGCTGAGGGCGCCCTGGAGTTCCGCCACCTTGCCCTTGCCGCCGAGCTGCTCGCCGAGGTACTCGCACGACTTGGTGCCGTACGCCTCGTTGTCCGCGCGGACCACCATGTAGACGTCGCCCTTGTCGGGGCGGGTGTCGACGCTGATCACCGGGATCTTCTCGGCGGCCAGCTCGTCCAGGGTGGAGGCGATGGCGCCGGTGTCCTGCGGGGCCATCACGACGGCCTTGGCACCGGTGTTCCGGAAGACCTTGACGTTGGCGACCAGCTTGGTCACGTCGTTCTGGGAGTTGCTCACCGGCAGGGCGCTCACGCTCTGGGTGCCGGTCTCCCGGTCGACGTACTGGGCGTAGGAGTTCCAGAAGTCGGAGTCGGCGCGGGGCAGGTCGATGCCGATCTTCGCCGTGTCGCCGTTCGCGGAGGCGGAGCCGCCGTCGCGGTTGCAGGCCGTGGTGAACCCCGCCAGGACGGCCACGGTGGCGGCTGCGGCCGCGATTCTGGAGGAGCGAGGCTTCATGGTGCTGATCTCCTTGGCTGGGACGGCCGGTGCCTCGGCCGAGGTGAGTGGGAGCCGGGTCGACGGACCGGCGTGCGGCAGTGGCGCGCTCCCCCGCCGACGGCCGGGAGGTGGGGCGTCCCGGCAGGTCTGCGAGGAGCGCGACTGCTGAGTCATCGGATGGCTTGCGGCATCGTGGACCTTACGAGTCGGCAACTCGGACTGACAAGAGGAGACGTCAGACGAATTTGAATCGTGACGTACGGGTCACGGATGCATGTCAGGGCAGGTGAATGAAGAGGGCAGAACGACCCATACATCCGCAAGGGCGACCGGCTGTGCACGGGGAGAGATCGGATGTCTTCTTGCGGAGGATCGCCAGTCGCTCGTATGGTCGACCCCGGCTAGTCATCCGATGTATTGATCGACGGAGGACCTGGGCCTCCACCAGTGACGACAGGAGAAGAACATGAAGCTGTTGCGAGTCGGGGAACCGGGCCGGGAGACGCCGGCGGTCCTCGGCGAGGACGGCGTCGCCTTCTCGCTGACGGAGGTCACCACCGACATCGACGGGACGTTCCTCGCCTCCGGCGGGATCGACCGGGTCAGGCAGGAACTGGCCGAGGGATCCCTGCCGCGCCTCGACACGGCGGGCCGGCGGATCGGCGCTCCCGTCGCCCGCCCCGGCAAGGTCGTGTGCGTCGGCCTCAACTACCGTGACCACGCCGAGGAGACCGGCGCGGCCGTCCCCGAGCGGCCGGTGGTCTTCATGAAGGACCCGTCCACCGTCGTGGGCCCCCACGACGCGGTGCACATCCCCCGTGGCTCGGTGAAGACCGACTGGGAGGTCGAACTCGCCGTCGTCATCGGCACCGAGGCCCGCTACCTGTCCGGCCCCGGCGAAGCGGCCGGCCACATCGCCGGCTACGCGGTCAGTCACGACGTCTCCGAACGGGAGTTCCAGCTCGAGTACTCCGCGCAGTGGGACCTCGGCAAGTCCTGCGAGACCTTCAACCCGCTGGGCCCCTGGCTCGTGACCCCCGACGAGGTGGGCGACCCGCAGCGACTCGGCCTGCGCCTGTCCGTCAACGGCGAGGTCCGCCAGGACGGCAGCACCGAGAACATGATCTTCGACGTCGCGTACCTCGTCTGGTACCTCAGCCAGTACATGGTGCTGCGCCCCGGCGACGTCATCAACACCGGCACCCCGGCCGGCGTGGCCCTCGGCCTGCCCGGTACCCCCTATCTGCGCGCGGGCGACACCGTCGAACTCTCCGTCGACGGTCTCGGCGCCCAGCGGCAGAAGCTCATCAACGCGTGAAAGGCACCGAGTTGTCCGCAACCCCCGCGCGGATCGCCGCCGTCGACACCTACGACATCCGCTTCCCGACCTCACGGGAGCTGGACGGGTCCGACGCGATGAATCCGGACCCCGACTACTCCGCCGCCTACCTCGTCCTGCGCACCACGGAGGGCGGCCACGAGGGTCACGGCTTCACCTTCACCATCGGCCGCGGCAACGACGTCCAGGTCGCCGCCATCGACGCGCTGCGCGAGCACGTCGTCGGACGGCCCGTCGCCGACCTGTGCGCCGACCCCGGCTCGCTCTACCGCGACCTGATCGGCGACAGCCAGCTGCGCTGGCTGGGGCCGGAGAAGGGCGTGATGCACATGGCCATCGGCGCCGTCGTCAACGCCGTCTGGGACCTGGCGGCCAAGCGCGAGGGCAAGCCGCTGTGGCGGTTCCTCGCCGACGCCGACCCCGCCTGGCTCGTCTCCCAGGTCGACTTCCGCTACCTCACCGACGCCCTGACCCCGGACGAGGCCCTGGAGCTCCTGCGCCGGGGCAGACCGGGCGCCGACGAGCGGACCGCCGAACTGCTGCGCCGCGGCTACCCCGCCTACACCACCTCCCCGGGCTGGCTCGGCTACTCCGACGAGAAGCTCACCCGTCTCGCCCAGCAGGCCGTCGCCGAGGGATTCACCCAGATCAAGCTCAAGGTCGGCGCGGACCTCGACGACGACATCCGCCGCTGCCGCGCCGCCCGCGAGGCGGTGGGCCCCGGCTTCCGGATGGCCATCGACGCCAACCAGCGCTGGGGCGTCGACGAGGCCGTGGCGTGGACACGGGCGCTCGCGGAGTTCGACCCGTACTGGATCGAGGAGCCCACCAGCCCCGACGACATCCTCGGCCACGCCGCCATCCGGCGCGGCGTCCACCCCGTCAAGGTCGCCACCGGCGAGCACGTGCAGAACCGCATCGTCTTCAAGCAGCTCCTCCAGGCCGGCGCCGTCGACGTCCTCCAGCTCGACTCCGCACGCGTGGCCGGGGTCAACGAGAACCTCGCCGTCCTGCTGCTCGCCGCCAAGTTCGGCGTACCGGTCTGCCCGCACGCCGGCGGCGTCGGCCTGTGCGAACTCGTCCAGCACCTCTCGATGTTCGACTACGTGGCCCTCACCGGCACCACCGAGAACCGTGTCATCGAGTACGTCGACCACCTCCACCAGCACTTCCTCGACCCGGTGGTGATCGCCGACGGTCACTACCGGCCCCCCACCTCGCCCGGCTTCTCTGCCGCCATGAAGCAGGCCAGCATCGACATGTACACCTATCCGCACGGCACGTTCTGGGTCGCCGACGCGGCGGAGGCCGCCGCGACGGCCGCCGGCGCGCCCGGCCGGGACACGGAGGTCCCCGCATGACGACCGCTCTCGCCTCACTCACCGCCGTCGTCACCGGCGGCGCCTCCGGCATCGGCCTCGCCACCGCGCACCTGCTCGCCGAGCACGGCGCGGACGTCGCCGTCCTCGACCGCGACCCGAGCGGCGTGCCCGCTCCCCTGCGCGGCTTCACCGCCGACGTCACCGACGACCGCGCCGTCCGCGCCGCCGTCGAGGGGGCGGCCGAAGCGCTCGGCGGGATCGACATCCTGGTCAACAACGCCGGCATCGGGGCGGTCGGGACCGTGGAGGACAACGCGGACGAGGAGTGGCACCGCGTGCTGGACGTCAACGTCCTCGGCATCGTCCGCACCACCCGGGCCGCCCTGCCGTACCTGCGCCGTTCCTCCTTCGCCTCGATCGTCAACACCTGTTCCATCGCCGCCACCGCGGGACTGCCGCAGCGCGCCCTGTACTCGGCCAGCAAGGGCGCGGTCCTGGCCCTCACCCTGGCCATGGCCGCCGACCACGTCCGTGCGGGCATCCGGGTCAACTGCGTCAACCCCGGCACCGTCGACACCCCGTGGGTCGGCCGCCTGCTGGACGCCGCCGCGGATCCGGCCGCCGAGCGCGCCGCGCTCGACGCGCGCCAGCCCACCGGGCGCCTGGTGACCGCGCGGGAGGTGGCCGCCGCCATCGTCCACCTCGCCTCCCCCGCCGCCGGCAGCACCACCGGCACCGCCCTCGCGGTCGACGGCGGCATGGCCGGCCTGCGGCTGCGCCCGGAGCCGCAGCCGTGACCCCGCGTCACCACCGGCTCGGGAGCCGCGCCGTACGGGTCAGTGCGCTGGCCTTCGGCGCGGCGGGCATCGGCAACCTGTTCACCCCCGTCACCGACGAGGAGGCCGCGCGGGCCGTCGACGCCGCCTGGGAGGCGGGCGTCCGGTACTTCGACACCGCCCCGCACTACGGCCTCGGGCTGTCCGAGCGCCGCCTGGGCGCCGCCCTGCGCGCCCGGCCGCGCCACGCGTACACCGTGTCCACCAAGGTCGGCCGCATCCTGGAGCCGGCCCCGTCGGCCGCGGGTGACGATCTCGCCCACGGCTTCGCCGTCCCCGCCACCCACCGCCGGCGCTGGGACTTCAGCGCCCGTGGTGTGCGCCGGTCGGTCGAGGAGAGCCTGGAGCGGCTCGGTCTGGACCGGATCGACATCGCCTACCTCCACGACCCCGACGACCACATGGAGCAGGCGCTCGACGAGGCGTACCCGGAACTGGAGCGGATGCGCGACGAGGGAGTGGTCGGCGCGATCGGCGCCGGCATGAACCACGCCGGCCCGCTCGCCCGGTTCGTCCGCGAGACCGGCGTCGACGCGGTCCTGCTGGCGGGCCGTTACACGCTCCTGGACCAGTCCGGGCTCGTCGACCTGCTGCCGCTCGCCGCCGAGCGAGGGGTCGGCGTCGTCGTCGGAGGCGTCTTCAACTCCGGCCTGCTCGCCGATCCGCGGCCCGGGGCCACCTTCGACTACGCCCCGGCGCGCCCCGAGACGCTGTCCCGGGCACTGGAGCTCCGGACGGTCTGCGAGCGGCACGGGGTGCCGCTGCGCGCCGCCGCCCTGCACTTCCCGTTCGGGTCCCCGGCCGTCACGAGCGTCCTCACCGGAGCCCGCAGCGCGGCGGAGGTCCAGGACGCCGCCGCCCTGCTCGGCCGCCCGGTCCCGGACGCGCTGTGGGCGGAGCTCAAGGAACGCGGGCTGCTCCCCGCCGACGCACCCACCCCCCAGGACACCGACTGATGCGCATCGCCCTGTTCCTCACCTGCTTCAACGACACCATGTTCCCGGGCACCGGCCGGGCCGTGGTCCGTGTCCTGGAGCGGCTCGGCCACACCGTCGACTTCCCGCGGGAGCAGACCTGTTGCGGACAGATGCACTTCAACACCGGCTACCGGCCGGAGGCCGTCCCGCTGGTGGAGCGCTTCACGCGGACCTTCGCCGCGTACGACGCCGTGGTCACCCCGTCCGCCTCCTGCGCCGGGATGATCCGTGACGGCCACCCCGTGCTCGCCCGGGACCACGGGTCCGCCGCGCTCCAGGAGGGGGTCGCCGGCCTGGCGCCCCGGGTCCACGAGTTCACCGGGTTCCTCACCGACGTCCTGGGCGTCACGGACGTCGGGGCGCGTTTCCCGTACCGGGTCGCGTACCACCCGACCTGTCACTCGCTGCGCGGACTGCGGCTCGGCGACCGCCCGCTGGACCTGCTGCGGGCCGTCGAGGGCATCGACCTGGTCGACCTCCCCGCCGCCGACGCGTGCTGCGGCTTCGGCGGCACCTTCGCGGTCAAGAACGCCGGGACCTCCGGCGCGATGCTCGCCGACAAGGCGCAGGGGGTCCTGGACAGCGGCGCCGAGGTGCTGTGCGCCGCCGACAACTCCTGTCTGATGCACATCGGCGGCGGCCTGTCCCGCCGAGGCAGCTCCGTACGCACCCTGCACCTGGCCGAGATCCTCGCGCACGGCGAAGGAGTTCCCCGATGAACGGCCCCACGGACCGCGGCGTCGTCTGGCTCGGTTCTCCCTCCTTCCCCGAGGCCGCCAGGAGCGCGCTCGAGGACGGCCGGCTGCGCGCCAACCTGAAGCGGGCCACCTCCACGATCCGCGACAAACGGCGGGCCGTAGCGGACGAGCTGGACGACTGGGAGGCGCTGCGCGACGCGGCCGCCGCGATCAAGCGACGCACCGCCCGCCATCTCGACCGGTACCTGGTGCGGCTGGAGGAGTCCGTCACGGCGGCGGGCGGCACCGTCCACTGGGCCGCCGACGCCGCCGACGCCAACCGCGTCGTCACGGAGCTGGTGCGGGCCACCGGCGAGCGGGAGGTCGTCAAGATCAAGTCGATGGCCACCCAGGAGATCGGTCTCAACGAGCATCTCGCCCAGGCCGGGATCACCGCCTACGAGACCGACCTCGCGGAACTCATCGTCCAGCTCGGCGACGACCGCCCCTCGCACATCCTCGTCCCCGCGATCCACAAGAACCGCACCGAGATCCGCGATCTGTTCGCCGCCGAGATGGGCCGCTGGGGACGTCCGGCGCCCGAGGGCCTCACGGACGACCCGGCCGACCTCGCCGAGGCGGCCCGGCGCCACCTGCGGCAGAAGTTCCTGGCCGCGAAGGTCGCCGTCTCCGGCGCGAACTTCGCCGTGGCCGACACCGGCACGGTCGTCGTCGTGGAGTCCGAGGGCAACGGCCGTATGTGCCTGACCCTGCCGCAGACCCTGATCACCGTCATGGGCATCGAGAAGGTCGTGCCCACCTTCGGCGACCTGGAGGTGTTCCTCCAACTGCTGCCCCGCTCGTCCACCGGCGAGCGGATGAACCCCTACACCTCCGCCTGGACCGGCACCACCGACGGCGACGGACCGCGCGCGTTCCACCTGGTGCTCCTCGACAACGGCCGCACCGACACGCTCGCCGACACCGTCGGCCGTCAGGCCCTCGCCTGCATCCGCTGCTCGGCCTGTCTCAACGTGTGCCCGGTCTTCGAACGGACCGGCGGCCACGCGTACGGATCGGTCTACCCCGGTCCGATCGGCGCCGTGCTCACCCCGCAGCTCGTCGGCGTCGAGAACGCCGCGTCCCTCCCGTTCGCCTCGACGCTGTGCGGCGCCTGCTACGACGCCTGCCCGGTGAAGATCGACATTCCCGAGGTGCTGGCCCACCTGCGCGCCGAGGCCGTCGAGGCGCGGCGGGCCGCCCGGCGCCTCCCGACGGCGGAGGCGGCGGCGATGAGAGCGGCCGCCGCCGTCCTCGGCTCCCCCCGCCTGCTCGGCGCCGTCCAGAAGGCGGCGGGCGCCGCCGGCCGCGCCGTCGCCCGGCGCGGCCGCATCGGCCGGCTGCCCGGGCCGCTGCGCGGCTGGTCCGCCACCCGCGACACCCCCGCGCCGCCCGCGGAGTCCTTCCGCCAGTGGTGGCGCGAGAACCGCGAGCACGGCGAGCGCAGCGAGCACGGCCAGAGCGGCGGGAACACGAACGAGAGGAAGGCGGGGGAGCGTTGAGCAGTCGTGAGGCCGTTCTCGGCCGCATCCGCGCCGCACTGGCCGACGTGCCGGCCGCCGAGGTCCCCGACGACGTCCCCGTCCCCCGGGACTACCGTCGCAGTCACACCGCACCGGACCAGGACGTCGTCTCCCTGTTCGCCGAGCGGGTCGCCGACTACCGTGCCACCGTCGTCCGCACCGACCGGGCCGGACTGACCGGCGCCCTCGCCGGCGTCCTCACCCGCCGCGGTGTCCGGGAGCTGGCCCTGCCGCGCCTCTTCCCCGACACGCTGCTGCCCGCCGGCCCCTGGTCGTGGCACCCGGAACCCCTGGACGTGCCCGCCCTGGACGCCCTGGACGGCACGATCACCCTCGCCGCCTGCGGTATCGCCGTCACCGGGACCATCGTCCTCGACGCCGGCCCCGGGCAGGGGCGGCGCGCCCTGACCCTCGTCCCCGACTACCATCTGTGCGTCGTGCACGCCGAGCAGATCGTCCCCGACGTCCCCGGCGCCCTGACCCGGCTCGCCCCCGTCCGGCCGCTCACCTTCATCTCCGGGCCCTCCGCCACGAGTGACATCGAACTCGACCGGGTCGAAGGCGTGCACGGACCGCGGACCCTGGACGTCGTCGTCGTCGACCCCACCCACCCGGAGCAGCCATGAGGATCGCCCTGCACACCCGCGTGCGCGAGGACCGCGTCGCGCAGTACGAGGCCGCCCACCGCGAGGTGCCCGTCGAGCTCACCGCCGCCATCCGGGCCGCGGGCGTCACCTCGTGGACCATCTGGCGCAGCGGCCGCGAACTGTTCCACCTGCTGGAGTGCGAGGACTACGCCCGGCTGCTCGCCGAGCTGGAACACCTCCCGGTCAACGTGGCCTGGCAGGCGCGGATGGCCGACCTCCTCGACGTCGTCCACGACTACTCCGGGGACGGCGCCGACGCGGGTCTCCCGGTGGTGTGGGAGCTGTGACCGGCCGACGGATCATCGACGCGCACCATCACGTCTGGGACCTCGCGGTCCGGCCGCAGCCGTGGATCACGGGCGACGCCCTCGCCCCGCTCGCCCGGTCGTTCTCGGCCGCGGACCTCGCCGCCGAGGCACGGGCGGCGGGCGTGTCCGGCACGGTCGTCGTGCAGACCGTCTGCGTGCCCGGGGAGACGCCCGAGCTGCTGGCGCTCGCCGCCGGCAGCGATCTGGTCGCGGGGGTCGTCGGATGGACCGACCTCACCGCGCCGGACGTCGCCGACGCGATCGCCGCGCTGCGGGAACAGCCCGGTGGCGACCGGCTGGTCGGCATCCGCCACCAGGTGCAGGAGGAGCCGGACCCGCGCTGGCTGCTGCGCCCGGACGTCCAGCGCGGACTGGCGGCCGTCGCCGCGGCCGGGCTCGTCTACGACCTCGTCGTCAGGCCCCGCCACCTGGCCGCCGCGGCGGAGGCCGCGGCCCGGCTCACCGGGCTGACCTTCGTCCTCGACCATCTCGGCAAGCCCCCGATCGCCACGGGCGCGCTGGAACCCTGGGCCTCCGGCCTGCGCCGCCTCGCCGCCCTGCCCAACACCGTGGGCAAGCTCTCCGGCCTGGTCACCGAGGCCGCCCCGGACGCCTGGCGGACCGAGGACCTCGGACCGTACGCGCGGACCGCCCTCGACGCCTTCGGTCCCCGGCGGCTGCTGTTCGGGTCCGACTGGCCGGTCTGCACCCTGCGGGCGGACTACGCGACGGTCGTCAGGACCGCGGACACGCTCACGGCGGGACTGTCCCCCGCGGAGAGGGACGCGGTCTTCCACGACAACGCGGTCCGTCTGTACGGGCTGCGGGGCGCCGGACCGTCCGAAGCGGACGCGCCCGGCGCGGGCGTGCGGACGCCCTGACTCCCGGTCCGCCCGCCGGTTCTTCCCGAGCTCCGGGGAGAACGGCGGGAGCCGCGGGTTCCGGGAAGGGGCGCCGTGCCGACGTGCCGTCAGAGCACGGGCCGGTCGCCCCCGAGGGTGCCGCGCAGCCACTGCTCGACGCCCGCCACGTGGACCGTCATCCAGGACCGGGCCAGCTCGGGGTTCCGGTCGGCGACGGCCTCGTAGATCGCCCGGTGCTGGTCGCGGGTGCGTCCCACCGCACCCTCCTCGGTCAGCCCGCGCCAGATCCGCGCCCGGGTGGTCGGACCGGAGAGCCCGTCGATCAGCGAGCAGAGCACCGGGTTGCCGGCGCCGGAGGCGATCAGGCGGTGGAACTCCAGGTCGTTGGCGATGAGTTCTTCGAGTGTCGCCTCCTGCGGGAGGCGGTCGAGCACCTTCTCCAGCTCGGCGACGTCCTTCTCCGGCATCGCCCGCGCGGCCATGGCGGCGGCGGCCGGCTCCAGGATGCGGCGGACCTCGAGGAAGTCCAGCACGGTGTCGTCGTGGTGGAAGTCGACGACGAAGCCGAGCGCGTCCAGCAGCAGGCCGGGCTCCAGGCTGGTCACGTACGTCCCGTCGCCCTGGCGCACGTCGAGCACGCGGATCAGGGAGAGCGCCTTGACCGCCTCGCGCAGGGAGTTGCGCGACAGCCCCAGCCGCCCGGCCAGGTCGGCCTCCTTGGGCAGCCGTTCCCCCGGGCGCAGCTCGCCCTCGACGATCATCGCCTTGATCTTCTCGATCGCCTCATCGGTGACCGGCACGGTGACCACCTCCTCAGGGCGACGACTATACATCGGATGAATGACGGAGCTTCTCAGTCGGCGACTGACAGATACATCCTATGTGTGAACCGAAGAAGAGCCACATCTCTGTTCACGAGCAGCCCTTCTCTCTATCGTGGCAAGCATTCATCCGATGTGTCACCGAGCACGTCGTGACCGGTGACCTTCCTTCAGGGACGGACACATGCCTGAGACAGCCGACCACTCCTCCCCCGCCGACCCGTCGCGCCGGGCCGTGCTGCGCGGCGCGACCGCGTTAGGCGCGCTGCTCGCCCTGTCCGCGCTGCCCGAGTTCGCTCCCCGCGCGGCGGCCGTGCCCCGGCCGCCGCTGTCCCTGGTGCCGGCGGACCGGGCCGTCCTGCTGCGGTACTCCTCGCCCGGCGCCGAGGGCTCGATCATCGAGCAGGGCCTGCCGGTCGGCAACGGCAGGCTCGGCGCCCTGACGACGGGCGGCTCCGCGCGCGACGCGTTCTACCTGACCGACGCCACCCTGTGGACGGGCCACGCCAACGCCGCCCTGGACTCCGCGGGCCAGTTCCCGTACGACGCGGGCTCCTTCGGCACGTTCGGACTGCTGGCCAAGGCGTACCTGGACCTGCCGGCCCACACGAGCGGCGCGATCGGCGGCTACCGCCGGACGCTCGACCTCAGCAACGGTCTGGTCACCGCCTCGTACACGCAGGGCGGCACGACGTACACCCGCGAGGTGTACGTGAGCGTGCCGGACGACGTGGTGGTGATCCGGCTCTCCCAGAGCGGCGGGGGGTCCTACACCGGTTCGCTGACCCTGACCGGCACCCGCGGCGAGTCCGTCACCGCCGACGCGGGGGCCGCCAGGGTCTCCTTCGCCGCCGCACTCGCCAGCTCCCTCCGCTACGCCGTCGTGGTGCAGGCGGCGGGCACCGGCGGCACGCTCTCGGCCTCCGGCGCCAGGGTGACCTTCACCGGCTGCTCCGAGGTCGTCCTGGTCGTCTCCGGCGGCACCGACTACAAGGCCGACCACGCCGCCGGCTACCGGGACGCCGGCGTCGTCCCCCTGTCCGTCGCCCGCACGAAGGCCGAGGACGCCGCGGCCGTCGCGGGCACCGCGCTCCTGGCCTCGCACGTCGCCGACCACCGGCGGCTGCAGGAGCGGATGACCGTCGACCTCGGCGCGTCGACGCCGGCCCAGCGCGCGATGGACACCCCCGAACGGCTCACCGCCCGCGCCGCGGGATCCGCGCCGGACCCCGAGCTGGAGGCTGCCTACCTGCAGTTCGGCCGCTACCTGACGATCCGCGGTTCGCGCGGCAGTCTGCCGACCAACCTGCAGGGCCTGTGGGTGGACCGCAACAACCCGGACTGGATGGCCGACTACCACACGGACGTCAACGTCCAGATGAACTACTGGCTGCCCGACCGGGCGGGACTGCCGGAGTGCTTCGACGCCTTCACCGACTACTGCCTCGCTCAGTTACCTGGCTGGACGGCCACGACACAAAGCCTCTTCCAGGACCCGCGCAACGGCTTCCGCAACACCTCGGGGAAGGTCGCCGGCTGGACGGTGGCGATCTCCACCAACGTCTGGGGCGGCAACGGCTGGTGGTGGCATCCGGCCGGCAACGCGTGGATCTGCAACTCGCTGTACGAGCACTACGACTACACCCGGGACACCGAGCACCTGCGCCGGATCTACCCGATGCTCAAGGGCGCCTGCCAGTTCTGGGAGGCACGCCTGATCACCACGACGGTCCCCGACCCTGACGCGCCCGGCGGGACCCGCGAGGTGCTGATCGACGACCACGACTGGTCGCCGGAGCACGGGCCGACCGACGCCCGCGGCATCACCTACGCCCAGGAACTGGTCTGGCAGCTGTTCCGGAACTACCGCGAGGCCGCGGCGGTCCTCGGCCTGGACCCCGGATACGCCTCCACCGTCGCCGCGTTGCAGGAGCGGCTGTACCTGCCCCGGGTGAGCGCCACCACGGGCCGGCTGGAGGAGTGGATGACCGACGCCGACCTGGGCGAGCGCGAGCACCGCCACCTCTCCCCGCTGGTCGGCCTGTTCCCCGGTGACCGGATCGCCCTCGGGGAGTCGCCCGACGACCTCGTCAAAGGCGCCACCGCCCTGCTCACCGCGCGCGGGATGGAGAGCTACGGCTGGGCGAGCGCCTGGCGCGCCCTGTGCTGGGCACGGCTCAAGGACGCGGACAAGGCCTACCGGCTGGTCACCGCCGTCATGAGGCCCTCGGTCGCCCACAGCAACGGCAGCGCGGTCAACCTCTTCGACATGTACAGCTTCGGCAGCCGGTCGACCTTCCAGATCGACGCCAACTTCGGGACGCCGGCCGCCATGATCGAGATGCTGGTGCAGTCGCGGCCCGGCCGGATCGAGCTGCTGCCGGCGCTGCCCGCCGCCTGGGCCGCCTCCGGCTCGGTGACCGGCGTGGGCGTGCGCGGCGGCTGCACGGTCGACCTGAGGTGGTCGTCGGGGAGCGTCGCCTCGGCCACCGTGCACGGCCGGCCCGGCACCCGGACCACCGTGGTCGCCGGCGCCTGGAGCAGGACCGTGACGGTGCCGGCGGCCGGGTCGGTCACCGTGACCCCCGGTCCGGTCCAGCTGGTGAACCGGCTGAGCGGCAAGGCGATCGACGTCCCCGGAGCCTCCGGCACGGCCGGCCGGGAACTGATCCAGTACACCCCGGGCGGTGCCGCCAACCAGCGGTTCCGTTTCGTCCCCGTCGGCGGCGGGCTCTTCGAGGTGCGGACCACCCACCTGGCCGACCCCCTGTGCTGGGACATCGCCGGCGGCTCCACCGCCGAAGGGGCCCGGCTGACCCAGTGGACGCCCACCCGCGCCACCAACCAGCAGTGGCGGCTCTCCGCCGCGGCCGACGGCCACGTGACCGTCGGATCGGTCCGCAGCGGCAAGGTGCTCGGCGTCACCGGCGACTCCACGGCGGACCACGCGACGGTGGAACAGCAGACCGCCGACGGCCGTGCCGGCCAGCAGTGGCGGATCGTGTCGCTCTGACCGGCCGCCCACCGGGCGGGATCCGGGACGCTCCGGCCGCTTCGACGGGTCAAGGCCCGCGAGGCGGCCGGAGCGGACCTCGGCCGGACGGCGGCGCCGGGCCCGGCGAGGGGCCCGGCGAGGGGCCCGGCGCCGCCGTCCGGTTTCCGGGCCCGCTCCCCCGCCGGTGCGGAGCGGGGCCGCCCTGGTGGTCAGGAACCGGGGCGGGCGGGGTACTTGCGGGCCGGTCCGCTACTCGCGGGAGCGGGCCGCGCCGAACAGGTCGCCGTGGCCGGGCGAGGCGTTCTGCCCGCCGGGGACGCCGCCGAGCACGGTGCCCCGGTGCACGAGCGAGACCGCGTCGGGTCCGACGCCGCTCTGCTCGGCGGAGACCGCCAGCGCGATGGTGTTCTCGCCCCGCGCCTTGAGGAACCCGGACGGGATGACGAACTCCTTCTGCGGTCCGACGTTGTTGACGTACTGACCGGTGTTCCAGCCGTTCACGAAGATCTGCACCCGGTACTTGTCGACGCGCAGTCCGTCGTCGTCGATCCGCAGGCCGACGGCGGTGTCGGTGCCCTCGGGCAGGTCCAGCCTGGCCGTCGTGCGGTACCACCGCACACCGGGCCGCTCGCTCTTGAACGACTGGGTGGTGCTCCAGGAGGAGTCGGGCGCGCCCGGCAGGTGCCAGCCCATGCGCTCGCCGTACAGGCCGCCGTTGTTGAAGATCCCGCGCACGGTGTCGACCGGGTCGGGGCCGCCCGCGGCGCCCTGGATCCGCCACTCGACCTTGCCCGAGCCGGGGACCTCCACGTCGGCCAGGCCGCGGCCGCCCTTGGAGCGGCCGTCGGAGGACCAGTCCTCGTAGTGCCCCATGTTGCGGACCAGGATCGCCAGCACCGCCTGCCTTCCGGCTTCGGCGACGCCGGCCGGCACGGTGTGGGTGGCGGTGCCGTCGCCCTGGGCGCCGAGGTAGCGGCCGTTGAGCCAGACCATCGCGTGGCCGGCCGTGCCGGTCTTGACGGAGACCTTCACCGAGGTGCTCGCCGTCCCGGGCGTGTAGCGGCCCCGGTACCAGGTGTCGCCCTCGTGGAAGCCGTACTCGTCGGTGTCCAGGACGACGCCCGAGGCCGCGCCGGGACCGTGCCGGGGGTTGTCGGCGGTGGTCCGGTCGGCCTTCTTCCAGCCGGAGTCGTCGAATCCTGCCGTGCGCTCGGGGTCGGCGTCGGCGGCGCGCCAGGCGGTCAGGCCCGGCATGGACGGGGTCCCGGGTCCGGGCAGGGTGGCGACGAGCGCGCCCGCCGCGTCACGGGTGGCGGTGATCCGCTTGCCGTTCCAGGTGAGGACGTCGACCCCGGCCGGTGCGAACACCCGCAGCGGCCCGGCCCGGCGGGTGTCGCCGGTCAGGTCGAGCCGGGTCCCGGCGATGCGGGCGGTGCGGGCCAGTTCCGGGCCGGTGACGAGGACGTCATGGGCGCCGGCGTCGAGCCGCCAGGTGGTCGCCACGCCGTCGCGGTCGGTGATCAGGACGGTCAGGTCCCGGCCGTCGCCGGCGATCCGGAGCGTCCGGGTGCCGCCGTGCGTGTAGTTGAGGCGCAGGTCCTTACGGGCCGTGTCCCAGGTCACCTCGACGGGGTCGCCGTCCAGGGTGGTGACCTTCGGCTGCGCCGCGTAGCGCAGCACCGTCTCCCCCGCCTCGCCCCTCGTGCCGTGGAGGGCGAGGAGATCGCGTCCCGCGGACAGGTGGGTGAGCACCTGGGAGGTGGAGTAGGGCATGCGGTGCGGGCCGAAGGCGTAGTCGGCGACGAGGACCTTGGCGTCGCGTCCGGCGACGGTGACCGCGGTGCCCTCCTTCTGCGGGACGCGCGGATAGGTCCCGGCCGACGCGTCCGGGCTCGGGCCGGTGTCGATCGCGTCGACGGAGACGAACGTGCCCTGGGAGGCGGCGGTCCCCTTCTCGCCGGTCACCACGATCTTGAGGGTGTGCTCGCCCCCTCCCAGGTCGCTCGCCTCGAACAGGACCCGCTGGGAGACGGGGGACGGGGCGTAGCTGTCGACCGTGGCCTTCTTGACGCCGTCGACGTAGACGTCGGCGGTGCCGTGGTTGACGGAGTCCGGTCCGATCCAGCGCACGGTCGGCCCCTCGAAGGTGACTTCGAGGCTGTCCCCGGCCCGGTCGGAGAAGGTCTCGTCGTCCTGGTGGTCGCCGCTGGTCCAGGTCTTGCCGGAGGCGCGTTCCCAGGAGCCGGTGAACTTCAGCGCCTGGGTGTCGGAGTCGTTCCAGCGGTACGCCCGCGGCTTCGGCGGGACGGCCAGGTCGAGCGGGAACGTCGCCCGGCTGGTGGAGGTGTCGTTGGAGTCGGGGTGGCGCAGGGTGATCAGGCGTGCGCCGTTGCCCGAGACGGAGGTGGCCGCGGCGTTCTCCGCGGACAGCCGCTGCTGCGCCTTGACCGGGCCGCCGCCGGTGACCGTGACCGCGGGGGCGGTGACGTCCTGCGCGGAGGCGATCGGCGTCACGGCGTCGTGGAGGTAGCCGAACTCCTTGTGGACGGCGAGCTTGGGGGTGATGCTCCGGTCCTCGGAGATCGGGGCGCCGTAGTCGTAGGAGGTGAAGCCGGAGCCGGGGTCGCCGGTCCAGCCCCAGTTGGTGCCGCCGTACTCCATGTAGGAGTTGAACATGGTCACGCCGTTGGCGAGGTTGTTCACCGCGAACTGGCGGATGAACGCGGGGTCGACGAACTTCGCGCACTCGGTGGTCTGGAAGGTGCGGCCCCACGAGGTGAACGCCCCGCCCTGTCCCTCGGCGATGAACACCGGGGTCGTGGGCGAGTAGCCCCGGATGCGGGACTCGAAGTCCTCCAGCCGGCCGCGGGCGCCCGTGCAGTCGAAGCCCAGCGGGTAGGTGTCGAAGGCGTAGAGGTCGAGCTGTGAACCGCCGGGCGTGCCGGGCGCGTTCCAGCCGTGGCCGTCGCCCCAGTCGTTGTGGAACAGCGGCACGGTGATGCCGTGCTCCTTGACGGCCGCCTGGAGCTTCTCGATGTACTCGACGTGCTTGGGGCTGTTGTCGATCTGCTCGTTCTCGACCTGGTAGGCGATGACGCTGCCGCCGCCGTCGGTGATCTGGTGTCTGGAGATGATGGCGTTGACGGTCTTCAGCCACTCCAGGTCGGCCGCGAGGTTCTGCGGGTCGGCCGTGCGCTCCTCGCCGGCGTAGGTGGTCATGTACGCCGGCAGACCGCCCATGCTGGCCTCGGCGTTGATGTAGGGGCCGGGGCGGGCGATGACGTACAGGCCCTCCTCCTCGGCCATGGTCAGGAGGCGGTCGATGTCGCGGACGCCGGAGAAGTCGTAGGAGCCGGGCCTGCTCGAGTGGTAGCCCCAGAAGAAGTACAGCGACACGGCGTTGAAGCCGGAGGCCTTCAGCTTCTGCAGCACGTCCCGCCACTGGTCCGGGCTGGGCAGCCGCCAGTAGTGGAACTCGCCGGACCACACGGTCAGCCGTTCGCCGTCGATGGTGAGGGACTTGTCGTCCCAGCCGACCCGGTGCGGCTTGCCGTCGTTGCCGGGGAACGGAACCGGGTTCGCGGCGGCGCTCGCCGCCGCGGTCCCGGCCGCCTCCCGGGGGCGGTCGGGCGCGGCCGCGGCGGCGCTCACCGGGGTGAGCGCCGCGAGGACCAGCGCGAGGCCGGCCGCCAGTGGCCCGAGGGGCGGTCTGAGCCGGCGGGACGCACCGTGCCTCCGGGTCCGGCGGAATGTCGATGACTGGTGCATGGGTGCCTCCGACGACACGAGCTCGATGAGCTCTTGGGTCAGGTGACTGCGTGGAGCCCTGCTATGAGAGGAACATGCCAAATCGACCCGGCGTGGGGTTCGACGTTGGCCAGAGTAAAGCGGACCGGTACAGAGGTCTAGACCCCAGACGTCATATGTCCTCTGCCGGTACCTTCAGAACCCGCTGACGCAAAGCGACTTGATGGTTCGTACCAAGCCTGGCGTGCTTCCGGGGGCACGCACGAGCGTCACCACGGCGTTCGCTCCTCCCTTCCCGCTCGTGAACATCACGGTGCTGGAAGCGCGACAGGCCGCCGTTTCGCCTGGTCCGCGCCGGTCCGTCGGCGCCGGTCGCCCTCACCCGGGTGCGGGGAAGCGGTGCCCGGCGTCGAAGCGCAGCGCGCGTCCGGCCCAGGTGCCGGTCGCCGCGGCGGCCAGGCTCCGGCCGGACACGGCGGCTCCGGCGGGGACGGTGAGCCGCCAGGTCTGGCGCAGCGTCCCGCCGGCGGGCAGGTCCGCCCTCGCCGGTCCGGACGTCCGCCAAAGCCCCCATCCCGCGGGACCGGTCACCACCGGGGTCACGCCGGCCCAGGGACCGGCCGATCCGTTGGAGACGGTGACGGTGACGTCGTACGCGCCGCCCGCCCCGACGCCCGCCGGGACCTCCAGGCGGAGGCCGAACGGGACCCGGCGGTAGTCGTCCACCCAGGCGGCGCGCATGGCGGCGACCAGCCGGGCCGTCACGTCCGGGTGTGCGGCGGCGACGTTCGTGCGCTCACCCCGGTCGGCGGCCAGGTCGTACAGCTCGACGTGCCACCGGTCGTCCGGGGCCGTGCGGTCCCGGCCGGGGGCGAAGCGCACGGCTTTCCACCGTTCCTCCCGGGCGGCCTCGGCGAGCGTGAGGATGCGGCCCCCGTCCTCGCGGGCCGCGCGGGGCGTGGACCAGGGGTCGTTCCGGTACCAGTACAGGTGCTCGTGGCGCGGGGCGCCGGTCCCGGTGGTCAGCAGTCCGGCCAGGGACAGTCCGTCGACGTCGCGCGGCCGGGGCGCCCCGGCGAGGTCGGTGAGGGTGGGCAGCAGATCGGTGAAGGGGGTGGGCCGGGCGACCGTCCCGGCCGGGACCCGCCCCGGGGACCACACCAGGAGGGGCACGCGGACGCCGCCCTCGTAGAGGTTGCGCTTGTAGCCGCGCAGCGGGCCGTTGGCGTCGAAGCGGTCGGGGTCGACGCCGCCCTCCTCGTGGGGGCCGTTGTCACTCGTGACGATCACGAGGGTGTCGGCCGCCTTGCCGCTCTCCCGCAGCGCCCGGACCAGCTCGCCGACATGGGTGTCCAGGAGCGTGACCTGGGCGGCGTGGCCCTTGTCGGCCTCGGGCCAGGGCCGCGTGGCGTACGCGCCGGTGTCGGGCACGTCGCTGGGCGAGTGCGGGAGCGTGGGCGCGTAGCACAGGAGGAAGGGACCGGAGGTGTTCTTGACGAAGTCGACGGAGCGGGCGAGGAAGGCGTCCGGGGCGTACGTTCCCTTCGCGCCGCCCGCGTTCGCGGGCAGCGCCTCCTTCACGCCGTTGTGCCAGAGGTGGTCGGGATAGTAGTCGTGGGCGTGGTTGTGGTCGATGTACCCGTAGAACTCGTCGAAGCCACGCTGGTTGGGGTGGCTGGGCTGGTGGGCCGCCTCGGGGCCGAAGCCCCACTTCCCGAACAGCCCGGTGCGGTAGCCGACGGCCCGCAGCGGTTCGGCGAAGGTGGTGTCGTCCGCGGTCAGCGCGGCCTGCGGACCGCTGAAGGGGTTCTGCCGGACCGTGGCGTGCCCGCTGTGCAGCCCGGTCAGCAGTGAGCAGCGGGACGGCGCGCACACCGGGGCGCCGGCGTAGGCGTCGGTGAAGAGCATGCCCTCGGCGGCGAGCCGGTCCAGGGCCGGGGTGCTGATGAGGCGCTGGCCGTACGCGCCCAGTTCGCCGTAGCCGAGGTCGTCGGCGAGGACCAGGACGATGTTGGGGCGGGTGGCCGCGGCGGCGGACGGACCCGTGGCCGCGGCGGCGGACGGGCCCGTGACCGCGGTGGCGGCCAGGGCGGTGGCGGTGGCGGTGGCGATCAGGAACTGACGGCGGTCGGGCACGGGGTCCTCCGGGAAGGGACGGACGGGTACGGGGACGTACGAGTGCGCGGTGCTGGGGGGGAAGCGCCCCCGGCCGGGGAGGACCGGGGGGCGCGCCGGCTCCCGGTGTCAGTCCCCGGCGACGCAGCGGAAGCCGGTGTGGCCGGTGGTGCTGTCCGGGGTGGTGGAGGTGCGGGCCGCCACCCGGTAGCGGTTGCAGTAGGAGCGGTGGCAGAGGTAGGAGCCGCCCCGCAGCACCCGGGTCTCCCCGGTCGGCGGCCCCGCGGGGTCGACGCGGGTCTCCGGCCGGTCGGCGGCGTGCCAGTCGGCGCTGAACCGGTCGGCGCACCACTCCCAGACGTTGCCGGAGGTGTTGTGGAGCCCGTAGCCGTTGGGGGCGAAGGCGTTGGCCGG
The DNA here is from genome assembly GCF_055778765.1 of Streptomyces sp. DSM 120436. Classification (NCBI taxonomy): domain Bacteria; kingdom Bacillati; phylum Actinomycetota; class Actinomycetes; order Kitasatosporales; family Streptomycetaceae; genus Streptomyces; species Streptomyces sp. DSM 120436. The sequence continues at coordinate 4,291,798 of NZ_JBSKBS010000001.1, read as the reverse complement.
GGCGGTGCCGAGGAAGCCGTCCTCGCGCGTGTTGCGCACCGGGAAGTCACCCTGCCAGATGTTGCAGCGGTGTCTGCCCCGCGGGGTCAGCTCGTCCCCCCAGGGGAAGCGGGCCCGCACGAGTCCGCCGCGGGCGGCCTTCTCCCACTCGGCCTCGGTGGGCAGCCGTTTGCCGGCCCAGGCCGCGTAGGCGGTGGCGTCGTTCCACGACACGTGCACCACCGGGTGGTTGGCGCGGTCGCCGATGGAGGACCCGGGGCCCTCCGGGGCGCGCCAGCAGGCTCCCGCGACCGCCCGCCACCAGGGTGCGCCGGGGACGGCGCCGGGGAGGACGGCGTGCCGCGCCCCGGGGTGGACGAACGGGCCGAAGACGTAGGACCAGCCGATCGACTCGGCCTCGGTGCGGTAGCCGGTGGCCTTGACGAAGACGGCGAACCGGGCGTTGGTCACACAGGTGGCGTCGATGTGGAAGGGGCTGACGGACACCTCGCGCACCGGACCCTCGCCGTCGGCGGGGAAGGCGTCCTCGTCGTCGCCGCCCATCAGGAACGGCCCGCCGGGGACGGCGACCATGCCGCGCAGCACGTCGGCGCGGTCGCGCACGGGGATCTCGAAGTCCGCCCCGGGTACGAGGGCGGGGGGCTCCGGAGCGGTCCCGGGGCCGGCGGCGGTGTTCCGCGCGGGTCCGCAGCAGGCGTTCACGGCCGGTCTCCTTCAGCGGTGACGGGCCCGGCGGCCCCCGGCACGGGCAGGGGCACCAGCCCCTCGGCGTCCTCGCCGTAGGAGTGCAGCAGCAGGGCGACGGCGCCGCGTGCGGCGGCGTCGCCGCCCAGCGCCGAGCGGCCCACGGTGATGCGGCGGGGCGCGGCCGGCAGCGAGAGCGTGCGCACCTGCTCCCTGATCGTCGTCAGGACCGGGTCCTCCAGGGCGGCCGGCTCCCCGTCGATCACGACGCACTCCGGGTCCGTGTGGGCGGCGAGCGCGGCCAGGACCCGGCCGGCCAGGGCGGCGGCCTCGGTCAGGACGGCCCGGACGACGGGGTCGCCCTCCGCGGCCAGGGACAGCAGCTCGTCGGTGTCCCGCACGGCCGTCCCCCGCTCGTCGCAGCGGGCCAGCAGCGCCGGCAGCCGGATCACGCCCTCCAGGCAGCCGCGCCCGCCGCAGTGGCACGGCGGGCCCTGGGGGTCGCAGCTGGTGTGGCCGATCTCGCCCGCGGTGCCGTGGGCGCCGCGCACCAGCCGGCCGTCGATCACCAGCCCGCCGCCCACGCCGTCGGACCAGCGCAGGTAGACGGCGTTGTCGTGGCCGCGGGCCGCGCCCCAGGTGACCTCGGCGAGCGCGGCCAGGCGCGCGTTGTTGTCCGTGACGACCGGGACGTCGAAGTGTCCTTCCAGCAGGGCGGCGATCCGGGCGGCGGACGGGGTCATGGCGCGCGGGTCGGCGGAGGCCGGGTCCCGGACGAAGCCGGGCAGGCCCAGGCCGATGCCCTTCAGGGGGGCGAGGGCGATCCGCCGCTCCCGCCGGAGGTCGTCGACGGCGGCGACGACCGCCTCCGCCTGTTTCTCGGGGTCCGCGTCCGGCGGGAGCGGCGCGCGGAGCCCGCCCACGATCTCGTGGGCGGCGTTGGCGACGACGACGTGCATCCGGCTGCGCTGGAGTTCGATGCCGATCAGCTCGGCTCCACAGGGGTTGAGGGTGATCTCCGTCGGCGGTCGGCCGCGTCCGCGCTGCCGCTCCGCGGCCTGCTGCTCGACGACCGTCTCGCGCTGCAGCAGGTCGGACACGATCGCGAAGAGGGTGGTGCGGGACAGGCCGACACGGCGGATCAGTTCGCCGCGGCTCAGCGCGCCCGAGCGGCGGAGTTCACCGAGCACGGCCGTCTCGTGGGCGTTTCTCAACCGCTGGAGGGCGTCGGGGCGTTCTGGCATGGACGCATGCTCGGCCCGCACACCATTTATGTCAACAGCCGGGAAAAACAAGCCGGATGGCCGTCGGTAATTTTTTCCGGAGGGTTGACGTAAAGACACCGCCGTCCCTACGGTTCCGTCACTCGGCAACAGAAGGCAACGAGAGCGCACATTAACGAAAGGCGCACGGCCTGTGTCTCCCCGCAATGTCCTGTTCCTGATGACCGACCAGCACCGGGTGGACACGCTCGGCTGCTACGGAAACCCCCTCGTGCGCACCCCGGCGCTGGACGCGCTGGCCGCGGAGGGAACCCGCTTCGACCGCTTCTACACGCCCACCGCGATCTGCACCCCGGCCCGCGCCTCCCTCGCCACCGGACTCCACCCCTTCCGGCACGGCCTGCTGGTGAACCCCGAGCGCAACGGCGGAAGCCGCGACGAACTGGACGACTCCCAGCCGATGTTCGCCACCCGGCTGATGGAGCAGGGACACCGGGTCGGCCATGTCGGCAAGTGGCACATCGGCCGGGAACGCGGCCCCGAGTCCTACGGCCTGGACGGCGAGCACCTGCCGGGCGCGCTCAACCCCTTCCACCACCCCTCGTACACGAAGTGGCTCCAGGACAAGGGCTTCCCGCCCTTCGCCGTCCGCGAGCCGGTCTTCGGCACCGCCGCCAACGGCACCGGCCGCGGCCACCTCATCGCCGGCCGGCTCCAGCAGCCCGCCGAGGCCACCCTCGAGGCGTTCCTCACCGAGCGCACCCTCGAACTCCTCGACCGCTACGCGGCCGGATGGAAGGCGGACGGCACGCCGTTCATGCTCTCCTGCCACTGGTACGGGCCGCACCTGCCGTACCTGATCCCCGACGCGTACTACGACCTCTACGACCCGGACTCGGTGCCGCTGCCCGCCTCCATGGCCGAGACGTTCGCCGGCAAGCCGGACGTGCAGCGCCGCTACTGCGAGTACTGGTCGTCGGACGACTTCGACGCGGCCGCCTGGCGCAAGCTCATCGCCGCCTACTGGGGCTACGTCACCCTGATCGACCACCAGGTCGGGCGGCTCCTCGACGCCCTGAGGAGCCACGGCCTGTGGGACGACACGGCGGTCGTCTTCACCGCCGACCACGGCGAGTTCACCGGAGCCCACCGGCTCAACGACAAGGGCCCGGCGATGTACGAGGACATCTACCGCATCCCCGCCCTCGTCCGGGTCCCCGGCGCCCCCGCCCAGGTGTCGGACGACTTCGCGACCCTGATCGACCTCAACCCCACGCTCCTCGACCTGGCCGGGGCGCCCGTCCCCGAGGGGTGCGACGGGGAGAGCCTGCTGCCGCTGCTGCACGGCGAACCGGCCGCGGAGGGGACCCGCGACCAGGTGGTCGCCGAGTTCCACGGCCACCACTTCCCGTACTCCCAGCGCATGATCCGCGACCGGCGCCACAAGCTGGTCTTCAACCCGGAGAGCGTGCACGAGCTGTACGACCTGGAGACCGACCCGCACGAACTGCACAACGTGTACGAGTCACCGGCCTACGCCGGGGTGCGCCGCGACCTGACCGGCCGGCTCTACCGCGAGCTGCTGCGCCGGGGCGACCCCGCCTACACCTGGATGAGCTACATGTCCGACATCGGCGGCGGGCGCGCGCCGGACGTCGACGGCGTGGCGGCGGAGGTGTCGTGAAGGAGCACCTCACCGTCGGCGGACGGACCGTGCCCGGCGGCTCCGGCGCCCCGGAGGGCACCGGAGCGGAGAAGACCGAAGCCGCCGCCCCCCGGGGCGGACGGCCGCGGAGCGGCGGCGAGAGCCGTACGCGCCGGGTGCTGCTCGGCGTCGCCTCGGCGCTCCTCGGACCGCTGGTCTGGGTCCTGCTCGCGCACAGCGGCATCGACGACTTCCCCGGACCGCTCGAAGTGGCCCGGCGCGCCGTCGGGATGCTCGGCGAGGGCACCCTCCTCGAGGACGCGGGGGCGAGCCTGAAGCGCGTGCTCACCGGTTACGTCCTCGGTGTCGCCCTCGCGGTCCCCGTCGGCTTCCTCATGGGCTGGTACCCGGTCGTGCGCCGGCTGGTCGAGCCCTGGCTGCAGTTCTTCCGCATGGTGCCGCCGCTGGCGATCATCCCGCTGGCCATCGTCCTCATGGGCATCGGCGAGACCCCGAAGGTCTTCGTCATCTTCCTGGCCTCGTTCCTGTCCTGCGTCGTCTCCACCTTCCAGGGCGTCGTCGCCGTCGACGTGACCCTCGTCAACGCCGCCCGGGTGCTGGGCGCGCGGGACCCGCAGATCTTCCTCGGGGTCGTCGTGCCCGCCTCCACCCCGTTCATCCTGGTCGGCATGCGGATCGGCCTCGGCGCCTCCTGGGCGACCGTGGTCGCGGCCGAACTCATCGCGGCCCAGGGCGGACTGGGCTTCCGGATGCAGCAGGCGCAGCTCTACTTCGACCTGCCCACCATCTTCGTCCAGCTGATCGCCATCGGAACCATCGGACTCGTCATGGACCGGCTGCTGCTCCTCGCCGAGCGCCGGCTGACCCACTGGCAGGAGCGGAGGTAGCCCGTGCCCACCATCGCCTTCCGCGAGGTGACCCGCCGCTTCCCGGTGAAGGGCGGCGACTTCCTGGCCCTGGACCGGGTCGGCCTCGACATCGCCGACGGTGAGTTCGTCACCGTCGTCGGCCCTTCCGGCTGCGGCAAGAGCACCCTGCTGAACATCGCGGCGGGCCTGCAGGAGGCCACCGCCGGCGAGGTCACCGTCGACGGCGTGCCCGTGCGCGGTCCCGCCCCCGAACGCGGGGTCATCTTCCAGCAGTACGCCCTCTTCCCCTGGATGACCGTCGCCGCCAACGTCGAGTACGGGCTCAAGGTCAGGGGCGTGGGCAGGGCGGAGCGCCGCCGCAGGGCGCGCGAGGTCATCGACCTCGTCGGGCTGACCGACTTCGCCGACGCCCTGCCCAAGACCCTCTCCGGGGGGATGAAGCAGCGCTGCGCCATCGCCCGCGCCTACGCCGTGGACCCGAAGATCCTGCTCATGGACGAGCCCTTCGGGGCGCTGGACTCCCTGACCCGGGTCCGCATGCAGGAGTCGCTGCTCGACACCTGGAGCCGGGACCGGCGCACCGTCATGTTCATCACCCACGACGTGGACGAGGCGGTCTACCTCGGCAACCGCGTCGTCGTCATGGCCGCCCGCCCGGGCCGCGTCCACCGGATCGTCCCCGTCGGCCTGCCGTACCCGCGCACGGAGGAACAACGGCTCTCCCCCGAGTTCGCCGAACTGCGCGCCCGGGTCTGGAGCGCCGTCCACCACCAGCCGGCCCCCCACGAAGGGATCACGTCGTGACGAGACACCGGACACCGCGCGGAACGGGACACCGCGCCGCCACCGGTCTGTTCCTGGCCCTGGCCCTCGTCGCCACCGCCACGGGCTGCGGCGGCTCCTCCTCGGGAGGCTCCGACGGCGGCGACACCGTCTCCTTCGGCTACATCGCGGACTACAGCGGCTCCGCCGCCCTCGCCGTCGCAGAGAAGCAGGGGCTGTGGAAGAAGGCGGGCGTCGCGCCCGAGCTGAAGGTCTTCACCAACGGCCCCCTCCAGGTGCAGGCCCTCGGCTCCGGCGACCTGGAGTTCGGCTACCTGGGCCCCGGCGCGCTGTGGCTGCCGGCGTCGGGGAAGGCGTCCGTCGTCTCCGTGAACATGCTGGGCCTGGCCGACCGGGTCATCGCCCGCCCGGACTCCGGCATTGGCGAACCGGCCGACCTCAGGGGCAAGAAGGTCGCCGTCGCGGAGGGCACCTCCGGCGAGATGATCCTCAACCTCGCCCTGCGCGAGGCCGGTCTGGAGCCGGACGACGTCACGAAGGTCGCCATGGACGCCTCCACGGTCGTCACGGCCTTCTCCTCCGGCCAGGTCGACGCCGCCGCCACCTGGTACCCGCTCATCGACACCATCGAGAAGAGGGTGCCGGACCTGGTGGAGGTCACCGCGACCGAGGACTACCACCCGAAGCTGACCTTCCCCAACGTCTTCGTCAGCCGGCCCGAACTGGCCCGGGAGAACCCCGAGCTGGTCGAGAAGGTCGTCGGCGTCCTCAAGGAGGCCGGCGACTGGATCGCGCGGAACCCCGAGGAGTCGGAGAAGGTCACCGCCGACTTCCTCGACCTGCCCGCCGAGCAGCTCGAGGGCGCGACCGAGCACGTCGAGATCCTCCCCTCCTCGGAGCTGACCCGGCTCAGCGAGGACGGCACGGTCGGCGGCTGGCTCGACGGGCTCGCCGACATGTTCGTGGAGCTGGGCAAGGTCCAGAAGCCCCGGAAGAGCACCGAGTACTACCTCAGCGACCTGTACGCATCGGCAGGAGAGGCGGACCGGACATGAACGTGACGGACAGGGACGGACCGGACGCGAACGGAGCGGAAGGGGACCGGGCGGAGAGGAACGGGCCGGCCGGGGACCGGCCGGGCGGGAGCGGGCCGGGCATGAGCGGCGCCAGACGACGCGGCTTCCTCGCGGGAGCCGCCGGACTGGCCACCGCGCTCGCCCTCCCGCAGACCGCCGCAGCGCGGCCCGCCGCCGCGGCCGCCGCGCCGAGCGCGGGGTTCCCGCTGGTCCAGCGCGGCAGGGCGAGGGCCACCGTCCTGTGGCAGGGCGGGGGCAGCACGCGGTTCGCCGCCACCGAACTGCGCGACTACGTCCAGAAGATCACCGGCGTCCGGCTGCCGCTGCGCGCCGGCCGCCTCTCCCCCGGCGGCGCCGCCCCCGAGGGCGTCACCGGCTTCGTGGCCCTGCGGGCGGGCACCGGCTGGACGGACACGCTCCCCGCCGACCGGCTCCTCGCCGCGGGCCGGGAACTGTCCGGCGCGCCCGAGGACTCCTTCGCCGTCCTCGGCGACGACCAGTACACCGTCCTGACCGGCCTCGGCGACCGCGCACCCCTGTACGCCGTCTACGCCCTGCTCGAACGCCTCGGCGTGCGCTTCTTCGCCCCCGCCTTCCCCGCCTACGAGGGGCACCACGAGTACGTACCGCGCAGCGGGACGCTCCTCCTGGAGGCGCCGCACCTCGTCGACCGGCCCGCCTGGGGACTGCGCCGCCAGTACGCCGAGGAGGGCTACAGCCACAACGAGGCCACCCTGCCCCCGCTGCTGGACTGGATGGCCAAGAACCGCCTCAACACCTTCGTCCACCCCACCGACTACCTGGGGATCGGCGTCACCACCTACGACCGGGTGCGCCCGGTCCTCGTCCGCGAGGCGGGCAAGCGCGGCATCCTGATCGAGTCCGGCGGCCACGGCTACGACAGCTTCCTGCCCAAGGCGGAGTACCCGCAGTACTACGAATCCGGCGGCCCGCTCTTCGACCTCTACAAGCCCGAGGCGCTGGACGCCTACGTCGGCAAGGTCGTCGAGTTCCTGACCGCCCGCCCGGAGATCGGGATCTTCGACTGCTGGCCGCCGGACGTCTGGCAGTTCCAGAAGCCGATCCTCGACCGCTACGGGAGCCCCTCCAACGCCGAGTCGGTGGTGGTCAACCGACTGGCCGAGGTGCTGCGCGAGAAGCTGCCCGGGGTCCGGGTGGAACGCATCGCCTACGCCTCGACCCTGAAGCCGCCGGACCCGGAGTACGCCACCGACCCCGACGTCATCGTCGACTTCGCCCCGTACAGCCGCACCTACGGCGGGCCGCTGGACGCCCCGGACGTCGCCGCCAACGTCAGCCAGGCCGAGGCGCTGCGCGCGTGGCGGCCACGGCACCGCGGCCCGCTCGCGATGTACGAGTACTACCGGCGCTACCGCTGGCGCAGCATGCCCGTCCATCCGCTCGCCGTCATCGCGGGCGACGTCTCCTTCGAGGCCGGCCTCGGGCTGGACGGCATGGGGATGTACTGCGAGCCGGGCGACTGGATCCCGTACGAGCACGTGCAGAACCTGGTCGCCGCACTGGCCTGGGACCCCACCCTGGACGCCGTCGGCTACCTCGACGGCTACCTGCACGCGCGGTTCGGCCCGGCGGCCGCGCCCGCCATGAGCCGGTACTTCGACCTCACCCGCTTCGACCCCGACACCGTCGCGGCCGCCCGGCTGCACGACAGCTACGGCCAGGCCCGCGAGGCCCTGCGGGAGGCCGCCGGGCAGGCGTCCGGCGCGTCCGCGAGGACCGTGATCGACCGGCTCGCCCGCAACGCCGACGTCGCCCTCGCCGACCTGAACGTCGGACTCCAGCCGGCGGGCGGCGCCGGACAGCGGGCCGCCCGCCGGGAGTACCGCGCCCTCGTCCTGCGCAACCGCTTCAACGGCGTCTGCCTGCCGAACGTCCAGGCCCAGCAGCGCTGGAGCGAGGGCGCCCTGCCCTACGACGACGTGCGCATGCGGGCGGAGGTCGCCGACAACTACCGCGCCGCGGCGGCGGGGTTCGGCAATCCCGGCACCCTGGAACTGCAGCGGGGCGGCGGCCCGGCGACGCTCACGGTGGAGGCCCAGGACGTGGACTTCACGGGCCACACCGTGACCTGGACGGCGTCCGCCCCCGAAGGCGTCCTGCTGGAACCGCCGAGCGGCACGCTCACCGTGCGGGGGACGCGGGGAGCCGCACAGGACGTCGCCGTCACCGCGGCCGCCGCCGCGGCGGCGGGCGCGCACCGGATCACCCTGGAGTTCCGCCTGGCGGACGGCACGGCACTGACGCCGGCGTCCGTGCAGGTCACCGTCGCCTGAACCCCGGAGGGGCAGAACCCGTGAGAAACAGGATCCTGGCGGCGGCAGCCGCCCTGACCATGCTGCTCGGGGGTGCGGTCCTGGCCGCACCCGCCCACGCGGAGGCGAGAGCGGTCGGCAACCAGGTCGTGCCCATCGCACCGACCGACACCAAGGAGGACCTGCTCAGGAAGGCCGCCCAGGTCACCCCGAGCGAACGCCAGCTCGCCTGGCAGCGCGAGGAACTGACCGGCTTCATCCACTTCGGGCCCAACACCTACACCGGCCGCGACCTCGGGCTCGGCACCGAGAGCCCGAACGTGCTCCAGCCCACCGACCTCGACACCGACCAGTGGATCTCCTCCTTCAAGGACGCCGGCTTCACGAAGGTCGTCCTCACCGCCAAGCACCACGACGGCATGCTGCTCTTCCCGTCGCAGTACTCGTCCTACGGCGTGGCCTCCAGCAGCTGGATGGGCGGCCAGGGCGACATCGTCAAGTCCTTCACCGACTCCGCCCGCAAGTACGGCGTCAAGGTCGGCCTCTACCTGTCGCCCGCCGACCTCCACGAGGCCCAGCCCGGAGGGACCTTCGGCAACGGCAGCGAGAAGAGGACCAGCCGGATCCCGGCCAAGGGCGGCTCCGGCCCGTCGTTCACCTTCGAGGTCGACGACTACAACCGGTACTACATGAACACGCTCCACGAGCTGCTCACCAAGTACGGCACCATCTCCGAGGTGTGGCTCGACGGCTACGACCCCACCCACGGCCGCCAGCCCTACAGCTTCAAGGACTGGTACCGCATGATCCGCACGCTCCAGCCGAGCGCGGTCGTCTTCGGCGGCCCCGACATCCGCTGGGTCGGCAACGAGGACGGCTACGCACGCGCCAGCGAGTGGAGCGTGATCCCCAGCGAGGGAGCGGCCGACCCCGACGACCGGCGGATCGCGACGTACGGCGAGACCGCCGCGGACATCGCCGGCGACAGCAAGCTCACCACCGAGTCCGAGCACCTGGCCTGGTTCCCCGCCGAGTGCGACGCCCGGCTGCAGCCCGCCTGGTTCTGGCACCCGGGCCAGCCGCCCAAGTCCCTGGCCGCCCTGGAGAACATGTACTTCGGCTCCGTCGGACGCAACTGCCAGCTCCTGCTGAACGTGGGCCCCGACCAGAGCGGACGCTTCGGCACGGCCGAGGCGGACCGGCTGCGCGAGTTCGGCGAGCGGATCCGCTCCCTCTTCGCCGAGGACCTGACCGACGGCGCCACCGCCGCCGACGACGCCGGCACCTCCCACACCCCCGGCAACACCCCCGCCCTCGTCCTCGACGACGACGACTCCACCGCCTGGCAGCCCACCGGCACCACCGGCTCCCTGGTGGTCGACCTGGGCGGCAGGAAACGGTTCAACACCGTCGCCCTCCAGGAGAACATCCAGGTCGGCCAGCGCGTCTCGTCGTTCGCGGTCGACACCTGGGACGGCAGCGCCTGGAAGCAGGCGGGCACCGCGACCACCATCGGCTACAAGCGGCTCCTGCGCCTGGGCGCCGTGGTGGAGACGTCCAGGGTGCGGCTGCGCATCCTGGGCTCGCGCGCCCTGCCGCCCGCCATCTCCACCATCGGCCTCCACCACGACGGCGCGGACGACAACCTGGCCCTCGGCACCCCGGCCACCCAGTCGTCCTCCACCCAGCCCGGCGGCGCGGCCGGGAACGCCGTCGACGGCGACACCGGAGGGGACTTCTTCAAGGGCTCGGTCTCCCACACCGGTGCGGACCGCAACGCCTGGTGGCGGACGGACCTCGGCGCCTCCGTCCCGATCGGCCGGATCGCCCTGTGGAACCGCACCGACTGCTGCGCCGCCCGGCTCTCCGACTACTGGGTGTTCGTCTCCGACACGCCCTTCGACACCTCGCTGACCCCGGAGCAGCAGGCCGCGAAGCCCGGCGTCTGGTCCCGCCACCAGACCACCACCGCCGGCACCCCGGCCACCCTGACGGTCGGCACCAGCGGCCGGTACGTCATGGTGCAGCTCGCCGGCACCGGGGTGCTGTCGCTCGCCGAGTTCCAGGCCTTCGCCCCGGCGCACGACTTCTCCGTCACCGCCGAGCAGCCGATGACCTCGGTCACCCCCGGCGCCTCGGTCGCCTCCGCCGTCGGCACCACGGTCACCAAGGGCAGCCCCCAGACCGTACGGCTGTCGGCGACGGGCCTGCCGGAGGGCGCCACGGCGACCTTCGAACCCGACCGGATCCAGTCGGGCGCCGGCTCCAGGCTGACGCTGCGCACCTCGCCCTCGACCCCGCTGGGCGACTACACCGTCAAGGTCGTGGCCACCGGCACCGAGGCGACGCACAGCGCGCAGATCACCCTCAGCGTCACCGGCGGGTCCGCCTCCCGCTGACCGGCGGGCGGTGACCGGCCGACGGCCGGTCCGTGGGACCGCGCACCGGCTGTCGTGGGCAGTGGAGTGCGGTACCACGGACCGACCGCGGGACGGGCGGACCGGCGTGCTCCTCGCGGGGGTGTGCGCCTCCGAGGCGAGAACCTCGGAGGCGCACGGGGCACACCAGCAGGCACCGGCGTCCGCCAGGAGGGCGGGGGACGCGGCAGCGGGGGATCCTCCGCCTGCCGCGTCCCCCACCGTCACGCGGCGCGGTCGTCGAGGGGGCGGGCAGGTGGGCGGGCGACTTCCGCTTCGTCTGGACCAATTATGTCTAGACCTCTTGTCCCGCTCCTCCTCCACGGGCTACGTTGCCCGCTGTTCGAAGCCCTTCGTGTTTCCCCCAACTCCCGCGCCCCGCACGGCCGGAAGGAGCATGTCCGCATGCAGGACCGGAGTCTGTCCAGGCGTTCCGTCCTCGCCTCCGCGACCGTGGTCGCCGCGGGCGCGACGGGCCTCGCGGGCGTGGCGACCGCCCCCGCCGCCGCCCACGGGCGTGACAAGCGCCTGAAGAAGATCATCGCCAGGATGAGCGTCGAGGCCAAGGTCGGCCAGCTGTTCGTGCCCTACTTCTACGGCGCGTCGGCGACCTCTCCCAGCCAGGCGGACCAGGAACGCAACCTGCGGGAGCTCGGCGTCCGTACCGTGGCCGAGCTCATCGCCAAGTACCACCTCGGCGGGGTCATCTACTTCTCGGGCTGGACGAACAACATCCACGACCCGCGTCAGGTGGCCGAGCTGTCGAACGGTGTGCAGCGGGCCTCGCTCGCCCTGCCCACCCCCATTCCCTCCCTGATCTCGATCGACCAGGAGCACGGGGCCAACGTCCGCGTCGGCAGCGGAGCCACCCAGTTGCCGGGCGCGATGGCGCTCGGCGCGGGCCGCTCGCTCTCCGACGCGCGTACCGCCGGACGCATCTCGGGCACCGAGCTCGCCGCCCTGGGCATCCACCAGAACTTCGCCCCGGTCGCCGACGTCAACGTCAATCCGGCCAATCCCGTCATCAACGTCCGCTCCTTCGGCGCCGACGCCCGCGAGGTCGGCCGCATGGTGGCGGCCCAGGTGACCGGTTACCAGGGAGCCGGCGTCGTGGCCTGCGCCAAGCACTTCCCGGGCCACGGGGACACGGGGCAGGACAGCCACACCGAGCTGCCCGTGATCACCCACACGCGCGAGGAGTGGGAGCGCATGGACGCCCCGCCCTTCCGGGCCGCCATCGCCGCCGGCGTCGACTCGATCATGACCGCGCACCTCCAGGTCCCCGCGCTCGACCCGAGCAACGAACCGGCCACCCTGTCGCCCACGATCCTGCAGGGCGTGCTGCGCGGCGAGCTCGGGTTCGACGGTGTGATCGTCACCGACGCCCTCAACATGGCCGGTGTGCGCACCAAGTACGGCGACGACCGCGTGCCCGTCCTCGCCCTCAAGGCCGGGGCCGACCAACTGCTGTTCCCGCCGGACATCGACGTCGCCTACCACGGCGTCCTGGCCGCCGTCCGCGACGGGGAGATCACCGGGGAACGGCTCGACGAGTCCGTCCTGCGCATCCTCCGGGTCAAGGACAAGGCCGGTCTCCTCAGCGGCAGCCCCCTCACCTCCCCGCGGGAGGTCGACCGGATCGTCGGCGCCCGCAGGCACCGCCTCGCCGCCGACCGGATCGCCGAGCGCACCACCACCCTGCTGGTCAACGAGGACCGCACGCTCCCGCTCCGCCGCCGGCAGCGGAAGCTGCTCGTGGTCGGCGCCGACCCGGCGTTCCCCACCGACGGCACCCGGAGCACGGTGCCCGAACTGGCCAAGGCCTTCGACGCGCTGGGCTACAGCACCACCCACCTCGCCACCGGCCGCTCGCCCGACGCGGCCATGATCGACGCGGCCGTGGCCGCCGCACGGGGGCGGGACGCCGTGATCGTCACCACCGACAACGTCGGCGCCGCCGACACCCAGCGCACCCTGGTGTCCCGGCTGCTCGGGACAGGCGTCCCCGTCGTCCATCTCGCGGTGCGCAACCCCTACGACGTCGCCCACCTCGACGGCGTCCCCGCCTCCCTCGCCTCCTACTGCTGGACCGAGGTCGAACTGCGGGCCGCCGCCCGGGTGATCGCCGGCCGGGTCGGGCCTCGCGGCACGCTGCCCGTGCCCGTCCCACGCGCCGACGACCCGGCCCGGGTCCTCTTCCCGTCCGGACACGGTCTGTCGTACGACCGCTGACGTTTCCGCGGCCCGCCCGCCGGCCGTGTCCCTCGCGCCGGCGGGCGGGCCGAGCGCGAGGGACGGGAGCGGGCACGACCGGACGCGGGTCCAGCGCCGGTTGCGCCGCTGGAGCAGGTGGACCGGAGTCGCACCGGGCCCCCGGACTCCCGTCCGCGGACTCCTCGTTCATCACGCCGGTGCGGCGGGCCGGGCCCGCCGCACCGCGGTGCCGACGGCCCCGGGCCGGTCCGAAGCAGTGAACACCCGTAGGGGGTCATTCGCCGAAACCGCTGCGCGCGGTGGTGCCGGCCGTCGGAATCTCGTTCCGAGCGGGGGGCGCGACGGCCTGTGCGGGGGACGTGAAGCGGGGCTGTGGGTCGAAGAGTCTTCCTCAGCCATGGCGCGGACGAGGACGAGTGCGCCGGGGAAGCCCTCGACCTGCTGGTGCCTGAGTCGAAACGCCGTGGCCGAGCGGCGTGTGCGGTGGCCGGCGTCCGTGGGACGGGACGCCGGCCACCGCTCTCTTGGAGGGTGCTCGCTCAGGGACGGTCGGCGGGCCGTTCTCCCGGCGGGTGGCCCGTCGGGGGGTTCAGCGCCGTGCCGTACACCCGCATCTCCGCGGCTGCCGCGAACGGCTGCCCGTTGAGCGCGTTCAGCGCCGTGAACCTCACGTGGGAGGCGCGGACGCGGTCGAAGGTGATCCGCTGCGTCTGCGGGACGTCCTTCAGGGCGCCCTTCGCCACGGTGGTCCAGTGCGTGCCGTCGTCCGACACGGCGACCTCGTAGCCGGCGACACGGCCGTTCGGGCCGCCGCTCTGCCGGTTCAGGTAGCCGAAGCCGTCCACGTCGGCCGGACCGCCGAGTTCCAGCGTCACCCAGTGCGGGTACGGCGCGGCGGAGCCGGTGTAGTCGGTGTGCCAGATGGTGGCCGGGTCGCCGTCGAGCACGTTGGACACCGGCCCCTCGCCCGGTCCCGAGGAGCGGTTCTCCGAGTCCGCGGTGGCGGTCATCGAGCCCGGCGGGAGGAGGGGTTCGGTGGTCACGGTGGCGCGGGCGTCCGCGGTCACCGCCTTGGTCGCGCCCTCATGGGCGTACGTGGCGGTCACCTGCCACGCCGGGGTGGTGCCGGCCGCGTCCGCCGGAGGGGTCAGCAGCCAGGTGGTGCGGGCGCTGTCACCCGGCTTCACGGTCCCGAGGAGGTTGCCGTCCTCCTCGGCGACCTCCGCCTTCCAGCCCTCGGGCAGTCCGTGCAGGCGTACGCCGACGTTGACGGCGTCGGTCGTCTCGTTGTTGGTGAAGGTCGTGACGAACGTGCCGGGCGCACCCGGGCTCAGTTCGGTGCCGGGCGGGACGGTGACGCTCGCGCAGGCGGCGCCCGCCGGGTCCGCGCCCAGGTCGGTCACGGTGAAGTCGTCGACGACCAGGTCCGAGCCGGCGGCGCTGCCGAGCTTGCGCAGTCCGACCCAGGCGTCCCCGCACCCCGCGACGAACTCGTGGGTGTGGGTCCGGGTGTCCAGGGCGGGTTCCAGGACCTCGCGGCGGATCTCCCGGGGGACGGCCTTCCCGTCCCCGACGCGGTCGGCGCCGGTCACCCAGGCCCACTGGCCGGCGATGTTGGTCTGGTACGTGAACGAGACGGCGTAGCGGTGTCCCTCCTCGAACGGCACCGTGGCGGGCACCGTGCGGTAGACCAGTCCGGTGTTCTCCGCGTGGGACTTCAGCGAGTGCCGCCCGGCGAGCACGTCGTCGACGGCCTTGCCCTTCAAGGTGCCGGAGTCGTACGGGGAGTAGGTGTTCTTCCACTCCTTCTGGCTGTAGGGCTCGTGCAGGTCGCTGATGCTGGTGCGCGGATCGGTGACGCCGCCGGCGTCGCCCTTGACGAACGGGCCCCAGCCCGGCTGGTTGCCCTCGAAGTCGTCGTGCGCGACGACGGTGCCCTTCTCGGCGCGCGGGAGCGGTGAGGCGGTGTCCGCCATGACGCGCACGTCGTCCAGGACCACCGGTGCCTCGCCCGCGGCGGCGCCCAGTTCGACGGTGACGCCGCCGCCCGGTGGCGCGGTGAAGGCGACGGCGGCCCGCTGCGCGTAGGTGTCGCGCTTCTCGTCGGCCGCGATCGTGTTGCGGGCCGGGGTGACGTCGAAGGTCCTCGCCGCCCCGGTGCGGGCGCCGCGCACGCGGAGGGTGGTGTCCCGGCGTTCGCCGGGGCCGATCTCGACGTCGGCGGCGAGCGTGTACCGCCGGCCCGGAGTGAGGCCGGAGACCCGCTGGGAGATGCCGGAGGCGGCGGGGCCGAGGCGCACGACGTTGTCGCCGTTGCCGGCGCGGGTCAGCGAGACGTCGCCCTGCGGGTTCCAGGCGCGGAGGTCGCCGCCGTTGAAGCCGGGGTCGGCCAGTTCGGTGAACTCGCCGTAGCGCGGGTCGCCGTGGGGCGCCTTGCCGCCCTTCGGCACCAGGACGTAGGGCCGGTTCCTCTCGCCGGTCAGCGTGACCTTCCCGTCCTCGGCCCTGACCCCGGCGGTCCTCACCCGGCCCCGGTCGGTGAGTTCGTAGAGGGTGAAGTCCCGGTTCTTCGCGAACTGGCGGGTCAGCTCGAAGGTGTGCGTGCCGCCGGTTCCGCTGAAGAAGTACATCTTGTCGGCGTCGCTCGGCGAGGAGGTGCGGCCGCTGCCGCGGGGCTCGCCCCAGGGCAGCAGGTAGGTGTCCCCCTTCAGCACGACCACGTCGCCCGTGGAGATCCGCCGTTCGCCGTCCTCGATCTCGACGCCCACCCCGCCGGTCAGGGTCGCGGACCGCCCGGGGTCCCAGTCCATCAGCCGGTAGTGCTGGAGGAACTTGGCCGGCAGGTTGTCGGTCCAGATGTTGCGGTAGAAGGCGTTCCAGTCGTCCTCACCGGTCCAGCCCTCGAACTCGACGATGCTGGCGCCGCCGAGCAGCGGGTCGACGTTCCACACGTCGCGGTCGGAGTGGGCGATGAAGCGGACGATGTCGGAGTTGACGCCCTTGTTGGTGACGCCGCCGTAGTTCTTGTCGGCGGCCCAGTGGGACCACAGCGAGGTGCCCTCGAACTTGTACGACCACTCGGTGGCGATCTCGAAGCCCATCTCGCGCAGTCCGGCGGCCAGTCCGTCGGCCAGCCAGCCGCTGGAGTAGTGGACGTCGATGTAGACCGTCCTGATCCCCGGCGCCTCCTTGCGGAGTTGTTCGAACCGGTCGAGCACGGCGCCGGTGCCGAGGTCCTTGCGCTGGTCGATGTGGTAGGCCTGGTTGAGCCAGTCCCACCCGTTGGGCCGGCCCTCGACCAGTTCCTGGCTGAAGCTCTTCGCCTGCGGGTACGCCTCGGTGGCGTTGACGTGGACGGCGAAGTCGGCGTTGTAGCGGGCGCCGGATCCGGTGAGCCGGTTGAGGTCCTTCAGTCCGCCCGCGCGGACGTTCTCGTTGCCGCCGTAGTCGGGGTGGGCGGAGTCGTGGCCCTCGGAGGCGTAGCCCTTCTCCAGCACCCACTGCCCGAGGTTGTCGGTGGCCATGGAGACGCGCTTGGTGTGGTCGAGCGTCTTGAGGAACGGGTTGGTGGCCTGGCTCGCGAAGTTGAAGGGGATCCGCTGCACCACGCGTTCGGGCACCCGGTCCGCACCGAGCGGGCGCCGCATGTGCGCGCGGTGGGCGATGGCCCCGTCCTGCCAGTCCACCGTGCCGTCGCCGTTGGCGTCGGCGGCGAGGACCACGGTCGCCCGGGGCAGTTCGTAGGTGGCGACACGGGGGTCGGTGGCTCCCTGGGGCGCGTGGGTGTGGACGCCGGCGGAGAGTTCGGCGCGGCGGCGTCCGTCCCCGGTGTCGACGATCCGCGAGATCAGGCGGGTGTTCCAGTTGGTGTTGTCGTTCTGCGGCGAGTCCTCGGTCGCGTTGGTGACGATGCCCGCGGACAGCCGTGCGTTGCCCACGAACGCGTAGGGCGTGCCGACGGGGCCTTCGTCCGTGGGCGTGTCACCGGTGAGGCGGATGAAGCGGTCGGCGGTCGTCGTCGAGTCCGCGGAGATCTTGGTGCGGGCCAGGTTGGCCCCCGGTTCGGAGGAGTCGACGGAGACGAGGGAGTGTCCGGGTATCTCGAGGGTGCGCACCGCCCGGGCGGCCTCGCCGGAGATCTTCTCCACGGCGAAGACGACGGTGGCGTCCCCGGTCACCGTGAGGGTGGACACGAGGGTGAGGCCGGGCAGGTCCGCGAAGGTGGAGGTGTAGGTGGCTCTGCTCCCTCCCGCCTTCATGGTGGTGGTCGCGCGGTGCGCGGTGCCGTTGACGGTGAAGCTGTCCAGGGCGGTCGCCCGGCCGCCGAGGGTGCGCGTGCCCAGTCGGTAGGAGATGACCTGGGGGAACTCCTCGGCCACGGTGACGGTCAGGTCGCCCCGGCTCAGCCGTACCGGTGTCGCCGCGGAGCCGGTCACCTCATCGGCCGCGGAGGACACGGGGGGCGCGGCGCCGGCGGGCACGACGGTGCCCGCGGACACCGCCAGGCCGAGGAGCAGTGCCGCGGCGGCCACGCGGGGGCGCAGAACACGTCTGCGTCGGGATGGGCGGGATAACGGTGTCGCCATGGTTCCGCCTCTCGCTCGTCAGAAGGTTTCGACGTACTCCTCGGCCGGTCCGGGGTCGGGCCGGCCGAGGACTTCCACCCGGTCGCCCAGCCGTTCGAGTTCCAGCAGGGTGAGGGTGTTCCCGCCCGGCAGCGGTGCGGGCGGGCAGAGCGGGCGCCGGGGACCGGTCTCCCGGTGACGGCCGAACAGGGGGCCGTCGACCCGCGCGAACCCCTTGGCCGCCCCTGGCGGGGTGAGGGAGCCGCCGGCCGGCTCCGGGACCGTGAACCGGTCGCGGCCCGGGTGCGGTTCGTGGGCGTTCCACGGGACGTACGTGTCCACGGCGGTGAGGCCCGGGGCCGCGGCCCGCCCGGACAGGCCGGCTCGCCTGGTCGGCATGGACGCGGAAGTGATGCGGGGACCCCGCCGGAATCCGCAGCGGCCGACCGCGCGGACCGGTCGGGAGCGGCTCAGGCACGGCCTTCGGACGGGACCGCAATCCCCCGGTGTTATCGGTGCCATGGCCAGCCCTTCCCTCCGCCGGAACCGCTGAACCGCGTCCGGCAGCCGCGCGTGCTGCGATCAGCAAGGGATCACGCACGAGACTCCGAGGTGCGGCATGGCTCTCCCATGAAGCACGTCACGGGAACTATGACAGACGATGTTATCGATGCCAACCGTGTCGGCGCGGAGGGACCGCGTCGCGGGAAAAAGGCGCGGCACGCACCCTTGACTGTGTCCTGACAGGTCTCCTACCGTCCGGTGGTCAAGACATCAGACGTCTTCTCTCATCTCCGACCGGTGTGCACGAGCACATCGCGGCTCCCCATTCGTCCGGCGACCCCGCAGGGAGACACCGTGCGCCTCCGAAGACTGACTCTCCTCCTGTCCGCCCTGTCACTCCCCCTCGCCTCGGTGTGGGCCGCGCCCTCCGCCCAGGCTGCGGAGCAGGCCCAGACCTTCCACGTGGACTGCGGCGCCGCCGTCGGCGGTGACGGCAGCCAGGCCAGGCCCTGGAACGCCCTGTCCACGGTCAACGCCCGTACGTTCCAGCCCGGTGACGCGATCCTCCTCAAGCGCGGCTCCACCTGCACCGGGCAGCAGCTCTTCCCCAAGGGCTCGGGAGCCCCGGGCAACCCCATCCGGATCGGTGCCTACGGCAGCGGCGCCAAGCCGAAGCTGGCGGGCGCCGGCCAGGTGACGGACGTGGTCCGGCTCGCGGACCAGGAGTACTGGGAGATCGCCGACCTCGACATCTCCAACAAGGGGACCACCGCGGCGACCAGGCGCGGCGTCCACATCACCCGCACCGACTCCGGAACGGGAACGTACTACCGGATCCGCGGGCTGGACGTGCACGACGTGAACGGCAACCAGACCAAGAAGGACGACGACGCGAGCGCGGGCATCTTCTTCGAGGTCCTCGGCCACACGACGCCGACCAAGTTCGACGACGTGGTCGTCGAGAACAACACGGTCCGGACCGTCGACCGCTACGGCATCCACTTCTGGACGCGCTGGATGACGCGGCCGGAGCTGAACAACCCCAACTGCGGCACCACCTGCGGCCCCTGGACGCCGCAGACCCGGATCGTGATCCGCGGCAACACCGTGACCGACATCGGCGGTGACGCGATCGTGCCGCACCACACCGAGGGCGCGCTCGTCGAGCACAACAGGGTCGACGGCTTCCGCGAGCGGGAACCGGCCCACTGCGCGGCCGGCATCTGGGGCTGGAACACCAACCGCGCGCTGTACCAGTTCAACGAGGTCAGCGGCGGCAAGAGCGAGTGCGACGGCCAGGGCCTGGACATCGACGAGGGCAACATCGGCACCATCTACCAGTACAACTACAGCCACGACAACGAGGGTGGCTTCATCCTCCTGTGCAACGGCGCAGGCTCCACCACCGCCGACAACATCGTGCGGTACAACATCAGCCAGAACGACGGCGGCCAGCTCTTCGACATGGTCTGCGCCAAGACCAGCAACACGCAGATCTACAACAACACCTTCTACCTCTCCCGCCCGGTCGACATCATCAACAACGCCAACGGGTCGGGTGCCGCGAACGCGGTGTTCAGCAACAACATCTTCCACGTGGTCACGTCCGACGCCTCCTACATCAACGCGGGCAGCCTGGCCTTCGACTCGAACGTCTTCTACGGCAACCACCCGGCCGGCGAGCCGGCCGACCCGAACAAGGTGACGGCCGACCCGAAGCTCGTCGCACCGGGCACCGCGACCTCCCGTGCCGACGCGGACGGTTACCGGCTCGGAGCCGGTTCGTCGGCGCTCGCCAACGGCCGCCCCCTGGCCGCCCCCGGCGCCCGCGACTACTTCGGCAACCCGGTCACGGCCGGCTGCGTCCCCGACCGCGGCGCCCACCAGTCGACGACGGGCTGCACCGCTCCCACGGGGCCGTCGAACGGCGTGCACCAGATCTCCGCGGGCGGCCAGGCCATCGACGTGCCCGCCAACTCCACCGAGCAGGGAACCCAGTTGCACGGCTGGAAGTGGCACGGCGGCAACAACCAGAAGTGGACGGTCACCCGCACCGCGGACGGCTCCTACACCCTGCGGAACGTGCACTCGGGCCTGTGCGCGGACGTCCGTGACAACTCCAAGGAGGCCGGGGCGGCCGTCATCCAGTGGCCGTGCAGCGGGGCGGCGAACCAGCGGTGGACCGCCACCTGGAAGAACGGCGGTTACACCTTGACCTCCAAGTCCAGCGGCCTGCTGCTGACCTTGGCCTCCGGTGCCGACGGGGGGCTGATCTCCCAGCGGCCGGCCGCGTCCGGCGCGATCCAGACGTGGGACTTCGTCCCGCAGTCCTGAACCGACGGGGCGCCGTGACGCGGCGGGGAGGGCGGGATCCCGCCCTCCCCGCCGCGTCACACGACACCGGACACCTCACGACTCGACCGAGGCGGCCCGCATGGGCCGCCGGACCTCACGAGGGGCGATTCCCATGCGAAGACGAGCCGTACTGACCGCCGCCGGCTCCCTGGCCGCCGCGATGACCGTCTCCACGGGCCGGGCGCTGGCCGCGCAGACCGTCGGCCCCGTGCTGGACCACCGGATCGAGAGGACGTACGACGGCACGTCGTACACCGACCTCTCCGCCCAGGTGTCCGCCGTCAGGGGGCTGAGCACCGGCACGGTCCTCGCCACCTGCAGGACCACCAGCCGCAATCTGGCGATGACCCTCCTCGGCGTGTCGAACCCGCTGGAGCCGTCCAGCGAGGTCTTCCTCGGACTGGCCGGCGGCGCCCTGCAGTTCGTCGTCCGGGACCGGGGCGCCGTCCTGGTGAACCGCCTCACCCGCACGATGTACGACGACGGCGCCTGGCACACCTTCGCCGTGACGGTCTCCGGTCAGGGCACGACCTTCCACGCCGACGGCCGCCCCGTGCTGACCCTGGCGAACACCCGGTTCTTCTCCGCCGTCCCCGGCCTGGCCTCGGTCAACGTGGGACGCAACGTCGACAGCACCCATCCGGGAGGTGAGTGGTTCTACACCGGCGGCATCCGCCGGGTCGCCGTCTACGACCGGGTGCTGACCCAGGCGGAACTGCAGGCCGAGAGCGTCCGGGTGGACCTCGCGGACTTCGGCGCCCTCTCGGGGATCCTCAACTCCGACACCCCCGCCAACTGGGTGATCACCGGTGACAGCATCACGCACGGCGCGCTGTGGACCAACGGCTGGCGCAGTTACGCGGAGCACTTCCAGGAGCGCGTCCGCTGGGAGCTGGGCAAGCCCAAGAACACCGACTTCGTGGTGGACACCGGTGTCAGCGGCGCCACCACCGCCGATCTGGTGGCCGCGTTCCCCCAGCGGGTGACGGCGTTCTCCCCGCGTGTCGTGTCGGTCATGCTGGGCACCAACGACGTCGCGACCCCGGGCATCGGCCGGGCGGTCTACCGGGCGAACCTCGTCCGGCTGGTCGACGCCGTCCGCGCCCTGCCCGGCGGGGTCGTACCGGTCCTGCAGACCCCCAACCCCGTCGACCTCGCCCGATGGAGCAACCGCACGGCGCTCGGCGACTACGCCGAGACCATGCGGGAGGTCGCGCGGGAACACGGTGTCGTCCTCGTCGACCACCACGCCCACTGGCTGGCGGCCCACGGCGGCAGCGCGCCCACCCGCCTCCTGGGGGACGGGCTCCACCCCGACCAGCGCGGACATCTGTTCCTCGCCCACAAGATGATCCGGGACCTGCGCGTCTTCGACCCCGGCAGTCGCGTCTGCTCGCTGACCATTCCCTGACCGTCCGGCACCGCCGGCCCGGCCCCGCCCCGGGCCGGCTCCCCCTCACGCACCCGGGCTCCGTTCGACGCTCCGCGTCCGCCTTTTCCGCGGAAGTCCGTTCTGCGAGGGGGTACTTGATCAAATCCTTCACCACTTTGTGTGAAGCTATGCCCATGGAATCCATGGAATCCCCCGAATCCTCGCGCGGCGACATCAGGGACAGACTGCAGACCGACCGTCCGCACTCCGCCCGGGTCTGGAACTACCTCCTGGGCGGCAAGGACAACTACCCCGTCGACAGCGAGGTCGGCGACGCCATCCTGACCACGTTCCCGGAGTTCGCCGCCGTCGCCCGGCTGCAGCGGCGGTTCCTCGCGCGCGCCGTGCGCTTCCTCGTGCAGGAGGCCGGCATCCGCCAGTTCCTGGACATCGGCACGGGACTGCCCACCGCGGACAACACCCACGAACTGGCGCAGCGCATCGCGCCCGAGAGCCGCATCGTGTACGTGGACAACGACCCGCTGGTGCTGGTGCACGCCGAGGCGCTGCTCACCAGCAGCCCCGAGGGGGCCTGCGCCTACGTGGACGCGGACGTGCGCGACCCGGAGCGGATCCTGGCCGAGGCGGCCAGGACGCTGGACTTCAGCCGCCCGGTCGCCCTGACCATGCTCGGGATCGTGGGCCAGATCTCCGACGCCGAGCGGCCGGCGGACCTGGTGAGCGCCCTGCTGTCCGGCCTTCCCTCGGGCAGCTACCTGGCGCTGAGCGACGGCACGGACTCGAACGAGGCGCTCAACACGGCGGTCGCGGCGTACAACAAGCAGTCCGCCAACACCTACCACCTCCGGTCGCCGGAGCAGATCGCCGCGTACTTCGCCGGGCTGGACCTGGTGGAGCCCGGGGTCGTCGCCACGGCCTCCTGGCGCCCGGACCCCGACGCGCCCGAGACGGACGCGCCCGACGTCTCCGTCGCGGGAGTCGCGCTCAAGAGGTAGCCGTTCGTCTCGAGGCCGGGCCACCGCCCTGAATCCCGGGTCACCGGTGCGAAGCGTCGCGTCGAAGGGGAACGGGGCGGTGACGCCGGGGCACTGACAGACATCGCCCGTCGTGCGTCACCCCGGCCGGTGTGCCCTGGCGCCGGCGTTCCGGTGCTCGAGCCTGCCCTGGTGGGAATCGGCGCGGAGCTGTTTGAACTGGTGCGGCCAGACGAAGGCACGCTCGACCGCCCAGCGGCCCTTGCCCGGTCCGGAGCCGTGGGCGGCGGTGCTTGTCGAAGTCGTAGCCCCGGTCGGCGTACACACCCCGGGGCTTGCGGCGGGGACGTCCCCGAACTCCCCGGATCGGCGGGACCGTGTCGAGCAGGGGCAGAAGCTGGGTGACGTCATGGAGGCCGCGCCGGAACAGCCCACGGTTTCCGCCGGGACGTCCGCCAGGCGACACCGGTCCGCAGCACGAACAGGACACCGGCGAGTGCTGTTCGGTCAGGAACGCGCAACCGCCTCACCACCAGGGTCTGGCCTTGGTCAGCGCGTTCGTCCGCTACCGGGGCGCCGGAACGTACGGCTGCGGCTCGTCCGGGGCGGCGGAGCGCAGTCCCGTCCAGCTCCACCACAGCGCGGCGTAGCGCCCGCCCGCCGCGAGCAGTTCGTCGTGCGTTCCGCTCTCCACCACGGCGCCCTGGTCGAGCACCAGGATCCGGTCGGCGCGTTCGGCCTGGGTGAGCCGGTGCGCGACCAGCAGCGTGGTCCGGCCGCGGGTCGCCGCCTCGGCGGCCTCCTCCAGCACCCGGGCGCCCGCGCTGCCCGCCTCGGCCGTCGCCTCGTCCAGCACCGCCACCGGCGGGTCGGCCAACGCCAGTCTGGCCAGGGCGACGTGCCCCGCCTGGGCGGCGGTCAGCGGGTGCGCGCCCTCGCCGACCCGGGTGGCCGGACCGTCCGGCAGCGCACGCGCCCAGCCGAGGGCGCCCACCGCGTCGAGCGCGGCCAGCACCGCCTCGTCGTCGGCCTCGGGGCGGCCGAGCCGCACGTTGTCGAGGAGGGTGCCGTGGAAGACGTGCAACTCCTGGCTGAGCAGGGCCACATGCCGGCCCAGCCGGCTCTCCCCGATCCGGTCCAGGCGCGCCCCGCCCAGCCGTACGGTGCCGGCCGTGGGCTCCAGCACGCCGGCGATGACGGAGGCGAGCGTGGTCTTGCCCGCGCCGCTGGCGCCGACCAGCGCCACCCGCTCGCCGGGGGTGACCGTCAGCGTGACGTCCCGCAGCACGGTCCGGTCGCCGTACGCGTGGGTGACGCCGCGCAGTTCGAGGCCCGCGTCGGCCGGCGTCTCGGGGGCCTCGGGCTCGGGCGGCGGGCTCATGCCGGCGATCCCGGCGAGCCGCGCCAGGCTCGCCCCGGCCTCCTGGACGTCGTCGAACTGCATGACGAGGAAGCCGATCGGGTTGAACAGCCGGTGGAAGTAGAGCGCCGCGGCCGTCACCGCGCCCACGGTCACCGCGTCGGCCCGCACCAGCAGGAAGCCGGTGACGAGGACGGCGGTGAGCCCGATCAGCTCGGCGAGGTTGATCCGCGAGCCGAACCGGGTGAACAGCCGGAACACGGTGAGGGACACGTCGCGCGCCTCGGCCGACCGCTCCTCCACCCGCGCCACGTGCTCGGCCTCGCGCCGGTGGGCGAGCACGGTGGACGCACCGCTCAGGGCGGCCGCCATCACCTGGGTGCGTGCGCCGGTCGCCACGCGCTGCTCGGCGTAGAGCGGGCCGGAGCGCGGCAGGTACCAGCGCAGCGCGAGCACGTACACGGGGGCCGCCGCGAGTCCGGCGAGGCCGAGCCGCCAGTCCAGGGCGAACAGTCCGGCGCCGGTGAGGACCACGGTGAACAGGGCGCTCACCAGCTGCGGTACGACGGCGGAGACGGCGGCGGTGACGACGGCGACGTCGTCACCCGTGCGGGAGAGCAGGTCGCCGGTGCCCGCCCGTTCCAGGACCGCGGAGGGCAGGTGGAGCGCGCGGTCGAGCACGCGGGCGCGGATGCGGGCCAGGACCGTCTCGCCCAGCCGGGCCACCAGGGCGGCGCCGAGTCCGGTGAGCACCCCGGCGGCGACGGCGGCGGCCACCAGGGTGACGACCACGGACAGCAGGCTGTCGGTCCCGGCGCCGGCCCGCACGTCGTCCACGAGGCCGCCGAGCACCCAGGGGGCGACGAGCCCGGCGGTGCTGGCCAGCAGCGTCACCACCACGGCGGCCGCCGTGAGCCGCCGGTGGCCGGCCAGTTCGGCGCGGAGCAGCGCCCAGGTGCGCCGGGGGGAGGCGATGGGCAGCAGGTCCTGCCGGGGGCCGCCGGGGGTCTCCGCGGCCGGGGGCGCGTCCTGCTGTCCGGGCCGTGTCACGTCGTCCGTCCGCTCGTTCAACGCAGGACCGCCTTCCGGTACGCCGGGTCCGACGCGGCGAGTTCGCTGTGGGTGCCGGTGCGCACGGCGCGTCCGCCCTCGACCACGACGACCCGGTCGGCGCGCGCCAGCAGCGCGGGGCTGCTGGTGACCACGACGGTGCAGTGTCCGCGGCGCCGGTCGGCGAGTCCTTGGGCCATCGCCTCCTCCGTCACCGCGTCGACGGCCGTGGTCGGGTCGTGCAGCACGAGCACGGGCGGCGACGCCAGCAGCGCGCGGGCCACGCCGATGCGCTGCCGCTGTCCGCCGGAGAGCGAGCCGCCGCGTTCGGTGACGCGGTGGCCGAGGCCGGCCGGGTGCTGGGCGACGATGTCGTCGGCCGCGGCGGCGCTCACCGCGTCGGCGACCGCCGCGTCGTCGTGGTCCGCGCCCGCCGTGAGGTTGTCCCGCAGGCTGCCCTCGAACAGGGCGACGTCGTGCTCCTCGACGAGCACCGTGCGCCGTCGCGCGTCGAGGGTGAGGTCCGCGGCGGGCACCCCGCCGGTCAGGACCTCTCCCCCGTGCCCGGCCGCGCGGCCGGAGATCACCGCGAGCAACGCGTCGGCGTCGCGCGGGTCGTGGGCGACGACGGCGGTGAGCTGCCCGTGCGGGGCGTGCAGGTCGAGGCCGTCCAGGGTGCGGTGGGTGACGCGGCGCAGCGTCAGGTCGGCCTGTCCCGGCGCCTGGTCGCGGGGGCCCGGGACGGTCAGCGGCGGGGCGTCCACGGCGTCGGCCCAGCGGCGGGCGGAGGCCCTCGCCTGCGCCAGGAGCTGCCCGCAGAAGCCGAGGGTGTTCAGCGGCTCGGCGATGAACTGGGCGAGGCCGACGACCGTCACGAGCTGCCCGACCGTCAGACGTCCGTCGAGCGCCGACCAGCCGGCGAACCCGGCGACCGCGGCGAGGAACAGTCCGCTGCTCGTCGTCGTCACGCCCCGGTGCAGTCCGGTGGTGGTGGCGGTGCGCAGGCCCGCCTTCAGCGCTTCCTCGCCCGTCGCCCGGTAGCGGTCGGAGGCGGCGCTCCGGGCCCCGATGCCGCGCAGGGTGCGCAGCCCGCCGAGGAGGTCGGCGGCCAGGGCCGTGACGCGTCCCGTGGCCTCCTGGAGCACGGCGCTGTGCCGGGTGAGGCGGGGCCCGACCCAGCCGTTGAGCAGGACCGAGAGCGTCACGCCCACCAGCACGCCGAGGCCGAGGGGCACGTCGATGAGGAGCAGGGCCACGGACGACACGACGATGGCGACGACCGCGGCGACCGCGAAGGACACCGCGTGGATGATCGACGCGGCCCGCTGCGCGTCCGACGAGGCGATGGTGAGGAGTTCGCCGGTCCGCAGCTCCGTACGGCGGCCGCGCGGGTCCAGGGCGGCGCGGGCCACGTCGACGCCCAGCAGGTGCGCCTCCCGTTCCATCGCGGTCACGCCCTGCCGGGAGCCGAGGCGGTACGCGTAGGCGAGGACGGTGAAGAGCGCCGTCAGGCCGGCGACGGACCAGAGCAGCGCGGTGACGTCACCGGTGGCCACGGCGCGGTCGATGACCAGGCCGATGGCGATCGGGACGGTGGCCTCCGCGGCCTGGTGCAGCGCCAGCAGCAGCCAGCCGGCCATGAGCCGCCCGCGGTGGCGCCGCAGTGCCGCGGCGAACACCGCCCGGGGCGTACGGGGCTGGGGTGGGCTGCCGGGCATGCGTGAGTCCTTCGGAGCGGCGACACCGTACGGGCGCGCAGGTTAGGTCAGCCGAACCTTACCAACGACGTCCGGCCGCGGATCGGCCCCGGTCCCGCTTCCCCGGCGCGGTCTCGGGGGTGCCGTCGGCGGGCCGCGGGGCGCTCGCCGTGCGGCCGGGCACGGGGCGCCGTGGCCCGGCGTGTGCGGTCGGCCTCGTTTGCCCCGGATCTTGCATGACCGGCGCTGATCGGGGCAAACGGTCCGCCTGGAACAGGGGAGGACGCCATGACGATGACGGAGCAGCCGGCCGAGCCGATGGAGAAGCAGAGCGTCTGCTGCGCGCACCAGGACGCCCACGCCTCGTGGCCCGGTGGCGAGCCGCCGGAGTCGGCGCGCGAGCGGGTGAACCGCCGCTGGAACGAGGTGCTGCAGGAGACACGCGTCACGCAGACGGGTGTGCAGATCCTCTTCGGCTTCCTGCTCAGCGTGGCCTTCACCCCGCTGTTCCGCGAACTGGAGACGCTGGACAAGGTCATCTACGTCATGACCGTGGTGTTCGGCGCGTCCGCCACCGGCGCGCTGATCGCTCCGGTGTCCATCCACCGTTTCCTGTCCGGGCAGCGGATGAAGGACGAAGTGGTGGAGATGGCCGGGCGGCTGATGGTGTGCGGGATGGTGCTGCTCGCGCTCACCATCGGCTGCACGCTGCTGCTGATCCTGCGGTTCGTCGTGCCGGGCGTGCTCGCCGAGGTGCTGGTCGGCGGGGTCATGCTGTGGTTCGGGCTGTGCTGGTACGTGCTGCCGCTCCGGCTGCGCCGCCGCGCCGCCCGCCGCGCACGGCGCAACCAGATGTGACGGCCGGCGGTCGTCGTTCCTCACAAGGGTGGCGCGTACGGGCCGGGGACGAGGTGCGGGAGGAACGGGCCGTCCGGGAACAGGAGTTCCCGGACGGCCCGTCGCGCTTTCCGGGGCGGCGTACGCCGCGGTCGTGTCCCACGGTATGACGGGGCACGGACACAGGTGACCGTGCCCGGGGTCCGCTGGACCCGGCCGGGCCGCGTCACCCGGGCGAAAGGGCCGCGCTGACATGACCGCCGAACGTGAGATCACCTCCCCCGTCGACCTGTGCCTCCCCGACGGGCGGCTCGATCCGGAGGCGGTCGGCTGGACCCGGCGGCCGCTGCACCGGGCGAACCTGCGCGGGTGGGGGCGCGTCAAACGCTGGGAGTACTGGGGCATCGTCACGCCGTCGCACGTCGTCGGCCTGGTCGCCTCCTCCCTCGACTACGCCGGCACGCACGGCGTGTACGTGCTGGACCGGGCCACCGGCCGCGAACTGGCCGAGGACGCGGTGACGCCGCTGGCGAGGGGCGTGCGCATGCCGGACCGCAGCGGGACGGGGACCGCGTCCGCGCGGGGCGGCGGGGTGACGCTGGAGTTCGTCCAGCACGCGGAGGGCACCACGATCAGCGCGGCCGCTCCCGGTGTCCGGCTGGAGGCCGAGGCGCCGCTGGTGCCGGGGCGCGAGTCGCTGGGCGTGGTGGTGCCGTGGGGCGAGCGCCGCTTCCAGTACACGGTGAAGGACCTCGGCCGCCCCGTCCACGGCCGCCTGACGCTCGGCTCGCGGGAGGTCGCGTTCGACGCGTCCGACTCCTTCGCCGTCCTCGACCACGGGCGCGGCAAGTGGCCGTACTCCATGACGTGGAACTGGGCGGCGGGCTGCGCGCCGGGGCGGGCGGTCCAGCTCGGCGGCCGGTGGACCGACGGCACGGGTGCGACGGAGAACGCCCTGTTCGTCGACGGCCGCCTGCACAAGATCGGCGACGAACTCGTCTGGGAGTACGACCGTACGGACTGGCTGCGTCCGTGGCGGATCAACGGGCCCCGGGTGGAGGCGGAGTTCCGCCCCTTCCACGTACGGACCGCCAGGACGAGCCTGGGGGTGGTGTCCAACGACACGCACCAGTGCTTCGGGAGCTTCACGGGGCGCGCCCGCGCCGACGACGGCTCCTGGGTGGCTCTCGACGAGCTCACCGGCTGGGCGGAGGAGGCCCGCAACCGGTGGTGAGGGCGGGGCTCCCGCGCCCCCGCCCGTGAACCGCGCGGGTCACGGACGGGGCGGGACGGACCGGCTCAGCCGCTCTTGCGGCGGAACGACCGCCGGCCCGTCGCCGGACCGTGCGTGGCGCGCACCTTGGACGCGTTCGGGTTGCCCACGGCCTCGGCCGCTTCCGCCTGGGCGCCGCGCTTGCGCGCCAGGGCCTCGCGGAACTTGCGCTTCAGGTCGTAGGCGCCGTCGTCGTCCGGCGTGACCGGGGACGTCGCGGCGGCGGCCGGCTCCGGACCTTCCGTGGCGGGCGGTTCTGCGGTCATGGTGACCTCCTGGGTCCGGGAACGGGCCAGCACAGCTTGTCACGCCGGGGCCCGTACGCGCCGGGTATTTTCCGGCGCGCGCCGCTCTGTGGTGACGGTGGACCTGCGGGGTGTCCCCCCGGCGCCGGCGTTCCCGGAACCGCCCCTGAACGCGTCCGCGCTCTTGACGCCCGATGTTACAAGTCAATAATTTCAGTATCTCCGTTGCACACCAGGGCCGTGTTCCACGTCTCCGTCGCCTCCGGTCCCTCGCCCGGCGAGCCGGTGGCCGCGTTGCCGACAGGAGGGATCAGCATGGGCCGTCACCGCAGGCTCGCCCGGATGCGGCAGATGGATCCGCAGCGGGACTTCGAGCAGATCTACCGCTGGATCACCCGGTACGAGTTCCCCCGCGACTACCTGCACGGCACGTCGGTCGCGTTCCTGCGCGACTACGGCGTCCCCCGGATCTCCCGACTGCTGGACCGCACGCAGGAGTTCGAGCGTGCCGGGCAGAAGCGCTACGACGACACGGTGCTGATCGCGTACGAGATGGTGCGCGACGGGATGGACTCGGAGCACGGGCGGGCCGCCGCCCGTCACCTCAACCGCATCCACGGCCGGTACCGCATCCCCAACGAGGACTTCCTGTACGTGCTGGCCACCACGGTGGTGGGGCCGAAGCGGTGGATCGACCGGTACGGGTGGCGGCCGTTGTGCGCGCAGGAGACCGAGAGCCTGGCGCTGGTGGGCCGGCGGATGGGCGAGATGATGGGCATCTCCTCGGTGCCCGGCACCTACGCCGAGTTCGAGCGGCTCCACGACGCCTACGAGCGGGAGATGTTCGCCTACGACCCCGCCAACCGCCGGGTCGCCGCGGCCACGTTGCGCGTCATGGCGGCCTGGTACCCGGCCCCGCTGCGCCGGATCGCCGTACGGGCCACGCTGGCCGTGCTCGACGAACCGCTGCTGGCGGCGCTCGGGTTCCGCCCGCAGCCGGCCTGGCTGCGGGCGGTCGCGCACCGGGCGCTGCGCCTGCGCGCCGTTGCCCTCCGGCTGCTGCCGGCCCGGCCGGAGCGGTTCCCGCGTCGCCCGAAGGCGCGCACCTATCCCTTCGGCTGGACCCTGGACGACCTGGGCCCGCACTGGGCGCACTCCCGTCCGGCCCTGCCGCTGCGGGACGAGGAACCGCCGGACGAGAAACCGCCGGACGAGAAACCGCCGGACGAGGAATCGCCCGGCACGGTCCCCGGGCCGTCGCGGCCGTCCGCCGTCCGGTCCCTTCATGAGGAGACCCCATGACCGGGACCATCCCGGGCGCCGCCCCGCGCGCCTCCGCCACCACGTTCACCACGCACTCCCCCGCGACCGGCGAGCGGCTCGCCGAGTACCCGGTGCACGGGCCGAAGGACGTCGCCCGTGCCGTGGCCCGCGCCCGCACCACGCAGGCGGGGTGGGCGGCGCTGCCCGCGTCGCGCCGCCGTGACCTGCTGCTGCGCTGGAAGAAGGCGCTCGCCGACGACCTGGGCACGGTGGCCCGCACCATCGCGGAGGAGACCGGGAAGCCGGCCGGTGACGCCGCGCTGGAGGTCGTGCTCACGCTGGAGCACCTGGCGTGGGCCGCCCGCAACGCCCCACGGGTGCTGGGCCGCAGGAGAGTGCGGACCGGGCTGTTCACGGCGCATCAGCGGGCCTCGCTGGTCCACCGTCCGCTGGGCGTCGTCGGCGTGATCGGCCCCTGGAACTACCCCCTCTACACCCCGATGGGCTCCCTCGGGTACGCCCTCGCCGCGGGGAACGCGGTGGTGTTCAAGCCGTCGGAGCTGACGCCGGGCACGGGGGTGCTGCTGGCGGAGCTGTTCGACTCGGCCGCGCCCGAGTGCGCCGGGCTGCTCACCACGGTCACGGGGGCGGCTGCGACCGGGGACGCGCTGGCCCGTTCCGGGGTGGACAAGCTGGCGTTCACCGGGTCGCCGGGGACGGCGCGGAAGGTGATGGCGGTGTGCGCGCAGACGCTGACGCCGTTCCTCGCCGAGTGCGGCGGCAAGGACGCGGTGATCGTCACCGCCGACGCCGACCTGGACGCGGCGGCCGACGCGATCGTGTGGGGCGCGCTGAGCAACGCGGGGCAGACCTGCGCGGGCGTGGAGCGCGTCTACGCGGTGCGGGAGATCCACGAGAAGCTGTGCGCGCGGGTGGTGGAGCGGGCCGCGGCGCTGCCCACGGGGGCCGGCGCGGACGCCGCCTACGGGCCGATGACGCTGCCCGGCCAGACCGCCGTCGTCGAGCGGCACGTCGGCGGCGCCGTCGCGGCGGGCGGACGGGCACTGCTGGGCGGGCCCGCGTCGGTGCGGGCGCCCTACGTCGCCCCGGTGGTGCTGACCGAGGTGCCGGAGGACGCGGCGGCGATGACGGAGGAGACGTTCGGACCGGTCGTGGTGGTCAACGCGGTGGCGGGCGTGGACGAGGCCGTGGAGCGCGCCAACGCCTCCCGCTACGCCCTCGGGGCCGCGGTGTTCTGCGGCAGCGGGCGCACGGGGGCGGCGATCGCGGCGCGGCTGCGCGCGGGCGCGGTGTCGGTGAACTCGGTGCTGGGCTTCGCGGCGGTGCCCGCGCTGCCGTTCGGGGGGTCGAAGGACTCCGGGTTCGGGCGGATCCACGGCGCGGAGGGGCTGCGGGCGTTCACCTCCGTGCAGTCGATGACGGTCCAGCGGTTCGCCCCGGCGATCGCGCTGACCTCCTTCGCGGTCCCGGCGGCCACCCGCGAGCGCGCGGTGCGGCTGGCGCGTGCGCTGCACCGGCGGCGCTGAACGGCGCGGGGACGCCTGCCCGTCGCCGCCGGGGCGGTCAGGCGTCCAGCAGCGGGGCCAGATAGCGCCGGGCGAAGGCGCGGGCCTGGTCCTCGTCCTCCATCTCGATGCAGCTCGACGGGTTGAGCAGGAAGGACACGGCGACCCGCACCATCAGCTCGGCGACCGGACGCGGGTCCTGGTCGGGCCGGCCCTCCGCCTGCTGCGCCCGGCGCAGATGCCCCGTCAGGTACTCGACGGTGGCGGACAGCGAGGAGCCGCCCTGCACGGTCAGGTACGGCAGCACCACCTCGGGCTCCAGCCGCAGCATGCCGCCGAGGAGCGGATGGGCGCGGCTGTGGCGCAGGGCGACGGCGAACCCCTCGACGACCCGCTCCCGCATGGTCGGCAGGCCCGCCACCACCGCGTCGAGCCGGGCGAAGAACCGGCTCAGTTCGCGCAGCAGGGTCTCCTCGACCAGGCGGTCCTTGGTCTGGAAGCGCCGGTAGACGGTCACCCGGGAGACACCGGCCCGCTTGGCGACGTCGTCCACCGAGGAACGGCGCACGCCGAGGAGGGTGAACTGCTCCAGGGCCGCGTCGAGGATCCGCCGCGCCGTGTCGTCCTCGGGCTCGGGCCGGGCGAGGACCCGGGCGAGCCACGAGTCGTTCGTGTCAGTTCTCATGGTGCTCCTCACGATACCGGCGAACGACTCCCCGAGAGGCGATGATACAACTACCATATCTTTGTATCTTCAGAACGCGCCCCACCCGACCGAGCCGCCGACCGGCACCCGCATCCCGGAGGACCAGATGGGCAGTCGACTCACCGAGGAACAGGCCGCGTTCGCGGCGGCCGTACGCGACTTCGCCAAGCGCGAGTGCGGCACCCGGGAACAGCGCGACGCGCTGACGGACGGCGGCCGCGAGGCGCACCACCCGGAGCTGTACCGCCGCCTCGCCGACCTGGGCTGGCTCGGGATCTGCCTGCCCGAGGAGTACGGCGGCGCCGGCGGCGGGACGGCCGACGCCTGCCTGTTCCTGGAGGAGACGTCGTACGGGATGGTGCCGTGCGGCGGCTTCATCACGACGGTGATCACGGCGAAGGCGTACGAGCGGTTCGGCACCGGGCGGCAGCGGCGGGAGGTGCTGTCCGGCGCGGTCCGCGGCGACGTGCTGGCGATCGCGATGTCGGAACCGGGGGCCGGGTCGGACGTCGGGGCGCTGCGCTGCCGGGCCCGCCGGGAGCGGGACGGCACCTGGGTGATCGACGGCCAGAAGACCTGGATCTCCAACGCGCACTGCGCCGGGAGCATCCTGCTGGTGGCCCGCACCGGCGAGGACAAGCACGGCGGGCTGACCATGTTCCACCTGCCCGCCGGCACGCCGGGCGTGGAGATCCGGGGCATCGAGACCATGCGCGGCCGCGAGGTCAACGACGTCCACCTCACGGACGTACGCCTGCCCGCGGATTCCGTCGTCGGCGAGGTGAACGGCGGGTGGAGGCAGTTGATGGCCGGCCTCGACCACGAACGGCTGTTCCTGGCCGCCAACATGCTCGGCCTGGCCCGCCGCGCCTTCGACGACGCGGTCGCCTACGTCCGTGAACGGGAGCAGTTCGGGCGGCCCGTCGGCTCCTTCCAGGCGCTGCGGCACCGGGTCGCGGACCTGGCCACCGAGATCGAGTGCACGCGGCTGCTGGTGCGCGAGGTGGCCCTGGACTGCGACGCGCGGCCGGACGAACTCTTCCCGCGCGAGGCGTCGATGGCCAAGCTGAAGGCCACCGAACTCGCCAAGCGCACCGCGCTGGAGGGCATGCAGATGATGGGCGGCTACGGCTACACCACGGAGTTCGACATGGAGCGCCATCTGCGGGCCGCGGTCGTCTCCACGGTCTACGGCGGGACGAGCGAGATCCAGCGGGACGTCATCGGCAAGACGTACGGGCTCTGAGCTCGAGATTCACCCTGCGGATTCGAACACCTCCGGCCGGCGCTTCCGCGCGCGGTCAACGCGCGCCTACCGGGGCCGCACCGGGTGGAAACGCCCAGCCGGCACGGCCGAGGGTCGTGTCCGAACGGCGAGGTCGGCTCTCGAGCTCACGGCGCCGACCGGATGACGAAGACCTGGCTGTCCTCCGGTCGGCACGGCTCCACCACGGCCTCGGCTCCCTCCGAGGTGTCCGCGTCGCTGACGCCCACGCAGCCCCGGCCGTCGACACGCAGCGAGTACCGTCGGCTTCCGTCCGGCCCGGCCGGCGCGATCCGGAACGGGGTCGTCTTCCCGCAGTCGCCCCACGGCTCCAGCAGCCCGGAACCCGGCCCCCCGGCCAGGGCCTTCAGACAGCCGGGGCCGTGGTCGGGGTGGTACCAGCGGATCCGGAAGGTGTTCCCGCCGAGCGGAACCAGCGTCGTCTCCTGGGGCGCGACCTCGTCGCACGGCCGCTGCACGGCGACCAGTGACGTGTACCGGCTGCTGTGGCCGTCCGTCAGACAAAGGCCGTCCACCAGGACCGGACGGATCTGCACACGGCCCTCGGGCAACGGGGACCGTGCGTCGGCCGCGGCGAGACCCTCGCCTCCGGCGTCCTTCGAGCCGCCGTCGTCCCGGGAGGGGACCAGAGCCCAGACGGCGGCGGCCAGGAGCGCCACCAGGACCACCGACGCCGGTAGGACGGGAAGCCCGAACACCCGCGCACCGAGGCGGACGCCCCGCCTCGGATCCGCGCCCCTCTCCTCGGTCGCCTCCCCTCGGGCGAGGCCGTCCCGGGCCGCCAGCCACTGCGCCACCCGCTCGCCGTCCCCGCAGGCTCGTACGAAGGCGGCCAGCAGTTCCGGACGCGGCAGGGTCCGGCCGCGCAGCACATCGGCCAGGGTGCTGCGCGGCAACACCTCGCCGTGCCCGGTGGCGCGCTCCTCCAACTGGCGGTACGTCAGCCCCGCCCGTTCCTTGAGCTCCCGCATGGCGGTGATGAACTCAGCGGTGTCACGCGCCTGTCGGGGATCAACGGACCCTCTGATCTCCATGCCGCACATCGTCGGCCCTGCCCGATCGGCCGCACAATCCCGTTTCCCGCCACGGTCCTCATGATCCGGACAAGCCCCGAACAAGACCCGGACAAGGCGCTGACCAGGCCGGACAGTCAGTGAGCTGTCCGGGACAGCGACGGCTCTTGTCCCCGTCCGGCCCACTCCAGCAGGCTCGGTGCCGCCCCGGCCGGAGCACCCACCCGACTCGTCGATCCCAAGGGGAGACCTCATGCCCATGCGTCAGCGCATCACCGCGACCGCGATATCGGCCGTACTCGCGGGCGGCGCCCTCGGCCTCGCTCCGGCGGCCCAGGCACACGACATCGCGCGGGCTTCCTGCTACGGCGGCGCGAACAGCTACCTCAAGCCGGCCGGAACGTACTGGCTCCCGGCGGGCGATGTGTTCAGCACCTCAAGCGCGTGCGCCGACATCAACCTCAAGCCCAACACGAACCGCTACGTGAAGGTCTGCTTCGAGACCAACGGCCGCCTGGAGTGCCAGGCGAACTACACCCTCGCCCGCGCCGGGCAGTGGAACGTCATCGCGAGCAACGTGCGGGACGGCGCCCTGTTCGCCTTCGAGTTCCGCTCGGACGCGAAGTCCACCGGCAGCTGGGCCGCCTGACCCGCGGGCACCGACACCCACACCGGCAACACCATCGACCACCAGGAAAACCGATGAGAAGGACCCGGTCGGGGGGCGACCGCGGTCAGTCGTCGTAGAGCGCGGTCAGGTCGCCGGCGTACTTGTCGCGGATGACGCGGCGCCGCATCTTCAGCGACGGCGTCAGCTCACCGGTCGCCGGGCCCCACTCCTCGGCCAGCAGCCGGTACCGCTTGACCTGCTCGGTGCGGTTGAGGCGGGTGTTGGCGGCGGCCACCGCGCGGTCCACCTCGGCCCGGATCCCGGGGTGTCCGGCGAGCGCCGCCGGCCCCCCGTCGGTCTCGATCCCGTGCGCCGCCGCCCACGCCGGGGCGGCCTCCGCGTCGAGGACGAGCAGGGCCACGAGGTAGGAGCGGTTGTCGCCGTGCACCATGGCCTGGCCGATCAGCGGGTGTTCCTTGAGGGTGTTCTCCACCAGGGCCGGCGAGACGTTCTTGCCGGTCGAGGTGATGATCATCTCCTTCTTGCGGTCGGTGAGCCACAGGTAGCCGTCCTCGTCGATCCGGCCGATGTCGCCGGTGGCCAGCCAGCCGTCGGCGTCCAGCGCGGACCGCACGGAGCCGTCCGGCTGGAGGTAGCCGTCGAACACCGACGTGCCGCGCACCATGATCTCGCCGTCCTCGGCGATGCGGAGCTCCACGGACTCCACCGGGCGGCCCACCGAGCCGAGCCGGAAACCGGTCCTCGGGCTGTTGCTGGTGGCGACGCCGGTGGTCTCGGTCAGCCCCCAGGCGTCCATGATGACGACGCCGAACCCGGCCCAGAACCTCACCACGTCGGCCGGCATGGGCGCGGACGCGCTGGCCGACCAGGTCACCCGGTCCAGGCCGCCGGCCGCCAGCATGGGCAGCAGCACCTCCTTGCGGACGCGGGTGTAACGCTCCTCCAGCCCGGGCGGCGGCACCTCGCCGCGCTCGCGGTACCCGACGTGCTCGCGCGCGACCTCGAACGCCGCGTCGATGACGGCCCGTCGGTCGTCCGGCATCAGCGAGAGCACGGCCCGCACGGCGGCGGACAGTTTCTCCCAGATGCGCGGCACACCGAAGAACTGCGCCGGGCGCACCGTGCGCACCACCTCGCCGACCTTCGTCGGGTCGGCGCACAGGTAGACGTGCGACGCGCGGTGACAGGGCAGGTAGATGCCCAGCATCCGCTCGGCGATGTGTGCGAACGGCAGGTAGCAGATGTGCTCGACGTGCGGCGGGAGTTCCACCACGGCGTCCAGTGCGAGCGCGTTGGACAGCACCACCCGGTGGGTGAGGACGACG
This sequence comes from Streptomyces sp. DSM 120436, assembly GCF_055778765.1. NCBI lineage: Bacteria > Bacillati > Actinomycetota > Actinomycetes > Kitasatosporales > Streptomycetaceae > Streptomyces > Streptomyces sp. DSM 120436. The sequence continues at coordinate 4,254,570 of NZ_JBSKBS010000001.1, read as the reverse complement.
CCCTTGGGCTCGCCGGTGGTGCCGGAGGTGTAGACGACGGTCAGCGGGTCCTCGGGACGGGCGGTGTCCAGTTCCTTGCCGAACTCCTCCGGCACCGGCTCACGGAGCAGCGACGCGTACGGCACGTGCGCGCCCTCGGCCCTCGCGTCGGCCACCACGAGCCGTTCCAGCGGGGTGTCGGGGTCGGCCAGCAGCGGCTCCCACACCGGGAGCTGGTCCGCTCCGCCGACGACGGCGAGGCGGGCGCGGCAGTTGCGCGCGATGTGGGTGATCTGCTCGGGGGCCGCGGTGCCGTAGACGCTCACCGGGACCGCGCCGAGGCGGACCAGCGCCAGGTCGGACAGCCAGTGCTCGGACCGGTTGGCCATCATCATCAGCACGTGGTCGCCGCGGCCGACGCCGAGGGCCCGGTAGCCGGCGGCGAGGCCGCGGGTGTGCGCGTGGATCTCGCCCCAGGTGAGCGTCGCCCAGTCGGCGTCGGGGTCGTCCGACTGCCAGGAGAGGCCCGGCAGGCCGGGGTACGCGTGCGCGTTGCGGGCCAGGAGCTGGGGCAGGGTGCGGGCGGCGGGGTCGTCGGGCGGGTCGCCTGCGGTGCGGGACGGCGAAGTCATCGGGGCCTCCTTGCGTTGCGGGTCGGGGAGAGAACGTCTGGGGGGACCGGGGCGTGGGGGGAAGGCCCCTGCGGGCGTACCCGGTGTCGGGAGCGGGCCGTTCCTGGGAGAGCGCGGCGTACTCGTCGACGTCCCGCCGGGAGAAGCCCTCGATGGTGGCGATGAGGTCCGCGCCGACACCCTGCGGAACGAAGCCGGTGTCGTGGTTGGTGCGCGGGTCCGCCGACCAGGCGCCGCCGTCGGAGGCCATGGGCACACGGGACATGGACTCCACGCCGCCCGCGAGGACCAGGTCCTCCCAGCCCGAACGGACTTTCACCGCGGCCATGTTGACCGCTTCGAGCCCGGAGGCGCAGAAGCGGTTCTCCTGCACGCCGGCCACCGTGTCCGGCAGGCCCGCGGCGATGGCGGCGATCCGGGCGATGTCGGAGCCCTGGTCACCGACCGGCCCGACGACGCCGAGCACGATGTCGTCGACGGCGGCCGGGTCGAGCCCGGGGAAGCGGGCGCGGATCTCGTGGATCAGCCCGACGACCAGGTCGATGGGCTTGGTGCCGTGCAGGGCGCCGTTCGCCTTGCCGCGCCCGCGCGGGGTGCGGATCGCGTCGTACACATACGCCTCGGTGCTCACGAGGAGGCCTTCCAGGCCGGGGCGGGGGTGCGGGGCCGGCCGGCGCTCAGCGCAGCAGGGAGCGGCCGATGATCTCCTTCATGATTTCGGTGGTGCCGCCGTAGATGGTCTGGACGCGGCTGTCGAGGAACGCCCTGGCGACCTTGTACTCGCTCATGTAGCCGTAGCCGCCGTGGAGTTGCAGACAGCGGTCGACCACGCGCTTGTTCAGCTCGGTCGCCCACCACTTGGCCATCGAGGCGTGCACGGCGTCGAGCCGGCCCACGCTGTGGTCGGCGACGCAGCGGTCCACGAAGGCGCGGGTGACCGCGTTCTCGGTGGCCATCTCGGCGATCTCGAACCGGATGTGCTGGAGCCCGGCGAGCGGCCTGCCGAACGCCTCGCGCTGCTTCACGTGGCGGGTGGTGACGTCGAGGATCTCCTCGGCCGCGGCGGCGGCGCCGACGGCGATGGCCAGCCGTTCCTGGGCGAGGTTGCCCATGAGGTACGCGAAGGCCCGGTTCTCCTCCCCCAGCAGGTTCTCCTTGGGCACGCGCACGTCGGTGAAGAACAGCTCGGCGGTGTCCTGCGCCTTCTGGCCGATCTTGTCGAGGTTGCGTCCGCGTTCGAAGCCGTCCATGTCACGCTCGACGACCAGCAGGCTCTGCCCGCCGCTGCCGCCCTCGGGGGTGGTGCGGGCGACCACGACGACGAGGTCGGCGAGGATGCCGTTGGAGATGAACGTCTTGGCGCCGTTGAGCAGGTAGTGGTCGCCCTGGTCGGTGGCGGTGGTGCGGATGCCCTGGAGGTCGGAGCCGGCGCCGGGTTCGGTCATGGCGATGGCGGTGACCAGGTCGCCGGAGGTGAAGCCGGGCAGCCAGCGGCGCTTCTGCTCCTCGTTCGCCAGACGGGTGAGGTACGGGCCGACGATGTCGTTGTGCAGGCTCAGCGCCAGCCCGGAGGCGCCGGCGCGGGCGAACTCCTCGATGAGGACGGCACTGTGGCGGAAGTCGTCGGTCCCTCCGCCCCCGTACTCCTCGTCGACCGCCAGGCCCAGCAGGCCCTGGCGGCCGGCCGAGCGCCACACCTCGCGGTCCACCGCCCTGTCCCGCTCCCAGCGTTCGTGGTGCGGCAGCACCTCCTTCGTCAGGAAGGTCCGCACCGTCTCGCGGAAGGCCTCGTGGCCGGGGCCGTACAGGGTGCGCTCCGGGGTCGTCACAGCCAGCTCCTCACGTGCTCGATCAGTCGGGCGGGGTCGGGGCCGACGGGGGTGACGTTGAGCATGGTCACGCCCGCCTCGCGGAAGACCTCGACGCGGTCGCGGACGTAGCCCTCGGGGCCGGCCAGGCAGAGCTGCTCCAGCAGTTCGGCCGGCACGGCGGCCTCCGCGTCCTTCTTGCGTCCGGCGAGGTAGTGCTCCTGGATGGCGGTCGCGGCGGCCTCGTAGCCGTAGGAGCGGACGAGGTCGAAGTAGAAGTTGCGGCCGGGCGCGCCCATGCCTCCGACGTAGAGGGCGACGGTGGGACGCATGAGGTCGCGCACGGCTTCGGCGTCGTCGCCGAGGGCGAGCAGGCCGCCCGCGACGACCTGGAGGGGGCCGAGCGCGGGGTCGCGCCGGGCGGCGCCCTCGGCGAGGGACGGGCCCCAGACCTTCGCCGCGTGTTCGGGGGCGTAGAGGAACGGCAGCCATCCGTCGGCGATCTCGGCGGCCGTGCGGACGCTGGCCGGGCCCAGGGCGGCGAGGTACACCGGGACGGTGTCGCGGACGGGGTGGTTGAGGAGCTTCAGGGGTTTGCCGAGGGTGCCGCCCTTCTCGGGCGGGACGGGCAGGTCGGTGATGCCGTGGTGCTCGATCACCTCGCGCCGCCAGATCCGCCGGGACAGCTCGACGACCTCGCGGACGCGGCCCAGCGGGCGGTCGTAGACGCGGCCGTGCCAGCCCTCGACGACCTGCGGTCCGGAGGCGCCGATGCCGAGGACGGCGCGCCCGCCGCTCACGGCGTCGAGTCCGGCGGCGGTCTGGGCGATCAGGGCGGGAGTGCGGGAGTAGACGTTGAGGATCGCGGAGCCGATGCGCAGGCGCCGTGTCCTCGCGGCGAGGTAGCCCATGATCGTCGGGGAGTCGAAGCCGTACGCCTCGGCGACCCACACGGCGTCGAGCCCGGCGGACTCCAGGGCGGCGGCCCGGTCGGCGGCGGTGCGCGGGTCCTCCGCGTAGGCCAGGGGTGAGGACAGCTCCATCAGGTGTGGTCCTTCAGCAGGTCGGGCACGTCCCAGTCGCGGGCCACGTCAAAGGTGTGGGCGCCGGGGACGGCCGGCGGGCGCCGGAGCGTGCCGGGGGTGCCGGAGAAGCGGGGTGCGGGGGCGGGCTGGGTCACGCCGTGCGCCTCGGTGTACGTGCCCCGCGCGGTCAGGTGCCGGTGCCCGGCCGCCTCCTGGAGGGAGAGCACGGGGGCGACGCAGGCGTCGGTGCCTTCGAAGACGGCCGTCCAGCGAGCGCGGGTGGCGGACTTGAAGCGGGCGGTGAACGCGGCGCGCAGGGCGGGCCAGGCGCGCGGGTCGGTGCGGTCGGGCAGCTCGTCGGCGTCCAGGCCGAGCAGGGAGACGAACACGGCGTAGAAGTGCGGTTCCAGGGCGCCGACCGCCATCCAGTCGCCGTCGGAGGTCTCGTAGACGGCGTAGTAGGGGCAGCCGCCGTCGAGGAGGTTGCGGCCGCGTTCGTCGCGCCAGGTGCCCTCGGCGAGCATGCCCCAGAAGAGGCTGGTGAGGTGGGCGGTGCCGTCCACGACGGCGGCGTCCACGACTTGGCCCCGGCCGGTGGCGCGGGCGGTGAGCAGGGCGGCGAGGACGCCGGTGGTGAGGTAGAGGGAGCCGCCCGCGTAGTCGCCGAGCAGGTTGGCGGGGAAGACGGGCGGGCCGCCGGAGGCCCCGATCATGGACAGGGCGCCGGCGGTGGCGATGTAGCCGATGTCGTGCCCGGCCAGGGGGGCCAGCGGGCCGTCCTGCCCCCAGCCGGTCATCTGGCCGTACACCAGCGCGGGGTTGTCGGCCATGCACCGGTCGGGGCCGACGCCGAGCCGCTCCGCGACGCCGGGCCGGCACCCCTCCAGCAGGATGTCGGCGCGCGCCGCCAACGCCCGCACGGCGGCGGGTCCTTCGGGCGCCTTGAGGTCGACGACGACGGACCGCTTGTTGCGGTTGGTCAGGTCGCGGGCGGGGTCGCCGCCGAGCGGGGCGCGGCCGGGGCGGTCCACCCGCACCACGTCGGCGCCCAGGTCGGCGAGGAGCATCGCGGCGAACGGTCCGGGTCCGATGCCGGCCAGTTCGACCACGCGCACCCCGTCCAGCGGGCCCGCGACGGTGCGGCCGGGAGGGTGGGTGGAAGTGGGGCTCATGGGTTCCTCTCTCGGTGCGCGGCGGAGCAACCGCCCACGACCGGGGACTTACTGAGCGTTCGCTCAACGTAGGAGCGGGAGACGGAGCGGTCAACTCCCCGTGCAGTACTTGTCTTTGTCGGCGAGGAGGAGGAAAGTGACTGCGGGTCGGCCGTCGTGCGCCACGATCTCCTGAACGATCGCTAAGCGCGGGAGGGAGGCGGGCCGGACACACCGCCGTACGATGCCGCCGACCGCCGCAGCACCGGAGGAGAGCCCTTGAACACCGCGCCCGGCCAGGAGACCACCCCGTCGGCGGGGCACTGGCGCTCCTACGCCCCGCTCGATCTGCACCCGATCCTGATGCACGCCATGCGGGCCTTCAACGAGCAGGGCTACCACGGCACGTCGGTCCGGGACATAGCGGGCCGGGTGGGGGTCACCGTGCCCGCGCTGTACTACCACTACGAGAACAAGCAGGCACTGCTGGCGACGCTGCTGGAGACGTCCATCAAGGACGTCCTGGACCGCTGCCGGGCGGCGGCCCGGGAGGCCGGGGACGACCCGCTGGCCCGCTTCTGCGGCATGGTCGAGTCGATCGTGCTGTACATGACCCACCGCCGCCAACTGGCGTTTCTGGACACGGAGATACGCAGTCTGGAGCCGCAGAACCGGGCCCGCTACGTCGCCCTTCGCGACTATCTGGAGCACATGCTGCTGGACACGGTCGAGGAGGGGCGCGCCCAGGGCGTGTTCACCACCCCGATCCCGGCCGACGCGGTGCGCTCGGTGCTCGTGATGTGCCAGGGCGTCGCCAACTGGTTCCGCGAGGACGGCCCGCTCACCGCCGAGGAGGTCGCGGAACGGCACGTGCTGCTGAGCCTCGGCACGGTGGGCCACCCGGCCGCGGTCGCCGGGGACGTCGTGCTGCCGTTCCCGGGGCGGCCCCCGGCGGCGCGCGGCGCGGCGCCCCGGGCGTCGCGGTGAGGCACACCGGGCCTTGACCGCGCCTTGACCGCGCCGGCCCGCACCGACGACGAGAGGACACGTGTGATGGACCTGCACGAGGCGCGCACCCTGTTCCGCGAGCTCCGGCAGCGGGACGGCCGGGTCGACCCCGGCGTACTCGACGCGATCTGGGCCGCGCTGCCGACGGTCCGCCCCGAGGAGATCCTCGGGGCGTGGAAGGGCGGGGAGTTCGACACCGGTCACCCGCTCAACGGCGTGCTGGCGAAGGCGGGCTGGTACGGCAAGACGTTCCACTCCGTGCACGACGCCAAGCCGCTGATGTGCTGGGACGAGACGGGCGAGCTGTACTCCGACACCGAGCTGGGCCAAGGCGAGGCGAGCCTGTGGACGGTGGAGTTCCGGGGCGAGTCGACGGCGACCATGGTGTACGACGGGCGGCCGGTGTTCGACCACTTCAAGCGGGTGGACGACGACACGCTGCTGGGGATCATGAACGGGAAGGGCGTGCCGGCCGAGGGGCCGTTCTCCTACTTCTTCCTCGAGCGCGCCTCCGCGTCCGGAAGCGGCGCCGAGGCGGACGGCGGCGGCGCGCCCCGGACCGGCGCCGGGGAGGGCGCGTGAGGCGGATCCGCGCGGCGGTCGCCGAGACGCCGGGCGCCCCGTTCACCCTGCGGGAACTGGACCTCGAGGAGCCACGGCCGGACGAGGTGCTGGTGCGGGTGACCGCGGCCGGCGTCTGCCACACCGACCTGGGCATGCGGGACGCCTGGCCCCGCCGGCTCACCCCGATGGTCTTCGGCCATGAGGGCGCGGGGCGGGTCGAGGCGGTCGGCGCGCGGGTGAGGGGCGTGACGCCCGGCGACCGGGTCTGCCTCACCTTCGCGAGCTGCGGCGCGTGCGAGCAGTGCGCGACGGGCCACCCCGCCTACTGTCTCCACGCGCGGTCGCTGAACTTCTCCGGCGGGCGCGCCGACGGCACCACTCCCCTCTCCCGCGACGGCGCACCGGTGCACGGCGGCTTCTTCGGCCAGTCCAGCTTCGCCACGTACGCCGTCGTGCGGGAGCGGGGTGTGGTGAAGGTGCCGGCGGACCTGCCCGACGAGGTCGCCGCGCCGCTCGGCTGCAGCGGGCAGACGGGTGCGGGCACCGTGCTCAACCGGCTGCGGCCCGAGCCCGGCGCGTCGCTGGTCGTCATGGGGGCGGGCGGGGTCGGGCTGAGCGCGGTGATGGCGGCGGTGGCCGTGGGCTGCGACCCGGTGGTGGCGGTCGACCCCGTCCCCGCCCGCCGTGCCCTGGCCGTCGAACTGGGCGCGAAGGCGGCCCTGCCGCCGGGGGGCGGTCTGGCGGCGGCGCTGCGGGACCTCACGGGCGGCGGGGCGCACCACGTCGTGGAGACCACGGGACGCCCGGAGGTGGCCCGGCAGGCCGCCGCCGCGCTGCGCCCGCGCGGCGAGCTGGCCCTGCTCGGCCTGGGCGGCGAGGTGACGTTCGACGTGATGTCCCTGCTCGGGAAGGGGGTGCGGGTGCACGGGGTCATCGAGGGCGACTCACGCCCCGGCCGCTTCCTTCCGGATCTGATCGGGTTGTGGCGCCGCGGGCTGTTCCCGCTGGAGACGCTGGTGACGGTCTTCCCGTTCGAGGAGATCGGGGCGGCGGTGACGGCCATGGAGACGGGCGGGGTGGTGAAACCGGTGCTCCTGTTCGACTGAGCGGAGAGGCTTCCGGCACACGCGGGGGCGTACGGTGCCGTGCCCGTGCCGGGCCGGAAAACGGAGGGAGCCCGGCCGCCTCACCCCGTGTGATTGACTAATCGCCATGGCTCCCGCCTCCTCGTCCGCCCGTTCGGCCACGCCCGTCGAGCCGGCTCCGGCCACGCGGCCCCGCAACCGCAGACAGCTGATCCTCGAGGCGGCCGGGCGGGTGTTCAGCGAGCGCGGTTATCACACGGCCTCCATGGAGGAGGTCGCCGCCCAGGTCGGCATCTCGGCGGCCGCGCTGTACCGGCACTTCCCCAACAAGTACGCGCTGTTCGCGGAGTGCGCGGACGTCATGGTGGACGGCCTGGTCGCGGCGCTGGACGAGGTGCCGTCCGGAGCGGGCCTCACGGACGTCCTCACGGCGCTCACCCGGATCACGGTGACGCACCGCGCGTCGGGCGGCGTGTACCGCTGGGAGGCGCGCTACCTCAACCGCGAGGACCGCCGGCGCCTGCGGGTGAAGTTCGGGCGTCTGGTCGAACGGGTCGACGAAGCGGTGCAACGTGAGCATCCGCTGCCCGACGAACGGCTGCGGGCGGTGGCGGCCCTCGGCGCGATCGGGTCGGTCACGATGCACCGCACCTCCATCGCCCAACGGCGCGCGGAGGAGCTGCTGTCGGCCGCCGCGCTCGGGGTGGCCGCGAGCGACCCCGCGGCGGTCCCGCCCGGCGCGCACCCGGTGGAACTGCCCGCCCGGCCCGTCCCGCGCACCCGGCGCGGGGAGATCCTCGCCGCGTCCGTGCCGCTGTTCGCCCGGTACGGCTTCGCCAACGTCACCAACGGGCAGATCGCGCAGGCGGTCGGCCTGACCCCGTCCGCGCTGTACCGCCACTACCCCGGGAAGATCGACATCCTGGCGGCGGCCTGCCTCCAGGCGGCGGCGCTGCTGTCGCAGGGCGTGGAACGGAGTCTGCAGGGGGTGGCCGGCCCGCGCGAGGCGGTCGTCGCGCTGGCGGCGACGTACGTGGCCTACAGCTTCGAGCACACCGAGCTGAACAGCGTGGCCGAGGCCGAGCTGGCGGGGCTGCGCGACGACTTGCGGCGTCCGGTGGTCCAAGCGCAGCGGGAGCACATCGCCGTGTGGGAGCAGCACCTGCGGCTGGTGCGCCCGGAGCTGGACCCCCGGCAGGCCCGGGTGCTGGTGCACGCGGGTTTCGGTGTGGTGGTCGAGGCGGGGCGGGCCCTGCGGTGGCGGGACACCCCGGAGAACCGCGAGGCCGTGACCGCGCTGGTGCTGGGCGCCCTGGGTCGGTGACTCCGCCCCTCGGCCGTGGTGCCGCGGGGCGGGGCCGGGCGGGTGTCTCCGCGGTCCCGTCCGCTCAGGTGGGCCGGTTGCCGGTGGGGATGGTGATGGGCGTGGTGAACGCCGAGGAGCCCTTGTTGAGGAACAGCATGGCCAGGGCCCGTACGAACTGGTCGAGCATGTAGAAGGCGCCGGGCATGACGGGCGACAGCCCCTCACGGAAGAGGAGGAACGCCGGCCACGCCGTGCGCACCAGCGCGGCGGCCGCGTAGTCGCGCCGCAGGCCCAGCCAGTCGCCGACCTCGTCGCTGAGGACGTAGCGCACGAACTCGTTGAGGAAGCCACGGGTGACGCCGAGGTCGATCTGCGCGGTGAGGCCGAGCAGGCTCTCCGCGAGCGCGATGCCCTCGGGCGAGGGGGTGAGGATCGGGGTGAGGACCTGCTGCGACTGCGCGACGGCCTCCCCCCAGGTCTTGGGGATGTGCGCGTAGGGCACGCCGAGCAGATGGACGGCCACCTGCCACATGTGCAGGAAGGCCTCCTGGTCGGCGGCCGGGTACGGGATCCTCCACTCGAGGAGCTTCTGGTGCACGTAGGTGCCGAGGCTGTGGAAGGTGACGAGGATGTCGGCGGCGCTGATCGGGACGGTCTCGTCGGCGACCGCCTTCCAGTGCGGCGACTGCGGCAGCAGGTGGCGTACGGCGGCGTGCACCACACGGGTCTTGTTGGCGGTGACGACGAACTGCCCGGTCGGCCTGAACGCGCCGAGCTGCGAGAGGTCGTAGCCGAAGGTGAACGTCTTGGCCGCGCGGTCCTGCATGTCGGCGCCGCCCGCGGACCAGTAGACGCTCTTGGCCTCGCGGGGGATGACGGTGCTCATGATGCCGCTGCCGAGGCCGTACAGCATGAACAGGTACGTGTCGCGGCGCCGGTTGAAGTCGGCGGCGCGGGCGAGTTTGGCCTGGTCGGCCCAGGAGGGCAGCCGGTTGGCCTGCGCCAGGTAGGCGGCGAAGTCGGAGGGGAGGCCGCCGGGGATCGGGTCGTTGTTGTGCACCCACTTCTCCCACGCCCGGTTGATCGCCGGGACGTGGCCGTCGTCGAGCATCCGGGCCGTCAGCGGGTCCGCCGCGTCGTCCCAGATCCACTCGGGGCCCGGACCCGCGGCGGCCCCGGCCCCGGTGAGGGTTCCGGCTCCGGTCGCGGCCCCGGCGGCCGAACCGGCCGACGCCCACGCGGGCATGGGCGCCGCGGCGCCGACGACGCCCAGCGCGACTCCGAGGGTCAGGGCCTTTCTCCTGCTGAGGTTCTCCATTGACTTACCTGCTTCCCTAGAGGGCCGGAGACTTCCGGTTGCCTTCGCAGACTTGCCATTTGCGCGACAGATGCGTGCGGAACCTCGTCGCACGGATGTGATTTTCAATTAACATAGCGAGGGCCGGGAGGCGGGGCAATGGGCATGACGGAGGTAGGTGACGGGGAGTGGCGCCCACTCCGGGGCGGACCTGCGGTCGGGGCGGGCGCCGCGCCCGGAGGCGGCTCGGTACGGCCGTAGCGGGAGGGTCAGGCGCGGGCGGCGCGACGTGCGGCGTACGCGACCGGCAGGCAGCGAAGCCGTTCCGGCAGGCGCGGCACCACGGTGCGGACGACGCGGCCGAGCAGCCGCAGCCGCCGCTCATCACCCCGCGACCAGTCAATGTCCAGCCGCTCGCGGGCGACGGGCGGCAACAGCCCCTTGGTGGCGAAGACTTGAAGCCGCAGCAAGGCGGGACGCAGCACGGGCCAGAGCAGCCGCAGCACCGCCCCCGCTCCGTGCGGCGGGGGCACGGGGCGACGCGGATCGAGCAACTCCTCGACGACGGCGGTCCGTTCCAGCTCGTCCCGCACGGTCGCGTCGAAGTAGACCCGGAACTCCTCGACGGAGCCCGGCATGTCGCGCTCCCGGATGCCGAGGATGCGCCCGAGCTGCCGCGCCTCCTCGTGCAGCCGCCGCTCCCCCGCCTCGTCGAACGGCCGGAACAGATATTCGGCGGCCCGCAGGAAGACGGGGAAGCCGGTGGCGTGCACCCAGGCGTAGGAGGCGGGCGTCAGCGCGTGGTACGGACGCCCACGCGTGTCGGTGCCCTTGATGTCCCGGTGCAGCCGGCGCAGCCTGCGCCCCTCCTCCACGGCCCGGTCACCGCCGTAGATCCACAGCTGCAGCGAGTCCAGGGAGCGACGGGCGCGGCCCCAGGGGTCGGTGCGGAAGACGCTGTGCTCGTCGACCCCGGCGCCCACGGCCGGGTGCGCGACCTGGAGGACGAGGGCGGCGGGGAGATAGAGCAGGACGCGGATGTCGCCGACCATGTCCCAGAGGAGGGTGTCGGGGGTGAACGGCACGGGGTCGGTACGGGACGTACGGTCACCACCCGGTGTCGGTGCCGGTATCGCCCCGTCGGCGGAGTGCGCCGCCCGTCCCGTGTCCATGCCTCCAGCCTCCCACGCCCCTTTCGTAGCGTGCGGGCGCGTCCGCGGCCGGACGTCAGGGCAGCTCGGAACGCACCAGCGCCCTGGCGATCGGCTCGCCGGTGCGCTTGGCATACGCCATCCGCTCGCGCACCTCCCGCAGCGCGCGCGGCCGATATCCGGGCCCGCCGCAGCAGCTCGTGGAGAAGCGGACGCCGGCGTGCAGCAGCACGGACAGCACCCGCCACCCCTCGGTGTCCCGGCGCGGCGGCGCGGCGAAGGCGGCGCCGACGTGGATCAGCGCGCCGGCGCAGCGCGGGCAGACCCGCCGGTCGGCCTCGCCGTCCCGCGTCCGCGCCGGATGCGGCTGCTTGCAGGAGGCCCGGTACGGCAGGCGGACGAAGGAGGTCCGGGAGGGAGGCATGGGATGAGGGTGGGGGCGCGACGCCGCCTCCACGCCTTCTCGACACCCGCAGGACGGCTGCCGCCGCGTTTCGCCCGCGCCCCGCCGGGACACCCGGCGCAGGTCGGACGGCGGTCCGGCACGGCACCACCCGGCGACGGAGGGATCACGCACATGACCTCGCACGACGCACCCGGCACGGCCCTCGTCACGGGGGCCTCCTCCGGCATCGGGTGGGAGTACGCGACCCGGCTGGCCGCGCGCGGCTGGGGGCTGGTGCTGGTCGCCCGGCGGGCGGAGCGGCTGGACACCCTCGCCGAAGAGGTGCTGAAGGAGGGCGGGGCCGGCGTCGAGACGCTGGTGGCGGACCTGGGCCGCCCGGAGGACGTGGCCCGCGTCGCGGAACGGGCGTCCGCCGACGACGTGGACCTGCTGGTCAACAACGCCGGCATCAACGGCTACGGCCCGTTCGCCGAGGTCGACGCCGACCTCCTCACCCGGGTGCTCGACGTGAACGTCGTGGCGCTCACGGCGCTGACGCGGGCCGCCGTGCCCGGCATGCTGGCGCGCGGCCGGGGCGCCGTGATCAACGTGGCGTCACTCCTCGCCTTCGCCGGCGACCTCCCGCCGGACCCGCTCCCCCAGCGGGCCGTCTACGCCGGGTCCAAGGGCTACGCGGTGACCTTCACCCGCACCCTGGCCGCCGAGCTGGCCCGCACCCCGGTGCGGGTGCAGGTGGTGTGCCCGGGGCTCACGGCGACCGAGTTCCACCTCGGCGCCGGGGACACCCCGGTGAGCGGTGAGCGCCGCGTCCACGACGAGGGCGGCATGCCCGCGGCGGACGTGGTGACCGCGTCCCTCGCCGGTCTGGAGGCCGGCGAGGTGGTGTGCGTGCCCGGCCTGACGGACGCGGAGGCCGTGTCCCGGCTGGCGGCGGCGGAACTGGACCTGCGCGCCGGGTCGGGCCGCCGTATGGCACCGCGCTACGGGCAGGCCGAGGTGCGTGCGGAGTGATCGCGCCCGACAGGCGGTGACCGCCTCCGTCCATGCCGGAGCGGGCGGTCACCGCGGGAGAACCACGTCAGGCGCCCAGTTTGCCGACCGTGTCGGTCAGGGTCCCCGCCACGTCGTGCAGGGCCTGGTCGCTCGGGTCGGGCCCCAGTCGCTCGACCAGGTCGCGTTTGGTGATCACGAGCAGCGCTCCCCGGGACTCCTCTCCCGACGGCCGGTCGACCACGCGTGCCCTGCCTTCCAGCAGGACGAGCGCGGCATCGTCGTTCGCAGCGTCACAGAGGTCCCTGACATGGCTCTCGTCGATCATTCGTCACACTCCGGTGAGTCGGTCGGTGGCGCAGAATCCCGCGCGCTTCTCGTCGTCACCCTTCGCTCACGGTCACGCGCTGTCGGCCAGCTCCGCGTGCCCCTGGGCGCGGGCGCAGTGGGCGCAGCAGAAGAACTGGCCGTCGGCCTGATGACCGTGGCCGAGGACCTTGCACCCGCAGTTGTCGCAGATGGGCGCCAGTTTGTGGGCGGCGCACTCGATGCTGTCGAACGTGTGGACCGAACCGCCGACCGTGTGCACCTCGAAGGAGAGGGCGTAGTCGTTCCCGCACACTTCACAGACCGCCATGATCCGCTCCCTTCCGCAGTACGGGCCGGGTACCGCGCCGGGGCCGACGTCATGCGCGTGGACCGTGGGGAGCCTCGGACGGGGGTGACGGACGGGACCGTGCTCCTGCCCGGCCGCCGTGGCCTGCCCCCCAGCAACTCTTGCCGAAGCGACCGCCGACGTGCAGGAGGGGTCCGGCTCTCCGTGTCGCCCGACACGGAAGACAGATGTACGAGGTCTCTGCGTGTCGCAAGCCGTCGGCACAGTGCCGGCGGCGGCCGTCATGCGCGCGGGTTCGCTACGACGGCTTCCTCTTCCCGGGCTTCTTCCCGACGCCCTTCAGCGGACGGGCGTCCCTCAGCGTGTCGCCCTTCTTCTTCGTCCGCGCCCTCTCCTGCGGATCCACGAGTGTCCGACGCTTCCGCTTCCGCTTGCTCTTCGCCACCTCACTGTTCAGCCAGTCGCGTGCTGTCCTCATCTCTCGCAGCAGCTTGGCATGTTCGGATTTCGGCAGGGTGACTATCGAATCCTCCGCCTGTTCGAGAAGACCCACCACCAGCCTCCTGTCCTGCTTCTCCCGTGCACCGCACAGAGCTTCATGAAGCGGTGTGACTTCCAGTACCGAGGCGCGGGCCTCGACATGGACGATGGTTCGCCGCGCCACCGGCTCGGCTCTCTGCGCGGCGATCCGCCCGTCGGCGGTGAGTGCCAGACGCGCCGGAGCGGTGCGGGACGGCGTTCCGTGCACGGCAAACGCCCGGTCGGCCTCCCGTTGGCACCAGCGCTTCAGCACCTGTGCCGTGGCCGGTGTCCCGCCGCCGACAGCGGAGACGACTGCTCCGATGTAGTGCGGTGGTTCGCCCTTCTCGGTTCTCAGAAGGGCCGACAGCAGCGGCGCGCCCTGTCCGCCCGCCCGTTCCACGGCGATGAGCAGGCCGACCCGGTCCCGCGGAGACACATGCAGCAGGTCACCGCCGGCCGTGCGGCACAGCACCTCCCAGGTCGGCCGGGTCCGGAGGCGTGCGGCGCTGACCAGTGCCTCCCTCAGCGCACGTACCTGGTCGTTGCTCGGCCTCGGCGCCACCGCGGTACCTGCCGCGCCGGCAGGTCGCGAACCGGAGGTACGGCGTCGCGACTCTGCTCCTGGCACCCGCAGCCCTTCGGGAGCCATGACGCAGGCATGCAGCGGCACCCATTCGGTGCTGCTTCCGGGGGTCTCCGCCCGGAGCCGAATGTGCCGGGCCGCGCCGTGCGTCTCGAAGCGGAAACGAAGCAGGAATCCGTACTCGTCGCACAGCTTTTCCACGGTTTCCGGTTGCACGGTGTTCGGTCCGAAAACCCAGTCGAGGGTGGCCGCCTCAGGCGTCAGCCGATCACGCGTGCCGGCCCACTCGGCATGAGAGAGCTTGCTGAACTGGAAACGTACGTGCTGTTGCCCGCCGTTCCCGGTACGGAAGTCGACGGCGTCGCCGGGTCCGGATCCCAGATTGCGTGAGGTGGCACGTCCTTTGATCCCAAGTCTGCCGGTCCAGGCGGCGAGGTCGTCCTTGATGAAGAGGTGGTCGGCGCTGCTGGCTCCCGTGGCCGTGCGGTGGCAGGAGGTATGGGGCCGGTGCGCGAAGTGGCAGACCTTGTCCCGGTACAGCCGGTCGGAAAGTTCGTTGCCACAGCCGCCGAGCTGGGTTCCGCACCAGTACGTGTAGGTACGGTGACCGCGGCGCCACCGCAGCAGTTCGTCGGCGTCCGTCGGCAGGATGACCGCGCGTCCCGAGTGCGGGCTCCCGATCACCGCGGTCTGCACGAGTCTGTTGTCCGGACCCTTCACTGTTTCCCCCGGGACTGTCCGCGCCCGCCGGGGGCGACGTCGCACTGATCAATTCCGGCACCAGTATGTGCACGCTACACTCATTTCACAAGCCACTCCCCATTCCACATTTCACCTTCATGTGGTCAACTGCTGACTCCTGACAAGGCGCCCAGGAGCACCATGGCTTCGCGGCGGCTCAACAGTTCATGGAAGCGCTCGTTGCGGAAGGTCCGCAGGCATGCGTAGCAACTGCTCTCGGGGCCGCATTCACAACCGCCCACCCGGTCGGCCGCCGCTTCGACGACGGCTTCGAGATGCTCACCGATGCGGATCGTGTTACCCGCGCCGCCTGGCGTGGTGTCGAAGAGCAGCAGCGACGGCATGCCGTCGGTTGCGGTGTGGACCGTGCCGTCGATGTCGTCCCTGCTGATCTCCAGGTGGGCGGCCGCGCCTTCCAGCAATGCGTAGAGACCGGAGCGCAGGACTTCCTGCGTCGCGCTGAGGGCGGTGAGCGGGTCGAGGTGGATCTGGAGGAAGTCCGTCTGGTACCGGTGCGCGAGGGAGACGACCCGGAGCGGGCCGGTGCACTGCGCGTCCTTCAGCAGATGGGGGTGTGCCGCGCCCCGGGACGCCGCTCGCGCATGCGGACGGCCCCAGCCGCACCAGTCGCAGATCTCGTACCCGGCGCCGCCCGGCCCCTCCGAGACGACGACCATCTCGCCCCGGGCGCCCGCCGACCAGATCGTGGTGTGTCCGGAGGTGAAGAGAGTGGTTCCCTCGTGGACGTCCGCGGTGTCGGTGGACATGTAGACGTTGCCGTACCAGGAGCGGCGCGGCGGTGTCTGTCCCGGACTGCGCTGGGGCCCGCGCGCGGCGACGAAACCGTAGACCGGCTCGACGTAGCGACGCGGCGCGGAGGTGGACAGCGTGCCGCAGGCGGTGCAGGTGGGATCCACGGGCTCGGCGGCCTCCTCGTAACGGCCACAGACGTCACACACGACGTAGTAACGGCTGACCAGTTCACGGTCGGGTAGGCGGTAGACGCCCGCGGACGCCCACAGACGGCCGCCCGCCACGATCTCGGCTCCCGGCGCGTACTCGTGGACGGCGGCGCTGAGATCGCGGGTGAGTTCGAGCTGGCCCGATACGGCGCCGCTGTCCTGCGGGATGCGCAGCTCGACGGTGTCCACGGGGAAGCCGTACTTGGGCAGGACGTTGCGGTTGGCCAGGACGCCGAGCAGGTCACGGTGTGTCAGGTTGCGGATGACCTTCTCGTACATGTCCGCCAACCGGTACTTGCGGGCGGCCACCGCCTGGTCACGTCGGTCGCTGTAGGCGGTGACGTCCTGGTCGAGGATCTGTCCCGCCGCCCGCAGCAGCCGATCCAGTTCACCGACCCAGGCACTCGACTCCACGTCGATCTCGTCCTGCACACTCGCGGGAAGCACCCGGCGGATCGAGGCCGCCACGCTCTCCGGGACGGGCGTGAGCCAGTCACGCACGAGGTGGGCGGCGGTCTCGCCGGTGGTGTCGTCAGGAAGGAAGAACTCGCCCGCCGTGCGCCAGATGCGGCCCCGTTCCTCCTTCATGGCGCGGAAGAACGCGGCGAGGGCGATCGAGTGGGCATGGCGCCGGTCGATCCGGACGTTGTCGACGGGGACGATCGGGGCCCGGACCTCTCCGGCGATCATCCGCTGGGGCTCCGCGAACCGTGCGAGGTCGTGAGGGCGTCGCTGGGCGTAGGTGAGAACGAGCGCGGCGGAGCCCGCACGCCGGCCGGCGCGTCCGGCCCGCTGTACATAGTTGGCGGTGGAGGGCGGCATGTTGCGCAGGACGACAGCCTGCAGCTCGCCCACGTCGACGCCGAGCTCGAAGGTGGTGGAGCAGGACAGGGCATTGACCTGCCCACGGACGAACTCGCCCTGGATCTCTGCCGCCTTCTCGCCGGTCCACTGTGCCGTGTGTTCCTGGGCACGCAGCGGAACAGGGTCGAAGGTGCGGTAGAGGCGGCGGAGGTGGCCGTCCGTCTCGGTGGTCGGCTTGTACTCCTCGAGGCGGCCGGTGCAGCGCAGGGTGGGGCACACCCCGCGTACGGACACGGCAACGACGCGGCGGCAGCGGTCGCAGGCGTGAAGCGGCTCGCTGTCCTCGGTGACGGGCCGCAGGCGCAGCCAGGCGTGGTCGAGCCGACGGACCGCGCCGATGCCGGAGTGGTTCTCCCCCTGCATCCAGTCGGCGAGGTGTCCGGTGGTGAGGTCGGTCCACAGTCGGCCCAGGATCTCCAGAGCGGCCCCGCGCCGGTCTCCCTGGTGCCCGACGACGTCGAGCACCCGCTCCAGGTAGTCGACGCGCCGGTTGGAGACGCCCGCGGCACTGGGCAGCCAGCTGATCACCTTGCGTTTGGCGTCGGATCCCTTGGAGCGGACCCAGACGGGCCCGCGGCGCGGGGCGAACGCCTCGTCGCCCGCGTCAACGTCCTCGGGCATGGTGAGCGCACCCTGGTTGCGCACGGTGCGCAGCAGTTCCTGCACCAGCCACCAGGCCTCGTCGTCGGTCAGGCCGAGTGAGGCGAGCGCGGCGGGCGGCTGCCAGAAGGGCTCGCGGTCGAGATCGACCCGGAGCAGTCCGAGGCCTTCGAGCGACTGACGGTCGTCGACGCTGAGCACTTCCTGCATCACCCACAGGGCGACCTCGCGCTGCTTGGCCTGGCGCGAGTCGTTGCGGCGGAAGACTCCGGCGCGGTCGGCGTTGCGGATGGTGTGGGCGACGAGGTCGTCGATGTGCAGCGGCTCGTCGGGGTCGGGGCAGCCCTTCAGGACGGCTTGAGTCATCAGACGCCGGTGCTGAATACGGGTGTAGGAGTCCTCGAGGTAGGGGGCGAAGTAGGCGGCGGCCTGGCGGCTGTCGCTGAAGAACAGCAGCTTGCGGCCACGTCCCGGCAGCGCGGCGGCGGGTCCGTCGGTCTCCGGGGGTAGCGCCTGATAGAGGGCCGTACCGAGGACGGAGGCAGCCGCCTCGTTGCCCGTCTCGAAAAGACGGATCATGCCGTGACCGCGGGCGCCGCAGGAGAGGCAGGAGGCCGGGGTTCCCTCGCGGGTGTCGAGCTGGTGTACGCGGCGCAGTTCGGTCCCCCTGCAGTCGTCCGCCGTGCAGACCACCGTTCCAGCGGGGTGCACGGTGGCGCAACGGGTGCACAGCCTGCGTTCGCTGAGTCCTCCCTTGGTGCTCTCGCCGAGGGTTTCGTCGTCCTCGTCGATGCCGGCGCCCGAGTCGTCCCCGTCCAGGAGCAGCCAGGTGTGGGGCTTGTCGGGGGATTTGCGGTGCGCAAGGCGGGACCGGGCACCAGGGCCGTCGAGGGTGCCGTGCAGGTGGACGGCACCGCAGCGACGGCAGGCGCCGAGCTCGAAGGAGGGCCGTGTGCAGTGCGGGCAGATTTCGTGGCGGGCCAGGTCGAGGTGAGGACCGTCCGGGGCGAGGCAGGTGAACGCGCCTTCGGTGGCCCGTGCGAAGAGGTGGTAGCGGGCGGAGAGGACCGGGGCGCCGTCGATGTCGGTCACCTGGCTCGCGAGCTGGATGAGCGCGGTGAGGGCGGCCGGTCCCACCGGATCACCAGGGAAGACTGCCTGTGCGATGTCGCGCACGGGCCGGGGCCCCTCGGCGAGGGCTCGACGCAGGGCGGCGGTGCCTGCTTCGGCGGCGAGGGCGGCGGCCGGAGTGGTGTCGGCGGGCAGCCCGTGCATGCGTGCGGCCGACACTATCTCGGGGCCGGGGTCGGCCGTGGCGGCCAGGCGCAGGTACTCGGTGGGCGGCAGCGGTCCCCAGTGCGGGCCGTCGGGCGTGACCACCCGGGTCGCGGTGACGAGGTCCTGCGCGGCGGGGTTGTCGGCGTCCCAGTGGAAGGGGGCGTCGAAGAGTGCCTGGGCGAAGGCGGTGACGGCGGCGGGGTTCTCCTCCGCGCCGACGGTGGCACTGGTGGCAATGGCCTGGATGTCGCGTCCTTGGCCCACCCGGTCCTTCAGCCGGCGCAGCAGCATGGCCAGTTCGGCGCCGCGTGCTCCGTCGTAGACGTGAGCCTCGTCGACAACGATGAACTTCCAGCCGCCCGCGTGCTCCCCTTCGAAGAGGTCCATATCCTGGGGGCGGAGCAGCAGGTACTCCAGCATGGCGTAGTTGGTGAGCAGGAGATGGGGCGGAGCGGCGCGCATCTCACGGCGGCTGAGCAACTCGTTGGGCAGGCGTGGCTCGCCGGGATTGAGCTGCTCGAAGGTGTCGGCGGCTCGGCGCGGGTCGTCCCTGGTGTCACCCGTGTAGCGGCCGAAGGTGATGTGGGGAGCTGCGGCGAGCAGTCGGCGTAGGCGTTTCATCTGGTCGTTGGCCAGCGCGTTCATGGGGTACAGCAGGAGGGCGCGGACACCGGGACCGAGGGTGCCGCGGGCGTGTTCGACGGCGAGCGCGTTGAGGATGGGCAGCAGAAAGCTCTCGGTCTTGCCGGACCCCGTGCCGGTGGCGACGACCAGGTTGCGTCCGGCTGCGGCCTTGCGCAGTGCCTGCTCCTGGTGACTGTACAGGGGGCGGTCCGCAGGCAGAGCGGGACCCGTCAGTTGCCGGAATGCCGGATCCAGTACGCCCTCGCCGATGAGTTCGTTCAGGGGGGCGCCCGGCGCGTAGGCGGGGGTGGCCTCCAGCAGAGGGCCCTTGGTGAGCAGCGGGCTGGTGTCGATGGCCTGGGCGAGTGCCTCGGCCAGACGGGGTTCCCGCAGCGGCAGCAGCGACCGCAGATAGCGGCGGTAGGTGTCGCTGATCAGCGTGGACGTGGCGAGCGGGTCGAGGCTGTGCACGGGCTGGCTCCGGGTCTGCTGCGGACGGGGTGGGCGTGACGGGGACGACGGCCAAAGACCGGTACGGCTGTCTCCGGCCGGGCTCAGCCGGTGGCCTGCACGGTCTCTGCAGTGACCAGGCATTCCGCGAGAGCCAGATCGACAGCGGTGAGGTCGGGCGTGTGGACGGCCACGGACGCCCACAGCGACCGTAGCCCCCGCTCCAGTTTGGCGGCCCGAGGATTTTCCGAGGCGGCGAGCCGGGCGATCAGCGCACAGCCCAGCGAGAACTGGGGCACCCGCATCCAGGCTTCACCGGGGCCGCGCAGCGAACCCGGCCCCCGGTCGCGGAACGCCGTGACCAGGAATGGGTGTCCGTCCTCGAGGAAGTTCTCGAGGGCCGTCAGCCACTCCTCGCACTCCTCACGCACGGCGTAGTACTGAAGGGTGCGCCGGTCGCGGAACGCCTGCCAGGCGGCTGCGGTCCGGGTGTCGGTGTCCAGAAGCCCGCGCGGTACGACACCCGCCGTGCGCCACACGGCCTGCTGCTGAATCTCAGGAAGCTCGTTCAGGGCTCGGGCGTGAGCGTCGAACCGGCCGACCGTGCGGCTGGGGTCACCCTGCCCGGACAGGATCGCCGTACCGGCGCTTCCCAGGAACTGCCCCACCTCGTCAATGAGTTCCTTCTCCTCCGGATACAACTCGACGATCTCGTAGGCCGGGTCGCCGGACAGGTACGGCAGCAGCGGTGCCGTGAGCAGCAGCCCACACAGGGGTGCTCGTCGCCAGACAGGGCGTACGGCGGCCGGGTCCGTCACCTCCCGGATGCGCAACGCGGCCAGGCCGCTGCTCACCAGCGCGGCGGCCAACTCGCCGGAGCGCAGGGAACTGCCGGCCGCCCCCAGGAGGGCGTCGACCCCGGCCTCCCCCAAGGCCTGCACGCACTCCGCCGGTGCGGTCTCCTTCGCACCGCACTCCTGCAGGTCCCGGCCGCGGGCGGCCACGATCCATTGGTATGGAACGGCGTCGGTGCCGCGCGGCAGCGTTCCGCGCCCGCCCAGGTACTCCGTGGTCCGGGCCGCTGCGGTGCCGTCGACGACCGAGGACGTCCAAGGGGAACGGCGCAGTACCAGGGTGTCGCGGTCACGCAGGCTGGGCCAGGCCGGTGCGGCGTCGGCCGTGTGGGTCCCGACGTGCAGGCTCACGACAAGCGGACCGGCCGACCGCCAGGCGGCGGGCAGCGGTACACGGCCGCTGTCGTCGACCAGCACGCTCAGCGGCTGCCGCCACGGGGCGAGGGCCTGGTAGAGCCGGGCGGTCAGCTCGCCGGGGTGACGCAGCCCGCGCAGCAGCAGTCCGGTGCCGTCCGGTACGACGTCCTGTGCGATGGGATGGGTGCGGATGGTGCCGACGTGCACGTCCTGCCCCGCGACCAGTAGCCGAAGCTCGGCCTTGGCGCAGTCGCGGGCGGTGTCCGTCAGGGCGGTCAGGGAGTAGCGCAGGTCGCCCTTGCGGGTCCGTATGCGTCGTTCCGGCCGCAGGCTGACCAGGGTCGTTCCCTCGACGACGAGCATCAGTTCGGGGGTCACGGCCACCGCCTGCTCGGGCAGGCGCACGGTCAGGGCGCTGTCCCGCGCCAGGTCGGCCGCGTCGATGTCGAGCGGACGGATCGACCAGGGAAGAGGACTGCCGTCGAGTTCCAGGCGGACCTCGGAGTACGGGACGAGCGCCTGGACCCGGAACCCGCGCGTACCGTCGCGCAGGGCGAGGCCCCTGGTGGTCTCGTACGGGGCGAACTCGACCACGTTCCGGGAGACGGTGATCGGTCCGCCGGTACGGAGGTCCAGTCGCGTCGGCACCAGTCCACCCTGCGGGGCCAACAGGCGCCACTCGGCCGAAGGCGTGGTCTCCACGCCTTCGGCCAGGAAAGCGGTGAGACGGCGCCGACCCCGCCGCCCCGGACGGTGGACGAGGATCTCGTACGGGCCGAGCAGTGGGCCGGGAACGTGCTCCCAGGGGTCGAGGAGGGCACCGGGCGCGCCGGTGCGGCAGGCCAGGATTACCTCGTGGCCGGAGCGGCGCACCTCCACCTGCCAGTGCTGCGCCTCCGGCTCCCCCGGCCGGCGCCGGAGCCGGAGCGCGGGCCGCCGGTGCCACACCGGTGCTCCGTCCTCACCGGTGAGCCAGGGCAGCGTCGCACCCCCTTCCCAGCCGAACGACCGTCCGACGGCCACCTCCAGCCACCTGCCCGGCGCGGCTTCGGAGGTACGGAGCCGGGTGACGCCGGCCAGGGACACCTGGCTCAGGGTCCACCCGCTCCAGCCGTACGGAGTGGGCAGTTCGACGATCGCGGCCTGTGCGCCCTCCGTCTCCAGGGTGCCCACGTGCAGCAGGTGAATCTCGGTGGCGGGCAGTGGCTCGTCGAGAGGGATGCGGTGGCCGTCGGCGGCGAAGGCCAGCAGGACGGTGTCCGGGTCGACGACGGCCGACGCATGGGTGGTGCCGACCGGGTCGGTGGCCTCGACGCGGCGCACGGGGCCGGGCAGGACCCAGTGCGGCGGCGACACGGTGAACGACTCACCGTCGGCCGCCAGCTGCCAGGCGGCTGCGTCCGGGCCACTGGGCAGGGTCAGCAGGACGCTGCCGGCGCCGGGGCCGAGGCGGAGTTCCGGAGGGGCCGCAACCACCTGGGGCGTGGGGACGAGCAAGGAGGCGTCCGACAGGTCCGCGACGGCCGGCGAACGCCAGGCCCAGCCCAGCGAGCGTGCCGCCTCCTGTGCGGCTGCGAGCCAGGCCTCGTCGGCCGTCACTGCTCTCGAGGCGGCGCGACGGCGGCCGAGTTCGGGACGAGCCGTGACGACACGCGTCCGCGCCTCGGACAGCAGGTCTGCGAGGCCGGGGTCCCCCCTCTGCGCGCTGAACGCCACGGCGTACACCGTACAGGCAGGCCATCGCGTGAACACGGCGTCCCGCGGCAGCCCGGACCGCTCGCCGAGCAGCACGTAGGCCACCAGCGCCTCCAGGACGAGCACGGTGCGCCGGACGACGGAGTCCGTCCCGTCGGCGGCCGACGGCTCCCCCGCCTCGCGCCACGCCCGTTCGCAGTCGTCCAGCAGCTGCGCGGGATCCACCAGCATGTTTCCCTCCCCGACCGGGCCGCATCTTCTTGCGGTCCGGCTCGGCTGATGTTTACCGTTCTACCATTCCTTTGCGCCTGAAACACAGAACCTGCGCATGCGGAATATCGTGCACCGTTTCTTCCGGGGCGTATGCAGAGCCCCGCCTGACAACGAGTGCCAGGCTCCGGACGTGACGTGTTTGTCAGTGGCCAATGCTCCAATACATGAGGGCTCGCTGGGTTGCTGTGGGGCACACGGGAGGGGGACGTCGGTGACGACGGATGTCGAGGCTGGGGCATCGGCCGCGCTACACGCGAAGCTTCTGGCAGCGGCAGGTACGGAGCGCGTGCTCCATCCGGCCGCCTTGCGGCAGCTGCTGACCGGGACGGATAGGACTGCCGTCACCGAGGCTCTGCGCCGGGCCGCGCAGGAAGGGGTCACACTCCCTCCCGCCCTGGCGGCCTCGTTCGGTGCGCCGCCCAGCAGTCCGGCGGTGCCGCCCGAGCCAAGCCGTCCCACGCCTGCCCGGCCCCCGGAGGAGGCGCCCGCACCTCCCGGGCTCCCCGTCATTCCGACGCAGAGAGCGCCAGGTCCGCACTTCACCATCGAGTTGGGACCGGACAGCAGGCTCGATCTGGCCGCACTGACGGTACAAACGCTGCGCCCACCCCAGTCGGCACCGGCACCGAAGCCTCCGGCGTGCACTGCAACCAATGCTGCTGACACGGCCTTCGAGGACTCCGGTGTGCGTCAGCCCGTGTTCAACTCGCTGAAGTACTACCGCAAGGTGATCGGCGCATACCCGCTGCTCTCCCGTCAGCAGGAGGCAGAACTGGCCGAGGCCATCGAGGCAGGACTGCTGGCGCGGGAGAAACTGGACGAAGCCGGCAGGAAGATCGCCCCGAAGCTCCACCGCGAGCTCGAGCAACTCGTCCTGCTCGGTGAACAGGCCTTCACAGGTTTCGCCTGCGCGAACCTCCGGTTGGTGGTGAGCATCGCTGTCGGGTACACGGGGCACGGGCTGGACTTCCTGGACCTGATCCAGGAAGGCAATATCGGCATGCTGCACGCAATCGAGAAGTTCGATCACCGTAAGGGGTTCAAGTTCTCGACCTACGCCACGAACTGGATCCGCCAGGCGATCCATCGGGCTCTGGCGGACAAGAGTCGCACGGTGCGTCTCCCGGCACACGCCCACGAAGCCGTGGCCGCACTTCACAAGGCCGCACGGAAGCTTGGGCATGTGGCCCCGGCCGACTCCCTCACGACGGTGGCCGCCCACGCAGGTGTCGCCGTGGAAGAAGCGCGAACCCTGCTGTCCCGGGTGCGCCACACCGTCCCGTTGGAAGACTTGACCGAGGCAATCGGTGATGACGCGCTGCACGAGGAGGTCGACCGGACCATCCGCGGGCCGCACTGGTCCGAACCCGACACCCTCTACAAAGACCTGTCTCCGGAAGAGGTGCACCATCTCCTCGATTGCCTTAGTGACCGGGAGCGTCGGCTGATCACCTTGCGGTACGGGCTCGACGGAGGACCGGAGTCAACCCTCGACGCCATCGGCCAGGTCCTGGGAGTCACGAGGGAGCGCGTGCGCCAGGTCGAGTCCAAGGCCATGTCGAAGCTGCGCACGCACACCTGGAGGTACCTTCAGCCACCGCTCGTCAGTCCGCCGCCCCCGGTCGTCGCCCCGTCATCTCCAGCCGCGGAACCACATACTGCTCCTGTGGATCCACCGGTGGATCTGGCAGACGAGCTCTACGTGACCCGGAAGGTCAACCACGCCGGACAGATCAGGGTGTACCAACAGACAATCTTCGTAGGTGTGCAGTACGCCGGTGAGATCGTTACGGTCCTGCTGGAGGACGAGTGGTTCCGGGTGCTGTTCATGAGGCGCCCGATCATGGCCACTCCCCGGCAACACCGCTCTGGGTTCCGCACGGTCTACAGCACCGCCGACTGAGCCGCAACACGGCCTCACTCCGGCAGGAACTCGCTGGACCGTCCGCCGTACGACACGTACAGCGCCTCCCGGGGCCGGGTGCAGACCACGAAGAGCAGGCAGCGTTCGGCCGCCAGGTCGGTGGCGTGCTGGAGACGGCCCACGTCGGCGGGGGTGACGGCCGGAGAAACGGGAAGGCGCTCGCGGTGGCCCCGGCGACGGCGACGCACCGGTATGTCCCTTCGTGCTGTGCAGGATCGACACCCGCGCCCCGACCGCCCTGTCGGGTTCGCCGCCGCGCACCCGGACCACGGGAATCTCGGCCGCGGTGAGCCGACCGGCGAGCTTGCCCGCCAGGGTGTTGAAGCGGGCGCAGACCGCGGTGTCCGACGGGGTGACTCCGGCGTCCCGTCCAGCCGCGCACCTGCCGGACGGCGGCGTCGGCCTCCTCGTTCTCCGACCCGTGTCCCTCGCGCGCCGGGTGGGCGCCGTGCAGCAGGGAGCGGTAGCCAGCGAGGGTGTCGTGACCGTCACCGGTCAGGTCAGCGACGGGTTCGCTGTCGAGGAGGGAGCGGGACCAGAGCAGGATCTCCTCGGCGGAGCGCTAGTTGACACACAGTCGTCCACTGCGGCCGCGGGTAGGCCGAGCAAGTGTGCACCGGCCCGGACCGCTTCTGCGGTCCGGGCCGGTGTGGTGCGAGAGGGGACGAGTCAGTCCTCCACCGAGAACTCCGCACGGAACCGCCGCGTGTGGTCGACCTCCCGCACCGGCCCCGTCAGGGTGACCGTCGTCGTGAGGCGTGCGTCCGTGCTGGACGCGGCCAGGCGGAGTTCCAGCTCGCCCGGTTCGACGATCCGCCGGCCGTCGCGGCCGGTGAAGGACGCCACGTCCGCCGGGACCGTGACGCGCACCCTGCGCTCCTCGCCCGGCTCCAGGTCCAGGCGGGTGTAACCGACGAGGCGCTGCACCGGCTGGACCACGGAGGCGACCGGGTCGTGCAGGTAGAGCTGGACGACCTCGGTGCCGGTCCGCTCCCCCGTGTTGCGCACGGTGAGCGACGCGGTGAACTCCCCGTCTGTCGGCGCCTCTTCGGCGTCCACGGTCAGGTCGCTCCACGCGAACGTCGTGTACGTCAGGCCGTGTCCGAAGCCGAACGCCGGCGTCGGGTCGATGTTGGACACCTCGCTGGCCTGGGCGAGCCTGGCGCCGAGGTACGTGGTCGGCTGGGAGCCCGGGGTGCGCGGGACGCTGACCGGGAGGCGGCCGGACGGGTTCGTACGCCCGCTGAGTACGCCGGCGATCGCCCGGGTGCCCGCGACGCCGGGGAAGAAGGACTGCACGATCGCCGCGGAGTCCTCCACCGCGCGGCCGAGCGCGTAGGGACGGCCCGCGAGCAGGACGGTCACCACCGGCGTGCCGGAGTCGAGCAGCGCGTCCAGCAACTCCTGCTGCGCGCCCGGCAGCGCGAGGGACTGTGCGTCGCAGCCCTCGCCGCTGGTGCCGCGGCCGAACAGGCCGGCGCGGTCACCGAGGGCGACGATGACGATGTCGGCGTCACGCGCCGTGGCGACCGCCTCGGCGATGCCGGAGAGGTCACCGTCGTCGACGCCGGTGCCGCGGACGACCGTGATCTCGGCGTCGGGGAACTCGGCGGCCAGGCTCTCGCCCAGGCTGGGCAGTTCGATGCCGACGGGGACGTCCGGGTACTGCACGCCCACGTGCTGCGGGAAGGAGTAGCAGCCGAGGACGGCGGCGGGCTCGGTGGCGTTGGGGCCGACGAGCGCGATGCGGCGGGGGCGGCCGAGGGGCAGCGTGCCGTCGTTGCTGAGCAGGACGACCGCCTTCTCGGCGATCTCCCGGGCCAGCTCGCGGTTCCCGGGTCCGTCGAGGTCGATCTTGCCGCGCAGGGCCTCCGGGTCGTCCAGGTCGGCGCCGTCGAAGGCGGGCGGCACCGGGTTCCAGTCGCGGTCGAGCAGGCCCAGCTCCGCCTTCTGGGTGAGGACGCGGCGCAGGGCGCGGTCGATCAGGGCCTCCGGCACCCGGCCGTCGGCGACGGCCTCGGCGAGCGGGGCGCCGAACGCCTTGACCGTGGGCAGCTCGATGTCGACGCCCGCCTCGAGCGCGGCGCCGGCCGCGTCGGCGAAGTCGCCGGCGATGCCGTGCAGCGTCTTGAGGAACGCGATGCCGAAGTAGTCGGCCACCACCGTGCCGTCGAAGCCCCAGGTGTCGCGGAGCAGTCCGGTGAGCAGGCTCTCGTCGGCCGCCGCGGGGATGCCGTCGATGTCGGTGTAGGCGTGCATGACGGAGCGCGCGCCGCCCTCGCGGATCGCCATCTCGAACGGCGGCAGCAGCACGTCGGCGCGCTCGCGCGGCCCCACGGAGGAGGGGGCGAGGTTGCGTCCGGCGCGGGAGGCCGAGTAGCCGACGAAGTGCTTGAGGGTGGCGACGACGCCCGTGGACTCCAGGCCCTGGACGTAGGCGGTGCCGATGGTGCCGACGAGGTACGGGTCCTCGCCGATGGTCTCCTCGACGCGGCCCCAGCGGGGGTCGCGGACGACGTCGAGGACGGGGGCGAGGCCCTGGTGGACGCCGACGGCGCGCATGTCGCGTCCGATGGCGGCGGCCATCCGGCGGATCACGTCCGGGTCGAAGGTGGCGCCCCAGGACAGCGGCACGGGGTAGGCGGTGGCGCCCCAGGCGGCGAAGCCGGCCAGGCACTCCTCGTGGGCGACGGCGGGAATGCCGAAGCGGTTCGCGGAGGTGATGCGGGTCTGGGTGCGCAGCAGGGAGAGCGCGCCGAGCGCCGGGTCGACGGGGGCGGTGCCGAAGGGGCGGGTGAGCTGGCCCAGGCCGGACGGCAGGAGCGCGTCGAGGTCGACGGCCTCCTCCATGTCGTGCTGGTGCGGGGCGACCTCGCCGCCGTTGGCGGAGGCGCCGACCCACACGCCGTACAGCTGGGCGATCTTCTCCGGGAGGGTCATGGCGCCGATCAGCGCGTCGACCCGGGCGGAGACGGGGTGGGAGGGATCGTTCCAGAGGGGGATTTCGGGGGTGGTCTCTACGGCCACGTTCGCGGTCACTTTCCTCCGACACCCATCAGGCCCTGGACCAGGGCGCGACGGGCGAACAGGTAGACGAGCAGGATGGGCACCATGGACAGCACCACGGCTCCCAGCAGCCCGGGGATGTCGATGCCGTGTTCGGTCTGGAAGTCGTACAGGCCCAGGGTGACGACCTTGGTGGAGTCGGACTGGGTCAGCACGAGCGGGAACAGGAAGCCGTTCCATGCCTGGAGCGCGGAGAAGACCACGATGGTGGACAGTCCGCCCCGGGACAGCGGCAGCACGAGCTGGAAGAACATGCGCCGCGGGGTGGCGCCGTCCATGGCCATGGCCTCGTACAGTTCCGGGGAGATGTCGCGCATGGCGCCGCTGAGGATGAGTGCGGACATCGGCAGGCAGAAGGCGGCCGTGGGCAGGATGACGCCGAGCAGGTTGTCGTACAGCCCGGCTTGGCTGATCAGGTAGAACATCGGCACGATGACGGCCTGGGCGGGGATCGCCAGGCCGAGCAGGAACAGCCGGAAGATCGCCGACGTGGTCCGGGCCCGGCTGCGCACGATGGCGTAGGCGAGCGGCGGGACCAGCAGCAGCACGATGCCGATCACGCAGGCGGTGACGACGAGCGTGTTGAGGAAGTACCGGCCGAAGCCCGAGTCGAAGGCGCCGGTGTAGTTGTCCAGGGTGAAGGTGTCCGGGAAGGACACCGGGCCGTTCCCGGCGTAGTCCTGGCGGGTGCGCAGGGTCGCCGCGAGCATCACGTACAGCGGCAGGCCGACCAGGAACAGCCAGACGAGCGAGCCGGCGCCGGCCAGGTAGTTGGGGCGGCGCCTCATGACACACCTTCCATGGAGCTGCGCATCTTGTCGTAGCCGGAGACCTTCACCACGACCAGGGAGATGATGGTGGCGGCGACGACCAGGGCGAGGGCGATGGCGGAGCCGGCGCCGAAGTCGAAGCCCTTGAAGGCCTTGTCGTACATGTAGTAGGCGCTGATGGTCGTGTCGGTGCCGGGGCCGCCCTGGGTGAGGATGAGGACGGTCTCGAAGGTGGTGAGGCCACCGACGATCATCAGGATCATCGACGTGATCATGGAATTGCGGAGCTGCGGCAGCGTGATGTGGAAGAACTGCCGGTAGCGGCCCGCGCCGTCGATCTCCGCGGCCTGGTACAGCACCTGCGGGATGGAGCGCGCGGCGCCCTGGTAGATCAGCGTGTGGAACGGGGTGAACTGCCAGGTGCTCACGAACGCCAGCACGCCGATGGCGGTGGCCTGTTCGCCGAACAGGTTGCCGTCGCCGAAGAGCCAGCCGGCGTCGGCGGGGATGCCGAAGTTCGGGTCGAGCAGGGCGCGCCACAGCACGGAGACGGCCGTGGCGGACAGCAGCAGCGGGATGAAGTAGATGACCGACAGCACCGCGCGGTTGCGCTGGTAACCCGCCGCCCAGACGCCGAGCATGATGCTCAGCGGGGTCTGGATGACCACGCCGAGCACGGTCAGCAGCAGGGTGAGCCAGACGCTCTTGAGCATCACCGGGTCGTCCATCAGGCGCGACCAGTTGTCGGTGCCGACCCACTGGGGCGAGCCGAGCCCGTTCCAGCTCATGAAGGACAGCACCGCGACCATGACGAGCGGGACGATCGCGAAGAGGGCGAAGAACACCGCGGCGGGCAGCGCCCAGGCGAAGCCCGGGCGGCCCACCTTGGACACGGACGGGGAGGCGGCCGGCCGCCGCCGGGACCCCTTGCGGGGTCCGGCGGCGGGCGGAGCGCTCGTGATCTTTGTGGTCATGAGCCGTTCGTCACTCGGTCGGGAGGGCCTGCATGGCCTTGATGAAGCCGTCCGCGTCGAGCTGTCCGTTGAAGAACTGCTGGATGGCCTTGTGCATGTCCGAGGCCGCCGACTGCGGGAACGCCTGGTCCCAGGAGAGCTGGAACGACGGCGCGTCGGCGACCAGGTCGTACTGGAAGCGCGAGTACTCGGGCGTCGCGGACGTCTCGATGAACTGGTCGGTGTTGGTGGTGGTGGTCAGGTTGCCGACGTCGAGCTGCGCCTTGACGAACTCGTCGGAGTACATGAGCTCGAGGAACTCGGCGACGGCCTCGGGGTGCTTGGTCTTCTTCAGCACCGAGTAGTAGTTGTTGGTGTTGCCGGCGACGTTCTTCGGGTCGCCCTTGCCGCCCTCGACGGCCGGGAAGGCGGAGTAGCCGAGGCCCTTCTCGGCGAAGTCCGGGTGGTCGGTGAGCTGCTGGGAGTAGTACCAGGAGCCCATCAGCTCGAAGCCGGCCTTGTCCTGGGCGACCAGCGCGACGGAGCCGCCGTTGGTGTACTTGACGGAGTCGTAGTTCTTGCCGAAGGCGCCCGCGTCGACGAGCTCCCTGATCATCTTCAGGGCCTTCTTGCTCTCCGGGGCCTCCCAGGCGCTCTTGTCGCCCTCGAGTGCCTTCTGGAAGAGCTCCGGGCCGGCTATGCGGTCGTAGAGGTACTGGAACCACATCTGGGTGGGCCAGACGTCGCCGCCGCCGAGCGCGATCGGGGTGACGCCGGAGTCCTTCAGCTTCTCCACCGCGTCGAGCAGTTCGTCCCAGGTCTTCGGCGGCTTGACGCCCGCCTTGTTCAGGACGTTCTTGTTGTGGAAGAGCAGGACCGGCTGCGTGCCGCGCATGGGGATGCCGTACGGCTTGCCGTCGACGACCGCGTTGTTGAAGACCGAGGGGAGGAACTTGCTTTCGAGGTCCGGGTTCTTCTTGATGAAGTCGTCCAGCGGGAGCAGCAGGTCGGCCTTGACGAAGGGCTTGATGCTGCCGCCGCCCCAGTTGAAGAAGACGTCCGGGGCCTGCGGGGTGCTGATGATCGTCTGAAGCTTCTTCTGGTAGTCGGCACCGGGGATGGTGTCGAGGACCGCCTTGACGTCGGACGTCTCGTTGAACTTGTCGACGATCTGCTTCTCGATCTTGTTGGTGGCGTCCCCGTAGACAAGGATATGGATCTTGCCGTCGTCCGCCGACGCCCCGCCGTCGCCGCCACCGCAGGCCGACAGACTCAGGGCGAGGGCGAGCGTCGCACCGGTGGCGATCAGTCTGGGCAAGCGCGCACGTGTCTTCATCGTTCGCCTTTCGAAAGTTTCGGCGTCATCGCCGAAAGTCCATGCCGAGGGACAGTAGGTCAGACGGGAGTTGGGGTCAACGGTCGAGTCACGACTCGGCCAAACCGTTATCGAGGGGCGGTGCTCTATCCTGCGGGTATGCGTGAAGACGACGAGACGAGCGGGCGTGTCACCCTGGCTGCGGTAGCGAAAGAGGCCGGGGTGTCGATGCCGACAGTTTCGAAGGTGCTCAACGGCCGCTCGGATGTCTCACGCGCGACGCGCGCCAAGGTGGAGAAGCTGCTGGACCTGCACGGCTACCGCCGGCGCGTGCAGCCCGCGACCCGCTACCCGCTCATCGAGATCGTGTTCCACGAGCTGGAGAGCGTGTGGGCGATGGAGCTGATCCGGGGCGTGGAGAACGTCGCGAAGGAGAACCGCGCGACGGTGGTGCTCACCGAGAGCGGCACCCGGCACACCCCCGACCCGGACTGGCTGCCGGGCGTGCTGCAGCGCCGGCCGCTGGGCGTGGTGCTGGTGTTCTCCAGCCTGCCGCAGGACATCAAGCGCCAACTGCGGGCGGCGGCCATCCCGTTCGTCGTCATCGACCCGGCCGGCGACCCCGACCCGGACGTGCCGTCGGTCGGCTCCGCCAACTGGGCCGGCGGCCTCGCCGCCACCCGGCACCTCACCGAGCGGAACCACCGGCGGATCGCCATCATCACCGGCCCGGGCGACATGCTCTGCTCGCTGGCCCGCCTCGACGGCTACCGCTCGGCCATGGCGATGGCGGGCCTGGAGGCGGACCCCCGGCTCACCCGCTTCGGCGACTTCCACGTGCAGGGCGGCTTCGAGCACGCCATGGAGCTGCTTCAGGGTCCCGACCGGCCCACGGCGATCTTCGCGGGCAGCGATCTGCAGGCGCTCGGCGTACTGGAGGCGGCCCGCGTCAAAGGACTGCGGGTCCCGGAGGACCTCTCGGTGGTCGGCTACGACGACGTACCGCTCGCCCAGTGGTCCAGCCCGCCGCTCACCACGGTCCACCAGCCGCTGCGGCACATGGCCGAGGAGGCGACCCGCATGCTGCTGCGCCCGGACGACCCGGGCGCGGCGGCCCAGCGCATCGAGCTGGCGACGCGCCTGGTGGTACGGCAGAGCACGGCCCCGCTCGACGAGCGGGGCGACCAGGGTGACCGGGGCGACTAGGACGCCCCGGTCGTCAGTGCGCGGAGCCGCGCTCCCGGCGCAGCCGGCGCAGCACGACGCCGAGGTCCAGCGCGGCCGTCAGGGCGAGGACGCCGCACACCACGGCGATGAGCGTCAGCGGGCCGCGTCCGGGGCTGTCCCCGGCGTCGGAGCCCGCCGCCCACACCGCGAACAGCACCGTGCCCGCGACGAAGAGCGGCAGGAAGACGGAGGACAGCAGCAGCCGCAGCTTCAGCGGGCTGCGCGCGGTGACCGGCTCGGTGCCGGACCGCGGGTGCCTGCTGCCGATCATCCCCGAACGGGCACGGGAGACCGGCTCCCGGCCGGAGCCCGTACGGGGCTCGTGGGGAGAGGAACCGGCACGGCTGTCGGGCACGTCCACGCACCTCCTTCACCTCGTGGTCCACATCGGGTAGCCCTCGTGGCGGGCGGCAAACCGCCGCCGTCTCGACCGGGCCCGCGTGGGTACCCGGCGGGCCGGACCGGGGCGGCCGGAGGAGGTGGCCGGGCATGGTGAGCGCGTCGGTGACGGTTCCGTCGGGAGCGGCGGCCCTGCGCGGTGATCTGGAGCTCCCCGCGGGGGCGCGCGGGGTGGTGCTGTTCGCGCACGGCAGCGGCAGTTCACGGCTCAGCCCGCGCAACCGGGCCGTCGCCGGGGTGCTGCGGAGAGCGGGGTTCGGCACGCTGCTGCTGGACCTGCTGACCGGTGCGGAGGAGGACGAGGACGCGGCGACGGGCCGGCACCGTTTCGACATCGGTCTGCTGGCGGGCCGGCTGGCGCACGCCGTGGACTGGCTGGAGGACCGGCCGGACGCGGTGGACCTGCCGGTGGGGCTGTTCGGGGCCAGTACGGGAGCGGCGGCGGCGCTGGTCGCGGCGGCGGAGCGGCCGCGGCGGGTGGCGGCGGTCGTCTCGCGGGGCGGGCGGCCGGATCTGGCGGGCGGCGTGCTGGGCCTGGTGGCGTGCCCGGTGCTGCTGGTGGTGGGCGGCGCGGATCCGGAGGTGCTGGATCTCAACCGCGGGGCCGCACGGCGGCTGTCCGCACCGCACCGGCTGGACGTGGTGCCCGGCGCCGGCCATCTGTTCGGTGAGCCGGGCGCGCTGGAGCGGGTCGCGGAGCTGGCCGCCGGGTGGTTCGGCGAGCATCTGGGGTGAACGCGGGACGGCGAGCCGCGGCGCGGAACGCTCCGCGGCTCGCCGCTGTTCTCAGCTCGTGGTGCAGGAGACCGTCGGCCAGTTCCAGTTGCCGTTGGTCTGGATCGTCACCCCCCAGTTGTTCCCGCTGCCGTTGGGCCTGGCGACGAGCGTCTGGCTGCTGGGGTAGGAGGCGCTGACGTTCCAGGTGCTCAGCACCTTCGCCGGGGACGGCACGTTCATCGTCACGGTCCAGTCGGCGGAGCCGCCGACCGAGACGTTGAGGTTGTACCGGTCGCCCCATCTGCTGCCGGCGGACAGCGTCGCGGTGCAGGAGCCGTTGCCGCCGCCCCCTCCCCCGCCGCCGCCGGAGCCGTCGGGGGCCACCGCGCGGCCGGTCTGCGGGGAGATCATGCCGGCGCACAGCCCCCGGGAGGCCAGGTTCTGCGCGATGCGCGGGATGGCGGCGATGGTGTTCGCCGGCCAGTCGTGCATCAGGATGACCTGCCCGTCGTTCAGCCGGGAGGCGGCCTGCACGATCGCGTCGGTGCTCGCGTTGTTCCAGTCCTGCGAGTCGACGTCCCAGATGACCTCGGTGAGCCCGTACCTGGCGGCCACCGACCTCAGGGTGGAGTTGGTCTCGCCGTACGGCGGGCGGAACAGTTTCGGCGTCCCGCCCCCGGCGCTCGCGATCGCCTGCTGGGTGCGGGAGATCTCCGACTCCATCTGGGCCTGGCTGAGCTGGGTCATGCGGGGGTGGGTGTAGCTGTGGTTGGCGACCCACATGCCCGCGTCCACCTGGGCCTTGACCAGACCGGGGTTGGCGGCGGCGTACTGGCCCTGGTTGAACATGGTGGCCCGCAGGCCGTTCTGCCTCAGCGCGTTGAGCAGGTTCACGGTGCTGCCGGTCGACGGGCCGTCGTCGAAGGTGAGCGCGACGTACCCGTTGCAGGCGGCCGCCTGGGCGGGGGCGGCGCCGACGCCCGTGCTCACGGTGGCGGCCACCGTCAGTGCGGCGGCGGCCACGCCCGGGACCAGGTACCGGGAGACGGGCTGTCGCTTTCCGGTGCTCATGTGTGGGGGTCCTCCTCGTGCCGGGTCAGGCTGCGCTGCAGGACACCGACGGCCAGGTCCAGTTGCCGTTGGTCTGGATCGTCGCGCCCCAGTTGTTGCCGTTGCCGTTGGGCCGTGCGACGAGGGTCTGGCTGTCGGGGTAGGAAGCGGTCACGTTCCAGGTGGCGGAGACCTTGGCGGGGGACGGGACCCGCATGGTGACGGTCCAGTTGCTGGAGCCGCTCACCGAGACGTTGAGGTTGTAGCGGTCGCCCCACTGCTGGCCGGCCGACAGGGTCGCGGTGCAGCCGCCGTTGCCACCGCCGCCGCCGCCGCCGCCACCGCCGCCACCGCCACCGCCGCCTCCTCCACCACCGCCGGAGCCCTCGCTCACGGTGATGTTGGAGCTGCCGCTGCTCTGGTAGCCCTCGGTGGCCATGATCATGTAGTTGTGGTTGCCCAGGTTCATGCCCTTGCTCGCCCAGGCGTCGAAGTGGTTGCCGCTGGTGATGGTGCCGCCGGTGCGCTTCTGCTGCCGGACGCTCCAGTACTGGTCGAAGGTGCGGGTGCCTTCGATGGAGGGGGCGTTGTACCGGGTGGTCTTGTAGATGTCGTACGTGCCGCCGTCGCTGGTGACGGTGCCCTTGTACTCGCCGGTGGGCCGGTAGGTGCCCCAGTTGTCGACGATGTAGTACTCGATCAGCGGGCCGGTGGTCCAGCCGTACAGCGTCAGGTACGCGTTGCCCGACGGGTTGAAGGTGCCGGAGTAGTTGACGGTCTTGCGGCCGCCGGTGCTCCAGCCCTTGCCGGCCACGAAGTTCCCGGTGTTCCGCCACTGGGTGCTGTAACTGCCGCCGGAGCCCAGGTCCATGGAGACCGTGCCCTGGGCGTCGGTCCAGAAGGAGTACCACCAGCCGTTGTTGGTGCCGGTCTGGTTGGTGGAGATGACGGGGGCGGCGGTCGCGGTGCCGGTGAGGAGCAGCGCGGTGAGCGCGGCGAGAGCGATCGTCCAGGCGCTCTTCACGTTCATGATCAGTCGGCCGCGTCTGCGGCCGCCGGGCGGTGCGGACACATGCATGGGTGACGCCTCCTGTTACGGCTCGATGGGGAGGTCGATGCCGTGACAGTGTTGATCTGAGCGCGTCAACCGTCAACAGTTTCGGTTAGGGTTTCGAAAAGTTCGAGCAACCGGAGATTGCGACGTGAATACGTATGACCAGCTCATCACGTCAGTGCGGACACTTGAAGGATGGAGCAGCGAATCATCGCTCAGCATGCCTTCGAAGATCGATCGCACAGAATCGAAACTTTCGTAGGACTTTTCCGTGGGCGCGGACCACGTGCGCACACGGGTGAGCCGCCGGTACGGGGGCGGTGCCGGCGGCTCACGATCGGGGGGCGGCGTCAGGTGGGCGTCGTCCAGCGCGGGGCCGTCTCCGCCCATGCGGCGTCCCAGCGGGCGAGGTTGCGGCGGCGCAGTGCGAACCTGGACACGGCGTGCATGGCGGTCCCCGCGAGGGCGACGCCGATCGCGGCGAGCAGCGCCCAGCCCGCGGTGCGGCTGCGGACCTCCTTGCCGGTCAGCGGCGCGTCGGTCGCCTCGCCCTCGGCGGTGACCCAGATGCGGACGGTGCTGTCGGCGGTCAGCCCCGGCGTCACCTCCGCCCGGGTGACGCGGGTCCGTCCCTCGCGGGTGACGACCCGGACCTCGACCGGGTAGCGGGTCCCCTTCTCCTCGTCCGAGCCCGGCTCCGGGTGCCGGGGGGCGTCCGCGACGAGGGTCGCGTCGGTCAGATGGCGCGTGCGCTGCTGGTGGCGCGCCAGGTCCTGGTAGTGCCGGTGGGCGGCGTCGCCCACCAGTGCGGCGGCCACGGGGGCCACGGCCAGTACGGCGATCAGCACCCCGAGGCCCAGCCATGCCTGCACCCTGTCGGTGCGGCGGCGCAGCGGGTTGGACCGCCAGCGCCAGAACAGGGGGCGCGGGGGCGGACCGGGGGGCGGCTGTGCCACGGGTGTCCCACCCGCCACGTTCACGGCTCCTTCCGGTAGCGGTCGCAGGCAGAGGCCGGGTCAGAGGGCGCCGTCGGCCGGCGGATGGTGGTGCGCGGCGGCCAGCAGGCCGGCGGCGCCGCGCACGGCGGCGGTGTGCGGGGACGGCACGGGCTGCACCGCGCAGTTCAGGCCGCCCGGCAGACCGCCGGTGATCTCGGGGCGCAGCGCTCCCCCGCCGGCCAGCAGCACGCCGCGGCGCAGCGCGGTGCGGGTCAGCGAGGTGCGGTCCTGCCGCAGCATCGCCGTCACC
The DNA here is from genome assembly GCF_055778765.1 of Streptomyces sp. DSM 120436. Taxonomy (NCBI): domain Bacteria; kingdom Bacillati; phylum Actinomycetota; class Actinomycetes; order Kitasatosporales; family Streptomycetaceae; genus Streptomyces; species Streptomyces sp. DSM 120436. The sequence goes on along the minus strand of NZ_JBSKBS010000001.1, from coordinate 4,218,026 downwards.
ATGCCGACCACCGCCTCGGTGATCAGTTCCGGCGGTGTGCCGTCGGACAGGTCGGCGGTGCCCAGCGCGGTGCGCCGTGCGTCGGTGACCGCGCCGTCGGCGAGCAGCACCACCTCGGTGAGGTGCGCGCCGATGTCCGCCACCAGCAGCGGCCGGACGTGGTCGGCGCCCGCGGCCAGCGCGACCGCCCGCGCGCCGGGGACCGTCAGGACGGCGCGCGGGCGGAGCACCTCCACGGCCGTGCGGGCCGCGGTGCGGAACGCCGGCCCGTCGAACACCGGGGAGGTGACGACGACCAGCGGGCGGCCGATCCGCGGCACGCGGTGGCCGAGCAGCCGGTCCAGCATGCGGGCGGCGCCGGCGGTGTCGACGATGGTGCCGCGCTGGATGGGGTGGACGGCCCCCGAGCCGGGGAACGTCACGGTGGGCACGTCCAGGACCATGCCCCGTCCGGCGATGAACGCGCGCGTGCGGGCGCTGCCCAGGTCGAGAGCGAGACCTGAGCAGCGCCTGCACAGCGGCCAGTGCCGGTGCCGTGCGGGAGCCGGCCGGGGGTGCCGGACCACGGTCACCGGCCGGCCTCCCGCACCTGCTGGCAGCGCCCGCAGTAGCGGGCCTGGGGGACGATCAGCAGGCGGTGACGCTCGACCGGGCGGCGGCAGAGGTGACAGACGCCGTAACTCCCGGAGTCCATCCGGGCCAGCGCCTCCTCCACGTCGGCGAGCACCATGCGGGCCGAGGCGGCGAGCTTGACGCCGACCTCGACCTGCGCGGCGTCCTCACGCACGCGGCGGTCGTCGGCGCGGCTCGACGCGGCGAACTGCCGCAGCTGCTCCTCGCGGAACAGCCGCTGCTCGTGCAGGTTCTCACGGAGCGCGACGAGGTCCTCGGCGCTGAGGATCTCGTCGCGCTCGCCGATGGTCTGGTGGGTCACCACTGCACCCCTCGGGCAGAGCGGGATGGACGGACGGACGGGGGGCGTCTCAGGCCGCGCGGCGCTGGCAGCCGACGCAGTACCGGGTGTGCGGCAGGATCTCCAGCCGCTCCGGCGGTACCGGCTTCGAGCAGCCCAGGCAGGTGCCGTAGGTGCCGTCCTCGACCCGCGCGAAGGCCTCCTCGATCTCCTCGAGGACCCCCTTGATCGCGTCCCTCTGGTTCGACATCAGGTGGTCGCCGGGGCTGTCCCCGGTTTCGTCGAGCGCCTTGAGCTGCGCGAGCCTGGTGCTCCGCGCGTGCTCCAGGCGCAGGCGGACCTCGTCCGCGGCGGGGTTCGCGGTACGGGGTTCGGTGCGGGGCAGGTCGAGCGACACGTGTTTCCTCCTGGGGGATGTACGGGGTGACGCTTCCACCATGACCTGAGCCGTCGTGCCGTCCCATCGGGCGCGGGACCCATCTGTGCGGGGTCCGGGGACCCACCCCGCGCGGCGTGGGTCCGGCGGTCGGCGGAAAATGGGGCGCGCGGCCCATCGACCGGGCCGGGGTCCCCGGGCAGGCTGGCCCGGTGTCCGCCGGGACCAGGGGGTCGCTGCCGCATCAGGGGACGCGGTGACCGACAGTAGAGGCAGACGAGAAAGAGGAAGGCGTGACCTCCGTGTCCCTGTACTGGCGGATCTTCGGTCTGAACGCCGTGGTGCTGGGCAGCGCCACGGCGCTGCTGTTGTGGGCTCCGGTGACCGTGTCCGTGCCGGTGCTGCTGACGGAGGCGGTGATCCTCGTCGGCGGCCTGGGCGTGATGCTCGTCGCCAACGCGGCGCTGCTGCGCATCGGTCTGGCCCCGCTGGACCGCGTGACCCGGCTGATGACCACCGTCGACCTGCTGCGCCCCGGTCAGCGGCTGCCCGTGCGCGGCGGCGGCGAGGTGGCCGAGCTGGTGAGCGCCTTCAACGCGATGCTGGAGCGCCTCGAGGGGGAACGCGCCGCGAGCAGCGCCCGTGCCATCCTGGCCCAGGAGGGCGAGCGGCGCCGTATCGCCCAGGAGCTGCACGACGAGGTGGGGCAGAGCATGACGGCCGTGCTGCTGGCGCTGAAGCGGGCGTCCGACGAGGCGTCGGAGCCGCTGCGCGAGGAGCTGCAGCAGGCGCAGGAGATCACCCGCGGCAGCCTGGACGAGGTGCGGCGGCTGGTGCGCCGGCTGCGTCCCGGGGTGCTGGACGATCTCGGCCTGGTGAGCGCGGTGACCTCGCTGGCCACGGAGTTCTCCACCCACACCGGGCTGCGCGTGGTGCGCCGCTTCGATCCGGACCTGCCCGCCCTGGACCACGAGACGGAGCTGGTGATCTACCGGGTGGCGCAGGAGGGTCTGACCAACGCCGCCCGGCACGCCGAGGCCCGGTCCGTGGAGGTGGCGCTGCGCGGCACCGAGGAGGGCGTCGTGGTGGAGGTGGCCGACGACGGGCGCGGCATCGGCGCCGCCCGGGAGGGCGCGGGACTTCGCGGAATGCGTGAACGCGCCCTGCTGATCGGGGCCACCCTGGACGTCTGGAGCCCGGACGTGGTCTCCCGAACAGGAAGCGGTACCCGAATCCGGCTGACCGTGCCGGCCGTCAGGAAGCAGTCATGAACGACCAGGACATCCACGCCGACCGCCCCGCGGACACGATCCGCATCCTCCTCGCCGACGACCACGCGCTGGTGCGGCGCGGCGTCCGGCTCATCCTCGACCGGGAGCCGGACCTGGAGGTGGTCGCCGAGGCCGGCGACGGGGCCGAGGCGATCGCCATGGCCCGCACCCGCGACGTGGACCTCGCGGTGCTGGACATCGCCATGCCGCGGCTGACCGGTCTGCAGGCGGCGCGGGAGCTGACCGCGCTGAAGCCGGGGCTGCGCATCCTGATGCTGACGATGCACGACAATGAGCAGTATCTTTTCCAGGCGTTGAAGGCCGGGGCGGGCGGCTACGTGCTCAAGTCCGTCGCCGACCGTGATCTGGTCGCCGCCTGCCGGGCGGCGATGCGGGACGAGCCGTTCCTGTACCCGGGGGCGGTGACGGCCCTGATCCGCAACTACCTGGACCGGGTGCGGCACGGCGAGGAGGCTCCCGAGCAGGTGCTCACCCCGCGCGAGGAGGAGGTGCTGAAGCTGGTCGCCGAGGGTCACTCGTCGAAGGAGATCGCGGAGCTGTTGTTCATCAGCGTCAAGACGGTGCAGCGGCACCGGGAGAACCTGCTGCACAAGCTGGGGCTGCGGGACCGGCTCGAGCTGACCCGTTACGCCATCCGCGCGGGGCTCGTGGAACCTTGACCGTCGCTGTCCCGGGCCGTGCCGCCCGGCTTCCGCTGAAGGCCGCCGCGGCCGTCCTGGCCGCGTTCGCGGCCGTTCTGCTGACCCTCGGTTTCACCCCCGGCACGGCCCCCGCGTCGGCGGTCACGGGGGCCCCGGCCGCCCCCGCGTACTTCCCGGCTTCCCCCGGCACGCCGACGTACTCCTCCGGCACGCAGCCGCACAGCGACGAGGGGTACGTCGCCGCCCGCACCGTGCTCGTCCGGCCGGAGCGGGACGTCGGCGAGCGGAACGCCGCCGCCGGCCCGCTGCTGTTCACGCCCGCGCACACGCCGCGGGTCCCGCCCCGGCCCGCGCGCCCCGCGCCCGCGGCCGGTCACGCGCCGCCGGCCGCCGCGCACGTCCCGGCGGATCTGGGACGGGCGCCGCCCGCCGCCTCCAGCGTCTGAACCGTCCCCTTCCCCTCTTCCGCGTGCCCGCCGACGGGCACGAGTGCCTTACTGGAGGCATCTGTGAAACGTCCCGCCCGCGTCAGGGCGTTGTTCGCGCTTGCCGTGATCGCCGTGTCCGTGTTCGTCGCCGTCACCGTTCCGGTCCGTCTGGGACTGGACCTGCGGGGCGGCACCCAGATCGTGCTGGAGACCCGCTCCACCGAGACCCTCGAGGCCGACGCCGAGGCCACCGACCGCACCCTGGAGGTGCTGCGCGGCCGGGTCGACGCGCTCGGCGTCGCCGAACCGACCATCGTCCGCTCCGGCGACCAGCGGATCATCGTCGAGCTGCCCGGCGTGCAGGACCCGCGGCAGGCCGCCGAGGTGCTGGGCCGCACCGCCCAGCTCTCCGTCCACGCCGTCAAGGGGCCGGGCGCCCAGGACGGCAAGAACCTCCCGAAAGGCGAGCGCGTGCTGCCCGACGAGGCGGGCGAGCGGCTGCACCTCGACAAGGCCGCGCTCAGCGGCCAGGACGTCGAGAGCGCCGAGGCCCGCTTCGACCCGCAGAGCGGGGCCGGCTGGCACGTCACCATCGACTTCGAGGACGGCAAGGGCTGGGCCCGGCTGACCGGTGAGGCCGCCTGCAACCCGGCGGGCGACCCGAAGCGCCGGGTGGCCATCGTGCTCGACAACAAGATCATCTCCTCGCCGCAGGTCGACCCGTCGGTGGCGTGCGGTGCGGGCATCACCGGTGGGTCCACGCAGATCACCGGCTCCTTCACCCCCGACGAGGCGAAGGAGCTCGCGCTGCTCGTGCACGGCGGCGCCCTGCCGGTGCCGGTGGAGACGGTGGAACAGCGGACCGTCGGCCCGACGCTGGGCGCCGAGGCCATCCGCGCCAGCGCCTGGGCCGCCGTCGTCGGCACCGCCCTCACGGCCCTGTTCGTGCTGGTCGTCTACCGCCTCATGGGCTTCCTCGCCATCGTGGCCCTGCTCTGCTACGGCCTGATCTCGTACGCCGGTCTCGCGGCCCTCGGCGCCACCCTGACCCTGCCCGGCCTCGCCGGTTTCGTGCTGGCCATCGGCATGGCCGTGGACGCGAACGTGCTGGTCTTCGAACGCGCCCGGGAGGAGTACGCCAAGCGGAACCGGCCCAGCGGCCGCTCGGCCCTGACCGCCGGTTTCAAGGGCGCCTTCAGCGCGATCGCCGACTCCAACGTGACCACGCTGATCGCGGCGGCGCTGCTGTTCGTGCTGGCGTCCGGCCCGGTGAAGGGCTTCGGCGTCACGCTCGGCATCGGTGTGCTGGCGTCCATGATCAGCGCCCTGGTGATCACCCGGGTGCTCGCCGAGTTCGCGGTGGCGCGCCGCTGGGTGCACCGGCGTCCCCAGATCACGGGTCTGGCCTCCGTGGGCCGGGTGCGCGCGTACCTCACCCGCCGCGACCCGCAGCTGATGCGGCGCCCCCTGCGCTGGCTGGGGCTGTCCGCCGTGGTGCTGGCCGTCGCCGCCGCGGGCATCTTCGTGCGCGGGCTGAACTTCGGCGTGGAGTTCACCGGCGGCCGGCTGATCGAGTACTCGACCGAGCAGACCGTCGACCCGGACCGGGCCCGCGCCGCCCTCGCCGACGCCGGCTTCCCGCAGGCCGTCGTGCAGTCCTCCGGTGACAGCGGCCTGACGGTGCGCACCGAGGAGCTGACCAACGAGGAGGCGGTCAAGGTCGAGGAGACCGTCGCCGAGCTCGGCGGCGGGGCGGAGAAGGTCCGCGACGAGCTGATCGGTCCGAGCCTCGGCGACGAGCTGCGGCGCAACGCGCTGATCGCGCTCGGCCTCGCGCTCGCCGCGCAGCTGCTGTACCTGGCGGTGCGGTTCCGGTGGATGTTCGGCGCGGGCGCGGTGGCCGCGCTGGCGCACGACGTGGTGATCCTCACCGGTGTGTTCGCCTGGCTGGGCAAGCCGATCGACGGCGTGTTCCTGGCGGCGCTGCTGACCGTGATCGGCTACTCGGTGAACGACTCCGTGGTGGTCTTCGACCGCATCCGGGAGCTGTGGCGCAAGGACGCCAAGGCGCCGCTGGCGCAGGTCACCAACCAGGCGATCCTGCAGACGGTGCCGCGGACGGTGAACACCGGTATCGGCGTGATCTTCATCCTGGCCGCGCTGGCCCTGCTGGGCGGCGACTCGCTGACCGACTTCGCGCTGGCCCTGCTCATCGGCATGGTCATCGGCACGTACTCGTCGGTCCTGACCGCGTCTCCCCTCGCCATCGAGCTGGACGCGCGCACGGGCGGCGGACAGGACGGCCGCAAGCGGGGCCGCGCAGGCGGCTCCCGCAAGCCGGCGACCACCCGGACCGCCGAACGCCCGCAGCGCACGGCGACGACGGGCGAACGCCTGTAGCCCCACGTGGTGCCGCCGCCGGCCGGAAAGCCGGCGGCGGCACCGCGCCCCTTCCAGGGGGGCGGGGACCTGCGCGACCAGCCCCCGCGGACCCGCACCGTCCCCTGCAGTGCGAGCCCCGCAAAGGGGCGCGGGGAACTACGCGCCCAGCCCCCACGAACCCGCACCGTCCCCGCGACCCACTCCCAAGGGGCGCGGGGAACCGCGCGCTCACCCCCACCCACCCGCGCGCTCCCGCCGACGCGCCCCCTCACACAACCGCCGCCTCCCCCACGAACTGCGTCCGGTACAGTTCCGCGTACCGCCCACCCGCGCCCAGCAACTCCTCGTGCGTCCCACGCTCGACCACGCGCCCGCCCTCGACCACGAGGATGAGATCGGCCGCCCGCACGGTCGACAGACGGTGGGCGATCACCACCGCCGTCCTCCCCTCCAGCGCCTCCCCCAACGCCTCCTGCACGGCAGCCTCGGACGTGTTGTCCAGGTGAGCGGTCGCCTCGTCGAGGACGACCACCCGCTGCCGCGCCAGCAGCAGCCGCGCGATCGTCATGCGCTGCCGCTCCCCGCCGGAGAGCCGGTACCCGCGCTCCCCGACCACCGTGTCCAGCCCGTCGGGCAGCGCCCGCACCAGCGTGTCCAGGCGGGCCCGGCGCAACGCCTCCCAGACCTCGTCCTCGCCCGCGTCCGGCCGCGCCAGCAGCAGATTCGCGCGCACGGTGTCGTGGAAGAGGTGACCGTCCTGGGTCACCATGCCGACCGTGGCCCGCAGCGACGCCGCGCTCAGCTCGCGGACGTCGACGCCGCCCACCCGCACCGCCCCCGAGTCGACGTCGTACAGGCGGGGCAGCAGGGCCGCGACGGTCGACTTGCCGGCGCCGGAGGAGCCGACGAGCGCGACGGTCCACCCGGGTTCGGCGCGGAAGGAGATGCCGTGCAGCACCTCCTCGCCGCCGCGCGTGTCGAGGGTGGCGACCTCCTCCAGGGAGGCCAGGGAGACCTTGTCGGCGGACGGGTAGCCGAAGCGGACGTCGTCGAACTCCACCGCGACCGGGCCCTCGGGCACCTCGCGCGCGTCGGGCCGCTCCCGGATGAGGGGTTCGAGGTCCAGCACCTCGAAGACCCGCTCGAAGCTGACCAGCGCGCTCATCACCTCCACCCGCGCCCCGGCCAGCGAGGTCAGGGGCGCGTACAGCCGGGTCAGCAGCAGCGCCAGCGCCACCACCGCGCCCGCGTCGAGGGCGCCGGACAGGGCGAGCCGGCCGCCGAGCCCGTAGACCAGGGCGAGGGCGAGGGCGGAGACGAGGGTGAGCGCGGTGATGAACACCGTCTGGGCGGTGGCCGTGCGCACGCCGATGTCCCGCACCCGGCGGGCGCGTTCCGCGAACTCCTCGGACTCCTCCTCGGGCCGCCCGAACAGCTTCACCAGGGTGGCGCCGGGCGCGGAGAACCGCTCCGTCATCCGCGTGCCCATGGCCGCGTTGAGCGCGGCGGCCTCGCGGTGGAGGCCGGCCATGCGGCGGCCCATGCGGCGGGCCGGGACCACGAACACCGGCAGCAGCACCAGCGACAGGAGGGTGATCTGCCAGGACAGCGTCAGCATCACGCCGAGGGTGAGCACCAGGGTGACCAGGTTGCCGACCACCGTCGACAGGGTGGTGCTGAAGGCCCGCTGGGCGCCGATGACGTCGTTGTTGAGACGGGAGACGAGCGCTCCCGTACGAGTGCGGGTGAAGAACGCGACCGGCATCCGCTGCACGTGGTCGAAGACGGCCGTCCGCAACCCCAGGATGAGGTCCTCGCCGAGGGCCGCCGACAGTCTCCGCCCCAGTACGCCGAGGGCCGCCTCGGCCACCGCGATCAGCGCGATCAGCAGCGCGAGACGCACCACCGTGTCCGGGTCCCCGGCCGACACGATGGTGTTCACGACCCGTCCCGCGAGGACGGGCGTGGCGACGGCGAGCGCCGCGGTCGCCGTGCCGAGCAGCACGAACAGGACCAGCCGGCGGCGGTGCGGGCGGGCGAAGGCGCCGATCCGGCGCAGGGTGTCCCGGGTGACCGGGCGGTGCCCGTCCTCGGCGGTCACGACGTTGCGCAGTTGTACCCATGCGGTGGTCTCCATGCTCATAACGGCGACGCTAGAACCTCGACCATGATTGAGGTCAAGGGCGCGCCCGCCCCGCCGGTCCGGCCCGCGGACGGCGGCCGAACTCCGGCACGGGGCCACGCTGCTGACGGAGGGTCTGGAGGGTGCGACCCGGTTCACGTCCGGGCGGTCCGGCCGGCTCGGCCGACGGGCCGTGAGACCGGCCGCAGGACCGCTCTCAGCACGCCACGTGGTACGAACTGCCCTTCCGGATACGGCAGGATGAGCGACGGTGCCCCCGCAGGTCATGACGGGTGCGGCACCGATGGATCCCGTATACCTCGAGCAGGTGACATCACGTGACACGACTTCACATACGGCCCTCGGCCCAGGAGACACGGCCGTCGGCCCAGGGGTGCGCGGGGGGTGAGCGGTGACCCGCTCCCTCACCGTGGACGATCTGGTGCACGCCGGAATCGCCCTCGCCGCCGGCTTCCTGGCGGCGTTCCTGCTCCGCATGGTCCTGCGCTGGCTGGCCCGGCACGCCGAGCGCACCGCCTGGCGCGGCGACGACATCCTGGTGGACGCGCTGCGCACGGTCGCGCCGTGGGCGGCCGTCGCGGCCGGAGCGGCCTCCGCGGCGGCGGCGCTGCCGCTGACCCGGACCGTGCAGCACACGGTCAACCAGGTGCTGACCCTGGGGGTGATCCTCGTCGCGAGCGTGGCGGCCGCCCGGGTGGTGGCGGACCTGGTGCGCTCGGTCACCCAGTCGCGGTCCGGCGTGGCCGGGTCGGCGACGATCTTCGTGAACATCACCCGGATCCTGGTGCTCTCGATCGGCTTCCTGATCGGGCTGCAGACGCTGGGCATCTCCATCGCCCCGCTGCTCACCGCCCTCGGCGTGGGTGGTCTGGCGGTCGCGCTGGCGCTCCAGGACACGCTCGCGAACCTCTTCGCGGGCATCCACATCCTCGCCTCCAAGACCGTGCAGCCGGGCGACTACATCCGTCTGAGCAGCGGCGAGGAGGGCTACGTCGAGGACATCAACTGGCGCCAGACGACCGTCCGCGAGCTGTCCAACAACCTGGTGGTCATCCCCAACGGCCAGCTCGCCAAGACGAACATGACCAACTTCATGCGGCCCCAGCAGCAGCTCACCATCCTGGTCCAGGCCGGCGTGTCCTACGACAGCGACCTGGAGCACGTGGAGCGGGTGACGAAGGAGGTCGTCGCCGATGTGATGACCGAGATCACCGGGGCGGTGCCGGAGCACGAGCCGGCGGTGCGGTTCCACACCTTCGGCGACTCGCGCATCGGGTTCACCGTGATCCTGGGCGTGGCCGAGTTCAGCGACCAGTACCGGATCAAGCACGAGTTCATCAAGCGGCTGCACCGCCGCTACCGCGAGGAGGGCATCCGCATCCCGTCCCCCGCCCGGACGGTCGCCCTCCAGCAGGGCACGGTGCTGATCCCGTCCCAGCGGGACGGATCGGCGGTCCCGGACGACATGACCACCGCCCGGCCGGTCTGACGGCGGCGGGCCGCAGCGGGCACAGGGTGCTGCGGCCCGGCGGGCCCGCCGGGCCACGGGGTGCGCAGGCGGGCCGGCGCGGTGTTCCGGCTCGGGCCGGGGCTCCGCGCCGGACCCCGTCCGCGCGGTTCTCCGCGCCTCTGCAGGACGCTCCCGCGGAATTCGGCGCGGACCCCTGTCGAGCCGGAGGCCGTCACAAGATATCTTGATGTCGAGCAATGTTGCAGACGTGGAGCGGAGCACCCGGTGACTGACTCGACCATCATCTATACGCACACTGACGAGGCCCCGGCCCTGGCGACGTATTCCTTCCTGCCGGTGGTCCAGGCCTACGCCTCGCAGGCGGGTGTCGCCGTGGAGACGCGGGACATCTCGCTCGCCGGGCGCATCATCGCCGTGTTCCCGGAGTACCTCACCGAGGACCAGCGCATCCCGGACGCCCTCGCCGAGCTCGGTGAACTGGCGAAGACGCCCGCGGCCAACATCATCAAGCTGCCGAACATCTCGGCGTCGATCCCGCAGCTCAAGGCCGCCGTCGCCGAGCTGCAGGCCCAGGGCTACGCGCTGCCCGACTACCCGGACGACCCGAAGACCGACGAGGAGCGGGAGATCCAGGCCCGCTACGACAAGGTCAAGGGCTCGGCGGTGAACCCGGTCCTGCGCGAGGGCAACTCCGACCGCCGCGCCCCCGCCTCGGTGAAGAACTACGCCAAGGCCCACCCGCACCGCATGGGCGCCTGGACGGCCGAGTCCAAGACCAACGTCGCCACGATGGGCCGGGACGACTTCCGCTCCACCGAGAAGTCGGTCGTGATCGCCGAGGACGGCGCGCTGCGCATCGAGCTCCGGGGCGACGACGGCTCCACCACCGTGCTGCGCGAGTCGGTGCCCGTCCTCAAGGGCGAGGTCGTCGACGCCTCCGTGATGCGGGTCGCCGCGCTGCGCGAGTTCCTCGCCGCGCAGGTCGCCCGCGCCAAGCAGGAGGGCGTGCTGTTCTCCGTGCACCTGAAGGCCACGATGATGAAGGTCTCCGACCCGATCATCTTCGGCCACGTGGTGCGCGCCTTCTTCCCGAAGACCTTCGCGCGGTACGGCGACAAGCTCGCCGCCGCCGGCCTCACCCCGAACGACGGTCTGGGCGGCATCTACAAGGGCCTGGAGAGCCTGCCCGAGGGCGCCGAGATCAAGGCGTCCTTCGACGCCGAGCTCGCCGAGGGCCCGGACCTGGCGATGGTCGACTCCGACAAGGGCATCACCAACCTGCACGTCCCCTCGGACGTCATCGTCGACGCCTCCATGCCGGCCATGATCCGCACCTCCGGCCACATGTGGGGCCCCGACGGCCAGGAGGCCGACACCCTCGCGGTGCTCCCGGACTCCTCCTACGCCGGCGTCTACCAGGCCGTGATCGACGACTGCCGCGCCAACGGCGCCTACGACCCGTCCACCATGGGCTCGGTCCCGAACGTCGGTCTGATGGCGCAGAAGGCCGAGGAGTACGGCAGCCACGACAAGACCTTCGAGATCCCCGTCACCGGCACCGTCCGCCTGGTCGACCAGAACGGCGACGCCGTCATCGAGCAGGCCGTGTCCGCCGGTGACATCTTCCGCGCCTGCCAGACCAAGGACGCGCCGATCCGCGACTGGGTGAAGCTGGCCGTCACCCGCGCCCGCGCCACCGGCGACCCGGCCGTCTTCTGGCTGGACGAGACCCGCGCGCACGACGCCAACCTGATCGCCAAGGTCGAGCAGTACCTGCCGGAGCACGACACCGAGGGCCTGGACATCCGGATCCTCGCCCCGGTCGAGGCGACCAAGCTGTCGGTGGAGCGCATCCGCCGCGGCGAGAACACCATCTCGGTCACCGGCAACGTGCTGCGCGACTACCTGACCGACCTGTTCCCGATCCTGGAGCTGGGCACCAGCGCCAAGATGCTGTCGGTGGTCCCGCTGATGGCGGGCGGCGGCCTGTTCGAGACGGGCGCGGGCGGCTCGGCGCCCAAGCACGTGCAGCAGCTGGTCAAGGAGAACTACCTGCGCTGGGACTCCCTCGGTGAGTTCTTCGCGCTGGTGCCGTCGCTGGAGCACTACGCCTCCACCACGGGCAACGCGCGCGCCAAGGTGCTCGCCGACACCCTCGACCGCGCCACGGCGACCTTCCTCAACGAGGACAAGTCCCCGACCCGTCGTCTCGGCGGCATCGACAACCGCGGCAGCCACTTCTACCTGTCCCTGTACTGGGCGCAGGAGCTGGCCGCACAGACCGAGGACGCGGACCTGGCGAAGGCGTTCGCGCCGCTCGCGGAGAGCCTCGCGGCCAACGAGGCGAAGATCGTCGAGGAGCTGAACGCGGTCCAGGGCAAGCCGGCCGAGATCGGCGGCTACTACCAGCCCGACCCGGCGAAGGCTTCCGCGGTCATGCGCCCGTCCACCACGTGGAACGAGCTGCTGGCGTCCCTGAGCTGACCCGGACGTCCCCCGGCTCCGCCCCGGCCGGCGACCCGCCCGGCCGGGGCGGAGCCGTTCCCCCTGCCCCGGGGCAGGGGGCCGTTGTCAGTGGCGTGTGGCACCTTGATCGTCGTACACCACCGACAGCACCTTCGGAGCACCGCATGACCGTCGCGCCCCCCTCGTTCGACCTCCTCCCCGGCGATCCCGCCTCCCCGGTGATCCTCCACGTGCCGCACTCGGCGCGGGAGGTACCGGCGGACGTACGGACCGGGATCGTCCTGGACGATCCCGCGCTGGAGCGGGAGCTGGACCACATCACCGACGCGCACACCGCGGCGATCGCCGAGGAGGCGGCCCGGGCGGCCGGGGTCACGCCGTGGCGGTTCGTCAACCGGCTGTCACGGCTGGTCGTGGACCCGGAGCGGTTCCCCGACGAGCGGGAGGAGATGCTCGCGGTCGGCATGGGCGCGGTCTACACGAAGACCACGCACAAGGACCTCCTGCGCCCTGACGGCTTCGACGCGGAACCGCTGGTCGAGCGGTACTTCCATCCGTACGCGCGGGCGATGACGGAGGCGGTGGCGGACCGGCTCGCGGCGACCGGGCGGTGCGTGATCGTCGACGTGCACTCCTACCCGAGCGCCCCGCTGCCGTACGAGCTCCACGGCGACGGCCCGCGCCCCGCGGTGTGCCTCGGCACCGACTCCTTCCACACCCCGCCCGCCCTCCTCACGGCCGCCCGCGAGGCGTTCGCGCCGTGCGGGGAGACCGGCCTCGACAGCCCGTTCGCCGGCACGTACGTACCGCTGGACTTCTACGGCACACGGGCGGAGGTGTCGGCCCTGATGGTGGAGATCCGCCGCGACACCTACATGACGGAGCCGGGCGGCCCCGCCCACGAGGGCCTGCCCCGCCTGGCGTCGGCGCTGGCGGCACTGATCGACGCGGTGTGAGGCGGTGTCCCGCCACGTGGCGGGACACCACCGGGCAGGACACCACCGGGCGGGACGCCTGAAGACACCCGCCCACTACAAGCGCTCCTCCGCCCGCGCGAACCCGTGCAGCCGTTCGGTCGCGTCCGCACGGACGGCTGCGTGCCTGTCGGCGCCGGGGACGGCAAGCGCTCACGCGCCCGGCCGACGCGGCGCAGGCCGCCGGAGGGTGCCGGGCGATGCCACCGGCCGTCCCGGCCGGAAGACCGCGCGCCCTCCGCCCGCGACCGGGCGCCTGCCCGCCCCTGCCGACGGCAGCGGACTCCGGCCCGGCGAGCACTCGCCGCGCCCGGCCCACCGGGCGAGGAGGCCCCTCCGCGGACCACTCGTCGCCCCGGGTCGCACGGCGTGAGGCCGCGGACGGCCTCGTCCGGGCGGGCCGGGGCGGGCCGGCGGGCCGGTCAGGCGCGGAGCCACTCCGTCATGACGACCTCGTCGGCCGTGTGCAGGCGGAGGGCGAACGGGCCGGACGGGGTCGTGGCCGCGGTGAAGCGGCCCATGTCGTCGGCGGTGACCGTGGCGGCCGGGCGGGGGCCGTCCAGGACCTCGATGCGGGCGGGGCCCGGCGGCAGGACCTGGCCGATGAGGCCCTCCTCGGTCAGTTCGACGTCCAGCGTCACCTCGCCCGCGCCGAACGTCAGCATGCGCGGGGCGGCCGCCGCGCCCCGCACGGGAATCGCGTCGACGAGCGAGTCGAAGGTCAGCTCGGCGACCCGCGCGTCCAGGTCGCGCAGCGCGAACGCGTCGACGGCGCTCTGCAACAGCGCCGCCGGCACCGGGTCCAGGACGGCCGCGGCCTGCCGCAGCTCCTCCTCCAGCAGCTCCTCGTCGGCGCCGGGGCCGTCGTCGAAGCCCGTACCGTCGTCGAAACCCATGTCGTCGCTCAGGTCGTCGTCCATGCCGCTCATGCCGTCCCCCGTGTCTCCAGCCGGGCCCGCAGCCGGCGCAGACAGCGCTGGCGCATCGGTCCGATGCTGCCCACCGCGATGTCGAGCGCGGCGGACACCTCCTGATAACTGGGCGGCGGCGACGCGATCAGCACCCGCAGCAACTGCCTGCACCGCTCGCCCAGTTCCTCGAACGCCTGCCACAGCCGCCGCACCCGCTCCCCCTGCGCGGCGGCCTCCTCCGTCTCCAGCAGCGCCTGTTCGGGCTCCCCGTCCTCGCTGACCGTGTCGAGCAGCCGCGGGTCGTCCGTCAGGACCAGCCGCCGCGCGTCGCGGTGCACCTTCAGGCACTCGTGGCGCGCGGTGCTGGCCAGCCAGGAGCCCGCCTTCTCCGGCTCGCGGATGCGGTCCAGGTGCTGGGTGAAGCGGAACCACACGGTCTGGTAGACCTCGTGGGCGTCGGCGTCCGAGAGCCGGTGCGCGCGCACCACGGACCAGACCAGCGGGCCGAGCCCTTCCACGATCGCCTTCCAGGCCGCCGCGTCGCCGTCGACAGCGGACCGGACCAACGCGCCGACTTCCGAACGCTCCACGGTGCCACCCCTCATGTACGGCACGTCATGGTACGCCGTGGAGGGCATGGTTCCGGTCGTCATGGCCGCGCGGTGGGCGCCGGGACGCGTACGGGGCGCCAGGTGGGCGGCAGCAGCGCGGGCTTGGGCACCCCGCGCACGTCCACGAACGCGTCGACGTGGTCCATCAGTTGCCGCCGGGCCGCACGCGGGTCGCGCTCGCCCCGCGCCGCCATGTGGGAGGCGATCATGCCGACCGCGACGGGGGTCGCGAACGAGGTGCCGCTCCACTGGGCGAGCCCCTCGAACATCACCTGGTCCGGCTTGGCGGGCCCGTCGTCCTCGCTCAACACGCCGGTGTGGCGCGGGTGGTGGCAGGTGCAGGCGTAGTCGAAGCCGTAACGGCAGGCGTCGTAGGTGGAGTGCTGGTACACGTACGGCACGGGCGAATCGAAGCCGGTGAGGGCGCTGACCAGCCGCTCGCCGGGGGCGTACGCCTTCACCCAGGCCCCGTGGTTGCTGAAACAGGCGTCGGACTCGCCGTCCGCGCGGAGCGCGCCGACCGACAGCACGGCCTCCTCGTAGCCGGGCAGATCCGCGTAGGCGGCGGGCCAGAAGGGCGTGGCGCTGCCGTTGTTGCCCGCGGCGGCGACCAGCAGGGTGCGGCGTGCGCGCAGTTCGCGCATGAAGGCGTCGACGCCGAGGAGGCCGTCGGTGCGGCCGTTCGACGTGCCGGCGGAGAGGCTGAGGACGTCGGGCCAGCCGCCCGCGTCGACGGCGTCGAAGAGCTTCTCGCCGAACTCGTGCTCCAGCACCGCCCCCGCGTCGTTGAGGGCGCCGCTGACGGTGATGTCGGTGTGCGGGGCGACGGCGGCGACCAGTCCGGCGATGAACGTGCCGTGGCCGCAGTACTGCTGGAGGATCCCGTCGTCGTCGCACTCGGCGACCTGGGCGTCCCCCCGGGTGCGGGCGAGCGGCGGGTAGGAGCGGTAGTCGTGCATCAGCCCGGTGTCGACGACCAGGACCCGCGCGGCGTCCCCGGCCGGGTCGCCGTCGGTCCCGGCCAGGCCCGGGTTGGGCGGGGCGTCGCGCGTCACGGGCACCGGCTCGTCGCCCGGACAGGCGTTGACGGCGATGTGCACCACGTGGTTGCGGCTGACCATGCGGCGTCCGGCGCGTCCCTCCACCGCGGCGAGCGCGCGCAACGCGCCCTGGACGGCCGGGTCGCCGCCGGCGTCGCCCTCGCCGGGGTCGGACACCCGGATGCGGACGACGCCGGAGCGGTCGGCCGCGGGGCCGAGGCGGCGCACGCGGTCCGGCACGCCGGCGGCGAACGTGGTGAAGTGACCGCGCACGGTGTCCTCGACGACCTGCGCCTCCTCCCCCTCCCGGGCCAGGACGACACCCTTCTCGTAGAGGAACTCCCCGCTGTCGTCGGGTCCCACGGCCAGTGGGACGTCCGGCATGGAGCGCTGGATCTGCCGGAACTGCTCACGGAAGCGCTGGGGTGGCATGGCGTGTCCTCCACTGGGCGACGGGGGCCGGAGCCGCGGAGCTGTCGTGAAGAAGAGTCTCCGGGCCCTCCTTTGATACAACGCCGTACCTGTGAGGCGTGGTCGCGGACCACTACCATCGGGGAGGTGACAGCGGGAAGCGACGCGGTGCAGGACCTCCTTCCGCTGGTGTTCGCCGCCCCGAACGAGGCGCTGACCCGGGCCGAGTCCGTGCTGCGCCACCGCCCGGCCCCCCTGCACGCCTCCGTCGCCCACCAGGTGATCGGCATCTGGCAGCGGGACTTCGGGGACATCCGGCTCGCCCTGCGTCATCTGCGCAGGGCGCGGGACTGGGCGGCGCGGGCGGACTCGGCGGACCGGGAGGCGGACGTCCTCGCCACCCTCGGGGTCGCGTTGGTGCACTCGGGACGCACCCGGCAGGGCCTGGACGCCCTGAGCCGGGGCGTGCGGCGCGGCACCGGCCACACCCGTGCCCGGGTGCTGTTCCGGCGGGCGTACGCGTGGTGGGTGCTGGGCCACCACAAGGAGGCCCTGGAGGACGTACGGCGGGCCGTTCCGGTGCTGCGGCAGGCCGGGGACGTGATCTGGACGGCGCGGGCGCTGACGCTGCGGGCGACGGTGCATCTGGCGCTGGGCGCGGTGGAGCGGGCGGAGGCCGACTTCGCGTCGGCGGAGGACCTGTGGGCGGACACGGACCAGGAGCACGACAAGGCGGACGCGGTGGAGAGCCGGGGGCTGGCCGCCTTCCGCTCCGGTGACGTCCCGGCGGCACTGCGGCTGCTGGACGAGGCGGAGGAGCGGTACGCCAAGCTGGGCACGCCGACGTTCATGCTGAGCATCCGGCGCTGCGAGGTGCTGATGGCCGCGGGTCTGGCGGCGGAGGCACTGGCCGAGGCGGACACGGCGATCGCCGAACTGGACTCCATCGGCGGGCAGTCGACGCGCAAGGCGGAGCTGCTGCTGGCGGCCGCGCGGGCCGCCCGGCAGGCCGACGACCCGGGGACGGCGATGGCACGGGCGGGGCTCGCCGTGCGGCTGTTCGCGGGGCAGCGGCGCGCCTGGTGGGAGGCGCACGCCCGGCTGGTGCTGATCGGGGCCCGGTACGAGGCCGGGAAGAGGTCGGGCAGGCTGGTCGCGGACGCGGCGGCCGTGGCGGGGCGGCTGGCGGAGCTCGGCGCGCCGGCCGCCCCGGAGGCGTTCCTGCTGGCCGGGCGGATCGCGCTGGACCTGGGCCGGACGGCGGACGCGGAGCGGCACATGGCGGTGGCCGCGCGCAGCCGGCGCGGCGGGCCGCCGCTCGCGCGGATGACGGGCTGGGCGGCGCAGGCGCTGCGTGCGCGGGCGGCCGGTTCCACGCGGGGCGTGCTGGAGGCGTGCCGGCGCGGGCTCGACGTGCTGGACGACCACCGGATGACGCTGGGCGCGTCGGAGCTGCGGGCGCGGGCCACCGCGCAGGGCGCGGAGCTGGCGGCGCTGGCGCAGCAGGCCGCCCTGCGGTCGGGCGGGCCGCGGCGGCTGCTGGTGTGGAGCGAACGCTGGCGGGCCACCGCGCTGTCCGCTCCGCCGACCCGGCCGCCCGCCGACCCGGAGCTGCTGAGCCACATGACCGCCTACCGGGAGATCGCGGCCCGCGCCGAGGAGGCCCGGATGGAGGGCAGGCCGGTGCCGGCCCTGGAGCGGGAGCAGCGCCGCCTGGAGCGGGCGATCCGCTCCCGCACCCTGCACATGCGGGGCGAGGCGTCCGGCGACGACACCCGCTTCGACGCCGGCCGTCTGCTGGAGCGTCTGGGCGACGGCGTACGGCTGGTGGAGCTGGCGGTGGTCGACGGGCGGGTGCAGGTGCTGCTGTGCGGGCAGGGCCGGGTGCGCCGGTTCGAGGCGGGGTCGTTGGCGGCGGCCGAGACGGAGGCCGAGCATGTGCAGGCGGGGCTGCGGCGGCTGGCCCATCCGGGGGCGCAGGCGCGGCTCCCGGTGGTGGAGGCGGCGGGCCGCCGGCTGGAGGAGCTGCTGCTGGGGCCCGCCGCGGCGCACCTGGGCGACGGGCCGGTGGTGATCGTGCCGCCGGGGCGGCTGCACCGGGTGCCGTGGGCGCTGCTGCCGTCGCTGCGGGAACGGGTCGTCAGCGTGTCGCCGTCGGCGAGCAGTTGGCTGCGGGCGCGGGAGACGCGTCCGCCGCGCGGTGGACGCCAGGTGCTGGTGCGCGGCCCGGGTCTCGCCACGGGCGGCGCGGAGGTGACCCGGCTGGCCGCCCGGTACGGCGGCGCGACGGTGCTGGAGCACCGGGACGCGACGGTGCCGCGGGTGCTCGCGGAGCTGGACGGGGCCGGGCTGGCGCACATCGCGGCGCACGGCGCGTTCCGCACGGACGGCCCGATGTTCTCCTCGCTGCGGATGGCGGACGGCCCGCTGATCGTGCACGACTTCGAACGGCTCGGCCGCAGCCCGTACCGCCTCATCCTGTCCTGCTGCGACACGGCCCGCTTCGCCACGGTCGGCGCGGACGAACTCCTCGGCCTGGTCACGGCGTTGCTGCCGTTGGGCACGGCGGGCGTGGTGGCGTGCAGCGCCCCGGTCAACGACGCGGCGGTCGTCCCGCTGATGCTGGCGCTGCACGAGGGCCTGGCCGCGGGCCTCCCCCTCCCGGAGGCCCTCCGCGACGCCCGGGCGGCCCTCCCCGCGGACGCCCTGCACCGGGCCACGGGGTGGGCCTTCACGGCGTTCGGGGCGGCGTGAGGGAACGCGATGCCGCACGACGCCCCCGGCCGCACGGACCCCGCCTCGGCGCCCTCCTCCCCCTCACGGGGAGTACGAGGCGCGTTCCTGACGGACGGCCTGCTGACGGCCACGGCGTGAACGGTCCTGGCGGCCGGCCGACTCCTGCTGTGCGCCTTGCTGCACGGTGAAACGGGCGGACCGGCACGTAGTCTGGGCGACCGTGAACAGGCGACGACAGAAGAAGCTGGCCCGGCGGCTCGTCGAGGCGGTGACGTCCGGGGAGACCCGCGAGGTCGACGCGCTGTTGCGGGCCGGGGCCGACCCGGGGGCCCGGGACGGCGACGGCACCACGCCCCTCTACGCCGCCTCGGTCCACGGAGCGACCGACAAGGTCCGGCGTCTGCTCGCGGCCGGGGCCCCGCCCGATGCCGAGAGCGGTCACGGGGACCAGGGGACGCCCCTGTGCGGGGCCGCGTGCTGGGGACACGTCGAGACGGTGCGCGCGCTCCTGGAGCACGAGGCCGATCCGAATCTCCGTGAGGACCACGGCACCGGGTGGTCACCGCTCCTGTGGGCGATGAACGGGCCACACCAGGAGACGGTCGACGTGCTCCTCACCGCCGGAGCCCGGGCGGAGTGAGCACTCACCCCGTACGCGCCGGAGTGGCCGTCGCCGTCCTGGCCATGGTGGCCGCCGTGCTGACCCCTGAGCAGGCCGGCAGGCCTCGCGCTCACTCGTAGCGCGTGCGCAGCGCCTCCCGCTCCGTCTCCTCGATCTGCTCGATCGTCAGGCCCGGCAGGTCGAGCTGGGCCAGCGTCACCCGGGCGCTGCTCGGCTGGGCGTCGGCGGGCACCCAGCGCTCCGGCTGCCAGGCGTTGCCGCGCATCAGCGACTTGGGGCAGTGCGGGTAGGCCTGTTCGACCTGCACCACGATCGCCGAGACCGGCGGCTTGCCCACCGGGGTGAGCCGGCCGAGCAGTTCCGGGCGGGCCGAGACGCAGGCGCGGCCGTTGACGCGGAGGGTGGTCGTGCGGCCGGGGACGACGAAGAGCAGGCCGACGCGTCCGGTCTCCACCACGTTCCGCAGGGTGTCGAGCCGCTTGTTGCCCGTCGCGTCGGGGATCGCCAGCGTCCGCTCGTCCAGCACCGAGACGAACCCGGGCGGGCCGCCCCGCGGGGTCACGTCCGCCCGGCCCTCGGCGTCCGCGCTGCCGACGAACACCAGGGAGGCGCAGCCGATCAGCGCCCGGGCCTCGTCGGTCAGGTGGCCGGTCTCCTTGCGGAGCGCGTTCGCGTTCGGCTCCGGGTACAGCTCGCGCAACTGTTCCGTGCTGGTGAGGGCGTCCGCCCGCAGGGCGTCGAAGAGCAGGCCGGAGGCGGGGCCGGTGTCGGTCGTCATGCGGACGACCCTAGAAGACGGTCTCGGTCCGGCGCAGGGCTCCCCGTGATCCCGCACGACGGGCGTCAGCCGCCCGCGGACTCGTCCCGGCCGTCGACGTCGAGGGCCGCCCCTGGTCACGTCCCGTGCAACGCCCGTGGCCCGGCGTCCATCTCCCCGGCACGCGTCAGGGGGCCCGCCGACATGCGGCGGGCCCCCTGCTCTCGCATCGTCGGGACGACAGGATTTGAACCTGCGACCCCTTGACCCCCAGTCAAGTGCGCTACCAAGCTGCGCCACGTCCCGATGCGGCTCCCGCGGCGAACCGCGTGATCTCGCAGGTCAACCCTACCGTATGCGGAGGGGAGGACGGGCGGGGTCCCGGGGAAGCGGTCCTGAGCAATGTCCTGTCAAACGGTTGACAGGACAGACGGGCGGCCCTGAAGGTGGGCGGGCAGGACAGGACCCGGCCCGAGAGAGGCAGTCATGGTGGATGCGCTGGGCGTCGCCGTCGTCGGATTCGGCTGGATGGGGCGGGTGCACACCCAGGCGTACGCGCGGGTGGCGCACCACTTCCCCGGGCTGCCGCTGCGTCCGGAGCTGGTCACCGTCGCCGAGGAGGTACCGGGGAGGGCGGAAGAGGCCGCCGCGCAGTTCGGGTTCGCGTCGACGACCCGCGACTGGCGTGACGTGGCCGCCGACCCCCGCGTGCGCGCGGTCAGCGTCACCGCGCCGAACTTCCTGCACCGGGAGATCGGCGTCGCCATGGCCGAGGCCGGCAAGCACCTCTGGATCGAGAAGCCGGTCGGCCTGACGGCCGAGGACGCCCGGGCGGTCGCGGACGCGGTCGCCAAGGCCGGTGTCCAGGGCGCCGTCGGCTTCAACTACCGCAACGCGCCCGCCGTGGAGGCCGCCCGCGAACTGATCGCCTCCGGTGGGATCGGCACGGTGACGCATGCCCGCGTCCGGCTGTTCAGCGACTACGCGGCTCACCCCGAGGGGGCGCTGACCTGGCGCTACGAGCGGGAGCGCGGCGGCAGCGGGGTGCTGGGCGACCTGGCCTCGCACGGCGCCGACCTGGCCCGCTTCCTGCTCGGCGACATCGCGTCCCTGACCGCTGACACCGCGATCTTCCTGCCGGAGCGGGCCCGTCCGGCCGCCGCCACCGCAGGCCACTCCCGTGCGGCCGGCGGCGAGCCGGGGCCGGTGGAGAACGAGGACTACGTGAGCTGCCTGCTGCGGTTCGCGTCGGGCGCGCGGGGCGTGCTGGAGGCCTGCCGGGTCTCCGTGGGCGAGCAGAACAACTACGGCTTCGAGGTGCACGGCACCGAGGGGGCGGTGTTCTGGGACTTCCGCCGGATGAACGAACTGGGCGTCAGCCGCGGCACCGGCTACCAGGACCAGCCGGTGAGCACCGTGTACGTCGGCCCGGGCGACGGTGAGTTCGGCGCGTTCCAGCCGGGCGCGGCCAACGCCATGGGCTACGACGACCTGAAGGTGATCGAGGCGTACCGCTTCCTGCGGTCGGTCACCGAGGGCGTCCCGTACGGCGCCACCCTCGCGGACGCGGTGCACAGCGCCACGGTGCTGGACGCGATGGCGCGGTCGGCGGAGGACGGGACGTGGGTGGAGGTGCCCGGGTGACGCACCTGGCCGCCCCCGGTGGACGTGCCCGGGTGACACGCCCGGCGGCCCCGGCCCTGCCGCTCATCCCGCCGCCCGTGCGTCCTCCTTGCGCCCCAGCCACACCTTGACCGGCACCAGGACCAGCCACCACCACATGGCGGCGGGCCCCACCAGCAGGGCCAGCGGAACGGACACCACGAACACCGCCACGGTGGCGCCCAGGTCGAGGGCGTAGAGGAACTCGTCGCGGACGGGTCCGGCGTCGCCGCGCAGCCAGGGCCGGCGGCTGATGACGACGGCGAGGGCGAGGTGGACGGCGCCGAGGGAGGCCACCGCCGCCGAGTAGATGACGACGGAGGCGCGTTCGTCGCCGTACTCGGAGACCAGGGCGGTGGGGAACGGCAGCAGCGCGGCGAGGCCCAGGCCGAGGACGGTCAGCCAGATCACGTCGGCGTCCACCTGCCGCACCGGGCGGAAGAGGGCCCGGTGGTCACGCCAGAAGCCGGCCAGCACGGCGAGGGTGATCGCGTAGGCGCCCAGGTTGGGCAGGAGGTCGCCGAGCGCCTCGTGGAACCCCTCGGAGTCCAGCCCCTGCGGCACGCGGAGGTCGAGGACCAGCAGGGTGATGGCGATGGCGAACACGCCGTCGGAGAGCGCCACCAGCCGGTCCGGCCCGCCTTCCGTGGTCGGTTTCCTCATGCGCACGACGGTAGGCACGGCGGGCCCGGAGCGGGGCGGTACACGCCCGGCGGGTCACCCGGCCACGGCGGGGGCGGGCATGTTGTAGGGGGTGACCACCTGGATCGCGGACGGCAGGGTGGGCCCGGCAGGCGGCAGCGCGCCGTGGGCGCGCATCACCAGGTGGCAGGCCTCGCGCAGGTCGTGCCGCAGGTCGTGGTGGAGGACGGCGGAGAGCCGGTGCTCGCGCAGCAGCCGGGTGTTGTCGTGGTCGAGGTCGTGGGCGATGAACACGGCGCACTCGCGTCCGGCGTCCTCGAAGGCGCGCAGGGTGGCGATGTTGCCGCCGCCGATCGAGTAGACCGCGCGGATCTCCGGGTCGCGTTCGAGGGCGGCGCGGACCAGGTCGTACTGGGTGGCGTCCAGGCCCTGGCCCTCGGCGATCTCGACGAGGGTGCGTCCGGGGTGCCGGGCGCGCATGGTGCTGCGGAAGCCCATCTCGCGCTCCTCCTCGTTGCGGAAGAAGCCGCTGGAGAGGCTGGTGAGCACGTTGCCGGGCCGGTCGCCGAGCCACTGGCCCATGAGGTAGGCGGCGGTGGCGCCGGCCGCGCGGTTGTCGCTGCCGACGTGGCCGACGCGGGCGCTGACCGGCAGGTCCGTCACCAGGGTCACGACGGGCACGCCGGCCGCCGCGAGGCGGCCGACGGCGGCGGTGACCTCGGGGACGTCGGGGGCCTTGAGGAGGACGCCCTGGGAGCCGCGGCGGGCGATCCGGTCGAGGACGGCGACCAGTTCCTCCGCCGGTCCGGTCTCCCGGAAGTGGAAGCGGGAGCGCACCACCGCCGGGTGCAGGGAGGGCAGTTCGGCCTCCAGGGCGGCGCGGACGGCCGTGGAGAAGCGCTCCGGCGACTGCATGACGATGTCCACCATGAACGTCCGGCCGACCAGGCGGACCTGGGTGCGCTGCCGGTCCAGGTCGGCGATGGCCCGGTGCACCTCACGCGCGGTGCTCTCCCGCACCCCGCCGCGGCCGTTGAGCACCCGGTCCACCGTGGCCTCGCTCACTCCGGCCTGACGTGCGATTTCGCGGATCGGGAACGGGTGACCCATGCGACTGCTCCTGAAGGGTTTTTGATGGGTTCCTGATGGTGGTGCGAGGGGTTTGTTCTGACAAGAATGACATCACCCGCGTCGCTCCGTGACCCGAAGGGACGATTCCATGTCCGCATCGTCTTCCGTGCAGACCCCCGCGCCGGCCGCCTGGCTGTCGGAGCGGGACTGCGATCTGGACGCCTTCCGCGCCCTGGTCGAGCAGTCGACCGACGCCTCCGCCCACCCGCTGGCCTCCGCCGTCGAGCGGAACGTGCTGCTCTACGACGCCGAGCGGCTGGCGCTCGCCGACCGCCGCACCGCTCAGGCCGAGCTGGTCCGCGCCCTCGCCGACGGTCCCGGCATCGTGGTGATCCGCGGCGCGTTTTCCGACACCTCGGTGGTGGACCGGACCACCGCCGTGTTCGACGCCCTGATCGCCCAGCAGCGGGCCTCGGGCGCCACCGCCGGCGACCACTTCGCCGCGCCCGGCGCCAACGACCGGGTGTGGAACGCCCTGGAGAAGGCCGCGCTGCACGACCCGGCGGCGTTCGCCGACTACTACGCGAACGACATGATCGCCCTGGTGTCCACGGCCTGGCTGGGCCCCGGCTACCAGGTGACCTCGCAGGTCAACGTGGTCAACCCGGGCGGCGCGGCGCAGACCGTGCACCGCGACTACCACCTGGGCTTCCTCTCCGACGCGACCGCGGCCGCCTACCCGGCGCACGTGCACCGCCTCTCCCCCGTGCTCACCCTCCAGGGCGCCGTCGCGCACTGCGACATGCCCGTGGAGTCCGGGCCGACGATGTACCTGCCGCACTCGCAGAAGTTCGAGGCCGGCTACCTCGCGTGGCGGCGGCCCGAGTTCCAGGCGTACTTCGAGGAGCACCACGTCCAGCTCCCGCTGGCCAAGGGCGACGCCGTGTTCTTCAACCCGGCGCTGTTCCACGCGGCCGGCGCCAACCGCTCGGCGGACATCCGGCGCGCGGCCAACCTGCTCCAGGTGTCCTCCGCGTTCGGGCGGGCCATGGAGACCGTGGACCGCGAGGCCGTGGTGGGCGCCGTCTACCCGGTGCTGCTGGCGCGCAAGGCCGAGGGCGCCTCGGAGCGGTGGCTGGAGAACGTGATCGCGGCGAGCGCCGAGGGCTACCCGTTCCCCACCAACCTGGACAACGACCCGCCGGTCGAAGGGCTCGCCCCGCCCTCCCAGGCCGACGTGGTGCGCCGCGCGTTGCGCGAGGGCCGGACCGCCCGGGCCCTGCGCGACGAGCTGCGGGCCTGCGCCGCGCGGCGCGCGAGCTGACCCGGGACCGGGAAGGACCCGGAAGAACCCGGAAGAGACCGGAAGGACACCGAAGGACATCATGGGACTTCTCGACGACAAGGTCGTCCTCGTCAACGGCGGCAGCCAGGGCGTGGGCGCCGCCGTCGCACGGGCCGCGGTGCGCGAGGGCGCGGTCGTGGCGGTCAGCGGCCGCCGCCCGGAGCCGGGCGAGGCGCTGGTCGCCGAACTGGCCGGACAGGGCGGCAAGGCCATGTTCGTACGGGCCGACCTGGCCGACGCCGAGCAGGCCAAGGACTCCGTCGCCCAGGTCGTGCGGGCGCACGGACGGATCGACTGCCTGGTCAACTCCGCCGGGCTGACCTCGCGCGGCACGCTCCTGGACACCACGCCGGAGCTGTTCGACCAGCACGTCGCCATCAACCTCAAGGCGCCGTTCTTCGCCATGCAGGCGGCGGTCGCGGACATGGTGCGGCGCGCCGAGCCCGGCACGATCGTCAACGTCATCACCTCGTCCGCGCACGGCGGGCAGCCGTTCCTCGCCCCGTACGTCGCCGCGAAAGCGGGTCTGGTGGGCCTGACCCGCAACGCGGCGCACGCCCACCGGTGGGACCGGATCCGGATCAACGGCCTGAACATCGGCTGGACCGCGACCGAGGGCGAGGACGCCACGCAGCGCACCTTCCACGGCGCCGGCGACGACTGGCGGGAGCGGGCCGCCGCGCGGCTGCCCATGGGCAAGCTCGGCCAGCCGGACGAGATCGCCGACTTCGTGGTCCTGCTGCTGTCCGACCGGTCCGGGGTGGTCACCGGATCCGTCATCGACTGGGACCAGAACGTCCTCGGCGGACTCGACTGACCCTCCCCGGACCCGCCCGCACCGACCGGCCGCACCGACGGCACCACCCGCACCCAAGGAGCACCGCCCCATGCGCATCGGAATCCTCGGCCTCGGCCGCATCGGCGCCTTCCACGCCGAGACCCTGTCCGGGCTCGACGCCGTCGAGTCCCTCGTCGTCTCCGACCCGTTCGCGGACGCCGCGAAGGCCGCCGCGGAGCGCTTCGGCGCGCAGGTCGCGGACTCCCCCGAGGCGGTGCTCGCGGCCGGGGTGGACGGCGTGGTCGTCGCCGCCGCCACCGACGCCCACCCGGGGCTGATCACGGCCTGCGTGGAGGCGGGCGTCCCCGTCTTCTGCGAGAAGCCCGTGGCCCGCACCATGGCCGAGGGCGTCGAGGTGCTGAAGGCCGTCGCGGGCCGGGACGTGCCGGTGCAGATCGGCTACAACCGCCGCTTCGACGCCGGTTTCGTCGCCGCCCGCGCCGCCGTCCGGGGCGGAGAGCTGGGCACGCTGCACACCGTGCGGTCGACCACGCTGGACCCGGCGCCGCCGCCGGCCGCGTACATCGCGGCGTCCGGGGGCATCTTCCGGGACTGCTCGGTGCACGACTTCGACATCATCCGCTGGGTGACCGGCCGCGAGGTGACCGAGGTGTACGCGGCCGGCGGCAACCGGGGCGCCGGCTACATCGAGGAGGCGGGCGACGCCGACACCACCGGGGCGATCCTCACCCTCGACGACGGCACCCTCGCGGTGGTCTCCAACAGCCGCCACAACGCCCGGGGTTACGACGTCCGCATGGAGATCCACGGCTTCACCGACTCCATCGCGGTGGGCCTGGAGGACAAGCTGCCGCTGCGTTCGGTGGAGCCGGGCGTGACCTTCCCGGCCGGTGTGCCGCACGACTTCTTCATGGACCGCTTCGCCGACGCCTACCGCGCCGAACTCGCCGCGTTCACCGAGGTCGTGGCGGGCGTCCGTCCGTCGCCGTGCACGATCGAGGACGCCCTCGAGGCCGGCTGGATCGCCGAGGCGTGCACCCGGTCGCTGCACGAGCACCGTCCCGTCACCGTCGAGGAGGTACGGCAGGCCTGAACGGACCCGCTCCACGGCCGCCGCGCACCGGGACGCCGGGGGCCGCGCGGACCACCTGGCGCCTTCGTCGCCCCGGCCCGGCGGGCGGCCACCGCCCGGTCGCGGTGGCCGCCCGCGGCCGCTCCCGCGCCGAGGCCTCCGCCGCCGCACACGACGTGGAGCGGACCCACGGCTCGTACGCCGAGCTGCTCGCCGGCCCGTGGCCAGGCGGTCCACCCCCCGCTCGCCGACGGGCCGCACGGCCCGTGGGACCTGATCCCGCGGCGGTGGGCGAGCACGTGCCGACGGAGAAGCCGTCGGCGAGCGACGCCGGGGAGGTGCGGGAGGCGGCCCTTCGCGGAGGCCTTCCGCTGCCTCTCCCACCCGGTCACCGGGCGGCTGCACGCACTGCCGGCCCCCGGGGAACTCGGCGAACTGCGACATGCCGAGGCCATGGTGGCGGTCCCCGCCTCGGAGGCCGACGCCCCCGGCCGGTCCCTGCCGCCGGCGGGCGGCGCCCTGATGGTCCTCGGCTGGTACGGCCTGCACGCGCTGCGGATGCTCGCCCCTGGGCGGGCGGCGTGCCGCGCCCGGTCGCAGCGCGGGCGGGTGAGTGGGCGGGCGCACGGGCAGGCCGGGTCGCTCACCGTGCCCTGCGGCGCCCGCTCCACGGCGTCCCCGACCAGGGCGGCCTCGCGTTCCATGCGGCGGGCACGGCCGGCTGGGCTGCCGTCCCGCAGGCCCCCCGCATGGCGGCCCCGTGCGATGCCGCCGTGCGAGCGGGGGGGGGTGCCGAACGGCCTGACGGGCCTCGTGCCGTGGCTGGACGACGTGACCACCTGACGGCGTGACGAGCGGCGACGTCAACGGCAGGGCCGGCCCCGCGCGCTCAGGCGTACAGCGGCGGCTTCTGCGCGAGGTCGACCTCCACCCGGCCGCCCCGTTCCAGCGCCCGGACGCCGGCCTCGCAGACGGCCGCGGCGGCGTAGCCGTCCCAGGTGCTCGGGCCGGTGACCTCGCCGCGGCGGGTGGCGTCGACCCAGGCCTGGACCTCGTCGTCGTAGGCCTGGGCGAAGCGTTCGGTCCAGTCCTGGGCGACGGTGCCGCCCCAGCGTCCTGCCGTGTGGGTGACGAGCTGGTGGCCGTCGCCGATGCGGGCGGTGCCGCGTTCGCAGACCGCCTCGGCCTGCACCTGGTAGCCGAAGCCGCAGTTGACGAAGATCTCCACGTCGGAGAGCGCGCCCCCGTCGGTCTCCAGGACGACGAACTGCGGGTCGCGCAGTCCTTCGGGGGCGCCGGAGGAGGATGCGGGGCGCAGCACCGTCACGGCGGTGATCTCGTGGCCCAGCAGCCAGCGGGTGACGTCGACCTCGTGGGCGACGGAGTCGCTGATCAGCATGGAGCTGGTGAAGAAGGGCGGGCTGGCCACGTTGCGGTGCCGGTGGTGCAGCATCAGCGGCCGGCCCAGCTGTCCACTGTCCAGCAGGGCCTTGAGGCGGACGTACTCGGTGTCGTAGCGGCGCATGAAGCCGACCTGCACCCGGCGGTGGCCGAGGGCGGTTTCGGCTTCCGTCACGCGCAGCGCGGAGGCCGCGTCGGGGGTGAGCGGCTTCTCGCACAGCACCGGCAGGTCGTGCGCGAACGCGGTGAGCAGCGCCGCCTCGTGGGCGGGCCCGGAGGAGGCGATGAGGACGGCGTCGACGTCCGCCGACGCCAACGCCTCGGCCGCGTCGGTGTGGGCGGTGCAGCCGTCGACGCCGGCCGCGACGGCCTCGGCCCGTTCCCCGTCGATGTCGACGACCGCGGCGACCCGCGCCCCGCTGATCACCCGGTCGATCCGCCGCACGTGGTCGGCGCCCATGCGGCCGGTGCCGACGACCGCGATGCCGAGGGGCTCGCGCCGGTTCATGTGTGTCGCCTCCCGGTCCGGGTGAGGGTGGTCAGGCGCCGCAGGAGCGGAGGAACCTGCGGGTGCGGACGGCGATGGGCAGCGGCTTGTCCGGCTCGCACGGGTACATGTCCTGCTCGACGATCGCGAACAGGTCCACGCCCAGCTTCTGCGCGGCCGTGAGGACCGGGCCCAGCTCCGGCACGCCGGCCGGCGGTTCGCACATCACCCCGCGCTGGACGGCGGGCCCGAAGGGGATCTCGTTCTTGACGACGTCGGCGAGGATCTCGGGGTCCACCTGCTTGAGGTGCAGGTAGCCGATGCGTTCGCCGTAGGTCTCGATCAGCTTGACGCTGTCGCCGCCGCAGTAGGCGTAGTGACCGGTGTCGAGGCAGAGGTTGACCAGGCGCGAGTCGGTGGAGTCGAGGAAGCGCTCCACGTGTTCCTCGGTGTCGATGTGGGTGTCGGCGTGCGGGTGGACGACGATGTCCAGGCCGTACGTCTCCTTCACCTCGCGGCCGAGGCGTTCCATGCCGCGGGTGAGGTGGCCCCACTGCTCGGTGGTGAGCTCCGGCGGCTCCAGGATCTCGGCGGTCTTGTCGTCCCGCCAGAAGGACGGGATGACGACCAGGTGCTTCGCGTCCATCGCCTGGGTGAGCGCGGCGACGCGGCCGACCTGCTCCCAGGTGGCGTCCCACTCGGACGGGCCGCGGTGCAGTCCGCAGAAGATGGTGCCGGCGGAGACCCGCAGGCCGCGGCTCCGCACCTCGTCGGTGAGGCGGGCCGGGTCGGTCGGCAGGTAGCCGTAGGGGCCGAGTTCGATCCAGGAGTAGCCGGCCTCGGCGACCTCGTCGAGGAAGCGCTGCCAGGGCACCTGCTGCGGGTCGTCGGGGAACCAGACGCCCCAGGAGTCGGGGGCGGAACCGACCCGGATGCGGTCGAGCGCGACTGCCATGTCAGGACTTCCCTTCCGGGGTTGCGGCCGTGGGTGCCCGGAGGTCGCCGGTTTCGGGGAGCCCCTCCGTGTCGACGCCGCGGACCTGCGCGAGCTCGTGCTTGAGCGCGGCCAGTTCCGCGCCGCCCGCCATGTGGTTGGTCAGCTCCTCGAGGCTGACCTCGCTGCGGTCGGCGCTGAGCTCCAGGGTGCCCAGGCGCAGCACGTTGAAGTGGTCGCCGACCATGTAGGCGTGGTGCGGGTTGTGGGTGATGAAGATGACGCCGAGGCCGCGGTCGCGGGCCATGGCGATGTACTTCAGGACGACCCCGGACTGCTTGACGCCGAGGGCGGCGGTGGGCTCGTCGAGGATGAGGACGCGGGCGCCGAAGTAGACGGCGCGGGCGATCGCCACGCACTGGCGCTGGCCGCCGGAGAGCGTGCCGATGGGCTGCTCCAGGTCGTCCAGGACGATGCCCATGTTGCGCAGTTCCTCGTCGGCGGTCCGCTTCATGCGGTCGATGTCGAGGCGGCGCAGCGGCCAGGGGCCCTTGGTCATCTCGGAGCCGAGGAAGAAGTTGCGCCACACCGGCATCAGCGGGACGACGGCGAGGTCCTGGTAGACGGTGGCGATGCCCCGGTCGAGGGCCTCGCGCGGGGTGGAGAACCGGACCGGTTCGCCGTCGACGAGGAACTCGCCCTCGGTGTGCTGGTGCAGCCCCGAGACGATCTTGATGAGGGTGGACTTGCCGGCGCCGTTGTCGCCGAGGACGCAGGTCACCTCGGAGGGGTGGACGGTCAGGTCGACGCCGTGCAGGGCGCGGATGTTGCCGTAGGACTTGCCGGCGGCGCGGAGCTCGACCAGGGGGCGGTCCTCGCCTGCCGGGGTGTCCGTGCGGACGGCACCGTCGGTGCCGGTCGTCTTGTCGGTCATTGCGGTCACCTCCGGGTCGCCGTGCGCTGGACCCACAGATTGATGAGGACGGCGCCGAGCAGCATCACGCCGAGGAAGGCCTTGAACCAGTCGGGGTTCCAGCCGGCGTAGACGATGCCCTGCTGCACCATGCCGAACATGAAGGCCCCGAAGACCGGTCCGATCGCCGAGCCGTAGCCGCCGGTCAGCAGACAGCCGCCGATGACCGCCGCGGCGATGTAGATGAGCTCCTGGCCCACGCCCTCGCCGGACTGCACGGTGTTGAAGGAGAACAGGTTGTGCATGCCAACGAACCAGGCGCCGAAGCCGACCAGCATGAACAGGGAGATCTTGGTGAAGGTGACGGGGACGCCGACCGCGCGGGCGCTGTCCTTGTTGCCGCCGACCGCGAAGATCCAGTTGCCGTACTTGGTGCGCAGCAGGACCCAGGTGGCGAGGGCGGCGAAGACGAGCCACCAGATGACGGTGATCTTCACCTGGACGCCGCCGACCTCGAAGCTGGAGGCGAAGAGCGCCTTGGCCTGGTCGAAGCCGTCCATGTCGGCGATGCTGTCGGTGGCGACGTTGCCGGTGACGAGCTTGGTCACCGCGAGGTTCACGCCCTGGAGGATCAGGAAGGTGCCGAGGGTGACCAGGAAGCTCGGCAGTCCGGTCCTCACCAGCATCCAGCCGTTGAAGAAGCCGACCGCGAGGGACACCACGAGGGCGGCGATCACACCCGCCCACACGTTCAGGGTGAGCTGGTAGCTCAGCATGCTCGCGGTGAGCGCGGAGGTGACGACGGCGACGCCGGCCGAGAGGTCGAACTCGCCGCCGATCATCAGCAGCGCCACGGGCAGCGCCATGATCCCGATGGTCGAGGACTGGTACAGGATGTTCGCCATCGAGCTGCCGTCGCGCACCGGCGGGGCGGCGAACAGGAAGAACACCAGGACGGCGACCGCGCCGAGGAACACGCCGACCTCGGGCCGGGCGAGCAGCCGCAGCGCCAGCGGGCGCCGCGCGGTGCGGCCGTCCTTCTGCTTCTCGGGGCCGG
Organism: Streptomyces sp. DSM 120436; assembly: GCF_055778765.1. Lineage (NCBI taxonomy): Bacteria > Bacillati > Actinomycetota > Actinomycetes > Kitasatosporales > Streptomycetaceae > Streptomyces > Streptomyces sp. DSM 120436. The sequence goes on along the minus strand of NZ_JBSKBS010000001.1, from coordinate 4,186,469 downwards.
AGGCCGGCGGCACGGTCGCCGCCGGCTCAGCCTGTTGGGCCATGCTCATCACCGGGTGCCCTTCGCGGCGAACTCGGAGACCGCCTCGACGTTGGACTTGTCGACGAACGCCGGGCCCGTCAGGACGGGCTGCTCGCCGCCGCCGCTGTAGTTGCCGTTGTTCTTGTAGAGCCACAGGCCGTCGACGGCGAGGTAGCCCTGGAGGTAGGGCTGCTGGTCCACCGCGAACTGGATGTCGCCGTCCTGGATGGCGCCGGTCAGCTCCTTGTTCAGGTCGAAGGTGGCGACCTTGGCCTTGCTGCCGGCCTCCTCGACGGACTGCACCGCGGTGGGCGCGAAGGGCGCGCCGAGGGTGACGACGTAGTCGATGGAGGTGTCCTGCTTCAGCTTGGCGGTGATGGTCGACTTCACCGACGGCATGTCGGTGCCGTTGACGTTGAGGACCTGCGTCTTGCCCTCGAAGGTCTTCTCCAGGCCGGCGCAGCGCTGGGTGAGACCGATGTTGCCCTGTTCCTGGACGACGCAGACCGCGTTCTTCGCGCCGACCTCGTTGAGCTTCTTGCCGAACGCCTCGCCCGCGACGGTCTCGTCCTGCCCGAAGAACTGCAGCAGCCCGAGGTCCTTCCAGTCGCTCAGTCCGGAGTTCAGGCCGACGACGGGTATGCCGGCCGCCTCGGCCTTGGCTATGACGCCCTTGAGCGCGTCCGGCTTGGCCAGGGTGACCGCGATGCCGTCGACCTTCTGGTCGATGGCGTTCTGCACCAGGTTGGCCTGGTTGCCCGCGTTCGGGTCGGCCGAGTAGATCAGCTTGACGTTGTCCTTGTCGGCGGCGGCCTGCGCGCCCTTGCGGACGATGTCCCAGAAGGTGTCACCGGGCGCCTGGTGGGTGACCAGGGCGACCGTCATCCGAGGCGTCGAGGCCTTGCCGGCCGAGGCGTCCGCTCCGCCTTCCTCGGCCTTCTTGCCGCCGGAACCGCTGGAGCAACCGGCGAGGGTCAGGGCGGCTGCCGCCGCGGCCGCGACGAAGGGTGCGACTCTGCGGGAGCGGGGGTGGGAAGAGCGGTCCATCAGTCCTGCACCTCACTGTGCTTCACGGGGGAAAGGGCGAGGAGTCCGAGAGTCCGGTGCCCGGAACCTCGGGAGTCCGGGGGTGTGTGCCATCACACACGGCGGTTCTGCTGGGACGCGATCCAATCCCCGAAACCGCCTGCTGTCAATACTTTGTTAAGACATCATTTCACGCGCTCGTCCGAATGTAAGTACAAACTATTGACACCGCCGCCCCTCGAGACCTACACCTGGAAGGCGGCAGGTCCCACAAGCACGTCCCACCGTGGCAGGGCGCCCTGGCACCCGCATCCCCAGCAGCTCGAGGAGCGTCGCTCAATGGCCGACACACCACAGTATTTCGACCTGGTCACCATGGGTCGCATCGGGGTCGATCTTTATCCCCTGCAGACCGGGGTGCCGTTGTCGCAAGTGGAGACGTTCGGGAAATTCCTGGGCGGTTCGGCCGCCAACGTCGCGGTGGCCGCGGCGCGGCTCGGCCGTTCCACCGCGGTGATCACCCGCACCGGCGACGACCCCTTCGGCGCCTATCTGCACGAGGCGCTGAAGGACTTCGGCGTGGACGACCGCTGGGTGACGCCGGTGGCCGCCCACCCGACCCCCGTCACCTTCTGCGAGATCTTCCCGCCGGACGACTTCCCCCTCTACTTCTACCGCCGTCCCAAGGCCCCCGACCTGGAGATCCACCCGCACGAGCTGGACCTGCCCGCGATCCGCGCGGCCGGCGTCTTCTGGATCACCGGCACCGGCCTGAGCGAGGAGCCCAGCCGCACCGCCACCCTCCACGCCCTGGAGGCGCGGGCCAAGGCCGGCACCACCGTCTTCGACCTGGACTGGCGTCCCATGTTCTGGCGGGACCCGGACCAGGCCCGTCCGTACTACCGCGAGGCGCTGCGCCACGCCACGGTCGCGGTGGGCAACCTCGACGAGTGCGAGGTCGCCACCGGGGTGCGCGAGCCCGAGGCGTGCGCCGAGGCGCTGCTGGCGGCCGGGGTGGAGCTGGCGGTGGTCAAACAGGGTCCGCGGGGCGTGCTGGCCGTGCACCGGGACGGCGCCCGGGCCGAGGTGGAGCCGGTGCCGGTCGAGGTGGTCAACGGCCTCGGCGCCGGCGACGCCTTCGGCGGCTCGCTCTGCCACGGTCTGCTCTCCGGCTGGGACCTGGAGCGGACCATGCGCCACGCCAACGCGGCCGGCGCCCTCGTCGCCTCGCGCCTGTCCTGCTCGTCCGCCATGCCGACCGGGCAGGAGGTCGCGGACCTCCTCGCGCGGGCCGTGGAGCCGGACGCGGCGGGCCGGCCGAGCCAGTCCTGAACGGAGCCCTTCCTTGAATCTCAGCATCCCCGACCTCACCACGGTCCGCGCCCGGCATCCCGAGGCCGTCGCCGAGGCGGCCGCCCGCCGGGCCCGCCGTCCGCTGATCGGCGACAGCGGACGGCTGATGATCGTGGCCGCCGACCACCCCGCCCGGGGCGCGCTCGGCATAGGCGACCGGCGCCTGGCCATGGCCGACCGGGCCGACCTGCTGGAACGCCTGTGCGTCGCGCTGTCCCGGCCGGGCGTGGACGGGGTGCTGGCCACCGCCGACATCCTGGAGGACCTGCTGCTGCTCGGCGCGCTGGAGAACAAGGTCGTCATGGGCTCGATGAACCGCGGCGGCCTGGCCGGGGCGTCCTTCGAGATGGACGACCGCTTCACCGGGCACCGCGCCGAGGACATCGCCCGGCTCGGCTTCGACGCGGGCAAGCTGCTGGTGCGGATCGACTACGACGACCCCGGCTCGCTCGCCACCCTGGAGTCCGCCGCCCGCGCCGTCGACGCGATGGCCGCGCACCGGCTGCCGGTGTTCGTGGAGCCGTTCCTCTCCCGCCGGGTGGACGGACGCGTCCGCAACGACCTGTCCGCCGAGGCCGTGACCCGGTCCATCGCCATCGCCTCCGGACTGGGCGGCACCTCCGCCTACACCTGGCTGAAGCTGCCGGTCACCGAGGACGTGGACGACATGGCGGAGGTGCTGCGCAGCTCGACGCTGCCGGTGGTGCTGCTCGGCGGCGAGGTCGGCGACCAGGAGGCGGCCTACGAGCGGTGGGGCAAGGCGCTGCGGCTGCCCACCGTGCAGGGCATGGTCGTCGGCCGCTCCCTGCTCTACCCGGCCGAGGGCAGCGTGGAGACGGCGGTGGACACCGCCGTCGGCCTGTTGTGACCAGCCCGTACGACGACGGACGCAGACGGAGGCACCCATGACCCATCACCTTCCCGCGGGCAAGGCCGCCGCCGGCCCCTACTCCGTGGACGTGAGTCCGCGGACCGCCGGCTGGGACCACTCGAGCCTGCGGGTGCTCGAGCTGGCGCCGGGCGGCACGCACGCCTTCGACACCGGTGACAGCGAGTGGATCGTGCTGCCGCTGAGCGGCGGGTGCACGGTCGCCTCGGACGACGACCTCGGCCACGAGGAGTTCGGACTCACCGGACGGACGAGCGTGTTCGACGGCGTGACCGACTTCGCCTACGTGCCGCGCGACGCCCGGGTCACCGTGTCCTCGGCGGCCGGCGGGCGGTTCGCGCTGACCGGCGCCCGCTGCGCCCGGCGGCTGCCCGCGCGCTACGGGCCGGCCTCGGACGTGCCGGTGGAGCTGCGCGGCACCGGCACCTGCTCCCGGCAGGTCAACAACTTCGGCGCCGCGGGCGTCTTCGAGTGCGACAAGCTGATCGCGGTCGAGGTGCTCACCCCGGGCGGCAACTGGTCGTCCTTCCCGCCGCACAAGCACGACGAGCACCGGCCGGGCGAGGAGTCGGTGCTGGAGGAGATCTACTACTTCGAGTTCGCCGCCCACGACGGCACGCCGGGCCTCGGCTACCAGCGGGTCTCCCCGTCCGGTCCGGGCCGCGACACGGACGTGCTGGCCGAGGTGCGCGACGGCGACGTCGTCCTCATCCCGGACGGCTGGCACGGGCCGTCCATGGCGGTGCCCGGCCACCACATGTACTACCTCAACGTCATGGCGGGACCCGGGGCCGAGCGCGCCTGGCTGATCTGCGACCACCCCGACCACGCCTGGATCCGCGACACCTGGCCCGAGCAGCCCGTCGACCCCCGACTCCCCCTCTACACCGCACCGGAGAGGTCCGCATGAGCGCCACCACCCGCCGACTGACCACCGCCCAGGCCCTGGTGCGGTTCCTGGCCGCCCAGTACACCGAGCGGGACGGCGCGCGCCGCCGGCTGATCGCGGGCACCTGGGGCATCTTCGGCCACGGCAACGTCGCCGGTCTCGGGCAGGCGCTGGTCGAGTACCGCGACGTCATGCCGTACCACCAGGGCCGCAACGAGCAGGCGATGGTGCACGCGGCCGTCGGGTACGCCCGCCAGCTCGACCGGCTCTCCGCGCAGGCGGTGACGACGTCCATCGGCCCCGGCGCGACCAATCTGGTCACCGGCGCCGCGCTCGCCACGATCAACCGGCTGCCGGTGCTGCTGCTGCCCGGCGACTACTTCGCCTCCCGCGCCGCCGACCCGCTGCTCCAGCAGCTGGAGCACCCCGTCGAGGCCGACGTGTCGGTCAACGACACGCTCCGCCCGGTGTCCCGCTACTTCGACCGGATCACCCGCCCCGAGGCGCTGATCGCGTCCGCGCTGAACGCGATGCGGGTGCTCGCCGACCCGGCCGAGACCGGCGCCGTCACCCTCGCGCTGCCGCAGGACGTGCAGGCGGAGGCGTACGACTGGCCGGAGGAGTTCTTCGCCGAGCGGGTGTGGACGGTGCGCCGGCCCGCCCCGGACCCGGTGGAACTGGACGCGGCCGTGGCGGCCGTGCGGGCGGCGAGGCGGCCGCTGATCGTCGCGGGCGGCGGGGTGCACCACAGCGAGGCCGAGGACGCGCTGCGGGCGCTGGTGGACGCCACCGGCATCCCGGTCGCCTCCACCCAGGCCGGCAAGGGCTCGCTGCGCCACGACCACCCCGCCGACCTGGGCGGCATCGGCCACACCGGCACCGCGGTGAGCGACGCGCTGGCCCGCGACGCCGACGTGGTGATCGGCGTCGGCACCCGTTACACCGACTTCACCACCGCCTCCGGCACCCTGTTCCGCGCCCCGGACGTGCGGTTCGTGAACCTCAACATCACCGGCTTCGACGCCCACAAGCTCGCCGCGCGCACCCTGGTCTGCGACGCGCGCACCGGCCTGGAGCGGCTCGCCGAGGGGCTGGCCGGGTACCGGGTGGACGCGGCGTACGAGGCGGAGTACCGGGCCGGGAAGGAACGCTGGGACGAGGTCGTCGCGGCCGCCCTGCGGGCCGAGGACGACACCGCCGTGCCGACCCAGACGCAGGTGCTCGGCGCGCTGGACGCGGTGGTCGGCGACGACGACGTGGTGATCAACGCGGCCGGCTCGCTCCCCGGCGACCTGCACAAGCTGTGGCGCGCCCGCAGCCCCCGCCAGTACCACCTGGAGTACGGCTACTCCTGCATGGGCTACGAGATCCCGGCCGCGCTGGGCGTCCAGCAGGCCGCGCCCGGCACGCCCGTCTGGGCGCTGGTCGGCGACGGCACGTACCTGATGATGCCCACGGAGATCGTCACGGCCGTCCAGGAGGGCCTGCCGGTCAACGTGGTGCTGGTGCAGAACCACGGCTACGCCTCCATCGGCGGCCTGTCGGAGGAGACCGGCGGCGAGCGCTACGGCACCGCCTACCGGTTCCGCGCCCCCGACGGCTCCTTCACCGGCGCCCCGCTGCCGGTGGACCTCGCGGCCAACGCGGCCAGCCTCGGCATGGACGTGCTGCGCGCCAAGACGGTGCGGGAGCTGCGCACCGCCCTCGCCGAGGCCCGTGCCTCGGACCGCCCGACCTGCGTCCACGTCGAGACCGACCCGACGCCGACCGCTCCCCCGGCCGAGGCCTGGTGGGACGTGCCGGTCGCGGAGGTCGCCACCCGCGAGCCCGCGCGAAAGGCCCGCGAACGCTACGACGCCCAGGTCGCCGGGCGCCGCCGCCACCTGTGAACCCGTCCCCCGCGCCCCGCCCCGGAGCCCCGACAGGAAGGCACGTCCATGGCGAAGACCGGTGACCCCGCACGCGCCGCGGCCGGCCCCGCGCCGCACTCCCTGGACTTCGTCCTGGACCGGGGCAGTCCGGTGCCGCTGTACTACCAGCTCGCCCAGCAGCTCGAAGCGGCGATCTCGAACGGGGTGCTCGCGCCCGGCGACCTCCTGGGCAACGAGGTGGACCTCTCCGTGCGCCTCGGCCTGTCCCGGCCCACCGTCCGCCAGGCCATCCAGTCCCTGGTCGACAAGGGGCTGCTGGTGCGGCGGCGCGGGGTGGGCACGCAGGTGGTGCACAGCCAGGTGCGCCGCTCCCTGGAGCTGACCAGCCTCTACGACGACCTGGAGGCGGCCGGGCAGGCCCCGACCACGGAGGTCGTCCGCAACGAGACCGTCCCGGCCCCGCCCGGCGTCGCCGCCGCCCTGGGTCTTCCCGAGGGCGGGGAGGTGATCGTGCTGGAGCGGCTGCGCCGCACCCACGGCCTGCCGGTCGCCCTGCTCGGCAACTACCTCCCGGCGGGCCTGCTCGACCTGGACGGCGCCCGGCTGGAGGCGACCGGCCTGTACCGGATGATGCGCGCGGCCGGCATCACCCTGCACAGCGCCCGCCAGACGGTCGGGGCCCGCTCGGCGACCGCCGAGGAGGCGTCCCGCCTGGACGAGGAGGAGGGCGCGGCACTGCTCACCATGCGGCGCACCGCCTACGACGACACGGGCCGGGCGGTGGAGTACGGCAGCCACATCTACCGCGCCTCCCGGTACTCCTTCGACTTCCAGCTGCTGGTCAGACCGTGAATCCGTGAACCGGAAGGCGGCCCCGGCTCGTCCTGGTCATCAGGATCGGTCACCCGGACCGATCACCGGGGCGAGCGAAGGGAGCGGCGGTGGACCTCGTGACCTCCCGTCCGGTACGGGGGCGGGTGCCGGCGGCCCTCGCCGTGCTGACGGCGGGGCTGCTGGCGTTCCACCGCGCGGTACCGAACACCCCGGGCCGGCTGGGGAGCCTGCTGGAGTCGTTCCTGCCGTGGCTCGGCCTCGCGGTCGTCCCTCTGCTCCTCCACGGCCTGCTGCGCCGAGCACCCGCCGCACTGGTGGCCGTGCTGCTGCCCGTCGCGGTGTGGACCCACCTCTTCGGCGGGCTGCTGCTGCCCGCGGACGCGGCCGGGCCGCGCGACCTGGTCGTGGTGCAGCACAACGTCGCCGACGACAACCCCGACCCGGCGGACACCGCCCGCGCCCTCGCCGCCGCGGACGCGGACCTGATCGCGCTGGAGGAGCTGGTGCCGGACGCGCTGCCGGCGTACGAGCGGGCCCTCGGCGCGCGCTATCCGCACCACGTGGTGCGGGGCACCGTCGGGCTGTGGTCGCGGTACCCGCTGAGCGGCGCGCGGGCGGTGGACATCAAGCCGGCGGACCTCACCGGGCCGTGGAGCCGGGGGCTGCGGGCGGTGGCCGGGACTGCGCACGGCGAGGTCGCGGTGTACGTGGCGCACCTGCCGTCGGTGCGGATCGGGCCGGGGGGCCTGGCGTCCGCCCGGCGGGACGAGAGCGCCGCACTGCTGGGACGGGCGGTGGCGGCCGAGCCGCTGGACCGGGTGATCCTGCTGGGCGACCTCAACGGCACGGTCGACGACCGGGGTCTGGCGCCACTGACGTCCCGGCTGGAGGTGCCGCGACGCGGGTTCGCGTTCAGCTTCCCCGCCGGGCTGCCCCTCGTGCGGATCGACCAGGTGATGGCCCGCTCGGCGACCGTCGGCCTCCTCCGCGCCCTGCCCGCCACCGGGAGCGACCACCTGCCGGTGACGGCCCGGATCACGCTCCGCTGAGACGGCCCCTACGGGAAGGGCCGTATCGGAGAGCTCCGATACGGCCCGACGACCTGCTGCGTCGCAAGTCGGGACGACAGGATTTGAACCTGCGACCCCTTGACCCCCAGTCAAGTGCGCTACCAAGCTGCGCCACGTCCCGGTGCGCGTCGCGCGGGTGAACCGCGTGATCGCGCGATGAGCACTGTACCGCACACCCGGCGCCTGACCGAAGCCGGGCGGGGAGCCGGGCGATGAGCGGTGCGGTGAGCGGTGCGGTGAGCCGGGGCACAATCGGCCGTATGGGCACCACGGACAGCACATCCACGGACAGCCGATCCACCGGCCGCGCGGTCCCCGGGCGCGACCGCGACGAGGAGGGACGGGCGCGCAACGCGCGCCCGAGGGACGGACTCGGGCGGCCCCTGCCCTACGGCGAGGAGGGCGTGCCCCGGCAGCCGGAAGGGGTGGTGCGGCGGCCGGAGGAGAGCGTCGCCGAGGCGCAGCGGCTGCTGGACCAGGGCAAGCCGTTCCACGCGCACGAGGTGTTCGAGGACGCCTGGAAGTCGGGTCCCGAGCAGGAGCGGGAGCTGTGGCGGGGGCTGGCCCAGATGGCCGTCGGGCTCACGCACGCCGCACGCGGGAACGCGACCGGCGGGGCGCGGCTGCTGCGGCGCGGGGCGGGCGCCGCCGAGGAGTGGGCGGCGGGCGCGGGGAGCCGGCCGCACGGGATCGACCTGCCCGGGGTGATCGCCTGGGCGCGGGAGCTGGCGGCGGAGGTGGAGCGCGGGGACGCCGGTCCGCCGGACCCGGGCGCGCGTGCCCCCCGGCTGCGGGGCGCCGCCTGATCCGGGTGCGGTGCGGGCGCGTCCGGGGGCGTGCGGCAGACTCGGGGCGTGCGGACTCTTCATGTGATCGGTATCGGCGCGGGCGACCCCGACCAGCTCACCCTGCAGGCGGTCAAGGCCATGCGGGACACGGACGTGTTCTTCCTCCTGGACAAGGGCGAGGCGAAGGCGGACCTGACCCGGCTGCGCCGGGACATGCTGGAGACACACCTGGCGGACCGCGCGTACCGCGTCGTCGAGGCGCGTGACCCGGAGCGGGACCGCTCGGCGGGCGGCGCCGCCTACTCCCCCGCCGTCGGCGACTGGCGCAGCGCCCGCGCCGACGTCTACGAGCGGCTGATCACCGAGGAGCTGGGCGAGGACGAGACCGGCGCGTTCCTGGTGTGGGGCGACCCTGCGCTGTACGACAGCACGCTCGGCATCCTCGAGGAGGTGCGGGAGCGGGGCACGGTCGCCTTCGACCACGACGTCGTACCGGGCGTCAGCAGTGTGTCGGCCCTCGTCGCCCGGCACCGCACGGGCCTCAACCGGGTGGCGCGTCCGGTGCAGATCACCACGGGACGGCGGCTGGCGGAGGAGGGCTTCCCCGCGGGGGTGGACGACGTGGTGGTGATGCTGGACGCCCACCAGCGCTTCCGCGCCTTCGCCGGCGAGGACGTGGACATCTACTGGGGCGCCTACATCGGCACCCCGGACGAGATCCTGGTCTCCGGTCCGGTCGCCGAGGCCGCCCCGCGCATCGAGCGGCTGCGCGCCGAGGCGCGGGAGCGCAAGGGCTGGATCATGGACACGTATCTGCTGCGCCGCTCCCCCGGCGACCGCTAGGTCTCGCGGGTCCGCGCGAGGACGCCGTCCAGCCGGCGCAGCACCGCCGGCACGTCGGGGAGCGCGGTGACGCCGTCGGGCAGGGGCGGGCGGCGGACGACGACGACCGGGAGTCCGAGGTCGCGGGCGGCGGTGAGTTTCGCCGAGGTCGCCGCGCCGCCGCTGTCCTTGGTCACCAGCACGTCGACGCGGTGCTCGCGCAGCAGGGCCGTCTCGTCGGCCACGCTGAACGGGCCGCGCGCCAGCACGACGTGGGTGTGCGGGGGCAGGGGCGGCTCGGGGGGTTCGACCGACCGTACGACGAAGCTCAGTTCCGCGAGTCCGGCGAAGGCGGCGAGGCCGAGACGCCCGGTGGTCAGGAAGACCCGGCGCCCGAGTCCGGGCAGCAGGGCGGCGGCCGTCTCCAGGGAGGGGACCGGGTGCCAGCGGTCGCCGGGGCCGGGCTGCCAGCCGGGGCGGCGCAGCACCAGCAGGGGCACCCGCGCGGCGGCGGTGGCGCGGGCCGCGTTCTCGGTGATCGTCGCGGCGAACGGGTGGGTCGCGTCGACGACGGCGTCCACGCCCTCCTCGCGCAGCCAGGCCGCCAGTCCCTCCGGGCCGCCGAAGCCGCCCACCCGCACCTCGCCGTCGAGCGCGCCCGGCCGGGTCACGCGTCCGGCGAGCGAGGTGGTGGCCCGGGTGCCGGGGCGGGCGGCCAGCGCGGCGGCGAGCCTGCGCGCCTCGGTGGTACCGCCGAGAATCAGCACGTGCGGGGACATGCGCCGAGCGTACGGGCCGGGGCCCGGACACCCGGCGGCGGCCCGCCCGCCGATGATCGCCGTCGGCCCGCACGCCTGTGCGTCTTCGCCCTACGATGACGCCGGGCGACCTAAGGAGTCATGGCCGTGGACTGGAGCATGCGGGGCTATCACGCCCAACGGTGGGCGGCGCGGGGGGCGTTGCTCGCGGCGGCGCTCGCGGTGGCGACCCCCCTGGTCTACGGCGGGCTGCGCGGACTGCTGCTCCTGGTGCTGGGGGCGGCCGGGCTGGGGCTGAGCGCGGCGGCCCTGTGGTGGACGCTGACGTTGCGCGGGCCGCTGCGGTGGGGGGCCGCGCTGGTCGCGGTGTGTGTTCCGGCGGGTCTGCTGGCGCTGTTCGCGGTGACGCTGTTCTGGGCGCTGCTGGTGTCGCTGGCGCTGTGGGGTCTGGCGGTGTGGAGCGGGAGGTACGCGCTGCGCGGGACCGGCGGGCACACCCCGGTGCGGGAGCGGCGGCTGCCGCCGCCCCGGAAGCCTGTGCTGATCATGAATCCGCGGTCGGGCGGCGGCAAGGTGGGCCGGTTCCGGCTGCGGGAGAAGGCGGAGCGGCTGGGCGCGCGGGTGGTGCTGCTGGAGCCGGGCAGGCAGCACGATGTCACGGAGCTGGCGCGGGCCGCCGTGGCGGACGGCGCGGACCTGCTGGGCGCGGCGGGCGGCGACGGCACCCAGGCGCTGGTCGCGGCCGTGGCCGCCGAGCACGACATCCCGTTCCTGGTGATCAGCGCGGGCACCCGCAACCACTTCGCGCTGGACCTCGGTCTGGACCGGGGGAACCCGGCGGCGTGCCTGGACGCGCTGACGGACGGGGTGGAGCTCCGGGTCGACCTCGGGTTCGCCGGGGACCAGCCGTTCGTGAACAACGCGTCGTTCGGCGCGTACGCGGCGATCGTGCAGAGTCCCGCGTACCGCGACGACAAGCTCGGGACGAGTCTGGAGATGCTGCCGGACCTGCTCACCGGGCAGCAGGGGCCCCGGCTGGTCGCCCGCGCCGGGGACACCACGCTGACCGCGCCGCAGGCGGTGCTGGTCAGCAACAACCCGTACCGCACCGGCGACCCGTTCGGGTTAGGGCGGCGGGAGCGGCTGGACTCGGGGACGCTGGGCGTCCTCGGGGTGAAGGTGGAAGGTGCGATCAGCGCCGCCGCGCTGCTGCTGAACCCGGACCCGGCGGGGCTGACGGTGCTGACGGCGCCGGAGGTGGTCGTCGAGGCGGACCGGGACGAGATCGAGGCGGGTGTCGACGGCGAGGCGATGGTGCTGCCCGCGCCCGTGCGCTGCCGTATCGCGGCGGGCGCGCTGCGGGTCCGCGTGCCGCGCAGACGGCCCGGTGTCGCCCCGGGCCCGCCCCGGCTGGACTGGCGCCGCCTGCGCAAGCTGGCCGCGACGGTCGGCCGCGCGGCGGCCCCGAGCCACCTTCACCGGCCCCGCCACACGTCACGGCACCTCAAGACACCCGACCGCCTGGAGACGACGACACCGGGCGGCCCGCCCGGCCCCTGAACCCGGACCGGCCGAACGCCGGCACCGGCATCACGGACACGCGGAGCCGTCCGCGGCCACGGACGCCGACGGCCGAGCGGACCGGCGGCCCCAACGGCCGCCCGGGCCGGCCGCGCGCGACACGGTCCGGCCGGCCGCACCTCACGGACACGCGGCCCTCCCGTCGGCTCCGGCCGCCACGCGGGGCAGCAGGGCGGGAAAACACGCCTCGGGCCCCGCACCGGCCCAGTCGTCCCGGCGCCGCCCCGCGGACGCCCCGGATCCCCTGCCGGAGCCGGCCGCAGTGCGGAGCAGGACGGGGCGGCCGTCCGGCTCCTGACCCCCGCCCGCTCAGCGCAGCAACAGCTGCAGTCCCCCCACCACCGTCGCCGCGATGACCAGGTGCTCGAAGAACCGCTGGTCGATCCGGGCCACCGCCCACTTGCCGAGGAACGCGCCGGGCACCACGAACAGCACCAGGGCCGCGTCCAGCAGCAGCGAGTCCGCGTCGATGAGGCCGAGTCCCGCGCTGAACGGCAGCTTGGACGTGTTGACGATGAGGAAGAAGAACGCCGAGGTGCCCAGGAAGCCCAGCTTCCGGAAGCCCGCGGAGAGCAGGTACATCGACATCACCGGGCCGCCCGCGTTGGCGACCATGGTGGTGAAGCCGCCGAGGACGCCGTAGGAGCGGGCCTTGACGCGGCCCGTCCGGGTGGTGACGCCGTCGGGTTCCGCCTCGGCGTCGGCGCGGCGCCGGCGCCACATCGTCACCCCGGCCATCAGCAGCAGGATCGCCCCGATCGAGGTCCGTACGATCCCGTCGTCCGCCCACATCAGGAAGACGGTGCCGACGACCACGCCCGCCGCGACGGCCGGGAACAGCCGCCACAGGGTGGGCCAGTGGGCGTGCCGCCGGTAGGTCAGCACGGCGAGGACGTCCCCGGCGATCAGGAGGGGGAGCAGCACGCCCGTGGACTCCCGGGCGGGCAGGACGGCGGCGAACACGGCGAGACTCACCGTGTTCGCGCCGCTGACGGCGGTCTTGGAGAACCCGACGAGCAGGGCCGCGAAGGCCAGCGCGGCGAATTCCCAGCCGGTGAGGTTCCAGAGGGTCGTGGTGTTCATGCGGCGACCGATGGTACGTGCGTGCACCGGCCGCCGGTGCGGCGCGTCCCGCCCGGTGACCGCCGCGGCGGCCGTCCGTCAGTCCCGTTCGACCAGCACCGCGCTGCCCTGGCCCACGCCCACGCACATGGTGGCGAGGCCCCGTCCGGCGCCGGTGCGGCGCATGCGGTGCAGCAGGGTGGTGAGGATGCGGGCGCCGGAGCAGCCCAGCGGGTGGCCGAGCGCGATGGCGCCGCCGTCGGGGTTCACCCGCTCCGGGTCGATGCCGAGCTGGTCGACGCAGGCCAGGGCCTGGGCGGCGAACGCCTCGTTGAACTCGGCCTCCTGCACGTCGCCGATGTCCCATCCCGCGCGGGCGAGCACCTTGCGGGTGGCGGGGACGGGGCCGATGCCCATGACGTCCGGGTGGACGCCCGCGGAGCCGCCGGCGACGTAGCGGCCGAGCGACTCCAGGCCCAGGTCGTCCAGGGCCTGCTCGCTGACCAGGATCAGCCCGGCGGCGCCGTCGTTCATCGGGGAGGCGTTGCCCGCCGTGACCGAGCCCCCGGCGCGGAACACCGGCTTCAGCCGGCCGAGCTTCTCGAGGGAGGTGTCCTCGCGGACGCACTCGTCGGCGTCGACGACCACGCCGTCCGGTCGGGTCACCGGCAGCAGTTCGTCGTCGAAGTGGCCGTGTCCGCGGGCCTCGGCGGCACGCCGGTGGCTGCGCAGGGCGAACTCGTCCTGGCGTTCGCGCGTGATGCCGTACCGGCGGGCGACCTCCTCGGCGGTCTCGCCCATGGCCAGCAGGCCGTGCAGTTCCTTCATCGCCGGGTTGACCAGCCGCCAGCCGAGCCGCGTGTCGTGCGTCTCGATGCGGTGCGGGAGGGCCTCGTCGGGGCGGGGCAGCACGAAGGGGGCGCGGCTCATGGACTCGGAGCCGCCGGCGATCACGATGTCGGCCTCGCCGGCCGCGATGGCGCGGGCGGCGGTGGTGACGGCCTCCAGGCCCGAGGCGCACAGGCGGTTGACCGTGGCGCCGGGGACGGACTCGGGGAGGCCCGCGAGCAGGGCGGCCATGCGGGCGACGTTGCGGTTGTCCTCGCCGGCCTGGTTGGCGGCGCCCCAGTAGACGTCGTCGACGCGGGCCGGGTCCAGCGCGGGCACGTCGGCGACCAGGCCGCGGATCACCGCGGCGGCGAGGTCGTCGGGCCGGACGCCGGAGAGGGCTCCGCGCAGTTTGCCGAGGGGAGTGCGGCGGGCGGCCGCGAAGTGGACGGGACGCAACGGGGACTCCTGATCCGGAAGCCGACGGCCGGGCTGCCGATCGGCGGCTCACTTAATTAGCACCGCTAGTTTCGGACTATAGACCGCCCGGCCCCTCCCGGGGAAGATCCCGGAGGTCACGGCCGGTCCTCCCGTGCCGCCGGCCGGGTTTGTCCCGGTGGGCCGGGGTACCCGCGCGTTCACGGAGTGGTCGCGGAGCGCGGCCCGCGCGGCGGCGTCGCACGCGGGCCCCGCCCCCGCGCCACGAGCGCATCAACTGGGAGGAACACCACTTCATGACCGTCGTGAGGAGCACACTTCCGGACGAGGCCCGCCGGATCTCCGGCGAGGCCCTCCAGGAGACCCTGGTCGACCTGCTCGGCCTGTCCCTGATCGCCAAGCAGGCGCACTGGAACGTCGTGGGGCCGCGGTTCCGCTCGGTCCACCTGCAGCTCGACGAGGTGGTCTCGGCCGCGCGCACGCACGCGGACACGGTGGCGGAGCGCGCCTCGGCGCTCGGCGTGCCGCCGGACGGCCGCCCGGAGACGATCGCCAAGGTCTTCTCCCTGCCGGCGCCCGCGGAGGGCTGGCTGCGCGACTCGGAGGCCGTCGAGGTGATGACGGACGCCCTGGGCGCGGCGATCACGCGGCTGCGTGAGCGTATCGACGCCACCGAGAAGGCCGACCTGGTCACGCAGGACCTGCTGATCTCCGTCACCGCCGACCTGGAGAAGCAGCGCTGGATGTTCGAGGCGGAGAACCACCCGCGGGAGTCCTGAGACGCCCCCGGGCGCACGACGTACGGGAACGAAGGGGCACATGATGAGCGACGCCCTCGAGATGGACGCGCTGTGGGAGGACTTCCACCGCGTGGTGAACATGACGTCGGCCGAGCTGGCCGCCTGGCTGCGGGTCAGCGACGCCGGCGAGACGACGGAGCCGCTGCCGGACCGGGCGGGCAGCGAGACCGGGCAGCACGTCCTGGCCATCCTGCAGAAGCGCCGCACCGATCTCACCGAGGACGACCTGCGGGTGATGGCGGAGGTCGTGGAGACGGTCACCGGCGAGACCGACCTGGAGAACGAGCCGGCGGCCGAGGACGCGGACCGTCGCCACCGTCTGATGAGCCTGGGCCACGACCCGCTCAAGGCGTGACCGTGGCCGGCCGCGACGACGGGCGGACCGTGGTACGCGCCCTCGTCGACGCGCACGGCGAGACGTACGCGCACGAGGCGGGCATCGCCCTGCGGAACACCCCGCAGTCGCTGTACCGGCTGCTGGTGCTCGCCCATCTGCTCAGCGCCCGCATCCGGGGGTCGGTCGCCGTGGCCACCGCCCGCGCCCTGCACGCGGCGGGGCTGCGCGACCCCCGCCGGACGGCCGCCGCGAGCCGACGGGAGCGGGTCGACGCCCTCGGCCGGGGCGGCTACCGGCGCTACGACGAGCGCACCGCCGCCCAACTCGGCGAGGCGGCCGAGCTGTTGCTCGACCGCTGGGGCGGCGACCTGCGTCGGCTGCGCGCCGAGGCGGACGGCGACGTGAACGGACTGCGCCGTCCGCCGCGGGAGTTCCCCGGCACCGGTCCCTCCGGCGCGGCCGTCTTCCTGCGCGAGGTGCAGGCGGTGTGGCCCGAGACGGTCCCCCGGGTGGACGCCAAGGCACTGCCGGGCGCCGGGCGACTGGGGCTGCCGCAGGGCCCGGACCGGCTGCTCGGCCTCCCGGACGGGACGGAACCGGCCGTGCCGTCCTCGGCCCTGGTGCGCGCGGCGCTCGACGAGGACGTCGCCGAGGACACCCTGCGCAGAGCCGCGGCCCGCTGACACCCGCTCAGCTTCCCTCCGGGTCGCCCCGTTCCACGGGGCGGCCCGTTCCGTTCCCGGGACAACCTGATCACCGCGATGCACAATGGCCGGGTCGGCCCGCACGGGCCGGACGCGGGCAAGGGAGAGGGAGAGACCGTTGAGCGAGAGCCACACCCCGACGAGCGGCTCGGCGAGGCTGAACACCGGTGTGGCGCACAACGCGCGCGTGTGGAACTACTGGATCGGCGGCAAGGACAACTACGAGGTCGACCAGCAGGTCGGGGACCACGTCGCGTCGATCATCCCGCTCATCCGGGACATCGCCCGCGCGGACCGGGAGTTCCTGGGCCGCGCGGTGACGTATCTGGCACGCGACCGCGGGGTGCGGCAGTTCCTCGACATAGGCACCGGACTGCCGACGGCGGACAACACCCACGAGATCGCGCAACGCATCGCGCCGGACGCGCGGATCGTCTACGTCGACAACGACCCGATCGTCCTCGTCCACGCCCGGACGCTGCTGACCGGCACGGCCGAGGGCGCCACCGACTACATCGACGCCGACGTGCACGACCCGGACGTCATCGTGGAACGGGCGTCCGCGACGCTGGACTTCTCCCGGCCGGTCGCGGTGATGCTGCTCGGCATCCTCAACTTCGTGCCGGACACGGACAAGGCCCGGGAGATCGTGAACCGGATCATGGCGGTCGTGCCCCCCGGCAGCTTCCTGGCGCTCACCCACCCCACCTTCGACCCCGAGGTGGGCGGGGAACTCCAGGTCCCCGCCATGGAGTTCTGGAACGCGAACGCCACTCCCCCGATCACCGCCCGCGGCGCGGCGGACATCGCCGCGTTCTTCGACGGACTGGAGCTGGTCGAGCCCGGTCTCGTCTCCTGCTCGCAGTGGCGCGCCGAGCCCGGCTCCCCTCCGGTGGTGCCCCAGTACGGCGCGGTGGCCGTGAAGCCCTGACCCTCGAAAGTATGATCAAGCAATGTCTGACATGACCGAGACCACGCCGGGCTGGCTGTCCTCCGACGACCTGGAGCAGGCACGCGCCCGGATGCCGATCCTGTACGTCGAGGCCGTCCCCGTGCGTGTGGACGACAGCGGTGAGGTCACCAGCGTCGGTCTGCTGCTGCGCATCGGGCCCGACGGGACGGTCAGCCGGACCCTGGTCTCCGGCCGGGTGCTGCACCACGAGCGGGTCCGCGACGCGCTGCTGCGTCATCTGGAGAAGGACCTCGGACCGGTGGCGCTGCCCCGGGTGCCGGCGTCGTTGCAGCCGTTCACGGTCGCGGAGTACTTCCCCACCCAGGGCATCACCCCGTTCCACGACCCCCGGCAGCACGCGGTGTCGCTGGCGTACATCGTGCCGGTGACGGGTGACTGCCGGCCCCGGCAGGACGCGCTGGACCTGGTGTGGTTCACCCCGCAGGAGGCCGTGTCGCGGGCGGTGCAGAGCGAGATGCCGGGCGGGCACGGGGTGCTGCTGAAGCAGGCGCTGGCGCACGCGGGCTGCGTGGTCTGAGGCGTACCGCCGTCCGGACCGTCCCGTTCGGAGCGGTCCGGACGGAGCGGGATCAGCTCTGCGAGTGCGTGAGGTTGGCCCCGTCCGACGGGTCGAAGACGTGCGCTTTCGACAGGTCGAGGCGCAGCTCGACGGGCGCGCCCTCCCGGGCGCGGGTGGCCGCGTCCAGCCGGGCCACGATCTGCTGGTCCGCCCCGGCGCCGGTGTCCTTCAGGCCCGAGTCCGTGGCCAGCTCGTCCAGTTCGGCGGTGCTCACCGGGCCGCCCTCGGCGCTGAAGTAGACGTACGCGTCGGATCCCAGGGACTCCAGCACGTCCACGGTGACGGTGACGACCGGGCCGCTGGTGTCGCGGGCCAGGCTCGCGTCCTCGAACGCCTCGGGCCGCAGCCCTACGATGACCTCGCGGGGCGCGTCCCGCCGCTGGAGCTCCCGGCGCATGCGGTCGTCCAGCGGCAGGTCGCCGAGCGGGGTGTGCAGGGTGTCCGGGGTCAGGGAGGCCTGGAGGAAGTTCATCGCCGGGGAGCCGATGAAGCCGGCGACGAACAGGTTGCGGGGCGTGTCGTAGAGCTCGGCGGGGGTGCCGACCTGCTGGACCACACCCTGGCGCATCACGACGACCCGGTCGCCGAGGGTCATGGCCTCGGTCTGGTCGTGGGTGACGTACACGGTGGTGGTGCCCAGGCGGCGCTGGATGCGGGAGATCTGGGTGCGCATCTGCACGCGGAGCTTGGCGTCCAGGTTGGACAGCGGTTCGTCCATGAGGAACGCCTTGGGGTCGCGGACGATGGCCCGGCCCATCGCCACCCGCTGGCGCTGTCCGCCGGAGAGGTTGGCCGGCTTGCGGTCCAGGAACTCGACGAGGTCGAGCACCCGGGCGGCCTCCTCGACCTTGCGGTCGACGGTGTCCTTGTCCACCTTGGCCAGCCGCAGCGGGAAGCCCATGTTCTCCCGCACGCTCATGTGCGGGTAGAGGGCGTAGCTCTGGAACACCATGGCCACGTCCCGCTCCTTGGGCGCGAGGTCGTTGACGACCTGCCCGCCGATGCGCAGGGTGCCCTCGGTGATGTCCTCCAGGCCCGCGATCATGTTCAGGGTGGTCGACTTGCCGCACCCGGACGGGCCGACCAGGATCACGAACTCGCCGTCGGCGATGTCGAGGTCCACGTCCCGCACGGCGAGGGAACCGTCGGGATAGCGCTTGGTGACTCCCTCGAGGACGATCTCGGCCATGGATGCTGCCTCCTTGCCGTCGGGCTCATCCCTTGACCGCGCCGGAGGTGAGGCCGGCGACGATCCGCCGCTGGAAGAGCAGGACGAAGATGATGATCGGGACGGTGATCACCACGGCGGCCGCGGCGATCGATCCGGTGGGCTGCTGGAACTGCGAGCTGCCGGTGAAGAACGCGATCGCGGCGGGCACCGTGCGCGCGGACTCGGTGGAGGTCAGCGAGATCGCGAAGAGGAAGTCGTTCCAGCAGAAGATGAACACGAGGATGGCGGTGGTGAACACGCCCGGCGCGGCGAGCGGCACGATGACCATCCGGAACGCCTGGGCGGGCGTCGCCCCGTCCACCTTGGCGGCCTTCTCCAGGTCCCAGGGGATCTCCCGGAAGAACGCCGACAGCGTGTAGATCGCCAGCGGCAGCGAGAAGGTCATGTACGGGATGATCAGCCCGGGCCAGGTGTCGAAGATGCCGATGCGCCGCTCGATGTCGAACAGCGGGGACACCAGGGAGATCGGCGGGAACATCGCGATCAGCAGCGACATCCCGATGAGCACCTGCTTGCCGGGGAACCGCAGCCGGGCCACGGCGTAGGCGGCCATGGTGCCGAGGATGACGGCGATCACCGTGGCGATGAGGGCGATGCCGATGGAGTTGACCAGGGCGCGGGTGAACTCGGAGGTCCGGAAGATCCCCCGGTAGTTCTCCAGGGTCCAGTCGGTGGGGATGTAGTTGCCGTCGGTGAGGGTGCTGGGGTCCTTGAACGACAGGGCGACGATCCACCACACCGGGAACAGGGCGTACAGCACCACCACGACGTTGACGACGCCCCATCGCGTCGCGTGCGACCTGCCTGCGGCGGCCATCAGCGCTTCACCTCCGCGCCCGGTGCGGCGGCGCCGAACAGCTTGACGAAGGTGAAGGCGATGATCCCGACGCAGAGGAAGATCAGGACCGAGATCGCCGACCCGATGCCCAGGTTCAGCGCGGTGAACAGGTTGTCGTAGCCGAGGATGGACAGGGATCCGGTGCCGTGGGCGCCCGCGGTCAGGACGTAGATGTTGTCGAAGATCCGGAAGGCGTCCAGGGTGCGGAAGAGGAGGGCGACCAGGATCGCCGGTTTCATCAGCGGCAGCATCACCTTGGTGAACCGCTGCCAGGGGGTGGCTCCGTCGACCATCGCGGCCTTCAGTGTCTCCTCGGGGACCAGGGCGAGGCCGGCGAGCAGCAGCAGCGCCATGAACGGGGTGGTCTTCCACACCTCGGCCAGGATGATCAGCCACAGCGCCGGCCACTGCTCGGTGAGCGGGGCCTCCCCGCTGGGCAACAGCTCGGCGAGGTAGCCGAGTTCGGGGGTCCAGGCGTACTGCCAGGAGAACGCGGCGACGACGGTGACGATGCCGTACGGGATGAGGACGGCGGTGCGGACCGTGCCGCGCGCGAAGATCGTGCGGTGCATGACCAGGGCGAGGCCCATGCCGAGGACCAGCTCGATGGCGACGGACACGACGGTGAGGAACAGCGTGACCCAGAAGGCGTCCCACCAGAACGGGGAGGTCAGCACCGCCCCGTAGTTGCTCAGGCCGATGAACTCGGCGCGGTCGGGGAACCGCAGGTCGTAGCGCTGGAGGGACAGGTGGACCGCGTAGCCGATCGGGTAGGCGGTCACGGCGAGCATGACGGTCACGGCCGGCGCGCACAGCAGCCAGCCGAGCCGCCGTTCCTGCCGGGCGCCGGCCGACGGCGCCCTCTTGGCCTTCGTCTCGTCCTTCGCCGGCTCTGCCATGGTGCTCACGGGATCACACCCTCGGATCGCAGGGCCTCGTCGATCTGCTCCCTGAGGGTGGAGACCGCGCTCTCCGGCTCGATGTCGGAGGGCGGGGACAGGGTGTGCGAGACGACGATCGACACGTTCTGGTAGGCGGGGGTGAGCGGCCGTACGCTCGCCGACTCCAGGGAGGCCAGGACCTCCTTGGAGAAGGGGTACTCCTTCATGAACTCCGGCTCGTCGTAGAGGGCGCGCAGGGTGGGCGGCAGTCCGCCCTTGAGCGCCGCGGCGAGCTGGTTCTCCCGGTTCCGCAGGCACAGGGCGGCGTCGAAGGCCAGGTCGGGGTGGCGGGAGTAGGCGCTGACGGCGAGGTCGATGCCGCCGATGGTGGGCCGGGAGGGGCGGTCGGCGTCCACGCGGGGGTAGACCGCCCAGCGGAAGTGCTCGAACAGCTCGGGGTTGTTGCTCCTCATGGACGGATAGACGAAGGGGTAGTTGACCTCGAAGGCCGCCACCCCCGACTCCATCGCCAGCCGGTTCTGGTCCTCCATCTGGTTGGGCAGGGAGGGGTCGGCGGCCGGTGAGCGGGCGAGGTCCCGCATGATCGAGGCGGCCCGCACGGCGGGCGGACCGAGGGACGGCTCGGTGGCGCTCGGGTTGAGGATGGCGCCGCCGGCGCTGTTGACCAGGGAGTTGAACCAGACGGTGAGGCCCTCGTACTGGGCGCCCTGGATCTCGACGTAGTGCGGCTTGCCCTGCCGGGCCAGGTCGCGGGACATGTCCAGCATCTCGGCCCAGGTCGTGGGCGGGGTGGGCACCAGGTCCTCGCGGTACCAGAGCAGCTGGATGTTGGTGTTGTACGGGACGGCGTAGAGCTTGTCCTTCCAGGTCGCCGTCCGCAGCGGCACCTCGAGGGTGCCCTCGGTGGCCCGGCGCTCGTTCTCGCCGGTCCACTCGCGGATCCAGCGGGCCTCGGCGAACTCGGCGGCCCAGGTGATGTCGAGGCCGAGGATGTCGAGGGAGTCGTCCTCGGCGGCGAGCCGGCGCACCAGCTGCTCGCGCTGGCCGTCGGCCTCGCGGGGCAGCCTGTTGTAGACGATCCGGTAGCGGCCCCCGGACTCACGGCTGCACCGGTCGGCGGCCTCCTGGAGGGCGCCGGAGTCGTCGGGGAAGTTGTACCAGTTGAGGGTGGGGCGGGATCCCTCGTCGTCACCGCCGCAGGCGGCGAGCGTCGAGGCGAGCACGGTCAGGGCGAGCAGCGCCCGCGCGCGTCGCGGCCTTCTGTGACGTCCGCACCTCGCGTGCACTCGCTCCACACCCCATTTCCCAGGCGGTGCCGCGGACGTCCGGGACCGCGACGGTGTCTCCCGGCGGAACGTTAGAGAGCGGAGAAAGCGACATCAAGGACATACGCGGACGATTCGCCCGGCTGCGTCGAGCACAAGAGGGGGGTCGGCACGGGAGGAGGGACACGAAAAGAGGCCGCCTCGAGTGATCCCGAAGCGGCCTCCGACGTCCGTCACGTCGGGACGACAGGATTTGAACCTGCGACCCCTTGACCCCCAGTCAAGTGCGCTACCAAGCTGCGCCACGTCCCGTTACCCGTCTGACCTGGGGTTTCCCCCGGCCGAACGCGCACGGAAACCATACCGCACTCGGCGCGGTGATCGCGCATCCGTTTCCTCGCGCCCGACACCTCCGGGTGACACTTGACCTCAAGTTTACTTGAGGTCGCACGATCGACAGCATGACGATCACCGAACAGCACACACAGACGTACGGATACACCGAGCTCCCTGGCCTGATGGAGCTGATGACCGGTGACGAGAAGCACGGACCGGCGGCGACGTCGACGCTGGACGTGCTGTGGGTGCTCTACGACCGGGTGCTCCGGGTGGACCCGGGGAGCGCGGACGACCCCGGGCGGGACCGGTTCCTGTTGTCGAAGGGCCATGGGCCGATGGCGTACTACGCCGTGCTCGCCGCCAAGGGGTTCCTGCCGGTGGACTGGCTGCCCGGCTTCGGCTCGTACGACTCCCCGCTCGGTCACCACCCGGACCGGACGCTGGTGCCGGGCGTGGAGATCGGCAGCGGATCGCTGGGGCACGGGCTGCCGATCGCGGTGGGCACGGCTCTGGGGCTGCGCGCGCAGGGCCGGCCCGGCCCCGCGGTGTGGACGCTGATCGGGGACGCCGAACTGGACGAGGGCAGCAACCACGAGGCGATCGCCTTCGCCGGTCCCGCGGGCCTCGACCGGCTGCACACGGTCGTCGTCGACAACTCCTCGGCGTCCTACGCCCGTCCGGGCGGGATCGCCGCGCGGTTCGAGGCGGCCGGGTGGTCCGCCCGCACGGTCGACGGCCGCGACCACGAGGCGCTGTACGCCGCGTTCACCGCCCCGCACCCGGGCAGGCCGCACGTCGTCGTCGCCCGGGTCGAGCCCAAGGACGCATGAGCACCCGACCCCGTTCCCGTCACCTCACGCAACGAAAGGACGATCCCCGTGGACAGCATGCGTGATCGTTTCGCCCCTGTCGTCACCCGGCTGCTGGACGAGGACCCGCGGGTCGCCGTGGTCCTCGCGGAGGTCGGCGTGGACCGCTTCGGCGAGGCGCTGCGCCGCCACCCGGACCGGGTGGTCAACGTCGGCATCCGGGAACAGCTGCTGGTCGGCGCGGCGTCCGGCATGGCGCTGACCGGGCTGCGGCCCGTGGTGCACACCTTCGCCAGCTTCCTGGTGGAGCGGCCGTTCGAGCAGGTCAAGCTGGATCTCGGGCACCAGGGCGTGGGCGCGGTGCTGGTGAGCGCCGCCGCGTCCTTCGACTGGCCCGCCGGCGGCTACACCCACATGGCGCCGGGCGACGTGGCGCTGCTCGACACCCTGGACGGCTGGACCGTGCACGTGCCGGGTCATCCGGACGAGGCCGAGACGCTGCTGCGGCGCGCGGTGGCCGCCGGTGACGACAAGGTGTACGTACGGCTGTCGCTGCAGTCGAACGCGGCCGGCCGGCCCGTGGACGGGCGGCACTTCCTCACCGTCCGGGAGGGCCGCGCGGGAGTGGTGGTCGCGGTGGGGCCGATGCTGGACCCCGTGCTCGCGGCGACGGCGGGCTTGGACGTCACCGTGCTGTACGCCACCACGGTCCGCCCCTTCGACGCGGCCGCGCTGCGCCGGGCCACCGCGACGGCGGGGACGGACGTCGTACTGGTGGAGCCGTATCTGGCGGGCACCTCGACGGGCGCGGCGAACGACGCGCTGGCCGACGTGCCGCACCGGGTGCTGGGGCTCGGCGTGGGCCGGGGGGAGCTGCGGCGTTACGGGCGGTTCGACGAGCACCTCGCGGCGCACGGCCTGGACGCGCGGTCGCTGCGCGCACGGATCACCCGGTTCACCGCCGGGGGCGTGCCCGTCGGCGTCTGACCCGCCGCTCGGGCACGGGACACGCGCGGTGCGGCCGCCGGGACCCCCCTCCGGACCCGGCGGCCACGCATGACCGGGATGGTGCCACGGGGCACTGACAACCGGATGGGGCCGCACGGCCCCGAAGCCGTCAGCCCTCCGGCGGCAGCCCCAGCCGGGGGTGCGCCTCGAGCAGCCGGGACGGCGCCGCCTGCCGCCAGGAGTCGGCCAGGATGTCGCGCAGCTCGCCCTCGTCCTCCAGCGCCGCCAGCCGGACCCTCACCCAGGCGAACTGCGCCTCATGGCCGGCGATCCAGAACTTCTCCGGCTCGGCGAGGGCCAGTTCGTCCCGCTCCTCCTTCGGGCAGCGCACGGCTATGGACGTCTCGTCCTCCGGCACGGTGGCGAACATCTTCCCGGCGACCCGGAACGTGGGCATGCTCCAGGCGGTCTTCTCCGTCGTCTCCGGCAGGGACAGGGCGATCCGTCGTACGTCTTCGGCATCCGGCATGGCAGGCACGGTAGCGGCCGCCACCGACAATCACCCGGGGGGAGGCGACGACAGCCGCTTGCAGTAGAGCGTCGTGGGCCGCAGCACCCCGCCCGGGTCCGCCGCGTAGTCCGGGATCGTCCCCACCTCGGTCCAGCCGGACGTGCGGTACAGCCGCTCGGCCGGGCTGCCGGTCTCGGTGTCCAGGTGCAGCAGGGTGATGCCGTCCGCGGCCGCCGCCTCCTCCGCGACCGCCAGCAGCCGGCGGCCGAGTCCCTTCCCGCGGGCCGTGCGGTGCACCATCAGCTTCACCAGCTCCGCCCGGTGCCCGCCGTTGGGCTTGTCGGCGGGCAGGGCGAGGCTCACCGTGCCCAGCACCCGGCCGGGTTCCTCGTACGCCGTCCACACCGTGAGCCGGCCGGCGGCGACGGACGCGCACCGCTCCGTCCACCAGGCGGTCGCGGCCGCGCGGCCGAGCGGGGCGAGGAAGCCGACGGACGCGCCCCCGTCCACGGTGTCGGCCAGCAGCTCGGCCAACGCGTCGGTCATGCCCAGCAGCCGGGCGGCGTCGGGGCGTTCGACGATCACGGCCGCACCACCGCCACTACGTACCGGACGTCCTCGGGGCCGGGGCAGCGGAAGCGGGTGGGGCCCCACACGCGCAGGCGGAGGCAGTCGCCCTCGCCGAGGCGGTGCTCGGTGTCCCCGTCGGTGACGGCGAGGGCGCCTTCGAGCACCCAGATGTGCTGTTCCAGGCCGGGGACGGGCGGCCGGTCGTAGGGGATGTCCGCGCCGGCGGTCAGGCGTCCCTCGACGAGTTCGCCGCGCAGTCCCGCGTGCGGCGGGGACACGGAGCGGCGGACGAAGCCGGAGGCCCTGTCCTGCCACACCGGCTGGCCGGCGGCGCGCACCACGGGCGCGGGCTCCGCCTCGATCTCACTGAGCAGCTGGGACATGGTGCGGCCGTAGACGGCGCAGAGGCGGTTGAGCAGGGAGGCGGTGGGGCTGGTATCGGCCCGCTCGGCCCGGGACAGCGTGGACCGGCTGACTCCGCTGCGTTCCGCCAACTCCCCCAGGGACCAGCCGTGTTCGGCTCGTAGCTCGGCCAGCCGGGCGCCGAGGCGCACATCGACGGGATCGGGGGCGGCCCGTTCCTCATGTTTCATATCCGGGACGATATCCCGGATATGAACGTCTCGGAAGGGGCGCTCAGGCGTCCTCGGCGGCCGCGCGCAGCGCGTCGAGCACCGGGCGGATCAACGGGTGCCCCTCCGCACCCCGGCGCACGGCGGCGAACACCCGGCGCGTGGGCGCCACCCCGTCGACCGGACGCACCACCACACCCGTGAGGTCCATGCCGCGCAGCGCCGACCGGGGCACCAGGGCCACGCCCACGTCGGCCGAGGCGAGGGCGACGACCGCGCGGAAGTCGTCCGAGGAGTGTTCGAGACGGGGCTGGAACCCGGCGTTCTCGCAGGCCAACACGACCACGTCATGGCACGGGTTGCCGGGGTACGGGCCGATCCAGGGGTCCTTGGCCAGCTCCGCGAGCGGCACCTCGGGACCGTCGGCCAGCCGGTGGGTGACGGGGACGACCGCGTCGAAGGGCTCGGCGTACAGCGGGACGTGGGTGAGGCGCGGGTCGTCGGCGGACGGCGCCCCGCGGTACTCGACCGCCACGGCGACGTCGACCTGCCGGTCCAGGACCATCGGCAGGCTGGCGTCGCCCTCGGCGTCCCGCACCCGGATGCGGATGCCGGGCGCGGACCGGGCGAGACGGGTCACCGCGGGCACGACGACCTGCGCGATGCCGGTGGCGAAGGCGGCCACCGTGACGGTGCCGGCCTCCCCCGCCCCGTACGCGGCCAGCTCGGCCTCGGCCCGCTCCAGCTGGGCGAGGACCGCGTGGGTGTGGCCGAGCAGGATCTCCCCGGCCGGGGTCAGCCGTACGCCCTTGGCGCCGCGCTCGACCAGGCGGTGGCCGGTCTCCTGCTCCAGCGCGGTGAGCTGCTGGGAGACGGCCGAGGGGGTGAGGTACAGCGCGGCGGCCGCCGCGGTGACCGTGCGGTGGTCCGCCACCGCACGGAGGATGTGGAGCCGCCGCGCTTCGATCATGGGATCGATTGTCTCAAACGGAGCGGAGCGCGACGCTCAGCCGTCGAGCTCCGCACGGGCCGCGACGAAGGCGTCCACGGCGCGGTTCACGTCGTCCGTGGAGTGCGCCGCCGAGAGCTGGACGCGGATGCGGGCCTGGCCCTGCGGCACCACCGGGTAGGAGAAGCCGATCACGTACACGCCGCGCTCCAGCAGCAGCTCCGCCATGCGTCCGGCGCGGGCGGCGTCGCCGATCATCACCGGGGCGATGGCGTGGTCGCCGGGGAGGATGTCGAAGCCCTCCTCGGTCATCCGGCGGCGGAACAGGGCGGTGTTCTCGGCCAGCCGGACGCGCAGGTCGTCCGCCGACTCCAGCAGGTCGAGGACCTTCAGCGAGGCGGCGGCGATCACCGGGGCGAGCGTGTTGGAGAACAGGTACGGACGCGAGCGCTGGCGCAGCAGGGCGACGATCTCCGCGCGGGCGGCCACGTAGCCGCCGGAGGCGCCGCCGAGGGCCTTGCCGAGCGTGCCGGTGATGATGTCGACGCGGTCCATCACCCCGTGCAGTTCGGGCGTGCCCCGGCCGCCGGGGCCGACGAAGCCGACGGCGTGCGAGTCGTCGACCATGACCATGGCGCCGTACTGGTCGGCGAGGTCGCAGATCTCGTCGAGCGGGGCGACGTAGCCGTCCATGGAGAAGACGCCGTCGGTGACGATCAGCGTGCGGCGGGCGCCGCCCTCGGCGGCCTCCTTCAGCCGGCGCTCCAGGTCCGCCATGTCGCGGTTGGCGTAGCGGAAGCGGCGCGCCTTGGACAGCCGGATGCCGTCGATGATCGACGCGTGGTTCAGCGCGTCGGAGACGACCGCGTCCTCCGGGCCGAGCAGCGTCTCGAACACTCCGCCGTTGGCGTCGAAGCAGGAGGAGTAGAGGATCGTGTCCTCCTGGCCGAGGAACGCCGACAGCCGCGCCTCAAGCTCCTTGTGCACCTCCTGGGTGCCGCAGATGAAGCGGACGGACGCCATGCCGTAGCCCCAGCGGTCCAGGGCCTGGTGGGCGGCGGCGATCACCTCGGGGTGGTCGGCGAGGCCCAGGTAGTTGTTGGCGCAGAAGTTGAGGACCTCGCCGGGGCGGCCGCCGGCGGTGACGTTCACGGTCGCGGACTGCGGGGTGCCGATGACGCGCTCCGGCTTGTGCAGGCCGGCGGCGCGGATCTCGTCGAGGGTGGCGCGCAGGTCGTCGCGCACGGTGTCGAACATGACGGGGCTCCTGAGAAGGCAGATGGGTTACGCGGTCCAGTCGAGGATGACCTTGCCGCCCTTGCCGCCGGCGGCGTCCTCGAAGGCGGCCTCGAAGTCGCGGTGGGCGTAGCGGCCGGTGATCACGGGGGCGAGGTCGAGCCCGCCCTCCAGCAGCACCGACATGGCGTACCAGGTCTCGAACATCTCGCGGCCGTAGATGCCCTTGATGGTGATCATCGAGGTGACGACGCGGGCCCAGTCGACCGGGAACTCCTCGGCGGGCAGGCCCAGCATGGCGATGCGGCCGCCGTGCGTCATGTTGGCGATCATGTCGCGCATCGCCTCGGGGCGGCCGGACATCTCCAGGCCGATGTCGAAGCCCTCGCGCAGGCCGAGGGCGTGCTGTCCGTCGGCGATCGTCGACTCGGCCACGTTCAGTGCCAGCGTCGCGCCGATCTTGCGGGCGAGCTCCAGGCGCTCCTCGCTGACGTCGGTGACGACGACGTTGCGCGCGCCGGCGTGCCGGGCCACCGCGGCGGCCATCAGGCCGATGGGTCCGGCGCCGGTGATCAGGACGTCCTCGCCGACGAGCGGGAAGGACAGCGCGGTGTGCACGGCGTTGCCGAACGGGTCGAAGATCGCGGCGACGTCGAGGTCGACGGGGACGCGGTGCACCCACACGTTGGTGGCGGGGAGCACGACGTACTCGGCGAACGCGCCGTCGCGGCCCACGCCGAGGCCGACGGTGGCGCGGCACAGGTGGCGGCGGCCGGCCAGGCAGTTGCGGCACTTGCCGCAGACCAGGTGGCCCTCGCCGCTGACCCGGTCGCCGGGCTTGATGTCGTCGGGGACGTCCCGGCCGGTCTCCACGACCTCGCCGACGAACTCGTGCCCGAGGACCAGCGGGGTGTCGATGGTCTGCCGCGCCCAGCCGTCCCAGTTCCGGATGTGCAGGTCGGTGCCGCAGATACCGGTGCGCAGCACCTTGATCAGCACGTCGCCGGGTCCGACGGCGGGCTCCGGGACGTCCATGAGCCACAGCCCGGGCTCCGCCTTCTCCTTGACCAGCGCCTTCAACGCTACGGCTCCTGAGGGTGAGTCCCGGGTCCGGGCACGCCGAAGCGGCCCGGTCCGGGAAGAGGAGTGGAATCGCACTGCAATCTGCCGTACGACACCCTCGCCGGTCCATCGAGGATTTCTTAAGCGCGGCCACAGCTTTGCTTCACGCGTCACCCGTCCGGGCGCGGGCGCGCCCCTCGCTTCACAGCAGGCCGTCGCTCTCGCGGCGCTCCAGCCGGGTGACGAGTTCCGCGGCCTGTGCCTTGATGGCGGCGAGGCCGGGCTGTCCCCAGCCGCGGGGCCGGACGTCGCTGACCGCCACGGTGCCGAGCACCATGCCGGTGCCGTCGGTGAGCGGCGCCCCCATGTAGGAGCGGACGCCGAACTCGTCCACCACCGCGTTGCCCGCGAACCGCGGGTAGTCGTTGACGTCCTCCAGCACCAGCGCCCTGCCGCGGGCGATCACGTGCGGGCAGAAGCCGTGGTCGCGGGGGAGAGCCCGGCCCAGCAGGGCGCCGGTGCCGTCGCCGCGGAGGGCCGGGGGGACGCCCGGGGTGTGCAGGCCCGCGAAGAACTGCCCGTGCTCGCCGGGGAGGTTGACCACGGCGTAGGGCGCCCCGGTGAACTCGGCGAGGCCGCGGGCGAAGGCGTCGAGTTCGGGATCGGGGTGCTCCCCCAGTCCCAGCCGGCGCAGCCTGCGGGCGCGCTCCGGCGCCTGCCGGTCCTCCGGGGTGAGCAGCAGCCGACCGGCCGGGCGGGGCGGGTCGTAGCTCATGGGCGGGCTCCCGGGGCGTGGGCGACGTTCATGGAGGGGCTCCGTGAGGGGTGCGGGGGTCACATGGGGGCGCCGTGCCCCGTGGGTGTGGCGGGGGCGTGCGCGATGAGGTGGCGGACGAGGGTGAGCAGGGTCTGCACGCCGGAGCTGGAGATCCGGGCGTCGCAGGGGACGACGGGCACCTCCTCGGGGAGGTCGAGGGCGGCCCTCACCTCCTCGGGGGCGTAGCGGTGCGCGCCGTCGAACTCGTTGACGGCCACGATGAATCCGAGGCCCCGCTGCTCGAAGAAGTCGACCGCGGCGAAGCACTCCTCCAGGCGCCGGGTGTCGGCGAGGATCACCGCGCCGAGCGCGCCCTCGCACAGCTCGTCCCACATGAACCAGAAGCGTTCCTGGCCGGGCGTGCCGAACAGGTACAGCACGTGTGCGGCGTCGAGGGTGAGGCGGCCGAAGTCCATGGCCACGGTGGTCTCCACCTTGTTCTCGATGCCGTCGAGCCGGTCGGTGGCGGCGCTGACGGTGGTCAGCAGTTCCTCCGTGCTGAGCGGCGCGATCTCGCTGACCGCGCCGACGAAGGTGGTCTTGCCCACCCCGAACCCGCCCGCCACCAGGATCTTGAGGGCGGTCGGGAACAGGTCGTCGCCGTGCCCGGCGCCGCCGGCCCGGTCAGAGCTGTCGTCGTAGTCCATCGAGCACTGCCTCCAGAAGGGCCCGGTCCGTGGGGTGGTGGTGGAACGCGGGGGGTTTGTCGGTCAGCGCCCCGCAGTCGACGAGGTCCGCCAGCAGCACCTTGGTGACGGCCACCGGCAGCCCGAGGTGGGCGGCGACCTCGGCGACCGGGACGGGGGCGCGGCACAGGTCGAGGGCCTGCGCGTGCTCGGGGCCGAGGTAGCCGAGCGGGGTGACGCCGGTGGTCCGCACCTGCGACATGAGGTCGAGGGCGACGGTCGGCCGGGTCCGGCCGTCGCTGACCGTGAAGGGGCGCACCAGTCGGCCGGCCGCGTCGTCGAGCCACGGCCCGTCACCGGCCGTCCGCACGCTCAAGGCCTCATCGCCGGGGGCTCGGCACCCTGCTGCCGGGGGGCGGTCATCAGGTACGGCCGGACGGACTTGACCAGCATCGCCATCTCGTAGCCGAGCACCGCCGCGTCGGCCTCCCGGCCGGCCGTCACCGCGAGGCAGGTGCCGGACCCGGCGGTGGTGACGAACAGCAGGGTCGAGTCGAGTTCGACGACGACCTGCCGGACCTCGCCGCCGTCGCCGAAGCGGACGCCGGCGCTGCGGCCGAGGGAGTACAGGCCGGAGGCGAGGGCGGCCATGTGGTCGGCGGCGTCCGGGTCGAGGCCGTGGACGGACTTCACCAGTCCGTCGCAGGACAGCAGGACGGCGCTCCGGGTGTGCGGTACCCGTTGCACGAGGCCGCTCATCAGCCAGTCGAGGTCGGAAACCTGGGCGGTCGGCGCATCGCTCGCCATGGTGGATCGACTCCTTGGGGTACGAAGGTCTGCGGGAGCGCTGGGGGTGGGGGTGGTCATCCGGCGGACGCGCTCCCGTCGTGCCGGGCGGTGTGGTCGGTGCGGGGCGCGGGCACGGCCGGCCGCGCGGGCGCGGGGGGCTCCGGCCGGGACTCCGCGAGGCTGATGCCCCGTTGGAAGGCCGCCATCAGCTGGGGGTCGTGGCCGGCGACGTGCTCGCCGTCCTGCCGGGGCGCGGGCCCGTCGCGCAGCTGCGGCGCGATGTGTTCCTGGGCGCGGCGGCGGGGCAGTCGCGGTTTGCTCATCGTGCCGCGCACCGGGGTGGCGCGGGGCACGAGCGGGGCGGGTCCCGGGTCCCCGGCGCCGTCGTACTCGTCGTACCCGTTGTGCCCGGCGTGCCCGGCGTGCCCGTCCTGGTGGACGCCGGGCACGGCCTCGGCGGGAGTGGGGCGTGCGGTACGGGCGCCGCGCAGGGGCAGCGGCGGGGGTACGGCGCCGTCGTCGGGGCGGGCGGCCGGGATGAGGGGCGGCGCGGGGGTGGGGGCAGGGGGGTTTCCGGCCGGGACGGTCCCGGCTGCGGGGGCGTGCGTCACCGTGTCCGCCGGAGCCGGGGCGTCCGCGTGGGTGTCCACCGGGGCGGGCGCGTGACGGGCCGTCGGAATCTCGCCGGTGTCCGCCGGCGGCAGTACGGCGTCCGCCCCGGACGCCCCCGTCACGGCGGCCGGTCCGCCGCCGAGCAGGGACTGCGGGACCACCAGCACGGCCTGCACACCGCCGTAGATGTTGGTCTGCAGCCGGACGTGGATGCCGTGCCGCCGGGCGAGCTGGGAGACCACGAACAGGCCGATCCGGCCGTCGGCCAGCAGGCTGGCGACGTGCACCTGGTCGGGGTCGGCGAGCAGCGCGTTCATCCGGTCCTGCTCGCCGACGGGCATCCCGAGGCCGCGGTCCTCGACCTCGACGGCCAGTCCGGAGGTGACGAGGCTGGCCCGCAGCAGCACCTGGGTGTGCGGGGCGGAGAACACCGTGGCGTTCTCGACGAGTTCGGCGAGCAGGTGGATGACGTCGGCGACCGCGTGCCCGCGCAGGGTGCCGTCGACCGGCGGCACGAGCTTGACCCGCGAGTACTGCTCGACCTCGGCGATCGCCGAGCGCAGCACCTCGGTCATGGGCACCGGGTTGCTCCACTGCCGGCGGGAGACGGCCCCGCCGAGCACGGCGAGGTTCTCCGCGTGGCGGCGGATGCGGGTGGCGAGGTGGTCGACGTGGAAGAGCCCCTTGAGCAGGTCGGGGTCCTCCATCTCGTTCTCCAGCTCGTCGAGGAGGGAGATCTCGCGGTGGACGAGGGACTGCAGTCGCCGGGCGAGGTTGACGAACACCTCGAGCTTCTGTTCGCTGCCGGCCTGGCTGGAGAGCTGCGCCGCCCGCACCACGGCGGTGACGGCGCCGTCGTGGGCGCGGGCGAGGTCGGCCGCGAGCTGGTCGAACTCGTCGCCGTCGCCGGCCGGTTCGGTGCGCCGGCCGCGCGGGGGCGGCGGCTCGCCGGTGCGCAGCGCCTCGACGAGCACGTGCAGGTCGGCCTCGCGCCGTGCGGTGCCGCGTCGCAGAGCGCCCACACGGTCGTGCACGGAGCGGGCCGCGCGCTCGGCGGCCACGGCGGCGATGACGATGCCGGCGAGTGCCACGGCGGTGGCGCCGCCGAGCACCGCCCACAGCGCCCCGGTCGGCCGCACCCCGCTGGAGCGGACGGTGAACAGCACGGCGGCGCAGGCGCTCAGCGCCACCGCGACGGGCGGCAGCACGGCGAGACGGAGGAGCTGGGACCGTAGGGGCGACTCGGGCGGACCGGGCGCGGGGCGGGCCGGCGGACGTCCGTGCCGTCCCCCCTCGCGCCGCTCCGGCCGGGCCGCGGTGCCGTCGCGACGTGCGCCGGGGCCGGTTCCGGGAGCCTCGGGGGCCGCGCCGCTCCCGGGCGCGCGGGCCACGACCGTGGCGCCGGCCGGTCCCGAGCGGCGGGGCCCCTCGCCCCGTCGGCTCCCTCGTCCGCCTTGTGGCTGCACGTGCCGGTCCCCGCTCCCTGATCCCGATTCCTACGTCCCCTACGACGCGCCCCCCGGCGCGAGACGTCCTGCGGCATGAGCCGTCGCGAGACGTCACGCCGGGCGACCGACACTCACCGTAGTCGCCAGCGCATCATGTGCGGTGGGCAGTTGACAAACTCGTGCGGACAGCATCGCGCTCTGGTATGAGGTGTCGTACGACAGACCGATAACCGTTCGACCGGATGCGACAGGGACGATCGCGGAGCAGTCAACGCTGGTCAGAAGCGGTCAGGGGAGCATGCAGGGCACGGAAGCGTGAAAGGGAGCGCGGATCGGACAGGGTGCGCCCCCAGGACATCAGCGGTCACGGGGACGGCCCGAAGGCGGACCGCCCCCTTCGGCCAAAACATCACCCTGAGTAGCGAAAGGCGGGAGCGGGCGCCCCTCAGACGCGGGGCGCGGGCGTCTGCGCGGCCGACGCCCGCAGTTGTTCGATCACGTCGTCCAGGTGCGCCGCCACCGCCCGCGCCGCCGCGTCCGGGTCGGCGCCGGCCACCGCGTCGATGATCGCCAGGTGCTGCGGCAGGGACTGCACGGGGCGCCCCGGGCGCAGGGCGAGCCGGAACTGGAAGCGGACCATCGGCCCGTTCAGCCGCTCGAGCTGCCGACGGGCGACCTCCTGCCCGCTGGCCTCGATGACCAGCTCGTGCAGCCGCTGGTTGAGGGCGGAGTACGCCTCCCAGGCGCCGTCCGCGACGGCCTGCCGCATGTCGGCGCCGATCCGCCGCAGCTCCGCGCGCTGCTCCTCGCTCGCCCGGCCGGCCGCCTTCCGCGCGCACAGCTGCTCCAGCGCCGACCGGCACTCGGTGATCTGCACGGCCTCGGCGACGGACACCGCGCGGATGCGGGCGCCGCGGCGGGGGACGATCTCGACGAGGTCCTCGGCCGCGAGGTCCTGCAGCGCCTCACGGACGGCGCCGCGCGTGGTCCCGTAGGCCTCGGCGAGGTCGAGCTCGACGAGCCGCTGGCCGGGCACCAGGTCCCCGGAGCGCAGGGCCTGCCGGATGGTGTTCGCCACGTACTCGCGGCCGGCGGCACCCGTCAGCTTGTCCGTCACTCCGTCGACCTCTTCCCTCGTCCTCCGCCGCCCGTCCCCGACGGCTCTCGCTGGGAGAACCCTAATGCGCGGTACGGGGACGACCCCACCCGGACCGGCTCAGGTTAACGATTTCTTCGGAACATCTTGTCAACAATCTCGTTGATGATTTAGCTTCCTCGCATATTCGCACCGATCACCGCGTCGCGTCCCGTCGCGCCGCATCCGTCCGTCGCGGCACGCTCGTCCGCCGCGTCACACCCGTCCGCCGCCTCACACCCGTCCACCGAAGGAGCGACCATGTCCGCCGTCGCAGCCGTCCGGGCCCCCGAGGTCGCCCGCCGCGGCTCCCAGACCGCGATCCCGTGCCTGTTCATGCGGGGAGGCACCTCGCGCGGACCCTTCTTCGACGCGCGACTGCTGCCCGCCGCCCCCGGCCCGCGGGACGCCGTCCTGCTGGCGGCGATGGGCTCGCCCGACCCGCGGCAGATCGACGGCGTCGGCGGCGCGCACCCTCTCACCAGCAAGATCGGCCTGGTGCGACCGGGCACCGAGCCCGGTGTCGACGTGGAGTGGACCTTCGCCCAGGTGCAGCCCGACGGGGACACCGTCGACACGTCGGCCAACTGCGGCAACATGCTCGCCGCCGTGCTGCCCTTCGCCGTCGAGACCGGCATGGTCGTGCCCACCGGCGACCGCACGACGGCCCGGGTGCTGACCCGCAACACCGGCATGGTCGCCGAGATCACCGTCGCCACCCCGGCCGACGCCACGGGGGCACGCCACGTCGCCTACGACGGCGCCGCGCGCATCGACGGCGTCCCCGGCACCGCCGCCCCGGTCGAGATCGGCTTCCTGGACACCGCCGGTTCCGTCGCGGGGGCCCTCCTGCCCACCGGGCGCGCACGGGACACCGTGCAGGTGCCGGGGGTCGGCGCCGTGGACGTCACGCTGATCGACAACGGCCAGCCGCTGGTGATCGTCGAGGCCGCCCGGCTGGGCGCGACCGGCTACGAGTCCCCGGCCGGGATCGACGCCGACGAGGCGCTCAAGGCCCGTGTGGAGGCGCTGCGCCTGGTGTGCGGGGAGGTGATGGGCCTGGGTGACGTCAGCGGGCGGAACCACCCGAAGATGACCCTGGTCGCACCGCCCCGGCACGGCGGCACCCTCAGCACCCGCAGCCTCATCCCCCGGGTCTGCCACCAGTCCATCGGCGTGCTGGCCGCCGTCACCGCGGCCACCGCCTGCGTCATCGAGGGCACCGTCGCCCGGGACGTGGCGGCCGGGGTCTCCGGCACGGAGCCCACCGTCTCCGTGGAGCACCCCTCCGGCGAGTTCAGCGTCACCCTGGGCCTCGACCCCGCCGACCCGCAGCGGGTGGCCCGCTCCGCGCTGCTGCGCACCGCCCGCCTGCTCATGGCCGGCGACCTGCTCGTCCCCCGTTCCGTCTGGGACCCCGCTCCCACCCGTCAGGAGAAGCACTCGTGATCATCGACATCCACGGTCACTACACCACCGCCCCGGCCCCGCTCGGGCAGTGGCGTGACGCGCAGGTGGCCGCGCTCACCGACCCGCTGCGGGCACCCGCCCCGGAGGGGCCGGTGATCACCGACGACGAGATCCGCGAGACGATCGAGGCCAACCAGCTCCGGCTGATGGACGAGCGCGGCATCGACGTCACCGTCTTCTCCCCGCGCGCCTCGTTCATGGCGCACCACATCGGCGGCTTCGCCACGTCCGCCGCCTGGGCGCGCATCTGCAACGACCTGTGCCACCGCGTGTCCGAGCTGTACCCGGACCGCTTCGTCCCCGGCGCGATGCTGCCGCAGTCCCCCGGCGTGGACCCGGCGACCGTGGTCCCGGAGATCGAGCGGGCGGTGCTGGAGCTGGGCGCGGTCACCGTCAACCTCAACCCGGATCCGAGCGGCGGCCACTGGACCGCTCCCCCGCTGACCGACCGGTCCTGGTACCCGGTGTGGGAGAAGCTCGTCGAGCTGGACGTGCCGGCCATGGTGCACGTCTCCACCAGCTGCAACCCGGCCTTCCACACCACCGGGGCGCACTACCTCAACGCCGACACCACCGCGTTCATGCAGCTGCTCTCCGGCGACCTGTTCGCCGACTTCCCGGACCTGCGGCTGGTGATCCCGCACGGCGGCGGCGCCGTGCCGTACCACTGGGGCCGCTTCCGGGGGCTGGCGCAGGCGCTCGGCCGTCCCGAGCCGGAGGAGTCGCTGCTGCGCAACGTGTTCTTCGACACCTGTGTCTACCACCAGCCCGGCATCGACCTGCTGCTCGAGGTGATGCCCGTGGAGAATGTCCTCTTCGCCTCCGAGATGGTCGGCGCGGTGCGCGGCATCGACCCGCGCACCGGCCACCACTTCGACGACACCCGCCGCTACGTCGAGAAGGCGGGCCTGCCCCCCGAGGACCTGGCCGCCGTCGAGGAGCACAACGCCCGGCGGGTCTACCCCCGCCTCGACGCCCGTCTGACCGCCCAGGGCCGCTGACCCCGCCCGTCCCCCGCGGGGCCGGAAGCCCCCGAAAGCAAGGAGCAACGCACCATGCACCAGCTCGGAGTCGTCCACCGGACCGTCGACCGCGCCGACCCGGCCGCGGTCGAGGCCCTGTCACGGTTCGGGGTCGCGACCGTGCACGAGGCGATGGGCCGCCTCGGCCTGATGCGCCCCTACATACGGCCGGTGTACGAGGGCGCGCGGCTGTGCGGGACCGCGGTCACCGTGCTGCTGCAGCCCGGCGACAACTGGATGCTGCACGTCGCCGCCGAGCAGGTGCGCGAGGGCGACGTCGTGGTCGCCGGCTGTACGACCGAGAGCGAGGACGGCTTCTTCGGGGAGCTGCTCGCCACGTCGCTGCGCGCCCGTGGCGCCCGGGGCCTGGTGATCGACGGCGGCTGCCGCGACGTGGACGACCTGCGCGGGATGGACTTCCCCGTCTTCTCCCGGGCGGTCAGCGCCAAGGGCACCGTCAAGGCCACCCTGGGGTCGGTCAACGTCCCCGTCGTCGTGGCGAACGCCCTGGTCAACCCGGGTGACGTGATCGTCGCCGACGCCGACGGCGTGGTGGTCGTCCCGGCCGCCCGGGCCGCCGAGGTCGCCGAGGCGTCCGCACGGCGCGAGGCGGCCGAGGAGGGCAAGCGGGAGCGGTTCCGGGCCGGCGAGCTGGGCCTGGACATGTACGGCATGCGCGAACCGCTGGCCGAGCTCGGCCTCACCTACGTCGACTGAGATCCGAGGAGCACGATGACCGACCACGACACCGCGGTCACCCCCGGCTGGCTCGACTGGTACCGCGGGCCGAGCAAGCCCTCGTTCGTCCTGCCGCCGGGATCGGTGGACGCCCACTGCCACGTCTTCGGCCCCGCCGCCGAGTTCCCCTTCGCCCCGGAGCGGAAGTACACCCCGGTCGACGCCTCCAAGCACGACCTGTTCGCGCTGCGCGACCACCTGGGCGTGGACCGCAACGTGATCGTGCAGGCCACCTGCCACGGCGCGGACAACAGCGCCCTGGTGGACGCCCTGCGCACGGCCGGCGGACGCGCCCGCGGCGTGGCGACGGTCCGCCCGGACGTCACCGACGCGGAGCTGCGCCGGCTGCACGACGCCGGAGTGCGCGGGGTGCGCTTCAACTTCGTCCGGCGCCTGGTGGACGCGGCGCCGCGCGAGGCGCTGGAGGCGGTGGCCCGCCGGGTGGCGCCACTGGGCTGGCACGTCGTCCTGTACTTCGAGGCGGCGGACCTGCCGGACCTGGAGTCCTTCTTCGCCTCCCTGCCGGTGCCGCTGGTCATCGACCACATGGGCCGCCCGGACGTCACCCGCAGCCCGGACGGGCCGGAGTTCGCGCGCTTCCTGCGGTTCGTGGCGGCGAACGACGTGTGGGTGAAGGTGTCCTGCCCCGAGCGGCTCACGGTCTGCGGACCGCCCGCGCTCGACGGGGAGCGGCACGCCTACCGGGACGTGGTGCCGTTCGCGCGCAAGGTCGTCGAGGAGTTCACCGACCGGGTGCTGTGGGGCACCGACTGGCCGCACCCGAACCTGAAGGACCACATGCCCGACGACGGTCTGCTGGTCGACCACATCCCGCGCATCGCGACCACCCCCGAGCGCCGGCGGGCGCTGCTCGTCGACAACCCCCTGCGTCTGTACTGGCCCGAAGAGGCCCGCTGACGTCGTCACCCCCCGGCCCGGTGAGACGGGTCCTCCCCTTCCCTGGAGCGTGCAGTGCAGCACATCCGCACCACCAACGCGGCGAACCGGATCGACCGGCTGCCGATCACGAAGTTCCACAAGCGGACCATCCTCGCGGTGGCGTTCGCCTACTTCTTCGAGTTCGCGGACATCAACACCTTCGCCATCACGGCGCCGGTGGTACGCGAGCAGTGGGGCGCCGACGTCGACACCGTCGCCTACGTCACCTCCCTGTCCTTCGTGGGCATGTTCATCGGCGCCGTCGTGGCCGGCGGGCTGGCCGACCGGCTGGGGCGCAAACGCACCCTGACCCTGACCACCCTGTGGTTCACGGTGTGGTCGTTCGCCTGCGTGTTCGCCTGGGACATCTGGTCCCTCGGCGCGTTCCGCGTGCTGACCTCGGCGGGTCTGTCCGCGATGACCGTCGTCGCCGTCGTCTACATCAGCGAGCTGTTCCCCAGCGCCAAGCGCGGCAAGTTCCAGGCGTACGCCATCGTCATCGGCATCTGCGGCACGCCCGTCACCAACCTGATCGCCTCCGCGGTGGTGCCGATGTCCGACTGGTCCTGGCGGCTGGTCTACCTCTGGGGGTCGCTGGGGGCGCTGTTCCTGTTCTTCGTGCGGCGGCTCGAGGAGTCCCCGCAGTGGCTGGAGACGCGCGGCCGGCACGAGGAGGCGGAGGCGGTGCTGGCCCGCATCGAAGCCGGTGCGACGGCCGAGCACGGCCCGCTGCCCGAGCCGCAGCAGCCGAAGCCCAAGGGGCCGGCGGTCAAGCCGGGCCTGACCATGCTGAAGGACAAGAAGTTCCTGTACCCGACGATTCTGCTGTCGGTCCTGTGGATCACCCAGACCATCGGTTTCTTCGGCTACTCCAGCTGGGCGCCGACCCTGCTGGCCGCCGAGGGCGTCAGCGTCGAGGACTCGATCTTCTACGTCGCGCTGACGACCGTGGGCGCGCCGCTCGGCTCCTTCCTCGCGGCGATGGTCACCGACCGTTTCGAACGCAAGTGGTGCCTGGTGGTGTTCGGCCTGGTCATCGCCGGTTCAGGCCTGCTCTACGGGCTGACCTTCACCCCGGTGCTGATCGTCGTCTTCGGCTTCCTGGTCAACCTGTTCGAGCGCGGTTACACGGCCCTGGCGTACGCGTACGCCCCCGAGCTGTACGGCACCGAGGGCCGCTCGCTGGGCACGAGCATCGCCTACGGTCTGGGGCGGCTGTCGAACGCGGTGGGGCCGCTGATGATCGCCGGTGTCTACAACGGCATCGGCTACCAGGCGGTCTTCATGGTCATCGCGGGCACCTGGACGCTGGGTGCGGTGGTCCTGGCGGTGTTCGGACCCGCCACCCGGCGCCGCCGCCTCGCGGCGGAGGCAGCGGCGGCGGGGACCGGCCCGAAGCCGGTCACGGCCACTCCCTGAGCGCGGGTGGGGCGAGCGACGGGCGGGCCGGAGGGAGATCTCCGGCCCGCCCGTCGCTCGTGTCGTGCCCGCCGGGCCAGCGGTCACCCGCGAGCAGGAACTGGGCGTGCGCCGGGCCGCCCGGCTGGTTTCCGCTGCGCTCTTCGAGGTGCACGACGAATGGATCGTCTCACCTCGCCGCCCCCGAAGGCGATGTGGGCGGTATCTACCGGAAACCCTCTTTTGGTTCCTCCGTGCCACCCAACGCACCGGAATGCAATCCCCAGTTGATCACCCACACCATGACGAGGGATACTGCCCGGCGGATGCGTGTTCCCGACCGAGTGGCACTCGCTCCAATATCCCCCTGCGCAGGCCGTCAGAGGCCATGTACCCAACAATCACTGGGCAGTTGACCTCAGGGTTTCGTGATAGCGTCCTCGCCCGAAGGGGCAGTGCAACCTGAAAGGGAAATCGTGAACACGGAGAAGATCGCCGCTCGCCGCCTCTCACTGGAAGAGGTGACGAAGCTCGGCGTGAAGGACAAGATCTTCGTTTCCGCCGACACCGCAGCGCTCAAACTTCCCGACTGCTATGTCCCTGCTTTTCTGACCAAGCCCGGCGAGAATTTCGAGGGCGGCTCGATCACGGCGAGAACCGTGTTCCAGGAAGAGGTCACCTGTCTTCCCGACGACGAGAACGAAGCCGGAATCTACTTGGCCGACGAGAACGGCTCGGCGACCATCGAGGTCCTCCAGTCCGCCGGTGTCGTGCTGGACCTGGCTCTTTTCGTCCCCGGTGGGGACAAGGGGTCCCTCACGGCCCTTTACGCTGCCGTCCGGCAGGCGTTCGGCGCCGACGTCGTGCAGATCTGGCGCCAGGGCCTCAAGGAGGTCCCCGACGTGAAGGTCGACATCTACGAGGAGCAGATCCCCCGGGGACGCAAGGGGAGCGACAACCCCAAGCGCGACCGTCGGGCGATCGACACCTACCCCACCCGCGCGGACTTCATCGAGTTCTCCACGGGGTGGAAGCCGGTCGTCGAAATTCACAAGCCGGTCGTCGACGACACCCCGACCATCTGAGGCGGTGTCACCTCTCGGCCTGGGAGAACACCGAGAACGCACGCACCGGACCCGGCCGGCCCCTGAGTGATCCGTTCCGGGTTGTGTGGTTGCCCTTCGCCAGGGGCACGGCCCTGGCGAAGGGCAACCACCGGCCCGCCTCGTCCCCGGCCGACGTCACCGCTCACCGGCGAGGCCGAGACGCCCTTCGCTCGTCCCGGCCACACCCTCAGCGATCCGGGAACGCCGCCACGGACGGGCGATCGGACCGGACACCGCCCGCCACCACGCCTCCACCGGCAGCCTCCCCGCCGGTTCGAACGGCTCTCCCGGCCGGGGGAACGCCACCGCCTGGCCGGCCTCCTCGGCGGCGTCCTTCATCCACTCCCCCGGCTCCGCCCACGGATGCGGCGCCAGGTTGAACGTCCCCCAGTGGATCGGCAGCAGCACGCCGCCCGGCTCCCCGCCCTGGAGGTCGAGGTGCGCGCGCACGCCCTCCTCGGGCGTCATGTGGATGTCCGGCCAGAACTCGGAATAGGCGCCGACCTGGATCATCGTCGCGTCGAACGGGCCGTGGGCCGCGCCGATGTCGCGGAAGCCGTCGAAGTAGCCGGTGTCGCCGCTGTGGTAAATGCGGTGCCGCTCACCGGCGACCGTCCAGGAGGCCCACAGGGTGTGCTGGGTGTTGCGCAGGCCCCGCCCGCAGAAGTGCCGGGCCGGGGTCGCGGTCAGGGTGAGCCCGCCGACCCGCGTCGACTCCTGCCAGTCCAGCTCGCGCAGCCGCTCCGCGGGGACGCCCCAGCGCTCCAGGTGCGCGCCCACCCCGAGCGGCACGGCGAACACGGTGTCCGTGCCGGCCAGCTCTCTGATCGTCGGCATGTCCAGGTGGTCGTAGTGGTCGTGGGAGATCACCACGACGTCCACCGGGCCGAGCGCGGACAGCGGCAGCGGAACGGGGTGCAGCCGCTTCGGTCCGGCGAAGGGGAAGGGCGAGCAGCGCTCTGCCCACACGGGGTCGAACAGCACCCGCTGCCCGTCGATCTCCGCGAGCACACCGGAGTGCCCCGTCCACGTCAGGCGCAGCCCGGTCGCGGGCGGGCGGGCCAGGTCGGCGAGGGTGGTGGGATGCACCGGGATCCCGGCCCGCGGGGCGCGGCGGGAGCGGGCGTCCTTGTCCAGGTACAGCCTGGCCATGTCCCGGCCCGACCCGGAGGGGCGCACACGGGCCGGGCCGCCCGGGTTCCGGAACACGCCGTTCGCGAAGTGCGGGGACCTGCGGATCCGCGCCAGGCGCTCACCTGTCGGCTCCGCACCGAAGGCCGGCGGCCGCAGGGCGCTCAGCCCCGGCCCGGGGGCGGAAGAAGCGGCCACGGTACCTCCACAGGGAATCGATCGGAGATTCCATTATGTGCGGCGGCTCCGACAGCGGGTGCGGGTTGTGGAAGAGCCCGCAGGGGCGGGTCCGGGCCAGGGCTCCGGACCCGCCCCTGTCGTCATGCGACCGCCGCGATCCACGAGCGGATGTCGTCCGGGGACAGCGGCCCCTTCGCCGTGACGTGGTCGCCGGAGGACTCGCCGCGCAGACGGCGGCCGATCCACGGCACCAGGTACTCGCGGGCCCAGTGGACGTCGTCCCGGCGGATCTCCAGGGTGCCGCGCGGCGGGAGCGGCGGCCACGGCTGCTCCGGGTCGGCGGGCACCTTCAGGCCGAGGGACATGCCCGCGCGCAGCGCGACGCGGGTGTGCCCCTCGGGCGAGAGGTGCAGCCGGTCGGCGTCCCAGGCTCTGCGGTCCTGCACGCTGCGCAGCGACCACAGGTCGAGCACCGGGCAGCCGTACCGGTCGGCGACGGCCCGCACGTGCCCGTTGTACGTGGCGATCTTGCCGCGCAGGTGCTTGAGCAGCGGGACGCCACGGGTGTCGAACCCGGTGGTCACCAGGACCGTGCCGGCCGCCGCGGCGAGCCGGGCGACGGCCTTCTCGAAGCGCTCGGCGACCTCGTCCGGGTCGGTGCCCGGACGCAGGATGTCGTTGCCGCCCGCGCAGAACGAGACCAGGTCGGGGGCGAGTTCGACGGCCCGCGGGACCTGGTCGGCCACGATCTGGTCCAGCAGCTTGCCGCGCACCGCGAGATTGACGTACTGGAAGTCGCCCTCGGGCCTGCGGTCGGCGAGCAGGACGGCGAGCCGGTCGGCCCAGCCGACGAACGCCCCGTCGGGGCCGGGGTCGCCGACGCCCTCGGTGAAGCTGTCCCCCACCGCCACGTACGACCCGATCACTGTTGCCTTGTCACTCTTCGAATCGTCTGCCACAGCCGCACATGATTCACCTTCCGATGTGACCTACGCGACCGTAGGGAGGGGTTGACGGGCGGTGAGATAAGCCACTCCCGGGTTTGACCGAGCCCGGAACAGGTACGGGCCGGGCCCGGACACGCCGAAGGCCGGCCCCGTGGATCGGGGGCCGGCCTTCGGCGCGCGTGTCAGGAAGGGTGCCGCGAGGGGTCAGATGGAGACGCCCTTGGAACGGAGGTACGAGATCGGGTCCACGTCCGAGCCGTAGTCCGG
Organism: Streptomyces sp. DSM 120436; assembly: GCF_055778765.1. Classification (NCBI taxonomy): domain Bacteria; kingdom Bacillati; phylum Actinomycetota; class Actinomycetes; order Kitasatosporales; family Streptomycetaceae; genus Streptomyces; species Streptomyces sp. DSM 120436. The sequence goes on along the minus strand of NZ_JBSKBS010000001.1, from coordinate 4,143,009 downwards.
GCCGGTGCGGATCTCGAAGTGCAGGTGCGGGCCGGTCACGTTGCCGGTCGCACCGGAGAGACCGACCTGCTGGCCGGCGCTCACCGTCTGGCCCGTCGAGACGGACAGCGAGGACAGGTGGGCGTACTGGGCGTAGTAGCCGTCGTTCAGCTTGATGACGACCTGGTTGCCGTACGCGCCGCCCCAGCCGGCGGAGACGACGGTGCCGGCGCCGACGGCCTTCAGGGAGGTGCCGGTCGGGATGCTGAAGTCGACACCGGTGTGGTAGCCGCTGGACCACATGCTGCCGGCCACCTTGTAGGCGGTGCCGACGCCGCCGCCGGGCACCGGCGAGCTGTAGCCGGAGGTGGTCTGGGTGGAGGCGCCGTCGGAGGCGGACTCCTCGGACGACTTCTGCGCGGGCTGCTGAGCGGGCTTCTCGGCAGGCTGCTCGGCGGGCTGCTCGGCCTTGGGAGCGGCGGACTTCGGCGCCTGCGGCGAAGTGGACTGCCGGGGCGTGCTCTTGGCGGCGGCCTTGCCGTCGACGGAGAGCTTCAGACCCGGGTGGATGAGCGACGGGTCGTCACCCACGGCCTCGCGGTTGTCCGCGTAGAGCTGCTTCCAGCCGCCGTCGACGTGCTCCGCCTCGGCGATCTTGGCGAGGTAGTCGCCGGCCTTCACGGTGTACGTGCGGGCCTCGTCGCCCTTGTCGGCCTTGGCCTGCTGGCCGGTGACGGACAGCGACTGGACCGACTTCTCGGGGGCCGACTGCGGCGTCGCGGCGTGCGCGCCGGTGGCGCCGAGGAACGGCAGGGCGAGCGCGGCGCCACCGGTTCCGGCGACGGCGATGGAGCGGGTGAAACGCTGAGCCTTGGTACGGCGGTGCTTACCCTTCGCGGGCATGACGAATTCCTCTCCGGCGCCTACGAGGTGAGCTGTCGGGTGCGGACTGGAGATGTCCGGCCGCGTTGCCGCGCGGCTTAACCCCAAGCCTGTTTCCGGGGTCCGGAACAGGCAGTGGTACCTGTGGGTCCCCCGCTCCTGCCGTACGTCGGGTCAGTGTGTGCGGGCTCCGGGCGGCGGCAGGATTAGGCGTCCGTCCGGATCGGTTGGGAACGTAAGCGACCCCGACGGGGCGAAACAAGCGCGGGTTCCCGCGAACCCGCTTTTTACGTGATCGAAAGGGGAAAAAGACGTCACCGTGCGTTGATGTCGGAAGCGGCACACGGGCGAATTCCCTTGCCAGGGAGGGGAATTACGTGGACATGGCGACAGCGCACGGTCACCGGTATGACGATGCTCACGCACCCCATCCTCAATTCCCGCTCCATCGGAGCAAGTTACCCCTAACCGGCCTAATCGGACAGAACGCCTCAATCACCCGAAGTCCGACGCCGCAGCCGACACGATGGCAGCCTCCGGTCTCCCGTGACACCAACCCGTCACACGCCTCACAAAATCGAATAAAAAGCGACGTTTCTCAGCACGTCACCAGCCGACCGGGGGCCCGCTCAGTCACCCTGTGGACAACTCATTGCCCCAGGCAGGTATGTCGTATCGTCGAGTGGTGCCCGTCGACGAGCCGCGGCGACGGCGCCGAGTGGGAGGAGCCGTCCGTGACGCAGGAGATCCCGTCGACCGAGCCCCAGCTGACCGGGGTGCGCAACTTCCGCGACGTGGGCGGGCTGCCCACGGTGGACGGCCGGCGGGTGCGGCACGGTGTGCTGTTCCGCAGCGGTCACCTCGCCCACGCCACCGCGGAGGACGCCGTCTTCCTCTCCTCGCTCGGCCTGCACACCGTGTTCGACTTCCGCAACGCGGCCGACCAGAAGCTGGAGGGGCCGGACGTGGAGCTGCCGGGCGTGCGCAACGTCAACCTGCCGCTGAGCGACCCGGCCGACGGCGCGGAGTTCTGGAAGATGGTGCGCGACGGCGACCTGGACCAGCTCCGCGCGATCCTCGCCGACGGCCAGGGCGCCGACCGGATGATCACCTCGTACCGCATGATCGTCAAGGAGCGCACCGCCGAGCACTCCCAGGTGCTGCGCGCGCTCGCCGAGGACAGCGTCCCCGCGCTGATGCACTGCGCGGCCGGCAAGGACCGCGCCGGTCTCTCCGTGGCGGTCACCCTGCTCGCCGTGGGCGTGGAGCGCGACGCGATCGTCGAGGACTACCTGAAGTCCAACGCCAAGCACCGCCGCTACAAGGTGCGCCGCAGCGGCAGCTCCCCCGACGCCTACTCCCCCGAGGTCATGGAGCTGCTCAGCCCGCTGTTCGACGCGCGCGAGGAGTATCTGGCGGCGGCCTTCGAGACCGTCGAGGAGACCTGGGGCGGCGTGGACGCCTACCTGGAGCAGGGGCTCGGTCTCACGCCGGCCCTCCGGGAGCGGCTGCGCGAGCGCCTGCTCGACTGACGCCGGCTCCCGTCGCCCGGCCGGCCGCTACTTCTTCGGCGCGATCTCGAAGAGGAAGTAGATGAAGGCCGCGAAGACGTGCCCGACCACGACGTAGACGAACAGACGGACCCACAGGGCCCGGGGGAACTTCTCCTCCATGTCCTTGCCGCTCACGGTGTCTCTCCAGGGGTCGGGCCCAGGCACAGGGCGGCCGTGGGACTCTGCAGCAGGGTGTGGACGAACAGCAGCTCGACACCGTCGGCGTCCTGCGCGGCGATGCGGTGCGGGGTGAGCGAGTCGAAGTGGGCGCTGTCGCCCGGGGACAGCCGGTGCAGGGTGTCCCCGAGGCGCAGCAGCAGCCGCCCCTTGAGGACGTACAGCCACTCCTCGCCGGGGTGGACCCGCACGATGTCGCCCTGGGAGCCGTGCGGCACATGGACCCGCAGGGCCTGCATGCCGCGTCCGGCGGCGCCGGCCTGCCAGTACGACCAGCCGCCCGCCTCCGTGGGCTCCATGTCGGCGGCGCGCACCACGGCGTCCCGGTCGGCGGCCGACTCCCCGAGCAGCTCGGAGACGGTCGTCCCGTAGATCCGCGCCAGGGAGAGCAGCATCGGCAGCGAGGGCTGGCGCTGTCCGGTCTCCAGCCGGGAGAGGTGGGCGGGCGACAGACCCGCCTGCCGGGCGGCGGCCTCCAGCGTCAGGGAGGCCCGACGGCGCAGGGCGCGCAGCTGCGGAGCGACCGCGGGCAGCGCTTCGGCGGCCTCCGCCCGCGGTTCGGTCTCGGAGGAGCTCATGCCCCCATTGAGCACCAGAACTTACCCCTGGGGCAATTTCCTTGCCTCTGAGGCAAACCGCGCCGGATTCTCACCGGTGGGCGACCGCCTGCTTCACCAGGGTCTTGCCGAAGTCCCAGATGAGCCCGCCCTCGTGGGCGTCGTCCATCACCGCGGTGAAGGCGTCCACGAACCGGTCCACGTCCCCCTCGTCGATGATCAGCGGAGGGATCAGCTTGATCACCTCCAGATGATCGCCGGAGACCTGAGTGAGGATACGGTGCCGCTGGAGCAGCGGCACCACCACCATCTGCGCGAAGAGTCCCTTGCGGGCCGCCTGCAGCATGGCCCAGCGCGAGCGCAGCCTCAGCGAGCGGGGCCGCCCGAACTCGATGCCGATCATCAGGCCCCGTCCGCGGACGTCGGCGAGCAGCTCGTAGCGGTCGGTCAGCGCGGCCAGCCGGGTCCGCAGCAGGTCCCCGACGGCGCGCACGTGCGCGACGATCTGCTCGTCCTCCATGACCGACAGCACCGCGAGGCCCGCCGCCATGGCCTGCGCGTTGGAACCGAAGCTGGCGGAGTGCACCAGCACCCGGTCCATCGACGAGAAGACCTTCTTGAAGATCCAGTCCCTGCCGAGCGTCGCGCCCACCGGCACGTACCCGCCGGACAGCGCCTTGGCCACGCACACCAGGTCCGGCTCGACGCCCTCCTCGTGCTGGTAGGCGTAGAAGTCGCCGGTGCGGCCGAGTCCGGTCTGCACCTCGTCGGCGATCAGCAGCGCCTTGTGCCGGCGCAGCAGCTCCTGCGCGGCCCGCAGACAGCCGGGCGGGGCCTCGTGCACGCCCTTGCCCTGGATCGGCTCCACGATCAGCGCGGCCACGTCGCCCCTGCGCAGCTCCCGCTCCAGCGCGCCGAGGTCGCCGAGCGGTACGGCCGTGTCGGGCAGCAGCGGGGCGAACCCGTCCCGGAAGCCGGCCTCGCCGTTGACCGACAGGGCGCCGGCGGTCAGCCCGTGGAAGGCGTGCTCGCAGTACAGCACCCTGGGGCGGCCGGTGGCGTAGCGGGCGAACTTCAGGGCTGCCTCCACGGCCTCCGTGCCGCTGTTGCCGAAGAACACCCGGTCCAGATGCGGACTGTGGGCGAGGAGCTTCTCCGCGAGCAGGCCCGGCAGCGGCTGGCAGTCGAAGCGGGTGAGGTCGGCCAGGGAGAGGTCCAGCACGTCGTGCAGCGCCTTGCGGACCACGGGGTGGTGGCGGCCGAGCCCCATCACCCCGAACCCGGCGAGCATGTCCAGGTGGTCGTTGCCGTCGGCGTCCCAGAAGTGGGCGCCCTCGGCGCGCTCGTAGACCCTGTCGAAGCCGATGGTGTGCAGCATGCGCGGGAGCTGCGGGTTGAGGTACCGGCTGTGCAGCTCGTAGCGCTCGGCCCCGCGCTCGGCCAGCAGCGCGCCGAGGTCGAACGTCCCGGCCCGTGACGGCTCCGACGCGGACTCCGCGGTGGTCATACCTGGTGCTCCTGTGCGTCCAGTGGCTGTTTCGCGAGTTCGTCCGGGGCGGCGAGGCTCGCACTGATCCGTCCGGCGACGGCGACGGGCGTGAGTCCGGTGTCGGCGAGCACCTCGCCGCGCTCGGCGTGCGCGAGGAACTGCTCCGGGGTGCCGAACCACCGCACCGGCACGTCGGCCTCCGCGTCACCCAGCACCGGCGCCACCGCCGAACCGGCCCCGGCCGCGCGGCTGTCGTCCTCCACGACGGCCGCCGGCCGGTGGTCCGCGGCCGGCGGCGGCAGGGTGGGGCCGACGACGTCGTGCTCGGGCTCCTCACGGGAGGGGCAGCCGGACAGGCCGCCCTCGCCGCGCGGCTCGGGGACGTCCTGACGACCGGTCAACAGCTCGTGCGCGTAGCTCTTGTGCGCGTAGCTCCGGTGGCCGGTGTCCCCCAGGATGCGGTCGGCCGACGGCTCGAGGACCCGGTGCAGGGCGGTCATGAGTTCCGCCACCCCGAGGCCGGGTCCGAGGCGGCCCCCGGTCCCGGCGACCGTGTGCGCCAGGAACTCCCTGATCTCATCCGACAGTCCGCCGAGTTCCGCCTCGGTCAGCGCCTTCAGGTCACGTGGCTGCCGGATGCTCTCCGGAATCGTCACGCCCGGGCCCCCTTCGGTTCCGTGCTGTTCAGCTCACGGTGACGGCCGGCTCCCCCGACGCGATACCGTCCTTCTCCATCTGTTCGGCGATCTTCATCGCCTCCTCGATCAGCGTCTCCACGATCTTCGACTCCGGCACGGTCTTGACGACCTCGCCCTTCACGAAGATCTGCCCCTTGCCGTTGCCCGAGGCCACACCCAGGTCCGCCTCACGCGCCTCACCGGGACCGTTCACCACACAGCCCATCACCGCGACCCGCAACGGCACCTCCATGCCCGTCAGCCCCGCGGTGACCTCCTCCGCCAGCTTGTACACATCCACCTGCGCCCGCCCGCACGACGGACACGACACGATCTCCAGCCCACGCTGCCGCAGATTCAGCGACTCCAGGATCTGGATGCCGACCTTGATCTCCTCCACCGGCGGCGCCGACAACGACACCCGGATGGTGTCGCCGATGCCCTGCGACAGCAGCGCACCGAACGCCACGGCCGACTTGATCGTGCCCTGGAAGGCCGGACCGGCCTCGGTCACCCCCAGGTGCAGCGGATAGTCGCACTGCTCGGCGAGCTGCCGGTAGGCCTCGACCATCACCACCGGATCGTTGTGCTTGACCGAGATCTTGATGTCGCGGAAACCGTGCTCCTCGAACAGCGACGCCTCCCACAGCGCCGACTCCGCCAGCGCCTCCGGGGTGGCCCTGCCGTACTTCTGCAGCAGCCGCCGGTCCAGCGACCCCGCGTTCACCCCGATCCGGATCGGCGTGCCGTGGTCCTTCGCCGCCCTGGCGATCTCCTTGACCTGGTCGTCGAACTTCTTGATGTTGCCCGGGTTCACCCGCACCGCCGCGCAGCCCGCCTCGATCGCGGCGAACACGTACTTCGGCTGGAAGTGGATGTCGGCGATCACCGGGATCTGCGACTTCCGCGCGATCACCGGCAGCGCGTCCGCGTCGTCCTGCGTCGGGCAGGCCACCCGCACGATCTGGCAGCCCGACGCGGTCAGCTCCGCGATCTGCTGCAGCGTGGCGCCGATGTCCGACGTGCGCGTGGTGGTCATCGACTGCACCGACACCGGCGCGTTCCCGCCCACCGCCACCGACCCGACCTGGATCCGCCGGCTCCTCCGCCGCACGGCGAGCGTGGCCGGGACCTCGGGGAGGCCCAGGGAGACTGCGGTCATCCGCCTCACGCCCTGCTCGACGAGACGGTCTCGCGCAGGGCGCGCAGGGACTCCTTCAGCGAGCCCATGGTGGCGAGGACGGCGGTGGGCTCGTAGCCGCAGTGGGCCATGCAGTTGGCGCAGCGCGGGTCCTTGCCGCGGCCGTACCGGTCCCAGTCGGTGTCCTCGATGAGTTCCCGGTAGGTCGGCACGTACCCGTCGCTCATCAGGTAGCAGGGGCGCTGCCAGCCGAAGAGGGAGTAGTTGGGGATCGCCCAGGCGGTGCACGGGAAGTCGACCCTGCCCTCGAGGAAGTCGAGGAACAGCGGGGAGTGGTTGAGCCGCCAGCGGCGCCGGTTGCCGCCCGCGAAGGCCTTCCTGAACAGCTCCCGGGTCTGCTCCACTCCCAGGAAGTGCTCCTGGTCGGGCGCCTTCTCGTAGGCGTAGGCGGGTGAGATCATCATCTCGTCGACCTCGAGCTCGTCGTTGAGGTAGTTGAGCACCTCGACGACCGTCTGGGGGGTGTCGGTGTTGAAGAAGGTCGAGTTGGTGGTGACCCGGAAGCCGCGCCGCTTGGCCTCCTTGATGGCCGCCACGGCCTCGTCGAACACGCCCTCCTTGGCGACGGACTCGTCGTGCCGCTCCCGCAGCCCGTCGATGTGCACCGCGAACGCGAAGTACGGCGAGGGCGTGAACCTGTCCATCTTCTTGCGCATCAGCAGCGCGTTGGTGCACAGGAAGACGTACTTGCGGCGGGCCACCAGCTGACGCGCGATCTCGTCGATCTGGGGGTGCATCAGGGGCTCGCCGCCGGCGATCGACACCATGGGCGCCCCGGACTCCAGGACGGCGCCGACGGCCTGTGCGACGGGCATGCGCTGCTTGAGCACACCGGCCGGGTGCTGGATCTTGCCGCATCCCTCGCACTTGAGGTTGCAGGCGAAGAGCGGTTCCAGTTCGACGATGAGCGGGAACTTGTCCCGCCCGCGGAGCTTCTGTTCGGCCAAGTATGTAGCGACCTTGACGGACTGGCGCAGCGGCATGGCCATCTGGCTCACCTCCTGGGGAGCAGCAAGGAACGGTGCCATTCATAGAAAGCCGGAAGGACGGAACGAAGGACACGGAAAGCCGATATTCCACCGCGTACCGTGCCGATGCGGACGAGTTCGTGTTCAGGAGCGTCCACGACCACCCGGACGGCCGCAACCGGGCGCTCGGCCGCGCGGACGGCGCTCAGGAGCGTGGCCGCCGACTCCATGTCCGCCGCGATCGCGCCGGTGGCGAGCAGGTCGGAGCGTTCGTGGCCGCGGACGACGTGGCCGGAGCCGGTGAGCGGGCCGGTGTGCACGGTGCGTCCGGGCGCCGCGCGCACCAGCTCCTTCACCAGCAGCTCGGTGCCGACGCAGGGCACGCTGCCCCGCGGGTCCCGGGTCTCCTCGGCGACGACCAGGTCGCCGGGGTGCATGCCGGGGGCGAGGCCCGCGCAGAAGCCGGTGGCGAGGACGGCGGCGCCGCGCAGCGCCGGGGCGGCGAGCACCCGGGTGACGGACCGCTCGGCCGCCACCGGTCCCATGCCGGTGCGCAGCACGGTGACCGGCCCGCCCGGGGCGGTGCGCTCCCGCCTGCGCAGCGCGAGCTGTTCGATGCCGAGCGCGCAGGCGATCAGCAGCGGGGCGGGGGCGGGCCGGCCGCTCATCAGCCGCCCTTCGCCTCGGCGAGCGCCTGCCCGGCGCCGGCGGCCGCCGCGGCCGGTCTCTTGCTGAACGGCTCGCCGTGGACGTACCGGCCGAGCGCGGTGAGCGGGAAGACCTGCCGGTAGAGGTGGTAGTTGATGGAGAAGTCCCAGGGGAAGCCGGTGCCGGTGAAGTACGGCTCGTCCCAGGAGCCGTCCTCCCGCTGGGTGTGCGCCAGCCACGCGACGCCGCGTTCGACGGCGGCGGAGTCGCGCTCCCCCGCCGCGAGCAGCGCCATCAGTGCCCAGGCGGTCTGCGAGGCGGTGGAGGCGCCCCGGCCGCTCCACTCCTTGACGTAACGGTAGGAGCGCAGGTCCTCGCCCCAGCCGCCGTCCTCGTTCTGCACCTTCTCCAGCCAGGTCACGGCCCGCCGGATCGCCGGGTGGGACGTCGGGACGCCGGCCGCGGTCAGGGCGGGGACCACCGATCCGGTGCCGTAGATGTAGTTGACGCCCCAGCGGCCGAACCACGAGCCGTCCGGCTCCTGTTCGGCGAGCAGCCACTCCACGCCGCGCCGGGTGCGCGGGTCGCGGGCGAGGCCCTCGACGGCGAGCATCTCCACGACGTGCGCGGTGACGTCCGCCGACGGCGGGTCGATGACCTCGCCGAAGTCGCAGAAGGGCAGCCGGTTGGGGAACGGGCTGGTGTTGTCGACGTCGAAGGCGCCCCACGCGCCGTTCCTCGACTGCATGCCGAGGTTCCAGCGCACTCCGCGCCCGATGGCGTTGTCCACCCGCTCCGGGTCGTGGTGCTTGACCCGGCGCAGCGCGAGGACCACCTCGGCGGTGTCGTCGATGTCGGGGTAGTTGTCGTTGTGGAACTCGAACGCCCAGCCGCCCGGCGGGAGGTGGGGGCGGCGCACGGACCAGTCGCCGGGCCGCACCACCTGCTCGCCGAGCATCCAGTCGGCGGCCTTGACCAGTTGCGGGTGGTCGGCGGGCACGCCCGCGTCGGCCAGCGCGATGGTGGCCAGGCAGGTGTCCCACACCGGGGACTGGCAGGCCTCGATCATCCGGGCGCCGTCCTCGCGCCACACGGCGAAGCGGTCCAGGGACTCCAGGCCGGCGCGCATCACCGGGTGGTTGAGGTCGTAGCCGAGCAGGTGCAGGGCGATGACCGAGTACACGGCCGGGGGCTGGATGCCGCCCCAGCAGCCGTCGTTCTCCTGCCGTTCGATGATCCAGCGGGCGGCGGTGTGCATCGCGGCCCGGCGCAGCCGGCGCGGGACGGCCCTGCGCAGCGCGTGCAGGCCCTTGTCCAGCCGCTGGAAGGCGCCGTCCCAGGTGCGGGCCGGGGCGAGCGGCCGGGGAGGGTTGGGATGGTCCGGGTCGGTGTGCAGTTCGTCCAGCGGGAACGGGGCGGGGCGCACCGGCCGCTTGGCGGAGACGATGGTGAGCGGCACGATGGTCTGCCGCGCCCAGCAGCCGAAGTCGTAGATGTTGAGCGGCGCCCAGGTGGGGAACCAGATCAGCTCGGGCGGCAGCTCGGGCAGGTCCTCCCACTTCCACCAGCCGAACAGGGCCAGCCAGATGCGGGTGAAGACCCGCGACGAGGCGATGCCGCCCTGCTCGCGGATCCAGGCGGAGGCCCTCGCCATGTGCGGGGCGTCGGGGGCGTCGCCGGCCAGCCGCAGCGCGACGTACGCCTCGATGGTGGCGGAGAGGTCGCCGGGGCCGCCGTAGAAGGTGGCCCAGGTGCCGTCCTCGCGCTGCTCCCCGCGGATGAACAGGGCGGCGGCGCGGGTGGTGTCCTCGTCGCGGATGCCGAGGAACTGACGCAGCAGCAGGTCCTCGGCGTCCATCGTGACGTTGGTGTCGAGGTCGCCCTTCCACCAGCCCTCGTCGCTCTGACGGGACAGCAGGAAGTCGGTGGCGCGCCGTACGGCGCGGGCGGCGATGTCGGGAACCCCGGCCGCCTCGGGGCTGTCGGTGTCGTGTTCGCTGGCCGCGGCGAGCCGGGACGGCGAGGCCGCCCCGGTGCTTCCGTCGGTCGTCGCTGTCATGGCTTCCCCTTCGTGCAGTCCTGCAAGTGGTGCGTCTGCTGTGGGTCCGCCGTCGGCCGGTGGGGTGCTCCCGTACCACCGGCCGGCGACTACGCGAGGGCTATTCGACCGAAGATGGTGATCATCTCTTTCGTACGACGACGAAGTCCGCGAGCGCCGTGAACTGGTCCCGCACCCGGTCGGGCATGTCCACGGTGTCGAGGGCCTCGATGGCGATGGTGTGCTGACGTCGTGCCTCCTCGGCGGTCCACTCGCGACCGCCGGCCTCATCGATGAGGGCGGCACGGGCCGCGAACTCCTCCTCGGAGAAGCTCGCGAAGTCACTGCTCTTGGCGTCGGCCGCGAGGATCTCACCGAGCCGGGCGGCGGCCGGGCCGTCCGCGGCGAGCGCGGCCACGACCGGGAGGGACTTCTTGCGCTGGCGCAGGTCGCTCCAGGTCTGCTTGCCGGTGGACTCCGGGTCGCCCCAGATGCCGAGCAGGTCGTCGACCGCCTGGAAGGCGAGGCCCAGGTGGTGGCCGTACCGTTCCAGGGCGTCGGCGGTGCGGTCGTCGGCGCCGCCGAGCACCGCGCCGATGGAGCTGGCGCAGGCGAGCAGGGCGCCGGTCTTGTTGCCCTCCATCTCCAGGCACTCCTCGACGCTGACCCGGTCGCGGTGCTCGTAGGAGATGTCCTGGGCCTGCCCGTCGATGAGCGCCCGGCTGGCCCGGGTGAGGCGGCGCGTGGCGCGGCCGGCCTCGACGGTGCCGCGTTCCAGCAGCACCTCGTTGGCCAGGGCGAACAGGGCGTCACCGACCAGGACGGCCTGGGCGGGGCCGTGCACCTTCCAGACGGTGTCGCGGTGCCGGCGCTGCTCGTCGCCGTCCATCAGGTCGTCGTGCAGCAGCGAGAAGTTGTGGACCAGCTCGACGGCGACCGCGCCGGGCACGCCGGTCTCCGGGGCGGCGCCGGTGACCTCGGCGGACAGCACGGCGAGGGCGGGGCGCACGGCCTTGCCGCCGTCGCCGTCCGCGGGCCGGCCCTGGGCGTCGATCCAGCCGAAGTGGTAGGCGGCGACCGTGTCCATGGGAGGCGCCAGGCGGTCGACGGCCGCCCGCAGTACCGGCGTGGCCAGGGTCCGGCCGCGCTCCAGGAGCGCGGACACGTCCACCGCGGTCCTTCGAGCGGCTTGCGAGGCCGGGGGCACAGTGGGCACAGTCTCTCCTCTTGTTGCGGTACCGGGGGTGCGGGGACCTGCCGCGCCGCTCTGCCGGAGCATCAGGCCGCCTCCTCGAGGGCGAAGAGGTGGCGTGGGCGGGGCCGGCCGAGGGCGCCCAGCGCGGCGTCCGCCGCGCCGACGCCGCTGCGGACCGCACTCTCCATGGTCGCGGGCCACCCGGTGGCGGTCCACGCGCCGGCCAGGTAGAGGCCGGGTGCCTTGGTGCGGGCGCCGGGCCTGAGGCGTCCGACGCCGGGGGCGGGAGCGAAGGTGGCGGTGCGCTCCCGGGTGACGAAGAAGTCCCGCACCTCGGCGTCGCGCGTGCGCGGCAGCAGCCGCTCCAGTTCGGGCAGGTACCGCTCGCGCAGGGCGGCGACGGGCGCGTCGATGTCGTCGTGCGCGACCGACTGGGACAGCGCCAGGTACTGGCCGTGGCGCAGCCCGGAGGCGGCGGTGCGGTCGAAGACCCACTGCACGGGGGTGCCGAGGGCGGCGAGGAAGGGCCGGGTGAGCACCGTGCGGTCGTAGACGACGTGGACGTCGAGGATGGGGGCGGTGCCGATGCCGAGCAGCCGCTCGGGCTCGTCGAGCGCGCCCGCGGGCAGCAGGCCGTACGCCTCGCGCTGGGGCACGGCGATGACCACGGCGTCGGCGCGGAGCGTCTCGCCGGGGACCTCGACGGTCCAGCCGTCGTCGTCGGCGCGGACGGACGTGACGCGGGTGCGGGTCTCGGTGCGCACGCCCGCGGCGTCGAGGGCCCGGCGGGCGAGCCGGTCGTGCAGCTCGCCCAGCGGCACCCGGGCCCAGCCGATGTCGGCGGCGCCGGGGTCGGACAGCAGCCCGGTCTTGAACACCATCGCGGCGAGCGCCAGCGAGGAGTCGCCGGCGACGGCGTTGAGGGTGGCGACCCCGACCAGGTCCCACAGGGCCTCCACGGCGCGCGGGGACTGGCCGTGGGCGGCGAGCCAGCTGCCGAAGTCCTCCTCGTCCAGGGCGGGGTCGTCGAGGTCGAGGCCCTTCAGCGCGAGCGCGGCCCGGACCGCCCTGGCCCGGTCGGCGAACGAGAGGTGGGGGTACGTGGCGAGGCTGCGGCCGAGGTGCAGGGGAACGGGCAGCGGGTCGCGCCGCAGCCGGCCCAGCCGACGCCCCTCGGGACGGCGGACGTCGACCACGGGCACGTCGAGGCGGTCCTGCAGCGGCGCGAGGTCCGCTCCCCCGATCCGGTCGAGGAACCAGCGGTAGGCGGTGCAGCAGCGCAGGTAGACGTGCTGGCCGTTGTCGACGGTCAGGTCGCCGCGCCGGAACGAGAAGGCGAGTCCGCCGAGGCGGGGCCGCCCTTCGAGGAGGGTGACGCGCACCCCGGCGTCGGCGAGGGCGAGGGCGGCGGTGGTGCCGGCCAGTCCGCCGCCGACCACGACGGCATGACGTCCCGGCGGGACCGGTCCGTCCGTGCGCGGGAACCCCTCGGAGCGGGTGCCGTGGTTCATGCGCCCTCCCCTGCCCGGCCGGGCCGCGTGACAGGTGCGCGGCCGGCCGTCTCGGTGGGGGACGCGACGGCGCGGCGGAGGGTCGCCCGCCGCTTGCCGCCCGGGTAGGGGGTGTCCATCAGGCGCGCCTCCCGACGGTGCGCCGGGCGGCGTGCCGGGTGTCGAGACCGGACAGGCCGCGCACCGCGACGTACGCCTTCTCCCGGCCGGGCAGGGAGACCCGGCCGCGCAGCACGGCCTCGGGGTCGCGCTCGATGCGGTCCAGCAGGCGGCGGTAGATGCCGGCCATGGCGGCGACGCAGGCGCCGCTGCGCCGGTCGAGCAGGGGGAGCAGCCGGTACCCCTCGGCGAAGAGGGCGCGGGCCCTGCGCACCTCGAAGTGCACCAGGCCCGCGAAGTCGGAGCCCTCCGGCGGTGTCGGCCCGGCGAAGCCGGCGGAGCCGCCGAACTTGGCGAGGTCGTCGGCGGGCAGGTAGGTGCGCCCGTTCTCGGCGTCCTCGCGGACGTCGCGCAGGATGTTGGTGAGCTGGAGCGCCAGACCCAGCGTGTCGGCGTACTCGGAGGCGCGTTCGACGCCGCGCGCGCCGGGTTCGGTGCCGAACACGCCGAGCGAGAGCCGCCCGATGGCCCCGGCCACGCAGCGGCAGTAGACCTTCAGGTCGTCCCAGGTCTCGTACGTCTCGCCGCGCAGGTCCATCTGGACGCCGTCGATCAGTTCGTCCAGGCCGCCGAGGGGGATCGGGAAGTGCGCGGCGGCGTGGGCGAGGGCGACCGCGACCGGGTCGGTGTCGTCCTCCTCGACCGCGCCCGCGCGGATGCGGGCGAGCAGCGCGCGGGTGTCCTCGAGACGGGCCACCTTGACGTCGTCGGCGAGCGGGCCGTCGCCGATGTCGTCGACCCGCCGGGAGAACGCGTACAGGGCGGACATGGCGCGCCGCTTGGACGTCGGCAGCAGCCGGATGCCGTAGGCGAAGTTGCGCGCCTGCCTGCCGGTGACGGTCTCGCAGTAGCTGTAGGCGGCGAGTACCGGTGCGGACGCGGGTGCTTGTGACTCCACGGCCCGGATCACCCCTTTCCTCGCAGAGTCACGCCCGCCTCGCGCAGCAGCTGCGCCGTGCCGGGCTTGGGCGGGCCGGGTAGTACGTCGTATTCGGCGGCCGCGATCGCGCGGACGGCCGCCCTTCCTCCCGCCACGAACCCCGCGAGCAGGAGTCTGAGCCTGCCCCGGACGCTGCTCACCAGGGGTGCGCCCTCGTCCAGCAGGTCGAGGGCGCGCTGGGCCTGGAACGCGACGAGCGCACGCACCGAGGCGCCGGCGGTGGGCGCGGCGAGGTCGGCCTCCTGGACGTGGAAGCGTTTCATGTCCGCGGCGGGCAGGTAGACGCGGTCGCGGCCGAGGTCCTCGGCGACGTCCTGGAGGTGCTCGACGATCTGCAGGGCGGTGCAGATCGCGTCGGAGCGGCGGATGCGCTCCGGGGTGGCGGTCCCGGTGACGGCGAGCACGAGGCGGCCGACCGGATTGGCCGACAGCTCGCAGTAGGCGAGCAGGTCGTCGTAGGTCTCGTAGCGCTTGACGAGCTGGTCCTGGCGGTTCGCGGCGATCAGGCCGAGGAACGGACCGGGGGTCAGCGCGCGGCGGCGGACCGTGGGCCCCAGGCGGAGCAGCAGGGGGTGGCGGGGGTCCGGGCCCGCGCGGTCGAACACCCGGTGGAGATCGGCCTCCAGGGCGTCCAGCAGGGCGAGGCGGTCACCGGCCTCCTCGGCGGGGACGCCGAGGGCGCGGGCGTCGGCGCCGCCGGGGGCCAGGTCGCCGTCGCCGATGTCGTCGACCAGGCGGGCGAAGCCGTAGACGGCCATGAGGTCGTCGCGCCAGGCCCTGGGCAGGAAGAACGGCGCCACCGGGAAGTTCTCGGCGGCGGCCTTGTCGAGCGTGGCCCGTTCGAGGTCGGCGGGGCGCGCCGGGTCGGCGGCCGTCATCGCGGACTGCCCGGGAAGAGGACGGCGCACGCTGAGTCCAGCCGGGGAGTCTCCGAAGCCATTGCCGTCACATCTCCCGTTCTACACTGCTGACCCAATTCACACTATTTCGGACACGCCGCCCAGGCGTCCACCCCATGGCGCCGAGGGAGGGTGTCGGGCAGTATGGCCCTGATTGCCGCCTTTCGGGGACCGGTACAGCTTACGTTGTACAACGCGCCGTTCCTCGACGGGGGTCTCCCGCGCCCCACGCCACCGCATCGCCGGCGTCGGATGTCCGCGTCTCACCGGTGACCGACGCGGCTCTCGCGGACACCGGGCCCCGCCGGAACGGTCCGGCGGGGCTCTGGGCCGGGCGGGCTACCTGCCCGTGAACTTCTCGTACTCGCGCAGCACCTCGTCGGTCGGCCCGTCCATGCGCAGCTCGCCGCGCTCCAGCCACAGCACGCGGTCGCAGGTGTCGCGGATGGACTTGTTGTTGTGGCTGACCAGGAAGACCGTCCCCGCGTGCTTGCGCAGCTCGCGGATGCGGGCCTCGGACCGCTTCTGGAACTTCCGGTCGCCGGTGGCGAGCGCCTCGTCGATCATCAGGACGTCGTGGTCCTTGGCGGCGGCGATGGAGAAGCGCAGGCGGGCGGCCATGCCGGAGGAGTAGGTGCGCATCGGCAGGGTGATGAAGTCGCCCTTCTCGTTGATGCCGGAGAAGTCGACGATCTCCTGGTAGCGGGCCTTGATCTCCTCGCGGGACATGCCCATCGCGAGTCCGCCCAGGATGATGTTCCGCTCGCCGGTGAGGTCGTTCATCAGGGCCGCGTTGACGCCGAGCAGGGACGGCTGGCCGTCGGTGTAGACCTTGCCCCGCTCGGCCGGGAGCAGCCCGGCGACGGCGCGCAGCAGGGTCGACTTGCCGGAGCCGTTGGACCCGATCAGGCCGATCGCCTCGCCGCGGTAGGCCACGAAGGACACCCCGCGCACGGCGTGCACCTTGCGCACGCCCCGCTCCTCGCCGCGCCGCAGGATCCGGCTGAGCGCCGCGGTGGCACTGCCCTTGCCGGTCCGGGCGCCGTTGACGCGGTAGACGATGTGCAGGTCGTCGGCGATGACGGTGGGCACCCGCGCGCCCGTCGTGTCGTCAGCCACGGCCGTACCTCTCCTCTGCCTTCCAGAAGTAGACGAAGCCGACCACGCCGGCCAGCACCGCCCAGCCCAGCGCGAACGCCCACACGTGCGGCGGCAGGTACGACCCGTCGTACCCGTCGATCAGCGCGAACCGCACCAGGTCCATGTAGACCGCGGCCGGGTTCCACTGCAGCACGTCCGCCACCCAGGCCGGCACGTCCTTGTCCTCCAGCATCGCCGGGATCGAGAACATCACCCCCGACGCGTACATCCACGTCCGCAGCACGAACGGCATCAGCTGCGCCAGGTCCGGCGTCCTGCTGCCCATCCGCGCGAAGACCAGCGCAAGACCCGTGTTGAACACGAACTGCAGCGCCAGCGCCGGCACCACCAGCAGCCACGACGGACCCGGATAGCTCCCGAACGCCACCACGATCACGACCAGCACGATCATCGAGAACAGCAGCTGCTGGAGCTGCTGCAGCGCGAACGAGATCGGCAGCGACGCACGCGGGAAGTGCAGCGCCCGCACCAGCCCCAGGTTCCCCGAGATCGCCCGCACCCCCGCCAGCACCGAACTCTGCGTGAAGGTGAACACGAACACACCCGTCACCAGGAACGGCACGTACACATCGCTCGGAATGCCCCTCCGGGCGCCCAGCAGCAGACCGAAGATGAAGAAGTACACCGCCGCGTTCAGCAGCGGCGTCGCCACCTGCCACAGCTGACCCAGCTTCGCCCTGCTGTACTGGGCGGTCAGCTTGGCCTGCGAGAAGGCCAGGATGAAGTGCCGCCGCCCCCACAGCTGACGGACGTACGCGCCGAGGGACGGGCGGGCGCCGCTCACGGACAGCCCGTACTTGGCAGCCAGCTCGGCCGCCGGGAGGTCCTCGTCGGGCGACACGGACGCGCCGGCCGCGACCGTTCCGTCGTGCGTTGTCTCACTCACTGGTGGATAACTTTCGTCCTCGATGTGCGTGGCCCGCGGGCCTGCCAGGAGCCGGGGACCGGGTGGGGCCGGCTCCCCGGACCCGAAGCTTGTCAGATCACCGGGGGCCGGCCCAGCCGGGTCAGCCGCCACACCGTACGCCACTTCATGGGCCTGCGGGGGCCGCAGGGCGAGGTCCAGCCCTCCCGGAAGCCTCCGAACCACGCCTTGAGCGCGGGCCCCGAGGGCCGGCGCAGAAGAGTGAGGAGCAGCCAGACGCCCAGGTACACCGGGACGAGCGGGACGGGCAGGTTGCGCCGGGCCAGCCAGACACGGTTGCGGGCCACCATGCGGTGGTACACCGCGTGCCGTGAGGGGGCGGTCGTCGGGTGGTACAGCACCATGTCGGACCGGTAGTCGATCATCCAGCCGGCGTCGAGCGCACGCCAGGCCAGGTCGGTCTCCTCGTGGGCGTAGAAGAACTCGTCCGGCAGGCCGCCGACCTCCGCGAAGACCTGGGTGCGCACGGCGTTGGCGCCGCCGAGGAAGGTGGTCACGCGGGAGGAGCGCATCGGGTCGGAGGCGCGCAGCCGGGGCACGTGCCGGCGCTGGGTGACGCCGGTGTCCGGGTCGGCGATGCGGAAGCTGATGATGCCGAGCGAGGGGTCCTCGGCGAACGCCTTCCGGCACAGCTCGGCGGTGTCGGTGTGCGCGAGCAGGCCGTCGTCGTCGAGGAAGAGGAGGATGTCGACGTCCCGTCCGCCGGGCCCGAACGCCTCGATGCCGACGTTGCGCCCGCCGGGGATGCCGAGGTTCTCGGGCAGCTCGACGGTCCGCACGCCCTCGGGGACGTCGGGCACCGGCGAGCCGTTGCCGACGACCACGACCTGGACGGGGTCGCCGTCCTGCTTGGCGACCGAGTCGAGCAGGGCGCGCAGCTCGTCGGGGCGGTTGCCCATGGTGATGATCACCGCGCCGACCTTCATGCCGGCGCTCACTTCAGCCTGCTGGAGACGAGGACGGACACGAGGTGCAGCAGGGTCTGCAGCAGGGCGATCCCGGCCAGGACGGCGGTGCCGAGGCGGGTGAAGAACAGGTCGCCCCGGGCGGCGTCGAGGATCGCGAGGAGCAGGATCAGCAGGGACGCCTCTATGCCCAGGATCAGCCGGTGGAACTTCAGGGCGGAGGCGGCCCGGCGGGCCAGCGCCATGCCGGAGGAGCGCGGCTCGGAGGCGGACTCCTTCACCGGGGGCAGGCCGTTCTGGTGGCGGGCGACACCGACCAGGTCGGTCTCCGCCTTGATGAGTATCGCGCCCAGCGCGGCGAGGGTGCCGAGGAAGGCCCACAGCCAGTCGATGCGGCCGGTGCCCCACAGGTCGGCGGCGCGCAGGCCGAGGCCGACCAGCACGGCGGCGTCGGTCAGGTAGGCGCCGACCCGGTCCATGTAGACGCCGCCGAGCGAGTACTGCTTCCTCCAGCGCGCGATCTCGCCGTCGACGCAGTCGAGCAGCAGGTACAGCTGGACGGCGACCACCCCGAGGACCGCGCCCGTGATGCCCGGCACCAGGAGGGCGGGGGCCGCGAGGACGCCGCAGACGGTCATCAGATACGTGAGCTGGTTGGGGGTGACCCGGGTGTTCACCAGGTAGCGGTCGACCCGCAGGGACACCTCGCGCATGTAGAGGCGTCCCATCCAGTGCTCACCGCTGCGCCGGTCCTTGACCCCCGCGGGGTGCACGACCGGACGGAGTTCAGCTACCGATGGCCTTGACATAGTCGGCGTAGACGTCCTTGATCTGTTCGGTGGTCAGGGCGAGGTGTTCGAGGATGGTGAAGCGGCCGGGGCGGGTCTCGGGGGCGTACTCGACGACGCGGACGAACTCGTCGACGGTGAACCCGATCTCCTCGGGCAGCACCGGCAGCCCGTGCCGGCGCAGCACCTCGGCCATGGCCGCCGACTCCTCGTGCGCGCCGCGCAGGTACATCGCGAAGGCGGCGCCCAGTCCGCACTGCTCGCCGTGGGCGGCGGCGCGCTGCGGGTAGAGCAGGTCGAAGGCGTGGTTGATCTCGTGGCAGGCGCCGGAGGAGGGCCGGGAGTCGCCGGACACGGACATGGAGATGCCGGTGAGGACCAGGGCCTCGGCCAGCACCTGGAGGAAGCCGTCGTCGCCGATGTCGCCCGGGTGCCGGAGCACGGCCTCGCCGGCCTGCCGGGCCATGGCCGCGGCGAGTCCGTCGACCTTCTCGCCGTTGACGCGGTGGGACAGCTCCCAGTCCGCGACGGCGGAGATGTTGGAGACGACGTCGCCGATGCCCGAGCGGACGAACCGGACCGGGGCCTCGCGGATGACGTTGAGGTCGATCACGACCGCGATCGGGTTCGGCACACCGTAGGAGCCGCGGCCCGCGTCGTTGTCGAGGGTCGCGACCGGCGAGCACAGGCCGTCGTGCGCCAGGTTGGTGGCGACCGCGACCAGGGGCAGGCCGACGCGCGCCGACGCGAACTTGGCGCAGTCGATGATCTTCCCGCCGCCGAGGCCGACCACCGCGTCGTAGCGGCCGCCCTGGATGGCGCCGGCCAGCCGGACCGCGTCGTCGAGGGTGCCGCCGCCGACCTCGAACCAGTCGGCGCCGGGCAGCGAGGGCGCGACGCGGTCGCGCAGCCGGGCGCCGGAGCCGCCGCTGACGGCGATGGCGAGCCGGCCGGACTGCGAGATGCGCTCGTCCGCCAGGACGCAGGCCAGGTCGTCGAGTGCGCCGGGGCGGATGTCGACGACGACCGGCGAGGGGATGAGCCGGGTCAGTACTGGCACGCGATCTCCCGTCCGCGGGCGAGGTCGTCGTGGTTGTCGATCTCGACCCACGGGACGTCGCCGATCGGCGCCACGTCGATCCGGAAGCCCCGGTTCACCAGCTCCTGGTAGCCGTCCTCGTAGTACAGCTGCGGGTCCCGCTCGAACGTCGCCCTCAGCGCGTCCGCCAGCGCCCCGGCGGCCTCGCCCTCGATCAGCGTCACGCCGATGTACTCACCGGTCGCCTCCGCCGGGTCCATCAGCTTCGTGATCCGCGTCATCCCCGCACCCGGGTCGACGACGACCTTCATCTCCTCGTCGGCGAGCTTCTTCACCGTGTCCAGCGCCAGGATGATCTGCTTGCCGTCACCCCGTGCGTCCAGCAGCGTCCGCTCCACCGACACCGGGTGCACCGTGTCGCCGTTCGCGAGGATCACGCCGCCCTCCAGGGCGTCCCGCGCGCACCACAGCGAGTAGGCGTTGTTCCACTCCTCCGCCCTGTCGTTGTCGATGAGCGTCAGCTTCAGCCCGTACTTCGCCTCCAGCGCCGCCTGCCGCTCGTACACGGCCTCCTTGCGGTAGCCGACCACGACACCGACCTCGGTCAGCCCGATCTCCGCGAAGTTGCCGAGCGTCAGGTCCAGGACCGTCGGCTCCCCTTCCACGCCCGCGGGCCCCACCGGCACCAGCGCCTTGGGAAGCGTGTCGGTGTAGGGGCGCAGACGCCGGCCGGCGCCGGCCGCCAGCACGAGGCCGATCATGCGGGTTCTCCTTCGTCGTGTACGGCGGGTGCGCCACCCCGGTGGGCGGCCACCCAGAAGCGGGTGCTCTCGGCGAGCACCACGAGAGCCACGGCCACGGCGAGGGCCGTGAGCGCGACGGTGAATCCGGACGCGGTGAGCACGGCCGCCAGAACGGCGACCGCCAGCGTGCGACCTTCGTGCCCCCCGATCGCCCGCACCAGCGGGCGTGGGGGCGCGCCCGCGTCGCCGCGGATGCGGTAGACCGTGTCGTAGTGATGGTAGGCGACCGCGGACACCAGTCCGTAAGCCGCCGGAAGGGCTCCGTTCACCTCCGCGTCGGCCGCCAGCACCAGGACGGTGCCGTACTCGGCGGCGCGGAAGAGCGGGGGGACGAGCCAGTCGAGGGGGCCGGTGAGGGGGCGTCCGACGGCGGCGGCGGAGCAGGCCACGTAGCCGGCGGCGGCCAGCGCGGTCTGCCATCCGGCGCCCCACACGAGGGCGGAGCCCGTCACCAGCACCGCCCCGAGGGCGGCGGCGACGACACCGCCGCGGGCCCAGGAGCGGGGCAGCAGCTCGGACAGGGGGCCGCTGTCGGCGAGGTCGGCGAGGGAGCGGGCGGCGTCCTTCTCCACCCGGCCTCGGCGCCACGACCTGAGGACGCGCCCCGCCGTGGTGTACGCGGCGGCGAAGGCGCAGCCGGCGAGCAGCACCCAGAAGGTGGTGCGGGGCGTGGTCAGGGCGGTGAGGACGGCGAGCAGCGCCCAGCGCTCGCCGATCGGCAGGACGATCATGCGGCGTGCCCAGACCGTCCAGCCGACCCGGTCCAGCCGGCCGGACAGGGCGGCGGCGGGGCCGGTGGAGGTGCCCGCCTGCGCCTCGTCGAAGGAGAAGTCGACCATGTGCCGGCAGGCCTGGAGGGCCATCGCGCCGAGCGCGAGGGCCCACACGTCGTCGCCGCCGCGGGCGGCGCCGAGGGCGAGGCCGGCGTAGTAGGCGTACTCCTTGGCCCGGTCGAAGGTGGCGTCGAGCCAGGCGCCCAGCGTGGAGTACCGCAGCGCGTAGCGGGCGAGCTGGCCGTCGGCGCAGTCCAGGACGAACGAGGCGAGGAGCAGCACGCCGGCGGCGACGAAGCCGGTGCGGGTGCCGGTGGCGGCGCAGCCGGCCGCGACGAGCGCGGTGAGCAGGGAGGCGGTGGTGACCTGGTTCGGGGTCAGGCCGCGGCGGGCGCACCAGCGTGCGAGGTACCGCGAGTAGGGGCTGACGCAGAAGGTGGTGAAGAAGCCGTCGCGGGCCTTGACGGCGGACCTGAGGCGGACGGCCTCCTCGTCCACGGCGGCGACGGACTGCCGGGCCTCGTTGCGGGCCTGCGGGTCGGCGGGCACGGCGGCGACCAGGCTGCCGAGGTCGGGGCGGTGCACGTCGGTGTCGAGAGCGGCGGCGACCCGGTCCGGGAGGCCCTCGACGAGGGCGGTGGTGTCCGCGCCCCGCTCGCGGCTGGAGTTCTCGCGGGCCGTGGCGCGGGTCAGGGCCTGGCGGCCGGACCGCTGGGCGGTCACGGCGCCGGGGATCGCGGAGAGCGGGAAGCGGGGGTCGGTCAGGCCGAGGCGCAGCGCGTGCACATGGCCCACGAACCGGGTGTCGACCAGGGCGACCCGGTCGTCCTCGGGGACCTGGGCGAGGAGCGTCTCGGCCTCCGCGGCGCCGGCGGCGGTCCGCACGTCGAAACCGAGGGAGCGCAGGTCGCCCTCGAGTGACGAGCCGGGGACCGGGGGGCCGGTGACGATGGCGGTCGGCAACCGAAATCTCACTCCCTGGGTGCGACGCGTCCACGCCGGTCATGTACATGGTGATGCGCCCGTTCAGGGTCCTGCGGGCGGCATGTCGGCAGAGGCTATCGGATACGCGGAAGCCCGCGTTCACCGCCCGTTCGACGGCCGGATCGACGCGGTTCGCCCGCTCCTGTGCCGCGCTCATCATCGGGGATACCGGCCCCGGCTCACAAACCGCGCCGGCGGCTCGCCTTAGGGTGGACCACCATGACGTGGCTGATCACCGGCGGAGCCGGTTACATCGGGGCCCATGTGGTGCGGGCCATGACGGACGCCGGGGAGCGGGTCGTCGTGCTGGACGACCTCTCCTCCGGGATGCCGGCGCGGCTGCCCGACGGCGTCCCGCTGGTCAGGGGCTCCGCGCTGGACGGTGACCTGCTGACCAAGGTGCTCGCCGAGCACGGCGCGACCGGCGTGCTGCACCTCGCCGCGCGCAAGCAGCCCGGCGAGTCGGTGGCGCAGCCCATCCGCTACTACCGGGAGAACCTGGGCGTCCTTGCGGCCCTGCTGGGCGCCGTCGCCGAGGCGGGCGTCCGGCGCTTCGTCTTCTCCTCGTCCGCGGCCGTCTACGGCGACCCGCACGTGGACCTCATCACCGAGGACACCCCCTGCGCCCCCGTGAACCCCTACGGCGAGACCAAGCTCGCCGGGGAGTGGCTGGTGCGGGCGGCGGGCCGGGCGCACGGCATCGACACGGTGTGCCTGCGCTACTTCAACGTCGCGGGCGCGGCGGCCCCCGAGCTGGCCGACACCGGCGTCTTCAACATCGTGCCGATGGTCTTCGACCGGCTCACCCGCGGCGAGGCCCCGCGCATCTTCGGCGACGACTACCCCACCCCGGACGGCACCTGCGTCCGGGACTACATCCACGTGGCCGACCTCGCCGAGGCCCACCTCGCGGCGGTGCGCGCGCTGTCGGAGGGGGGCGTCGAGGGCGACCTGACGCTGAACGTCGGCCGCGGCGAGGGCGTCTCGGTGCGGGAGCTGATCACGCTCATCGGGGAGGTCACCGGCGACACGCGGACCCCGGTGGTCGAGCCCCGGCGTCCCGGCGACCCGCCCCGCGCGGTGGCCTCGGCCGCCCTCGCGAGCGAGCGCCTGGGCTGGAGCGCGCGCCGTTCGATGCGCGAGATGGTCGCGTCCGCCTGGCAGGGGTGGCAGCTCCTCCAGGGTTCCCCGCGCGCCTGAACCTGCGATTCGTTTCCGCAGGTCAGAGCACATGACAACGGTGTTCAGTGCCGCGTTGCCCGATACCCCCGCCCCGTAGTTCACTGTGCTCCGGAAGAGCAGCGGCAGGACGGCGGCGGAAGGGCGGCGGCGGGCATGGGGGCAGGCCACGATCACGGGCACGCGCACGGGGCGCCGGCCGGCGGCACGGTCAGCGCGGCGTACCGGGGCAGGCTGCGGATCGCGCTGGCGATCACGGTCTTCGTCATGGTGGTGCAGATCGTGGGCGGTCTGCTGGCCGACTCGCTCGCCCTGGTCGCGGACGCGGCCCACATGGCGACCGACGCCCTGGGGCTGGGCATGGCCCTGTTCGCCATCCACGTCGCGGGCCGCCCGCCGAGCGAACGGCGCACCTTCGGGCTGGCCCGCGCGGAGATCCTCGCGGCGCTGGCCAACTGCCTGCTGCTGCTCGGTGTCGGCGGCTACGTGCTGTACGAGGCGGTCCAGCGGTTCATCGCGCCGGCGGACACCGAGGGCGGTCTGGCGATGGTGTTCGGCGCCGTCGGCCTGGCCGCCAACCTGGTGTCGCTGGCGCTGCTGATGCGCGGGCAGAAGGAGAGCCTGAACGTCCGCGGCGCCTTCCTGGAGGTGGCGGCGGACGCGCTCGGCTCGGTCACGGTGATCGTGGCCGCCCTGGTGATCGTCACCACCGGGTGGACGGCCGCCGACCCGATCGCCTCCCTGGTGATCGCGCTGATGATCGTGCCGCGCACCCTCAGGCTGCTGCGGGAGACGCTCGACGTGCTGCTGGAGGCGGCGCCCAAGGGCGTGGACATGGCCGAGGTGCGGGCGCACATCCTGGACACGCCGGGGGTCGAGGACGTGCACGACCTGCACGCCTGGACGATCACCTCGGGGATGCCGGTGCTCTCCGCGCACGTGGTCGTGAGCGCGGACACGCTGAACGCGATAGGGCACGAGAAGATGCTGCACGAGCTGCAGGGATGCCTGGGCGACCACTTCGACGTGCAGCACTGCACCTTCCAGCTCGAGCCCAGCGGGCACGCGGAGCACGAGGCGCGGCTGTGTCACTGAGCGGGCCGGTGCCACCGCGCGCGTAGAGGGCGCTGCGGGGGCGCGTACGCGTCTGGGCGCGCCAACGCGCCGGGGAACGCGGCCTTCCGCCCGGGTGGCGGCGTCTCCCCCCTCCGACGGGCGCCGGGGACGCGCGTGTCCGCCGCCCGCCACCGGCGCGATCGGCGCGGGTCCGGTGCCGTCCCCCGCCCCGCCCCGGCCGTCCGTCGCGCCGGGGCGGGACATGCGGGGGAGGACCGGAGTGCCGGGAGTGCCGGATTGGTGCGGCAGACTGGGGCGGGAACACCGAGTGAAGGATGGGTATGCCGATCACACCTGCCACCGCGACGAACAGCCCGTCGAGCGGCACCGCCGAGCCGATTTTGCTGGAACTGGTCGACGAGGACGGCGTGACGGTCGGCACCGCGGAGAAGCTCTCCGCCCATCAGCCGCCGGGGAAGCTGCACCGGGCGTTCTCCGTGTTCCTGTTCGACGAGCGCGGCCGGCTGCTGCTCCAGCAGCGGGCGCTCGGCAAGTACCACTCCCCCGGTGTGTGGTCGAACACCTGCTGCGGCCACCCGTACCCGGGCGAGGCGCCGTTCGCGGCGGCGGCCCGTCGGACGTACGAGGAGCTGGGGGTGTCGCCGTCGCTGATGGCGGAGGCCGGCACGGTCCGTTACCACCACCCGGACCCGGCCTCGGGTCTGGTGGAGCAGGAGTTCAACCACCTCTTCGTCGGCATGGTGCAGTCGCCGGTGCGGCCCGACGGGGACGAGGTCGCCGCGACGGCGTTCGTGACCCCGCAGGAGCTGGCGGAGCGGCACGCGAGGGACACCTTCTCGGCCTGGTTCATGACCGTGCTGGACGCGGTCCGGCCCGCCGTGCGGGAGCTGACGGGCCCGTCGGCCGGCTGGTGACGGCAGCGCCTCACCGCGTCCCCGCCCCGGGGCGGGGACGCGCCGCCGCGGCTAGCGGGGCCGCGCGGGCTTGAGCGGCAGGGCGGCCCAGATCACCTTGCCGCCGGTGGACGTGTGCTCCACCTCGCAGGCCCCGCCGGCCTCCCGCGTGATCTCGCGCACCAGGAGCAGTCCCCGGCCGCCGGTGCGGCCGTAGTCGTTCTCCAGGGCGGTGGGGCGGTAGGGGTGGTTGTCCTCCACGGACACCCGGATCCACTCGGCGCCCACCGCGACCTCGACGGCGAGCACCGGGGACAGCAGCGCCGCGTGCTTGACGGCGTTGGTGACCAGTTCGGAGACGATCAGCAGCAGGCCCTGCACCACGTCGTCCGCGACCGGCACGCCCTGCCGCAGCAGCAGGTCCCGCACGGCGTGCCGGGCCTGTGGCACCGAGGCGTCCACGGCCGGGGCGGTGAACCGCCAGACACCTTCGTACGGCAGTGGGTCGCCACCCTCACGCTCGCTCGTCGCCACACGTCGAGTGTTGGGACCGATCGCCTCCACCCTTCCGCACTGAACACAAGTCAGCGGATATCGAGCGCTTCCGACCGTTCTCGCTCGGCTCGGGCGGGCGCGGGACCGTTCGGGCCCGTTGTATGCCGTTCGGGGGCGCTTTTCGGGTCGTGCGGATCGAGGGGCCCGCGGGCCGCGCGTCTACTTCCCGGCGACCATGCCCACGATGCGCCGGCCGCCGTAGCCGGTGGCGATCAGTCCCAGCCCGTCGAACAGCAGGGACAGCGAGAAGAACGTACCGATGACGTACTGGCTGCTGCTCGGCCAGGTGGCCAGGACGAGGATGCCCAGGAGCAGCCCGAAGGCGCCCTGCACCAGCGTCCAGCCGAACTGCGGGCCGCGCACCACCAGGCTGCCGGCCAGCCGGAACACACCGCCGGTGAGGAACAACAGCGCGGCGAACATGGTCAGCGCCTCGGCCGCGGCCTCCGGGGTCTTCAGGATCACCGCCCCGGCCGCGAGGTTGAGGGCGGCCACGACCACGCCCAGCCAGAAGAAGTTCGTGTGCCGCGCCTGCACCGCGTGCAGCAGCCCGACGACGCCGCCGACCAGCAGCAGCCAGCCGAACAGCAGCATCGTGGTGAGTGTGGCGGCGGCCGTGTAGATCAGGCCGATCAGTCCGGCGACGACGAGGACCACCCCGAGCACGGCGAGCCAGCCGAAGCCGCGGTTCAGCTTCTCCGCCTCATCGTGCGGAGCCGCGCTCCCGCTGGACCTGACCATGGCTGCCTCCCGGGCCCCGTCCCCCCTTCCCGTCCTCCGTGTCCCCCGCCCGCGCCGGTCGTAACGCCGGCCCCGGCCCGCCGTACACCGCCGTGACCGGGGTGGATAGCATCCGCCGCATGGAGGAGCCGCAGCTGCTGCACAGCGTCGCCGACTCGGTCGCCACGGTCGTCATCCGCCATCCCGCGAAGCGCAACGCGATGACGGCCGCGATGTGGGCGGCCCTGCCGCCGCTGCTCGGCGCGCTGGCGAAGGACCCGGCCGTGCGGGCGCTGGTGCTCACCGGTGACGGCGGCACCTTCTGCGCCGGGGCGGACATCTCCACGCTCCGGGGGTCGCCGCTGGAGGCGCAGCGGCTGGCCGTGGCCGCCGAGGAGGCGCTCGCCGCCTTCCCCAAGCCGGCCCTGGCCGCCGTGCGCGGGCACTGCGTGGGCGGCGGGGCGCAGCTCGCGGCCGCCTGCGACCTGCGGTTCGCCGAGGAGGGCGCGCGGTTCGGGGTGACCCCGGCGAAGCTCGGCATCGTCTACCCGTCCTCCGCCACCCGGCGGCTGGTGTCGCTGGTGGGCCCCGCGACCGCCAAGTACCTCCTCTTCTCGGGCGAGCTGATCGACGCGGAGCGGGCACTGCGCACGGGGCTGGTGGACGAGGTGCTGCCCTCGGGCGCGCTGGACGCCCGGGTCGCCGAGTTCACGCGGATCCTGGCGTCCCGGTCGCTGCTGACGCAGGTGGCGGCGAAGGAGTTCGCCGACGGCCGCACCGACCGCGACGACCACTGGCGCGAGGCGGCCGCCGCGAGCGACGACACCGCGGAGGGCGTGGCGGCGTTCCTGGAGCGCAGGGCGCCGCGCTTCACCTGGAACGCGGTCACGTCAGGGTGAACCTGCTCCTGGTCCGGCACTCGGCGACGAGGGAGCGTTTTCCCTCCTTCCGGCCTCTCCCGCCTTTTCCGCCGTGCCGCGCGCGGGACGGCCGGGCGCATGATGAGGCGTGGACGAGGTACCCGCAAGTCGGCCGGCCGGACGGGCCGGACGACGAAAGGGGAGACACGTGTTCCGTGCCATCGCAGACGTCCTGCGCCAGATCGGCGGCGCCGTCGCCACCGTCGTGACGCTGCCGTTCCGGGCGCTCGCCCGGCTGTTCGGCGGCGCTTCCTCCACCGCGCGCGGCCGTCGCGCCTGAGTCCTCCCGGGGAGTGTCCGGGCGCGTCGCCGCCCTGAACCCCGATGACCGTCGTCACCTGCCACAATTGCCGCGCAACCTCAGTGGAGAAGGCGGTACGGGAACGTGACGACACCCCTCGCAGGGTCCATCGAAGGCAGGATCGCCGAAGAACTCGGCGTACGGGAGCGGCAGGTCAGGGCCGCCGTGGAACTGCTGGACGGCGGTTCGACGGTGCCCTTCATCGCCCGCTACCGCAAGGAAGCGACCGAGATGCTCGACGACGCGCAGCTGCGCACGGTCGAGGAGCGGCTGCGCTATCTGCGGGAGCTGGAGGAGCGCCGCACGGCGATCCTCGACTCGGTGCGCGAGCAGGGCAAGCTCACCGAGGAGCTCGAGGCCCGCATCCGGGGCGCGGAGACCAAGGCGCGCCTGGAGGACGTCTACCTGCCCTTCAAGCCCAAGCGGCGCACCAAGGCGCAGATCGCCCGCGAGGCGGGTCTGGAGCCGCTGGCGGAGGGGCTGCTCGCCGATCCCGGCGTCGAGCCCCTCGCCGCGGCCGCCGCGTTCGTGGACGCCGACAAGGGCGTGGCCGATCCGCAGGCCGCGCTGGACGGCGCCCGGGCCGTCCTCACCGAGCGCTTCTCCGAGGACGCCGACCTGATCGGCGAGCTGCGCGAGCGCATGTGGGTGCGCGGGCGGCTGGTGGCGAAGGTGCGGGAGGGCAAGGAGGAGGCGGGCGCCAAGTTCGCCGACTACTTCGACTTCTCCCAGCCGTTCACCGAGCTGCCCTCGCACCGGGTGCTGGCGATGCTGCGCGGCGAGAAGGAGGAGGTCCTCGACCTCGTCCTGGAGCCGGAGGAGCCCACGGACGGCCCCTCGTCGTACGAGGGCGTCGTCGCCCGCCGCTTCGGGATCGCGGACCGGGGCCGCCCGGCCGACAAGTGGCTGCTGGACACGGTCCGCTGGGCCTGGCGCACGCGCATCCTGGTGCACCTGGGCATTGACCTCCGCCTGCGGCTGCGCACCGCCGCCGAGGACGAGGCGGTGCGGGTGTTCGCCGCCAACCTGCGCGACCTGCTGCTGGCCGCCCCGGCGGGCACGCGCGCGACGATCGGCCTGGACCCCGGTTTCCGTACGGGCGTGAAGGTCGCCGTGGTCGACGCGACCGGCAAGGTCGTCGCCACGGACGTGATCCACCCGCACGTCCCGGCGAACCGCTGGGACGAGGCGATCGCCAGGCTGGCCCGGCTCGCGAAGGAGCACGCGGTCGAGCTGATCGCCATCGGCAACGGCACGGCGTCCCGCGAGACCGACAAACTCGCCGGTGAACTCATCGCGAAGCACCCGGAGCTGAAGCTGACCAAGGTGATGGTGTCGGAGGCCGGCGCGTCCGTGTACTCGGCCTCCGCGTTCGCCTCGCAGGAGCTTCCGGACATGGACGTGTCGCTGCGCGGCGCGGTGTCCATCGCGCGCCGGCTCCAGGACCCGCTGGCCGAGCTGGTGAAGATCGACCCGAAGTCGATCGGCGTCGGCCAGTACCAGCACGACCTGTCCGAGGTGAAGCTGTCGCGTTCGCTGGACGCGGTGGTGGAGGACTGCGTGAACGGCGTGGGCGTGGACGTCAACACCGCGTCCGCCCCGCTGCTCGCCCGCGTGTCCGGCATCTCCTCGGGGCTGGCCGAGAACATCGTGGCGCACCGCGACTCCCACGGGCCGTTCAAGAGCCGCTCCGAGCTGAAGAAGGTGGCCCGGCTGGGCCCGAAGGCGTACGAGCAGTGCGCGGGCTTCCTGCGCATCCGCGGCGACGATCCGCTGGACGCGTCCAGCGTGCACCCCGAGGCGTACCCGGTGGTGCGGCGGATGGTGAGGAGCACCGGGCAGGAGGTCGCCTCGCTGATCGGCAACACGGCGGTGCTGCGCTCGCTCAGGCCGCAGGACTTCGTGGACGACACGTTCGGTCTGCCGACCGTGTCCGACATCCTCAAGGAGCTGGAGAAGCCGGGCCGCGACCCGCGTCCGGCGTTCCGGACGGCCGCCTTCAAGGAGGGCGTGGAGAAGATCTCCGACCTGTCGTCCGGGATGGTCCTGGAGGGCGTGGTGACGAACGTCGCCGCGTTCGGCGCGTTCGTCGACGTCGGCGTGCACCAGGACGGCCTGGTGCACGTGTCCGCGATGTCGAAGACGTTCGTCAAGGACCCGCGGGACGTGGTGAAGCCGGGCGACATCGTCAAGGTGAAGGTGCTGGACGTCGACATCCCGCGCAAGCGGATCTCGCTGACGCTGCGGCTCGACGACGAGGCGGCTCCGCAGGGCGGTCCGTCGGGCGGCGAGCGGCGGCAGCGCGGCGGGCGGCCCCCGCAGCAGCGTCAGGGCCGCGGTGGCGGCGGTGCGCGTCAGGCGTCCGCGCCGGCCGACGGCGCGATGGCGGACGCCCTGCGCCGCGCGGGTCTGCTGGACCCGAGGAGCGGCCGCCGCTGAGCGGTGGTTCGCGGTCCCGGTCCCCGTGCGGGGCCCGGGACCGGCTCACCGCTCGGTCACGGTGCCGCCTGCGACGTGCAGACGGCGGGTCACGTGGACCGTGTCCAGCATGCGGCGGTCGTGGGTGACCAGCAGCAGCGTGCCCTCGTAGGCGTCGAGGGCGGACTCCAACTGCTCGATGGCGGGCAGGTCCAGGTGGTTGGTCGGCTCGTCCAGGACGAGGAGGTTGACGCCCCGGCCCTGGAGGAGGGCGAGGGCCGCGCGGGTGCGTTCGCCCGGTGAGAGGGTGGCCGCGGGACGCAGCACGTGGTCCGCCTTGAGGCCGAACTTGGCGAGCAGCGTGCGGATGTCGGCCGGCTCCAGGTCCGGGACGGCGGGGCGGAACGCGTCCAGCAGCGCCTCCGGGCCGTGGAACAGCGCGCGGGCCTGGTCGACCTCCCCGAGCAGCACGCCCGAGCCCAGGGCGGCGTGGCCCGCGTCGAGCGGCACGCGGCCCAGCAGGGCGCCTAGCAGGGTGGACTTGCCCGCGCCGTTCGCGCCGGTCACCGCGACCCGGTCGGCCCAGTCGACCTGCAGGGACACCGGGCCGAGGGTGAAGCCGCCGCGGCGCACCACGGCGTCCCGCAGGGTGGCGACCACGGCGCCGGAGCGCGGGGCCGCCGCGATCTCCATGCGCAGGTCCCACTCCTTGCGCGGCTCCTCGACGACCTCCAGGCGCTCGATCATGCGCTGCGTCTGGCGCGCCTTCGCGGCCTGCTTCTCGCTGGCCTCGCTGCGGAACTTGCGGCCGATCTTGTCGTTGTCGTCGCCCGCCTTGCGGCGCGCGTTCCTCACGCCCTTGTCCATCCAGGCGCGTTGCGTCCGCGCCCGGTCCTGGAGGGCGGCGCGCTTGTCGGCGTACTCCTCGTACTCGTCGCGGGCGTGGCGGCGGGCCACCTCGCGCTCCTCCAGGTAGGCGTCGTAGCCGCCGCCGTAGAGGTTGATCCGCCGCTGGGCGAGGTCGAGTTCGAGGACCTTGGTGACCGTGCGGGAGAGGAACTCGCGGTCATGGCTGACGACGACGGTGCCGGCGCGCAGGCCGCTCACGAACCGTTCGAGGCGCTCCAGTCCGTCCAGGTCGAGGTCGTTGGTCGGCTCGTCGAGCAGGAAGACGTCGTAGCGGGACAGCAGGAGGGAGGCGAGTCCGGCGCGGGCCGCCTGGCCGCCGGACAGGGCGGTCATCGGCTGGTCGAGTCCGACGGCCAGGCCGAGGCCCGCCGTGACCTCCTCGGCGCGCTCGTCGAGGTCCGCGCCGCCCAGGGCGAGCCAGCGTTCGAGGGCGGTCGCGTAGGCGTCGTCCGCGCCGGGGGCGCCGTCGACCAGGCCCTGGGTCGCCTCGTCCATGGCGCGCTGGGCCTCGGCGACGCCGGTGCGGCGGGCCAGGAAGGCGCGCACGGTCTCGCCGGGCCGCCGCTCCGGCTCCTGCGGGAGGTGGCCGACGGTGGCGGTCGGCGGGGAGAGCCGCAGCTCGCCCTCCTCGGGCGCGGCGAGCCCGGCGAGCAGGCGCAGCAGCGTGGACTTGCCGGCGCCGTTGGCTCCGACCAGGCCGATCACGTCGCCGGGCGCGACGACGAGGTCGAGCCCGGCGAACA
The DNA here is from genome assembly GCF_055778765.1 of Streptomyces sp. DSM 120436. Classification (NCBI taxonomy): domain Bacteria; kingdom Bacillati; phylum Actinomycetota; class Actinomycetes; order Kitasatosporales; family Streptomycetaceae; genus Streptomyces; species Streptomyces sp. DSM 120436. The sequence continues at coordinate 4,111,043 of NZ_JBSKBS010000001.1, read as the reverse complement.
GGGAGCGGTCGCCGTGTCCGGCGGCGAGGTTCTTGGCGACGAGGGTGGCGGTCATCAGACCGCCGATCCTAGGGGGTGGGTGTGCGGTCCGTGGGCGCGGGAGGAGGAACGGGGTCCGGTGCGTGCGACGGCAGGGCACCGGAGCGTCCTTGTGAGGGCAGCCACGTGGGCGGTCCGGCAACGCGGCCGGGGTCCCCCGCCGGGGGAGCGCGTGCCGGGCGGTGCGACGCCGCGGGCGTGTGCCGGAGGTCCCCCGGGGCCCGGGTGGCACGGCGGTGGCCGGCGCCGTTCCGGCGGGGCGGGCCACGAGGCAGGCCTCCCCCTTCGCCGCCGGCGGGTCCAGCCGGACGCGGTGCCGGCGCCGGGCCGAAGGCCGCGTGCTCGGCGGACAGGCCGTGAGCACTCCCACCCGGGACCGCACCCGAGCGGGCATCCGCTACCGTCCGCCGGATGGGAAGCGAAGCGGACGGCGGTGTCGTGGTGGTCGGCGGTGGCGTGGTCGGGCTGACCACGGCGGTGGTCCTCGCCGAGCGGGGCGTACGGGTGCGGCTGTGGACGCGGGACCCGGTCGGGGCGACCACCTCGGCGGTCGCGGGCGCCCTGTGGTGGCCGTACCGCATCGACCCGCCGGAGTCGGCGCGGGCGTGGGCGCTGGAGTCGCTCGACGTGTACGAGGAGCTGGCGCTGCGGCCGGAGGCCACGGGCGTACGGATGGCCGAGGGGGTGCTGGGCGAGACGCCGATGGACGAGGTCGGCGCGTGGGCCGCCGCGCGGCTGCCGGGGCTGCGTCCGGTGACGGAGGCGGAGCACCCGGGTGGCCGGGGGGTGTGGGCGCGGCTGCCGCTCATCGACATGCCGGCTCATCTGCCGTACCTGCGACAGCGGTTGACGGCGGCGGGCGGCACCGTCGAGACGCGTGCGGTGGCGGATCTCGCGGAGGCCGGCGCGCCGGTGGTGGTCAACTGCACGGGTCTGGCGGCGCGGGAGCTGGTGCCGGACCCGTCGGTGCGGCCGGTGCGGGGGCAGTTGGTCGTCGTGGAGAACCCGGGGATCCGCACCTGGATGGTCACCGAGGGGGCGGACGGGTCGATGGCGTACTTCTTCCCGCAGCCGGGGCGGCTGCTGCTGGGCGGCACGGCCGAGGAGGACGTGTGGTCCGTGCGTCCCGACCCGGCGGTGGCCCGGGCGATCGTGCGGCGGTGCGCGGCGCTGCGCCCGGAGATCGCGGGCGCCCGCGTGCTGGAGCACCGGGTGGGTCTGCGTCCGGCGCGGGACGCCGTCCGTCTGGAGCGCACCCGGCTGCCCGACGGGCGGGTGCTGGTGCACAACTACGGCCACGGCGGCGCGGGCGTCACCGTGGCCTGGGGGTGCGCGCGGCGGGCGGCGGAGCTGGCCACCGGGTGAGGCGCGGGGCGGGCGCGTGCCGGCCCGCCCCGCGCGGGCGGGTCAGTGCTTGCCGATGGGGTCGCCCTCGACGTCCGGGCCGCGGCCGGGTCCGACCCGCAGCTCGAACTCGCCGTCGTACTTGGTGTGGCCCTCGATGACCGCGAGTTCGACCGCCTCGCTGGCCATCTTGTCGCGGACGACGAGCGGGTCGCGGCGCAGGTCGCGCATGAGCGCCACGCACATGAAGAGCATCACGACCACGAACGGCGCGGCGGCGAGGATGGTGAGGTTCTGCAGACCGGTCAGGGCGTCGCCCTGACCGCTGCCGACCAGCAGCATGATGGCCGCCACGGCCCCGGTCACCACACCCCAGAAGACCACGGCCCAGCGGCTCGGCTCCAGGGAGCCCTTCTGCGACAGGGTGCCCATCACGACCGAGGCCGCGTCGGCGCCCGAGACGAAGAAGATGCCCACGAGGACCATCACCAGCAGGCTGGTGGCGGTGGCGATCGGGTACTCCTGCAGCACGGCGAACAGCCTGCCCTCGGGCGTGGTGTCGTCGCCGAGGCGGTTCTGCTCCTGGAGGCGCATCGCCGAACCGCCGAAGACGGCGAACCAGACCAGGCTGACCGCGCTGGGCACGAGGATGACGCCGCCGATGAACTGACGGATCGTCCGGCCGCGGCTGATGCGGGCGATGAACATGCCGACGAACGGCGTCCAGGAGATCCACCACGCCCAGTAGAAGACGGTCCAGCTGCCCAGCCAGTCGGCGACGCCCTCGCCGCCGCTGATCTCGGTGCGGCCGGCCAGGTCCGGCAGCTCGCCGAGGTACGCGAAGACCGAGGTCGGCAGCAGGTCCAGGATGACCACGGTCGGGCCCGCGACGAACACGAACACGGCGAGGAGCAGCGCCAGCACCATGTTGGTGTTGGACAGCCACTGGATGCCCTTCTCCACGCCGGACACCGCGGACGCCACGAACGCCACGGTCAGCACGGCGATGACGGAGACCAGCAGGCCGGTGCCGACCTCGTCCATCCAGCCGAGCTTCTCCACACCGGAGCCGATCTGCAGCGCGCCGAGGCCCAGGGAGGCCGCCGAGCCGAAGACGGTCGCGATGATGGCGAGCACGTCGATGACCCGGCCGCCGGTGCCGTTGGCGTTCTTCTCGCCGATGAGCGGGGTGAAGACGGCGCTGACGGTCTGCCGGCGGCGACGCCGGAAGGTGCTGTAGGCGATGGCGAGGCCGACCACCGCGTAGATGGCCCACGGGTGGAGCGTCCAGTGGAACAGCGTGGTGGCCATGGCCGTCGACATGCGGTCGCCGGAGTCCTGCGGGCTGGTCCCGGGCGGCGGCGTGTCGTAGTGCGCGAGGGGCTCGCTCACGCCCCAGAACATCAGGCCGATGCCCATGCCGGCGCTGAACATCATGGCGATCCAGGACACCGTGCGGAACTCCGGCTCCTCGCCCTCGGCTCCGAGCCTGATGCGGCCGTACCGGCTGGCGGCCAGCCACAGGGCGAACACCACGAAGCCGGAGGCGGTCAGCATGAAGCCCCAGCCGCCGTTGTGCATCAGTCCGCTCAGCAGATCGGTGGAGACGTTCTCCAGCGAGTCCGTCCAGACGGCTCCCCACAGGACGAAGGCCAGGGTGAGCACGGCGGTGACGCCGAACACCACCCGGTCGGTGCGGGGCCTGCCCCGGCCGGGCAGGCCCGCTTCGGAGCCGGGCAGCGGGCCTGCCGTGGGGTCCTTGTCGCTCTGGTCGTCCTGCGCCACGGGTGAAACCTTTCGTCCGGGTCCATCGGGCGGAGAGCCCTCCTCCCGATAGGCCCTTACCACCGTTGGCGCAAAACTCACCTCATCAGCAGGACGTGAGTGCCTCCCCCTCGGTCAGGTGGTACGTGGCGCGACCGTCCAGGAGGAGCGGGACGAGCGCCCGCAGCGGCTGCCGCAGCGGTACGAGCACCCCGTCGCCGTCCCGCCGGACCCGTACGCCGTGCAGGGCCAACTCGTCGCCCACGTCCGCGTACTGACCTGCGGTGAGACGGTAGCCGCACGGCGGGTCGACGAGCACCTCGGACGGTTCGGGCGTCTCGTTGTCGGCGCCGCCGAGGTACACCGGGCCGCGGTCCGCGTACCCCGCGGCACGGGCCCGGGCGGTGACCGCCTCCACCTGCGCGCGGTGGCCGGCGGAGAAACGGATCAGGCCGTCCAGCGCGGCGAGGTGGGAGGTCACCCTGCGCCGGTTGTTGAGCGCCTCGTCGGCCTTCTCGGCGTCGGTGAGGGGGTCGACGCGGCTCTCGATGAGCAGGCCGACGCCGTGCTTGACGCCGGACATGTTGCGCAGGATGCGTTCCTGGCCGTCGCCGGCGGTCTGCCGGATCGGGTCACCGGTGACGGGGTCGGTCCAGATGCCGTAGGTGCCGGTGGTGTGGCCGGCGGCACCGGCCGCGGGGCGGACGTGGTCCTGCGACAGGGACCGGGCGGCGTCGTGGACGGCGGGACGGGTGTTGAGGTTGCGCGGCCACAGGTCGAACAGGTCCTTGTCGTAGTACGGCGGGGTGGCGCCGTACTCGTGCAGGTCGTAGATCACGTCGGGCCGCTCGTCGCGGATGACGGCGGCCAGGGCGCGGCCCTCGGCGGTCTTCAGGGCGACGTGGTCGCGGTTGACGTCGACGCCGTCGCCGTTGCCCCGGGTGCCGGCGGCGCGGCCGTCGGGGTTGGCGGTGGGGACGGCGAGCACCGTGGTGTGCCGGAGGAAGCGCCGCGTCGTGCGGTCCTCGGCGTACGCCAGGTCGCGGATCGCGGTGAGGCACGCCTCGCGGCCCGCGGGCTCGTCGCCGTGCTGGCTGCACACCAGCAGGACCTTGTGGGGCGCGTGGCTCGCGCCCGTGCGGACGAGCCGCAGCGGGCGGTTCTGCGCGGTGGTGCCGATCCGGGTGACGCGGACGCGGTCGCTCGCGCGGTCGACGGCGTCGAGGAAACGCTGTTCCTCGGACTCGGTGGTCCACCGGGCGCCGTGGCTCTGTTCGAAGCCGGTGCGCGGCGGGGCGCCGGTGTCGTGCGCCCCGGCGGCGGGGGCGGTGACCAGTGAGGCGGCGAGGGCCGCGAGGGCGGTGGCGGTGAGGAGCGCTGCGCGTGTCATCGGGTGTCCCCCGGGACTCGGTGGGCGGCGGGCGGACGGACGCCGTCCGGGGCGGTGTGCGGTGCCTCGACGGGCGGTCCGGACGTGGCGCGGGCGAACGCGGCGGCGCCGCCGACGAAGGGGACCCGGGCAGAGGTGCGGGCCAGGTCGAGGGTGAGCGTCGGGGTGTCGGCCGGCGGGTCGATCAGGCCGCGGTCGGTGCCGGCGACGATCAGCGCGAGCCGGTGGCCGCGGGGCACGACGTGGTCGGTGGCGGCCAGGTCGAGGGTGAGGGTGTAGCGCTTGCCGGGGACGAGCGGTTCGCCCCGGCCGGTGCCGGCGTGCTCGCCGAGGTCGGCCCAGCCGCGGCTGACGACGGTGTGGCCGACGTCGGCGGTCTTGGCGCTGGTCTCCCGGTAGCAGGAGCTGTCGTCCTCGGTGCTCGGTCCCCAGCAGGTGCGCTCCGGCAGGGTGACGATGCCTTCCCCGGCGTCGGCGTAGTCACGGATCGTGCCGGGGCCGAGGTCGGCCAGGACGGCGGACAGGTGCGCCGTCGGGGTGCTGGGCGTGACGGTGACGGTGACCCGGGAGGAGCCGGCCAGGCGCAGGTCGCGGGTGAGCGGGCGGGTGACGAAGCCGGCCTTCTCCGGGGTCGGGGTGTCGATCCGGGCGGCCCAGTCGGCCTCGCTCAGCTCCGGGTCGTCGGTGAAGGCGGCGGTGGACCGGTCCGGGCGCAGGCCGAGCGTGCCGACGCCCTCCTGGGCGCCGCGGGCGGGCCGCAGCGTCGCGGTGTGCGTGCCGCGCGGGGGCCAGGCGGTGGCGGTGACCCATTCGTCGGGGGCGCGCTCGATGTCGGCGACGGGTTCGCGGTCGATGCCGTTGTCGATGCCGAGGAGTTCGTGGTCGAACCAGCGGTGCAGGGTGCGCACCCACGCGGCGCGGCGGAAGTCGAACGGGTCGACGTGGCCGGTCTGCGACAGCCAGATCTTGCGCCGCACGCCGTTCCTGCCGAGCGCGTCCCACCAGGGGCCGACGTGCTGCATGCGCACGTTGAGGTCCTGCATGCCGTGCACCAGGAAGACGCTGGCGCGGACCTTCTTCGCGGCGCGCACGTAGTCGCGTTCGGTCCACAGCGGGGTGCGGTCGCCGGTGCGCGGGGCGCCGTCGACGAGCTTTTGGGCGACCTCCGCGCAGTTCTCGCGGGCCTCGGGCGTCTGCACGTGGCGGGCGAGCCGGTCGGGGCCGGAGCCGTAGAGCGGGGCGCCCTGGGAGAAGTAGTAGTCGTACCAGGTGGAGATGGCGGCGATCGGGACGATGGTCTTCAGCCCCTTGACGCCGGTGGCGGCGACGCCGTTGGCGATGGTGCCGTCCCAGCTCTTGCCGATCATGCCGGTGCTGCCGTCGGTCCAGTCGGCGCGGACCCGTTCGCCGCCGGTACGGCCGGTGTAGGCCTTGGCGCGGCCGTTCAGCCAGTCCACGACCGCCTTGGCCGACTGGATGTCGGAGCGGCCGCCGACGTCGACGCAGCCGTCGGAGCGGCTGGTCCCGGCGAGGTCGACGCCGACGACGGCGTAGCCGCGCGGCACGAAGTAGTTGTCGTAGAACAGCGGCATCCGCGCGATGTCGCCGTGTCCGTCGTAGGTCTTGGTCTGGCTCTCGTTGCCCCGCCCGCAGCAGGAGTAGTACGGGCTGGCGTCCATGATGACGGGGACCTTGCGGCCCCTGCGGTCGGCCTCGCGGGGCCGGACGATGTCGACGGCGACCCGGTCGGTGCGTCCGTCGCGGTCCTCGTCGAGGCCGGTGTCCACCCAGACGGCCTCGCGAATGGCGTCGGCGTAGGAGTGGACGGGGCGGCTCTCCCCGGGGGCGGCGTCCGCCGCGGCGGGGGTGGTGAGCAGGGTGGCCGTCAGGGCGGCGGTGGCCGCCGTCGCGAGCGTTCTCCAGGTCGTGGGGCGCGTGCGTATCGGCATGCGCCGGACGGTACATCGGTGAACTCGCGCGCAGAAGAGGGCACCTGACGACGCGTGGGGCGCGGAGGCGTCAGTCGTGGTCGTAGACCGTGACCGGTGTCCCCCGCCGCACCAGGCGCTGCTCCACGAGCGGCTCGACGCGCGACCACCTGCCGCCGGCGAGGCCGCAGCCGATGCGGGGCATGTGGACCGACGCGCCGAGTCCGAGGGCGTGCCCGGCGAGGCGGTCCAGGGCCGTGTCGATGGCCTCGTAGCGGACCGGGACGCCCTTGCTGCCGGTGCGGACGCCGCGCTGGCCGATCATGTTGGCCACCCACACGTACCGCTCGACCTGGACGAGCTGCACCGCGCCCAGGCCGAAGTCGTTCGCGGCACGGCCGCGGTGCCAGGCGCGGTACGCCGCCTCCGGCCCGGGCCAGCGGCGGGACAGGGCGAGGACGAAGCCCTTGCCCCAGCCGCCGACGTCGTTGCACACGTGGGCGATGATCTTGACGCCCTTCACCGACGGAACGGTGGCGTCACCCCGCAGGTACGTGATCTCGGTCATGGCGGCACCGTACCGGCCGCCGCCGACGGTGCCGCCGGTGATGCACCGCCCGGCCCCGGCCTCGCGGCGGACCCCGCCGTACCAGCCGGTGACCAGTGTCACGACGATCGGGGGGACGAGCAGCAGCGGCTTGCGGCCCATCTCGGGGCCGTTCCCCGTCAGCACGAGGGCGGGCGCCGGGAAGGCGATGGTGACGATCTCTGTGACGGGGCTGCCGGGCAGCCGGAAGGACGGCCGGGTGACGAGGCCCGCGCGGGCGCGGCGGACGAACACCAGGTGGCGGATCATGAGGATCACCCAGGCGCTGATGATGCCGAGGGGGGCGACGTTCAGCACGATCCCGAAGGCCCGGGCCGGCACGAGGAGGCTGAGGCCGACGCCGAGCACGCACACGCAGGCCGGCAGGATGCCGCCGTGGGGGCCTGGCTGCGGTTCATGCGGGCGGTGAACTCCGGCGCGGAGCCCGCCGCCGCCATGGAGCGCAGGAAGAGGCCGGTGCCGATCGCGCCGCCGAGGGCGATCACGCTGACGTGGCGGGCCTTGAGGACCTGTCGCGACCGGCGTCGCCCGCGTCCGCGGGGGTCTCGGCCGCAAGGGGTGGTGCGGCCGTTGCCGCGGTGACGGCGTCCCCGCTCACGCGTGGTTCCGCTCTCCGGTGCGCCCGGGCGGATCGCGCCCGGCTGTCCGACACGCTGCCGGCCGGCGCGAAGTGATCACGGCACGGACCGACGGGGCACCTTTTCCGATGTGCGGGGGCATACGCGATGGACCGCGTCACACGGCGGGTCCCCTCACACCGGACCGCGTCTCGCGGGCCGATCTGACAGCGGAGGTGTCACAGCACCGGTGGGACAGCGATACTGCTGCACATGACGACCGAGACCGAGGCCCTGACCATCGACGAACTGGCGGCCCGGGCCGGGGTGACCGTGCGCACGGTCCGCTTCTACGGCACGAAGGGCCTGCTGCCGCCCCCGGTGCTCGGTCCCCGGCGGGTCGGCCGCTACGGCCGGGAGCATCTGGCGCGGCTGGAGCTGATCGAGGAGCTGCAGAGCCGCGGCATGACCCTGGCCGCGATCGAACGCTATCTGGCGCAGCTGCCGCCGGACCTGAGCGTGCGCGACCTGGCCGTGCAGCGGGCGGTGGTCGCCTCCTGGGCGCCGGGCACGGTGGAGGCGGTGTCCCGGGCGGAGCTGGAGCGCCGGGCGGGGCGCGCGCTGGGCGAGGAGGAGCTGGGGCGGCTCGCGGCGATGGACGTCGTGGAGCGGGCCGGCGAGCCCGGCGCCGGCCCGGACGACGAGGTCTTCCGGGTGGACGCCGGGCTGCTGCGGCTCGGGGTGGAACTGCTGGACGTGCCGCTGTCGCACGAGTCGGTGCTGGCCGCCCGCGCGGTCCTCACCGAGCACTCCCGCGCCGCCGCCCGTGAGCTGTCGCGGCTGCTGCGCGACGCGGTGGCGGACCAGGACTCGCGCGACGTGCGGTCCCTGTCCGCCCGGATGCATCCGCTGGTGGTGCAGGCGCTGCTCACCACGTTCCAGCGGTCGCTGAGGGAGGAGCTGCGGGAGTGGCTCGACGAGGAGGACTGAGCCGCCTCTCGCCGAGCCACGTCCACATCAGCGGGCGTCGGTGAAGACCTCGCCCCTCTCCGCCTTCTCCACGAGCAGGGCGGGCGGGGTGAACCGCTCGCCGTAGCGCTCGGCGAGTTCCCGGGCGCGGGCCACGAAGCCGGGCAGACCGCCGTCGTAGCCGTTGACGTACTGCAGGACGCCGCCGGTCCAGCCGGGGAAGCCGATGCCGAGGATGGAGCCGATGTTGGCGTCGGCGACGGACGTCAGCACGCCCTCCTCCAGCAGCCGGACGGTGTCCAGCGCCTCGGAGAACAGCATCCGCTCCTGCATGTCGCGGAACGGGATGGTGTGCCCCGGCTTGGTGAAGTGTTCGCGCAGCCCCGGCCACAGCGGGCCGCGCCTGCCGTTCTCGTCGTAGTCGTAGAAGCCGGCGCCGCCGGAGCGTCCGGTGCGGCCGAACTCGTCGACCATGCGGTCCACGACCGCGTCGGCCGGGTGCGGGGTCCAGGCACCGCCCGCCTCCTCGACGGCCCGCTGCGTCTCGCGGCGGATCTTCCGCGGCAGGGTGAGGGTGAGCTCGTCCATCAGGGAGAGCACCTTGGCCGGGTAGCCCGCCTGGGCCGCCGCCTGCTCGACCGACGCGGGCTCGATGCCCTCGCCGACCATCGCCACGCCCTCGTTGATGAAGTGGCCGATGACGCGGGAGGTGAAGAAGCCGCGGGAGTCGTTGACCACGATCGGGGTCTTGCGGATCTGCCGCACCAGGTCGAAGGCGCGGGCCAGGGCCTCGTCGCCGGTGCGCGCGCCCTTGATGATCTCCACGAGGGGCATCTTGTCGACGGGCGAGAAGAAGTGCAGCCCGATGAAGTCCTCCTGCCGCTCGACGCCCTCGGCGAGTGCGGTGATGGGCAGGGTGGAGGTGTTGGAGCACAGCAGCGCGTCGGGCGCGACGACGTGCTGCACCTCCTGGAACACCTTGTGCTTGAGGGAGGTGTCCTCGAAGACGGCCTCGATGACCGCGTCGCAGCCGGCCAGGTCGGACACCTCGGCGGTGGGCGTGATCCGCGCGAGCAGCGCGTCGGCCTTCTCCCGCGTGGTGCGGCCCTTGGCGACGGCCTTGGCGCACAGCTTCTCGGAGTAGCCCTTGCCCTTGAGCGCGGCCTCGGGGGAGACGTCCTTGAGGACGACGTCGATGCCGGCGCGGGCGCAGGAGTAGGCGATGCCGGCGCCCATCATGCCGGCGCCGAGGACGGCGACCTTGGTGACCTGGCGGGCCGGGACGTCCTTGGGGCGGCCGGCGCCGGAGTTGACCGCCTGGAGGTCGAAGAAGAACGCCTGGATCATGTTCTTCGACGTCTGTCCCGCGGCCAGCTCCACGAAGTAGCGGGCCTCGATCACCTGGGCGGTCTCGAAGTCGACCTGGGCGCCCTCGACGGCGGCGGCCATGATGTTGCGCGGGGCCGGGTAGGGGGCGCCGCCGGTCTGCTTGCGCAGGTTGGCCGGGAAGGCGGGCAGGTGGGCGGCGAACTTCGGGTGCGACGGGGTGCCGCCGGGGATGCGGTAGCCGGGCCGGTCCCAGGGCTGCGCGGACTCGGGGTGGGCGTCGATGAAGGCGCGGGCCTTGGCGAGCATCTCCTCGCGGGTCTCGGCGACCTCGTCGACCAGGCCGTTCTCCAGGGCGCGGCGCGGGCTGTACTGGGTGCCCTGGAGGAGCACCTTCAGCAGCGCGTCGGTGATGCCGAGCAGGCGCACGGTGCGGACCACGCCGCCGCCTCCGGGCAGCAGGCCCAAGGTGACCTCGGGGCAGCCGATCTTGGAGCCGGGGGCGTCCAGGGCGACGCGGTGGTGGCAGGCCAGGGCGATCTCGTAGCCGCCGCCGAGGGCGGCGCCGTTGATGGCGGCGACGACGGGCTTGCCGAGGGTCTCCATGCGGCGGAGCTGGCGCTTGAAGGCCAGGCCGCCGTCGAACAGGTCCCGGGCGGTGTCGGGGGTGACCCGGATCAGGTCGCGCAGGTCGCCGCCGGCGAAGAAGGTCTTCTTGGCGGAGGTGAGGATGACGCCGCGGATCGAGTCCTTCTCCGCCTCCAGGCGGTCGGTGATCGCGGCGAAGGAGTCGCGGAACGCCTTGTTCACGGTGTTCGCGGACTGGTGGGGGTCGTCGAGGACGAGGGTGACGACGCCGGTGTCGTCCTGCTCCCAGCGGATGGTGGTGGACTCGCTGCTCATGGGGGTGTGCTCCAGGTGATCCGTCGGGAGGGGGTCAGACGCGCTCGACGATGGTGGCGATGCCCATGCCGCCGCCGACGCAGAGCGTGGCGAGCCCGTAGCGCAGGTCGCGGCGCTCCAGCTCGTCGACGAGGGTGCCGAGGATCATCGCTCCGGTCGCGCCGAGCGGGTGGCCGAGCGCGATGGCGCCGCCGTTGACGTTGACCTTGTCCAGCGACAGGCCCATGTCCTTCACGAACCGCAGCACCACCGCGGCGAACGCCTCGTTGATCTCGACCAGGTCGATGTCGTCGACGGTCAGCCCGGCCTTGGCGAGCGCCTTGCGGGTGGCCGGCGCGGGGCCGGTGAGCATGATGGTCGGCTCGGAGCCGGAGACGGCCGCGGAGACGATCCGGGCGCGCGGGGTCAGGCCGTGGCGCTCGCCGACCTCCCTGGAGCCGACGGCGACCAGCGCGGCGCCGTCGACGATGCCGGAGGAGTTGCCCGCGTGGTGGACGTGGTCGATCTTCTCCACCCAGTGGTACTCCTGCAGCGCCACCGCGTCGAAGCCACCCAGCTCACCGATGTCCGCGAAGGACGGCTTGAGCTTCGCGAGGGACTCGGCGGTGGTGCCGGGGCGCAGGTGCTCGTCGTGGTCGAGGACGACCAGACCGCTGCGGTCCCTCACCGGGACGACGGACCGCCCGAAGCGGCCCTCCTTCCACGCCGTGGCGGCGCGCTCCTGGGAGAGGGCGGCGTACTCGTCGACGTCCCGCCGGGAGAAGCCCTCGATGGTGGCGATGAGGTCGGCGCCGATGCCCTGCGGCACGAAGTTGACCTCGAGGTTGGTCATCGGGTCGTTGAACCAGGCGCCGCCGTCGGAGGCCATGGGCACACGGGACATGGACTCCACGCCGCCCGCGAGGACCAGGTCCTCCCAGCCCGAACGGACCTTCATCGCGGCCATGTTGACCGCTTCGAGCCCGGAGGCGCAGAAGCGGTTCTCCTGCACGCCGGCCACCGTGTCCGGCAGGCCCGCGGCGATGGCGGCGATCCGGGCGATGTCGGAGCCCTGGTCGCCGACCGGCCCGACGACGCCGAGCACGATGTCGTCGACGGCGGCCGGGTCGAGCCCGGGGAAGCGGGCGCGGATCTCGTGGATCAGCCCGACGACCAGGTCGATGGGCTTGGTGCCGTGCAGGGCGCCGTTCGCCTTGCCGCGCCCGCGCGGGGTGCGGATCGCGTCGTACACATACGCTTCGGTGCTCACGAGGAGGCCTTTCGCTGGGGGTTCGAGGGCGGGGACACCAGGCCGGGCACGTCCCAGTCGCGGGCCACGTCCTCGGTGTCGGCGCCCGGCCGGGCGGGCCCGGTGCGGACGGTGGCGGGCGTCGCGGAGAACCGCGGCGCGGGTGCGGGCTGGGTGATGCCCGCGTGGTCGGTGAAGGTGGCGCGGGCGGCGAGGTGCGGGTGGCGCGGGGCCTCGCGCAGCGACAGCACCGGCGCCACGCACGCGTCGGTGCCCTCGAAGACGGCCGTCCACGCGTCGCGGGTGCGGGAGGCGAACCGCCCGGCGACCCGGGCGCGCAGCTCCGGCCAGCGGGTGACGTCGCCGTGCGCCCCGGCAAGGTCCTCCAGGTCCAGCAGGCGCAGGAACTCGGCGTAGAACCGCGGCTCCAGGGCGCCGACGGCCATGTGTCCGCCGTCGGCCGTCTCGTAGGTGCCGTAGTAGGGGCAGCCGCCGTCGAGGAGGTTGGCGCCGCGGCGGTCCTGCCAGACGCCGGCGGCGAGCATGCCGTGGATCATCGAGGTGAGGTGGGCGGTGCCGTCCACGACGGCGGCGTCGACGACCTGTCCGGCGCCGGTGGCGCGGGCGTGGTGGAGGGCGGCGAGGACGCCCACCACCAGGTACAGGGAGCCGCCCGCGTAGTCGCCGAGGAGGTTGGCGGGGGCGGCCGGGGCCCGGCCGGGTTCGCCGGTCATGCCGAGGGCGCCGGTGACGGCGATGTAGCCGATGTCGTGTCCGGCGCGGTCGGCGAGGGGGCCGTCCTGGCCCCAGCCGGTCATCCGGCCGTAGACCAGGCGCGGGTTGCGGGCCCGGCAGTCCTCGGGGCCGACGCCGAGGCGCTCGGCGACACCGGGGCGGTAGCCCTCGATCAGGATGTCGGCGCGCTCGGCGAGGCCGAGGACGCGGTCGGCGCCGCCGGGAGCCTTGAGGTCGACGACCACGGAGCGCTTGTTGCGGTTGGTGACGTCCCGGGCGGGGTCGATGCCGAGTCCGGGGCCGCCGGGACGGTCGACGCGTACCACGTCGGCGCCCAGGTCGGCGAGGAGCATGGCGGCGAACGGTCCGGGGCCGATGCCGGCCAGCTCGACCACGCGCACGCCGGTGAGCGGGCCGTGGTCCGGCGCCGTCGCCTCCGTCATCGAACCCCCATCGACTGTGACACTTCTGGTGTAACACCTGTGATGTTAGGAACACCGCCCACCGGGCACAAGGGCGGGCGAGCAAGCGCTTGGCCACTCTACGGCGGCGGCCTCCGGAGCCGCCCCCGGTCCGGCCGCCTCAGCGGGCCCCCAGCTCCGCCGTCCGCGCGTCCCGCGGCCGCCGGGGTGCCCGCGGGGCGCGGACCCGGCCCGGGCCGTACCCGGCGGGCTCGGCGCCCGGGCACTCGTCCGTCAGCTTCCCGGTCACCCCGAGCGGGTGACTTCCGTCGTCGGCTCCCAGGAAGACGAACACCTCCCGGCCGGCCTCGGCGACCGTCTCGCCCCAGGGGTGATCCTCGTCGGCGCCCGGCAGGCGCAGGGCCCGGCCGCGCACTTTCTCCCGCTTCCTCAGGGCGTTCCGCGGCACGGCCATCGTTTTCCTCCGGGCTCGTCGTCGGGCTCCGCACCCCTCACGCTAGCCTCGGCCACCGACAGCGGCGCGGCTGCACGACCAAGGGGTGTCATGAGCAGGCTGAACAGGACGGACCGTCCGTACGACATCGTGCTCTTCGGAGCCACCGGCTTCGCCGGGGCGCTGACCGCGGAGTACCTGGCCGCCCACGCGCCGGAAGGCCTGCGCTGGGCGGTCGCGGGACGCAGCGAACGGAAACTCGAGGAGCTGCGGGAGCGGCTGCCCGGCGGCGAGAGGGCGGGCGTGCTGCGGGCGGACGTGTCCGAGCCGGCCACGCTGCGCGCCCTCGCCGAGCAGGCGCGCGTGGTCGCCACCACCGTGGGGCCCTACGTGGAGTACGGCGAGGGACTCGTCGCCGCCTGCGCGGACACCGGGGCGGACTACGTCGACCTGACGGGCGAGCCGGAGTTCGTGGACCTGATGTACGTCCGGCACGACGCCCGCGCGCGGGAGACCGGGGCGCGGCTGGTGCACGCCTGCGGCTTCGACTCGGTGCCGCCCGACCTGGGCGCGTACTTCACGGTGCGGCAGCTGCCGGAGGACGTGCCGCTGACCGTCGACGGGTACGTCACCGCCGACGCGGCCTTCTCGGGCGGCACGTTCGCCTCGGCGCTGAACCAGTTCGCCCGCCCCGGCAGGCTGCGCGCCGCCGCACGGGACCGCCGGCGCCACGAGCCCCGGCTGGTGGGCCGCCGCGCCTCCGCCCCGACGGGCGCCCCGCGTTACGCGCCGGAGGTGGACGCCTGGGCGCTGCCCCTGCCGACCATCGACGGCCAGATCGTGCGCCGCTCGGCGAAGGCGCTGGCCCGGTACGGACCGGACTTCCGCTACCGCCACTACGCCGCGGTGCGCAGTCTACCGGTCGCCCTGGGCGGCGTGGCCGCGGCCGGCACGCTGGTCGCGGCGGCCCAGGTCCCGCCGCTGCGCCGCGCCCTGTCCGCCCGCCTCGCGCCGGGTGACGGCCCGAGCCCCGAGAAGCGGGCCCGCAGCTGGTTCACGGTCCGCTTCGTCGGCGAGGGCGGCGGCCGCCGGGTCTACACGGAGGTCTCGGGCGGCGACCCGGGCTACGACGAGACGGCGAAGATGCTCGCCGAGAGCGCGCTGTGCCTGGCCCTCGACGACCTGCCTCCGACGTCGGGCCAGGTCACGACGGCGGTGGCGATGGGGGATGTACTGATCTCCCGCCTTCAGGAGGCGGGGATCCGGTTCCGGGTGGCGGCGGTTCGCTGAGGAGTGCCCGGCGGGCGGCCGGGGAGCGTGGCAGGCAGCGGGGGCCGACGTGCGTCGGCGGGCTGCCCGCCGGGGCTCGCGGCCTTCCGGGGAGGTGAGCGGTGGGCTGCTGAGACCGGCGGGCCGGCCAGAGGCCGCGGGCGGATCACGCAGGCGTGCGGCGCTCCCGCCGAGGGCGGCGGGCGGTGGCCGGCGTCCGTCGGCAGTGCGTTCGACGGCCGGGCGGGCGCCCTTTCGCTCCGGCGGACCGTCAGGACCGCCGGCCACCGGCGGGGCCGTCGACCGCTGGGGAGCGGCACGTCGGGGCGGTCTACGGGTCGCCGCGCCTGGGCGAGCACCGCACGCGCCCGGGTCAGAGCGGCAGTGCGTTCGACGGCCGGGCGGGCGCCCTTTCGCTCCGGCGGGCCGCCAGGACCGCCGGCCACCGGCGGGGCCGTCGACCGCTGGGGAGCGGCACGTCGGGGCGGTCTACGGGTCGCCGCGCCTGGGCGAGCACCGCACGCGCCCGGGTCAGAGCGGCAGTGCGTTCGACGGCCGGGCGGGCGCCCTTTCGCTCCGGCGGACCGTCAGGACCGCCGGCCACCGGCGGGGCCGTCGACCGCTGGGGAGCGGCACGTCGGGGCGGTCTACGGGTCGCCGCGCCTGGGCGAGCACCGCACGCGCCCGGGTCAGAGCGGCCAAGTGATCAGGGTGTAGATCATTCCCGCCACCCAGCCCAGGCCCGCCAGGACCGCCAGGCCGAGGCCCAGCGTGACGGCTCGGCCGGTGGGGCGTACGGGGGTGCGGCGGGGGCGGGTGGTGCGGTGCGTCGACATGTCGAACACCCTGCCGTCGGGCGGCCGTTCGGGCATCCGTACGCGTACTCAGTCCGCCGTGAGTGCCGGCGCGGCCTCGCGGAGGGCGCGCCGGCACAGGGCGTCCGCTCTGCGGGTGGTCTCGGGCAGGCGGTAGGCGGGGGCCAGGGCGAGCGTGTGGGCGCAGGCGTTGTCCAGGCTCACCCGGTGGCCCACCGACACGAACACCGGTTTCACGGCGTCCCGGGTGCGCAGCGCGCGGCCGACCTCCTCGTGGCCGGCGAGGAGGGGGGAGGTGCTGCCGCGCGGGGCGGCGGGTTCGTCGTAGGTGAAGGTGAAGGGGTTCTTGGCCACGCCGATCGTGGGGAGGCCGGTGAGGACGCCGAGGTGGCTGGCGAGGCCGAAGCGGCGGGGGTGGGCGATGCCGTAGCCGTCGCAGACCACCAGGCCGGGCTCGCAGGGCAGGGCCTGGAGGGCGGCCAGCACGGTGGGGATCTCGCGGAACGCCAGCAGTCCGGGAACGTACGGGAAGGAGATCCGGCCGACGGCCGTGGACTCGGCGACGACCTCCAGCGTCCCCGCGTCGAGGACGACGGCCGCGGCGGCGACCACGTCCCGCTCGTCGTCGTAGGCCACGTCGACGCCGGTGACGTGGCCGGTGCCGGGCGGCGGCCCCGGTTCGCCGAGCACCACCTTCGCGCGGAGCGCGTCCTGCACCGCGCGGGCCTCTTCCTCGGTGGCGGGCCGGCCGGCCGGTGTGCGTACGGTCGTCATGGTGCCCCGAGCCTACGGGGCGGGGCGCTCCGCGCGGAGGGGGCCTCCCGGCCCGCGGCTCCGCGCGGAGGCGCGCTCACTTGCCGAGCGCCCGCTGGAGCTGCCCCTTGTTCATGCTCGAACGGCCCTCGATGTTCCGCTTCTTGGCCTCTTCGTAGAGCTGGTCGCGGGTCGGCCCCTGGGAGCCCTTGCCGGACCGCTGGCCGCCGCGCTTGCCGGAGGACATGTCCTGCGTCGACGTCTTGCTGGCGGTCTTCGACTCGCCGGACCGGGCCCGTTCCTTGTTCACCGTCCGGGCGGCGATCTCCTTGGCGCGCCCGGTGCTCTCGCCCCGGTCCTCCGCGCTCTCCTTGATGTGCTCGTACTGACGCTCCCGCTTGGGGCTGGAACCGCGTGGCATGCCCGCTCCCTTTCTCTCGCGTTCTCCCGCGTTCTCCCGCGCTCGGCGAGCGCTCGGCCGCGTACGGCGGTCGGGTACCCCGGCCGGCGGGATGTAGGGCCGACGTCCACGTCGCCGCTCCGGTCGGGCGACCCGCCCCTCCTCCCCCGCGCGGCAGTTCCCGTCGGACGTGCGGTCGGTGTGTCGTACGAGCCGGTGCCGGCGGTCCGCCGGGTCCGCCCGCCGCGGGGCCGCCCCGCCCGGACACCGTCCGGGGGCGCCCAAGTGGCCCGCGGCGGACGGGAGGAGAGACGTGTCACTCGGGTGCATGAAGGCGGTGACAGAGGTCACTCGCTCTCCATGCGCACGGAATGGCCGCTTCCAGCGTCTCTTCCGGTAGCCGACCGACACGATCCGCCCGGAAGCCCGCCCAGCCGTCACGAGGGAGCAAGGCGTTGTCCACCGTCATCGAGCAGCCCGTAGAGGCCCGCCTGGTCGCCGCCGCGCCGCGGATGGCCGACATCCCCGCCACGCTGCACTACGACGGCGACGATCCGTTCGCCGTCCGCATGACCTTCCCCGCGCCCGCCACCCTCGAAGGCGTCGACGTGTGCTGGACGTTCGCCCGCGACCTGCTCGCCGCGGGCATGGAGGCCCCCGAGGGCCACGGCGACGTACGGGTGCGTCCGTACGGCTACGACCGCACGGTGCTGGAGTTCCACGCCCCGGAGGGCACGGCCGTGGTCCACGTCCGCTCCGGCGAGCTGCGCCGCTTCCTGGCCGCGACGAGCGAGATCGTCCCGACCGGCTTCGAACACCTCCACCTCGACCTCGACCACGACCTCGCGGAACTGATGCGGGACGCCTGAGGACGTCCGCGGGGCGGCGCGCCCCGCGCAGCGCGGGTCACGAACGAACGGCCGGGCACCCCGGGTGACGCGGGGTGCCCGGCCGTTCGTCGTCAGCCGCGCCTCAGCGCCCCTCGGGCAGCGCCGGCGCAGGGGCCGCGTCCCGCAGGGCCGTCTCGAGTTCGCGGAGGACGGCGGAGAATCCGGGGCTCGCCGACAGGACGGGGGGCGTGCCCGAGGCGGTGACCGGAAGGCCGGCGGCCGTGGCGAGGATGAGGACCGTCGCGGTCGTCTCGGAGACGTCCCCGGGAGCGGCGGAGCCGGACAGGACGCTGCGTGCTTCGGCGCGCAGGGCGTCCGCACGGGCGGTGTCGGCCAGGACGTGGTCCACGGACGGGAACACGCCGAGCACCCGGTGCTTCTCGGCCCGCAGCACGCCCTCGGCCACCAGGTGCTCGCGGACCGCGTCCAGGGTGTGCCGGGCGTGCAGCGTCACCCAGGTGCGCCAGCCGTGCGGGAAGGACTCGCTGACCAGCTCCAGCAGCCCGTCCAGGGCCGGGTCGCCGGTGCGGGAGTCGAGGTCGCGCGGGGTGACGATGCCGTCGTCGTCGACCAGCAGGCCGCGCCGTGCGAGGTCGGCCAGGGCGCCGGCCCGCACCACGGGGGCGGCCCGGGTGGGGTCGGTGTCCCAGGCCAGCAGGCACAGGCGGGCCGGCAGGGAGAGCGGGCCGTCGGGCACGGGGCCTCCTCGGTGCGGGGACACGGGGTCCGAAGGTGTCCGTAAATCGCGTTGACGGCCGGTGCGGCCGCGCGTAGCGTCGTCGTCGGTTCTGTTGCCGTCGATGGGAGAAGGACGTTGCTCGTCTGAGGTTCTGAGACACCGCCTCACACCGGTCAGGTGTGTGCGCCGCGTCCGACCTCGGCGTTCGAGCCGTCCTTGCGGTCCCTCCGCAACAGGGCTTTTCTCATGCCCCGGATTCCTCCCCGGCTGCCGGTCGTCCTCCCGCGGTGTCTCGATACGCGTGTGCCCCTGATCCCCCTCAGCAACCGCGGAGGCCCGCATGTCAGCTTCACTCACCTGTCACTCCCTCTCCTTCACCTGGCCCGACGGCACGGTCGTCTTCGAGGACCTCGACGCGGCCTTCGGCCCCGGCCGCACCGGTCTCGTCGGCCTCAACGGCTCGGGCAAGTCGACCCTGCTCAAGCTGATCGCCGGGGAGCTCACCCCCACGGACGGCTCCGTCCGGGTGTCCGGCGAGGTGGGCCGGCTGCCGCAGACCGTCACGCTGGACACCGCGCTGCGGGTCGACGAGGCGCTCGGCATCGCCGGGAAGCGGGCCGCGCTGCACGCCATCGAGGCGGGCGACGTGGCCGAGGAGCACTTCGAGACGGTCGGCGACGACTGGGACGTCGAGGAGCGCGCCCGGGCCACGCTCGGCGAGTTGGGCCTCGGGCACATCGGCCTGGACCGCACCGTCGGCGAGGTGTCGGGCGGCGAGTCGGTGATGCTGCGGCTGGCCGCGCTGCTGCTGCGCCGTCCGGACGTGCTGCTGCTCGACGAACCCACCAACAACCTCGACCTGTACGCCCGCAGACGGCTGTACGCGGCCGTCGAGAGCTGGCAGGGCGTCCTGATCGTGGTGAGCCACGACCGGGAACTGCTCGACCTGGTCGACCAGATCGCGGATCTGCGCGCGGGCGGGATCACCTGGTACGGCGGCAACCTCACCGCGTACGAGGAGGCTCTGGCCGTGGAGCAGGAGGCGGCGGAGCGCATGGTGCGCGTCGCCGAGGCCGACCTGCGCAAGCAGAAGCGCGAGCTGGCCGACGCGCAGGTCAAGCTGGCCCGCCGCAAGCGCTACGGCCAGAAGATGTGGGACACCAAGCGCGAGCCCAAGGTCGTCATGGGCGAGCGCAAACGCCAGGCGCAGGTCTCCGCCGGCAAGCACCGCGTCATGCACGAGGAGAAGCTCGCCGAGGCCAAGGAGCGGCTCGACGACGCGGTGGAGGCGGTGCGGGACGACGACGAGATCCGCGTCGACCTGCCGTTCACCGCCGTGCCGCCGGGGCGCCAGGTCCTCACCCTGGTGGATCTGGAGCCGGCGTACGGCGCCCGGGTGAAGGGTCTCGACCTGCGGGGCCCGGAGCGGGTGGCGCTGATCGGGCGCAACGGCGCCGGGAAGACGACGCTGCTGCGCACGGTCGCCGGGGAGCTGGCCCCGGTGTCGGGCGAGGCGACGGCGCACGTCCCGCTGCGGTTCCTGCCGCAGCGGCTCGACGTCCTGGACCCGGAGCTGACGGTGGCGGAGAACGTGGCGCGGTTCGCGCCGGGCGCCACCAACAACCGGATCCGGGCGCGGCTGGCCCGCTTCCTGTTCCGGGGCGCCCGCGCCGACCAGCGGGCGGACACGCTGTCCGGCGGGGAGCGCTTCCGGGCGGCCCTGGCCGCGCTGATGCTGGCGGAGCCCGCGCCGCAGCTGCTGATGCTGGACGAACCGACCAACAACCTGGACATGGCAAGCGTCCGGCAGCTCACCACGGCGCTGGAGTCGTTCGAGGGGGCGCTGGTCGTGGCCAGTCACGACCTGCCGTTCCTGCGGTCGATCGGCATCACGCGCTGGCTGCTGGTGGAAGGGGGAGAACTGAAGGAAATCACGCCGGAAGCTGTCGGGTTTTCCTCCTAGCGTCGGCGGCATGACCCAGCAGGACGCGTATCTCCTCATCACCGGGGCCACCGAGAACAACCTGAAGGACGTCTCGCTCCGCATCCCGAAGGGCCGGCTGACCGTGTTCACCGGCGTTTCGGGATCGGGCAAGTCGTCGGTCGTCTTCGACACGATCGCGGTCGAGTCGCAGCGGCAGCTGAACGAGACGTACACCTGGTTCGTCCGCAACCGGCTGCCCAAGTACGAGCGGCCGCACGCGCGGGCGCTGGAGCACCTGACGCCGGTGATCGTCGTCGACCAGCGGCCGGTCGGCGGCCACTCCCGGTCGACGGTGGGCACGATGACGGACGTGCACTCGGTGCTGCGGGTGCTGTTCTCCCGGCACGGCGCCCCGAGCGCGGGACCGGCGACCGCGTACTCGTTCAACGACCCGTCGGGCATGTGTCCCGGCTGCGACGGACTGGGCCGGACCGTACGGCCGGACTGGGACCGCATCGTCGACCCGGACCGCTCCCTCGCCGCAGGGGCGGTCCGGTTCCCGCCGTTCGCCCCGGGCACCTGGCAGGGGCAGGCGTACACCAACAGCGACGAGCTGGACCCGGACAAGCCGGTGCGCGACTTCACCGCCGCCGAGCGGGAGTTCCTGATGCGGGGGCGGCCCGGCAGCAAGGTCACCGTGCACGGCACGGGCGGCACCTGGACCACCGAGTACGAGGGACTGGCCGACCGCTTCGAACGGCTTTATCTGAAGCGGGACCTGGAGGGGATGAGCCAGAAGACCCGTGACCTGGTGCGGGAGTTCCTCACCGAGGGCGTCTGCCCCGACTGCGGCGGGGCCCGGCTGAACGAGGCGGCGCTGGCCTCCCGGATCGACGGCCGGAACATCGCCGACCTCTCGGCGATGCAGGTGTGCGACCTGATCCCGGTGCTGTGGGCGATCGACGACCCGGTGGCCGGGCCGGTCGCCGAAGCCGCCGTCGCCGCGCTGGAGCGGATCGACCGGATCGGCCTCGGCTATCTCAGCCTCGACCGGGCGACGTCCACGCTCTCCGGCGGCGAGGGCCAGCGGCTGAAGACCGTACGGCACCTGGGCTCCAGCCTGACCGGGATGACGTACGTCTTCGACGAGCCGAGCGTCGGGCTGCACCCGAGGGACGTGCACCGGCTCGGTGAACTGCTGCTGCGTCTGCGGGACAAGGGCAACACCGTGCTGGTCGTCGAACACGACCCGGACGTCATCGCGCTGGCCGACCACGTCGTCGACATGGGGCCGGGCGGGGGCGCCGAGGGCGGCAGGGTGGTGTTCGAGGGGACGCCGCGGGAGCTGGCCGCCTCGGGCACGCTGACGGGGCGGTGCCTCGGGCGGCGTACCGCGGTGAAGACGGAAGTGCGGCAGCCCACGGGTGAGTTGTGGGTGAAGGGGGCGGGCCGGCACAACCTGCGGGACGTCACCGTGTGCTTCCCGGCCGGGGTGCTGACCGCGGTGACCGGGGTGGCGGGGTCGGGGAAGAGCAGTCTGGTCGCCGAGCTCACCGACGCCCATCCCGAGGCCGTGGTGGTCGACCAGTCGTCCGTCGGCATCTCCGGGCGGTCCACCCCGGCGACGTACCTGGGGATCATGGACATCGTGCGGAAGGTCTTCGCGCGGGAGACGGGCGCGGAACCTGGGCTGTTCAGCTTCAACTCCACCGGTGCGTGCGCCGCGTGCGGCGGCCGCGGCATCCTCCACACCGACCTGGCGTTCATGGACCCGGTGACCACCACCTGCCCGGACTGCGAGGGGCGGCGGTTCGGCGAGGAGGTGCTGCGGCTGACCGTCGACGGCCGTTCGGTCGCCGACGTGCTGGAGATGACCGCCGACGAGGCCCTGGACTTCTTCCCCGACACGGGCGTACGGCGGCGGCTGCGCGCCCTGCGGGACGTCGGGCTCGCCTACCTCACGCTGGGCCAGCCGCTGTCCACCCTGTCCGGCGGGGAGCGGCAGCGGCTGAAGCTGGCCACCCGGCTGCACCGGGACGGCGCGGTGTACGTGCTCGACGAGCCGACGACCGGGCTGCACATGGCGGACGTGGACGGGCTGCTCGGCCTGCTGGACCGGCTGGTGGACGCGGGCGACACGGTGGTCGTGGTCGAGCACAACCTCCAGGTGGTGGCGCACGCGGACCGGGTGATCGACCTGGGTCCGGGCGGCGGGAAGGACGGCGGCCGGGTGGTGTTCGAGGGCACGCCGGCCGAACTGCTGCGGGCGCCGGGGTCGTTCACCGGGGAGCATCTGCGGCGGGCCACGGGCTGAGCCGGGGTGCCCGGGGCACGGCCCCGGGCGCCCGTGGCGGTCCCGTGCGCGCCGAAGCCGGGGGAATGTCCCGCGGACCCCGGGTAACCCGGGATCCGCGGGCCCTGCCTGTCGGTGTGGCCGCGGGACCCGTACGCCCGAAGGGCGGCCCTTGCGAAGGCCCCGCTGGTCACGGGCTTTTACGATGCCCTTAACCTACGGCCACGTAACCTACGGGTACGTAGCCTACGGGTACGTAGCCTACGGGTACGTAGCCTACGATGCCGTAGGTTGTCCGGCACCGCTCGCCGGCACGTCCGTATGTCCCCGTCCCCCCGGAGCCACCCGTGACATTCACTCCTCCCCACCTCGGCAGCCCCTCCGTCTGGACCGACGCCCGGCTGTTGTACGCGCTGGAGGAAGTGGTCGAGAAGGAACTCGACCGGCACCTGAAGGTCGCGAAGGACTGGATGCCGCACGAGTACGTGCCGTGGAGCGACGGCCGCAACTTCCCCGGCTTCTTCGAGGACGGCGAGGCCTGGGAGAAGGGCCAGTCGAAGGTCACCGAGGTCGGCCGGATCGCCCTCGTGGTCAACCTGCTGACGGAGGACAACCTCCCCAGCTACCACCACGAGATCGCCACGCTGTTCGGCCGGGACGGCGCCTGGGGCACCTGGGTGCACCGCTGGACCGCGGAGGAGGGCCGGCACGGCATCGTGATGCGCGACTACCTGCTCGCCTCGCGCGCCGTGGACCCGGACAAGCTCGAGCAGTTCCGCATGGCGCACATGAGCGAGGGCTTCGAGTCGGACAACCGGCACTCCATGCTGCACTCGGTCGCCTACGTCGCCTTCCAGGAGCTGGCCACCCGCATCTCCCACCGCAACACCGGGCACCAGTCCGGCGACCCGGTCTGCGACCGGATGCTGGCGCGGATCGCGACCGACGAGAACCTGCACATGGTGTTCTACCGGAACCTGCTGAAGGCGGCGTTCGAGATCGCCCCGGACCTGACGATGCAGGCGGTCCGCGACGTGGTGGTGAACTTCCGCATGCCCGGCCACAGCATCCCCGGCTTCGAGCGGGCGGCCGCGCAGATGGCCATCGGCGAGGTGTACAACCTGCGCATCCACCACGACGACGTGCTGCAGCCGGTGCTGCGCTTCCTGAAGATCATGGAGATCGACGGGCTGGGCCCGGAGGGCCTCAAGGCGCAGGAGGAGCTCGGTGTGTTCCTCGGCGGGCTGGACGCCGAGGCACGCAAGTTCGACGAGAAGCTCGCCGCCCGCAAGGCGCGGATGGCCGCCCGCGCCGCCGGCTGAGCCGGCAGGGGCGGTCCGGGGCGCCCCTACCGGTGTCCGGCGCGCCGCAGTTCGTGGCGTTCCTTCTCGGACAGGCCGCCCCACACGCCGAAGCGCATGTCGTGGGCGAGGGCGTACTCCAGGCAGGTGGCACGGATCAGGCACAGGCCGCAGATGCGCTTGGCCTCACGGACCGAGCTGCCGGGCTCGGGGAAGAAGAAGTCTCCCCCGGTCTGCGCGCACAGCGCCTCCTCCTGCCAGGTGAGGTCGGGTGGCGTCCATGTGTCGGTGTGCATGGCCGGAAGCGTGCCCGAGCGGGAAAAACGTTCGATCAACACGGCATCAACGCCGGGCCCGGGGTGGCGTCCCCGGCCCGGCGAAGCCGCGCGGCGGGCACGATGATGACGCCCGGCGGCCCGGCCGCGCACGGCGGCGCGCCGGACGTCAGACCGGGCGCGGGTCGCCCCTGAGCACCGCGAAGCACGCGCCGTACGGGTCCTCCAGGCGGGCCAGCCGGCCCACCCCGGGGACCGAGGTGGCGGGCATCCGCACCCGGCCGCCCCGCTCGGAGGCGCGCGCGACCACGGTGTCCGGGTCCTCGGCGCCGATGTACGGCAGCCAGTGCGGACGACCCTCGTCCCGCTCCGCGGGGTCGTCGGCGAGCGGCACCATCCCGCCGAACGCGCCCTCCTCACCGGCCGCCCGCGGGCCGACGGAGGTGTAGACGCCGCCGGGGAAGGTCACCGCGGCGGTCCCCCAGCCGAGGACCGCGTGGTAGAAGGCGGCGGCACGGGCGATGTCCGGCGTGTACAGCTCGACCCAGCACAGGCTGTCCGCCTCGCCGGCCGACTCCAGGCCCTCGCGCCGCCCGGGCTGCCAGACCCCGAAGGGGGCGCCCGTCGGGTCGGCGACGACCGCCGACCGGCCCTGCTCCCCCACGGCGACCGGCGGCTCCGGCACGCTCCCCCCGGCGTCGCGGACCGCGTCGGCGGTGGCGTCGGCGTCGGGACTGCGGAAGTACACCGTCCAGGCGGCCGGTCCCCGGTCGCGGGCGACCGGCGCGCAGCCCGCGACGATCCGGCCGGCCCGCTCGAAGAAGCCGTAGCCTCCGCCCTCGGGTCCCGCGGAGCGGTACGACCAGCCGAACAGGGCGCGGTAGAAGGACGCGGCGCCCTCCGGGTCGGGCGTGCCGACCTCGATCCAGCAGGGCGCGCCGTCGACGAAGCGGGTGGTGAGCATGGTGCCTCCTCCGGGGAGTCCCGTCGCCTGCCCCGCCGAGTCTTCCACCCCTCACCGTCCCCCGCCCGGACGGCACCCGGACGGACCACGGCCGGCCGGGGCAGGGGGTCAGGCGGACGCCCTGCGGACCAGCGTGACCGGCAGCACCACCCCGGAGGGCGCGGCGCCCGCGGTCTCGTCCGGCGCGACGCCGCGGTCCAGGTCGCGCAGCAGCAGGCGGGTCATCAGGCGGCCCATCTCCTCGATGTCCTGACGGACCGTGGTGAGCGGGGGTTCGGTCTGCTCGGCGATCGGCAGCATGTCGTCGAAGCCGACCACCGCGACGTCCTCGGGCACGCGCCGGCCGTGCTCGCGCAGCGCCCGCAGGGCGCCGGCCGCCATCAGGTCGTTCCCGGCGAACACCGCGTCCAGGTCGGGCCGGCGGCCGAGCAGGGCGCGCATCGCCCGCTCGCCGCCGACGGCGGTGAAGCCGCCCTCCTCGACGAGCGCCGGGTCGGGGTCGGCCATGACGTCCCGGAAGCCGTCGAGCCGGTCCACCGCCGAGGTCTGGTCGAGGGCGCCGGTGATGTGCGCGATCCGTCGGCGGCCGAGGCCGAGCAGGTGCCGTACGGCCTCGCGGGCGCCGCCGCGGTTGTCGGTGTCGACGTACCGGACGCCGTCCTCGCCGCCGTTCCAGTGCGGCCGGCCGCCGAACACGGTCGGCAGTCCGGCCCGCTGGATCAGTCCGGGCAGCGGGTCGTCGATGTGCAGGGAGAACACCAGGGCGCCGTCGACATGGCCGCCGGCCAGGTAGCGCGCGACGCGCGCGTGGTCGTCGCGGTCCTCGGTGAGCAGCAGCACCAGCTGGTTGTCGTGGGCGGTCAGTTCCTTGCTGATGCCGCGCAGCTGGCGGGCGAAGAAGGGGTCGGCGAAGACCCGGGTCTCCGGCTCGGCCACGATGACGGCGACGGCGTCGTGGCGCCGGGTGACCAGGCTGCGGGCGGCCTGGTTGGGGACGTAGCCGAGTTCGTCCACCGCGCGCCGGACGCGTTCGGCCAGTGGTTCGCGCACTCCGTCGGAGCCGTTGACCACACGGGACACCGTGGCCCGGGAGACCCCGGCCCGCGCGGCCACGGCCTCCAGCGTGGGACGTGACGCCGTATCGCTCACTTCGGGGCTCCTCACCTGGCGGTCGGCCGAAAGGATAGCCCCGACCGGCCCGGCGGCGAGAGCGCTCTCACCACGTGCGGGCCGCCCGTCAGTGCGCGTGCCGCGGCTCCTCCCCGGCGCCCGCGGTGTGGGCGTGCTCGTGCGGGTCGTAGCCGGGGACGGTGCCGTCCGGTTTCCTGACCAGGAACAGGCCGACCATGCCCATGTCCGAGTGGCTCTGGACGTGGCAGTGGTACATCCAGGCGCCCGCGCCCACCCCCTCCCCCGCGATCACCTGGAAGCCGAAGGAGTCGGCGGGGCCGCAGATCTTGGTGTCGACGACCCGGGTGGGGTCGTCGGGGCCGGTGAGGATGCCGGTGCGGTTGTCGGCCCAGCGGTGACCGTGCATGTGGAAGGTGTGGTAGTACTCGCCGTGCGTGATCATGACGATCTCGACCCGGTCGCCCACGGTGGCCGCGAAGTCCGGGCCCGTGTGTGCCGGCCTGTTGTTGATCGTCATGTCGTTGAAGACGATGGTGTGGGTGGCGTCCGGCAGGATGTCGCCCTTGCGGCGCACGATCACCGGGCCGTAGAGGCCGGCCCGGATGCCGCCGGTGCCGTGCACGGTGCCGACGACGTGGTCGTGGTAGTGCCAGTACCCCGCGCTGCCCGCCCGCCAGGTGCCGTCCGCGCGCCGTCCCGGCTTGTGGGTGCGCCAGGTGTAGGTGCGGGTGCCGCCGGGCTCGACCGCGCTCTTGTTCTGCTGGGTGCCGTCGCTGGAGATCTCGTAGTCGACGCCGTGGACGTGCAGGCTGACCGGGACGTCCATGGTGTTCTCGAACTCGATGTGCAGGGTGTCGCCCTCGTTGAGCTCGATGAGCGGGCCGGGGATCGTCGCCTTGCCCTTCTCGAGGCCGTAGCCCATCTGCCCGCCGGCGAGGCGCTCGGCGTACAGCGTGATCCGGCGCACCTCGCCCCCGGCGGGCGCGGTCCTCGCCGTCGCGGGGGCGCTCGCGGCCCCGGAAGCGGCCGACAACGATGTCGTCGCCACCGCGGCGCCGCTCAGGAGTACCCGCCGGTTGAAACCGCGTCTGTCCATGCCGAACTCCCCATGTGGCTGTCATGAACCTGTGAAACCGTAGCGGTCGCCTCTGGGTTTATCCACACTCAGGACAAAGTTCGTTTCTTTGCTGCGATAGGTATTGGCGTCCGATGCAAAGAGGTCTAGCTTCCTTGACGCTGTTGCTGCGACCGAGGAGGGGTGGGTGGCCACGTGCGGTCCACATCGCGTCAAGAGCCCTCGCACACGCGCGGGTTGAGCACATCGAGCACCTCGAACGCACGAAGGACGAGAACGGGACGACGCGCCTGGGCGGCCACCGTGGCCGCCGGAGTCGTCGCCGCCGGCCTGTTGTCGGGCCCCGCCGCCAGCGCGCGCCCGGCCCCGGATCCGTCCCTGACAACGATGTCCCTCACGTCTCCGCCCGGCGGCGCGAACGTACGGGTGCTGCTGTTCCACGGCTCGGCGGCCGGCGGTGAGGAGTCGCCGCTGGTGAACGCCGGGATCGCGGCGATCGAGCGGATCGGGCAGACCGGTCCGGAGGACCAGCGCTTCACGGTGACCGCCACCGACGACGCCTCGGTCTTCACCAACGACAAGAAGCTGAGCCGCTTCAACACGATCGTGTTCCTCACCGGCGGCGGGGACGTCCTGGACCCGGAGCAGGAGGCGGGTCTGGAGGCGTACATGGAGGCCGGCGGCGGGTTCGTCGGCCTGCACGACGCGGCCCGCGCGGAGCCCTACTCGGACTGGTTCACCGGGCTGATCGGCGCCCGCCCGGCCGCGGGGCAGGCCACGGTGCAACGGGCGACCGTGGAGGTCGGCGACCGGCTGCACCCGGCGACCAGGAGCCTGCCGCTGGAGTGGAAGCGGCCCGACAAGTGGCTGAACTGGGCGAAGAACCCGTCCGGCGACGTCCACACGGTCGCCCGGGTGCGCGAGTCGACCTACAAGCCCGGCGCCGGCGCGGGCGGCTGGGACCACCCGGTCAGCTGGTGCCGCGACTACGACGGCGGCCGCTCCTTCTACACCGGCATGGGCGGCACGGTGTCGTCCTACGACGAGACCGACTTCCGTGAGCACCTGCGCGGCGCCCTGCTGTGGACCACGCGCCTGGTCCGGGCCGACTGCAAGGCGACCATCACCGGAAACTACAAGGCGGAGCGGCTCACCAAGCCCAACCAGCCCGGGCGGAACGACCAGATCGGCGAGCCGCACGGCCTGGTCACCGCGCCCGACGGCCGGGTGTTCTTCATCGGCCGGGGCGGCGCCGACGCCTCGCAGCCGGTCGTCACCGACTGGAACGACCCTGATGTCGGCAAGGGCACGGGCGAGATCCACGTCTACGACCCGAGGACCGAGGAGGTCACCCTCGCGGGCGCGCTCACCGTCTTCGGCAACAAGGGCGGCGGCGACGAGCTGACCAAGGTCGAGGAGGGCCTGCTCGGCATCGAACTCGACCCGCAGTTCACGCGGAACGGGTGGGTGTACCTGCATTGGACCCCGCACTCGGGGATCGACCGGGACAAGCGGATGGCCGAGCGGCGGGTCTCCCGCTTCACGCTCGACCACGCCACCGGCAAGCTGGACCTGAGCAGCGAGAAGGTGCTGCTGGAGTGGCCGGTGCAGATCCACAGCTGCTGCCACGCGGGCGGCGGGATGGCCTGGGACTCCAAGGGCAACCTGTACATCGCCACCGGTGACAACAACTCCAGCGGCTTCAGCGGTGGTTACTCCGGCAACAACCCGGAGCCCCACTACAAGGGCGTGTCCTTCGCCGACGCCCGCCGCACCGCCGGCAACACCAACAACCTCAACGGCAAGATCCTGCGCATCCACCCCGAGCCGGACGGCACGTACACCCTGCCCGAGGGCAACCTGTTCACCGGCGAGGAGACCGACGAGGGCGGCGGCAAGACCCGCGGCGAGATCTACGTGATGGGCGTGCGCAACCCGGCGCGCATCTCCGTCGACCCGAAGACCGACATCCTCTACGCGGGCTGGGTCGGCCCCGACGCCGGCGCCCCGTCGGCGACCTGGGGCCCGGCCAAGTACGACGCCTTCGCCGTCATCACCGAGGCGTCCAACCGCGGCTGGCCGTACTGCATGGGCAACAAGCAGCCCTACCGGGACCGCAACCTGCCCGACCCGTCCAAGCCGCTCGGCTGGTACGACTGTGACCACCCGAAGAACGAGTCGCCGAACAACGACGGTCTGGTGAACCTGCCGCCGGTGACCGGCAACAACATCTGGTACTCGCCGCAGGGCGGCGGCCCCGACTTCCCGCGCGACGAGAACGGCGTCCCGTCCTACAAGCAGGACGAGGCGACGTACCGGCTGCCCTGGCTGAAGGGCGGCGGGCAGGCCGCGATGAACGGCCCGGTCTACCGCTACGACGACGCGAACTCCAGTGACGTCAAGTGGCCCGCGTACTGGGACGGCAAGTGGTTCGTCGGCGACTTCTACGACGCCGACCAGCCGCGCAACGCGGTGCTGATGGACCCGAGGACCCAGGGCGACGGCGGTCTGCCGGTGCACTCGGAGTCCCTGAAGAAGATCGTGCCGGTCGGCGACGACGGCATCAGGAACCTGATGGGCTGGACGTTCGGCCCGGACGGCGCGCTGTACGTGCTGGACTACGGGCGCGGGTTCTTCACCTCCGACGCCAGGTCCGCGCTGTGGCGGGTCACCTACACGGGCGGCGGGCCGACCCCGGCCGCCGGCCAGCTGGCGAGGGGGACGCAGTGACACGTCGACCGAGAGTGTGGGCCGCGCTGCTGGCCGGCCTGATGATGGTGCTCGGCCTGCGGGCGCTGCCCGCTGCCGGGCAGCCGGAGGCCGAGGGCGGCCGCGCGGCGGCCCAGGTCCTCACCTGGACCGCCGGCAACGAGATCGACAGGTACCTGTCCGCGCCGGCCACCGCGGTGGCCGGTCCCGCGACGATCGTCTTCGAGAACAGCGTGGCCACCGGCAACACCACCGGCATGCCGCACACCCTGACGTTCGTCACCTCCGACCCGGAGTACAACAGCGACGTCCAGCTGAACATCCTGGCCAACCCGACCGACGCGCAGGGCGGCCGGCACACCGCGGAGGTGACGCTCACCCCGGGCCGGTACCTCTACCACTGCACCATCCCCGGCCACGGCGAGATGCGGGGCGTGCTCACCGTCACCGAGGGCGGCGGCGAGGACACCACCGCGCCCGAGGCCACGGCCGAGGTGACCGGCACGCGCAACGGCCAGGGCGAATTCGTCGGGTCCGCGGGCGTCGTCCTGGAGGCCACGGACGAGGGCTCGGGCGTGGACCGCATCGAGTACGCGCTCGGTGACGACGGCGCCTGGCAGCCGTACACCGGCCCGGTCGTGGTCGACCGGATCGGCACGCACACCCTCCGCTACCGCGCCCTGGACAGGGCCGGCAACGTGTCCCAGGAGCGGAGCGTCGAGTTCACCGTCGTCGCGCCGCCGACGGACGACACCACGCCGCCGGAGACCTCGGCGACCGTGGACGGCGAGCGGAACGCCGACGGTCACTACATCGACATGGCGACGGTCACCGTCACCGCGTCCGACACCGGCTCCGGCGTGAACACCATCGAGTACGCGCTCGGCGCGGACGGCGCCTGGCAGACCTACACCGGTCCGGTGATGGTGCACGAGGCGGGCGCCCACACCGTGCGCTACCGGGCCACCGACAAGGCGGGCAACGCGGCGGCGGAGAAGAGCGTGGGGTTCACGGTCGTCGCCGCTCCCCCGCAGGACACCACCCCGCCCACCACCGGTGTCACCGTCCAGGGCACGAAGAACTCCGACGGCGCCTACGTCGGCCGCGCCACGGTGACGGTCAGCGCCGACGACGGGCACGGCGGGTCCGGTGTGGCGCGCGTCGAGTACTCCCTCGACGCGGGGCCGTACCTGGCGTACACCGCGCCCGTGGTGGTCGACCGGGCGGGCCGGCACACCGTGGCCTACCGGGCGACCGACGAGGCCGGCAACACCTCCGAGCCGCTCACGGTGAGCTTCACGGTGGTGTCCGGCGGGGTGCCCGCGCCCCCCTGCCCCGAGTACGACGAGCGGCTGACCGTGATCGTCGGCACGGTCGACTCGGGCGTGCCGAACCGGGTGACCGACAACCGGTGCCGGATCGGCGAGCTGATCGAGGACGAGAAGGAGTGGACGTCGCAGGCGCTGTTCCTGAAGCACGTCAGGGCCGTGCTGGACGCGCTGAAGGAGGAAGGGGTCGTCGACCGGCGGGAGTACCGGGCGGTCAACCAGGCGGCCCGGCAGTCCGGCATCGGCACGCCCGGCCGGACGGAGGGGTACCGCACGATCCTGGACGGCACCGAGGAGTCGTTCGCCCGGTGGGAGCAGGTGGGCGGCGGTTCGTTCAGCCTGAACCCGGACGGCTCGATCACCTCGGGCACCACCCGGGGCGGGCTCGGCATGCTGTGGTTCCCGGAGCGCACGTACGGCGACTTCTCGCTGAAGCTCCAGTGGCGTGACGACGCCCCGGGCACCGGCAACGCCAACTCCGGTGTGTTCGTGCGGTTCCCGCAGATCCACGACCACCCGGAGGAGTCCCGTCCCGAGTGGGCCGCCATCAAGTTCGGGCACGAGATCCAGGTGTTCGACTCGCCCACCGGCGACATGTACAAGACGGGCTCGGTCTACGGCTTCGACCGTGTGGGCCTGGCCGGTGCGGGCGTGACGCAGAAGGGCACCTGGAACGACTACGAGATCCGCGTGGTGGGCCAGCACTACGAGGTCTACCGCAACGGCGTGCTGATCAACGAGTTCGACAACATCGGCGGCCTGGACTTCTCCCCGCCGCGCTCGGACGACCCGGGCACGGACGGACGGCGGTACGCCTCCGGCTACATCGGACTGCAGGTGCACGGCACGACGGACGTCGTCTCCTACCGGGACGTGCGGATCAAGGAGCTGTGACCCGCGTTTCCCCGCCGTAGGAGCCGGGGCAGGAGGCCGGGGGTTCCGGCTTCCTGCCCCGGCTCGGCTGCCGTTTCCGCCGCCGCGCCCCGACCGCGCCCCGGAGAGCCGCACGTACGCGCAACTGGAGGAGGCCGTCCGCCACGACCTCGCAAAGATCCTCGGCGGGGCGTGCCCCGGGCGCCGTGGCTCAGGGCTTGATCAGCACCTTGACGGCGCCGTCCCGCTTCTTCTGGAACATGTCGTAGGCCTCGGGGGCCTCGTCCAGCGGGACGCGGTGGGTGGCGAAGTCGTCGACGCCCAGCGGGTCCTCGTCGGTGAGGTAGGGGATGATCTCGTCGCTCCAGCGGCGCACGTTGGCCTGGCCCATGCGCATCTGCACCTGCTTGTCGAACAGGGTGAGCATGGGCAGCGGGTCGGCCATGCCGCCGTAGACGCCGGAGAGCGAGATGGTGCCGCCGCGGCGGACCAGTTCGATGGCGGTGTAGAGGGCGGCGAGCCGGTCGACGCTGAAGCGCTCGGCCATCGGGCCGCTGAGCTTGCGGGGCAGCACCGCTGAGGCGTTCTGCACCATGCGGGCCCCCGTGCTGCCGTGCGCCTCGGTGCCGACGGCGTCGATCACGGCGTCGGGACCGCGGCCGTCGGTCCGGTCGCGGATCGCCTCGACGAGCTCCTTCTCGTCGTCGAAGGAGCGCAGGTCGAAGGTCTCCACGCCGCGCTCCTCGGCCCGGCGCAGCCGTTCGGGGACCAGGTCCACACCGAACACCCGTCCGGCGCCCTTGAGCTGGGCGACCCGGCAGGCCATGTCGCCGATGGGGCCGAGGCCGAGCACCGCGACGCTGCCGCCCCGGGGGACGTCGGCGTAGGCGACCGCCTGCCAGGCGGTGGGCAGCACGTCGGAGAGGTAGAGGAAGCGGTCGTCCGCCGGGCCCTCCGGCACCTTGATGGGACCGTACTGGGCCTGCGGCACCCGGAGGTACTCGGCCTGGGAACCGGGCACCGCCCCGTACAGACGGGTGTAGCCGAACAGGGCCGCGCCCTTGCCCTCGCCGCTGACCTGGGTGGTCTCGCACTGGGTGGGCAGGCCCGTCAGGCACATCCAGCAGTTGCCGCAGGCGATCTGGAAGGGCACCACGACCCGGTCGCCCACCTGGAGGTCGGGGACGGCCGCGCCGACCTCCTCCACGATGCCCATCGGCTCGTGGCCGAGGATGTCGCCCGGGGTCATGAACGGGGTGAGCACCTCGTACAGGTGCAGGTCGGATCCGCACAGTCCGGTGGAGGTGACGCGGATGATCGCGTCCGTCGGCTCCTCGATCCTGGGATCCGGGACGGTCTCGACCCGTACGTCCCGCTTGCCCTGCCAGGTCAGTGCCTTCATCGCCGCCTGCTCCCTCCGTGCCGGCCGGTGTGTCACGCCCGTGCGGTCGCGTCCGGGTACCCGGGGCGCGGGACGCCGAACCGCCGGTCGCTGGGCCGATCGGAGGACTCCACCGCGCGGAATCCCGTCCGGTCAGACAGGGGCGTAGACGATCAGAAAAGCGCACAATGGGAACAGCGGATGACTGAGGACGGCCGGTGGCGACGGTGGGCACGGAACGAGGGGCGCCGCGACGGCGCGGCGGCAGGGGGGCCGGAGCGCTGCTGGCCGCTCTGCTGGCGGCCGGACTGGCGGCGGGCTGCACGTCGGGCGGGTCCGGGGACGACGGACGCGGAGCGCGGGAGTCGTCGGCCGCGACACGGGACGCGGACGGGGCGGAGGCTCCTCCCGTCCTCGCCGTGAAGATCGACAACGCACCCGCCGCCCGGCCCCCGACGGGGCTCGACGAGGCCGACGTGGTCTACGTCGAGCAGGTGGAGGGCGGGCTGAGCCGGCTGATGGCGGTGTACGCCACCCGGCTGCCCGAGTCGGTGGGGCCGGTGCGCAGCGCCCGGGAGTCCGACCTGGAGCTGCTGCGCCAGTTCGACCGCCCCCTGTTCGTCTTCTCCGGGGCCCAGGGCAAGCTGCTGCCGCTGATCGACCGGGCGCCGCTGACGCCGGTGGATCCGGAGTCGGACGCCGACGCCTTCGCCCGGGACTCCGCGCGGGCGGCCCCGCACAACCTGTACCTCCGCCCGGACCGGGTGCTCGAGGACCCGCCCGGTGAGGCCGCGCTGACCACGGGCTTCCGCCGGGGTCCGGCGCCCGCCGGCGGCACGCCCGAGGACGAGGCCACCGTCCGCTTCCCGGCGGCCCGCTTCACCTTCACCTGGTCGGACGCCGACCGTGGCTGGCAGGTGTCGATGGACGGCTCCCCCGCCACCACGCGGGACGGTGACCGGCTGACGGCGGCCACGGTGGTCGTGCAGGAGGTGACCGTGCGCCCCTCCGGCTTCCGCGACTTCCTCGGCAACAACACGCCGTACACGGAGACGGTGGGCTCGGGGAAGGCGACGGTGCTGCGCGACGGACGCGCCCACCCGGCGTCCTGGAGCCGGCCGGCCGCCGAGGACGGCACGTCCCTCACCTCGCCGGACGGCGGGCCGGTGAACGTCGCGCCGGGACCGGTGTGGGTGCTGCTGACGTCGGGACGCTGAGCACGCGCGTCACCGGGCGGCGGCGGGACGGATCGCGGACACGGCGCCGCGCGCACTTCGCAGGACGCGCCGGGCGGGGGACGGCGGTGCGCCGCGCGGTGCTCGGCGACGCCCGCGTGGACCGGGCGCAGGCACGGCGGACGCCGTTCACCACCCGCTTCCAGGACCTCGTCCCCGCCACGCCCGGGGCGAGATCCGGACCGATCCGGCGCTGTCCCGCCGCGAACGCAGCATGGTCACGCTGACGGCGCGGTGCTGCCGAAGGGCCGCCTGCTGCGGGGTCCCGGCGGCCGACGCGGCGTTCGCCGTCGCCCGGCGGGGGCTCGACGAGGAGGAGGGACAGGGGTCACCGGAGTCCGACGCCCGCGGCCAGTTCGGCGCGGCCCTGCTCCACCAGGCCGTCCGCCCCGCACGACCGGGCCAGCGCCACGCCCCGCTCCAGGTCGGGCACGGAGCGGGCGAGCACGCCGTACTCGATGCGGGCGGCGGCGTGTTCGTACTGGCAGGGCGAGGCCTCCAGGCAGGCGACCGCCTGGCCGGCGAGGCGCACCGCGCGCTGCCCGGTCTCCAGGGCGGCCGCCACCCGCAGAGCCTCCCCCAGCGCCGTGTCGGTGCCGAGGCGTTCGGCGCGGCGGCGGAGGTCGACGGCGAGCCGGGCCGCGCGGGCCGGGTCCTCGGCGGCGAGCGCACGGGCCAGGTCGGCGGCGGCGAAGACGTGCACCGGGTTGTGGTGACCGCGCGCGGCGGCGGCCTTCTCCGCCGCCTCCAGTTCGTCGACGCCCTCCTTGGTGCGGCCCACGGCGAGCAGCAGCCGGCCGCGCACCGAACGCGGGTCGGGCAGCACGACGGTGGACGGGTAGGGCGGGGTGAAACCGTGCCGTTCGGCCACGCCCCACGCCTCGTCGACATGGCCTCGGGCGAGCAGCGTGTCGACCAGGTTGCAGGTGGCCGTCCAGTACAGCGGCAGTCCGCGGCCGACGCGTTCGGCGAGGCGCAGCGACTCGCGCAGGGAGGCCTCGGCCGCCTCCAGTCGTCCGCGCCTGCGGTGGGCGAGTCCGACGTAGGCGTGGGCGAGGGCCAGGTGGCCGCCGCCCCAGCCGGCCGTGTCGTATGCCTGCAGAGCCTCGTTGTAGAAGGCATCGGCGCGGTCGAGGCGGTCGGTGTACGCGTAGGAGCCGGCCAGCATCAGCAGCAGTTCCACGCCCCACTCGGAGTCGGTCCAGCCGAGGCCGGGCGCGAGGCGGCCGTTGACCAGGGCGCGGTCGCAGATCTCGACGATCTCCTCGGCGTTCTCCCCGCGCATCATCGCGTCGAAGCCGCGCAGGATGAGCAGCGCCCGCTCGGCGTTGTCGCGGCCGGTGCAGGTGGCGGCGAGCTCGGCGAGGCGTTCGGAGCGGCCCGGAGTGAGGGACTCGCCGGCGTGCAGGCCCTCCCACATGAACCGCACGGCCTGGAGCCGCATCCGGGCGGATCCGGCGGGCAGCCGGGCGGCCTCCGCCTCGACCGTGCGGACGGCCTCCTCCATCTGGTCGTTGTGCAGCAGGGCCTGGGAGAGCCGGATGACGGCGTCCACCCGCCGGTCGCCGGCCAGTCCGGGCATGTCGAGCGCGGTGCGCAGGTGGCCGATGGTGCGGGCGGGCGCGGTCAGGAAGGTGGCGCAGCCCAGTTCGTAGAGGACGTGCGCGTGGACCTCGGGGCGGGGCGGCTCCTCCAGGGCGCGCTCCAGGCAGCGGCGGGCGGCGTCCGGGGCGCCGACGGCGAGGTGTTCGCGGGCCGCCTCGCGCAACTGCCAGACGAGTTCCTCGTCGTCGTCCGGGTGCACCTCCAGGAGGTGGCGGGCGGCCGCGGCGGCCCCGCCGGCCGGAGTCGTTGACGATACGGGCCGCGATGCCGTGCATGGCCCGGCGCAGCGCGTCCGGTATGGAGTTGTAGACGGCGGTCGCGATCAGCGGGTGCACGAACTCCAGCTCGGCGGGTCCGGCGGACGCCGGGTCGGGGACCGTCAGGATGCGGGCGCCGCGCAGGCGTTCGGCGCACCGGGCCGCGTCCTCGGGGCGGAGGGTGGAGAGCTGAGCCACCAGGTGGACGGTGATGCCGTCACCGAGGATGGCGGCGGCCCAGGCGAACCGGGTGGCGTCCACGCCGAGTTCCTCCAGCCGGGTGACGAGGCCACCGCCGCGCGCGGAGCGGTTGAGCTCGCGCAGTTCGCCGGCGTGCGCCTCGACCGGCTCCAGCTCGCTGTCCCGCACCTTGGCGAGGAGTTCGACGGTCTCGTACGGGTTGCCGGCCGTCACGGCCCACACCTCGCGGCAGAACGCCGCGTCCGCGTTCTCCCCGAGCGTGGCGCGGGTGAGTCCGGCCGCCGCCTCGGGGGTGAGGGCGCTGAGGCTGGTGACGGGCCGGCCGGCCGCGGCGGCGATCGCGTCCAGGTGACGGGCGCTCGCCCCGCTGATCCCGCCGGGGCGGCGGGCGACCACGACGAGCACCGACAGGTCGGCGAGGCGTTCGGCGAACGCGGCGAGCCAGTGC
This sequence comes from Streptomyces sp. DSM 120436, assembly GCF_055778765.1. Taxonomy (NCBI): domain Bacteria; kingdom Bacillati; phylum Actinomycetota; class Actinomycetes; order Kitasatosporales; family Streptomycetaceae; genus Streptomyces; species Streptomyces sp. DSM 120436. Next base: position 4,073,592 of record NZ_JBSKBS010000001.1, on the reverse strand, counting down.
AGGGTCTCCTGGTCGGCCCAGTGGGCGTCGTCGATGAGCAGCACCAGCGGCCAGTCCCGGCGGGCCAGCCGGCGCACGGCGGTGACCAGGCCCTCGCACACCCCCTGCGGGTCGGGGTGCCGGTCGCCGGGGTCGGCGATGCCGAGGGCGGGGCCCGCGATGTCGTACCAGTCGCCCAGGTACTCACGGGCCTCCTCCGGCAGCATCGACACCAGGGCGGGCTGCAGGAGTTGGCGCACCACGTTGAACGGCACGGTGCGCAACGTCTCGCCGCCGCGGGCGGACCAGACGGTGCAGCCGCGCTGTTCGGCGATGCGGCGGGTCTCGGCGAGCAGGGCGGTCTTGCCGAGTCCCGCCTCGCCGCGCAGCTCCAGCAGTGCGCCGGGCGAGTGACGGTCGGCGCACAGGACGTCGACGGCCTCCGCGATGGCGGCGAGTTCCTCGTCTCGCTCCCACAGGGCGGCCGAGGGTGCCGCCGATGGCCGTACCTCCGTCATCCCGCTGCCTCCCCGAGTCGCCCGAATGACGTACCGGATCCGAGCGTAGTCCTCCGTCCGGCCCGGCGGAGCCCGCTCGGCGCACGTGTTGCCGTGACGAGTGACACCGGGTACGGGAATCGACACGGACCGCCCCTCACCAGGGGCCCAATGGTCAACGACTGTTCCCTTACGGCCCGTTGACGCAGGACCTGCCGGGCCGGTAAGGGGCGGCGCCGGGGTGGGCGCGGACTCTCTCATCCGGCTTTCACCGTCACCTCATACGGTGGGGGCATGACGCAGGTGACTCCCCCCGGGTGGTACCCCGACCCCGGACAGACGCAAGACGGCCCGCCCACCGAACGCTGGTGGGACGGCACCGCCTGGACGGCCCGGATCCGACGGCCGGACCGGGCCGCCCAGGACACGCCGGAAGGGCGCGGCGCGGAGCGGACCGCCGAGGCGGGACCGGCGGGCGGGGAGCCGGCGGCTTCGGGGCCGACGGGTCCGGGGCCGGCCGATGCGGGACCGGCGGGCGCGGACCAGGCACTGGCGGGGCGAGCGGGTGCGGACCGGGCCCAGGTGGAGCAGGCGGGCGCAGGCCAAGCACCGGCGGGGCGGACCGACACGGACCGGGCCGACACGGACCGGGCAGCCGCAGGCGAGGGCGCCCCAGGTCAGTCGGCTGTAGCTCAGGCGGCCTCGGGGCGGGCCCACGCGGAGCAAGCCGGCACGACACAGGCCACCGTGCCCCAGGGCGCCGCGAGGCCGGCGGCTGAGGACCGATCCGCTGGACAGCCTACGGCTGGGGACCAGGCCGCTGCGCAGCCGGCGGCTGCGCAGCGGGCCGCTCCAGGGCAGGCGGCCGGAGGCCCGGCCGCCATCGGGCAAGCCGCTCCGAGTCAGGTCTCTCCAGGGCAGGCCGCTCCGGGGCAGACCCCCGCTTTCGGGCCGGGGGCGGGCCAGGACGCCGTCTGGGGGGCGGTCGGCGTGGGCGGCGGGGGGACGCCTGGACACCCCGCGTACCCCGCGTACCCCGTCTACCCGGCCTACCCCGCCGCGCCCTCGCCCGGGCGAGGGCGCAAGCTGCGGGTCGGGATAGCCGTCGCCGTGGCCGCCGCCGTGCTCGCGAGCATCGGGGCGGGCGTGTACGCGCTGGCCGACGACGACGGGGGCCGGACCACCACGGCCTCGCAGGACGACGACCGCGGCGTCCCCGAGGGCGCTCCGGACGACGGGCCCGGGGCGGACGGCGAGGACGACGGCGACGACTCGCGCCGCGTCGAGAGCGGCTCGGTGACCGACTCGCTGAGCGGGATCAGCCTGCCCGTGCCCGAGGGCTGGTACGGGGAGGAACTGCAGGTCGGTGCCGCGCTGACGTCGAAGGACTCCTACGACTGCCCCGGCGACACCTCGAAGACCTGCGTCAAGGGCGGCGCGTACTCGGCGCCGGCCGTGGTGCTGGGCACCCGCGGCACCACCGCCGAGGAGGTCGCGAAGGCGGACATCGCCGCGAACGCCGAGGAGAGCTACGGCGGTGAGTCGTACGGGCGGATCACCTCGCACGACGTGCTGGTGTCCAAGGCGGTGACCGTGGCCGGGCAGAAGGGGTACCTGGTCCGCTGGAAGGCGGTGACCCAGGAGGGGTCGGACGGGTTCGTGCAGTCCCTCGCCTTCCCGTCCCCGGCCCGCCCGGACCAGATCGTGGTCGTGCGCTTCGGCGTGGACACCGACCAGCGGCAGACGGTCCTCGACGAGATCGCCGAGGGCATCGCGGTGGCCGAGGGCGGCCGCGGCAACGGACGGGACGTCTGACGCCGTCCCGGCGACCCCGGCCGTACGGCCGGGCGGGGCGCCCCTCCGCTCACGAGGTGTCCCGCCCGGCCGGGTGGTGCGCCGCCTCCGTTCCCACGGTGCGGCCCGGCCGACCGGGCGCGCGGAGCCGTCGCCGTGCGCCGTGACCGGGCCGGCCCTGGCGGCCGGCGGGGCCGGCGGACATCTCGGCGCGCGGCCCCGGTCGCGGCTGCCCGAGACCGGGGCCGCGCCCTGCCGCCGGCCTCCCCCCGCCACCTCGGCGGGCGGCCTCCACGCCGTGCAGGCACCGGACTGACCACCGGCTTCGCGCCCCGGCCACGAGGGGAGAGCGGCACAGACCGTACGGGATAATGACCGCATGCGGATCTCAGCCAGGGCGGACTACGCGGTACGCGCCGCGCTGCAACTCGCGTCGTCCAAGGACGACGGGCCGCTCAAGGCCGAGGCGATCGCCGACGCGCAGGACATCCCGCACAAGTTCCTGGAGAGCATCCTCAACGACATGCGGCGGGGCGGCCTCGTGGTGAGCCGGCGCGGCGGGAACGGCGGGTACCGGCTGGCGAAGCCCGCCGACTCGATCAGCATCGCCGACGTCATCCGCGTCGTGGAGGGCCCGCTGGTGTCGGTGCGCGGCGTCCGCCCGCCGGAGCTGTCCTACTCGGGGCCCGCCGAGTCGCTGCTGCCGCTGTGGATCGCGCTGCGGTCGAACGTGCGCCAGATCCTGGAGGGCGTGTCCCTCGCCGATGTGGCGTCCTCGCAACTCCCCGCCGAGGTGGCCGCGTTGGCGGACACTCCGACGGCCTGGGTGAATCCCTGACTCCACCCTCCTGGCAGGGGTTTCTCACAATGTGAGCGAGTGACGTCCATCATGTGATCCGCCTCTTGGGGCAAGGGCTGCCTTCTGCCACGATCCCTAGCATCCAGGTAGGAAAACTAGGGATCTTCAGGGGGCGGCCATGACCGCGCGTCCGCACGACGACGCCGCGCGCCCCCTGCTGACTTCGCGCCGCCACATCGACTTCGGTCGCACGTCCAGCGCCATCTGTCAGCCGGCCTGAGGCCTCGCCGGGCCGCATCCGCGGCCGGCGGCGCGCCTCCGCCCGCCCACCTCACCGCACCCGCGCACCGATTCACGGCCCCTCCCGTCCCGCGAGGCCGGCCCGACGGCCACGCGAGCGCACACCCCTGAGCCACGCCCGTACGCCGGCTTCGTCCCGAACGCCCTTTCCCGAGAGGACACCTCCGTGTCTGCCGCACGACCGCTCACCATCCTGCGCACCGTCGCCGCCATGGCGGCCCTCCCGCTCCTGCTCACCGCCTGCGGCTACGGTTCCGACGCCGAGGACGACGCCCCGCGGGCGGAGGCCGCCCCGGACGCGGAGAAGCTCTCCGCCCCCGAGGTGAGGATCGGCTACTTCCCGAACCTCACGCACGCCACCGCCCTGGTCGGCGTCCAGGAGGGCCTGCTCCAGAAGGAGTTGGGCGGCACCCGGATCAAGGCGTCGACGTTCAACGCCGGGCCCTCCGAGATCGAGGCGCTGAACGCCGGATCCATCGACATCGGCTGGATCGGCCCCTCCCCCTCCATCAACGGCTACACCAGGTCGGGCGGCAAGAACCTGCGCATCATCAGCGGTTCGGCCTCCGGCGGCGTGAAGCTCGTGGTGGACCCGGACACGATCAAGACCTTGGACGACCTCAAGGGCAAGAGGATCGCCACCCCGCAGCTCGGCAACACCCAGGACGTGGCGTTCCTGCACTGGATCGCCGAGAGGGGCTGGAAGGTCGACGCCCAGAGCGGCAAGGGTGACGTGTCCGTGGTGCGCACGGACAACAAGATCACCCCGGACGCCTACAGGTCCGGCTCCGTCGACGGCGCCTGGGTGCCCGAGCCCACCGCGTCCAAGCTGGTCGCGGAGGGCGCGAAGGTGCTGCTCGACGAGTCCGAGACCTGGCCGGACAAGAAGTTCGTGATCACCAACATCATCGTGTCGCAGAGCTTCCTCGAGGAGCACCCGGACGTCGTCGAGGCCGTGCTGCGCGGCTCGGTGAGGACCAACGAATGGATCAACGACAACCCCGACGAGGCGAAGGAGTCCGCGAACAAGGCGCTGGAGAAACTGTCCGGCAAGGCCCTGCCGGCCGAGGTCCTGAACCCGGCGTGGGAGTCCATCACCTTCCTCGACGACCCGCTGGCCTCCACCCTCGACGCCCAGGCGGCGCACGCGGTGTCGGCCGGCCTGCTGGAGAAGCCGGACCTGAACGGCATCTACGACCTGAAGCCGCTGAACAAGGTCCTCACGGCCGAGGGCAGGCCCGGGGTCGACGACGCCGGGCTCGGCGTCCGCTGACGACGCCCGCGACCCGACGGGACCCCAGACGGTGACGGCCATGGCCGTCACGGCGACGGCGCAAGCCGCTCGGGACACGGGAGCCGCCGCGCAGACGCCCCGCGGGTGGTTCTCGACGACCGGATCGTCGGTCAGGTGGACGTCGCCGGCCGGGCCTGACGCTCGGGGAGAACGGGCAGTCGTGCCGGGGTTCAGTCGCCGGTGGGGACCACGCGCAGGTGGGAGGCGGCGCGGCGGGCGGCGCGGTCCCGGGCGGCGGCCCGGGGCGTCTCCCGCAGGACGAATGTCACCCGGCGGCACTCCGTCTCCTCGAGGACGGAGGTGGTCTCCACCAACAGACGGCACTCCGTGGCGCCCCAGCGCGGATCCGGATGAAGCAACGGCCTTACGGAGCCGTCGTGTTCGGCGGCCCGCTCCCCCACCGCGCGCAGCCAGTGCGGCAGACCGTGCCGGTAGGCGGCGTCCATGATGGGGTCCTGGGCGATGTCCCGCCGCACGGCGTGCAGCACGGGGTCGTGGGCGTGCCGCTCGACGGTCGCGGCGAAGTCCGCCAGCATGGGCAGACACCAGCTCGCCTCGTGGTCGCCGAGCACCGTGGCGGCGTCCGGGTGGAACAGCACGAAGCGGAGGAAGCTGGCGCCGGGGTGGGCCGTCGGATGCGGCTCGACACCCTGGAAAAGTGTCCGGAAAGCACCGTTGGTGAGCAGTACGTCCCATCGGTGGTCCACGACCAGCGACGGGAAGGGAACGGCGTCCAGCAGGACGGCGTAGTCCTGCAGATAGGCCTGGGCCTCGGGAGTCCCGGGGCCGGGCCGCGGTGCCGGCCGCCGCCCTCCTGCCTGATATGCCATCGGGAGGTCACCCCTCTTGCCTGTGCGGCCCTGACGCGGCGTGCCGATCCTGCTGCCCGGAGGCGCGGCATGTCAACTATCGTGGCATTCCGCCACGGTTGACGGCTGAAATTGGCCACAGTTGTGGCGACACCTGGATGGAAGTTCGCTTCACCGGCTAGTCTCCGTGAGGTTCACGGCAATCGCTTGTGAGAAGCCTGTGAGAGACGTAGGAGATCTTTCGGTGACGGGTGGCTTCGAGGGTCCGGGCGCCGCGCCGACGAACGCGCTGCCCTCCGTCGTGGCCCGCGTCACCGCACTCGCCGACCGGCTCGGCGTGGCGCACAGCGAGGTCTTCGACGTGGGCCGGCTGTCCGTGGCGTCCGGAGTCCCGGAGCCCGTGGTCAAGGCGCTGCTGAGCGGGCGGCCCGCGGGCGAGCCCGATGTGCAGGCACGCTTCCTGCAGCGGCTGGACCTGCTGCGCCGTACGCGGCTGAAGCCGAACGGACGCAAGTACACGCAGCAGGAGATCGCCGACGGGGCGGGCATGTCCCGGCAGCAGGCCGGCGCGCTGATCAACGGTGACCGGCGGCCCACCATGGAGCACTGCGACGCCCTCCAGCGGTTCTTCCGGGTGCACGCCGGTTTTCTCACCGCCGAGGACCCGGAGGCGCTGGCGAGCGCCCTCCAGCACACCGAGCAGGAGCTGCTGCAGAAGCTCGCGGAGCGGGAGTCGGTCACGGCGACCGAGGACCCGCTGGAGCGGCTGCTCCAGGACCACGGGGTGCGGGGCATCGCCTGGCGGGCCGCTCAGCTGCCCACCGACCAGCACCGCGACAAGGTCGCGGAGTGGCTGGACATGCTCCTGGAGAGCGTCCAGCGGCCCAAGTCGTGACCCGGGGAGAACTGTGGGCATCGGTAGGGAAATGCGCCGCCTGTGCGGAGAGTTGGTCACGGAGCTGACGCTTCCCGTCCCGGCGCGGCCCGCCGATCTCTACGCCGCCCTGTGCGAGGCGATGAGCCGGCGCCGGGGACGGCCGGTGCTGTTCCGCGCGGCGGCCTTTCCGCCGGGCACGGCGAGCGGGCTGTGGCTGGACATGGCGGACCAGGACCTCGTCGTGGTCGAGGAGCGCACGGCGCCGGACCACCAGTTGGTGATCCTGGGCCACGAGCTGTGGCACATGAAGGCCGGTCACCGCGGTCACCACGTGGCGGGCGCGGAGGTCACGACCCGTTTATGGGGCGCCTCCCTCGACGACGACGTCCTGCGGGCGACCGTGCTGCGGGTCGCCGCGCGCACCCGGTTCGACCTCGCGGAGGAGAAGGAGGCCGAGACATTCGGGCTGCTGCTGGCCAGCAAGTGCCGGACGTACCTCGCCGGTTCGTCGCTGCGCGGGCCGGTGCAGCGGGATCACCTGGCGGGGCGGATCGGGGCGTCGCTGGGGTATCTGGGGCCGCAGAGCTGAGGCTGAGGCCACTGAGCCGCGGATCGCGGGGCGGGTCGCGGGGTGTGCGGCGCGCGGCCGGGGCGGTGACTCGGGCCGATTGTCAGTGGCGGGCGGCAAGCTGGTGACACGCCCCCGTTCGGGCGGGGGCGTGGGACCCACGACCACGACACGGGGAGAGCCGAGCGATGCCCACCGCCGTACTGACCGACCGCGAGCGCACCGCCGTCCAGGCCTATCTCAGACTGCTGCACACGGTGCGGGCCGTCTTCGACGACGACCGGTGCGGCCCTCCGGGGCCGGACGTGCTGCCGGTCGTCCCGCCTTCCGTTCTCGCGGAGACGGAGACGGCGTTGGAGCGGGCGGGGCTGGCGGGGAACGAGGAGTCGTTCTTCCGGATGGTCAGGGACTGGCGTTCCGAGGGGTAGTCGCCTCCTGGGCGCGGCACGCTTCCTTCCTCGCGTGTCGCGCCCGGGGCGGCCTCCCGGGGGCCGGTGGCCCCGGCGACCCGACCGTAGGGCAGTGGGAGTCGTCGTGATCAGGCGTGCGGGACGGTCACCGCCGTGGTGAGCAGGCCGGCCCCGGTGGTCCAGTGGCCGGTGAAGTGGTCGAGGCGGCGGCCTGAGACGACGGGGCCGGGGACCAGGAGGGTCGCGTGGAAGGTACCGTCGGGGTGGAGCGTGATGTCCGCCTCCGAGAAGTCCAGCCACTTCCGGGTGAGCGGGAACCACGCCTTGTAGACGGACTCCTTGGCGCTGAACAGCAGGCGGTCCCAGTGGACGTCCGGGCGTTCCGCGAGCAGGCGGCTGATCCGCTCCGCCTCCTGCGGCAGGGAGACGGCGGGCAGCACGCCCTCGGGGAGCGGGCCGTGCCTCTCGGCGTCGATGCCGACGGACGCCAGGTCGTCGGCGCGGACCAGTGCGGCGGCGTGGTAGCCCTCGCAGTGGGTCATGCTGCCGGTCACTCCGGCGGGCCAGACCGGGGCGCCGCGCTCTCCGGGGACGACGGGCCGCGCGGGTACGCCGAGCTTTTCCATGGCGCGCCGGGCACAGGAGCGTACGGCGGTGAACTCGCGGCGGCGCTTCAGGACCGCGCGGGTGAGGATGGCCTCCTCCTCGGGGAACAGCGGGGCGTCCACGCCCTCGTCGCCGTAGGCCTCGACGGCTGCCACCGTCGGCGGGAGCAGGTCCTCGATCACCGGGCCGGCTCCTCCGCGGGCAGTATCCGGCGCAGCCGCCCCGGCGGTTCCGGCCGTTTGCGCCACTCACGCGGGTAGCCCACCGAGACCTCCTCGAAGCGGACGCCGTCCTGCCAGGTCGTCCGGGGGATGTGCAGATGACCGTAGACCGAGGTGTGGACGGGGTACCTGCGGTGCCAGTCGTCGGTCAGCACGGTGCCGCACCACATGGCGAACTCCGGGTACCACAGCACCTCGGTCGGATGGCGGTGCAGCGGCCAGTGCGTGACGGGGATCAGGGGCAGGTCCTCGGGGAGTTCCGCGAGCCGCCGTTCGGTCTCGGCGACGCGGGCCCGGCACCAGTCCTCCCGGGTCGGGTACGGGTCGGGGTGCAGCAGGCTCTCGTCGGTGCAGACCACCCCGGTGCCGTGCGCGTACTCCAGGCCCTCCTCCTTGGTGGTGCAGCCGGAGGGGAGGAACGAGTAGTCGTAGAGGAGGAAGAGCGGTGCGACCGCCACCGGGCCGCCGGGGCCCTCCCACACCGGGTACGGGTCCTCGGGGGTGAGCACGCCGAGGTCACGGCACTGCTCGACCAGATGCTCGTAGCGGGCGACGCCGCGCAGGGTGACGGCGTCCCTCGGGTGGGTCCACAGTTCGTGGTTGCCGGGCGCCCAGACGACGCGGGCGAAGCGGCCGGCGAGGGTCTTGAGGGCCCAGCGGACGTCCTCCACCGTCTCCGCGACGTCGCCGGCCACCAGCAGCCAGTCCTCGGCCGACTCGGGCCGCATGCCCTCGACCAGGTCGCGGTTCTCGGCATAGCCGATGTGCAGATCGCTGATGGCCCACACCTGAGGGCCGCCTCCACCCGTCACCATCCCCGTCGCTCCTTCAGCCGCCGCCGGACCTCACCACGAGATCACATCCGTCCCGCCGGAACAACCGCGGACCATCACCCGGGCGTGGTATCAGGACGTCCCTTCTTGGTCGTATGATCTGCCCGACACCACCGCCATGAACACGTGTCCCCCGTACGGCGGTTCGGTGACAACTCCCTACGTCATGCCCGGGCACGGGCCTCCGAGCCCTGCCCGCACACCGTTGGAAGGCGGCCTGCATGGTCTCTCGCGTACGCGTCTGGCTCAACCGCACGTACGCGGAGAACGTGTTCTTCATGGATCAGCTGCGGCGAAATCCCAGCGACCGGGCCGTCGAGATCCACGCCACCCACGGCGACCCCGACTCCCCCGTGCTCGCCGCGGCCGACACCGCCGAACTGGAGCCGCAGGACCTGTCCCCGGCGGCGTACGTCGAGTACGCGCTCACCCAGTGCGCGCGGCGCGGGATCGACGTGTTCGTGCCCCGGCTGCACCAGGCGGCGATCGTCGCGCACCGCGCCGAGTTCGAGTCGGCCGGGACCGCGCTGCTGGCGCCGCCGCCCGAGGCGGTGGCGGTGTTCGAGGACAAGGTGGTCGCCTATCAGGCGGTCGAGTCGGTCGGCGTGCCGGTGCCGCCGTGGTGGCGGGTCCGTGACGCCGACGAACTCGTCGCGGCCGTCGAGGAGTTGGAGCGTCTCGGGTACCGGGCGTGCTTCAAGCCCGCGTCCGGCGCGGGCGGGGTCGGCTTCCGGGTGATCACCCGCGACTCCTTCTCGCTGTCCCAGCTGAGCGGCTTCCCCGGCCCACAGGTCCCCCTCGGCCTGGTGCTGGAGGCCCTGCGGCGGGCCGGCGAGCCGGTCGACTGGCTGGTGATGCCGCGCCTGGAGCAGCCCGAGGTGTCCGTGGACTGCCTGACCGGCACGGACAACCGCGTCCGGCTGGCCGTCGGACGCACCAAGCACGGCCGGAGGCGCGGCTTCACGCTGCACGAGCAGTGGCTGGAGCCGGCCCGGCGGATCGCCGAGGGTTTCGGTCTGCACCACCTGTCGAACATCCAGTTCCGGATGCTCGGCGACCGCCCGGTGCTGATGGACGTCAACACCCGGCCCGCGGGCGGGCTGCACCAGCTCTCGCTGTGCGGGGTGAACGCGCCCTGGGCCGCGGTGCGGCTGGCGCTGGGCGACGACCCGGGCGAGATCACCCCGCCGTTCCTGGGCCAGGACTACACGGTGGTGTCCGGTCCGCGCCCGCTGCTCCCGGTGACCCTGCCGCGGCAGCGGACCGGCTCGCCCGCGACCACCGGCTCGCCGGACGCGCTGCCGGCGCCGGTGACGCCCGTCGAACCGCGGACGGCGTCAGGAGCGCTGCACTAGCGGCCGGCTCTCCGCCGCAGAGGCAGGTGGCGGCCGGCGGTCTCCCGAGAATTCCTCGAAAAAAATTTCCGCCAGGGTGTATCAGGCCCCGGCGCGCGGGCTCTTGATGGTGAACGGCGACTGGGGAAGCCGCCGGGGGGGAGCACGGGGGACCGGGGGGAGCTCGGGTCGGTCGGCCGCTGTCACGGGGGGCGACCGACCGGCCCGAGGCCGGCTCGCCTCTTGTCAGCCGAGGTAGGCGAGTCCGGGGTGGACGGCCGTGTAGGCGTCGACCAGACGGCGGGCCACGCTCACCGAGTCCACCAGCGGGTGCAGGGCGAAGGCCTTGACGGCGGTGGCGCGGGACCCCGACCGGGCGGCGGTCAGCACCTCGCGTTCCACGGCCTTCACGGCGCAGACGAGGCCGACGGCGTGGCCGGGCAGCGGGTCGACGGCGACGGGGTGCGCCCCGTTGGCGTCCACCAGGCAGGGCACTTCGATCACGGCGTCGTCGTCCAGCGGTGAAAGGGTGCCGTGGTTGCGGACGTTGAGGATCAGGGTGGTGCGTTCGTCCCGGGCGATCGCCCGCATCAGCGCGAGCGCCACCTTCTCGTAGCCGCCGGACAGGTCGTCCGCCTCGCGTTCACCCGCGCCGGCCGCCTCCCGGTTCTCGCTCATGTAGGTGGCCTCCCGTTCGGCGCGGGTGCGGTCCCACAACTCCAGGGCGGAGACGTCCGGGTCGGCCGTCCCGGCGTAGAAGCCCTCCTGCTGGTCGCGCAGGAAGGCCCCACGGGTCTTGTGCGCCTGCCGGTAGGCGCGCACGGCCTCGCGGTTGAAGTAGTAGTAGTGCAGGTACTCGTTGGGGATCGCGCCCAGCGAGCGCAGCCAGTCCGCGCCGAAGAGCCGGCCCTCCTCGAACGAACCGAGCAGCGCGGAGTCGCCGAGCAGCCGCGGCAGTCGGTCCCGGCCCGCCACGCGCAGGCCGCGCACCCAGCCGAGGTGGTTGAGGCCGACGTAGTCGATCCAGGCCTCCTGCGGACGTGCGCCGAGCACCCGGGCGATACGGCGGCCGAGGCCGACCGGTGAGTCGCAGATGCCGATGACGCGGTCGCCGAGGTGGGCGGACATGGCCTCGGTGACCAGGCCCGCCGGGTTGGTGAAGTTGATGACCCAGGCGTCGGGGGCGAGGCGGGCCACCCGGCGGGCGATGTCGACGGCGACGGGGACGGTGCGCAGGCCGTAGGCGATGCCGCCGGCACCGACGGTCTCCTGGCCGAGCACGCCCTCGGCGAGGGCCACCCGCTCGTCGTTCGCCCTGCCCTCCAGGCCGCCGACACGGATCGCGGAGAAGACGAAGTCCGCGCCGCGCAGTGCCTCGTCGAGGTCGGTGGTGGCGGTCACCTCGGGCGCGTCGGGCACCCCGGCGGCCTGCTCGGCCAGCACCCGGGAGATCGCCCGCAGCCGCCCGGCGTCCACGTCGTGCAGCACGACCCGGGTCACCCGCCCCTCGGCACGGTCCGCGAGCAGCGCCCCGTACACCAGCGGCACCCGGAAGCCACCACCGCCCAGGATCGTCAGCCTCACATCCACACCTTCCCGCAGTCACGGCCCGCCCCCGACCCTACTCGCGCCCCGCCCGCCCCTCACGCCCGGCGGCCCGGGACTCCGCGGGCCCCGCTCTCCCTCGCCTGGCGCGCGGGGCCGACCCCGGGCACCACGCGCCTTTCGTCCACCCCGGCCCGGTTTCCCCGTTCGCGCCCATCCGAAAGGTGAACTCCCCTGCATGGCAAACACTTTCACGGTTACACCTCTTGACGCCGGAGAGCCCCCGGAGCACATTGGCGCGACCGTGAGAGCGCTCTCACGAGCAGTTCCGGACTCTCAGGGCACACACCCCCGCCACCATCAGCACCGAGAGGTCATCCCCCCCACATGAACGTCACCTCCGGCACCCCCCGATCCCCCCCACCCCGCGAACGGCGGCGGCTCAGGCACACGCTCGTCGCCCTCGCGGGCGCACTGGCGCTCGGGGCGGGCGCCCTCGCCCTCACCGGCCCCTCCGCCGGCGCCTCCGTGCCGCTCCCGCCGTCGGGGTGGACCCAGGTCTTCGCCGACGACTTCGACGGCCCCGAGGGCAGCGGGGTCGACACCGGCGACTGGCGGTACGCCACCGGCACCGGCTACCCCGGCGGCCCCGCCAACTGGGGCACCGGCGAGATCGAGACGATGACGTCCAGTCCGGACAACGTCTCGCTCGACGGCGACGGCACCCTGCGCATCACCCCTCGGCGCGACGACGCCGGCCACTGGACGTCGGGCCGCATCGAGACCGACCGCGACGACTTCCAGCCCCCGGCCGGGGGCAAGCTGCGGGTCGAGGCCCGCATCCGGGTGCCGAACGTCACCGGCGACGCCGCCAAGGGCTACTGGCCCGCGTTCTGGATGCTCGGCGCCCCCTACCGGGGCGACCACTGGAACCGGCCCGCCGTCGGCGAGCTGGACATCATGGAGAACACCCAGGGCAGGGACACGGTGTTCGCCACGATGCACTGCGGCACCTCGCCGGGCGGCCCGTGCAACGAGACCAGCGGCATCGGCGGTGAGACCACCTGCCGGGGCACGGCCTGTCAGGCCGGTTTCCACACCTACCGGATGGAGTGGGACCGCTCCTCGGACGTCGAGGAGATCCGCTTCTCCCTCGACGGCGACGCCTTCCACACCGTCCGGGAGGGCCAGGTCGACGCGGCGACCTGGTCGAACGCCACGGACCACGGCTTCTTCGTCATCCTCAACGTGGCGATGGGCGGCGGCTTCCCCGACGCGTTCGGCGGCGGCCCCGACGCGGGCACCGAGCCCGGCCACTCGATGCTCGTGGACTACGTCCAGGTGCTGACCGCCTCCTGGCCCGCCGACCCCACCCCCCACACCGGTCCCCGGCCGGCGACGAGGGCTCCGCGCACCCCGCGCGGAGCCCTCGTCGGTGTTCACCCCGGACGTTCAGCGGCGCTGCGCGCGGAACGGGGCCGGGGCGGTGTCCGTGCGCTGCCGTGCGCTGCCGTGCGCGAGGAGCCGCTCGGTCTCCAGCACCATCCGCCCGTCGTGAACGCCTGAGGCGTCTCCCCGGTGACGGCACGCACCACGCGGGCAAGGCCCGCCGGGAGCGACCGAGAGCGTCGGCGTACGCGCTGACGCCGTGGCCGGCGGCGGGCGGCCCGCCGGCCCGACGAGTGGCGCGGCACGGCCGTGTGCGGGCTCAGCGGCGGGGTGACGGCGTCCTCGCGCTCACCGCGCCGCTGGTCCGACGCGGCGCGGAGTGCGGCGGGCCGGGGCGGGGCAGGGCGTATCAGCGGCGGTCGCCGCAGCGGTGGGGGGCGGTGGCCTCGGTGGGGGCGCGGGGCAGGAAGCCGGGCGGCATGGCCAGGACGGTTCCGCGGTACTCGGCGCCCCGGGAGGAGCGGTGGACCTGCCGACCCCGCAGACTCTCCGCTCGACACTCGACGCTCGACGCTCGACGCTCGACCGGGAAGGGAAGGGTCTCATTCCGCCGCCGTCGCCCCGCCCGCCGTCCGGGTGCCGCCGTCACCCCTGTGGGGGAATCCGCCCGTCACGCCTCCCCGGGCCGTCACACATCCGTCGGGGGCCGCCGGGCGGGTGTGCCCAGCGCCTTCCTTTCGCCGCGGGCGCACACCGGAACCTTCGTGCGGATAAGTCAGACTTTTGCTTGTGAACGCGTTGCGGAGGTCCTTCCGCCCGGATCGAGGACGCCGCGGAGACGAGCACCCGCACGGCGGACCGGCACGACCGGCCACCCGGAATCGGCGGACGCCGGGCGCGGTTGACGCGAGCGCGAGAGAGAAGGCGATCAGCGTGGTCCGCACCCTGTGCGACAGAGTGTTCGATCCGCCCGGAGTGTCCGGAGCAGGCGCACAGCCGCCGCCACGGGGGTGCGCCGGGGTGAAGGACCCCGCGGACGAGGACACCCTGGAGAGGGAGGACCGCTCCGCGACGGCCGGGAACACGTACGACGTGAGGGCGCGGCAGCCGGGGAACCCGGGCAGGGCGAGGTTCGTGGACGCCGGGCCGTGGCCGCGCCAGGCGGCGGCGACGGCGTCCGACAGCGAGGGAGTTGACGCGGAATGACCGACGAGACCACCGAACCGGCGGTGGACGCCCCCGAGGCGGCGCGGGAGGAGCGGGCGGACGCCGTCACCGCCCTCACCGCGCCCCCGTCCGGCTGGCCCAACCCGCTGCGCGACCCCCGGGACCGCCGGCTGCCCCGGATCGCGGGTCCGTCCGGTCTGGTCATCTTCGGGGTGACCGGCGACCTGTCCCGCAGGAAGCTGATGCCGGCCGTGTACGACCTCGCCAACCGGGGGCTGCTGCCGCCGGGCTTCTCCCTCGTGGGCTTCGCCCGCCGCGACTGGGAGAACCAGGACTTCGCGCAGGTGGTGCACGACGCGGTCAAGGAGCACGCGCGCACCCCGTTCCGCGAGGAGGTCTGGCAGCAGTTGTCGGAGGGCATGCGGTTCGTGCCCGGTGACTTCGACGACGACCACGCCTTCGACCAGCTGCGCGAGGCGGTCGACGAGCTGGACGCCTCCCGGGGCACCAGCGGCAACTACGCCTTCTACCTCTCCGTGCCGCCGAGGTTCTTCCCCAAGGTGGTGCAGCAGCTCAGGAAGCACGGTCTGGCCGACGCGCCCGAGGGCTCCTGGCGGCGCGCGGTGATCGAGAAGCCGTTCGGGCACGACCTGGCGTCCGCACAGGAGCTCAACGCGATCGTGCACGAGGTGTTCGACCCGGAGCAGGTCTTCCGGATCGACCACTACCTGGGCAAGGAGACCGTCCAGAACATCCTGGCGCTGCGCTTCGCCAACCAGATGTTCGAACCGATCTGGAACCGGTCCTTCGTGGACCACGTGCAGATCACCATGGCCGAGGACATCGGCATCGGCGGCCGGGCCGGCTACTACGACGGCATCGGCGCCGCCCGCGACGTCATCCAGAACCACCTCCTCCAGCTCATGGCGCTCACCGCCATGGAGGAGCCCGCCTCCTTCGACGCGGCGTCGCTGCTGACCGAGAAGCTGAAGGTGTTCCGGGCCGTGCGGCTGCCCGAGGACCTGGGCCTGCACACGGTGCGCGGGCAGTACGCGGCCGCCTGGCAGGGCGGCGCGAAGGTGCGCGGCTACCTCGAGGAGGAGGGCATCGACCCGTCCTCCATCACCGACACCTACGCGGCGATCAAACTCGGGGTGGACAACCGCCGCTGGGCGGGCGTGCCGTTCTACCTGCGCACCGGCAAGCGCCTGGGCCGCCGGGTCACCGAGATCGCGGTGATCTTGCAGCGGGCGCCGCACTCCCCCTTCGACACCACGGCCACCGAGGAGCTCGGCCAGAACGCCATCGTGATCCGCGTCCAGCCGGACGAGGGCATGACGGTGCGGTTCGGCTCCAAGGTGCCCGGGACCTCCATGGAGCTGCGGGACGTGACGATGGACTTCGCCTACGGCGAGTCGTTCACCGAGTCCAGCCCGGAGGCCTACGAACGGCTCATCCTGGACGTCCTCCTGGGAGACGCCAACCTGTTCCCCCGTCACCAGGAAGTGGAGGAGTCCTGGAGGATCCTCGACCCGATCGAGGAGTACTGGGCGTCGCACGGCAGGCCCGCGCAGTACACATCGGGCAGCTGGGGACCCGCGGAAGCCGACGAGATGCTCGCACGAGACGGACGGAGCTGGCGCAGGCCATGAAGATCGACCTGACCGACACCACGGCAAGCAAGATCAACAAGGCGCTGGTGCAGGGCCGCCGGGCCATCGGCACCCCGGCCGTGGGCATGGTCCTGACGATGGTGATCGTCACGGACGAGGAGAACGCCTACGACGCGATCAAGGCGGCCGAGGAGGCCTCGCACGAGCACCCCGCGCGCACCCTGGTCGTCATCAAGCGGCACGCCCGCAACCCGCGCGAACGCACCCGGTCCCGGCTCGACGCCGAGGTACGGGTGGGCTCGGAGTCCGGCACCGGGGAGACGGTGGTGCTGCGCACCTACGGCGAGGTGTCCGAGCACGCCGACTCGGTGGTGCTGCCGCTGCTGCTGCCGGACGCCCCGGTGGTGGTGTGGTGGCCGGCCGACGCTCCCGAGAACCCCTCCCGCGACCCGCTCGGCGCACTGGGCCAGCGCCGGATCACCGACCTGTACACGGTCGAGAACCCGATGGAGACCCTGCGCGCCCGGCAGCGCGCCTACGCGCCCGGCGACACCGACCTCGCCTGGACCCGGCTGACCCTGTGGCGCTCCATGCTGGCCGCCGCCCTCGACCAGGCCCGGGGCGCCGTCACCTCCGCGACCGTCGAGGCGGAGGCGGAGAACCCGGCCGCGGAGCTGCTGGCGCGCTGGCTGGAGGCCCGGCTGCGGGTCCCCGTCGAGCGGGTGGTGACCGCGGGCCCGGTGGTCACGGCGGTCCGGCTGGGCACCGAGGACGGCGAGATCGTCATCGACCGCCCCGAGGGCCCCCTGGCCACGCTCACCCTGCCCGGCCAGCCCGCGCGCCGACTGGCCCTGAAGGTCCGCTCCACCTCCGAACTCATCGCCGAGGAGCTCAGGCGCCTCGACGCGGACGAGATGTACGCCGTCGCCCTGCGCGGCGAGGCCACCGAGGAGACCCCCGCCCATGTCTGACGTCCCCGAACCGACCCGCCGCCCCGAGTGGGCCGCCCTGGAACAGCACCGCGCGCAGGGCGTCCCGGCCCTGCGCGAGCTGTTCGACGCCGACCCGTCCCGCACGCAGCGGTACGTCGTGCACGTCGGCGACCTGCGCATCGACTACTCCAAGCATCCGGTCACCGACGAGACGCTGCGGCTGTTGCGTGAACTGGCCGCGGCGGCGGACGTGTTCGGGCTGCGGGACGCGATGTTCCGCGGGGAGCGGATCAACACCACCGAGGACCGCGCGGTGCTGCACACCGCCCTGCGGGCGCCCAGGGACGCGGTGATCGAGGTCGACGGGGAGAACGTCGTCCCGGCCGTGCACGCGGTGCTGGACCGGATGGCCGACTTCGCGGACCGGGTCCGCTCCGGGGAGTGGACCGGCCACACGGGCCGGCGCATCCGCAACGTCGTCAACATCGGCATCGGGGGCTCGGACCTGGGCCCGGCGATGGCCTACGAGGCGCTGCGCGCCCACACCGCACGGGACCTGACGTTCCGTTTCGTCTCCAACGTCGACGGCGCCGACCTCCACGAGGCGATCCGGGACCTGGATCCGGCGGAGACGCTGTTCGTCGTGGCGTCGAAGACGTTCACCACGATCGAGACGGTCACCAACGCCACGTCCGCCCGCGCCTGGCTTCTTGAAGGGCTCGGTGACGAGGAGGCGGTGGCGCGGCACTTCGTCGCCGTGTCGACGAACGCGGAGAAGGTCGCCGGGTTCGGGATCGACACGGCGAACATGTTCGAGTTCTGGGACTGGGTCGGCGGGCGGTACTCGTACGACTCGGCGATCGGGCTGTCGCTGATGATCGCGATCGGTCCGGACCGGTTCCGGGAGATGCTGGACGGCTTCCGGATCGTCGACGAGCACTTCCGCACCGCCCCGGCGGAGGCCAACGCACCGCTGCTGATCGGCCTGCTGGGGGTCTGGTACAACAACTTCCACGACGCGCAGTCGCACGCGGTGCTGCCGTACTCGCACTACCTGTCGAAGTTCACCGCCTACCTCCAGCAGCTCGACATGGAGTCCAACGGCAAGTCGGTGGACCGCCAGGGTCACCCCGTGACCTGGCAGACGGGACCGGTCGTGTGGGGCACGCCGGGCACCAACGGGCAGCACGCCTATTACCAGTTGATCCACCAGGGCACCAAGCTGATCCCCGCCGACCTGATCGGCTTCGCCCGCCCCGTCGCGGAGCTGAGCGACGGGCTGAAGGCGCAGCACGACCTGCTGATGGCCAACCTGCTCGCGCAGGGGCAGGCGCTCGCGTTCGGCAAGACCGCCGAGGAGGTGCGCGCCGAGGGCGTGCCCGAGGAGCAGGTGCCGCACCGCACCTTCCGGGGCGACCACCCCACCACCACGATCCTGGCCACCGCGCTGACCCCGTCGGTGCTGGGCCAGCTGGTCGCCCTCTACGAGCACAAGGTGTTCGTGCAGGGCGCCATCTGGAACATCGACTCCTTCGACCAGTGGGGCGTCGAACTCGGCAAGGTGCTCGCCAAGCGCGTGGAGCCCGCGCTCACCGAGGGAGCCGACGTCCCCGGCCTCGACCCGTCCACGGCCGCGCTGGTGGCCGCCTACCGCGAACGCAGGAAGTGAACTGACATGCAGATCGGTCTTGTTGGTCTCGGCAAGATGGGCGGCAACATGCGCCAGCGTCTCCGCAACGCCGGCCACACCGTCATCGGCTTCGACACCAATCCCGAAGTGTCCGACGTGCCGCACCTGTCCGACCTGGTCGACCAGCTCGAAGGGCCGCGCGCGGTGTGGGTGATGGTCCCGGCCGGGGCCGCCACCCAGCACGTCGTCGACCAGCTCGGCAGCCTGCTCAAGCCCGGGGACACCGTCGTGGACGGCGGCAACTCCCGCTGGACGGACGACGAGAAGCACGCCAAGGAGCTGGGCGCCCGGGGCATCGGCTTCGTCGACGTGGGCGTCTCCGGCGGCGTCTGGGGCCTGGAGCACGGCTACGCCCTGATGGTCGGCGGCGACGAGGAGCACGTGGAACGGCTCCAGCCGATCTTCCGCGCCCTCAAACCGGACGGCCCGTACGGGTACGTCCACGCGGGCAAGGTCGGCGCCGGGCACTTCGCGAAGATGGTCCACAACGGCATCGAGTACGCCATGATGCAGGCCTACGCCGAGGGCTGGGAGCTGCTGGAGAAGGTCGACTCGGTGACGGACGTCCGTGAGGTGTTCCGCTCCTGGCGGGACGGCACCGTCATCCGCTCCTGGCTGCTCGACCTGGCCGTCGACGCCCTCGACGAGGACGAGCACCTCCACCGCCTGCGCGGCTACGCCGAGGACTCGGGCGAGGGCCGCTGGACGGTGGAGGCGGCCATCGACAACGCCGTGCCGCTGCCCGCGATCACGGCATCGTTGTTCGCGCGTTTCGCCTCCCGGCAGGAGGACTCCCCGCAGATGAAGATGATCGCCGCGCTGCGCAAACAGTTCGGCGGCCACGCCGTCGAGTCCGCGAAGAAGGCATGAGGCCCGTGGGGGACCTGCTGCTGGCGCGGCACGGCGAGACGGAGTGGAGCAGGTCGGGCCGTCACACCGGCGGCACCGACCTGCCGATGACGCCCGCCGGCGATGCCCAGGCTAGGTCCCTGGCCCCGCTGCTGACGGACCGTGCCTTCGCCCTGGTCCTCGTCAGCCCGCTGGTCCGCGCCCGCCGCACCGCCGAGTTGGCGGGCCTGGCCGGCGCCGAGCCGGAGCCGGACCTGCGCGAGTGGGACTACGGCGGGTACGAGGGCGTGACCACCGCGGACATCCGCGCCACCCGGCCGGACTGGGACCTGTGGACCGACGGGGTGCCGCCCGGCGAGAGGTCCCCCGGCGAGTCCCCGGAGCAGGTCGGTGCCCGCGCCGACCGGGTGCTGGCCCGGGTCGCCGGGGCCCTGGAGCGGGGGGACGTGATGCTGGTCGGCCACGGTCATCTGCTGCGGGTCCTCACCGCCCGCCGTCTGGGCCTCCCCCCGTCCGACGGCCGCCTGTTCCGCCTGGAGACGGGCACCCTGAGCCGGCTGTCCCTGGAGCACGGCTCCCCGGTGATCGCGGAGTGGAACACCCGGCCGCCCGCACCCGCACAGGGCTGACCGCCCGACCGCCACGGCGCGTCCCGCCGGCCTCTTCCGGCCCGGCGGGACGCGCCGTCGCCGTCTCCGGAGGCGTGTCGGTGGCGTGCCAGCGACCGATCAGGAATCGAGAAGCACAGGCGGGGGCCGTCCGCCTAGGCTGTCGGTGGCGCGCGGCGCCCGGGGCGGGGGACCCGCCGGGCCGGCTGTGGACCACGGCCGTGGACGCGCCGCCACGAGCCGGCCGGACACACCTCGCCGCCGGCCGGGACGAGCCGGGGAACGCCGGCGGGGACCGCGACGACGGCCCCGCCCGACGGATGGAGAACCACGACCATGGTCACGAGCACGGGCCCGCAGCGGCCGGGCGGTCACATCGCCGACAGCCACGACCTGATCCGCGTGCACGGGGCGCGCGAGAACAACCTCAAGGACGTCAGCGTCGAGCTGCCCAAGCGCCGCCTGACCGTGTTCACCGGCGTGTCCGGCTCGGGCAAGAGCTCGCTGGTCTTCGACACCATCGCCGCCGAGTCGCAGCGGATGATCAACGAGACGTACAGCGCCTTCGTGCAGGGGTTCATGCCCACGCTGGCCCGTCCCGAGGTCGACGTGCTCGAGGGCCTCACCACGGCGATCACCGTCGACCAGCAGCGGATGGGCTCCGACCCGCGCTCCACGGTCGGCACCGCCACCGACGCCAACGCGATGCTGCGCATCCTCTTCAGCCGGCTCGGCAAGCCCTACTTCGGCCCGCCCGGGGCGTTCTCCTTCAACGTGGCCTCGGTGTCGGCGAGCGGCGGCTTCACCGTCGACCGCGGCGCCGAGAAGACCAGGACGGAGAAGGTGACGTTCTCCCGGACCGGCGGCATGTGCACCCGCTGCGAGGGCCGCGGCACCGTCACCGACATCGACCTCACCCAGCTCTACGACGACTCCAAGTCGCTGAGCGAGGATCCCTTCACCATCCCCACCTACACCGGCGGCGGCTGGGTGGTGCGGGTCATCGCCGAGTCGGGCTTCTTCGACCCGGACAAGCCGATCCGGAAGTACACCGAGAAGGAGCTCCACGACTTCCTGTACCGCGAGCCCACCAAGGTGAAGGTCGGCGGGGTCAACCTCACCTACGAGGGGCTGATCCCCAAGCTGCAGAAGTCGATGCTCAGCAAGGACCGTGAGGCGATGCAGCCGCACATCCGGGCCTTCGTGGACCGGGCGGTCACCTTCACCGACTGCCCCGAGTGCGACGGCACCCGGCTCACCGAGGGCGCCCGCTCCTCGAAGATCGAGGGCATCAGCATCGCCGACGCCTGTGCCATGGAGATCAGGGACCTGGCCGCGTGGGTGCGCGGCCTCGACGAGCCGTCCGTGGCGCCGCTGCTCACCGCGCTGCAGCACACCCTCGACTCGTTCGTGGAGATCGGCCTGGGCTATCTCTCGCTGGACCGGCCGTCGGGCACCCTGTCCGGCGGTGAGGCGCAGCGGGTCAAGATGATCCGGCACCTCGGCTCGTCGCTCACCGACGTCACGTACGTCTTCGACGAGCCCACCATCGGGCTGCACCCGCACGACATCCAGCGGATGAACGACCTGCTGCTGCGGCTGCGCGACAAGGGCAACACGGTGCTCGTGGTCGAGCACAAGCCGGAGGCCATCGCGATCGCCGACCACGTCGTCGACCTGGGTCCCGGCGCCGGCACCGAGGGCGGCACGGTCTGTTTCGAAGGCACCGTCGAAGGGCTGCGGGCCAGCGGCACGATCACCGGCCGCCACCTCGACGACCGCGCCTCGCTCAAGGACACCGTCCGCGAGCCCGCCGGCGCCCTGGAGATCCGCGGCGCCACGGCGAACAACCTGCGGAACGTCGACGTCGACATCCCGCTCGGCGTGCTCACCGTGGTCACCGGCGTGGCCGGTTCCGGCAAGAGCTCCCTGGTGCACCGCTCGATCCCGTCCGACCAGGGCGTGATCGCGGTCGACCAGACCCCGATCCGCGGCTCCCGGCGCAGCAACCCCGCCACCTACACCGGACTCCTCGAGCCGATCCGCAAGGCGTTCGCCAAGGCCAACGGCGTGAAGCCCGCGCTGTTCAGCGCCAACTCCGAGGGCGCCTGCCCCACCTGCAACGGCGCCGGGGTCGTCTTCACCGACCTGGGCATGATGGCCGGCGTCTCCACCACCTGCGAGGACTGTGGCGGCAAGCGGTTCGACGCGTCGGTGCTGGAGTACCGCTTCGGCGGCCGCGACATCAGCGAGGTGCTCGGGATGTCGGTGACCGACGCGGAGGAGTTCTTCCGCGAGGGCGAGGCGCGGCTGCCGGCCGCCCACAGGATCGTGCAGCGGATGGCGGACGTCGGGCTCGGCTACCTCACCCTCGGCCAGCCGCTCACCACCCTCTCCGGCGGTGAACGCCAGCGCCTCAAGCTCGCCACGCACATGGGCGAGAAGGGCGGGGTGTACGTGCTCGACGAGCCGACCACCGGTCTGCACCTCGCCGACGTCGAGCAGCTCCTCCGGCTGCTGGACCGGCTGGTCGACTCCGGCAAGTCGGTGATCGTCATCGAGCACCACCAGGCCGTCATGGCGCACGCCGACTGGATCATCGACCTGGGCCCCGGCGCCGGCCACGACGGCGGACGGGTCGTCTTCGAGGGCACCCCGGCCGAGCTGGTCGCCGCCCGCTCCACGCTGACCGGCGAGCACCTCGCGCAGTACGTCGGCGCCTGAGCGACCGGGCGCGCCGGAGCCTGCCCGGCTCGGGGGCGTCCGGCGGCCTGCGCGCGACACCGCGGGCGGGCGCCGGACACTCCCCTTGGGCCCCGGCGCCTACGCCCCGGCGCCGCGGCGCGGGATGCCGTACGCCCGTTCGACGCGCAGCCGCAGCACCAGCCGGCGGTCGCGGACCATCGCCGCCCGGTACCCCTCCCAGTCCTCGTGCTCGCCGTTGACGTCCCGGTACAGCCGGATCAGCTCCTCCACCGTCTCGTCGTACGGCTGCCCGGCGACCGGCGTCAGCTCGGCGGTGCCCTCGGCCACCGTGTAGGCCCAGCGGTCCGGGGTGGTGACGTGGTAGGACGCCCGGGGGTCGCGCCGCAGGTTGCGGGTCTTCGCCCGGTCCTCGGTGAGGGAGACGCGGATGATCCGCTCGTCGGGGTAGTAGGCGTGCATGACGTTGGACAGCTGGGGCCGTCCGTCGCGTTTCAGCGTGACGAGCACCCCGTCGTGCCCCTCGGAGAGCAGGGCGAGCAGTGCGTTCTGTTCTGCGTCCTGGGTCATGCTTCGATCAACGGCCCGCACCGGGCCGGCGTTCCCCGGAGGTGTGCGATGGCGGTACTGCGGCAGGAGGCCGACCCCGGCGAGGCCGGGCTGGACGCGGGCGCGCTGGAACGGCTGGACCGGGAGCTGGCCCGCCGGGTCGACGACGGGGAGATGCCCGGGTTCCTGGTGGCCGTCGCCCGTGCGGGGCGCGTGGCGCATCTGACGGCGTACGGGGCGCGGGACGTGGCGGCCGGACTGCCGGTGGAGAGCGACACCCTGTGGCGGATCTACTCCATGACCAAGCCGGTCACCACCGTGGGCGCGCTGATGCTGGTGGAGGACGGGCTGCTGTCCCTGGACGACGAGGTGGGCCGGCACCTCCCGGCGTTCGCGGAGCCGCGCGTGTACGTGGACGGCTCGGGCGAGGAGGTGCGGACGCGTCCGGCGTCCGGCCCGCTGCTGGTACGGCACCTGATGACGCACACCGCCGGACTGACGTTCGCCTTCTACCGCGCCCATCCGGTCGACGCGCTGTACCGCGCGGCCGGGCTGGAGTCGTCGGTGGCGCCGGGCACGGACCTCGCCGGGACGACGGACGTGTACGCCGGCCTGCCGTTGCTGTTCGACCCGGGCACGCGGTGGAACTACTCCGTCGCCACGAACGTGCTCGGCCGGATCGTCGAGGTCGTCTCCGGGCGCCCCCTCGACGCGTATCTGGCCGAGCGTGTCTTCCGGCCGCTCGGCATGACGGACGCCGGGTTCGAGGTGACCGACGCGCAGGCGGACCGGCTCGCGGAGCTGTACGGCGAGACGGACGCGGGCGGCATCGAACCGATCGCCGGACTGCCGCTGCGGGGCCGCCCCCGCTTCCTGTCCGGCAGCGGCGGCATGGTGGCCTCCGCCCATGACATGCACCGCTTCATGGAACTGCTGCGCCGCGACGGCGAACTCGACGGCACGCGGCTGCTCCGTCCGGAGACGGTCCGGCTGATGACCCGCAACCACCTCCCGGGCGGCGCCGATCTGCGCACCGTGGGCGTCCCCCCGCACGACGACCCCGGCAACGAGGGCGTCGGGTTCGGCCTCGGCGTCTCCGTGGTCGTCGACCCGTCGCGCACCCGGGAACCGTCCGGCCTCGGCGCCTACGGCTGGAGCGGGGTGGCCACCACCACCTTCTGGGTCGACCCCGGCCGCGACCTGACCGTGCAGTTCTACACGCAGGTGCGGCCCAGGTCCTCCCACACCGTCTTCCGCGACCTCAGACGGCTGGTGCACGAGGCACTCGCCGGATGACTCCTCCCGGTGGCCGGTCCGCCGGCCGACGGGGCGTCAGGACAGGTGCGCCACCGCGTCCAGGTGCGGCAGGTGGTGGTCGAGCCGCTCCCGCTTGGTGCGCAGGTAGGTGATGTTGCTCTCGCACGGCTCGATCAGCAGCGGCACCTGCTCCTCGACCGCCACGCCGTGCCGCACCAGCGCCTCCCGCTTGCGCGGGTTGTTGGACATCAGCCGCACCGACCGCACACCCAGGTCCTTGAGCATCCCGGCGGCGACGGCGTAGTCACGGGCGTCGACCGGCAGCCCGAGCGCCAGGTTCGCCTCCACGGTGTCCAGGCCCTCCGCCTGCAGCGCCATCGCGCGCAGCTTGGCGAGCAGACCGATGCCGCGGCCCTCGTGGCCCCGCAAGTAGACGACGACGCCCGCGCCTTCGGCGACGACCGCGCGCAGCGCCGCGGCCAGCTGGTCCCCGCACTCGCAGTGCTGGGAGCCGAAGGCGTCGCCGGTGAGGCACTCCGAGTGCAGCCGGGTGAGCACCCGGTCCGCGCCCAGGTCGCCGTGGACGAGGGCCACCTGTTCGTCACCGCGGTCGTGGTCCAGGTAACCGACCGCCTGGAACGCCCCGTACACGGTGGGCAGCGGCGCATTCACGACGCGTTCCACACCGGTCCGCCGCTGAGGCTGCGTGCCGAGTACGCCTATTTTTTCTGTCATGATTCCCGAGTTCCTAAGCAGAGACGAAAGGCCGTGACGGATATGGGTGGTTCACACGAGCGGTCGGCGGCATACGGCCCGGTGCACGGTCTGTTGCCGGCGGACACTACTGAGGATGTACGGACGCGGGGAGCCGGCGTCTCACGTCAGATCGCGGTACTTCCGGTCGGGAGTTACGAACAGCACGGTCCTTTCCTGCCCCTGGCGACGGACACCCTGGTCGCCTGCGCGATCGCGAGGGCGGTCGCCGACGCCCACCCCGTGCACCTCCTGCCTCCGGTGACGGTCTCCTGCTCGCACGAGCACGCGGCCTGGCCGGGGACGGTGTCCCTCTCCTCCGTGACCCTGCACGCGGTGGTGCGGGACATCGCCGACTCGCTGCGCCGCTCGGGCGTCGACACCCTGGTCCTGGTCAACGGGCACGGCGGCAACTACGTGCTGGGCAACGTCGTCCAGGAGGCCTCCGCGCGCGGTGAGCGGATGGCGCTCTTCCCCGCCCCCGAGGACTGGGAGGCGGCGCGGGTGCGCGCCGGAGTCGAAACATCGCTGCTGACCGACATGCACGCGGGCGAAATCGAGACGTCCCTTCTTCTGCACACTTCTCCCGAGGTTCTCCGTCCCGGTTACGAAACGTCCGACCACGTCTCGGACGACCGGCGTCATCTGCTCACCACAGGAATGTCCGCCTATACGGATTCCGGTGTCATCGGCCGGCCGTCGCTGGGCACCGCGGAAAAGGGGAAGGAACTTCTCGCGAGCCTGGCGGATTCCTTCGCCGCGTATTTCTCGCTCCTGGCCTCCGACGGCTGAGCGGGAATCCGGGCGGCCGGACCCGGCCTGTCCGGCCCCGGCGTGTCCGGGGCGAGCGGGCGGGGCCGGGAAACGGCCGGGGACTGTGGTGCGGGCCGTGCGGGGTCCGCCGCGCGGCGGGCGCGGACCGCCGCGTACCACCGGGCCACCAGCACCGCCGCGCCCGGCAGGCTGGCCACCAGGCTGAGCACGCCGTACACCAGGGCGACCGTCAGCCCCTGTCCCGCGCCGAGCCCCGCCGCGCCGAACGCCCAGGCGGCGACGCCCTCGCGCGGCCCCCAGCCGCCCACGTTCAGCGGCAGGCTCATCGCCAGCAGCGCCAGCACCGCCAGCGGCAGCAGCTCCGCCACCGACGCCCCGGCCCCGGCGACGTCCGCGGCGAGGACGAACATGGCGACGTACCCGGCGAGGACCACCGCGGACGAGACGAGCACGCCCGGCGCGGTGGTCCGCGACAGCAGGGCCTGCCGCGCCTCGGCGAGCATTCCGCGCACGGCCCGTGGCTTCGGCCCGGACGGCGCCCGGTTCATCCGCAGGGCCAGCACCACCGCGCACGCCCCCAGCAGGCCGAGCCCGGCCGGCGGAGCGGCCTGCCGCACCTGGTCGTGGACCGGGGACGGCATGGTCAGCAGGACCACTCCCCCGGCGGCGAACAGCGCGAGCTGACCGGCCGTCCGCTCCAGCACCACCGCCCGTATCCCCCGCCCGAGGTCACCGGCGTCCTGGCCGTGCCGGACGGCTCGGTGCACGTCGCCCAGGACGCCGCCGGGCAGCGCCGCGTTGAGGAACAGGGACCGGTAGTAGTCCGCCACGGCCGCGCCGAACGGCAGCCCGATGCCGATGCCGCGCGCCACGAGCGCCCAGCGCCAGGCGCTGAACGCGGTGGTCAGCAGCCCGATGCCGAGGGCGGCGGCCAGCGCGGGCCCGTCGATGCGCCGCACCCCGTCCACGAAGGCGCCGGTGCCGAGCCGCCAGAACAGCACGGCGAGGATGAGCACACCGGCGAGGGAGCCCAGGCGGGTGCGCACGGCGGGGCTGCCGAGCCGCCGGAGCAGGCTGCGGGCGCCGCCCTCGGCCGCCGGCAACTCCGTCGAGGGCGCCTCCGCCCCGGCCGTCTCCCCCGTGTGCGTGCTCATGCGCCACCGTCCACCGGCCGGCACAGGGCGAGCAGGTCGGTGTGGTGCACGATCACCCGCAGCTCCCCTGCCGCGCAGGCTTCGAGCCGCTCGGTCAGGTAGGCGTCGGCACGCCTCGCCATGTCCGGCCGCTCCTCGACCGCCGCTCCGACCCAGCCGCGCAGCCACTGCTCGGTCAGCGCGGCCTGCTCCGGGCCGAGCCGCCACGGGCTGGGGTTGAGCCGTACGGTCGCGCCGTGCTCGGTGAACGCCTCGGCGGCGACGGTGACCGCGTCCGGGCCGAGGAGGCCGCCGCGGCGCTGGTGGGCGTTGAACGCCTCGGTGATCTCCGCGTCCATGGGATGCGGCTCCGTCAGCTCCACGCGTCCGGCCACCGACAGGGTGAGCAGCGCCGGACATCCGGCTCCCGCGCAGGCG
This sequence comes from Streptomyces sp. DSM 120436, assembly GCF_055778765.1. Taxonomy (NCBI): domain Bacteria; kingdom Bacillati; phylum Actinomycetota; class Actinomycetes; order Kitasatosporales; family Streptomycetaceae; genus Streptomyces; species Streptomyces sp. DSM 120436. Next base: position 4,045,871 of record NZ_JBSKBS010000001.1, on the reverse strand, counting down.
GCGGCCAGCGCGCCGACCTCCTCGCGGGTGAGGACGTCGAGCAGGGCGGACGCCGTCACCAGGGTGGCGCCGGCCAGCGCGTCGGAGGTGAGCCGGGCGACGTCGCCGCGCCGGGTCTCGACGGTGACGTGGCTGCCGTCGGCGGCGGAGCGCGGGGAGGCGACGGCCGCGAAGTGCAGCAGATAGGGGTCGCGGTCGTGCAGCACCCAGTGCTGGGTGCCGTCCAGACGGGGCGCCAGCCAGCGGCCCATGGAGCCGGTGCCGCAGCCGATGTCGTGCACGACGAGACCGCCGCCGGCCCGCCCGGGCAGGTTGGCGAGCCGGATGCGCAGCGGGTCCAGCAGGTCGTACGAGCGGGCGGCGGCGTCGGCCGGTTCGCGCAGCTGGAGCCACTCGGGTGCGTAGCGGGGCGGCTCCTCCTCGCCGGGGCGGGGCCTGGCGGGTCCGGCGCCGGGGATGACCGACGCGCCGCCCGTGGAGCCGCCGGGTGCCATGTCGCCCCCTGGTGTCGCGGGTGCCGCGTCGGTGGCGTCCCGGAGTCCGGGCCGGGCCGGGATCGCGGCGGCGGGCCGGGTGGTGGCCGGTCGTGTCATGCCGCCTCCCCGGACGCGGTGGGGAGCCGGCGCAGGACTTCCGCGAGGCTCTGTGCGGTGCCGGCCCAGCCGCCGAGCGCGGTCCGCCGCCCGCGGGCGGCCGTCTTCAGCCGCCGTCGCACGTCGGCCTCGCCGAACCAGCCGCGCAGTTCGGCGGCGATCGCGGCCGGGTCCTCCGGCGGGACGAGGATGCCGGGCACCCCGCCGTCGGGGGCGCGGCCGACGGCCTCGGGCAGTCCGCCGACGTCGGTCGCCAGCACCGGGATGCCGCGGGCGAGGGCCTCGGTGACGGCCATGCCGTAGGTCTCCGCGTAGGAGGTGAGGACCATCAGGTCGGCGGTGGCGTACAGGGCGTCGAGTGCGGCGCCGGATTTCGGGCCGGTCAGCTCCAGCCGGTCCTCCAGGCCGTGCCGGCGGATGAGGCCGCGCAGGCGGGTCACGTACTCAGGGGCGTGGGCGAGGCCGCCGACCAGGGAGCAGGTCCACGGCAGGTCGGTCACCGTGGCCAGCGCCTCCACCAGCCGGTGCTGGCCCTTGCGCGGGGTCACCGCGGCGACGCACAGCAGGTGCGAGACGCCGTCGGTGCCGGGCGCGAGGGGTGCGATGTCGGTGCCGGGGGTGGCGACGTGGACCCGCTCGGGGGCGAGTCCGTGGTGGGAGACGAGCCGGCGCACCGCCCACTCACTGGTGGCGACGACGGCGGGCACAGCCCGCAGCACCGCGCGTTCGCGGGCGTCCAGTTCGGCGGCGACGGCCGCGTCCAGGCCGGTCTCGTCGCCGAGCGGCAGGTGGACGAGCGCCGCCATGCGCAGCCGCCCCTGCTCCGCCTCGGGGACGATGATCTCGGGCACCCCGCAGGCGACCAGCCCGTCGAGCAGGACGACCGCGCCGTCGGGGAGTGCGCGCAGGGTGCGGGCGAGTTCGGCGCGGGCGGCGGCGCCGGGGCGGGGCCAGTCACCGGCCACCGGGTGCCGGTGCGCCTGCCAGCCGAAGCCGGGCAGGTCCAGGCACACGCGCCGGTCGTAGGCGTTGCCGCCGCTGGGGGCGGACGGGTCGTCGACCCCGCCCGGCATGACGAAGTGCACGGAGCGCAGGGACATGGGGATGATTCCGCCGTTCCTCCGGGAGGACGGCTGCGCGGGTACGCGGTCCAGGCGGCCGGCTTCGCTGCGGCCCGCCGTCCCGGTGGTCGTGTCGCGCGTCCTGCCGGTCGTTCTCACGGTCCTGTCGAAGGTCGTGTCGGTCACAGCGCACGCTCGTAACTCGCCCAGGCGATGTGCGACTCGTGCAGGGTGACGGCGATCCGCGCGATGCCCTTGGCCCCCTCCCCGAGCGCTCCCTTGTGGATACGTTCGGCGAGCCGGTCGGCGATGACCTTGGCCAGGTACTCGGTGGACGTGTTCACCCCGGCGAAGTCGGGCTCGTTGTCGAGGTTGCGGTAGTTCAGCTCGCCGACGACGGCCCCGAGTTCCCGTGTGGCCAGGCCGATGTCGACGACGATGTCGTCCTCGTCCAGCTGTTCACGCCGGAAGGTGGCGTCCACGAGGAACGTGGCTCCGTGCAGGCGCTGGGCCGGTCCGAAGACCTCGCCGCGGAAGCTGTGGGCGATCATGATGTGATCGCGGACGGTGATGCTGAACAACGGACGACCCTCCAGGTGCGGCGCGTCTGCTCCCGCCGGTCTGAGAGGCGGGGATGTCGAGTAGTACGGCTGGCTTCCTTCCCGTGTTCAGCGTGTGTCGCGTCCTTTCTCAGGTCAGGCGTGTGCGCCGGGTCCGGGGTCGCCGTAGCGCACCCGGTGGCACAGTGCGGGGAGGTCGCCGGAGGCGAGGCGGGGCATGACGTCGGGCAGTTCCTCGAAGGGCGACTCACCGGTGACGAGGGCGTCGAGGGCGGGGTCGGCGAGCAGGTCGAGGGCGAGGGCGAGACGGTCCCCGTAGCCGCGGTGCGCGCGGGCCGGGGAGACGGTGCCGACCTGGCTGCCCCGGACGGTCAGCCGCCGGGAGTGGAACGCCTCGCCCAGCGGCACGCTCACCTTCCGGTCGCCGTACCAGCTGAGCTCGACGACGGTGCCCTCGGGCCGGAGCAGTTCCAGCGCGCGGGCGAGTCCCTGCTCGGTGGCGCTGGCGTGCACCGCCAGGTCGCACTCCCCGTCGGCGTCCGCGGGCAGGGCGAAGTCCACGCCGAGGGCCTCGGCGGTCCTCGCCCGCGCCGGGTCGGCGTCGACGAGCTGGACGCGCACGCCGGGGAAGCGGGCGAGCAGCGCGGCCACCGAGCAGCCGACCATCCCGCCGCCGACCACGGCGATCCGGTCGCCGACCAGGGGTGCCGCGTCCCACAGGGCGTTGACGGCGGTCTCCACGGTGCCGGCGAGCACCGCCCGCCCGGCCGGCACCGACGCGGGCACCGGCGTCACGGACGCCGCGGGCACCACGTACCGCGTCTGGTGCGGGTACAGGCAGAACACCGTCCGCCCGGTGAGCGACCCGGGCCCCTCCTCGACCACGCCGACACTCAGGTAGCCGTACTTCACCGGCGCCGGGAAGTCACCTTCCTGGAACGGCGCCCGCATCGCGGTGTGCTGGCTCTCCGGCACGCCCCCGCGGAACACGAGCGTCTCCGTGCCACGGCTCACCCCCGAGTACAGGGCGCGCACCAGGACCTCGTCCGGGCCCGGCTCCGGCAGGTCCACGTCACGGATCTCCCCCCGGCCAGGCGAGTCGAGCCAGAACGCACGTGCGACGCGGTTCATCGAAGTCCTCCTGAACGATCGGGATCCTGCGCGCGTACCGAGTGGTGCACAGGCCGCGCACAAGGTAGCGGCGTCGATCGACTCTGTCACACGGCCGGAGGGTGTTCGGTGGCCCTGAACAACACGTACGACGCGAGGCTCGTCCGGCAGGAAACCGCCTTGGGGGCGGGCGTACAGATCCTGCTGCTGGCCCTGATCGGCACCACGATCGGCATGGGCCCCGCGGGGTGGGTCACGGGCCTCGTGTTCGCGATCGCCACCTGGGCGGTGCTGTCCCGGGCCCTGCACCGGGCGGGGTCGCGCACCTTCGGTCCGGCGAACCGGGTCACCCTCGGCCGGGCCATCCTGGTCGGCGGGGTGACCGCGCTGGTCGCGGACTCCTTCCAGGACTCACCCCCTGGCTCCCTCTTCGTCGGCCTGACGGCCGTCGCCCTCGTCCTCGACGGTGTCGACGGCAAGGTCGCCCGCAGGACCGGCACCTCCACCCCGCTGGGCGCCCGCTTCGACATGGAGGTCGACGCCTTCCTGATCCTGGTGCTCAGCGTGTACGTGTCGGTGGCGATGGGCCCCTGGGTGCTGCTGATCGGCGCCATGCGCTACGTGTTCGTCGCCGCGGCCCGCGTCTGGCCCTGGCTGACCGCGCCGCTCCCTCCCAGCACGGCCCGCAAGACGGTGGCCGCGCTCCAGGGCGTCCTGCTGCTGGTGGCGGCCTCCGCGCTCCTTCCTCGCCTGGTGAACACCGGCATCGTGGCGCTGGCCCTCGGCCTGCTGATGTGGTCGTTCGGCCGTGACGTGCTGTGGCTGTCCCGCAGGCACCGGGCGAAGCGGACGGTCCCGGCGACGGCCCCGCACAGGGCGCCGCACGAACTGGTGGCGAGCTGAGGTCAGCTCGGTGACGTCACCGAGCCGGCGTCACCGAGCCGAGGTCACCGAGCCGGCAGCACCTGGCCGGCCTCACCGCGCCGACGTCACCGCCGGCCCACCGGCCTGCCCTCCTCAGCCGACGGCCCGCGACCGCACGCGCGCCAGCCGGTGCCCGCGAGCCGCCCGGCTACTCGATCCCCGTGGCGTCCAGCAGCCGTACCAGCTCCTTCCGCCCGTACCCGAGCCGTCTCGACCGGTGGGCGGCCGTCAGCACCAGGCGCGCCACCTCCTCGGAGACGGCACCGTCCCGCCCCTCGGCATCGAGCCACTCCCCCGGCCTGTCGGCCACCTCCAGGCTGTTCATCACCACCCCGTGGTCGCGGCGGACCTCTGCGACCGTGCCGGCGACGGCGTCCAACAGCGTCTTGCCGGGACGCTCGCACTCCAGGGCGAAGTGTCCGTGGTCGGCAGGCACGCACCCTTCGGGCGGCCTCGCGCGCAGCCCCGCGTACCGCTCGTCCCCGAAGCCGCAGCCTCCGTCCTCCTCGTGCACCAGCACGAAGCGATGGCTTCCCGGCCGGACCGGGGGCGGCGGGGGCGTGTACTCCCACCCCGCGTCCTCGTACAACTGCCGCTTCACCTCCTCCTCGTCGGCGTGGGTCACGGTGAAGCCGTTGGTCTCGTTGCGCCCGGTGACCGTGCCGTCCGCGTTCCGCATGAACTGCAGGCTCATGAGGTCTCCCCCGTCGTCGGTGTCCCGCGGAGGCGACGACCGCCCCCGTCACCCCGTCGAACGGCCCGCACGACCGCCGCGTGCCCGCTTCGCGCCTTATCACCGGATCGCGTGAAAAGGGCAGCGGCGGGAACTCTTCCGTCTGCTCGTGGACTCCCCTGCCCGCTCGGGAACTCCCCGCCCGCTCCCACCCGCGGTTGTTACGCTCCCCGGGTGAGGATTCCGGGACCCGAAGAGATCCGCGCGCTGCACGAGAAGCACGCGCCGACGGCCGAGGCGTTCGTCTCCGTCCACCGCCACTGCGAGATCGTCTGGAGCGTCGCCGAGCAGCTGCTGGCGTCGCCGCGCCTCGCCCACCTCGACGCCGAACTGGTCCGGGCCGGCTGCCTCCTGCACGACATCGGCGTCTACCGCCTCTACGGCGAGGACGGACGGCTGGACCACGAGAACTACATCCGGCACGGCCTGCTCGGCCAGGAGATCCTGGAGGGCGAGGGCTTCCCCGCCGCCCTGTGCCGCTTCTGCTCCCACCACACCGGGGTCGGACTGACCCGGGAGGACGTCATGAGCCAGAACCTCCCCGTCCCGCCCGCCGACTACCTGGCGGAGACGGCGGAGGAGCGGCTGGTGATGTACGCGGACAAGTTCCACTCCAAGTCGCGCCCCACGCGGTTCCTCTCCCCCGACGCCTACGCCGCCCAGGTCCGCCGCTTCGGCGAGGAGAAGGTGACCGCCTTCCAGTCCCTGCGCGACGAGTTCGGCGACCCGGACCTCGCCCGTCTCACCCCGCACGTGGAACGGCCGCCCGTCAGCAGTTGACGGGCGGCCGTACGGAACGTCCGGGCGGGGCGGCCCGAAGCGGGCCGCCCCGCCCGGGTTCCTCACTCCTCCGGCAGGTGCGCGTCCGGTGCGTCCGGGCGGTGGTCGGGGAGGTTGGAGCGGGTGGACGCCTCGTGGCGCAACCGCAGGAACTCCAGGTACCGCTCGTACTGGTCGAGGCTGTCGGCGATGAGCTGCTCCTTGGCGTACCCCATCACGTCGTAGTCCTGGTTGCCCTCGGCGAGCCGCACCTCGAACCGCACATAGGTGTCGTGCTCGCCGACCGACCGGGTGGCGAAGGCGGGGGTGGGCCGTTCCACGGGCCAGACCTCGTAGACGAACACGTCGTCGTCGCCGACCGGCACGCGCAGGCCGACGTGGGCGAGGCCGTTCTCCTCGACGGTTCCCTCCACGACCTCCGCCTCGGCCCCCTGCTGCCGCAGTTCGTGAGCCACCTCCTGGAAGGCGGGCCGGGCCACCTGCTCCACGAACCGCGCAGCCGCGCGCCGGCCGGGGAACGCCATCGCGCGCGCCAGCCGGTGCCGCCAGCTCGGCGCGCCCGGCAGGCCGTGGTGCGTGCGCCCGGAGAGCGAGCCGGGCAGCGTGCTGACGCGGGCCTCTACCTTCATTCTCTCGGTGCGCAGGGCCAGATAGAGCCCCGCCATGATCAGGAACATCACGAAGGAGAAGGGCAGGCCCATGATGATGGTGGCGTTGGTGAGCGCCTGCACACCGCCCACGATGAGCATCGCGAGGGTGAGCAGACCGGTCGCCACCGCCCAGAAGATGCGCAGGTACGTCGGCGCGTCGGTCATCGGGGTGGGCAGGTCGGCGCTGAGGTTGCCCATCACCAGGGCGCCGGAGTCGGCGGAGGTGACGTACAGCAGCAGGCCGACGAAGGTGGCGAGTCCGGCGCTGAACATGAAGCCGGGGAACTGGTCGAGCAGGGTGTAGAAGCCCTGCTCGGGAACGTTCATGGCGGTTTCGCCGAACTCGGTGCTGCCGTCGCGCACCAGGAACAGGGCGCTGTTTCCGAAGATCGCCAGGAAGAGCCCGGTGAAGAGGAACGGGATGACCAGCGTCGCCGCGACGAACTCGCGCAGGGTGCGGCCGCGGGAGATGCGCGCCAGGAACAGTCCGACGAACGGCGCCCAGGCGACCCACCAGGCCCAGAAGAACAGCGTCCACGCGTCGAGCCACTCGGTGGGCTGGTCGTAGGCGAAGGTGTTGAGGGTCATCGACGGGAAGCCGCTGACGTAGTCGCCGACGTTCTGGACGACGGCGTTGAGCAGCCGGAACGGCTGGCCGACGACGAGGATGTAGAACATCAGCAGGGTGGCGAGCAGGATGTTGAGCTGCGACAGGCGGCGGATGCCCTTGTCGACGCCGGACACCGCGGACACGGTCGCCATGCCCACCGCGATGACGATGAGGGCGATCTGCGCGGCCAGCCCTTCGGGGACGCCGAAGAGCGCCTTGAGGCCGTAGTTGAGCTGCACCACGCCGATGCCGAGGGTCACGCCGATGCCGAAGACCGTGCCGATGATGGCCGCGAGGTCGACGGCGTCGCCGATCCGGCCGTGGATGCGGCGTCCGATGATCGGGTAGAGCGCGGAGCGGATGGCCAGCGGCAGCCGGTACCGGAAGGAGAAGTAGCCGAGTGCCATGCCCATCAGCGCGTACATGCCCCAGCCGGTGATGCCGTAGTGGAACAACGTCCAGACGACCGCCTGCCGGGCCGCCTCGAGCGTCTCCGGGTCGCCCTCGGGAGGCGCGAGGTAGTGGCTGACGGGTCCGGACACCGAGAAGAACATCAGGTCGATGCCGATGCCCGCCGCGAACAGCATCGAGCCCCAGGTGAAGAGGCCGTAGTCGGGCTTGGAGTGCTTGGGGCCGAGCTTGATGGTGCCGTACTTGGACGCGGCGATGAAGACGACGAACAACAGGTAGAGGGTCGCCGCGAGGAAGTAGTACCAGCCGAACCAGTGGGAGATCTTGCCGACCGCGACGCCGATGACGTGCTCCGCGCCCGACGGGGTGATGATCGCCCACAGGGAGATCGCGAGGACGAGGAGCGCCGCCCCGAAGAAGACGACGGGCTTGATCCGCGCCGGGCCCGTCGGGGCGTCCTCGAGCGGCAACTCCTCCGGGGTTCCGGGACTTCTGTCTCCGATGGTCGACACGTCGCACTCCTTCTCGGCTTCGGCTGCCGGCCGCCGCACCCGATGCCCGGTCCGCGGCGCGGGCGCCCGGACGATTTCCGGCCACCGAGGCGCACCTACCCAGCCGGCCCGCCGTCACCACGGCACGTCCGGCCGAGAGGTCCTCACTCGTCGCGGAGGGCCGCGGACCGGTCACCGCGTCGTCGCCCGGCCGGACGGTCCGCTGCGCCCGGTGATGAGGTCGGCGGCGCGTTCGGCGGCGAGCAGCACCGTCACCATGGGGTTGATGGTGGGCATGGTCGGGAAGACCGAGGCGTCGACGATGCGCACGCCCTCGGCGCCGCGCAGCCGCAGCTCCGGGTCGCACACGGCCGTCGGGTCGTCGGCCGCGCCCATCCGGCAGGTGCCCGCCGGGTGGTACACGGTGTGCGCGGCGCGGCGGCCGTACTCCGACAGGTCGGCGTCGGAGGTGACGGACGGGCCGGGCGCGACCTCGCGGACCAGCCAGTCCTTCAGCGGATCGGTGGCGGCGACCTCGCGGGCGAGCTTGAGCCCTTCGACGACGGTGCGCTCGTCGTGGCCCTCGGGGTCGGTGAAGTAGCGGAAGTCCAGGGCGGGATGCTCGGACGGGTCCGCGCTGCGCAGCCACATGCGTCCGGTGGAGCGGGCACGCGGCACGTTCGGCGTCATGCACACCCCGTGCTCGGGAACCGGGTAGCCGAGCCGTTCGGTGTTGACGGTGAACGGCACCTGGTAGAAGTGGAACATCAGGTCGGGGCGGGGCTGTCCCTTGTCGATGCGCAGGAAGAGACCGGCGTCGGAGTCCATCGCGGAGTTGGGCGGCAGCGGGCCGCGGGTCTCCCAGACGATCACCGACTCGGGGTGGTCCAGCAGGTTCTCCCCCACGCCCGGCAGGTCGACGGTGACGTCGATGCCGAGGCGGCGCAGGTCGTCGGCCGGGCCGATGCCGGAGAGCATCAGCAGTCGCGGGGTGTCGATCGCCCCGGCGCACAGCAGCAGTTCACGGTCGGCGCGTACGGTGGCGGGCTCGCCGTCGGCGCCGCGCACCGCGACCCGGGTCAGCCGCCCCGCCTCGTCGGTGAGCAGCCGGTGCGCCCAGGTCTCCAGCATCAGCGTGAGGTTGGGGCGGTCGAGGACGGGGTGCAGATAGGCGACGGAGGCGGAGGAGCGCAGGTTGCCCTCCGGCTCGTAGGCGAGGGAGAAGAAGCCGGTGCCGTCGGCGAAGGGCTCTGCGTTGAAGTCGTCGATGACGGGGACGCCGGTGGCGCGGGCGGCGGCGGTGACGAAGTCCTTGGCGATGGGGTTCCGGTCGGCCTCCGCCACCGGCACGATCCTGGTCTGCAGCCGGTCGCGGTACGGCAGGATCGTGTCCGGGTCCCAGCCGGTGCAGCCGGCGGCCACCCAGTCGTCGAGGTCCTGCGGCAGCGGCAGGAAGCTGATCAGGGTGTTGTGGGAGGAGCAGCCGCCGAGGACGCGGGCCCGCGAGTGCAGGATGTGCGAGTTGCCGCGCGGTTGTTCGACGGTGGTGTAGCCGTAGTCGAACTCCGAGCCGAGCAGGTTGATCCAGTTGCGCAGGCGCAGGATGCGGTCGTCGCCCACGTCGGTGGGGCCGCCCTCGATGACGCAGACGCGGCAGTCGGGGTCCTCGCTGAGACGGGCGGCGAGCACGCATCCGGCGGTGCCGCCGCCGACGATGACGTAGTCGTAGTCCGACTCCGCTCCGTGAGGGGTGGTGGAGGCCATGGGCTGCCTTTCTTCGGAACCGTCGGGTGAGGGGGCGGGGGCGGCGTGCTGCGGCCCGGGCGGGCCGGGGAGCCGGTGGGACGGCTCAGCCGCCGCTGTTGCCCTTGAACCAGCCGGAGGGTCCCGGGTTGAGGTTCTGGTAGATGTGCTTGGCCTCCTGGTACTCGCGCAGGCCCGTGGGCCCGAGCTCACGGCCGACGCCGGAGCGTCCGAAGCCGCCCCATTCGGCCTGCGGTACGTAGGGGTGGAAGTCGTTGATCCACACGGTGCCGTGCCGCAGCCGCTGCGCGACGCGCTGCGCGCGGCCTGCCTCGGAGGTCCAGACCCCGCCGGCCAGTCCGTAGCGGGTGTCGTTGGCGAGTTCCACGGCCTCGTCCTCGGTGCGGAACCGTTCGACGGTGACGACCGGCCCGAACACCTCCTCCTGCACGATGCGCATGGACCGGTCGCAGTCGGCGAAGATCGTCGGCAGCAGGAAGTAACCGCGGCTCAGGGCGGGGTCGTCGGGGCGGGTGCCGCCGGTGACGAGCCGGGCGCCCTCCTCCTTGCCGATGGCGATGTAGCGTTCGACCTTCTCCCGGTGCTCGGCGGAGCTGAGCGGCCCGCTCTCGGTGCCCTCCTCCAGGCCGTTGCCGAGCCGGATGTGGCGGGCGCGCTCGGCGAAGGCCTCGACGAACCGGTCGTGCAGCGAGTCCTCCACCAGCAGGCGCGATCCGGCGGAGCAGACCTGCCCGGCGTGCAGGAAGGCGGCGTCCAGCGCGTAGTCGACGGCGGCCTCGAAGTCGGCGTCGGCGAACACGATGTGGGGGTTCTTGCCGCCGAGTTCGAGGGCGATGTTCTTCGGCCCCTCGGCCGCGGCCGCCATGATGGCGCGCCCGGTGGCCAGGCCGCCGGTGAAGGACACCAGGTCGACCTCGGGGTGGGAGGTCATGGCCGCGCCGACGGTCGCGCCCGAGCCGAGCACCAGGTTGGCGACACCGCGCGGGACGCCCGCCTCCTCGATCAGCCGGAACAGGGCGATCGTGGTGAGCGGGGTGGTCTCACTCGGCTTGAGGACGATGGTGTTTCCGGCCGCCAGCGCGGGCGCCACCTTCCACGAGGCCTGCAACAGCGGGTAGTTCCAGGGCGCGATGAGCGCGCAGACTCCGACCGGCTGGTAGACGACGCGGCTGAGCACGTCGGGCCCGACGTCCACGACCCGCCCGCCGTCCTTGCCGGCCAGCTCCGCGAAGTAGCGGAAGGCGTTCGCCACGTCCTCCACGTCGAAGCGGCCCTCGGTCAGCGTCTTGCCGGTGTCGAGGGTCTCGGTGCGGGCGATCTCGTCGATGTCGCGCAGCAGCAGGTCGTGCACCCGCATCAGCAGGTCGGCACGGCGCCGGGTGGGGGCGTTCGCCCAGTCCTCCTCGTCGAAGGCACGGCGGGCGGCCCGCACCGCCCGGTCCACGTCGGTGGCGTCCGCCTCGTCGACGGTGGTGACGACGGAGGCGTCGTACGGATTGATCACCTCCCGACGCCCTCCGCCGGCGGCGTTCGTCCACTCCCCGTCGATGTACAGCTCACCCATGGCGGGCGCCTCCTTCGCATCCGACCGGTACCGGCTCGGGCTGCCGGTCGGCAGCACGCCCATGGTGCGGGGGGGACGCGCCGGGGCGCGCGGTGATCGTCGCGGACGGGTGGCGGGGTGGGCCGGGCGGGTGAGGGAAGGGTCGGCGCCGGCCCCAGAGGCCGGGGCCGACCCCGAGGTTCCACGCCTTCCGCGCAGGTCTTCGGCGGCGACCATGAGCAAGGCCACGCTCGGGGCGCCTTCGCTTCCCCCTCATGGAGCGCGGTGCGCACCCCGCTCCCCGCGCCGCGCGTCTGGCCGGAACGCAGCGACCGACCGCGCGCACATCGCGTACCCGCGGAGCGAGCGCCCCCCTTGCGTCGGACCGGCTCGCTCACGAGTGGAAACCTCCTTCCCCGCCCGGCGGACCGCTGTTCCCTTGGCCCCGCCCTGACCGGAAAAGGCCACCGTGATCCTCGGATGCACCGGGAAGACGCAGGATGCGGCTACCCACGCGGCAAATCCGGTCGGGACGTCGAACGCTCGGTGACCAGCGGTCTCCTTCCCCCCGCCCCTCGCCGCACAGAACCCTCACGCGGCCGAGGGTGTCGATCCGTGGTCAGGGCGGCCGCACGGCAGGGGCGTCCCCGGCCGGCGCCGGCCGGGAACCGATCACCCCTTCAGCAGCACCAGTTGTCCGAGGCAAGCGTTATCCTCGCTAGGCGCTTGTGACACGTGTGTCGTACGACAGCGGGGAGTGTCCATGCTCGGCCGGGATCAGATGTTCCCACAGGACTGTCCGGGAGGTCACCCGGGCATGTCGACAGGGGCGGGGATCGACGTCCAGCGGCAACTGGAGTCGCTGATCCAGGACTTCCGGACGGGCGACCCCCCGATGCCGGTGATCGTGCTGCACGCGGAGGACGCCGCCGACGACGACCGCGTGACGGAGCTGGTCGACGAGCTGCGCGAAGGCCAGCAGAGTCACGGCACGCGCCTGGCCGTCGCCCCCACCGAGCCGCCGCCGGGCGACCTCGACCCCAGCGCCCAGGCCGTACGGCTTCTGCGCGACCTCGGCGACAGCCGGAAGTGGGGCGACCGTTCCGCGTCCTACCGTCCTTACTCCTTCCCCCGCCTGGGTCTCGTCCGGGCCCTCCAGGACGCCACCGACGACCCGGACATGCGCGAGCACTGGCCCACCGCCCCGGTGGGCACGCCGGACGGCAACGCCCAGCGTGAGCAGGCCCAGACACAGCTGCTCCGCGTCCTCGCCCGGCAGCGCTGGCGCCCTCGCAGGCCCGCGCGCCGCAACCGGCAGGCGCTGCTCAACGACGTGCAGCAGTTCCTCCCCGCGGGCATCCTGGGCGCACTCACCTCCCTGCTCACCCGTCCCGAGTGGTACGTCGCCGTCCTCGCGGGCACCGGTCTGATGATCCTGCTGGCCGCGCTGAACCACGTGCCCGGGCGCGCTCCCCTCTTCCTGTGGCTGCGCAGGGAGAGCCGGTGGTTCCTGACCACGACGTTCCTCCAGTCCGCCGCCCGCCGGCAGTCGACCAGCGTGCGGTTGTTACGGCCCCTGCGCTCCTGGCGTGCCATCGCGGCCCGCGCCTACGACGTCGCCGAAGCCATGCGCGGGGGCGGCCCCTTCCCCCTCCAGCTGTACGTGCTGGCGCTCTTCGAGGACCTGCGGGACAACCACCGGCGCGCGAGCTGGGACCTGCGCGGCCTGAAGCGGCCCCGGCCCCCGGTGCTCATCCTGCGCCGGGTGAGCCGCGAGAACGGGGGCATCGAGCTGATCAGGGCGGTCAGCGACGTCCGCAGCCGGCGCAGCGAACTGGACCCCCTGCTGATCGTGGCGGGTGTGGCCGCTGACGAGGCGCCGCTGCTCGACCGGGGCACCGGCACATCCCCCAACGGTCAGCACCCCCGCTCCCAGCTCCGCTCCGCCCCCTCCCGCCTGCAGCAACGACTGCGGCACTGGTACGACGAATGGGCCGGGAACCTGCGCGCCGACCAGTCGCCGAGCCGGACCAACGCCCTGCCCTGGGTGCTGCGCATAGCGCTCCCCCATGACGAGCTGGTCCAGCTGCGGCAGGCGGACTGGCGGTGCGTGCGGGCCCGGCACCGCCCGCCCGTGGCGCAGGTGGTGTGGTCGGCGTACAGCCTGGCCCTGGTCCTCGCCCTGGCCGCCACCGTCGGCGTCGTGCACGCCCGCGACCTGCACCGCACGTACTGCTCGGCGGGCCTGCTGACCGCCGACCGCGACACCGAGCTGCGCCCGGCGCCGGGCGGCGGCACGGAATGCGTCGGCATATCGACCGGCGGCGTGCGCTTCGGCGCCCACCTCAAGGGCGGGGCCGACTCGGAGAGCGGGCGGCTGCGCGACCTGGAGAACCTGGTGCACGCCGAGAACGACAAGGTGACGCGCGACCACCCGCGTGCCCATGTCACGGTGGTGTACGCGGGTCCGCTCAGCTCGGCCACGGTGGACCCGTCCCTGGTCAAGGGCGCGGAGGAACTGGCCGGCGTGTACCTCGCCCAGCGCGTCGTCAACGAGAACTACCGCGTCAAGCTACGCGTGTTGCTCGCCAACGGCGGCGCGGACATGGGACACCAGCTCTTCACCGCCACGGCGATCGCGCGGTACGCCGAGCGCGACCCCACGGTCGTCGGCGTCGTCGGCTTCGGACGCGACCTGCAGAGCAGCCCCGCCGTGACGCGGCGGCTGCACGCGGCAGGCCTGCCCGTCGTCTCGGGCACCAACTCGGCGACGTATCTGCCGGAGGACTTCTCCAACTGGTTCAGCCTCGCGGCCCCCGACGAGCACCAGGCGGAGGTGCTCGGCCTCGTCGCACAGCAGCTCCGCGGCAAGGACGCGTCCCCGCACGCCCTCGTCCTGGCCCGCGACACCAAGGCGTCGCAGGACCGGTACACCAGCGAACAGGCTCATTACGGAAGGGAGATGCTGCGCGACAGGGGTTTCCGACTGCTGCCCTCGCGGACCTACCGGGTGGCGAACGGCAAGCCCGAACTGCGGCTGCACGCGGAGAGCATCTGCCGCGGTGAGGACGTCCCGTCGGTCATCTACTTCGCGGGACGGGTCGAGGACATCGGCCCGCTGATGACCCAGCTGGGCGTCGAACCGGGCTGCGCCGATCGGGAGATCTCGATCCTCACCGGGGACGACCTGAGCAAGGCCAAGTTCTCCGGTACGGGCGGCCGGGACGGCGTGGCCCCGCGCATCACGCTCTACCACGCGGCACTGGCCGAACTGCGGGAGGCGGCGTCCGGGACCGCCTTCTACCAGGACGCGGGCGAACACCTTCCCTGGCTCGAACCGAGCGAGGCCACCTACGACGCCCCCGGCTTCGCCAGCGGTCAGACGGCCCTCTCCCACGACGCCACCCGAGCCCTGTACTGGGCGGCGAGCCTCGGTGACGTACGCCAGAGCCGGGCGGCGACCTGGGTCAACCTGAGGAGCGTCAAGCTCGAGGGGATGGCCACCGGCACGATCGACTTCACCGACGCCCCCCTCTACGGCGAACGCCACGGTCACAGCATCGTCCTCGCCCGCGTCCGCAGAACGCCGGAAGGGCTCTCGAAGGCGGAGGTGCTCTGCAGCAGGCCGGCGGGCAGCGCGGAGCCGCTGACGGTGCGGGAATGCTCGATCCAGTGAGCGGGTCGGCGGTTGTCGCGCTGTCCGCGTGAGGAGGTCCGAACCGGTCCGCGGCGGTTCGGACCTCCTCCGCGCATCGGCGTCCACCGCCTCCGCGGGGAGGGCGGGTGACGTCCTGTTCCAGGGCTTCTGCCACCTCTCCCGCCTGCTGCCGCGCGGCCAGGCGGAAGGGGCGGCTGGTGCCGTGCACGGACAGGTCCCCCACGGGCCCGGCCGCGGTCCCGGCCGTCGGTGTCCGGCTCCCCCGGCACGTACGCCGTCCCGTCGCCGCACCCTCGCCCACCCTGCGGGCCGTCTCCTGCGCGGGCAGGCGAAGCCGGTCGGCACAGCGGTCCGGGCCGCGTCCTGTGAGGGCCTCGTGACGGGGCTGCGAGCCGCGTGTGAGCTCTTCGCGATTCCCTGTGGCATTCGCCACAGCACCGAAGCAAAACAAGTGCAGCCGACGGCCGCTACACGACCCTCCAAAAGGACAGGACGGTGGAGTTTCGCATTTCAGCACGTGACAAGGGCGTGCAGCGCCCGAACTCGACGACGATCACTCCATGTCACGTGATCTATGGTTGTTCAACCATTGACTTCATCGCGCTTGCAACCCACCCCCGCGACTCTCGACGACCGCGGGCACGCGCATCGGTGCGGGACTCGCGGCGGTGACACGCACGAAGGAAGGCGAACCGTATGGCCCTCGGACTGCTCCGGCGTCGGCGCTCCCGCAACGCCCCCGGCGCCTCACCGGACATCTCGCTGCCCCTTCCGGCCGGCGCCGGCGCATACGGCTGCGAGATCGTCGATCCTGTGGGACAGCCCTTGGGCGGCGCCGACGTCACGGTGACCGCCCTGGACAGCCACCGGGTCGTCGCCCACGGCACCACTGATCCGTACGGCCTGTTCATGGCGGCGCTCCCGCCCGGCTCCTACAGCGTGCTGGTCTCGGCGGAGGGACTCACCCCGGTCCGCAACACCGTCGACATCGCCGCCGGCGCCGTACCACCCCCGGCACGCATCGCGCTGCTGCCCGCACGTCAACTGGAACTGCCGCCGCCCGGCACCTGGTTGTTCGACCCGCCGCACACCGCGATCCGCTTCATCGCCAAGCACGTGGGCATGGCGCACGTGCACGGACGCTTCACCCGCTTCACCGGCGGCATCCGCGTCGCGCCCGACATGGGCGACTCCCAGGTCTCGGTGCGCATCGACGCCTCCAGCATCACCACCGGCAACAAGACCCGTGACAACCACCTGCGCTCCGCCGACTTCCTCGATGTCGAGCAGTACCCGTACATCGACTTCGTCAGCACCCGGTTCACCTACCGGGGCGGCTCCCGGTGGACGCTGAACGGCACGCTCACCATGCACGGCACCAGCCGCTCCGTGGGCCTGGACACGACGTACCTCGGCACGGTGAACGGCGGCTACGAACAGGAGTTGCGCTGCGCGGCCCTGGCGAAGGCGGAGCTGCACCGCGAGGACTTCACGCTCAACTGGCGCTCGATGCTGGCCCGCGGCATCGCGGTCGTCGGTCCGACCGTACAACTGGAGCTGGACGTCCAGGCGATGTACCGCACCCACGAGACCCCCACGCCCCCGGAGTGAGCTGTCGTCGCCCGGCGGGCGGGACCTCTCACGGCCCCTCACCACTCCGGGCAGCGCCCCGTCCGCGAGGGGGCGCCAAGGGGCCCGCACCACGCGTCCCGGCTCGCCCCGCCCCCGTCACGGGACGTCGCCCCGCACCGGTCAGCGGCACCCCCGCTCACCCGTGCGGGGGCGGCCTGATCCGGCGCCCGCTCAGACGGCGACGGCCTTCGCCAGATCCACCGCTCCGTCGTCCCGCGCGCCGGGAAGCGTGACGTAGCCCTGCCGGCGGTAGAGGGCGAGGTTGCGGTGGCTGGCGGCGCCGGTGGTCAGGACGACACGGCGGCACCCCCCGGCTGCCGACTCGGCGAGGCCCAGCAGCCACCGGCCCACGCCGAGTCCCCGCAGGTCGGGTGCGACGGCGAGGCGCCCGATGTGCAGGTCGTCGCCGGCCCGGCGGGTGCGGACCATCCCGAGCAGCCGTCCGTCGCGCCACAGCCCCGTGACGTCCCAGTCGGCCAGCCACGCGCGCACGTCGTCCGGGGTCTCGTGCAGCGCGGGGATGTCGAGCGTGTCGTTGACCAGCGCCTCCTCCATCCAGCAGCAGCGCTGCAGCACGGTCACCTCGGCGGCGTCGTCCGGGCCGAGACGCCGGGCGTAGGAACCGGGGAGCGGACCGGTCACGGAGCCGGCCTGTGCGCGCTCGCGCATCGGGGTGAGGGCGTGGGCGACCCGCACCAGTTCCGCCAGCAGCCCTTCGGCCGCCTCGGCGTGGCGCGCCTCGGGGGCGAACCGGTCGTCCCGCATCGCGTCGCCGATCCGTAGCGCGACGGTCGACCCCAGCGGGACCAGGCGCAGCGTGGTCACCACCTGCTTGGCGTGCTGGACCGCGCGGGTTCCGGCCGAGGTGTGGCCGTAGCTGACGAAGCCGGCGGGTTTCCAGGCCCACTCCGGGCCGAGGTAGTCGAGCGCGTTCTTCAGCGTGGCCGGCATGCCGTAGTTGTACTCCGGCGTGACGAAGACGAACCCGTCCGCCTCGTCGACGATCCGGCTCCACCGGCGGGTGTGCTCGTGGTGGTGGACGCCGGTCGACGGGTGCTCCTCCTCGTCCAGGAAGGGCAGGTCCAGATCGCCGACGGCCAGGGGCACGAGGTCCGCGTCGAGCCCTTCGGCGACCGGGGCGAGGGTGTCGGTGAGCCATCCGCCGACGGCGGGGCCGAGCGCGCCGGGCCGGGTGCTGCACGTCAGGACGAGGATGCGGAGCCGTTTCGTTGTCATGGAAATGAAACTAACCGCTAGATTGATTACATGTCAACGAACAACGAGGAATCCGCGGTCCGGTGGCTCACCGCCGAGGAGGAACGCGCCTGGCGGGCCTACCGCCGCATGGTGATCGCGGTGCAGACCCGCACCGCGCAGGACCTCGCCGCACACGGCCTGTCCGAGCCCGACTACGAGGTGCTCAGCACCCTGTCCGAACGCCCCGGGGGGACCAGCACCCTGCACGAACAGGCCGCGAAGATGGGCTGGTCCCGCAGCCGCCTGTCCCGGCACGCGACCCGCATGGAGGCGCGCGACCTCATCCGCCGCGCACCCGACCCCGCCGACGGCAGGGGCTGCCTCCTGGTGCTGACGGGGACGGGCTGGGACACGCTCCGGGAAGCCGCGCCGGCCCATCTCGACTCCGTACGACGGCACTTCGTCGACCGGCTCGACGCGGAGGAGCTGGCGACGCTCGGCCGGATCGCGGAGAAGGTCGCCGACGAGGGGCCATGAGAGCTCACCCGCCGCATCGCACGGATCGACACTCTGTCGTGAACGCATCAACTACGGCATCCTGGTCGCCGTCCCTGTCCGCTGACATCGCCGCGCGACGCACGTCGCAGTTCGGAGACAGCCTTGCGATCGATCCGCATCGCCCTGGTCGGCCTCGTGGCCCTCGTGGGCAGCCTGCTCGTGGCGACACCCGCGCAGGCGGCGCCCCTCTTCAAGGCGCCTTTCGCCTGCGGTCAGAAGTGGACGTACAGCCACCACTCGGCCGAGGTCCGGCAGGCGCTCGACTTCGTCCGCAGCGACGGCGGCGCGACCGGCGGCGCGCCGGTGCTCGCGTCGGCCGCCGGCACCGCCACCCGGCACTACCAGGCGAACGGCGCCGGCAACTACATCGTGATCGACCACGGTGGCGGCTGGAAGACCTACTACTTCCACCTGAACGCCTTCTCCGTCGCCCATGGCGCCCACGTGGGGCAGGGCCGGCAGATCGGCACCACCGGCAGCACCGGCAACAGCTCCGGCGCCCACATCCACTACGAACAGCTCCTCAACGGCGTCGGACAGAGGATCACCATCAACGGAGCCGCCCTCGCCTACCCCGGCTCGTACGGCAGTCACCATCTGACCAGCGACAACGGCTGCGGCGCCGGCCGGTACTGGGTCGACACCTTCGCCAACGCGACGGGCTACGCCCAGCCGAACACCAACGACGCGCAGGGCGTGCTGAACGCGGGCACCAACTACGTGTACTGCAAGGTGTGGGGCCAGGAGATCCGCGGCGCGAACGGCACGTACAACCACTGGTGGCTGAAGACGGACCTCGACGTCACCTACGCGGGCAAGAACGGACGCGGGGCGTACGTGTCCGCGTACTACTTGTCCCGGTGGGGGAACGACGAGGCGCGGGACAACGGCGGGTCGGTCATTCCGAACTGCTGACGTCCACTGGGGTGTTGCGGTGTCGTGCCCAGGGGTGGACGGGGCGCCGGTGCTCCCCGCGCATCCCATCGGAGGAGCCTCGGGATCGTCCCGGACCAGGCAGCCCCACACCAGACCAGGCACATCGGCGCCCATGGCGTCGGCGGGCCCCTCGGGGAGCGTGCGGCGCACGGCGTCGAGGCAGGCGGCGGGCGACGGGTGGTCCGGCTCGTCACAGGCCACGTCGTCCGGCGGCGACCAGCGGCCGACACCCTCCGGGCCCACGTGGTGCCCGGACTCGGGCCCCGCCCCGTCACCGGTCGGCCACGGCACCACCGCGGCACCCCAGGTGTCGTGGTGACCGGTCTCAGGCAGCCGCGCCCTGACCGCGTCCGCGGGTCCGAGCAGAACCCCGCCGGGCGGAAACACCCCGGCCCGACCTCGCCCTCCTCGTCGGCCTCGATGTACTGATGCTCCGCTCCCCCGCACAGCCGCCGGAGAGCGGCCGGCTCGGCGGGCAGGACGAAACCCGGGTGCTGTCTCAACTCGGCGTCGGCAGCCTCCACGGCCCGCTCGGGGGCGGGCGGCAGCAAGGAGGCGTGTGAGCCCGGCGCACGCACCGCCGGCCGTTCGGTGAGACGGCTCCAGGCTGCTTCGACACCCCGGTGATCACTCGTCCCGCCAACCTGCTGAGTGATCGGCGGGGCACGGCCGGCGGGCTGCGCCCCGGACGAGTCCCGTCCGATCGCGGAGGCCGCCTCCTCGGTCATCCAAGGGCCGCCGTCACCGGGTGCGTCCCGTCCCCCTGGACACACCCACCGCACACGCCACGGCACGGCTCCCCGTCACCGTCGAAGACATGACGAAATACGGGCCCGACACAGCCTGTTGCGTTCAAGCCATTGACACGTGCATTACATCGGCTTTACGTTCCGGCCATCTGAGAGCGCTCTCAGAGACTCCCCCAGTCACAACCTGAGGTGACGCATGCCATCCCCACGCACCAGACCGGCAACCGTTCTGCTGCTGGCCTCGGCCCTCGCCGTCGTCGGCCTGGGCCCGGCCGCCACCCCCGCGGCCGCCGCCACCGTCCCCGTAGGCGCGGGCAGTTACTCCGACACCCGGCCGCCCGGGACGTCCGGCCCCACGACCAACACGGGCACGCCGGTCACCCCCAAGGTGACCGCCGCCGCACGGAACCGCCCCGTGCCCACCAACGACTGGTGGTCCTCCCTCGCCTTCCAGCGCTACGGCGACAACCCGTACTCGACCCCCATGTACGGGCACCCCCTCACCTACCAGGCCACCGCCGGCGGACTCGACGTCGGCTACCCGACGACCCCCACGATCACCGGTGACGGCCGCCAGTACGAGTTCGCCCACAAGCGCGACCTGACCATCGGCCTGACCGGCCTCAACTCCCCCGACACCAAGGCCGACGACTGGTCCGACTGGACGGTCACCCCCTACTGGTCCGACGGAACCCGGACCCTGCGCGCCACCATCGGACACGGCTCGCCCTTCGTGTACGCCAAGGGCTCCGGCGGCAACGCACAGATCACCACCGCGGGCGCGCCCACCGTCTTCGCCGACCAGGGCAACGTCCTCGGCATCACCGTCGCCGGACACCACTACGCCCTCTTCGCCCCGACCGGCAGCGACTGGAACGTCTCCGGCTCCACCGTCACCGCGGGTCTCGGCGGCAAGGACTACTTCTCCGTCGCCGTGCTGCCGAACACCGGCGCGCTGGCGACGTTCAAGAAGTACGCCTACAGCTTCGTCACCGGCTCCAAGGTGACCTGGAACTACAGCGGCGGAACCGTCAGGGCGACCTACACGCTCACCACCGAGGCGAAGGAGGGCACCGAGCGCGGCACGCTCCAGGCCCTCTACCGTCACCAGTGGCTGCACACCACGGACCCGCTCACCTCGTACACCTACGTGTCGCCGCGCGGCACCATGAAGGTCCGCGAGTCGGCGTCCTTCACCACCACGCAGAAGGCGGCGGCGGTGCTGCCCGCGCTGCCCAAGTCGAACGGCGTGGACGCCGCCCGGCTGCGCGGCTACCTGAACGACGTGGTGAACGCCTCCGACCCCTTCTCCGGCGCGGTCGACACCTACTGGACCGGCAAGGCCCTCGGCCGCCTCGCCCAACTCGTGCCCGTGGCCGACCAGATCGGTGAGACCGGCATCCGTGACCGCATGCTGAACCTGATGAAGGGCAGGCTGCAGGACTGGTTCACGGCGGGCGGCGCCAACGAGTTCAGTTACGACAGGGACTGGAAGACGCTCACCGGTTACCCCGCCTCCTACGGCAGCGACACCGAGCTGAACGACCACCACTTCCACTACGGGTACTACGTCTACGCGGCCGCGATCATCGCCCAGTACGACCCGGCCTGGGCCGCGGACTCGGCCTGGGGCGGCATGGTCAAGACGCTCGTCCGGGACACCGCGAACCCGAACCGTACCGACTCCGCGTTCCCCTTCCTGCGCGGCTTCGACGTGTACGCGGGTCACGGCTGGGCCTCCGGACACCAGGGCTTCGCCGCCGGAAACAACCAGGAGTCGTCGTCCGAGTCCACCAACCTCAGCGCGGCCCTCGTCCTGTGGGGCTCCGCGACCGGTGACACCTCGCTGCGCGACCTCGGCGCCTTCCTGCTGACCACGGAGTCGGAGTCGATCGCCCAGTACTGGTTCGACGCCGACGAGCAGGTCTTCCCGTCCTCGTTCGGTCACGACACGGCGGGCATGGTGTGGGGCAGCGGCGCCGCGTACTCCACCTGGTGGACCGCGAACCCCGAGGAGATCCACGGCATCAACGTCCTGCCGGTGACCGGCGGTTCGCTGCACCTCGGCGGCGAGAAGGCGGCGATCCGTCGCAACCTCGCCGAGATGGAACGGGAGAACGGCGGTCCCGCCGTCGAATGGCGCGACCTCCTCTGGGAGTTCGAGTCCTTCGCCGACCCGGCTTCGGCCAAGGCCAAGTGGGACGCCGGCCACGCCGGCTACACCCCGGAGGAAGGCGAGTCGAAGGCGCACACCTACCACTGGATCAACACCCTGGCCGCCGTCGGCGCCCCGGACGCCACGGTGACGGGTGACATCCCGACCTCCGCGGTGTTCACCAAGGGCACGACCCGGACGTACGTGGCCCACAACCACGGGTCGACGGCCCGTACGGTGACCTTCTCCGACGGCAGGACGCTGTCCGTACCGGCCCGTTCCACGGCGACCGGCACGGGCCCCGGCTCCGCCGACCCGGACCCCGATCCCGACCCGGAGCCGACCGGCAACACCTTCCAGCTGCGCGCCGGCGGCGTCCTCACCACGGCGTCCGGCGGTACGGCGGGCAGCGACACCATCCCCTCCGCGAACGGCGCCAACCACGACGGCGCCCCGTACCAGCCCCTGGTCTACGAGGCGCGGGGCGTCAACGGCACGCTGTCCTCGGGCGGTCGGACCGCCTTCCGGCTCCAGGTCGACGCGGGCACGGCGGTCGGCCTCGGCCAGCAGGCGCGGGTGAGCTACGACTTCACCGGCGACGGCACGTTCGACCGGACGGAGACGTACCACTACTTCGCGACCGACCCGGTGCCGGGCTGGGAGGAGTACACCCAGGACCGCGGCCTCAAGTCGTCCACGGGCACCCTGAGCAACCTCAGGGGCGGCACCGTACGCCTGGAGGTGTGGAGCGCCATCGGCAACGGCCCGGCGAAGCTGCAGACGGGCACGGACAAGTCCGTGCTGGTCATTCCGTACGGCTGAGCCTCTGTGATGTGAGCTGTGGGTGGGGACCGGCGGACGGCCGGTCCCCACCGGACGGACGGGATAGGGTCACGGCCAGAAGCCGCAGCTCCCATCCCGCCACAGGAAACATGAATCTCCTCACCACACTGGCCGGTTTCCCGGACGCCGCACCGCTCACCGGCCTGGACCGGGCGTGGACGTGGTCACTCGGTCCCGTGCTGCACTTCGCGGGAGCCGTGACGGCGGACGGTCGCCGGCTGCTGCAGACCAATCAGCGTGGCACGCACGACAAGGGGCTCGCGCGAGACGTTCTCGCGTTCGCGCGGTGGCACGAGGAAGCACTGATCGGGACAGACCGGCCCCTCACGGCTGTTCAGGGCTTCTCCGCGGCCGGTTACGACTTCGACGCGGTGGCCGCCGTGGCTCCCGAGGTCCACGGCCATCACCGAGTCCAGCACCCCGGCCTCACGGCTGTGACGCACATCGTGTTCCCGGCCTTCGCGACGGAGGTGTCGGGGCACGAGTCACCGGAGGAAGCGCAGGTCCGGTACCAGAGGATGCTCGGTCCGGCGGACATCGGCCGGGAAGCGGTGCCCTTCCTGAAGATGCGCTTCGACAACCCCCGCACCGGTGGCGGAAGCACCCGTGCCGGGCGGGCGCTGACGTATCCCCGGCTGCTGCGGCAGGAGATCCCCCGGCTGGAGGGTGCGGTCGGGGGATACGTCGAGTGGGAGAACCGGCTCGGCGACGTGTGGCGGGTCGAGTGGGACCAGGACTGGGTGCTGATCGGTGGCGGGGAGGAGCGGCGCGGTCTCAGCGTCGACGACGTGCTGGATTGTGCCGACATCACCCTGCGGGTGAGTTCATGAGGGCTGGTGTGACGCTGCTGTGTCGTCCACGAGGGTCCGGGAGGCACGCAGCAGCTTTTCCCGATCGTTCACGTATGACGGGACCCAGCTCGTCCGCCCCGGTCGGCACACCTACACCCACGCCCCTCAAGGACGACTGGCCCGCGAAGTCCTGACCCCCCTCTCCGGGATTCGCAGGAGTTGGACCTACGCGGGGGATTCCGAAGACAACCTGATCCGGGTGGTCACACCGGAGGGCGCTCAATGGAGTTACGTGTGCGGCCCTCTCGGCCACAGAGCGGGCAAGGAGCAGGTCGACAAGTCCGGGAACGTCGGTGATCACCGTACGAGCATCACCTACGAGCACACGCCCGGCAGCCATCGGCCCGTGGCACGGTTCCGGTGTCAACACGTTGTTCCCGGAACGGGCCATTCGGAACCTCGACGACGGACGGGCGGTTCACGTGGACGGCGGGCAGGCCAATGGCTGGGCACGGTGGCCGAGGTGCTCGGCACACGATTCCCGGATGCCATTGCGAGTGATGAATCAGCGAACTTCCCCGTGTCAGGCAAGGGAACGAGCACATGGTTGACGTAAGTGCGGAAATTACCCGACTGCTCGAGCTGGACGAACTCGAAGGCTCCGCGGTGGAAGCGATCCTCGCCGCTGCGGGATGGTCGGGCGAGCGCAGGAATCCGTCCAGGAGCTGGGCCACCACGTGGAATCGTGACGGCGCCCGTGCCTGGGTCCAGGGCGATGGCCCGGTCGACGTCGAGTTCACCTCGTGGTTCCAAGAGGTCCAGGACGATGCGCCGGACATGGACGCGCACCTGGGCGGCCTCTACGCCGCAGGCGCGGCAAAGCTGCCGGACGTCACGGAGCGACTGCGGTCCGGAGTCCCCTGGGACCGGCTGGAGGAAGCCGATGAGCACGTCGCGGACGTGAGCTCCTTCATCGAGTACCGCGCGTGGAAGGTATCCGGAAAAGAGCTCCTCGTAGGCGTCAAGCAGGACGACACCGACGCGCCGGTGCACCTCGTCGTGGTCGTGCGTAACCCCGCCACGGAGGACGAATCCCACGACGACTGGTGGTGACCCACGCTCCACGGCCTGTCCGCTGTCGTGATCACGTCCCGGTGACGGCCCCGGCCGCCACCGGCCAGGAGCGGCGTCACCGTGCCGCCGCCTTCCGGGCGCGGAGCTCGGCTCGGCAGTGCATGCCGATGACGAGCAGTGCCGCGGTCAGGGCGAGTGAGGCCCACGTCCAGTTCATCCCCACCAGGCCGGGATCGCCGGCGTAGACGCTGCCGTCCTCCCGGACGCAGTCGAAGCGGAGGGGGAGGTAGGAGGCACGGTGGTGGGACAGGCCCTGGACCGTCTCCGGGTCGAAACCGAAGCGGCAGGCCGGTGCCGGGGTCGAGTCGGCGCCGTCGCCGACCTCCGCCTCCGACCACAGAACACCGGCCAGTCCCACGGCGTAGACAGCACCGGCGGCCCATCCGAACGCTGCCGCCGTCCGGCGCAGCAGGTGTTCGGCCCAGGGCTGGGGCCGGCCGGGGAGCGCCATCGCGGCGGCCCGTGCCACCGAGATGAGCACCGCGACAGCACAGACCACGGACAGACCGAGCACCGGCAGTGCGAACAACGGTTTCGTCGCCTCCCCTCCGGACGGGGCGGGACCGTCGTACGCGCCGTCACGCCGACTCTAGTCGTGCGGGACGTCCTTGACGTACACGATGCCGTCGACGCGGGGCAGGTGGGAGGGGTCCAGCGGGGCGTAGCCGAAGTACGGGGACACGCGTGGAACGACGGGTACGGCGCGTGCCGCGGCGGTGAGTTGCGCAGCGTCGATCATGAAGTGCGTTTCGGGCAGGGCGTGCAGGATGCCCTCCACCGTGTCCGCGGGCGGGGTGCCGACGCCCTGGTGCCTCATCGTGCCCAGGGCGGTCGCCAGATGGGCGTACTCATCACCGAGGTGCGCGCTCACCAGGGCCCCGGCACTCCACCACTCCACCTTCGGATGACCCCACATGCGCACCGCGCTCCTGTCGCGTTGCAGGTGACTGTTGTGGGCGTGGACGAGCACCGGCCCGCGCGCGGCGAGGGCGATGAGGTTCCCGGCCATCATGCCGTCCCGCGTGGCGAGCAGGCGGGCCATGCGGGCGGGTGACGTGTCGGCCATCCAGGAGTGGTAGCGCAGCAGGCCGACGGCGGTGCGTCCGTACAGGTGCGCGCGGTCCCGGTCGGCCGGTGACGACACCGCGGCGAGGTGCGGTGCCTGTGTCTCCAGCAGGGCGGTCAAGTCGTCGGCGAGCAGGCGTAGTTCGTGTGCTTCCTGCGTACGGCCGATGGACTGGGACGGGTCCATCATGGCCGCCTGATCGGTCCACCGCGCGTCGGCGCCGAGGAGCCCGTCGAGTTCGTCCGCCGTGCAGGGCAGCAGGTCCTCGTCGACGTGGGCCGCCAGGTAGGCGTGGAGCGCGGTGAGTGCCTGGCGCGGGCTTTCGGCGGCTGTGATCTCCAGCGGGCCGTCCATGCCCGCGAACCGGACCTGCTCCGCTGCGGGGCGATCCACGTTGAACTCGCGCATCCAGCGCACCAGTTCGCGGTTCGCCCGCGAGCTGCCCCATCCGTGGCTGAAGCCTCGCTCCATGACGTCGTCGAGGGAGCCCTCACCCGAGGTGACATACGCGTCCACGGTCAACGCCCTCAGGCAGTCGCTCTCGAGCGCGATGGTCCGATAGCCCTCCTCTTCCACGAGCTGTTGGAAGAGAGTGTTGCGCAGGTCGGGGAGGGTCTCCTCGCCGTGTGTGGGCTCGCCGAGGGCGAGCAGGCGGGGGCGGGTCGGCAGCAGTTCCATGAGTGCCGAGGCCTCGACGGGGCGGGCGCAGTCCTTGATGCCGGTTTCCATGCATTCAACGGTATCGTTGAACTTTCGTTTGAAGGTTTGCTCGCTGTCTTCTCTCTGTATCCTCGGAACTGTGGGTCACAACCTTCAAACGAGTGGCAAGCTGAGGCCGGTGGACCTGGCGCGTCGGCACGGACTGTCCACCCAGGCGGTGAGGAACTACGAGGAGGCCGGGATCCTCCCGGCCGCCGCCCGGACGGCCCACGGCTACCGCGTCTACGCTCCACTGCACGAGCGGGCGCTGGACGCGTTCCTCGCCCTCGTGCCGGGGTACGGGCACGCGACGGCGACGGCGGTCATGCAGGCCGTGAACCAGGACGCCGTCGACGAGGCTTTCCGGCTCATCGACGAGAGTCACGCCCGGCTGCTCCACGACCGGCGCACGCTGCACGCCGTGGAGGACGCGTTGCGCGGGCTCACCTCGGACGCCGCGTCCACGGATCCGGCCGGCGGGCCCCACCGGTCCGGGCCGGTCTTCATCGGGCCCCTGGCCGAGGAACTGGGCGTCCGCCCGGCGACCCTGCGCAAGTGGGAGGGCGCCGGACTCGTACGTCCGCGGCGCGACCCGGTGACCGGATACCGGGTGTACGACCCGGCCGACGTGCGGGACGCGCACCTGGTGCATCAGCTCAGGCGCGGTGGTCACCTGCTCGAGCAGATCGCCCCGCTGATCACCCAGGTGCGGACAGCCGGCGGCCTGGAACCCCTGGAGGGTGCTCTGCGTGACTGGCACGGCCGGCTGTCCGACCGCGGACGGGCGATGCTGCGCGGGGCCGCCGCGCTGGACGCGTATCTGCGGGAGCGTGGGTGAGTCCGCCCCTGTGCGGCGAGAGCGGCCCTCCCCTCTGGCATGTCAGCTCTTCACACCCAGGGCGCCCAGCAGCATCGGCAGGGAAGCGTGCAGTTCACGTTCCCAGTAACGCCACGTGTGGGTGCCGGCGCCGTAGAAGTTGGTGGTCAGGCGCTTGGCTCCCACGCGCTTCAACTCGGCGGCGAGGGCGTGGTTCTGGCGGTTGAAGTCCGCCTCGAGGGCGCTGGACGCACCCGGTGCGTCCAGCGGGCCCGCCGTGCCGTCGCCGCAGGACAGGTAGACGGGCAGCGACTTGAGGCGCTTCGCCAGGTGGAACGGGTCGTGGGCCTGCCAGATGCGGCGCTGGGCGACCGGGTCGCCCCACACCCGGAGGGGGTCGTTGCCCCGGCCGGCGAACAGGCCCAGGATGCGGTCGACCGACTCGTCGTTGAGGAGCGGGTGCGCGGAGCCCGAGTAGGCGGCGGTCGCCTTGAACATGCCGGGGTGCCGGGCGGCGTACAGCAGGGCGCCCTGGCCGCCCATCGACAGCCCGGCGACGACGCGGTTGCGGCCGGCGCCCCAGTCGCGTTCGAGGAGGTGCCGGAGTTCGACCGTGTGGAAGGTCTCCCAGGCGGGGTCGCCGCCCTCACCGTGGTTCCACCAGTCGCTGTACCAGCCGTTCCAGCCGGCCTCGGGCATGACCACGAGCACGTCGCGCAGGCTGTCGGTCTCGGCGACGTCCGTCATCGCGGTCCAGGACGTGTAGTCGCCGCAGCAGCCGTGCAGCAGCCAGAAGGTGGGCCAGTGTTGGCGTCGGTCGGCCGGGTTCCAGCCGTCGGGGGTCAACAGGCGGACCTTGACGGTCCGGCCGCCGAGCGCCGCCGAACGGACCGACAGGTCGACCTGCCGCTCCGCGACCTGCGTGACCGCGACAACCTCTGCGCCGCGGCGCCCCGTCTCCCCCTGAGCAGGGATACGCGCCTCGGCGGCGCCCGCAGGGGGCGGGGCGGCGAGCGTCGGTGCGGCCGGTACGAGCGCGAGGACCAGGGCGGCGAGGACGAGACGGACACGGGCTCGGAAGGTCACGACGGCGGTCACGGCGGCTCCCTGCGGTGCGGTTCGTCGCTGTATCAACGGTGGGCGGGACGTATTCACCTTGCTCTCAGGCAGCATCCACCACAGGAGTCGGTGCGCGACAGTCCAGGAGTCGGCCGTTCTCGGGGCGGTGCCGCCCCGCTGGTCCGTGCGCGGCGCGAGGATCCCCGAGCGACGGGCGCGGCGGACTCACCCGCGTCGCTGACGCCTCGGGCAGGATGCTGCAGAGCATCGCGAACGATGCCGGGCCGGACTGTTCTCCAACTCAATTCACCGAAGGGTGGGCTCCTGACCATCATGACGGCGGAATTCCTGATGCGTCTCGACGAAGGAATGCTCGACTACTTCCGGCACATCGCGGACGAAATGGTTTCCCGCTTCGGGATATCACGGTCCGAAGCGGTGGCGAGGATCAACGAGCGGTACAAGGACCTCGACATCTCGCCCTACCCTGACCTGATGTGCCACGAGGAACCCGAGTACTGGGCGTACGGCCCCTACTACTTCCCGGACTCGGCGGGCCGTCTGCCGTTCGGCGGCGAGGACGAGAACATCGACTTCTCCACGCTCGAGGTGCGGCCGGCACCGCCGTCCGGATCACCGGCCTGGACGCTTGACGAGTGAACTGTCCGGAACGACGTCTCAACCACGGTGCGCTCCGCACACTTCGGCCGCGTACCGGCAGGTCACCGCTTCCGAGGCAGGATCAACAGCGCGTCTCCAACGGGCCGTTCGCCCGCCGCGTCGGACGGGGTGTTGATCACCTGGCCGTTGGCCACCATCGTCGTGGAGCCGCCGCCGTCGAGGTTGACGGCGTCCCGCAGGCCCAGTGAACGGGCCACCTTCGCGCTCTCGGTGATGCTCAGCCCGAGCGAGTCCGTGCCGCGGCCGTCCGCGGTGACCAGGACGGTGCGGCCGGCCGTGTCCGTCCCGGCGAGGGTGCGGGGATTGCGCTTGTGGACCCAGCCGTAGTACCAGCTGGGGTCGCCCGGGTGCACCATGCCGTCGGTGGCCGGGGTGACGTGCAGGCGTCCGTCACGGACCAGTTCGGGTCCCGCGTTGACGATGTCCGTCCCGGGGGACGGCGTCACCCGGCGGCCTCGGTCGTCGCGGAGGGTCGTCTCGACGCGCAGGCGCTCGCCGGGGCGGGCCAGGGCCGTCAGGGCGGCCACGTGCCGGCCGGTCGCCTGGATCGAGCTGCCGCCGCGCGGGAGGGGGCCGCCGCGGGCGGGACGCAGCTCCAGCACGCGGCCCCGGCTGTCCAGGACGGCTTCCGCGCCCTCGCCCTGCGGGGTGTTCGCGCCGTACTCCGGTGTGAACACGACGAGTTGGTCGGGGTTGGTGCAGGTGACGTCGTGCAGGGGCAGGGCGGTCGGGCTGTCGCCCTCGCTGCCGCCGCAGTTGCGGATCAGGCCGGGCACCCGGTTGACGCCGTGGAGCGGCAGGGAGGTGCCGCGGGCGGTGACCCGTCCCTGCCAGGTGAGGCGGGTGACCTGCGCGCTCCGGCCGTGGTCGCGGACGACGAAGCCGGGGCGCCCGCCGACCGGTTCGCTCAGCAGGCGTCCGTCGTACACGCCGACGCCCGCCGGGTCGCCGGGCGCGCCGGAGCGGGGGTCGAGGACGAAGAAGCCCGCGTTGACCGCGGCGACGGCACCGGCGTCGGCGGCGAGCGTGCTGACGGTCTCGCGGTTCTCGACGTCGGGGCCGTGGGTGGCGTCCAGGGTGCCGCGGAAGGTGCGCGGGTCGATGGTGAGGACGTCGATGCGCCAGGGGCCGCGGTCCGTGGTCGCGCCGTCCCAGCCGGTGTAGGTGACCGAGCCGGTGTGACCGGCGTTGATCACGCGGGTGCGTTCCGCTGTCGCGGCGGACCGGGAGGAGAAGCTGCCGATGCGTACGCGCCAGCCGAGCGTTCCGCCCGCGAAGTCCGTCGTGCTGGGTGTCGTGACCTGTTCGGCCCGCGCGTCGAAGCCGTCGCCTCGCAGGTCGGCGGCGAGTTCGTCGGCGCTGGCCTTGTCCTTGAGGGTGGTCGGCGGTGCGTCGGGGTCGGGTGAGGTGTCGCCGCCGGGGATGGTCGCCTCGACGGTCCAGTGGTGCGCCGGGTCCACGGCGCCGCGCACGATGCGGGTGAGCGTCAGGCCGGGCTGCAAGGTGCGTGTGGTGCGGGTTTCGGCGAGGCCGGCCGGGCCCAGCGGGAGGGCCGCGCGGGCGTCGGCGGCCTGGTCGCCGGCGGCCCGGTTGCCGGCGGACGCCTGAGCCGGAAGGCCGGTCGCCGCCAGGACGACGCCGAGCGCGACGGCCGCCCCGCCCAGTCTCTTCCTCTTCATCCTTGACCGCCCTCTCGCGCGTCGAGCCTGCCCGCGTCACTCGTGGAGCGAAGCCCCGGTCGGGAACATGCGTCACTTTCTCGCCTGGTGCTGGCGGCGTCACGAACAGTCACTTAACGCACGCTGGACAAGTATCGACCTGTGGGAACGCGCGTCAAGAAGGCGTGCTGTCCTGCCAGTCGAGGAGCGCTGCCCGCCCCGGTGAACGCGCCGGCCACACCGTCGGGTGACGGCGACGTCCACAGATCCGCGGTTGTCCACAGCCCGGGGTCGTTGTCAGTGGCCGTCGATAGATTCCCTCGTGTCCCGCCGGTCTGGCGAGGACATCCCCTTTCGCATGCATGGGAGATGGTGCGTTGTCGCTCTGGGAGAGGTCGAGCACGGTGCGGGTGGTGCCGTCCGCACGGCCGAGGAAGCTCGCCAAGGTGCCGTTCGTCGAGCTGGCGGACGGACGGTTGCAGGGTGTGGTGTCCAGCGGTTCCGACATCGGGCGGGTGTACGTGTCGTCGGTGGAGGCGGGGACGTACGCGTTCTCGTGCAGCACCAACAACAACCGGCCCTGCGGCGGGGCGCGCGGCGCCTTCTGCAACCACATACGGGCGCTGATCGGGGAGGCCGTGCTGCAGTACGGCGCGGACCGCGTGGCCCGGTACCTGAAGGTGGACGCCGCCGGTGAGCAGGCGGACGCGCAGGGCCTGACCGCGGCCATGACGGCGACGCGTCCCGCTCAGGGGGACAGGTCGGCGGCGGCCCAGGTGTTCAGCCGGTTCCTGCGCCATCTGGCCTACCTGGAGTTCGCGCCGGCGACCGCTCCCCTGCCGGAGATGCACTGGTTCCCGACGGCCGGGGCGGTGGCGTGATGCGGGCGGATCTGCTGACCGACGCCGTCGACGGGCTGGACGAGGCTCTGGCCGCCGTGGACGGGTTCGACCAGGCGCTCGTCGGCGGGCTGCTGCGCCCGCAGCCGGCCCAGGCGGGCGGACTGGCCGGGCTGGCCGACGCCGTCGCCGGGTCGCCGCTGGCCGGGCGGGTCGCCGAGGCGGCGGAGAAGACCGCGGCGGGGGCCGCGGACGAGGACCACTTCATGGCGCTGGCCGCCGCGCGCACCGCGCTGCTGGGTTCCGTGCACGACGCGCTCGTCGCACGGGTCGAGGAGGCGGTCGGGCGGCCGCGCGGCGAGGAGTCCGCCGCTCCGGCCGCGGGCGCCGAGCACCCGGTGAACCTGCTGGTGGCGGCGCGCGGCTGGCTGTGCGACCTGGCGCGGGCCGGCTGGCAGGGCATCGACCACGAGCTGGTCGGCGGCGCCGCTCCCGTGGTGTCCGCGATGCTGCCCGAGCCGGCGCTGCGGCGGCTCGCCGCGCTGCTCGACGGGTTCGCCGCGGAGCTCGCCGCGTCCTGCCCCGGCGCCACGCTGGAGCGGGTCCCGGTGCGCCGGTGGGCCGACCTGTGGTCGCGGGCGATGCTGCTGACGCTGCCCGGCGCGGACCGGGCGACCGCCGTCACGGAGGCCACCGGCCGCCTGCTGCCGCTCGGTGTCGATCTGCACGAGCACGCCACCGCGGTGCAGGCGCAGGTGCACGCGGTGTTCGAGCCGGCGGACGGAGGGGCACCCCGCCTGGTGCGGGCCAGTGTGTCCGCGTCCAAGCCGGACACCGTCGTCGGCGCGGGGCTGTGGCAGCTGCTGCGGCCGCACATGTCGCTGCTGGCCGCCGTGAGCGAGGGGCGCGCCATGGAGCTCGACGCCATGCCCCTCACCGCCGAGGACGATCTGGTCTGGGACGACGCCCGCGCCACGCCGGGTGAGTCCGCGGAGGTCTTCACCACCGCGCGGGTGGCGCTGCCCACGGCGGTCTCCGCCCCGGTGACGCCGGTGGACCGGCATCCGGCGCGGATCGCCGTGCCGGTGCTGCTCGAGGGGTACGCCGTCGAGGAGGAGGACGACGGGATCGCCTTCCGGGTCGCCGGGGAGCGGCTCGCCGTCGACGCCGGCCGGGTGCCCGCCGCAGGTCCGCTGACCGCCGAGGCCGTGGCCTCGTCCGCCGCGTGTCTCGGCCTGCTGCGCTGGGACGCCGGGGAGTTCCTGCTCCAGCCGCTGGCCGTCGAGCGGACGGTGCGGAAGAAGCCCGTCACCGTGCACGCGGGCGCCTGGGCCGGCGGCACGGCCGACAAGGCGGGCGTACGGGCCGAGAAGGCGGCCACCGACGCGGTCAACGTGCTGCGCGAGCGCGCGGGAAGGCTGCTGCGGAAATGAGCGAGGAGAACACCGGGGAACTGGGGGACGTCCCGGCCCCCGACTCCGACGAGAACCGTCGGCAGGTCCTGTACTGGCGGCTGCTGGCCCGCCTCTTCGACCCGGAGGAGCAGGCGTCGCTGGAGTCGGCGAGTGTCGCCGTGGTCGAGGACATCGGTCTGCCGGTGGCGCTGCTCGATCCGGCCGCGTCGGTCGACTCGGTGGTGCAGCGGCACCCCGGGCTGGCCGCCGAGTTCGACGGGCTGATGACGCCGGAGCCGGACGCGGACGGTGCGCGGGACCGGGCCGCCGAGGTGCGGCGGGCGGCGCTGGTGTCGAAGGTGCTGCTCAACGTCTTCTCGACCGGCAGCGGCACGGTCACCGCCGAGCAACTGGCCCGCTGGCAGTCGGACGCCGGATGGCTGGAGCGGGCGCTGGGCTGCCGGCCCGGTGACCTGCGCGGCGGCCGCGGTGGCAGCCGGGTGGGCGCCGGCCAAGGCGTCGGTCCGACCGGCACCGGTGTCGGCTCGCCCGCGCCCGACCTGAGCAGGCTGATCCCCGAGATCGGTCCGGAGCTGGGCTCCCTCGAGGCCGGTCTCGTGCGGCGGATGCATCTGCGGGAGGTGCTGGCCGACCCGGCGCTCGCCTCGCGCCTGACGCCGAGCATGTCGCTGATCGAGCAGTTGCTGCGGGACAAGAACAACCTCTCCGGGGTCGCCCTCGCCAACGCCAAGGCGCTGATCCGGCGCTATGTCGACGAGGTCACCGAGGTGCTGCGCACGCAGGTGGAGAAGTCCACGGTCGGTGAGCTGGACCGGTCCGTCCCGCCCAAGCGGGTGTTCCGCAACCTCGACCTGGACCGCACCATCTGGAAGAACCTCACCAACTGGGACCCGGAGCAGGAGCGGCTCTACGTCGACCGGCTCTACTACCGGCACACCAGCCGCAAGACGACCCCGCAGCGGCTGATCGTCGTGGTGGACCAGTCGGGGTCCATGGTCGACTCGATGGTCAACTGCACCATCCTGGCGTCGATCTTCGCCGGTCTGCCGAAGGTGGACGTGCACCTGATCGCCTACGACACGCAGGCGCTGGACCTGACGCCCTGGGCACACGACCCGTTCGAGACGCTGCTGCGCACCCAGCTGGGCGGCGGCACGGACGGCACGGTCGCCATGGCGCTCGCCCAGCCCAAGATCGCCGAGCCGCGCAACACCGTCGTGGTGTGGATCTCCGACTTCTACGAATGGCGCACGGAGGAGCTGTTCGAGAGCATGGCCGCCATCCACCGCTCCGGGGCGAAGTTCATCCCGGTGGGATCGGTGACCAGCTCCGGCCGCGGCAGCGTCAACCCCTGGTTCCGGGAGAAGTTCAAGGACCTGGGCACGCCGGTGATATCCGGCCACATCAAGAAGCTCGTGCACGAGCTGAAGACGTTCCTGACCTGACCGCCGCCTTCCCGGCTTCTCACTTTCCCGACCTCCCCCCTTCTTGACTTCTCACCCACTCGACTTCTCGACTCTCACTGCGAAAGGCTCATCCCTCATGTCCGAACTGCTGCGCGCCCCCGCCGAGATCAAGTACGCCGAGGAGCTCGACTGGCTGGAGTCGATCGACGACAACCCCAAGCCGTTCTCGTGGCGCCTGTCGCCGAAGATGGTGCGGTTGTTCATCCTCGGCTCCGAGCGGGCCGACGGGCTGGACCGTGAGATCTCGCAGAAGTGGTTCGGCGACCGCAGCTTCGTGGAGCGGTCGATCGTCACCCTCGCCTCCGACCGCGGCCTGCTGCTCATCGGCGACCCCGGCACGGGCAAGAGCTGGCTGGCCGAGCTGCTGTCCGCGGCGATCTGCCGCAACTCCACGCTGGTGGTCCAGGGCACGGCCGGCACCACCGAGGACCACATCAAGTACTCGTGGAACGTGTCGATGGTGATCGCCAAGGGGCAGTCGCGGGAGTCGATGATCCCCTCCCCGATCATGACCGCGATGGAGGCCGGCGCCATCGGCCGCTTCGAGGAGCTGACCCGCTCCACCAGTGACGTGCAGGACGCGCTCATCTCGATCCTGTCCGAGAAGTACATCTCCGTTCCCGAGCTGGGGAGCGGGAGCGGCGACGACAACATCGTGTTCGCCAAGCCCGGCTTCTCCATCATCGCCACCGCCAACAGCCGCGACCGGGGCGTCAACGACCTGTCGTCCGCGCTGAAGCGCCGCTTCAACTTCGTCCGCATCCCGGTGGTGACGAACAAGAAGAGCGAGGCGGAGATCGTCCGCTTCCGCACCGAGGAGCTGCTGCGCCGGCACGCGATCGACCTGGACGTGCCGCCGACGCTGCTCGACGTGCTGCTGCAGAGCTTCGCCGACCTGCGGGCCTCCGCCGCGGCGGCCGGCAGCGACGACGAGAAGCTGGAGTCCGCGCTGTCGACGGCCGAGCAGATCGGGGTCCTGGAGGACGCGGTGCTGCACGGCAACTTCTTCGGTGAGCGCGCCCTGACCGCCCGTACCCTGGCGTCGTCGCTGGTGGGCTCGCTGACCCGGCGCGAGCCGGAGGACCTGGCCATCCTCAACAAGTACCTGCACGGGGTCGTCGAGCCGCGCAGCAAGGAAGAGGGCGGGGCCTGGCCCGAGTTCCTCGAGGGCGGCCGCGACGCGATCGCCACCCTGTCGTGAGCGGGCACCAGGAGAGCGGTGTGTTCACCGCACTGCGTACGCAGCTGCAGGAGGCGGCGACCGAGTTCGCGGGCGGGCCCGACGCCCTGGAGGGCATCCTTCTCGGCATGGTCGACGACGTCGACCGGGCGGTGCGGGAGCCGCTGGAGATCTTCCCGGTCTGCCACCACTCCCCCGCCTCCGCCCTGGCCATGGCCCGCCGCCTGCGGGAGAAGCGGCCCAAGGTGGTGTACCTGGAGCTGTGCGAGGACATGGCGCCGCTGCTGACCGAGCTGCGCAACTGCCGGCTCCCCGTGGCCGTGCAGGCGTTCGCGGGCGAGATCGACGGCTTCCCCCAGGAGTGGGCCCCGCTGTCGGTGGTCGCGCCGATCACGGAGGCGTCCGCCGAGTACCAGGCCATCGCCTACGCCCTGGACACCCCGGGCGTCGAACTGGTCCTGGTGGACCGCTCCTGCGACCACGTGTTCCAGTGGGACCGCGCCGGCACCACGGACGCCGAAGGGACTTCGGCCGACGCGGAGGATACGCCGAAGTCCGAGGAGGCCGCGCTGCACGGCGAGGCGGTCGGCGTCGAGATCGGCGACCTGCGCCCCCGCTTCGCCGAGCTGGAGGAACACCTGCTGCGCCACGGGAAGGTGCGGCACTGGTCGGAGTGGTGGCACCAGTACGTCGAGGTGCCGCTCGGGGACAGCGACCACGACACCTACCGCCAGGTCATGTTCCTCATCGGCAGCCTGTTCCGGCGGCTGGCGCCGGGCGACGGCGACCGGGTCCGGGTGGACGAGGACCGCGAGCGCTACATGTGGACGCGGATGCGTGAGCACATGGCGGCGACGGGCACGGACCCGGAGGACTGCCTGTACGTGTGCGGGGCGTTCCACGCGGCGAGCCGGGTGGAGGAGTTCGGCGTGCACGGACGCTCGGACGGGTTCACCGTCTCCCCGCGCACGGCGACCACCTGGCAGTACGGGCTGATCCCGTCGAGCCACGCGGCGATCGAGGCGCAGTTCGGCCTGGCGCCCGGCTCGGTGTCGATCGCGGCGACGCAGTGGCGGAAGAGCCTGCAGCGGACGCGGATACGGCCGTACCGGCTGGAGGGTCAGGCGGGGGCACGGAAGTCCCGCGCGAAGAAGGCGACGGCCGTGGCCGCACCGGCGCCGGCCACGGACCGGCTGTCCGGGTTCCTGCACCGGCCTCCCGTGCTGGACGGCCTGGACGAGGCGGAACTGCTCGGCTGGTCCGTGGACATCGTGCGGGCGGCCCGCCGCAACGGCTACCTCGCCTCCACCGCGGACGCCATCGCGGTCTTCGAGACGTCGATCCTGCTCGCGGGGATGCGGGACCGGGCCAAGCCGACGCCGTACGACTTCCAGGACGCGGCGGTCACCTGCATCGAGAAGGACAGCGTGCCCGGGCGGCGGGACGTGCGGCGGCTCGTCGAGATCATGATGGGCGGCGACCGGGTCGGGCAGGTGGGTTACGAGGCCCTGCCGCCGCTCGCCCGGGACGTGTACGACCGGCTGGAGCCGCTGGGGCTGAAGCTGCAGCAGCGCGGTGTGCAGCGGGCGTTGCTGGACATAGCCGGCCGGCCGGAGCTGGAGGCGTGCTCGGACGTGCTGTGGATGCTGCGGCGGCTGATGCCGGCGGCCGCGGCCCGGCCGATCATGGGTGAGCGGCGGCTCGGTGAGCGGTCGATCCAGGAGTCCTGGGACCTGGCCCTCGGCACCCATCAGCGTGCGCTCATCGAGCTCGGCTACGAGGGCGTCAGCGTCGAGCAGGTGCTGGAGCAGCGGCTGCGGCGCGAGGCGTACGGGCCGCGGGCGACCACGGCGGGCGTGCTGGCGGCCGTCGAGGACACCCTGCTGTACCTGCGCAGCGGGCGGCTGGCGGAGGAGCTGGGCACCCACGCGCTGAAGGTGCTGTCCGCGGAACGCACGGTCGACGGGGCGCCGGAGGTGCTGCGCCGGGCGCGGACACTGCTGGCGTACTACCGCACGAGCCGGCCGGAACTGCCGGCGTGGATCGAGTCGTTCGTCCGGACGGGGTACGCCCACTACTGCACGCTGCTGCCGACGGCGTTCCGGGACGAGGACGCGACGGTGGGGCAGGTCGCGGCGATGCTGGGCTTCCTGTTCAGCATGGAGAGCCTGGCGCTGTCGCTGGGCTGCGACCGTACGCAGCTGGAGCTGGCGGTCGCCCAGTCGCACCCGGAGGACCCGTCGAAGACGGCCCTGCTGTGGGCGGCGCAGGTGCAGCTCGGCACCCTGTCACGCGCCGAACTGCGCGCCAGGTGCGACGCGTTGCTGGACAACCCGCTGGTGGTGCCCTCCTACCCGCGCTACCTCAACGGTTTCGTGCACGCGCTGGAGCCGGTGCCCGGGCTGGCGGACGTGGTGGTGGAGGCGGTGTCGAACGCGTTCGGCCGTCTGCCGGACACGGTGCTGCTCCCGTGGCTGCCGCTGCTGATCACCACCCTGCGCAAGGGCGCGGCGGACCTGGCCCCGCTGCTGATCCGCGAGGCGGGCCGCGTCTTCCCGGGCCGGCTGCCGGCGCTGGACGCGTGGGTGCCGCCGTGGCGGCAGCCGCAGGAGGACCCCTTCGCGGCCTCCCGCGCCCGGCGCACGGCCGCCGCCCCGGCGCCCCCGGGCGCCTCGCTGCTGGCCGCCCACCCGGCGGCGTGCGACGCGGTGGCGGGACTGCTGGGGTGCGAGGACGGCTGGCAGCGGCACGACACGCCCGCCGCCGCACCGGGCGCGGCACTGCTGGCCGCGTACCCGGCGGCGTGCGACGCGGTGAGCGGGCTGCTGGGCTGTGACGCCGGCTGGGCGCCGACCGGAGATGCCGGTTCACCGGTCGGCGCCCTGACGGTCACGCACCCCGCTGCGGCTGAGGCACTGGAGGCGCTGCTCGCCGGTGTGTGACGGTGAGGTGAGGCGGAGGTGAAGCGAAGGTGAGGCCGGTTGCTCTCAGGGAGCCGGCCTCACCTGTCTCTCGAACCGGAAGACCGTGCCGGCCCAGTCGGTGTCGTCGACTCCGCCGTCCAGCGCCGCCCCGATCGCCCGTTCCTCGTAGGTGAAGTGGCTTTCCATGATCGCCGCCAGTCCGTCGAGCTCACGGCCGATCGCCGCCAGGTCCGGACCGGACGCTTCGACGGCCCTGGCGGCGAGTTCACGCACCTGGGACAGGATCGAAGCGATCATCCCGTGATCCTGGACGAGGTTCGCGACGGTCGCCTCGAGATCCGGGCGCTCGTGCAGCAACCGGGAGAACATCCCGTCGTCCTCGCCCTGATGGTGCGACGTCAACGCGTCGCAGAAGGCCAGGCAGTGGGTGACGAGTGTGTCGTCGCTCAACTGCCGGCGTCCGAGATCCGCCTTGATGTCGTTCAGCCGGCGGCGCAGTTCCTGATGTGCTTGTGACAGTTGCAGGCTCAAAGCAACCGCACGGTCGCTGTGGTGGGAGGCCACGTGGGGCAGTCCCTTCGGTTCCGCACCTCCATGCCTGGCGCAGACCGCCACCGGCACGCGATGCTGCTCCGATCCGATCACGCATCGCGGAGTCGCGGCAAGGGATATGTGCGACGTGCCTCAGGAGACCTCCTGCGTGCCCACCACCGCCAGCAGGTCGAGCAGGCCGGCGCTGTCCGTGCCCACGGCGGGGGTGAACCACAGCAGGCGCTGCCGGCCGTCCTCGCTGAACAGGTTGAGGCAGTTGACCTCGACGACGCCGAGCGCGGGGTGCCGGATCCGTTTGCGGTCGTCGCGGCGGAACGCCACCTCGTGGGCGGCCCACAGCGCGGCGAACTCCGGCGAGGCACGCCGCAACGTGTGGATCAGCGACGTGACCTCGGTGTCCTTGGCGTCCCGGCGGGCGGCGGCCGCGCGGAGGTCGGCGACGAAGGCGCGGGACTGGCTCGCGTGGTCGGCCTCGGGGTAGAGCTGTCTCGACTCGGGCTCGGTGAACCACCGGTGGACGAAGCTGGCGCGGGGGCCGCGGAAGCCGGAGTGGTCGCCGAGCAGGGCCACCGCGAGCGGGTTCTGCACCAGCGTGACGTGCAGATCGGTGATGACCTGGGCGGGCGTCGACGGCATCCGCTGGAGCAGGTCGAGCATGCCGGGGTGGACGTGTGCGGCGGGACCGGCCGGGGCGGGCACGGGCCGGTCCGCCAGGCGGTACAGGTAGTCGCGTTCGTCGGCGGTCAGCCGCAGCGCCCGGGCCAGAGCGGCGAGCATCTGCTCCGACGGCTGCGAACCGGCCCCGCGCTCCAGCTCGTTGTAGTAGTCGACCGACGCCCCGGCGAGCTGGGCGACCTCCTCCCGGCGCAGTCCCGGCACCCGTCGCCGGGGTCCTGCGGGCAGGCCCACGTCGGACGGGCGGATGCGGTCCCGCCGTGACCGCAGGAACGCCCCGAGCTCGGTGTACTTCGCCGCACCCATGCGTCCCATTCTCGGGCCGCGCGCCTCACCGACCCAGGGGACGGCATCCCCTGGTTGCGCGGGCCGGCGCCCCGCACCGTGGAGGCACACCGGCCCGCGCACCGCCGCGGGCCCCGAGCGTCAGGAGTGACCCGTCATGCCGTTCGCCCACTTCAAGGTCCCCGCCGGCACCCTCACCGCCGAGGACAAGCAGACGATCGTCGAGCGCACCACGGAGCTGTACGCCGAGATCTACGGTGAGCGCGCCCGCGCCACCACCGTCGTGCTGGTCGACGAGGTCGCCGACGGCGGCTGGGGCGTGGGCGGTCACGTCCTCACCGCCGCCCTGCTCAACGGCGGCACCTGAACCGGCGGACCACGCACGAAAGGCGCCCCGCCCGGCGCACCCGCTCCGCGTGCCCGCGGATGATGTCCCCGTACCGGTGTCCCGGGCCCTTGACCGTGCGGGCCGGGGTGGCGTGGTCGACGTGGGCCGGTGCGGCCACCGCCTGCGGGACGCAGGAGCCGAGGCCGAGCCGGTCGGGCGGGGCCGTGATGGCCGCGAGGTCGCCGGGCCGTGCGGAACCTGCCGGGGCGCGGCGTCACGGGGCTGGACGACGCGGCGGCCTCCCCCGGCCGGGGGGCCGCCGCGTCGTGCCGCCTACCGCGCGGTCACCCCGGCAGGTGCCGGGGCGTAGCCGGTGGGCCGGCTGGTGAAGGC
Source organism: Streptomyces sp. DSM 120436 (assembly GCF_055778765.1). Classification (NCBI taxonomy): domain Bacteria; kingdom Bacillati; phylum Actinomycetota; class Actinomycetes; order Kitasatosporales; family Streptomycetaceae; genus Streptomyces; species Streptomyces sp. DSM 120436. The sequence goes on along the minus strand of NZ_JBSKBS010000001.1, from coordinate 4,004,951 downwards.
GCCTCGGCCCTGGGTGCGGCTGCGCAGCCGGGTGGCGTAGCCGAAGAGTTCGGCCAGCGGCACGGTCGCCGTGACGACCGCCGCGCCCGCCCGGGTGACCGAGCCGGTCACCCGGCCCCGCCGTGCGGCCAGGTCACCGAGCACGGAACCCACCGCGTCCTGCGGCACGGTGACCGTGACCTCGGCGACCGGTTCCAGCAGCACCATCGCGCACGCCCGCAGCGCGTCCCGCAGTCCGAGCCGGCCCGCGGTGCGGAAGGCGGTGTCGGAGGAGTCCTTGACGTGCGTCGAGCCGTCGGTGAGCGTCACCCGCAGACCCGTCACCGGGTGTCCGCCGAGCGGTCCCTCGGCGAGCGCGTCCCGGCAGCCGGCCTCGACGGCACGGACGTACTCCTGCGGCACCCGGCCGCCGACGACCGTCGACCGGAACGCGAAGCCGCTCCCGGTGCCGTCGAGCGGCTCGACGTCGAGCACCACGTGCGCGAACTGTCCCGCCCCGCCGTCCTGTTTGACGTGCCGGTACACGAACCCGGACACGCCGCGGCCCACGGTCTCCCGGTGGCTGACGCGGGGCCGGCCGACGGCGACGCCCAGCCCGTGGTCACGCCGGATCCGCTCCACCGCGACCTCCAGGTGCAGTTCGCCCATGCCGGACAGCACCGTCTGACCCGTCTCCGCGTCGGTGCGCACGACCAGCGAGGGGTCCTCCTCGGCGAGCCGGGCCAGCGCCGACGCCAGACGCCCGGTGTCCGTGCTCCGCAGCGCCTCGACGGCGACCGAGACGACGGGTTCGGCGGTGCCGGGCGGCTCCAGCACCAGCGGGGCGTCCGGCGCGCACAGCGTGGTGCCGGCGCGGGCGCCCTTCAGCCCGACCACGGCCACGATGTCGCCGGCGACCGCACGGTCCAGGCGCGCGTGCCGGCCGGCGCGGACGCGCAGGATGCGGCCGACGCGCTCGGCGCGGCCGGCGGTGGCGTCCCACACGGTGTCCCCCTGTTCGATCGTTCCGGAATAGACGCGCAGATAGGTGAGGCGTCCGGTGGCGGTGGCGGTCACCTTGAACGCGAGCGCCGCGAGCGGCGCCGCCGGGTCGGCGGGCCGCTCCCGCTCGGCGCCGTCGTGCGTGCCGCGCACCGGTGGCACGTCCAGCGGTGAGGGCAGGTAGGCGAGGACGGCGTCCAGCAGCGGTTCGATCCCGCGGTTGCGATAGGCGGAGCCGCACAGCACGACCACGGCCTCACCGCGTGCGGTCAGGTCCCGCAGGGCCGCCGTGAGCGTCCCGGTGCGGAGCGCGCCCGTGCCGCAGAACTCCTCCAGCGCGGCCGGGTGCAGTTCCGCGACGGTCTCCTCCAGCAGCCGGCGCCGTCGCAGCGCCTCCTCGCGCAGGACGTCCGGCACGGGTGCCGGGTCGCGGGCCTCACCCTCGTCGTCCCAGGTCAGAGCGCGCATGCCGAGCAGGTCGACGACCCCGGCGAAGGCGTCCTCGGCCCCGATCGGCAGGTGCACGGCGAGCGGTACCGGGTGCAGCCGCTCCCGGATGGAGGCGACGGCCGCGTCGAGGTCGGCCCCGGCGCGGTCCATCTTGTTGACGAACGCGATGCGCGGGACGCCGTGCCGGTCCGCCTGCCGCCACACCGACTCGCTCTGCGGTTCCACCCCGGCGACCGCGTCGAACACGGCGACCGCGCCGTCGAGGACGCGCAGGGAGCGCTCGACCTCGTCGGCGAAGTCGATGTGGCCCGGGGTGTCGATGAGGTGGAGCCGGTGACCGTTCCAGGAGCAGGTCACGGCGGCGGAGAAGATGGTGATGCCCCGGTCGCGCTCCTGCGGGTCGAAGTCGGTGACGGTGGTGCCGTCGTGCACCTCGCCGCGCTTGTGGGTGGTGCCGGTGGCGTACAGGATCCGCTCGGTGACGGTGGTCTTGCCGGCGTCGACGTGGGCGAGGATGCCGAGGTTGCGGACGACGGCGAGTGGGTCGGTGGTGCGCATGGCCCGTGGCCTTTCGGAGGGAACCGGAAAAGGGCGGCGCGATGTCCCCCGGCGCACGGCGCCGAGCACCCCCCTCGAGAGGGTTCGGTCCGACGTGCGTCAGGGCAGCCGGTGCCGGCCGCGCAGCGGGCACCGGGCGGCCGGAGACACGAGGATCACCACGGACCGGCGGGACCGGGAGCGGGGGGCGACGGCGACAGCGGTGTGGGCACGCACGGCCGGGCTCCCTTCCCTGGTCGGATCTGAACGCGCGCGGGCCGCCGACCGGGGGCGGCGCGCGCCTGCCCGGCGAGTGTAGGGAGGGCGGAGGTCGCAGGGCCACGCATTTTCCGCGGCAGGTCACAGCGGATTCGTCTCACATCATGAAACGCACTTTCTGAGAAATGAGACCTTCTGAGAATGTGAAGTGATCGTTCCCCGTGGAAAGACCGTGAAATGCCCGCATCACCCACCAGTCCGGCCCCGACCCCCGTCAACTCGCGGTCGCGCGTACTCGTCGCCAGCCTCGTCGGCACGACGATCGAGTTCTACGACTTCTACATCTACGCGACCGCCGCCGTACTGGTCTTCCCCACGCTCTTCTTCCCGAGCAGCGACCCCACCACGGCGCTGCTCTCGTCCTTCGCGGTGTTCGGCGCCGCGATGGTCGCCCGGCCGATCGGCGCGGTGGTCTTCGGCCACCTCGGCGACCGCCTCGGCCGCAAGGGAACGCTGGTGGCCTCCCTGCTCACCATGGGCATCGCCACGTTCCTCATCGGTGTCCTGCCCACCTACGCGCAGGCCGGCTGGGTGGCCACCGCGCTGCTGGTGCTGATGCGGCTGGCACAGGGCTTCGCGCTCGGCGGCGAGTGGAGCGGCGCGGCCCTGATCGCCACTGAGAACGCACCGAAGGGCAAACGCGCCCTGTACGGCACCTTCCCGCAGCTGGGCGCCCCGCTGGGCTTCATCATCGGCAACGGCCTGTTCCTGATCATCGGCGCACTGCTGCCGTCCTCGGCCGGCGCCGACCCGTCCCAGCCGTCGGAGGCCTTCCTGAGCTGGGGCTGGCGCCTTCCGTTCCTGTTCTCCGCGGTGATGGTCGCGATCGGCCTGTGGGTGCGGATGCGCCTGGTCGAGGCGCCGGTGTTCGCCAAGACGCGTGAGGCCGGCCTGGTGCGGAAGCTGCCGCTGGCCACGGTCTTCCGGAACCACTGGAAGCAGCTCGTCCTCGGCACGTTCTTCATGCTGGCGACGTACGTCCTCTTCTACCTGATGACGACGTTCTCGCTGAGCTACGGACGGGCGGCCGAGGACGCGGACGTGCCGGGCCTGGGCTACGGCTACTCGACGTTCGTGCTGATGATGATCTTCGGTGTGCTGTTCTTCGCGGCGTTCACCCTGATCTCCGGCCCGCTCGCGGACCGCTACGGCCGGCGCGCCACGCTGATCGCGGTCACGGCCGGGATCCTGGTCTTCGGCCTGGTCTGGGTGCCGCTGATCGGCCTGGGCACGGTCGGCGTGGTGCTGTGGCTGGTGTTCGGCTTCACGCTGATGGGCATGACGTTCGGCCCGATGGGCGCGCTGCTGCCGGAGCTGTTCCCGACGAGCGTGCGCTACACGGGCTCCGGCATCTCCTACAACGTCAGCTCGATCCTCGGCGCGGCGGTCGCCCCGTTCATCGCGGTGGCCCTGTGGGAGGCCGGCGACGGCTCCCCGTGGCTGGTCGGCGTCTACCTCTCGGCGATGGCCCTGCTGACGCTGGTGGCGCTGGTGATCGGACGGGAGACGAAGGACGTGGGGCTGGAGGAGGGCGAGGCTCCCGAGACTCCGGCCCACGAGGAGGCGGCTGCCGCTGCAGCTCGCTGAGCTCCCTGGATCAGTGAGGCCCTCCGTGTCCGTCGCCCGGACACGGAGGGCCTTCTGCGTGCAGTCCCGGCCCGTGCGCGTCAGCGTCCGGGGAGGGCGGCTGCTGCGCACGGCTCAGAGGCCCCTGGTCACGACTCCCTGCGGCTCGCCGTTGACCGTCACCGCGGGGTCGGCCTCCACCACGCGCACGGACATGGCGATCGGCGCGGGGCGGGCGTCGGCCGTCTCGGCCGCCGAGAGGTGCCGGACGGGGGAGGAGCCGTCGGTGAACGGGCGGACGGTGTGGGCCAGAAGGCGGGTCAGCTCGTCGTCGAGGCCCTGCTGCAAGGGGGTGCCGTCGGGGCCGAAGGAGTCGATCTCACGCTCGGCGAGCACCACGCCGGTCTCCGCATGGGTGCCGGCCGGCACGGCTGTTCGTCGCGCGCTGCCTGGACACCTGGGGCCACCCCTACGACAGCGAGGTCGACGAGACACTGACGCTGATCACCGCCGAGCTGAGCGCGAACGCCGTGCGGCACGGCCGTGTTCCCGGCCGGGACTTCCATGTGCGGCTGGCCGCCGAGGCGGACGGCGAGCGGCTGCGCGCGGAGGTCTCCGACACCCGCGCCGAACGCCGGCCCGCCGTCACCGCGCCCCCGGACCCCACCGCCGAGTCCGAGTCCGGCCGCGGACTCCTCCTCGCCGCCGCCCGCGCCGACGACTGGGGCGTCATCGACCGCCGCCACGGCCCCGGCAAGACCGTGTAGGTATCCGTGAGTGTGACCCGCCCTTCAGTGACATGACGCCGATGGCTCCTGGCACGTCCCCCGCGATGTCCCAGGCGTCTTCGGTCCCCGCACCGGTCCCGCCCGCCCGGCGTGCCGCCGTGCGGCCCTCCTCCGGTTCGGCCCGGTGCCGCCGCCCCGGCTCGTGGTGCGCATCCCTCCTCTTCGCGTCCGGTCACTCACTCAGGGCCGGTGGTCCATGGCGGCCGCGGCACCCTCCCACTCGCCCGGCCGGGTCATGCCCGGGGAGACCGCCCGCCCGCCCGGCCGTGCGGGGCAGAGGGCGCAGTACGGTGCCCAACACCCGCTCCGCCGGGAAGTAGCCGAGCTGCCGGGAATCGAAGCTGACCTCCTGGTTGTCGCCCAGCAGGACCAGACTGCCGACGGGGACCCGGGTTTCGGGCACTTCGCTCAGGGCGGCGACCCGGTCCCGCGGGACCGGGTCGCCCGGTACGGCCACCACACGCTTGATCAGCCACTCCCGCTCGGTGATCGTGGACGGCCGGGCGGTGCGCGGCACGGGCGGGCGGTGCCAACCGGAGCCGGGAACCGGCCCGGTACCGGGGCGTTCCGTCACGACCACCTGGCCCGGCAGGGGGGTCCGGTGACGGCGTACCAGAACCCGGTCACCGTCGTGGTACGCCGGTTCCATGCTCGCCCCGCGCACGGTCACCGCCACCAGCCCACGCGTCAGGAGTGCCGAGACGGCCAGGCCGCCCAGTCCGAGGAGCGCCGCTGGTGCTCCGCAGAGCAGCGCGACCCTGGTGACGCCTGCAGCCCGACGTGTCCGGGCGGGCGGTCGCGGGGTGGTCATGGGGTTCCTCCGGTGGGGGCCGCTCCGGCCTCCGGCTCGGCCTGGTAGCCGGAGGCCTGCAGTGTGAACAGCCGGGCGTACTCCCCACCGGATGCCAGCAGGGCGGCGTGGTCGCCCTGTTCGGTCACGCGCCCTTCGGAGAGCACGACGATGAGGTCGGCCTCGCGTACGGCGCCGAGCCGGTGCGAGATCAACAGGCTGGTCCGCCCCTCGCGGTGCCGCCGCAGTTCGTCGTGGATCTCGGCCTCGGCCTCGGCGTCGAGTCCGGCCGAGGGCTCGTCGAGGATCATCAGGTCCCGCTTGTGCCGTTCGTCCCGCAGGAACGCCCGGGCCAGGGCGAGCCGTTGCCATTGGCCGCCCGACAGCATCACTCCGGTGGCCGGATCGTCCTTGTCGGACTCCATGAAGAACATCCGTGACAGCAACGTGTCGTAGCCGTGGGGCAGGCGGGCGAGTGTGTCGTGGATGCCCGCCCGTTTCGCCGCGGCCTGGATCGGCGCGCGGTCGTCGTCGGCGCCGTCCGGGTTGTCGGAGGACCCCGGGGCGCCCAGGGCTATGTTGTCGGCCGCCGTCATGTCGTACTCCATGTAGTCCTGGAAGACCGCGCCGATCCGCTGCCGCAGTTCGGCCGGACCGGTGTCGCGCAGGTCCACCCCGTCCCACAGGATCGTCCCCCGCGTGGGATCGTAGAATCGGCACAGAAGCTTGACCAGCGTCGACTTTCCGGCGCCGTTCAGCCCGACCAGTGCCACTGCCTTGTCGTGGGGTATCCGCAGGTTGACGCCGCGCAGCACCCAGGGGTGCTCCTCCGAGTAGCGGAACCACACGTCCCGCAGTTCGATCGCGTCGCGCAGTTCCGGCAGCGCGCGCGGGGCGGCGGCGACCGGAAGGTCCCGGCCGGCCGTGGTGACCGCCTCGTAGTGTCCGAACATCAGCACCGCTTGGTGAGAGCGGGCCACCTCGGCGGCGAGCGCGGCGAGCGCGCTCTGCACCCCGCCGACCGCGGCCACGAACATGGTGATGCCTCCCACGGACAGCACCCCGGTCCGGGCCGCGCCCACCGCCCACAGCAGCCCGCCGCCGGACACCGCGGCGGCGAGCAGTCCCAGCCCCGCCTGGACGAGCACTTCGCGCCTGTCCATGGTCCGCTTCGCGGCGTTGGCCGTACGCCGCTCGGTCAGCATCCGCTGCCGCAGGAAGGCACCCGCGCCGAACAACCGCACCTCCTTGGCCGCCTCCACGCTGGACAGCAACTGGCCGTAGAAGAGCTCCCGCCGCTCGACCGGACCGATGTCCCAGAACATCCGTACCCGCCTCCGCGACAGCGCGATCTCCGCGAGGAGCGTCGGCACCCCCGAGGCGAGCACCAGCACGGCCATCAGCGGGTTGAGCAGGAGCAGAGAGCCGAGGAAGCCCGTGATGGTGAAGGCCGCCCGGGCCATGCCGAGAACTCCGTCCACGGCCAGGGCGGGTGCCGTCCCGGCGGACTGCTGGGCGAGCCGTAACCGGTCGAGGAACCGCGGGTTCTCGAACCGGCCCAGTCCGACGAATCCGTCCACGGCGGTGAACAGCCGGTCCTGGGCGAGCAGCCCCGCCTCACGGTCGATCTCCGCCCGCAGGTACTGGGTCACCTGCGGCGTCACTCCGGCGACCAGCCCGCACAGGGCGAGCCCCGCTCCCAGGCCGGTCAGTGTCCCCGGGTCGGTATCGCCGGCGACGCGATCGAGTATCAGCTTCGTCAGCCATGCGATCGCCACCGGGAGCAGGCCACCGGTCAGTGTCAGTGCCGTGTACAGCGCGAGCGGTCCGGGCGCCGCCCGGACCGCGAGCGAGCACGCGGCGACCGCCGACCGTCCCGCGCCGACCCGCCTCCGCGGCTGTTCGGTGACGGGATCGCTCATGCGGTGAAAGCCGGGAGGGTCAGCCGGACGTCGTCATCCGTGACGGTCAGCCGCCCGGCGCCGTCCCGGGCGACCATGAGCACGGTGGGGTACGCCTTGGTCTGGAACGCGGCGCCCAGCGCCCCGTCGTACTCCTCGACGACCACGCGCGCCACCGGGGCCAGTTCGGCGACCAGCGCGGCCGAGGTCTCGGCATCGCCGACCACCGTCGCCAGCACCCGGTCACGGCCGCCGGACAGCGTCCTCGCGTACTCCACGAACTTCGGCAACTTCTCCTTGCAGGGCTTGCAGGTGGGTGAGAAGAAGGCCACGAGCGTCTCACCGGTCAGGAGGTCACGGGAAAGTCGTTCGCCGTCCACGGTGGAGACCGCGAAGTTCCCGACCTCCTCCCCCACCGTGATCGAGGCTCGGCCGTTGCCCGCACCGCTCACGTCGGCGAGCAGCTCCGTGTGCTCACGCAGCCGTTTGATCACGCCCACCGTGAGGATCAGGTCGAGCAGGCACAGCGAACCCACGAGCGTCAGAGCGGCGATCAGGAAAGGCATCGTGATTCTCCTCCTGGGTCATGGCAGTCTCCGGGCGGAACCGGGGCCGAGGGGCTGGAACAATTCGAGGATGTCGTCGAGCAGGGCGACCAGTACGCCCAGCAGCAGGCCGGCGAACACGGCCAGGGCCGTTCCGCCGAGGTTCTGCGACGTGCCTGCCGTCGGCGCGGTGACCACGCCGAGGACCGCGACGGCGGCGAGGACGACGTTGCGCACGATGTGCCGGCCACCGAGTGGAGTTGTCGAGGCGCCGAAGCACCGGCACGGTTGGCGGATGCTTCTGCGCAGCACGAGGGCGATCGCTGTCGCGAACGCCACCAGCAGTCCTGCCGCGACCAGGAATCCGGTGACCACGGCCGTCGTCGTCCCCGCCAAAAGCAGCAGCCAAGCGGTGTGTTCGGCGGCCACCACGAGCAGGGCCACCGGTCGGCATGCCTTCGCCGGCAGCAGTTCCAGACCGCGCACCGAAGCAACGAAGGCGCCGAACGCGCCCCTTCCCACGGTCTTGCTGATGGATGAGGCCAGGAACACCACCCCGATCAGGGAGCGGGCCCCGAGCTCCAGATAGTGCACCGCAACCCTTCCGTATCGTTTTCCGCGCCGTCGTCCCACGGGCGGAAACAGTGGGGGAAGGAGCACCGGGACTCGATCCCGGTGCTCCGTCACCTGGGCCTTCCTCGGTGTGCGCCCCGTCGAGGGCGCACGCTCAGCAGTCGCAGATGTAGAGGTTGGGGGCGCTGTCGCAGCGCGAGCAGGAGGCGTGATAGCCACACTGGCTCTGGCACTGCCAGCAGGCCGGCCAGCTCCAGCACCGCTGTTCCCCGGCCGACGCGTCGACCTTGGGGACGAACCGGTCGAGGAGGCGGCCCCCCATCGATTCAAGCTTCTTGAACATGTCCCTACTCCTTCGCTTGATCCGTTCCGGTACGGGAGGGAAACACCCGCCGCAGAAGACTCCCGTCGGTCGCCCGGTGACGTCTTGTAAAAATTCGCCCCATCAGCCGGCGGTGCTCTCAGCTCGAGCAGGGGCAGGAAGCAACACGCCGGTGGCCTGCCCCTCGACGCGGTCCGTGAACGAGGGGTCCCGCCGGCTGACGGCACGACGGGCGAGGAAGCCGCAGGGGGCGTGACCGGTCATCGCCTTGCACTCGTGGCCGAAGTGGGCCTGATCGTGGTAGCCGGCCAGCACCGCCGCCTCGGCCGGGGGGAGCCCGTCGACGAGGAGTTGAAGGGACCGCCGGAGGCGGAAGACCCGGGCGACGGCCTTGGGGGTGAGGCCGATCTGCTCCCGGAACCGTTTCTCCATCTGCCGCTGCGACCATCCTGTTCTTCCAGCTAGCGCCGGGATGGGGACGGCCCCGGCCTCGCGGGCGAGTTCTTGCCAGGCCCAGGCCACACGCGCCGAGTGCGCGGGGCCGCACCGCGTCCACTCGCAGAGCACGGTGTCCAGCAGGGCGAAACGGTCCCTCCAGCCCGTGGCGGACGCCAGCGCGTCGGTGAGGTCGTCGGCACGGGTGCCGAGCAGTTCGTGAAGCCCGACCACCGCGTTCGCCAGTGGGTGCAGGGCCGTGCCGAAGGCGGTGAACGCGGCCCAGGGGGTGAACGTCACTTCCACCCCGGCCAAGCGGCCGTTGTGCTCGCCCGTTCGGGCGCTGTGGTGCGGACCGCAGAGCAGGGAGGTGAAGGCGTCCGCCTCCACCGGGTCCGAGAGGTCTGGTGCTCGGGTCAGTCTCAGCTTCTCGTCGAACACGATCATCATGACCGCCATGCCCGAAGGCACTTCCAGGCGTCTGCGTGGCCGGTGCAGGCCCAGCCGGAGTCCCCGGTAACAGACCACGCCCGGCCGCAGCCGGGGATGAGGTAACGCGGATGCCACTTCCCATGTCCCGTCGGGGCATGCCGAATACCGCACGGTCGGTCCTCTCAGCCGGAGGCGGACGGCGCGAAGGCGCCAGGAGGGTGTCGCCGGGTGGGCCCCGTGCCGCATCGGGCGGGGCCGGGCAGCGAGAGCCTGCTGGCCGGCGGCGGAACGAATCAACGGCCGTCCGCCGTCCCGGACACGACCGGGATGTCCGGGCTGGTCAGAGCCTTGTCCGGATCCCTTCCCGGACAGGACGGCGGAACCCGGAACCGCCCGCGTGTCATGATCACCGCAGTCTGGTCGGAGTGGTGTCCTCGGCGGTTGGCACCGCGGACACGCGACGCCGCCGAGTCGAGACCGCACCGTCCTCGGGATCGCCGCCGTCCGTCGGATTCCACAGGGAGACCTCACGGACCTGACCGGACAACGGACCACGCGCAGCGGGCGGAGCACAGTCGGACCCCGGCCGTCCAGGCGCGGCCACCACCGGACCGTCCGCGATGTCCGCGCACCGCCGGCCGGTTGCTACCGGATGCCCGAGGGAGAGACGGTCGACCACTTCTGACCCTGCTTCTGACCCTGCGGGACGAGGACGGGCCCTCGAAGGCAGGCTGCCGGCGGCACGAGCGACGCACCGGCTCGCCCCGGGCGCCGGGTTCGAGTCGTACCGGCGCCGGCACTTGAGGAAGTCCTCGCCGCCGTCATCGCCCCACTTCGGGTTCGGCCCGGAACCGATGCGGCATCAGGCAACGTTCGCTCTGTTCGCGGCGCATCGCTTGGCTGTTGTGTCTCGCGGCACCGATGTGTTGCGTCGACGGAAGTCACGCACCTGCGGTGGAGCTGACTACGACCTGCATGGCCGGCACGCCGAGTTCGGTGCGTGCGGCTGAGATGGCGGCGAGCCGGGCTTCGGAAAGATACAGGTGAATGGCCTCGCCAACGGGCCGCCGCACAGCCTCGGTAAGTCGCTCGGTGAGGGCATAGACAGCGTCGGCTACCGGCTGAGTGCAAAGGATGTGCACCTCGACGTGAAGCAGCCAGAGACGGCTGGTCAGGTCTGCGGCCTCCTGAGCGGTCACCTCCTCGCCGGCAGAACGCCGCTCCGCAGCTCGTTTGAGTTCTCGTACGAGTGCGAAGAACCGGATCAGGACGTCTTTGCGTTCGTCTCGAAGACGGAGAACGGCCGCGTGCTGATTCTGCTGTTCTGATGATCGTGCGCGCCACCGCTCACTGAGCAGGGTGCCGGTGATACCGATTCCGGCACCGAGCAGTCCGCTGGCGGCCGTGACGATGTTCACCCAGATGTCCATGACCACTCACTGTGGCGCATGGCCGCGCGCCTCGAGTCGTAGTCCGGTACAGGACGACCGGAATCATCACGTGGCTGACCGTGTGCAGGTCCGGGAGATCGGTGACGACAAGGGCGGCCGACCGGGCCGGCCCGGACGGACCGGCCGGCCGCCGTCAGCGGTTACCTGACGTGGAAACCGTAGACGTGGTAGGTGTCGGCGCCGGTGAAGGGAGCCAGGGTGTGGGGCGGGAGCACCGCGACGTCCCACCCGTAGTTCGTCCTCCAGAAGACGACCACCTCGTGGGCGCCCGAGGAGAAGGACGTGACACCGCCCTGCCCGAGCGGGACGTCACCGGGGCCGGTCCAGCACCGGCTGCGCTCCGCGCCGTTCTCCAGATACGTCACCCGCACGGCGTCCGTGCCGGCGGTGCAGTCGATCTCCTCGGTGGCCAAGGCGGGGGTCGCCGGGAGCGCGAGACTCGCCGCGACGGCCGCCACGGCGCCCAGCGCCAGTTTCTTGGATCGGCTCTTCATCGTGTCGTGGTTCCTTCCGGTCGGTGTTCCGTCGGAACGAAGCTTCAGATGAACCATCAACCATTAACCAGCTTTATTTCAACGGTGCAGTGGAATGTTTCGCGGGCCTCGCGGGGCGGAGCACTTCGCTCCCTGGGCGGTTTCGTACCGGCGACGACCGATGAGTTCTCCCATGAGCCGCAGTCAGAGATCATGGCTGGTGCGCCTCAGCGGCGAGTGCGGTCGAGGCGCGTACCGGCTGAATCTGCCGAGAACCGGACACGAGACACCGAGGAACCTGGGATGCGTACCCTGATCAGCACCGCTTTCATCTCGCTCGACGGCGTCGTGGAGGCCCCGGGCGGCGAGCCCGGTTACCGGAACTCCGGGTGGACCTTCAAGGACATCGAGTTCCTCCCCGAGGCGTTCGACATCAAGGACCGGGAGCAGAAGGAAGCCACCGCGATGTTGCTGGGCCGGACCAGCTACGAGGCCTTCAGCCCGGTGTGGCCGGACATGGAGGACTTCGCCGACTACAAGCTGATGCCGAAGTACGTCGTCTCCACCCGCCTCACCGAGGAGGACCTGGTGTCGAACTGGGGCGAGACGACGATCCTGCGCTCGCTCGACGAGGTCGCCGCGCTGAAGGAGACCGAGGGCGGCCCGATCATCGTCCACGGCAGCGCCGCCCTGAACCAGAGCCTTTCGGACGCCGGTCTGATCGACCGTTACCACCTGCTCGTCTTTCCGCTCCTGCTCGGGGCGGGCAAGCGTCTGTTCAGCGCCACGGACAAGGACGCCCAGAAGCTGAAGCTCGTCGAGCACGAGGCGTACGCCAACGGTCTGCAGAAGAACGTCTTCGACGTCGTCCGCTGACCAGGCTCCCGTACCCACCCTGCCCTCGCAGCCCCGGGCGTGGCACTCGTCGGAGGGCCTGCTCCACAGGCATTGGATCACCGTGCGGACCAGAGGAAGATGCGAGGTGACCTCCCCGACCCCGCCCGGGCCGCCCCGGCGAGGGCTCCGGCCCGCCTGGCGGCCTCCGGCTTCCCGGAGCGGCCGCCTGGCCGCCGCCCCCGGACAGCTTGTCCTTGCACAGCGCGCCGAACTGCGAAACGGCAGCACGAAGCCACCCGTGCCGGTCCCCACCCACGGTCCCCCCAAGGACACGATCACCGACGCCCGCGCACGGTTCTCGGGCTCACCGCTTCCATGCTGACGGGAACATGGCGGATCGCCAGCGGCCTGGGGTTTCCACCGGCGGCGCATGTGATCACCAAGGGGCGCATCCTCGCGGCGACGCGCCCCCACGTGCACGGCAGCTCGCGTCCAGCGGGCGGAACCGGATCATCCGCTGTCAGTGCACTGCGGCAGGATGACGGAATGTCACATACGCAGAAGTTCCGCGAGCACGCCCGTCGGCACGGCGTGTCCGACGACGCCGTCACCCGCATCCTGTGGTCCGTGCAGCCGGCGGTCAAGATGGACGTCAAGCGGCCCGACGACGTCCGGCCGGAGGACCGGGTGGTCGGTTACGTCGGGGGGCTCCCCGACATGCCCGTGCACTCCACCTGGAAGCCCGGCGACCACTTCGTCGCCTGTCTCGATCTGGCGGCCCTACCGAAGCAGCCGCTGGACGACCTGATCCCCCGGCAGGGACGGCTCCTGTTGTTCGCCGGCCCCTGCTATGACGAAACGTACCCGGACACCGGACCCGCTCCAGTGATCTTCGTCCCCCCGGGAACCGAGACGCGGGTGCCCAGCGCGCCCGTGGACTTCAGCTACCACACCATGCGCGAGGAGCCCCAGGCGCTCCTGGGGCGCAGGGTGCTCACCCTCCTGGTGCCCGCCGCATGGGACATCCTCGGCTGGCCGGAGAGCGATCCGCCGCTCGAGGCCGCGATCGAGGAGTACGGCTCCCTGGTTCCGGACGCACCGGTCGTGAACCGTGAGGCGGGCGGTTCGCTGGATCTGCGCGGGGCGCAGTTGAACCACCACGACTGGCTGGCTCTTTACGAGGAGGAGTTCCAGGAGAAGAGGGAACAGGCGGTGGCCGTCGTCAGGGACGCGCCGGAGAAGTTCGACGAGCTGCACGCCCGAGCCCTCCGGGAAGCGGCGGAGGCCTCCGGGGAGAACACCGAACCGTATGTGTGCTTCGCGGAGGTCGCCGAGGCCAACGTCTTCGGTTCCGGCGACGGGGAGGTGAGCTGGATGATTCCCCACGGTGATCTCCTCGCCCAGCGATTCGACCGTCTCGAGCATTCGTATTTCTGCTGACCCCGCCGGCCGCCGGGAAGCGGAAGCCCTGCACTTCCCGGCTCCCGCACTCCCCTGCTCCGGGCGGCGTGACCGTACGCGGCGCATGCCGCCGGGGCGGGCCGTAGCGCGGAGGACCCCCTGAGCCCGAGCTCTGGGCAAGGGGGCCTGCGCGAATGTGGGCGACGGCTCGGGTCACGCGGCCCGGAGGCCGATATGACCAGAGTCCGGACAAGGCGTCCGAGCCTGGTCTCGGCGTCAAGGAGCACGAGAGCGAGGACCCGGACACGGCCCCCGCCGCACCGGCAACGTCAACGAAACACCGACCCTCTTCACGGCAGAGCTGTGCGCCGACGCTGTACAGCACGGAGGCCCGACGGCGCAGCAGGTGACCCTTGAACGGGCGGGACCGCCCCCTCCTGACACCGCGGGACGACGGCGGGACGTTCCGGCACGGACGGGCAGGTCGTCTACCTCGCCGGCCCCGTGCCGGCGTCCGAGGTGCTGGGCGAGGTGTCCGAAGGCATCGAACCGCGGCGCGTCCTGCGCTTCGCCTCGCACGGCGTCAGCAGCTGCGCCAACCGCCGGGGCAACGACTGCACGCTCGTCGAGCGTGTGCTCCACCGGCCGCCCGCGCAGGAGACCCGGCGGGTCCCACGGTGCCACCTCCGGGCACGGTGCCAGTGGGGGAACCGGACCGGCACGGCGGCGTGCGTGCGCTGCCCCACGGTCTCCACCCGCCATCACGTGGGAGATGAACTGGCCGAGCTGGTGGCCGATCCGGCCACCACGCAGGAGCAGCTCGACGCCTGGATCGCTGCCGCCGACGGATGAGTTGTCGCGGTCGACGTAGCGGTGTCGTAGGGTCCCCGGACGGTTTCCGTCCGGGGACCCTACGCGTCGGGCCGGCTTCGGCCTGCGTCTGGTCGCCGTGGCCTCACCGGATGTCCCGCTCCGTCAGGCGGTTCACCCTTGCCTCAGGTGTGACCAGATCACCGTGCACCGCCACCGCTGCCGCGTAGCCCCGGTCCACCGGGATGTCCAGCAGGGTCCAGCCGGAGGGCGGCGTCACCCCGTCCGGGGTACCTGAGCCGACGTAGTCCGTCGCGGGATCCCGGCCCAGGCCTGTGCCCAGGCCCTTCAGGTACGCCTCCTTGCGGGTCCACAGGCGGGCCAGCGCGCGGGGGCGGCGGGCAAGGGGCAGGGCCTCGAGCTCCGCCTGCTCGGCCGGGTGCAGCATGGCGGCCAGCTCCGCGGCGCTGCCCGGATCCGCCACCAGGTCGACGTCCACCCCGATGGGGGCGACGGCCGTGCCCATCAGCACCAGGTCACCCCGGTGGGAGAGAGAGAAGTGCAGCGGGCGCGTGGCGCCCAGTACGGTCGGGCGGCCGTGCGGGCCGCCGCAGCAAGGGCATGCCTCGCGGCCGTAGCGGATGTCCTGCGGGAGCATGTCGAGGTAGGTGCCGAGCAGCCGGCGCAGCGCCAGGTGGGCGGCGGTGAACCGGATGCGGTCTCCCGCGTGCGCCAACTCGGCTGCCCGCCGGCGTTCGGTCGTGTCCAGTACGGCAGTGTCGAGGGCCACGCCGCGCACCTCGGGCACCCTGAGCAACCAGAGGTCCAGGAAGCCGGGGTGGGGCAGGGCGCGCTCGGGGCCCGCCGGCAGCAGCGTGCCGCTCGGATTTCCACTCGTGGGATCACTCACCGGACACCTCCTGGTCGATGGCGGGTGCGTAGTCCGCGGGGTTCACCTGTGTTCGAGGACCCCGGCGGTTCCGGTGAGGTCCTCGCCGTCCGTGGGCGGGCGGTCGGGCAGGTCGCGACGGCCTCGCAGCGGGCCGGCCAGCAGGAGCGCGGAGCTGACCGCCAGGCCGCCGGTGAGCAGCCACAACGCGGGGCGTACGCCCAGAACGCTGCCGAGAACACCCCCCAGCAGCGAACCGACCGGAATCGCTCCGAAGTTGGCGACCGACATGCTCGCGGTGACACGGCCCAGCAGGTGGGGTGGACAGTACTGCTGGCGGAAGGTGCCCTGGATGACGTTCGCCGAGACCACCCCCAGTGCCAGCACCGCGCCGCCCACAGCGAGGAGCAGGACCTGCCAGCCCGGCTGGGCCAGCGGGATCAGCAGGCCGAACGGGGCCGTGGCGAACTTGCACAGCAACATGCCCCGGGCCGTGCCGAAGCGGCGGGCCAGCGGGGTGGCGACCACCGCGCCGAGCATGCCTCCCACGCCCGCGCCGGCCAGCAGCCAGCCCACCGCCGCCTCGTCCACACGGAGTTCGCGGATGAGGAAGACCGTGAGAAGCGCCTGGTAACCGGTGAGGAGGAGGTTGGTGACCGTGCCGTAGGTAGTGAGCACCCGGAGGTAGGGGTCGCCCGCCGTGTGACGCAGGCCGTCCGCCACGTCCTGGCGCAGCGCACGCGGTGTCTCGGGCCTGGTCGGCGGGGGTTCGGTGCTGCGGATGCCGAGCAGGCAGAGGGTGGAGATCAGGAAGGTCGCCGCGTTGACCAGCAGACCGCTGATCGCGCCGAAGGCGCTCGCCAGCATGCCTCCGCCGCCGAGCCCGGCGAGCTGGGCCGCCGACTCGCTGCCCTGGAGCTTGGCGTTGGCCTCGGCGAGGTCGTCATGGGCCACGACCGAGGGAACGTAGACGCGGTAGGCGATGGAGAAGAAGACGTTGGCCAGCCCGGTGAGCAGTGCCACCAGGAGCAGATACGTCATGGTCAGCGCGTCCAGCCACGCTGCCACGGGCACGCCGGCCAGCAGCAGCAGTGAGCCGATGTTGCAGAGCAGCATCAGCGGGCGGCGCGGCAGCCGGTCCACCCAGGCGCCGGCGGGCAGGCCGATCAGCAGCCAGGGCAGCCAGGCCGCCGCGGCCAGGGCGCTCACCCAGAAGGTGCTCGCGTCCAGGGTGACCACGGCGACCAGCGGCATGGCCACGCCCGTGATGTTGCTGCCGAACCGGCTGGCCGTCTCGCCCGCCCAGAGCAGGCGGAAGTCGCGCTGCCGGAGCAGTCCGGCACCCAGGTGCTTCATCGCTGTGCCACCACCTTGGCCACCTCGTCGGCGAGTTGGGCCGCAGCACCTGTCCAGCGTTTCCGGCGGGCCGCGAAATCGCTTTCCAGTCGGTCCAGTTCGGAGCGAGCCTGGCTGATCGCCTTCACCGTCGCACCGGGGCCGCCGCCGTGGGCGCAGGCCGCCGCGACAGTCTCCGGGTCCAGCCAGTCGGCCGGGTAGCCCTCGGCCGCCTCCGCCACGGCCGGGTGCGTGCGGGCCGCCTCGGACAGGGGCAGGTCGCCGTCCAGGGCAGCCAGTACGGTCTCGCCGACCAGGTGGTGCGCGGAGCGGAAGGGCATACCGTCCACGACGAGCCGCTCCGCGAGGTACGTCGCCGAGGTGAAGCCGTCCCGGGCGCGGGCGCGCATGCGCTCGGCGTCGGGCTCGGCCCCGGCGACCACCAGGCGCAGCAGGGTCGCCGCCTCCTCGGTGTCGGTCAGGCCGGGCCAGAGGTGCCGTACGGCCTCGGTGCCGACGGCGATGGCGTTGGTGTAGCCGGCTGTCGACATGGCCGCCGCCGCTCCGGTGAAGCCGGCCAGGGCCGCGGTGGAGCGGCCCTGGATGTGCTCCAGCAGGAAGGGGTTGCGCTTCTGCGGCATCATCGAGCTGGAGCCGACCAGGTCGTCGGCCATCCGCAGCAGTCCGAACTCCTCGGACGTCCACCAGGTGAGGTCGCGGGCGACCCGGGCCATGAGCACGCCCAGCACGGACGCGGCGGACAGCAGCCGGAGGACGAAGTCCCGCGAGGCCACGGCGTCCACGGAGTTCGGCGCGGCCGCGGTGAAGCCGAGGAGAGCCGCGGTCCGTGCCGGGTCCACCGGCACGGACGTACCGCCGATCGCTCCCGCGCCGAGCGGGTTGACGTCGATTTCCCGTCCGGCGTCGAGGAGCTCGGCGAGCGATCGCAGAACCGCGCCCGCGACACCGGACAGGTGGTGACCGTAGCTGATGGGCACGGCGGGCTGACCGTGCGTGTACGCGGGCATGATGACGTGCTGGTACGCCTCGGCCTGGTCGAGCAGCGTGCGCGCCAACTCCGTCACCGTGCCGACCAGTCGGGCGTAGGGCTCGCGCACCTTCAGTCGTACGGTCGTGGCATTGAGGTCGTTGCGGGAACGGCCCGTGTGCAGGACCCCGCCCACCTCTTGGCCGAGCCGGTCCACCAGCCAGCCCTCGTAGGCGAGGTACACCCCACGGGGCATGGGGAGTTCGCGCACCGGGACGAAGTCGGCCGTGCGTAGCTCGGTGATGGTGCCGAGGAGCGCTGCGGCTCGGGCGGGGTCGACGATGCCGCGCTCGGTGAGCATCACCAGGTGTGCGCGGTCGACCTCGCTGATCAGCCTCAGCTCGTGCGCCAGTGGGGCGCCGGCGCCGTAGACGATGCTGTGGGCCCGGGCGTTGAGGGCGGTGCGCAGCCGGCCGGTGTCGACGCCTGCGCCAGGGGACGCGCTCATACAGGCACCGCCTCCGTGACCGCCCCCAGTGCGGCGGCCAGAGCGCGGGCGCGCCCCTGCTCGGCGGCCTCCGCCGAGGCCGTCCCGGCGGCGATGACGTGCCCGAAGCGGCCGCGGAAGTCCTCGGCCGGGCCGACCTCGCTGCCCGTGGGGCGGTACAGCGTGGCGTCGACGACCCCGGGCACCTCGTGTGCCGCCGACTCGGCCGCCCCGGTGGAGCCGATCACGCCGGCCGCCGAAGCGGTCAGGAAGCGGATCGAGGCCGAGCCCGCGGCGTCCGGGCCGCCCGTCACGTCCACCGGCAGTCCCAGCCCCGCGCGCACCTGCGCGCCCACCAGGTCGATCCCACGCGCGCGCCGCACCAGCTCCGGGATCATGCCGCCGGCCAGCCGGGGGTTGACCTCGATGACGCGGGCCACGCCCCCGTCGAGGCGAAGCTCGACATGCGCGGCGCCCCAGCCAAGGCCGAGCGCCTTGACCGCGTGCACAGCGCCGTCAACCAGCGCGGCGGCCTCCGACGCGGGAAGGACGGCCGGTACGTCGTGCCCGGTTTCCACGAACACCGGCGGCGCGCCCACATGCTTGGCGACGGTCATGACGGCCGCCTCCCCGAACACCTCCACGGAGAACTCGGCCCCGGTCAGATACTGCTCGACCAGCACGACGGAAGGGCTGCACAGCCCTCGCTCGTTCACCGTGGCGGCAAGCAAGTCTCTGGTGTGCCGGGCGACTTCGGCGGGCGTACGGCACAGCCGCACGCCCAGGCTGCCCGAACCCTGCACCGGCTTGACCACGACCGGGCCGCCGTCGCCCAGCCACTGCGCGGCGGCAACCGCCTCGGCGACCGAACCCGTGACCGAGAAGCGGGGCACGGGCACCCCCGCGGTGGCGAGCGTGCGGCGCTGCAGGGACTTGTCGCGGCAGGCACGCACGGCGTCGGCGGAGGGGCCGGGCAGGCCGAGGCGTGCGGCGAGCGCGGCTGCGGAGGCGACGTAGTACTCGGAGCTGGACAGGACCCCCGCGACCTGACCGTCGAGGCGCCGCACGGCGGACCACAGGGCGTCGGTGTCCGATGTATCGACGACGAGCGTGCGCAGCCCGTCCTCGGACGCGTACGGATACCGGCCGGGGTCGGCGCTCATCAGCACCGGCTCGTATCCCAGGGCGCGGGCTCGCTGGGCGAACTGACGCCCGGTTCCGGTGGTGTTGGACTCGACAAGGACCAGGAGCCGGGTTTTCACGCGCCGGCCTCCGGCATCATCACGTCGTCGAAGCCGCGGCGGGCCCAGAGCAGGCGGGTCCACGAGGCCGGGGCGTCCAGAGGGTGTTCGACGGTGAAGGGTCCACCGACGGAAGGGGCGGGCTCGATGCCCTGCTCGGTGAGCCAGTCCTTGTTGTAGACGGTCGACTGATAGCGGTAGCCCTCGTCGGGCAGCACCATGACGACCTTGCTGTCGGGGTTCTGCGCGGCCCACCAGGAGGCGACCTGGAAGGAGGCGCCGCTGGTGGGGCCCATGAAGAGGCCGTGGTTGCGGAAGAGTTCGTGGGTGGCGTGGAAGGCCTCGGCGGCGGTGACCCAGTGGACCTCGTCGTAGGCGGCGTGCCGGACGTTGCCGGGGTGGATGCTGCTGCCCAGGCCACGCAGGGTGCGCGGGCCGTCGGGGGTACCGAAGATGATCGAGCCGTGGGTGTCGACGCCGACAAGGTGCAGGGCCGGGTCGGAGGGCCGCAGAGCGGCGGCAAGGCCTCCGGTGGAGCCGCCGGAGCCGACCGGGCCGACCAGGCAGTCCACCGAGCCGACGGTTTCCCCGATGAGATCGGCGACCACCGCATAGGCGCCGGGGTTGTCGGGGTTGTCGTACTGTCCGGGCACGAAGCTGTTCGGATGGATGCGGCGCAGTTCCTCGACGCGGGCGAGGCGGGCGCCCTGGATGCCGCCGGGCTGGCCCGCGTACTCGACGATCTCCACGGTGGCGCCCAGCATTTCCAGGCGGGTGCGCAGATCTCGGTCGATGGCGTTGTCACCGACGATGGTCAGGTCGTGACCGCGCAGCCGGCACACCATCGCCAGGCCCAGGGCGAAGGTGCCCGAGGAGGTCTCGATGACACGGGTGCCGGGGCGCAGCAGGCCCGCGGTCTCGGCCCGGTCGATGATGAAACGGGCGGGCAGCAGCTTCATCAGGCTGAACGCGGACGCATAGAGGTTCTCGGTCACCTGGATGACGCGGGGCAGCTCGGTGGCGTCGACCACCGAGTCGTGCAGCTTGGACGCACCCGCGAGTGTGGGAGTGGTCATGTCAGTAGTCACCCGTCGTGAAGATCCACTGCTCGTGGATGCCGATGGTGTGCAGCAGGGCGCGGCCCTGTTCGGTGCGGGCGTCGACCTCGGGGTCGTCGCGGTCGTAGAGGAGCCCGGCGATGTCACCGCTGTGCGCCGCCTGGATCCCGAGAGCACCGGTGTCCTGGGCGATGGCACGCAGCTCGTCGAGGCGGGGGATGGGCAGGTGCCGCTGGTTGATCTCGGTACTGGCGGAGGCGACCGCACCGATCAGGGCGACGTCCTTGGTGTGGATGGCCTCGCGCAGCATGCTCTGGAGTTCGGCGAAGAGGTCGATCTCGGCGTCGCAGTACTCGGCGGGCGGGAGGGCGAGGGTGTCGACGCCCTCGCCGTGGTTCTCGGGGCGGGAGCCGAAGCCGAGCACGCGGACAGCCGGCATGCGGTAACCGAAGTCCTCGATGACCTTGCCCTCGCGCTGCGCGAACAGCACCGAACTCTCCTTGAACATCAGGGAGTCGGATGCCGTCTCCGCGCGTACCGCGATCCGCGCGACCGTGTCGGGCGGCAGCGGGCGTACCAGCGCGTCCTGCACGGCCCAGATGGCGGCCAGCACATCGCTGGTGGAGGAGCCGAACCCACGGCACAGCGGGACGTCCCCGGAGAGTTCGAGATGGCCGCCGACGGGTCCGTCGCCGGGCAGTGCGCAGGCCTCGACGGCCAGCTGGGCCGCGCGCCGGGCCTTGCTCTTACACGTCGGGTAGACGGTCAGCTCCTCGCCCCGCGCGGGGATGAAGGAGGCCTGGGTGGTGTGGACGGTACAGGGAAGTGTGACCAGTCCCCGGGTGAGCTGACCCTGGTACGGAAAGACGCCCTGGAGAATTTCGCCGTGATGTATCGGTGCCAAGGCGACACCGACGCGCCAACCGGAATGATCCACCATGTCCTTGACTTCCTCTGTGAGCCGGACCGGACCGCTCGCGGGCCTGGCCGATCGTGCGGACGTCTTCACGCTAAGGACCGCGAGGGTGCCGGTCCGGCTGGTGGAGCGGCAGTATGCGGGCAGTTCGTCGGTGAGGAGCCGGGTCTCGTCGCCCGGCTCCTCACCGCGGGGCACGTCAGATGCGGGCCGGCCTCAGGCGGCGCGCGAGCACCTGTCCGATCGCCTTCAGCGGCTCCGCCTCGGTCATCCGCGCGTGTTCGCAGTCGACTGCGACCTCCTCGACGTGACCCCCGACATACGGCGCCCAGGACGCCGCCCCGGACTGTTCGGCCGGTGTGCCCGTGGCGTCGAAGAACAGCGCGTCGCCGCCGAACCGTCCGGCGGGGACGTACCGGTAGCGCATCCGCAGGTTGTCGACGGTCGCTTCCACGACGGCCGCGGCCTGGGCGTGCTCCAGCCCGGCGAGAACCGGGTCGCGCTGCCGTAGCGCCTCGGCGAGTTCGGCGGTGTCGGGGGTGCCGGCCGCGCACCGCAGGGGCACGGTCTCGCCACGGCTGCCCAGGAGGGCGGTCAGGACGTGCCTGCCGTCGATCTCGGGCGCGGTGAAGCCGTCGGGCAGCGGATAGGAGTCGAGAAGGGCCAGTAGGGCCACCTCTTCCCCGGCCGCCTCGAGCCGGGCGGCGATCGCGTGCGCGACGAGCCCGCCGAAGGACCAGCCGAGCAGGTGGTACGGCCCGTGCGGCTGGACCTCGCGGATCTCGGCGAGGTAGGCGTCCGCCATCTCCTCGACGGATGCCGGCACGTTCCGGGTGCCGGTGAGCCTGCGGGCCTGGAGGGCGATGAGCGGGCGGTCCGCATCGAGGTACGGGAGGAGGCCGGCGTAGCCCCAGCTCACTCCGGAGACGGCGTGCACGCAGAAGAGAGGCGCTTCCCGGCCGTCGCGGCCCTTCGCGGCCCTGATGGGCAGGACCGTGTCCAGCGGGTCGTCCCCGCCGCCCGCGGCGATGTGCTCGGCGAGCAGGGCCGGGGTCGGGCACTGGAACAGGTCACGGATGGTGATGCGGGTGTCCCAGACCGTGCGTATGCGGCTGATCAGCCGGGTGGCGAGGAGGGAGTGGCCGCCGCGGTGGAAGAAGTGGTCGTCGACGGTGACGCCGGTGACGCCGAGGGTGTCGGCGAAGAGGCCGCAGAGGATTTCTTCGGCCGGGTTGCGCGGGGCGCGGCCGTGGCTGTCGGCGTTGAGGTCGGGTGCGGGCAGGGCGCGGCGGTCGAGTTTGCCGTTGACCGTGCGGGGCAGTTCGTCGAGGAGCACGACGGCCGAGGGGACCATGTGTTCGGGGAGGCGGGCGGCCACGTGCCGGCGCAGGGCGTCGGCCTCGACGTCGCAGGCCACCACGTAGGCTACGAGTCGTTTGTCTCCGGGGCGGTCCTCGCGGACGACGGCCGCCGCCTGCTGGACGTCGCGGCGGGAGGTCAGGACGGCTTCGATCTCACCGGGTTCGATACGGAAGCCCCGCAGTTTGACCTGCTCGTCACCCCGGCCGAGGTACTCCAGGGCACCCTGCCTGTTCCAGCGGGCGAGGTCGCCGGTGCGATACATGCGGGAGCCGGCCGGGCCGTGCGGGTTCGCGAGGAACCGGTCCGCGGTCAGGCCCGGCTGACCGATGTAACCGTGGGCGAGCCCGTGACCGGCGACATACAGCTCACCCGGCACGCCCGCAGGCACCAGTTCCAGGTTCTCGTCCAGGACGTAGGCGTGCTTTCCGCGCAGCGGGCCACCGACCGGAATGCTCGACGCCGTCTCCGGACACGCGCCCGGCTCGACCGTGAACGTGGTCGTGAACCCCATGCTCTCCGCCGGACCGTAACCGTTCAGCAGACGCAGCCCGGGACGGGCCTGCAGCGCCCGGGCCACGTGCACGGGCGAAGCCGCCTCACCGGCGGTCATGGCCTCACGGATGTGCCCGAAGACGGCGGGATGCTCGTCGAGCATGTGGTTGAACAGGCTCGCCGACATCTGCAGGGACGTCACCTCGTGCCGCTCGACCAGCTCGGCGATCTGATGCGGGTCGGTGTGCTGACCCGGCTGCAGCACACACACTCCACCGTGCAGAAGAGGCCCGAAGACCTCCAGGGCGAAGGCGTCCCAGGACACCGGCGAGCACTGCAGGAAAGTCTGCTGGGGCCCGAAGGCCAGATAGTCAGGACCCACGAACGTCGCGGCCAGCGCCCGATGCGAGGCGACGACCCCCTTCGGCCTGCCCGTCGAACCGGAGGTGAACATCACACAGGCGACGGCCTCCGGGGACCCGCCGGTCTCCACGGCCGAACCCGACTCCGCGCTGATCCCGGCAACCTCACGCGAAAGATCCACAACGACAGCCGACGGAACATCCAGCTCCGCCAGATGCGACTGCGTGACCACCACCCTCGGCGCGACCTGCTCCAGCACCCCGTTCAACCGCTCCACCGGGAACTGCGGATCCAGCATCGTGTACCCCGCACCCGCCTTCAGCACGGCCAGCAACGACGCCACCATGTGCGGCGAACGCTCCACATGAACGCCCACCAGGTCACCAGGCCTCACCCCCTTACGCGTCAGATACCGGGCAAGCCGGTTGGACCAGACATCCAGCTCCCCGTACGTCACCTCCTGATCCTCGAAGACAACAGCCACCGCCCCCGGAGCACGAGCCGCCTGACCCACGAACAGACCATCCAGACCCAGCCCCGGAGCCGGCACCACAGGACCGGCCCAACGGGCGAGGCACTCATGCTCGGCCTCGGTGAGGAGAGCCAGACCCGAAACGGGCAGGTCGGGGACCGACACCGCCTCGGTGAGGAGCCGCACGAGACGCGCGGCGACGGCCTCGACCGTGGCCGGCTCGTAAAGATCGGTGGCGTACTCGACGCTGATGTCGAGACCACCCGGGCCGCCGTCGACGGCCCGACGCTCACCGAACGCGAAAGTCAGGTCGAACTTCGCGATCCCCAGCCCCGGTTCGAGGAAGGCCGCTGCGAGCCCTCCCAGCTCCGGTGCGTCGGCGGCGGTGTCGCCGACGGTGAGCATCACCTGGAACAGCGGATGCCGGGACGCCGAACGCTCGGGGTTGAGCACCTCGACGAGCCGGTCGAACGGAAGGTCCTGGTGAGCCCATGCGGCAAGATCCGTTTCCCGCACCCGGGCCAGCAACTCACGGAAGGTGGGATCACCACCCACGTCCGTACGCAGAACCAACGTATTGACGAAGAAGCCCACGAGATCGTCGAGAGCCCCGTCCGTCCGTCCCGCGACCGGCGAACCGATCGGGACATCCGTCCCGGCGCCACACCGTGCGAGGACGACGGCGACGGCAGCTTGAGCGACCATGAACAAGGTCGTTCCGGTCTCACGCGCCAGCCCGGTCAGGGCAGCATGCGCGGCAGCGGGGACGGTCACCTTGTGGATGGCCCCGCGATAGGAGGCGACGGCGGGCCGCGGCCGGTCCGCCGGCAACGTCGCCTCCTCCGGCATACCGGCCAACCCCGCACACCAGAACTCGAGTTGGCGCTCCTCATCGGTGGCGAGGAGACTCCGCTGCCACAGGGTGTAGTCACCGTACTGCACCGGAAGCGGCGCCCAGCCGGGAGCCGATCCCTCCGTGCGGGCCGCGTACGCGGTGGAGAGGTCCCGCAGGAGCGGGCCGTTGGACCAGCCGTCGGAGGCGATGTGGTGCATCACCAGCAGGAGCACATGCTCCTCGGGGGACAGCTCCAGCAGATCCGCGCGGATGGGCAGATCGCTGGAGAGGTCGAAGGTGGTGCCGGCCGCCCGGGCCAGCGCCTGGTGCAGCGACTCCTCCGTCACCGGGATCACCGGGAGCGCGAGGTCGGTCTCCGCGAGAGGACGGACAGCCTGGTGGGGCAGCCCGTTCTCGGAAGGGAACGAGGTCCGCAGGGACTCGTGCCGGCCGATCACGTCGACGAGCGCGAGGCGCAGTGCCTCCGCGTCGAGCGGTCCGGACAGGCGCAGGGCCAGCGGAATGTTGTAGGTCGGCGACGGCCCCTCCATCTGATCGAGGAACCACAGGCGTTGCTGCGCCGAGGACAGCGGCAGCCGTTCCGGGCGCTCCCCCGCCGTGACCGCCGGCCGCTGCTCGTCGCCGTCGCTCGTCGCGATCAGTTCCGCCAGTCGCACGACGGTGGGGTGCTGGAAAATCTCCCGCACGCCGAGTCGTACGCCGAAGGCCTCACGTATGCGGCTGATCAGCCGGGTGGCGAGGAGGGAGTGGCCGCCGCGGTGGAAGAAGTGGTCGTCGACGGTGACGCCGGTGACGCCGAGGGTGTCGGCGAAGAGGCCGCAGAGGATTTCTTCGGCCGGGTTGCGCGGGGCGCGGCCGTGGCTGTCGGCGTTGAGGTCGGGTGCGGGCAGGGCGCGGCGGTCGAGTTTGCCGTTGACCGTGCGGGGCAGTTCGTCGAGGAGCACGACGGCCGAGGGGACCATGTGTTCGGGGAGGCGGGCGGCCACGTGCCGGCGCAGGGCGTCGGCCTCGACGTCGCAGGCCACCACGTAGGCTACGAGTCGTTTGTCTCCGGGGCGGTCCTCGCGGACGACGGCCGCCGCCTGCTGGACGTCGGGGCGGGAGGTCAGGACGGCTTCGATCTCACCGGGTTCGATACGGAAGCCCCGCAGTTTGACCTGCTCGTCACCCCGGCCGAGGTACTCCAGGGCACCCTGCCTGTTCCAGCGGGCGAGGTCGCCGGTGCGATACATGCGGGAGCCGGCCGGGCCGTGCGGGTTCGCGAGGAACCGGTCCGCGGTCAGACCCGGCTGACCGATGTAACCGTGGGCGAGCCCGTGACCGGCGACATACAGCTCACCCGGCACGCCCGCAGGCACCAGTTCCAGGTTCTCGTCCAGGACGTAGGCGTGCTTCCCGCGCAGCGGGCCACCGACCGGAATGCTCGACGCCGTCTCCGGACACGCGCCCGGCTCGACCGTGAACGTGGTCGTGAACCCCATGCTCTCCGCCGGACCGTAACCGTTCAGCAGACGCAGCCCGGGACGGGCCTGCAGCGCCCGGGCCACGTGCACGGGCGAAGCCGCCTCACCGGCGGTCATGGCCTCACGGATGTGCCCGAAGACGGCGGGATGCTCGTCGAGCATGTGGTTGAACAGGCTCGCCGACATCTGCAGGGACGTCACCTCGTGCCGCTCGACCAGCTCGGCGATCTGATGCGGGTCGGTGTGCTGACCCGGCTGCAGCACACACACTCCACCGTGCAGAAGAGGCCCGAAGACCTCCAGGGCGAAGGCGTCCCAGGACACCGGCGAGCACTGCAGGAAAGTCTGCTGGGGCCCGAAGGCCAGATAGTCAGGACCCACGAACGTCGCGGCCAGCGCCCGATGCGAGGCGACGACCCCCTTCGGCCTGCCCGTCGAACCGGAGGTGAACATCACACAGGCGACGGCCTCCGGGGACCCGCCGGTCTCCACGGCCGAACCCGACTCCGCGCTGATCCCGGCAACCTCACGCGAAAGATCCACAACGACAGCCGACGGAACATCCAGCTCCGCCAGATGCGACTGCGTGACCACCACCCTCGGCGCGACCTGCTCCAGCACCCCGTTCAACCGCTCCACCGGGAACTGCGGATCCAGCATCGTGTACCCCGCACCCGCCTTCAGCACGGCCAGCAACGACGCCACCATGTGCGGCGAACGCTCCACATGAACGCCCACCAGGTCACCAGGCCTCACCCCCTTACGCGTCAGATACCGGGCAAGCCGGTTGGACCAGACATCCAGCTCCCCGTACGTCACCTCCTGATCCTCGAAGACAACAGCCACCGCCCCCGGAGCACGAGCCGCCTGACCCACGAACAGACCATCCAGACCCAGCCCCGGAGCCGGCACCACAGGACCGGCCCAACGGGCGAGGCACTCATGCTCGGCCTCGGTGAGGAGAGCCAGACCCGAAACGGGCAGGTCGGGGACCGACACCGCCTCGGTGAGGAGCCGCACGAGACGCGCGGCGACGGCCTCGACCGTGGCCGGCTCGTAAAGATCGGTGGCGTACTCGACGCTGATGTCGAGACCACCCGGGCCGCCGTCGACGGCCCGACGCTCACCGAACGCGAAAGTCAGGTCGAACTTCGCAATGCTCAGTGAGGGGGTGACGAACTCCCCCTCCAGGCCGCTGAGTCCAGGTTCGCTCACCGTCGTGTCGCCGACGGTGAGCATCACCTGGAACAGCGGATGCCGGGACGCCGAACGCTCGGGGTTGAGCACCTCGACGAGCCGGTCGAACGGAAGGTCCTGGTGAGCCCATGCGGCAAGATCCGTTTCCCGCACCCGGGCCAGCAACTCACGGAAGGTGGGATCACCACCCACGTCCGTACGCAGAACCAACGTATTGACGAAGAAGCCCACGAGATCGTCGAGAGCCCCGTCCGTCCGTCCCGCGACCGGCGAACCGATCGGGACATCCGTCCCGGCGCCACACCGTGCGAGGACGACGGCGACGGCAGCTTGAGCGACCATGAACAAGGTCGTTCCGGTCTCACGCGCCAGCCCGGTCAGGGCAGCATGCGCGGCAGCGGGGACGGTCACCTTGTGGATGGCCCCGCGATAGGAGGCGACGGCGGGCCGCGGCCGGTCCGCCGGCAACGTCGCCTCCTCCGGCATACCGGCCAACCCCGCACACCAGAACTCGAGTTGAAGACTGCCCTCGTCCGCGAGCAGGGTCTGCTGCCACAGGGTGTAGTCGCCGTACTGCACCGGAAGCGGCGCCCAGCCGGGAGCCGATCCCTCCGTGCGGGCCGCGTACGCATGGGCCAGGTCGGTGAAGAAGGGCCCGTTGGACCAGCCGTCGGAGGCGATGTGGTGCGTGACCACGACAAGGACATGGTCCTCGGGTGACAGCCGCAACAGGACGGTGCGTATGGGGAGTCCGGCTGCAAGGTCGAAGACCTTGGCGCTCTCCTCGGCGAGCAGGTCGTCGAGGGTGGCCTCGGTGGCCGGCACCACCGGCAACGGCACCTCGATCTCCTGGGGCGGCAGCACCAGTTGGTATGCCTCACCGTCCGCGACACGGAACACCGTGCGCAGGGACTCGTGGCGTGCGACCACGTCCGTCAGGGCGCGACCCAACGCGTCCGTGTCGGGGACGCCCCTGAGGCGGACCGCCAGGGGAATGTTGTAGGTCGGCGACGGCCCCTCCAACTGGTCGAGGAACCACAGGCGTTGCTGCGCCGAGGACAGCGGCAGCCGTTCCGGGCGCTCCCCCGCCACCAGGGCCGGGCGACGCTGGTCCCCGCTGCTCGCCGCGATCAGCTCGGCAAGCTGGGCCACAGTGGGGTGCTGGAACATGTCGCGCACGGTGACCCGGACGCCGAACGCGGTGCGGATCCGGCTGACCAGCCGGGTGGCGAGCAGGGAGTGCCCGCCCAGGCGCAGGAAGTGGTCGTCGATGGTGACGGAGGGCCGACCGAGGATGTCCGCGAAGAGCCCGCAGAGCACCTCTTCGGCAGGGTTGCGCGGGGCGCGGCCGTGGCTGTCGGCGCCGGGGTCGGGTGCGGGCAGGGCGCGCCGGTCGAGTTTGCCGTTCGCGGTCAGGGGCAGGGCGTCCAGCACCACGAAGGCGGAGGGGACCATGTAGTCGGGCAGGACCTCGGCCGCGTGGCACCGAAGCGCCGCCGCATCGACGCCCGCACCCGCGCCGACGACGTAGGCGACGAGCCGCTTGTCACCGGGCCGGTCCTCTCGTACCAGCACGGTGGCCTGGGCCACGGATCCGTGGGCGACGAGAGCCGACTCGATCTCGCCCGGCTCGATCCGGAAACCCCGCAGCTTCACCTGCTGGTCGGCCCGGCCCAGATACTCGACCTCACCCTCACGGGACCACCTGACCAGGTCACCCGTGCGGTACATCCGCGACCCCGGCAGACCGTACGGATCGGCCACGAACCGCTCGGCGGTCTGGCCGGGGCGGCGCAGATAGCCGCGGGCGAGGCCGGCGCCGGCGATGTACAGCTCGCCGGGAACACCGGACGGGACCAGGTTGAGACCCGTGTCGAGGACGTAGAGGCGGGTGTTGTCCAGGGCGCGGCCGATGGGCAGGGCCCCCGCGTGGTCGAAGGGCCGGCGGACGGGGTGCGAGGTGGCGAAGGTGGTCGTCTCGGTGGGGCCGTAACCGTTGACGACGGTCAGGTCCGGGCAGGCGTCCATGACCCGGCGGACCGCCTCGGGCGGGACGACGTCACCGCCGGTCCACACCTCACGCAGTCCGGCGAACGCCGCCGGGTCCTCCTCGGCGACCAGCCGGAACAGACCCGCGGTCAGCCACAGGCCGGTGACGGACTCCTCGGCGAGCACGGCCGCCAGTGCGGCCGTGTCCAGGATGCCGGCGGGAGCGACGGTGACGGTACCGCCGGTCAGCCAGGGCACCCACATCTCGAAGGTCGAGGCGTCGAAGGTGTGCGGGGAGTGGAAGAGCACACGGCGGTGCGCAGGCCGCGCGAAGCTCCGGTCCAGGGCGAGTTCGGCCACGTTGCGGTGGGTGACGGCGACGCCCTTCGGGACGCCCGTCGAGCCGGAGGTGAACATCACGTACAGCCACTGGTCGGGATGGACCGGCACCTCCGGCAGGGTCGCCGGGCAGGCGTCGAGTTCCTCGGTGAGGTCCTCGACCAGCAGGGTCCGCACCGACGACTCGGCGAGGATCTCATGGTCCGCGAGCTGCCGATCCACCAGCAGCAACGGAGCGTCGGTGTCGGTGAGGACGTGGGCGAGGCGGGAAGCGGGATCGGCCGCGTTGAGCGGCGCGTAAACTCCGCCCGCCTTGACGATGGCCAGGAGGGACAGGACCAGATCGGCGGAGCGTTCCATCAGGACAGCGACGACCGTCTCCGGGCCGACGCCCTCGGCGACGAGCTTATGGGCGAAGGTACTGGTCACCGCGTCGACCTCGGCATACGTCCACGTACGCCCGGCATGACTGAGCGCGATCGCGTCCGGAGTACGGGCGGCCTGCTCCCTGAACAGGGTGGCCAGGGAAGCCTCGGGGACGGGCGTGGCATGGCCCGTCCGGGTCTCCAGCAGCAGGGTCCGCTCGGCCGGGTCAAGGAGGTCGAGACCGGACAGAGGGGTGTCAGGGTGGGCAAGGGCCTCACCGATCAACCGCAGCAGTCGGTCGAGGAGGGCCTGGACGGTGTCGGCGTCGTAGAGGTCGGTGGCGTACTCGACGGTGATGTCGAGCCCCGCCGGACGACCGGCCGCGTCAAGGTGCTCGTCGAAGCCGACGGTGAGGTCGAACTTGGCCGTGCTGGTGCTGGAGTACTCGATGCGGGTGCTCAGGCCGGAGAAGTCGACGCCCGCGTCGGTGGAACCCGCCTGGACCAGGGTGAGCATCACCTGGAAGAGGGGGTGCCGGGCTCCGCTGCGCTCGGGGTTGAGCGCCTCGACCAGCCGGTCGAAGGGCAGGTCCTGCTGCGCCCAGGCCGCCAGGTCGGTGGCGCGTACCCGCTCCAGCAGATCACGGAAGCTCGGGTCGCCGGTGACGTCGGTGCGCAGCACGATGGTATTGACGAAGAAGCCCACCAGGTCGTCGAGCGCCTCGTCGGTGCGGCCGGCGACCGGGGAGCCGATGGGGATGTCCGGGCCCGCGCCGGAGGCGGCGAGGACGGCCGCGAGGGCAGCCTGCGCGGCCATGAAGAGGGTGGCGCCGCTCTGCCGGGCCAGGTCGGCCAGCGACGCGTGTGCCTCGGGCGGGAGTTGGGCGGTGACAGTGTCTCCGCGGTAGGAGGCGACGGCCGGGCGCGGCCGGTCCGCGGGCAGCGTGGCTTCCTCCGGCAGGTCGGCCAGCCGCTTCTGCCAGTAGGCCAGTTGCCGGCTCATGAGGCTGTCCTCGGAGTCGGGCTCGCCGAGCACCTCCTGCTGCCAGAGGGTGTAGTCGGCGTACTGGATCTCCAGCGGCTCCTGGTCGGGTGCCCGCCCCGCCGTTCGGGCCCGGTAGGCGTGGGCGAGATCGCGCAGCAGGGGGGCGATGGACCAGCCGTCGGAGGCGATGTGGTGCATGACGACCAGCAGGACGTGCTCGTCGGCGGCGAGCCGGACCAGGCGGGCGTGCACGGGCAGGTCGGTGGCGAGGTCGAACACGTGGGCGGACTCGGTGGCGAGGACGTCGGCGAGAGTGTCCTCGCCGGCCTCGACGACCGGCAGGGCGCGGCGGGCGTCCTCTACGGGCCGGATGTCCTGGTAGGGGGTGCCCTCGCGCTCGAGGTAGACGGTGCGCAGGCTCTCGTGGCGGGCGACGACGTCGCCCAGGGCCTGCGTCATCGCCTCGGTGTCGAGGTCGCCGGTCAGGCGGAGCGCGAGCGGGATGTTGTAGGTCGCCGAGGGGCCCTCCAGCTGGGCGAGGAACCACAGGCGCTGCTGAGCGTATGACAGGGGGATCACTGGGAGGCTCCCATCCGGCGCATCGGCCGCAGCTTCGGACGCGCGCTCCCAGCGCGGTCGAGCCGCTCGGCCAGCCTGGCCACGTTCGGGTTCTCGAAGAGGACGGGGACCGGAAGTTCGGCCCCGAGGACGGTGCGGATCCGACTGACCAGCCGGGTGGCGAGCAGGGAGTGCCCGCCCAGGCGGAAGAAGTCGTCGTCGATGGAGACCGACGGCAGTCCGAGGATGTCGGCGAACAGTCCGCACAGGACTTCCTCGCGCGGGTTGCGCGGGGCGCGGCCGTGGCTGTCGGCGCCGGGGTCGGGTGCGGGCAGGGCGCGTCGGTCGAGCTTGCCGTTCGCGGTCAGGGGCAGGGCGTCCAGCACCACGAAGGCGGAGGGGACCATGTAGTCGGGCAGGACCTCGGCCGCGTGACACCGAAGCGCCGCCGCATCGACACCCGCACCCGCGCCGACGACGTAGGCGACGAGCCGCTTGTCACCGGGCCGGTCCTCTCGTACCAGCACGGTGGCCTGGGCCACGGATCCGTGGGCGACGAGAGCCGACTCGATCTCGCCCGGCTCGATCCGGAAACCCCGCAGCTTCACCTGCTGGTCGGCCCGGCCCAGATACTCGACCTCACCCTCACGGGACCACCTGACCAGGTCACCCGTGCGGTACATCCGCGACCCCGGCAGACCGTACGGATCGGCCACGAACCGCTCGGCGGTCAGAGCGGGCCGGTCCAGGTAGCCCTGGGCGAGGCCGGTGCCGGCGATGTACAGCTCGCCGGGAACACCGGACGGGACCAGCTCCAGGCTGTCGTCGAGGACGTAGAGGCGGGTGTTGTCCAGGGCGCGGCCGATGGGCAGGGCC
Source organism: Streptomyces sp. DSM 120436 (assembly GCF_055778765.1). NCBI lineage: Bacteria > Bacillati > Actinomycetota > Actinomycetes > Kitasatosporales > Streptomycetaceae > Streptomyces > Streptomyces sp. DSM 120436. Next base: position 3,972,149 of record NZ_JBSKBS010000001.1, on the reverse strand, counting down.
CCCGTGTGGTCGAAGGGCCGGCGGACGGGGTGCGAGGTGGCGAAGGTGGTCGTCTCGGTGGGGCCGTAACCGTTGACGACGGTCAGGTCCGGGCAGGCGTCCATGACCCGGCGCACCGCCTCGGGCGGGACGACGTCACCGCCGGTCCACACCTCACGCAGTCCGGCGAACGCCGCCGGGTCCTCCTCGGCGACCAGCCGGAACAGACCCGCGGTCAGCCACAGGCCGGTGACGGACTCCTCGGCGAGCACGGCCGCCAGTGCGGCCGTGTCGAGCAGACCGGGCGGTGCGACCACCAGGGTGCCGCCGGACAGCAGCGGGACCCAGAGTTCGTACGTCGTGGCGTCGAAGGCGAGCGGCGAGTGCAGCAGGACCCGGCGGTGCGCGGCCCCGGTGAAGCGGTTGTCGGCGGCCAGTTCGGCCACGTTGCGGTGGGTGACGGCGACGCCCTTCGGGACGCCCGTCGAGCCGGAGGTGAACATCACGTAGGCGAGCTGGTCGGGGTGGACGATCACCTCGGGGGCCGTGTCGGGGACCGTGTCCGAGGCATCGGTCACCTTCAGCACGCGGGCGCCCTCGGGGAATTCGAATTCCCGGTCGGTGAGGAACACACTCGCGCCGGACATCCGCACGATCAGGTCGATACGGTCCTTCGGGTAGCGGGTGTCCAGCGGCACGTACACCGCGCCGGCCTTGACCGCCGCGAGGATCGCCACGACCGCCTCGACCGAGCGTTCCTGGAGGAGGACCACCCTGGAGCCGGGCCGTACCCCCTCGGCGATCAGGCGATGGGCCAGGCGGTTGGCCTGCTGGTCCAACGCGGCGTAGGTCAGGGTGTGTTCGCCGTAGGTGACGGCGACGGCGTCCGGGGTGCGGGCGGCCTGCTCGGCGAGCAGCTCCGGCAGCGAGACGGCGGGGCGGACCTGTGGGGTGCCGTGCCAGGTGTCGAGCAGTGCCTCGCGTTCGTCGTCGGCCAGGACATCCAGGGCTCCGATCGGTATGTCGGGGGTCTCGGCCGCGGCCTCCAGCATCCGCACCAGGCGGTCCGTCACGGCCGAAACGGTCGCCGGGTCGTACAGGTCGGTGGCGTACTCGACGGTGATGCCGAGCCCGGCCGGACCGCCGTCGGGCGCGCGGTGCTCGTGGAAGGTGAACGTCAGGTCGAACTTGGCGATGTCGAGCGCGGTGAACTCCGTCTCGCCCTTGAGGCCCGGCAGTTCGGGTACCGGGTTGGCCGCGTCGGTGACCGACAGCATGACCTGGAAGAGGGGGTGCCGGGCGGCGGACCGCTCGGGGTTGAGGACCTCCACCAACCGGTCGAAGGGCAGGTCCTGGTGGGCCCAGGCCGCCAGGTCGGTCTCCCGTACCCGGTCGAGGAGCTCGCGGAAGGTCGGGTTGCCGCTGACGTCGGTGCGCAGGACGAGGGTGTTGACGAAGAAGCCGACCAGGTCCTCCAGCGCCTCGTCGGTGCGGCCGGCGACCGGGGAGCCGATGGGGATGTCGCTGCCGGCTCCGGAGCGGGACAGCAGGGCCGCGGTCGCCGCCTGCGCCACCATGAACAGGGTCGTGCCGCTCTCCCGGGCGAGCCCGGTGAGCGAGGCATGCAGTCCGGCGGGGCAGCGAACGGTCAGGGAGGCTCCGCGGCACGAGGCGGTCGCGGGCCTCGGCCGGTCGGCGGGCAGGGTGACTTCCTCGGGCAGGGCCTCCAGCACCCGGCCCCAGTGGTTCAGTTGGCGTTCCTCGTCGGCGTCGAGAAGGGCCTGCTGCCACAAAGCGTAGTCGGCGTACTGGACCGGCAGCCGCTCCCAGCCGGGCGCCTGGCCCTGCACGCGGGCGGTGTAGGCGGCGGCCAGATCCCGCATGAGGGGCGTGCTGGACCAGCCGTCGGAGGCGATGTGGTGGGTGACGAGGAGCAGCACGTGTTCATCGTCCGCCACCGTCAGCAGGTCGGCTCGGAAGGGAAGTTCACGGGCCAGGTCGAACGTCGTGGCCGACAGGTCGCGCAGCACCGACGGCAGGGCCTCCCGGTCCGCCGGGATGAGCGCCATCGCGGGGCGGGCCTCCTCGGCGGGCAGGATGTACTGGTAGGGCGTGCCCTCCTCGGCCGGGTAGAGCGTCCGCAGGGCCTCGTGGCGGGCGACGACGTCCCCGAGCGCGAGATGCAGCGCGTCGACGTCGAGGGCGCCGGTGAGGCGTACGGCGAGGGGGATGTGGTAGGTGGCGGAGGGTCCCTCCATCTGGTCGAGGAACCACAGCCGTCGCTGGGCCGCCGACAACGGCACCCGCTGCGGCCGCTCCCCCGCGACCAGCGCGGGCCGGCGCTCGCCCTCCCCTCCCGCTGCCGCCCCGGCTTCGGCGAGGAAGCGTGCGAGCCGGGCCACGGTCGGGTTGCCGAACATGTCCCGCACCGACACCTGGGTGCCCAGGGTGCGCCGGATCCGGCTGACCAGCCGGGTGGCCAGCAGGGAGTGTCCGCCGAGGCGGAAGAAGTCGTCGTCGATGGAGACGGCCGGCAGCCCGAGCGCGTTGGCGAACAGCCCGCACAGCACCTCCTCGACGGGCGTACGCCCCTGTCGTCCGCCGTGTCCGCTGCCCAGGCGCGGCGCGGGCAGGGCACGGCGGTCCAGCTTGCCGTTGGCCGTCAGCGGCAGGAGGTCCAGCTCGACGAAGGCGGCCGGAACCATGTACTCGGCCAGGGCGGCGGTGGCGTGCCGGTGCAGGGCGTCGGTGTCGACCCGCCGCTCCCCCGAGGCCACGACGTAGGCGACGAGCCGTTTGTCGCCGGGGCGGTCCTCGCGGACGATCACGGCCGCCTGCGAGACGGACTCATGAGCGACCAGGACCGTCTCGATCTCGCCCGGCTCGATCCGGAAGCCCCGCAGCTTCACCTGCTGGTCGGCGCGGCCCTCGAAAACGATCTCGCCGTGCTCGTTCCAGCGGGCCAGATCACCCGTGCGGTACATCCGGGAGCCCGACGGGCCGAAGGGGTCGGCGACGAACCGCTCGGCGGACTGCACCGCACGGCCCACATACCCCCAGGCGAGATGACCGCCCGCCACGTACAGCTCCCCCACCACTCCGGGAACGACCGGTCGCAGCCCCTCGTCCAGGACGTACATGGCGGTGTTGGCCATCGGAACGCCCAGGTGCAGGCGCTCGACCGTCCGGGAACCGGGACCGAACACCTGGTAGCTGCAGAACACCGTCGACTCGGTCGGCCCGTAGGCATGCACGACGGTGGTGTCCGGACACCTCTCCAGCACCCGCTGGAGCGCCGGCGCCGACAGCACGTCACCACCCGTCCAGATCTCCTTCAGACCCTTCAGCGACCCCACCGCCTCCGACGCCATCGCGTCGAACAGGGCAGTGGTGAAATAGGCCGCGGTGATGTCGTGGCGGGAGAGGGCGTCGCCGAGCTCGGCCACATCCACCTGGGTCACCGGGAGGATCACGGCGGTGCCGCCGCCCAGAAGCGGAACCCACAGCTCGTACGTCGACGAGTCGAAGGCCAGCGGGGAGTAGGCCAGCACACGGCGGTGCCGGCCGCCCTCGCCCCACCACGGGTCCAGGGCCAGCTCCACGACGTTGCGGTGCGTGTTGGCGACCCCCTTGGGCATACCGCTCGACCCGGAGGTGTACATCACGTACGCCAGCTGATCGGGATGGACCCCGACCTCGAGAGGGGCCTGCGCCTGAGCCGTGACGTCCGGCGGCGCCAGCAGTGTCAGCCCTTCCCCCGGTGCCTCCGCCCGGTCGGTGACCAGGAGGCGGGCGCCCGTGTCGGCGAGGATGAACGCCAGGCGCTCGGCGGGCTGACGGGCGTCCAGCGGGATATAGGCGGCACCCGCCTTGAGGACACCGAGGACGGCGACCATGTACTCCGGCGACCGGTCGAGGAAGAGTCCGACCGCGGCGCCGGGGGCCACCCCGCGGCCGGCCAGCGCATGGGCGAAGGCATCGGAGGCCCGGTCGAGTTCGCGGTAGGTCAGCTCGCGCTCCCCGCACACCAGGGCCACGGAGTCCGGGGTGCGCGCGGCCTGGGCGCTGAACAGCTCGTGCAGTGCGCCTTCGGGCGACTCCGCCGCGGTGTCGTTGTAGTCGTCCAGCAGCGCGCGTCGCACGGCCGGGGTGAGCAGTTCGATGTCGGCGACCCTGGTGTCCGGGTCGGCGACGACGGCTTCCAGGACGCGGGTCAGCCGGTCGGCGGCCTTCTCGATCGTGGCGGGGTCGTACAGGTCGGTGGCGTACTCCAGGACGATGTCGAGGCCGCTGGGGCGGCCCGTGCGGTCACGGTGCTCGGAGAAGTTGACCGTGAGGTCGAACTTGGCGGTGCCCAGGCTCGGCCGGCCGGTCACGGCGCGCACGCCGGGCAGCGCGGGCGCGGGGTCGACGGCGTCGGCGAGGGTCAGCATGACCTGGAAGAGGGGGTGCCGGGCGGCGGACCGCTCGGGGTTGAGGGCCTCCACCAGCCGGTCGAAGGGCAGGTCCTGGTGGGCCCAGGCCGCCAGGTCGGTCTCCCGTACCCGGTCGAGGAGCTCGCGGAAGGTCGGGGTGCCGCTGACGTCGGTGCGCAGGACGAGGGTGTTGACGAAGAAGCCGACCAGGTCCTCCAGCGCCTCGTCGGTGCGGCCGGCGACCAGGGAGCCGATGGGGATGTCGGTCCCGGCTCCGGAGCGGGACAGCAGGGCGACCGTGGCGGCCTGGGCGACCATGAAGAGGGTGGCCCCGGATTCCCTGGCCAGCACGGTCAGCGCCTGGTGGGTCTCGGCGGGGAGCCGCACCCTGTGGGTCGCGCCCCGGTAGGAGGCGGCGGCCGGGCGGCCGCGGTCGGCCGGCAGGGTCGCCTCGGCGGGCAGGCCGGCCAGCGTGCGACGCCAGTGGGCGAGCTGCGTCTCCTCCTGCTCGGCGAGCAGTCCCTGCTGCCACAGCGCATAGTCGGCGTACTGGACCGGCAGCCGCTCCCAGTCGGGTCCGCGGCCCTCGGCGCGGGCCGCGTAGGCAGTGCCGAGGTCTCGCATCAGCGGAGTGGTGGACCAGCCGTCGGAGGCGATGTGGTGCACGACCAGGACGAGCACGGACCGGTCGGGTCCGGTCCGCAGAAGGACGGCGTGCAGCGGGAGTTCGGAGGCCAGGTCGAAGAGGTGGGCCGACTCGGCGGCGATCAGGCCGGGCAGCGCGTCCTCGGTGATGTCGGTGACCGTCAGCGGGACGACCGCCTCGTCGGGCTCCGCGATGTGCTGCCGGGGCTCGCCCTCGTACACGGGGTAGCTGGTGCGCAGCACCTCATGGCGGGCGACGACGTCGCCGAGCGCCGACCGCAGCACCCCGGGGTCGACGGCGCCGGTGAGGTGTACGACGAGCGGGATGTTGTAGGTGGCGGAGGGTCCCTCCATCTGGTCGAGGAACCACAGCCGCCGCTGGGCCGCCGACAGCGGCAGCGGATCGTCGGCGCGGGCAACGACCGTGAGCCGGGGGCGGGTGGTCCGCCCGGCGCGGCTCGCGACGTGTTCGGCGAGCCGGGCCACGGTCGGGTGCTGGAAGAAGTCCCGCAGCGACAGTTCGGTCGCCAGGGCGCTGCGGACCCGGACGACGAGTCCGGTCGCGAGCAGGGAGTGTCCGCCGAGGCGGAAGAAGTCGTCGTCGACGGAGACGGCCGGCAGCCCGAGCGCGTCGGCGAACAGCCCGCACAGCACCTCCTCGACGGGCGTCCGCGGTGCCCGGCCCTCGCCGCTGCCGGCCCGGGGCGCCGGCAGCGCCCGGCGGTCCAGCTTCCCGTTCGCGGTCAGGGGCAGCGCGGGGAGGACAACGTACGCCGACGGCACCATGTACTCGGCGAGATGTCCGGTGCAGTGGCCCCGCAGGGTCTCGGCGTCGACGTCCGCTCCGACCACGTAGGCGACGAGCCGTTTGTCGCCGGGGCGGTCCTCGCGGACGATCACGGCCGCCTGCGAGACGGACTCATGAGCGACCAGGACCGTCTCGATCTCGCCCGGCTCGATCCGGAAGCCCCGCAGCTTCACCTGCTGGTCGGCGCGGCCCTCGAAAACGATCTCGCCGTGCTCGTTCCAGCGGGCCAGATCACCCGTGCGGTACATCCGGGAGCCCGACGGGCCGAAGGGGTCGGCGACGAACCGCTCGGCGGACTGCACCGCACGGCCCACATACCCCCAGGCGAGATGACCGCCCGCCACGTACAGCTCCCCCACCACTCCGGGAACGACCGGTCGCAGCCCCTCGTCCAGGACGTACATGGCGGTGTTGGCCATCGGAACGCCCAGGTGCAGGCGCTCGACCGTCCGGGAACCGGGACCGAACACCTGGTAGCTGCAGAACACCGTCGACTCGGTCGGCCCGTAGGCATGCACGACGGTGGTGTCCGGACACCTCTCCAGCACCCGCTGGAGCGCCGGCGCCGACAGCACGTCACCACCCGTCCAGATCTCCTTCAGACCCTTCAGCGACCCCACCGCCTCCGACGCCATCGCGTCGAACAGGGCAGTGGTGAAATAGGCCGCGGTGATGTCGTGGCGGGAGAGGGCGTCGCCGAGCTCGGCCACATCCACCTGGGTCACCGGGAGGATCACGGCGGTGCCGCCGCCCAGAAGCGGAACCCACAGCTCGTACGTCGACGAGTCGAAGGCCAGCGGGGAGTAGGCCAGCACACGGCGGTGCCGGCCGCCCTCGCCCCACCACGGGTCCAGGGCCAGCTCCACGACGTTGCGGTGCGTGTTGGCGACCCCCTTGGGCATACCGCTCGACCCGGAGGTGTACATCACGTACGCCAGCTGATCGGGATGGACCCCGACCTCGAGAGGGGGTGGTTCCTCCGCGGGCGCGGTGAGTCCGGTCGGCAGGCGGAGGACGGGGACGTTCCCCGCGAACGAGGTCTCGTCGGCGCCACGGTCGGTGAGGAGAAGGACCGCGCCGGTGTCGGCGAGGATGAACGCCCTGCGTTCCTCGGGCTGGCGCGGGTCCAGGGGCACGTACGCGCCGCCGGTCTTGAGGACGGCGAGGACCGCGACGGCGTAGGCGAGGGAGCGGTCCTGGAAGAGGCCGACGCCGTCACCGGGGCGGACGCCGTGGGCGAGGAGGCGGTGGGCGAGGGCCGTGGCGGCCGAATCCAGTTCGTGGTAAGTGAGGCGGCGGTTCTCGCACACCACCGCCACCGCATCGGGCGTGCGCGCGGCCTGAGCGGCGAACAGCTCGTGCAGGGTGCCCTCGGGCAGTCGTACCGCGGTGTTGTTGTACGCGTCGATGTCGACGACGGCTGCGGGGACCTGGGCGGAGTGCTGGGGAGACATCTTCTCGACACCCTTCTCGAGAGTTCGGGCCTGGACGGGTCTCGCGGCGTGCCGGGAAACCGGTGCGGCCACGACTGAGGAAGCGCGTGCGCGGTGCGACGGGCTGTGGTGCGAGAGGGGTCAGGCGGCGGGGGGTGACTGCCAGCCGTCCGGGAGGAGCAGGTCCTCGGGGTCGAGGGCGCCGACCTGGTACTTGCCGACGGCGCTGGTCAGCATCCGCAGTTCGAGGGCAAGGGCCTCCACCAGACGGCGCAGGCCGACCTCACGGTCCTCGTCGACGGCCAGGAGGGCCGCGCGGCCGAGGCCGACGGCACGGGCGCCGAGAGCGATGGCCTTGACTGCGCGGGTGCCCTCCCACATGCGGCCGCTGGCGAGCAGACAGCGGTCCTTGCGGCCGGCCCGGCGCAGGCAGTCCGCCAGCGGCAGGCCCACGTGGCCGAGGAAGCCGGTCGGCGCCCAGGCGGTGCCGCCCTCGGCTCCGTCGACGGTGACGGCGTCGGCTCCGGCCGCCCACGCGGTGGCCGCGGCGAGGCCGACGTCCCGGCCGGGGTGCAGCTTCACCCACGTCTTCGCGCGAGGGAAGTTGTTGCGCATGAGGCGGATCTGCTGGCGCAGGATCTCCTCGGTGAAGGTGCCGGGGCTCGCCACACGCAGCACCCGGTCGCTGCCGGGGCCGAACACCTCGTCGGTGGCGTACTGTCCGGCGACCCGGCCCGCGGTGTCACGGCCGAGGATGGTGAGGCCCCCGAGCCCCGGCTTGGCCCCCTGACCGACCTTCAGCTCGAAGGCGAGCCGGCCGGTGGCGAGGAGGGGTTCGCTGACCGGGTCGCTGTAGACGAGGTTCCAGACCTCGGCATCGGCGTCCTCGGTGGACTGCTGGACGGCGACGCCGCCGTACTCGTCGTCGGCTGCGTCCGCGTAGGCGCGGATGCGGCCGAGGAGCGGGCTCACTCCGGCGTCGTCGGCGCTGCGGTAGCCGTTGACGGGGACGACGTTCTCACCTATGACCAGGGGGATGCCGAGCCGGGCGGCCTGGCGTCCGGCGGCCTCGCCGAGCTCGTGGCTGGCGACCTGGGTGGAGCCGAACGCGGACACGTACACCGGCAGGCGGCTGGTGAACCCGCCTACGACGGTGTCGAGTTCGACGTCACCGTAGAGGGGTTCGCGGGCGAGGTCGATGAGCTTCTTCAGCCTCTCGGGCATGAAGACGGGCGGAACGATCCTCATCCGCTCCAGCTCGTCCCCCGCGTCGGGCACTTGAGGACGGGCGCCGATGAGGCCGGCGCCGTAGACGGTCCCGTCGGGGAACACGGCGGCGGCGCCGTGCCGTGCACGGGCGCGGACCTGCGCCTCGGGGAAGCCGTCGGCGACGAGTGCGGCACTCATGCCGACACCACCCCGGGGAGCTTGGGGTAGGCGCTGGCCTGCCAGGCGGCCTGGCGCCCGGTGACGTAGCGGGTGAAGCGCTCCAGGCCGATACCGAAGCCGGAGCTTCCGGGGATTCCGCGGCACGCCAGGTCGAGGTACCAGCCGTACTTGGCGGGGTTCTCGCCGGTCTCGCGCATCCGGGTGACGAGGGTGGCGTAGTCGTGCTCGCGCTCACTGCCGCTGGCGAGCTCCCCGTAGCCCTCGGGTGCGATGAGGTCGAAGTTGCGCAGCACACCGGGCTGTTCGGCGTTCTCCTTGTCGTAGAAGCCGCGTGAGCCCTTGGGGTAGTCGGTGACGAAGAAGGGCCTGTCCGCGCCGGCGGAGATGATCTCCTCGGCCTGCCAGTCGATCTCGGCGGCGGGGTCCTGCGGGTGCCCGGAGGCGATCAGTCCGGCGGTGGCCTCCCCGTGTCCCACGCGGTCGAAGGCGGTGGCGACGGCCCTGCGCAGCGCGTCGCTGTCACGGCCCAGCAGCTCCAGGTCCTCGGGCACGGCGGCCACGACGTCGGTGACGACATGCGTGACGAGCCGCTCGGCGAGGTCCATCGCGTCCTCGCGGCGGGCGTCGCGTATCTCGACGTCGATCTGGTGGAACTCCGCCAGGTGGCGGTGGGTGACGGCCGTCTCGACGGGCTCCAGGCGGACGTTGGGGGCGATGTAGAAGATCTTGTCGAAGGCGAGGAGGGAGGCCTGCTTGTACAGGATCGCGCTGGTCATCAGCTTGTACTTGTGGCCGTAGAAGTCGACGTCGACCTGCTTGGAGCCGCGGATGCCGGGGTCGGTGACCGGGCCGATCACGGGCGGCAGCAGCTCCTGGAAGCCCTGGCCGGTCAGGAAGGCCCGGGTGGCGGTGAGCATCCGGCTCTGCACTCGCAGGGTGGCACGGGTGCGGGGGTCGGTGAGGTGGGCGTCGGGCGAGGACGGGAACGGCACGAGTGCCTCGTCCACGGCCTCGGGGACGGTCGCGGTCATGGTCATACCTCCAGGAGGTCGTCGGCGTACGCGCCGACGGCGTCGGGTGCGTGGTCGTACCGGCGCTGGACGTGGGTCAGAGCGTCGTGGAGGCCGGTGGCGGTGAGCCGGGTGCCGGTGTGCGCGGTGACCTTGCCGATAGGCAGTGCGCCGATGTCCGACCAGGTCAGCCGGCCGGTCGCGTCGATGTGGCTGCGGGTGCGGCCCGCGTTGTCGGGGTGCAGGCAGTAGGGGACGTCGAGGTGGCCGCGCTCGAAGGCCTTGAGCAGGGCTGCCCCGAGGTCGTCGTCGAGGTCGAGCACGGCGTCGACGAGGGCGCGGGCCTCGGTGTAGACGGGGTTGTCAGGCGGGTCGTACGGCTCGTGTGCGGTGTTCGCCGCGGCGCGGGCGGCGATGCGCAGGGCCGCCACGTTCTCGGCGACGGTCGGGATGCGGTGCGCCTCGGCGGCGGTCTTGACGATCAGCCGGTGGGCCCCCGCGCGGACGGCGAGTTCGGCGGAGCGTTCCAGCAGGGCGTGGGCGCCGCGCCGGGTCCTCGGGTAGACGCCCATGTAGGTGTAGACGACCACGTGCCGGTCGGTGCCGGGCAGCAGTTCCGCGGCGAGCCTGCGCAGGGCGCGTACCGCCTGCTCGTCCTGCTCCGGGCTGGTCTGCTGGGTGTAGCTCAGGGAGATCGACCGCAGCCCGGCCCGGTGGAAGAACAGGCCCTCCAGGGCGCTGATCGCGACCAGCAGTCCGGGCGGGCAGAGCTGGCCGAGCATGCAGCCACCGAAACTCTCCAGGTGCGGCTCGGCACCGTGTTCCCTGAGGGCCGCCAACTGCTCGCAAGCCTCCTGCCAGTTGCGTACGGAGTCGACGAGCGGGGTGCGTCCGTAGGGGAGACAGTAGGAGACCGGGCCGCCCTCGGTGGCGGTGAGGCCGAGCCGGGCCAGCGCGGCGACGATCCGCTGGGGGCGGGCCGAACCATGCCGGACCTGGACGGGGAAGGAGTCGTCGGGGACGCCGTCCAGGACCCATCGGGAGGTGTTCCGGCTGTAGGAGGTGATCGGGTAGCCGTTGAGGGGAACGTCGGCGTTGAGGGCGCGTACCGCGGCGGGTTCGTCACCCACGCGTGTGTAGCTGTCGATGGTGAGGGTGCCGGCGACTGCGTCGGTCGCGCCCTTGGTGGCGAGCAGTCCGGCCCGCATCCGGGAGGGCGAGGAGAAGCCCATGCGGGGCTGGACGACGAGGGTGCCGCGAGCCGCCGCGGCGGCCACGAACCGGCCGAAGGGAGTCACCGTACGGCCCCTTCCCGGGTGGCGAGCCTGGAGACGAACTCCCCGAAGGCGTCGAGGCTCTCGTCCTCCTGGAACACCGCGTCGAAGCCGGCCGACAGGAGCCGATGCCCGGACTCGGTGCGTCCCTCGGCACCGTGAACGCCGAGCTTCCCGCCGATCGCGGCTGGCAGTGCGGCCAGTTCCCAGCGCCGCCGGATCGCCCGGATCAGGTGCTCGGCGTCATGGAATCCATGGCCGTTCACGCTGCTCACGACCAGCAGGTCGGGCTGGGACTTGCAGCAGGACTCGACGATTTCGTCCTGAGGAATGCACGGCCCCAGATTGACGACGTGGTGTCCCAGGTCTTCGAGCAGCAATTGAATGAATACGAGATTCCAGGTGTGCGCATCGGACGGCAGTCCGGTCACCACCACGTCCAGCGGCCCGGACCGCGCTGGAGACGCCATTTCCGCAGGCTGCAGCATCTCGAAGCTTCCTGATCGTGATCGCTCGGAACTTCCTTTCGGCATCGATCGTAGGAACGCCGAAGCTCTGTCACCGGCATCGGATGCGGCAGCCGGGCGGCAGTTGCCGCTGCCGCCCTCCATTCCGAAAGGGAGCCGTGCGTACAGTCGTTTCGCGTTGCCGCGCCAAAACGGAAAGCTCTGTGAAAGCGACATGCAAAGGAGTGGAACCCATGTCCCAGACCGCCCCCGCCGACGTACTGACCGAGGCGCTGCGCGAGGCGATGTCCCGTGCCGACCGCCGTGAGCCCATGGGCGAGGCGACGTTCGCCGTGCTGGAGGCCGCGGTGCAGGTGCTGGATGCCGACCGGCCCGAGCTGGCCGACCAGCCGCAGGTGCGTACGGAGTTGCTGCGCAACGCGCTCGGCTCCGTGCGGGCGGCCGCTGTGGCGGCCGGCGTCGCCGTGACCCGGGCGCACCAGGTCTCGCGCGTACCGGTGTAGGCGGCAGCGGCAACCGTGCGGACCGTGGTGCCGCCCAACTGCCGCTCGGCCTGCCCGGGGAGGCACGGACCGGCGCCTACGGTCAGGACGGCGGTGCGGCAGCGCAGCCCCAGCAGACGGACCCGACAGAGGTGGATTCTCATGGCAACCAACCCGTTCGACGACGCCGACGGTCGTTTTGTCGTCCTGGTCAATGACGAGGGACAGCACTCCCTGTGGCCCGCCCGTGTTCGTCGCCCGGAGGGCTGGCAGGAGGTGCGTGAGGAGGGCAGCAAGCAGGAGTGCACCGACTACATCGAGGCCAACTGGACGGATTTGCGACCTCGTTCGGTCATCGCCGCCATGGGCGGCTGACCGGTTCGAGGACCACGCGCGCAGGGGCGGCGTCGGTGCGGCCTGCCGAGCCGCACCGCCGCCGCCCCCCTTGTGCCGCGGAGAGCCGGCCGTGGCGCCGGACCCTCGGACGTGGTCGTCAGAGCTGGGCGTCGCCGGCCACGCACCACTCCAGCACCGCCATCGCGGCGCTCATCTTGTGGTACGCCTGCCGCCAGGCGAGGCTGTGCTCGCCGTCGAGGACCTCATCTGCGACCTCCTGGCCGCGCACGGCGGGCAGGTCGTGCAGGAATACGGTCTCCGGGCCGGCGTAGCGGTCGAAGAAAGCCTGGTCGACGGCGAATCCCTGGAAGGAAGCGAGCCAGTCGGGGTCGGCCTTCGGTACGCCCATGGTCTGCCAGCGGCTGGTGTAGATCGCGTCCACCGGACCCTCGACCGCGGCCGGGTCGGTCATCTGGGTGACCTGGTGGCTGCCGCCGCTGAGCTTCTCGACCAGGTCGAGGGTCTCCTGCGGGACCTCGTACCCCGTCGGGCACAGCAGGGTGATCCGCAGCCCGGGCGTGAGGGCTCCGGCCAGGGCCAGGGCCGCGCCGGAGCTGTTGCCCTCCCCCACGACGAGCAGGTGCACTCCGTCGAGGGCGCCGAAGTGCTCGGTGAGCGTGGCGAGGTCGGCGACGGCCTGGGTGGGATGTTCGTCCAGGCTGAGGGCGTTGACGACCGCGAGGTCGAGACTGCTGCCGAGGCGGCGCATCTCGGACACGTCCCCGTTGGTACGGACCACCAGCGCGTCCAGGTACTGGCCGAGGACCCGGCTGGTGTCCTCCACCGTCTCACCCGTCGAGAGCTGGAGTTCGTCGGGCCCGAAGGTGATGACGTCCGCGCCGAGCCGGGTGGCTCCGCTCCAGAAGGACGCACGGGTGCGGGTGGAGGACTTGCGGAAGTACATGCCCACCCGGCGGCCCGCCAGCGGGCGCGGGTGTGCCTCGCCGCTGCCGAACTCGACGGCGCGGGCGACGATCCGGGAGAGCTGCTCGGGGGCGAGGTCGGCGAGAGAGATGAAATTGCGCACGGCAGGGGCCTTTCGTGGGTTCGGGTTCGGTACGGGCACGAGGGGCGGGGGTCAGACGGTCGAACGCCGGGACTGGAGGTCGGACGGATCGACACCGGATGAGGTCAGCCCGTCGGCACGGCCTGCGGGGCGCGTGCCGCCGCCCGGTCCGCGCCGAGCTGCCGGACCAGGTTGAGGACACCGAAGCGCGCCGCCCCGTCCTGCCCGGCGGGCAGCCTGCGCACCAGGCCGCGCAGCATCAGCGCGTGCACGTCGCGGACCACGAGGGCGCTGGGCACGGACAGGTCCGCGGCGGCCTGGTCGGCGGTCCAGCCGTCGCAGAGCGCGCCGAGGTCGCCGAGGAGCCTGGCGGGAGCATCGTCGAGGCGGGCGACGGCGTCGGTGAGCAGCGTGCCGAGCCCGTCGCCGGCCAGGTCGGCGACGGTGGCGTCGTCCACGATGTCGAGGGGGCGGGTACGGGCGATCCGCAGCAGCTCCTCCAAGGAGTGCAGCAGCAGCCATGAGGCGGCCGACTCCATGGCTCTCGGTACGCCGTCCAAGGCCCGGCATATCTGGGCCACGGTTCGTACGACGGAGTCCGTGGGCAGCAGGTCGGGCCGCATGTGGCCGATGCAGGACAGCATCAGCTCGACGGCGGGCTCACCCACGGTGAGGGACTCGCCCGGCAGCGGCGCGGGTCCCTCGGGGAGCGGGGCGGGAACCGGCAGGGGGGCGAGCGGGATGATGCGGTTGCCGCAGCTGCGGTGCGGTTCCCGGGCGGTGATGAGGACCTTCAACCGCTGGCAGCTGTACAGGAGTTCCAGCAGCCGGGGGCCGACCTGCGGGACGGTGTCGTAACCGTCGAGGACGAGGAGGGTGGCCTGGCCGCGGATGACGGAGGCCAGTTCGTCCAGTCCTCCGCCGCCCCCCGCGAGCGAGCGCACCCAGCCGGTGAGCGCGGAGCGCGGGCTGCGGTCCGCCGTGCCGGCCGGGTCCGCGGCGGCCATGTCGACCCAGACGACCGGTGTCCTGTCGCGGGTGTGCAGCAACAGGGCAGCCTCCTGCGCCAGTCGGGTCTTGCCCACGCCCGCGAGACCCACTACGGTCAGCAGCCGCTCGTGCTCGGTGGACAGCAGCCCGCTCAGGACGCGCAGTTCCTCGGTCCGGCCGACGATGCGGCGCAGCGGCTTGGGCGGAGACGCGAGTTCGGCACCGTAGGCCTCACGCACGACCGGGCCGGCGGGCGCGCCCTCCACCGCCAGTTCCAGCGCGGCGCGCCGGGCGTCGCTCAGGCGCATGGCGTCGGCGAGCAGCCGAAGGGTCTCGCGGCGCGGATGCCGTACCCGGCCCTGTTCCAGGTCTCGGATGGCACGCACGCTGACGGTGGACAGACCAGCGAGCTGGTCCTGGGTGATGCCCGCCCAGCGGCGTGCCGCCCGCAGTTGTCCGGCAAGTCCTTCCGTCGCTGACTGCTCTGTCATTCCGTCTCCTTGTACGACACGTGGGGCCCGTTCGGCGAGGTCGGGTCACCGGTCCCGGCTGGTGGGACCAGAGTGGAATCCCCGATTACCGAACGCATACCGGTCCGTTACCGAGCGGGAAGGGAACGGGCTATGATCCGAGGGCGCGGAGGGGCGGGTCGGGGGAACACGGGACCTGAGGGAGGCTCACCGGCATGACCAGTGCCGAAGCTGGTTCGCTGCGCTTCAACGTGCTGGGACCTCTGGAGGGTTGGGCCGGGGGGACCCGGCTGCGGCTGGGCGGTCACATCCAGAAGCGCGTCCTCGGCACTCTGTTGCTGGAGTCCGGGCGGGTGTTACCGATCACCAGGCTCGTGGAGTCGGCCTGGGCGCAGGATCCGCCCGCCACCGCCTCCCACCAGGTCCGCAAGGCCGTCGCCGACCTGCGGCGGCGCATCCCCGGTGGCGGCGAGGTGCTGATCACCGACGGTCCGGGCTACCGGGTGGCACTGGCCGCGGAGCAGCTGGACCTCACCGAGTTCAGCCTGCTGGTGCAGGAGGCCAAGGACGCAGCGGGAGAGGACCGGCAGGCCCAGGCGGTCACGGCGCTGCGCCGGGCACTCGGCCTGTGGCGCGGCCCGATCCTGTCCGGGGCGGGCGGTCCGGTCATCGAGTCGGCCGCGACCGCCTACGAGGAACGCCGGCTGACCGCCGCCGAGCAGCTCTTCGACCTGCGTCTCGGTCTCGGCGAGGCCGGTGAGCTCGTCGTGGACCTTCGCGACCTGGTGGAGCGGTACCCGCTGCGGGAGACCCTGCGCGCCCAGTTGATGCTCGCCCTGTACCGCTCGGAGCGGCAGGCGGAGGCGCTGGACGAGTACGGCAAGGTCCGGGAACTGCTCGTGGAGGAACTGGGCGTCGATCCGGGCCCGGGCCTGACCCGGGTGTACGAGGGCATCCTGCGCGAGAGCCCGGAGGTGGCCGCCCCCGAAGCCCAGCCGACGGCGACGCCGGTGCCTTCGCAACCCGCGGTGGCGCCCGCCTCCGAGGCGCCCTGTACCCTGCCCTGCGACCTGGCGGACTTCACCGGGCGCGAACGCGAACTGGCCGAACTCCTGGACTGCGCCGGGCGTGACTACGCGCGTCACTCACGCATCGTGGCCCTGGACGGCATGGGCGGCAGCGGCAAGACCTCGCTCGCGGTGCACGCGGCCCACAGCCTGGCTGAGGAGTTCCCGGACGGCCAGCTCTACATCGACCTGCGCGGCTACACCCCCGGCGAGCAACCGGTCATCCCGGGCGGCGCCCTGGACGCCCTGCTGCGCACACTGGGGGTGCCGGGCGAACGCATCCCGGAGGGCCTGGACGGCCGTACGGCCCTGTGGCGGGCCACGATCACGGGCAGACGGCTGCTGCTCCTGCTGGACAACGCCGCCGATCCCGAGGGCGTAAGGCCACTGCTGCCGACCACGCCGGGTTGCCTGGTGCTGATCACCAGCCGGGCGCGGCTCGTCGACCTGGACTCGGCGCAGTGGATCTCGGTCGACGTGATGTCACCGCAGGAGTGCGCGCGGCTGGTCGCAGAGACACTGGGCGAACAGCGGTACGCCGCCGAGCCGGAGGCGGCAGCCGAACTGGCCCGGCTGTGCGGGCATCTGCCGCTGGCACTGCGGATCGCCACGGCCCGGCTGCGCAACCGCCCACGCTGGACGCTGCGTTATCTCGCCGACCGGCTGCGGGACGAGACCCGGAGACTGGACGAGCTGAGTTCGGGACAGCGCAGTGTCGCCGCCACCCTGAGGCTGTCGTACCAGGCACTGGACCAGGAATGCCGGACCGCGCTGCGTATCCTGGCGCTGCATCCGGGCGGCGACATCGACGTGCAGGTGGCGGCCGCACTGCTGGGCATCGATCTCTTCGACGCCGAGGACGTCCTCGAACAGCTGCTGGACGTCCACCTGCTGAAGCAGCCGGACATCGGCTTGTACACCTTCCACGACCTGGTGCGCAGCTTCGCGCACAGTCTGCGGTCGGCATCGACGGAGGACGACGACACGGAGTCGGTGCGGCGGCTGCTCGACTACTACCTGACGGCGACGGAGTCGGCCTGCCAGGTGATGTTCCCGGGGCGCCGCCGCATTCCCACAGGCACGGAGGAAGTAAGCCTGTCCACACCGGAATTCGGTGACCGGCCGCAGGCCGAGGGCTGGTTCGCCCGGGAGCAGGGCGCGGTCCTGGGGATGGTGGGCCTGTCGGGGCGGCTCGGTCTTGACCGGCACACGGTGTTCCTCACCCGTAATCTCGCCTTCCAGCTCAGTGTGCGCGGACATCTGGAGGAGTTCCGTACGATGGGCCTGCTGGCGGTCGCGGCCGCTCGCCGCCTCGGAGAGCTGCCCCTGCTCGGAGTGAGCCTGTCCAACCTGGGCGTGGCCTGCTGGAAGCTGGGCCGCTTCGCCGAGGGCCTCGAGATCGCCACGGAGAGCCTGGAGGTGGCCGAGCGACTCGGCGACCTCCAGACCGTGGCCCACAGCGAGAGTTCGCTGGGCCAGCTCAGCAGCCTCCTCGGACGCTTCCCGCAGGCCCTGTCCCACCTGGAGAAGGCGATAGGACACCAGCGCGAACTGGGCGCAAGGCGTGCCGAGGCGGAGACCCACACCTTGCTGAGCACCCTGTACGAGCAGTGGGGCCGGCACGAGGAGGCCGCCTCCGCCGCGCGCCGGGCCATCGCCCTGTGCGATGAGCTGGGCCGCCACGAGAACAAGCTGTCGGCGCTGACCGACCTGGCGTTCGCCCATTCCTGCCTCGGCGACCCCGAGGCGGCCGAGGTGAACCTGATGCAGGCGCGCGCCCTGTGCGAGGAGAACCGCGACCCGGGACAGGTGGCACTGGCTCTGGCGCTGTCGGCGGATGTCTGCCATCGCCTGGGCCGGACCGAACAGGCCGGGGAATACGCCGACCGCGCACTCACCACCGTAAGCTCAAACGTTTCCCCGCTGCGGCGGGCCAAGGTGGAGAACACGGTCGGCCGCTATCTGCACCGGCTCGGCGAACACCGCTCCGCGCTGGAGCTGCACGAGCAGGCCCTCGACGTGGCCCGCTCCCTCGACTTCCGCATCGAGACGGCCTACGCGCTGTCCGGCATGGCCCGCGCACAGGCGGCGCTCGGCCGGAACGAGGACGCGGCGCGGCACGAGGGGGCGGCGGAGGAACTGTTCACCGACATGGGCGTCCCGGCGGACCGACGCCGCCACTGAGCGCTCCGCCCTCACACACGACCGTGCCCCGCACCGGAGGACTGGCCTCCCGGTGCGGGGCACAGGGTGTTCGAGGTCGGGCACGGGTCGCTCGAGCCGGGGATCAGACCGCATAGCTGGTGGGACCCATGTCGTCGTCGGTCCTGTCGGTGCCTGCACCGGCACCGGGCTCGCCGACCACGGTCGGGCCCATGTCGTCATTGACGGAGGCCGGGACCACGGTCGGGCCCATGTCGTCGTTGACGGAGGCCGGGACCACGGTCGGGCCCATGTCGTCGTCGGTGGTGGCCGTCCCGGTGGCGAACTCGCCGATCACCGTGGGCCCCATGTCGTCGGCGAGGATCTGCACTGAGGCCTCGGGGCCCTGCGAGAGGCCCGCGTCGATCGCGGTGCCCAGGCCCAGCACGATGGTGACGATCCCAGCGATTCCGGCCGACTTGCGTCCCATGACGAGTCCCCTTTAGGCGGTGTGTCCGGCTCTGCTTCCCGACACGACGCACTTTCCTGGGGCCTGTTCCCGGACCGTTCCCACGCCGGTACCGCTCCTCGGGCGCAACGGGAACCGGAACGGTAACGCCAGGTCAGGCCCGTGTCACCGCCCTGATTCCGCCGTTGCCCCAGGGGGCGGGACTCCCCCGGGACACCTTCGACGCCTGGGCGCGTTCAATCCCTCCGGGAGACCCGCTCGCGAGCGAACACCGTCTCGCCGGAACCAATGCGGCAGTTCACGACGCGGGGTCCGCGCGCGGTCAGCACGACCGTGGTCCAGGCGGGCCCGGAGCCGACGCCGGCGAGATCGAGCAGGGCCCGCACGGTGGAGCGCAGCGCGGCGGCCTCATCCTCGGCGGGCCCGTCACGGCCCGGCGGCACCCGGGTGGGGTCGCACACGATGTCCACGACCGTGTGCATGCAGTCGTCGCTCATGGTCTCGACGCGGTACTCCGGTCCGCTCCACGACTCGTCGTCGGCATATGGCTCGGGAAGCCCGGGCACCGCGCCCTCGGTCCAGCGTTCCACTACGGACAGGTCCCTCAGTACACGCCGTAGCCCCTCGGCGAGGTCGATGCGGTCCGGGGGATGTTTCATCGGAGACTCCTCCTGAAGAGAATGGCTCCTGGACTTTCGGCCCCGGCGATCCCGATCCCGTCCCGCGCGGCTCCCGAACGATCGGTCAGGCCGGTACGGGCGACAGGAACGGCAGCCCCGGGCGCTCAGGGCCCGGCAACGCCCGTCCGCCCTGTGGCTTGACCCGGCGCCGGCACCACGCGAAACACCGAAGGGCGACGCCTCCACCAGGGACGCCGCCCTTCAGCACGCTCCAGGCACTCCCGTTCCGGGCGTCGGAACGAACTGGCCGACAGCAAGCCCGGCCGCGACATCCCCTGGCCGCGACAGCTCGCCCTGACGGAGCATCCCGGCACGTGAGCGGTGGAGACGGTGATTTCTTCGACGGTGGGGCCCACCGGATCCGGTGCTCCACCGAACGCCACCTGCCGGAAGGTGCCGCTGATCACCGAGCGTCGGCCGAAGGGGTCCGTGGCTTTCACGTCCGCCCCCCGGGGTCGCCGTGGTTGCCGACCGCTGGGAGTCCCGGCGGCCGTCCGGGCATCAGGTTCCCGGTCGCCTCCGCAGCGACACGCACGGGGCGAGGGAGGGGCGGCTCAGCGGGGAGGGCACACGGGCCACGTTACGCCCCGCTGCCCGCCGCATCTCCCCCAGCGACACTGCTGCACAGCGCCCCCAGCTCCGCCGTCCGTCCGGACGGCAGCACCCCCACGAAGGAGCCCCACATGCGCAGAAGCATCTCCGCCTTACTCACCGCGGCCACCATGGCCGCGCTCACCCTCGTCGGCGTCGGTGCGAGCACCGCACAGGCACTGCCGAAGGAGTGCGCCCCCCCAGCGCTACCAGTCCTTCTACAACTTCGTCGTGACCTGCACGGGCGGCACTGGATTCTTCCGGGTCCGGGTCGACTGCCGGGTCTCCAACGACACACCGCCGGTGCGGGTGTACGGCGAGTGGACGCCCACGGACCCGGCATCGGCGGCCGGCTGCACGATGGGTGAGAACGGACCCGCCGTCAAAGGCGGCTGGGATGTCTCCGACGTCATCCTGAATCCGCCGCCCACGGGCTGATTCCGGGACCGGGGCCGTCCGCATCCGGGGACGAAGCGCAGCTCTACATGGTGCTCCGATTCACATCTCAAATGATCGCTTCTCCCCGTCCGGGCGCTCGTAGCGCTTCGTTACGGTGAGTGATGCGACTCTCCATGAAGCCCTGGGCATCACAGTCAGCTACGAAAACGCGACGAGGGCCGCGACCGTCAGGTCGAGGCCCTCTCATGCGTGTCACTGGAGTGCGTGTCCGAGGGGGGACTTGAACCCCCACGCCCGATAAAGGGCACTAGCACCTCAAGCTAGCGCGTCTGCCATTCCGCCACCCGGACAAGGTGTCTGTCGCGTGCGGGGGTGTTCCCCCGTGGCGACATGGACAACCATACCAAGGTTTCGGAGCGCCTTTCACCTGCGTTTCCGTCGTCCCGGAGAGGTCGGGGCCGCGTCCCGCGCGACGGGTCCGCGACCGGCTCGGGGCGTCCGTCGGTCGGTCGGACCGGCTCGGGGCGTCGGCCGGTCCGACGGACCCGGGACGTCGGACCGGCCGTCCGGGACGTCCCCGGCAGCCGCTCAGGCGCCGGGCCACGGGGCACCGCGCGGGCCAGGGGCCCGCCCGTCGCCGCCGACGGGTCGGGTGCCAGGGCGCGCCGAAGCCGCCGGGCGGTTCCTCCCGGGTCGCCGCGCGGGTGCGGCGACCCGGGACGGGTGTGCCGACCGGGCCGGACGGGGCTCCGCGCGGTGCGGTGGTGACGGGCGGGGCGGGGCGCGGCGGTCCCGCCCCCTCGCGCCGCCGCTGACCGCGTGACGCCCGGCCGCGCCCGCCCCGTCCGTCGTCACGCGGTCAGCGGCGGCGCCCGCGCAGGGCCGCCATGTTGTCGTAGCTGATCTTGGCCTCGCGCAGCGACTGCGCGGGGTCGGTCTCGCTCGGGGCGTTGTCGTCCTCCACCATCGGGTTGCGGTAGTCGCTCAGCCCGACGCGGGAGAAGAACGTCGTGTAGTCGATGTCGCCGGTGCCGAACGGCACCATGTCCCAGCCCATGCCGTTGGTGGTGTCGACGACGCCGTCCTTGGCGTGGAACAGCGGGTAGCGCTTGTTGTGGCGGACGACCAGGCCCGCCGGGTCGAAGACGCTCCTGCGGGTGGAGCCGTCGGGGGCGGTGTAGGTGTGGAACTTGTACTGGGCGACGTGCGCCCAGAAGACGTCCATCTCCAGCCAGACCAGCTTCGGGTCGGTGACCTTCAGGAAGTACTCCAGCTTCCGGACGCCCGAGCTGCGGGTCGGCCGGCCCTGGTCGTCCAGCGGGCCCCGGTCGAGCAGGAAGCCGTACGCGCTGTCGTGGTTGTGGGTGTAGAGCTTGATGCCCTCGCGACGGGCGATCTCGCCGAGCGCGTTCCACTTGTCGGCGGCCACGTCCCAGTCGGCGCGGTAGGAGCTGCCGGTGGGGTCGCCGCCGGTGCCCATGTGGTCCATGCCGAGGATGTTGGCGATCTCCAGGTGCTTCTTGAAGGTGTCCTGGTCGGCGGCGGTCAGCGGCCAGGACGACGGGATGAAACCGTGGTTGCCCTGGGCGCGCAGTCCGTAGTCGTCGAGCCAGCGGCGCAGGAGCTTGGCGCCCTGCGCCGTTTCGAGGTTGTCGCCGCCGGGCGCGTTCGGGTGCTGGCGGTAGCCGGCGAACTCGACCTGGCGGTAGCCGTGCCGGGCGAGCTGCTTGAACACCTCGCGGAAGCCCGAGGGCAGGTCACTGGCGAGCGGGTCGCGGGCGGTCGCGTCACGGACGGTGTAGAGGATGATGCCGCGCTTGTGCGGCGGGACGAGCACCCGGCCACGGCCGTGGCCGTGCCCATGTCCATGTCCGTGGCCGTGGCCGTGGTCCCTGTCGTGGGCCAGGGCCGGGGCGGCGCCGAGGACGGGGGCGGCGACGGCGCCGGCCGCCACGGCGGTGCAGGTGCTCAGGAAGCGGCGCCGGGCCACGCCGA
The DNA here is from genome assembly GCF_055778765.1 of Streptomyces sp. DSM 120436. Lineage (NCBI taxonomy): Bacteria > Bacillati > Actinomycetota > Actinomycetes > Kitasatosporales > Streptomycetaceae > Streptomyces > Streptomyces sp. DSM 120436. The sequence goes on along the minus strand of NZ_JBSKBS010000001.1, from coordinate 3,950,042 downwards.
GGCTGCGGCGCAGCGCCTCGTCCGGAGTGTCGGTGAGCGGGGCGGCGTCGCTGCCGGAGGGGCGGGAGGGGTCGGAGTACGGGGTCACGGGTGCCTGCCTTCTCGGTCGTGGCCGGTCCCGGCGGCTGTGGGACCGGCCGTTGTCAGTGCCGTGTGTTTCACTCTCGGTAGTCGGAAGTCGGCGGCCGTGCGTGGTGCGGTGTCAGCCGAGTCCGGCGAGCCGGAGCAGGAGTTGCTTGACGTCGGTGGCCGCGACGCGGTCGCCGACCGCACGGGGGGTGGAGCAGATGAGGAGCGGACCGTCGTCGTCGCTCGCGGGGAGGCGGCCGTGGCTGCCGCGAACAGGTGAGGCGTCGAGGGGCACGACCGCCATGCGGTAGCGCATGCCGAGTTTCTTGCGGGCCAGCGCGCCGGCCGCCTTGACCTTGACGTAGGGGTCGTGGGGGTCCATGAACAGTTCGACCGGGTCGTAGCCGGGTTTGCGGTGGATCTCGACGAGCTGCGCGAAGTCGGGCGCGCGGTCGTCGTCGAGCCAGTAGTAGTACGTGAACCAGGCGTCGGGTTCGGCGACGGCGACGAGTTCGCCGGCCCGTGGGTGGTCGAGGTGATGGGCCTTCTTGCCCTCGTCGTCGAGGAGCTGCTCGATGCCGGGCAGGCCGTCGAGGGCCTCCCGGGTGGCGTCGAGGTCCTCGGGGCGGCGGACGTAGACGTGGGCGATCTGGTGGTCGGCGACCGCGAAGGCACGGGAGGCCATCGGGTCGAGGTACTCCATGCCGTCCTGGGTGTGGACCTCGAGCAGGCCCGCGCGGCGCAGGGCGCGGTTGACGTCCACCGGCCGGCTCACGCGGGTGATGCCGTACTCGGACAGGGCGACGACGGTGCGTCCCTCGGCGCGGGCGTCGTCCAGCAGCGGGGCGAGGGCCGCGTCGAGGTCGGCGGCGGCCTTCAGGGAGCGCGGGTCGTCGGGGCCGAAGCGCTGCAGGTCGTAGTCGAGGTGAGGGAGGTAGCAGAGGGTCAGGTCGGGGTGCCGGGTCGCCATGATGTGGCGGGTGGCGTCGATGATCCACCGGCTGGAGACCAGGTCGGCGCCGGGTCCCCAGAAGTGGAAGAGGGGGAAGGTGCCGAACTTCTCGGTGAGTTCGTCGTGCAGGGCGGGCGGCCGGGTGTAGCAGTCGGGTTCCTTGCGGCCGTCGGCGTAGTAGACGGGACGGGGGGTGACGGTGATGTCGGTGTCCGCGCCCATGGCGTACCACCAGCAGATGTTGGCGACGGTGTAGCCGGGATGGACGCGGCGGGCGGCGTCCCAGAGCTTGTCGCCGGAGACGAGGCCGTTGTGCTGCCGCCACAGCAGGACGTCGCCGAGTTCCCGGAAGTACCAGCCGTTGCCGACGATGCCGTGCTCGGAGGGCATGGCGCCGGTGAGGAAGGTGGACTGGGCGGCGCAGGTGACGGCGGGCAGCACGGTGCCGAGCGGGGCGCGGGACCCGGTCCGTCCGAGGGTCTTGAGGTGGGGCATGTGGTCGAGCAGACGGGGGGTGAGGCCCACGACGTCGAGGACGAGCAGGGGGATGGGGTCGGTCATGGGAGTTCCTTCAGGCCGAGGTCCGTCAGCAGGTCGCGGGCCAGGGTGAGTTCGGCGGCGATGCCGTCGGCGAGCTGGGCGCGGCCGCGGGGGCGCAGCTCGGGCGGGAGCGCCTGCCAGGTGTAGGTCTCCACCTCGAGGTGGCGGGTGAGCGGGTGCGGGCCGCCGACGAGCCGGGTGAGCACGGAGGTGAGGACGGGGAGCGTGGAGGTGAGGGGCGTGGCGGGGTCCGCGTGCAGCGGGACGTGGAAGTGGGAGCGCCAGGGGCCGGTGTCGGGCAGGGCGTCGCCGGCCAGGGCCTCGTCGAGGTCGTCGGTGCCGCGCAGTCCCGCGCGCGTGGGGGTGCGGGTCTGGTGCAGGAAGCGGGGTTCGGCGAAGGCGGCCAGGGCCTCGCGGACCTCGGGGAGGTGCGGCTGTTCGGCGTGCAGGGCGGCGGACAGCTGGGCCTTGACGACGGGGACGCCGGCTCGGGCGAGGTCGTCCAGGGCGGTGTCGGGATCTTCGAAGGAGGTGGCGAGGTGGCAGGTGTCGACGCAGACGCCGACGCGGTCGTGGCCGACGGCGGTGAGGGGCGCGATGGCGTCGCGGGTGGTCTCGACGACGCAGCCCGGTTCGGGTTCGAGGGCGACGCGGACGGAGCGTCCGGTGAGGTCCTCGAGTGCGTCGAGGCGTTCGGCGAGGGTGCGCAGGGCGGTGCGGGCGGTGTCCGCGCGTTCGTCGTCGTAGGCGGTGCGCCAGGCCAGGGGGAGGGTGGAGATGCTGCCCTCGGTGACGTCGTCGGGGAGCAGGGCGGCGAGTACGCGGGCGAGGGCGGCGGTGTGTTCCAGGCGTTCGGGGTCGGCCCAGTCGGGTGTGTAGACGCGGTACTTGACCTCTTCGGCGCCGAAGCCCTCGTAGGGGAAGCCGTTGAGGGTGACGACCTCCAGGCCGCGCCGTTCGAGTGCGCAGCGCAGGTCGCGCAGGGCGGCGGGGTCGGTCACCAGGGCGCGGGCGGCGTCCTTGGCCAGCCACAGGCCGATGCCGAGCCGGTCCCGGCCGAGGCGCCGGCGGACGGGTTCGCAGTGGTCGCGGAGCTGGGCGAGGACGCCGTCGAGGGTCTCGGCGGGGTGGACGTTGGTGCAGTAGGCGAGGTGGACGGTGGAGCCGTCGGGGTGGCGGAAGCGCACGGCTCACGCCCCTGTGGCGTCGGCGGCGGCGGTGTCCGGCCGCGGCTCGTCCCTGGGCGTCCCGCGCAGGACGGAGTTGCCCTCGTGGGTGGCCTCGGTGGCGGGGACGCCGAGGTCGAGGCGGCCGCTGAGGCCGTAGAAGGCGACCGGGTTGCGCCACAGCACGCGGTCGACGTCGTCCTCGGTGAAGCCCTCGGCGAGCATCAGGTCCGCGACCTTGCGGGTCTTGAGCGGATCGCTTCTCCCCCAGTCGGCGGCGGAGTTCACCAGCACCTGCTCCGGGCCGTAGGCGCGCAGGACGGCGACCATCCGCTCCTCGTCCATCTTGGTGTCGGGATAGACGGAGAAGCCGAGCCAGGCGCCGCTGTCCTTGGCCTCCTTGACGGTGGTCTCGTTGAGGTGGTCGATCAGCACCCGCTCCACCGGCAGCGCGGACTCGCGGACCACGTCGAGGGTGCGGCGCAGTCCGGCGAGCTTGTCGCGGTGCGGGGTGTGCACCAGCGCGGGCAGCCCGTGGTCGGCGGCCAGCTGGAGCTGGGCGGCGAGGGCGGTGTCCTCGGCGGGTGTCATGGAGTCGTAGCCGATCTCGCCGACGGCGACGACGTTGTCCTTGACCAGGTAGCGGGGCAGCGCGTCGAGGACGGGGGTGCAGCGCGGGTCGCCCGCCTCCTTGGGGTTGAGGGCGAGGGTGCAGCGGTGGGCGATGCCGTACTGGGCGGCGCGGAAGGGTTCCCAGCCGAGGAGGGAGTCGAAGTAGTCGAAGAAGGAGGCCGGGGAGGTGCGGGGCTGGCCGAGCCAGAAGGAGGGTTCGACGACGGCGCGGACGCCCGCGGCGTACATGGCCTCGTAGTCGTCGGTGGTGCGCGACGTCATGTGGATGTGGGGGTCGAAGATGCGCATCAGGACTCCTTGCCGTGGGGGACGCCCGGACCGTGCGGGCCGTCCGTGCCGTGCGTCGGGGCGGCGGGCTCGGTCAGGGCCAGGACGCGGTGCAGGTCCTCCGGGACGGTGCGGCCGGCGGCGGTGCGTTCGGCGGCGTAGTCGCCGAGCATGCGGGCGAGTTCGGCGTCGCCGCGGGCGCGCCGGGCGAGGCCCGCGACCAGGTCGACGGCGACGCCGGTGAACAGGCACTTCAGTACGGCGTGCCGCCAGGCGTGGGCGTCGAGGTGGCGGGCGCCGTAGGGGCCGAGGGCGGCGGCGACCAGCCGGGTGTCGTTGGTGCGCAGGGCGTCCTCGACGAGCGGGAGCGCCTCGGGTCCGGGCACCAGGTGGGGCAGGGCGTGCAGGACGGCGCGGCGTTCGTCGGCGGTGCCCTGGCGGTAGACGCGGGTCAGGGCGTCGGCGTCGGCGCGGGCCGCGTGCAGGATGAGGACGCGGGCGGCGTCGGCGTGTTCGGGTCCGCAGCGGCGGCCCGCCTCGGCGAGGCGCAGCTCCCACACCGAGATCGGTCCGTGGGCGCCGGGGTGGGTGGTGGCCTCGTCCAGGGCCTGGTCGAACCAGGCGCGGGCGGCGCCGTCGAGCCGGGCCGCGAGTCGGCGGCGCAGGTCGGCGGGCGGGATGACGGCGGGGGTGGTGCCGTCGCCGGGGGCGGCCGGTGTGCCGGTGGTGCCGGCGTCCGGGCCGGCCGGTGCCGCGGGCGGGCGGGTCATGGAGTGCTGCTCCCTTCGGGGATGGCGGAGGGATCGCCGTGAGAGGGGACGGTGGACGGGCCGGTGGTGCGCTCCGCCGCGAGCCGGGCGGCGCGGCGCAGGTACGGCAGCGAGTGGGCGGCGTAGCGGGGGCCGGCGTGGGAGTGCCGGGGCAGTTCGACGACGGTCAGGCCCCGGTATCCGGTGGCGGCGAGCGCCGCGAGGACGGGCGGGAAGTCGATCTCCCCCTCGCCCAGCGGCAGGTGCTCGTGGACCGCGCGGCGCATGTCCTCGATCTGCACGTGGCGCAGCCAGGGCGCGGCCTCGCGGACGCAGTCGGCGGGCGCGAGGGGTTCCAGGCACTGGCAGTGGCCGATGTCCAGGGTGAGGCCGAGCGGCTCGGGGTCGCCGAGGGCGCGGCGCAGGCGGTGGAAGCCGGCGAGGGTGGCGAGGAGGTGACCGGGTTCCGGTTCGACGGCGAGCGGGACGCCGGCGGCGGACGCCGCGTCCAGCACCGGGGTGAGGGCCCCGGTGAGACGTTTCCACGCGGTGTCCTCGTCGGTGCCGTCGGGAAGGGTGCCGCTGAAGCAGTGCACGGCGTGCGCCCCGAGGTCGGCCGCGACCCGCACGGCCCGCACCAGCAGGTCCGCACGGCGCGCGCGGTCGTCGGGGTCGGCGTCGAGCAGGGACGGGCCGTGCTTGCGCCGGGGGTCCAGCACGTAGCGGGCGCCGGTCTCCACGGTGACGCCGAGCCCCAGTGCGTCCAGGCGGCGCGCGACGTGCCGGGTGCGGGCCGCGAGGTCGGGGGCGAGCGGGTCGAGGTGCATGTGGTCGAGGGTCAGCCCCACGCCGTCGTACCCGAGGTCGGCCAGCAGGCCGAGGGCGTCGTCGAGGCGGAGGTCGGCGAGGCCGTTGGTGCCGTAGCCGAAGCGCAGCGGCAGCGCGGCGGGCGCGTGCGCGGTCATGTGAGGCTCACTCCCCTCATGGCGCGCCGGCGGGCGAACACCCGGCCGGCCGGGGCCAGGGCCGCGATCAGCAGGGACGTGGCGGTCGCCCCGGACCGGGCGGTGAGCGCCGCCTGCAGGGGGACCGTGGCGCGGATGCCGCCGCCGACCGCGCGCTGGGTGAGCGGGGGTGAGGGGTTGAGCGCGGCGTGGAAGTACGGCCGCGCGGCCGTGGCGGCGTAGGCGGCGGCCAGCGCGGCGGTGACGGCGCCGGCGGGCGTGGGCCGGGCGCCGCCCGGGGCGGGGCCCGGCAGGCCGGGGGCGGCTGCTGCCCGCCGGCCTGCCGGGAGTCGGATGCGGCGGCGGGTGACCAGCCGGGTCAGCGCGCCCGTCGCCGCGAGGGCGGCGAGCGGGGCCGCCGCCGAGCCGCCGGTGGTCTCGCGCCGGGAGACGGCGGTGACGGCGAGGGTGTGGCAGCCGAGGAGGGCGGCGGAGGGCGCCGCCGCCCGGGCGGAGCCTGCGGCGGCGCCGCCCATCAGCAGGTCCAGCCCACGGGCGGCGGCCATCGCGGCGGGGCCCGCGGGCGTGTGCTTCAGCGCCAGGTCGTACGCCCAGACGGTGGCCGCCAGCGGGGCGGCCACCGCGAGGGCGGGGCGTCCGGCGCGGGCGGCGAGCAGCAGTCCGGCGCCGGTGAGGCCGCAGGCGGCGGTGAACGCGGCGGCGGGGCGGACCCGTCCGGACGGGAGGGGACGGTGGGGGCGTTCCACGGCGTCCTCGGCGCGGTCGGCCCAGTCGTTCAGCGCCATGCCGGCCGCGTACAGGCACAGGGAGGAGCCGATGGGGAGCAGGGCGCGGGGTCCGGGCCGCCGGCCGGCCGCGGCGACACCGGCGAGGGTGTCGCCGGGGACGGTGAACAGGGCGGGCAGCCGCACCAGTTCCGCCCAGGCGGCGGCGCGGCCGGGACGCGGGGCGCCGGAGGGCGGGGGGTCCCCGGCGGCAGGAGTCGCGGGGGCGGTGCCCCGGGCCACGGGGGTGAGGCGCGGGGTCGCGGTGTGGGTCATCGCTGCGCCCCGCTGTCCCCCGCGTCGTCGCGCAGGCGTGCGGCGAAGCGTTTCAGCTCCGTGTACTGCTCCCCCAGGGAGGACGGGCCGTCGCCGACCGGGTCCTTGAAGTAGAAGCCGAGTTCGCCCAGCGGGCCGGTGACGCCCCTCTGCCGGGCGCGGAGCAGCAGCCGGGCCAGGTCGAGCACGAGCGGCGCGGCGAGGGCGGAGTCGCAGCCCTGCCAGATGGTCTGGAGGATCATGCGGGAGCCGAGGAAGCCGTCGAAGGCGATGTGGTCCCAGGCCGTCTTCCAGTCGCCCAGCGCGGGCACGTCGTCGATGTGCACCTCGCCCTCCGGCGCCGCGCCGAGGGTGTCGGCGAGGACGCGTTCCTTGCCGGCGTTCTTCGCGGCGGCCGCGGCGGGGTCGGCGAGGGCGGCGCCGTCGCCGCCGCCCAGGAGGTTGGTGCCGGACCAGGCGCGCACGGCGAGGGCGCGCTGCTGGAACATCGGGCCCAGCACGGCGCGCAGCAGGGTCTGCCCGGTCTTGCCGTCACGGCCCGCGTACGGCACGCCGGCCTCCGCGGCGAGCGCGGCCAGCGCCGGGTGGTGGAGGCCGGTGGAGGGGGTGAAGTTGACGTAGCCGCAGCCGGCGCGGAGGGCGGCGGCCGCGTAGAGGGAGCTGGGCGGGAGGGCGCCGTCCGCGGGGGCGGGCTCGGTGGAGGCGACGTTGATCACGACGGCGCCGGCGAGGCCCTTGCGGTCGACGAAGTCGCGGATGTCGGCGGCGAAGACGTCGATCCAGTCGTCGTCGGTGCGGGCGGGGCCGGCGTCCGTGTCGCCGGGAACGGGGCCGCCGGGCCTGATCTCGTGGTCGGCGGCGACGAGTTCGGCGTGCACGGCGGCGGGGAGGCCGTGCGGGAGGACGCCGCCGTCGGCGAGGTGTTCGGCGCGTTTGGGGAGCGGGCAGTCCACGGTGTCGTGCCCGCCGAAGACGAGCGAGGACAGCGGGGGCAGGCCGCTCGCGGCGAAGTCGGGGGTCTCGGTGACCATGCCGGTCGGCGGATGGAGCCCGGCGGCGACGGCCGCGCAGCCCACGACGACGGTCGTGGCGACGGACCCGCGGGCGCCGACGAGCCAGACGCCGAAGCGGGGAGCGGAGGAGGAGGGGGTGGTGGGGACGGAGGACGGTTCGGCGGACATGGGCAGCCTCCTTGTCGAACGCGAACCGGGTGTGGCGGTGCGCCGGCCCGGCGGCCCGGCCCACCGCCGGCGCTACGACCGGCGGTGGGGCGAACCCCGGGCGGGGTGGTGTGTCCGGTCCGGGGACCGGACGGTGTTCTCGGCCCTCGGGCCGCGGCGTTGCCGGACGCAGGAGCCGTGCGTGGCACCGGGTACGGACCCGGCGCGGTGCCCGGCCCGTGGACCAGGCGCGTGCCGGTCCCGGGACCGGGCCGTGGCCCGTACCCGGGAACCGGGTGGTGCGTCGTGCACGTGTGCGGGCGCGGTGCCGCACGGCAGCCGGGCCACCGGACCCGCCACCGACGCCGGCCCGAGGACGGATCCCGTATCGGGCTCGGGGCCTGGTACGGGTCCCCGCCCCGGGTCGGTGCCCGGACCCACGGGCCGGTCAGGTCACCGGCCCGGAGGGGCCGGCCGGAGCCCGGCGTACGTCGAGGCCGGGAGCGGAACACCGTGCGGGCCGCAGGCCCGGCGCGGTGTCGGCTCAGGACCGCGGGCCACGCTCGGTCCTGCGGACCGGACGGTGGGCCTGCCCTCGCACCGGGCGCTGCGCCCGGCTCACGGGCCGACCGGTGTGCCGGTCCGTGAGCCGGACGGGGCGCCCGCCCTGCGGACCGGCCGGAGGACCAGGCTCCGGGCGGGCCAAGGGGGCGAGCCGGGCGCCGGCCCCGTGGCCCGGGCGAGGTGCCGGGACCAGGGCCGGACGTGTGCCGGACCCGAGGGTTCCGGACCGAGGCGGCGGGCGGGGGTCCGGCGTCCGTCCGCCCGCCGCCGTTCTCGGTGCCCTAGGAGGGCAGTTCCTTCAGCTGGATGTTGCGGAAGGAGACATGGTCGTCGGCCCCGTGGTTCTGCAGGCCGATGTAGCCGTCGGTCAGGCTCCGCTGCGGGTCCTTGTTGGTGAAGTCGTTGATCTTGACTCCGTTGAGGAACACCTGGAGCCGCTCGCCCTTGACCTTGATCTCGTAGGAGTTCCACTGCCCGGGCGGGCGCAGCACCTGGTCGCGGGCCTTGATGTCGGCCGACTTGAAGGAGTAGACCGCGCCGGTGGTGCGATCCGCCGCGTCCGTCGCGTCGATCTGGATCTCGTAGCCCTTGTCGACCGCCGACCACGGGTCGTCGGAGGCCGGGAAGCCCACGAAGACACCGGAGTTGTCGTCGCCGCGCATCTTCCAGTCGAGCTTCAGCGAGTACGACTTGAGCTCCTTGGCCTGGTACCAGAGGAGGCCCATGCCGCCCTCGGACTCCATGACCCCGCCGTCCTTGACGACGAACCTGCCGGGGCCGGCCTGCTTCCAGCCGTCCAGGGTCTGGCCGTTGAAGATCTTCCGGTAGCCCTTGTCCGGCTTGCAGTCCGCCTTCACCTGGCCGGTGGCGTACTGCAGACCGCCGAGCAGGTGGGCGCGGAAGGCCTCGTCGGCGTACGACTCCTTGGTGTGGCCGCCGCCGGTGTAGAAGGAGCGGCCGCCGCCGTAGGTCTGGCACCAGGCGATCGGGTGGTCGCCCTTCATCGTGCCGCCCTCGTAGCTGGTCTCGTCGAGGGTGGCGAGGACCTTGGCCTGCTCACGCGGGTTGGTGCGGTAGTTGTACCACTCGTCGGTGCGCTCCCAGGTGTCCTCCAGGTGCGCGGTGGACGGGTGGTCGTGGTCCTCGACGCGCACGGTGGCCTTCTGGACGGCCGGGTGCGAGTCGAAGTACGCGCCGACGAGGCCGCCGTAGAACTCCCAGTCGTACTCGGTGTCGGCGGCGGCGTGGATGCCCATGTAGCCGCCGCCGTTCTTCACGTAGTTCTCGAACGCCTTCTGCTGCTCGGCGTTGAGCACGTCACCGGTGGTGGACAGGAAGGCCACCGCGTCGTACTTGGCGAGGTTGGCGGTGGTGAACTGTCCGGCCTCCTCGGTCGCCGTGACCGAGATGCCGGCCGGGGCGCCGAGTTCCTTCAGGGCGGCCACGCCGTCCTCGATGGAGTCGTGCCGGAAGCCGGCCGTCTTCGAGAAGACGAGGACCTTCTTGCCCTGCTTGAACGGCTGCGTGGAGAACTCGAAGTCGTCCACGTCGTACAGCGCGCCCTCGCCGCCCCTGAAGACCAGGTAGATCTCGGTGGTCTTCTTCGGCAGTGCCCGCAGCGGGACGTCGACGTCCTGGAAGGTCTCCCAGCCGCCGGTCGGCGGGATGTACGCCGAGCCGTGCAGCGGGCCCTCGGGCGAACCGGTGCGCAGCTCGATGTAGCCGCCGGAGCCGCCGGAGGAGGCCCGCACGGTCAGCTTCTTCTGGCCGTCGAAGCGGTAGGGGGTGAAGGAGATCCAGTCGCCGTCGTGGATGTCGCCGACCGTCTTGCCGCCGTTGGCCTGGGTCTTGTCGATGACGCTGACGCCGGACTGCTCGGTGAAGTGCTCGGCCTGGCGGTGCAGCGGCTGGATGACGGCGCGCGCGGTGCCGGTCAGCGCCTCCTGGCCATTGGCCCCGCCGTCGGTGTAACTGGCGCCGACGACACCGTAGATGTTGGCGTTGGGGTCGTGACCGCCGTCGCCGGGCGGCGGGTTGAGGGTGCCCTCACAGCCCGTCTCGCTGGTGAGCTCGTGGGCGTGGTTGTCGTGGCCGAGGCTGTAGGCGACCTTGACCCTGGAGCAGTCGACCTGCTCCTCGGGGTCGGTGACGGTCACCTTGAACGGCACGGGCTCGCCGAAGGCGGCCAGGCTGCCGTTGCCCGGGATCTCGATCTTCACGGTGGGCTCGGTGTTGCCGACGACGATGCGGACGCTGGCGTTGCCGGTGTTGCCCTCGGGGTCGGTGGCGGTGAAGGTCGCGGTGTAGGTGCCGGCCTTCTTGTACCTGTGGGTGGGGGTGAGTCCCTCGCCCTTGGTGCCGTCGCCGAAGTCCCAGGCGTAGGTGAGGTCCGGGGAGTCGGCGTCCTCCGCGGTGGCGGTGAACCTGACCCTCAGGCCGGCCGCGCCGGACGTGCGGTCGGCGCTCACCCCGACGATCGGGGAGAAGCCGTCCTCGGCGTTCTCGATCCGGTACAGCGCGGAGTGCTGGTCGCCCTGGAACCAGGACAGGCCGTAGTCGAGGACGTAGAGCGCGCCGTCCGGGCCGAAGTCCATGTCCATGATCTGCGTGCCGGTCCACGGGAAGTCGTTGATCTTCGCGACCGAGCCGCCGGGGCCGTCCTCGGTCTGCTCGATGCGCTTGATCCAGCGGCGCCCGAACTCGCCGGCGAAGAAGTCGCCGTCGAACTCCTCCGGGAACTTCACCGAGGACTTCAGGTCCGGGTCGTAGCGGTAGACCGGGCCCGCCATCGGGGACTCGGAGCCGCTGCCGAACTCGGGGACGGAGCCGTCGTCGTAGGGGATCCAGGCGGGCTGGGCGGGCGGCAGGTCGACCAGGCCGGTGTTGTGCCGGGAGGTGTTCTTCGGCGCGGAGCAGTCGAACGTGTCGCCGGACGTGCCGGTGGCGAAGTCGTAGTCGACGTAGGCGTCGTTGTCGCCGGTGCAGAACGGCCAGCCGAAGTTGGCGGCCTTCGTCACCTTGGCGAACTCGACCTGTCCGGCCGGGCCGCGGGTGGGGCTGGCGGCGCCGGCGTCGGGGCCGTAGTCGCCGACGTAGACGATGCCGGTCTTCTCGTCGACGCTCATCCGGAACGGGTTGCGGAAGCCCATCGCGTAGATCTCGGGGCGGGTCTTCTCGGTGCCCGGCGGGAAGAGGTTGCCCTCCGGGACGGTGTACGAGCCGTCCTCGGCGACCTTGATGCGCAGGATCTTGCCGCGCAGGTCGTTGGTGTTGCCGGAGCTGCGGCGGGCGTCGAAGGCGGGGTTGCGGCCGGGGCGCTCGTCGATCGGCGTGTAGCCGTCGGAGGCGAAGGGGTTGGTGTCGTCGCCGGTGGACAGGTAGAGGTTGCCCTCGGCGTCGAAGTCGATGTCGCCGCCGACGTGGCAGCAGGTGCCGCGGGAGGCGGCGACGTCCAGGATCTTCTTCTCGCTGGACAGGTCCAGGGTTCCGTTGGGATTCAGGACGAACCGGGAGAGGCGGTTGACGCCGTCGAACTTCGCGAAGTCCTCGGCGGTGCCGTTCTCCGGGGCGTCACCGGCGGGGGTGTCGAGCGGCGGGGCGTAGTAGAGGTAGATCGCCCGGTTGTTCTCGAAGCCGGGGTCCACCCCGACGCCCTGGAGGCCCTCCTCGTCGTGGCTGTAGACGGGGATGCGGCCGGCGACCTTGGTGACGCCGCCCTGGTCGGTGAGGCGCAGGGTGCCGTCCCGGGAGGTGTGCAGGACGCTGCGGTCCGGGAGGACGGCGAGCGACATGGGCTCGCCCATCTCGGGTTCGCCCTTGGCGAGCGGCACCTGCTGGAACTGCCCCTCGGCCGCCGCCGGTCCGTCGTGCTCCGGGTGGCCTGGGTGGGCGCCGGCGACGGTGGCCGGGGTGCCCACGGCCAGCAGCAGGCCGGTGACCAGGGCGAGCGTGGTGCGGAAGGCGGGGCGTTTGGCGGTGCGGGTCGATGTGAGTCTTCTTCTGTGCACGAAGTCCCTCCGGGAACGGGATGGGGCCGTACGGAACAGGTGCTGATCGTGCGGTGCGTGCGTGGGCCGGGGTGCGCCGTCACCCCGGAGGCGTGGGCGCCCTGAACACTCCAGGGACGGTAACCGCGTTCTTCCGGGGACAACACCCCTTGGACCGGGCCTGGTTGAACTTTTGCCCAGGAGAGGACAAAGCGGATTCCAGGCAGGCCGGACCGGGGGCCGGCGAACGCGCGGCCCCCGTCCCCGACCTGGCGTCGGGACCGTTTCCTCAGCCGCTGGACGCCGCGTCGGGGAACGCGCCGGGCGGGTCGCGCCTCAGCTGCTGAACGCCGCGTCGAAGGAGGCGCTGGGCGGGTCGTAGTCGAAGGCCCTGAGCCGCTTCAGCGCCTCGGGGGCGCCCTGGAGGCGGTCCATGCCGGCGTCCTCCCACTCCACGGAGACCGGTCCCCGGTAGCCGACGGAGCGCAGCATGCGGAAGACGTCCTCCCAGGGCACGTCACCGTGGCCCGCGGAGACGAAGTCCCAGCCGCGCCGGGGGTCGCCCCACGGCAGGTGGGAGCCCAGACGGCCGTTGCGGCCGTCGAGGCGCTTGCGGGCCTCCTTGCAGTCGACGTGGTAGATCCGGTCGCGGAAGTCCCACAGGAAGCCGACCGGGTCGAGGTCCTGCCAGACGAAGTGGGACGGGTCGAAGTTCAGCCCGAACGCCGGGCGGCGGTCCACCGCGTCGAGGGCGCGCACGGTGGTCCAGTAGTCGTAGGCGATCTCGCCGGGGTGGACCTCGTGGGCGAAGCGCACGCCCTCGGCGTCGAAGACGTCGAGGATCGGGTTCCAGCGCTCGGCGAAGTCCTCGTACCCGCGCTCGATCATCGACTCGGGGGCGGGCGGGAACATGGCCACCAGGTGCCAGATGGCGGAGCCGGTGAACCCGATGACGGTGTCGACGCCCAGGAGGGCCGCGGCGCGCGCGGTGTCCTTGATCTCGGCGGCGGCCCGCTGCCGTACGCCCTCGGGCTCGCCGTCGCCCCAGATCCGGGCGGGCAGGATGCCCCGGTGGCGTTCGTCGATGATGGCGTCGCAGACGGCCTGACCCACCAGGTGGTTGGAGACCGCCCAGCACTTCAGGCCGTACTTCTCGAGGAGCTGGTGGCGGCCGGCCACGTAGGAGGGGTCGGCGAGGGCCTTGTCCACCTCGAAGTGGTCGCCCCAGCAGGCGAGTTCGAGGCCGTCGTAGCCGAAGTCGCGGGCGAGCCGGCAGACCTCCTCCAGCGGAAGGTCGGCCCACTGGCCGGTGAACAGGGTGAAGTTGCGCGACATCCGTATCCGTCCTCCTCAGGCGGCGATCGGGGTGTAGACGGCGTTCTTCTCGGCGCTCTCCTCCACCGCCGCGAGGACGCGCTGCACCTGGAGTCCGTCCGCGAAGGACGGTTCCGGGACGCGGCCCTCGGCGATGGCGTGCACCAGGTCGCGGGCCTGGTGGGCGAAGGTGTGCTCGTAGCCGAGGCCGTGGCCCGGCGGCCACCAGGCGTCCAGGTAGGGGTGGTCGGGCTCGGTGACGAGGATGCGGCGGAAGCCGCCGTGCGCGGCGTTCCCGGTGGCGTCGTGGTACTCGAGCTCGTTGAGCCGTTCCAGGTCGAAGGCGAGCGAGCCGCGCTCGCCGTTGAGTTCGATGCGCAGGGCGTTCTTGCGTCCGGTGGCGTACCGGGTGGCTTCGAAGGACGCGAGGGCGCCGGAGGCGAACCGGCCGGTGAACACGGCGGCGTCGTCGACGGTGACCGGCCCGGTGCCGGCCGCGGAGACTGTGGCCAGGCCGCTGCTCGACGCGGTGGGCAGCGGCCGCTCGCGGACGAACGTCTCGGTGAGCGCGGAGACGCCCGCGAGCCGCTCGCCGGCCAGGTGCTGGGCGAGGTCGACGATGTGCGCGCCGAGGTCGCCGAGCGAGCCGGATCCCGCCTGTTCGCGGCGCAGCCGCCAGGTGAGCGGGAACTGCGGGTCCACCAGCCAGTCCTGGAGGTACGCCACCCGCACGTGCCGCAGGGTGCCGACGCGGCCCTCCTCCACCATCCGCCGGGCCAGCGCGGTGGCGGGCACCCGGCGGTAGTTGAAGCCGACCATGGCCGCCTGGCCGCGGGCCCGCGCCTCCTGGGCCGCGCGGGCCATCGCCTCGGCCTCCGCGACGGTGTTGGCGAGGGGCTTCTCGCACAGCACGTGCTTGCCCGCGGCCAGCGCGGCCAGCGCGATCTCGGCGTGGCTGTCGCCGGGGGTGCAGATGTCGACGAGGTCGACGTCGTCGCGCTCCACCAGGGCCCGCCAGTCGGTCTCGGCCCGTGCCCAGCCGTGCTGGTCGGCCGCCGCCCGCACGGCGTCGGCGTCCCGGCCGCAGATCACGGCCATCTCGGGGCGGAGCGGCAGGTCGAAGACGCGTCCCACGGTGCGCCAGCCCTGGGAGTGGGCGGCGCCCATGAAGGCGTAACCGACCATGCCGACGCGCAGCGGCGGCTTCCCCGTTCCCGCCCCTTCGGACGCTTGCGGCTGTGCCATTCGGATGTCCTCCTCGTCGTCGTGGCGGGCGGGGCGGTCCCCGCCCGGTGGGCCGGTCAGGCCCGTGGGGCGGGGCCGCTCACCTGAATCCGGTGGGCATGTACTGGTCGACGTTGTCCTTGTCGACGACGGCCGAGTAGCAGGTCACCGAGGAGGGGATCTCGAACTCGGACAGGCCGTCGATGCCCTTGCCCTGGCCGAGGGCGCGGGCGAGGTCGATCGCGGAGGCGGCCATCGTCGGCGGGTACAGGACCGTGGCCTTCAGGACACCGTCGTCGGCCTTGATGGCCTCGAACGCGGAGAGCGCGCCGGCGCCGCCGACCATCAGGAAGTCGTCGCGGCCGGCCTGCTCGATGGCGCGCAGCGCGCCCACGCCCTGGTCGTCGTCGTGGTTCCACAGCGCGTCGAACCGCGACTGGGCCTGGAGCAGCTGTGCCATCTTGGCCTGGCCGGACTCGACGGTGAACTCGGCGGCCTGGCGGGCCACCTTGCGGATGTTCGGGTAGTTCTTCAGCGCGTCGTCGAAGCCCTGGGTGCGCTGCTTGGTCAGCTCCAGGTTGTCCAGGCCGGCCAGCTCGATCACCCTGGCGTCGGGCTTGTCCTTGAGCTTCTCGCCGATGTAGTGGCCGGCGTTGAGGCCCATGCCGTAGTTGTCACCGCCGACCCAGCAGCGGTACGCCTGCGGGGTGTTGAAGATGCGGTCGAGGTTGACGACGGGGATGCCGGCGCGCATCGCCTTCAGCCCGACCTGGGTGAGCGCCTTGCCGTCGGCGGGCAGGATCACCAGGACGTCGACCTTCTTGTTGATGAGGGTCTCGATCTGGCCGATCTGCTGGGCGGTGTCGTTGGAGCCCTCGGTGCTCTCCAGGGTGACGTCGGAGTACTTCTCGGCACGCTGCTTGGCCTGGTCGTTGATGGCGTTGAGCCAGCCGTGGTCGGCCTGCGGTCCGGCGAAGCCGATGGTGACCTGCTTGCCGGGCTTGTCGTCGGCGGCCGGCTGGTTGTTCGCGGCGGACTCGTCGCCGCCGCTGGGCTCGTTGCTGGTGCAGCCGGTGACGAGGGCGCCGGCGGAAACGGCGGCGGCTCCGAGGAGGAGTCCTCTGCGGCTGGTGGACGTCGGCTCTGGCATGGCGGTGAACCCTTCCCTCAGGTCGTGCTCGCGGTACGCCGCTGGACCAGCACGGCGGCGACGATGATCGCGCCCTTGGCGATCTGCTGGACGTCGGTCTGCAGGTTGTTCAGGGCGAAGATGTTGGTGATGGTGGTGAAGATCAGGACGCCGAGGACGGAGCCGACGATGGTGCCGCGGCCCCCGGTGAGCAGGGTGCCGCCGATGATCGCGGCGGCGATGGCGTCGAGTTCGTAGAGGTTGCCGTTGGTGTTCTGGCCGGATCCGGACAGGACGATCAGCAGGAAGGCGGCGATGCCGCAGCACAGCCCGGACAGCAGGTACAGGTAGAGCCGCTGGCGGCGCACGTCGATGCCGGCCAGCCGGGCGGCCTCCGCGTTGCCGCCGACGGCGACGGAGCGGCGGCCGAAGGTGGTGCGGTTGAGCACCAGCCAGCCGACGACGGTGACCGCGGCGAACACCAGCACCAGCGGGGGGACGCCCAGCACGTAGGAGGCGCGCTCGCCGAGGTCGAGGACGCCGTCGACGGTGACGATCTGCGTGCGCCCGTCGGTGATCTGCAGGGCGAGACCGCGGGCGGAGGCGAGCATGGCGAGGGTGGCGATGAACGGCACCATCCCGCCGTACGCGATGAGCACCCCGTTGACCAGGCCGCAGCCGAGGCCGACCAGGACGGCGGTGAAGAGGATGCCGGCGAAGCCGTACTCCTGGGTGGCGACGGTGGTGGCCCACACCGAGGCGAGGGCGACGATCGCGCCGACCGACAGGTCGATGCCGCCGGAGATGATCACGAAGGTCATGCCGACGGTGACGACGCCGATGACGGAGGCCTGGGTGAGGACCAGCTGGAGGTTGCGGGTGTCCAGGAACTCGTCCGGCTTGGTGATGCCGCCGATCAGGATCAGCACGGCGAGCACGCCGAGCAGGGACAGGGTGCGCACGTCGGCGCGGAACAGCACGGCCCGCCAGGCGGGCCGTTCGCCGGCCGGCGCTGCCTTGGAGGTGCTGTCCCGCGGCGGGGAGACGTTCTGCGTCATGACGCCGGGCTTCCTTCCATGACCAGGTCGAGTACACGGTGTTCGTCGAGTTCGCGGGCGGGCGCCGTGTGGACGACGGAGCCCTCGCGCAGCACCAGGACGCGGTCGGCGAGGCCGAGGACCTCGGGCACCTCGCTGGAGACCAGCAGCACGGCGAGCCCTTCGTCCGCCAGCCGCCGTACGACCGCGTACAGTTCGGCGCGGGCGCCGACGTCGACGCCGCGGGTGGGTTCGTCGAGCAGCAGCACCCGGCAGCCGCGCAGCAGCCAGCGGGCGAGCACGGCCTTCTGCTGGTTGCCGCCGGACAGGGTGCGCACGGGCACGTCGGGGTTGTCGGGCCGCAGGGACAGCTCCCGGACCGCCGCGCGCGCCGCCCCCAGTTCGGCGCCGCGGTCGATCCAGCCGGCCCGCGCGAAGCGGGACATGGAGGAGACGGACACGTTGCGGGTGACCGACTCCAGCATCAGCAGGGCCTGCGCCTTGCGTTCCTCTGGGGCGAGGCCCAGTCCGGCGCGGACGGCCGCGCGGACGCTGCCGGGGCGGAGCGGTTTTCCGTCGACGAGGACGCGGCCGGTGTCGGGCTTGCGGGCGCCGTAGACCGTCTCGAGGATCTCCGACCGTCCGGACCCGACGAGTCCGGCGAGGCCGACGATCTCGCCGCGGCGGACGTGGAGGTCGAGCGGGGCGAACTCCCCGCGCCTGGACAGGTTTTCGACGGTGAGGACCGGATCGCCCGCGGCCGGCGGGGCGGCGGGGCGGGGCGGGAAGACGTACTCGACGGTGCGGCCCGTCATCAGCGACACCACCTCGCTGGTCGGCGTCGACCTGGCGGGCAGCCCGCGGGCCACGGCCCGGCCGTCCTTCAGCACGGTCACGCGGTCGCCGATGCGGCGGATCTCCTCCAGGCGGTGGGAGATGTAGACCACGGCGACGCCGGCGGCGGTCAGGTCGCCGACGATGCGGAAGAGGTTGTCGACCTCGTCCGGGTCGAGGGCGGCGGACGGCTCGTCCATCACGATGAGCCGTACGTCGTGGGAGAGGGCGCGGGCCATGGACACGATCTGCTGGTGCGCGGCGGGCAGGTCGCCGACCAGGCGGCCGGGGTCGATCTCCGGGTGCCCGAGGCGCTTCAGCAGCTCGGCGGTGGACGCCTTGGCGGCCCGGCCCCGGACGACGAAGCCGGCGGTGGTGGGTTCGTGGCCGAGGTGGACGTTCTCCGCGACCGACAGGTGCTCCACCAGGTCGAGTTCCTGGTAGATGGTGGCGATGCCGAGGCGCATGGCGGCGATCGGCGAGCGCAGGGTGACGTCGTCACCGCGCCAGCGGATCGTGCCCGTGTCGGGCTGGTGGGCGCCGGCCAGCACCTTGATCAAGGTGGACTTCCCGGCGCCGTTCTGGCCGAGCAGACAGTGCACCTCGCCGGCCTGGACGTCGAGGTCCACGCCGTCCAGCGCCCGGACTCCCGGGAACGACTTGGTGATGCCGGACATGCTGAGCAGCGGTGGTTCTGGTGCCATGCGGATTCCCCTCGGCGGGCGTGGGCCGACGGCCCCTCACGGGACCGGCTTTCGGGCCCCTCGCGGGACAAGCGGTGTCTGGCCCCTCGCGGGGCCGGCTTTCCTGGCCCCCTCCGGGGCGCGCGTTTTCGGGCAGGGCGGAGCGGAGCGGCGGCGGTCGTGCGGTGTCGGGGCGGGTGGTGCGGCTCGCACCGGAGCGGGTGGGCACCCGCGCCGGCGGGTGGTACGACTCGTGCGGGTACGGGGCGGCGCCCCGCGTCGACGGGTGGTGCGGCTCGCACCGGAGCGGACGGCTTCCGTCTCGGCGGGGCGTGCTGTTCTCGGCGGGTCGTGCTGTTCGCGCCGGTACGGCTGGCGGTCGCACCGGCGAGGTGGTGCCTTGCACGCCGGTACGGGGCTGGGACCCGTGCCGGCGGGTGGTGCAGTCCGGGTCGGCGCGGGCTGGCCCGCGCCGGGTGGTGCTGGCGCCGGGGCGGGCGAACCCTCCCCGGGTGGTGCTGGACACCGGGGCGGGCGAACCCTCCCCGGGTGGTGCTGGGCGCCGGTGCGGCGGGGCGCCGTACCGGTGTCGGCTCAGGCGGGTGAGAACAGGTGGTCGCTGATGAGGCGGGCCGCGCCGATGACTCCGGCGGTGGGGCCCAACTCCCCCAGGACGATGGGCAGGTTGCCCGTCGCCAGGGGCAGCGACCCGCGGTAGACCTGGGTGCGGATCGCGGCGAGCAGGGTGTGGCCGAGGCCGGTCACCCCGCCGCCGATCACCACCAGGCCCGGGTTGAAGAAGCTGACCAGGCCGGCGATGACCTGGCCGGTGCGGTTCCCGCCCTCGCGGATCAGGTCGAGGGCGGTGGCGTCACCAGCGGCGGCCGCGGCGGCGACGTCGACGGCGCTGAGCGTGCCGTTCGCCTCCAGCCGGGCGGCGAGTTCGGGCGAGAGCCGCTGCTCGGCGGCCTCGGTCGCGTCCCGCGCGAGGGCCGCGCCCGAGAAGTGCGCCTCCAGGCAGCCCCGGTTGCCGCAGGCGCACGGGCGTCCGTCGGGCACGGCCTGGATGTGCCCGATGTCGCCGGCGCTGCCCGTCGTGCCGCGGTAGACCTCACCGCCGACGACGATGCCGCAGCCGATGCCGGTGCCGATCTTGACGCAGAGGAAGTCGGCGACGGTGCGGGCGACGCCCGCGTGCTGCTCCCCCAGCGCCATGAGGTTCACGTCGTTGTCGACCATGACCGGGCAGCCGAGCTCCTGGCTGAGCGCCTCCCGCACCGGGAAGCCGTCCCAGCCGGGCATGATCGGCGGCGCGACCGGGATGCCCTCGGGGAAGCGGACCGGCCCGGGGACGCCGATGCCGGCGCCGTCGAACCCTTCCGCGAGCCCGGTGGCCCTCAGCTTGGCGGCCATGGCCAGCACCTGCTCGAAGACCGCGACCGGTCCCTCGCGCACGTCCATCGGCTGGTTGATGTGCCCGAGGATCTCCAGCTCGGCGTTGGTGACGGCGACGTCGACCGAGGTCGCGCCGATGTCGACGCCGAGGAAGCGCAGGTGCGGGTTGAGGCGGATGTTGTGGGAGCGGCGGCCGCCGCGCGAGGCGGCGAGTCCGTCGGCCACGACGAGTTCCGTCTCCAGCAGCCGGTCCACCTCCACGGCCAGCTTCGACCGGGACAGGTCGACCTGGTCGCCGAGCTGGGCACGGGAGTTGGGTCCGCCGTCGCGCAGCAGCCTGAGCAGTCGTGCCTGATGGGCGTTCGCGGGTCGCGCTGTCATGCGTCTCACGAGCCCCTCCCCGCCTCGTCGGCTGTGCGCGCCGGATTCCGGCCACGTGTGTGGCGTGCTTTCGGAGGGGAAAGTAGCAGCGCCTGCCAGAGGTGGGAAGAAGTCGCGCAGGAATTGGCCCCTACTTTTTCCACTCTCAGGACAAAGAGGGGGCGCGCGGCCCGGGACAGTACCGCTCAGAACGGGACGAAGTCCTTCAGGAGTCCTCCCGCGCGTGGTGCGACCGCCGGGTGTGTGCGATGTGTTCCCGCATCAGACGGGTGGCCGGCCGCTCGTCCCGCGCGGCGATGGCGGCGATCAGCTCCCGGTGCGCGGTCCAGGACCGCTCGCCGCGCTGCCGGCGCGTAGTACCGGCGCGCCCTCCGGTCCACCTGGGCGGCCGGCCCGGTGAGCACCGCGTTGCCCGCCGGCTCCCTCACCGTGGCGTGGAACGGGCGTTGAGCGCCACCGCGGCGTCCGCGTCGTCCGCACCGACCGCACCGACCGCACCGGGGCCCTCGGCGAGGATCACCCTCGTCACACCACGACGGGCCCGCTCAGGGGCACCGCACGACCTGCCCCGCGTACGACAGGTTCCCGCCGAAGCCGAACAGCAGCACCGGGTCCCCGCTGGACACCGCGCCCTGTTCGACGAGTTTGGAGAAGGCGAGCGGGATGCTCGCGGCCGACGTGTTGCCGGAGTCGACGACGTCCCGCGCGACGACCGCGTTGACGGCGCCGATCCGGCGCGCGAGGGGTTCCACGATCCGCAGGTTGGCCTGGTGCAGCACGACCGCGGCGAGGTCCTCGGGCGTCAGCCCCGCCTTCTCGCAGGCCCGCCGGGCGAGTTCCGGCAGCCGGGTGGTCGCCCACCGGTAGACGCTCTGCCCCTCCTGCGCGAACCGCGGCGGGGTGCCCTCGATCCGCACCGCGTTGCCCATCTCGGGCACCGAGCCCCACAGCACGGGACCGATGCCGTTCTCCGCGCCCGGCCCGGCCGCCTCCACCACGGCCGCGCCCGCCCCGTCGCCGACCAGGACGCAGGTGGTGCGGTCGGTCCAGTCCGCCACCTCGGACATCTTGTCGGCGCCGATGACCAGCACCCGGTGCGCCCCGCCGGCCCGCACCGCGTGGTCGGCGGTGGCGAGGGCGTGGGTGAAGCCGGCGCACACCACGTTGACGTCCATGACGGCGGGGCCGGGCATGCCGAGGCGGGCGGCGACGCGGGCCGCCATGTTGGGTGAGCGGTCGATCGCGGTGGAGGTGGCGACCAGGACCAGATCGATCTCGTCGGGGGTGCGGCCGGCCGCGGCGAGCGCCTTGGCGGCGGCGTGCGCCGCCAGTTCGTCGACGGGCTCCTCGGGCCCGGCGATGTGACGGGTGCGGATGCCGACCCGGCTCGTGATCCACGCGTCGCTGGTGTCGACCCTGGCCGCCAGGTCCTCGTTGGTCAGGACGCGGGCGGGCTGGTAGTGGCCGACGGCGGTGATGCGCGAGCCGCTCATGGTGATCCCCTCGGTGATCCGGTTGCGGGATTCACCAGTCTGATCAGTGACTCACGGGTACGAGCGCAGGTGAAGCGACAGGAAACGGGCGTGAGGCTTGTCGCCTTCCGTCAGCCCCCGGGAGCTTCCGTCCGGCGTCCCCGCGCCGCGCCGTCCGGGGAACGACGAGCGCGGCCGGCGCGAGCGCCGCGGGGTGCGCACGGCGGACCGGGCAAAGACCCGCGGTCCGGCGGTGCCGGCGGGCGCGTCGAGCGTGGACCGGACGGT
This sequence comes from Streptomyces sp. DSM 120436, assembly GCF_055778765.1. Classification (NCBI taxonomy): domain Bacteria; kingdom Bacillati; phylum Actinomycetota; class Actinomycetes; order Kitasatosporales; family Streptomycetaceae; genus Streptomyces; species Streptomyces sp. DSM 120436. The sequence goes on along the minus strand of NZ_JBSKBS010000001.1, from coordinate 3,928,194 downwards.
GGGCGGCGCCCTCGCCGGCAGCGAGCCGAGCCCGCGCGGGCAGTGGGTGACACCCGCGCCGGCAGCAGATCGAAGCCCGCACGGGCCGTCGGCCGCGTGGCGTGCGCGGTGGCGGAAGACCACCGCGGTCCCCGGCGCGGGCACGGCTTCGACGCGCGCATCGGAGTCTGCCCCACGAAGGCGCTGTCACACGGATCGGAGTTCGACACGCGGGCGGCGGGTACGTGGGACGGGTCGCGGTGGACGCGCACGACGACCGTGCGCGCCCCTCGCGGCGTGGGCCGCGACCTGACGCCCCCTGTGCAGGACAATGAGACCGTGAAGGTCACGTCGCCGCGCGACACCCGGTGACCCACGGCACCCTGCGCAGGAAGGGCCGGTCCGGCCACCAGCACGTGCGGAACCGGGACTGGACGGAACGGGTAGGGACATGGGACGAGTCACGGAACGACGCAAGGTGATCCGCATCCGGGACGGGGCGGTCTCCACCCGACCGGACACGCTCGTCGCCGAGGAGCCCCTGGAGATCCGGCTGAACGGCAAGCCCCTGGCGATCACCATGCGCACCCCGGGGGACGACTTCGCGCTGGCGGCCGGCTTCCTGGTCAGCGAGGGGGTGCTGGCCACCGCGTCGGACCTGCGGAACATCGTCTACTGCGCCGGGGCGACGCGTGGGGGCGCCTCCCGCTCGGGCGGAGCCGGGAGCGAGGGAGGGGCGAACACGTACAACGTGGTCGACGTGTCGACCGCCCCCGGGGTGGCGGTCCCCGACATCACGCTGGAGCGCAACGTCTACACCACCTCGTCCTGTGGTCTGTGCGGCAAGGCCAGCCTGGACGCGGTGCGCACCACGACACGTCACCCGGTCGCGGACACCCCGCGGCTGCGGGTGACGCCGGAGCTGCTGGCGGGGCTGCCGGACCGGCTGCGGGCGGCCCAGCGGGTCTTCGACCGCACCGGCGGACTGCACGCGGCGGCCCTGTTCGACGAGCACGGCGAGCTGCTGGACGTACGGGAGGACGTGGGCCGGCACAACGCGGTCGACAAGCTGGTCGGCCGCGCCCTGCAGAACGGGAGCCTGCCGCTGTCCCGGACCGTCCTCATGGTGTCCGGGCGGGCCTCGTTCGAGCTGGCGCAGAAGGCGGTCATGGCCGGCATCCCGGTGCTGGCGGCGGTCTCGGCGCCGTCCTCGCTGGCCGTGGACCTGGCGGCGGAGACCGGCATGACCCTGGTGGGCTTCCTGCGGGGCAGCTCCATGAACGTGTACGCGGGTGAGGAGCGGATCGCCCTGCGGGCCGCGGCCGTCCGGGCCTGACGGCCCCCTCGCCGCACGGCGGCGGGGAGTCGTCCTGCGCCCCGTGCCCCTGCGCCCCACGGACAGGGACGCGGGGCGCAGGACGACGAACCCGCCGACGGCCCGCCCGCCCAGCCGGGCGGGCAGGGGGGACGGCGAGGCACCGGGTGAGGACTACAAGCGCGCCCCGACGAAGGCGCCGCTCGGCCACGCGCGGCCCGGTGGCGACACGATCGACGCGGCCCTGAACCGGAAGCGGGCCGCCGCGGAGACGTCCGCGGCACCGGTGACGCTCAGCCGGGAGGTGTCCCCGTACCCGCCTCGGTCCGTGGCCGTGCGGCCCGGTCCCCGGACGCGGCCTCCGGGACCGGGTCCTTCGAGCGGCGCTTGGCGATCACCGCGCACACCATGAGCTGCATCTGGTGGAACAGCATCAGCGGCAGCACGGCCAGCGAGGCGTGCGCCCCGAACAGCACGCTCGCCATGGGCAGTCCGGCGGCCAGCGACTTCTTCGACCCGGCGAACTGGATGGCGATCCGGTCCTCCCGTCCGAAGCCGAGGCCCTTGGCGCCGTACCAGGTGAGCGCCAGCATCACCGCGAGCAGCACCGCTTCGACGGCGAGCAGGCCGCCGAGCCGGGCGGGGCTCACCTGGCTCCAGACGCCCTGCACCATGCCCTCGCTGAACGCGGTGTAGACGACGAGCAGGATGGAGCCGCGGTCCACCAGTCCGAGCACCTTGCGGTGGCGGGCGACGAAGCCGCCGGTCCAGCGGCGCGTGACCTGCCCGGCGAGGAACGGCACCAGCAGCTGGAGCACGATCTTCACCACCGAGTCGGCGGAGAAGCCGCCCGCGCCGCCACCGAGCAGCGCCGCCGCGAGCAGCGGGGTGACGACGATGCCGGCCAGCGAGGAGAACGAGCCGGCGCAGATCGCGGCAGGCACGTTGCCGCGGGCGATCGAGGTGAACGCGATCGACGACTGGATGGTGGAGGGGACCAGGGTGCAGAACAGCAGCCCCTGGTGGAGCGGGTCGGTGAGCAGCACCGGGACGAGCCCGCGGGTGGCCAGGCCCAGCAGGGGGAAGACCACGAAGGTGCAGGCCAGGACGGTGACGTGGAGCCGCCAGTGCTTGAGGCCGTCCAGCGCCTCGCGGGTGGACAGGCGGGCGCCGTAGAGGAAGAAGAGGAACGCGATCGCGGCGGTGGAGGCGCCGGAGGCGACGTCCGCGCCGGTGCCGCGGGCGGGCAGCAGCGCGGCCAGCCCCACCGTGCCGAGCAGGAGCGTGATGTACGGGTCGATCGGCATCCAGCGCGGCCAGTGCGGGCGTTTCACGGTGCTCCACGTGCTCGGGTGCGTGTGCTCGGCGGTGCGGTACCGGGGAACGGGTGCCCCGGCGCCAGGGACGAGGCGTCCCCGCTCCGTCCTGCTCCCCCGGCCCGTGACCGGACATGCCGTACACCGCTCTCACCGCCATCACGATATGCGACCGCCGGGCGGTCGCCGGAGCAGGCTGCCGGCATGTACGAGCCGACCCGCCTGCGGACCTTCCTGTCGGTGGCCCAGACGCTGAGCTTCACGCAGGCGGCGCGGCGGCTCGGACTGCGCCGGTCGGCGGTGAGCCGGCACGTGCGGCGGCCGGAGCGTCCCGCCGGCCGAGCCGATCCGCGCCTCCCGTGTCCTCGCGCAGCCGTTCACCGAGGAGCAGGGGGCCGCTCACACCGTCGTCGAAGCTGAAGCGCAAGGCCGCCGGGAAGGCGTACGCCCAAGAGGCCGAGGCGTGGTACCGGGCATGAATTCCGCGGTCAGGAATGCGGCGCGGGCCGTGATCGTTGACGATGGAGGTATCACCTGACCACAACCTAAGGATCGAGAGCTCGTGAGCAAGGTCCCCCCGATCACCCTGAACAACGGCGTCGAGATGCCCCAGTTGGGGTTCGGCGTCTGGCAGGTACCGGACGCGGAGGCCGAGACGGCCGTGGCGGCGGCGCTGGAGGCCGGCTACCGCAGCATCGACACGGCGGCGATCTACGGCAACGAGGAGGGCACCGGCAAGGCCATCGCGCGGTCGGGCGTCCCCCGTGAGGACATCTTCGTCACCACCAAGCTGTGGAACAGCGACCACGGGTACGACTCCACCCTCAAGGCCTTCGACACGTCGCTGGCGAAGCTCGGCCTCGACTACGTCGACCTGTACCTCATCCACTGGCCGACCCCGGCCCGGGACCTGTACGTCGACACGTACAGGGCGTTCGAGAAGCTGCTGTCGGACGGGCGGGTGCGCGCGATCGGCGTGTCCAACTTCCTGCCGGAGCACCTGGAGCGGCTGACCGGGGAGACCTCGGTCGTCCCGGCGGTCAACCAGATCGAGCTGCACCCGCATCTGCAGCAGGCCGCCGCGCGGGAGTGGCACGCGGAGCGGGGCATCGCCACCGAGGCCTACTCCCCGCTCGGCTCCGGCAAGGGCATCCTGGAGATCCCGGCGATCGTGGCCATCGCGCAGAAGCACCAGCGCACCCCCGCCCAGGTGGTGCTGCGCTGGCACCTCCAGCTGGGCAACGTCGTCATCCCCAAGTCGGTGACGCCGTCCCGCATCAAGGAGAACATCGACGTCTTCGGGTTCACCCTGGACGCCGAGGACCTGGCGGCGATCAGCGCGCTGAACGAGGACCGGCGGGTGGGTCTGAACCCCGCGGAGTTCAACAGCGCCTGACGGCGCACCACGCCGGTGACCGGCCCCCGTCCCGACGGGTGGCCGGCCGCCGGCGTGTCCGGGTGGGCCGGTCGGGCCGCCCCGCCGGCCGGACGACGGCGGTCACGCCGAGGCGTCACACCGGCCGTACCCCCGTGTGGACGGTGTGGGCCGCCAGGACGAAGACGTCCGGGCGGTGGTGGACGCTCGCCGGGTCGCCGGGGTCGACGAGACGGTCGAGGGTGGCGCGGTCGTCGGCGTCCAGGTGCTCGCCGAGCATGTCGCGGGTGCGGGTGAGGGTCTCGGCCACGTGGGCGCGGGCGCGGTCCGGCACCGGGGCCGGGAGGTCGAGGAGGAAGGTGCGCGAGCGGGTGTGGTGCAGGCCGGCCGCGGTGAGCAGGGCGGGCCAGTCCTCCACCTGGGCCACCGAGCCGGGCAGCTCCTCGCGCATGCGCGTGAACCGCTCCTCCTCCACGGCGTCGATGCGCGCCTGGAGGCCGGGGCGGCCGAAGCCGATGTCGCGGGGCAGGAAGCGGGCGGGCAGTCCGCCCTCCATCACGGCCAGCGTGCCGCCGGGTGCGAGCCGTTCGGCGCAGGCCGCGAGCGCCGCGGCCTGGTCGCCGAGGTGGTGGATGCTGCGGCTGGCCCACAGCAGGTCGGCCGGGTAGTCCAGCTCGGCCAGCACCTCGGGCAGGTCACCGGTCAGGGTGTCGAAGCGGTCGCCGGCGCCGAGGCGCTCGGCGCGGGCGCGGGCCCGCTCCAGCAGCGGTCCGGAGCCGTCGACGGCCACGATGCGGGCGCCCGGGAAGGTCTCGGCGAACAGGCCGGAGATCACGCCGGGGCCGCTGCCGGCGTCCACGATCAGGCCCGGTTCGGTGACCTCCTTGGCCAGCCAGGCCAGGGCCCGCTCGTACAGCGGGGTGAACACTTCCGCCTGGCTCTCCAGCAGGGGCGCCAGCTCGGCCCAGTCCAGGTGCTCGTGGTCGTGCCCCGGTCCCTGTCCGTGCCCGTTCTCGTGACGGTGCTCGCCGTCGCGGCCGGATGCGTGGTGGTGGTGCGCCATGGTGGTCAGCCTCTCCGCTCGGATGCGGTCAGCCTGCGACGACGCACCGGGGGCGGGCAAACCACGTTGCCGATACCGCAAATCGACCGTGGTCCGCCGGACCCGGCATCCCCGAGGGGTCCGGGCCCGGCGGACGCGGGTCAGCCCGTCACGACAGCGGCGGGTAGGCGTTCTTCATCAGCTCCTGGAACTGGGCGGAGAACCAGTGCCCGGAGATCGGGGCGTCCGGAAGGGCGCCCGACATGTTGTTGTCGTTCCGCGGATTGCCCCCGTAGGTCGGGTCGCACATCCGGTCGAAGCCCTTGCCCTCGTCGTTGTCGATGACCTTGCTCGCACCGTCGGACTCCCCCGGGGGCTTGATCCACACGTAGGCGTCGATCCCGGGCTCCGGGGACGCCTGGGGCCGCTCACCCAGGCCGGCTCCGGCCTGGTTGCACCAGTTGCCCGTGTTGTACCGGCGGTCGTAACGGCCGCCGTCGACGTAGGTGTCCACGTCGGTCGTGGCGCCCGGTCCGGTGGGCCGGTTCGCACCGCCCCAGCCGTTGCGGGACGTGTCGATCAGCATGCCGATCTTCGAGTCGAAGCCGAGCGAGACCAGTTCCTGACGCAGGGCCTGGGCGTACGACAGCTCGTCGACGTAGCGGTTCCAGCTGACCCACTTCGACTCGCGCACGGACTTGCCGCCCACGGTGTCGTTGACGGAGAAGTGGTCCTCCTTCAGCGCGCTGTAGTTGGCCGTGTTGGCGATGAAGCCGTGCACGTCCGCCACGGTCGCGCCCTCGGCGGTCGAGGCCTGCTTGAACAGCTGCGCGGAGGGACCGAAGTTGTCGTCCCAGCCCAGCCAGCCGTGGTGGCCCGCGTCCACGTAGTTGTAGACGTTGGGCGCGTCACCCAGCTTGTTCAGGGCGTAGCCGACGCCCTTCACGTAGTTGCCGTTGGCCTTCATCGTGTCGCAGTTCGGCGTGGCGGTCGCCCGCGGCGACACGTTGGTGACCAGGTTGGGCAGTGAGTCGATCTCGACCACCGTGACGATGCGCAGCGAGGCGTACTTGGGGTCGGAGAGGATCTGTGCGATCGGGTCGATGTACTCGCTCTTGTAGCGGTCGATCTCCGTCGGGCCGAGCTCGCCGTTGGAGGCGAGGGCGGCGCAGTCGCGGCCCGGCAGGTTGTAGATGACCACCTGGAAGACGAGTTCGCCCGAGCCCTTCTGGCGCAGGGCCTCGTCGAGGTGCTCCCGCAGCCCCATCTTGCCGTTGGCCCCGTTGATGGCGGCGATGCGGTCCATCCAGACACCGGTCGGCTGGTTCGCGATGCGGCTGCCGCCCGGCTCGGCGGCGGCGTTCGCGGACCACTCCGGGTTCACGTACACCTTGGCGCCGTCGTACGGGTTGTCGACGCGGTCACCCGGGGGCGGGTCGGTCGGGTCGGGCGGATCCGTCGGTCCGCCGGAGTCGACGTTGCAGGTCACGCCGTCGAGGGTGAAGGTGGCGGGGACGGCGTTGGTGCCGCTGTAGGTGCCCTGGAAACCGAAGGTGGCGGAGCCTCCGGTGGCGAGCGTGCCGTTGTAGGACTCGTTGGCCGCCGTGACGTCCGCGCCGGACTGGGTGATCCTGGCGTTCCAGCCGCTGGTCACCTTCTGGTTCCCGGCGTAGCTCCACTTCACCGCCCACGAGGACTTCGCGGCACCGTGGTTGGTGACCGTCACGGACGCGGTGAAGCCGGTGTTCCACTGGTTCTGCACCGTGTAGTCCACGGTGCAGGGGACGGCGGCCGCGCCGACGTCGCCCGGGGCGGCGGCGATCGCCGACCCGGTGGCGCCGGCGACCAGCGCCATGGCGGCGAGGAGCGCGGTTCTGGTGCGACTCATGGTGCGGGTTTCCTATCCGTAGGGGGCTTTCCTTCTGGGCGCGCACGGGCGTTCGCGCGGCCTGGTGCCTTACGGGGTGGGGGATGCCGTCCCGGCTCCGCACGGGCGGGTCCGTGAGGCCGGCCGGATGGCTCCGGACAGCACGGACGGCACAGAAATCCCACGGTGACGAGCGCCCCGCGTCAGGTGCTCCACACGTGCACGGGGTGGCTCAAAGTGCTGAACACGGGGGGTGGTTCATCGAGCGACTCCTTGCAGCTCGGACGCGTCGGGACCGACGCGTCGACTGATGGAACCGCTCCCACTGGTGTCCATGAAGTTAGCGCCAAGTGACGATGAAGAACAGAGGGTGCGCGGACATTGGCATTTCTTGCGGTGTCGAATGTTTTCGATTCGCACCAAGGGTTGACCGGTCCACCCCCCGTCCCCACTATGGGAGCGCTCCCACTGGTTCAAGCCTTGACATGTACGAGTCGCAGGAAGGACCAGCACCATGCATCCCCCACCCCGCAGACGCGGTGGCGTGCGACGTCTCTTAGCGGTCGCCGTGACCGCCCTCGCGCTGCCGCTGACGATGCTGTCGACGGGTACCACCCCCGCCCGGGCGGCGGCCGTCCAGTGCAGCGTGGACTACAAGACGAACGACTGGGGTTCGGGCTTCACCGCCGACCTGACCGTCACCAACCGCGGCACCGACGTCATCGACGGCTGGACCCTGACGTACGACTACACGGGCAACCAGCGCCTGGTGAACGGCTGGAACGGGAGCTGGTCCCAGTCCGGCTCCACCGTCACCGTGAAGGACGCCGGGTACAACGGCCGGATCGCCGTCGGCGCCGCCGTCACCGCCGGCGCCCAGTTCTCCTACAGCGGCGCCAACGCCGCGCCCACCTCCTTCTCGGTCAACGGCACCGCCTGCGTGGGCGCCCACCAGCCGCCGATCGCCGTGCTGACCAGCCCGGAGGCCGGCTCGGTCTACACCCAGGGCGAGACGGTGCCGCTCGCGGCCACCGCCGCCGCGGCCGACCGGGCCACCATCACCAAGGTCGAGTTCTACGACGACACCGAACTGCTCGGGACGGACACCTCCGCGCCGTTCACGCTGTCGGTCGGCGGACTGGCCGTCGGCGCCCACTCCCTGGTGGCGAAGGCGTACGACAGCATGGGCGCCTCCGCCTCCTCCGCCCCGGTCGGCATCACGGTCGCCTCGGGTCCCGCCGTGGTCGCCAGCCCCTCCCAACTGGGCGTGCGCCAGGGTGAGTCGGGCACCTTCGAGGTGAAGCTCTCCAAGCAGCCGAGCGGGAACGTGACCGTCACGACGACGCGGGCGAGCGGCACCACGGGGCTGTCCGTGTCCTCCGGCGCGAGCCTCACCTTCACCCCGTCGAACTGGAGCACCGCTCAGAGGGTGACCGTCGCCGCCGACTCCTCCGGCACCGGTCAGGCGGTCTTCGAGTCCACCGCGCCCGGCCACGCCAAGGCGGCGGTGACCGTGACCCAGCTGGGCGCGACCAAGTCGTACGAGGCGCGGTTCCTGGAGCTGTACGACAAGATCACCGACCCGGCGAACGGCTACTTCTCCCCCGAGGGCATCCCGTACCACTCGGTCGAGACGCTGATCGTCGAGGCGCCCGACCACGGTCACGAGACCACCTCGGAGGCGTACAGCTACCTGCTGTGGCTGCAGGCGATGTACGGCAGGATCACCGGGGACTGGACGCGGTTCAACGACGCCTGGGAGACGATGGAGCAGTACGCCATCCCGACCGCCGCCGACCAGCCGACCACCTCCTTCTACGACCCCTCGAAGCCGGCGACGTACGCGCCCGAGCACGACACCCCGAACGAGTACCCGTCGCAGCTCGACCCCGGCGTCTCCGTGGGCCGTGACCCGATCGCGGCGGAGCTGAGGTCCGCGTACGGCACCGACCAGGTGTACGGCATGCACTGGATCCAGGACGTGGACAACGTCTACGGCTACGGCAACTCGCCCGGCAAGTGCGAGGCCGGACCGTCGGACACCGGCCCGTCCTACATCAACACCTTCCAGCGCGGCCCGCAGGAGTCGGTGTGGGAGACGGTCACCCAGCCGACCTGTGACGCCTTCAAGTACGGCGGCCCCAACGGCTACCTGGACCTGTTCACCAAGGACGCGTCCTACGCCAAGCAGTGGAAGTTCACCAACGCCCCCGACGCCGACGCGCGTGCGGTGCAGGCGGCGTACTGGGCCGACCTGTGGGCGAAGGAGCAGGGCAAGGGCGGTGAGATCGCCGGAACCGTCGCCAAGGCCGCCAAGATGGGCGACTACCTGCGCTACGCCATGTACGACAAGTACTTCAAGAAGATCGGCAACTGCACCAGCCCGTCCTGCCCGGCCGGCACCGGCAAGGACGCCTCGCACTACCTGCTCTCCTGGTACTACGCCTGGGGCGGCGCCACCGACACCTCGGCCGGCTGGGCCTGGCGCATCGGCTCCAGCCACGCGCACGGCGGGTACCAGAACCCGCTCGCCGCGTACGCGCTGGCCAACCACGCGCCCCTGAAGCCGAAGTCGGCGACGGGCGCGGAGGACTGGGGCAAGTCGTTCCAGCGCCAGCTGGAGTTCTACCGCTGGCTGCAGTCCGACGAGGGCGGCATCGCGGGCGGCGCGACCAACAGCTGGGCGGGCCGCTACACCACTCCGCCAGCCGGTACGCCGACCTTCTACGGCATGTACTACGACGAGAAGCCGGTGTACCACGACCCGCCGTCGAACCAGTGGTTCGGCTTCCAGGCGTGGTCGATGGAGCGGGTGGCCGAGGTGTACCACCAGACGGGCAACGCGCTCGCCGAGTCGGTCCTGGAGAAGTGGGTGGACTGGGCGCTGTCCGAGACCACGGTCAACCCGGACGGGACGTTCCGCTTCCCGTCCACGCTGAAGTGGTCCGGCAAGCCCGACACCTGGAACCCGTCGTCACCGGGCGCCAACAGCGGGCTGCACGTCGAGGTCGTCGACTACACCAACGACGTCGGTGTGGCCGGCGCCTACGCCAAGATCCTGACGTACTACGCCGCCCGCTCCGGTGACACCGAGGCGGCGGACACGGCGAAGGCGCTGCTGGACGGCATGTGGGAGAACCACCAGGACGACCTCGGCATCGCCGTCCCGGAGACCCGCGCCGACTACGAGCGCTTCGACGACCCGGTCCACATCCCGTCCGGCTGGACCGGCACCATGCCGAACGGCGACCGGATCGACTCGTCGTCGACGTTCGTCTCGATCCGCTCCTTCTACAAGGACGACCCGGCCTGGTCGAAGGTCGAGAGCTATCTGAAGGGCGGCGCCGCGCCGGTCTTCACGTACCACCGGTTCTGGGCCCAGGCGGACATCGCCACGGCCATGGGCGCGTACGCGGAGCTTCTCGAATAGTCCCCGCCGACGCTCCGTGTACCGGCCCCGGCACCTGACGCCGGGGCCCACCGGGCCGGGCGGTCCCCTCGCGCACGGGGGACCGCCCGGCCTCGCACGCTCCGACGCCCCTCCCCCACGAGAGAGGAAACCCCCACCGTGCGAAGAACCCGTGTCCTCACGGCCGTGCTCGCCCTGGCGGCCGGTCTGCTCGCCGGCGGCCCGCCCGCCCTGGCCGCCGACGCCCCGGCCGTCGCTCCCGCCGCCGTCTCCGGGGCCGCCGCCGACACCTACACCTGGCGCAACGCGCGCATCGACGGCGGCGGCTTCGTGCCCGGCATCGTCTTCAACCGCAGCGAACCGGACCTGGCGTACGCCCGCACCGACATCGGCGGCGCCTACCGCTGGCAGGAGTCGACGAAGAGCTGGATCCCCCTGCTGGACTCGGTCGGCTGGGACGACTGGGGCCACACCGGCGTGGTCAGCATCGCCTCGGACGCCGCCGACCCCGACCGGGTGTACGCGGCGGTCGGCACGTACACCAACGACTGGGACCCGGGCAACGGCGCGGTGATGCGCTCCACGGACCGGGGCGCGAGCTGGCGGAAGGCCGCGCTGCCGTTCAAGCTGGGCGGCAACATGCCCGGACGGGGCATGGGGGAACGGCTGGCGGTCGACCCGCACGACAACGACGTGCTGTACCTGGGCGCGCCCAGCGGCCACGGCCTGTGGCGGTCCACCGACGCGGGCGTGACCTGGGCGGAGGTGACGTCCTTCCCCAACCCCGGGAACTACGCGGAGGATCCGGACGACGAGAGCGGGTACGCCTCGGACAACCAGGGCGTCGTCTGGGTGACGTTCGACGAGTCGACGGGGACCGCGGGCACGCCCACGCGGACCGTGTACGTCGGGGTCGCCGACAAGGAGAACGCCGTGTACCGCTCGACGGACGCGGGCGCGACCTGGGAGCGGCTGGCCGGCCAGCCCACCGGCTACCTCGCGCACAAGGGCGTCCTCGACGCGGAGAACGGCCACCTGTACCTCGCGTACAGCGACACGGGCGGCCCCTACGACGGGGGCAAGGGGCGGCTGTACCGGTACGCCACGGCGACCGGCGCCTGGACCGACATCAGCCCGGTCGCGGAGGAGGACACCTACTTCGGCTTCAGCGGGCTGACCGTGGACCGGCAGAACCCGGGCACGGTGATGGCGACGGCGTACAGCTCCTGGTGGCCGGACACGCAGATCTTCCGCTCCACGGACAGCGGCGCCACCTGGACCCAGGCGTGGCGCTACACCGCGTACCCGGAGCGCGAGAACCGCTACGTCATGGACGTCTCCTCGTCGCCCTGGCTGACCTGGGGCGCGAACCCGTCGCCGCCCGAACAGACGCCGAAGCTGGGGTGGATGACGGAGGCGCTGGAGATCGACCCCTTCGACCCGGACCGGATGATGTACGGCACCGGCGCGACGATCTACGGCACGGAGGAGCTGACGAACTGGGACGAGGACGCCCCGTTCACCATCCGGCCGATGGTGCGGGGGCTGGAGGAGACCGCGGTCCTCGACCTGGCCTCTCCCCCGTCGGGCGCCCCGCTGCTCAGCGCGCTCGGCGACATCGGCGGCTTCCGGCACACGGACCTGACGAAGGTGCCGTCGATGATGTTCACCCGGCCGAACTTCACCTCGACGACGAGTCTGGACTTCGCCGAGTCGGACCCGGACGTCGTGGTCCGCGCCGGGCACGTGGACTCCGGCCCGCACATCGCCTTCTCGACCGACAACGGGGCCAACTGGTTCGCGGGCGCCGACCCTTCGGGCGTGAGCGGCGGCGGGACGGTCGCCGCGTCGGCGGACGGCGGCCGCTTCGTGTGGAGCCCGGAGGGCGCGGGCGTGCACCACACCACCGGGTTCGGCACGTCGTGGTCGGCGTCCGAGGGCATCCCGGCCGGGGCGGTCGTGGAGTCGGACCGGGAGGACCCGGAGACCTTCTACGGCTTCAAGTCCGGGCGTTTCTACGTCAGCAGGGACGGCGGGGCGACCTTCGAGGCGTCGCCGGCGACCGGGCTGCCGGCCGGTGACAGCGTGCGGTTCAAGGCGCTGCCCGGCACGGCGGGCGAGATCTGGCTGGCGGGCGGGGCGAGCGACGGGCCGTACGGGCTGTGGCACTCCACCGACTTCGGGCAGACGTTCACCGAGCTGCCGGGCGTCGAGGAGGCGGACACCGTCGGCTTCGGCAAGGCGGCGCCGGGCGCGTCGTACCCGACGCTGTTCACCAGCGCGCGGATCGACGGGGTGCGCGGCATCTACCGCTCCACGGACGCGGGGGCGAGCTGGGTACGGGTCAACGACGACGCGCACCAGTGGGGCTGGACCGGTGCGGCCATCACCGGCGACCCGCGGGTGTTCGGCCGGGTCTACGTGGCGACGAACGGCCGCGGTGTCGTGTACGGCGACCTCGCGGACACGGGCGGCGGCACCGACCCGGAGCCGTCCGGCGCCTGTGAGGTGGCGTACCGGGTCACCCACGCGTGGGGCGACGGCTTCCAGGCGGAGGTCCGGCTGACCAACACCGGCACAGCGCCCTGGGACGGCTGGTCGCTGGCCTGGTCCTTCCCGGGCGGGCAGCGGATCGCCCAGCTCTGGAACGGCTCGCACACCCAGTCCGGGGCCGCGGTGACGGTCCGCGACGCCGGCTGGAACCGCACGGTGACCCCCGGCTCCTCGGTCGCCTTCGGCTTCACCGCGAGCGGACCGGCGACGAACGCGAGCCCGACGGCGTTCACGCTGGGCGGGAAGGGGTGCGGGGTGCGCTGAACGTCGCCGGCGGGGGAAGATGACCCGGCCCCCGCCGGCGACCCCGAAGGAGCCCCGATGCACGGGCGGATCATCTTCCTCAACGGCACGTCCAGTTCGGGCAAGTCCAGCATCGCGCGGGAACTGCTGCGGGTGCTGGACGAGCCGTACTTCCACATGCCCGTGGACGCCTTCCACCGCATGCGCACGAGCCGGGAGATCGACGCCGGCCGGCTCCCCGAGGTGCTGCACCGCACCTGGCGGGGGTATCACCGGGCGGTCGCGGGCATGGCAGCGGCGGGAAACAACGTGGTGGTCGATCACGTGCTGAGCGAGGAGTGGCGCCTGGCCGACTGTCTCGCGCTGTTCGACCCGCGGGAGGTGGTCCTGGTCGGCGTGCGCTGCTCCCTGGAGGAGACCGAGCGGCGCGAGCGGGAGCGGGGCGACCGCCCGCCGGGTCTCGCCGCCCGGCAGTACGAACGGGTGCACGCGCACGGCGTCTACGACCTCGAATGCGACACGACCACGACGGGCCCGGCGGACTGCGCCCGCACGATCGCCGCCTTCCTGCCCCACCGCCCCTCCCCCACCGCCTTCGAACGACTCCGCGAGCCGGCGAGCCCCGCACCCGGTGAAAGCGTCACGCCGGCTTGCGGAACGCGTGGAGGGTGAACACCGGGTCCGGGCGGGGGCGGTCCTGGTCGGGGAGGGCGGTGAGGCGGGCGGCGAAGCGGTCCGCGAGGGGGTGGCCGGGCGGGAGGGTGACGAACCAGCCGCGTCGCAGGTCGTCCAGCGTGCGGCGGGGGCTGCGGCCCTGGCCGTGGCCGCGGAAGCGGGCCTGACCCGCGGGGACCAGTCCGTGCCCGGCCGCGCAGGCCGCGACCGTCGCGGGAGCGTCGGGCACGGGGCTCGGCGGGCGGTCGGCGAGCACGGCGTCGATGTCGCTGCCCACGTTGTGCGAGAGCCCCTTGTGCACGGTGGTGACGTAGACCCCGCCGGGTCTCAGTACGCGCGCGCACTCGGCGACGACGGCGCGCACGTCGGCGGGGTCGGTCAACAGGTGCAGCAGCCACACGCTGACCACCGCGTCGAACCGCGCGTCCCGGAAGGGCAGCCGGCGGCTGTCGGCCCGCACCACGGCCCCCGGCAGGCGGGCGGCGGCCCGTACGGTCATCGACGTCGACAGGTCCACCCCGGTGACCCGCAGTCCGGGGCGGGACGCGGGGAACAGCCGGGTCACGATGCCGGTTCCGCAGGCCACGTCCAGCAGGCTCCGCGCCTGCCGCGGGACGAGACCCAGCACGGCCTCGGCGGCGGCCGCCGCGCGGGGTTCGCCGCCGCGCAGGGCGTCGTAGTGCTCCGCTTCCTCGTCGTAGTCCAGCACGCGCCTCAGTGTGCCCCGTGGGCGGGCGCCAGGTCCTCCACCCTGCGGGCGAGCTCGAGGTCCTTCTCGGTGACGACGCCGCCCGCGCTGTGCGTGTGCACGGACAGGGACACGGTGTGGTGGCCGAGGGTGAGGTCGGAGTGGTGGTCCAGCTCGTCCTGCACCCGGGCTACGTGGACGACCATGGCCGCCGCCGCGACGTGCGAGTCCAGCCGGTAGGCGCGGGTGAGGCGGTCCCCGTCGAGGGTCCAGCCCGGCAGCTCGGCGAGCCGGGTCTCGATCTCCGTCCGGGACAGCGGTTCGACGGGCATGGGCTGCTCCTTCGCCGGGTCGGCTCTCGTGGCGCGTCCAGGCTGCCACAGAAGGTCCTGCCGTGCCCTGGTCGAAGGGCTGGAGGCTCCCCCCTACGGCCGTTGTTCGACTACCGTCTCGGCATGACCACCGCACCCCCCGACCCCGTCTCCCGCACCGAGGGCGTGGGTCCGCTGCTGCGCGCCTGGAGGCAGCGGCGGCGGGTCAGCCAGCTGGAGCTGGCCCTGCGCGCCGGCTCCTCCGCCCGGCACATCAGCTTCGTCGAGACCGGCCGCTCCCGGCCCAGCGAGGAGATGGTGCTGCGACTGGCCGAACACCTGGACGTGCCCGTGCGGGACCGCAACGCGCTGCTCCTCGCGGCCGGTTACGCGCCCCGCTACCCACAGACCCCGCTGGACGACCCGGCGCTGGAGGTCGTGCGCACCGGCATCGAGCGGCTGATCGGCGGCTTCGAGCCGTACCCGGCGCTGGTGGTGGACGCGGCGTACGACGTGGTGGCGGCCAACCGGGGGGTCACGGCGCTGTTCGACGGCGTTCCGGAGTCGCTGCTGACGCCGCCGCTGAACGCGGTGCGGCTCACCCTGCACCCGCGGGGTCTCGCGCCCCGGATCCGGAACCTGCGCGAGTGGCGCGGACACCTGCTGGAGCAGATGCGCCGGAACATCGCCCTGCGCCGCTCGGAGCGGCTGCGGGCGCTGTACGACGAGGTGGCGGCGTTCCCGGTGCCGGACGCCGCCGGGCGGGCGGAGGAACCGGCCGAACCGGTGGCGTACTTCGCGCTGCCGATGGTGATCGAGCACCGGGGGCGGACGCTGTCGTTCGTGTCGTCCCTCTCCACCTTCAACACCCCGATGGACGTGACCGTCGCCGAGCTGGCCGTGGAGACGCTGCTCCCGGCGGACCCGGCGACGGCCGCGTACCTTCAGACCTGGCTGCGCTGACGTGACTTCAACGCCCTGTGACGCAGCAGGGTGAGGCGGACGCGGCGCCGCGGTGCGGGCGGGCACGGCGAGCGGGGCCGCGGACACGGGCGGCGTCCTCCGTCGGGAGCGGTGCGTCCACGGTCCCGTGCGGGCGGGGCCGGGCCGATCACGTGCGGGGTCATGCGGCGGACGCGCGGAAACAGGGCGGTCTCCCGAGGCTCGTGAGAGTCTCGGAGGGACATGACAGGATGAACGCATGCCCGAGCGCGTTGGGGAGGCGTGGCGTTGAGTGAGCGGCGGGCCGCACCCACCGTGGGCCAGGTGGTCCTGGGACGGCGGTTGTACGAGTTGCGGGAGGCCGCGGGCCTCTCACGGGAGGAGGCCGCCCGGATCCTGCGGGTGGCGCCGGCGACGGTCCGCCGGATGGAGACCGCCGAGGTCGCCCTGAAGATCCCGTACGTGCAGATGCTGCTGACCGCCTACGGGGTGCCCGACACCGAGGCCGACGCGTTCGTCCAGCTCGCGGAGGACGCGAACCGTCCGGGCTGGTGGCAGCGGTACGGCGACGTGCTCCCCGAGTGGTTCAGCCTCTACGTGAGCCTGGAGGGCGCCGCGCGGATCATCCGCTCGTACGAGCCGCACTTCGTGCCGGGACTGCTCCAGACGGAGGACTACGCGCGGGCGGTGCTGGAGGCCGGGACCATCGGCACGGCGGGCCCGGAGGCGGTCGAGCGGCACGTGGCACTGCGCATGGAGCGGCAGCGGCTGCTGGAGCGCCCGGACCCGCCGCACCTGTGGGTGCTCATGGAGGAGACCGTGCTGCGGCGCCCGGTGAGCGGGGACGGCCGGGTGATGCGCGAGCAGCTCGACAAGCTGCTGGAGTACTCCGCGCGGGACCGGGTCACGCTGCAGGTCGCCGAGTTCGCGGACGGGCCGCACCCGGGGACGTACGCGCCGTTCTCCCTGTTCCGGTTCGCCGAGCCGGAGCTGCCGGACCTGGTGTTCACCGAGTACCTGACCGGCGCGCTGTACCTGGACTCCCGCAAGGAGGTCTCGGTGCACCTGGAGGTGCTGGACCGCATGACGGCCCGTGCGTCCTCGGCCCAGCGCACCGAGAAGCTGCTGCGGGAGTGCCGCGAGCACCTGTGAGGCGCCCGCGGGCTCAGGCCGCGCCGTCCCGCCGGCCGCCGGCGTCCTTGTCGTCGTCGACGATCTCCGCGTCGACGACGTCGTCGTCCCCCTGGGCCGCGGCGCCGGTGTCCGCGGCTCCGGGGCCGGCGCTCGCGCCCCCGGCGTCGGTCTGCGCGTACATCGCCTGGCCCATCCGCTGGCTGACCGAGGCGACCTTCTCCACGGCGGTGCGCAGCTCGGCGGTGTCGGGCGACTCCCGCTCCAGCAGCCGCTTGACGTCGGCGACGGCCGACTCCACCTCGGACCTGGTGTCGCCGGGGACCTTGTCGCCGTTCTCGTCGAGGAACCTCTCGGTCTGGTAGACGATCTGCTCGGCCTGGTTGCGGGTCTCGGAGGCCTCCCGGCGCCGGCGGTCCTCCTCGGCGTACTGCTCGGCCTCGCGCATCATGCGGTCGATGTCCTCCTTGGGCAGGGCCGAGCCGCCGGTGACGGTCATCTTCTGTTCCTTGCCGGTGCCCAGGTCCTTCGCGGAGACGTGCATGATGCCGTTGGCGTCGATGTCGAACGCCACCTCGATCTGCGGCACCCCGCGCGGCGCCGGGGGCAGGCCGGTCAGGTCGAAGGTGCCGAGCTTCTTGTTGTACGCGGCGATCTCGCGTTCGCCCTGGTAGACCTGGATGCCGACGGAGGGCTGGTTGTCGGCGGCGGTGGTGAAGATCTCCGACCGGCGGGTGGGGATCGTGGTGTTGCGCTCGATCAGCTTGGTCATGATGCCGCCCTTGGTCTCGATGCCGAGGGACAGCGGGGTGACGTCGAGCAGCAGCACGTCCTTGACGTCGCCGCGGATGACGCCCGCCTGGAGGGCGGCGCCGAGGGCCACCACCTCGTCGGGGTTGACGCCCTTGTGCGGTTCCTTGCCGGTGAGTTCGCGGACCAGCTCGGTCACGGCGGGCATCCGGGTGGAGCCGCCGACGAGGATGACGTGGTCGACGTCGGACAGCCGCACCCCGGCGTCCTCGACCGCCTGGTGGAAGGGCTTCTTGCAGCGGTCCAGCAGGTCCGCGGTGAGCTCCTGGAACTGGGCTCGGGTGAGCTTCTCGTCGAGGTGCAGCGGGCCCTCGGCGGAGGCGGTGATGTACGGCAGGTTGACGGTCGTCTCGCTCGACGACGACAGCTCGATCTTCGCCTTCTCGGCGGCCTCCCGCAGCCGCTGCACCGCCATCCTGTCCTGCGCCAGGTCGACGCCGTACTGGCCCTTGAAGCGCTTGGCGAGCCAGTCCACGATCCGCTGGTCCCAGTCGTCGCCGCCGAGGTGGGTGTCGCCGTTGGTGGCCTTCACCTCGATGACGCCCTCGCCCATCTCCAGCAGCGACACGTCGAAGGTGCCGCCACCGAGGTCGAACACCAGGACGGTCTGGTCGTTCTCCTTGTCCAGTCCGTACGCGAGCGCCGCGGCCGTGGGCTCGTTGATGATGCGCAGCACGTTGAGCCCGGCGATCTCACCGGCCTCCTTGGTGGCCTGCCGCTGGGTGTCGTCGAAGTAGGCCGGCACGGTGATGACCGCGTCGGTGACGTCCTCGCCGAGGTAGGACTCGGCGTCCCTGCGGAGCTTCTGCAGCACGCGGGAGGACAGTTCCTGCGCCCGGTAGCGGGTGCCGTCGACGGAGCCCTCCTCGGGGAACCGCCACCGGGCGTCGCCCATGTACCGCTTGACCGAACGGGCGGTGCGGTCGACGTTGGTGACGGCCTGCCGCTTGGCGACCTCCCCGACGAGCACCTCGCCGTTCTTGGCGAAGGCCACGACCGAGGGGGTGGTGCGGGCGCCCTCCGCGTTGGCGATGACGGTGGGCTCACCGCCTTCGAGCACGGCGACCACCGAGTTCGTGGTTCCCAGGTCGATTCCGACGGCACGTCCCATCGCTGTAACCCCTTCCGCCAGGCTCCACTCCGGTCTTCCACCACTTCCAGCACAAAACTTGAGCGGCCCGTTGTCAAGTGTGCGGAGGGGGTTTCGGTCAGCGGGGGCGTGACCCGTCCGGGTGGTCCCGCAGCGTCACCGCGCGGCGGGGGCGGTCGGTGACCAGGACGTCCACGCGCGGGTCGCCGAGGAAGGCGCGCATCGCCGTGTCGTCGTTGACCGTCCACACCATCGTGAACAGTCCGCCGCGGGCGGCCTCGCGCAGCACGGTGGCGCGGGCCAGCCGCTGGTGCGCGGCGACCCCGTGGGCGCCGCAGGCGCGGACGCGGCGCAGCGGCAGCAGTTCGCCCATCCGGGTGCGCACCAGCCCGCGCCGGGTCAGGCCCCGGCCGTCGCGGCCGAGGGAGAGCAGGGTGCGCACCCGCGGGCGGGCGGCGGTGAGGGCGGCGACGGAGCGGTCCTCCAGGGTGGTGGCGACGACCCCGTCCTCCCCCAGCAGGGCGACCGCCCGGTCCAGCACCTGGTGCTCGTAGCCGGTCTCCTTCAGGTCCAGGTGCGCGACGAGCTTCCCCGCGATCAGTGCCATCACGTCCTCCACGGCGGGCACCGGGTACCCGGCGCGGGCGTCCAGCGCGGCGCGGGTGAGCGTGGACAGCAGGGGGCCGGTGCCGCCCACCCGGGCGTCGTGGTGGACGACGAGGACGCCGTCCGCGGTGCGCCGCACGTCGAACTCGACGTACTCGGCGCCGGAGGCGAGTGCGTCCCGGTACGCCTCCCAGGTGGCCGGGGCGGCGCGTTCGGTCCCTCCGCGGTGGGCGGAGACGGCGGGGCGTGACGTCATGGGGCGGCTTTCGGCGGCGGACGCGGAGCAGGCCGCCCCCGCGGGGGCGGCCTGCGGGCGGACGGGTCAGGCGAGCTTCGCCGTCAGGGTGATCTCCGTGCCCTTGAGCGCCTGGCTGACCGGGCAGTTCACCTTGGCGTCCTCGGCCGCGGCGACGAAACCGGCCTCGTCCAGACCGGGGACGGTGCCCTCGACGGTGAGGTGGATGCCGGTGATGCCCGTGCCCGGCACGAAGGTGACCTCGGCGTTGGTGGTCAGCCGGGTGGGCGGGGTGCCCGCCTTGTCGAGGCCGTTGGACAGGGCCATCGAGAAGCAGCTGGAGTGCGCGGCGGCGATCAGCTCCTCGGGGCTGGTCTTCCCGTTCGCGTCCTCGGCTCGCGAGGCCCAGGTGACCGGCTGCTCGGAGACGGCGCCCGAGGAGTCGAAGGCGACGACCCCGCTGCCCTTGAAGAGGCTGCCTTCCCAAACGGTGTGCGCGGAGCGCGTGGTTGCCATGCCGCATCCTTTCGGAATGATTCCGGCCGTGAGGCCGGCGGTGCTCGGTCCGGACACCCGGATCACCGGGCGTCCCTGGTCCATCCGATCACATCACGGCTCAACTCACCCGGAAGACGGGCCCCCTCGGGGTGAAGGGCAGGGTCGCGCCCCGCGGGATCAGGTAGGCGTGCTCGCGCCGCACCCGCACCACGTCGCACCAGCCGTCGGTGACGACCAGCACGGGCGCGCCGGGCGGGAAGTCGTCGGCGCGCTCCAGCAGGTCGACACCCGGCTGGAGGACGGTGCCGCCCCGGCCGCGGACCCGCACCCTCCCGGCGATCTCGGTGACCGGCAGGTACCCCGCGTCGTGCGGCGCCGCGTCGCAGAACACCACGCGCGCGGCGGGCACGTCTCGGGACTCCGCGTAGGAGGCGATGGCGCCGAGCGCCTTGCCGAGCAGGGTCCGGTCCATGGAGCCGGAGGTGTCGAGGACCACGCCGAAGGTGCAGCGGGCGACCTCCTCGGGCGGGTACCGGCGGCCGGCGCGCGGGATGTCCGGGGTGGACGCCTGACGCCGGGAGGGCCGCGCGAACGACCGCAGGGGCTCGGGACGGGGCACGAACTCGTCGAACCAGCGGGCGAGCCGGGCGTCCCAGGGCAGCGGCGGATGGCTGAGGGCGCGGATCTCCTCGACCAGGCCCGCCGGGAGCAGACCGCGCTCCTGGCAGTCGTGCAGGTCCAGGCCCTGGGCGAGGCCGCGGCGGTAGAAGCCGTCGAGGTCGGCGCAGTCGCGGGGCGGTCCGAGCGGGCTGCCGAGGACGTCGCCGAGCCCCTTGCCGCGCGGGGTGGGCAGGCGGCGGGCGCGGCGGTCGCCCGCGATGCGGTCGTAGACCTCCTCGGCGGACAGGCCGGCGAGGTCCTTGTCGTACAGCAGGCCCTCGGGGAGCGTGCCGATCCGCATCTCCACCAGCCAGCCGTTGACGACGAAGTCGCAGGCGACGTTGAAGAGGAACGGGTCGCGGGGGCCGCAGCGGTCGCCGTGGCGCAGGGCGGCGTGCAGCATCTCGTGCGCCAGCACGAACCGCCACTCCTCGTCCTCCAGGACGCGCAGCGGGTTGACGTAGATCTCGCCCGCCTCGGCGTTGACGGCGGCGACGGAGATCTGGTGGGCGCGGGCCAGTTCGGCGTCGGCGACCAGGGTCATGCCGGAGGCGATGCCGCCGAGCAGCGGGTAGGAGGAGACGAACCAGCTCAGCGCCTTCTGCCAGGGACGGCGCGGGGCCGGGACGCCGTCCAGGCTGTCGCGGCGGCCGCCCGCGACGTCCATCGCGGCGGCGACGGTGCGGGTGAGGGCGGAGGCGAACGCGAGCTGGTGGTCCGGCGGCTGCCCGTACCACCTGTCCCAGGTGGTCAGGTGCAGGTCGGCCTCGGCGCCCGCGGTGCCGCAGCGCCGGTAGGCCTCCGGGACGCCGGTGCGCCGCCAGGCCGTGGCGAGGCGCTCCTCGTCGCCGTCGGGGTAGGCGGCGGGCAGTTCCTCGGGCGCCCGGCCGACGGGCGAGCCGAGCAGGAAGCGGTTGACGACGGCGCAGCGGGCGGCCAGCTCGCAGGCGTCCGGCTGGGTGCGGTCGCCCGCGGCGGCCGGGACGTGCCCGAAGCCGAGGTGCAGGACGGCGTGCGCCAGCGCCCACGCCCAGGTCTGCGGGTCGGCCGTCCGGTCGGGGTGGACGTGCAGCACGGCGTCCGAGTCGACGCGCACCAGGCCCTCGCGGGGCGACAGCTCGCAGTCCTCGCGGCGGCAGACGTCGGCCTCCACGGCGGCCAGCGCCGGGTTGGCCCGCATGATCCGCAGCCCCGCGGTGAACGCCTGCGCCGCGAGGTCGCGCTTGCGCTGCTGCTTGCCGCCCTTGGCCTGCGGGCCCTTGCCGCGCGTACGGCTCACCGGCGCGCCTCCACGAGACGGGGCATGTCACGGGCCGCCTCGACGAGGAACCACGACGGCAGCACCGGGTTGCCGTCCGCGTCGGGGGCGATGACGGTCTGGGCGACCTCGACGGAGATCTCGGCGAGCTGCACCAGCAGCGCCTTGGCGCGGTACGCGGTCTGCCGGCCGGCCGCCGACATGTGCTCCTTGGACGCGGGCAGTTCCTTCAGCAGCCGGCCGCGGAAGGACTCGGCGAGGTAATAGAGCAGGTCACGGTCCTCCGGGCGGTGCGGCCAGCGGGCGTCGCCCTTGAGCACGGCGTCGATGCCGAACCGGCTGCGCACGATCTTGACGTAGCCGCAGAAGGCGGTGGCGTGCGCGGGGGTGAGCGTGCCGTGGGCGAGGACCTTCAGGGTGTCCTCGTCGAGGTCGCGGCCGAAGGAGTGCAGCGCGTCGGAGAGCATGTGCCAGGAGCGGGGCGTGGAGAACGGCTCCTCGGTCTTGGGCGGCTTGGACCACAGGTGGTCGGGACGGTCGGTGAGGTGGTCGGTGATCCACGGGTGGATGCCGTTGTCCGCCGCCCACACCAGCCAGTCCGTCGAGGACGCCTCCAGGTGGACGTGGGTGAGGCGGTTGACCAGCGCGGAGGCGAGGGGGCGGGCGAGCGCGTTGTCCGTGGAGCGGTTGCCGGCGCCGATGACGACGGAGCCCTTGGGCAGCTCGTAGTCGCCGATGCGGCGGTCCAGGATCAGCGAGTAGAACGCCTTCTGCACGTCCGGGGTGGCCGCGTTCAGCTCGTCCAGGAACAGGCAGTACGGCTCGTCGCGGGCGATCGACTCGGGCGGGCAGAACACCGAGCGGCCGTCGCGGATCTGCGGCACGCCGATCAGGTCCTCGGGGGCGAGCTGGGTGCCCAGCAGGCTCACGCACTCCAGCCCGAGGCTCTCGGCGAACTCCCTCACCAGGGAGGACTTGCCGATGCCGGGCGCGCCCCAGAGGAACACCGGCCGCACGGTGGCCAGACCGAGCAGCAGCTCCGGGACACGGGCGGGGGTGACGGCGACGGCTGCCTGCACGCAGGTGCTCCCTTTCGCGCGCCTCGGCGGGCGCGGTGACGCGGACGGTGGACGACTCTCCGTCGAGGGTGTCAGCCGGAAAGCACGCCCGTCACGCGAATATCCGCCCCGGACGTCCCCGTCGCGGCCGTCAGGCCGCGCGTTCGCGGCGGTCCGGCAGGGGGCGGGCGTCGGCCTCGGCGGACTCGGTGAGCCAGCGGCGCAGGACGTGGTGGACCTGTTCGGCGCCGGCCGGCTCGGCGCCCCCGGGGGCCGGGGCGGACAGGACCAGCGGGGACAGCAGGAAGGGGCGGGACTGGGCGCCGCCGAGGCCGCCGTGGGAGCCGATCTGCTCCTCGAACGCGAGCACCTCGCCGTCCGCCGGGTCGTAGAAGGAGTTGACCATGATGTCGGCGGTGTGCGGGAAGGTGTGGGTGCGGCGCACGACGTCGGCGGCGCCGGGCCCGAACGGGGCGAGCGGTCCCGGGTTCTCGTCGAGCTCGTCCAGCGGGATCTCCGCGCCGTACGCGCCGAGCACGACCCCGCCGTGGCGTTCGCTGCGGACCAGCAGGAAGCCGATGCCGGGGTGGTTGGCGAGGGTCGGCAGCAGCGCGGGGTGCCGGGCGTCGATCTCCTCCTTGGTCATCCGGTGCGGCACGTCCGGGAAGGACACCAGGCCCAGGTTGCCGGAGGCGAGCACGACCGGTTCCGAGCCGCGGGAGGGACGGTAGTGCTCGGCGCCCTCCTCGACGGGCCGGCGCAGCGCGGCGCGGACCGCCGCGCGGGCCTCGGCGCCGCTGTGGGTGCGCCGGGCGCGGCGCGGCACGGGCAGCCCGCAGCCGGCCCTCACCAGGTCGCCGAGGGTCAGGCCGTACCGGGAGCGGAACGTCTCGCCGGGGCTCTGCCCGTGGTCGGACAGCACGACGATCCGGTACGGGCGGGGGGCGTGCTCGGCGACGTTCTCGATCAGCGCGAGGGCGCGGTCGAGGCGCCGCAGCACCTGTTCGGTGTCCCGGCTCGTCGGCCCGGAGTGGTGGGCGACCTCGTCGTAGGCGACCAGGTCGGCGTAGACGGCGTTGCGGCCGGCCAGCAGGTCGCCCGTCACGGCGGCGACCACGACGTCCCGCTCGACGACGGTGGCGAAGGCGCGCACCAGGGGGTACAGCCCGCCGCGGGAGACGCGCGGGCGCTGTCCGCGCGTCCGGGACCGCACGGACTGTCCGATCTCCCGGCCCACCTCGGCGACGAAGGACAGGGCGGTGCGCACGGCGTTGGCGGGGTCGGAGAAGTAGGCGAAGTAGCCCGCGCGGGAGCGGGCGGCCGGGCCCCTGCGGCGGCCGGCGATGGACAGCACCAGCGCCTGCTCGTCGGCGCCGCCGCTGAACAGGTTGCCCCGGCTGGCGCCGCCGTGGGCGAGCAGTCCCGCGTGGCCGGAGTGCTCGATCGCACGGGCCTGCAGCTCGGCGGCGCTGGTGGGGCGGTTGCAGACCATCACCTCGCGGCGGGCCTTCTCGTACCAGCGGAAGGCGGGGACGTCGAAGTTGCTGCCGTGCAGGATGCCGAGCTGGCTGGCGCCGGTCTGGCTGGACCAGTCGGTGCGCCACGGGGTGAGGCGGTGGGTGGGCCGGTCGCCGTCGGCGCCCAGCCAGCGGGCGACGGTGGGCATCAGGCCCTTGTCGACGGCGGACAGCAGGACGTCGTGGCCCACACCGTCGAGCTGGAGGAACACGGTGCCCGGGGTGGTCGGGCAGGGCGGGTCGGAGCGCCGTCTGCGGTCCGCGAGCCGGTACAGCCGCCGTCGGTAGGCGTCGTCGTCGCGGACGGCGAGGGCGCCTCCGGTGGCGGAGGCGACCGCGGACATCACGGCGGCGACCACCACCGCCGTCTCGGGGGCCGCCGAGCCGCGCTCGACCGGGTTGACGCGCAGCGCCACCCACAGCAGGGCGCCGTTGAGGAAGAACACCAGCAGGCCGAGGACGAGCGCGGGCACGAGCAGCAGCAGCCGCACCAGCAGCGGCCAGACCAGCGCGGACAGCAGGCCGAAGGCGCCCGCGCCGAGCGCGGCGGTGACCGCGATGTCGGTGGCGCTGCTGCCGTCGGCCGACCGCAGCCGGAAGTCCGGCAGGATGCCCGCGAGCGCCAGCATGGTGAGCGTGGAGACCGCCCACACGGTGACACTCCGTCCGATCTGACTGGCGACCCGTCGCCCTCGCCCGCCGCCCACGCCGCGCACACCTCACGTTCCCGTCTCTGGCCCGCCCCCACCCTGTCACAACGTCCCGATGAGGTGTTTCGTCCCCTGCTCCGGCGCCTGCCGCGCCTCTCGGCCCGCCCGCCAGGCCCCCGTCGTGGCCTCTCAGCGGCCGTCGTGGCCGGCGGCCGGCAGGGAGAGCCCGCGGTGCACCCGGGCCTTCGTCGCCGCGTCGTACGACGGCTCCGCGCGGCCCGCCGTCTCCACCCGCACCCCGCGCCGCGCGCACTCCGCGGTGAACCCGGCCACGGAGGACAGCGCCCGCTCCGGCACCCGCGGGCCGGGCGCCACGAACAGGCCGGCGCCGGGCCGCACCCCGTCCCGGAGCAGCGCGTGGCCGGGGCACAGGCCGCGCACCGGCAGTTCGCGGACCACCACGTACCCGTGCTCGGCGGCCCGGCGCGCGCGCACCGCGTGCCGGCCGCGGGAGTCCACCGGGAACGGCTCGGCGTCCAGCTCCTCCGGCGGCGTCGGGCTCGCGACGGCCGTCCCCCGCACCGGCGCCACGGCGTCCCTCCTCACCTCGGGCTCACCTCGGGCTCACCTCGGGTTTTCGCCGACGACCCTACTCCTGCGC
Organism: Streptomyces sp. DSM 120436; assembly: GCF_055778765.1. Taxonomy (NCBI): domain Bacteria; kingdom Bacillati; phylum Actinomycetota; class Actinomycetes; order Kitasatosporales; family Streptomycetaceae; genus Streptomyces; species Streptomyces sp. DSM 120436. Next base: position 3,902,305 of record NZ_JBSKBS010000001.1, on the reverse strand, counting down.
GTAGGCTTCGGGGAGTCGCGCGAAGGAGGCGAAGAGGTGGCGGTGGAGGTCACGTGGTGGGGGCACGCCACCTGCACGCTGGAGGACTCGCACACGCGCGTCCTCACCGACCCCCTGTTCGCACGCCGGCTGGCGCATCTGCGGCGCAGGCGCGGCGCGGTGCCGCCGCCGGAGGCGCTGCGCGCGGACGTGGTGCTGGTGTCCCATCTGCACCACGACCACCTGCACCTGCCGTCGCTGGCCCGGCTCGCCCCGGGCGCCCGGCTGCTGGTGCCCTCGGGGGCGCTCCGGGCGGTGCCGGGGCTGCGCAGGCTCACCGCGCTCGACGTCACCGAGATGGCGCCCGGTGACGTGACGTCCGTCGGACCGCTGGCGGTGCGGGCCGTGCCCGCGCTGCACGACGGGCGGCGGCTGCCCGTGGGGAGGCGCCGCGCGCCCGCCCTCGGCTACGTGGTCGAGGGTGAGGCGCGCACCTACTTCGCCGGGGACACCGGCCTGTTCGAGGACATGGCCAAGGAGACCGGCCCGGTGGACACGGCGCTGCTGCCGGTGGGCGGCTGGGGGCCGTACCTGGGCGAGGGGCACCTGGACGCGGGGCGCGCGGCCGAGGCGCTGGCGCTGCTGGGCGCGGCGCACGCGGTGCCGGTGCACTACGGCACGTACTGGCCGATCGGGATGGACGCCGTGCGCCCCCACGAGTTCCATGCGCCGGGGCACGAGTTCGAGCGGCTGGCGGGGCGGCACGCGCCGGAGGCGGTGGTGCACCGGCTCGGGCACGGGGAGAGCGTGCGCCTGGGGGCCGCGCGGTGACCTCCTCCGCCGCCCTCGTGCAGGCGGCCGGCGGTCTGATACCGCCGGCGGCCGTGGCGCCCGAGTCCACCCAGCAGGCGATCGGGTACCCGTCGCTGTTCCTGCTGGTGCTCATCGGGGCGCTGGTGCCGGTGGTGCCGACGGGCGCGCTGGTCAGTTCGGCGGCCGTGGTCGCCTTCCACCGGACCGCGCCGTTCTCGATGGCGCTGGTGTTCGTGACGGCGGCACTGGCCGCCTTCCTCGGCGACGTGGCGCTGTACTGGCTGGGGCGGCGCGGGATGACGTCGAGGAACGGGTCGCGCTGGCTGGAGGCGATCCGGGACCGGGCCCCCGAGGAGCGGCTGGCGCAGGCCCAGGAGAAGCTCGCCGACCACGGCGTGTCGGTGCTGGTGCTGTCCCGGCTGGTGCCGGCCGGGCGGCTGCCGGTGATGCTGGCCTGCCTGGTCGCGAAGTGGCCGCTGCGGCGTTTCGTCCGCGGCAACCTGCCGGCCTGCCTGGCCTGGGCGGCGACCTACCAGCTCATCGGCGTCCTCGGCGGCTCGCTGTTCGCCGAGCCCTGGGAGGGCGTGCTCGCGGCGATCGTGCTGACCGTGCTGATCAGCGTGGCCCCGGCCCTGTGGCGGCGGGCGCGCCGCACGCCCGCCGGCTGACGCCGCCGGTCACCCGAGCACCCGCGACCCGCCGACCGGCAGGTCCCACAGCCGGTCCCGGGGCAGCCCGGCCGCCTCCCAGGCGGCGCGGACCCGGACGAGCGGCTCCAGGACCGGTTCCGCGGAGAGCACGAAGGTGCCCCAGTGCATGGGCGCCATGTGCCGGGCCCCCAGGTCCAGGGCGGCGCGCACCGCCTCCTCCGGGTCGCAGTGCACGTCGGCCAGCCACCAGCGCGGGTCGTACGCTCCGATCGGCATCAGGGTGAGGTCGATGCCCGGGTAGCGGCGGCCGATGCGGGAGAACCAGTGGCCGTAGCCGGTGTCGCCGGCGAAGTGCACCCGGTGGCCGTCGGGCGCGGTGAGCACCCAGCCGCCCCACAGCGAGCGGCAGGTGTCGGTCAGGGTGCGCTTGGACCAGTGGTGGGCCGGCACGAAGTCGAAGCGGACGCCGTCCAGTTCGGCCGCCTCCCACCAGTCCAGCTCGGTGACGCGGGTGAACCGGCGGCGGTGGAACCAGCGGCCCAGGCCCGCCGGCACGAACATCGGGGTGTCGCGCGGCAGCCGCCGCAGGGTGGGGGCGTCCAGGTGGTCGTAGTGGTTGTGGCTGATGACGACCGCGTCGACGCGGGGCAGCGCCTCCCAGGGCACGCCGACGGGTGTGACGCGGGCGGGCGTGCCGAGGATGCGGCGGGACCACACCGGGTCGGTGAGCACGGTGAGCCCACCGATCCGCACCACCCAGCTGGCGTGGCCCGCCCAGGTCACGGCGAGCGTGCGGGCGTCCACGTCGGGCACCGGGCCGGGGGCGTACGGGAGGCGGGGGATGTCGGCGAGGCCCTCGGGGCCGGGCCGCACCGCGCCCTCGCGGGCGAAGCGGGCGAACGCCTTGAGGCCGGGCAGCGGGGCGGTCAGCCGGTCGTGGAAGGTGCGGGGCCACACCCGGCGCTCGGCGAGCGGGCGCGGTTCGGCGAGCGGGGGGTGGGGGCGGTCGTCGCGGGAGGGGGCCGGGGGGCCGGCGTCCGGTGCCGTGGTCGTCGTGCCGGTCGACTCGTGCCACTGCGTCATCGAGAGGACTCCCATCGCCGAGCGTCGTCACGGAGGTCGTCGAAGATGGCTGTCACCCGGTGCAACGCGCGTCGCACCCAGGGCAGTTCCGCCGGTTCGTCCGCGTCCAGGCACTCCGCGCGCTCCTCGGGCGTGGCCCCCAGCAGGGGCGCGGTGCACAGCCGCACGCGCGGTGTCTCGAGGTCGTCGCCGAACCGGTGGCCGCCCGCCGCGGGCATGCCCGACCGGCCGGTGAGGAAGTCCTCCAGTTCCTGGGTGTCGCCGACGCCGCGCGCGGCGAGCGCCGGCGCCAGGGGGGTGAGGTCCACGTAGAGGTGCCGGCCGCACTGCGGGGGCCGGGCCACCGCGCCCGCGGCGACGACGGCGCGGTGCGCGGCGGCGGCCACGCGCGCGTGCGCCCGTACGGACGCGGCGACGCGGGCGGTGACCGGCTCGGGCTCGGCCAGCGCGTACCCGGCGGCCGCCGCGACGGGCGTCGCCACGCACGCGTCGAGGGCGGTGAGCACGTCGAGGACGCGCGCGTGCAGCGCGCCGCCCTCCTGGCCGGCCGGGAAACGGGCGATCGCGGCGGGCCAGCCGGGCGGGAGCAGGGAGCCGGCCAGGTCGGTGACGACGGTGACGTGGTCGGGCAGCATCTCGGCGGGGCTGAGCAGCACCGTGCCGCGCGGGTCGTGCAGCGTGTCGCGCCAGGTCTCGTCGCTGATCAGGTGCAGCCCCTCCCCGGCCGCGGCCTGCAGCGTCTCGTGCAGCAGGTCGGGCGGGGCGACGGTCGCGGTGGGGTCGTCGGCCACGGACAGCACCAGCAGGCGCGGGTCGCGGCCCTCGGCGCGCATCCGGCGCACGGTCTCCAGCAGCGCGTACGGGTCGGGGACCCCGCCGCTCTCGGCGGGGGCCGGCACATGGAAGACGGGCCGGCCGAGCAGCCGCGCGTACGGCGCCCACCAGGCGGTGCACGGCCGCGGCACCAGGACGTCGCCGTCGATGGCGGCGGTCAGGGCGGTCAGCAGGGCGGGCGCGCCCGGGGCGAGGGCCGTGCGGTCCGGGCGGGCGGGCAGTCCGCGCCGCTCCCCGTAGCCGCAGGCCGCGTCGATGAGCGCGGGGCCGCCGCCGACCGGTTCGGGGCCGCCCCGGGAGGCGGCCGCCGCCAGCACCCCGGCCAGCTCGGGCAGCACCGGCAGCCCGTCCTCGGGGAGCGGCGGCCCGAAGCGGACCGGGCCGTGTCCTTCCGGATCCGTCCGCCGCATCGCCACCTCCGCGCAGTTACCGGTGCCCCGGCGCCGTCTCCCGGCGTCCGTCCGTGCCGCCCTCGGCGAAGTCAGTACCCCGTGACCGGCCCGTCATGAGCGCGGTGCCGGATCGGGTGCGCCGTCGCACAGCCGTACGCCGTCCGGCGGACACGTCAGGCACGCGCCCGGCCGGTGCGCCTGCGGTGCAGGCGGTGCGCGGCGGCGCCGAACGCGCCCGCGATCAGCAGACCGCCCGCGACCTGGGCGGGCACGGAGTCGGTGAACGCGCCGCCCCCGCCCGCCTGGACGCCCTGGTGCGCGGTCGGCGACGGGCAGGGCGTCGTCGTCGGCTTGTGGGTGGGGTGGCCGGGGGTCGGCTGGTGGGAGGCGGTGGGCGAGGTCGTGGGCTTGGGCGGGGCGGTCCGGAGCGGGTCCGCCCCGGGGCCGGTGGCCTCCGGGTCCACGGCCGTGCGGGGCGGGGCCTTGTGGTCCATGGCCCCGGTGTCCGCGGCGTACGGATCGGCGATGCGGGGGTCTGCGCTGTACGAGTCCGTGGCGTCGGCGTCCGTGCCGTCGGGGTTCGCGGCTCCGGGGGCCACCGCCGTGCCGGGTGCGCCTTCCGCGCCCTGGGTCCCGGCGCGCTCCTCGGCGTCGGCGTCGGGGATCAGCTCCTCCCAGGCGGTGTCGCCGGACGCGGCCGGGTCGAGGGCTGCGGACGGCTCCTCGGCCGGCTCGGGCGCGAGCGGGTCCGTTTCCCCGGCTTCTCCGGCCTCTCCGGCTTCTCCGGCCTCCCCGGCCTCCCCGGCCTCCCCAAAGGTGAGGCCCTCGGAGGCGTCCAGGGGCTCCGCGCCGTAGAGGTCCGCCTCGGTGAACTCCTCCACCAGCGTCTCCGCCTCGGACTCCCCGGCCTCGTGCGCGCCCGGTCCCGCGGGGCTCGGCGCCGCGCTCCTGGACGCGTGCCCCTGCCATCCGTGTCCTCCGGCCGGGGACGCGCACGGGGAGGGGGACGCCCAGGCGCCCGCGCTGCCGGGGACCGTCACGGCGGACGCGGCCGGTGCGAGCGCGCCGAGGACGGTGCCGGCGACGGCGGCGACGGACAGGACACGGGCGGTGCGGCGCATGGTGCGGGCTCCTTCGGCGACGGCTGGGGCGCGGCGGTCGCCCCGGTGCCATCACAGCCCGCCCGCCCCGGCCCCGCGCGCGGCCGGGCACCATTCGCGGGACCGGACGCGCCCGTGCGGGTGAAGGGCGGTCAGTCCTCGCGGTGCCGGCCCCTCCCGGCGCCGGTCCCTCCCGGCGCCGGTCCCTCCCGATGCCGGCCCCTCGCGGTGCTCACTCCTCGTCGGTGTCGCCCATGACCTGTTCCCGCACCCGGCCACAGCTCCGGCTGATCAGCCGGGAGACGTGCATCTGGGACAGGCCCAGTTCCTGCGCGATGCTGTTCTGCGTCATGTCGTCGAAGAAGCGCATGTAGAGGATCGCCCGCTCGCGCTCCGGCAGCTCGGCCAGCCGGTCCTTCACCGCCTGCCGGTCGACCACGGTGTCCAGCGCCGGGTCGGGGCCGCCCAGGGCGTCGCCCAGCGAGTAGCCGTCGTCGCTGCCGGGCATCTCGGCGTCCAGGGACAGGGCGCTGAAGCTCTCCGCCGCCGCCTGCCCGGTGCGCACCTCGTCCTCGCTCAGTCCCGCGCACGCGGCGATCTCGGCCACGGTGGGGCTGCGGCCCTGGACGGTCTGGGAGAGGTCCTGGGCGGCGTGCCGGACGCGGTTGCGCAGTTCCTGGACGCGGCGCGGGACGTGCAGGGTCCACATGTGGTCGCGGAAGTGCCGCTTGATCTCGCCGGTGACGGTCGGCACGGCGTAGCTCTCGAAGGCGTTGCCGAGCTCCGGGTCGTACCGGTCGACGGCCTTGACCAGGCCCAGGGCCGCCACCTGGCGCAGGTCGTCGTAGCTCTCGCCGCGGCTGCGGAACCGTCCGGCGAGGCGGTCGGCCATGGGGAGCCAGGCCTCCACGATCTCGTCCCGCAGCGCGTCGCGCTCGGGTCCGTCGGGCAGGGCGGCGAGTCTGCGGAAGGCCGCCACGGTGTCGGGGGCGTCGTGGTGGGGGTGCGTCTTGGCGCCGGTTCGGCTGGGCATGGTGCGTCGCCAACTCCCTCGGAGGTGCTCGGGGACGGACGGTCTCCGTGGCGGACGCACCCGCCGGGACAGGCGCGTCCGGGCGGTTGTCGCCGCCACCACGGACGTGCCTCCTGTCCGAAGCACTTCGTGTGCGCGTGCCCCCGTATCAGCCGCGCAAACCTCCCACGGGCGTGTCACGTGGTTCCGGATCCGCGTCCCGGGGTGGCAGGACGTAGTCCTCGTAGCGGCCCAGCGTCAGGAGCACGCCGAGCATGAGGAACGGGACGAGCAGGGCGAGCACCGCCATGGCCGGTCCTTCCGGGAGCCGCGTGGGGGGCGTGCCGTCCGGGTCACCCCCGCCGCCGGCGCCAAACCCCGGCGGTCCGGGCCCGCCCCCGGATCCGGCCCGAACCGCCGCCCGAACCGCCGCCCGAACCGCCGCCCGAACCGCCGCCCGAACCGCCGCCCGGATCGCGGTGTCGGCCCGCGCTCCTCGGGTACGCGGTGCGCACCCCCGAAGGACCTGGAGGGAGACATGCAGCGAGGCAACGACCGGCTCAGCGTCCACCGCGACGACGAGATGAAGCACGAACTGCAGGGCCTGCTGCGGTCCGGACACCCCACCCGCACCGAGGAGTGGCACGACCCGGAGCCGTACGCCGACGACGACCCCGCGGTCGCGCGCGGACCCGTGACGCCGGGCCGGGACCCGTCGTCGCTGGAGTCGGTGCGACTGGAGCTGGCCCGGATCCTGACCCGCGGGGACTTCCCCGCGGGTCCCCGTGAACTCATGCGCGCCCTGGACCGGCGGCACGCGCCCGACGCGCTCGTCGACGCGCTGGAGCGGCTGCCCCGCAAGGACCGCTACGCCACCGTCCAGGAGCTGGCCGAGGCGCTGACCCGGGTCCGGGAGACGGAGACGGCGTGACCGGAAGGGAGGCCGGCCGGTCATGGCCGAGTTCGTGAAGGACGTGATGACCCCCGGCGTGGTCGCGGTCCGCCCGGACGCCTCGGTCGTCGAGGCCGCGCGGCTGATGCGCGGCCAGGACATCGGCGACGTGGTGGTGGCGGACGGACAGCGCGTCGTGGGGGTGGTCACCGACCGGGACATCACCGTGCGTGCGGTGGCCGAGGGCCGGGACCCGTACGGGGTGAGCGTGGGGTCGGTGTGCACGCCGGACCCGCTGACGCTCGCCCCGGACGACACGGTGACGTCGGCCGTCGCCCTGATGCGGGAGCACGCGGTACGCCGCATCCCCGTGGTGGAGGACGGACTGCCCGTCGGACTGGTGACCCTCGGCGACCTCGCCGAGGCGGAGGACCCCGGGTCGGCGCTGGCCGACATCAGCCGCGCGGAACCCGACGGCACCCGCTGACCGGCCGACGTGACGAAGAACCGGCCGGCGTGACGAAGACCGGTCGGCCCGGCGAACACCGGCCGGCGCGACGGAGACCGCGTACGGCCGACAGAACGAAGAACGGACGAAAGGACGTGGCGCCATCATGCGCATCGCATTTCTGACCGCACCCGAGGGCGTCGAGCAGGTGGAGCTGACCGAGCCCTGGAAGGCGGCCGAGCAGGCGGGTCACGAGCCCGTCCTGGTGTCGACCGAGTCCGGGGAGATCCAGGCGTTCAACCATCTCGACAAGGCGGACACCTTCCCCGTGCAGGAGGTCGTCGGCGACGCCTCGGCGGACTCCTTCGACGGGCTGGTGCTGCCCGGCGGGGTCGCCAACCCGGACTTCCTGCGGATGGACGACAAGGCCGTCGCGTTCGTCCGGGACTTCTTCGAGCAGGGCCGGCCGGTGGCCGCGATCTGCCACGCGCCGTGGACCCTGGTCGAGGCGGACGTCGTCCGCGGCCGGGTGCTCACGAGCTGGCCGAGTCTGCGGACGGACCTCGGCAACGCGGGCGCCACCTGGGTCGACGAGCAGGTCAAGGTCTGCGACCACGGGCCGAACAAGCTGGTCACCAGCCGCAAGCCGGACGACCTCAAGGCGTTCTGCGAGACCTTCCTGGAGGTGTTCGCGGCGGAGCGCGCCTCCTAGAAGGCGCCGCGCGAGCACGGGCACGGGCACTGGACGGGAGCCCCGCACGAGCGGGGCTCCCGTCCTCGTCTCAGGTGCCCGGGGCGGTCGGCGTGGCGGAGTCCCCGGCGGTCCGCTCACGAGCGCCCTCGCGGGTGCGGCCCGGCGCGACGGGGCGGCGCGGGTTGCGTCGCAGGTACTCGCCCTCCAGCTGCGCCATGCGCTCGTTGTGGGTCCGCAGCGCGTCGTCGGAGCCGTACAGCAGCGTGTCGTGGCGCGTGCGGTGAATGGTCTCCAGTTCCTTCATGAGCTGCTGGTCGTCCAGGCGGTTCGGGTCGACTCCGGTCATCGTGGTGTCCCGCTCCTCGTGTGCGTTCATGCGCCCCGGGTACCCGCCCGACGGCACAGGCACCACCCCCGAACGGCAACCGGGAGGGAACCATGGATCTCGCATTCCTCGCTCCGCTCTACGAACGTCCCGGCCCCTGGGCCTCCGTCTACGTCGACACCTCCCGGCGCACGGAGAGCACCGCGCACGAACGGCAGCTGACCGCGGAGGCGATGGCGCGCGAGCTGGCCGGCCAGGGCGCCGACGAGGCGACCTGCACGGCGGTGCGGCACGCGCTGGAGGAGCTGCGGCACTCCGGTGAACCGCACGGCCGCGCCCTGTTCGCCCGGGACGGCGAGGTGGTGCTGGATCCGCCGCTGGCCCGGCCGCCGCGGCGGGACGGCGCCGAGTGGGCGCCGCTGCCCCGGGTCGCGCCGCTGCTGGAGCTGGCGGGCGGGGACCCGGTGTGCGTGGTCGCGTACGTCGACCGCGCGGGCGCCGAGTTCGAGCTGCGCAGCGCGCTGGGCCGGGAGGACGCCGGTTCGGTGACCGGGCGGCAGCATCCGCTGCACCGGACCAGCACCGGCGACTGGTCGGTGCGCCACTTCCAGCTGCGGGTGGAGAACACCTGGGAGCACAACGCGGCGGAGGTGGCGGACGCGCTGGCCGTCTGCCAGGAGGAGACCGGCGCCGACCTGGTGATCCTGGTCGGCGACGACCGTGAACGGCGGGCGGTGCGCGAACGCCTGCCGCAGCGGCTGCACGGCCTGGTGGTGGAGGCGTCGCACGGCGCCGGGAGCCGGCTGCTGGACGAGGACGTGGAGCGGCTCCGCGCCGAGCACGTGCGGGACCGTGCCGCGGCCGAGCTGGAGCGGTTCCTCGCCGCGCGCGGCCGCGACGACGAGGGCCGGGCGGGCGCCGTGGAGGGTGTGCCGGCCCTGGTCGAGGCGGCCCGGGAGCACCGGATCGAGGAGCTGCTGATCCGGCCGGACGGCCCCGACGCGCACCGGGAGGTGTGGATCGGCGAGGACCCGGACCAGCTGGCGGTGCGGCGCACCGATCTGAAGATCCTCGGCGAGCAGAACTCCTGGGCGGCCCGCGCGGACGACGCGCTGATCCGGTCGGCGGTGGCGACGGACGCGTCCGCGCTGTCGGTGACCGCCGCCCCGGACGCCGGGGACGACGCGCCGGTGGGCGGGCTGGGCGCGCTGCTGCGCTGGTAGCGAGCCGCCCGCCGGCGGTCAGCGCGCGCGTTCCACCCGCCGCTCGTCCCAGACCGGCTCCGGGGTCTCGCGGACCCTGCCGTCGCTGCCGAAGACCAGGAAGCGGTCGAAGGAGCGGGCGAACCAGCGGTCGTGCGTGACGGCGAGGACGGTGCCCTCGAAGCCCTCCAGGCCCTCCTGGAGGGCTTCCGCCGATTCCAGGTCCAGGTTGTCGGTGGGCTCGTCCAGCAACAGGGCCGTGACGCCCTGGAGCTCCAGCAGCAGGATCTGGAAGCGGGCCTGCTGCCCGCCGGAGAGCCGGTCGAAGGTCCGCTCCGCCTGCTGGGTCAGCTCGTAGCGGCGCAGCCGGGACATGGCGGCGCCCCGGTCCTGGGCGTGCTCGGTCCACAGGATGTCCAGCAGGGTGCGGCCGACCAGTTCGGGGTGGGCGTGGGTCTGCGCGAAGTGACCGGGCACCACGCGCGCCCCGGTCCGCCAGGCACCGGTGTGCGCGACGTCCTCGCCCGCGAGCAGGCGCAGGAAGTGCGACTTGCCGGAGCCGTTGGAGCCGAGCACCGCGACCCGCTCGCCGTAGAAGACCTCCAGGTCGAACGGCTTCATCAGGCCGGTCAGTTCGAGCTGCTCGCAGGTGAAGGCGCGGACGCCGGTGCGGCCGCCCTTCAGGCGCATCCGGATGTTCTGCTCGCGCGGCGGCTCCGGCGGGGGTCCCGCCTCCTCGAACCTGCGCAGCCGGGTCTGGGCGGCGCGGTAGCGGGAGGCCATGTCGTCGCTGACGCCGGCCGCCTGGCGCAGCGTCAGCACCAGCTTCTTCAGCTGGGCGTGCTTCTCGTCCCAGCGGCGGCGCAGCTCCTCGAAGCGGGCGAAGCGCTCGCGCCGGGCCTCGTGGAAGGTGGCGAAGCCGCCGCCGTGCACCCAGGCGTCGGCGCCGGCGGGGCCCGGTTCGAGGGAGACGATCTTCTCGGCGGCGCGGGCGAGGAGCTCCCGGTCGTGGGAGACGAAGAGGACCGTCTTGCGGGTCTCCGCGAGGCGCTCCTCCAGCCAGCGCTTGCCGGGCACGTCCAGGTAGTTGTCGGGCTCGTCGAGCAGCAGCACCTCGTCGGGGCCGCGCAGCAGCGCCTCCAGCACCAGCCGTTTCTGCTCGCCCCCGGACAGCGTGTTCACCTGCCGCCACTGGGCCTTCTCGTAGGGGACGCCCATCGCGGCCGTGGTGCAGATGTCCCACAGCGTCTCGGCCTCGTAGCCCTGGGCCTCGGCCCAGTCGGCGAGAGCCTGCGCGTAGCGCATCTGGGCGGCCTCGTCGTCGACCGTCATGATCGCGTGTTCGGCGGCGTCGACGGCGCGGGCGGCCTCGCGGATGCGGGGCGGCGCGACGGACACCAGCAGGTCGCGCACGGTCGTCTCGTCCCGGACCGAGCCGACGAACTGCCGCATCACCCCGAGGCCGCCGCTCACGGTGACGGTCCCGCCGTGCGGTTTCAGCTCCCCGGACAGCAGGCGCAGCAGGGTGGTCTTGCCCGCTCCGTTGGGACCCACGAGGGCCACGACCGCGCCCTCCCCCACCCGGAAGGAGACGTCGCCGAGCAGCGCCCTCCCGTCGGGGAGGCAGTACTCCAGGTGCGCGGCTTCGAGGTGTCCCATGGGCGCGATTCTGCGGGTGCCGGGAGTGACCGGCAACGGGTTTTCCCAGCCCGCCCCCTTCGCGCGTCTCACTTTGTGAAACTCAGGTCTCATCATGCGGTCGTCGCGCGTAGGGTGGCGTCCTCACGACGGACGAGGGAAAGGGGTGGCCCGCCATGCCGCACGCACGGGAGACCGCCGTCTACACGCACGGACACCACGAGTCGGTGCTGCGGTCGCACACCTGGCGCACCGCGGAGAACTCGGCCGCGTACCTCCTCGGGGCGCTGCGGCCCTCCCTGCGGATCCTGGACGTCGGGTGCGGGCCCGGCACCATCACGGCCGACCTGGCCGCGCGGGTGCCCGACGGGCACGTCACGGGCCTCGACCGGGAGCCCGGCGTCCTGGAGCGGGCGCGCGCGGTGGCGGACGGGCGAGGGCTGACGAACGTCGGCTTCGTGACGGGCGACGTGCACGCGCTGGACTTCCCCGACGACAGCTTCTGCGTGGTGCACGCCCACCAGGTGCTCCAGCACGTGGGCGACCCGGTGGCCGCGCTGCGCGAGATGCGGCGGGTGACGAGGCCGGGCGGGTACGTCGCCGTCCGGGACGCGGACTACGCGGCGATGACCTGGTATCCGGCGGCCCCCGGCCTGGACGACTGGCTGGACCTGTACCGGCGGGTGGCGCGGGCCAACGGGGGCGAGCCGGACGCGGGCCGGCGGCTGAAGGCATGGGCCCTGGCCGCGGGGTTCACCGACGTCACCGCGACCTCGAGCACCTGGACGTTCTCGACGAGGGAGGAACGCGCCTGGTGGAGCGGGCTGTGGGCGGACCGCACGGTGGCGTCCGCGTACGCGGAACGGGCCGTGGACGGCGGGCACGCCACCCGCGAGCGGCTGGAGGCGGTGGCCGCCGCGTGGCGGGAGTGGGGCGCCCGGGAGGACGGCTGGTTCGCCGTGCCGCACGGCGAGATCCTCTGCCGCGAGGACGCCTGAGCCGACGCGCGGGACTGCCCCGGGACTCAGTCCCGGGGCAGCAGCGGACCGAGCGGCCCGAGGTCGAGGTTGAGGTCCTCGGGGCGCAGTCCGTAGCGGTTGCGCAGCTCGGCCATCCGGTCCTCGAGCAGCATGAGGGTCAGTCCGACGCGCTCCTCCTGTTCCTCGGTCAGATCCCCCTCGTCGAAGCGGCGCACCGCCTGGCGCTCCATGAGCTGGCGCAGCAGTTCCACGACGGTCAGCACCAGCTTCACCAGGTCGCGCTCGACCGTGTCCGGCTCCAGGTCGAGGCGGCGGCGGGGCCGGCCGGCGCGCGGTCCGGCGGGACGGGCGGCCGCCGACTCCGGGCGCGCGTCGAAGGACGCCGCGGGGTCCAGGGGCGACCGCCCCTCGAAGACGTCGGCGTCCGTCACCGTGACGGGGTCCGGCGCCTCGGGCGCGCGGTCACGCGGGTCCGCCGTGACGGGGTCCGGCGCCTCGGGCGCGCGGTCACGCGGGTCGTCGGTCACAGCGGCTCCTCGAAGGGCGAGGGGACCTGCTGGTTCACCGAGCTGATCAGCGCGTTGAGGTCGATGCGGACCAGGTCGACGTCCGCGATCCGCAGCGTGATGTCACCCGTGATCACCACGCCGCCGGCCAGCAGCCGGTCGAGCAGGTCGACCAGGGCGATCTCACGCCGTTCGACGACGGTCACGCGGTCCCCTCCCCGGCGGCCTTCTCACCGGCGGTCTCCTCACCGGCGGTCTCCTCACCGGCGAACGAGTAGGCTGCCCACGGTCCGGTGAGCTCCACTCGCAGCCCCGGGGCGTCGTCCTTCGTCCGGTCCACCTGCTCCACGAACGCCTCCGAATCACCGCGCGGCACCAGGTAGGCGGCGTTCAGGACGTTGCGGCCGCGGGCGCCGGACAGGGCGGGGTTCTGCGGCGCGTGCAGCCGGGAGTCCTCGGCGACCGCGGCCAGGGTCTCGTGCAGCCGGGTCGCGAAGGCCTCCGCCCGCTGCCACAGCTCCTCCCGTGACCGCGTCTGCTGCCGGCGCCGGCGCAGGTAGTCCCGGCCGGACATGGCCGCGGGCCTCGGCGCGGGCTGCGCGGGGGCCGGCTCCGGCTCGCGCTCGGACTCCAGGAACACCTTGACGCCCCACTCGACACGGCCCTCCAGCCGGTCCAGCCGGCGCAGGAAGTGCTCCTCACGCGCCTCGATCATCGACCGGAGGCCGCTGTCGTCGCGGAACACGGTCCCGAGCCGCAGCGGCAGCGGGGTGGTGACGGTGGTGAGCGCGTCGATCACCCCCTGGTGGGCCCGCGCGACCGCGGTCAGCCAGTCGAGGTCCTCCAGGTGAGCGCGCAGCGGCTCCTCGGCGAAGTCCTCCTCGGGCACATGACTGACCACGGCCACCAGGTCGCGGTGCGGCACCAGCCGGGGCGGGTCGCCGGCCACCCCGGTCAGCTGGGCCTGGAGCGGTGTGCCGAAGGGACGGCAGACCGCGTAGACGTAGCGCAGTCCGGTCACGGGGCCTCCTCCTCCGCGCGGCGCGGCTCCAGCTCCTCCAGCCGGGCCAGACGCTCGCGCAACTCGGCGTTCTCACGCGCCAGTTCGTCGCGCCGGGCGCGTGAGGACAGTGCCGGGTCGGACTCCCACCAGTCGATCCCCATCTCCTTGGCCTTGTCCACGGAGGCGACGACGAGACGCAGCTTGATGGTGAGCAGCTCGATGTCCAGCAGGTTGATGCGGATGTCGCCCGCGATCACCACGCCCTTGTCCAGCACCCTTTCCAGGATGTCGGCGAGGTTGGCGCTGCTGCCCTGGCCGTACGTGTCGGGGAGCCGGCTGGGAGTGGTCATCGACGGCTCCGGCCCTCGGGCTCCTCGTCACCGGCCTCGTCGGCCGGCTCGTCGTCCTCGTACTCCTCGTCCTCGTACTCCTCGTCGTCGTCCTCGTACTCCTCCTCCGGGGGCACGCCCTCCTCGTCCTCGTCCTCGTCGGCGGCGGCTTCCTCGTCCTCGTCCTCGTACGGGTCGTCGGGCTCGGTGCCGTCGGCCTCGTCGTACGCGTCCTCGGGAGCGGCGTCTTCGGCGGCCTCGTCCTCGTCGTCCTCGTCGTACGCGTCCTCGGGGCCGGCGTCGTCCTCGTCGTACGCGTCCTCGGGAGCGGCGTCGCCCCCGTCGTCCCCGTGATCCTCGTCGTGCTCGTCCTCGGATGCGGTGTCGTCCTGGTCCTCGGCCCCGGAGGCCCCGGAGTCCTCCTGCTCGGCCTGTTCCTCCTCCTCGGCCAGGGCGTCCTCGTGGCTGCGGACCACCTCGCCGTCGCGGATCTCGCCGCGCCAGCTGTTCTCGGCCTCGCCCTTGAGCGTGATGAAGCGGGCGAAGTTCTTCAGGTCGAGCCGGGCGCGGCGGCCCTGGGCGCGCCAGATGTTGCCGGTCTTCTCGAAGAGGCCCGAAGGGTAGTACTCGAGGACCAGCAGCACCCGGGTCAGGTTGTCGGCGATCCGGTGGAAGGAGACGACGCCCTTCATCGTGCCCTTGGCGCCCTCCGTGGACCACGCGATGCGGTCGTCGGGGACCTGCTCGTTGGTCGTCGCCTTCCAGCTGCGGCTGGACCACCAGATCTTCGCCTGCCAGTCCGACGTGGTGTCGTCGGTCTTGCCGGCGCTCTTCACGCCCTTGGCGAAGGTGCTGAAGTCCTGGTACTGCGTCCACTGGTCGTACGCCGTGCGCAGCGGCACCCCGACGTCGATGTGCTCGATGATGACGGTCGGCTTGTTGCCGGACGACTTCTTGCGCTTGCCCTTGCCGCCGCCGAGGTTCTTCAGGGCGCCCTTGACGTTGTCCTTGGCGCGCGTGGCGCCGAGTTCCACGGCGGTGCGCAGGGGGCCCTTGCCCTCGGCGAGCTTGCGGCCGCCGTCGGCGGCGAGCTTGGCGAAGCCCGGGCTGTTGCCCTCGGCGATGTCGTTGAGCTTGTTGGTGGTCTCGCCCAGCTTCTGGCCGACGCCGGTCAGCAGCCGGGTGGCCTGGGCCGCGAGGTAGTCCTGCAGCTCGCTCTTGAGCCGGTCCGCGGCCTCGCTGTGGGCCAGGTCGGAGAGGGGGTTCTTCGTGGCGCCGTCCGCGCCGTCGCGTGCGGCGGACGCGGCCCGTCCCAGGGTCTCGGCCATCACTCACCGCCTCCCTTCGAGCTGCGGGAACGGGTGCCGCCGCGGGAGGCGGACGCGCTCTTCTTCGCGGCCGTCTTCTTCGCAGCCGTCTTCTTCGCGGCGGCCTTCTTCGCCGGCGCCGCCTTCTTCGCGGTGGCCTTGCGAGCCGGAGCCTTGCCGGTCGCCTTGCGCGCCTTCCGTCCGGCGTCCGGCTCGTCGTCCCCGCCGTCGGTGTCCTCGGCGCCGTCCGTGTCGTCGGCGGCTTCGGCGTCCTCGGCGTCGCGGTCCCGCGAGCCGCCGGTGTCCTCGTCCTCCTCGTCCCGGTCCTCGGAGCCCTTCCCGTCCAGTCGGCCGCGCACCTCGGCGGTACGGCCGTGCAGCCGGTCGGCGAGCGAGCTGATCTGCCGTTCGACCAGCGCGCCGGAGGCCGCCTTGCCGACGCCGCGCAGCTCACCGCGGAGCTGGTCGCCCAGCTCCTTGAACTGCGGGTTGTCGCGGAGCTGCTGCGACACCAGGTCGGCGACCGCCCGCGGGCTGAGGTTGAGCTTCTTGCCCGCCACCAGACCGCCGACGGCCAGCGCCATTTTCAGCTTCTTGGTCCGTCCGAGCAGATATCCGGCCCCGATGGCGAGGCCCATTCCCGTTCGATTCATTGGTGTGCCGTCCCGTCCCCAGTACCCGCGCCCGTGCGCGTCGCGATCTCCAGCCGGTCGAGGAGTGCGTCCTCCTGCTCGTCGAACTCCTCCTCGGTGATCTCCCCGGCCTCCAGCAGCTCCTCCAGCCGGGCCAGCTCGGCACGGATGGTCGCGGGGTCGTAGTAGATGCGTTCCGCTTCCTGCAGGACCTGCCGGATGGCCCAGGCGCCGCCGCGCGCCGGGGCGAGCGGCAGCAGCAGCACCTCCGAGATCAGGCCCATGTCGTCACCCCGCTCCGGTGTCCGCCGCGCCGGCCGTCGTGCCCGCCGACTCGGCGGGGCCGGGCTCGACGAAGCTGTACGGCGGCAGCGGGCCGTTCAGACGTATCTCCAGGTGGGGCATGTCCTTGCGGGCCTGCTCCACCGCGGCCAGGAACTCCTCCGCCGTCTCGCGCTTCACCAGGTACGAGACGTTGGCGAGCCAGCCCGTGGACTCGGGTCCCACGCTCTCCGCGTCGGCGATGCCCCGCAGCGCGTTCTGCAGCGCCGCGCCGTCCTCGGACTCCCGGGCCTTGACCGCTTCGGCGACCATCTCGCCGAGGCGGATCTTGTCGTCGTAACTGCCGCCCCCGGACTGCCGGTTGGCCTCCGCGAGAGCGCGGATCTCCGGGTTCGACGCCATGACGTGGTGCAGGACGGCCTCTTCCACGTGATTGGCCTTGACGTTGTACTCGACGCGGCCGTCGAGGGCGCGCAGCCGCTCCAGGTAGTGGTCGGCCCGCTCGGCGAGGACGCCGGTGACGGACTCGTCGTCCGGGGCGACGCTGCCGAACCGCATCGGCAGGACGCAGCCGCCCGCGCCGATCTCGCTGAGCACGTTCTGGTGGGCGAGCAGTTCCCTGCGCTTGGGCCGCAGCCCCTCGGGCGCGTCGCTGACGACGGCCGCGAGGTCGCCCCGGGTCAGCACCCGCACCGGGCGCGCCGGGTCGCCGACGCCGCCCATGCCCTCCGGCAGGGCCGGGTGCGAGGCCGCCGTGATGCCGTAGACGTACGTGCTCACTCCTGCTCCTCCTTCCGGCGGGACGTGCTCTTGCGGGCCCTCGGCCGCGACTCGGTCTCGCCCTCACGCGACTGCTTGAAGGCGTCGGAGATGGTCTCGGCGGCCCCGGAGAGAGCGCCCTTGGACTTGCCGCGGGCACCGCCCTCGGTGACCTCGCCGACGATCTCGGGCAGGCCCGGGCTCTTGCGGGGGCCTGCCTCGAGGTCGAGGCGGTTGCACGCCTCCGCGAAACGGAGGTAGGTGTCGACGCTCGCCACGACGACACGGACGTCAATCTTGAGAATCTCGATGCCGACCAGGGACACGCGCACGAATGCGTCGATGACGAGCCCCCTGTCCAGAACAAGTTCAAGCACGTCGTAAAGGCCGCTGCTGCCGCCTCCACCGCCGGACTGCTGTGCCGGTACGACTGTCATGCCGGCCATTCCTCCTTGTTGTCGGTGGGTGTGTTGTCTGTGCGTGTGTTGTCCGCGCCTGTGCTCACGCGGGGGCGGCCTAGCGGCCGCCGGACCTGCGCGCGTCGGCGCGTCCCCGCTCGTAGCGGCGGACCCTCCGGTACCCGGTGAGCTGCCCGTCGGGGTCCAGCTCCACCTGGTAGCTCGCCATCAGGCTCATCGTGTCGGGCACCCGCTCCAGCTCCAGGACCTCGACCTCCAGCGCCCAGCCCTCCGAGGTCTGCTCGAAGGACGACACGGACTCGGCCTCCATGCCGGTGAGCTCCGCGAGCTGTCCGCGCGCCTGGCGCAGCACCTCCATGGGGCTCGGCCGTTTCCGCTCCGTGGTGCTCTCGGTCGTCCCGCTCCGGGTTCCGGTCCGCTTGCGGGGTGCGGTCTGCTTACGGGGTTTGCGTGAGCTCCGGGCCTCCTGCGAGTCCTGGCTCTCCTGTGAGTCTTGGGGTTCTTGTGAGTCCTGGGGTTCCTGCGAGTCTTGGAGTTCCTGTGAACTCCGTGGCTCTTCGGTGTTCTTCGTGTTCGACATGACCACCTCCCCCTCCGTGTGGCCGCAAGTGTGTGCGCCAAACCTCCGTGGACTCACCCGTTCGCCACGTCCGGCTCGCCCCCGGCCGGCGCGGGGGCGAGCGCCGGGCGGCCCGTGGTTCAGCCGCGCAGTGCCGCCAGCCGGCGGCGGGCCGGGGCGAGGGAGCGGCCCTTGCGGGACAAGCCGGCCCACGGCTTCGTGTCCGCCTGTTCGACGGCGTTCCCGACCGTCCAGCGGCGGGCGTGCAGCTCCGGGTCGTCGAGCTGCTCCCAGGTGACCGGGGCGGCGACGGGCGCGCCGGGCAGGGCGCGGACCGTCCAGGGGGCGACCGCGGTCTGCGCGTAGGCGTTGCGCTGCACGTCGAGGTAGAGCCGGTCGCCGCGGTCCTTCTTGCGGGCCGCGGTGGTGAGCCGGTCCGGGTGGGCGTCGGCCAGCGTGTCGGCGACCTCGCGGGCGAACTCCCGTACCGTGTCGAAGTCCTGGCCGCCGTCGAGCGGCACGATCACGTGCAGGCCCCGCGATCCGGTGGTCATCAGGGCGGAGGGCAGGCCGAGTTCGCCCAGCAGCTCCCCCAGCAGCCCGGCGGCCTCCCGCACCGCCTCGAAGTCGTCGCCGGACGGGTCGAGGTCGAAGACCAGCCGGTCCGGGCGGTCGACGGCGTCGGTGCGGGACAGCCAGCGGTGCAAGGTGACGCTCGCCTGGTCGACGAGGTAGAGGAGGGTGGCGGTGTCGTCGCACACGGTGTGCGTGACGGTGCCGTCCTCCTTGGCGACCTCGGCCCGGGTGATCCAGTCCGGGTAGCCGTCCGGGGTGTTCTTCTGCATGAAGGCCGGGCCGTCGATGCCGTCGGGCCGCCGGTCCAGCATCAGCGGCCGGCCCCGCAGGTGCGGCAGCATGTGGCGGGCGACGGCCCGGTGGTAGTCGACGAGGTCGCCCTTGGTGTACTCCCGGGCGCCGTCGACGCCCGGGAGGAGCACCTTGTCCGGGCGGTGGATCTCCACCCGGCGGCGGCCGGCCCGTACGGTGCGCGAGCCGCCGTCGCTCACGACACGATCGCCTCCCCCACCAGCAGCCGGCCGGCCGCGGCGATCGACGCGGCGTCGATCCCGGCGGCGTGCAGCTGCTCCTCCGGGGAGGCCGAGCCCGGCATGTTCCGCACGCCGAGCCGCACCAGCCGCGGCACCGGGCGTCCGTCGCCGAACGCCTCGGCGACCGCGTCGCCGAGGCCGCCCTCGGGGTGGTGGTCCTCGACGGTCAGCAGGCAGCCGGTCTCCTCGGCGGCGACGCGCAGGGTCTCCCGGTCGACCGGCTTCACCGAGTACAGGTCGACGACCCGCACGGCGATGCCCTCCTCCGCGAGGGCGTCGGCGGCGGCCAGCGCCTCGGGCACGGTGACGCCGGCGGCGACGAGGGTGAGCCGGTCACGGTCGGAGGAGCGCAGCACCTTGCTGCCGCCGACCGGGAACTCCTCGTCCGGGCCGTAGATCACCGGGCTCTCGCCCCGCGAGGTGCGCAGGTAGCGGATGCCCTCCAGCCCGGCCATCGCGGCGACCAGGCGGGCCGTCTGATTGGCGTCGCACGGGTACAGCACGGTCGAGCCGTGCACGGCCCGCATCATCGCGAGGTCCTCCAGCCCCATCTGGCTGGGCCCGTCCTGGCCGATGGCGACGCCCGCGTGCGAGCCGACGAGGTTGATGCCCGAGCCGCTGACCGACGCCATGCGGACGAAGTCGTGGGCGCGGGTGAGGAAGGCCGCGAACGTGGACGCGAACGGGTTCCAGCCGCGCGCGGCGACCCCGACGGCGGCCGCGACCATCTGCTGCTCGGCGATGTAGCACTCGACGTAGCGCTCGGGGTGCTCCTTGGCGAAGAACTCCAGGCGGGTGGAGTCGCCGACCTCGCCGTCCAGGGCCACGACGTCACCGCGCGCGGAACCGAGGGCGGCCAGCGCCTCACCGAAGGCGTTGCGGGTGGCCACCTCCTCGCCCTTGTCCCAGCGGGGCAGCTCGGGCGTCCCGGTCCGCCGGGCGGGGGCCGCGCCGTCGGCGGGCGGCGCCTGGACGGTGATCCGCAGGTCGCGCGGGCCGCCCAGTTCGGCGACGGCGTCCTCCGCCTCGGGCAGCGGCTTGCCGTGCAGTCCCTCCCGGTCCTGCACGGACTCCACACCCTTGCCCTTGAGGGTGCGGGCGAGGATCACGGTCGGCTGGCCGCGGGTGGACAGGGCCTCCCCGTAGGCGCGGTCCACCGCGTCCACGTCGTGGCCGTCCACCTCGACGGTGTGCCAGCCGAACGCCTGGAAGCGGCGGGCGTAGGCGTCGAGGTCGTGGCCGTGCCGGGTGGGGCCGCGCTGGCCCAGCCGGTTGACGTCCACGATCGCGGTCAGGTTGTCGAGGTTCTCGTACGCGGCCTGCTCGGCCGCCTCCCACACCGACCCCTCGGCCAGCTCGCTGTCGCCGCACAGCACCCACACCCGGTAGTCGGCGTGGTCCAGCCGCTTCCCGGCGAGCGCGATGCCGACGCCGACGGGCAGGCCCTGCCCGAGGGAGCCGGTCGCCGTCTCCACCCAGGGGAGCTTGCGGGGCGTGGGGTGGCCCTCGAGGCGGCTGCCGTTCTCGCGGAAGGTGAGCAGTTCCTCGTCGCCGATGGCGCCGACCGCCTTGTAGGTGGCGTACATCAACGGGGAGGCGTGGCCCTTGGAGAGGACGAAGCGGTCGTTGGCCGGATGGTCGGGGCGCTCGAAGTCGTAGCGCAGGTGGCGGGCGAAGAGGACGGCCATCAGATCGGCCGCGGACATCGACGACGTGGGGTGCCCGGAGCCGGCGGCGGCCGCCGCCCGGACACTGTCCACCCGCAGCTGCTGTCCGAGCTCGACGAGTTCACCGGTGTTCATGCGTCTCCTTCGGTAAATCGGTCGGTACGCCGGACGGGGCCGGGCGCCACGTCCGGGCCGGGGGCCGGCTGGTCGGGCGGCGGGGCGAGACCGGGGCCGTCGCCGCCCGGCTGGTTCCTGGCGGGTTCGCCGCCCGGCTGGTTCTTGGCGGGCTCACGGCCCGGCTGGTTCCTGGCGGGTTCGCCACCCGGCTGGTTCTTGGCGGGTTCGCCACCCGGCTGGTTCTTCGCCGCTTCACGGCCCGGCTGGTTCCTGGCCGGTTCACCGCCCTGCCGGTTCCTGGCCGGCTCGCCACCCGGCTGGTTCCTGGCCGGTTCGCCACCCGGCTGGTTCTTGGCGGGCTCGCCACCCGGCTGGTTCTTCGCCGCTTCACGGCCCGGCTGGTTCCTGGCCGGTTCACCGCCCTGCCGGTTCCTGGCCGGCTCGCCACCCGGCTGGTTCCTGGCCGACTCGGCGGCCGTGTCGTCGCCGGGGGACCGCCCGTTCTCGCGGGGGCCGCCGGGGACGCGCGCGACCTCGGGGGACGCGGTGTCCAGCGGGACGGACCAGGACCGGACGAGGCCCAGTTGCACGGCCTGGCGCGGCAGGACGGCGTCCAGCAGCCAGTCGGCGGCCACCCGCACCCGGTTGCCGGGCATCGCGGCCAGGTGGTAGCCGCGGGTCACCGCGCCGGCCGCCACCCCGGAGAGGTTGACGCCGAGCGGGTTGGCGGCGGCCTTGACGCCGCCGAGGTCCACCACGAACCCCAGGTCCTTGTGCCGGTACGCCTGCCGCTCCCCGTCGCCGAAGGACGCGGCGATGTTCCGCGCGCACACCTTCCCCTGCCGCCAGGCGTGCTGGGCGGTCATCGGGGTGTACGAGCCGGGGTTCTCCAGATCGGGCACGGCCGCCGCGTCACCGCAGGCGAACACCTCCGGTCGGCCCGGCACCCGCAGGTGCGGGTCCACCAGCAGCCGGCCGCGCTCCATGGGCAGCCCGAGGGACGCGGCGAGCGGGTCGGGGCGTACGCCCACGCACCACACCAGGGTGCGGGTCTCCACGAACTCGCCGTCGGTCAGCAACACCCCGTCGGGCGTGGCCTCCTTCACGGAGGTGCCCATCCGCACGTCGACGCCCCGCTCCCGCAGCACCGTGTCGGCGGTGCGGGAGAGCCGTTCGTCCAGCTCGGGCAGGACCCGGTCAGCGATGTCGAGCAGGATCCAGCGGGGCCGCATGCCGGTGCGCAGGGGCTGCTTGGCGACCTGCGCGTCGGTGAAGAGCTGTCCGTGCGCGGCGACCTCGGTGCCGGTGTAGCCAGCGCCCACGACGACGAAGGTGCACCGCGAGGAGCAGCGCTCCGGGTCGTCCGTGGCGGCGGCGAGCTCCACCTGGCGGGTGACGTGGTCGCGCAGGTACAGCGCCTCGGGCAGGCCGCGGAAGCCGTGCGCGTGCTCGGCGACGCCCGGGATGGGCAGCAGCTTGTTGACGCTGCCGGCGGCGAGCACCAGCCGGTCGTAGGAGAGGGTGCCGCCCTCCCCCTCGGGACCGGTGTAGTGCACCTGGCGGGCGTCGAGGTCGATGTGGTCGGCCTCGCCCAGCACCAGCCTGACGTGCGGCAGCGTCCCGGAGAGGGACACCGTGACCCGGCGCGGCTCGAGGACGCCGGCGGCGACCTGGGGAAGCAGGGGCAAGTACAGGAAGTAGTCGGTGGGGTTGAGCAGCACGATCTCGGCCCGGCCCTTGGCCAGTTTCGACAGGGTCTGGGCCGTGCGGTACCCGGCGAAGCCGGCACCGACGATCACAATGCGGGGTCGACTCACGGTTCGCCTCCGGCGCGGTCGCGTACGTCGGGAGCCTTCCGCGTCCCCCCGAGCGGGACCGCCAAACGTCGGGCCGGTTGCCGCGGGGCGGCCCGGGTACCCGGCCCGGGACCCGGACGTCCCATGTCAGGGAGGCACCCCATGCCCCGGTACGGCTATTTCCTCTCGTGCGAGCAGTACGGGCCCGCGGAGCTGGTCGAGCAGGCGCGGATGGCCGAACAGGCCGGGTTCGAGGCGCTGTGGATCTCGGACCACTACCACCCGTGGAACGATGCCCAGGGGCAGAGTCCCTTCGTCTGGTCCGTGATCGGCGCGCTGTCCGAGGCGGTGTCCCTGCCGGTCGGCACGGCGGTGACCTGCCCGACCGTGCGGACGCACCCGGCGGTCGTGGCGCAGGCGGCGGCGACCGCCGCCGTGATGTCACCGGGCGGGTTCCGGCTGGGCGTGGGCACGGGCGAGGCGCTGAACGAGCACATCGTCGGCGGTCCCTGGCCGCCCGCGCACGTGCGTCTGGAGATGCTGGAGGAGGCCGTGCAGGTGATGCGCCGGCTGTTCTCCGGCGAGGAGGTCAACCACCGCGGCACCCACTACACCGTCGAGAACGCCCGGCTCTACACGCGGCCCGACGAGCCGGTGCCGATCGACATCTCGGGCTTCGGCCCGGCGGCGACGAAGCTCGCGGCGCGGATCGGCGACGGCTACATCACGATGATGCCGGACACCTCGATGGTGGAGCAGTACCGCAAGGGCGGGGGCGGCGGAAAGCTCGTCAGCGGTGGCACGAAGGTCTGCTACGGCACCGACCGCGAGGAGTGCGTGCGCACGGTGCACCGGCTGTGGGCGAACGAGCAACTGCCCGGCGAACTGGGGCAGATGCTGCCCTCGCCCAAGCACTTCGAGCAGGCGCAGACGTTGGTCACCGAGGACATGGTCCGGGAGAACCGGGTGTGCGGCGACGACGTCGACGAACACGTCGCCGAACTGAGCGCGTTCGCCGACGCGGGCTTCGACCTGATCTACGTGAACCAGATCGGTCCCGATCTGCGCGGCTTCTTCGACTTCTACCGCACGAAGGTGCTGCCGCAGTTGCGGCAGGGCGACTAGCGGGGCCGGGCGTAGCGGGGCCGGGTGCCTCGCATGCGGTGGGTCAGCCCCGGTCGCCGTCCGGGGTGCGGTCGGTGCCGACCGTCGGCGGGGTGGACGGCACCGGGGGAACGGGGACGGATCCCTTGCCGGGGACGGATCCCTTGCCGGGGACGGATCCCTTGCCGGGGACGGATCCCTTGCCGGGGACGGATCCCTTGCCGGGGACGGATCCCTTGCCGGGGGCAGGTACCCGGCCTGCGGTGGCGGCGCCCGGTGTGTCCGGGCGGGCCGCCGTGCGCAGGGCGAAGGCGACCGCGGCCAGGATCA
This sequence comes from Streptomyces sp. DSM 120436, assembly GCF_055778765.1. Lineage (NCBI taxonomy): Bacteria > Bacillati > Actinomycetota > Actinomycetes > Kitasatosporales > Streptomycetaceae > Streptomyces > Streptomyces sp. DSM 120436. Next base: position 3,878,344 of record NZ_JBSKBS010000001.1, on the reverse strand, counting down.
CCGCCGTGATCAGGGCCGCCGCCCACCCCGGCAGGACCAGGTCGAGGACGAGGCCGACGGAGAGGGCGACGGCCGCGCCGGCGTACAGGGCGGCGGCGCCGGAACCGGCGTACAGGGCCGCCCTGCGGCGCTGTCCCCGCGTCTGCTCGCGCAGCTCGGCCCGCACGGACTCCCGGGCCACCTGGGCCAGTTCGTCCACCAGATGCTTGTCCAGATGCTGCATGTGCTCCAAGCGCTGCATGCCGCCTCGGGTACCCGCACCCGGGGCGGCGGTAACTCGCCCCGCGCCCACGACCGGAGAGAGCGGCATGGAGTCCGCCTGCCCCCCGCCCGCCGACCGGACCGTCCAACTAGGCTCGGTCGCATGGAGATTCTGGGTGCCACACTGCGCGTCTGCGTCGACGACATCGAGACCGCCATCCCCTTCTACGAGCGCCTGGCGGGCGGCCGGGCCCTGCGCTTCGAGCGGGGCGGCGTCCAGGTCGCCGCGGTGGGCTGCTTCCTGCTGATGAGCGGCCCCGAGGCCGAGTTGGAGGTGCTGCGCAAGGTCGCCGCGACCATCGCGGTCACGGACGTCGACGAGACCCGCCAGGTGCTCGAGGAGATGGGCGCGGCCGTCCTCGCCGGACCGCTGCCCACCCCCGTCGGCCGCAACCTGATCGCACGCCACCCGGACGGGACGGTCTACGAGTACGCGGACCGCCGCGCCTGACGTTCCGTCACGGCACGGGCCGCGTCCGGAAGTCGTACCGCTCGGGCAGCGGTTCGTCCGTGAGCCGTGTCCACAGCCGTCCGATCACCTCGTCGCCCCCGCGCAGGCCGGCCACCTCGAAGCCCGCGTCGAACACGGCGCGGGCCTCCTCGCGCCGCCCCTCGGCGAGCAGCAGCCCCGCCTCGATCAGCCGGAAGCGCCCGCGGGGCCCGGGTCCGCGGGGGCAGCCGCCCCCCACACCGACCGGGCGTCCGCCGTGCGCCCCACCGCGAGCAGCACCTCGCGCCGAGGTGCGCGGCCGGCAGCGTGAGCACCTCATGTCGGATGGTCGTCACGATCCCCATGGAAGCCGCCGGACGCCCGCCTGAACAGGGGCCGTGGCGTAATGGCTTTCGCGCGGGTCGCGGTCAGCTCCTCCCGGTCAGCTCTCCCCGGTCGGCATCTCGCTGCTCAGCATCTCGCTGGTGAGCGCCCAGCGTTCGTGGTCGCGCCAGGCGCCGTCGATGAAGAGCATCTTCGGGGAGAAGCCTTCCTTGCGGAAGCCGCAGGCGCGGGCCAGAGCCAGGGAGGCGGCGTTGCCCGGCTGCACGTTGATCTCCAGCCGGTGCAGCCGCATCGGCCCGAAGGCGTACCGCACGACCAGGTCCAGCGCCTCGCTCATCAGCCCGCGTCCCGCCGCGTGCGCGAAGGCGCCGTAGCCCAGCGCTCCGCAGAGGAAGCCGCCCTCGACGATGTTGTTGATGTTGACGAACCCGGCGAGGGCGCCGTCCGCCTCCTTCTCGCAGACCAGGAACCCCGCCTTGGTGCGGTCCTCGATCAGCCGCTGCGCGTAGGCGGCGTAGGCGGCCGGTGTGTCCGGCGGGAACAGCCACGGGTGGTGCAGGTCCTTGCTCTCCCGGACCCGCGCGGTGAACTCGGCGGCGTCCTCGTGGGTGAAGTGGCGCAGTCCCACGCGGCGGCCTTCGGTGAGGTAACGGGAAGCGGTGTGCGGCACCCTGTCACCCTACGACGGGAGCCGTTCCCGCGCGCCGGGGCGGGGACATCGGCCTCGTCGCCCGGCACGGGGTCACTTCGGCATGGCCTCGTGGCCGGCACGGGCCACCCCCACGCGCCCTCCGACCCGGCACGGGATCACCCCGACGCGTCCCTCGCCCGGCACGGGATCACCCCGACGCGTCCCTCGCCCGGCACGGGATCACCCCGATGCGTCCCTCGCCCGGCACGGGATCACCCCGACCCGCTCTCCCGGCTCCCCGTGCCCGCTCAGCTCAGCGCCGGTTCGTCCAGCGTCAGGGTGCCCGCGTCCGCGTCCAGTTCGGCCGCGACGCCGAACGGCAGCGTCAGCGCGTCGTCGCAGTGGCCGAACCCGAACTGCTCGGCGACCGGCACCCCGAGCCCGCCGAGCCGGTCGGCGAGCAGCACCCGCACCTCGGCGTACGGGCCGCACTCCGCCCAGGAGCCCAGCAGTATCCCGGCGACGCCGTCGAGCACCCCGGCACGCAGCAGTTGGGTGAGGCAGCGGTCGAGGCGGTAGGTCTCCTCCCCCACGTCCTCCAGGCACAGCAGTCCGCCGCGCGCACAGGCGCGGGTGTGCGGGGTGCCGATGTCGCCGGCGATCAGGGAGAGGCAGCCGCCGAGCGTCACCCCGCGGGCCCGTCCCGGCACCAGCGCGGTGCCGTCGGAGCGGATCGTGCGGACCGTCTCGGGGGCGAAGAGGGTGGCCCGCAGGTGTTCCTGGGCGCGGACGCTCTTGACGAAGTCGGCGCCCGCGGCCATCGGTCCGTGCAGGGTGACCAGGCCGAGCCGGACCGCGAACGCCTCGTGCAGCGTGGTGATGTCGCTGAACCCGACGAACGCCTTGGGCCCGGCGGCCCGCATCGCCTCCCAGTCGAGGGCGTCGACCATGCGCTGCGCCCCGTAGCCGCCGCGTGCGCAGATCACCGCGTCGACGGCCGGGTCGCACCAGGCGTTCTGCAGGTCGGCGGCGCGGTCGGCATCGGTGCCGGCGAGGTAGCCGAACTCTCCGTGCCGGTCGAGGACGTGGGGGGCGGCCACGGGGTCGAGACCCCAGCCGCGCAGCACGTCGAGCCCGGCCGCGAGCCGCTCCTCGGGGATGGGGCCGCTGGGGGCGACCACGGCCACCCGGGCCCCGGGGGCGAGGCGGGGCGGCCGCCGCAGCGGGGTGAGCGCGCTCACCGCTCCAGCTCCAGGAGCGGGACGCCGGGCACCTTCAGCCCGAACACCTGCGCGTACAGGGACAGTTCGGCCTCCAGGGCGCGCACCATGGTCTCCGCCCGGCGGAAGCCGTGGCCCTCGCCCTCGAAGGTGAGGTAGGCGTGCGGCACGCCCCGGCCGGCCAGCCGGTCGAGGAACCGCTCGCACTGCACGGGCGGGCAGATCACGTCGTCCAGCCCCTGGAGCAGCAGGAAGGGCACGCCGAGCCGGTCGGCGTGGGTGACGGGCGAGCGCTCCTCGTACCGCTCGGGCACCTCGGCGCGCGGGCCGATCAGGGTCTCCAGGTACTGCGACTCGAAGTCGTGGGTCTCCCCCGTGCCCCAGCCCGTGAGGTCGAGCACCGGGTAGATGATCGTGCCGCAGGCGTAGACGTCGGTGGTGGTGAGCGAGGCGGCGGTGGTCCAGCCGCCGGCGCTGCCACCGCGGACGGCGAGCCGGTTCCGGTCGGCGGTGCCCTCCTCGGCGAGGGCCAGTGCGACGGCGGCGCAGTCCTCGACGTCGACCACGCCCCACCGGCCGCGCAGCCGGTTGCGGTAGGCGCGGCCGTAGCCGGTGGAGCCGCCGTAGTTGACCTCGGCGACGCCGATGCCGCGCGAGGTGAAGTAGGCGATCTCCAGGTCGAGCACCAGCGGCACCCGGCCGGTGGGGCCGCCGTGCGCCCAGATCACGTAGGGGGGCAGCTCGTCGGCGGGGCCGGCGCAGTCCGGGTTGCGCGGCGGGTAGACCTGGGCGTGGATCTCCCGGCCGTCGGGGCCGGTGAAGGTGCGGACCTCGGGCTGGGGGTAGTAGGCGGGGTCCACGGCGTCGCGGTGGGCGGCGCCGACCACGCGGGCCCGGCCGGTGCGGGTGTCCAGCTCCACCACCTCGTGGGAGCTGCACGGTCCGGCGCCGACGGCGACGACCCGCTCGCCGAGCGCGGCGAGGGTGGGGCCGAACTCGCTCCACGGGCCGACGGCGTCGACCACCTCGCAGGTCTCCGGATCGAGCACGCCGAGCCGCTGGGCGCCCTTGCCGTGCAGGACGGCGATCAGCCCGCCGTCCAGCGGGGCGAACCAGCGCAGGCCCAGCTTCCACAGCGGTCCGCCGAACTCCTCCGGGCGCGGGCAGACCGGCTCCCCGTCCCGGTAGAGGTTCCACCAGCCGGTGCGGTCGCTCGCGTACAGCAGGCGGTTGTCGTGGGTCCAGTCGGCCTGGGCGACGGACTCCTCGGGCCCGCCGGCCGCGGTGCGGGCGCCGGTGAGGGTGCCGTCGGCGCGGACGTCGGCGACGATCAGCTCGGTGCCGTCCCACGGCATGCGGGGGTGGTCCCAGCCGATCCAGGCCGCGCGCGTCCCGTCGGGCGACAGCCTGGGCCCGGTGACGAAGCGGTGCCGCTCCCCGGTCAGCTCCCGCACCGCGCCCCGGTCCTCGGCGGCGGACCCGTCGAGCGGCACGGCGGCGAGCACCCGGCGCACGTCGCTCGGGCCGTCGCCGGTGAACTCCTCCAGGACGCACCACACCTCGCCGCGCTCCGGCAGCACGGTGGGCTCGGCCCAGCGCAGTCCCGGCCCGACCGGCGACACCGGGGTGAGCGGGCGCGGTTCGCCGCCCGGCTCCCAGCGGTAGAGGCGCTGGTCGGGGAAGTGCGCGAACACCACGACCGGGACGCCGTCACGCACGGCGCCCGCCCAGGGGCGGCCGCCGTACTCGATGACACGGCTGCGCACGTTCCACGGGGCGGGCAGGACGGACTCCTCGGTGCCGTCCGCGTGCCGCCGCACCAGGGTGCGCCGGCCCGCCTCGGCGGGCCGGGGCTCGGTCCACCACACCTCGTCCCCGACGAAGTCCGCGAACTCGGGGCTGCCGTCGTGGGCCGCGGCCGTCGCCGCGTCGACCGGCGAGGGCCACTCGCCGTACGCCAGGGTCTGCACTGTCTTCCCCACTCGCTCAGGCCGACCGCAGGAACCGGTCGAGCACCTGGACACCGAACCGCAGCGCCTCGACCGGGACGCGCTCGTCCACCCCGTGGAAGAGGGCCTGGTAGTCGAAGCCCTCGGGCAGCTTCAGCGGCGCGAAGCCGTAGCCGGTGATGCCGAGGCGGGCGAACTGCTTGGCGTCCGTGCCACCGGACATGCAGTACGGCACCGTGTACGCCTCGGGCGCGAACGCCCGGACGGCCTCCCGCATGCGGGCGAACGTCGGCGAGTCCACCGGCGCCTGGAGGGCGATCTCGTGGTGGACGAACTCCCAGTCGACGTCCGGGCCGGTGAGCCGGTCCATGGTGGCCCGGAACTCCTCCTCGGTGTCCGGCAGGAACCGCCCGTCGACGTGCGCGACGGCCTCGCCCGGGATTACGTTGACCTTGTAGCCCGCGTCGAGCATGGTCGGGTTGCTGCTGTTGCGGACGGTGGCCTCGACGAGCTTGGCCGCCCCGCCGAGCTTGTCCAGCACGGCGTCCACGTCGGACAGGTCGGTGTCGATGCCGTACACGGCGGCGATCTCGGTCAGCGCGGCGCGCACCGTCGGGGTGAGCCGCAGCGGCCACTCGTGCTCGCCGATGCGGGTGAGGGCGGCGGCGAGGCGGGTGACCGCGTTCTCCCGGTTGACCTTGGAGCCGTGTCCGGCCCGGCCGCGGGCGGTGAGCCGCATCCAGCCGGTGCCGCGCTCGCCGGCCCCGATCGGGTAGAACTGCCGGCCCTGGCCGTCGTGGAAGGTGTACGCGCCGGACTCGCTGACGCCCTCGGTGCAGCCCTCGAAGAGGTGCGGGTGCCGGTCGGCGAGGAATCCCGCGCCGTCCGCGGCGCTGGCCTCCTCGTCGGCGGTGAAGGCGATGACGACGTCCCGGCGGGGCCGCACGCCCTCGCGCGCCCAGGACCGCACCACGGACAGGATCATCGCGTCCATGTTCTTCATGTCGACGGCGCCGCGTCCCCAGACCACGCCGTCGCGGATCTCCCCGGAGAAGGGGTGCACGCTCCAGTCGGCGGGCTCGGCCGGGACGACGTCCAGGTGGCCGTGGAGCAGCAGCGCGTCGGCCGACGGGTCGGTGCCCTCCAGCCGCGCCACGACGTTGGTCCGGCCCGGGGTGCGCTCCAGCAGGACCGGCTCCAGGCCGGCCTCGGCGAGCCGCGCCGCCGCGTACTCGGCGGCGGGGCGTTCCTGGCAGTCGCCCCCGCCCCGGTTCGTCGTGTCGATCCTGATGAGGTCGGACGTGAAGGTCACGACCTCGTCCAGGGCGAGCTGGTCAGCCATACTGCTCCTCCACCGCGGCCGAGGCGATCGTGGTGACCGCCTTGAAGGTGCGGATCGCGTCGTACATGGTCTCGTTGGTGTAGATCACCTTGCGCTCGCCGCTGCGGGTCACGCCCGGCACGACGGTGACGGAGGTGGCCAGGTGTTCGGCGTCGAACTCCACCGCCACGGTGAAGGGCCCGCCCCGGACCGGCTCCCGGCGCACCGCCAGCGCGGCCGCCTCCTTGGCCGCCGCGTGGATGTCGGCCGCCGTCCGGGAAGGGGTGCGGCACACGGCGGCGTACCGCGAGACGTGGTCCTTCACGGCGACCTTCAGCGCCTCGGGCGCGTAGCCGAGGGCGTCCTCGCAGGCCACGTCGTCGCCGGTGACGAGGATCACCGGGACGCCGTACTCGGCGGCCACGTGCGCGTTGAGCAGGCCCTCGCTGGCCCGGACGTCGTTGAGCCAGACGCCGGTGACGGAGTTGGCGAGGAAGGTGTGCGCGAGGACGCCCTCCATGCCGGCCCCCGCGTGGTAGCCGACGAAGGCGATGCCGTCGACGTCGCCGCGCTGCACGCCCTCGACCATGGACAACGCCTTGTGCCGGCCGGTGAGCATCTCGGCGCGCTCGTCGAGCCGCTCCAGCAGCAGGTTGCGCATGGTCCAGTGGGCCTCGTTGATCAGCACCTCGTCGGCGCCTCCGTCGAAGAAGCCCCGCACGGCGGCGTCCACGTCCGAGGTGAACATCGACCGGCACCGCTCCCACTGGGGCGTCCCCGGCAGGACGTCGGCCGGCCAGGTGACACCGGTGGCGCCCTCCATGTCGGCGCTGATGAGGATCTTCATGCGGCACACGCTACGTCGTCCCGCACCGGTCCGGCCACCCTGTGGATAACTCCCACCGGTCCAGACCACTGACGCCTCATACGGTCCGGGGACCGCGCCTTCGACCTGCGCGGATGCCCGGCCGGTCCTACCGTGAACGGGACGAACGCCCGCCACGGAGCACAGGAGCGTCGCATGCACGGCACCCGGAACCCGCTGGACGGAAGGACCGCCGTCGTCACCGGAGCGGCGCGCGGCCTGGGCGCGGCACTGGCCCGGGAGCTGTCCGCCCGCGGCATGAAGGTGGCGCTGCTCGGGCGGGAGGAGCGGACGCTGCGGCAGGTGCGGGACCGGCTGCCCGGCGAGGCCGGCTGCTGGGAGGTCGACGTCACGGACGACCAGGGGCTGGCGGAGACCGGCGCGGAGATCCGGGCGCGCCTCGGGCCGCCGTCCGTGGTGGTCGCCAACGCGGGGGTGGCCGAGGGCGGGCCGTTCCCCGAGTCCGACCCGGCCGTGTGGCGCCGGGTGATCGAGGTGAACCTGGTCGGCAGCGCGGCCACCGCCCGCACGTTCATCGGCGACCTGACCGCCACCGGCGGCTACTTCCTCCAGGTGGCCTCGCTGGCGTCGATCGGCGCGGCGCCGATGATGAGCGCGTACTGCGCGTCCAAGGCGGGCGTCGAGTCGTTCGCGCTCTCCCTGCGGGCGGAGATGGCGCACCGTCACGTGGGCGTGGGCATCGCCTACATCAACTGGACGGACACCGACATGATCCGCGGCGTGGACGAGCACGCGGTGCTGCGCGAGCTGCGCGGCCACATGCCGCCGCCGGCGCGGAAGGTGTACCCGGTGGAGCACGTGGCGCGGCGGCTGGCGGACGCGGTGCGGCGGCGCCGCCCGTCGGTGTACGTGCCCGGCTGGCTGCGCGCGACCCAGCTGGTGCGGGCGGCGATGCCGCCGGTGGTGACGGCGCTGTCCCGGCGCGAACTGCCGCGGCTGGCCGCCGCCGAGCCGTTCGAGGCGACGGGCCTGCTGGGCGCGGGCGGCCTCGCGGACCAGGCCGCCACCCGAAGCCGCCGGACGTCCTGACCGGCACGCTCCCCGGACGGCCCGCGGTCGGCGCCCGTCCCCTCCGCGCTCCTCAACGACGTGTGCGCACACCACGGTCGACCGCTGCCACGCAAATACGGGCCGCATTGTGGCCGGATCCGACGCGGAACACGCTGCCGGACCCCGCTCGGCGCACGGTGGTCGTCCGTGACGGACCGTGCCGCTGGAGTCGTCCGCCGTCGCACCGAGGGGGACGCGGCGGACGCCGCGGCCGGGGGACGACGAGGATGGACCGGAGCCGTGGAGGGGGACGGCTCCGGTCCACCGGTACGGTGCGGAACGCTCAGTCCTCGTGCCCCAGTTGCAGGTCGCGTTCCGTGCGGCCCCCGCCGGCCACCTGGAGCACGGTCGCGACCGGCGGGTAGCCGGCGGCGATGACCGTGTACTCGCCGGAGGACAGGTCGACGAAGCGGAAGGTGCCGTCGGGTCCGGTGGTGAGGGTGTCCACGACGTTGCCCGCCGCGTCCAGCAGCGTGACCCGCGCGTCCTCCACCGGCCGTCCGCCGCCCGCCCGTACGGTGCCGCGGAGCACCGCGCCGCCCGCCAGCTCGACGTCCTGCCGGGTCTCGCGGGCGGCCTGCACGGTGACGGGAAGTGCCGCCGGGCGGAAGGCGGGGGCGCTGGCGGCGAGGGTGTACTCCCCCGCGACCAGCTCGGTGATGACGTAGCCGCCCTCGCGGCCGCTGCGGGTGCCGGCGACGACTTCGCCGTGCACGTTGGTGAGGGTGACGGCGGCGTCGCGCACGGGGGTGCCGTCGGCGGTGAGGACGCTGCCCGCGAGCCGGCCCGCGCCGCCGAGGACGACGTCGAGCTCGACGGGCCGCTCGCCGACGGTCACGGAGACCGCCTGCGGCTGGTGACCGCCCGCGGCGGCGATCAGCACGTACGAGCCGGGTCCCGGGGTGGCCAGCGCGTACCGGCCGTCGGCGCCGCTCGCGCCGCGTCCGGTCTGCCGCCCCTGGACGTCGATGAGGGTGAGCGCCGCGTGGGGCACGGGGGTGCCGTCGGGGTGCTGGACGGTGCCGCAGACGGGGACGCCGCCGCTCTGCGCGCTGCGCGCCTGCGGCACGCGCGCCTCGAACCGCGGTGCTTCCTGGGCCGGGTCGGCGGTGGGGGCGTGGTGGGACACCAGTGGTTTCTCCTTGAGGAAGAAGGCGATGAGCAGGCCGAGGACGAGCACCGGCACGAGGTAGAGGAAGATGCGCGGCATGGCGTCCGCGTAGGCCTGGACGTAGGCGTCGCGCAGCTCGGGCGGCAGGGCGTGCACGAGCTCGGGGGTGACCGACTCGGCGTCGGCGGGCGCGCCGGCCGCGCCGGCGGGGAGCCGCTCGGCGAGCGCGTCGGTGAGCCGGCCGGCGAACAGGGTGCCGAAGACGGCGGCGCCGACGCTGCCGCCGATCTGCCGGAAGTAGTTGTTGGCGCTGGTGGCGGTGCCGAGGTCCGCGGGGCGGACGGAGTTCTGCACGGCGAGGACGAGGACCGGCATCACCATGCCGATGCCGGCGCCGAGGACGAACATCCAGACGCTGTAGTGCAGCCGGGGGGTGTCGGTCTCCAGGCGGGACAGCAGCCACATGCCGGCGACGGACAGGGCGGAGCCGACGATGGGGTGGCCGCGGTAACGACCGGAGCGGCTGATCATGTGCCCGGAGACGACGGAGGCGCCGACGATGCCGCCCATCATGGGCAGCATCAGCAGACCCGACTCGGTCGCCGAGGCCCCGTCGACCATCTGGAGGTAGGTCGGCAGATAGCTGGCGGCGCCGAACAGGGCGACGCCGACGACCAGGCCCACCAGGCCGGTGACGTTGAAGACGGAGTCGCGGAACAGCCGCAGCGGGATGAGGGGTTCGGCGGCGAAGCGCTCGACGGCCAGGAAGGCGGCGGTGGCCGCGACCGCGCCGGCGGCGAGGCCGAGCACGACGCGGGAGTCCCAGGCGTACTCGGTGCCGCCCCAGCTGGTCAGCAGCACCAGGCAGGTGGAGGCGGCGGTCAGCAGCAGGGCGCCGAGCACGTCGAAGCGGCGCCGTCCGGCCGGCTTCGGCAGTTTCAGCACCAGGGCGACGACCGCCATGGTGACGAGGCCGAACGGCACGTTGACGTAGAAGCACCAGCGCCAGGACAGGTGGTCGGTGAAGTAGCCGCCGAGCAGCGGGCCGGCGACCGACGCGAGTCCGAAGGCGGCGCCGATCAGCCCCATGAAGCGGCCGCGCTGCCGGGCGGGCACGATGTCCGCGATGATCGCCTGGACGCCGATCATCAGACCGCCCGCGCCGACGCCCTGCACCGCGCGGTAGGCGATGAGCTGGTCCATCGTCGTGGCGCGGCCGGCCAGCGCGGAGCCGACGACGAAGACGAGGATGGCGAACTGGAAGACGCCCTTGCGACCGAGCTGGTCGCCGAGCTTGCCGTACACCGGCAGTCCGACGGTGGCCGTGAGCAGGTAGGCGGTGATCGCCCAGGACATCTTGTCCAGGCCGTGCAGCTCGCCGACGATCTTCGGCAGGGCGGTGGCGACGATCATCTGCTCGAGCGCGGCGAGCAGCAGCGCCAGCATGAGCGCGAGGAAGACGAGCCGGACCCGGGCGGGGCTCAGGGCCGGCCCGCTCTCCGGGGCCGGGGACGGCGGGTCCCCGGCCGGCGGCACGGGGGGCGGCGGCCCCCCGGCCGATGGAGCCGTGACCGGCCCGTCCTGCGTCAGAGTGATCCCGCCCACGTGCCGCTCCCCTCGTCGCACCGCCGGCCAATTCCCGCGTAAAAGCGACAACTACGAGCAAGCACAACGAGTTACGGCACAGAGTCGATCCGTCGAGAGATCACCCGAACCGGTGACGGAAGCGCCAACTCCATTTCGTGTGAACGGAGTTGGCGGCGATCGGACCTACCGCGCCTCGACCTCGCCGGCCAGCCGGGCCAGCACGGCGTCGTAGATGCGGGCGAGGCCCTTGGGGGCGAAGGTGCGCTCGAAGAAGCCGCCCACGCCGCCCGCACCGTCCCACACGGTGGTCACGACGACCCGGGCGCGGCCCTCGCCGGCCGGGGTGACCCGCCAGGTGGTGACCATGGAGGAGTTGCGGTCCTTCTCGACCAGCTCGCCGTCGGTGGGCTCGGTGACCTCCAGGAGGCAGTCGCGCACCCGCTTGCTGGTGGCCTGGAGCTTCCAGTGCACGAGGGTGCCCTCGCCGTCGCCGCCCTCGCGGACCTCGTACTCGCTGAACTGCTCGGGCAGCAGCTTGGCGCGGGTGCCGCTGTAGTCGGCGAGGGCGTCGAACACCGTGTCCGCGTCCGCCGCGACGATCCGCTCCGTAGTGGACTCGACCTGCGCCATCGCATTCCTCCAGGGCTCGGTTCTCCAAGGTCGGGGCAAGCCAACCACCCCCGCGCCCGGCCGCCCAAATCGGGGTTCCGGAAGTGACCGAAGATGTCGTTCGCACGATCAAGGGAACATGTGTTCTATTCTGTGCGCAGCGACCCCGAGGAGGCGCCATGCGCTGGGAGAACCTCTCACCGGACTCCGAACACAGCCGTGCCGACAGCGCGCTGTTCGGCGCGGAGGCGGTCACGACCCGCACCTTCGACACACCCGAGTTCCGCGGGATCACCTTCCACGAGGTCCGGGCCCGCTCCGTCGTCAACCGGGTGCCGGGCGCCTCCCGCATGCCGTTCGAATGGACGGTGAACCCCTACCGGGGCTGCTCGCACGCGTGCGTGTACTGCTTCGCCCGCAAGACCCACAGCTACCTCGGCCTCGACACCGGGCTCGGCTTCGACAGCCAGATCGTGGTCAAGGTGAACGCGCCCGAGCTGCTGCGCCACCGGCTGGCGTCCCCCTCCTGGCGCGGCGAGCACATAGCCATGGGCACCGACGTCGACTGCTACCAGCGGGCGGAGGGCCGGTACCGGCTGATGCCGGGGATCATCGAGGCGCTGCGCGACCACGCCAACCCCTTCTCCCTCCTGACCAAGGGCACGCTGGTCCTGCGCGACCTGCCCCTGCTGCGGCAGGCCGCCGAGGTGACCGACGTCGGCGTCTCGGTGTCGGTCGGTTTCACCGACGAGGAGCTGTGGCGCACGGTCGAGCCCGGCACCCCGGCTCCCGAGCGGCGACTGGACGTGGTGCGCGCCTTCCGGGACGCCGGCATCGGCTGCGGAGTGCTGATGGCGCCGGTCGTCCCGTTCCTGAGCGACCGGCCGGAGCAGCTCCGGGCGACCGTGCGGGCCGTCGCGGCGTCGGGCGCCGCCTCGGTCACGCCGCTGGTGCTGCACCTGCGGCCCGGCGCCCGCGAGTGGTTCATGTCCTGGCTGGCCCGGCACCATCCGCACCTGGTCGCCCGCTACGAACGGCTGTACGCGGAGGGCGCCTACGCGCCCCGGTGGTACCAGCGCCGGATCACGCGTCAGGTGCACGACCTGGCCCGCGAGTACGGCATCGGCCCGGCCGGCGCGGGCGCCCCCCGCCGCGTCCCGGCCCCGGCGCCGGAGGAACCGGAGCCGGAGCCGCCGGCCCAGCTGACGCTGCTCTGAGGGCATCCGGGCGCATCCGGCGGCCCGATCGGGTCAACAACCGGCGGAACACGTTCAGCTGGGGCGCCGCACCGGGACGATGCCGCGTGAACCGTGAGCCCCGCGGTCCGCGACACCTCGTCCTGGGAGAACCATGAAGAAACGCGCAGCCGTGCTGTGCGGCGCCGCCGCCGTCGTCGCCTCGGGCCTCACGGCCGTGCCCGCCGAGGCCGGCGCCCCGCACGCCCCGGAGACGTTCCGCGCCACCGCGCCCGCCTGGAAGAAGTGCGCCACCGACGACCACCCGACGCTGCAGTGCGCGTCCGTCGAGGTGCCGCTGGACCACGCCGAACCCTCCGGGCGCACCATCACGCTGGCGCTGTCGCGCGTCCCGCACACGGCGAGGAAGTACCAGGGCCCGCTGCTGGTGAACCCGGGCGGCCCGGGCGGCAGCGGACTGACGCTCGCCGGGTTCGTGGCCGCATCGCTGCCGAAGAAGGTCGCCGCCGAGTACGACGTCATCGGGTTCGACCCGCGCGGGGTGGGCGACAGCCGCCCCGCGCTGGACTGCGTGCCGGGCCACTTCGACGCCGTGCGCCCCGACCCGGTGCCCGCCTCGCCCGAGGTGGAGCGGGCCAACCTGGACCGCGCGAAGTCCTTCGCCGAGGCCTGCGGCCGCAAGTACGGGGACCTGCTGCCGCACATGACCACCACCGCCGCCGCGCGCGACCTGGACGTGATCCGGCGGGCGCTGGGCGCGGAGCGGATCAACTACTTCGGCTACTCCTACGGCACCTACCTCGGCACCGTGTACGCCAAGCTGTACCCGCAGCGGGTGCGGCGGCTGGTGCTGGACTCCGTGGTCGACCCCACCGGCGTCTGGTACGACTCCAACCTGGACCAGAACCAGGCGTTCAACGCCCGCCACCGCGCCTTCATGGACTGGGTGGCCAAGCACGACACGACGTACCGCCTGGGCACGGACGCGGAGCGGATCGAGGCCGCCTGGTACGCGATGCGGTCCGCGCTGAAGGAGGACCCGGCCGGCGGGAAGGTCGGCCCGGCCGAGCTGGAGGACACCTTCGTCCCGGGCGGCTACTACAACGGCTACTGGCCCTACCTCGCCGAGGCCTTCGCCGCCTACGTCAACGACGCGGACCCGCAGCCGCTGGCCGAGGCGTACGAGAACTTCGGCGCGACCGACGTCGCCGGGGACAACGGCTACAGCGTCTACACGGCGGTCGAGTGCCGGGACGCCGCCTGGCCCCGGGACTGGGCGCAGTGGCGCAAGGACAACTGGGAGATGTACGAGCGGGCGCCGTTCCTGTCCTGGAACAACGCCTGGTACAACGCGCCGTGCGCGTTCTGGCCGGTCGAGTCGGCGCGGCCGGAGCGGATCAACACCACCGGCCAGGTGCCGCCCGCGCTGCTGTTCCAGGCCACGGACGACGCGGCCACCCCGTACCAGGGCGCCGTCACCGTGCACCGCCGGCTGGAGCGCTCGAGCCTGGTGGTCGAGTCGGGCGGCGGCAACCACGGGGTCACACTGAGCGGGAACGCCTGCCTGGACCGGCACCTGGCGGCCTATCTCGCCGACGGCACGGTGCCGCGCGGCAGCCACGGGGACGCCGACGCGGTGTGCGCGGCCCTGCCCGACCCGAAGCCGCTGACGTCGAAGGCGACCCCCGGCACGGCCCGCGGCTCGGTCCTCCACGGCCTCCTCGGCTCCCGCGTCTGACCCGGGGAAATCCGGGGGCGGGCGCGCGGCACGGTGGGCCATGATGACCCGCATGACCCACCTGACCCGCATACCCGCCCCCGGCGGAGTGGCCCCCGCGGCCCAGTACACGCACGTGGTGACGGGCGCCGGCCGCCTGGTCGCCGTCTCCGGCCAGCTCGCCCTGGACGAGGACGGCGGACTCGTCGGCGAGGGCGACGCCGAGGCGCAGGCCCGCCAGGTCTTCGAGAACCTGCGGCGGTGTCTCGCGGCGGCCGGTGCGAGTTTCGACGACGTCGTGAAGCTCACCTACTTCGTCACGGACATGGCGCACATGCCGGCCGTCCGCACGGCCCGCGCCGCCCACCTCCCCGACGACCGCCTCCCGGCGGCCTCCGCCGTCCAAGTCGCCGCCCTGGTCCGCCCGGAGTTCCTGCTGGAGGTCGAGGCTCTCGCGGTGGTCCCGGAATGACCGGCACGCGCATCCGCCCGATGACCGCCGACGACTGCGCGGCGGTCGCCGGTATGCGGGTCCGCGGGTGGCGGTACGCGTACCGGGGGACGATCCCGCAGGAGTACCTGGACGGGATGGACCTCGCGACGGAGGCCGAGCGGCAGCGGGCGCGGCTGGCGGCCGGGGACGGCAGCGTGGTCGATCTGGTCGCCGAGGCGGCGGACGGCACGCTCGCCGGGTGGGCCGCGTACGGCCCGTACCGGGACGGCGACGTGCGCACCGGGGACGGCGAGCTGTACGCGCTGTACCTGCCGCCCGAGCGCATCGGACAGGGGGTGGGGCGCGCCCTGCTGACCGAGGTGACCGGCCGGTGCGCGGCGGCCGGCCGGCCGCGGGTGTTCCTGTGGGTGCTCGAGGGGAACGCCCGTGCCCGCCGCTTCTACGAGGCCGCGGGCTACCGGGCGGACGGTGCGGAGGAGCCCTTCGAGGTGGCCGGGGTCACGGTGCCCGAGGTGCGGTACGTGCGGCGCCTCACCGGCTGACCCGCGCCGTTCCCGGCGTGTGCCGGGTCTCGTGTGATCTGTCTGGCGCCGGGGTCCGGCAGCGAAGTGACGGCCCGTCACCCGCTACCGCTGTCCGGGGATCCGTCCGCGCGCACCCCCCTGGCGCGGGATGCGGGCCAGGGCGCGCACCGCCGCCTCCGCCAGCACCGGATGGGCGAGGGCCTCGTTCAGCACGGACTCCGCGCGGGGGTCGCCGAGTTCGCCCAGTCCCTCCACGCAGGCGAGCGCGACCTTGCGGTAGGGGTCGTGCGGGCGCAGCCGGCGGCGGAGGGTGGTGATCAGGGCCGGGACCGCCTCGGGGGCGCGCAGTTCGGTGAGCAGGCGGACCGGGTGCAGGGCGTAGGCCACGCGGAGTTCGTTGGTGGCGAGGGCGGCGGCGGCGCGGGCGGTGCGCGGGTCGCCGAGGCGGGCCAGGGCGTGCGCGGCGGCGGCGCAGCGCGGCGGGTCGCGGTGGTTGAGCAGGAGCACCAGCGTCTCGAACGCCCGCCGGTCGCCCGCCGTGCCCAGCCGGAACGCGGCCAGTTCACGTGCCCACAGCGGCTGTCCGGGGGCGGTGAGGACACCGGCCAGGAGGTCGTGGTCGTCCGTGGCGGCCAGCCGCTCGTACGCCGCCGTTCCGCCGGACTCCGCCCGTAAGCGCTCCGTGAGCGTTCGCACCTCTTCGTCCATGCGACGAGGTTAGGACGGTCACACCGGGCGCGGGAGCCACCTCACAATTCCGGGGGCTGGCGCGCTCGTTACCCGCGGGTTAAGCTCAGACGAGCGAGTTACCCACTCGCACCCTCCTCACGGCGGTCTGGTGACGCGGCCGCCGATGGGGGCACCTCCCACGCCCTTCGGGCAGTGGGGGAGGCAGTCGGTTCGGTGCCCCGTGTACCGCAGTACGGCTCGGCCCCGGGACAGGGCCGGCCGGATCCGCCGCCGTTTCCCCGGCGGTCCGGGCGTGTGCGCTCGCAGCCCGGTCCACACCCGCACGCACGCACCCGGTGCGCCCTCCGGCGCACCAGGGCGCCGCTTCCGTCGTCACCCTCATTCCTGGAGTCCCGCGATGGCCACTCCCCTGTCCCACACCCCCTTGTCCCCGCTGCGGACCGTCGCCGTGGTCGGTCTCGGCACGATGGGCACCGGCATCGCCGAGGTCCTGGCCGCCGCCGGCCGCGACGTGATCGGCATCGACGTCAGCGAGGCCCAGGCGGCGAAGTGCGTCGCCGCCCTGGAGGCCTCCACCGCCCGCGCCGTCGAGCGCGGCCGGCTGACCGGGCGGCAGCGCGAGGAGCTCCTCGCCCGGGTCACCACCGGCACCGACCTCTCGGCCGCGGCGCCCGCCGACCTGGTGGTCGAGGTCGCCCCGGAGTCGTACGAGATCAAGCAGCAGATCTTCCGGGAGCTGGACGGCGTCGTGCGGCCGGACACCGTCCTGGCCACCGGCACCAACGCGCTGTCCGTGACCCGGCTCGCCGCCGACTCCGCCCGCCCGGAGCGCGTGCTGGGCATGCACTTCTTCAACCCGGCGCCCGCGATGAGGCTGGTGGAGGTCGTCTCCAGCGTGCTGACCGCGCCCGCCGCCGTCACCGCCGTCACCGACCTCGCCCTGGACCTGGGCAAGGAGCCGGTGGCGGTCGGCGACCGGCCCGGGTTCGTCGCCGATGGCCTGCTGTTCGGCTACCTCAACCAGGCGGCCGCGATGTACGAGGCCAGGTACGCCTCCCGCGAGGACATCGACGCCGCGATGCGGCTGGGCTGCGGCCTGCCGATGGGCCCGCTGGCGCTGCTGGACCTGATCGGCATCGACACCGCCCGCACGGTCCTGGACGCCATGTACGCCGCCTCCCGCGACCGGCTGCACGCCCCCGCGCCGATCCTCAAGCAGCTCAGTGAGGCGGGCCTGACCGGCCGCAAGGCGGGTCGCGGCTTCTACACGTACGGGGCGCCCGGCAGCGGCACGGTGGTGGACGACGCCCTCACCCCGCGTGCGGACGGCCCCTCGGTCTCCGGCCGTCCGGTGCGCTCGGTGGGCGTGGCCGGCTCGGGCACGATGGCGTCCGGGATCGCCGAGGTCTTCGCCAAGGCGGGCTTCGAGGTGGTCCTGGCCGCCCGCAGCGAGGAGAAGGCGCGGGCGGCGAAGGCCCGCGTCGGGAAGTCGCTGTCCCGGTCGGTCGGCAAGGGCCGGATGACCGCCGAGGCCGCCGCGAGCACCCTGGACCTGATCCGTCCGACGGGCGCCTACGACGACTTCGCCGACGTCGACCTCGCGGTCGAGGCGGTCGCCGAGGACCTGGAGGCCAAGCGGCAGCTGTTCGCCACGCTGGACAAGGTGTGCAAGCCGGGCGCGGTGCTCGCCACCACCACGTCCTCCCTGCCGGTCGTCGCCTGCGCCCGCGCCACCTCGCGCCCGCAGGACGTGATCGGCATGCACTTCTTCAACCCGGCGCCGGCCATGAAGCTGGTCGAGGTGGTGCGCACGGTGCTCACCGCCGACGACGTCCACGCCACCGTGCGCGAGGTCTGCGGGACGATCCGCAAGCACGCCGTGGACTGCGGCGACCGGGCCGGGTTCATCGTCAACGCGCTGCTGTTCCCGTACCTGAACAACGCGGTCAAGATGGTGCAGGAGCACTACGCCACCCTGGACGACATCGACGCCGCGATGAAGCTGGGCGGCGGTTACCCGATGGGCCCGTTCGAGCTGCTGGACGTCGTCGGGCTGGACGTGTCCCTGGCCATCGAGAAGGTGCTGCACCGCGAGTTCCGCGACCCGGGTCTGGCCCCGGCGCCCCTGCTGGAGCACCTGGTGGCCGCGGGCTGCCTCGGCCGCAAGACCGGCCGCGGTTTCCGCGAGTATGCCAAGCGCTGAGCGGTATCCCGGCGGGCCGTTCCAGGGCGGCGCCGAGTGGGGCGGGCTGCTGGACCCCGGCCGGTTCCCGCCGCCCGCCCGCGGTGCCCCTCCCCCGCCCCCCGGGGGCGGGGGAAGCCCCGGTCACGCGCACCGTGCCGCGCGCATGCAGTACGTTCAGGGCATGTCCCAGCCCGCCAAGTCCGTACGTACGCCAGCCACGACCGAGCCGCCGGAGTCCACCGCCGGCTCGCGTGCCGCCGCCCAGCGGCTGAAAATGCGCCGGGAGCTCGCGGCCGCCGCGATGGAGCTGTTCGCGACCAAGGGGTACGAGGCGACCACCGTCGACGAGATCGCGGCCGCCGCCGGGGTGGCCCGCCGCACGTTCTTCCGCCACTTCCGCTCCAAGGAAGAGGCGATCTTCCCGGACCACGACGACACCCTGGTGCGCGCCGAGGCGGTGCTCAACGCCGCTCCCGCGCACGAGCACCCGCTCGACACGGTGTGCCGGGGCATCAAGGAGGTCATGAAGATGTACGCGGCGCGGCCGGACATCTCGGTCGCCCGCTACAAGCTGACCCGCGAGGTGCCCACCCTGCGCGAGGCGGAGATCGCCTCGGTGGCCCGCTACGAGCGGCTGTTCACCCGCTATCTGCTGGGCCACTTCGACGAGCACGCGCACGACGACGACGCCAATGACGACCCGCTGCTGGCGGAGGTCGCCGCGTCCGCGGTGGTCACGGCGCACAACCACGTGCTGCGGCGCTGGCTGCGGGCGGGCGGCCAGGGCGACGTGGAGGCGCAGCTCGACCACGCCTTCGCGATCGTGCGGAGGACCTTCGGCACGGGGATCATGGCGGGCCGGCGCACCGCCGCCCCGTCGCGGCCCCCGGCGGCCACGTCCTCCGCGCAGGGCGAGGTGCTGGTGACGGTGGCCCGCACCGACGCCCCGCTGGAAGAGGTCATGCAGGCCATCGAACAGGCGCTCAAGGAGCGCTGAACCGCCCCTCACCGCTGTGATGACGGCCACCCCTCGGGGTGGCCGTTTTGCCATGTCAGGGGCGCTTTTCACCTGTGTTTCCGAGGCACTTCGATCGATCATCGCTCATCTGAGGCGTAAAGATTTCACCTGAGAGCAATTTCTGGCACGCAGTGCCTTGCCGACTGACACGGCGTGCCATACGTTGAAGGGGTCCGGGCGAGTCCCGGCGGGTCCACCACCCGCACGTCCGGACGCCTGCGTCACCAGGCACCCTCCCGCGCCACCACGCGCTGCCGAAGCACCACCCGCCGAACCGACGGCACCCCTCACCCCCAGCAGCACCCCGACGTAACCCTCAGCGCCCCTCCCTCAGGGCGCCCGTCGCCGGAGGCAACACCGTGACCGTCAAGGACATCCTGGCCGCGATCCAGTCGCCCGACTCCACGCCGGAGGACTTCGCCGCCCTGCCGCTCCCCGAGTCGTACCGCGGCGTCACCGTGCACAAGGACGAGACGGAGATGTTCGCGGGCCTCGCCACCCGCGACAAGGACCCCCGCAAGTCGCTCCACCTGGACGACGTGCCGCTGCCCGAACTGGGCCCCGGCGAGGCCCTGGTCGCCGTGATGGCCTCCTCGGTCAACTACAACTCGGTGTGGACCTCGATCTTCGAGCCGCTGTCCACCTTCGGGTTCCTCGAGCGCTACGGCCGCACCAGCGAACTGGCCAGGCGCCACGACCTGCCGTACCACGTCATCGGCTCCGACCTCGCGGGCGTCGTGCTGCGCACCGGCCCCGGCGTCAACTCCTGGAAGCCCGGCGACGAGGTCGTCGCCCACTGCCTGTCCGTCGAACTGGAGTCGTCCGACGGCCACAACGACACGATGCTCGACCCCGAGCAGCGGATCTGGGGCTTCGAGACCAACTTCGGCGGACTCGCCGAGATCGCACTGGTGAAGTCCAACCAGCTCATGCCCAAGCCGGACCACCTCACCTGGGAGGAGGCCGCCGCCCCCGGCCTGGTCAACTCCACCGCCTACCGGCAGCTCGTCTCCCGCAACGGCGCCGGCATGAAGCAGGGCGACAACGTCCTCATCTGGGGCGCCAGCGGCGGACTCGGCTCCTACGCCACCCAGTTCGCGCTGGCCGGCGGCGCCAACCCGATCTGCGTCGTCTCCAGCGAGCAGAAGGCGGAGATCTGCCGCGCCATGGGCGCGGAGGCGATCATCGACCGCACCGCCGAGGGCTACAGGTTCTGGAAGGACGAGCACACCCAGGACCCCAAGGAGTGGAAGCGCTTCGGCAAGCGCATCCGCGAGCTCACCGGCGGCGAGGACATCGACATCGTCTTCGAGCACCCCGGCCGCGAGACCTTCGGCGCCTCGGTCTACGTCACCCGCAAGGGCGGCACCATCACCACGTGCGCCTCCACCTCGGGCTACATGCACCAGTACGACAACCGCTACCTGTGGATGTCGCTGAAGCGCATCATCGGCTCGCACTTCGCCAACTACCGCGAGGCCTGGGAGGCCAACCGGCTCATCGCGAAGGGCAGGATCCACCCGACCCTGTCCAAGGTGTACTCCCTGGAGGACACCGGTCAGGCCGCCTACGACGTGCACCGCAACCTCCACCAGGGCAAGGTCGGCGTGCTCTGCCTCGCGCCCGAGGAGGGCCTCGGCGTGCGCGACCACGAGAAGCGGGCCCGCCACATCGGCGCCATCAACCGCTTCCGGAACGTCTGAGGCAGGCCGGACATGACAGAGCGCCAGAAGGACCGTCCGTGGCTCATGCGGACGTACGCCGGCCACTCGACCGCCGAGGCGTCCAACGAGCTGTACCGGCGCAACCTCGCCAAGGGCCAGACGGGGCTGTCGGTCGCCTTCGACCTGCCGACCCAGACCGGCTACGACCCCGACCACGTCCTCGCCCGCGGTGAGGTCGGCCGGGTCGGGGTGCCCGTCGCGCACCTCGGCGACATGCGCCGGCTGTTCCAGGACATCCCCCTGGAGCAGATGAACACCTCGATGACGATCAACGCCACCGCCATGTGGCTGCTGGCGCTCTACCAGGTCGTCGCCGAGGAGCAGGGCGCGGACATCACCAGGCTCCAGGGCACGACCCAGAACGACATCGTCAAGGAGTACCTGTCCCGCGGGACGCACGTCTTCCCGCCCGGTCCGTCGCTCCGCCTGACGACCGACATGATCGCGTACACGGTCTCCCACCTCCCGAAGTGGAACCCGATCAACATCTGCAGCTACCACCTGCAGGAGGCCGGGGCCACACCGGTGCAGGAGATCGCGTACGCGATGTCCACCGCGATCGCCGTGCTCGACGCGGTGCGCGACAGCGGCCAGGTGCCGCAGGAGCGCATGGGCGACGTGGTCGGCCGTATCTCCTTCTTCGTGAACGCGGGCGTCCGCTTCGTCGAGGAGATGTGCAAGATGCGCGCCTTCGGCCGCATCTGGGACACCCTCACCCGCGAGCGGTACGGCATCGAGAACCCCAAGCACCGCCGCTTCCGCTACGGCGTCCAGGTCAACTCCCTCGGGCTGACCGAGGCGCAGCCGGAGAACAACGTCCAGCGGATCGTGCTGGAGATGCTGGCCGTCACCCTCTCCAAGGACGCCCGCGCCCGTGCGGTGCAGCTGCCCGCCTGGAACGAGGCGCTGGGCCTGCCCCGCCCCTGGGACCAGCAGTGGTCGCTGCGCATCCAGCAGGTCCTCGCCTACGAGAGCGACCTGCTGGAGTACGACGACCTCTTCGAGGGCTCGAAGGTCGTCGAGGCCAAGGTCGAGGAGCTGGTCGCCGAGGCGACCGCGGAGATCGGGCGGATCCAGGAGATGGGCGGCGCGATGGCCGCCGTGGAGTCCGGCTACCTCAAGTCCCAGCTGGTCTCCTCGCACGCCGCGCGCCGGGCCCGGATCGAGTCCGGCGAGGAGAAGATCATCGGGGTCAACGTCTTCGAGTCCACCGAACCCAACCCGCTCACCGCCGACCTGGACACCGCCATCCAGACCGTCGACCCCGCGGTCGAGGCCCGGGTGATCGCCTCGCTGCGGAACTGGCGCGACACCCGCTACCAGCCCCCCTTCAACCACCCGCGCCCCTGCAAGGCGCTGGAGCGGCTGAAGGAGGCCGCGCGCGGCACCGAGAACCTGATGGAGGCCACCCTGGAGTGCGCCCGGGCCGGCGTCACCACCGGCGAGTGGGCCGGCGCGCTGCGCGAGGTGTTCGGCGAGTTCCGGGCGCCGACCGGGGTGTCGTCCGCCCCCGTGGCGGTCGCCGCCGAGGAGGGCTCCGCCCTGTCGGAGGTCCGCCGGAAGGTGGAACTGACGGCCGGGGACCTGGGCGTGGGCAAGCTGCGCTTCCTGGTCGGCAAGCCCGGCCTGGACGGTCACTCCAACGGCGCCGAGCAGATCGCCGTGCGGGCCCGCGACGCCGGGTTCGAGGTGGTCTACCAGGGCATCCGGCTCACCCCGGAGCAGATCGTGGACGCCGCGCTGGCGGAGGACGTGCACGCGGTGGGCCTGTCGATCCTCTCCGGATCGCACGCCCGACTGGTGCCGGACGTGCTCGAACGGCTCCGTGTGGCCGGCGCCACGGACATTCCCGTGATCGCCGGTGGCATCATCCCCAGCGGTGACGCCGAACAGCTGCGGGCCGCGGGAGTCGCCGCGGTCTTCACCCCGAAGGACTTCGACATCACCGGGATCATCGGCCGCATCGTCGACGAGATCCGCACCGCGAACAAGCTCGACCCCCTGGAGGTCCCCGCATGACCGCCCGCCCGTCGTCCGCCACCGCCCTTCCCACGGGCGGCTCCGCCGCACAGCCCTCCGTCGATCGCCTTCGCCCCCGGCGTTCCTGCCTGGCGGTACCGGGCTCGAACCCGCGCTTCCTGGAGAAGGCCCAGGGCCTCCCCGCCGACCAGGTCTTCCTGGACCTCGAGGACGCCTGCGCACCGCTCGCCAAGCCTGAGGCGCGGCACACCATCGTGAAGTTCCTCAACGAGGGCGACTGGGCCGGCAAGACCCGCGTCGTGCGCGTCAACGACTGGACGACCGAGTGGACGTACCGGGACGTCGTGACGGTCGTCGAGGGCGCGGGCCCGAACCTCGACTGCATCATGCTGCCGAAGGTGCAGGACGCCCAGCAGGTCGTCGCGCTCGACCTGCTGCTGACGCAGATCGAGAAGACGATGGGCTTCGAGGTCGGCCGCATCGGCATCGAGGCGCAGATCGAGAACGCGCGGGGGCTGAACAACGTCAACGAGATCGCCCAGGCCTCCCCGCGGATCGAGACCATCATCTTCGGCCCGGCCGACTTCATGGCGTCCATCAACATGAAGTCGCTGGTGGTCGGCGAGCAGCCGCCCGGCTACCCGGCGGACGCCTACCACTACATCCTGATGAAGATCCTGATGGCCGCCCGCGCCAACGATCTCCAGGCGATCGACGGCCCCTACCTGCAGATCCGCAACGTCGACGGCTTCCGCGAGGTGGCCGGCCGCGCCGCCGCCCTCGGCTTCGACGGCAAGTGGGTGCTGCACCCCGGTCAGGTCGACGCCGCCAACGAGGTCTTCTCGCCCTCGCAGGAGGACTACGACCACGCCGAGCTGATCCTGGACGCCTACGACTACTACACGTCCGAGGCGGGCGGCAAGAAGGGCTCCGCGATGCTCGGCGACGAGATGATCGACGAGGCCAGCCGCAAGATGGCCCTGGTCATCGCGGGCAAGGGCCGCGCCGCCGGGATGCGGCGCACGTCGACGTTCGAGATCCCGGAGGCCTGACCGACATGCAGTTCGGACGCACCTACGAGGAGTTCGAGGTCGGGGCGACGTACAAGCACTGGCCGGGCAAGACGGTCACCGAGTACGACGACCACCTGTTCTGTCTCCTCACCATGAACCACCACCCGCTCCACATGGACGCCAACTATGCGGAGAAGACGACGGACTTCGGCAAGAACGTCGTCGTCGGGAACTACGTCTACTCGCTGCTGCTGGGCATGAGCGTGCCGGACGTCTCCGGCAAGGCGATCGCCAACCTGGAGATCGAGTCGCTCAAGCACGTGGCGCCGACCTTCCACGGCGACACGGTCTACGGCGAGACGACCGTGCTCGACAAGTGGCCGTCGAAGTCGAAGAACGACCGCGGGATCGTGTACGTCGAGACCAGGGGCTACAAGCAGGACGGGACGCTGGTCTGCGTGTTCCGCCGCAAGGTGATGGTGCCGACCGAGACGTACACCAAGGAGCGCGGCTGGGGGCCCCTCCCAGGCCATTCAGGCCCTGGGGGAGAGCAGCCCGGCCGTCCCGAGCTGAACGAACAGGGGAAGTGAGCGATGGCCCGTCTCGCCCAGACCGCCGGTCTGACCGACGTCCAGCAGGAGATCCTCTCCACCGTCCGGGACTTCGTGGACAAGGAGATCATCCCGGTCGCCACCGAACTGGAGCACCGTGACGAGTACCCGCAGCAGATCGTCGACGGGCTCAGGGAACTGGGCCTGTTCGGCCTGATGATCCCCGAGGAGTACGGCGGCCTGGGCGAGTCCCTCCTCACGTACGCGCTGTGCGTGGAGGAGATCGCCCGCGGCTGGATGTCGGTGTCCGGCATCATCAACACGCACTTCATCGTGGCGTACATGCTGAAGCAGCACGGCACGCGGGAGCAGAAGGAGCACTTCCTTCCGCGGATGGCGGCCGGCGACGTCCGCGGCGCCTTCTCGATGTCGGAGCCGGGCCTCGGCTCCGACGTGTCGGCCATCACCTCCAAGGCGGTGCAGGACGGCGACGAGTACGTCCTCAACGGCCAGAAGATGTGGCTGACGAACGGCGGAACGTCCTCCCTGGTGGCCGTTCTGGTGCGAAGTGACGAAGGACACTCCCCTGAAGAGGCAGCCGCCAAGCCGCACAGGTCGATGACCACCTTCCTGGTGGAGAAGGAGCCGGGCTTCGGCGAGGTCCGTCCGGGCCTGACCATCCCCGGCAAGATCGACAAGATGGGCTACAAGGGCGTCGACACGACCGAGCTCATCATGGACGACCTGCGCGTTCCCGCCGATCGGGTGCTCGGCGGCGTCACCGGCCGAGGTTTTTACCAGATGATGGACGGCGTCGAGGTCGGCCGGGTGAACGTCGCGGCGCGTGGCTGCGGCGTCGCGCAGCGTGCCTTCGAGCTGGGCGTCCGGTACGCCCAGCAGCGTCACACTTTCGGCAAGCCGATCGCCCAGCACCAGGCCGTCCAGTTCAAGCTGGCGGAGATGGCTACCAAAGTGGAGGCCGCGCATGCCATGATGGTCAACGCAGCACGCAAAAAGGACTCCGGGGAACGAAACGACCTTGAGGCGGGGATGGCGAAGTACCTCGCTTCCGAGTACTGCAAGGAGGTCGTGGAGGACGCCTTCCGGATCCACGGCGGCTACGGCTTCTCCAAGGAGTACGAGATCGAGCGCCTCTACCGGGAGGCCCCGATGCTGCTGATCGGTGAGGGCACCGCCGAGATCCAGAAAATGATCATCGGCCGCCGACTGCTCGAAGAGTATCGATTCCAGGGTTGACAGGGGTCAGATGTCCGGATACGGGGTGTTTTCTTGAGGAAGAGGATCACACCCCGTATACGCTCTTCGGCCGCCGACTTGGTTGCCTGGCTTACCCAGTTGCGGCCCGGAGCCGCTACGATCGCCGGAAAGCCGCCGTCCCCCGCAGTTGCGCGGCATCATCCGCTACGAAGGTCATCCATGCCCCACAGCCAAACCTCTGCACACCGCGACAGCCTCGCCGGCGTACGCCTCGCGCGCGGAGCCTCGCCGTGGCTTCTGCCGACCGTCGCCACCGCAGCCGTGAGCCTGCTGCGCGCCCGCCGCTCGGGGGCCGCCAAGGCCGTCGCCGTCCCCGCCACCGCGCTCGCGGCGGGGATGCTGTGGTTCTTCCGCGACCCCGAGCGCGAGGTCGCCCAGGGCCGCGTCATCTCCCCGGCCGACGGTGTGGTGCAGAGCATCATGCCCTGGAAGGACGGACGCACCCGCGTCGCGATCTTCATGAGCCCGCTCAACGTCCACGTGAACCGCGCCCCCCTGGCCGGCACCGTGACGTCGGTCGAGCACATCCCCGGTGGCTTCGTTCCCGCCTTCAACAAGGAGAGCGAGAACAACGAGCGCGTGGTGTGGCACTTCGACACCGAGCTCGGCGACATCGAGATGATCCAGATCGCCGGCGCGGTGGCCCGCCGCATCGTCCCCTACGTGCCCCAGGGCACCAAGGTCGAGCAGGGCGAGCGCATCGGCCTCATCCGCTTCGGCTCGCGTGTCGACATCTACCTGCCCGAGGGCGTCGAGGTCGATGTCGAGGTGGGCCAGAAGACCGTGGCTGGGGTGACTCGCATTGACCGTGGTTGATCCAGAGACCCAGGCGGGCTGGGTGCCGAAGACCGACGACGCGGACGACGACGAGGAGATGCCTCTGTCGCTGCGGCTGTCGATAGCCGACACCCTCACGCTGGGCAACGCCACGTGCGGCTTCATGGCGGTGTACTTCACCACCACCGGCATCCTGATCCCGCACCTCACGGGCAGCCAGGAGACCGGCATGGCCCGCCACAGCGCGGCCACCGCGGTCATCCTGATGCTGTGCGCGGCGGTCTTCGACCTGTTCGACGGCCTGGTGGCGCGCAAGCTGCGCTCCTCGCCGATGGGCGCCGAGCTGGACAACCTCTCGGACCTGATCAGCTTCGGCCTCGCGCCGGCGTACTTCGTCCTCGTCTACGGCATGGTCGCGGACGACGCGCACCAGAGAGTGGCCGCGGTCGGGGCGATCGTGGTGCTGCTGGCGGTGGTGCTGAGACTGGCGCGGTTCTCCTGCGTCACGGTGAAGGACGGCACCTTCCAGGGCATGCCGTCCCCCTTCGGGGCGCTGACGGTCGTGTCGATCGTGCTCCTCGAGCTGCCGTTCGTGGCGACGCTGCTGGCGATCATCGGCACGGCCTGGCTGATGGTGAGCCGCGTCGAGTACCCGAAGCCGCGGGGGCGCCTCGCCGTGGCGATGCTGTCGTGGATCGTGCTGTCGATGGGGCTGCTGGCGGCATGGGCCTTCGACGCGCCGAGCGGGCAGCTGCTGCTGCAGACCGGGTGTGCTCTGCAGCTGGTGATGGGGGCGGTGATTCCGCTGTTCGCGACGGCGCGGCGGGTGAACAACTTCCGCGACAACCGTCGCGAGGCGAGGGCGGCGCAGTTGCCGTAGCGCCGGCGCGCGGGCTTCAAGGGGCCCTGGACCCACGGTGTGGGTCCAGGGCCCCTTCGCCTTTTCCGCCTGGCCGCCCACTCGGCTCGGGTGTGGCAGAGGCACCGGCCCCACGCCGCCCCGGTCGGCCCGGACACCCTCAGCGCCGGCGCTTGCGGAGGGGGCCCGGCGCCACCAGCCCGTCCGGCGTTTGAGGACGAGGCCCGCCAGGGCCGGTACGGGGGCCCGGGGGCGGAGCCCCCGGGACGGGGAGGGTGAGGGCGGCGGGGGCGAGGGCACCTCAGGTGAGGTGATCGCGGGCGATCCGCTCGCCCGTACGCTCCAGAAGCGCCCCCGCCTCCGCGACGCACACCGCCACATCCGGCTCCAGGTCCGTCAGGGCGTACGCACGCCGGATACCGGCCCTGCCCAACGCCTCGGCCGGCAAGGCCAGCCGCCCGCACACCGCGACCACGTCCTTCCCCGCCGCCCGCGCAGCCGCGGCGACCCCCGCCGGCGCCTTCCCGTGCAGCGTCTGCGCGTCCAGCGATCCCTCCCCCGTGATCACCAGGTCCGCCCGCTCCAGCGCGGGAGCGAACCCCAGCACGTCCAGCATCACCTCGATGCCGGGGCGGAACCGCGCCCCCACCAGCAGCGCCCCGAAGCCGACACCGCCCGCGGCGCCCGCCCCCGGCGACGCCGCCGGCGCGGAGGCGTCCAGCACCTTCACGAAGTGCCCCAGCGCCGCGTCCAGCCGCTCCACGTCCTCCGGCGAGGCGCCCTTCTGCGGCCCGTACACCGCTGCCGCGCCCTTCGGCCCGGTGAGCGGATTGTCGACGTCGCTCGCGAGCACGAACTCCACCGACCGAAGCCGCGGGTCCAGCCCGGACAGATCGGCGGTCGCCACCTCGGCGAGCGCCGCGCCCCCGGGGCGCACCGGCTCCCCCGACGCCGTCAGGAACCGCGCGCCCAGCGCCGTCAGCATCCCGGCCCCGCCGTCGGTCGTCGCGCTGCCGCCGACGCCGAACACGATGCTCCGCGCCCCCGCGTCCAGCGCGGCCCGCAGCAGCTCCCCGGAGCCGTACGTCGACGCGGTGAGCGGCGCGAGGACCCCCTCCGGCAGCCGCTGCAGCCCGCTGGCCTCCGCCATCTCCACGACGGCGGTGCCGTCCCGCAGCGCGTAGGCCGCGGTCACCTCGTCGCCGAGGGGGCCGGTGACCCGCACCTCGTGCCGTGCGAACCCGGCCGCCACGGCCGCCGCGACGGTGCCGTCGCCGCCGTCGGCCACCGGCAGCGCCTCGACCTCGAGGCCCGCCCGGACCCGGCGCAGCCCGGCCGTCACCCGCTCGGCGACCTCCACGGCCGTCAGCGACCCCTTGAACTTGTCCGCGGCGACCAGCACCCGCTGTGCCGACGGCCTCGTACGCGTACCGCTTCCCGCAGCGTCCGCCACGTGCCTTCCCCTCACTCGTCGGGCCCCGCGCCCGTGCCGGGGCCTGTCGCGCCGCTGCGACCCTAACCGCCGGGCGCCGGGCCCGTCATGCCCCGACCGGCCCGTGGACCGGCACACGACCGCCCCGAAACGGGTAGACCGGTCCCATGACCGTCACGACCGACATGACCACCGGGGCCGGACTCGCCGACCGCGTCCTCGGCGGCTGGCTGGGCCGGATCGCCGGCAACATGCTCGGCAAGCCGGTGGAGCAGGGCGAGGTGTGGACGCGGGACCGCATCGACCGCTACCTGCGGGCGACGGACGCGCTGCCGCTCACCGACTACCTGCCCGGCCCGCCGACGGAGGACGACGCGCGGGCGCTGCGCCCGGAGTGGCGGGTCTGCGTGCGCGGCCGGGTGCACGGGAGCTGCCGGGACGACGACGTCGACTACGCGATCCTCGGCCTGCACCTGCTGGAGACGCACGGATTCGGCTTCAGCACCGAGCAGGTCGGCGACCTGTGGCTGCTGCGGCTGCCGTACCTGCAGACGTTCACCGCGGAGCGGGCGGCGTACCGGAACCTCGCAGGCGGTCTGCGTCCGCCGCTGACGGCGACGTACGACAACCCGTACCAGGAGTGGATCGGCGCGCTGATCCGCGCCGACGTGCACGGCTGGACCTCGCCGGGCGCCCCGCGCCGGGCCGCCGCGCTGGCCCGCAAGGACGCGGTGCTGTCCCACACCGGCAACGGGGTGTACGGCGCGATGTGGGCGGCGGCGCTGGTCGCGGCGGCGTTCACGGCGCCGACGGTGCGGCGGGCGGTGGACGAGGCGCTGACGGTGATCCCGGCGAGCAGCCGGCTGGCGCGCACGGTGCGCCGGGTGACGTCGCTGCACGAGAGCGGGCTGCCGTGGGAGGACACGCTCGCCACGCTGGAGGGGGAGACGGCGGGCCTCGGCTGGCTCCACACGGTCCCGAACGCGGCCGTGATCACCGCCGGCCTGCTGTACGGCGACGGCGACTTCTCGCAAAGCGTCGCGCTGACGGTGCGGGGCGGTCTGGACACGGACTCCAACGGCGCGACGGCCGGTTCGGTGGCGGGCGTGATGTGCGGGGCCGCGGCCGTGCCGGACCAGTGGAAGGAGCCGCTTCGGGACACGGTGCGCAGCGCGGTCCTCGGGTTCGACGGGGTGCGGATCAGCGAGCTGGCGGAGCGGACGCTGCGGCTGGCGCAGGCGGAGACCTGAGCCCGTGGCGCCGCCGGCCGTGCTCCGGCGCGTGCGCCCGCCGTGTCGATCTTGGGACGGCGTGTGCTGCCGTGCGCCCGGGCGGGCGGTCCGCGACCGCCCCGGCGGGGTCCGCGACCGCCGTTACCCTTCCCGCATGACCACCACGCAGGACACCCAGGACTTCGCCGCCTACATCGCCTCCCTCCCCCGTGTCCTCGCCGGGGCCGCCGCCCTCTTCCGCGACGCGCGGGGGCGGGTGCTGCTCGTCGAGCCGAACTACCGGGAGGGGTGGGCGCTGCCCGGCGGCACGATCGAGTCGGACGACGGGGAGAGCCCGCGCGACGGGGCACGGCGGGAGACGGCCGAGGAGATCGGCCTGGACCGGCCGCTGGGGCGGCTCCTGGCGGTGGACTGGGTGCGGACGCCGGGCGCCCCGCCGCTGGTGGCGTACCTGTACGACGGCGGTGTGCTCGGCGAGGACGAGCTGAGGGCGATCCGGCTGCAGGAGGAGGAGCTGCTGTCGTGGCGGCTGGTGGAGCGCGAGGAGATCGCCGCGCACCTCCCCGGCTCCCTGGGCCGCCGGGTGCTGGCCGCGCTGGACGTGCTCGCGGACGGTTCGGGCACGGCGGAGCTGGAGGACGGCCGCCGGGTGCACTGACCCCTCCGGAATCCGCTCGCCTCGCGCGACCCGTCCGCCCTACCCTCGCGGCATGAGCAAGCCCCTCGTCGCCCTCCTGACCGGCGCCGGCGTGAGCACGGACTCCGGCATCCCCGACTACCGCGGACCGGCCGGACTGTGGCGCCGCGACCCGGACGCCGAGAAGCTCGTGACGTACGCGTCCTACATGGGCGACCCGGAGATCCGCCGCCGGTCGTGGCGGATGCGGCAGGAGACCTTCGCCGCGCTGCCCGAGCCGAACGCCGCTCACCGCGCGGTCGCCGAGCTGGCGCGGTCCGGGGTGGCCGTGCGGGTGATCACCCAGAACGTGGACGGCCTGCACCAGCTCGGCGGCATGCCGGACCGCAAGGTGCTGGAACTCCACGGCACGGCGCGCAGCGTCGTCTGCACCACCTGCCGGGCGCGGACCCCGATGGAGGACGCCCTGGCCCGCCTGTCGGCCGGCGAGGACGACCCGCCCTGCACGGACTGCGGCGGCGTCCTCAAACCGGCGACGGTGATGTTCGGCGAGGCGCTGGACCCCACGGTGCTCGGCGAGGCGGTGGCGATCACGAAGGCCTGCACGCTGTTCATCGCGGCCGGCACCAGTCTCCAGGTCCACCCGGCCGCGGGCCTCGCCCGGGTGGCCGTCGACCACGGCGCCCGCCTGGTCGTCGTCAACGCGGAACCGACGCCGTACGACGACCTGGCGGACGAGGTCGTACGGGAACCGATCGGCACGTCGCTGCCGGCGCTGCTGCGGCGGATCGCCGCCTAGAACAGGGCCGTCCCGCGTTCGAAGTCCAGCAGGCGCCGCTTGCGGTCCAGGCCGCCGCCGTAGCCGGTGAGGCCTCCGGTGGAGCCGATGACCCGGTGGCACGGGACGATGACGCCGACCGGGTTGCGGCCGTTCGCGAGGCCGACCGCGCGGGAGGCCCTGGGGTTGCCGAGGAGGGCGGCGAGTTCGCCGTAGGTGCGGGTCTCGCCGTAGGGGATGCGCGTCAGCTGCTCCCACACCCGGCGCTGGAACGGGGTGCCGTGCAGGCGCAGTGGGACGGTGAACTCCTTGAGCTCACCCGCGAAGTAGGCGGCGAGCTGCTCCTTCGTCTCGGCGAAGGCGGAGGGCGCGTCGTCGGGGGCGCCGAAGGTCTCCTCCGCCGGGCGGTGCCGCTGGCCGGTCATGTAGAGGCCGCACAGCACGCCGTCGTCGGCGACGAGGGTCAGGGGCCCGTAGGGGCTGTCGGTCACGGTGTGCTGTCTCATCGGAGGGGAGTCCTCGGGGTGCGTCAGGCCGGAAGGAAGTTGACGGGGTGGTCGTCGGTCGCCCAGAGGTACTGGACCGCGTAGGCGCGCCAGGGGCGCCAGGCGGCGGCGCGGGCGGTGAGGGCGGCCGGGGTGGAGGGGAGGCCGAGGGCGCGGGCGGCGCGGCGGACGCCGAGGTCCGTGGGGAGGAAGGCGTCGGGGTCGCCGAGGGCGCGCATGGCGATGACGTCGGCCGTCCAGGGGCCGAAGCCGGGGAGGGCGAGGAGCGCGGCGCGGGTCTCGGACCGGTCGCTGTCGGCGCCCAGGCGGAGATCGCCGTCCGCGAGCCGGCGGACCAGGGTGGTCAGGGTGGTGCGGCGGGTGCGGGGCATGGCGAGGGCGTCCGGGTTGAGCGCGGCCAGCTCCTCGGGCGTCGGGAAGAGGTGGGTGAGGCCGCCCTCGGGGTCGTCGACCGGGGTGCCGTGCGCGGTGACCAGGCGGGCCGCGTGGGTGCGGGCGGCGGCCGTGGACACCTGCTGGCCGAGGACCGCGCGGACGGCGAACTCCGCCTCGTCGACCGTGCGCGGCACCCGGCGGCCGGGCGCCTTGTCGACCAGGGGCGCGAGCACCGGATCGGCCCGCAGCTGCTCGTCGACGGCGACCGGGTCGGCGTCGAGGTCGAGCAGGCGGCGGCAGCGGCTGATGGCGACGGTCAGGTCCCGGGGGTCGCTCAGGGCGAGCCGGCAGGCGATGTGGTCGGGGCGTGGGGCCAGCGCCACGATGCCGTGTCCGTACGGGAGCCGCAGCGTGCGCCGGTAGGAGCCGGTGGGGGCGCCGCCCACGCCTTGAGGGCTGTGGGGGAGCCACTCCTCCACGCCCGGTACGGCGGTGGCGGCGAGGTGACCGAAGAGGTTGTCGGGGTTGAGCGGGGCGCGGAACGGCAGGCGCAGGGTGAGCGTGCCCGGGGTGTCGCGGGCGGAGGCGTCCCGCGGGGTCCGGGCGCGCAGTTCGCCGGGGGTGAGCGCGTACACCTCGCGCACGGTGTCGTTGAAGGTGCGCACGGAGGAGAAGCCGGCCGCGAAGGCGACGTCCGCCATCGACAGGTCCGTCGTCTCGACGAGCAGCCGTGCGGTCTGCGCGCGCTGGGCCCGGGCCAGGGCGAGGGGTCCCGCGCCCAGCTCGGCGAAGAGCTGGCGTTCGATCTGCCGGGTGCTGTAGCCGAGGCGGGCGGCGAGTCCGGGGACGCCCTCGCGGTCGACGACGCCGTCGGCGATCAGCCGCATGGCGCGGGCGGTGAGGTCGGCCCGCCGGTTCCACTCCGGGGATCCGGGGCTGGTGTCGGGGCGGCAGCGTTTGCAGGCGCGGAACCCGGCCTGCTGGCAGGCGGCCGCGCTCGGGTGGAACACCATGTTCTCCGGCTTCGGCGGGACCACGGGACAGCTGGGCCTGCAGTAGATGCCGGTGGTCAGGACGGCGGTGTAGAACCAGCCGTCGAACCGCGCGTCCTTCGACCGCACGGCGCGCACGCAGCGTTCGGTGTCGGTGTGCATCCTCTGGTGCATGGCTCAAGGATCGGACATCGGGGTGGGGCCGGTCTGGCGGATTTCCGACATGCACGTCGCGGGTGGGCGCGGCTCACCCGGTCGGTGACGCCAGCAGCCCCCGCATCGTCTCCGCCGCCCGCACCGCCGCGTCCCCGCAGCAGTTGTTGAACAGGACGTGGAGTGCGTCCGTCCGCCGTGCCGCGCGGCGCAGGCGCGGGACCCAGGCGGCCAGTTCGGTGACGTCGTAGTCGTGGCGGAAGCGGTCCTCCTTGCTGCCCCTCCCCCACGCGTCGCTGCGGCCGTGGAACCGTACGACCGCCAGGGCGGGGCGGGTGACCGGGACCATGGGCGGCAGGGAGGCGGTGAGGCCCTGCGCCATGTCGGTGCCGACCGCCGTCATGTCCAGGGAGGCCAGCAGCTCCCGCGTGTCCTCGGCGCGTTCGGGGTGCCACCAGGACGGGTGGCGGAACTCCACGGCGAGCGGCCAGCCCTCGGTGCGTCGCGCGCAGTCCTCCAGGGTGCGTTCGGCCGGGGCGCCGGGGGTGAACCAGGGCGGGAACTGGAACAGCACGGCGCCCAGGCGTCCGGCCGCGCGCAACGGGTCGATCGCCTCCGCGAAGCGGCCCCACACCTCGTCCAGCAGGGCGGGGTCCGCCGGTCCGCGTGCGGGCGCCCGGCCGCGCAGGTCGGCCGGGAGCGCCTCGGGGCGGGTGGGGTGCCCGGTCAGCAGGGAGAACGCCTTCACGTCGAAGCGGAAGCCGTCAGGGGTGCGCTCCACCCACAATTCGCTGTTGCGGCGGCGCGGCAGCGCGTAGTAACCGGAGTCCACTTCGACGACGGGCAGCCGCTCGGCGTAGTGGCGCAGCCGCCCTTCGGCGTCGCGCCGTCCGCGCGGATACCAGCCGCTCGTCACGAGCCGGCGGTCCGTCCAGGAGCAGGCGCCGACCAGGATGTCACCCATGGGAGCCCGGTTACCCCGGGCTCCCGTGAGTGTGCCGGGCTATTCGGTGGCCGTGGGCCGGCGGGAGAGGGCGAGTGCCCGGTCCACGTCGGTGAGCGGGCGCAGCCGGTAGGTGTGGGCGTAGTCGCGGTCCGCGAAGAGCTTGAACTCGTCGTGGGTGTGCGCGCCCCAGCTGTTGTCGCCGCCCACGCCCGTCTGCCGGTGGTTGACCCGCAGGACCACCGCGTTGCGCGGGGTGAGCTGGTAGTCGTGCCGGACGCCCGTCGACAGGTCCTCCGGGGTGAAGTGCGAGGCGTTGATCTCCACGAGGGGTTCGCCCGTCACCAGCAGCCCGCGCCCCCTGCGGTCGGTGAGGGCGGCCCAGCGGACGTCGGTCTTGTTGCCGTTCTCCTGCGGGCGGATGTACGGCGTCCACTGCTCGGCCACGGTCGAGGACCAACGTCCCACGTCGGTCCCGGTGTTGCGGTCCCAGTGGTTCTCCTCGGGGCCGCGCCCGTAGTAGTGCAGCCGGTCCAGGCGGCGGGGCAGGAACAGCAGCGTGCCCACCTCGGGGAGGTAGGGCAGGCTCGCGGCGCCCGGGTGGAGGGTGTGGTCCACCTTGATCTCGCCGTTGCCGAAGACGGTGTACGTGGTGGAGTACGCGGACTCCACCGTGGTGGGGAGGGTGCCGGTGACGCGGATCTCGACGGCGCGGTCGCCGAGCGGCCGTACGGCGACGTCGGTGACCGTGCGGCGGGCGCCCGCGTCGCGCCAGGTCTGGTTGCGCAGGTGCTGGCCGTTGCCCCGGTCGTTGTCGGTGGGGGCGCGCCAGAAGTTGGGCGCCGGCCCGGAGGTGAGCAGACGCGTGCCGTCCGCCTCGTAGTCGGTGAGGAGGCCGGTGCGGCGGTCGACGGTGACCGAGAAGCCCTTGCCCGTGATGCGGACCTCGCGGTCGTTCGCCTCGTGCCGCAGGGCGGGGACGCGGAACAGGGGGACGGGCGCGACCGCGGGGGTGTCCGTGTCGAGCGGGAGCTGGTGCCGGGCCACCTCGAAGCCGGCCTCGGCCCAGGGCGTGCGCTGCCGGGTGGTGAAGGACAGCTGGAGGAAGAACTCCGTGCCCGGGGCCGGGTTCCGGGGCAGGCGCACGGGCAGCTCGACGCGCTTCTCGGTAAGCGGCTCCACGTCGAGCTGGTCCCGGGTGAGCCGCCCGCCGCCGATCACCTCACCGTCCGCGACGAGTTCCCAACGGCCATCGAATTCACGGACGTCGGTGAACAGGTACTCGTTGGTGAGGGTGACGGCGCCCGGTCCGCCGCCGGGGGTGCGGACGGCGCCGACGGCCTGGTGGACGCGTTTGATCTCGGCCGCCTTGCCCCCGAGTCCGCGGTCGGCGGTGACGATGCCGTCCGCGACGAACGCGCCGTCGTTGGGGTTGTCGCCCCAGTCGCCGCCGTACGCGAGGAAGGTCCTGGCCTCCGGGCGTTTCCGCTCGGTCCTCACGGTGGCGGCGTCGAACCAGAAGCGCACGCCGTCGTCACCGGGGCCCCGGTCCTCGGAGGCCAGTTCGGCGGCGGTGAGGGCGCGGGCGTAGACGCGGGCGCGGCGGATCGTGCCGTCGAACTCCCGGGTCTGGTCGTCCGCGTCGGAGGCGAGGGACAGCGGGGCGGTGTTGCCGGTCGGCCGGCGGTCGGTGGCGCGGGTGGCCCGGACCGCGCCGTCGACGTGCAGGGTGAGGGTGCCGGCGTCGGCGTCGAACACGCCCGCGACATGGTGCTCCCTGCCGCTCCAGTCGTCCGGCACGGGCCAGTCGACGGCGATCCACCGGCCGTCGGAGTGGATGAAGAACTCCACCCTGTGGTCGGTCTGTTTGAGCGCGTACTGGGTGTCGCCCTTGGCGACGATCGGCTGGTGGTAGCCGGGCACGCCGGGGGTGAACCACGCTTCCAGGGTGAGGGAGCCGGTGAGGTCGAGGCTGTCGTGGCGTTCGAAGACGGTGATGCCGGACAGGCCCTGCTCCCGGTCGAGGCGACCGCGCGTGGCGAGGATCTCGCCGCGCAGCGCGGCCGGGCCCGACTCGGTGAGCAGGACGCGCCCGGGGACGGGGGTGTGGAGGGACTGGTCGGCGAAGTCCCAGATCCAGCCGCCCTGGAGGACGTCGTGCCGGCGCACGACGTCCCAGTACTTCTTGAAGTTGCCGTTGGAGTTACCCATCGCGTGGGAGTACTCGATCATCACGTACGGCCGGGTGTCGGCGGTGTCCCGGGCGCGCTGCTCGACGCGGCCGGGGCTCTCGTACATCCGGGAGCGGATGTCGCTGATGCCGGGTCGGTCGTCGCCCTCGTACTGGATGACGCGGGTGGGGTCGTACGAGCGGATCCAGTCGTGCATGGCGGTGAAGGTGCTGCCGCCGCCGGCCTCGTTGCCGAGCGACCAGATGACCACCGAGGGGTGGTTCTTGTCGCGGTGGACCATGTTCTGCGCGCGGGCGACGCACGCGGCGGTCCAGTCGGGGTGGTCGCCCGGGTAGCGGTCGCGGATGCCGTGGGTCTCGAGGTTGGTCTCGTCGACGAGGTAGAGGCCGTACTCGTCGGCGAGTTCGTACCAGAGCGGGTGGTCCGGGTAGTGCGAGGTGCGGACGGAGTTCATGTTCAGCCGCTTGACGATCGTGATGTCCCGGACCATGTCCTCGCGGGTGAGGGCGGTGCCGCGGGCCGGGTGCATCTCGTGGCGGTTGGTGCCGCGGAAGGAGACGGGGCGGCCGTTGATCCGCATGAGCCCGTCCTTGAGCGCGAACTCGCGGATCCCGACCCGGTGGGAGAGGGTCTCGACGACCGCCCCGGACGGATCGCGGAGCTGGAGGACGGCGGTGTAGAGGTACGGGTCCTCCGCCGACCACAGCCGCGGGTCGGGCACGGCGCGGGACGCCCGTACGGTGACGTCCCGGCCGGGACCGGCGCCGGTGAGGTCGGCGGTCCGCCGCAGCGGCCGCGACCACACGGCGTGCCCGCGCGCGTCGTACACCTGCGTCTCGACGGTGTACCGGCCGCCGCCCGCGTCGTCGCCGTAGGCCCGCACGTGCGCGGTGACGTCCAGTTCGGCGACGGTGTACGCGTCGTCCAGCGGCGTCTCCAGTTTGAAGTCGCGCAGGTGCACGGGCGGGGTGGAGTACAGGAAGACCGAGCGGAAGATGCCGCTCAGCCGGATCATGTCCTGGTCCTCCAGCCAGTCGCCGTCGGCGTAGCGGTACACCTCGACCGCGATCTGGTTGGTGCCGGGACGGAGGCGGTCGGTGACGTCGTACTCGGAGGGCGTGTAGGAGTCCTCGTCGTAGCCGACGAGTTCGCCGTTGATCCACACGTAGTGCGCGGACTTCACGCCCTCGAAGTGGAGGAAGACGCGGCGGCCGTGCCAGTCGCGCGGGACGGTGAAGGTGCGGCGGTACTGGCCGACGGGGTTATAGCGGGTCGGTGCGGCGGGCGGCCGGGGCTCCTCGCCGCGGCCGTTGGGGCCCCAGTAGGGGTAGGTGATGTTCAGGTAGATCGGGAAGTCGTATCCGTGCAGCTGCCACACCGACGGGACGGGGACGACGTCCCAGTCGCGGTCGTCGGTGTCGGTGCGGTGGAAGTCGGGGTCGCGGTCCTCGGGCCGGTCCGCGTAGGCGAACTTCCAGGCGCCGTCGAGGCCGAGGCGGTACGGCGAACGGGTGCGGTCGGCGGCGAGCGCCTGCGGCACGCCGGCGTACGGCATGAGGGTGGTGTGCGGGGGTTCGGTGCCGAGCCGGAAGACGCCGAAGTCGTTCCACTCCGGGGAGCCGTCGGCGGGCGAGGGGCGCGGCCCGGCCGCGTGCGCGGCGCGGTACGGGGCGGACGGGGCGAGGGCGCCGAGCACGGCGGCGCCGGCCTCCAGGAGACGGCGGCGGCTGACCACCGGCCGGACGGGGCGGGCGGGACCTGCGGCGGGAGACACGTGCGGGTGCGGCATGACCGTGGCCTTCCTCGGTGCGACAGGGCACTGCGCGGACTGAGGGCGCGCCGGATCCCCCGGCGACGCGGCGTCACGGCGGCGACGTCACGCCGGAGGAGAACCACGACGGGTGGTGACGGTGCGACTACTGGGCCCGTCACACCCTAGATGAATGAGTCCGATGTTCTCAGTGGTCGTAGGCGATCAGGGATCGTCCGGCCTCGGCGCCGGTGGTCCAGTTGTGCCAGATGCCGACGGCCGGAGCGAGGAGACGCTGGCCGGTTCGGGCGAGGACTCCGGCGGGAGTTCCGCCGCCGTGCGTTCCGGGCTGAGCCGGCCTTTCAGGGTGCCGAACCCGCCACCGAACAGATGTGCCCCGACGGCGGCGGCGTCGACCGGTGTCCACTTCGCCCCGCACGAGGCCACGGAACACCGGGCCGGACAACCGACGCGCGCGGCACGGAGACCCCCTCGGGGCGCGCCGGCCGGGGGAAGGGCGGAACGGCACGGGTCATACCCGGGGGCGGTCATCCGCGGGGGCGGCGCCGGCCTGTGCGGGAAGGCGCACCGCGTCGTCCCGGGCGGGCAGCAGGCGCCCGAGCCGGGCGGGCAGCCACCAGTTGGCACGGCCCATGAGCTGCATCAAGGCCGGCGCCAGCACCATCCGGACGACGGTGGCGTCGAGCACGACGGCGGTCATCACCACGAAACCGATCTGGCGCAGGTCCTGGCGGTGGGTGCCGAGCAGACCGGCCAGGCTCACGACGAGCACGCCCGCGGCCAGGCTGATGGGCAGTGCCGTACGGCGCAGGCCGTGCAGCACGGCCGCGGAGTTGTCGCCGTGGGCCCGGTAGTGCTCGGCGATGCGGTGGACGAGGAAGACCTCGTAGTCCATCGACAGGCCGAACACCAGGGTGAGGACGATCAGTGGAAGCAGGGGATTGACGGCGGGGTGGCCGAGTACGGGGGTGGCCAGGGAGAGCGCCCCGAAGGCGGCACCCACGCAGAGCAGGTTCATCACGATCGCCTTGAGCGGGACGACGACCGACCGGAAGACCAGGAGGGTCAGCACGAAGGTGCCGCAGCAGATCACGGTCAGAACCAGCCACACCTGGTCGCCGACCTCGGCGCTCAGGTCGTGGACGGTCGCCGCGGGCCCGGCGATCCGCACGGGCTGCCCGGCGGGCAGCAGACGCGGAGCCAGGTCCTCGCGCAGATGCCGCTGGAGAGCGGCCGCGGCGGCGGTGTCCGGGGCCTGGCTCTCGCCGATCAGCAGCAGCGTCAGGTCGCGGCCGTCGTCGAGCGCGACGGCCACGGACACCCGGGGGTCCTCGTTCAGCGCGGCGGTCAGGGAACCGGTGTCGACGGGGCCGGCGTCCGCCGGGTGGGGCAGGGCGACCAGCGTGAGGCTCGCGATCCGGTCGCCCTCCATCCTGGCCAGCCCCTCGCCGACGGCGGTGCCGGCCAGGACGGACCGGTCGAAGTGCAGCGCCGTGCGCAGCCCGAGCGCCGGGGCCGCGGCCAGCAGGAGGAGCAGCGTCGCGGCCGTGGCATAGCGCACGGGGTGCCGCATCAGGTGGGCGGTCCAGCGGTCCCAGGCGGTGGGGCCGGGCTTCGGGCGGCGCCGTCCCGGCCGCTTCCAGGGCATCGGGCACCAGTTCAGGACCCGGTCGCAGGAGGTGAGCAGGGCCGGCATCAGGGTGAGCGCGGTGAGGGTCGCGGCCGACGCGGCCAGCACCGCGGCGAGCGCCAGGGTCCGCATGTAGGCGATGTCCGTCAGCAGCAGGCCGACGGCGGTCGCGACGACGGCCGTGCCCGCCAGGGCGACCGTGGCGCCGGCGGTGGCGGTGGCCTGTTCGGCGGCCCGGCCCGGCGGCAGGCCGGCGGCTCGGCCCCGACGGTGACGCAGTGTCAGCAGCAGCGCGTAGTCCAGACCGACCCCGAGCCCGACGGTGGCCACCACGGCCACCGCGGTCGCGTCCACGCCGTGGGACAGTCCGGTCAGCGTCAGGACGCCGAGACTGAGCACGATCGCGGTGCCGGCGAGCAGCAGGACCAGCGCGGCGGCTCCCAGGGAGCCGAGCCCCAGGGTCAGCAGCAGGGCCGCCGCGGGCACGGCGTACAGCTCGGCGGACCGCAGGTCGTCGGTCGTGGTGCGCGCCAGCCGGTCCAGGACCGGGTCCAGACCGACGAGGGCGACCGACACCGCGCCGTCGGAACGGTCGCGGGCGACGTCCCGGGCCCGTCCGGCCAGATCCGGCAGCACCCGGCGGGCGGTGTCCGCGTCGCCGCGCACGCCGAGCATCACGTACGCGTGACGGGCGTGCTGATCCTCGGTGCGGGGGACCGGCAGGGCGGCCCCCACTCGCGCATGCTCCGACATCGCGGAGGTGACGGCCCGGGTGGTGCGCCGGTACACCGGGTCGTCGGCCGGCAGCGTGCGGGAGGTGAACGCCAGCATCACCTGCCGCGTGCCGATGTCGGGGAACCGTTCGGCGATCAGGCCGGCGGCGGTGGCCGAGGCCGACCGGTCGACCGTGATGTCCGGCGGCCGCAGGGTCCGGGGGAGGGCGGACAGCACGGCGATCCCCGCCACGACCAGCACCAGCCACACGGCCATCACCGCGTACCGGTACCGCACCACGAACGTCCCGATGCGGCGCACCCGCTCCTCCTCCCACACGCTGACGGGGCCCCCTTGGCTACCACAGGCGGACAGGGGCGCCACGGACACCACGGCCGCCCGCCGCCCACCCCCCGGACCGCGATCGGCCGGGCGGCGCAAGGGCCCCGGTCCGCGGAGGCATCCGACGGCGATGACCCGAAAGAGTGAGAGGGAAGGGCGGCGTGCGGACGGCGGACCCCGCTGGACGGCCGCCCGGAGGGGCGCATGACCCCGGCCGGCGGCTGTCCGTCCCCGGCGAACCGGCGGCCTTCCGGGGACGCGCCCCGGCGGCAGCGCCTGCCGGCCAGTGGCCCCGGGGATCGCCCCGAAGAGTGAACATCCTCTGCTCACGTCACCGTGCGCGGCGATTCGGCTACTGTCCGACGCGTGATCCGTGCGATGTCCCCCGCTGCACCTCGTCCGCGTCCGGCCCGGGCCCGGACGATCGCGTCCGGCCCCGTCACCGGCCGGCCGGACGCCGGTGCCCGGGGGCGTATGTGCTGACCGCGGTCACCGGTGCCACCGGCTTCCTCGGTCTGCACCTGGTAAGGGAGTTGCTGGCGCGTCGGCACCGGCTGCTGCTGCTCGCCCGCCCGCACCCACTTCCGGCGCCCGTGCGCGTGGAGCGGTTCCTGCGAGCGTGCGGCGCGGACGCGGAGGAACTGCGGGCGGCGCGCACGCACCTGCAGACGCTGCAGATCACGCTGGAGGACGGCTTCCTGGGGCTGGGCCGGGAGCACTTCCAGCGGTTGGCGGACCGCGTCGGCGTCCTGTGGCACTGTGCGGGCGACATCTCCTTCGGCGCGTCCCTCCAGCAGGCGCGGCGGACCAACGTCGACGGGACCCGGCACGTGCTGCGGCTGCTGACGGCCGGGGAGCGGGACCCCCTGCTGTGCCACGTCAGCACGGTCGCCGTGGCGGGGGCCCGTCCCGACGGGATCGTCGAGGAGAAGGAGCTGGACGCCCCCTCCGGTTTCAACACTCCCTACGAGCAGTCGAAGTTCGAGGCCGAGGACCTCGTCCACCGCTGGGTCCGCGAGTACGGCGGCCGGGCCCTGGTCTTCCGTCCCAGCTGCCTGGCCACCCGCCGTCCCACGCACCCCGACCGCCCCCGCCATCCCCTTCAGGTGCTCGCGAGGCAGGTCGGTGCCGTGCTCCGCCGGCACCCCGGACTCCTCAGGACACCCGAGCCGGTGCCCCTGCCGGTGCCCGCGGGCGCCGGCACCAATGTCCTGCCGGTCGAGCACGCCGCGTACGCGATGGCGGAGGCCGCCGCCCGGCACACCGGCGGCCAGCCGCGCATCTACCACGTCGTCAACCGCCGCAACCTCCCCGTGACCGAGGTCATCGCGGCTCTCGGCGGCCACTTCGGCGTCCTCGTGGACACCACCTGGCGTTCCCTGCCAGGCCC
Organism: Streptomyces sp. DSM 120436; assembly: GCF_055778765.1. Classification (NCBI taxonomy): domain Bacteria; kingdom Bacillati; phylum Actinomycetota; class Actinomycetes; order Kitasatosporales; family Streptomycetaceae; genus Streptomyces; species Streptomyces sp. DSM 120436. The sequence continues at coordinate 3,835,891 of NZ_JBSKBS010000001.1, read as the reverse complement.
GCAGGACCTGCGGCACACGCTTCCCGCCTACGCCCACTGGCTGTCGTTCTCCCGCACCTACGAGGACGCCAACCTGGCCCGGCTCGGGCTCGCCTGTCCCGGCCGGCCCGTCGTCGACCGGGACTACGTCGCGGCGGCCCTGCACTGACCGGCGCCTCCTCAGGGACCACCGCCTCCTCCCCTCACCACGACCGCAAGGAGACCGTGTTGCGCACGCCGCCTTCCCCAGGGCACGACATGCCCGTCGCCCTCGTCGGAGCCGCCTGCCGCCTGCCCGGCGGCATCACCTCGCTGGACGGGTTGTGGACGGCCCTGAGCGAGGGGCGGGACCTGGTCACCGAGGTTCCGCCGGACCGCTTCGACGCCTCCCGGTACCTCGACCGGGACCCCCGCCGCCCGGGCAAGACCTACACCGTCGCCGGCGGGTTCCTCCAGGACTGCGACCGGTTCGACGCCGCCTACTTCGGCATCTCCCCGCGCGAGGTCGTCCACATGGACCCGCAGCAGCGGCTGTTGCTGGAGATGGCGGTCGACGCGCTGGACGACGCCGGGATGGACGCCGACCGGATCGCGGGGTCGGACACCGCCGTCTTCATCGGCTGCGCCGGCTCGTCCGCCCCCGCGATGACGGGCGCCCTGCCGGACGAGACGGACGCCTACACGATGACCGGTGGGGCGAACTCCATCGTCGCCAACAGGCTGTCGCACGTCTTCGACCTGCGCGGTCCGAGCATGGCCGTCGACACCGCCTGCTCGTCGGCCCTGACGGCGGTGCACCAGGCCTGCGAGACGCTGCGCACCGGCCGCAGCCGCATGGCGTTCGCGGGCGGCATCGGCCTGATGCTCGACCCCCACCCGTACATCGGGTTCGCCAAGGCGTCGATGCTGTCCCCGACCGGCCGGTGCCGGGCCTTCTCCGCCGCCGCCGACGGCTTCGTACGGGCGGAGGGCGGCGGACTGGTCGTCCTCAAACCGCTCGCCGACGCCCTCCGTGACGGTGACCGGGTGCACGCGGTGATCCGGACCAGCGGCGTCAACAGCGACGGACACACCCAGGGGATGGCCCTGCCCAGCAGCGAGGCGCAGGAGGAACTGCTGCGCACGCTCTACCGGGACGCCGGGGTCTCCCCCGACGAACTGGTGTACTTCGAGGCGCACGGCACCGGCACGCAGGCCGGGGACCGCGCCGAATGCCGGGCTGTCGGACGGGCGCTCGCAGCGGCCCGCACCCGGGGGCCGTTGCCCATCGGGTCGGTCAAGAGCAACCTGGGGCACCTGGAGGCGGCCTCGGGCATGCCCGGCCTGCTGAAGGCGTGCCTGGTGCTGCGGCACCGGCACATCCCCGCCACCCTGCACGCCGAACCGCTCGCCGACGACATCGACTTCGCCGGACTCGGACTGGAGCCGGCGGTCGCCTCCAGGCCGGTGCCGCCCTGCGAAGGGCGCGGCCTGGTGGGGGTCGGCTCCGCCGGCTTCGGCGGAGCCAACGCGCACGTCCTGCTCGAGGCGCCGCCCGACCCCGTCCCGGCGGAGGAGGCCGCCGCCGGGACGGGGGGCAGGACGCTGCCCGTGCTGGTCTCGGCCCACACCGAGGACGCCCTGACGACCGCTGTGCACCGGATGGCCGACCACCTGGAGGGCGTCGCACCGGACGCCTTCTACGACACCGCCTGGACCGCCTGCCGCCGGCGGCGCCTCCACCCGCACCGCGCGGTGGTGCTGGCCCGCACCCCGGAGCAGGCCGCCGACCGGCTGCGGGAGCGGGCGGCTTCCCCGGCCCTCCCGCCGCCGCCCGTCAGCGGCCGGGCCGTGAACGGCAGGGTGGTGTTCGCCTTCTCCGGCAACGGCTCGCAATGGCACGGCATGGGGGCCGACCTCATGGCGGCGGTGCCCGCGTTCCGCGCCGCCGTGACGGAGGCCGACGCCGCCCTGACCCCGCTGCTCGGCTGGTCGGTGGCCCGCGAACTGGCCGTACCGGGAGAACCCTCCCGCATGGACCGCACGGAGATCGCGCAGCCGGCCCTGTTCGCGCTCCAGATGGGTCTCGTGGCCGCGCTGGCCGAACAGGGGGTGCGCCCGGACCTGGTCCTCGGGCACAGCGTCGGGGAGATCGCCGCCGCCTGCGTCGCCGGCGCGCTGGACCTGCCCGCCGCCGCCCGGGTGGTGGCCGAACGCAGCCGGCTGCAGGGCACCACCGCCGGCAGCGGCCGCATGGCGGCACTGGGCCTGCCCGAGCGGGAGGCCCGCGTCCTGCTCCTGCCCTACGGCGGGAAACTGGAGATCGCCGCCGTCAACAGCGTGCGCGACGTCACCGTCAGCGGCGACGAGGAGGCGCTGAAGGAACTGGGCCACCACCTGGCCGACCGCGACGTCTTCTTCCGCCCGCTGGAGCTGGACCACGCCTTCCACAGCCGGCTCATGGACCCGCTCGCCGAGCCCATGAAGGCGGCGCTGGCCGACCTGGCCCCGGGCGCGCTGCGGCTGCCGTTCGTCTCCACCGTCACCGGCGTGCTCCGGCACGGGCAGGAGGGCACCGGCCTGGACGCCGGGTACTGGTGGCGGAACCTGCGGCGCCCCGTGCTGTTCGCCGAGGCCGCCGCCGTGGCGCTGGAGGAGGGCTGCGGCGCACTCGTCGAGATCGGCCCGCACCCGGTGCTCACGGCCTATCTGCGCCGGGCCGCCGAGACGGCGCGGGTGCCGGCCGTGGTCCTGCCCACCCTGCGCCGCCACCGGCCGGGCGCGGACGCACTGGACGAGACCGTCGGCGGCGTCCTGGCCGCCGGGGCCGGGGACTGGACCGCGTTCTTCCCCGTGCCCGGAAAGGTCACCGACCTGCCCCCGTACGCCTGGCAGCGCGAGACCCACCCGAGGCCGCCCGTCACGTCGTGGACCCGCACCTGCGGTGACGGCACTCTCGACCACCCCCTGCTCGGCGAACGGGCCGCTGCCCTGGAACCGGGCTGGCACCAGCGCCTCGACCCGGTCCGGCTGCCGTGGCTGGCCGACCACAAGGTGGGCGGCGCGGTGCTGATGCCGGCCGCCGGATACGTCGAGGCGGCCCTGGCGGCCGGGAGCCGGGTCCTCGACGGGCCCGTCGAGGTCACCGCGCTGACCTTCCGGCCGCTCACCCTGCCCTGGAAGGACCCGGACATGAACGTCTGGCTGCACACCTCCCTGTCCGACGAGGACGGGGTGGTGCGCGTGGCGAGCCGGGCCGGCGGCCCCGGGCAGCCCTGGCGGCTCCACGCCCGCGGCCGGGTGCGACGCCTGCTCGGCAGGGCCCCCGGAGCCCCCGACGGCACGCCGCAGCGGCAGTTCCCGCACGACGCCGGGCCGGACGAGGTGTACGACCGGGCCCGTCGCAGCGGCCTGGACTACGGACCCCGCTTCCGCGTGCTCGACCGCGTCCGCACCGACGGCCGCGAGGCGGTGGCCCACTACCGCGCCGATCACCTCGACACCGAGGGCTACCTGGCGCACCCCGCGATCCTCGACGGCGCCCTCCAGGCCGGTGCCGTGCTGCTGGACGGCACGGACGGCCTGACGTTCCTGCCCGCGGCCGTCGACACGGTCCGCGCCTGGCGGCCGCCGGCCGTCACCGGACACGTGCGGGTACGCGAGCGGTCCGCCACCGCCGCCGAGGTCGTCTGGGACGTCACCGTCCTCGACGAGGACGGCACGGTCTGCGTGGAACTCCTCGGCTGCCGGCTGCGCCGCTTCGACACCGGGGCCGGGCCGGCGGTCGGCGAGTACGTCACCGAACTGCGCGCCGCCCCGCGCCCGGGCCACGCCGGCGCGGCGGTCCCGCTGCCCCGCCCGCGTGCCGACGGAGCGGCGTCCGCGACGTCGCCGGTCGTGGTCCTGTCCGAGTCCGAGGCGCGCCGGGGGCTGGCGGTCGTGGACGCGTTGAAGCGGATGACGGCGCATTTCGCGGTACGCGCCGTCGAGGAGATCCTGCCGGGCGGGGAGCGGTTCACCTGGTCCGGGCTGAGCGGTGCCGGGGTCCTGCCCGAGTACGAACCGCTGCTCGGCGTCCTGCTGGAGGTGGCCGAGGAGCACGGTCTCGTGGCGGGCGCGGACGCCTTCCGCTCCGGGGCCGCCTGCCGGATCCTCTCCCCGGGCCGTCCCGGGGAGACGGTGCGGTCCCTGGCGGCCGGGCCCCTGCGGCGCGGCCCGGAGCTGGCCGCGTACGGCATGTGCGGTCAGCGGCTTCCGGACATCCTGACGGGGCGCTGCGACCCGTTGGAACTGCTGTTCTCCGAGTCCGGCCGGCACCTGACCGAGGAGCTGTACACCTCCTCGCTCCAGTCCGAGGCCGCCCACCGCGCCATCCGGTCCTGCGTGCGCGCCCTGGCCGAAGCATGGCCCGCCGATCGTCCGCTGCGTGTGCTCGAGGTCGGCGCCGGCACCGGCGCCACCACCCGGGTGGTGGCGCCCCACCTGCCGCGCGGACGCACCCAGTACGTCTTCACCGACGTCTCGGAGTCCTTCTTCCCCCGGGCCCGGGCCCGGCTCGCCGCCCACGACTTCATCGAGTACCGGACGCTGGACCTCAACCGCGACCCACGGGAGCAGGGCTGCACGGAAGGGGCGTTCGACCTCGTCCTCGCCTCCAACGTCCTGCACGCCACCGAGGACGTCCGGGCCGCACTGGGCGGACTGTCCTTCCTGCTCGCGGACGGCGGCCACCTGCTGATGCAGGAGATGCACGACACCGCGGCCTGCGCCCTGGTGTTCGGGGTGCTGAAGAGCTTCTGGAACCGGACCGACCTCGCGGAACGCCCCCGCACCCCGCTGCTGCCGCAAGCACGCTGGCGTGAGCTGCTGCGGGAGACCGGCTTCGGCGACGTGACGCACGCCGACGCCGGCGGCGGGCTGGCCCGGGTGGCCTCCGTGCTCAGCGCGCGGCGAGCCCACCGCCCCGGCGCCGTCGCGGCGCCTCCGCTGCCGCGGGCGTCCGAGGGGTCCGCCTGGATCGTCGCCGCGGAGCCGGACTGCGACCTGTCGGCCGGACTGGCCGAGGCGCTGGCCGCGGCCGGCGGCACGGTCCGCCGCATCGGGCCGGACGCCGCTGCCGAGGCCTGGGACGGTCTGCTGCCCGGCGGCGGCTCGCAGGCCTCGACGGTCACCGTCGTCCTGGTCACCGACACCGGCCCGGACGCCTCGACACCCACCGCGCGGGAGGCCGTCGCCCGCTCCGCGCGGTACACGGCGGCGTTGCGGAACGCGTCAGCGCTGCTGTCCCGTCTGCCCCAGGCCCTCTCGCCCTCGCTGTGGCTGGTGGCCCCGGCCGACGGCGCCGCACCCGCGCCCGAACCCGTGACCGTCCCCGCCGCCGCGGCCTGGGGCGCGGCGCGCTCCCTCGCCAACGAACACGCCCGGATCACCGTGCGGCGACTCGCGGCGGACTACGGCGGCGGAGCGGACGCCGTGCGGCGGATCACGAACGAGCTGCTGGACCCGGGCGACGAGGACGAGATCGTCACCACGCGCCACGGCCGGTTCGTGACCCGTGTGACGGACCGCCCGGCCGTGTCCGAGGCGACCGCCCGGCCGCGGCCGGGTGCCTACGCCCTGCGCGTCCGGCGTCCCGGCCCCGCCTACGACCTGGTGTGGCGCCCCGTACCGCCGCCCGCGCCGCCCGGCCCCGGCGAGGTGTCCATCGAGGTCCGTGCCGCCGGTCTGAACTACCGGGACGTCCTCCAGGCACAGGCCGTGCTGCCGCCGCAGCCCGGCCCCGACGGCCTCCGGGAACACCCCGTCGGCTACGAGTGCGCCGGGATCGTCGCCGCCGTCGGCGAGCAGGTGTCCCGCGTGGCCCCCGGCGACCGGGTCTGGGCCGTCGCCCGCGGCGCGCTGTGCTCGCACCTGACCGTCGACGCACGGGCCGTGGGCCGCGTCCCGGACGACATGGACCTCACCGCGGCGGCCACCGTCCCCCTCGCCCAGCTCACCGCTCAGTACAGCCTCGGCCACGTCGCCCGGCTGAGCCGGGGACAGACCGTCCTCGTGCACGCGGCCGCCGGCGGCGTCGGCCTCGCCGCCGTCCAGTACGCCCAGCGGGTCGGTGCCCGCGTCATCGCGACCGCCGGCACAGCGCACAAGAGGAACCTGCTGCGGCTGCTCGGCGTCGACCACGTCGCCGACTCGCGCACCCTCGCCTTCGCCGAGCAGGTCCTCGACGCCACCGACGGGCACGGCGTGGACGTGGTCCTCAACTCCCTCAGCGGGGAGGCCGTCACCCGCAGCCTGGAACTCCTGAAGCCCGGCGGCCACTTCGTGGAACTCGGCAAACGGGACCTGCACGCCAACGAACGCCTGCTGCTGGGCCCGTTCCGGCGTGCCCTGACCTTCTCCGCCGTCGACCTCAACGAGATGGTCCTGGAGAACCCGGAACAGGCCAGGCACCACGTCGACCTGCTGGCCGAAGGCGTCACCGCCGGCGACCTCCGGCCGGTTCCGCACTGGGTGCGGCCCGCCGCCGAGGCCGCGGAGGCGTTCCGGTTGCTCCAGCACTCGCACCACGTCGGCAAGCTCGTCCTGACCTTCGACCAGCCGCCGCCCCTCCTTCCGCATCCCGTGCGCGGGCCGCTCGACCCGGAGGGCGCCTATCTGGTGACCGGCGGGCTCAGCGGCTTCGGCGCGAGCACCGCGCGCTGGCTCGCCGAGCGCGGTGCCCGCCACCTCGCCCTGGTGGGGCGCCGGGGCGAACGGACCCCAGGCGCCGCGGAGATGCTGGAGGACCTGCGCGCCCAAGGCGTGCGGGCCACGGCGTACACCGCCGACGCGGCCGACATCGAGGCGATGCGCACCGTCTTCCAGAACGCCGAGGACCGCGGACACCCGGTGCGCGGCGTCGTGCACGCCGCTATGCACCTGGACGACGCCCCCCTCGCCGCTTTGGACGACGCGCGCGTCGCGGCGGTCCTCACCCCCAAGATCGGCGGAGCGCTGGTCCTCGACGAGCTGACCCGCGGCAGGGACACGGACCTGTTCGTCCTGTACTCCTCGGCCGCCGCGCTCATCGGCAACCCCCATCAGGCCCCGTACGTCGGCGCCAACCTCGCCCTGGAGGCCCTCGTCCGGGCGCGCCGCCGGCGGGGGGAGACCGGGCTGGCCGTGCAGTGGGGCGGCATCGACGAGGTCGGCTATGTGGCGCGGCTGGAGCTGAACGAAATGCTGGAGAGCAAGGGCATGGGGCTGCTGGCCCCCCGCGAGGCGCACGCACGCCTGAGCCGGCTCCTCGCAGAGCCGACCGAGGTCGTCGCCGTGGGCCGGATGACGTGGGACGCGCTGCGCTCGTTCTGCCCCGCGGCGGACGCCCCCCGTCTGAGCCCGGTCCTCGCACCCGCGGAGCAGGTGGCCGGGCACAGCGGCGACGACCTGCGCCGGCAACTGACCGCCCTGCCACCGCAGGAGGCTCGTCCTCTGGCGCTGAGGGCACTGGCGGAGCTGGCCGCCGCCGTCCTGCAGACCACGCCGGAACGGGTGCCGGCGGAGCGGCCGCTGGGCGAACTGGGCATGGACTCGCTGATGGCGGCCGAACTCGCGGTCCTGGTGCAGCGCCACTTCGACTGTGAGATCCCCACCATCGAGGCGGTCGCCAACCCCACCCTGACCGCGCTGGCCGACCTGGTCCTCGGACAGTACGCGTCCCGGGCCGTCACCCCGGCCCTGCCGGCCCAGCAGACCGGCGCCCGGCAGGACGCCGCAGCCACCGCACGACCGTGAGGAGCCCCCGGCGCCCGGGTCCGCCCCGCGGGCCCGGGCGCCGGGGGCCACCGGACCGCTGTCCCCGCAACGGTCCCCATCCCCGTCAGAACGACCGGAAGGACCCTCCGAGGTGATCGCGTACGACGGCACGGAAACCACGGCCCCCTGCCCGTGGACCTCGGGCACCGTGCGACGCCCGGACGCCGCGGCACGCCTGTACTGCCTGCCCTTCCTGGGCGGATCCGCCGACTTCTTCCTGCCGCTGGTGCGCGAACTGCCCGGCTGGGTGGAGCCGTGCCCCGTCGAACTGCCCGGCCACGGACGGCGCCTGCGGGAACCCGCCGTACGTGACGTCCCGGAGCTGGCCCGGTTGCTGGCCGAGGTGGTCGACCGGGACGCCGCTGACCGCCCGTTCGCCTTCTTCGGTCACTGCAGCGGCGGACTCCTCGCCTTCGAGGCGGCGCGGCAGCTGCGGCGCCGGGCCCGTCCGCAACCGGCGCTGCTCGCCGTCTCCGCCACACACCCGCCTCACCGGTGGCATCTGATGACCGCCGGGCTGGGGGCACAGCCCCTGCACCGTCTGGTGCCCCTGTTCCGGGAGCTCACCGCGCGGCGTGCGCTGCACGTGTCCGGCGCGAACGCGGTGCTCAAGCGCGAGGTGAGCGTCTACCTGCGGTACCGGCACGAGGACGAGGCCCCGCTGGACTGTCCGATCAGCGTGTTCGGCGGACGCGAGGACACCCTCGTCCTGGTGGACGCCCTCGGCGCGTGGGCGGATCTGAGCCACGGCCGCGTCCGCGAGCGCGTCTATCCCGGCCGGCACTTCTACGTCGACGGCCAGTGGCCCGACATCGCACGCAGTCTCACCCGGGACCTGCGGGAAGCGCTGGGCCCGTCCCGCGAGCCGTAGGCGCTGCCGTCGGGCAGGGCCGGGGAGCACGCGGTCCGGGCCGGTGGAGGAGCGTACCGTGGGGCGGGGGGGGTGGTCACACCGTGGCGGTGCCGTCCAGGTTCATCGTCGCGAAGAGCGCGCGGAAGCGGGCCGCGTCCCTCCCCAGCTGCTCGAGGTGCAGGCCGATGCGCTCGCGCGCGTGGTCGCCGACGGCGGTGAAGTCGGTGCGCTCCTCCACGCCCAGCGCGCGCAGCAGCGGCAGCAGCACGCGCTCGCGGTGGACGTCGAGGTCGTAGATACCGGCTGCGGCGATGCGCAGCGACCGTTCCTGGAAGCCGGGCAGGGCGGCGCCGGGCATCTGGAAGTCGCAGATCACCTCGGCCAGGGCGGTGACGGCGGCGTCCGGAGCGAGGTCCAGGGCGGCCCGGTAGAGGTCCCGGTAGAACAGCATGTGCAGGTTCTCGTCCGCGGCGATGCGAGCGGTCAGCTTCTCGCCGAGTGGGTCGCCGCACGCCCTGCCGGTGTTGCGATGGGCCTCCCGGGTGGCCATCTCCTGCACGGTGACGTAGGCCAGACCGTGCAGCACGTCGGGATGGCGGCCGTCGTATCCGCGCGAGACGTGCTCCATGCGCTGCTCCTCCAGGAGCACCGGGTCGAGGGCGCGACGGGCGTGCAGGTAGCTGCGCAGCGCGTGGGCGTGCCGGTCCTCCTCCGCCGTCCACCGGTGCACCCAGGTGCCCCAGGCGCCGTCCCGGCCGAAGAGCGTCGCGATCACGAAGTGGTAGCTGGGGAGGTTGTCCTCCGTCAGCAGGCTGACGGTGAAGGAGTCCCGCACGGCCGCGGACATGACGGACTGGCCCTCCCGCCAGGGTTCGCCGTCCAGCGGGCCGTCGTAGTCGGTGGCCTCGCTCCAGGGGGTGTAGGCGTGCGGGAACCAGGGTTTGGCGGCATCGAGATGGCGGTCGAGCAGTCGTGCCACGACCGGTTCCAGGGACATGAGGACGCCGGTCGGCGCGAGAGCGGAATCATCGGACACAGGGGCCTCACACAAAGGGGGGTGTCCGCCGGACGACGACGCACCGGCCGGGTCATGCGGTCCGGTGGCCCGGCCGGCCCCGCTCGGCGGACGGGGAGCGGAACGGCCGGCCCCGCTCCCCGGGGAAGGGGTCTGCTACCAGCCGGTCTTCGCGCCGTCGTAGGACTGCCGGCAGGTGGCGTTGGTCGCCTGGGCGGAGAGCTCCTGCATGGCGTTCCGCCAGACCTTCTTGGCCACGGTCTCCAGGTCCCTGGTCTGTGCCGGAAGGGTGGGCGCGTACTTCTTGAACGCTGCCATCGCCGCGGTGGTGAACTTGTTGCACACCGGACCGCCGGCGTTCTGGTAGCCGGCGTCCAGGTCCCGCGCGACGGCCGGCCCGTTGGCGGTGGCCCAGTTGTTCCACGCCGTGCACGCACGGTCCGTGAAGGCCTTCTGGTCGGCCTCGTCCAGCGCGCCCAGTTCGTTCATCAGGGTGCTCTTGACCTTGTCGGGGACCGTGAACTGCTGGACCGGGAACTTGTCCTGGGCCTCGGCGATGGCCGACAGGCACGAGGGAGGCAGCTCCACCGCGTGCGCGGGCGTCTGCACCGTCAGCAGGGGAACGGAAAGCAGGGCGACGACGACGGCAGCGCGTCGGCAGGTACGACGGATGGTCATGGCGGCAGGTGCCTCCTCAAGAGGGACGCGGACGTTCGGGCGGGCCGGAATGGCGACCCGATGAGGTAAACGGCCGAAGTCCGCACGGGTCACGCGGCGTCCGCCGGCACCGGGGACCGGCCCGCCGCCCGTGGCCCGCGCCGCGACCGCCCCGTCGCACCCCGTCGGGGGGCGCGGCGGTGCGGTGCCGCGGTCTTCGGGGCGCCGGCTCCCGGCGGCGGGCTGCGCCGGCGCGCCCGGCTCCTCGTCCGCGAAGGCCTCCGCCGCCGGCTGCGGGGTGGGGGGCGTGGGGGTGGAGCGGGCGTGCCGGTCGTGTGTCAGGTGAGGGCGGAGTTGCCGGTCACCGTGCGGGCGTGGGCGAACAGCCGCGCCTCGATGTCCGCCGCTGTCACGGTGCCGATCAGCAGGTCCATGGCGTAGCCGTCCTCGAGGGCGATGAAGGACCGGGCGAGCTCCCGGGGGGTGTCGATGAGGGTGAAGGTCCCGTCGTCCTGGCCGTGTGCGAGGACCTGGCGGTACAGCTCGGTCTGCTGCTCGACGAAGAGCCGGTACGCCTGTCCGACCGCCTCGTCGCGCAGGGCGACGGGGAAGAGCTCGAACAGCAGCCGGGTGCTCCGTTCGCCCGCCCCCGGCCAGGGCACCCCGCTGCGGATGCACGCCCTCAGCTGTTCCACCGGCCCCTGGGCCGCCGCGATCGCCTCCTCGCGGATGTCGAAGTAGGTCGCGGCGGCGTCCCGGAAGACCGCTGAGAAGAGTTCTTGCAGGTCGGAGTAGTAGTAGAGCACGGAGGCGGGGGTGACGCCCGCCTCCGCGGCCACGTCCCGCAGCTTGACCGCGGTGGCCCCGGTGCCGGTGACGGCCCGTGCGGCCGCTTCGATCAGCTGAGCGCGTCGTTCCGCCTGGTTCCTCGGTCGGGGCATGGCCCACATGCTCGCACACGTGGTTCTTTTCCCGCCCCGCACCCATTGACCCTCCGCCGATTCATTAACTAAATTTCATTTAACGAATGTGTCCCGACCCACACACTTGGTGTTCCATGTCGCGTCCTCTTCCCCTTGCCCTGGCTCAGGCCCCCCGGCGTCCCGCCGGTGACCTGGACGGTTTCGCCGCCGACGTCGCCCGGCGCGTCCGGGGCCTGCCCGCGCAGCCGTTGGTGGTCTACCCCGAACTGCACCTGTGCGGCGCGCCGGACGGCTCCGGCCTGCTCCCCGCGGACCTGCCGAAGGCCACCGCCGAGCCGCTGGACGGCCCCCGTGACGCCGCGCTCGCGCAGATCGCCGGGGACCTCGGGGTGTGGCTGGCCCCGGGCAGCGTCTACGAGCGCGGCGACGACGGCCGTGTCCACAACACCGCGGCGGTGTACTCCCCGCGCGGTGAACGGGTCGCCTCCTACCGCAAGATCTTTCCCTGGCGGCCCTACGAGCCCACGGCCCCGGGCGGTGAGTTCACCGTCTTCGAGATGCCCGGCGTCGGCCGCGTCGGACTGTCGATCTGCTACGACGCCTGGTTCCCCGAGACCACGCGCCACCTCGCGTGGATGGGGGCGGAGCTGGTGCTCAACTTCGTCGAGACCGGTACCAGCGACCGGGCCCAGGAGATCGTCCTCGCCCGGGCCAACTCCATCGTCAACCAGGTGTTCACCGCCAGCGTCAACTGCGCCGCCCCCGTGGGCACCGGACGCAGTCTGCTGGTCGACCCCTCCGGCACCGTCCGCTCGCAGGCCCCGGCCGACGGTGACACGACCCTCACCGACGTCATCGACCTCGACGAGGTCGGCAACATCCAGCAGTTCGGCACCGCGGCCCTGAACCGCCCCTGGCAGCAGTTCCGGCCCGACGACAGGCCGCTCGCCCTGCCCCTCTACCAGGGCCGCATCGACCCCGCCACCTGGAGCGGCCGCACCCGCCCCGGCTCCGCCCCCTCCCCCGCAGAGAGCACGCCATGACCGGTCAGCCCACCCGGATGAGAGGCGACCTCGGCCTCCTCTCCATCGTCCTGTTCGGCCTCGCCTACATGGCCCCGGCCGTCGTCACCTCGACCTTCGGCGTCATCGCCGCCACCAGCGAGGGCGCCGCCCCCACCGCCTACCTCGTCGCCACCGGGGCGATGCTGCTGACCGGCCTCAGCTACGCCAGGATGGCCCGGATCGTCCCGTCCTCGGGTTCCGTCTACACCTACGCACGGCGCATGCTCGACTCACGGTTCGGCTTCCTGGCCGGCTGGGCCATGCTCCTGGACTACCTGTTCCTGCCCATGGTGGCCTTCCTGGTGCAGTCGATCTACCTGCACGCGCAGTACCCGTCGGTGCCGCAGTGGCTCTGGCTGGTGATCAACATCGCGTTCGCCACCGCCGTCAACGTCATCGGCCTCAAGGTGGCCGACAAGGTCAACAAGACCCTGCTGATCGCCGTCACCGGCTGCCTGCTGGTCCTTCTCGTGCTCTGCGTCCGCCACGGCCTCGGCCACGGCGGGACCGCGGCGGCCGGCGACGCGCTCTGGAACGGCGCCACCAGCGTCTCCGCCGTCACCGCGGCCGCGGCCGTCGCCGCCTACGCCTTCCTCGGCTTCGACGCCGTCAGCACGCTCAGCGAGGAGGCCCGGGACCCGCAGCGGACCATCCCGCGGGGCATCGTGCTCACCGTGCTCGCAGGAGGTGTGGTCTTCGTGGCGCTCTCCTTCGCGATGCAGTGGGCCCACCCCGGCGGCGCCTTCGCCGACGAGTCCTCGGCCGGCTACGCCGTCTCCGCCCTCGTCGGCGGCCAGGGCTTCGCCGACGTCGCGAACACCATCACCATGCTCGGCGGCTTCGCCTCCTGCGTGGCCATCCAGGCCAGCACCAGCCGGCTGATGTTCGTCATGGGCCGTGACAACGTCCTCCCCCGGCCCGTCTTCGGACGCCTGCACGGCAAGCTGCTCACTCCGGTGCCGAACGTCCTCATCGTGGCCGCGGTCGCACTCCTGGCGACGACCCTGACCCTGGCCGACGCCACCTCGTTCATCAACTTCGGCGCCTTCCTCGGCTTCACCGTGGTCAACGTCTGCGTCATCGCCTACGCCGTACGGCAATGGCGCTCGGGCAGCCGCCCCTCGCTGTTCGGCTTCGTGCTCCTGCCCCTGGCCGGCGCCGCCGTCGACGTCTACCTGCTCACCCAGCTCGACGCCACCGCGACCAAGCTGGGACTCGGCTGGATGGCCATCGGCGTCGTCTACCTCGTCGTCCTCACCAAGGGCCTGCGCCGGCCCGCGCCCGAGCTGCGGGTCGACGACCGGGAGCCGACCGCGGCGCACTGAGAGGCCGCTGTCCGCGCCGGTCCACCCCACCGCCGCGCTGTCCGCGGGTCCCGCCCGGCGCCTGTCCTGCCGGGCGGGACGGCACATTCCCGGACCGCCCGGCCGGCACCCCGAGGCGCCCGGCCCCGCGCACGCCGTTCCGGACCGCCTCCCCTTCTCCGGCGGGCTCAGCGTGCCCTTCGTGACGGGAGACGTCCGCGCACCGGCGGAAGAGGTCGTTGGACCCGGTGCTGCGGGCGAAACCCCACGGGGCCGCGTCGCCCGTGTCCCCCTTTGCCCGATGGACGAGGGGCTTCGCGCCGCCCGAACGACGGACGAGTGTGCGGGAGGGGCGGGGACACGGCATGCGGGAACGCGGTACGCGGGACCTACGGGTACCGGCCGTCGGTCCAGGCGCACGGGCATGTCCGCCTTCCGCGAGTGCCACCGGCCGGGAGGAGGCGATCGCGACCGGCCGGCGCGCCGTCAGCGGCCCGTGGGGGTGCCTTCCGGTTCCGGCGTGCCGTGTTCGCCCAGCCAGCGGGCGAGCTTGCCGCGGCGGCCGATGGCCCGCAGCCGGCGTTCGGTGTCCTCGCGGGTCTCCGGGGTGGCGATGAGCAGGAGTTCGTCGCCGGCGCGCAGCACGGTGTCGCGGTCCGGCACCACCGTGGCGCCGTCGCGGACGATCAGGGTGACGACGGTCGGGTGCGGCAGCCGCAGTTCGAAGACGGCCACGCCGTGCAGCCGGGAGCCCTCCGGGATGCTCACCGTGAGCAGGTCGGCGTCCAGGACGTCGAGCGGCGCGGCCTCCACCTGGATCTCGCGCAGCGCGTCGGTGCGCACCAGGCCCAGGCGGCGGGCGACGGCGGGCAGCGTGGGGCCCTGGAGCAGGGTGAACAGGGCCACCAGCACGAACACGATGTTGAGGATCTCGCGGGCGTGCGGCACCTCCTCCACCACCGGGAAGGTGGTGAGCACGATGGGGACCGCGCCGCGCAGGCCCGCCCAGGAGATGAACGCCTGCTGCCGCAGGGGGATCCGGAACGGCAGCAGGCAGAGCAGCACGGAGACGGGCCGGGCGGCCAGCAGCAGCACCAGGCCGACGACGAGGGCCGGCAGTATCGCGCCGGACAGCTCGCTGGGGTCGACGAGCAGGCCGAGCATGACGAACAGGCCGATCTGGGCCAGCCAGCCGGCGCCCTCGGCGAAGGACCGGGTGGCGGCACGGTGCGGCAGCTGGGAGTTGCCGAGGACCAGACCGGACAGGTAGGCGGCGATGATGCCGCTCGCGCCGACCGCGCCGGCGGCGGCGAAGGCGATGATGCCGAAGCCGACCGTGGCCAGGGGGTAGAGGCCCGTGGCGGGCAGCGCGATGTGACGCAGCGCGACGGCGCCCAGGAGCCCGGTCAGCACGCCGAGCAGGCCGCCGGCCGCCAGCTGGAACAGCAGGTTGCCGAAGAGGGCCCCGATCGCCGGGGCGTCGGAGGTGGTGGTGGAGAAGACCAGTACCAGGATGATGGTGGGCGCGTCGTTGAAGCCGGACTCGGCCTCCACCAGCCCGGTCAGTCTGCGGGGCAGGGGCAGCGCCCGCAGCACGGAGAAGACGGCGGCGGAGTCGGTCGAGGAGACGATCGCGCCGAGCAGCAGCGCCACGTTCCAGTCCAGGCCGAGCAGCCAGTGCGCGCCCGCGGCGGTGACCAGGACGGAGAGGAACACCCCCACGGTGGCCAGCACGCCGGCGGGCGCGACCAGCCTCCGGACGTCGCTCCACTGGGTGGTCAGACCACCTTCCACGAGAATGACGGCCAGGGCGGCGGTGCCGAGCGCCTGGGCGAGCTGGGCGTCGTCGAACCGCAGGCCGAGACCGTCCTCGCCGGCCACGATCCCCACCGCGAGGAACAGCAGCAGACTGGGCAGACCCACCCGGTGCGCGGTGCGGGCGGCGGCGATGCTGGCCAGCAGCACCGTGCCCGCGATGAGCAGCGTCACGTACAGCTCGGGCAAGGTCATCGATCAGTTCCTCGTACCGTCCTCGGCCGTCCGTCCGTCGCCGGTGTCCCGGCCCCTCCGACGACGCTGTGCATCACGATCACACCGGGCGGGGCGGGACAGGCGCACATACACGCCCGGCGGGCACCGGCGTCAACGGGATCAAGGGGGCCGTTCGAACCCTCGCCCGACAGGGCGGTCCGGCGCCATAAGGGTCATCACCCAATTGGAGGCGTGCCGGACATGTACGGCGGGAATGCTCGGTGCACGGACCTCGGCACCCGGGCCGCCACTGGGTAAAGTGGGAGCAAAGGTGCCGGTCCCTCCGCGTGCCGGCCGGCGCCGGCCGAAGCCCTCCACCCCGGGTGAGAAGAGGCGCGACATGGACTCCTGGCTGATCTGGCTGATCGTCGCGGCCGTCCTGGCCGTGGCGGAGATCTTCACCCTCACCGCCGCCCTCGGCATGCTGAGCGTGGCCGCGCTGGTCACGGCGGGAGTCGCGGCGGCCGGCCTGCCGCTCGGGGTCCAGCTCGTCGCGTACGCCGTCCTCGCCTCCGTCACGCTGGTCTTCGTGCGCCCCCTCGCCCTGCGCCACATGGTGCGTCCGCAGGGTCCGCGCTTCGGCGTGGACGCGCTGGTGGGCAAGCCCGCGCAGGTGCTGACGGCCGTGTCGGGCACCGGCGGCAGGGTCCGTATCGACGGCGAGGAGTGGACGGCCCGCAGTTACGACGAAACGCTGGTGATCTCGCCCGGGGCGACCGTCGACGTCATCGAGATCAGTGGCGCCACCGCGATCGTCTACCCACGGGACTGAAGCCATGGACATCTCCGCCTCCCTCGTCGCCGGCCTGCTGATCGCGCTGATCGCGATCTTCACGGTGATCCGAGCGGTGCGCATCGTGCCCCAGGCGCGCGCTCGCAACGTGGAGCGGCTGGGCCGCTACCACAAGACCCTGACCCCAGGGCTCAACCTCGTCATCCCGTACATCGACCGGGTGCACCCGCAGATCGACCTGCGGGAACAGGTCGTCTCCTTCAGGCCGCAGCCGGTCATCACCGAGGACAACCTGGTCGTCGAGATCGACACCGTGCTGTACTTCCAGGTCACCGACCCGCGCGCGGCCTTCTACGAGATCGCCGACTTCCTCCAGGCGGTGGAGCAGCTGACCGTCACCACGCTGCGCAACGTGGTCGGGTCCATGGACCTGGAGAAGACGCTCACCTCGCGGGACACCATCAACAGCCAGCTGCGCGGGGTGCTGGACGAGGCGACCGGCAAGTGGGGGCTGCGGGTCAACCGGGTGGAGATCAAGGCCATCGACCCGCCGCAGTCCATCAAGGAGGCCATGCAGAAGCAGATGCGCGCCGAGCGGGACAAGCGGGCGGCGATCCTGGGCGCCGAGGGGCAGCGCCAGTCGCAGATCCTCACGGCGGAGGGCGACAAGCAGGCGGCGGTGCTGCGCGCGGAGGGCAACCGGACCGCCGCGGTCCTGGAGGCCGAGGGTCAGTCGCGCGCCATCGACGAGGTGTTCCAGGCGATCCACCGCAACGACCCGGACCCCAAGCTGCTCGCCTACCAGTACCTGCAGGCGCTGCCCCAGCTCGCGCAGGGGCAGGGCAACAACTTCTGGATGATCCCCAGCGAGATCACGACGGCGCTGCAGGGCGTGTCGAAGGCGTTCAGCGAGTCGCTTCCCCCGTCGCCGGCCACCCGGGCGAAGC
This sequence comes from Streptomyces sp. DSM 120436, assembly GCF_055778765.1. Taxonomy (NCBI): domain Bacteria; kingdom Bacillati; phylum Actinomycetota; class Actinomycetes; order Kitasatosporales; family Streptomycetaceae; genus Streptomyces; species Streptomyces sp. DSM 120436. Next base: position 3,818,612 of record NZ_JBSKBS010000001.1, on the reverse strand, counting down.
CCGCGGTCGACGACGAGGCCGCGGCGAAGGCCGCCGACGACACGGCACGGGCGGCCCAGGCGGCGGCGGAGGCGGTCGCCGACGCGGCGGAGGCGGACCGGCGCCCGCCGAAGATCTGAGGGCCGGGGCGGACGCCCGGCGCCCCTCGCGCCCGCGGCCGGTGCCGGCCGACGGGCCCCGCGTCAGGCGGCCGCCGCCGCGAACGCCTCGTGGGCCCGCTCGTCGAAGAGGACGAAGGTGATCTGCTCGACCGCCGTGTCCGCCGCGCGGACCGCCTCCACCGCGATGCGGGCCGCGTCGGACAGGGGCCAGCGGTAGGCGCCCGTGGAGATCGCGGGGAACGCGACCGTACGGGCGCCCAGGTCGTCGGCGACGCGGAGGGAGGACCGGTAGCAGGAGGCGAGGAGGGCGGAGCGGTCCTCGGTCTCGCTGTACACCGGGCCGACGGTGTGGATCACCCAGCGGGCGTCCAGGCGGCCCGCGGTCGTGGCGGCGGCCTGTCCCGTCGGGAGCCCCCCGCCGTACCGGGAGGCGCGCAGGGCGCGGCATTCCGCGAGGATCTCCGGGCCGCCCCGGCGGTGGATCGCGCCGTCGACGCCGCCCCCGCCGAGCAGGGACGAGTTGGCCGCGTTGACGATCGCGTCGGCGCTCTGCCGGGTGATGTCGCCCTGAACGAGGGTGAGCGTGGGAGCGGGGGTCATGTCTGTCGGAGCCTCCTCCATACCGCCTTGGCGGCGTTGTGGCCGGGCATGCCGTGCACGCCGGGGCCGGGCGGGGTGGCCTGCGAGCAGATGTACACGGCCGGGTGCGGTGTCGTGTACGGGAACAGCGACAGCTTGGGGCGCAGCAGCGCCTGGAGTCCGGAGACCGCTCCGGTGGCGATGTCGCCGCCGACGTAGTTGGCGTTGCGCGCGGCCAGTTCGGGCGGGCCGGCGGTGGCGCGGGCCAGGACGCGGTCGCGGAAGCCGGGGGCGAAGCGCTCCAGTTGCCGTTCGATCGCGTCGGTGAGGTCGCCGGTCCAGCCGTGCGGGACGTGTCCGTAGGCCCAGAAGACGTGCTTGCCGTCGGGGGCGCGGGTGGGGTCGACGACGGAGGGCTGCACGGTGATGAGGAACGGCGCGTCGGGGGCGCGGCCCTCCCGGGAGGCGGCGCGCAGGGCGGCGCCGATCTCCGCGCTGTCCGCGCCGATCTGCACGGTCCCGGCGGTGCGGGCCTCGGGGGCGGTCCACGGGACGGGCCCGTCCAGCGCGTAGTCGATCTTGAAGACGCCGGGCCCGTAGCGGTAGCGGGCGTAGTGCTCGCCGAAGCCGGCGATGCGGGCCAGCGCGGTGGGCGAGGTGTCGAAGACGTACGCGCGTGCCGGGGGCAGGTCGTCGAGCCGCTTGACCTCGTAGTCGGTGTGCACGGCGCCGCCCAGGTCCCGCAGGTGTGCGGCGAGGGCGTCGGAGAGCGCCTGGGAGCCGCCGCGGGCGACGGGCCAGCCGCGGGTGTGCGCGGCGAGGGCGAAGACCAGGCCCACGGCCGAGGTGGCGAAGCCGCCCAGCGGGGCCATCACGTGGGCGACGAGTCCGGCGAAGAGGGTGCGGGCGCGCTCGTCGCGGAAGCGGCGGGCCAGCCAGGTCGACGGCGGCAGGCCGACGAGGCCGAACCGGGCGAGGGTGACCGGGTCGCGGGGCAGCGCGGTCAGCGGCAGCGACATGACGTCGCGGACCAGGGTGTCCCAGCGGTGCAGGAAGGGCGTGACGAGCCGCCGGTACGCGCCGGCGTCGCGCGGTCCGAAGGAGGCGGCCGTCTCCCCGACCGAGCGGGCCAGCACGGCGGCCGTGCCGTCCGGGAAGGGGTGGGCCATGGGCAGCTCGGGGTGCAGCCACCGGAGCCCGTACCGCTCCAGCGGCAGGCCGCGGAAGGCGGGCGAGCTGACGGCGAGGGGGTGGGCGGCGGAGCAGGGGTCGTGCCGGAAACCGGGGAGGGTCAGCTCCTCGGTGCGGGCGCCGCCGCCGACGGTGCCCTTCGCCTCGAAGAGGGCCACCGAGAAGCCGCGCCGGGCCAGCTCCACGGCGGCGGTCAGCCCGTTCGGCCCCGCCCCCACCACGACCGCATCGAGCATCGACGGCACCTTCGGACTCCTTCGTCAGCCGACGGCCACTGAGGGATCAGGATATGCCGGGCCGTGCACGGGCCCGGAGGGCGTCCGGTCGCCCGCCTCGCACCGGCCCGCGCGCCGTCCCGGGTCCCGCACGGTCAGACCGCCCGCGACAGCAGCTCCACCACCCGGCGCGCGGTGGCCTCGTCCCGCGCCGCGGTGAACGGCAGCGTGTTGCCGCCGCGGATCGCGAACGGCCTGCCCGCACGGGTGAGGTGGGCGCCGCCCGCCTCCTCGACGAGCAGCACCCCGGCCGCGTGGTCCCACGCCAGCTCCCAGTTGAACGCCGTCGCGTCCAGCTCGCCGCGGGCGACCGCCAGATACTCGAGACCGGCCGAGCCGCAGGGGCGCGGGGCCACGCCGTCGGTGCGCAGGCCGAGCAGGGCGCGCTTCTGCTCGTCGCTGGTGAAGTCGGGGTGCGAGGTGGCGACCCGGAGGTCCCGGCCGGCCTCCGGGGAGCCGGAGCGCAGCGGCTCGCCGTCGAGGCGGGCCCCCTGCCCGCGGACGGCGGTGGCCAGGTGGTCACGGGCCGGGGCGTACGTCCAGGAGGCGTGCACCACTCCGTCCAGGGCGAGGGCGACCAGGGTGCAGAAGCCGGTCTCGCCGCGCACGAACTGGCGGGTGCCGTCGACGGGGTCGACGATCCAGACCGGCGCGTCCTCCCGTATCGCCTCGTACGACGACGGGTCGGCGTGCACGCCCTCCTCGCCGACCACGACGGAGCCGGGCAGCAGGCGGGGCAGCTCCGCCGTCAGGTACCGCTCGGCCTCGCGGTCGGCGTCGGTCACCAGGTCGTGCGGTCCGCTCTTGCGGTCCACCTCGTGGGCGGCGAGGCGGCGCCAGCGCGGCACGATCTCCCGCGCGGCGGCCTCGCGGACCGCGGCCTCCACGTCGTGGGCGTGCCGGGTGAGGAACTCGTCGATGGTCGCGTCGGTCTCGATCACTCCTCCATGAGAGCACGCGCCACCGACAGCCCCTGCCCGGCCCGGGGCGGTCTCGGGCGCGGGCGGCGCGGAAATGGGCTGCCCGCACCCGGGGCCATGGGCTCAGCGGCCCACCGCGTACCCCTGCCGGCCGCGCGGGTTGGCGGCCGCGGAGAGCACGCCGGTGTCCGGGTCGCGCGCGACCGCGCACAGCCGTCCCTCGGACCAGGCGCCGCCGACGGTGACGTCGTGGCCGCGGCGGCGCAGCTCCTCGATCACCTCCGGACCGGTGCGGGACTCGACGGTGACGCTGCCGGGCCGCATGCCGCGGGGGTAGAAGGAGCCGGGGAAGCTGTCGTTGTGCCAGTTCGGGGCGTCGATGGCGCCCTGGAGGTCGAGTCCGCCGCGCACCTCGGCGCGCAGGACGACGGCGAGGAAGAAGTGCAGCTGCCACTGGTCCTGCTGGTCCCCGCCGGGGGTGCCGAACGCCATGACCGGCACGCCGTCGCGCAGGGCGAGGGACGGGGTGAGCGTGGTGCGGGGGCGGCGGCCCGGGGTGAGGCTGTTGGGCAGGCCCTCCTCCAGCCAGGTCATCTGGAGCCGGGTGCCGAGCGGGAAGCCCAGCTCGGGCACGACGGGGTTGGACTGGAGCCAGCCGCCGCTGGGCGTGGCGGAGATCATGTTGCCCCAGCGGTCGACGACGTCGAGGTGGCAGGTGTCGCCGCGGGTGCCGCCGTCGGCGGAGACCTCCGGTTCGCCGGGCACCGGGGAGGCGGGGCTCTTGGCGACGGTCGGCTCGCCGACGCCCATCAGGCCGGAGCCGGGCCCGTCGGCGGCCGCCACGCACGCGTGGGCGGCGAGCCGGGGGGTGCGGCCGCCGGGGCTGCCGGGGCGCAGGTCGTGGGAGGCGCGGGGGCCCACCAGGGTGCGCCGCTCGGCGTTGTACGCGGCGGACAGCAGGTCGTCGACCGGCACCTCGGCGGCGTCGCCGTACCAGGCCTCGCGGTCGGCCATGGCGAGCTTGCAGTTCTCGATCAGCAGGTGCAGGTAGGCGCCGGAGCCGTACGGCGGCAACTCGTCGGGAAGCAGGGCGAGTTGCTGGAGCAGCACCGGGCCCTGGCTCCAGGGTCCGGCCTTGCACACGGTCCAGCCGTCGACGTCGTACGTCACCGGGTCCTCGTAGGTCGCGGACCAGGCGGCGAGGTCCTCGGCGGTGAGGGTGCCGGTGTGGTGCCCGCCGCTGGTGTCCAGGGTGGGGCGGGCGGCCTGCCGCACCAGGGCCTCGGCGATGAAGCCGGTGCGCCACACGTCCCGGGCGGCCTCGATCTGCGCCTCCCGGCCGCCGGCGCCGGCGACCTCGGCGAGCAGCCGCTTCCAGGTGGCGGCGAGGGCGGGGTTGCGGAACAGCTCCCCGGGGCGGGGCGGGCGTCCGCCGGGGAGGTAGACCTCGGCGGAGGTGGTCCACTCCGTCTCGAACAGCTCGCGCACGGTCTCCACCGTCGCGCCGACCCGCTCCACGGGCGGGTGGCCGTCCTCGGCGTAGCCGATGGCGTACTTCAGGACGTCGGCGAGGGACTTGGTGCCGTGGTCGCGCAGGAGGAGCATCCAGGCGTCGAAGGCGCCGGGCACGGCGGCGGCGAGCGGTCCGGTGCCGGGGACGAGGTCGAGCCCGAGCCCCCGGTAGCGGGCGACGGTCGCCCCGGCCGGGGCGACGCCCTGCCCGCACAGCACCCGCACGTCCCCGCCGGCCGGGGCGAGCAGCATCGGCACCTCGCCGGCCGGGCCGTTGAGGTGGGGTTCGACGACGTGCAGGACGAAGGCCCCGGCGACGGCCGCGTCGTAGGCGTTGCCGCCGTCCTCGAGGACGGCCATGGCGGACTGGGAGGCCAGCCAGTGGGTGGAGGACACCATGCCGAAGGTGCCCTGGAGGGTGGGGCGGGTGGTGAACATAGGGCCTCTCACCTCGCTGTTTACGTGTCGCGGCCCGGCTGATGGGCACTCAGGACGGGTCCTGGGAGAATCTGGGGAGTGTGCGCCGGCGGCCTCCTCCCCCCGCTCCCCCGGAAGGCTATCGATCGCCCTGCGCCCCTTCTTCCCCGCCTCCGGCGCGAAGTGGGCGTAGTGGTCGGGGGTGATGGTCGGCGACGAGGGACGCATACGTGTGCCTCAGCACGGGGGAACCGTTCTTCGGAGCGGCTTGCCGCTGCCACGGTTTCGCTCCCTCGGCCCGCGGCATGATGACACCTGCTCTGGCCCGGACGGCCGCCACCCCTGCGGATGCGGGCACGACGACGGTCACCGATCCCGACGGCGAGGTCACCAAGGTCACCGACCCGCTCGGCCACTCCCGCCACGCCACCTCCAAGAACCACCTCACCCAGACCGCGATCGACGCGATGGGCACGGGTGCGGACGGCACCGGCGGCAACACCACCACCTACGGCTGGGACGACCGCAACAACCCCGTCTCCCAGAAGCTCCCGACGGGCGCCACCGCCCAGGTCTCCCAGTACCAGACGATCGCCGGCACCGACCTGCCCAGCGACATGACCGGCACCAACGGCCGCAAGGACACCTTCACGTACGACACCAACGGCAACACGCTGTCGGTCACCATCGACGACAACGGCCGCCCGGAGAAGATCAGGACCACCCCCGGCACGCAGACCTTCGTCGGCCTCGCCTACAGCTACAAGAACACCGCGGGCAAGGACACCACCAAGATCCGTACCCGCACCGACAACCTCACCAAGTACACGACCACCTACACCTACGACTCCCAGGACCGCCTCACCTACGCCCTGGAAGCCGACTCAGCAGGTGCGCGGAAGGCGTCGTGAACACCCCCGCACGGGCGAGACCTGGACCGACCACAGCCAGCTCTCCGGCATCACCGCGAGCGGCACGACCTACGACCTGGTCCACGCCGGCACCACCAACCACGAGCGCACCAAGCTCGGCTCGACCTGGTTCCACCACACGGCCCTCGGCCTGGCCTCCACGTCCACGAACGGCGTCGACACCGGATTCATCCGCGAACCGGCGGGCACGCTGAACTCCGTGACGACTGAGGGGAAGTCCTCCTACTACCTCACCGACGACACCGGCAACGTCCTCGGCCTCGCCGACGACACCGGCAAGCGCACCCACACCTACGCCTACGGCCCCACCGGCCTGCCCCGCGGCACCACCACCGAGGCCGTCCCCCAGCCCTACCGCTACGCGGGCAGGTGAGCTCTTGCTCCACACGGCCATCGTGTGGGTGCCGTACAGCGACGGACTGACCAAGTGGTCGTTTGTCGGCACCGCAGTCGCTATGGCGGTGATCTGGGTGATCTTCCGCCGCCGTCGCTGACGGTATCGCTTGGCTGTGCGCCCGACGCACAGCCAAGCTGATGAGCTCATGCAGGGTAGCGGGACACCCGTGAACCGGCGGGCACCCTGAACTCCGTGACGACCGGGGGGAAGTCCTCCTACGACCTCACCGACGCCACCGGCAACGTCCTCGGCCTCGCCGACGACACCGGCAAGCGCACCCACACCTACGCCTACGGTCCGACGGACCTGCCCCGCGGCACCACCACCGAGGCCGTCCCCCAGCCCTACCGCTACGCGGGCGCCTACCTCGACCCGACCGGCCTGTACAAGATGGGCCACCGCTGCTACGACCCCGCCCTGGGCCGCTTCACCCAGCCCGATCCCTCGGGGCAGGAAACCAACCCCTATCTCTACGCTGAGGGGGACTGTGTCAACCGGACGGACCCTACGGGCCTCGCCTCATGCGCGGAGAACGTCGTCATGGGGATCTTCTCTCTCGGCGGTGCTGCCGCGTCAACCGTGGGTCTGCTGACGACACCGCTTGCTGGCGGAGCCTCTGCACGGGTGGCGGTCGTGGGCTACGAGACGTCCACACCCGCCCTCGCCTACAGCATCGGAGGAGTGGCCAGTGAGTGGTTCCAGCCCGTCGCCTCCGGGAGAACGATGGGTTTTTGCCGGTTCCGGGCTGACGGCTGTGGCAATGCTGGGCCATTTCCTTGCCCACCGTGCCCAGGGAGATCTCAGTCTCTCCTCATCTACCGTGATTCCTCTCGTGCTGGGGTCATCAGCTTGGCTGTTTTCCTCTGGCAGTGCGTGCTGCGGGTGTGGTCAGGCAAGAACTGAGAACAGGTAAAACTGCCGTTGCCTGTCCGACCAGCAGCTGACGGTGAGTCCGGCCCCGGAGCGGTTTCCGTTCCGAGGCCGAGCCGTGCGTCCTGTACAAGACGGGCCGCCGTTGCTGCAGTGGCCACTTTCGCCGTACTTGCTGTCTCGGCTGTCCTCGCATTCGTGACGCTGCTTCTGCAGTTCGTGGGCGAACGGAACACTCATGGCCGAGGGCGCCACAAGACGGCCCCGGTGCTTGCCGGATGCGGCGGGGTGATCGGAGCCGCAGGGGTGCTGCTGCTCCGAGTGGAGCCAACCCGGCGGGGTGCCCCTCCTGCACGGCGGGACCCCGCCGGGTTGGGCGCCGCGGAAGGGCTTGTGCAGTGAACGGTGGAACTCGGTTCACGTACCACACGGCGCCGGCCACGGTCAGATCGCGGACAAGGGGGTCGGTTGCACGCTGCTCCTTCGAGTCCTCGCCCACCGGGACGGCCTGAAGTGAAGGAGCCACTGCGATGACGACGCACCGACCACGAGCCGGCGCCCGGCGCGCCCGTGCCGACCCCGGTCCCGGCCGGCAAGGGGCAGGCCGTCCCGGCCTTCAGTGGCGGGCGTGGTCGCGGTCGACGTGCTGGTGGTCCCGGGACTGTTCCGTGGCGGTGGCGCGGGGCGCGGAAGGGGGCGCCGCCCCCTGGCAGGCGCGGCCCGCCGGGAGAGGGATTTGCCGGGCCGGACGGACCTGGACGATGCCGTGGGTGCGGGCCGGGACGGGTGTGGCGACGGCCGGGCGCCCCGACGGACAGCGACAGGACGCCTGGGGCACGACACGTCAGGGTGGGCCGGTCAGTCGACCGCGCGCAGCACCACCCGTACGACGCTCATGATTCCTCGCCCGATCCACCCGAGCAGCCCTGTCTCCACGACCAGCTCGGCAGCGTCCGCGGCCACGTCCCCCCGGTCCGGCCGGGAAGAGCACCGGGAACAGGAACGAGGCCAACGACGCTTCTGCGCACCGCACTTCCTGCACATCACCATGGCCTCATTCTCTCCTCGCTCCCGGAGGTGCCCGGAACACCCCCGCGTCCACGGCGTCCGGTGACGTCTTCGGCGCCGTGCGCGGGCGTCCGTCGGCCGGCGTGAAGCCGGGCCGCGAAGAGGTCTAGACCCCATACGTCTTACGTCCTACCGTCGAAGGACGGCACCCTCTCCGCGCACCAGCCGATTTCCCGGTCCGTACCACCTCTGGAGGTCTCGTGGGAAGACGCACGACAACCCTGGCGACGCTCGGCGTGTGCTTCGCGCTCGCAAGCGGTCTGGCGGCCGGAGCGCCCTCGGCCACAGCCGTGGAGGCGGGCCCCCGCGCGGCCGCCCCGCTGCCGCCGGTCACTCCGGTACCCCAGTCCCTGTCCCGCGTCGGGGCCGACGTCCCCGTCACGGGCAGGGTGATCGTCGTGGCGGACGCGGAGACGGACGTCCACGCCCGCGCCCGTCTCGTCGCCGAGCTGAAGCGGCACGGCGCCGGCCGGGTCGACCTCGTCGCTCCCGGGAACGTCCCCCGGGCCGCCGCCGGCCTGCTCACCGTGCGGCTCGGCCCGGCCACCCGCCCCGACATCGCGTCAGGACTCGGCGACACGGCCGTCCCCGACCGCGCGGAGGGCTACGCCCTGCGCGTCGCGCGGGCCGGGCGGGGAGCGCAGGTCGTCCTGGGCGGCACGGACGGATCCGGCCAGCTCTACGCCGTGCAGACGCTGCGTCAGCTGTTCGTCCGCTCCGGCGGCGGCTGGAAGGTGGCCGGCGCCCAGGCCGGCGACTTCCCGTCGATGCCGCTGCGCGGCACGATCGAGGGGTTCTACGGGCAGCCCTGGACGCACGCCGAACGCCTCGACCAGATGGACTTCTACGGGGACGTCAAGGCCAACACCTACGTCTACGCGCCCAAGGACGACCCCTACCACCGGGACAAGTGGCGCGACCCCTACCCGGCGGAGAAGCTCGCGGAGCTGGGCGAGCTGGTGGACCGGGCCGCGGTGAACCACGTGCGCTTCACCTTCGCGGTCTCCCCCGGCCAGTCGATCTGCTACTCCGACCCGGCCGACCGCAAGGCGCTCAAGGACAAGCTCCGGGCGCTGTACGACCTGGGCACCCGCGCCTTCTCCGTCCCCCTCGACGACATCGACCACAGCCGCTGGAACTGCGAGGCCGACCGGGCCGCGTACGGCGCGCCCGGCACCGGGGCCGCCGGGAAGGCGCAGGCCGACCTGCTCAACGACGTCCAGCGCACCTTCGTCGACACCCACGAGGGCGTGTGGCCGCTGCAGATGGTGCCCACCGAGTACTACAACCACGCGGAGTCGGCCTACAAGCGGGCCCTGCGGGAGACCCTGGACCCCGCGGTCGAGGTGATGTGGACCGGAGTGGGCGTCGTGCCCACCGGGATCACGAACGAGGACGCCGAGCGGGCCTCGGAGGTGTTCGGCCGCAAGGTGTTCGTCTGGGACAACTATCCGGTCAACGACTTCGGCAACACCAGCGGGCGTCTGCTGCTCGCGCCCTACGACAAGCGGGAGGCGGGCCTCTCCGACCACCTCTCCGGCGTCGTGGCCAACCCCATGAACCAGCCGTACGCCAGCAAGGTCGCCGTCTTCGGCACCGCGGACTTCGCCTGGAACGACCGCGCGTACGACGCGGGCCGCACCTGGCGCCAGGCCCTGTCCTACCTGGCCGGCGGCGACCGGGCGGCCACCGAGGCCCTGCTGGTCTTCGCCGACCTGCAGCACCTGGCCCCGACCTTCGGCGACACCCCGTGGCAGCCCCAGGCTCCCGGGCTGTCCCGCCGCGTGGAGGCGTTCTGGACGGCGTGGGACGAGGGGGACCGCACCGGCGCGGTCCGGGCGCTGCGTCCGTACGCGGCGGCGATCGAACGGGCGCCGGGCACCATCCGTTCCGGCGCGGTGCAGCAGGGCTTCACCGTCGACGCGGCGCCCTGGCTGGACGCCACCGGACTGTGGGGCACGGCGACGGTCAGGATGCTCGACGCGCTCGCGGCACGGCAGGCCGGGGACCGGGAGACCTCCGACCGGCTGCTGGCCGAGTCGGCCGGCCTGCAGGAGCGGGCCCGCGCCGTACGGGTCGACCCGCCGCGCAACGCGTGGGGCGGGGTCCGGCCCAAGGTCGGCGACGGCGTGCTCGACGCCTTCCTCACCCAGGCCGAACTGCGGCTGCGGCTGTGGGACTCCGCGGGCGGCGCGCGGAACCTGGCCCCCGAGGGGACGGCCTCCGCCTCCAGCGTGGAGCAGGGCCTCGACCGGCTGGCCGCCCGCCATGTCAACGACGGGCGGCTGGACACCCGCTGGGCCTCCGGTTACGCGGACGACGCCTGGGTGCAGATCGAGCTGGCCGAGCCGACGAAGGTCGCCGCGGTGACCCTGGCCTGGGAGAGCGCCTGCGCGACGGAGTACGCCGTGCGGACCTCCGTGGACGGGGTGACCTGGCGGACCGAGTCCACGCGGCGCCCGGAGTCCTGCGGCACGGACGTCGTCCGCCTCCCCGGCGACGAGGCCGTGCGGTACGTCCGCATGCAGGGTGTGGAGCGCAGGACGACGTGGGGCTACTCGCTCTACGAGCTGGGCGTCTACGGAACGCCCAGCTCGTAGGACGTACGGGGGAGGCTGCCGCCCGGGGCGGCGGCCTCCCTTCAGCTCGCCGCGTCCTCCCCGCCCGCCAGACCGGCCACGAACGTCGCCGTCAGCGCGGTCGGCGCGGTGATGGCGGTGCCCACGACGACGCTGTGCGCGCCCGCCGCCAGCGCCGCGGCGGCCTGCCCGGGGGTCGCGATGCGGCCCTCGGCGATCACCGGCACGGTGATCGCGGCGGCCAGGTCCGCGACGAGGGCGAGGTCCGGCGCGGTCTGGACGGGCGAACCGGGCACGTAGCCGGACAGGGTCGTCCCCACGAAGTCGGCGCCCTGTGCGGCGGCCTCACGGCCCTCGTCGAAGGTGGACACGTCGGCCATGACGAGGGCGCCCGCCTCGTGCACGGCCTTCACGAGATCGGCGAACGTGCTGCCGTCGGGGCGGGGCCGGGCGGTGGCGTCGGCGGCGACGACGGCGGCCCCGGCCTCCACGAGGGAGAGCGCGTGGCGCACGGTCGGCGTGATGAAGACGCCGCTGTCGCCGTCCTTCCACAGTCCGATCACCGGCAGGTCCACGGCCGCGACGGTGGCGGCGACGACCTCCGGGTCGTTGACCCGTACGGCCGCCGCGCCGCCCGCCCGGGCGGCGAGGGTCATGCGGACCAGGGTGTCGGTGTGCCGCATCGGGTCGCCGGGCGGGGCCTGGCAGGACACGATCAGTCGGCCCTTCAGGGCGTCGGCCAGGGGCAGGGTCATCGCGGGGCTCCGGTGGAGGTACGGGGGTGGTGCAGGGGCAGGGTGCGGGTCAGCTCGGCGGCGCCGAGGACCGCGGCGTCGGGTCCGCCGCGCGGCGGCACGGGGCGCAGACCCCGCAGGGGGGCCATCAGCTCGGCCGTGAACGCGGTGTTCAGGGCGTCCAGGTACAGGGCGCCGATCCGGGGCACCCCGCCGCCGACGACCACGCGGTCGGCGCCCAGCGCGTTGGCGAGGCCGCCCAGGGCCCGGCCGACGGCCCGGCCGCCGAGCACGATGGCGGACGTGGCGTGCGGATCGCCCCCGAGCGCACGGGCGGCCACGCTCTCCAGACGGTCGGCCGGCAGGCCGCTCATCCGTGCGTAGTGGGCGGTGATCGCCGGACCGGCGGCGATCGCCTCCAGGTGCCCGGTGGCGCCGCAGGTGCAGGGCAGTCCCTCGGCCTCGGGGCTGGGCAGGTGCCCGAGGTGACCGGCGATGCCGGCCGCCCCGTGCAGCATGCGGCCGTCCACGGCGACGGCGCCGCCCACTCCGGTGCCGACGGCGGCGTAGACCATCGTGTCGTTCCGGCCGGGGGCGCCGGTCAGTTCCGTCGCCGCCGTGGCGCGGACGTCGTTGTCGCAGGCGACGGGGAGGCCGGTGCGGGCGGCGAGGCCGGAGGCCAGGGCGGTGCCGGCCCAGCCGCGGATCGTGTCGGTGGCGCTGGTGACGGTTCCGGTCACCGGGTCGATGACTCCGGCGGCGGCGACGCCGATCGCGGCGGCGCCCGGCGCCCACACCGCGCGGACCTCCTGGGCCAGCGCGTCGAGCACCGCCTCCGCCCCCGCCGTCGCCGGGGTGGGCAGGGTGTGCCGGGCCAGGACGGCGCCGTCGGCCGCGACCAGGGCGGCGGCGATCTTCGTGCCGCCCAGGTCGAGGCCGATCACCGGGGCGCCGTCCGGGAACCGTGCCGTCATCGGGGCGGGAGGAGGCCGGCGCCGCGCAGCCGCTCCTCGACCTGTGCGACCGATGCCTCGCTCAGCTGGATCTGCGGTGCGGCGGTGGTGCCCTCGGCGAACACCCCGAGCAGGCGCAGCGCGTGCTTGAAGGCGCCGATGGCGGAGGAGTTGCGGCCCATCTCGCTCTCGGGGCCCGCGTCGACCATGCCGAACAGCTCGACGAGCCGCTCCTGCTCCTTGACGGCGGTGTCGAAGTCGCCGGCGCGCACCGCGTCGTAGAGGCGCACGTAGCCCGCGGGATCCACGTTGCCCAGGCCCGGCACGACACCGTCGGCGCCGGCCAGCAGGGCGGCGTCCACGGTGAGTTCGGAGCCGGTGAGGATGCTGAAGCCGGCGGCGGGGCCGTCGGCGCGGCCGTGGCGTCCACCGAGTTCCACGACGAGCCGGCGCAGGCCGCCCTCGTCACCGCTGCTGTCCTTCAGACCGGCCAGCGTGCCGTCCTCGGCGAGTTCGCGGACCAGGGCGACGGAGAGCTTGCTGTGCACGGAGACCGGGAGGTCGTAGGCGTACAGCGGCAGGTCGACGCTCGCGCGCAGGGTGCGGAAGTGGTGGGCGATCTCCGCCGGGTGGGTGCGGGCGTAGAAGGGCGCGGTCGCGACCAGGGCGTCGGCGCCGGCCTCGCGCGCGGCCTCGGCGTGGACGAGGACGCGGGGCGTGGTCATGTCGATGACGCCGGCGAGCACCGGGACCCGGCCGGCGACGGTCTCGACGACGGTCCGCAGCGCGGTCTCGCGCTGCCGGTCGGTGAGGAAGGCGACCTCGCTGCTGGAGCCCAGGGCGAACAGTCCGTGCACTCCCCCGCTGACGAGATGCTCCACGTGCCGGGCGAGCGAGGCGGTGTCGACCTCGCCCGACGCATCCAGGGGGGTGCAGACGGGCGGTACGACGCCGCGGAGGGGCTGGGACGGGGACATGAGTGTTCTCCTGGGCTTGCGAGTGGTGGAACGGTGGGAACGGGCCGCCGGGCGTCGGGGTGTCCGGCGCCCGGCGGCCCGTGGCCGTGTTACGGCGCGGTGACGGTGAACGTCGTGTCGCCGTAGGAGTTCTGCCAGCCGCGGACGGTGTACTTCGCGGTGGCCTTCACGCTGCCGGCGGTGGCGCCGGCGGGAACGGTGACGGGGATCTTCATGTTGGCGCCCTGGCCCGGGTTGAGGGCGGGCACGTCGACCTCGGGGGCGCTCCAGCCGGCCGGCAGGGTCAGGGAGACCTTTCCGCCGGGGAGGGTGACGTCGTTCTGGCTGACGACGCGCACGGTGACGGTGGTGGTCTTCCCGGCCGGCAGGGAGGCGGGCGGGGTGACGGTGACCGGGGCGCAGACGCCGCCGAGCCACTGGAGGTCGAAGGACGAGTAGGTGATGTGCCGGTAGTTGGCGCGCTCCCAGAGCATGCCCACGCGGTCGTTGCCCGCGGTGCCGCTGCCGAGCGGGGTGAGCGTGGAGTAGGCGGCCGAGCCGGCCTCGACGGTCTTGCGCACCGGCCAGTTCTGCCCGTCGTCGCAGGAGAGGCGGACGGTGAGGTTGCTGCGGCTGTTGGTGGTCGCCGTGTTGCTGAACATCAGCCACTTCGACCGCGGGTGGCTGGCGGGCACGTCCGGTGCGAAGCGCATGATGGAGCCGTTGTTGGCGGGGTCGGGCAGCTCGGTGTCCTGCTGGAAGGGGGTGTAGGTGACACCGCCGTCGCTGGAGTAGGCCACCTTGCGGTAGGGCGCGGCGCGGCTGTTGAGCATGACGCGGCCGTCGGAGAGCTCGACGGTCTTGTTCTCGTCGGCGCCGGGGCCGACGAGGTTGCCCGCCTTCCAGGTGGCGCCGTGGTCGTCGCTGTAGACGCTGAGGGCGTAGTTGCCGCCGTTGTAGCGGACGGCGAACTGCTGGATGAGGCGGCCCGCGTACTGGCCGTGGCGGAGCTGGATGCCCTCGCCGGAGGCCGCGAACATGCCGCCCCAGGCCGGGTTCTTGACCTCGGCGGTGATCCGCTCGTGCTTCCAGGTCAGGCCGTCGTCGTCGGAGTAGCTGTAGTCGACCTGCTGGACGTCGGGGTCGTTCTCGTCGTTGCCGGTCGCCGAGCCGAAGTAGCCCTGGTTCACGGTCGAGGAGTAGAAGGCGAAGATCCGCCCGGTCTTCCGGTCGACGAGCAGGCTGGGGTCGCCGTTGCCCTTGGGCGCGGCCTCCTTGCGCACGACCTGCTGGGCCTGCCAGGTGGCGCCGTTGTCGGTGCTCCGCCGGATCACCACGCCGATGTTGCTGGGCAGGTCGCCGAGGGTGGGGCGGGCGTCGTAGGCCGCGATCAGGGTGCCCTTGGTGGTCCGGGTCAGGGCGGGGATGCGGTAGTAGGGGGAGCCGGTGCCGGCGGTGGCGATGTCCTGCGAGGTGAGGGTGCCGGGGGCGAAGGCCGCGGCCTGCGCGTCGGCGGTGTGCGCGGCGGGGGCGCCGGTGATCAGCAGGGCCAGGGCCGCGCCCGCGGTGGTGGCGGCGAGGGTGACTCTACGCTGCATGAACGTGCCTCTTCTCTGAGGGGGTCAGGCGAGCTGGGGGTCGTGCAGGGTGGAGATACCGGGGCCCGCGAGCCGGGGTAGGGCGAACAGGTCCCGGAGCCAGAGGAGTTGTTCGCGCCGGTGATGGGCGGCGCCGCCCTCGTGCCCGTTGAACTCGTAGACCCGCAGGTCCTTGGCGCCGCCGTAGCGGTGGTAGGCGGCGAAGCAGGTGGAGGGCGGGCAGACGGGGTCCATCATGGCGATGGAGAAGAGCGTCGGGGCGGTGGCGCGGGAGGCCAGCACGGCCGCGTCGACGTAGGACAGGGTGGTGAAGACGGTCTCGACGCGGTCGCGGTGGAGGCTGAGGTACTCCGCGATCTCGGTGTAGGGCGGCGCGCCGGCGACGAGTGCCCCGCGGCGGATGTCGCACAGGAACGGGGTGTCGGGCATGACGCCCGCCAGGCCGGGGAGGAGTCCGGCGACGGCGAGCGAGATCCCGCCGCCCTGGCTGTGCCCGGTGACGACGACCCGGTCCGGGTCGACGGCCGGGTGGGCGCGGGCGGCCTCGGTGAAGAGCACGGCGTCGGTGTAGACGCGACGGTAGTAGTGGTTCTCCGGGCTGTCCACGCCCCGGGTGAGGAAGCCGGGGACGTCGCCGTTGAGGGACACGGTGTCGGGGGTGTCGCCGCCCGCGGTGGACCAGCCCTGGCCGCGGGTGTCCATGATGAAGTGGGCGTAGCCGGCGTTCGCCCAGATCAGCTGCTCGTGCGGCAGTCCGCGGCCGCGTCCGTAGCCGAGGAACTCCACGACGCAGCCGAGCGGGCCCTCGGCCCCGGCCGGCAGGTGCAGCCAGCCCCGCACGGGTTCGCCCGCGAAGCCGGGCACGGTCACGTCGTAGGTGGTCACCTGGGTCAGACCCGTGTCCTCGCGGACGAAGCTCGGGGTTCCGCCGGCCGCGCGCGCCGTCCGCAGGGTCCGGTCCCAGAACGCGTCGAGGTCGGCGGGTTCGTCGAGGTCGGGGCGGAGTGCGAGGCACTCGGCAAGGGTCAGGTCCGTGAGTGGCATGGAGGGGGCCCCGGTGGGTGAGGCGTGCGCGCGGCGCAGCGCAGTGACGGGAACTAAGAGCAGACGTCTGATGTCTGCTGTCCTGGGACCCTAAGGACCGTGACGGGCGACCGTCAAGTACCTCGTCGTACGGGCCCGCTCCCCCGCGGACGGACGGCGACCCGGCACGACACGGCGGAGGCAGCCCCGCCGCCGGGGCTGCCTCCGCCGTGGAAGGACCGGGGTCAGCGACGCGCCCGGGCCTCCGCGATGCGCTGCCGGACCGGCTCGTAGTGCTCGCTCAGGGCCGCCTCGAACTCGGCGGGGTCGCGGTCGCGCACGGCGTCCACGATCCGCTGGTGGTTGGCGATGGTGGCCGCCTCGTGTTCGTGCGTGAAGACGTCCAGGTGCGGCGCGACGATGACGTAGACGTCCCAGAACGC
Source organism: Streptomyces sp. DSM 120436 (assembly GCF_055778765.1). Lineage (NCBI taxonomy): Bacteria > Bacillati > Actinomycetota > Actinomycetes > Kitasatosporales > Streptomycetaceae > Streptomyces > Streptomyces sp. DSM 120436. The sequence continues at coordinate 3,802,064 of NZ_JBSKBS010000001.1, read as the reverse complement.
CGTGGAGAGCTGCCCGATGAGGGCGTTGCCGAGGGGGGCCAGGAGCAGCGTGTGGAAGGCGCGGTCGGCCTCCACGAAGCCGTGCCCCTCGCCGGCGCCGGCCCGGCGCATGTCGTCGACGAGCGCTTCCAGCCGGTCGATCTGCTCCTCGCTGAGCGCCTCGACGAGTTGTTGCGCCATCCCCCGCTCGAACAGCTCGCGGACCTCGATCAGGTCGTCCATCACCTGGAAGTCGTCGTCCGGGCTGAGCAGACCGCGGAAGGTGAGGCTCTCCACCAGGGCGGACAGGCTCAGCCTGCCCACATAGGTGCCGTGACCGTGCCGCACCTCGACGATGTCGAGGGCGGTGAGGATCCTGATGGCCTCCCGCACACTGGAGCGGCTGGCCCCGAGGGCCTCGCACAGCGCGGGCTCGGTCGGCAACGGGTCGCCAGGACGTAGCTCGTTGCGCAAAATGTACGATTTAATGCCGTCCACCACCTCCTGTCGCAACGGCTGGCGCACCGCTCTCGGTTCGGACACAGTCCGCTGAATCGCCCTTTGTCCCACCGCCACCTCTTGACCCCTCTCCCTTGCCCGACTACGTTCCCACGCTATCAAGCATCAGACATCAGACGTCTGATGCATTCACGAAGCGTTACGTTCGCGCCAGTCCCTTCGTGAAGAACCAGCCAGTCCGTATCCTCGCCCGTCATGACTCCCCGCCAGGAGGATTCCTTGTCCCCGCGCAGTGCATCCGGCGTCGACCGCCGCACCTTCATGAGATACACCAGCGCCCTCGGTGTGGCGACCGCGATCACCGCGGGCCTGTCCGCCTGCGGCGGACCCGGCAGCACCGGTGACGACTCCGGCGGTTCGGGAGGCAGCACCGACACCATCGAAGCCGGTCTGTCGTACCCGCTCTCCACCGGCTTCGACCCCATGATCACCTCCGGAGCGACCCCGTTCGCCGCCAACATGCACATCTTCGAGGGCCTGGTGGACCTCGACCCGGCCACGCTCGTCGCCCGGCCGACGCTGGCCACCGAGATGCCGCAGAAGATCAACGCGACCACCTACCGGGCCACCCTCCGCAAGGGTGCCACCTTCCACGACGGATCGCCGGTGACCGCCGACGACGTGGTGTTCAGCTTCGAGCGCGTCCTGGACCCGAAGAACGCCTCGCTCATGGCGCAGTTCGTGCCCTTCATCGACCGGGTGACGGCCGTCGACCAGTCGACGGTCGAGTTCAAGCTGAAGTACGCCTTCGCGCTCTTCCCCTCGCGCATCTCCGTGGTGCGCATCGTGCCCAAGAAGATCGCCGGCGCCGACGCCAAGGCCTTCGACGCCAAGCCGGTCGGCTCGGGTCCGTACCGCTTCGTGTCGGCGGTCCGCGAGGACAAGATCGTCATGGAGGCGTACGACAAGTACAACGGTCCGCACCCCGCCAAGGCCAAGAAGATGGTCTGGCACCTGATCTCCGACCCGTCGGCCCGGGTCAGCGCGCTCAAGTCCGGACGCGTGCAGGCGATCGAGGACGTGCCCTACATCGACGTCGCGGGCATCACCGGCAAGGACAAGGTGGAGTCCGTCCAGTCCTTCGGCCTGCTGTTCCTGATGTTCAACACCAAGGACAAGCGCTTCGCCGACAAGCGGGTGCGCCAGGCGCTGCACTACGCCCTCGACACCGAGAAGATCATCTCCACCGCCCTGCTGGGCAACGCCGAGGCCGCCACCGGGTACGTGCCGGCCACCCACCCCGACTACCACAAGGCCGCCACGGTCTACAGCCACGACCCGGCCAAGGCCAAGAAGCTGCTCGCCGAGGCGGGCGTGCGCAAGCTCTCCTTCACCCTGCTGCTCACCGACAACGGCTGGATCAAGGACATCGCGCCGCTGATCAAGGAGAGCTGGGCCGCGGTCGGCGTCGACGCCAAGCTCGACATCCAGCAGTCGGCCGCGCAGTACGCCAAGATCGACCAGGGCGGCTTCGACGCCCTGGCCGCCCCCGGCGACCCGTCCGTCTTCGGCAACGACGCGGACCTGCTGCTGCGCTGGTTCTACTACGGCTTCTGGCCGGAGAAGCGTTACGGCTGGACGGGCACCCCCGCCTACAAGAAGGTCAAGTCGCTGCTGGACAAGGCCGCTTCGGAACCCGACGAGGCCAAGCGCAAGGCCCTGTGGGGACAGGTCACCGACACGGTCGCCGACGAGGCCGCCCTGTACCCGATCCTGCACCGCAAGCTGCCCACCGCCTGGCGTGAGGACGCGCTCACCGGGTTCAAGCCGCTGCCCACCACCGGGCTGTCCTTCATCGACGTCGGCCGCGCCTGACCCGCACGCCCACGCCGACGGGCCGCCGCTCCTGGACGGGCGGCGGCCCCCGCCCCAATCGCTAGGAAACCCACGATGGTTGCTTTTCTCCGGCTCGCGCTGCGCCGCGTCGCGATGATGCCGGTGATGATCCTCGGCATCGCCCTGCTGGTCTTCGTCGTCCTGCAGTTCTCGCCGGCCGACCCCGCGTACAACGCCCTGGGCGACAGTGCGAGTCCCGAGGCGCGTGCCGCGTTCGCCGAGGCGAACGGCCTCAACGACCCGCTGCCCGTCCGGTACGTCGCCTTCCTCGGTGATCTGCTCCAGGGCGACCTCGGCGTCACCATGGCCCCCAGCCAGCCCGTCACCGACCGGATCGCCACCGCGTTCCCGCTCACCCTCCAGCTGACGCTTCTCGGCCTCACGCTGGCCATCGTGCTGGCCCTGGTCTTCGGCGTCCTCAGCGCCGTCTACCGTGACCGCTGGCCCGACCAGGTCTTCCGGGTGCTGTCGATGGTCGGCATCGCGCTGCCCTCGTTCTGGCTCGGTGTCCTGCTCATCCAGCAGTTCGCGCTGAACATGCCGGTCTTCCCGACCGGCGGCTACGTCAACCCGGCCGACTCCTTCTCCGGCTGGCTGGAGAGCCTCGCGCTGCCCGCCCTGGCCCTCGCCCTGCCGGTCGCCTCCTCGCTGGCCCGGCTGATCCGCACCTCGATGGTCGCCGAACTCGACCGGGACTACGTGCGCACCGCCCGCGGCAGCGGCCTGCCGCCGTTCATGATCATCCGGTCGGTGCTGCGCAACTCGCTGATCACCCCGCTGACCGTGCTCGGGGTCAAGGTCGGTTACATGCTCAGCGGCGCCGTCGTCATCGAGGCGATCTTCGACCTGCCCGGCATGGGCAAGCTGATCCTCGAAGGCGTCAACGGAGGCGACGTCGGTCTGGTCCAGGGCACCGTCCTCACGATCGCCATCGCCTTCCTCGTGGTCAACGTCATCGTCGACCTGCTCTACCTGCTCGTCAACCCGCGTATCAGGACGGTGTGATGTTCGCCCCACGCTCTCTCGCCGAGCGGCTCCGGCCCGGTACCCGCCTGCGTCGCCTGCCCCTCCCCTCGCGCATCGCGTTCGGCGTCCTGCTGGTGGTCGTCCTGGGCGCGGTCTTCGCGCCCCTGCTCACCCAGGACCCGCTCGCCACCGGCGTCCCGGCCCAGCCGCCGAGCGCCGACCACTGGTTCGGCACCGACCGGGCCGGCCGCGACGTGTTCGCCCGCGTGGTGCACGGCGCCCGCTACTCCCTCGTCATCGGCTTCGGCGCGACCCTCCTCGCGCTGGCCATCGGCTCGACCCTGGGCGCCCTGGCGGCCACCTCGCGCAAGTTCGCCGACGAGTCGGTGATGCGCACGCTGGACGTCGTCATGTCCTTCCCGCCGATCGCCCTGGCCGCCGTGCTGGTCGCCGTGTTCGGCCCCAGTCTCCCGGTCATCATCTTCACCATCGCCTTCGTCTACTCCCCCTCGCTGGCGCGCGTGGTCCGGGCCAACGTGCTGGAGCAGTACGGCGAGGACTACGTCGCCGCGGAGCAGGTCATCGGCGCCCGCCGCCACTACATCGTGGCCCGGCACGTCGCCATCAACTGCGCGGCGCCGGTCCTGGTCTTCGCGACCGTCATGGTGGCCGACTCGATCATCTTCGAGGCCAGCCTGTCCTTCATCGGCGCCGGCGTGCAGGACCCCGACCCCAGCTGGGGCAGCGTGCTGGCCTACGGCCGGCAGATCCTGCTGTCCGGCGGCTGGTGGGCCACCCTCTTCCCGGGTCTGTGCCTGCTGATCACGGTGCTCGCGCTGAACGTCCTGTCGGAAGGCATGACGGACGCCGCCGCCTCCCCGGACAAGGCCCGCGCCGACGGCGGCGACACCGTCGAGAAGATCGCCGCCGCCGAGCCCGCCACGGACCGTGTCGCCGCCGACGCCGCGCTCACCGAGCTCGCCCGCCGCATCGAGGCCACCGAGCCGGCCGTCCGGCCGCTGCCCGACGACGCCCCCGACCTGCTCGTCGTGCGCGACCTGTCGATCCGCTTCCCCGACCGCTACGGCGACACCCGCGTCGTCGACGGCATCTCCTTCACCGTCCGCGAGGGCGAGACCCTGGGACTGGTCGGCGAGTCGGGCTGCGGCAAGTCGATCACCAGCCTGGCGATCATGGGCCTGCTGGCCCGCAACGCCGAGGCGTCGGGCGAGATCCTCTACCGGGGCCGCGACCTGCTGAAGCTGTCGCCGAAGGAACGCCGGGCGCTGATGGGCCCGGAGATCGCGATGGTCTACCAGGACGCCATGTCGTCGCTGAACCCGTCGGTGCTGATCGGCACCCAGCTCAAGCGGCTCACCTCCCGGGGCGGCACCCGCACCCCGGCGGAACTGCTCGAACTGGTCGGCCTCTCCCCCGAGCGCACCCTGCGCAGCTACCCGCACGAGCTCTCCGGCGGCCAGCGCCAGCGCGTGCTCATCGCCATGGCGCTCTCCCGCAGCCCGCGGCTGCTGATCGCCGACGAGCCGACCACCGCGCTCGACGTGACCGTCCAGGCCCAGGTCGTCGAGCTGCTGGTCAGGCTGCGCGACGAACTCGGCTTCGCGATGGTCCTGGTCTCCCACGACCTCGCCCTGGTCGGCGACCTCGCCCACCGGGTCGCGGTGATGTACGCGGGCCAGGTCGCGGAGGCCGGCGACACCCGCTCCCTGCTGACCGACCCGGCGCACCACTACAGCCGGGGTCTGCTGGGCTCCGTCGTCTCGCTGGAGGCGGGCGCGGAGCGGCTGCACCAGATCCGCGGTGTCGTGCCCGCGCCCAAGTCCTTCGGGTCCGGCTGCCGCTTCGCCTCGCGCTGCACCGCCGCCACCGAGCTGTGCGCCACCACGCCGCCGCCCGCCACCGACCGCGACGGTTCGCTCGACCACCTGTTCGCCTGCCACCACCCGGCGCCCGTGCGCCCGTCGGCCAAATCGCTGGAGGGCGCCCGATGACCGCCACCGAGAAGAACACCACGACGGACCCGCTCGTCCGGCTCGACGGCATCCACGTCCGGCACAAGGCGCGCAGCGGCGGCATCCTGCGCCGGGACGCCGTGCACGCCCTGACCGACGCCTCCCTGGAGGTGCGGCGCGGCGAGATCCTCGGGCTGGTCGGCGAGTCCGGCTGCGGCAAGTCCACCCTGGCCCGGGTGGTCACCGGGCTCCAGCGGCCGACCGAGGGCCGGGTGTACTTCAAGGGCCAGGACCTGTGGGAGATGCCGGCCGCGGAACGCCGCAGCCAGTTCGGGGCCAGTGTCGGCGTGGTCTTCCAGGACCCGTCCACCGCGCTCAACCCGCGCCTGCCGGTCCGCCGCATCCTGCGTGACCCGCTGGACGTCCACGCCCGCGGCACCCGTGCCGAGCGCGAGGCGCGCGTCGAGGAGCTGCTGGACCTGGTGGGCCTGCCCGGGCACACCCTGGGCGCGCTGCCCGGCCAGCTGTCGGGCGGACAGCGCCAGCGGGTGGCGATCGCCCGCGCGCTGGCGCTGGAGCCGGAGCTGATCGTCGCCGACGAGCCGACCAGCGCCCTGGACGTGTCGGTGCGCGCGCAGATCCTCAACCTCCTGGTGGACCTGCGTGACCGGCTCGGCCTGGCGATGGTCTTCATCTCCCACGACGTGCAGACCGTGCGCTACCTGTCCGACCGGATCGCGGTGCTGTACCTCGGCCGCGTGGTGGAGGAGGGCCGCTCGGCGCAGGTCACCGGCGACTCCCGGCACCCGTACACCGAGGCCCTGCTCTCGGCCACGCCCAGCCTGCTGGAGCGTCCCGAGCGGATCGTGCTGCACGGCCCGGTGCCCTCGGCGACGAACCCGCCGTCCGGCTGCCCCTTCCGCACCCGCTGCTGGAAGGCGGACGACGCCTGCGCCACCGTGTTCCCGCCCGCCTCCGACGGTCCGGACGGCCACCGCTGGCACTGCGTGCACCCGCAGCCGGCCGCCGAGGGCGCCGCGGTCCCGGCCGCCGGCGCCGTCTGACGCCCGCGCCGGCGGGGGACGGCTTCCGCCCGTCCCCCGGCGGCGTCACGCCACGCCACACCCCTGTGCCGGCACACCGGGCCCCCGCCCGTGTGCCGGCACATCGCGTGGAGGAGCACCGGCCGGCCACGCGCGTGGCCGGGGCCAGGGGCAGCGCGCCCCCTGCTCGGCGCGGCCGGGCACGGAACCCTTGCGCGCGCCGGCCGGGGCGGGACGGGCGGGAGCCAAACGCGCGGTCCGCGCCGGTTCGACCAGCAGCCGTACGCCTCCGTCCTGGCTCGCGCCGCCGGCCCATCGGCCGCCCGTGCCCCGGCGGCCGGGGCGGACGCTGCGGGGCCGGGGCGTCCGCTCGACGCGGTGCCGAGCGGTGCACGACCGCCGGCGGCCGGCCCCGAGCGTGAGGGCGGGCGGTACGGAACGTGCTGTCGGCCCGTCGGCCCGCTGCTGAGCCGTGGCCGGCCCCACGGCCGACCTATAGTCGGTCCCATGAGTCGTTGGCAGGAACTGACCGGTGGAACCTCGGGGAGCGCGTACGCCGCCCGCTTCGAGGCGTTGGCCCGCAGCGGGAAGGACGTGCACGGCGAGGCGGCTTTTTGCGCCGCCCTGGCACCCGCCGGGGCCCGGGTGCTGGACGCGGGCTGCGGCACCGGCCGGGTCATGATCCGGCTGGCCGAGCTCGGGTACGACTGCGTGGGGGTCGACCTGGACGCCTCGATGCTGGACGTGGCGCGGGCCGAGGCGCCGCACCTGCCCTTCTTCCAGGCCGATCTCGCCGCGTTCGATCCTGCCGCCCTCGGCATCGCCGAGGGCTTCGACGTCGTGGTCGCCGCCGGCAACGTCCTCCCGCTCCTCACCCCCGGGACGGAAGCCACCGTCGTCGCCCGGCTGGCCGCGGCCCTGCGTCCGGGCGGCCTGCTGGCCGCGGGCTTCGGCCTGGACGCCGCCCACCTGCCCGTGCCGCCCACCCTCACGCTGCCGGAGTACGACGCCTGCTGCGCCGCGGCCGGCCTCACGCTCGTCGACCGCTTCGCCACGTGGGACGCCGATCCCTACGAAGGCGGCGGTTACGCCGTCAGCGTCCACCGCGCCTCCCCTTGACCCGGGAGGCCGGCCCCGGGCGGTGACCGAAGGCGCCGACCGCCGGCCACGGCAGCGGACCCTGCGCCGGACTACGGGGGGACGGCCGCTCAGCCTCCTCCCCCGGCGTTCTGCCGGCGGAGGTCCGCGTCGAAGGACTGGGACGTGCCGTCCCTGCCGTACAGCGCGAAGTAACCGAGGGATTTCCCCTCGCCGATCGGGTTGGTGCTGTCCGCCGCCGTCTCGAAGGTGAGGGTGTCGTCCCCGTCCCTCATGATCACCGCGGCGAAGTGGTTGTTCCACCGGCCGTTCATGTCGCTCAGGTTCACGTAGTGGTTCTCACCGACCGCGGGGGCGGGCCGTGCCTGCTGGAGGTCGCCCCCTCTGATCCCGAGCAGCCGCTGCGCGCCGGCCTGGCAGTCGTTGGGCATCGTGATGAGGAGGTCCTGGATCGCGCTCTCCGGCTCCCGGGAGCCGGCGTACTCCAGGGCGATCCTGCCGATGACCTTCCCCGCTGCCTTCAGGTACTCGGTCGCGTCACGGGAGGGGTCCAGCGGGACGTTCGCGGCGGCCCAATCCGCGCCCAGGGCGTCCAGCGCGAGCCTGAGCAGCCGCTGGTGAACCCCTTCGACGCCCCGCCTGTCAGGGTTGCCCCCGCTCATCAGCCTGGTGACGTCCTCGAGCAGGGGGCCGAGAGCGGCCGGCGGCTCGACCACGCTCTGCCGGTAGGAGGCGAGTTTGTTCTGCCTGGTCTGCGCGTCCTCGCCCACGATGGGCTCGTGGTCCGGGTTCGTCCGCGCCTCCTCGGCCGCCTCCCTCGTGGCGAAGACGGGGAGCACCCGGTACAGCTGCCTGTCGGCGATCCTCACCTCGCGGCCCGCTTCGAGACGGATGCGGACCCGGTTCAGCGCGGCCAGCGCGCCGTTGGCCTCGTCGATCAGCGCGGCATCGGCGTAGGCCTCCTGACGGCCGGAGACGGCGATCCTCCCGTTCTGCGAGATCCGGTCGTACGACACGGTGTCCGCGAGATCCTGCTCCGCGGCCGGACCCGTGTAGCGCTGCACGGGGGTGCGGCTCAGCGCCCGGGCGACCGCCGCGTTGCCGACGCTGCGCTGCAGGGCGGCCAGGTGGGCGGCCGCCTCGTTGCCGGTGCCGCGCTGGAGGGCGGCGGGCCGGAGAGCCGGGTCCGAGGGGCGCCTGTTCGTCCCTGCCGCCCGTCCGGGCAGCGGGCCCTGCTGCCGCGGCAGCCTCGCGTACATCAGGTCACTCTCTTTCCCGGTCGTCGCTGAACAGTTCTCACCCCCAAGGATCGGGCCCCGTGACGCGGGAGGAAATGCCTGGCGAGGAAGACCGAGGGGCAGCTTCCGTGCCCGTTCGGTCTCCACCGCACCGAAGTCCCGGCCGGGCCGAGGGCCCTGGCGCCCCGGCCGGCCGGACGGACAGCCCGCCCACGGGACCGACGGCCCGTCGTCGAGGAGTTCCTGCCGGGCCGAGGACGCCTCGGCCCCCGGGATCAGGACGGACGGCATCGCACGCGCCGAAGTCCTGCGCATCCGTTCACCACGGGCGAGTATTGAGGTGCGATCCGAAGGATGTCCCCATCTGTCCGCATGTCGGAGCGGCAGGCTCAGGACACGTGCAGCGCACCGGAAGGAAACGAAGCCGTGCATGGCGAGTACAAGGTGCCCGGCGGCAAGCTGGTCGTCGTGGATCTGGATGTCGAGAACGGCGTCCTGCGCAACGTGCGAGTCGCCGGGGACTTCTTCCTGGAACCGGACGAAGCGATCCTCTCGATCAACGCGGCCCTCGAGGGCGCGCCCTCGTCGACGGACGCCGCGGGGCTGGCCGCCCGGATCACGGCGGCGCTGCCGGAGTCGACCGTGATGTTCGGGCTGACGGCGGAGGGCGTCGGCGTCGCCGTCCGGCGCGCTCTGGCCCACGCGACCGAGTGGAGCGACTACGACTGGCAGCTGGTGCACATGGGGCCGCAGGCGCCGGCCCTGCACATGGCGCTGGACGAGGTGATCACCGCCGAGGTGGCCGCCGGGCGGCGCGCCCCGACCCTGCGGGTATGGGAGTGGGCCTCGCCCGCCGTGGTGATCGGCAGTTTCCAGTCCCTGCGGAACGAGGTGGACCCCGAGGGGGCCGCGAAGCACGGGATGACCGTGGTGCGCCGTATTTCCGGTGGTGGGGCCATGTTCGTGGAGCCCATGAGCACGATCACGTACTCCTTGTCCGTGCCGGAGTCCCTGGTCTCGGGCCTCTCCTTCGCGGACAGCTACGCCTACCTCGACGACTGGGTGCTCGGCGCGCTCGGCGACATGGGCATCAAGGCCTGGTACCAGCCCCTGAACGACATCGCCACCGAGGCCGGCAAGATCGCCGGTGCGGCCCAGAAGCGCGTGGTGGGCCCTGAGGGCGGCCCCGGAGCCGTCCTCCACCACGTGACGATGTCCTACGACATCGACGCCGACAAGATGCTCGAGGTGCTCCGCATCGGCAAGGAGAAGCTGTCCGGCAAGGGCACCGGGAGCGCCAAGAAGCGTGTCGACCCGCTCCGCCGGCAGACGGGCCTCGCGCGGGAGCAGGTCATCGAGAACATGATCGCCTCCTTCCGCAACCGCTACGGGCTGACCACCGGCGAGGTCACGGCGGAGGAGACGGCCCGCGCGGAGGAGCTGGTGCGGACGAAGTTCGCGACCGAGGAGTGGACCGCGCGCGTGCCGTGAACGCCGCGCCCTGCCGAGTGCCGCCTCGCACCCGGCAGGGCTGGACCGCACGCGCGGCGCGGAAGCGGGCCGTGAGCCCGGGCGGCGGCCCCGACGCGGACGGAGTTCACCGCACCGGAATGGACCGCCCGGGCGCCCTGACGCTCAAATCCCCCTATTCACAGAGGAAAAGCGGCAAGCGGCCACCGATACGGAACCGCCCCGTCACCACGCGCCTACGGAGCGAGGTGAACCCTTCCGCACCCTGACGAAGCGTGTGACACTGGCGTCCTGTCCGCAGTGCGGACCCCCTCCGCACCGTCCCTCACGAGAAGTGCGCCGTGCGTTCCTTTCCTCTGCCGATCGCCCTGACCGCCCGTCTGTCCCCGGTGATCGTCCTCGCCGCGGCCGGATGGGCGCTGTCCTCCGGCCCGTTGGCCGCACCCGAGGCCTCCGAGAAGGAGCCGGCCGGGAAGACCGCCACACCGTCCCCCACCGCCCCGTCCGAGACACAGGCGGTGAAGACGTACGCCGCGGCGCCCGCACCGTGCGACGCGCTGTCCGCCAAGACCGTCAAGTCCCTCGTGCCGGGCGCCAAGACGGCCGGCAAGGAGATACCGTCCACGGACTCCGGCCTGCGCCGCACCTGCTCGTGGAACGCCCTCGAGGAATACGAGTACCGCTGGCTCGACGTGTCCTTCGAGGTGCTGGACAGCGACGAGGCCGCGGAACGGTCGTACGCCGGGCGGCTGGAGGAGAAGAGCGGCGGGGGCGCCGTCCCGGGGGTCGGGGACACGGCGTACTCGGTCGTGAACCTCACCACCGAGGACGGGCAGGAGACGCGTGAGGGCGTCGTGGTGGCGCGGGCCGCCAACGCGCTGGTGATCGTCACGTACAACGGCAGCGACTTCGAGTCGAAGAAGGCGCCGGACACGGACGAGATCAACAAGGGCGCGATCAAGGCCGCCAAGGAAGCGGTGGCCGCGCTGCAGAAGACGCAGGGCTGATCCGGAACCAACAGTCCCGTGACATCCGTCACAGCGGGCGGGCGATCTGACCGGGTCGCTTAGTAGACGCGACGGTGGCGACATGGGTGACTTGTCCGTCTTGACGGGAAAGCGGACCGGGCCCGTACCGACGGCGGGCCGGCCGGGATCCGGGTGCCCCCGCTTCGTCGCCGCGTGCCGCTTTCTGACGTGGCGGCAGACGGTCCGGGCGGCCCCTCGCGGACCGCCCGGCACGCCCCCTCGCCCGTCGCAAGCCCCCCAGGGGGCTACGAAGCCAGCTAGTACATGAGCCCTTTGCGCTCCGCGCCCGGCCGTCCCAAGAATGACCAGCCTCCGCACACCAGGGGTGAGGTCACGTATGGGAAAGCATCGCCATCAGCAGCAGTACCGGCGGACGGTCGTCGCCGCGGTCGCCGTCGGCGTCATAGGCATACCCTCGGTCGCCATGGCCTGTACCGACTGGCCGGACGGCGGACAGCGGGAGGACCGCGCCGCCTCGGCGCCGTCCGTCGGCGAGGACCGCTGGGACGGGCCCGGCTGGTACGGCCGCTGGAGCGGCAAGCACCACGGCGACCCCACGCCCGTCACGTCGGACTCCCCCAGCGCCTCCGCCGGCCCCTCGAAGGACGCCCGCGAGCACCCCGGCGGCAAACACCACGGCGGCAAGCCCTCGCAGAAGCAGGAGAAGCCGAAGGAGAAGCCCACCAGGCCGGCCACCTCGGCACCCTCCACCACCACGGCCGCCCCGAAGCCGTCAACGCCGGCCCCCGCGCCCACCACCGCCGCCCCGAAGCCCTCGACGCCGGCCCCCGCGCCCACCACCGCCGCCCCGAAGCCCTCGACGACGGTCCCCGCGCCCACCACCGCCGCGCCCAAGCCCACCGCCACGGCGTCCGGCGCCGTCGCCCGGGTCGTGGAGCTGGTCAACGCCGAGCGCTCCCGGGCCGGCTGCTCCCCGGTGACGGCCAATACCACCCTGAACACGGCCGCACAGCGGCACAGCGAGGACATGGCGTCGACCGGCACCATGTCGCACACCGGCTCGGACGGGTCCGACCCCGGTGAGCGCATCACCCGTGCCGGGTACGCCTGGAGCACGTACGGCGAGAACGTCGCCCACGGCTACTCCACGCCCGAGCAGGTGATGCAGGGCTGGATGACCAGCCCCGGCCACAAGGCGAACATCCTCAACTGCTCGTTCGAGGAGATCGGCGTCGGCCTGTCCGGCACCTACTGGACGCAGGACTTCGGCACCGCCCGCTGACCGGTTCGGTTCAGCCGCCGAGTGCCGGGATGATCTCCGCGCCGTACGCGTCGATCGTCGTCTCCTGCGCGTCGTGCATGTCGTACACCGCGAACTGGTCGACGCCCAGATCGCGCAGCGCACGGAGCTTCTCGATGTGCGCCTCGGGCGGGCCGAGCAGGCAGAAGCGGTCCACGATCTCGTCGGGGACGAAGTCCGTGGACGGGTTCCCGGCCCGTCCGTGGTGGCTGTAGTCGTAGCCGTGGCGGCCCTTGATGTAGTCGGTGAGCGCCTCGGGGACCATGCCGGAGTGCTCGCCGTAGCGGGCGACCAGGTCGGCGACGTGGTTGCCGACCATCCCGCCGAACCAGCGGCACTGCTCGCGGGCGTGCGCCAGGTCGTCGCCGACGTACGCGGGGGCGGCGACGCAGACGGTGAGCGCGTCGGGGTCGCGGCCGGCCTCGGCGGCGGCGTTCCGCACGGCCCTCACCATCCACTCGGTGAGGAACGGGTCGGCGAGCTGGAGGATGAAGCCGTCGGCCTTCCGCCCGGTGAGGGCGAGGGCCTTGGGACCGTAGGCGGCCATCCAGACGGGCAGCTCGCCGTCGCGCACCCACGGCAGCCGCAGCCGCTGTCCGTCGACCTCGGCCTCGCGTCCCTCGGCGAGGTCGCGGATCGCGTCGACCGCCTCTCCGAGCCGGGCGAGGGTGGTGGGCCTGCGTCCGGCGACGCGCATCGCGGAGTCGCCGCGGCCGATGCCGCACACGGTGCGGTTGCCGTACATGTCGTTGAGGGTGGCGAAGGTGGAGGCGGTGACCTCCCAGGTGCGGGTGGACGGGTTGGTGACCATCGGGCCGACCCTGAGGGTCGTGGTGCGGGCCAGGATCTGGCTGTGGATGACGAAGGGTTCCTGCCACAGCACCGCCGAGTCGAAGGTCCACCCGTGGGTGAACCCGTTGCGCTCGGCGCGCCGCATCAGGCTGATCACCCGCGAGGCCGGCGGGTCGGTCTGCAGCACGAGGCCGAAGTCCATGCGCTCCGCTCCTAGGTGAGGTACTGACAGGTGGAACGCGGGGTGTACACGCCGTGTCCGGCGCGTCCGGTGTACTCCCGGTCGGTGATGACGGGGACTCCGCGCGAGAACACGGTCTCGACGCGGCCGGTGACCCGCTTGCCCTCGTACGCCGAGTAGTCGACGTTCATGTGGTGGGTGTCGGCGGAGATGACCTGCTCGGCCGCCGGGTCGTAGATCACGACGTCGGCGTCGGCGCCCGGCGCGACGGTGCCCTTCTTCGGATACAGGCCGAACATCCGGGCCGGGGCGGCGCAGGCGGTCTCGATCCAGCGGCGGCGGGTGAGGTGCCCGTCGAGGACGGCCTGGTGGAGGAGGTCCATGCGGTTCTCGACGCCCGGCAGCCCGTTGGGGATCCTGGAGAAGTCGCCGCGGCCGAGCTCCTTCTGGCCGGTGAAGCAGAAGGGGCAGTGGTCGGTGGAGACCACCTGGAGGTCGTCGGTGCGCAGGCCCCGCCAGAGCGCCGCCTGGTGCTCCCTGGGGCGCAGGGGCGTGCTGCACACGTACTTGGCGCCCTCGAAGTCCGGCTCGGCGAGGTTGTCGGTGGACAGGAACAGGTACTGCGGGCAGGTCTCCCCGAAGACGGGCAGCCCGTCGTCGCGGGCGCGGGCCAGTTCGGCGACGGCCTCGGCGGCGGAGACGTGCACGACGTACAGCGGGGCGCCGGCGACCTGGGCGAGCCGGACGGCGCGGTGGGTGGCCTCGGCCTCCAGGAGGGCCTTGCGGACCTCGCCGTGGTGGCGGGGGGCGGTCTCGCCGCGGGCCAGGGCCTGTGCGACGAGGACGTCGATGGCGATGCCGTTCTCGGCGTGCATCATGATCAGCCCGCCGTTGTCGGCGGAGCGCTGCATGGCGCGCAGGATCTGGCCGTCGTCGGAGTAGAAGACCCCCGGGTAGGCCATGAACTGCTTGAACGAGGTGACGCCCTCCTCCACGAGGAGGTCCATCTCCTTCAGCGTCTCGTCGGTGACGTCCGAGACGATCATGTGGAAGGCGTAGTCGATCGCGCAGTTGCCCTCCGCCTTGGCGTGCCAGGCGTCCAGGCCCTCGCGCAGGCCGTGCCCGACGCTCTGCACGGCGAAGTCGACGACGGTGGTGGTGCCGCCCCAGGCGGCGGCCCGGGTGCCCGTCTCGAAGGTGTCGGAGGCGAAGGTGCCGCCGAACGGCAGCTCCATGTGGGTGTGCGCGTCCACGCCGCCCGGGATGACGTACTTCCCGGTGGCGTCGACGGTCCGCTCGGCGGTGAACGCCTCGGCGGCCGGGGTGCCGGAGGCGGCGAGGGCGGCGATGCGGCCGTCCTCCATCAGAACGTCGGCGTGGATCTCGTCGGAGGCGGTGATGACGAGTCCTCCGCGGATGACGGTGCGGGTGCTCATGTCCGGGTCGCTCCTCGAGGTGGTCCGTGCGGGTCTTGTGTGCCTTGTCGTGACCGCGTCTTCCGTGCCTTGTCGCGCTCGTGCGGCGGCAGCCGCGGATCGGCACGGCCCCGCGCCCCCGGGCCGACCGCTGTCGCCGGGGCGGGAGGAGGACTTCCGCCGGAGTCCCTCGACCTGCGGAAGGCGGGTCTCGAGGTACGCGCCGGGGCAGCTGCCGTCGGTGTCGGTTCGGGCTACTGGATGCTCCTCAGGGCGTCCTCGAGGATCGCGGCGCCCTCCTCGGCCTCCGCGACGTTCAGGGACAGCGGCGGGGTGATGCGCAGGGCGCTGGTGTCGTGGCCGCCGCCCTTGCCGATGAGCAGGCCGCCGGCGCGGGCCGCCTCCAGAACGGCGGACGCGGCGTCGGGGTCGGCCTCGTCGGTGCCGGGCTTCGTCAGCTCGATGCCGATCATCAGGCCGCGTCCGCGCACTTCTCGTACGGCCGGGACGTGGGCGGCGGCGGCCCGCAGCCGCTCGATGAGCAGTCCGCCGACCCGGCGCGCGTTGCCCTGGAGGTCGTGCTCCAGCAGGTAGGTGAGGTTGGCGAGACCCGCCGCCATGGTGATCTGGGTGCCGCCGAACGTGGAGATGCTGTGGGCGTCCAGGCAGTTCATGATCTCGGCACGGGCCACGACCCCGCCGATGGACATGCCGTTGCCGATGCCCTTGGCGAAGGTCAGCATGTCGGGCGGTCCGCCGCGGCCGTGCGCCTGCCAGCCCCAGAAGTGCTCGCCGGTGCGGCCCCAGCCGGTCTGCACCTCGTCGGAGATCCACAGGACGCCCCGCTCGTGCAGCACCTCGCGGAACGCCGCGTAGAGGCCGTCGGGCGGTGAGGTGAAGCCGCCGACGCCCTGGATCGGCTCGGCGATCAGCGCGGCGGGCGGGCGGGCGTGGCCGAGGAGGTCCTTGAGGTCGTGGACGCACGCGGCGACGAAGTCGTAGTCGTCGAGGTGGGCGAACGGGCCCCGGGTGCGCACCCCGCCGTGCACGTACAGCGTCTGCAGCGGGGACAGGGAGGTCGGGGACCAGCCGCGGTTGCCGGTGACGCCGACCGCGCTGAAGGAGCGGCCGTGGTAGCTGTTGCGCATCGCCAGGACCGTGTTGCTGCGCCGGTGGGCGGTGGCGAGCAGCAGGGCGGTGTCGTTGGCCTCGGTGCCGGAGGCGGTGAAGAAGACCCGGGCGTCGGGGATGCCGCTGAGCCTGGCGATCCGTTCGGCGAGGTCCACCATCGGCCGGTTGAGGTAGAGGGTGGAGGAGTGGATGATCCGCCCGGCCTGTTCGGTCACCGCCTTGGTGACCTCGGGCAGGGCGTGGGCGGTCATGGTGGTGAGGATGCCGCCGAAGAAGTCCAGGTAGCGGTTGCCCCGGGCGTCCCAGACGTGGCGTCCCTCGCCGTGGGTGAGCTCGAGGGGCTCGTCGTAGTAGAGGGCGAGCCAGTCGGGGAGCACGGAGCGGTGGCGGCCGAGCAGGTCGTCGGTCACGGGCGCACCAGCCCCTCGTAGGCGTCGGGGCGGCGGTCCCGGTAGAAGGCCCACTGCTGCCGCACCTCGTCGATGAGGCCGAAGTCGAGGTCCCGGACCACCAGTTCCTCCTCGCTGCCGCTGGCGACGTCGCCGACGAACCGCCCGCGCGGGTCGACGAAGTAGCTGGTGCCGTAGAAGTCGTTGTCGCCGTACTCCTCGACGCCCACGCGGTTGATGGCGGCGACGAAGTACTCGTTGGCGACGGCCGCCGCCGGCTGTTCCAGCTGCCACAGGTACGCCGACAGACCGCGGTGCGTGGCCGACGGGTTGTAGACCAACTGGGCGCCGTTGAGGCCGAGTTGCCGCCATCCCTCGGGGAAGTGGCGGTCGTAGCAGATGTAGACGCCGACCTTGCCGACGGCGGTGTCGAAGACGGGCCAGCCGAGGTTGCCCGGGCGGAAGTAGAACTTCTCCCAGAAGCCTTCGACCTGCGGGATGTGGTGTTTGCGGTACTTGCCGAGGTAGGTGCCGTCGGCGTCGATCACGGCGGCGGTGTTGTAGTAGTGGCCGGACTGCTCGACCTCGAAGACGGGGGCGACGACGACCATGCCGGTCTCCCGGGCCAGGTCCCGCATCCGGCGGACGGTCGGGCCGTCCGGGACCTCCTCGGCCCAGCGGTAGTGCTCGGCGTCCTGGACCTGGCAGAAGTAAGGGGCGTTGAACACCTCCTGGAACCCGATGACCTTCGCGCCCCGCCGGGCCGCCTCGCGGGCGTGCTCCTCGTGTTTCGCCAGCATGGACTCGGTGTCGCCGGTCCAGGTCGCCTGGACCAGGGCGGCTGTTACGACGTTGGGCATGAGCTGCTGCTCCTTCGACGCGACGTCAGCGCCTCTACGCCCGGGGAAACGGCCATAGAGGGACGAACGTAAGCCTCCCGGGCGGCCTTGCCAAGACCATCGTCGTGCGGCCCGGGGAGTCGATCGTGATTGACACCCCTGTGGGTGAGCGCGGCCGGCCGCCGGTTCCCGGTCAGGCGGCCGGTCCCGCGACGTGCGGGGCGTGCGGCGCGTCCCGGTGCCGCTCCGCCGACACGGCCCGGGCGGCCGTCAGCGGCAGCGGCCGTCCCGGGTCCGGTGCCGCCGTGCGGGCGGCGGCCTGCGGGGCGCGCGTCCGGACGCGGGCGTCGAGCGGAACCGCGGCTCACGGGGGCGGGGGCCGGCTCGCGGCGGCGGGAGCCGTCCGTCGGCGCGAGGGCGGAGCGCCCGAGCCCGTCGGCCGGCCGGACGACGCCCTGCCGCATGATCTGCCGCCGGCCCTTCCGGCAGTCGCCCCGCAGCCGTGGCCGACTCCCGCCGGACCTCGGAGTGCTCAGCTCCGTGGACAACACCCGGCGGGAGACGGCGCCGCTCCGGCGACTTCTCAGGCAGGACGCCGGCCCGCCCCGGCCCGGCCCGCCCCGCTCAGGCGGCGATCGACGCGTCCGGGGTGTCCGGCACGTCCGGCGCCTCTGGTGCGCAGCGCCCGATCAGCTCGTCCATCGACAGCCCGAGCGCCCCGGCCAGCGCGGCCACGGTGAAGAACGCGGGGGTCGGCGCCCGCCCCGTCTCGATCTTTCGGAGCGTCTCCGGGGAGATGCCGGCGCTCGCGGCGACGTCCGTCATGCTGCGGGCGCCGCGCGCCTCGCGCAGCAGCCTGCCGAGCCGCTCGCCGCGTTCGCGCTCTTCGGGGGTCAAGGGGGTGCGCACCATGACACCCATTCTAATACCGGTATAGTAATTGGCATGGTGGAGCTGAAGACCGACGCATCGATCGATGCGATGTACAAGACCGGCCAGGTCGTCGCGAATGCGCTGACGGCCGTACGGAAGGCCGCTGACGTGGGCGTTTCCCTGCTGGAGCTGGACGAGGTGGCGAGGGAGGCACTGAGCGCGGCGGGCGCGACGTCGCCGTTCCTGGGATACCGGCCCTCGTTCGCACCGACCCCGTTCCCCGCCGTCATCTGCGCGTCGGTCAACGACGCGATCGTGCACGGCATCCCGGACGGCTACCGACTGCGCGACGGGGACCTCGTGTCCATCGACTGCGGCGCCCACCTGGGCGGCTGGGCGGGCGACTCGGCGATCAGTTTCGTCGTGGGCTCCGCGCGTCCGGCGGACACCCGGCTGATCGAGACGGCCGAGCGGGCGCTCGCGGCCGGCACGGAGGCGGCGGTGGTCGGCAACCGCATAGGCGACATCGCGCACGCCATCGGCACGGTGTGCCGCGGTGCGGGCTACGGGATCATGGAGGACTTCGGCGGCCACGGCATCGGCCGGCGCATGCACGAGGACCCGCCCGTGCCGAACGAGGGCCGGCCGGGACGCGGGATGCCGCTGCGGCACGGCATGGTCCTGGCGATCGAGCCGATGCTGATCGCGGGCGGCCGGGACACCTACCGCACCGACCCCGACGGCTGGACCCTCCGCACGACCGACGGCAGCCGCGCGGCCCACGTCGAGCACACGGTCGCCGTCACGGAGGCGGGCCCCCGCGTGCTGACGGCGCGGAACTGAGACGGGCCGGGCGCCGGTCCGCACCGGCGCCCGGCCCCTCCGGCGGCGAAGGGCTCACACGGCAGGGGCGCCCGCACCCTCGGGAGACGCCCCGCCACCGCTCGACGGACTGGAACGGAGCCGGACGGGTCGCCCTCCGTCCGGACGACGGGCCGCCGCATCCGAGCCGAACCCGCCGGACGACGGCGACCCCCAGGCCACGAACGCCCCGGTGCGGACGCCCCGGTACGGGCGGCCCCCTCCCCGGATGACGAGCCCACCGCACCCGGACCGAACCCCCCGGACAGCGGCGACCCCCGGGCCACGAACGCCCCGGGAAGGACCGCACCCCGTCGCGACGGCCGCCCGCGCCGGGCGCCGCCCCTCCGAGCGCGCGCAGGTGCCGCACACCTGGACATGCCCGCCCCGACCGATCGTGTCATCGTGGGCATGAGCGCGCCCCGCCCGGGTTACCCGGCCCCGGCACGTCGACCCAGCGAAGGAACGGATGACGATGACGAGTGGTTTCGTCGGCCCGGAGGGTGACCCGTTCGCAGAATTCCTCGCCCGCTTCTTCGGCGGGCAGCGCCCCCGTCAGATCGACATCGGCAGGCTTCTCAGCCAGCCCGCCCGGGAACTCGTACGCGGCGCCGCCCAGTACGCGGCCGAGCACGGCAGCCGTGACCTGGACACCCAGCACCTGCTGCGCGCCGCGCTCTCCGCCGAGCCGACCCGGAGTCTGCTCAGCCGCGCGGGCGCGGACCCGGACTCGCTGGCGTCCCAGATCGACGACCGGTCGGGACCCGTGCAGCACGCTCCCGGTGAGGCCCCGCCGCCGAACTCGCTGTCCCTGACGCCCGCCGTCAAACGGGCGCTGCTGGACGCGCACGAGATGGCCCGGGCGAGCGGGGCCGGTTACATCGGCCCGGAGCACGTGCTCAGCGCCCTCGCCGCCAACCCCGACTCGGCGGCCGGACACATCCTCAACGCGGCCCGTTTCACCTCGTCCGGCCCGCCGGAGGCACCGGAGGCCCAGCAGCCCCGCACCGAGCGCCCCCGGCCCGCGACGGGCACGCCGACGCTGGACAAGTACGGCCGTGATCTCACCGAGCTGGCCCGGGAGGGCCGGATCGACCCGGTGATCGGGCGGGACACGGAGATCGAGCAGACCGTCGAGGTGCTGTCCCGGCGGGGCAAGAACAACCCGGTGCTGATCGGCGACGCGGGAGTCGGCAAGACCGCCGTGGTGGAAGGGCTGGCCGAGCGGATCGCCGAGGGGGACGTGCCCGACATCCTGCTCGGCCGCCGCGTGGTCGCCCTGGACCTGACCGGCGTGGTCGCCGGCACCCGGTACCGGGGTGACTTCGAGGAGCGGATGAACACCCTCGTCGACGAGATCCGCGCCCACTCCGACCAGCTGATCGTCTTCATCGACGAGCTGCACACCGTGGTCGGCGCGGGAGGAGGCGGCGAGGGCGGCTCCATGGACGCGGGCAACATCCTCAAGCCGGCCCTGGCGCGCGGTGAGCTGAACATCGTCGGCGCGACGACCCTGGAGGAGTACCGGCGGATCGAGAAGGACGCGGCCCTGGCCCGCCGCTTCCAGCCGATCATGGTGCCGGAGCCGACGCCCTCGGACGCGGTCGAGATCCTGCGCGGCCTGCGCGACCGCTACGAGGCGCACCACCAGGTGCGCTACACCGACGAGGCGCTGGTGGCGGCCGTGGAGCTGTCCGACCGTTATCTCAGCGACCGGCGGCTGCCGGACAAGGCGATCGACCTCATCGACCAGGCGGGCGCCCGGGTGCGGCTGCGGGCGCGCACCAAGGGCACCGACGTACGCGCGATGGAGCGTGAGGTCGAGCAGCTGACCTGCGACAAGGACCAGGCCGTCGCGGACGAGCAGTACGAGCAGGCCATGCGGCTGCGGGACCGCATCACGGAGCTGAAGGAGCACATCGCGCAGGCCGGCGGCGGCGACGAGGTCGACGAGGGCCAGAGCCTGTGGGTGGACGCCGAGGCGATCGCCGAGGTGGTGGCCCGGCAGACGGGCATCCCGGTCAGTCGGCTCACCGAGGAGGAGAAGGACCGCCTGCTGGGCCTGGAGCAGCACCTGCACCAGCGGGTGGTGGGCCAGGAGGAGGCCGTACGGGTCGTCTCGGACGCCGTGCTGCGCTCCCGCGCGGGTCTGTCCAGTCCGGACCGGCCGATCGGCAGCTTCCTGTTCCTCGGCCCGACGGGCGTCGGCAAGACGGAGCTGGCGCGGGCGCTCGCCGAGGCGCTGTTCGGCAGCGAGGACCGGATGGTGCGGCTCGACATGAGCGAGTACCAGGAGCGGCACACGGTGAGCCGTCTGGTGGGCGCCCCGCCCGGCTACGTGGGCCACGAGGAGGCCGGGCAGCTCACCGAGGTGGTGCGCCGGCACCCGTACTCGCTGCTGCTGCTCGACGAGGTGGAGAAGGCCCACCCGGACGTCTTCAACATCCTGCTGCAGGTGCTGGACGACGGCCGGCTGACCGACTCCCAGGGCCGCACGGTGGACTTCTCCAACAGCGTCATCGTGATGACCAGCAATCTCGGTTCCGAGGCCATCACCCGGCGCGGCGCCACCCTGGGCTTCGCGACGGGCGGCGCGGAGGCCGACGAGGAGGCGCGGCGGGAGCAGATCCTGCGGCCGCTGCGGGAGCACTTCCGGCCCGAGTTCCTCAACCGGATCGACGAGATCGTGGTGTTCCGCCAGCTCACCGCGGAGGAGCTGCGGCAGATCACCGACCTGCTGCTGGAGAGCACCCGCCGCCTGCTGAAGGGGCAGGGCATCACCGCCGACTTCACCGACGCGGCCGTGGACTGGCTCGCCGAGCGCGGCTACGAACCGGAGTACGGCGCCCGCCCGTTGCGCCGCACCATCCAGCGGGAGGTGGACAACCAGCTGTCCCGGCTGCTGCTGGACGGCCGGGTGAAGGAGGGCGGCCGGGTGACGGTGGACACGCAGGACGGGCGCCTGACGTTCCGCACGCGGGAGACGCCGACGCCGGAGCTGTGACCTCTCGCACGGCTCGGCCCGGCGCCCCGCGGGGGTGCCGGGCCGACGGCTGTGACCGGCCGCTGTTCCAGGTGGACCTGACCACCGCCCCGGGCGGACGGCCACCGCTCCGGGTGAGCGGCTACCGCCTCGGGTGGACGACCATCGCCGAGCCGCCGCCCCGGCGGGTCTTCTCCGCCGCGGCGAGCCAGGCGCCGCCGGGCAGCCGCTGCACGCCGGTGGTCGCGCCGATCTCCGGGTTCTCCCGGAAGGAGTGCCCGATGGCCTCCAGGCGCTGCCTCAGCCCGCTGTCGTACAGGCCGGGTTCGAGTTCGGTCCGGGCGGCGTTGCGCTGGCTGGCGCGCGGCGCGGCGATCGCGTCGACGAGGGGCAGGCCCCGGTCGAGGAAGCCGGTGAGGGTCTGCAGCACGGTGGTGATGATGGTCGCGCCGCCGGGTGAGCCGAGCGCCACCACCGGCCGGTCGTGCCGGTCGAGCACGATCGTCGGCGCCATGGACGAGCGGGGCCGCTTGCCGGGGCCGGGCAGGTTCGGGTCGTGCACGGCCGGGTTCGCCGGGGCGAAGGAGAAGTCCGTCAGTTCGTTGTTGAGCAGGAACCCGCGTCCGGGCACGGTGATGCCGCTGCCCCCGGTCTGCTCGATGGTGAGCGTGTAGGAGACGACGTTGCCCCACCGGTCGGCGGTGGTCAGATGCGTGGTGCTCTCGCCCTCGTACGTCGTCGGCGCGGCCGTGCCGCCCTTCGCGCACGGCTTCGGGTCGCGGGGGTCACCGGGGGCGAGCGGGCTGGTGAGGACGGTGTCGTCCCTGATCAGGCAGGCGCGTGAGTCGGCGAACCGCTGCGACAGCAGTTCCCCGGTCGGCACGTCCTCGAAGGCGGGGTCGCCGACCCAGCGGCCCCGGTCGGCGAACGCGATCCGGCTCGCCTCGATGAGGCGGTGCAGGTAGCGCGCGTCGCTCGCCTTCGACAGGTCGGTGCGCTCCAGGATGTTGAGGGCCTCGCCGACCGTCGTGCCGCCGGAGGACGACGGCGCCATGGAGTAGACGTCGAGGCCGCGGTAGGAGGTCTTCGTCGGCGGCTGGGACTTCGTGCGGTAGGCGGCGAGGTCGCGCAGGGACAGGTCGCCGGGGCGGGCGTTCCAGCCGGACGCCGGGTCCACGGGCGGCTTGCCGACCGTGTTCACGATGTCGCGGGCGATGTCGCCCCGGTAGAGGGCGCCGGCACCCTTGCGGCTCAGCTCGCGGTAGGTGCGGGCCAGGTCGGGGTTCTTGAAGGTGGAGCCGACGACGGGGAGTTCGCCGCCCGGCAGGAACAGCTCGGCGGTGTCGGGGAAGTACCGGAAGCGGACCTCGTTGGCGGCGGTCTGCGCGCGGAACGTCTCGTCGACGGTGAAGCCGTCACGGGCGAGACGTTCGGCGGGCCTGAGGACCGTGCCGAGGCTTGTGCTGCCCCACCTGTCGAGGGCGCGCTGCCAGGTGGCGGGGGTGCCGGGGGTGCCGACGGCGAGTCCGCTGCTGACCGCCTCGGCGAACGGGATGGGTGCGCCGTTCTCCAGGAAGAGGCCGGAGCCGGCGGTGAGCGGGGCGGTCTCGCGGCCGTCGAGGGTGTGCACGGTGCGCGACCGGGCGTCGTAGTGGACGAAGTAACCGCCGCCGCCGATGCCGGCCGAGTAGGGCTCGGTGACGCCGAGCGCGGCGGCGGTGGCCACGGCGGCGTCGACGGCGTTGCCGCCCTTCCGCAGGATCTCGATGCCGGCGGCGGTGGCGTCGGCGTCGACGCTGGAGACGGCGCCGCCGTGTCCGACGGCCACCGGCGTCTTGGGGGCCGGGCGGGCGTGGGGGGCTCGTTCGCCGGGGGGAGGGGGCGGCGCGGCCGCTCCCACCGAGACGACGGCGGCGGTGACCGCGAGGACCGCGAACTTCCGTGCGACAGGGCGACGCATCCGCACCTCCAGTAAAGGGCCGTGCGGGCAGCTTAGTTGGCTGCCATGCCCGCGTCAGGGAGGCCGGACGGGCGCGCCGCGCACGGCCGGGGGCGTACGGGGCGGCCGGCACCCGGGTGTACGGCCTCCATGCCTCCGGTCCCGGCACACCCGCCGCCCCCGGCGACGCCGGCGGCGTGACCGGCACGGCGAAAGGGCAGCCGCGCTTCCACCGGAGCTCCGAGGCGGCCACGGCCCGGCCCTCGTTCATGTCCTGCTTCCTCCTCCGCGTGGTGCGGCGCCCGCGTCCCCGCGCGGCAGGCGGGAGCGGAGGCCGGACCTCGTCACTCCGGGCGGCCGAAGCGGTGGGCGGCCCAGGCCAGGGCCACGGCGCCCACCGTCAGGAGGGCCGCGGCCTCCAGCAGGAGGGAGGGCTGCCGGCCGAACCACTCGATGCCCGCCGCCGCGTGCTCGGGCACCCGGAGGGCGATGCTCCGCCGGAGCAGGTCCACGCCGTGGGCGAGCGGGTTGACGGAGGCCAGGGCCTGCGCCCAGCCGGGCAGCGCGTGCAGCGGGAAGAAGGCCCCGGAGAGGAACAGCAGCGGCATCATCACCAGGCCGAGCAGCATGCCGAACACCTCGGGGCGGGCCAGGGTCACGGCGAGGGCCAGGGACAGGGCCGTGATGGTGAAGGAGGCCAGCACCATGCAGGCGAGGAGCAGCGCCAGGAGGACCGGGTCGTAGGGCAGGCCGACCGTTCCGGCGAGGGCCAGCAGGACGGCCCCCTGGACGGCGGCGACCGCGGTGCCGCCGACGCAGACTCCCAGCAGGAGCGTGGCGCGGCCGACCGGAGCCATCAGCAGTTCGCGCAGGTAGCCGCTCTGGCGGTCGGTGATCAGGCGGATGCCGACCGTGAGGGCCGGCGTCTGGACCGTCATCATCAGGATGCCGGGGAACAGGTAGGCCTGGTAGCCGACGCCCAGCGTCGACTCGGGGATGAGGGCGGCCAGCCCGCCTCCGAGGGCGAAGAGGTAGAGCACCGGCTGGACCAGCATCAGGGCCGTGTGGACGTGCTGGGAGGAGAGGCGCAGCAGGTCGCGGTGGACCAGTGCGTGGACCGCGCGCAGCTCACGGCGCACACGGGACGGCCGCGCCGGGCCGGGACCGCCGGGGGTGTCCGGTGCGTACGGGACTCCCCTGGCCCGGGGGGCGGGTGCGGATGCGGTCACGGGCGCCCTTCCGTCGTCGTGGCGCCGGCCGGTCCGGCGGGGGCGGGCTCCGGGGGCGCCGCGGTCCCGCCCGGCGGGGCGGGGGCGGACGGCGTGGCGGGCCGTCCGCCGTGGATGCTCCGGCCGGTGTGGTGGAAGAAGACGTCGTCGAGGGTGGGCGGGGTCGCGGAGGCGGCGTGCACGGGGATGCCGTGGGTCTCCAGCGCCGCGCACAGGCGGGGGATCCAGGAGCTGCCGTCGGGTACGCGCAGGCGGATCCCCTCGGTGTCCAGGGCGACGTCGGCGCCCTGGGGCGCGGTCCGGCGCACGACGCGGCACGCCTTCCGGTCGTCGCCGGTGCGCAGCGCCACCCGGTCCTCCCCGATCGCGTCCCGCAGCGCGGAGGGCGTGCCCTGTGCCACCAGGCGGCCGTGGTCGATGATGGCGAGCCGGTCGCAGTTCTCCGCCTCCTCCAGGTAGTGGGTGGTGAGGAAGAGGGTGGTGCCGTACCGGTCGCGCAGGTCGCGCAGGTGCTCCCAGACCTGGGCGCGGGCGTGGGGGTCGAGGCCGGTGGTCGGTTCGTCGAGGAACAGGATCCGGGGCGCGTGCAGCAGGCCGCGGGCCAGTTCCAGACGTCGTCGCATGCCGCCCGACAGGGTGCGGACCGGGGACCGCCGGCGGTCGGTCAGTCCGACGGCCTCGAGGGTCTCGGCGGTGCGTCTGCGGGAGTCGCGGCGGCTCATCCCGTACAGGCGGGCGTGGATGCGGAGGTTCTGCTCGGCCGTCAGGTCCGTGTCCAGGGCGCTGTGCTGGAAGAGCATCCCGACCTGCTGCCGCACCCGGTCCGGCCGGCCGGTCACGTCGGCGCCGGCGACCGTGGCCCGGCCGGCGGTGGGGCGTGCCAGGGCGCACAGCAGGGCGACGGTGGTGGACTTCCCCGCCCCGTTCGGGCCGAGGAAGGCGAAGGTCTCCCCCTGGCGCACGTCCAGGTCCAGGCCGTGGACGGCGTGCGTGGTGGTGCCGTCGGGGCCCGGGTAGCTCTTGACCAGGCCGCGGGCGCTGATGGCGTACACCTCCTCGGAAGCGGGTTCCGTGGTGTCCGGGTGTTCCGGGGCGGCGGTCAGGACGGATGTCCGGGCGGGGGCGTCGTCACCGGCGCTCGGCTGCATGGTCGGGTCCTCGTCTGCGGGGCGTCGGCCGGGGAGCCGGCGGGCAGCGGTTCGCGGGCGGGCCCGCTCGGGTCCTGGGTGCGGTCCGGTGCGCGGCTTCCCGCCACCGGGCGTGTGCTCCGGCCGACGGCAGCCTGAGGCGGCCGCCGGCCGGAGACGCGCGAGCCCTTCTCGTCCTGCTCCGGGTCATGCCGCCGAGGGGGTGCCGAGCGTTTCCCGCGGGCGGGGAACGCCGCTCAGCCCTCCCCGGCACGGCCGCCGTCGTCCCGACCGGCACCGGAGCCGAAGGGCTTGTCACCATCGGTCAGGCGCAGCTGACGCCGACGCAGACGGTGTTGAGGAGCGTCAGCAGGCCGACGCACTGGCAGGTCGCGGCGAACGCCGCTCCGTCGGCGCCGACCGGGTCGGTCTCCGGCAGGGCGTGCAGCTCGGCCAGCAGCTCGAGGTCGCGGTTCTCCATGACATTCTCCTTCTGTGTGTGAGAGTCGGCGGCGGGGATTCCCGCCGCTCAGCCCGGCTGTTGGATCAACCAGTGCCGGGAGTCGGCGTGACGGGTCCGCAGGAGGAACGCCAGGATTCCCGCGGAGCCGTCGCTCCAGCCCGTCGAGACCTCCCCGTACTCGTTGGGGAAGACGACGTGACCGTTGCGGTGGGCCCGTTCGGAGACGATGAGGCGGGCCAGGTCCTCGGCCGACGCGCGGTGGGCGGGGTCCCCCGTGGCCGCGGCCAGGTCCAGGAGGAAGTCGCCGTTGCCCGCCACCCCGTGGCATTGGGTGAGGGGGGCGCGCGGGGCGCGTTCCGTCACCGCGCGGGCGGCCCCTCGGGCGAGCCGGCCGAAGCGGTCGTCCCCGGTGGTCTCCCACAGCCGCAGCAGGAAGGAGCCGATGCCCGCCGAGCCGTGGCACCAGTACGGCGCCGTGGGCACGTCACCGGTCTGGGTGGGCCACTGGACGGCTCCGCCGACCTCCAGGGCCGCGGCCGCCAGCCCCTCCCCCGCCTCCACCGCCAGGTCCAGGTACGGCCGGTGGTCCGAGACGGCCGCGGCGGCGAGGAGGAAGCTTCCTATGCCGGCGGTGCCGTGCGCGAAGCCGAGGTAGCGTCCGCCGGCCTCCCCGGAGGCCCCTCCTCCCGAGAGGGTCTCCGCGGGGACCGGCCAGCTGACGCCGGCCTGGTCGCGCCGGGCGGCGGCGACCAGGCGGTCGGCCGCGTCGACCACGAGTTCGGCGAACCGCGGGTCGCCGGTGCGGTACCACAGGTGTGCGGCGGCCAGTCCGCTCCCCGCGGTGCCGTGGGTGACGTCGTGGCAGGGCGTGGGTTCCTGCGGGGCCAGGGCGAGGGCCCGCGCGTGGTCCATGAGGGCACGGTCGTCGACGGCACGGGCGGCGTCGTACAGCGCCCAGGCGGTCCCCCGCCCGCCGAAGTGCAGGCCGGGGCGGGTGGAGCGGGTGTCGGTGCGGGCCGCCGTCCAGTGGCCCGCCGTGGAGATCAGCTCCGGCAGACGCTCGTCGCCGGTGAGCTCGAAGTACCGGGTCAGGACCGCCAGGACGCCGGCCGCGCCCTGCTGCACGGTGCAGGGGTCGGTCTCGCCCGCCAGGGTGGACACGGGCCACAGGCGCCGCTCGTCCTGCGGGGTCATGGAGTCGACGAGGTGGTCCACGATGCCCGCCACCACGGCCTGCGTCGCGTCGTGTCCGCCGTCCTCACGCGCCGGGGCGGTGACGGGGCGCACGGCGGAGGTCCGCCGCGTCCGGCGCAGGACGGCGCGCGCCCGTGCCGGGTCCCAGCGTTCGGCGGGGTCGTCCCTCATCAGCCCGAGGATCATCCCGGTCAGGCCGTCCGGCAGGCGGAGGGTGCCGGCGCAGGCGTCCAGCCATGCGGCGAGCCGTTGCTGCGGGGCCCGGCCGGCCGGCTCCTCGGGGAGCAGGTGCGGTACCCGCCCGGCGAGGACGAAGCACACGGTGGCGCCGAGGCTGTAGTAGTCGGCGCTCGGCGCGACGGGCGCGCCCGTCAGCCGCTCGGGGGCGCTGAAGCCGGGGGTGCCCACGGTCGTCGGGAGGGCGGCGTCGCCCTCCGGGACGGCGAGTTCCAGGTCGATGAGGCGCAGTTCGCCGTCCGGTCCGACCATGATGTTGCCGGGCGTGAAGTCACGCAGGACGCAGCCCTGTTCGTGGGCCGCGGCGAGGAGGTCCACCAGGCGTTCCGTCAGGTCCAGGGCGTCGGTGCGGTACTTCTCGCTGCCGACGTCGCGGAAGTGCTCGGCGACCCAGTTCCGCAACGGAACGCCCGGTACCTCCTCCTGGGCCAGGAACAGGTGTCCGCCGTGCTCGAACATCGCGAGGCATGCGGGCGCGAGCCCCGTGCCGGCCAGCTTCTCCAGGGTGCGGGCCTCGGCGCGCAGCCAGTCGCGCACGTCGCGGCCGGTGGCGTCGGCCTCCACGTGCGGCCGGGCCTCCTTGATGACCACGGGTCCGCCCGTGGTGGCGTCCGTACCCCGGTAGACGCCGCCCTTGTTGGTGTGGCGGATCGCCTCCCGTACGGAGAAGCGGCCGCCCAGCAGCACCGGTCCGCCCGGCGCCTTCCGGGGGCTCGGCGAGGGCTGCGCCGGGGCGGGGAAGGGGCTCACCGCCCAGGGGGGCGGGGAGTACGTGCCGGTGCGCTCGTCCTCGACGGGGTTGCCGTCCGGGTCCTCGATGTACCACACGAGCAGGCCCTCGTCGGAGAGCCGGCGCCGGCCGGTGAAGGCGCCGTAGCGGTAGTGCACCAGGCTGTTCACGGCGTAGGGCTGGTCCGACAGGATCCGCGGGCCGGCCAGGCCCTGGGTGGCTCTGTGCAGTTCCAGCGCGATCCTGGCCGCGTCGGTGTCGGAACGCGGGTAGACGGTGATGAACTTCCCCGAGCTCCCCCGGGGCGTGGCGCGGGAGTTGAGTACGCCCACCTGCTCCAGGGACCGGGCGAACTTGAACGCCGACTCCTCCCGCAGCAGCACGTCCAGCGCCTTCTCCAGGACCGCCGGCGCGGAGACGGACGTCGCCGACACGTGCAGCTTCCAGCCCTGCTTGCGCACCGTCGCGGACGGGGGCGTGAGGCGGCACCACATCTCGTCCGCTTCGACGGTCCAGCGGGAGCCCTCACCGAGGGCGTCCAGCGCCCGGCGGAGCAGGTCTTCGAGGTCGACTTCGATTGCGCGGCTCGTCATTCACGTCCCTCCCGACGGCGAGAACCACCGGCTGAACGGGTCATCGGTAGGAAAGTACGACTCAATTCCTACGAGCAGAAGACCGTTCGGCAGGCGTGTGGGAGCGCTGGGACACCCGTCGGTGCCGACCGGCACAGAATGTGCGCACGAAGGAGTGAAACGGCGGAATACGCATCTCCGCACGCCCCCGGAAATACGCGCCACCGGACCGAACAAAGAAATTCAGAATGAAGTGCTCCGGTTACCGAACACCTTTCGTCCCGCTTCACCCCAAGGCCCGAAGGAACAGGTCCCGACTCCGTCATCCAGACCTCTGTGCGGGCGGTGGCCGACGTCGCGCATGAGCGCTCCACCGACGGCGCCCTGCCCCTTCCGGGCACAGCACACGAGCGGGGCGGTCCCGGGACCGCGGCGAGCACCGCCGTCACCGCCGGCTCGAGGTTTCCGCCCCGTCCCCTCCTCGGGCCCTCAGACTCTCAGGCCTTCAGACTCTCAAGGAATCGAACGCGGCAGGGAATCCGGTCGAATCAGGATCACATTCTCGCACAGATATGCGACCCTTCTGTCGTCACGATTCACAGTCAAGAGGCTTGTATGACCCTCCAACTTAACAATAAATCGTCAACAATCAGCTATCAATAATCTGAGATTGACTTAAAGAAACAAACTCGGTCTGTCTAGAGCTCGCCGAGGGGCCGGCCAGAGGGAGAGGCCGAAGCGACGGAACCCGGACACCCTCGGTCCGGCGGGTCCGGAAAGGGTAAAACGGCCGCCCATGAACCGTTCCGGGTTCGATGGGGGCTCGACCGCTCAGGAGGGGGGCGCACGCCCGCCGGGCGAAGCGCCTTGCGCGGAGGCGGCCGAGGCGGACACCTCCGGGGCGGGGCGGGGAGGGCGCACCGGCGCGGGCGGGAGGGCGCACCGGCGCGGGCGGGAGGGCGCGCCTCAAGGCGGGCGCGAGAGGGCGCCCTCGCGGGGGCCCGGGCGGCACCACCCGTCCGGCGCGCAGCTGACCTTCTCCTCGCCTGCGGGCGACCGTGGTTCGGCCGCTGCCGCCGGGAGCAGTGATCTCCGGCTGCCGCCGGACGGGACCGGCCTGTGTGATCCGCCGCCCCGGCTGGGCGGGCGGTCCCCTCCCGGCGGCGACGTCCCCGCTTACGCCGCGAAGTCTCCTCCCCCACCGGGACGGAGGGAACATCGTAGTCGAGGTCCGGGCGGACAGGTTTCCGTACGTCATGGCAACCGCCGCAACATAACCGGGCAAGATCGCCAGAATGGAGCGACACGCACTTTCCGGACATAAGCCGTATTTACATCGGGTGATGAGGCGCGCGAAGGGGCGCGCACGTCAGCCTTCCGCCACCTCGGCGTAGAGCTGCGACAGTTGGGGCGCGCCGTCGGACGCCCAGCGGTGTCCCGCGTCGACGACGTCGAACTCCCGTCCGCCGACGAGCCGTACGACCGGCTGTCCGTCGGGGCGGAGGTCCCAGGCGGCGCCCGCCACGGTGCGCACGATCACGGTGCCCAGGTACAACCCCGCGTCGTTTCCCAGCCAGTCGGAGGCGTCCTCGTCGTCCCGCCATCTCGGGACCAGCTGGTCGAGAGCCTCCAACGAGGCCGGGCTGTCGTCCAGCCGGACCCCCTCCCGGTCCGCCTGGGAGCGCAACAGGGCGCACTCGGCGAGAAGTTCGGCGAGCCCTTCCGGACCGGGGAGTTCGTCCCTCCGGCGCCGCTTGCCCAGGAACGGGATCTTCATACTGCCAGCCTGTCATTCGGACCGCCCCGCGCACCACAGGCGCGCGGGGTCCGCCGACGGCAGGCCGGCCCTCGTCACACGTCCAGGTCGACCACGACCGGGGCGTGGTCCGAGGCGCCCTTGCCCTTGCGCTCCTCACGGTCGACGTAGGAGTCCGTGACCGCCTTGGCGAACGGCTCGTTGCCGTACACCAGGTCGATGCGCATCCCCCGGTTCTTGGGGAAGGCGAG
Source organism: Streptomyces sp. DSM 120436 (assembly GCF_055778765.1). Classification (NCBI taxonomy): domain Bacteria; kingdom Bacillati; phylum Actinomycetota; class Actinomycetes; order Kitasatosporales; family Streptomycetaceae; genus Streptomyces; species Streptomyces sp. DSM 120436. Next base: position 3,770,691 of record NZ_JBSKBS010000001.1, on the reverse strand, counting down.
CTGGCGGTAGTCCCAGTACGTGTACGGGTGGTCGTACTTGAGGGGGCGCGGGACCACGTCGGTCAGTCCGGTCTCGCGCAGGGCGGCGAGGGCGGCGCGCTCGGCGGGGGTGACGTGGGTGGAGCCCTCGAAGGCGGCCCGGTCGTGGACGTCGTCGTCGGTCGGCGCGATGTTGTAGTCGCCGAGGACCGCGAACGGGCGGTCGCCCGCCGCGTCGCCCGCCACCGCCGCCTTCAGCGCCTCCAGCCACCGCAGCTTGTACGCGTAGTGGGGGTGCTCCACCTCCCGGCCGTTCGGCACGTAGACCGACCAGACGCGCACCGGGCCGCAGGTCGCGGAGACGGCGCGCGGCTCGGCGGAGCCCTCGTACCCCGGGTCGCCCGGGAGGCCCTTGACGACGTCCTCCAGGCCGACGCGGGAGAGCACCGCCACGCCGTTCCACCGGCCGGTGGCGTGGACCGCCGACTCGTAGCCCAGCTCGCGCAGCTGCTCCACGGGGAACTTGTCCTCGGCCACCTTGGCCTCCTGGAGGCACAGCACGTCCGTGCCGCTGCTCTCCAGCCAGGCCAGGAGCCTCGGCAGGCGGGCGGTGATCGAGTTCACGTTCCAGGTCGCGATGCGCATGCTTCACAACCTACCCGCCGCGTCCGACAACGCGCGGCCGGTGGTCGCCGCCTGTGGACGACCGCCCTCGCGGTCAGAGCCGGACCGCGTCCCCGGGGGCCAGCCGCAGGTGCTCGGAGCCGCCGAGGGCGCCGATCTGGCGGTCGTAGATCGGGCGGGCGAGGTCGGTGAGCAGGGCGTCGTGGATGTCGTAGGCGCGCTGCGGGCGCACCTCACGGACGTAGTCGATCACCTCGGAGATCTTGTTCCAGGGTGCCATCACGGGCAGCATCAGCGTCTCGACCGGGTGATCGGGGACGGTGAGCGCGTCGCCCGGGTGGAACAGCCTGCCGCCGTCGACGAGGTAGCCGACGTTGGTGATGCGCGGGATGTCCGGATGGATCACCGCGTGCAGTTCACCGTGCACCTGGACGTCGAAGCCGGCGGCGGTGAAGGCGTCGCCGTGGCCGACGGTGTGCACGCGGCCCGGGAACGCGGCGGAGATCTGGTCCGCGACCGCCTTCAACGTCCAGATCCCGGCCCCCGGGTTGGCCTCCATGGCGGTCCGCAGCCGTCCCTCGTCGAAGTGGTCCGGGTGCTCGTGGGTGACCAGCACCGCGTCCGCGCCGACGGCGGCGTCCTCCTCGCTGAACCCTCCGGGGTCGATGACGAGGACCCGTCCGTCCTTCTCCAGCCGGACGCAGGAATGCGACATCTTGATGAGCTTCATGGCTCCATCCTGCATCCGGGGGACGGAGCGGCGCGCCGGGTGCGGAGGGCCTGCGACCGGGGCCGGGGCCTGCGACCGGGCGGGGGCCTGCGACCGGAAACCGGAGAGCCTGCGGCCGGAAGCCGGGGATCGGCGACCGGGGCCGGGCCGGGGTCAGGGAGCCGGGGCGCGGTCAGGGGTCACTCCGGCGGGGTGGTCTCCTCGCGGATGACCTGCTGCGCCACGCGGAAGGCGCCGCTGGCGGCCGGGACGCCGCAGTAGACGGCCGCCTGGAGCAGCACCTCCTTGATCTCGTCCGGGGTGAGCCCGTTGCGCAGGGCGGCACGGGTGTGCACGGCGAGTTCGTCGAGGTGACCGCCCGCGACGAGGGCGGTGAGGGTGACGCAGACTGCGGGTGCGGCGGTCGAGTCCTGGACGGTCCCAGACCTCGCCCCAGGCGTACCGGGTGACGAGCTTCTGGAAGTCCTCCGAGAAGGCGTCGGTCTGCTCCAGGACCCGGTCGACGTGCGCGTCGCCCAGCACGTCCCGGCGCACCTTGATGCCGGTGTCGTACGGGTCCGGGACGCCCTGCGCCTGCGGGGGCACGACGGCCGGGGCGATCTCGGCGACGGGGGCGGGCTGCGGTGGGGCGGCGGCCGGCGTCTGGGGCGGCCGGGGCGCGGCGGCGGGCAGCACGGTCTGGCCGGTGGCGGTCTCGGGGAGCGGCAGCCAGGCGGTGGAGAAGTGCCGGACCAGCAGGTCGGTGACGGCGGCCGGCTGTTCCACCGGCACCAGGTGGGAGGCGCCGGGCACGACGGCGAGCCGGGCGTCCGGGATGCCCGCGACGAGGGTGCGGGCCTCGGCGGGCCCGGTGACCTGGTCCTCCGAGCCCACGAGTACGAGGGTCGGGACGCCGACGCTGCCGAGTTCCGCCCGGACGTCGAAGGAGGCGAGCGCCTCGCAGGCGGCGATGTAGCAGCCGGGGTCGGTGGTGCGCACCATCTGCACGGACCACTCGGTGATCGCGGGCTGGGCGGCGGCGAACCCTCCGGTGAACCAGCGTTCGGGCGCGGAGCGGGCGATGGGGTCGAGGCCGTTGGTCCGCACGATCACGCCGCGCTGGCGGAACTCGTCGGCGGTGCCGAAGCGGGGCGAGGCGGCGATCAGCGCGAGCGACGCGAGGCGCTCCGGGTGGCGCAGGGCCAGTTCGATGCCCACGGCGCCGCCGAGGGCGCAGCCGGCGTAGCCGAAGCGGTGCACGCCGAGGCCTTCGAGGGTGGCGAGCAGCCGGGTGGCGAGGTCGGTGACGGAGGCCGCGGGGTGGGCGGGGGCGCCCCCGTGCCCCGGCAGGTCGAACCGGAACACCCGCCACTGCCTCGTCAGTTCGGGAATCTGCCGGTCCCACATGTGCCATGTGGTACCCAGTGAGGGACCGAGGATCAGGACCGGGGCCTCTGCCGGCCCGTCAAAGCGGTATTGCAGGGTGTTCGGCGGTGTCTCACTCACGCGTCAGACCCTCTCACGTCTCACGGACGCCCCTATAACGCAGGGGTGCGGGAAGCCGGTCCGACCAGGTTGAAGACCTCGCGGGCGGCATACCGCTTGAGGCATCGGATGATCTCACGTCGGGTCTTGTCCTCCTGGGTGCGGCGTTCGTGGTACGCCTGGGTGCGCGGGTCGTGGCGCAGCCGGGTGAAGACGATGCGGTGCAGGGCCGCGTTGGCCTGCCGGTCGCCGCCGTGGTTGAGCCGGCGCGTTCTCCGACGCCCGGAGGAGTACTCGATGGGGCTGACTCCGCAAAGGGCGGCAAAGGACGCCTCAGTGTTCAGCCGCTCGGGATTGTCTCCCATGGTGATCAGGAGAGTGACGGCGCTGTCCGGACCGATGCCCACCGGTGTCAGTAGCTGTGGGGCGTGACGTTCGACGAGCCGGGTCAGGCGTTGGTTCAGCTCATTGATCTGAGCCGTGAGCTGTTCGATGCGCTCGGCGAGCATGCGTAACGTCATATGGGTGGCCTGGGTCACCGCGTCCTCGTCTCCCCCACCGTCGGGTGGGCCGAGGCGCACGCAGGTGCGGAACAGCTCGGCGTTGCCGAGGCTCGACATGCGTTCCCGCAGGGCGGGGTCGGCGATGACCAGGACGGCCTTGAGCTGGTTGATCGCCTGGGTGCGGGCCTTGACCACGGAGTCCTTGGCGAGCTTGTAGATCCGGGCGCTGTCCACCGGACCGTCGGCGGATTTCGCCCGGGCTCGGGCGCGACCGCTGAGCACGGCTCGTGCTGCGGCCTGGGCGTCGAGCGGATCCGACTTGCCGAGCAGCCGGCGGGCCGACCGATCGGGCCGGTTCACCTCGAACACCTGGATCTGCTGGGTCACCAGGTAGCGGGACAGGCCCGCTCCGAAGGTGCCGGTGCCCTCCACCCCGGCCCGGCGCACCGTCCCCCGCTTGCGGGCCCAGACAAGCAACTGTCGATAGCCGGCCGCCGTGGCCGGAAAGGACTCGGTTCCCAGGACTTTCCCGAGCAGGGAGATCACAGCGGCGACATGCACCTCGCCGTGCGTGTCCACGCCCAGCACGATCTCTCGACGAACGGGAGGGTCCGTGCTCGAGGAGGTGCTGCGCTGTCGGGTCGTCATGATGATTCGCCTCCCACGTGGTGACGTGCTGGGTGGATGGCACCGGCCCGCTCGGGCGGTCTGAACCGTGATGGCGCCTGAAACTCGGCAAGGCCCCTATAGGGACACGCCCTGTGGCTCGGTGACAGCAGAAACCATCCCGCAACGACAGTCGACACGCCTGTGACTGGACACGTCGGTCAAAGATCTCATGAGTCAGCCCCCGCCCGGGACGGCACCGCGCCACCGTCCCACTGCTCCCGGCACAACGGCATGACCCGAGCACAGCCGGATGGCTTCGTCCGAACCGGTACTCAACCTGCCCCGGACGGACTGACAACGAGTTGACTTCTCGCCCACTCGTGACCGGCATTGACAGACAGCCTGTGACCCGCCTTACCGGCAGTCCTTCATCGACCACGGAACGAACGACCTCGAACTCTCGTTCGGTAAGCGGTCGGCCACAAGTCCTGTAGCGGCTGCGCGAGGCCGGAGAAAGATCCCGCTCAAGCAGCCCCTTCTTCCGTTTCCGGCCCGCTGCCTGCCCTTAACTCACCGTCGAGGGTCCGTTTACCCCCACCGTCTCGCGCTCGGGATCACCTTCGCGCCAAATCGAGCGGCCAAGCGGAGTCCTTCGTCCACTCAGCCAGCAGACCCATGGCCAGGGTGAGGGGGACCCCGTCGCGTTTCGGCCCCGATTCCCGCAGCACGTTAGTTCGAGGGTTCTCCTGATCATGCATCACCGCGACCTCTCTTCACTCCTGACCCACAGGTGATGCACTGTGCGCACACAAGCGCGAAGACTCGTCACGGCCTTTCTGACCCTGGCTCTACTGGTGATAGCGGGTGTCGTCCCCTCCTGGGCGTTGCCCCGGGACCGTCTGCCCTCCACAGCCACCGCGACCATCGCACAGGCGCAGGTCCGGACAGCTGCCGACCTGCCCAAGCCCCCCGAGTCCATGACGCTGGCCGAGCGGCGCAGGCAGGTCGACGAGGACCGGCACGAACGGTCGCCGATGCGCGAGTACATGAACGCGCCGGAGAAGAAGCCCAGGGACGAGCCCCACAGCCGGCCGGACAAGAACCGCGTGGAGCGTGGGCCCGCCGCCGAGTCGAAGGTGGCTCTGCAGCCCCTCGCCGCGGCGGCCGAGAACCCGACGTGGGTGTCGTCCTGGGCCACCGCGTACCCCGGCATGCTGTCGATCGGCGGGCAGGTGAAGCTGCCCAAGCGCGGATCGTCGTACACCGGAATGTGGCTGTACGTCCTGGACGAGGGCGGCTACCCCGTCGTGCAGCAGGAGATCAAGAAGGCCACGGACGACCCCAGCGGTGACACCCCGGACACCGGGGCCTGGTGCTACGACTGGTGGGCGAGCAACTCCTATCCCACGGACCAGTGTTTCTGGTGGGCCGGCAGCGCGCTGGGCGGAATTCTCGAGGACGGCAAGGAGTACTACGCCTGGGTCTTCCTCAACAGCGCCGACGGGACGTCGAGTCCGGGCGGCACCACCTCGCCGCTGGTGGAGGCGTTCTACACTCCGGTGATCCCCGGTGCGCAGGCGGGAATCTGTACTTGCTACGCACAGGCGCACCGCGCCGACCCGGTCAACACGGCGACCGGCATGTTCTTCGAACAGCTCACCGACGCCTCCCTGGTGAGCCCCGGTGTGCCTCTGGCCCTGGAGCGCACCTACCGCTCCGACTCGAGCGCCGTCGGCCTGCTGGGGCGCGGCTGGGCGACGCCGTTCGATGCCAAGCTGACCGTGGCGACGGGGAAGGTAACCTACCGGACGGACGACGGGGCGTCGTTCGTCTTCACCCAGAACAGTGACGGCACATACACCGCCCCGGCGGGTTCTGCGGCCAAGCTGGTCAAGGGCGCGAGCACCTACACGATCACCACGCCGGACCACACCAAGCGGACGTTCAACAGCAGCGGCCAGCTCACTTCCGTGGTCGACAGAGCCGGCAAGGGACTGACCCTGACGTACGCGTCCGGCACGCTCGCCTCCGTCAAGGACGCCGCCGACCGCACCACCACGTTCACGCCCGGTGCCGACGGGCTGCTGTCCAAAGTGGTTCTGCCGGACGGCACGTCGGTGTCGTACGGCTACACCGGCGGTCTGCTCACCTCGGTGACCGACCCGGCCGGCAGGACGTCATCGTACGCCTACGACGCGAACAAGCGACTGTCCTCCTACACGGACCCGGCGGGCGGCAAGGTCACCAACGTCTACGACACCGCGGGCCGCATCAAGTCCCAGACCGACCAGAACGACAAGACCACCACGTTCACCTGGGACGGCAAGAGCGAGTCGCACACCACAGCGCCCGACGGCGGCGTGTGGACCGACGTGTACGCCGGCAACGTCCTGATGGAGACCATCGACCCGTACGGCAAGAGCATCACCTACGACTACGACCGCCACCTGCGTCCTGTCGCCATCACCGACCAGCGCGGCAACACCACGGAGATGACGTACGACAGCGCCGGGCGGATGCTCACCCGCAGCGCCCCCTCCGCGCTCGGTTACGTGGAGAGCTGGACCTACGACGCCGCGGGCAACATCACCAGTCACACCGACGGCCGCAAGAACAAGACGACGTACACCTACAACACATCGAACCAGCTGACGTCCACCACGGACCCGCTGGGCGGCAAGACCGGCTACACGTACACCCCGCTCGGCTCGCTGGAAACCGTGACGACGCCGCGCGGCAAGGTCACCACCTACGGCTACGACACGGCCGGCAACCGGACCTCGGTCACCACGCCGCTGGGTGAGAAGACGACGTTCACCTACGACAAGGCCGGCCGGATCCTCACGAAGACGGACCCGCGCGGCAACGTCACCGGCGCCGACCCGGCCGACTTCACCACGACGTACGCCTACGACGGCCGCGGCCTGCTCAGCTCGGCCACCGACCCGCTGGGCCGCACCACGACCTACCAGTACAACGGGGCCGAGCAACTGACGTCGGCCAAGAACCCGGCGGGCGACACCACCACGTTCACCTACGACGACGCCGGACACCTCACCCGGACCACCGACCCAGCCGGCAACTCCGTCACCCGCGCCTATGACGCGAGCGGACGCCTGTCCTCCCAGACCGACGCGACCGGAGGCAAGACCACCTACACCTACGACAAAGTGGGACGCCTGCTGAGCAGCGTCTCGCCGCGCGGCAACGCCACCGGCGCCGACCCGGCCGCCCACACCACGAGTTACACCTACGACGCGGCCGGCAACACCATCAAGGTCACCGGCCCGACCGGCGCGTCCACCACCACGACCTACGACGCCATCAACCGGCCCCTCACGGTCACCGACCCGCTGGACCGCACCACCAGCTACACCTACGACGCCAACGGCAACGTCACCAAGATCACCGACGCCGCAGGCGAGACGGTCACCTCCGTCTACGACAAGAACAACCGGCTGGCCAGCAGCACCAATCAGCTGGGCAAAACCACCTCCTACGGCTACGACGCCGACGGCAACCTGCTCAGCCGCACCTCCCCGCTCGGCCACAAGTCGAGCTGGACCTACGACGGTGACGGGCGCCAGGCCACCGCAGTCGACCCCCGCGGCAACGCCACCGGCGCAGACCCGGCCCTGTACACAACCACCTACGGCTACGACCCGGCCGGCAACCCCACCACGGTCACCGACCCGCTCGGCGGGGTGACCACCACCGCCTATGACGCCGTGAACAACGTCGTCAAGCAGACGGACGCCGACAAGCGCGCCACCGCCTACGGATACGACAAGCTGGACCGGCTGACCGAAGTCACCGCTCCGGGCGGTGCAGTCACCACGTACGGCTACGACACAGTGGGCAACGTCACCGAGCGCACCGACGCCAACGGCCACGTCACCACGTACGGCTACGACGCGGCCCGCCGCCGCACCTCGGTCACCGACCCGCTGCAGCGGGAGACCACCTACGCCTACGACGCCGCCGGCAACCTCACCAAGAAGACCACGCCCCGCGGGTCCACCGGCTACACCTACGACCCGCGCGGCCTGCTCACCAAGGTCGACTACTCCGACTCCACCCCCGACGCGACGTTCGGCTACGACGACGCCGGACAGCTGACCGCCCGCGCCAACTCCAAGATTTCCGAGGACTTCGTCTACGACGCGGTCGGCAACCTCACCAAGACCCGCGGCTTCGCCTACACCTACGACGCCGCCGGGCAGATGCTCACCCGCAAGTACTCCGACGGCAACACGATCACCTACACCTACGACAACGACGGCCGCACCGCCACCATGCTGGCCGACGGCAAGACCACCACCTACACCTGGGACCCGGCCGGCAACCTCACCACGTCCGCGCTGCCCAACACCGAGACGGAGGACCGCACCTACGACCGGGCCGGCCGCCTCACCGCCGTCACCTCCGCCAAGGCCGGCACCACGGTCACCAAGACCGCGCACACCCTCTCCCCCGCGGGCCTGCCCACCCACGTCGACATCACCCGCGCCAACGTCGGCACGACCGGCTACGACCTCACCTACGACACCGCAGGCCGCCTCACCTCCGGCTGCTTCCCCCAGCCCTGGGTCGCCGGCTGCGCCACGAGCCGCGCCACGTCCTACACCTACGACAAGGTCGGCAACCGTCTGACCTCCGCCCTCGGCACCACGTCCACCAGTTACACCTACGACGCGGCCGACCAGCTCACCTCCACCACCACCGGCACCACGACCACCGCCTACGGCTACGACGCCGAGGGCAACCAGACCAAGAAGGGCGCCGACACCTACACCTACGACCTGGCCGGGCAGATCTCCGCCGCCACCGTCGCAGGCGCCGCCTACACCTACGACCACGACGCCAGCGGCAACCAGGTCGCCACCCTCAAGGACGGCGCGGTCACCCACCGCACCCAGTGGGACCCCAACGCCCCGCTGCCGATCCTGGCCACCGAATACGACAGCGCCTGGAGCATCAAGCAGTCCTTCCGCTACGACCCGCTCGGCCAGCCCACGTCCGTCAAGACCGGCGCCGGGACGCTCTTCTACTACCACCACGACACCCAGGGCTCACCGGTCGACGTCACCAACAGCGCCGGCACCCTCTACCAGCGCTGGGCCTACGACCCGTTCGGTACCCGGGTCCTGGGTACCGTCACCGGCGGCGCCCCCGCGAGCCCTCCCTCCTACACCGGCGCCCGCTACGAAACCACCACAGGCAACCTCGACCTCCACGCCCGCCAGTACAACACCACCACCGGCCGCTTCACTCGACCCGACCCCGCCACCCGCGCCCGGACGACCCCGCACATATCGCCCTACGCCTACGCCGACAACGTCCCCACCCTCCTGACCGACCCCAGCGGACTGACCCCCGACGACCCCAACAACGACCGCGTCGACAGCCTCGGCGAAGCAGCGGGCATCTTCGGTGACGCGTTCGTCGACGTCTTCAAGTCCCCCTTCGTCTTCCTCGGAGACGCGTACGACGCATTCACCGGCCAGAACGGCGGCGCCGGCGCCTTCGTCGACAAGTACCTTCCCGTCCGCCCCGCCTACCGCCTCTACCGCGCCGAATACATGCTCCGCCAGCAGGGCTGCGACGCCCTCGCAGACCTGTACGCCGAGACCGCCGAGGAACTCACCCAACAGATCGTCCTCGTGGGAGTCGGCGGACTGACCGGCTGGCGTCGGACGGCCGTGGCCCCCGAAACCGCGACGGTCAATGTGGGGAACCTGAGGTTCGGCCTCGGAGGTGGCGGCGTGACCAGGGGATACGGAGGCATCCCCTACAAGACCCCGATCACGGAGCAGCTCAAAGCACTGGTGAACCCTCAAGGCGGCAACACGAACTGCCGTGCCTGCGCTGTGGCAGTCGACCGCCTGCTGGCCGAGGGATCCCCGTCCTCAGCGCCCGGAGGTCTCAGGGCGGGCTCCACAGCACCCATCGAAGCGTTGTACGGCGGACGCCAGTTCAAAGCGTCCACGCTCTCGGGCATCGTCAATCAGATCAAGAAGGCGGGAAATGGTGCCCGAGGTATCGTGATGGGTCAGAAGGGAAGGCAAGCCCATGTCTTCAACGTGGTGAACATCAAGGGAGACGTGGTGTTCCTGGATGGTCAATCAGGGCATGCCGACCTCTCACCGTGGCGCAACTTTTCCCTCCTGAGGACAGATTGATGCTGGACATAGAAGAGGCGACCGAGCTGGCCAAGAAGTTCCTGGACGAGAAGGTCAGCCACGAGGGCATGGCCCTTGCGCTCGTCGAAGGAGAGCGCGCCCAAGTGGGAAGCACCTTCTACTTCGACTGCCAATCGGTCGCTTACCTCCGTACCGGGGACCTCCGGGACCTGGCTGTCGGCACGGGCTACGTTCGCGTCGACGGGGAAACAGGGGAGTGCCACATGCTGGGAGCAGCCGAGTCCGCCCAGCTCGACCTGTTCTGACCTACCTTGGCACGCCCTTTGGTGTGACGTCATGAGAAAACAGGCCGGTGGCATGCGGCGATGTCCGGCGCGTGCCACCGGTCCGGTAACGTCGCACGTCTGCGGGACACCGATCAGAACCGCGGGTCGGGGAAGTCCTTCCGGGCGGGAGACGCCCCGATACCGACGAGACGCCCGGCGGGCTCTGTCCCATGCCGGACCCTGCAACCCACCTGTCCGGAAACCTCGCCGGGCCAAACCTGCGGCTTTCTACCGAACGCCGCTGTCACACGCCTGTCACCGACTGCGTCGACTCCCTCGGACCAGGATGCCCTGACCTGGCATTACGTGCTCATTCTGGACTGGCCTGGACGCCCACGGACGGTATTCACCACCTGTGCCATGTGGTACCCAGTGAGGGACCGAGGATCAGGACCGGGGCCTCCGCCGGCCCGTCGCCCGTCTTGGCCTGGGCGCGCCCGCCCGCGCAGCACCGCCCGGGCCGCGTTCTCAGCATCGAGTGGGTCGGACTTGCCTCGCCGTCGGCGGTCGGCCCGGTCGAACCGGTTCACATCGAAAACGTCCACGCCCTGGGCCAGCAGGTAGCGGGACAGGGCCGCCCCGAAGGAACCGGTCCCTTCCACTCCGGCCCGCCGCCCGTACCCGACGCCCTGGCCCACCCCAGCAGGTTGCGGTAGCCGGCCGCGGTGGCCGGGAACTCCTGGGTGCCGATCACTTCCCCCACCAGGGAGAGCACGGCGGCCACATGGGCATCCCGGTGCGTGTCCACTCCCAGGACCACCTCCCTCGCCGGCCGACGCCGACAAGGACGCGAAGCAGTGGACGTGCCGGTCATGCTCGTTCCCTTTCAGGCCGACGGCTTATCGCGTAGCCGGCACCGGGCCGTGCGGACGGTCAGAATCGTGATGACGCCTTTCCGGCAAGCCCCTATCGAGACACGTCCATCAGCCCGAGACCAACAGTGCGCAGTCCCCTGGCCGGCGGTCGACACAGTGTGATCAGGACACCCCGGTCAGAGATCTCAGGAGTCAGACCCCGCCGTAGGACAGGCACCCGCCCACGGTTCTCGGCCCAACCGGCTTCCGGCCACGTCAGCCCGCTCGTTCGAGCGAATTGACTCGAAGCACCGGTCGCCTACCACCGGAACTGGCACCATGCCGCCGTCGTGCGTCACTTCGAGTCGAAGGCGGGCCATTGGAACGGCGGGTCAATGAGCGGCAGCTGTCGGTGTTGCAGTGGGTGGGAGCCGGGTGCCCTGCAGGCGTATGGAACACAAGCTCCTACAAGACCACCCGCCAGGCACTCCACAGCCGTGGCCTGGTGACGGTCTCCCGGAAGACCGGGCAGTGGAGCGTCGCCCTGACAAGCGCCGGTCGGCACTACCTGGCGCACGGCACGTACCCTCCCCGCGGATCACGCCCGCGGAAGACCCAGGCCGCCGGTCCACGACCTAAGTCCACCAGAGCGCAGGAGACTCCGGCCACCGAGCGGAAGCCAAGCCCTCCCTCACATCCTCGTGTGACGTTCACGGAGCAGCTGTTACAGGAGCTCGCGGAGGCCGGCGGCAGGATCGTCAAGAGCGGCAGCGGTCCCGGCTTGGAGAAGTGGCCGTCCCGCGTCGCCGCCGCACGCAGGTCCGGAAGGGTTCCGGAGACGAAGGAGCTGTACGGAAACCGGTGCCGCGACGGGTACGAGATCAAGCTCGTCGTCATCCCCGCCTGGCGCCTTGCCGTCCTGGACCCCGTCCCCGTGCCCTCGCGGCTCACTCGGCCGCACACCGTGGTGCGGGCCATGCAGAACGAACGCCAGCCGCTGGGCCTGACCAAGCCCGTCCAAGGACGCGTTCTCCGGCTCATCCAGGCACTGATCACCGCCGCCGAGGCCGAAGGGCACACCTGCTCGGCCGGGCAGACCGGCTTCGCACCCCCACCTCATCGCCGCCGCAGGGCAAATCCCCACTTCACCATCACCGCACAGGGCCAGACAGTGGGGTTTGTCGTCCTCCAGGAGCAGGACCGGGCCGAGCACGTCGCCACCGAGAAGGAACCCGCCGACGCCAAGAAGCACTCCTGAGTCAGAATCCCCCGCTTCGACTACACCCCGTCCGAACGCCTCCGCATCATCCTCAGCGGCGGCCAGCCACACCGGGCGAGCGAATGGACCGACGCTCCCGGCCGCGCCCTCGAACAGCAGCTCGCCGAGCTCGCACAGGAGGTCACGCTGCGCGGCGAAGCCGCCGAACGCAGACGCCAGGACGAGGCCGAAGCGGCACGCCACAAGCGCATCCGCTGGGAAGCCGCCATGGAACAAGCCCGCATCCGGTACGCGGAGGCGTACCGCGTCCAGCACCTGGAAGCCCAGGAAGCGGCATGGCGCCACGCCACCGGACTGACCCAATACGTGAGCACCGTACGCACGCGAGTGGACATGCCTCCGGGCCAGGCCAGAACCGAAGCCGAGGAATGGATCAGCTGGGCAGCGGCCACCGTTGAACGCCTCGACCCATTGAACACACCGCCCCGGCTGCCCGACATTCCCAAGCCACAAGCCGACGACCTGAAACCCTTCCTCGGGCACTGGAGCCCTTACGGTCCCACCTACTGAACGCCCGCACCGCACATTGTGCGCCCACAACCGCAGTTCAGGAGCTCTTCGCGACCGGTTCAATCGCGGCACGCCGGCCTGGTGGATCATCGGAAAGATGTCGACCTGAGCGATCTTCGGAAAGCCCGAGGTCAGATCCTATTTCCTGGCCCTTCTCCATGCATGTGGGCGCCCCGGGAGCCAAACGGGCGTCACGGCCGACAGTCCGCCCTTTCAACCCGGTCGCTCCAGCCTTCGCCAACACCCTGCTCGAAGCGACCGGCGTCCTCCTCGGCCAACTCCCGCTCAGTCGCGACCGGGTGCGGCTGGTCGTGCGAGACGCGGGCCTGACGGACCGGCAGGTGGGCGACTCGTGGTGGAACGCTCCCTGTCAGCCGACCTGCTGCACCTTGATCGCGTCGTTCACCCGAACCGTCCCGGCTGGGACACCGAGCACGATGCCGGGATCCGCCGGGAGTTCGTGGACGGTCGAAGTACGCGTCAGCTGTCCCGAAGACCGACAGCCAGCGTCAGTTCGAGGACCCGGTGTGGCGATGCGAGATCCGGAAACAGCTCCCGCAGCTGCGACATCCGGTACCGGACGGTCTGGGGATGGACGAACAACGCCGCCGCGACCTCGTCCCGCCTGCCTTGGTGCAGCAGCCACGCCCGCAACGTCTCCTCCAGCCGCCGTGCGGTCGTGACAGGCAAGGTGTGCAACGGTGCGAGGGCTCGGGCACGCAGGTCTGCGTACGCGTCGACGTCGGCGCTCAGCACGAGCTCGGGCAGGTGGTCCTCGGTGTCGCGGATATCAGAGGAGAGGGAGCGCGCGCGTAGGGCTCGTGCGTACGAGGCGGACGCACGAGCCCATGGCCGGGCCGGGCCGACCACTGCGGTGCGGTCGGTCAGCTGCCGCAAGAGATGTGATCGGTCGGCATCGGGGACGAGCAGCACACCGGTGGCGTCCGGCAGATCGTCGAGGACGAGGGTGCTCGGGTCGAGCGCGCGGTAGGCAGGCCGGGCCTGGGCGGCGGGCAGCAGGACCGCCGTCAGCGAGTCCGGGGGCTGCCATCCGGCACGTTGAGCAGAGGCCAGCAGCACGTCCGGGCTCGCGCCGGCGAGGAGGTCGCGGGCCAGGTGTTCCAGGTGGCGCTCGTGAGCCCTGCCCCGGGCGACCAGTTCGTCGGCGTGGCCCGCGGCGCTCGCGGCGGAGAGCTCGTCGATGTAGGCGAAGGTCAGCTCGGCGAACTTGGCGACCTCGGCGGCGGGCAGACCTGCGGACACGGCGCCCGCTGCCAGGCATCGCCAGGCCACGCGGGCGCCGACGCGGTAGGCGCTGAGCAGGGCGTCCATCGAACGGCCGTCGCGCACCTCGCCGCGGCCCAGCTCGTAGGCCGCGTCACCGCCGCCGCCGCCCGTGGCGTTCCCGCTCGCGAGGTCCAGGTAGTGCCCGAGGGCGGTGCGGACGGCTCGGCGGATGGTGCCGCCCATGCTGCCCGAAAGGGCGTTGGCGTAGGGAGGGACCTCGTCGATGATCGCCTGGACGACCTCGTCGGCGGTGGTCTTCAGCGCGGCCCGAAGTGCGGTGACCGTCGTCTCATCCAGGGCCAGTTCGCTGGCCCTCCGGATTGCATGGCTCACGTTTTTGTTCCCTGTGAACAATTCAGCCGACCAGATTCACATCCTGCGGTCAGGACTTTACGCCTCAAGGCGCAGCAAGCTGGAGTCATGAGTAGTGCAGCCCTCCGCAGCAGGGCGTGGAAAATGCTGGAGCTGGTCACGACGCCGCTGCTGCCGTCGGACTACCTCGACCTGGTCAGCCCGCTGCGTGCGGGCGCTGACCTGCGGGGGCGCATCGAGGCCGTGCACCCCGAGACGGATGACGCCGCGACTGTCGTGATCAGACCGGGACGGGGCTGGCGCGGCCACACGGCCGGTCAGTACGTGCGGATCGGGGTGGACGTCGACGGGGTGCGCCTGTGGCGTGCCTACTCCATCACCTCGCCGACCGACCGCCAGGACGGCCGCGTCACGATCACCGTGAAGGCGATCCCGGACGGCAAGGTCAGCAACCACCTGGTCCACAGGGCGAAACCGGGCACACTGATCCAGCTCGACCAGGCGACCGGTGACTTCGTGCTGCCGCGGGCCAAGCCCGCCAAGGTGCTCTACCTGACGGCCGGCAGCGGCATCACACCCGTGATGGGCATGCTGCGCGACACCGAGCTCGACGACGTCGTCATGGTCCACTGCGCGCCGCGGCCGCAGGACGTGATCTTCCGCGACGAACTGCACGGCCTGGCCACGGACGGGAAGCTGCGGCTCACCGAGGTGCACACCGACACTGACGGCATGCTCGACATCGCCCGTCTCGACGAACTCGTGCCCGACTGGACCGAGCGCGAGACCTGGGCCTGCGGGCCCGCGGGTCTGCTCGACGCCGCCGAGAAGCACTGGAGTGAGCACGGCGTCCCAGAGCGCTTGCACATCGAACGCTTCCGCCCCAGCGTCGTCGCCACCGGTGACGGCGGCGAGGTCACGTTCAGTACCACCGGCAAGACCGTCGACGCGGACGGCGCCACCCCGTTGCTGGACGTCGGCGAGGAAGCCGGCGTGCTCATGCCCTCCGGGTGCCGCATGGGCATCTGCTTCGGCTGCGTCACGCCGCTCAAGGCGGGCGCCGTCCGCGACCTGCGCACCGGCGAGATCACCGAGGCCGAGCCGGGCGTCCTCATCCAGACCTGTGTGTCCGCCGCGGCGGGCCCCTGTGACATCGAACGGTAGGAGCACCTTGACCGCCATCGACCCCACCGCCCACCTGACCGCGGAGCAGATCGAGGAACTGGGACGCGAGCTGGACGCGATCCGCGACGAGGTGATCGCCGACCGCGGCGAGAAGGACGCCGCCTACATCCGTAAGGTCATCTCGGCGCAGCGCACGCTCGAGCTGGTCAGCAGGGGCGTGCTGCTGTTCTCGCTCTTCCCGCCCGCGTGGGTGCTCGGCACCGCCGGGCTGTCCGTGGCGAAGATCATGGACAACATGGAGATCGGCCACAACGTCCTGCACGGCCAGTGGGACTGGATGCGGGACCCGAAGATCCACTCCACCACCTGGGAGTGGGACCACGTCTCGCCGGCCGACCAGTGGAAGCACTCGCACAACGAGCTGCACCACACGTACACCAACGTGATCGGCAAGGACAACGACCTCGGCTACGGCATCATGCGCGTCGACGAGGACCAGAAGTGGCACCCGTTCCACCTCGGCCAGCCGCTGTGGAACTTCATCAACGCCTGCTTCTTCGAGTACGGCATCGCGGCGTACGACCTGGAGCTCGGCAAGAACCTGCGCAAGCGCCGCCGCAAGGACCCGGAGTTCCGCGCGCGGGCCAGGGCCGTGGGCCGCAAGATCCGCAAGCAGGTGCTCAAGGACTACGTGATCCACCCGCTGCTGTCGGGCCCGTCGTTCCTCCCCACGCTCGCCGCCACGTTCACCGCGAACCTGGTCCGCAACATCTGGTCCCACTCCGTGATCATGTGCGGGCACTTCCCCGAGGGCGTACAGGTCTTCGAGCGCCGGTCGATCAAGGGCGAGACACGCGGCCAGTGGTACCTGCGCCAGATGATGGGCTCGGCGAACATCAGCGGCAGCAAGGCCATGCACTTCATGACCGGCAACCTCTCGCACCAGATCGAGCACCACCTGTTCCCGGACCTGCCGAGCAACCGGTACGCCGAGGTCGCGGTGAAGGTGCGCGCGCTGTTCGAGAAGTACGAGCTGGAGTACGTCACCGGGCCGCTGCCCAAGCAGGTGTTCTCCGCGTGGTGCAAGGTCTTCCGGCTCTCGCTGCCGAACAAGAAGCCCGAGGTCAAGACGCCGGACCGTGAGCAGGAGCTCGTCGCCGCCTGATTGTTGCAAGCGCCTGGCTCACGAACCCGAGGTCAGGCGCCCTTGTCCGCAGGCTCCAGAAGCGCCACCCACTTCACGTGATGCGTCATCGGAAACACGTCACAAGGTGGGTGGACGGGAGGAGAATGTGCAGTTCACATGGGGTGCCTTGGGCGCGGGCTGTGAGGCGGCCGGAGCGTCAAATGAGCGTCATGTCTGGCGGACTCTCTCTCCTCGTGGCCGGTACCGGGCTGTCCGCGTTTCTGATGCCCGTGGCCGTCATGTTGCTGCTCGGGCGGCAGGTCAGCTGCTGGAGGCGCTGCGGGATGCCCGACGCAGCGCTCGCCACCAGGCCGCCCGGGCCAACCCGGTGGGCCGGTGATGAGGCTGGACATCAGGACCGACTCGTCGCCGGGTTCCACCTCGTGCACATCGGCGTCCGCCCCCGGGCGCCTGCCCGAGTGTGGCTCATGCGTCGAATGTGACGGGGCGAAGGACGGCCTGCCCTGGCGGTACGCGCCGGACGGTTCGGTCGCCCTCGCCTCCCCGTCGAAGGAGAGCCGCGAGTTCCACGGCCGCCCCCACGTCCTGGAGTACGGCATCACCACCGACTTCGCCTTCGTCTGGGCCTGGCGCGGCGACCTGCACGGCAACAAAACAGATTGCCGCCTTGTGTCAGACCCACGATCCCGTGAGCACGGTGGCTGAGGCGGCGTACGGCCTCGGTGCAGCCCAGCGCGTTGACGCCTTCTGCGACCGCGGTGCCCTGTTCGCCGAGAGCCAGGTCCGAACCGGCACACACGCAGTGAAGGCCCGGTGGATGCCGGGCCTTCACGTTTGAGTAGCGGGGACAGGATTTGAACCTGCGACCTCTGGGTTATGAGCCCAGCGAGCTACCGAGCTGCTCCACCCCGCGTCGGTACGGTGAACTGTACGGCACCGATCGGAATCGACCCAATCGACTTTCGCATGCGCTCGTCGCGCTGGTCGTCATCCGCCTGTGAACAAACAAGCAGACTCGTCGGACGAGCGAGCACCCCCGGAAGCTCCCCGTCGAGACCGCACACCCACAGTCATGCACATGGCCGCCTGTCCATGCAGCGCCGGAGGAGGACGCCATGCCCACTGCGGCGTCCGAGCGTCGGTTCCGCCCAGGGGGACTCGGTGGTGTCCGGAGGAAGGCCGCCGCATCGCCGACGTCTTGCTCGGCAGGATTGATGTCCAGGGTGGTGGTCTCGTCGCCGGTTGCCTTCACCGCGCAGGAAGAGGGTGCTGCGGAACCGCCACGACGACTTCGTCGGCGTACGGGAAGGGGGCGACGGTCGCGAAGACGGGTCGGGCGTCGCAGACGGTGACCCGGTACCCGAGTAAGCATGCGGCCTGGCTGAAGTCGACGGCGCCGAAGATTGGCAGCGGGGCGGAGCACATGCACGGGAACGAGGACTGAGAGCTTCTCGGGGCAGCTGTCAGGGCCCCCTCCGGTATCGATCACGGCGTGCTCGGATTCCCTGAACGTGTGTGTTGCCGCTCATGGTCGAGCACGTCCTGGCCACCGCCATTCCCTCATGTCTTCCGCCTCGAACACGGGGCGCCTACCATCGCAGGTCGACTGAAGGCCGCTGTCTCGCCTTCTCTCGCTCCTCTGTCCCTACCCTGCCCCACCAAGCGCCGCATCCCGGAAAACAGCCGACTTGCAGACAGGACTGCGGCGGATTTCAAGCAGGGGGATGCCCAGGGACCGCCCCGCCCGTCCCGGAGCAACACGCGGCAACGTGTGTGACAAGCGGCGCGAGCCCGAACCCGGCGCGGTCAGTAGGTGGCGAGGGAGATGGCGGCGTAGTGCGCGGTGAACGCTGCCACGGTCAGGGCATGGAAGACCTCGTGATAGCCGAACCCTGGAACACCAACTGGACCTGGCTCCGCGTCTCGAGGCGAGCCAGCTCGATGTGGAGGGCGTCGCCGGCGTCGCAGTGGTCGCAGCCGCCCACTCCGATCGCTATGCGGCCACCGGCCATCTCCTCGGGCTGCTGGCCGCGCTGCCTGCCCCTACCGCGGCAGGAGAGCGCTTCTGGTCGGACCTGTGGAGGTCTTCGGGCACCGCGTACCTGCTGCCCGTCAACATCAAGGATTCGGGGCTGCGTTCGCTGGCAGGAGCGGGAACCGGCCTGGCCCGGCAAATCCTCTCGGCCGTCGATGAGATGCCCCCGCCCCAGCGCTTCGCGGCCGGGGAGGTGATCGGTCAGGCCCTTGTCGAGTCCGACCATCTGCCCGACCTCAAGACACAGGTCATCGGAGAACTGTGGCTCCGAGATCTCGAGCTCACCGCCTGGCGCGTCCTGCACGCAGACCGCAGGTCGGACGACCCGGCTGGGCGGAAAGCCTTCCTCGATGCCTGGACGAGCGTCTGAACGTCGGCTCCTCCGAGCTGCACGGTAGCCGCGCCAGACACGCGGCTCCCGTGCCCGACGACGCTTGCAGCGACTGAGGTCAGGAAGGTTCAAACCGAAGTGGCAGCGGCCCCGGGCCTTCACAGATCAGGGCCGCGCAGCCATGGCTGCGCGGCCCTGATCTGTGAAGGCCCGGCACGAGAGCAGGCGCCTTCGTCCAGGTGGGCGTCGGCCACCGGACGCGGCGCGCACGATCCCGCGAGCAGGTCTGCGAGGTCAGGCCAAGTTGATGTTCTCGGCCTGCGGGCCCTTCTGGCCCTGGGTGACGTCGAAGGTCACGGCCTGGCCCTCCTGGAGCTCTCGGAAGCCGGTGGAGTTGATCGCGGAGTAGTGCGCGAAGACATCCGGGCCGCCGCCGTCCTGGGCGATGAAGCCGAAGCCCTTCTCCGCGTTGAACCACTTCACAGTACCCGTTGCCACGTCTATGCCTTCCAGTCGATGAACGCCTACTACTCCGTACGGCAGACGGAGGTGATCGTCCTGGTTCCCGCGGCACAGCACAGCAAAACGCCCACACCAAAGGCGCGGGCAGGGAAAACCCCACCACGACAGCTGACGCAGACGCTCCACGCGCACACACCGGGTCACCACAGGAATGATCACGCCACACACGAGATCGTGCGTGCGGTGCCCGCCGACGCTGACGGGCACGGCCGCCCCTGTAACGCAGGGGTGCGGAAAGCCGGTCTGACCAGGTTGAAGACCTCGCGGGCCGCGTATCGCTTGAGGCATCGGATGATCTCACGGCGGGTGAACAGCTCGGCATTGCCCAAGCTCGACAACCGTTCCCGCGGAGCGGGGTCGGCGACGACCAGGAGGGCTTTGAGCTGGTTGATCACCTGGGTGCGGGCCTCGACCGCGGAGTCCTTGGCGAGCTTGTGGATCCGGGCGCTGTGCACCGGACCGTCGCCGGACTTGGCCCGGGCGCGGCCGCTGAGCACGGCCCGCGCTGCGGCCTGCGCGTCGAGCGGGCCCGACTTGCCGAGCAGACGGCGGGCCGACCGGTCGGGCCGGTTCGCTTCAAGCACCTGGACGTGCCGAGCCGGCAGGTAGCGGGACAGGCCCGCGCCGAAGGCGCCGGTGCCCTCCACCCCGGCCCGGCGCACCGTACCCCGTGTGCGGGCCCAGACGAGCAGTTGTCGGTAGCCGGCCGCCGTCGCTGGGAAGGACTCGGTGCCCAGGACCTTTCCCAGCGGGGGGACCACGGCCGCGACATGGACTTCGCCGTGCGTGTCCACGCCCAGGAGGACCTCGCGCCGAACGGGCGGATCCGTATCGGAGGAGGAGCTGTGCTCTTCACTCGTCAGGGCGGTTCACCTTCCGCGTCGTCATGTGCTGAGTAGCCGACACTGGCCCGGGCGGTCTGAACTGTGATGGCGCCTGATCATCGGCAAAGCCCCTACGGGGACACGCCCTGTGGCTCGGTGACAGCAGGAACCATCCCGCAACGACAGTCGACAGGCCCGTGACTGGACACTGCGGTCAAAGGTCTCAGGAGTCAGCCCCCCGTACGGGACGGCATCGCGCAACCGTCCCATCGATCCCGGTGCCTCAGCACGTCCCGACCACAGCCGGATGGCTTCGCCCGAACCAGTGCCCAAGCTGCTCCTCGTGGTCTCGCCCGGGTACCGGGCGGATTCGATGTCTCCACGAGAATGGCTCGGCCACCGTGCCGACAGCCTCCGTCAGCTGACTGACATCCGGCCGACGGCTCGCTTACGTCAGCACCGGGGCAGCGCCGAGACCCGGACGGCAGCTCTCACAGCCCGGTGGCCGGAGGCTCGGGAGGCAGCGCCTCCAGAGCGTCGCGGAGCCCGGCCCGTGACGTGATCCCCAGCTTCGGGAACACACGGTAGAGATGCGACGACACGGTCCGCGGCGAAAGGAACAGACGCGACGCGATCTGCGGGTTCGACAGCCCCGTCGCCGCCAGCCTGGCGACCTCCAGCTCCTGCGGGGTGAGGGCATCGCCGGCCTTGCCCCGGCCGGTCCGCGTCATCCCGGTGGCGCGGAGCTCCGCCGCGGCCCGGGCCTCCCACGAACGCGCCCCGAGCTCCTCGAAGCGGCCGCGGGCGGCGGCCAGCTGCCCCCGGGCCTCGCGGTTGAGCCCCTGACGGCGCAGCCTCTCGCCGTACGCCAGATGAGCACGGCCGACCTCGAAGGGCCACTGCTCGACGCCCGGCAGCCCGAGCGCCTCCTCGAAGCACCGGACCATGTCCTCGACAGCCGATGTCATCGCCGTGACCGTGGCCGCGCTCAGCGCGAACCGCGACGAGAGGTGACCGACACCGGCGTCGCGCAGCGCGTCCGCGTGCCGCCGCGCCTCCGCGTGCCGCCCGGAGCGCACGGCGGCCTCGACGAGGTCCGGCGCGGACCACACGGCCTCGGGATTGAACGCCGGCAGCACACCCGGGGCGCAGATCGCCGTGGCGTGCCGGAACGCCGTCTCGAAGTCGGCGGCGCCGAGGGCCGCCCGGGCGGCCGCCTGGTGGGCGCAGTTCTCCAGCCGCTGCAGGCCCCTGGGACCCGACCACCCCCAGATGTCCTCGCAGTGCTCCCGGCACGCGTCGAGGGCGCCGCGCTGGGCCGCGGCCATCGCAGCGACGTAGTGCCCCACCTGGGCGAACAGGTGGTACCCCGTCTCCTCGGACAGTGCGATGAGCTCGTCCGCGGCGCCGGCCGACGCCTGCCACCGGCCGGCGTACAGGTCGTCCAGGGCGACGAACATCAGGGCCGGCATGCTCGATCCCACCGCGCCGCCGTCGCGTATGACCCGGGACACGGCCTCGCGACAGCCCGGCAGCCGGTCGAGGTACGAGGCGGTCAGGGCGGTGCGGATGACCACGTCGGCGTCACTCTGGTCCCTCAGCCGCGCGATCTCCTCGTCCAGGCGGCGCAGCATGCCGTCGGTGACGGAGCCGAGGTCGTGGTGGACGCGCCCCAGCGACGCCGCGGCGGCGGGCGCCGCCTCGGGGGACCGGGCGAGCACGTCGACCAGAGGCTGCCAGTGCTCGGGCCGGCCCGAGTACTGGCTGGCGAGGATGAGGGTGAACAGCGCGGTCTCCAGCTCCTCATGCGGCGGTCCGGACATCACCGGGGCCTGCTCGACCGCCTCCATCAGGAGTGCATGGGCCGTATCGGCGTCGCCTTCCGTGACGAGCACCAGGAAGCCGGCCGTCGCGGCCGCCGAGAGCGACCGGGCCGCCGGATTGCCCTCGACCTCGCGCATGATCTCGTGGCTGACCTCCAGATGGCCTGTGACCCAGGCGGCGGCATAGGCGGCCTGCGACAGGCGGCGCCTGCGGTCCGCTCGGTCGGTGCTCAGCTCGGCCGCGCGCCGCAATCTCGCGATCGCGCCGTCAGCGTCACCGCGCCGCAGGCTGCTCCGGGCCGCCGACTCCACGACGGCGGCGACCGCCTCGTCGGGCGCCGTCGTGGCTCTCGCGAGGTGATCACCGCGCCGCTCGGGCTGGTCGGCCAGCGCGTCGGCCAGCCGGCGGTGGGCGCCGCGCCGCTGTTCACCGGTGGAACCGTCGACCACCGCGGACCTGACCAGCGGATGCCTGAAGCGCACCGCGCGGCCGTTCTCCGTGACCATGACCAGGTGGTCACGCTCCGCGGGAGCGAGTTCCTCAAGGCTGCCCGGCCCGCCGGCCGCCTCGAGGACGCCGATGTCGCCGGAGCCCTCAAGAGCCGCGAGCAGCAGTACCTCACGCGTTCCCCGCGGCAGTCGTCCGACGCGGGCGCCGTACAGAGCGCGGACATCCCGCCCCGGGCCGCTCGCCCGCCCCGTCCCTTGGCCGTGTCGGTCGCCGGACACCCCGGTGGACCCGGCGAACTCGAGCAGCGCCAGGGGATTTCCCTGCGCCTCGTGGGCCACGGTCGAAAGAACCCGGCGGGGAAGGTGAGCAAAGCGTCGGGACAGCAGCCGCAGGGCGTCCGCGTCACCCAGCGGCGCGACCTCGAGCTCCGGCAGACCGGTGGACCGGAAGGATTCGCCGGACTCCGCCCGCTGCGCTCCGAGCAGCCCGATGCGGCGGCCCCCCAGTCTTCTGGCGACGAAACCCACCGCGGCCCGGCTCGCCTGGTCGACGACATGAAGGTCATCGACCACGAGGAGCAACGGCCGCTCCTTCGCGGCCTCGTCGAACAGGGACAGTGCCGCGTTCAGGACGGCGATCCGGCTCGGCGCGGGACCAGCGCCGAGACCGAGGGCGACCTCGAGGGCCTCCCGCATGGAACGCGGCAGACGGCCGAGCTCGTCCGGCAGCGAGCCGACGAGCTGATGGAGCCCCGCGAAGCTGATGTCCGTCTCGTACTCGACGCCGCTCCCGCGGACGACCCGCACTCCCTTCGCCACCGCCAGCTCGGCGGTCGCGTCCAGGAGTGCCGTCTTCCCCACGCCCGGATCACCGGTGAGCAGCAGGACAGCTCCGTCCGTCCCGGCCATGTCCAGGAACGCCGCGAGCTCGGCGAGCTCGTCCTCCCGGCCGACCAGCCCGGTCGGGCCGACGCCCGTGCCTGTCCCTGACTTCGCCCACATCCGCCGCGTCCCTCGTCCTGCCTCGCGAAGCAGTCGAAACACTAGCCACGCACCTGACCAGGAAGTATTGCACCCACCGGCAAACGGAGCCTGAAGCCCTCTGCTTCGCCGACACCCGCAGCTCCCGCACGAAGATCATGCAGAACACCCGTCGGGCGCTGCAGCCCCACCGCAACGACAGCACCAAGGGCGCGCGGATCATCACGCCGGTCCTCCTCCCGCCCGGCAAAGACCGGCCGACACGGTCGCCCCCGCCGGCTACCGCCCCCTCATCGCCGTCCTCCAGAGGCCTGCGCAGTCATGATGAGACTCGTCGAGCAGCTCGCCTCCCGCGCCCACGCCAGCGGACAGCGCACGATCCACGTCCGACGCGACGAAGACGACGGATCATCGGCGTCGGCACCGGCGGCGAGGACGACGGCGAAGACCAGGAACACGCCGACGCCGCTGCCGAGTCCGCCCTGCTCCACTTCTCCACCCCGCGCGGCCCAGCGACCATCGCGGCCTTGCTGCGCACCCGGGTCCACCGACCCGGACCCCGGATCTGGCCGCAGGGCTGACAAGCCCTGCGGCGCTGGCGAGCCGGGAGCGGGATCACCAGCCTCTACGCCGTCCCGTACGACACGGGACCGGGGTTGGCGCGACGAAGGCCTCTCCGCTTGGGAGTGGCTTCACCAGCAGGGAAAGGCGCTGCGGGCGGGCGAGCTGGAACCGCGGCGCAAAGAGCTGCTCGACGCACGCGAGGCCGGGATGGCCTGGGAACCGGGCGAAGAGGCCTGGGAGGCCAAGCTCGCCGCACTACGGTCCTACCGGCGGGCTACAGGGCACCTCGCACCGCGTCAGGAGGCAACGGGGCGAGAGCTAAGCGATGGCGCCCATCGGGCAACACTTGGCCAACCTCCGGCAGGGGCGGCCTCGGGAAGGCCCCGGGCGGGCCGCGGAACACGCGAAGCAGCTCGCCGCGATCGACCCAGACCGGAAATTGTCCCCTGGTCCTGGACTGGCAACGCCACTACCGCGTCCTCGCCGACCTGGCCGACGCCGACGGCAGCCTTCCCGAAATCCGGCCCAGAGTGCTGATGGACGGCGCCGGCATCGGGCGGTGGCTCCAGCGGCAGACCCAGCCGGGCACATGGGCGCAGCTGTCGACCGAACAGCAGGAGCGACTGTCCGGGTTGGGCATCAAGCCCGCCGAGGCTCCGTCTGGCGCCCCGGCGGCAACGCGTGCGGCGAAGGGGGGCCCGAGCAAGGCGCAGCAGGCGTTCTGGCGCGGCCTGGCAGTCCTCGCGCAATGGGTTGAACGGGAAGGCGCCCGGGCGATGTGGTGGGGGTGCCACGGCGTGGGGTGGGCCCGCTCCGCATACAGCGGTACGGCCTTCTCCAGTGGCGCCATCACCAGGAAGACCCACGGGCGGCCGGCCTCCGGCAGGGCCAGCAGCCCCAGCCGGCGGATCTGGCACAGCCCGATGGCGTACCGCAGCGCCATCGTCCGCTCGGAGCCCTGGCTCGACCGCGCCACGCGCAGCCACTGCGCCGTCATGGCGAGCCGCATGATCACATAGCCCAGGACGACGACCAGGTACGCGTGTTCCTCGAACGCGTGGGAAGACGCCTGCCGTCAGGACGAGCACGCCGGCTGTCTGGATCAGCGTGACGATCCGGTACAGCACGTCGTCGTTGCCGTAAGCCGAGGCGAACCACGTGGAGTTCATCCACGCCCACCAGATGGCGAAGAGGATCATCAAGGAGGTGAGGATCCCCTCGCCCGTGTGTCCCTCGCCTACGGCGTGCACCAGTTGGGCGCCTGCCTGGGCTGTGGCCACGATGAAGCACAGGTCGAAGAAGAGCTCCAGTGAGGAGACGCCGCGGTGGGTCTCGTCGCGGCCTCGCGCCGTGAGCCTGCGCAGTGGTCTGTGGTGTGCGGGCGCCGCGGAGCACACCGCGGCGGAGCCGGGCTGCTCGTCATCTGGTGAGCCAGGCTCCGAAATGCCGCTGCAGTCGGGGATTGATCTGCCAGACCATCGCTGCTGCCGCCGCCGGGACGAGTACAGCGAGTCGCACCGGCAGGTACAGATCCTCCAGAACAGGGTTCGTGGCCAGGCCCAGCAGGACGATGGTGGGGTAGATACCGCACACGGTGAGGAGCCACAGCTTCCAACGCCGGACGGCGGCCGGAACGGTGGGGCCGAGCCGGGGTTCGGCGTTCGCGGACGCGTTCCGGCTCTGCTCCCGGAGCGTGTGCCGGATGTCCGTCACCGCCGGTGGGCTTGGCAGTCCAGGACCGTCGGCACCGAAGGCATGGGAAACAATTCCCTCGTTCATGGACCACTCCAAATCGACATGCTGCGTATCGTTTTGATTCCATCGGTTCCTGCGCGACCGAAGCGATGTCGGCGCTGCGTGAGGGGCTGCCCGCGCGCAACAGCGGCAGCAGTTACCGGGTGAGCAGCACAGCGCTCAGGTGGTTCACCGCCGGCCGCTGCTGGTATCCGTCCGCTGACATGCTTCGGATGGTGCCGCTCCAGGTGAAGCCCGCACACGCGTTGTTGACCAGCATCCCGTGCGGGGAGGAGGACGGCCCGGCGCCCAGGTGGGCGCTGGGCCAGGTCATGATCTGATCAGTGAGCGGACTGCGTGTGGTCCTGCTCCACGTACACCTTGAGGGCCTGGAACTCCTCGATCGCTCGCGGGCCGCACAGGTAGCCGTAACCGCTTCCCTTGACGCCGCCCTCCTCGAAGTCCTCGCTGATGGCTCCCCAGGTGTTGATCCATACCGTGCCGGTGCGGATGCGCCGGGCGATCCGGCGGGCCTTCATCGAGTCCGAGCTGAACACCGAGGCGGCCAGGCCGTAGATGGTGGCGTTCGCCTTGGTCACGGCGTCGTCCTCGTCATCGAAGATCTCGAACGTCTGGACCGGACCGAAGACCTCTTCCTGCACGATCCGGACGTCGGTGCGGTCCACCTCGATCAGGCTCGGCCGGTAGAACGCGCCGGCGGCCAGCGGGCCGTCGGTGACCACACCGCCGCGCAGGAGTACCGTGCCGTACGAGGCGGCTTCCTCGACGATCGCGTCCACCCGCTGGGCGGACGCCCGGTCGATCACCGGGCCGAGCTGGGCCTTCTCGTCGTCGCCCGACCCGAGCCGCACCTGCGCGAGCGCGGCGGTAAGCCGAGTGCGCACCTGGTCGGCGATGTCCCGGTGAACCAGTACACGGGAGCCGGTGCAGCAGAACTGCCCGTTCATCAGCACCAGCGACTGCACCACGGTGGGGATCACCATGTCCAGATCGGCGTCGGGGAAGATCACCAGCGGAGTCTTGCCGCCCAGTTCCAGACCGAGCCGCTTGAGGGTGGGGGCGGCCGCGGCCGCGATGTGGCGGCCGACTGACGTACTGCCGGTGTAGTTGATCACGTCGACCTTGTCCGAGGAGACCAGGAACGGGGCCCCGGTGTTGCCGGACTCGGTGAACACGCTGACCACGCCCGCCGGGATCTCCGGGACCGAGGCAAGGGCCTGCGCGAACAGCTCATTGGTCAGCGCCGTCTGAGCCGGAAGTTTGACCACGGCGGTGCAGCCGGCGGCCAGCGCGGGGCCCAGGGCCCGCACGGTCAGCATGACGGGGGAGTTCCAGGGAGAAATGATCCCGGCGACACCGAGCGGCTCGGGCACCGAGTGGGTGTACTGGCCGGGTGCCGTCTCGGCGGCGCGCCCGGCGGTCTGGGTGCGCGCAGAGGCCGCCGCGTACCGCAGCCACCCGACTGCACCGCTGACCTCCCACGTGGTCTCACCCAGAAGCTTGCCGTTCTCCCGGGACAGCATGGCCGCAACCTCGGGTACCCGGGCCTCGAGGGCGTCGGCCAGCCGGCTGAGCGCGGTCGCCCGGAGCGAGGGAGTGCGCGCCCATTCGGTGGTCGCGAACGCGGTGGCGGCGGCGTCCACGGCGGCCGAGGCCTCTGCCTCGCCACCGTCGTAGAACGAGCCGACGACGGTGCCGTCGGCCGGGTTGATCGATTCCAGAACCGAGCCGGAGCCGGTCCACTGTCCGTTGATCCAGTGCTGCGCGATGGTGTTCATGGTCCGCTCCTCATGGTCTCGCCCGGGTACCGGGCGGATTCGATGTCTCCACGAGAATGGCTCGGCCACCGTGCCGACAGCCTCCGTCAGCTGACTGACATCCGGCCGACGGCTCGCTTACGTCAGCACCGGGGCAGCGCCGAGACCCGACCGGTGGCTCTCAGTGGGCGTTAAGAGGTCCTGACAGAAGTTGTTGATCAAGCAACCATCGACCTGTCCGCTCGTGGGTCGGGGCGTGGGGAGACGTCAGTCGCGGCCGTGGATCGTGCCGGACGAACTGTGGTCGCTCATCGAGCCGTTGCTGCCCGAGCCGGGGCCGAAGCTGGTGGCGGGACGGCCACGGGTGCCGGACCAGCAGGCCCTGTGCGGGATCCTGTTCGTGCTGCACACCGGCATCCAGTGGGAGTACCTGCCCCAGGAGCTGGGCCTCGGCTCAGGGATGACCTGCTGGCGGCGCCTGGCGGCCTGGAACGAGGCCGGTGTGCGGGAGAAGCTGCACCTGGCGCTGCTGAAGAAGCTGCGGTCGGTGAAGCAGCTGGACTGGTCGCGGGCGGTGATCGACTCCTCCCCTGTGCGGGCGGCCCGACGGGGCCCAGAAGCGGTCCCAGCCCGGTCGGCCGCGCACGGCCGGGCAGCAAGCACCACGTCCTCGCCGACGGGCAGGGAATCCCGCTCGCGCTGTCGCTGACCGGCAGAAACCGCAACGACGTCACCCAGCTCCTGCCCCTGCTGGACAAGGTCCCACCGGTCGCCGGCCTCGTCGGCAGGCCACGGCGACGGCCGGACACGCTCTTCGCGGACCGCGGCTACGACCACGACAAGTACCGGCGGCTGCTGTGGCAGCGAGGTGTCCGGCCCGTAATTGCGGAACGCGGCCAGCCGCACGGTTCTGGCCTGGGCCTCTTCCGCTGGGTCGCCGAACGCACCATCTCCTGGCTGCACGGCTTCCGCCGCCTGCGCATCCGCTGGGAACGACGGGACGACATCCACGAAACCTTCCTCGGCCTCGCCGCCTGCCTCATCACCCACCGCCATGTTCAACGCCTTTGTCACTGAGGTTGAACTCGTGATGTCGCGCCGTTGCTCAGGCGGGCCTGATGGTCAGTCCGGTCTCGGCGAGGCAGCCCTCCACGAGGTCACTGCGGTACTGGATGTGGCGGAGGCCGCGTCGGATGCGCTGGACGAGGTGTCCAGGGGTGCTGGAGGCGACGTTGGAGAGCCAGCCGCGCCGCAGCAGTGACCAGATCCCTTCGACGGGGCCGGGGTCGGGTGCGTAGGGCGCGGCTCCCGGTGATGAACGCCCCCCTATGGATGTGATGGAAATCACACGACTCGGGGTGGAGGCCGCTCAAGGGGGTTCGGCGGGGGCCGACCGGACTGGGCGGCTCTGTTTTTGGGCTCCGAGAGGGTGAGCAGGGACCCTTCGGTCTTCGATTCGGCACCTGTGGTGTGTCCGGGGTCCGTCGTGCGTGGTGTCGCCGCGGCGTGGGCATGTCGTGCCGGTGTCCCGTCGGCCCTCTGCGGGGTCGTTCGAGGCGGGGGACGCACTGCGGGCCGTCTTGTCTTTCGTTTTTCCGTTTCCGGCGGGAGTCGCGCCGGGCGTTGCTCCGATTTGAATGATCGGTATCGATAACCTGCGGGCGTAAGGCCCCTGTAAGCACGTCAGCGCCACAGGAAGGGCGATTGATTTCAACCGGGTCGCAGAGAACACTGGATTACGCAAAGGGGGCGGTGATCCGTGGAAGGGAGGTGGCAAAACATGGGTGTCAAGATGACGATGACCACCCGATGCTCGGTTTCCCTGCAGCGGGAGCAGCTGCGGATGGTCATCATCGTCGTCGTCCTCGTGCTCTGGCTTGTGCTGGCGCAGGTGCACGGGGCTGCGACGCCGGTTGACGCGCTGTTGGGGCGCGTCTGAGGAACCTGTCCGTTCCTCGCGAAGGGCGGTTGCCGACAGGGCGGCCGCCCTTTCGCCTTGCCAGGTTAGCGCGGAAAGAGTGAGGGGTGAAGCCCTTTCCCGCGCCGACTCGGCCACGGCGCTTGAAACTGCCCGGTAATGTCTTCGCCCGTGGCCCGAAAGGGCGGGATTCGAAGAAATCACGTCGTCAGAATGCGCCGGAAGGCATCGATGCCCTGCTCGTCAGTGGCCATGACCGGGCCGGCCTCGGTTTCGATCCAGGCGTGGAACCGGTACGGGTCGGCGGCCGTGCCGATGCACCACGTCGTCCGGCGTCTGCGCAGGGCCAGCAGCGTGAGCGCGGCCAAGGAGGTTTCGAGGCAGGCCGCGCGTCCGGGATAGCGTGCGGCAGCCTGTCGTACCGCTGCCAGAGCCGCCGCGGCCTGGGCCCCGGTGGCGTCGAGCCGGCACCAGTGGTGCGAGGTCCAGCGCACCACCCGCAGGAGCACGGGGAAGGGCAGCCGGATCAGCACCAGGGCGATCAGCAGGCAGAGCAGTCCCAGCGGCGGAGTGCGGCGGACAGGGGGGCGGCCCGGACGGGGCGCCTGTGCCCCGGGATCGGCCGCCATGGTCACCTCCGCTGTGCCGGCTGCACTCCTTGCGTCGTCGGCGAGGGGATGCGCGCGACGTGCCGGGCCGGCAGCGGTTCCGGGCGCACCCGGGCCGTCGCCCGGCCCGTTCCCGGTGGCCGCCGAGGGGTTCTCGCCGGGGAGTGGGTCCGGCTGCCCGCCCGCGGGACAGGCGGTGAGCAGACCGCGCTCGAGGAGGGCGTCGGCCAGTTGCCGCGCGTCGTGACGGATCAGGTCCCTGCTCAGCGCCGGGAAGTGGTGCGCCGTCACGCGGACGCCCGTCTCGAAGTCCCGGCTGCGGCGCCACTCCTGCCACAGCAGGCCCGCCACGGGGTTCATGGCGAAGCAGTGCCCCGAGCGGGTGTCCAGCAGCACAGCGTCTCCGTGGTCGCCCAGGCTCTCCTGCACGAAGTCAGGTACGTGCAGCCGGCTCACGGCGCCTCCCCGGCCGTACCGAGGCCGTCCAGCCAGACGTCCACCCCCACCAAGCGGTTGAGCGCGGAGAAGGGGGCGGCAAAGCCGTGCACGGCGGCGTCGAGGTCGGCGATGACGCGTGCGGGTTCGATGACGCCCAGGTCGGCGAGCGGCGAGCGGGCCAGCCGCGCACGCAGATCTGCCGCGGCGCGGCGAACACCCCGGTAGTCCTCGGCCGCGTAGGCGCCCTTGGTACGCCGGTCCAGCACGGCGTCGGGCACCGCACCGGCCAGCGCGGCCCTCAGGAGCGGTTTGACGGTGAAGGGGTCCGCCTTCGCCGGCGTCGGCAGGCTCATCGCCGCCCGGACGACGGCGCCGTCCAGGAAAGGTGCTTGCGGCCACACCCCGAACGGCCGGGCCACGTCGACCAGGTGACTGTGCAGGCCGGCCGAGGTGTGCAGTTCGGTGAGTGCTGCGCGCGTGCCGGGAGCCGGCCCCGGCCCTTCGCGCCGTGCCTGCCCGGCCCGCTCGACGGCCAGTTCGGCCAGGTCACAGCGGGCTCGTGGGGTCAGCCACGAAGCCTCGGGGCCGGGCGGCGGCCACCAGGCGATGGCGTCCAGCCACTGCGGCGGGTGCGCCGGCGGCTGCTCCAGCCGTGCGGCCAGGTCGTGCAGCGCCCGGTCGATCGGGGTACGGGCCAGCCGCACGGCCCGGCGGGCGACGCCGGCGGGGGCCACGCGGCGCAGCCTGCCCAAGGCGAGGGCGTCGTGCGCGAGACGGCGCACCGCCCGGCCTGCGGCCACCTCGCCGAGGTGTGAGGGCGGGGCGGTCAGCAGGGCGTCGCCGCCCTCACCCGTCACGTGGACGCCGCCCCCTCGGCTCGCGATGTGCGTCAGGCGGCAGCGGAGCCGGGCGACGACCGCGGTGGACGGATCGGGCTGGTCCGGCCGTCCCCGCGCGCTCAGAGCGGCGTACGGCAGTGACGTATCGCCGCCCACGGTCAGGTGCAACCGGACGGCGGCCGATGCGCGGGCGTGCTGCACGGCGTGTTCCAGGTCACCCGCCGGGACTCCCGGATGGTGATAGACGAAGGCGTCCAGTGGTTCTTCCGCCGCCTGCGCGGCGAGGAAGGCCAGCGAGGTGGAGTCCAGACCGCCGCTGAAGTCGCAGGTGACTCGGGGGGCGTCGTGCACGCGTAGGGTGACGGCCTGCCGCAGGGAGTCGCGCAGCCGGGCCGCGGCGTCCTCCATGCAGGCGCCGGCGCCGGGGCCGGGTGCGGCGTAGGACCGGGTGACGGCGTTCGTGGCGCAGTCGACGTGCAGGGCCTCACCGGGACCCAGCCGGTGCACGCCGGTGAAGGCGGTCCGTGTTCCGACGAGTTCCGGCACTGCGGGGCAGACGATGTGCGCCGCGAGCGCCAGGTTGTCCGGGGCCGACTCCCGTCCCGTCAGGGCGGCCACGGCGGTGGCGCGGGTGGAAACGACGGTACGACCGTTGCGGTGTGCGTAGTAGAGCGGGAACTGACCGGCTGGGTCGGTGTAGGCGGTGAAGCGGCCGCTGTGTTCCAGCACCAGCAGCAGGTAGGCCCCCGGCCACCGGGTCAGTGCCTCCCAGTCGCCGTCGTGCGCGGAACGCCTCAGGTCGTCCTCCATCCGTGCGGGGCCGGCCAGGCACTGGCCCACGGCGACGACTCCGGCCCGCTCCGTCGCCGCGGTGCGAACCTCACCGGCGTGCCAGGCGCCCCATGACCACAGCCGGGGGTCGGCGGCCCAGACCTGTGCGGCCGGCGCCGGTAGGCGGGGACCCGGCGGCAGGATCGCCGCGATGGCCGGTCCGGCCGGCAGGCGGATGCCGAGTTCACCGGTGTCCGGGCCGGTGCCGGTGATGCCGGTCGTGCCGCTGGGGCCCGTCGCGGGGGCCGCGCCGAGGGCGCCGGTCGTGCCGGGGAGGACGGCCACGACGACTCCTACCAGTAGTACTGGGCG
The DNA here is from genome assembly GCF_055778765.1 of Streptomyces sp. DSM 120436. Classification (NCBI taxonomy): domain Bacteria; kingdom Bacillati; phylum Actinomycetota; class Actinomycetes; order Kitasatosporales; family Streptomycetaceae; genus Streptomyces; species Streptomyces sp. DSM 120436. The sequence continues at coordinate 3,737,871 of NZ_JBSKBS010000001.1, read as the reverse complement.
TTGGCGTCGGCGTTGCCGTTCGGGGAACTGCCCAACGTCAGGTCACGGACGTGTCCGAGATCAACGAGGGAGGGGGACACATAGGCGGCGTCTTGGTCCGGGGGCGGCCCGTCCGGGAACGTTCCGCTTCCGCCATCGGCAGCGCAGCCGGACAACTGCTCGAACAATTCCTCATAGAACATTGAGCCGCCTCGGGTCAAGGGCACGGTTACCTCACCAGAAAGAACAAAACACGAGGAAGTGGCCTTTCCGGCCACCGGTCCACATGAGCGCAGTATGCCACGTGATCTTTAGGCGCAGCCGGGATTCAGCAAGCCGTGCGCGCACTGTCTGACCAGCGGTATTCCCTCGCCGTTCGGACCGGTGAACGGCACGGGCACCAGCCCGTTTCTGGTGTGCGGCACGCCCCCCGTGCAGTTCGATGACGGCGGCGCCGGCAATTGAAGCCGATATCGCGGCCGGCTTGGCGCGCATCCATCATTCCGAAGGACCAAGCACGGCAGAGGCGCCTCACGGAATTCGATCGCCGCGGCACAGCGCCCGCGACCGGGTCACACCGTGCTCTTCGGGCTTTCCTGACCGCGCAGCCCGAGGACGAGGGCCCCCTGAGCCTCGGCCCGCGTCCCCAACTCACTCAGTTCCAGGACGAAGCCGGAATCCTCGGCGACTGCGCCGGGGAGGGCGAAGCGGTGCAGCGACTCCTTGCAGCCCTCCAGGAGCAGGTGGCACTCCGTGAGCTGGCCGCCCACGACCACGACGTCGGGGTTGATGAGACTGCACAGTTGGGCGAGGAAGGAACCCAGGGTGCGTCCCGCGTCCTTGATCACGCGCATACAGACGGGGTCCTGCTCCCGGGCGGCCCGGATCACGTCCTCCAGGTGCTCGAAGTCCGCGGCGCCCGTCCTGGTGCGGGCCTGGCGCACCCGCTGCACCAGTGCTTCCGCGCCGATCACGGTCTCCAGGCAACCGCGGCCCCCGCACTGGCACATCACACCGTCCGGCTCCAGGGTCAGGTGGCCGATCTCCCCGGCCATTCCGCCGCGTCCGCGAAGGAGGTTGTTGTGGATGATGATTCCGGCTCCGACGCCGGTGGAGACCTTGACGTAGATGACGGTCTCCGCGTGTTCCCGCCGGCTGTACGTCTGCTCGGCCAGGGCACCGAGGTTCGCGTCGTTGTCGATGACCGCGTGCACGCCGAGCCACTCCCCCAGGTCCCGTGCCGGGTCGTCACCGTTCCGCCAGGGATGGAGGACGGGCCGCGTGAACTCGTTCGTGCGCGGATCGATCATCCGCGGCACGGCGATGCCGAGCGAGAAGACATCGGACAGGGTGCAGCCGGTGTCCCTGACCGCCTCCCCGATCAGGTCCTGGGCGGCGGGGCGGGCGCGGTTCCAGCCCCGGCTCACCCCTTCCGAGTTGGCGCGGACGGACACGGCCTCGTAATCCTTGTCCAGCCGGCGCGCGACCACCGTGACGTGGTTGAAGCCGACGTGCACCCCCACGCCGACCAGGTCGGTGGGTACGAGGCACACCCTGCCGGCTCGCCCCCCGTCCGTGCGGGCGCCGGTCACCAAGCCTTCCCCTTCCAGTTCCCGGACCGCGGTGGACACCGTTGCCTGGGAAAGCACGGTGCGCCGGGCGATACCGACCTGGGTGTCCGCCTTGATCGCGATGGCCAGCAGTACCTTCCTGCGGTTCTCATTGCGTTTCGGTGATCCGGCTAACCCGTTGAAGAAGTCGCGAATGCCAGCCATGACGCCCCCCTTGGCCTGACCTGCCTCCGCGGGCGGGTCACTTCCCCCTCGACCGTAGCAGGTGGATCTTCGAATTGAAGGAGGGGCGACTTCGATTGACATGACGATCACCGCGGCCACCCGAAGCCCAGGATTCGGGCACGTCCGGCACGCGTGATGGGAATTGACCGAAAATGACATTCGGAGGCCGGGCAACTCACTTGAATGCCCGATCATGCACACGGTTGTGCGTACGCCGTTCGGGGAGTGAGTACGACCCGGGGACGGGCGCAGCGCGGAGGCGAGAAACTCAGCCGGAGACGGAGGGCAGCGCGGAGGCGGAACTCAGCGTGAACGCGGACCTCAGCGCTCAGGTACCGAGGCGGGCGGCGCCGGGGAGGGCCGGGCGGACGGCAGAACGGGGGCCGGGGTCACGGCCGCCACCTCCTTCGACGCACCCGCGGCTCGACTCGCCGAGCAGGCGGTAGCGGTTCGCCCACCGTTGAGCCGTGGCCGGTGAGAACCGGAAGCGTTCGGCGGCCCGGCGCAGGGCCAGCCGTCCTCGACGTCCCTCGCGGCCGGGCGCCGGATGTGCGGGGCGTGCCGCGTCGGGAGCCGGCTGCGGGGCAGGCGTCGGCGACCAGCCCTGCCGGGGGCTTCGACCGGTGGCTTCTCGCATGTGTCGGGCTCATGTGAGATAGAGCACTTTCAAGGACCATAGGCAGAGGCGGCGGCGCCAGCCTAAAGTCCTGGGGTTTGCGGAGCGTTTGCCTCCGCACCACCCGGCCCGACCGTCCGCTCCGTGCACGACCTGTACGCGCATGCGGAAACCGGGCCGATTCCCCGACTCACGAGGAACCGGGAAGCACTCGCATGAGCACGTTGGAAACCTGGGTCGTCGAGCTCAACGACGTCCTCTGGACATACCTGTTGATTCCGCTGGTCGCCGTCGCCGGCGTCTGGTTCACGCTGCGCTCCAAGGGCGTGCAGATCCGTCTGATCCCGGAGATGCTCCGGGTCTTCAAGGACAAGCCGCAGTCCGGCGTCAGCCCCTTCGGCGCCTTCAGCATCTCCGCCGCCGCGCGGATCGGCACCGGCAACATCGCCGGTGTGGCCACCGCGATCACCATGGGCGGCCCCGGAGCCGTCTTCTGGATGTGGATGATGGCCCTGGTCGGCGGTGCCTCGGCGTTCGTCGAGTCGGTCCTGGCCCAGCTGTACAAAGTGCGCGACACCGAGCCCGGTACGTACCGGGGTGGCCCGGCCTACTACATGCAGAAGGCGCTCGGAATGCGCTGGCTCGGCGTGGTCTTCGCCGTTCTGATCACGCTGACGTTCGGGTTCGTGCTGACCGCGGTGCAGTCCAACACCATCACGGTGGCCGCCAAGGGCTCCTTCGGCTCGGACGCCTCCTGGTTCAACCCCGTCCTCGGGGTCGTGCTCGCCGTACTGCTCGCGCTCGCGGTGCTCTTCGGCGTGAAGCGCCTGACGGCCGTCACCAAGATCCTCATCCCGGTGATGGCCGGGCTCTACCTGGTGGTCGGCCTGGTCATCGTGCTCCTCAACCTCGGCAACGTGCCGGGCATGCTCGGCGACATCATCGGCGGGGCTTTCGGCTTCCGCGAGGTCGCCGGTGGCGCCGTGGGCACGGCGATCCTGCAGGGCGTGCGACGCGGCATGTTCTCCAACGAGGCGGGCATGGGTTCCGCCCCGAACGCTGCCGCGGCCGCGGAGACCACGCACCCGGTCAAGCAGGGCCTGGTCCAGACCCTCGGCGTCTACTTCGACACCCTGGTCATCTGCAGCATGACCGCCTTCGTGATCCTCTCCGCCGACCCGACCCTCGGTGAGCGCGGCGGCGCGGACGTCACGCAGGCCGCCTTCACCAGCGCGCTCGGCGACTGGGCCGGTCACCTGCTGACCCTGGTGGTCTTCATGGTCGCCTTCAGCTCCATGATCGGTAACTACTACTACGGCGAGTCCAACATCCAGTTCATCACCCGCAGCAAGAGCGTGATGAGCTCGTACCGCGCCATCGTCATCGCCTGCGCCGTCCTCGGCGCCATCGGCTCCGTCCCGCTGGTCTGGAGTCTCGCGGACGTCACGATGGGCGCGATGGTCCTGGTCAACCTGATCGCGATCATCCCCCTCGGCGCGGTCGCCTTCCGCCTCCTCGACGACTACATGGCCCAGCGCCGCCAGGGCCTCGACCCGGTCTTCCGCAAGGACCAGGTGCCGGGCCTGCGCGGCGAGGTGGAATGCTGGGGCGCGTCGGACGAGGACGCCACCTTGAAGGAGCGGACGCCGGCCGGATCACTCTGACACGAACGCGCCCCGCGCGACCGTACACGTCGAAGGGCGGCATCCTGGAAGGGTGCCGCCCTCGGGTGTCACGGGGCCGGCTGCGGCGCGAAGGGGTGCGCGGTCCGCTGCGCCATCGAGCGCTTGATGCGCGAGGACAGCCGGAAGCGGCCGGCGGCGGACGATCGCCCCTGGGCGCATGAATCCGGTCGCGTCATGGTGCGCCGACACTGTCATCCCGGCTGATCCGGTAGGGGAATCGCACGTCCTCCGGGCGCGAGCGGTGGCTGAAAACCGACGATGACGGGGAGACCCGCAGGGGGACCTGTGCTCGTCGTCCGCGGCGGGGTACCCGTCGGCGCACGTGTTCCCTCGTCCTCAGGAGGCACCCCCCATGACGTTCAATCCGCTCGAGCAGCGGGGCATCCCGCTGGACCGTCAGCTGCGCAGCTGGCGTGAGCTGAACGTGGAGCCGATCGACCCTGACCACTGCGACCCGTACACCCGGTGCCGGATCATCACGATGAACGGGATCGAGGTGGAGGCGATCCAGTTCAGCCACCAGCTCGCCCGGCACACGCGCGATCCCGAGATCAAGCGGCAGCTGGCCCGGACCCGGTACATCGAGGCGCAGCAGCAGAAGGTCGTCAACTGGCTGCTCCCGGGTGTCTCCTCGGTGCTGGAGACCACCATCGCGTACGAGCAGGTGGCCGTGGACCTGACCGCCTGGGTGGCGCGGATGGAGCCGGACCCGTATCTGCAGCAGGCCTACCAGTTCGGTGTGCTGGAGGACTTCGACCACCTGTACCGGTACGCGAACCTGTACGAGATGATCGAGCACCGCAAGGCGGAGTCGATCGTCGACAACCTGACCGAGGTCATGCCGGGCCGGCCCACGCGGTTCCACCACCGCGACCCGGTCGACAACGTCCGCGACCCGTACGCCAAGGACGAGACGAACCCGCTGTCGAAGCTGCACGCGCTGACGATCATGTCGGCGGAGCAGCAGACGATGAACTTCTACATGAACACCGGCCCCACCTACATGGAGCCGATCGCCCGTCAGCTCTACCAGGAGATCGGGCTGATCGAGGAGGAGCACGTCACCCACTACGAGTCCCTGGTGGACCCGGGCGAGACGTGGTGGGAACAGCTCGTCAACCACGAGTACAACGAGTGCTACCTGTACCACTCGTTCATGGAGCAGGAGAGCGACCCCAAGGTCAAGGCGATCTGGGAGCTGCACCTGAACATGGAGCTGGAGCACCTGCGCATCGCCTGCGACCTGATGCGCCGCCACGACGGCCGCGAACCGGCCGAGGTGCTCGCCCCCGAACTGCCCAACGTGCTCACCTTCGAGCCGAACAAGGCCTACATCCGGGAGCTGTTGGACACCCAGATGGACCTGACCACCCTCGGCGCGGGCTACGTCCGCGAGGCGCACGAGCGGTTCGAGAAGATGCAGGAGGGCATCCACGGCGGGGAGAACCCGCCGAGCGACCGGGTGATCCACGAGCACCACGAGATGTTCGGCCGCGAGTACCGCCTCCAGACCGAGGGCGAGCACCCCGACCCCGCCCAGCGCGAGAAGTGAGGACGCCGCACATGTCCGAGCTGCAGACACCTCAGGCCGGCGACGACCAGGCGCCCGACATCGACGTAGTGGCTCTGCTGATGCGTCAGCACGGTGACATCCGCAACCTCTTCGACGAGGTCGAGGCCACCAGCGGCGAGGAACGCCGGAACGCCTTCCGGCGCCTCGTGCGCCTGCTGGCCGTGCACGAGACCGCCGAGGAACAGGTCGTCCACCCCTTCGTCCGCAGGGCGGTCGAGGGTGGTGAGCACGTCGTCAGGGACCGCCTGGCGGAGGAGAAGTCGGCGAAGGAGACGCTGGCGGCCCTGGACGACATGGACACCGACGACCCCAAGTTCATGCCCCTGCTGATGCGGCTGCGCGAGGACGTCCAGGAGCACGCGCGGGCCGAGGAACGCTACGAGTTCGCCCACATCCGGCGCAGCACCGATGTCACCGGCCTCGCCGCCATGGCCAAGGCCGTCAAGGCCGCCGAGGCGATGGCTCCCACCCGGCCCCACCCCGGCGTCGAGTCGGCCACCGCCAACACGGCCCTCGGCCCGGTGGCCGCGCTCGTGGACCGTACGAAGGACGCCATCCACAAGGCCATGGGAAAGAGCTGACGTACCGGGGAGTCGTCAAGTCCGCCGACCTCGAGATCGCCGAGGGGAGTACGGGATGAGTCTGCGGGGGTTCCGAGACGGTCATGCGCCGAACGCGACAGCGGCCGTGTCACGGGACAGGGCTGCGGCGGGCCGCCGTCGGAGGTGAGTCCGCGGGCCTCCGCCTGCGCGTCCCCGGCCGCCGCGGGCTGGGCGACGCCGGCGGAGGCGAGCGGCCCGCCCGTCGTCCTCCGCGGCCACAGGCCGGTCTTCGGGCCGAGGACCCGCTCGAAGCCGCGCGGGTGCGGCAGGGGCAGCGGTGCGCCCACGAGGTCGAAGGCACCGTGCGCGAGCGCGTGGGCGGGCCCCCGCACTCCGGTTCCGCTCGGGGGACGCCCTTCCGCCGGCTCCGGCCGGGGCCCCCGCCGAGGCGCCCTCACTCCGGGCCGAGTTCGACCGTCGTCGTGACCCGGGTGACGGAGGGGTTCCTCGGCGCCGAACCGAACCCGAAGCGCACGGGCGGCTCGACGGGTGCCGTCGCCCCGAGGTCCGCGCCCTCGTAGGCCGCCGACACGGCACGGATCGGCAGCAGGTCCCGGGCGCCGTACCACTCCCGGCGGCCCCGGCCGGCGCTGCCGCGGGTGCGCACGCCGGGCAGCAGCAGGCGGGCGGGCCGGTCCGTCAGCGCGCTCCATGCCGGACGGCGGGCGAGCGGGCCGGGCACGGCCCGCAGCGCGAAGCCCGGAAGCCCTCGCCGGCCGGTGGTGAAACGCAGGTCGAGGGGCCCGGCGGTGACGGTCCAGGCGTCGTCCGTGACGCTCACCTCGACCGGGACGACGCGGACCGTGTCGAAGGCGTAGGTGCCGCTGATGAAATCCGCTGTCGCGGGCGTGGGGGCCAGCAGCAGCCTGTCCCCGTCGGGCCGCTCCAGCATCACGTCACTGAACGCTCCGAAGGGTGACCGTCGCCAGTGTCCGAGCACGATCCGCGTGCCGGAGGAGGTGCCCATGCCCGCGATCCAGCCGTCGAAGCGCACGCGCGGGCGTCGCCTGGCGGCGCCGGAATCCGGGCGAGGGGTGTCAGGGGGGAGGCGGGGAGGCGCGCTCCGGGACGCACGGCCTGGAGGACCCGAGCCGTCCATGCCTGACTCCTTCCGGGAAGTGCGCCAAGGGCTCACCGAGAGCGGTTTCCCGGAGGCCCGCCGCGACGGTCGGCGTCTCCTCCGGCACATCGCCGCCGGTGCCGGCCCGCGGCCACGGCTCGTGCTCGACGGACGTCTCCCCGAGCATGCGGCCCCTCGTCCTCGTCCACGGCGTCCACGGCCGGTCCCCGGGCAGGAGCGTCCGGACCGCCTCGGGCCGGAACGGCCGGTGGACGAACGTCCGCGTCGGCCGGCGCATCCGCTGCTCCGCTCCGTGTGCCACCACGGGCGTCGGGTCCCCCGCGAACGATCGAGGGAAACCGGCGGCGCCCGGCAGGGCGGACGGAACGGCCAGCCCGTGAAGAGGGCCGGCGCGCCGGGCGACCGGACGGAACGCCTCGCCCGGCTCAGGGAAGGTAGTAGGTCTGCCGCAGGAACGCGGCCGTGTCCCGCAGGGCCTGGGCATAGCCCGCCTTGTAGCGCGCGTCCGCGTCGGTGCGCCGGCTTTCGGCCTCCGCCCACTGGTCGAGGTGCAGGGCGATGTCGAGATGGTTGCGGTAGAGCGTGCCGTGTTCGCCGTCGAGGGCCGCCCGTGCGCGCTCCTCGTCCCAGTCCTCCAGCTCGCCGGTGTCGAAATCCAGCAGTTCCTCGTCAGGCCGCCGCACGGTTTCCTCCTTCGTTCCCCTCGAACCGATGACGAGCAGCCCCCGTCGTGCCTCCCGGGTACCCTCCATCGGGTCCCGGTCGCGTCTGACGACCGGCTTCCGGACGACGGGCCTCCTGGGCGACGGACAGGAGGCGGCGTCGCCTCTCCCCGCGGTCCGCCACTGCGCCTGGCTGAGGCCGAGTACGCGCGCTTCAGCCGGCACGGCCTCCCTCACAGCACCGGCCCGCTCCGCGGCCCCGGTGATCGTCCCTCAGGAACAGGCGGTCCGTGCCGCCCTGCCGCGGCGGGTCCTCGCCCGCCTGCTCCTGCCCCGGGGCCGTTGCGGGGGTTCGTCCGGCCGGCCGGCCGTTTGCGGCATGCGCAGGCGGGGACCCGGCTGCTCATGACCACGACGCCACGCCGTCGGATGCGGCGGAGCCGGGTCCTGCGGCTGCTGGACCGCCTGGAACGAGACCCCCGGGCCGACGCGTTGATCGACGCGATCGGCCGGGGTGTGCGTGCCCTGCCGCCCGGTCGCGGCCGGGACGCGCTGCGCGGAAGGCGGCTGGGCCACCCCGGGCGTCCGCTGATGGCGCAGGTGCCGATCGGCAGCCGGCTGTCCGCGGCCCTGCGCGGTCCACGGCCTGCTGGGAGTGGAGGCGGTCGGAGCCGGCGGCATGCCGGGCGGCCACCTCGCCGGACCGCTGTCCGAGGGGACGACTGCCGACGGGTGTCTCCCGTGCCCCTGGCGCGGAGGCGTCCTCCGTCTCCCCGACGGCTGGAACGTACGCGGCCCCGCCGCCGCTCCCCGGCCCGCCTTCGACACGCGGATCACCGACGGCCATGTCGAGATGCGCCTGCGCCGGGACGGCCGGGCGGAGCACGCGGACAACTACCGGGAGACGGAGCGGCCGCCGGGCGCCGCGGAGGAGGGTGTGACCCATGGATCCCCTGACCAGCACGTCCGACGACAGGGCTGACGCCACAGGCGACGCCGCGGTCGGCAGGACGGCTGACAACCGCCTCGCATCACGCCTGCGCGGGCTTGCCCGGCGCACCGGACGACGGTACTCCGCGGGGCACGACCGCCCGCTGGGCGGTTATCTGGCGTCCATGGCGGGATTCGGGGCGTACACGGCGGCATGGGCCACGGCGGTACGGCTGCGCGGGACCCCCGTGCCCGACCGGCCCCAGCCCTGGGACGTGGTCCTGACCTCGGTCGCCACCTTCCGGCTCAGCAGGCTGCTGAGCAAGGCGTCCGTCACCAGTCCGCTGCGTGCGCCCTTCACGCGGTACGTCGGCCCGCAGGGTCCCGCCGAACTGCACGAGGAGGCGGAACCGGAAGGCGGCAAGGACGCCGTCGGCGAGCTGGTGACCTGCCCGTTCTGCACGAGCGTGTGGGTGGTGTCCACCCTGACCGCCGGCCAGTTGCTGTGGCCGAGGGCGACCCGGACCGCCATGGGCGCGCTCACGGCACTGGCGGGCGCGGACGCGCTGCAGCTGGCGTACGGCGCACTGGTGAGCCGGACCACCGGGGACGACTGACCTGGCCCGCGGAGTGCCGGAGTGCGACGGCGCCCACGCCGGCCGCTGCACTCCGCCACCCCCCTGTGCACCTGTGCGCAGAAGCCCCGCCGGGCCCCGGCGGGGCTTCGTCCGACCCGTCCAGCCGCATCCCGCGGTTCCTGGCGGGACGACCGACCGTGCGTCGTCAGAAGATCAGGGGCGGTGGCGACGTCTCTCCGCGGCACGTCGGGCTCTGCTCGCCCTGGCCCGTCCGCGGTGCGAAGACGCCTGCGCCCAGCCGGGACGGTGTCGCCACCGTCCGCGTCCCCTCGTCGTCAGGCTCGGGCCGCTGTGCTTCAGCGGGCTGTCGGCGCGGGCCTGCGGGTGAGAAGGACGCCCAGGGCGATCATGCCGACGCCCAGGACGAAGTGCAGCCAGTTGTCCGCCGTGTTGACCGGCACGAAGTTCGCCGCGCTGTCGTGGTCGATGACCAGGCCGTAGATCCACAGGATCAGGTAGATCACACCGCCGCCGATGAGGAAGGCGCGGGCGGTGGAGGCCGCGCGGGCCATGACGATGCCGGCGAGGCCGAACAGCAGGTGGACGATGTTGTGCAGGATCGACACCTGGAAAATCCCCAGGAGCTTGGCCTCGGAGTGATGCTCGGCGAACTCCATGGTGTCGTAGTCGGTCGTGACGCCGGGAATGAAGCCGAGAACGCCCACCAGGAGGAATACCGCTCCGACGGCGAGCGCGGCCTGCTGGACCCTGGTCCGGCCGGACGCGGGGGTGGTGTGATGCGTGGACATGACGGTGATGCTCCTTCCGACGGTGCGGCGGCCGGAGCCGCGCAGCGTGATCACTGGTTGTCCTATGCCGCCCGCTTACCCCGCCCTCCCTCCTTCAGCGCGCCGTCGCTCCTCGGCCTCCCGCGCCACATCCGTCCCCCGAAGCAGGGAGACCGGGCGAGCACGAAGGGGCCGCGGGCCAAGGACGTCTTCCACCTGCGCGGACCGACGTCTCGGTGTCCCGTGTACTGCTCCGTGGTGCTGCCAGGAGCCGAGCGCGTGTTCCCGGCATGCCCCATGCGCCTCGTGCGACAGGTACGGCGGACGCGGTCCGGTCGGCCTTCAGCCCTGTCGGCCGCGGCCGGTGAGCGCGTCGCGCAGCCGGTCGACCATGCCGACGCCCGGGGCGAGGAGTTTGTTGGCGGGCGGTGTGTCGGGGGCGGCGGGGTGCGGTCGGGTGGGCGCGGTCTCCTTGGCCGCCCGCACCTTCTCGCCCAACTCCTGCAGGGCGGCGGCGGAACAGACGTCGGCCAGCAGGGGGAACAGCCGGTTCTCCTCGTCGTCGACGTGTTCGGTGACGGACCTCTTCAGCTGCGCGATCAGGGTGTCGAACCGGCCGTCACCGGGCTCACAGCCTTCGAGTTCCTTGAGCATGCGCTCGACTTCGCTGTGGTCGGCGATCTCCTTGTCGGCCAGATCGTCGCCCCCGTCGACGTAACGGCGCACCGCCGGATACAGGTGTTCCTCTTCCGCCACCGAGTGCCGCACCAACTCCCTCGTCAATTCGTCCGCCAGATCGCGCCGCCGCTGTTCACCCGCGGGCAGCGCCTCGATCTGTTCGAAGAGCGAGTCCATCTCGCGGTGGTCCGTGGTCAGTTCCTGGATGATGTTTCCGCCATGTCCCATGATCGGCCTCTCCTTCTCGGTCTCCGGGCGCGGCGTGGATCCCTGTCTTCGTCGCCTTCCGGCGAAGCCGTCCGCGTCTCGTGCGGCGTCCGGCCACCGCGGCGTCACCGCCCACCGCGCACCGCCGGCGGGCGGAGCAGGCAGGAGAGCCCTTCTTCGGCGCCCGGCAGGGGATGCATGCCACGCGACACGCCGGTGACGCCGTGCAGCCCGCCGTTTCACTCCGACGGCCGATGGGGCTGAAGGACGCCGAACTGCTCGCGACCGTCCGGTCCTGCCCTCCCCCTGACACCGTGCGCCGGATGCGGTGGGCGAACGCGAAGCCGAAGGAGTCCTCCCCTCACGTCCTCGTCGGCTGACCGCGGGACGGCCGCGCACCGGTACGGTCCGCGAACGGCGCACGGACGGTGCGACCGCACGGCGTGGACCGGCCTGCCCGCCTCCGGCCGCCACACACCGGGCCGCGGCGACTGCTCAGCAGCGCGTACGTCACCGGACACCGCCGCGCGGGCGCCGGCACCGGGGAGACGTCCGGCGGCGGACCTGAGCGCCAGGCTTCTCAGCGCACCGCCAGTCCCTCCAGCGCGCTCACCGCCTCGGCCAGGCCCCGGGGGCGGGCCGCGCCCGCCATGACGGCCCCCTCCGCCGCTCAGGACACGGCGGTGGTGTCCGTCGTCCACGGCATCCCCGGGATGACGGTCGACGTGTACGCCAACGGCGACGAACTGCTCTCCGGTTTCGAGCCCGGCACGGTGACCGAGCCGCAGCCCCTCGACGCCGGCACCTACGACATCCAGATCTTCGAGGCGGGCCAGGGCCCCGACGGCACCCCGGCCCTGGAGAAGCAGGTCGAGGTCGGCGAGGGCGACACCGCCACGATCGCCGCCCCCCCCCTCACCGCCGACGGCACGCCCCGGCTGACCGCGTTCGCCGACGACGTGTCCGCGGTCGACGCGGGCAAGGCCCGGCTGACGGGCCGGCACATCGCCGCCGCACCCGCCGTGCACGTGCGCGCCGGCGGCGAACCCGTCTTCACCGGCCTGACGAACCCGGACGAGGACACCGCCGTGGTCGACGCGGGCACGGTGAACGCCGACGTGGTGCTCGCCGGCACGGACACCGTGGCCCTCGGCCCGGCCGGGGTGAACGTGGCGGAGGGCGCCGGCACCGTCGTGTACGCCTGGGGCAGCGCCGAGGACGAGAACCTCGCCCTGGCCACGCAGAAGTTCAGCGGCATGGAGTCCATGCCGAAGGCCGTGCACGCGGGCGGTGACGGCACCGCCGTCTCGGCCAACTCCGCGGACTGGGCGCCGGGCTGGGCCGCCGCGGGCGGCGCGGTCGCCGTGGCCGGTGTGCTGGCGGCCCGCCGTTTCGCGGGCAAGCGTGGCTGACACCTCGCGGTGGCGCGGGGGTCCGGCCGTGACGGTCGCCGCTCCGGCCGCCGTCACGGCGGTGGTCCTCGGCACCGCCGTCTCGGCCAACTCCGCGGACTGGGCGCCGGGCTGGGCCGCCGCGGGCGGTGCGGTCGCCGTGGCCGGTGTGCTGGCGGCCCGCCGTTTCGCGGGCAAGCGTGGCTGACACCTCGCGGTGGCGCGGGGGTCCGGCCGTGACGGTCGCTGCTCCGGCCGCCGTCACGGCGGTGGTCCTCGGGCTGCTGCTGGTGGCGCACGGGCGGGGACAGGCCGCCCCGCCCGCCGACTTCGGCGCCGCGCCGTCGTCATCGGCATCGGCGTCGGCGCCGACGGGCGTCACCGGGAGGCCGTCCGGCGCTGCGCCGCCGCCGTCCACGGCCGGACGGACGGCCGTGGACGGCGGCTCTGCCCGAACGCGTGCTGATCCCCCGGGTCGGGCTCGACGCCCGGGTCGAGGACGTCGGCGTGACCCCGCGCGGGGACATGACCGTGCCGGACGACCCGGCCGTGGCCGGCTGGTACCGCTACGGTCCCGCTCCCGGCAGCACCGAGGGGTCGGCCGTGCTGGTGGGGCACCTCGACAGCGGGACCGGTGACCTGGGCGAGTTCGCCGCGCTGAGGGACGTACGGGCCGGGGACACCGTCGAGGTGCGGAGGAACGGTGACGAGCCCGTCGCCCACCGCGTCACCGCGCGTGCCACCGTGCCCGAGGACGAGCTGCCGCCGTCCGCCTTCCGCCGCACCGGGCCTCCGGTGCTCACCCTCATCACCTGCGCCCCGCCCCTCGAGCCCGAGCGCGGCGGCTACACCGCCACCCTCGTCGTGACGGCGGAGCCGGTGGACGCCACCTGATCGTGTGTGTCGTCGTCACGTTCGTCCGCTCGGCGTTTTCGAACTGATTGTGGTCAAACAATCGTTCCCCTGCGCAAGCGTTCGGTCATTACGGGTCATCCCTGAACCCCGCGCCCTCCGGCACGTCCCGCCCGCCTAGCGTTCCAGCGCGGCCGAGGCGAAAGGGCTTCCCCTGGAGGCCGCCGCGACCATCACATGACTGGAGAGGGAGACGCCCGTGGCGAGTGTGGAAGTGTCGTTGAAGGACATCATGACCAATGTCGAGGGGGCCCTGGGTGCGGCCGTCGTCGACTATTCGAGCGGCATGGCGCTGGGCACGCTGGGCGGGGGGAAGGACCTGGACCTGACCGTCGCGGCGGCCGGCAACACCGATGTGATCCGCGCCAAGGTGCGCACGATGGAACTGCTGGGCCTCACCGGGCAGATCGAGGACATCCTCATCACCCTCGAGTCCCAGTACCACCTGATCCGGCTGGTCACCGGCCGCAGCGGCAACGGCCTGTTCCTGTACCTGGTCCTGGACAAGTCCCGCTCGAACCTGGCGATGGCCCGCCACCAGCTCAAGCGGGTCGAGGAACAACTGGAAGTGTGAGCCGCCCCGGGGCCCGGCCGACGCACGCCCGTGATGTGAAGACTTCTTCAAGTCGCCACATGAACATGGTCCCAAGCCGCGGGCGCGCGCCGTGCCGAGCCCGCAGGATCGGCGGCGAAGGCGAAGGACGGCACATCGTGCGGCGGCGCCCGCGGAGGGCGCCGCCGCGTTCCGGAGAACATCCCCGACGCGGCAGGGAGCGCGCACCCATGCAAGTCCCCCTCTACCAGGCCAAGGCAGAGTTCTTCCGGATGCTGGGGCACCCGGTGCGCATCCGGGTGCTGGAGCTGTTGCAGCACGGGCCGGTGCCGGTACGGGACCTGCTCGCCGACATCGACATCGAACCGTCCAGCCTCTCCCAGCAGTTGGCGGTGCTGCGCCGGTCCGGCATCGTCGTCTCGGTACGGGAGGGCTCCACCGTGACGTACGCCCTCGCCGGCGGCGACGTCGCCGAACTGCTCCGCGCGGCCCGGCGGATCCTCACCGAACTGCTGGCCGGGCAGAGCGTGCTCCTCGCGGAGCTGCGGCAGGTGGACGTACCGGTGCCGTCGGCGTCCGGAAGCGGGGAGGGGTAGGGCCGGGCGGGGAGGGGCCGGGGGGGGCCTTCCCGGCCGGGCGGCCGTCAGACGTCGCCGAGGGTGTCCAGGCCGGTGAGGGCGCCGACCGGATCGGGGTCGGGGGTGCCTCGGGGCCACCAGTCGTCCTGGCCCGGCTCGGACTCGTACGCGTACCAGAGGTGGTCGCGGCCGAGGCGGAGCTGGACGTGACCGCGGGGGTGGGTGAGGCGGTTGCGCCAGGGCCGGAAGGCGGGGAGGTCCGCGGCGAGCAGCAGCGGGCGGGCGCGGTCGAAGCGGCCGGCCGGCGGATCCCACGGCTCCTCCAGCACGGCCAGTCCGGTCGGCCCGCCCTGCCGCCACGCGGCGACCGCGCGCGCCAGGTCGCCGGGGGTGCGGCCGGCCGCCCGCGCGAGGGACGCGTACAGCGCGCGGGTGCCGGCGGTCAGCCCCGAGCCGGGGCGGGCGGCGGCCAGGCGTACGGCGTCGTGCCACAGGGTGAGCGGGCCGACCGGGTCGCGGCCGGTGGTGAGCAGGGCGTGCGCGCGGGCCGCCGCGTCGGTGGCGAGCTGGTCCAGCGCGAACGGGTCCGGGCCGCCCGGGGACGCCGGGTAGGCGGGCGGCTGCTCCGGGTGCTGGGGAGGCGGCAACGGCGCGGGCAGCGGCGGGAGTCCGGGTCCGCGCCGGGACACGGCGTCGGTGGCGCGTATGCCGGGCAGCGGCTCCGGTTCCCGTCCCTGGGCGGCTCGGGCGGCGCGGGCCGCGCTGAGCCGGGACAGCGCGTCGATCACCTCGCGCTCGCCGCGCCCGCGCAGGAGGAGCAGCACGAACGGGTCGGCGTCCAGCAGCCGGGCCGTCTGGTAGCAGAGGGCCGCCGCGTGCTTGCACGGGTGACCCGAGTCGGGGCAGCTGCAGTGCGGCGCGAGGTCACCCGGGCCGGGCAGCAGGGGGACGCCGCAGTCGGCGAGGGACTGCGGCATCTCCTTGTCCAGCAGGGCCGCGATGTGGCCGGGACGGTCCGCGGCGGCGTCCAGGAACCGCTCCCAGCCGGCGTCGTCGAACGTCCGCAGCCGCACCTGCACCCGGTACGGCCTGGGGCGGCTGCCCTGCACGTACGCCAGGACCAGTCCCGGCGTGACGGTGATGGCGTCCACGTGGCCCTGCTCGGCGTAGCCGCGTCCGCGGGCGAGGCGCGCGGGGTCCAGCGCGCCGTCCTCCAGCGCGGTGACCCACGCCCTCCCCCACCAGGTCTCGGCGAACGCCTCGCCGTCGCCCCCCGAGGAGCGGGGCGGGAACGGCGGGAAGGTACGGCGGTGGTCGCCGTCCCGGGCGGGGGCGGCCATGGAGCGCGGGGTGGCGGGGGGCGCCGCCCGTCCGGCGGCGCCGTCCGGTCCCTGGCCCGTGGCGGGAGCCGGTCCCGGATCGACAGCGGAAGCGGGTCCCCCGCCGGGGACGGCGGGTCCTCCGTCCGGGGCGGGGGCCGGCTCGGGGGAAGCAGGCGCGGCGGGCCGCTCGGTGTCGGGGCCGCGCCTCGGGGTGCTCCCGGGCCGGGCGTCCACGTCGGCGGAGGCGGCGGGTGTCGCGTCGTCCGCCGTGTCGGGCATGCGGAAGGCGTCGGCGAAGGTCTCCCGGATCTCGCGGGCGCGGCGGTCGGCGGCGCGGTCGCCCCGGGTGGTGCGCGGGACGCGGGGCGCGGGGTCGCGGCGGGGGCGCTGGGCCGCCTCCACCTGCTCGCGGGCGCGGGCCCGCGCCCGCTCCTCACGGGCGGCGCGCAACGCCTCCCGTGCGATGTCCCCAGGACGGGGGGTCGGGCGCGGCTCGGTGTCGTCAGTCGGAGCGGACGCCTCGTGCCCGTCCGGAGCGGACGCCTCGTGCCCGTCCGGGGCGGCGGCCGGTGCTCGGCCGGCCGGGCCGGCCGCGTCCCGCGTGGGGGCACGGCCGGCCGCGTCCCCCGGGACGGCAGCCGACGCGTCGTCGTCACCGGTGGCGTCCTCGGAACGGGGCAGCGCGCCGGGGCGCGGCGCACTCGTCGGGGTCCCGTCCGACGCCGGTGCGGCCGTGTCCGCCGCGTCGGCGGAACCCTCCTCCGCGCCGCGCGGACGCGCCGCGCCGGGCGCTTCTCCTCCGGCGGGCTGGACCTCGCTCGCGGAGGACGGGGCCTCGCCCACCGCGTCTCCGGAGGGCGCCTTCCTCACGTGCGACGGCCCGTCGCCGGTTCCGGCAGGCGCCCTCTCGCCGTGCCGCGCCCCTTCGACCTCCCCGGAGCACGCCTGTTCCGCATGCCGACGCCCACCGCTCGCCGCTCCCCCGGCGACCGTGTCCGAGGTCGCCCGGAGCTCACCGGCGTCCGCGCCGGCCGGCGCCGCGGAGGTCTCGCGCCGCGCCCGCAGGGTGCGGCGCAGCGCTTCCCGGGCCGCGTCGGACGGGCGGGTCGGGCGGTCGGCCGGGGCGGGCGGACCGGCCTGCGCGGCTTTCTTCGCAGGAGCCGCAGGAGCCGCAGGAGCCCCCGAAGCGGCCGGAGCGGCCGTGTGCTCCTCCGGGGAGCCCGCCTCCTCGGGCGGGGCCTCCGCTCCCCCGGACCCCCGCTCACGCGCCGCGCGCAGCGCCTCCCTCACCTGCTCCGACGGCCGGGGCCTCATGTCGTCCTCCGCAGGGACACCAGGTCGGACAGCTCACGGTCGGACAGTTCCGTGAGCGCGGACTCGCCCGAGCCGAGGATCGCGTCCGCGAGGGCCCGCTTGGACTGGAGCATCTCGGCGATACGGTCCTCCACCGTGCCTTCGGTGACGAGCCGGTGGACCTGGACGGGCTGGGTCTGCCCGATGCGGTACGCGCGGTCGGTGGCCTGCTCCTCGACCGCCGGGTTCCACCAGCGGTCGAAGTGGACGACGTGCCCGGCACGGGTGAGGTTCAGGCCGGTCCCGGCCGCCTTGAGGGACAGGACGAGAACGGGGACCGCGCCGCTCTGGAAGCGGTCCACCATCCGCTCCCGCTCCGGCACCGGCGTACCGCCGTGCAGCAGGTCGACCGGGACGGCGCGCTCGGCGAGGTGGCGGGTGATCAGGCGGGCCATGCCGACGTACTGGGTGAAGACGAGGGCCGAGCCGTCCTCGGCGAGCACCGTGTCCAGCAGCTCGTCCAGCAGGGCGAGTTTGCCGGAGCGGGCGGCGAGGCGGTCCCCGGCCGGGGCGTGCTCCTCCTTCAGGTACAGCGCGGGGTGGTCGCAGATCTGCTTGAGCGAGGTCAGCAGCTTCAGCACCAGGCCGCGGCGCCCGATCCCCCGCGCGGTCTCGATGGCGAGCATCGACTCGCGCACCACCGCCTCGTACAGCGCGGCCTGTTCACGGGTGAGCGGCACCGGGTGGTCCGTCTCCGTCTTGGGCGGCAGCTCGGGGACGATGCCCGGGTCGGACTTCTTGCGCCGGAGCAGGAAGGGGCGGACCAGACGGGCCAGCCGCTCGACCGCCTGCTCGTCCTCGCCGGTCTCCACCGCGCGCGCGTGCCGGGCGCGGAAGGACTTCAGGGGGCCGAGGAGGCCGGGGGTGGTCCAGTCGAGGAGGGCCCACAGCTCGGAGAGGTTGTTCTCCACGGGTGTGCCGGTGAGGGCCACCCTGGCCGGGGCCGGGATGGTGCGCAGGGCCCTGGCGGTCGCCGAGTGCGGGTTCTTGACGTGCTGCGCCTCGTCGGCGACGACCATGCCCCACCGCTGTTCCGCCAGGGTGGGCGCGGCGGAGCGCATGGTGCCGTAGGTGGTGAGGACGAAGCCGCCGCCCGTCCCGTCCAGGGTGCGGTCGGCGCCGTGGAAGCGGCGTACGGGCACGCCGGGGGCGAACCGGGTGATCTCCCGCTGCCAGTTGCCGAGCAGGGACGCGGGGCAGACCACCAGGGTGGGTTCGGGGCGGGCCCTTGTGAGGTGCAGGGCGATGAGGGTGACCGTCTTGCCGAGGCCCATGTCGTCGGCGAGGCAGCCGCCCAGGCCGAGGGAGGTCATGAGGTCCAGCCAGGCCAGGCCGCGGAGCTGGTAGTCGCGCAGGGTGGCGTCGAGGCCGGGCGGGGGCTCGGCGGGCCGCACGCCCGCGGTCAGGCGGTCGCGGAGGACGGCCAGGGTCCCGGCGGGCACCGCCTCCACCGTCTCGCCGTCCACCTCCGCCTCCCCGGTGAGGGCGACGGACAGCGCGTCGACCGGGTCGAGCAGCCCGAGGTCCCGTTTGCGGGCCTTGCGGACGAGGGCGGGGTCGACCAGCACCCACTGGTCGCGCAGCCGGACCACGGGGCGGTGCGCCTCGGCCAGGGCGTCCATCTCGGCCTCGGTGAGCGGGTCGCCGCCCAGGGCGATCTGCCAGCCGAACCGCAGCAGGTCCTCGCTCTCGAAGAAGCCGGTGCCGTCGGTCGCCGAGCCGGGGGCGGACCGGACGACCGCCGTGGCGGTGAGGTCCTGCGCGAGGTCGCGCGGCCAGTGCACGGCGATCCCGGCCGCCGCGAGCCGGGTGGCCGCCACGCCGAGCAGGTCGCTCAACTCGTCCTCGGACAGCGCCAGTACGTCCGGGACGTCCTGGTCGGCGAGCCGGTCCAGCGGGGGCCAGACGCGGGCGGCGCGGCGCACCGCGAGGGCGGCGTCCACGCGCGCGCGGGGCCCGAAGCCGTGGTCGGCCTCGCCCGACCAGAGGGCCGCCGCGTCGGCCACCAGGGTGGGGTCGGAGAGGCTGTGCACCTGCACGATCGCCGCGCCCGCCCCCCGCGCGCCGCCACCCCCGCCGCCTGCCGTCTCCCCGGTGTCGAAGAGGTCGTGGGCGGACAGGTCCAGGCGGAGCGAGATCCGCACGCCGGCGTCCATGCCGGCCGCGACCTCGGCGGCCCAGTCGCGGGCGTCGGGCAGCCGCTGGGGCCGCCGCGCGGCGAACGGCGGTCCGGAGGCGTAGGGCGCGGCGGGCGTGCGGGGCAGGGTGTCGGCGACCGCGTCCAGGAAGGCGCGCACCAGGGCTTCCGGCTGGGGCAGACGCAGGGGGCCCGGGCCGGGCAGCGGCACCGCGTGGCCCTCGTAGGGGAGGGCGGCGGCCACCGCGCGCAGGTGCGCCACGTCGTCCGGTTCGAGCGGGCCGGCGCGCCAGGCGTCGTACCCCTCCGCGGTGAGGCCGGGCAGCAGGCGGCCGCGGGCGGTGAGCCGCAGGGCGTGCAGGGCGGCGGCGCCCCAGCAGGCGGTCGCGGGGTGGGCGGCCGGATCGTGCCGGGCGCGGACCAGCAGGGGCAGGGCCTCGTCCACGGGCAGCGACAGGGCGGGAACGCTGCGGCGGCGCACTCCCGCGCCGTGCGGGCGGACGACGGTGAGACCCGTGCGGCGGGCGCCGACGGCACCCTCGGGGACCTCGCCGGCACCCTCGAAGGACGATCCCGCCGCCTCGGGAAGCCCTCCAGCCTCCTCAGTCCCCTCGGGAGGCGCTCCCCCGCCCTCGGGGTCGTAGAAGACGACCCGTCCGTCGCGCGGGAGGGGCGCCGGCAGGAACACGGCCGGGAGGCGCGGGGACGGGACGGGTCCGCCGGGCCCTCCGGCCGCCACGGCCCGCTCGGCCGCCGCCGTCACGGTCGCCTCGCCCATACGCCTTGTCACCTCCCCGCCCGCCTGCCGGACCAGTCGTCCCCGACTCTACGGGCGGGGTCCGACAATCGGCTCCGGCGGCCGGGTCAGGGCACGGTGCGGGCCACGACGTACACGCGGGGATAGCCGGGTTTGTCGTGGTTGACGACCACCTCGTGCGTGGGCGCGGGGTTCTTCTGCTTGTGCACCAGGCCGGACCAGGTGCCGGGGCCCTCGAAGGTCCAGCCGGTGACGTCGCGGTCGCGCTCGGCGATGGGCAGGCGGTCCTTCTTCAGGTCCTTCTCCGACATGCCCATGCTGGTGAGGAAGGCGGTCAGGCCCGCGTCGCTGGTCTCGAACTCGACGTACAGGCGGCTGGTCTTCCAGTTGTTCGTCTCGTACGAGGCGACCCACCAGGCCGGGTGCGGCACCGGCACTTCGTAGATGCGGCGCTGGAGCTTGGTCGGCCAGCCCTCGGTGAGGCCGGTCGCCGAGTACCGCGCCTCCTTGTCCTTGCCGCTGGCCCGGCTCTGGTTGGCGGAGATCACCAGGTAGCCGGCCGGGATGCCGATGAGCAGGACGATGATCAGCAGGGTGAGGGCGCGGCGGCGGATCATGTGCCGGCGGTCCTCGCCTGGATGCGCCCGGCCCGCGCCACCGGGGCCGCCCGTCCCGTCAGGGCGGCCTGGGTCGCCGCTCGGCGGAGGGTGCTCGGCCGTCACAGCGCCTCCGAGATGGAGCGGCGGACCTCCGTGAACCGTTCGTAGCGCTCGTACCGCTCGACACGGCGGCGCTTGGCGCGGCGGAAGCGGCGGGCGACCAGGCGGGCGAGGTCGGCGGCGCCGACCATGCCGGCCTCGGGGCCGAGCTGGGCGCGCACGACGCGGGCCTCCGGGCGGTAGCCGCGCCCGGTGAGGTGCCGCTTGAAGGCGTCCCGGGCGGGCCCGATCAGCAGGTCGTCGGCCGCGGAGACGCCGCCGCCGACGACGAAGCAGGAGGGGTCGAGGGCGGCGGCCAGGTTGGCGATGCCCACGCCGAGCCACTGGCCGATGTCCTGGAGCAGCTCGATGCACATGGCGTCGCCCTCACGGGCCAGCTCGGTGATCATCGGGCCGCTGATGTCGGCGATGTTGCCCTTGACGTGCTCGATGATGCCGTAGGCGACCGGGGAGTCGGCGGCGGCCAGCTCGCGCGCCTCGCGCACCAGCGCGTTGCCTGAGCTGTACTGCTCCCAGCAGCCGCGGTTGCCGCAGGGGCAGCGGTGTCCGCCGGGGACGACCTGCATGTGGCCGAACTCGCCGGCGACGCCGTACCTGCCGCGCTTGACCTGGCCGTCCTCGAGGATCGCGCCGCCGATGCCGGTGCCGAGGGTGATCATGACGAGGTTGTCCTCGCCGCGTCCGGCGCCGAAGCGCCACTCGGCCCAGGCCGCGGAGTTCGCGTCGTTGTCGACGAGGACCGGCACGGCGAGGCGGCCGGCGAGGCGGTCCCGCAGGGGTTCGTTGCGCCAGGACAGGTGGGGGGCGAAGAGCACCCGGTTGCGGTCGGCGTCGACCCAGCCGGCCGCGCCGATGCCGACGGCGTGCACGTCGTGCCGGTCGGACAGGTCCAGCACCAGCTCCACGATGGTGTCCTCGACGACCTTCGGGCTCTTGGACTTGTCCGGGGTCTCCGTGCGGAGCTTCTCCAGGATGTTGCCGTCGGCGTCCACGACGCCCGCCATCACTTTGGTGCCGCCGATGTCGATGCCCACGGTCGGGACCCGGGGCGCCGACAGGTGGGAGCGGCGCTCCCGCGTGCCGACCGTTCTGAGGACGGTGGCGCGCCGGGAGCCGATGGGGGCGGTGAAGTCGCGATAGGTGCTCATCGGGTGCGATTCTGCCGCACGGGCCCGCCGATCGCGGTACCGGGCAGGTGACGGGATACGTCGGATCCCGTCACCGGAAGCGGGCGGAGGCGGCTCTCCGCCGTTCGCGTCCGCACCGGATCAGGTGTGCGCACCCTGCGCCCGTGGACCGCGTCACATTGTCCGGACAATGCGACGATCATGCGCGCGAGCGGCCCGGTCCGGTCCCGTGCGAGTCAGTTCCGTACGAGCAGCTGGAACTCGAAGGAATACCGCGCGGGCCGGTAGGTGTGCGTGCCGTACTCCACCGCGCGGCCGGTGTCGTCGAAGGTGACCCGCTGCATGGTGAGCAGCGGGGCGCCGGGCTGTTCGCGCAGCCGCTCGGCCTCGACGGCGGTGGCGGCCCGCGCTCCGATGGTCTGGCGGGCGCTGTGCAGGGTGATCCCGGCGGCCCGCATCAGCCGGTACAGGCCGGTGGCCTCGAGCTGGCCGGTGTCCAGGTCGAGCAGGCCGGGCGGAAGGTAGTTGCACAGGTGCGCGATGGGCTCGCCGTGCGCGGAGCGCAGCCGCTCGATGCGGTGCACCTCCCCGCCCTCGGCCACCCCGAGCGCGGCGGCGACCTCGGCGGACGCGGCGACCATGGTGTTGACCAGCACGGCCGTGGTGGGGCGCTGGCCGGCGGACTCCAGGTCGTCGTAGAGGCTGCTCAGCTCCAGCGGGCGTTTGACCTGGCTGTGCACGACCTGCGTGCCGACGCCGCGGCGGCGCACCAGCAGGCCCTTGTCGACGAGCGACTGGATGGCCTGGCGGACCGTCGGGCGGGACAGGCCGAGGCGCCCGGCCAGCTCGATCTCGTTGCCCAGCAGGCTGCCGGGGGTCAGGGTGCCGTGCTCGATGGCGGACTCCAGCTGCTGGGCCAGCTGGAAGTACAACGGCACGGGGGAGCCGCGGTCCACGCTCAGCTCCAGCTGCACGGTCGGGTCCACTTCTGGTTTGGGCACGGAGCGAGCGTATCTGCGTGGGCTGTTGACGGGAAGTCGTGTAGTTCGGTTGTCCGGACATGCGCATTGACAGGGAGCGGTGCGAGCCCCACTTTGTTTCCATGCGCATCGGGGTCATCGGTACGGGCCGTATCGGCACCATTCACGCCCACACACTCAGCAGACACCGCGAAGTGGGTTCCCTCATCCTCACGGACGTCGATCCG
This sequence comes from Streptomyces sp. DSM 120436, assembly GCF_055778765.1. Classification (NCBI taxonomy): domain Bacteria; kingdom Bacillati; phylum Actinomycetota; class Actinomycetes; order Kitasatosporales; family Streptomycetaceae; genus Streptomyces; species Streptomyces sp. DSM 120436. The sequence continues at coordinate 3,714,640 of NZ_JBSKBS010000001.1, read as the reverse complement.
GCGCGGGCCCAGGCCCTCGCCCACCGGCTCGGCGAGACGGCGGCGCCGGGAGTGGACGAGATCTACACCTGGGGGGTCGACGCCGTGGTGATCACCGCGGCCACCTCCGCCCACGCGGACCTGATCGCGCGGGCGGCGCGCGCGGGACTGCCGGTGTTCTGCGAGAAGCCCATCGCCCTGGACATCGCCGGCACGTTACAGGCGATCACGGAGGTGGAGACCGCCGGGACGGTGCTGCAGATGGGCTTCCAGCGGCGGTTCGACACGGGCTACACGGGCGCCCGTGAGGCGGTACGGGCGGGCAGGCTGGGGCGGCTGCACACGGTGCGGGCGATGACCAGCGACGCGCAGCCGCCGGACGCCGGGCACCTGGCGCAGTCGGGCGGGCTGTACCGGGACACGCTCATCCACGACTTCGACATGCTGCGCTGGGTGACCGGCCGGGAGGTCGCCGACGTGTACGCCACCGGGTCGGACGCGGGGCCCCCGGTGTTCCGCGAGACCGGGGACGTCGACACCGGCGCGGCGCTGCTCACCCTCGACGACGGGACCCTCGCCACGGTCACCGGGACCCGGATGAACGGCGCCGGCTACGACGTGCGCATGGAGCTCGCCGGGGAGCGCGACCAGATCGTGGTCGGCCTCGACGACCGTACGCCCATCGCGTCCACGGAGCCGACCGGGCCGCCCGCGGCGGACAAGCCGTGGACCGGCTTCCTGGAGCGGTTCGCCCCCGCGTACGAGGCCGAACTGACCGCGTTCGTCGAGGTGGTGCGGGGCGAGCGCCCCAACCCCTGCGACGGCCGTGAGGCCCTGCGGGCCCTGCTGATCGCGGAGGCGTGCGAGCGGTCCCGCCGGGAACGCCGGCCGGTCCGTCCGGCGGAACTGCTGGGCAGCGCCCAGGAGGCGCTCACGTGAGACACGGGGCCCGGACCGCCACCGGGAGGACGGGTCCCCCCGCGCCGCCGCGCACAGCGTCTCCTCGTCGTCCTCCGTCACCGTGAGGAGGTCACGGCGGGTGACGGCCTGGCGTCGGCCCGCGGGGACGACGGTCGCGCGGGCGCGGAGGGGGCGGCCGGTGGCCGGGCGGAGGCCGGTCCCCGGGGGCGCCCCGCCGTCGCCGAAGACGGCGGGGCGCCGAGCAGCCGGCTGAAGGGCTGCGCGTCCAGCGGCTTCCGTGCGGTGACGAGGCCGGGCACGGACGACGGGGGTCGTACGGCGGGCGTCCTCGAAGCGGTGGGCGTCAAGGACTGTCAGTGCCCTCCAGCAGCCCCGCGTCATGGGCGAGCAGCGCGATCTGGACGCGGTTGTTGAGGTCGAGCTTGGCCAGGACGCGCGAGACGTGCGTCTTGACGGTGGCCACGCTCATGTACAGCTCGGCGGCGATCTCCGCGTTGGCGAGACCCCGGCCGACCGCCACGGCGACCTCGCGTTCGCGGTCGTTGAGGACGGCGACGCGGTCACGGGCGCGGGCGCGCCGGGTGTCCCCCGCGCCGCCGGCCGCGTGGGTCATCAGCTGCCGGGTGACCGCGGGCGACAGCACCGGGTCGCCGGCCGCGACGCGCCGCACCGCGGCGACGATCTCGGCGGGCGGGGTGTCCTTGAGCACGAACCCGGCCGCGCCCGCGCGGAGCGCGCGCAGCACCTGGTCGTCGGCGTGGAAGGTGGTGAGCACGACGACCTGCGGGGCGTCCTCGCGGCGGCGCAGCGCCTCGGTCGCGCTGAGCCCGTCGACCAACGGCATGCGGATGTCCATGAGGACGACGTCCGGCCGGGTGCGGTCGACGAGCGCCTCGACCTCGCCGCCGTCGGCGGCCTCACCGACGATCTCGATGTCGTCGGCGCCGCCCAGCATCAAGGACAGCCCGGCCCGCACCAGCGGGTCGTCGTCGACGAGGAGCACTCTGATCGCAGTCATGGGCGGTACGTAATCACGGCCGGGCGGGGCGGGGACACACCGAGGGTGGGGACGGGGCGCACCGGGGTTCCGGGGTGTTCATCGCCACGGCAGCCGCGCCCTCACCTCGAAGCCTCCGTCGGGGGTGGGACCGTGTTCCAGGGCGCCGCCTGCCAGGGTGGCCCGTTCGGTGAGGCCGATCAGCCCCTGTCCGGCACCGGGCACGGCCGGTACGTCCCCTTCCGGGGCGGGGTTGCGCACGGTCACGGTGAGGTCCTCCCCCGGGCCGCCGGCGACGGACACGGTGATCTCCGTGCCGGGGGCGTGCTTGCGGGCGTTGGTCAGGCCCTCCTGGGCGATGCGGTAGGCCGTGCGGCCGACGGAGGCGGGGACGGAGCCCGCGTCCCCGACCCGCTGTTCCAGGGTGACCTTCATGCCCGCCCGGCGGGACTCGGCGACGAGGGTGTCGAGCGCCGCGAGCGTCGGCTGCGGGCGGCCCGCGTCCTCGCTCTCGCCGGCCCGCAGCACCCCGATGATCTCCCGCAGGTCCTGGAGCGCCTCGTGGGCGCTCTCCCGGATCACGCCGGCCGCCCGTGCGATCTCGTCGCGTGGGGCGTCGGGCCGGAACTCCAGGGCGCCCGCGTGCACGCTGAGCAGGGTCAGCCGGTGCGCGAGCACGTCGTGCATCTCCCGTGCGATGGCCTCGCGGGCGAGCCGCTGCGCCTGTTCGGCCCGCAGCCGCGCCTCCGTCTCGGCCCGCCGGGCCCGGTCCCGCAGGCTGAGCATGAGCTGCCGCTTGGACCGGACGAACATGCCCCAGCCGACGACGGCGACCGTCAGCACCACGAACAGGACGACGACGGCGGCGTACGGCAGATCGGGGTCGGGGCGCCACCAGAAGTACAACGGCACGAGCACCAGTTGGGCGCCGGCCACCCAGGCCACGTACCGGAACGGCCGGTGCACGGCGAGGGTGAACAGGGCGATGACCGCGACCCCGCCGGAGGTCTCGGAGACGAAGCTGACCGGCCCCATGGCGGCGGCCAGGCCGAGCGGCCATCGCCGGCGCAGCCAGACCACCGCGCACGACAGCGCGCCGAGCAGCTGGTCGACGACGGCGACGGCGTGCGGGAGGTCGGTGTTGTCGCGCAGCGCCTCCGCGCCGAGCACTCCGATCAGGACGGCGAGCAGGAAGCAGGAGAAGTCGACGACCCAGTCACGGGCGGTGCGCCGGGGCCGGCGGCCGGAGCGGTTCGCGTCGGGGTCGAGCTCGTGGATGAGGGCGGACGGGAAGAACCACCGGGGTCCGGTGTACACCGGGGCGGCCCTCACCGCCTTGTCATCGGTCACGGGCCACAAATCTAGGCAGTGGGCGCCCGGTGCGGCGCCCCGCGGCCGGAATCGTCGACGAAAGTCGCGTGACCTCAGACTTTCGGTGTCCTGGCGGCTCCGGCCGTCCACCTCGGTCGGAAAGGACTCGCCCCGCGGCCGATGTGGGTGGGGGGTCCGTGGCGCCAGAGTCGGTGACATGGGACGACTGCTGGAAGTGCTGGGGTTCGTGGCCGTGCTGCAGGGCGTGGCGGGTCTGGTGACGGAGTTCACCGGAGGGGACTGGGGCCTGGTGCGGCGGGCCGGGTTCCTCGACGGCCACGAGATCTACGCGAGCGTCGCCCTGCTGGTGCTGGGCGTCGCCCTGTTCGCCGTCGCGGAGGCCGGGAAGCCCGGCAGGTGACCCGGAAGCAGGGCGGGTGACCCGCCGGACGGCCGGCCCGGCGGGTCACCGCCGCCCCCGCCCCGTCCCGTGACGCGGTCGGCGGGAGTGGTCGATCAGGTCGGACGAGGCGTGGTGGGTCGGCGATGCGGTGGTCTTCCTGCTCCTGCTCCTCCTCACCGGTGACGACACGGCGGGCGAACCGGCGGGCGAACCGGACGTGGTCACCGTGCACTCGTGGGAGCGGCCGGTCCGCCGGCCGGGCGGGACGCCCTCCCGGTTCTGGAGAACCGTGCCCTCCTGCTCGAACGGGAGCGGGCCGCCCGGACCGGGTGGCGGTGCGGCAGGTCGACGTCCGATCGCCGCCAGCACCGCGGCGCCCCGGCCGCTGGGATGGACGCATGACCACTCAGACCATGGAGAAGACCCTGCTCGGCCGGACCGCGCTGGTGACCGGCGGCAGCCGCGGCATCGGCGCGGCGACGGCGCTGCGGCTCGCCCGGGAGGGCGCGGACGTCGCGGTGACGTACGTGAACGCGAAGGGTGCGGCGGACGACGTCGTGCGGGCCGTCGAGGCGCTGGGGCGCCGCGCGGTGGCCCTCCGCGCGGACGCCGGCGACCCGGAGGAGCCCGCCTCGGCGGTGACCGCGGCCGCCCGGGAACTGGGCCGGCTGGACGTATTGGTGAACAACGCGGGCGTCGGCCTGCTCGGCCCGCTGGAGTCCCTCTCCCCCGCCGACGTCGACCGGGTGCTCGCGGTGAACGTGCGCGGTGTCTTCCTCGCCTCGCGCGCGGCGGCCTCCGTCATGCCGGGCGGGGGCCGGATCATCACCGTCGGCTCGGCTCTGACACAGCGGGTGGCCGGCCCCGGCGCCACGCTCTACGCCATGAGCAAGGCGGCGCTGGTGGGGCTGACCAAGGCGCTGGCGCGGGAGCTGGGCGAGCGTGGGATCACCGCGAACATCGTCCATCCGGGACCGACCGACACGGAGATGAACCCGGCGGACGGCCCGTACGCGGCCGGCCAGGCGGCAGCCACCGCGCTGGGCCGGTTCGGCACGGCCGCGGAGGTGGCGGGCACGATCGTCCACCTGGCGGGCGCGGCGTACGTGACCGGCGCGGAGTTCACGGTGGACGGCGGGCACGGGGCCTGAGGCACCCTGCCGGAGGGTGCTCGCTCCCCGGAGAGCGAGCACCCTCGCGGGGACCAGCTCCCGGGCTCCTGCCGCCGTGCCTCCGGGGCGGCCGTCCCCTGGTCCGTCAGGGAGCCGAAGAGGCGCGGGCGGGAGATGCCGCCGCCGGGGCGGACGTCCACGCGCGCGTGGGTCCCCACCGCCGGTTCCGGCAGGACGAACCGGTGGTCGGTGTCGGGCCGGAGGCGGGTGCGGGGCGGGATCCCCCGCCAGTCGCCGTCCTCCCCGTCCTCGCCGTCCCGCGCGGACACCGAGGCCCGGCCGGCCGCGTCGCCCCTCGGGCAGGCGTGTCGATCTCCAGGGCGCGAACCCGGGCCTGGGCGACGAGGCGGTGCGTGATCCAGTCGTGGCCGTGGCCATGGTCGCGGCGGCGCCGGGTCTCCCAGCCGTCGTCCGTCTTCCGTCTTCCGTCTTCCGTCTTCCGGGAGCGGCCGGGCCGGATGGTGTGGGCGTCGAGGGTGCTCCCGTCGCCCCGGCGGCGTGACCGCCACGCCCAGAAGCTTCCACGAAACGGAATCACGCCTCCGTCCCACAGGACGCAGATCCGTACGAACGGCCGTCGACCGGCCGCCGGGTAGGCTTCTGACCTCCCGCCAGCCCCGAAAGGAACGCGCCGTGCCGACGTCCAGCGCCAGCACCACCGGCTCCGCCCGGCCCGCCGCCAGTGGCGGCGTGCAGTCCCTCGAGCGCGCCTTCGACCTGCTGGAGCGGATGGCGGACGCGGGCGGCGAGGTCGGCCTGAGCGAGCTGTCCGCCGGCAGCGGTCTGCCGCTGCCGACGATCCACCGCCTGATGCGCACCCTCGTCGTCTGCGGCTACGTGCGCCAGCAGCCCAACCGGCGGTACGCGCTCGGCCCGCGCCTGATCCGCCTCGGCGAGTCGGCGTCCCGGCTGCTGGGCACCTGGGCGCGGCCGTACCTGGCACGGCTGGTGGAGGAGACCGGCGAGACGGCGAACATGGCCCTGCTGGACGGGGACGAGATCGTGTACGTGGCGCAGGTGCCGTCGAAGCACTCGATGCGGATGTTCACCGAGGTGGGGCGGCGGGTGCTGCCGCACTCCACGGGGGTGGGCAAGGCGCTGCTGGCCGGGTTCCCGCCGGAGGAGGTGCGGGCGCTGCTGGGCCGCACGGGCATGCCGGCGGCCACGGAGAAGACCATCACCACGCCGGAGGGCTTCCTCGCCGCCCTGGAGGAGGTGCGCCGGCAGGGGTACGCCATCGACGACAACGAGCAGGAGATCGGCGTGCGCTGCCTGGCGGTGCCGGTGCCGGACGCCCCCACGGCGGCGGCCGTCTCCGTCTCCGGCCCGGCGGGCCGCGTCACGGATGCGGCGACGGAGCGGATCGTCCCGGTGCTGCGGCAGGTCGCGGCGGAACTCTCCGAGGCCCTGACGGCCCCGGGCGGACCGGCCGCCTGAGACCGCCCCGCCCGCCCACGGTCATCACGTCCGGCTCCGGAGGCCGCCAGACGCCTCGGACCGGACGGGGGGCATCGTCAAGGCGAAGGACCCGCAAGCGTCCGAGCGGGCGGGCATCCTCCCGAGGTCCGGCTCGCACCGGAAGGATCACCCGCGGGGCCGACGCCCCGCACACCCGTGCGTCAGGGGCGGGGTGACGGGCCGAAGAGGTCGACCGCCTCGCGGAGTTGACGCAGGCCGTCCCCCAGGGCGCTCACCGAGCCGATGGCTCCGGCGACGAGCAGGAGGGAGCGGCGCAGCATCGGTATGTCGGGACGGTCGGCGGCGGCCAGTCCGGCCAGCGTGGCGAGCGCCTCCTCCGCGATGGTCCGGTCCCGGAACTCAGCACGGTGGGCGGCCAGTTGGCGGCGTAAGCGGGCCACGGCGGAGCGCAGCTCCGTCACACGCGGGTCCACCTGGCTGCCGGGCACACACCTCTGGTCCACGCCTCGCACCACAGTCCTCCCCCTGGCAGGTCGTCGCGCGCCTCCCCTGACCGGCCCGACGCGCCCCCGCGGACCGGTGCGCGCCAGTAAACGCCACCTCGGGGCCTTTGCGCCAGTCCGCTGCGTCATCGGTTTGTTCCGCAGCGTGACACCGTGGCCCGAGGCCTCCCCCGGCACAGGACACCCGGACGGGCGGCCGGACGTGGGGTGTGCAGGACCCGTGACGGACGACGACGACCGGGTGGCCGGCCTGCTGCTGGCCGCGGGCGGCGGACGCCGGCGCGGCGGACGCCCCAAGGCCCTGCTCCCGCACCGGGGACGGCTCCTCGTGGAGCACGCGGCGCAGGCGCTCCGCGCGGGCGGCTGCGCGGGCGTGCACGTGGTGCTCGGGACGCACGCCGAGGAGGTGCGCGCCCGCGTCGCGCTGCCGGGCTGCGCGCCGGTGGACCACCCGGACCGGGAGCAGGGCATGGGCGCCTCCTTGCGGGCGGGGCTGGACTCGCCGGCGGGCACGGACGCGCGGGCCGCGCTCGTCCTGCTGGTGGACCAGCCGGGGACCGGCCCGGGGGCGGTCACCCGGGTGCGGCGCGCGTACCGGTCGCCGCACTCGCTGGTCCCGGCCGCGTACGGCGGCGCACGCGGCCATCCGGTGCGGTTCGGCGCCGCGCACCGGGCCGGGACCGCCGCGACCGCCACCGGCGACCGAGGGGTCCGCGCCTGTCTCGGGGAGCACGCGGCCGGCGTGGAACCGGTCGAGTGCGGTGACATCGCGCAGCCGTACGACATCGGCACGGAGGCCGATCCGGCGCACCTCGGGTGAGCCGGCACCTCCCCGGCGCACGGGGCAGGCACCGCGCGCAGGCGCACGACCTGCCGCTGAAGGCCGCCCTCGACGAGGACCACGCCGGCTCCCTCACCCCGCCGGCGCACGAGCAGCTCGAGGGCTGAAGCGGGCCGGCACGTCCCGGGCGGCCCGCGAGCCGTCCGGGACGCCCGCTGCCGACGCGTCTCCGGCTCGGACCGCTAGGGCTGTCGCCCCAGGTGCACCGACCAGTCCTGTTCCGCCGCCGGTTTGCCGTGCAGGTCGGGAACGCGCTTCAGCCAGTCGGGGCGCCCCCGCTGCGTCAGCGCCGCCCGCCGGGCGTTCTCCTCGTCGAGTTCCCGCGCCGAGGGGAAGTCGGTGGGCAGCCAGGACGCCGAGGACCTCGCGCGGGCGTGCAGATACGCCACGTACGCCTCCCGGACCTCGTCCGGCGTGCTGAACCGGGAGTCGTTCACCAGCCACGCGTCGGGGACCTCGGCCGCGACGGACCGCAGCAGGTCCTCGGTCACCTTCGGCGCCAGCTCGTCGTCCGCCGCGCGGACGTCGGGCCCGTACCGGCCGAGGGCGTGGTGCCGGAAGTCGTACGCCTTGGCCGGGTCGGACCCCTCCCAGCGGTGGTGGAAGACGAGGGCGGCGCCGTGGTCGATGAGCCACAGCCTCGGCGGTGCGACTCCGAGCGTCGGCCACACCACCAGGTTGGAGCTGTGGACGGTCCGGTCCACGTTGACCGTGAGGGCGTCCAGCCAGACGATGCGGCCGGCCTCCAGCGGGTCGACCGGGAAGGCCTCCGCGACCTCGGGGGTGAAGTCCCGCGCTCCCGGCAGATAGTCCATGCCGAGGTTGGTCCCGGCGCTGGAGGCGTGCAGTTCGCGCACCTCCTGGTGGGGTTCGGCGTCGGCGACCGCCGGATCGAAGTGCGCCAGCACCAGCTCGGGGAAGCGCAGGCCGAGCGCCCGCGCCAGCTCCCCGACGATCACCTCGGCGACCAGCGCCTTGCGGCCCTGTGCCGACCCGGTGAACTTGACCACGTACGTCCCGAGGTCGTCGGCCTCGAAGACCCCGGGGACGGATCCTCCGGAGCGCAGGGGTGTGACATAGCGCGTGGTGGTCACCTGTCTCAGCCCGTCGATCACGGTGCGCCCCTTCCCTGCCGGCCCCGGCACGCAATGAGCATAGTGACCGGGCGTGACAGCGGTTCCTGCGGCCACGCCCGCGCCCCGGGCCGACGGCACGGACGCCCCGCGGGCCGGTGAAGGGGCGCGACACGTGGGGGGACGGTGTGCTCCGCTCCGTGGACCGGCCCGTTTCACATGGGCTCGTCAGACCGTTGTCCGGGCTCCCCCGGCTCCCCCTTGCCGGCCTTCTCCACCGGGGGCCGCGCCATGCTGACCCCGATCGACACGGCCAGGACGACGACGATGACGGCGAGGCTGACCAGGGACGGGATCTCGGGGACGGTGGTGCTGACGGTCTTGTGGGTCGCCTGGAGGACGAGCTTGACGCCGATGAAGCCGAGGATCACCGCGAGGCCGACGCTGAGGTAGTGGAAGCGGTCGAGCAGCCCGGCCAGCATGAAGTACAGGGCGCGCAGGCCGAGGATGGCGAAGGCGTTGCTGGAGTAGACGATGAAGATGTCGTCGCTGACGGCGAGGACGGCGGGCACGCTGTCGACGGCGAAGAGGAGGTCGGCGGCCTCGATGGCGACGACGACCGCGAGCAGCGGGGTCGCCACCCGCCGGCCCGCCTCCTTGACGAAGAAGTGCGGGCCCGCGTACTCGTCCTGTACGGGGACCACCTTGCGCAGCAGCCGGACCGCGAGGCTCTTCCCCGGGTCGAAGCTGTCCTCCTCACCCTTGAGGATCTTGTAGGTGCTCCAGAAGAGGATCGCGGCGAAGACGAACAGCACGGCGGTGAAGCGGCTGACCACGGCCACGCCGGCCGCGAGGAACAGGCCGCGGAAGACCAGGGCGCCGAGGACGCCGAGGAACAGCACCCGGTGCTGGTAGGCGCGGGGCACCTTGAAGTAGCCGAAGATCAGCGCGAAGACGAAGAGGTTGTCGACGGACAGGCTCTTCTCCAGCAGCCACGCGGTGGTGTACTCCACGCCCGCGTCGGTGCCGACGACGAGGAAGACGACGCCTCCGAAGAGGATGGCCAGGCCGATCCACCCGGCGCTCCAGGCGGTCGCCTCGCGGAAGCCGATGACATGGGCCGCGCGGTGCGCGACGAGGTCGATCACGAGGGACACCACCACGGTGACGCCGAACGCGATCCAGAGCCAGAACGGCACGTCATGCACGGGCCCGCCTCCTCGGGGCACGATCGGGCGGCGGTCGCCCTCGTCCCGAGGGTAGGGCACGCGGGCGTCCGGCGCCCCTCGTCGGCCCCTGTTCGGGGCGTGCTCACCGGCCGGACAGCGGGTTGGGCAGCGGGCGGTAGCGGGCGGCGGCGCCGTCGGCCGCCGTCCAGCGCAGGAGGAGGTTGGTCTTGGCGGGCAGGGTGGGCGCGGTCAGCAGGGCGGGGATCTCGGGGAGGTCGTGCCGGGCCAGTTCGCGGCGGGCCGCGGGCCAGGGGTCGAGGTCGGGGTGGTGCTCGGCGAGGGCGGCGGCGATCTCCATGAGGTGGTTGACGACCAGGCAGTACACGAGGCGTTCCCACCCGGCCTCCCGGGTGACCGTCGGCACGTCGTGCGGGCGGTGCGGGGACGGGAGCAGCTTCACCCCCTCGGCGTCGCGGTAGAGGGCCTGTACCGGCATGCCGTCCCCGTCGACGGCGATCAGCGTGTTCTGCAGGTGCGCCTCCAGGACCACGCCGTGCCGGTGGAAGGCGGCGAGGGCGGGGGGGACGACCCGGGATAGGTAGGCCTCCCACCAGGCGTCCGGGCGGGCGGTGGCGGCGAGCGGATCGCCGTCGAAGCCCTCCACCAGGGCGGCGGCCAGGCAGGGGGTGGCGCCCGGCGCCAGGTGGCCGCGGAACCCGTCGCGGACCACGACGGCCAGTTGCTCGACGGCGAAGTCCGCGGTGCGGTGCCCCCGGTCGCTCAGCCAGGCGCCGCCCGCGGGACCGCCGTCGAAGGCGTCCCGTGCGGCCGTGTCGGTGGCGCGCAGGCGCGCCAGGTCGTGGCGCCACAGCCGGCGGATGTCGTTGGTGATGCGCACGTCGAGGCTGAACTTGAGGAAGAGGTCGTCACCGGGCGCGTAGACGGTGCGGACGGCGGCCGTCGGCCACACCGGCCAGGGCGTCTCCCCGAGCCGGAGCAGGCGGCCGTCGGCGAACGCGGGGGCGAGGTCGCCGGCGGCGAGGTCGAGCTGCCAGGGGTGGGCCGGCAGCAGCCGGTAGCCGGGCGGGGCGGCGCCCAGGCGGTCCAGGGCGGCGGTGTCGCCCTCGTCCACCACGGTGTCCTCGCGCACGCCCAGCAGGGTCAGCGGGAAGCGGGCGTACGCCTCCGGCGCGTACGGCAGCCAGGCGGCCGCGGGGCCGCCGCCGCGGGCCTTCGGGGCGGGGTGGTGGGTGTGGCCGGTGACCAGGGACTGCTCCGAGCGCAGGTACGGGTCGTCGGGCGGGTCGGCCCGGTCGCGGGCGGCGAGCAGCGCGGCGACCGCGTCGCGGCTGTCGAGCATCTCGGCGGGCAGTTCGCGGGGGGAGCGGCCGGTGTGCCGGCGCAGTTCCTCGGTGACGAGTTCGACCAGTCCGGTGTGGGTCAGCCGGTGCCAGGCCCCGGCCGTGTGCACCTCGGGCGCGGTCGGGCGGCGGGCGCCGCGCACGCGCAGCAGCCGGCGGGTGCGGGGCAGGCGGTAGGTCCGGGGGCCGTCCGGGCGGGCGGGCCCGGGCAGGGGCTCGGCCACTTCGCGCAGGAGGCAGTTCAGCAGCGGGACGGCCGCGTGGGCGTCGGCACGGCCGGCCAGGTCGGCGCGGCTCGCCGCGTCGTCGTCTGCGTGCGGGGGCATGAGGTCCACGCGTTCTGGTTCCCTACGGTCTGTCCGGCGGAGACGATCAGTATGTCTGGCACCGTCCCTCCGGACGTCCCGCCTTTCCGCCGATGCGAGGAGCGTGTCCGTGCAGCGTCCCCCCACCGCCGAGGCCGGGATCGCCGAGGAGCTGGCCGTCGTGCGGCCCGCTCTGCTGCCGGCGTACACGGGGGCGCTGCCCGGTGCCCGCGCGGCGGTGCTGACCCGGTTGTGGCGCGGGCTGACGCACGACCCGCTGCCGTGGGTGACGGGCCGGGCGGAGGGTCGTTCCGGGGTGGTCCTGCGGCTGGCGGACGGGCGGCGCCTGGAGGGGCCGCCCGCGGACCCCTGCGCGACGGACGCCCGCGTGACCGCCGTACGGCTGGACGGGAGGGCGTACGACGACCCGGCGCGGCTGATGACGGACCTCGCGGTGCCGCACTCGGTCTCGTTCGCCGCCGAACTGGCGCACAGCACGGCGTCGTTGGCCCTGTCACGGGCGGGGCAGCGGGCCGTCGGGGGTCCGGCGCCGGTGCGGGACTGGGAGTGGGAGCAGCGGGTGGTCGACGGGCACCCCTTCCACCCCGCCTGCCGTTCCCGGCCCGGCTTCTCGGTGGCCGAACAGCTCGCGTACGGGCCCGAGCACCGGCCGGTGGTGGAGCTGGGGCTGCTGCCGGTGCCGGCCGGGGAGTGCCTGGTGTCGGGAGGGTGGCCGGGGTGGCTGCGGGAGGGGGGCCGGGTGCTGGTGCCGGTGCACCCGTGGCAGGCGGCGCACGTGCTGAAGCGGGCGGGTGAGGGGGCGCTGGCGGCGCATCCGCTGATGGCGCTGCGCACCCTCGCGCTGCCGGACGGGCCGCACGTCAAGACGGCGCTGAGCGCCCGGTTGACGTCCTCGGTGCGGGACATCTCGCTCGGGTCGGTCGCCGCCTCGGCGGTGCTGTCGGACTTCGGGCAGGCCGTGGCGGCGCGTACGGGCGGGCTGCTGCACATCACCCGCACGCTGGGCGCGGTGGCGGCCGGTTCGCCCGATCTGGCGGCGCTGCTGCGCGAGTCGCCGGAGGAGTACGCGGGGCCCGGGGAGCGGGTGGTGCCGGTGGCGGCGCTGGCCGCCACGGAGCTGCCCCGCTCCCCCGCCCGTCTGGCCCGGCTGGCGCGGCTGGCGCTCACGGCCGGGCTGCGGCTGCTGGAGCTGGGGGTGGCGCTGGAGGCGCACGGGCAGAACCTGCTCGTGGTGCTGTCGCCGGACGGGGAGCCGGTGCGGCTGGTCTACCGGGACCTGGCCGATCTGCGGATCTCTCCGGCGCGGCTGGCCCGATGCGGCATCCCGGTGCCGGACGTGCCGGACCGCATGATCACGGACGACGTGAGGGCCCTGCGCCGCAAGCTGTTCGGCTCGCTGGTGGCGGGCGCGCTGGCCGGGACGGCGGGGTCCGGCGAGGCGCTGCGGGCGGCGCTGGAGGACGTCGCGGGGGATCTGCCGCGCACCGGCGACCTGGCGGCGCTGCTCGGCGGACCGCTGCCGGCGAAGGCACTGACGCTGATGCGGCTCTCGCCGGGCACGGCGGGCGACCAGTGGGCGGAACTGCCCAATCCGCTGCGATTCGGGTCCGGGTGACGGCCCGTTTTGGAGGGCGGTGCTCCCGGTCAATAGGATCCGCCGATGATCAGAAGAACACGGCCGGTCGCAGGCGCGATGGCCCTGCTCGCCGCCCTGACGGCCGGGATCGCCTTCCCGCCCGGGGCCGCCGCCGATGAACCCACGGGCGACGACGCGCCCAAGGTCGACCTCGTCCTCGACGTCAGCGGCTCGATGCGCGCCAGGGACATCGACGGCCAGTCCCGGATGGCGGCGGCGAAGCAGGCGTTCAACGAGGTGCTGGACGCGACGCCGGAGGGGGTGCGGCTCGGCATCCGCACCCTCGGCGCGGACTACGCCGGTGACGACCGCAAGGAGGGCTGCAAGGACACCGCGCAGCTCTACCCGGTCGGCCCGCTGGACCGCACCGAGGCGAAGACGGCGGTGGCGACCCTCGTCCCGACCGGCTGGACCCCGATCGGCCCGGCGCTGCTGAAGGCGGCCGACGACCTCGACGGCGGCGACGGCTCGAAGCGGATCGTGCTGATCAGCGACGGCGAGGACACCTGCGCCCCGCTCGACCCGTGCGAGGTGGCCCGCGAGATCGCGGCCAAGGGCATCGGCCTGACCATCGACACGCTGGGCCTGGTGCCGAACGCCGAGCTGAGCCGGCAGCTCAGCTGCATCGCCGAGGCGACCGGCGGCACCTACACCTCCATCGAGCACCAGGACGAACTGACCGACCGTGTCAACGAGTTGGTCGACCGGGCGGCCGAGCCGACGGTGACCCCGGTCGCCACCGAGGGCGCCGGCTCGTGCGCGCGGGCGCCCGAGCTGACGTCCGGTCTCTACACCGACCGCGAGGAGTTCGGCCGGCAGCGCTGGTACCGCGTGGAGCTGCTCGCCGGGCAGGAGCTGCGCGCCTCGGTGAGCGTCGCCGCGGACCGCGCCGTGCGCCCCGACCACGGGATCCTGATGCGCGCGGTCACCACGCACGGCCGGGAGATCGTGCGCGGCGAGGCCACGGGCCACGGCCGTACGGACGTGGTGTCCACGGGGCTGCGCTACCCCAAGCCGGAGCTGGACGACGACAGCGGCAAGCCGGCGACGGAGACGGTGTGCCTCGGGGTGACCACCTCCTTCTCGGCGGACGCCGGGGTGAAGACCACGCCCGGTCTGCCGCTGGAGCTGACGGTCGACGTCGTGGACGGCCCGGACGACGCCGGCGACGTCGCCTCCTTCGGCCTGGGCCGGGGCTGGTGGCTGCTCGGCGCGCTGGTCGTGACCGGCTTCCTCACCGGTCTCGTCTGGGGCTGGCTGTCCCGCTGGCGGGTCGCCGTCTGGAGGAGCAACTGATGCGTGCCGTACGTGTACTGAGTGCCGCCCTGCTGACGCTGGGCCTGGCCGCCGCGCCCGCCGCGGCCGACTCCTCGCCGTCCCCGGAAGCCTCCGGCGACGGCGGCGGACCGACCCGCGCGGGGACGTCGTTCCGCACCGCCGCGGAGGTCGAGCAGGGGCGGACCGCCACGGCGCGGGCCTCCACGGGTGACTACCTGTACTGGTCGTTCCCCGCGGACGCCGGGCAGCGGCCCACCGTCCGGGCGACGGTGAGGCTGCCGGAGAGCCACGCCGCCCAGACGTGGCAGGTCGACGTGTACGACGGGCTGCGCCGCCGCCAGGCCTGCCAGTACGGCGCGCAGACCCGCACCGCCGGGGCGGGCGCGACGAGCGTGGAGCTGGCCTGCGTGCTGCGCACGGTCCGCGCCTGGTCGGAGCCGTGGGCCGACGACCCGCTGCCCGGCACGTACTACGTGCGCCTGACGGCGCTGAAGCTGTCGGCGGACGACCTGGGCCAGCCGGTCGACGCCGAACTGCGCGTCGGGTCCGAGGACATGGGCGGCGCGGCGGCGGTCGACGGCGCGCTGTCCGAGCCGCTGGTGCCGGGCATCGCCTCCCGGCCGGAGGGGGAGGCGGACGACGACTCGCCGTCCGCCGTGCTGGCCGGTCTGGGACCGGAGGACGGCTGGACGTCGGGCTGGTGGTCCGACCGCTGGATCTGGACGGCGGCGGGCGGCGCGCTGGCGGCCCTGGCGGGCGCCTTCGGCTACCGCCTGACGCGGGGGCCGGGGCGGCCGAGGCATGTCCCGCCGGGGGCGTAGGCGCCCCCTGTCCGCGTCTCACCGGGAAGGCCCGCCTCGTGCGGGCCTTCCGCAGGTCCGGGCCGTGTGCGCGGATTCGGGTGCGGCGTCGGTCCGGCGCACCGCGCCGGCGGTGAACGCCGTGCGGGCGAGGACGGCGGAACCCGCCCGGACGCCGGGAGCACGGTCCGCCGCTCCCCTGCGGGGTGGTCCGCGTACGTACCGCGCGCGACCTCGTCATGCCCCGCCGGAGGGGGCGTGCCGTCACCGCGGGGCGGTCGTCAGGAGGGCTGCCACCGTTGCCGGAGCATCTCCAGCCCCAGGGCGATGGCGCACAGCACCCCACCGGTCCGGGGACGGCCACGAAGGCCACGTGGACGGGGTCCCCTCGTCCGGGAGGAAGAGGGGGACCCGGCCCAGGCCCAGGGCGAGCGCGGTGGCGATGCCGCCCACCCGCGAGGCCCACTCGAACAGGTGAGCGTGCCACGGCTTCGAGACGTCGTAGTCCCCGGAACGCACGCCGGTGCTGAGGAAGATGAGCGGGACGGCGAGGAACGGGATCGGGCTGACCATGTCGGCGGACGGCATCCGACGCACGGCGCGGCCCCGGCCCCGGCGCCCGGCGAAGTCCGGGACGTCCTGCTTCCGGCCGGGACGGCGTCACCCCTCCCGGAGCTGCTTCGCCAGAGGACCGTCCCCCGTCACCTCGACGCGGCCCGCACGGATCGCCTCCGCGAGGAGAAGGTCACCTCGGCCGACGGCGATGCAGGTGGGCGTGTCGAGGGTGAGGACGGCGTCGGGGTCGGCGGGGGCCGGGCCGTCGCCGTAGACGGGGCCCTCGGCCGCGCCGGCGTGGACGTGGAAGCGGCCTTCCTCCAGGCGTACTTCGACCAGTCCCTCACCCTCCAGCGCCCGCAGCAGCGGCAGGGCGAACCAGTGGGCGCGTACCGCGTCCGTCGGCCGGCGCTCGCCGAGCTCGGCCTGGCCCCAGGCGCCCAGCACCTGGAGGACGGGCAGCAACTCGCGTCCACGCGGGGTGAGTTCATAGACGTAGGCCGCGCCGGGCGGGGGGAGACGGCGGCGGGTGGTGAGGCCGTCGCGCTCCATGTCCTTCAGCCGTGAGGCCAGTACGTCCGTGCTGACGCCCGGGAGGTCCGCGTGCAGGTCGGTGTAGCGGCGCGGGCCGGCCAGCAGTTCCCGGACGATCAGCAGGGTCCAGCGGTCGCCGACGACGTCGAGCGCGCGGGCGGCGGAGCAGTACTGGTCGTAGCTTCGGCGAGGTGGCATGCCCCGCAGTCTAGACATGTCGTTGGACTTTCCAAGCAGCCACTTGGTAAAACCAAGTAACACCAGAAACCGGAGGGACGCATGGAGTTCCGGCAGTCGAGCAAGCTCAGCGAGGTCTGTTACGAGATCCGCGGCCCGGTGATCGAGCACGCCGACGCGCTGGAGGAGGCGGGGCACAGCGTGCTGCGCCTCAACACCGGCAACCCGGCCCTGTTCGGTTTCGAAGCGCCGGAGGAGATCCTCCAGGACATGATCCGGATGCTTCCCCGGGCGCACGGGTACACCGACTCGCGCGGCGTCCTCTCCGCCCGCCGCGCGGTGGCCCAGCGCTACCAGACGCTCGGCCTGGAGGTCGACGTCGACGACGTCTTCCTCGGCAACGGCGTCTCCGAGCTGGTGTCCATGGCGGTGCAGGCCCTGCTGGAGGACGGCGACGAGATCCTCGTCCCCGCGCCGGACTTCCCGCTGTGGACGGCGGTGACCACCCTGGCCGGCGGCAAGGCGGTGCACTACCTCTGCGACGAGCAGGCCGACTGGTACCCGGACCTGGACGACATGGCCGCGAAGATCACCGACCGCACCAAGGCCGTCGTCGTCATCAACCCCAACAACCCGACGGGCGCGGTGTATCCGAAGGAGGTCGTCGAGGGCATCCTCGACCTGGCCCGCCGACACGGCCTGATGGTCTTCGCCGACGAGATCTACGACCAGATCCTGTACGACGACGCCGTGCACCACTCGGCCGCCGCGCTCGCCCCCGACCTGGTCGTGCTGACGTTCTGCGGCCTGTCCAAGACGTACCGGGTGGCGGGGTTCCGCTCGGGCTGGCTGGTGGTCACCGGTCCCAGGCAGCACGCGAAGGACTACCTCGAGGGCCTGACCATGCTGGCGTCGATGCGGCTGTGCGCCAACGCGCCCGCGCAGTACGCCATTCAGGCCGCGCTGGGCGGCCGGCAGTCCATCCGGGACCTCACCGCCCCGGGCGGCAGGCTGCGCGAGCAGCGGGACGTGGCCTGGGAGAGGCTGAACGAGATCCCGGGCGTGAGCTGCGTGAAGCCGAAGGGCGCGCTGTACGCCTTCCCGCGGCTGGACCCGAAGGTGCACAGGATCCACGACGACGAGAGGTTCGTCCTGGACCTGCTGCTCCGCGAGAAGATCCAGGTCGTCCAGGGCACCGGCTTCAACTGGCCCTCCCCCGACCACTTCCGCATCCTCACCCTCCCCCACGCGGAGGACCTGGAGGCGGCGATCGGCCGCATCGGGCGCTTCCTGAGCGGGTACCGGCAGTAGGGCCACCGGCAGCGGGACTGCCAGAACCGCCGGCCGGACGACCGCGTCGATCACGGCGCACGGGAAGCGGGACCCGGCGGCGCGGGCGTCCTCCTGGCGGCCTCGGACACCGGGGCGGCGCTGCTCGCCCGGGCGCCGAGGGCTTGCGTCAGCCTCCACGGCGGTCCTGCTCGGTCGGCGGACGCCGTCCAGCGGTCGGAGGCCGTGCACCAGGGACCGTGGTGAGCCCGCCGGATCAGGGCGCCAAGGCGTAGAAGCGCATCGGGGAGTTCGGGCGGAAGCCGATGCGGGGGTACACGGGCGCGCCGGCGGCGGTCGCGTGCAGGGTGGCGCGGGTCGCTCCCGTGGCGCGGGCGCCCTCGTACAGGGCCTTGCGCGTCACCGCCTCCCCGTAGCCCCGGCGCTGCCACTGCGGATCGGTGGCGACGAGCAGGACGAAGAGGCGCCCCCGCGCCTCCACCGTGGCGGCGCAGGCCACGGGCGTGCCGTCGCGTACGCCGAGGTAGGCGTGCACTCCGTCCTTCCACAGCGTGGAGCGGGCGAGGCCGTCGCGGCCGTCCTCGAGCGGGAAGCCGTAGGCGCGTGAGTTGATGTCCGCGTAGGCCTGAAGGTGCTCCTCGGTGGTCACGCGCACGAACGTCAGGCCGGGGTGGTCCGGTTCGGGGAGGGGCAGCAGGTCTCCCGCCATGCCCGTGCCGGGGAAGGCGTACGCGAGGCCGGCCCGCTCGGCCGCCGTCCCCAGCGCCGCGCGCGCCTCGTCGTCGAGGAGGTCCTCGAAGACCCACAGGAACCCCGGACGGCTCTTCGCCCGCATGATCTCCGCCGCCTCCTTCAAGCGCCGCTCCAGGAGACCGGCGCCCGTGCCGACGCCGGTCAGGGTGACGCAGTTCCAGAAGGCGAACCGGCAGTCGGCCCAGCGGACGGCGATCCCGGGAAGGTCGCGGACGTCCGCGTCCGGGTCGCGGTCGAGCACCATGGTCCGCCAGACGGCGGCGAGCTGTTCCATCGATTCGACCGAGTCCGCGAGATCGTGCACAGGTGTTCCTCTCCGGTCGCCGGGTGTGTGGAAGTCCTCCGGGCGGTACCAGTTGTACACGCCGCGCCTCACGCATCAACGCGTCTGGGAGGGGCAACGGGTCGTCGCTCCCCTGCCTCCCTCCCGTGCCTTCTCGAACTCGGGGCGTTTCGCGTGCGTACGGAAACTCCCGTGCGCCGGTTCGCACACCCCTGCGATCATCCCCGGATGGCGCACGGTCTCGCATCACTGGTCATCCGGCACACCCACCGCATCCCCGCCCCCAAGGGCTCCGCCGGGGAAGGCGCCGCCGCCGCGCGGCAGTTCGACGCGGCGCTGATGTCCGTGGGCTTCAAGCTCTCGGCGGAGCTGCTGGAGCGGTTGTCCGGACTGTCCGAGGCCGCGGTCGTGCACACCGCCCGGCGGACACTGCCCGCGGTGAGCGACATGGTGGGCGACCACGTCCGGCACAACGCGTACTTCATCGGCTTCCCGGCGAACGTGCCGGACACCGAGGAGTTCTGGATGCGGTGCGTGACGCAGGCGCTCGAGGACGACGCGTCGCGCGAGAGCGTGCTGACGCAGCTGGCGCACGGGGCGCTGAACCTGCTCAGCCTCCCTGCGTACGGCCGCTACCAGCACACGTACGAGCAGTTGCTCGCGGCACAGGACGAGCTGATCGCCTCGGCGGGCGACCGGGTGACCGTCCTGCACCTCGGACGGGACCTGGACGACGAACTCACCGATCTGTACCTGGCCCTGGCGGGCAGCGCGACGCCGCTGGGCGAGGACCACCTGAGCGACCTCAGAACCCTCGCCCGCCGGTGCGCGCTCGGACCGCAGCCGGAGTCGATCCCGGTCAGGGAGAACCGGGCCGTCGTCAACGAGGCACGCCTCCTGGCCGGCGCGGACCTCCTGCTCGACACCGTCACCGATGTGCTGCGGCTGGCCTGCGCGCTGTCGGGCGGCGACGTGACCCTGCGGGAGCCGACCCGGTTCCGGTCCCTCCCGCGGCCGGTCCGCCGCGCCCTGCTCGCGGGCCTCGACGCCGTGGTCGCGGCGAACCCCGCCAAGCTGGCCGACGTGCACGCGCACCGCGAGTCCTTCAAGCGGCTCGGTGAGCGGCTCCACCCGCACGAGTACCCGCACCGGCCGCACGCGGCCGAGGTGTTCGCCGTCGCCCGCGGGGAGAAGAAGGTGCGGTCCTTCGACAGCCGCGTCGAGGGACTGCTCGACGCGTACGACGTACCCGGTGCGGTGCGGCTGCTCCGGTCCGCCCCCGGCAAGCTGTTCCGCACCCTGGACCTCCTGCTGCGCATCGCCTCCGGCCAGGAGGAGAGGGACGCGGTGGTGGCCGCCGCGGTGCGGGTCGCGCCCCGGGTCTCCGGCCGGGTCGTGCTGTCGGTCCGTGAGCACTTCCAGAACCGGGAACGGGAGACCGGCGAACCCCGGATCTTCGTCAACCGCCGGGGCCGTGGACGGGCCGCTCCCGACGCCCGGCGGCCGGTGCCCGCGGCCGACCGCGACCGCCTCGTCGCCGCCCTCGACGCCGAGGTACGCCGCCGGCTCCCGGCACCGGGCCGGCTGCTGCTCGACCCCGACGTCCTCGACGTGGCGCTTCCGCTCAGCGGCAGGGCGGCGGCGGCAGGTCTCGGCGTACTGCCGCGGGGCTCGGTCTCGGCGGTCGGCGGGGAACGGCTGCGCTTCTTCGTGTACTGGAAGGAGACCGGGGAACGGACCGACTACGACCTCTCGGCGCTGCTCCTCCACCCCGACTACAGCACCGACTCCTGGCTGTCCTACACCGCGCTCAAGACCGTCGGGGGCGTCCACTCGGGAGACGTCACCGAGGCGCCCGAGGGCGCCTCGGAGTTCATCGAACTGTCCCTGGACCGGGTGCGCGGCGCCTTCATCGTCCCGCAGGTCAACATCTACGCCGGCGAGGGCTTCGACGAGGCCGAGGAGTCGTTCTTCGGTTTCATGCTGCGCGACGGCGAGCAAAAGGGCCGGCCGTTCGAGCCGCGCACGGTGCGGACGAAGTCGGACCTGCGCGGCGCGGGCCGGGTGGCCCTGCCGATGGTGTTCCGGCGGGAGGACGACGGGCGGTGGCGCGCCAAGTGGCTCCACCTGTACCTGAGGGGCGTCTCCTCGGCCAACCGGGTCGAGGAGAACCAGGTGTCGGTGTCCAAGGTGGTGCGCGCCGTCGTGGAACGCGAGTACCTGACGGTGCGGTACCTGACCGGTCTGATGTCCGACCGCGCCACGGCCGTGGAGCTGTGGGACGGCGGGCCGGTCCCGGACGAGCCCGTGACGTACATCGGTCTCGAACGTCCCGAGGGGCTGCACCCGGACTCCCAGGTCGTCACCCTCGAAAACCTGCGCGACCTGATCCCGGACTGAGTGCTAGCGTTGCCCACGGCAAGGCCATGAAAGGGCTTCCTTCTCAACTCCTTTCTGAACAAGCTCTTTCGCTCTCCTTGCCCTCGGCGTCGCTCCGGGCGGCCCCCGCGCTCACTGCGCGGGGGCCGCCCGGAACCCTTTCACGGTCGAGGGTCAGCCCTTTCGATCCGCCTCCGGCTGGAAGTTGATGCGCTCGCGCACGACCGGGAAGCCGGCTCTGGCAAAGGCGGCGGCCATGGGGACGTTGTCCCGGTCCGTGGCCGCGCCGACGAACTCCGCGCCCTGCTCGACGAGGAAGCGGGTGCACTCCACGAGCAGGTCGTAGGCGTAGCCGTGCCCCCGCTGCTCCGGGACGACTCCGACGAAGCCGATGGTCGGTCCGGAGGGGTTGTGGGCCGGGATGTGGATGCCTGCCAGGTCGCCTTCCGGCGTGTACGCGGTCTGCCACCACTCGCGTGGGGAGGGGCACCAGTGGAAGAAGTCGAGTTCCTCCCGGGCGGCCTGGTCGAGGCCGCCCTCCCCCACGGCCTTGAGCGCGTGGGCGTCCAGGGTCACGGAGTGGATGCGGCGCAGGGCGTCGAAGAAGACGGTGTCGTCGGGTTCGGCGCTGAAGCGCAGGCGTCCGGGCCGCTCGGGCAGGCCCCGCTCCGGGGTCCAGCGGTACAGGAAGCGTTCCACCAGGAGGGCGTGTCCGGCGGCGCGTGCGGCGGCGAACCGTGCCTCGGCGGCCGGGCGCAGACCGGGCTCGTCCCGCCAGCCACCGGGCAGGTTGATCTCGAGTTCGACCTGCCAGGGAGCGGAGCGCAGGAGTGCGGCCCCCGCCTCCTCCTCGCCCTCGGCCACGTCGAACCAGTTGATGGTGACGGGCTCCGGGTCGTCGGGCCCGCCCCACCACGCGCCGCGCGCCACGACCTGGCCGTCGCGCAGGGCGACGCGCTTCCAGTCGGGGCGGAACCGGGTGCGCCGGTGGGCCTCACGGGCGCCCAGCGGGTCGGGGAGAACGTCGAAGAGGTGGGCGTCGCTCGCGGAGAGCGCGCGGATGACCAGGTCGGTCATGGATTCCTCCGGGATGCGTGCTGCTGCTGTGAGCGCTCCCGGTCAGAACTCGTCGGACACGCCGGGACAGTGGAGAAGGGAGCGCTGGAAAGGTATGAACCGCACGGCACTCGCCTCCTTCCGTCCGTCTCAGGGCGTGGAGGCACACGGTACGTGGGCGTCCTCGTCGCGTCCACGCATTTCGTCCGGCCATGTGCCGTCTCCCTCCTGGTGGAGGGCCGTCAGGGCCGCGGCCGAGGGGGAGCCGGGCTCGGCCGTGAAGGTGACCAGGGACTGGTGGGGCTCCGTCGGAACGCCGAACGTCTGCTGGGTGACGGTCAGTTCGCCGACGGCCGGGTGGGCGAGGGCGTGGACGTCGCGGCCGCAGGGGGCGACGGTGTGGGCGTCCCAGAGCGCGACGAACTCCGGGCTTCTTGCGATCAGTTCGGCGATCAGGGCGGCGAGGCGCGCGTCTCCCGGGTTGCGGGCCGTGAGGATGCGCAGGTTGCCGGCCACCGCGCGGGCCTTCGCCTGCCAGTCGCGGTGGAGGGCGCGGGTGGGGGCGTCCAGGAAGACCAGGCGGGACAGGTTGGGGCGGGTGCCGGGGTCGTCGGGCGCGGTGAAGTCCAGGTGGGCGGCGAGGAGGGCGTGGCCGGTGCGGTTCCAGGCCAGGACGTCGTTGCGGCGGCCGACGACGAGGGCGGGCACGTGGGCCATGGTGGTCAGCAGTGTGCGCAGGTCCGCGGAGACCTTCTCGGCACCGGGTGCGGCCGGGCGGGTCCGGTGGCCGTTCGTCGACAGGACGCGCAGGTGGTCCTGTTCGGCCGTCGTCAGGTGCAGGGCGGTCGCGAGCGCGTCGAGCACTTCCGGTGAGGCGTTGACCTGCTGCCCCTGTTCCAGGCGCGTGTAGTAGCCGGCGCTGACCCCCGCGAGCAGCGCGACCTCCTCCCGGCGCAGGCCGGGCACGCGCCGCCGCTCCCCGTACCGGGGCAGTCCGACGTCGTCGGGGCTCAGCCGCGCCCGCCGCGCCGTCAGGAACGCGCCGAGCGGTGATCTGCGGTCCATGCGCCCAGTATGCGCGGCGGCGACGCCCGCAGCCTGCACCTGTCAGGGGTAGGCAGGAGCGGGACTGGTCGCCCCGGGCCGGGGCGACCAGAGTCGGTCGCACGGCCTGCCGCGGAGGCCGTTCCGCTGCCCCGCTCCGCACGAGGGAGACCCATGCCCATCACCACCCTGAAACTGGGAGACGTCGAGATCACCCGGGTCATCGAGTTCTCCGACATCTCACCGATGACGACCGACGTGTTCTTCCCCGGCAGCAAGCCGGAGGAGTGGCAGCGGCACACCGCCCTGCTCGACCCGGACCACTGGGATCCCCGCACCGACCTGACCCGCGTCGCCACCCAGTCCTGGGTGGTGCGCAGCGAGGGCAGGGTCATCGTGATCGACACCGGTGCGGGCAACGGCAAGTACCGTCCGCTGCAACCGATCTGGTCGTACCTGGACACGGACTACCTGGCCGACCTCGCCGCCGCCGGTGTCCGCCCGGAGGACGTCGACCTCGTCGTCAACACCCACCTGCACGACGACCACGTCGGCTGGAACACCCGCCTCGACGGCCGCGACTGGGTGCCCACCTTCCCGAACGCGACGTACCTGATGCCGGCGACCGAGGTGACGTACTGGCATCCCGACAACCTGCACCGCACGCAGTTCGGGCGGGGCAACCAGAACGTGTTCGAGGACAGCGTCCAGCCGGTGATCGACGCGGGACTCGTCACGACCTGGGAGGACTCCTACGTCATCGACGGCAGCCTCCGCCTCGCACCGGCGCCCGGGCACACCCCCGGCTCGTCGGTCGTCCACCTGGAGTCCGGGGGCGACCGGGCGCTCTTCGCCGGTGACCTGCTCCACGGCGCGATCCAGGTCCACGAGCCGCACCTGAACAGCTGCTTCGAGGAGGACGAGGAGGGCGCCCGCGCCAGCCGCGCGCGGATGTTCGCCTACGCGGCCGACCACAACGCCCTCGTGTTCCCCGCCCATCTGCCGGGCCGGGGCGCCTTCGAGATCCGCCGCGAGGGCAGCGGCTTCGGGCTCGCCCGCTGGGCGCCGTTCTCCCGCACCTGACCGTCGCCGGGAGACACTCGTGCGGTGGATCAGGTACGAGGAGTCGTGAAGCTCGTCGAGCGGGTGTCGGGGCAGGAGGCCCTCGGGGTCTACCTGCACGGCTCGTCCGTGCTCGGCGGGCTCAAGCCCGCCAGTGACGTGGACGTGCTGGTCGTCTCACGGCGCCGGCTGGCCGAGGAGGAGCGGCGGCTCCTGCTCAGCGGGCTGCTCCGGATCTCCGGCATGCGGGACGGCGTCCGCCCGGTCGAGCTCACTGTCGTCGTGCAGTCCGAGGTACGCCCGTGGCGGTACCCGCCGACCTGCGACTTCCTCTACGGCGAGTGGCTGCGCGCGACGTACGAGGCCGGGGAGATGCCCCGGCCGGAGGCGATGCCCGACCTGGCCCTGCTGGTCACCATGACGCTGGCCGGCGACCGCCCCCTCACCGGCCCGCCCCCGGCACAGGTCCTCGATCCGGTCCCGCACGCCGACCTGATCCGGGCGAGCGTGGCGGGCATCCCCGGCCTGCTCGACGACCTGGACGGCGACACCCGGAACGTCCTGCTGACCCTCGCCCGCGTCTGGGCCACGCTCGCCACGGGCCGCATCCTGCCGAAGGACGCCGCCGCCGACTGGGCGCTCCCCCGGCTGCCGCCCGAACAGCGCCCCGTCCTCGCACACGCCAGGGAGCTCTATCTCACCTCCTCCTACGCGGAGGAGAGGTGGAGCGAGCCACTGCGCGCGCAGGTGCGTCTCCACGTGGACCACGTGCTCACCGAGATCGGCCGCCTGCACGGGCCGGGGCGCTTCACCGTGCGGTAAGGGCTGAGGCCGGCGGCACGGGGGCGGATCCCCTGAAAGCGGTGGAAACCCGACGAGCGGGCCGTCGGGGCGGAACCGCCGTCCAGGGGGTCACTCCAGCCACGTTCCGTCGCGCATGACGACTCTTCCGCTCAGCTCCGGCACGCCACGCCACGCCCGCACGGTCCTCGGAACCACGCGTACGTACAGGTAGGGCTCCTCCTCCGCGCGCGGATCCCATCCGAACCTGGCGGCGAACGCCTCCGCCGCGTCGTCGGGCACCTCGCGGTCGGGGAAGCACTCCGCCTCGCCCTGGAGGAGCACCACGTCGAAGGTGTCCGGCAGCGCCAGACGCACACGCGGCTCCGTGCGGACGTTCCGCACGGTCACGGACGTGGCGCCGGTGCACATCCACACCGCCCGCCCGTCCCACAGGAACCACAACGGCACCTGGTGCGGCCCGTGATCAGGGTGAGCCGTCGACAGCCACACGTCCCGCTCGGTGCCGAGCCGCTCGATCACGTCGCGCACGCGCTCCGCCGTACCGCGACGAGCGGCCTCCGTGGGTTCCATGAAGTTCGACCTTAGGCGGCGATGCCGCACCGCGCCTGGGGCGCGGGACCTACTCCCGGGGACCGAGGGGACCGTTGCGACCGCGTTGGACGGAACAACCGGAAGACAGTCCGGCAGGACGTCGGTCAGTGGCGGAGCCACGACCACCGGAACCCGCCCACCACTGTCGATGTCAGTGGTGGCTGTGACACCGGCGGCATGATCCCCTGGAGCCTGCTCGATCTCGACAGGGCCCTGCGTGCCGGTCGGGCCGCCGACGCCTGTTCGCCCGCTGACCAGGCCGGCTGGCAGCCCGGCGACCCGGCCTGGGGGCACTGTGCCATCACGGCCCTGGTCGTCAACGACGTCTTCGGCGGTGGTCTCACAGTCGGTGAGGTGCACCTCGACGGGACCCAGCACGGCTTCCACCGGTGGAAAAGGCCGCCGGGACAAGCCCGTCACCGCCGTCACCGTCACCATCGAAGGACGCCCCGAGGTCACCGACGCCGGCCTGCTGCGCCGGGGCCCGGTCGCCATGCCCGGCGAGCCCGGCTCCGGTCATCCGTACCCGCGGGAGTGGCTCGGCCGGAGCGAACAGGCACCGTCGGGGGAGGTGACGGTGCGGATCCCTGTCCGTCCGGAGCGGGAAGGGGCGACGGACGGCGCGGGAAGCCGCCACGGAGCGCGGGCGTACCCCGAAGGGGCCGGTTCCCCTATGGCATGCCTAACTGAGCTTGCCCTAACCTGAATTCGAGGTGGCTCTTCGTGGTCGGCCGGGCACTGCAGGCAAAGCTACAACCAGGGATTTCGTCACTCGCCTGCGGTGATGCACCACCGGCCACTACGCTCGACGGGCACCGTTCTGGGCGGCTCGGGGAATCGGGGGGAGACTGCGGTGGTTCATGAGGGGCGACCCTTATGGCGCAGAAGCAGTGTCTGCGGCAACGAGGCGGAGTGCGTGGAGGTGGCCGTGCTCGCGGGGGGTGTCCTCGCACGCGACTCGAAGCAACCCGCCGCGGTCGTGCTGCGTTTCACCGCCCTGGCCTGGACAGATTTCCTTCGTGCTGTGGTACGGGAAGAACCAGGGAACACATGACACCTTTACGGGCGGACGGCAGGAAGTGTGTGGCTGTTATGGACATCGAGAAGTCTGCAGCGCAGCGCCCCGGGGGGAGAAACCGGTCGCGCTCCGTCGGCGTCGCGACCCCCGCGGTTCTCCTGCTTGCCGTCGGAGCGGTCGCCACGAGCACCGCGGCCGCCGCGTCCCTCCTGGTGGAGAGCGCACTGGCGAAGCGGGTCCTCTGGGTGGGGGTGCTCCTCGCCGTCTCGGTGAGCGCGGGTCTGTGGTGCGGACGTCACTCCGTCACGGCTTCCCCACCGAGTTCTGATCGTCTTTCGTACGTTCCACGGGCGGGGTCGCCCCGGTAGCGCCGTTCCTCCGGCGTTGCCACGCCTTGCCGGCCCGCCAGGCGGCTGCGGTGGCAAGGACGGAGAGCAGGACGCTGCCCACGACCCAGACGGCCGTCTTCCACGAGACGTGCCAGTACCCGTAGACGAACGCGGCCACGACGACCGCCGCGCTCGCCAGGAAGAGCAGGACGAGCACGGCGAAGCAGCCCACGATCCGCTCATCGAGCTCCGGGGATTCCTCGGACTCCGGGAATTCTTCGGGTTCCGGGGATATGGAGGTGAGGGGCATGCGTGCGGGGCCCTCCGCTTGGTCCGATCCTCCGGCCTCCTCTGCGGACTCCTCGTCGGCTGAGCCCGTACGGTCCTGCCTCCCTCCGGAAACGAGCATCCGTTCCCGCAGACGCCGCCATACTGCCCTCGTCACCTCGATCCTCCCCCTGCTCATGCCACCGGCGGTCGGTTCCGCGGGCCTCGGACCGGTCAGCCCCTGTCCAGATCCCGCTCGACACGGCGGATCAGATCGAGCGACTCCGGGATTCCGAGGGCCAGGTGCGAGATCTGCTCCAGACACTCGTGGTAGCGCCCGAGCAGCTCAGGGTCCTCGCCCCCGGTCATGCTGCCGGTGGCGTACTCCAGGTACAACAGGTCCTCGTCGTCGGTGAAGCCGAGCAGGACGAAACTGCCGAGGGTGCTGTAGTGGGCGCCCGCCTCGAAGGGCAGGACGCGGACGGTCACGCCGGGCCGGTCGGCGAGGTCCAGCAGCTGCCGGAGCTGCCCCGCCATGACCGCGGGGCCGCCGATCCGGCGCCGGACGGCGGCCTCGTCCAGGACGAACAGCGTCTCCCGGGGGCCCTGTCCCCCGAACATCCGCTGCCGGCGCTTCATCCTGAGGTCCACGATGCGCGCGAGCCGGTCGGTGTCGGGAACGCGGGGGCGCAGGAGCGCCTCCGCGTAGCCGCGGGTCTGCAGATGACCCGGCACCACGATCGGGTGATACGTGGTCAGGCTGACGGCGGCGGTCTCGTACCCCAGGTACTGGGCGAACTGCGGGTTGACGACGTCGTGGAAGCTCGACCACCAACTGGGCCCCTTGCTCCCGCGGGCCGCGGCCTCCAGCTCCCCGACCGCTTCGGGGTCGGTGACGCCGTAGATCTGGATCAGGGCGCGCAGGTCGGTCACGGAGACGCTCACCGTGCCGTTCTCCACCCGGACCAACTTTGACAGGGACCAATCAAGACGCCCGGCGGCCTCCCGCTGCGTGAGGCCGGCGCCCTCCCGGGCCCTGCGCAGCGCGATACGCAGCTTTCGCCTGTTGAGGCTGGGGTCAACAAGGGATGTCATCGCCGCTCCTTCCGTCGTGCGCGTACCCGGAACCGTTTCTGCCATGCACGGAACGCTTATGTCTATCTGCTTGTTCCATTATGCCTCTAGCCAAAAGGAGTTAGCCGAATGACATGTGCATGATTATTTCGGGGATGCCGCAACGCGAAGGGCCCCCACGGTCGTGGGGGCCCTGACGGCCGCCTTCCCTTCGTGCCGCGGCCCGGCCTCAGTCGATCCGCCGCCTGGGATGCGCCCACGCTTCCCAGCGCATCCTGCACACTCCCACGAGGGTGAGCAGGTAGTGGAAGGGAGGCAGGCGGCCGCCGTCCTTCCGCAGCTCGTTGCGGTGGTTCATCATCTCCTCGCGGCGCCATTCCTCATCGGCGGGGAGGAGGGCGCCGATGAAGCGCAACCGGAGGCCCACCCGATTGTCCCTGCGGGCGGCCGCGGCCCCCTTCTCCCGTCGGCCCTCCTTGCGCCCGGCTCCCCACAGGGAGACGAGCCACCTGCCCACCCGGCCCAGGGGTGCGTGCAACGGCCCGGGGAGCAGTGTGATCGCTTGCGCTGTCGACCTCCTGCCGCGCCCCGCCAGAAGCAGGGCCAGGAACAGGAGCAGGGCCGCCGAGACGAACAGAACTGCGGCGGCGAGAGCGGTGACCATCACTGTGCAGTCCGATCAGTCCGGAAGGGGAGCGGAGGCCGTGCGGGGCTTCGTCGGCCTCTTTCTCTTGGCCAGGGCCATGGCCATGGTCACGCGGGCCTGCTCCGCGCCGTCCGTGGTGAACCGGTAGTAGCGGCGTCGCGGTCGGGGCGGGGTGCTGGCGGCGTGTTCGTCAGGGTCCTCCCAGAAGCTCTCCAGTATCCCCGCTCGTTCGAGCCTGGCCAGGATGGGCTGGATGGTCCCGCTCTGCAGTCCCACCGCCTGACCGATTGCCAGCCCGTAGTGGGCTCGCGTCGGGTTCCGGAGCAGCTCCCTGAGGACCAGCTCGGTCTGCTTGGTCATTCGGAATCCACTCATACCCACAACTCTACCTACCTTGTTCACGACTTATGTTGCACTTACCGGAACATGCGGCACCGGAGTCTGCGTCAGACCTACCTAGGTTGTCATCTACCTAGGTAGAGTTGTACCGTGCGGATGGGACGCGACGAAAGGACGGTGTGCGACATGACCGCGAAGAAGCGGGCCGGGAAGGGCGCCGGCGGGTGCGGGGTGTGCGACGGCTCCGTGGAGCAGACGCCCGCCTGGGACTTCCGGCTCGACCGGTCGGGGCTGAACGTCAAGGCGGGCCGGTACCTGGAACTCCGGGTCTCCCCGGTGCTGCTGCTGTGGCTGATCGCCGTCGTGAGCGGCTGGGGCTACTTCCAGTGGGGGCAGCCGCCGCTGTCCTGACGTGACGGCACCGGCCGTCCCTCCGAGCCGCATCGCGAGGCCCCCGCCGCCGGCGGGGGCCTCCTGCCGTGGGGCAAGGTCCCGCCGCGGTCCCGCCGGCGCCCCTGAGGACGGCGTGCGCCACGGCGGCGTCCGCCCCGGTTCCGCCGAAACCACCGGGGAGCCCGACGCCTCCGGTGGGCACGGCTCGTCACGGGCCTCCGTCGCGGCGAACCCACTCACCCGCGCCCAGGCCGACGCTCGACGGCAACTCCCTTTCCCCCAGCGGTACATGAACTGCACGATCACAGGTTTCCGATCGCGGCTTCGGAGCAGAGGGGTAGAGGCCACTGGGGAGGGGTTTCCATCGCATGCCTATGTTCCGCCGCTGCACCCGCGCCGCCGTCGAGACCGCGCCGGCACAGGGACCGGCCTTCGCCGTCACCCTCGAGGACCTGCAGGCACTCGAACGCATCACGAGCCACGCGCGCACCCAACTGGCGCGGTGCGCCAGGGAAAGGGACCTGGGCGTCATCGACCAGGCCAGCGGCCACTGGCTGATGCTGACGCTGTCGGAGCGCGCCGGCGCCGCCCGTGCTCTCGGCCACGCCGGGATACCGATGCTCGTGGAAGAGGCCGAAACGGTGCGGGCGGTGGTGTTGAACCTCGAGTCCTACGGTGGGGAGACGATGGCGCTCGCCGAGGGCTACGAGCTGCTCGACCGCATCACCCTGCTGAGTCAACTGCCCCGTCGCGCCAGCCATGTCGGGGGTGTGCTCACGCTGCCGGACGAGGCTCCGGAGGCCGACGCCCTGTCCACCACGTGACCCTGTGGGGGCCGGCCCCGTCACCCCAGAGGGACTTCGCACCACACCCTCTTGCCGTACGGGTCTCCGACGGTCGTGCCCCAGTGGGTGGACAGGGCCTCGACCAGGAGGAGGCCCCGGCCCGATTCCTCGTCGGGGCCGGCGGGGGCGAGGGTGCCGGGGAGCGGGGGGCTGCGGTCCGGGCGGGCGTCCGTCACCTCGATACGGAGCGTGGCGTCCTCCACGTACAGGGTCAGACGCAGGACGACGTCACGGCCCGGCACCCGCCCGTGCCGCACGGCGTTCGTCGTCAGCTCGGCCACCAGCAGGGACGCCGTCCGGTTGCCCTCGCAGTCGTACGGCCAGCCCCACGCCGCCAGTCGCTCCGCCGCGAGGCGCCGGGCCAGCCGCACGCCCCTGGCCGTGGCCGGCAGGCGGATGCGGAAGCGGCGGGCGGGGCCGGTGCGTTCGTCCACCGGGTCGGTCTCGGCATCCATGTCACTCAGCGTGTCCGTCCGGCTCCGCCGTGAACAGTCCCGGCGGCCGGACCCGGCCGCGCCGTACGGAAACTGTCCGGGCCTGTCCGGGTCGCGACGCGTGACATCCCGCGCCCTCCGTGAGTTGATCCCACGGAGGTGGGGGGACATGAGCGTGGAACCTTACGGGGCGGACGAGGAGTCGGCGGCCGTCCTGCGGACCGTCGGCCGCGTCATCAAGATGTGCCGTGAGCGGGCGGGACTGACCCAGGCCGGCCTCGGCGCGCAGATCGGCTACAGCGAGGAGCAGGTCTCCTCCGTCGAGCGGGGACGCCGGGCGCCGGTGGAGGGGTTCCTCGACGCGGTCGACCGCGTTCTTGAGGCCGACGGCTTCATCAGCGCCCTCAGGAGCGACGTGGAGAAGGCCCGCTTCCCGAAGAAGGTGCGGGATCTGGCCAAGTTGGAGGCGGAGGCCGTCGAGATCTGCGCCTACGACAACTCCGTCGTCAACGGCCTGCTGCAGACGGAGGAGTACCTGCGGGCAGTGTTCTGCTCCCGGCGGCCGGCCTTCTCCGAGGACGAGGTGGACCGACTGGTCGCCGCCCGCCTGGCCAGGCAGCGCATCGTCGACGGCACGCCGCCCGGTGCCTCGTTCAGCTTCGTGCATGATGAGGCGGCGCTGAGGCGACGGGTCGGGGGCACAATGGTGCTGCGCCGACAGCTCGAACGGCTGTTGGACGTGGGGCAGAGGCGGAATGTGGAGATCCAAGTCCTTCCTCTGGACCGTGAGGACAATGCCGGACTCGGTGGACCGTTCCATCTGCTGCGGCTCAAGGAGGGCAGCACAGTGGCGCACAACGAGGTCCAGCGGAGCAGCCGACTGATCTCGGAGAGGAAGGAGATTCAGATCCTGGAGCTGCGGTACGGAGTCATCCGGGCACAGGCCCTTCCGCCACGTGAGTCACTGGCTTTCATCGAGAAGATCCTGGGAGAGACATGACTGCGCAGTCCCGCACGGAACTGACCTGGTTCAAGAGCAGCTACAGCACGGACGACGGTCCCGCCTGTGTGGAGGTCGCCGCCACCCCGGACACCATCCACGTCCGCGACTCCAAACACATGGGCGGCCCCCGCCTCACCTTCGCCCCCTCCCCCTGGGCCGTCTTCCTCCCCTACGCCTCCGGACGCCGATGACCCGACCGCCCACCGCCGCCCAGCGCCGGCTGATCGAGGCCGCCGATCCCGGGACCGGGCGTCTCAAGGGGACCGAGGCCCAGCTCACCGCGCTGGTGAAGCGCGGACTCGCCTTCCGGCACCCTCGACCGCCGCACGACCACTTCCTCACCCCCGCCGGACACCGGGTACGCGAGGCACAGGACGAGCCGGCCGAGCCGCAGGCCGAGGCCCAGGCGCCCGCCGCCACCGCGGGTGTCTTCGCCGCCCGCGTCGGCGGCGAGGCCGCACCCCCGGCCGAAGGGCCCGCCCGCGCGCGGGAGGTCCGCAGCGCCTGGCAGGGCATGCTCGAACTGCGCCGCATGACCCGTTCCGACGGGTCGACCGACCGCCCCTGCGGCTGGGAGCGCACGCACCTCGTGCAGGCCGCCGCGCTCGCGCTGGAGGCGGCCGGGCACCGGCCGGCCGGGGCGGACGGCGAGGGCGGTTACCGGGTGCGGGACACCCCGCAGCCGGAGGCCGTCGCCGTGTACGCGCCGGACGCCACCGCGTTGCGGGCCTGTGCGGAGACGCTGGAGGGGGCCGGCTGGCAGGCCGGTGAGTACACGGAGCCCAGGACGCGGAGGCGCTACCTCCTGGCCTCTCCGCGCCGCGTCTGAGAGCCGTGCCAAGATCTGTGGGTCGCGACGATCCGGACAGGCGTGAAGGGGACGCAGTGAGCGAGCCGTATTCCGTCCGCGTGACCGTGCGCGGTTACGAGACCGACGTGCAGGGCCACCTCAACCAGGCCGTGTACCTGAACTACGCGGAGCACGCGCGCTGGATGCTGCTCCAGGCGGCCGGGATCACCCAGGCGCGCTTGCAGTCGCACGGCGTGGGGCCGGTCGCCCTGGAGACCACCGTCCGCTACCGGCGGGAGCTGCTCGCCGGTGACGAGGTGGACGTGAGCTGCGTCTTCCACTGGGGCGGCGGCAAGACCTTCACCATCGAGCAGACCGTCACCAGGACGGACGGCACGGTGGCGGCCGAGATCACGGCCGTGGGCGGTCTGCTGGACCTGGAGCGGCGCAAGCTGGTGGCGAACCCTCAGGACGTCTTCCATGAACTGGCGGGGGATCCGGCCGCCTTGGGGCTGTAGGGCCGACGGGTCACCAGGCCGGCAGGCCGGCGGAAGACGCTCCACCCACCGGGTTCCGGGTCACCGGAACCCGGTTCCTGTTTTCATCCGATGAAAGTTTCCTCCGTTCGGCTCCCAACTTTCCTGGCAGTCCGCTCCTACAGTGGACCAGACCACCAGAGAAGCAGGGAGACTCTTTACACGCTGTGAATCTACGTGCGTAACTAATGACGCGCGCACGTCAAGAAGTACGAAGAAACACGGAACTGCCCAGGTGGCAGCGGCCGACGTCACCTCCTTCTCATCCCCACATGTGCCAGGAGGCAAGCTCCATGCAGGTACTCCCCCACCTCTCCCGCCTCGGCAGACGCACGGCCACCGCGCTCGGCGTCCTCGGCGCCGCACTGGCGCTCACGGCCACGTCCGCCGTCGGCGCGAACGCCGCGCCCCAGCCCGACCCGCAGCCCCTCACCGTCAAGCCCGGCCAGGCGTACATGGGGGTCGGCGCCCGCATCCACGAGGGCGTCCCCGCCGCCGAGGAACCGTCGCGAGGGCTGCTGGCGCCCACCGACGGCGTGCAGGGCATCGACGTCTCGAACTGGCAGGGAAGCATCAACTGGACCTCCGTGCGCAACGCGGGCATCCAGTTCGCCTGGATGAAGGCGACCGAGGGCACCACCTACAAGGACCCGCGCTTCAACACCAACTACCCCGCCGCGCACGGCGCCGGCGTGATCCGCGGGGCCTACCACTTCGCGCTCCCCAACACCTCCAGCGGGGCCACCCAGGCCGCCTACTTCGCGAGCAACGGCGGCGCCTGGTCGCGCGACAACCTCACGCTGCCCGGCGTGCTGGACATCGAGCACAACCCGTACGGGGCGATGTGCTACGGCCTGTCCACCACGCAGATGCGCACGTGGATCAACGACTTCTACACCACGTACAAGGCGCGCACGAGCCGGGACGTCGTCATCTACACGACGGCGAGCTGGTGGAACACCTGCACCGGCAACTGGACCGGCATGTCGGCCAAGAGCCCGCTGTGGGTGGCGCACTGGACCTCCGCCGCGTCACCGACCATCCCCGTCGGCTTCCCCACCTGGACGGTGTGGCAGTACACCTCGACCGGGTCGGTCTCCGGCATCTCGGGCAACGTGGACCGCAACCAGTTCAACGGGTCCCGCGACCGGCTCCTGGCCCTCGCCAACAACACGTGACGGACTGACGGGTCCGCACGCGCGCGGCCACGCGGAGGGGCCGGCCGTCCTCGGACGCCGGCCCCTCTCCGCTCCCCCACCCGCCCTCTCCCGAGGAGTGATCGTGCATCCCAGGAACCTCTTCCGGCGCCGCCTCCTGATCGCCGGCGCGGCCGGACTCGCCGCCGGCGCCGTGCCCGGTGTCGCGCACGCGCGCGGCCACGCCGCCGTGCAGCCGGACATAGACGGCACCAAGGTCTGGGGCGCCCGGGCCCCGCGAGGGACCATCAGCGTCCTGCAGTACCGGCCCAGCCGGATCGTGGTCCACCACACCGTGTCCGACAACTCCGCCGACCACTCCCGCGCCCAGGCGCACGCGCACGCCCACTGGGTGCAGGACCTGCACATGGACGGCAACGGGTGGGTGGACACCGGCTACAACTTCCTGGTCAGCCGCGGCGGCTGGATCACCGAGGGCCGGACCGGCAGCCTCACGGCGCTCACCGGCGGGCGGACCTTCGTGCTCGGCGCCCACACCTCCGGACAGAACAGCGCGGCCATCGGCATCGCCTGCGAGGGCGCGTACCACGCGGGCGCACAGCCGCCCGAGGCGCAGTGGGAGGTCCTGGTGACCCTGTGCGCGTACGCCTGCGACCGGTACGGCATCGCGTCCACGCAGATCTTCGGCCACAAGGACTACGGCTCGACGCAGTGCCCGGGCGTCTACCACGACATGCTGCCGCAGCTCCGCGCGGAGGTGGCGGCGGCCCGGGCCTGACGGCGAGCGCCCTCGCGGCGCTCAGGACACCGGGGTCCCCGGTGCGGCGGGCTCGGGGTGCCTCCCGCTCGGGTGCGGCCGGGCGTGGGGGGGCGGGGCGTCCGGTGAAACGCAGGCGCGTTACCACTGGGCGACGGGAGGCGTGTCCGGTGCGTGCTGCCGCCAGGCCTCGGTGAGGCGGATGAGGCGGGTGGGGGCGGCGATGCCGCGCACGGTTGCGATCTTGCCGTGGGCGATGTCGAACGTCACGGCGCCGACGACTGGGCTGCCGACGACGAAGAGGACAGCGGGGGCGCCGTTGACGAGCGCGTAGTGGGCGGTCATAGTGCCGTCGGCGAAGCGCCGTTTCGCGGTTGTGGGTTTGAAGCCGGTCCGGGCGATGGCGGCAATGCGCTGCGGGGTGTCGAACCGCAGCAGCTTCTCGGTCAGGCCTGCGCCGTCGGAGATCGCGGTCGCGTCGTCGGTGAGCAGTGCCACCAGCCGTTCGGTGCGGCCCGAGGCGGCGGCGGTGAGGAACTCCTCGACGATCCGGCGCGCGGATGCCGGGTCGACCTCCCCGCCGCGGCGGCGTGCGGCAGTGATGCGGTGCCGGGCCCGGTGGAGGTGCTGCTGGCTGGCGGACTCGGTGATGTCGAGGATCTCGGCGGTCTCGGCGTGGCTGTAGGAGAACGCTTCACGCAGAACGTAGACGGCCCGCTCGAGGGGTGACAGGCGCTCCATGAGCGTCAGCACGGCGAGGGAGACCGATTCGCGCTGCTCAAACGTATCGGCGGGGCCGAGCATCGGGTCACCGTCGAGGAGCGGTTCGGGCAGCCAGGCGCCGACGCTGCGTTCGCGGCGGGCCTGTGCCGCGCGGAGCCGGTCCAGGCACAGGTTGGTGACGACCTTGGTCAGCCACGCCTCCGGCGCCCTGATCAGCCGCCGGTCGGCGGCCTGCCAGTGCAGGAACGCGTCCTGCACGGAGTCTTCGGCGTCGGCGGCCGAGCCGAGGAGACGGTAGGCCAGCGAGGCCAGCCGGTTCCGGCTGGCCTCGAACCGACTGACGTCGAAGCGATCGGTGGCGGTGCTGTCCACGCGGACCACCCCGGGCGGCTACGCCGCCGCCTTCTCGGCGGACCCGTCAGGCGCGGCAGTCAGACGGTGCCTGCGCTTGGGCAGGCCGAAGGTGGGGTGCGCGGTGCCCCACAGCGACCCCTTGATGATGGCACTCTTGATCCGCGCGGCCTTCCGGCCGCCCGCATACCCCGGCTTCGCCTGCCCTTCATCGTCGACCATCTGCAGTATTCCGTCCCGCCGCCCGAGGCTGATGTGGTTGAACACGTGGACGAGCTTGGTGTGGGGGACCTTGCCGCCGGTCAGGCGTCCCACGATCGCTTCGACCGCCTGCCGGCCGGTGTGGCCGGCCGAGCCGCAGGACATCGGCATCGGCCGGCCGTTGTCACCGATGGCACGGACGGCGTCGCCGGCGGCGTAGACGTTCGGGTGCGAGACCGACCGCATGGTGCGGTCTACGACGATCTGACCGTTCTCGGCGACCTCAAGGCCGCTCACGGCGGCGATGGGGTGGACCTCGAACCCAGCCGTCCACACGGTTGCGTCGGATGCCAGGGCGGTGCCGTCGGCACACAGCACCCGCGTCGCTTCGACGGCTTCGACGCTGGTGTGCTCCAGGACGGTGATGCCCAGCCGGCCGCAAGCCCGGCGCAGGTGACCGCGGGCTCCGGCGGAAAGCCGAGCGCCCGGTTCACCTCGGGCGATCAGCGTCACCGACAGGCCGGGCCGGGCTTCGGCGAGCTCGGTGGCGGTCTCGATGCCGGTCAGCCCGTCACCGACGACCAGCACACTCCCGCCTGCGCCCTGCCTGCCCAGGCTGTCCAGGCGTTCGCGCAGGCGCAGCGCGGAGGGTCGGCCGGCGACGTCGAAGGCGTGCTCGGCCACGCCGGGGACGCCATGGTCGGCGACGTGGCTGCCGAGTGCGTAGAAAAGCGTGTCGTAACCGAGTTCGCCGCCGCCGTCGGCGTCGGCCACGGCGACGACCTGGTGCTCGGGATCGACGGCGGTGACCCGGGCCAGGCACAGCCGGATCCCGGTGCCCGCGAAGACGTCGGCGAGCTTCCGGGGCTCGACCCGGTGGCCGGCCGCCAACTGGTGCATCCGCATCCGCTCGACGAAATCCGGCACAGCGTTGACCACGGTGATCTCGGCGCCCGCCGGGGACAGCCGGCGGGCCAGGATCCCGGCCGCGTAGGCCCCGGCATAGCCGGCGCCGAGGACGACGATGCGGTGCTTCATGTGCTGCTCCTGTCTGTTCGCTTCCTCTCGGTGACTTGAGCGGAACAGCGCCCCGATCACTGACAGGAACCACCTGTGACATGGGTCACAGAGGGACAGGATCACTGTGAGGCCGACTCGGGGACCGGGCGCTCGGTCGATGAAGCCCGGAAGCCCTTCACCGTGTCTGCGTACCGGATCGGTCAGCGGTGTCGGCAGATGTGCGGGGGCGGGGCACGGCGGCAACCAGCCCCAGGCCGAAGCGCTCGTCCCTGCTCAGACGGAAGGTGCCGCGGGGGTTGGCCTCGGACCAGGACAGCGCGGTCGGACCGCGCCGGTCCTCGTTGCTCAGTTTCTTCGTCCAGGCGGGCTCGGCCAGGGCCTGCAGAGCAGCAGGGCGTTGACGTGGGCGAGGTGGGATGGGAGCAGGTGGAGGGCGAGCATCGAGGTCTCGGCGGGCTCCTCGTCCGGGCCGGTGAGGGCGCCGTCCTCACCGTGGTGCAGCACGGTGCTCGCCGAGTTCCGGTTCTCCACGACCTGGAGGCCGCTGTGGATCTCCCGGCGCAGGCGGGGCCGGCCGGGCAGTCGCAGGCGAAGACGGTGCGCACGGCGCGGCCGAGTTCTTCGAGCGCGGCGCCGGAACCGGGGCGCCGAGGCTCAGGCGCCCTTCTCCCGGTTGAGGTAGTTGTAGACCGTGAAGCGGCTGACGCCGAGCGCGCTCGCCACGGTCTCCACGCCGTGCCGCACGGCGAAGGCGCCGCGCGCCTCCAGACCGCGCACGATCTCCTGCTTCGCCTTGCGGTCCAGCTCCGCCAGCGGCATGCCCTTGCGCCGCTCCAGCGCGGCCAGGATGTGGTCGAGGGAGTCCGCGAGCTGCGGCAGCCGCACGGCGACGGCGGCGGCGCCCTCCCAGGAGAGCACCACGTCGTCGGGGCCGGCCTCGTCCGGCGGGATCAGCTCCCCGCCCATCGCGTCGACCAGCGGCTTCACCGCCGCGATGAAGGCGGCCTCGCCGACCCCGCTCACCGGCCCTCCTCCCCGACCACGTTGATCCGCGGCGAGACGCGGGTGGCGCCGGCGGTCAGGGTGCGGCGCAGCAGGGCGTCCACGGCGGCCGGCACCGCGTCGGCGCCGCCCTCGGCGATGTTGCCGAACGGCCCGACGTCCACCGCGTCCAGGCCGGCCGTCTCGACGACCTCACGCGCCACCACGGCGTGCTCGGGCGCCTCGTCGAGGCCGGGGGTCCGGTCGTGAACTCCACTCGCAATCGCACGGGGCCAACCTACCGACCCCTTGGCCGCCCTTCACCGGCACGAACAATTCGCCAGCCGGCGGAAAAGTTCTTCCGACATACGGGGAGCGGCGGAGAGAGCGCGGCCCGACGGGATCCGCGCACCAGCACTTCACCGTCCAGTCGGCGCGGCGGCCGTCGCCACCACGGCTCCGCGCCCTCCCCCTCCCGGCGTGCGGATCCGCCCGGTGCGCAGCAGCCTGGGGGCATGGCACATCCGACGGAGCATCCGCACATCGTGGTCCACGCGCCGGCCCTGGACGGCTCCCGGCGGGTCACCTCCGACGACGAGACGCTGGGCATCGCCACGCACGCCGACGACGTGGGCGAGATCCTGCGCCTGGCCGACCTGTACGTCACCGACGTCGAGGAGACGGACGTCATCGAATGGCAGGGCGGCGGCCCGGACGACTGGCCGGGGCTGTCCGAACACCACGAGCCGTGAGCGCACCCGTACGGCACCGTCCGTAGAGCGGCTACGACACCCTCAAATGAACCTCTGAAGACGGCTCCCCGAGGCTTGGGCGGGCCCCGCGCGCGGGAACCATCCCCGCACACGGGGCCCGCCGGCACGGGGGCGGCGGGCCCCTCGCCTGAGGGGGTGCCCCGCCATGCCCGACACCGCACGCGTCCGGGGGACGCCGCACGAGATCGCCCTGCTGGCCGGGGGTCCGCGCGCCGCCGTCACGGTGGCCGTCGTGGCCCTGCATCTGCGCGGAGCCGTCGAGGCGGGCGCGCCGGGGACGGTGAGGGCGGTCGACGACGAGGCGGGGCGGGCGCTGCCGCCGCTGCCGGAGGACGGCGTCCCGGCCGAGTCGCGTGTCCTCCATCTGGAGGGTGCGGTGTACCGGCGCCTGTACGAGCCGTGCGACGTCCCGGAGGTGGCGCGCGACCCGGACGTCCGCCGGATGCTGGCCGAGCTGCGGGTGGGGCTCGCCGACGACGGCCTGCTGGGACTGCCGCTGCTGCGTCCGACACGGGCGGCCCGC
Source organism: Streptomyces sp. DSM 120436 (assembly GCF_055778765.1). Classification (NCBI taxonomy): domain Bacteria; kingdom Bacillati; phylum Actinomycetota; class Actinomycetes; order Kitasatosporales; family Streptomycetaceae; genus Streptomyces; species Streptomyces sp. DSM 120436. The sequence continues at coordinate 3,674,763 of NZ_JBSKBS010000001.1, read as the reverse complement.
CGTCGCCTGCACGTGCTGCGCACCGCCTACCCCGTCCCCACGGGCCGGGCCGGTCTGTCCGACGAGGCGAAGCTGCTGGCCGTCGCCCTGCACGGCGAGGCGGCCCTGCGCGTCCTCGTCCCCCGCTTCGCCCTGCGCGCGGGCCTCGTCGAACGGGTCCGCCTGCGCCGCAAGCGCCCGCTGCGCCTGTCGTCGCGCCACCACGGCAGCGGGGGCGGCTACACGGGCTCCCTCCACTGCGGAGGCGGGGGTGGCTGCGGAGGCGGAGGGGGATGCGGCGGGGGCGGCGGCCACTGAGGCGCCGCGGGAAGGGACCCGGTGGCCCCCGGCCCCGTGGGACGCTCCCCCGACGTGGCGGGCGAGGGCGCGGCTGATGCCGCCGGACGCCTTGAGCGCCGCGCGGAACGGGTCGATCACCGCACCGGGGACACCGAGCGCGACGTCGACGCCCCCGCGCTCGTCCTCGCGGACTCGACCGTCGCGTACTTTCCCCTCGCCGGCTACACCGAGGAGGCCCGCGCCCGCGCCGACGCCCCGGGCGTCCCGCTGTTCGTCCTCGACCCCTCGGGCGCCGCCCCTCCGAAGGACGCCCCGGCCGTGACGCTGGACGCGGGCGCGCCCTGGAACCCGGGCGACGCGTGGGCCGGGTGCGTCCGATACTCGTCGGATGCGCATCCGTCCCGCCGCGCCCGGCGACCTGCCCGCCCTCCAGGACATCGAACGGGCGGCCGGCGCGCCGTTCCGCGACCTCGGCATGCCGGAGATCGCCGACGACGCACCGCCCGCCCTGGACGTGCTGGAGCGCTACCGGACGGCGGGCCGCTGCTGGGTCGCGGCCGGCGAGGGGGACGGCCGGCCCGTCGCGTATCTGATCGCCGAGCCGGTGGACGGCGCGCTCCACGTGGAGCAGGTGTCCGTCCACCCGGACGCGGCCCGCCGGGGCGTGGGCCGCGCACTGCTCGCCCACGCCGCCCGCCGGGCCCGTGAGGAGGGCCTGACCGCCCTCACCCTGACCACCTTCACGGACGTCCCGTGGAACGCCCCCTACTACGCCCGCCTCGGCTTCCGCACCCTGCGCGAGCCCGGCCTCACCCCGGGCCTGCGCCGCATCCGCACCGAGGAGGCCGCCCACGGCCTCGACCGGTGGCCACGCGTGTGCATGCGGCTCGAACTGCCGCAGGGTGACGAGTCGTTCGGCAGACTGTCACGCTGACCGAGCGGCTCGGCTTCATCCCCGCCGAGACCGCCGCTCCGGGTCCGGAGGGCGGCTCCCGGCAGGTGTTCCGGCGGACGGCCGGCTGAGCGGGGCTCAGCCCGTCGCGTAGCGCTCGCGCAGTTCGATCTTGCGGACCTTGCCCGAGACGGTCATCGGGAAGGACTCCAGGAGTTCGAGGCGGCTCGGCACCTTGTAGCGGGCCAGGCGGCCGTCGCAGTACGCCTTCAGCTCGTCCAGGGTGAGCGGGTCGGCCGGGTCGCGGGGGATGACGCAGGCGAGGACCTCCTCGCCGTAGCGTTCGTGCGGGACGCCGACGACCTGGACGTCCGCGACCTTCGGGTGGCCGTGGAGGAACTCCTCGATCTCGCGCGGGTAGATGTTCTCCCCGCCCCGGATGATCATGTCCTTGATGCGGCCGACGATCTCCACGTAGCCGTCGTCGCGCATCACCGCGAGGTCGCCGGTGTGCATCCAGCGGCCCCGGTCGATCGCCTCGGCGGTCTTCTCCGGCTCGCCCCAGTAGCCGAGCATCACGCTGTAGCCGCGGGTGCACAGTTCACCGGAGGCGCCACGGGGCACGGTGACGCCGGTGGCCGGGTCGACGATCTTCACCTCGATGTGCGGCAGCACCCGGCCGACGGTGCCGGTGCGGTGCTCCAGGTCGTCGTCCATGCGCGTCTGCAGGGACACCGGGGAGGTCTCCGTCATGCCGTAGCAGATGGAGACCTGCTCCATGTGCATCTCGGCGACCACCCGCTTCATCACCTCCACCGGGCACGGCGAGCCCGCCATGATGCCGGTGCGCAGGGAGGTGAGGTCGTACGACGCGAAGTCGGGCAGGTTCAGCTCGGCGATGAACATCGTCGGCACGCCGTACAGCGAGGTGCAGCGCTCCTGCTGGACCGCGCGCAGGGTGGCCGCCGGGTCGAAGGACGGGGCGGGGATGACCATGGAGGCGCCGTGCGAGGTGGCGGCCAAACACCCCATTACCATGCCAAAACAGTGATAAAAGGGCACCGGGATGCACACCCGGTCCCGCTCGCTGTAGGCGATCAGCTCACCCACGAAGTACCCGTTGTTGAGGATGTTGTGGTGGGAGAGGGTGGCGCCCTTGGGGAAGCCGGTGGTGCCCGAGGTGTACTGGATGTTGACGGGGTCGTCGCAGGACAGCTCCGGCCAGACGGGGTCCGGGGTGGCGCGGGCGGTCAGCGCGTCCCAGCCGGGGTCGCCGATGTACACGACCTCCCGCAGCTCGGGGCATCTGCCGCGCACCTCCTCCGCCATGGCCCGGTAGTCGCTGGTCCTGTGGCTGAGGGAGGCGACGAGCAGCCGGACGCCGGACTGCTTGAGGACGTACTCCACCTCGTGGGTGCGGTACGCCGGGTTGATGTTCACCAGGATCGCGCCGATGCGGGCGGTGGCGTACTGCGCGAACACCCACTCGGGGCAGTTGACCGCCCAGATGCCCACCCGGTCGCCCTTGGCGATCCCGGAGTTGAGCAGGGCGGACGCCAGTCGATCGACCTGCGCGCCGAATTCGGCGTAGGTCCAGCGCCGTCCGGACGGGACGTCGACGAGGGCCTCGCGGTCGGGCCAGGCGGCGACCGTGCGGTCCAGGCCGGCGCCGACGGTGTCACCGAGCAGGGCCGTCCCGCCGGCGCCGTGACTGTAGGAGAGGGCGGTCACCGGAAGTCCTCCTCGCGGTACTCGTGGTCCGAGCCGGCCGCCGTCGCCTCGCGCAGCTCGATGCGGCGGATCTTGCCGGAGACGGTCTTGGGCAGCTCGCCGAACTCCAGCCGGCGGACGCGCTTGTAGGGGGCCAGCGCCTGCCGGGAGTGCTCGAAGAGCACCTTCGCGGTGTCGGGGCCGGGCTCCCAGCCCTCCGCGAGCACGACGTACGCCTTCGGCACGGCCAGCCGCAGCTCGTCCGGCGCGGGCACCACGGCCGCCTCGGCGACCGCCTCGTGCTCCAGCAGCGCGCTCTCCAGCTCGAACGGGCTGATCTTGTAGTCGGACGCCTTGAACACGTCGTCCGCGCGCCCGACGTAGGTGATGTAGCCGTCCTCGTCGCGGGCGCCGATGTCGCCGGTGCGGTAGTAGCCGCCCGCCATCGCCTCCGCCGTGCGCTCCGGGTCGCCGTGGTAGCCCGTCATCAGGCCCACGGGCCGCTCGGACAGGTCGAGCGCGATCTCGCCCTCCGTCGCGCCGGGCGCTCCCGAGACCGGGTCGAGGAGTTCGACGCGGTAGCCGGGGCTGGGGCGGCCCATGGAGCCGGTCTTGAGGAGCTGGCCGGGGCTGTTGGAGACCTGCACGGCGGTCTCGGTCTGCCCGAAGCCGTCCCGGATGGTCACGCCCCAGACGCGCCGCACCTGGTCGATGACCTCCGGATTGAGGGGTTCGCCCGCGGCGACGACCTCGCGGGGCGGGGTGCGCAGCCGGCCCAGGTCGGACTGGATGAGCATGCGCCACACGGTGGGCGGGGCGCAGAAGGTGGTGACGCCCGCCTTGTCCATCTCGGCCAGCAGGCGGGGCGCGTCGAAGCGGGTGTAGTTGTGCAGGAAGACGGTCGCCTCGGCGTTCCACGGGGCGAACAGGTTGGACCAGGCGTGCTTGGCCCAGCCGGGCGAGGAGATGTTGAGGTGCACGTCGCCGGGGCGCAGGCCGATCCAGTACATGGTCGCCAGGTGTCCGACCGGGTACGACGTGTGGGTGTGCTCCACCAGCTTGGGGCGGGCGGTGGTGCCCGACGTGAAGTAGAGCATCAGCGGGGCGTCGGCGAGGGTCGGCCCGTCGGGCGCGAACCCGTCGGCGGCTCCGTACGCGTCGGCGTACGGCAGCCAGCTCCCGCCGGGCTCCTCCCCCACCGCGATGCGGGTGTAGTCGCCGGGCACCTGGTCGAACTTCGCGGCGTCCGCGGAGCGCACGACGACATGGCGGACGCGGCCGCGGTCGACGCGGTCGCGCAGGTCGGCGGGGCCGAGCAGCGGGGTGGCCGGGATGACCACGGCGCGCAGCTTCATCGCGGCCAGGGCGGTCTCCCACAGCTCCGCCTGGTTGCCGAGCATCACCAGCACCCGGTCCCCGGCGGCCACGCCCCGCTCCCGCAGCCAGTTCGCGACCCGGTCGGAACGGCGGGACAGGTCGGCGAAGGACAGCCGCGTCTCCCGGCCGTCCTCCTCGACCAGGTGCAGGGCGGTGCGGTCGTCGCCGTCGGCGATCACGTCGAACCAGTCCAGGGCCCAGTTGAACCGGTCGGGCCGGGGCCAGGCGAAGTCCCGGTAGGCGGTGGTGTAGTCCTCGCGGTGTTCCAGCAGGAAGTCCCGGGCCCTGCGGAACTGCTCCGTCGCCGTCGTCATGCGTCCTCCTCGGTGCCGGACCTTGCCGGGCGGCTCACCGCCGTCGTGTAATCCGTGATGCAGGTCTCACTACCCCCGAACGGGAGTGTGCGCCCGCACAGGGGCCGCGGTGAAGGGGCGATCAGGTGACGGCAGACCCGACGGGGACGGGCGGGGCGGTGGAGATCCGGGGCGCGCTGGCCCGGCTGCGGCGTGCGACGGGGCTGCCGGTGGCGTTCGGCGGGCTGGTGGAGCCGGGGCGCCGGCGGGCGCGGATCAGCGAGCTGAGCGGCACCGCCACCCCGGCGCTCAGCTCGCTCGCCGTGGCCCCGGGCAACGGCCCGGGCGGCAAGGCGGTGGCGCTCGCCCGGCCGTGCGCGGTGACGGACTGCTCCGTCTCCCGGCAGATCAGCCACGAGTACGACGCCCCGGTCGCCGTCGGGGCCTGCGCGCCGTGGCGGCCGTGCCGGTCGTCGTACGGCGGCGGGTGCGGGCGGTGCCGTACGGGGCGCTGCGCGCGGCCCGGCCTCCCCCACTGTCCGAAAGGGCGTGGGGGACCCCCATGACGACCGCGCCCTCGGGGAGGCGGTGCAGGTCGCGCGGGACGTCGAGCAGGCCCTGCTGGTGCGGGAGGAGGCGGCGGAGCTGCTGGTGGCGGCCGGCCCGGCGCCGGGGACGGACGCGGGGCGGGAGCCGGGGGCGGGGGCGCACCGCGAGCGGGTGCGGGAGGCGCACGCGGCGCTGCGGGCGCCGGCCCCGCGGATCGCCGACCCCGCACTGCGGGCGGAGCTGCCGGAGGCGTGCGCCCTGCTCACCGCGGGGGGGCGCCGTCCGGGACGGTGCGGCTCGCGCCCCGGGAGGTGGACGTCCTGGCCTGCGTCGCGGCGGGGGCGACGAACGGGGCGGCCGGCGAGCGGCTGGGGCTGACGGCCGAAACCGTCAAGGCGTATCTGCGGTCCGCGATGCGGAAGCCGGGGCGCGGACCCGGGGCGGGGCGGTGGTCGCCGCCCGCAGGGCCGGTGGTTGCCGTAGATTCGCGGCGTCCCCCCACGGACGGCATGAGCACGAGTACACCTTTGATGCACAGGTGATCGGAACGTTGTCCTTTGTCTCACTCCACCGTCCACCGGAATGGAGGACCCTGTTGCCTAATATTGGCCAGGACACGCCACACGGAGGGGAGCGGTGACCGTGCGACGGGACGACAGGGAGCCTGCCAGGTACCGCCCCGACCTGGTCATCGGCCGGGACGAGCTGTTCGCCGACGCCAGGGCGCAGCTCGCGCGCGGTGGCAGCGTGCTGCTCCACGGGCCCGCCGGAATAGGGAAATCGACCGTGCTGCGGGCACTGGCGGCGGAAAACGCGGCGGCGGCCTCCCGGGTGCTGCGCTGCTCCGCCACGGAGTCCGAATCCCATCTTCCGTTCCTCGCGCTGGCCGACCTGTTCGGGCTGGTGCTGGACGAGGTGGCCCCCCGGCTGCCCGCCGCCCAGCGCACCGCACTGGAGTCGGCGCTCACCGGGCGCGGCGAGTCCACCCTCCAGCGGGACGGCCTCGCCCTGCGGCTCGCGGTGCTGTCCACGCTGCGGGCGCTGTCCGCCGAGGGCCCCGTCCTCGTGGTCGCCGACGACCTCCAGTGGCTCGACCCGGCCAGCGCCGAACTGCTCGGCTTCGCCGCCCGCCGGCTGGGCGACAGCCCGGTGCGCGTGCTGTGCGCGGTGCGCACCGAGGGTGAGGAGTACGACCGTCATCTGCGCGCCTGCCCGCCGGACACGCTGGCCGTGCGGCTGGGCCCGTTCTCCCGCGCCCAGGTGTCCGCGCTGCTCGACCACCGCGGCTACACCAGCCTGTCCCGCTCCACCGTCCGGGACATCCACCGCACCAGCGGCGGCAACCCGCTGTTCGCGCTGGAGCTCGGCCGCGCCCTCGCGGAGAGCCCCACCCGGCCCCGGCCCGGCGAGCCGCTGCCGGTGCCGACCTCGCTGCGGGCGCTGGTCCTCAGCCGTCTGGAGATGCTGTCCGACGAGGCCCGCCGCACCCTGCTGGTGGCCAGCGCCGGCGCCCGTCCCACCCTGGCCCTGCTGCACGCGGCGGGCCGGGACAACGCGGAGGCGGAGACCGCGCAGGCCGCCTCCCTGGGGCTGCTCATCACGGATCCCGAGGACCCGGCGCTGCGCTTCACGCATCCCCTGATCTCCGCCGCCCTCTACGCGGAGGCCCCGGCGCGGGAGCGGAGGGCCGCGCACACGGCGCTGTCCACGGCGGCCTCCGACCCGATCGAACGCGCCCGGCACCTGGCGCTGGCGGCCACCGGCCCCGACCCGGAGGTGGCGGCCCGGCTGGCGGGGGCCGCCGCGATGGCCCGCGACCGCGGGGCGCCGTCGGTCGCCGCCTCCCTGGGGCTGCTCGCCGCCCGGCACACCCCCGCCGACGGCACGCCCGCCCCCGACGAGCGGCGGCTGCAGGCCGCCGAGGACGCGATCACCGCCGGCGAGGTCGACCTGGCCCGGGACATCGCCCGCGAGGTGCTGACCCGGGCGACGGTGCCGGCCGAGCGGGTGCGGGCGTGGATGGTGGTCATCGAGGCGGCCGGGCAGGCGCTCGGCGAGGTCGACGCGGTGTTCCCGCAGGTGCTCGCCGACGCCGGCGACGACCCCCGGCTGCTCGCCCTGGTCCACTACCAGCTCGCCTGGCGGGAGGTGGTGGTCAACGGCGACTTCGCGAAGTCCCGGCAGGAGGCCGCGCACGCGGCGGAGCTGGCCGCGCGCGGCGAGGACCGGCGCACCGAGCTGATGGCGCTGGCCTTCCAGTCGTCCACCGAGACCCTGATGGGCCACCCCGACGCCCCCGCCACCATCCGGCGCGCGCTCCAGGAGCCCCAGGACCCCGACGTGGCCAGCCACCACAACGGGGCCGCGATGGCCCGGTTCCGCTGGCTGCTGATGAGCGACCAGCTCCCCGAGGCCCGTACGGCCATCACCGCGCTGCTGCGGGAGGCGCGGCGGCGCGGCATGGTCGAGAGCGAGGTGCACTTCTCCCGGCTGCTCGCCGACACCGAGCTGCGCTTCGGGCACTGCGGGCGCGCCCTCGACCTGGCCGGGGAGAGCCTGCGGCTGGCCCGGGACTCCGGCATCGGCGAGAGCGCGTCCGCCATGCTCGCCTCCGTCGCGGAGGCGTCCGGCGGGGACGTGGACCGGGCGCTGGCCCTGGCGCGCGAGTCCGCCGACCACGCCGAGGTGGACGGTGACCAGCTCTACCTCTCCCTGGCCCTGGCGGCCCTCGGCTACGCGCAGCTCGTGTCCGGGGACGCGCAGGCCGCGGTGCGCTCGCTGCGCCGGGTGCGCGAGCTGGAGCAGGGCATGGGCATCACCGACCCGGCACGTGGCCGCTGGCAGGGTGACCTCGCCGAGGCGCTGGTGCGGATCGGCGAGCCCGGCGAGGCGCAGGAGCTGATCAACGCCACCCGGGTGCACGCGCTGCGGCTGAACCGGGCGAGCGTGCTGGCGGTGCTGGACCGCGCGGAGGCGCTGGTGCGCGCGGCGCGCGGTGAACACCAGGCTGCCGTCGCCCAGGTGACGTCGGCGCAGGAACGCCTGGCCAAGCTGGGCCACGGCCTGGAGGAGGCGCGGGCCGCCTTCGCGCGGGCCCGGCTGCGCTCCCGCGGGCCCGGTCCCGCCGGGTACGACGAGGCGGCCCGGTTGTTCCGGCGGTGCCGCGCGCTGCCGTGGCTGCGGCAGGTGGACGAGGCCGTGGCGGCGGGACCGGCGGAGGCGGACCCGGTGCCCGCGGCGACCCCGGCCGCGCTGGACGGACTGGCCTCGATGGAGCGTCAGGTCGCCGCGCTGGTCATGGAGGGGGCGACCAACCGGGAGATAGCCGGGCGCCTGTTCATCAGCGTCAAGACCGTCGAGGCGACGCTCACCCGGGTCTACCGCAAGCTCGGCATACGCTCCCGCGTGGACATCGTGCGGCTCGCGGCGGGGCGCCGGACGCCGTAGGCGACGCCCCGTGATCCGGGTCGCGGGACTCTCGTGACCCGGGCCACGACGGGGGCCGTCGCCGGCCGGGCTGACCGGAAACAGGGCGGTCCGCGCCCGGCGACCGAGGGTTTTCCCTGCCCGGCTCCCTTAGGGGGTTCCCTCATTGGGACGGCTCCCGGACCGGTCCTAGCGTGTGACACGTGCCGATCGCTCGGGCACATCGGGGCCGCCCCCGATGCCCGGCCCCCCACCCCCGTGCGACCCCCACCGGCAACTGGAGGAGACCCATGCCAGGGCTCACCCGCACCGAGCGGTCCGCCCCAGGGCGCGCTGCCGCCGCCGCGACCGCACCGGCCCCCTCCTCCCTCTCCCCCGCCGCCGTACCGCGCCTCCGCCCGGGGACGGGCCCCATGATTTCCTGAGCACCCCTCAGGGCACGACCAGGGGGCGTTGCGGGCTTCCACGAGCAGCCCGCAACGCCCCCTGTCCCACAGCCGTAGGTGTGCGCCGGGGCTTCTCCGGGTCAGCCCCGAACCGTCCCGAAGCGGATGTCGTACGCCGTCCCCGGGTGCGGCACCCCGGGCATCCGCTCCGCCTCGGCCGTGGTCCCCGCCCGCTCACGTCAGCGAGGCGGCAGGCCGGGTTCCGTCCGCTGTCCCCGCTCAGGACAGCACGGGGACAGCACGGGGACAGCGCTCTCTTTCCCGGACGAAACGCGGCGGGGTGTAACGCCGTGGCACCCCGCGGCGCTGACTGTCTGGGGCCGGACTCCGGCCCCGGCAAACGTCCCCCCACGAAGGAAAGACCCCATGACTTCCTCCGCCCCCTCCCCCGACGGCCTTCCGGTCTACGACAGCCTCGTGCGTGAGCGCGGTGACGTCGTGGCCGAGGTCCGCGAGGTGGCCGAGCGGACCCAGTTCGAGGTCCGCCAGGCGCTGGCGGGCACCGTCCGTCCCCGGCAGCCGCAGACCGGCCCGCGCCAGCAGCAGGGCCCCGGCGGCCCGCGTCACCCGCAGGGGGGCCCGCGCCAGCCGCAGGGCGGGACCCGTCAGCCGCAGGGATCTGGGCTGCCGCAGGGGCAGGGGCAGGGGCAGGACGCCGGGCAGCCGCAGGGTGGCCGGGGACCGCACGGGCCCGGTCAGCCGCAGGGGCGAGATCAGGGTCATGGGCAGCCGCAGGGTGACGCTCCGCACGGACCGGGTCCCCGTCAGCAGGAAGGCGGCCCTCACCAGGACGGCGCCCCGCAGCAGCAGGAGGAGCGGCGGCCCGACGCCGACTGATCGCCGGCCGCCCACACTGATCGCCGGCCGCTGATCCGGGCGCGCCGATTGCCCCCCGCCGGGCGGGGCACTCGGTGCGCCGTGCACCAGGAACGCCGTACGGGACCGCGCAGGGTCCTGCTGGCCGGGTGGTTCAGCTTCCGCGACGGGGAGGCGACCGCCGGGGACGTGCTGGCCCTGCGCCGGGTCGAGACGGTCCTGCGCGGCTCCGGCACGCCGTACGACGTCGTCTGGAGCCCCGGCTTCCGGCCGGACGCGCTGCACTTCGACGACGTGCGGCCCCACGCCTACTCGCACCTCGTGTTCGTGTGCGGGCCGCTGCACGGGACGCAGGTGGAGGAGCTGCACCGGCGGTTCGCGCACTGCGTGCGGATCGCCGTCGGGACGTCGGTGATCGACCCCGAGGGACCCGCGGTGACCGGCTTCCACCGGATCCTGGCGCGGGACGCGCCCGGCGGCGAGCCCACCGAGGACCTGGCGGCCCGCGCCCCCGCGATGCCGCCGCGACCGGTGGTCGGGGTGGTCCTCACCCACGGGCAGCACGAGTACGGGGCGCAGCGGCGGCACGGGGAGGTCGCCGAGCGGGTGACGCACTGGCTGGCGGGGAAGGACTGCGCCCGTCTCGAGCTGGAGACCCGGCTGGACACCCGGGACTGGCACCTGAGCGCGACACCGGCGCAGGTGCAGTCGGTGCTCGCGCGGCTCGACCTGGTCGTCACCGACCGGCTGCACGGGCTGGTGCTGGCCCTGCGGGCCGGCACGCCGGTGCTCGCGGTGGACCCGGTGGCGGGCGGCGCGAAGGTGACGGCGCAGGCGCGGGCCTGCGGGTGGCCGGCGCTGCTGGCGGCGGAGCAGGTGGACGAGCGGGGGCTCGAGCGGTGGTGGGGCTGGTGCCTGACCTCGGGCCGGGTGGCCGCGCGGCAGGTCCGCGAGGCGTTCCGCGAGGGCCGGCGGCCCGACGGGGCGGACCGTCTGCTGGAGGCGCTGACATCCCGCGCCGACGCCGGTTAGGGCGGACGTCCGCCGGGCACCCGGAGGTCGCTTCCACCCCGGCGGTCGTTGGAGGAGAGACGGTGTCCCTCGGTCGGCTCCCTGAGCATGAACAGCACGTCCTCGACGAGATCGAGCGGTCGCTGCGGCGCGACCGCCGGCTCAACCGGCTGTTGCGGCGCCATCGCGTCCGCCGCGGCCCCGACCTGAAGCGGGCACTGGGCCGGGTGGCCCGCTGCGACCCGCGCGGACGGACGGTCGCCCTCCTGTTCGTGGCGTCGGTGGCCGTGATGGTGACCGGCATCGTCACGTCGGCGCCGTGGGCGCTCTGGACGTTCGCCGCGGTGTGGCCGGTGACGCTGTTCGCGGCGTTCCGGCTGCTGTGCCGGTGGTCGGGCGACGGGCAGGCGCCGGACGGGCGGTGAGGAACCGCCGGCGCGGCGGGACGCCCGCGCGCATGCGGACCTGAGGCGAAGCACACCCTGCGACGTGTCCGGTCGACGCCCCCGTCGAGGGGCGGGCCCGGCCTGTCCGCCGTGCGGCGGGACAGCAGGCGCGGGTCGAACCCGGTGGCCGGGTGCCGGGCGGGTCAGCCGGTGTAGCGGCGGGCCTTCGAGGCGCGTTGGGCCGGCTCCAGGAGGCGGAGGCGGGACTCGACCTCCCGGGGGAGGACGCGGCGTTCGCGCAGGACCCACGGGAGGGCGGCCGCCGCCTCCGTGAAGGCGAGGAGCGACGTCGTGTCGCGCGGCACCGTGCGGGCCAGGTCCAGGGTGCGGCGCAGGGCGGGGCCGACCGGGCGGCGGAGCCAGGTGAACCACAGGGTGTTGCGGATGCCGTGCCGGCGGCGCAGGGTCGCGTCCCGTGCCTCCGACGCCTGGTGGTGGATGGTGAGGTGGTCGGCGTAGACGAGCCACCAGCCGGCGGCGGCGAGGTCGACGGCGAGCAGTTCCTCCTCCCCGCCGAGCCACAGCTTGGGGTGGAAGCCGCCCGCCGTCCGGAAGGCGTCCGTGCGCAGCACGGTCGCGGCGGCGAGGAAGGAGCCGAGCGCCGGGCCGGGCAGCCACGGCGGCCCCGGCACGGGGGACTCCCGCAGTTCGCGGACGATCGGGTCCTCGGTGCCGTGCGGCTCGACGACGATCCGGGCGGTGACGGAGACGACGGCGGGGTGCCGGTCGAGCAGGTCGGCGGCGCCGGTCAGGGAGCCGGGCGCCCACCAGGAGTCGTCGTCGCAGAAGGCGACGTAGGGCGTGGTGACGTCGCGGACCGCCAGGTTGCGGCCGACCGCGCCGAGGTTGCGGCCGGGGCGCAGCAGCCGGACCTCCGGGTGGTGGCGGGCGACGGCGTCGGCGGTGCCGTCGGTGGAGCCGTTGTCGGTGACGATCACCTCGGGCCGTTCGGGGAGTTCGGCGAGCCGGTCGAGGGTGCGCAGCAGTTCCCGGCGGCGGTTGTGGGTGATGACGACGACGGTCGTGCGGGGGTCGGTCATGCGGTCGCCCCTTCCAGCTCCAGCAGGCGGGCGGCGCGTTCCACGTGCGGGGGCAGCGGGCGGCGGGCGCGTAGGGCGGCGGGCAGCCGGGTGAGCGTCTGGCGCAGGGCGCGCCGGGCCGTCGTGTCGGCGCGGGCCTCGGCGGCGAGGGCGCCGGTGCGGGCGAGGGCGTGGCGGACGGGGCGGCGCAGCCACGCGGTGAGCACCTCGTTGCGGCGCTGCTGCGCGGGCCGGCCGGGGCGGCCGGAGGTGGCCGGGTGGTGGTGGGCGATGACGTCGGGGCAGTGGGTGACGCCCCAGCCGCGGGCGGCGAGGTCGTAGGCGAGGCAGGTCTCCTCGCCGCCGAAGAACAGCACCCGGTGGAAGCCGCCCGCGTCGAGGTAGGCGGTGCGGCGGACGACGGAGGCGCAGGCGAGGAAGCCGAGGACCTGGACGCCGGGGAGGTCGGTGGCGGGGCCGAGCGGTGAGGCGGCGAGGAGGTCGTTGAGCGGGTCGGGGGCGTTCTCGGGGCCGACGAGGGTGCGGGCGGCGATCAGCCCGAGCCGGGGGTGGGCGTCGAACAGGTCCGCGGCGCGGGCGAGCGCGCCGGGCGCCCACCAGGAGTCGTCGTCGCTGAACGCGACGTACGGGGTGTCCAGGGCGCGGACGCCGTGGTTGCGGGCGAGGGCGCCGTGGTTGCGGGCGAGGGCGAGGATCCGTACGTGGGGGAAGTCGCGGGCGACCATGGCGCGGGTGCCGTCGGCGGAGGCGTTGTCGGCGACGAGGATCTCCGGCCGTTCGGGCAGGCCGGAGAGGTGCCGCAGGGTGACCGCGAGCCGTTCGCGGCGGTCGCGGGTGGCGATGACGACGCCGACGCGGCCGGTCATGACGCGGGCTCCTCGGGGGCGGGCAGGCGGCGCAGGGCGTCCAGCACCTCGTCGGGGGTGATGCGCAGCAGCGCCGGGTCGGGGCGCGCGGCGTGCGGGTCGCCCTCGGGGCCGTGCCACAGGGCGAGGTGGCGGGGGTGTGCGGGCGGGCCCCAGCGGCTCGGCGGGACCGGGCCGAACAGGGTGACGGTGGGCGTGGCGTGGGCGACCGCGAGGTGGGCGATGCCGGTGTCGCCGCTGACGACCGCGCGGGCGCCGGCGACGAGGGCGGACAGCCGGGTGAAGGGCAGGCCGCCGGAGAACACGTCGGTGTCGGGCAGCCGGGCCTCCTTGGCGAGCCGGGCGACGAGGTCGTGCTCCCCCGCGCCCCCGGTGACCACGACCCGCGGGCCCTGCTCGCGCAGGGCGGCGGCGACGGCGGCGTACCGGTCGACGGGCCAGCAGCGGGCGGGCGCCCCGGCGCCGGGGTGCAGGACGACCGCGCCGGGGGCGGGCGAGGGGGTGCCCGGGCGGGGCAGCAGCAGGTCGGCGGGGTCGGCGTCGACGCCGTACGCGCTCAGCAGCCGGCACCAGCGGTCCCGTTCGTGCTCGTCCCGGTGCCAGGGCGGGCCCTCGATCTCGGGGGTGTCCGGGTGCGCGAAGGCGAACAGCCGCAGCGGGCGCAGGGCTTGCAGCAGGCGGTGGCTGGGCGGGCCGTTGCCGTGCAGGTCGACGGCGACGTCCGGGGGCGGCCCGGTCCAGTCGAGCGCGCGGGGGACGGCCCGGCCGGGCGCGGAGGCGGGCAGCAACCGGTCGACGGCCCCGGTCGCCTCGGCGACGGGGGCGAGCTCGGCGGGGGCGGCCAGTACCGTCTCGTGGTCCGGGAACCCCCGCCGCAGCGCTCTCAGCGCGGGCACCCCGGCCAGCAGGTCCCCGAGGCCGAGCGCCCGCAGCACGAGCACACGGCGCGACCTCATCGGGTGACCTCTTTGAGGAGGCGTTCCCAGTCGTCGAGGAAGCGGGGCAGGCCGTGGCGGGCGAGGGCGGCGGCGCGGGCGGCCTCGCCGGCGCGGCGGGCGCTCAGTGGGTCGGCGACGAAGTCCCGTACGGCGTCGGTGAGGACGTCGATCCGGTTGGAGACGACACCCGCGCCGGGCGGCACCGCCTCGGTGACCTCGGTGGTGGCGAGGGCGACGACGGGCATGGCGAGGTGCATCGCCTCCAGCAGGGACAGGCCGAGGGAGGTCCAGCGCACCGGGTGGACGTAGACGCGGCGGCGGGCCATCTCGGCGTGCAGGCGGGCCTGGGTCAGTTCGTGGGAGCGGCACCGCTCGGCGGGGAGGCCGAGGTGGCCGGCGAGTCCCTCGGTGCCCATGCCGAACACGTCGAGCGGCGCGGCGGCGGCGAACACCGGCAGCAGGTCGGTGCCGGTCGTGCGGCCGCGCCGGACCGGCTCGTTGACGACGACGGCGGCGTGCGGCAGCTCCCCCGTCCACAGCGGGCCGGGGTCGACGATGCCGTGCTCGACGACGGCCGTCGGGGTGGAACCGGCGTCCCACATCAGCCGGTTGAAGTGGGTGACGTGCACGAGGGTCGCGCCGGGGATGTCCGCCGCGGGGTGCCGGGTGTCGGGGACGTCGCCGTGCGGGGCGTTGTGCTCCAGGTAGACCAGTGGCGGGCGGCGCCGCAGCCACCGGTCCACCAGGCCGATCTCGTGCGGGCGTTGCAGGACGACGACGTCGATGTCCTGTTCGGCCAGGCGTTCCGGCTCCACCTCGACGACCGTGTCGGGCCAGTCGAAGGTGCGGGCGCGGCCGAGTCCGTCGGGTCCGCGGTCCGGGGTGACGGGGACGACGTAGGTGTGCGGTCCCTGCACGAAGGCCGTGGTCCACGACCCGTGCACGTGCCACAGCAGGATCCTCATGCCACCTCCACGAGCTTGTCGACCGCGGCGACGACGTCGAGCGCGGTCACGGTGTCCAGGCAGGGATGGCCCGGTACGGGGCAGCGCCGGGCGCGGCTTCCGGCGCACGGGGCGTCCTGGTCGCCGAGCAGCAGGTAGGGCACGCCGTAGGGCCGCCACCGCTCGGCCGGGACGACCGGGGCGAACAGCGACACCACCGGGGTGCCGACGGCGGCGGCGAGGTGGGCGGGGCCGGTGTTGCCCGCGACGACGCAGTCGGCCCCGGCGAGCACCCCGGCGAGCTGCGCGGCGTCGGTGCGGCCGCCCAGGTCGGCGGCCCGGCCGCCGGCGACGTACGCGGTGAGGTCGCGCTCGCCCGCGCCGCCGGTGACGACGACGCGCCGTCCGGCGGCGGTCAGCTCCCGCACCGCCTGGGCGCAGCGTCCGGGGCTCCAGGCGCGGGCGGGCACGCTGGCGCCGGGGTGGACGACGACGTACGGGCCGTCGCCGGTCAGCGCGCCGGCGGCGGGCGGCGGGAGGACCCGGAGGCGGCCGTCGTCGACGCGGGGGAAGCCGGCCGCCTCGGCGAGGTCGAGGGCGGCCTCGGCCTCGTGGGCGTGCGGGGCGCGGTGGTGGCGCACGTCGAGGAGACTGCCGGGGTAGTCCTCGCTGTCGGCGGCGATGAAGGGGACGCCGGCCAGTCGCAGCAGCAGCGCGGTGGGCAGCGGCGACTGGTGGTACGAGGTGAGGACGAGCGCGGCGTCGGCGGCGACGGACGCGACGAGCCGGTCGATGTCGTCGCGGTCCACGGGCGGCGGCTGGAACCCGGTCCAGGGCGCGTCCCAGACGAGCACCTCGTCCACCCCGGGCAGCAGCCGCGCCGCGGGCACCCCGTGCGGTCCGCACAGGAGGGTGACGTGGTCGGCGCGGGCGGCGACGGCCCGTACGGCGGGTCCGGCGAGCAGCACGTCGCCGAAGCTGTCGAGCCGGGTGACGAGGGCTTTCACAGGTACCTCCCGGTCCGGGGCGGCCCCGCTTCCGGGCCGGTCCGCGGACGTCCAGCGCGTCCGGACGTCACCCGTTCGTGTGCGGCCCCGGCGTCCGGGCCGGGCGCGGAGGCGCCGCCGGGGGCCTCCCGCGGCGGGCCGTCGAGGATCAGCCGTACGGCGGCGGGCAGGCTCCGCGCCACGTGCGGGGCGGCGGCGGTCTCCTCGGGGCGGGTGACGGGCGTGGGGACGAGGACGGCGTGCGCGCCGGCCCGGCGGGCGGCCTCGACGTCGGAGCCGATGTCGCCGACGACGACACAGTGGGCCGGGTCGGCGCCGAGGCGGGCGGCGGCGTCCAGGACCATGCCGGGCCGAGGCTTGCGGCAGGGGCAGCCGTCGTCGGGGCCGTGCGGGCAGACGGCCCAGACGTCGAAGGGGCCGAGGAGTTCCTCGACGCGCGCGTTGACGCGGCGGACGTCGGTCTCGGTGAGCAGGCCGCGGGCGACGCCGGACTGGTTGGTGACGACCCCGGTGCGGATGCCGCGGGCGCGCAGCGCGTCGAGCGCCGCGCGCGCCCCTGCGACGGGGCGCACGCGGTCGGGGTCCGCGTTGTAGGGGACGTCGTGGACCAGGGTGCCGTCGCGGTCGAACAGCACCGCCCGCACGGGGCTCACCGGGCCGCCTCCCGCCAGGCGGGGGCGCGCCGGTGGCGCCAGGCGCCGGCCAGCCGGTGCCAGGTGGCGGCGGGCGGGATGACCAGGCTGGTGGCGAGCACGGTCGCCACCTCGTCGGGGGTGCGCGGTCCGGGCACGATGCGGGCGCGGGCGAACTCGGCGGTGCCGGCCGCCCAGCAGGCCGCGCAGGCCGCGGCGGCCCTGTGGTGTCCGGTGGCGGCGAGCGCGCAGGCGGCGGCGCCGGCGGCGGTGATCGCGGCGTTCCGGCGGATCCGGCCGCGCGGCTCGACCGCCTTGTCCCACCAGTCGGGGCCGTGCAGCCGCCGCATCAGGGCGTCGTCGGCGTTGCCGCGCTGCCGGCGGACCGACTCCCAGCGGGAGGCGGCGCGCACGGGGTGCAGGGTGGTGCGGCGGCCCCGGCGGATGCGCCAGCCGGCGTCGAGGAGCCGCAGCGCGAGGTCGGCGTCCTCGCGGTGGGCGCGGGGGAAGCGTTCGTCGAAGCCGCCGGCCCGGCGCAGGGCGTCGGTGCGGTAGGCCGTGTCGGCGGTGATCCAGCGGGCGCGGGCCGGTCCCGCGGTGCCGTGTTCCCCGTCGGCGGGGCGGCGTCCGCCGGGCAGCGGCACGGTGATGACGCCCGGCACGCCCGCGGTGTCGGGCGTCGCCTCGTCGAGGTCCCGCTGGAGCTGGGCGCACCAGTGCGGCCCCACCTGGACGTCGTCGTCGACGAAGACCACCCAGGGCTCGGTGACGGCGCGCAGTCCGGTGTTGCGGGCGGCGGCGGGGCCGCGGGCCTCTCCGGGCAGCACGGTGGTGCGGGCGCGCAGGTCGCCGAGGACGGTCAGCGCGTGCTCCAGGGGCGCCGGGTCGGGGACGGGCGTCGCGGGACGGTCGTCGACCAGGACGACGCGCTCCGGGGGCGGGCCGTGCGCGGCGGCCAGCGCGGCGAGGCAGTCGGCGAGGGTGTCCCGCACCAGGGTGGGGATCACGACGGCGTACGGCGTCATCGCGGCGCCCTCCCTCCGCGCCCGGTGTACGGCCCGGTCGTGCGGCGCGGGCCGGCGGGGGCGGCGCTCGGGGAACGGGGCGTGGTCACCGGGGTCGCGCATGGGGAGTGGGCTCCGTCCCTGTGTCGGGCGAGTACTGCGGGGAGCGGGTGCCGCGCCCGTGCCGGTTCCAAACCGTGGGCCACGGCCCGTGCCGCTCCGCGTGGATATGCGGTGCTCTGCACCAGCGTGCACCGAGGCGGAGGTCCGCGCAGGTCGGAGAGGGGGGTGCGGGTCGGGCGGCGGGAGGGTGCGGGGGGCGGTCACGGAGCGCGGTTCAGCCGTTCGGGCCAGCGGACGGCGGGAGGGGCGGGGCGGTTGCCCGGCCTGCCCGGTGACAACCCTCACAGGGGCCGGACGGCCCGTACGGAGGCATGCGCGAGCGGACTATGCACCCGGTGTATAAACGGTGTGTACAGTCCGCGCATGCCTTCTGCGACCAAGAAGACGAAGACAACGGGGGCCGCGTTCCGCGCGGCTGCGGCCGGGGCCGCGGCGGCCGCGCTGACGCTGGCGCTGACCGGGTGCACGCGCGTGGAGACGACCGCCCCCAGCGCGGTCCGCGCGACCGACGCGCAGGCGCGGTTCGGCACGGTGGACTGCCGCAGGGCCAAGTGCATAGCACTCACGTTCGACTCAGCGCCGAGCGAGCACTCGGCGCGGCTGCTCGGCATCCTCGAGGAGGAGGGGGTCCCGGCGACCTTCTTCCTCCTCGGCAAGCGGCACATCGACAGGTACCCGGAGCTGGTGCGCCGCATGGCCGACGAGGGGCACGAGGTGGCCAACCACACGTGGACCCACCGCATCCTCACCGAGCTGGAGCCGGACGAGATACGCGAGGAGCTGGAACGCACCAACGACGAGATAGAGCGGCTCGCCGGCCGCCGCCCCACCCTGATGCGCCCGCCGCAGGGCCGCACGAACGACACGGTGCACGAGATCAGCCGCGAGCTGGGCCTCTCCGAGGTGCTGTGGAGCGTCACGGCGAAGGACTACCGGACCACCGACTCCGACCTGATCACCCGCCGCGTCCTGGCCCAGTCCTCCCGCGACGGCATCATCCTGCTGCACGACCTGTACGACGGGACGGTGCCGGCGGTGCCGGGCATCATCGACGCGCTGAAGAAGCGGGGGTACGTCTTCGTCACCGTGCCGCAGCTCCTGGCCCCGGGGAGAGCGGAGCCGGGGGCGGTGTATCGCTGAGAGCGGGAACGGCGGGGGGCTCCTAGGATCGGTCCGTGGCCATCTTCGAGCTCCGGCGCACCGTGTCCCTGCCCCCCGCCGTGGCGTGGCGGCGGGTCACGGCGTGGCCCCGGCACGGCGAGGTGGTCCCGTTGACGCGGATCACCGTCACCACTCCCCCGCCCACCGGCGAGGGGACCGCGTTCGTCGCCCGTACGGGCGCGGGTCCGCTGGGCTTCGACGACCCGATGGAGGTCACGGTGTGGCGGCCCCCGGCGGGCGACTCCCCCGGCTTCTGCCGGCTGGAGAAGCGCGGGCGGACCGTCCTGGGCTGGGCGGAGATCGAGGTCCACGCGCGCCCTGGCGGGCGGAGCCGGGTGGTGTGGCGGGAGGACGTCCGCCTGCGCTTCCTGCCGGCCGCGTGCGATGGGCCGCTGGGGCGGGCCGGGCGCGTGATGTTCGGGCGGGCGGTCGACCGGCTGTTGCGGCGGGACTGAACGCCGGGGGGCCGCGGGACGACTCCTGCGCCCCAGCGGCCGGAAAGCGGTCACGCCGAGGCGATTGCGGGTCGGGGGCCGGACGGCGTGGTGGACGGCGGTGGCCGGAGTTGGTCTCGCCCCTCACGTCGGCGCCGCCCGCGATCGGCACGGCGGTGGGGTGCTCGGCCTTCGCGGCGAGCGCCTCCTCCCAGTCGGCGGGGCGGGGGGAAGTCCATGACCGGCTCTCCTCCCCGTCTCGTGGAGGCGTGCGGATCGAGCCGATCCGTGTGCGGCGGGCCGGGCTCGTGCAGGTGCTCTTCCCGCGCGCCGTGTCCGGTGCACCGCCGCGCACTCCGCCCCGGTCGGTCACGGAAACCATGAAGGAGTTGGCTGGCCAGCGCAGGCGTCTTGTAGATTCGTATGAACGAAGAGCTCCGGCACCCTTCCGGTCCTCCTCCCGTGAGCGGGGGAGCCGACCGGGAGCCGGCGGACCGCGCCGGTGGGCCGGTCCCACGGGCCTCCTTCGACCATCCCCTCACCCGTCCCACGGGTACCGAGACAAGGAACGGCGGCGACGAGAATGCGGCTGCGCGCACTGCTGGACACCGACGCGCTGGGCCTGAAGCTGCTCGGCGGGGAGGACGAGCTGAACCGCAGTGTGCGCGGGGTGATGACCACCGACCTGCGCGATCCCAGCCGTTACCTGTCGGGCGGCGAGCTGGTGCTGACCGGTCTGGCCTGGCGCCGCGACGCCGCCGACTCCGAGCCGTTCGTACGGATCCTGGTGCAGGCCGGGGTGGCGGCGCTGGCCGCGGGCGAGGCGGAGCTGGGGGACGTCCCGGACGACCTGGTCGCGGCGTGCGCGCGGCACCGGCTGCCGCTGTTCGCCGTGCACGAGTCGGTGGCGTTCGCGACCGTCACCGAGCACGTCGTGCGGCAGGTGTCCGGGGAGCGGGCCGGGGACCTGGCGGCCGTGGTGGACCGGCACCGGCGGATGATGACCTCCGGCCCGGCGGGCGGCGGCCCCGACGTCGTGCTCGACCTGCTCGGCTCCGACCTGGACCTGCGGGCCTGGGTGCTCTCCCCCACCGGCCGGCTGATCGCGGCGCCCAAGGAGACCGCGGGGGCGCGCAACGACGCGCCCGCGCTGGACGCCGAGGCGTGCGCGCGGCTCGCGGCGGAGCACCTGGCGGCCGTGCGCACCGGACGGCGCGGCCCGCACCGGGTGGTGCTGGACCGGACGACGTACAGCCTGTTCCCGGTGCGGGGCAGCGGGCACGGCACGGCGGAGCCGGACGACCCGCGCGCGACGATGCTGACGGACTGGCTGCTGGTGGTCGAGGCGGACGCCGGGGACTGGGCCGAGGAGCGGCTGGACCTGCTGCAGGGCGTCACCCAGCTGATCGCCGTCGAGCGGGACCGGCGGGACGCGGCGCGCACGGTGCGCCGGCGGCTCGCGCAGGAGGTGCTGGAGCTGGCGCGGACGGGCGCCGCGCCCGCGGAGATCGCCGCGCGTCTGCGGGTGGCCGCGCCGGTGCTGCTGCCCGGTCTCGGCACCGCGCCGCACTGGCAGGTCGTGGTAGCCCGGATCGACTGGGAGGACGGGCGCGGCGACGGCGGCCCGGTCACCCAGGCGCTGCTCGAGGAGATCCTGGTCGACCCGGCGGCCACCGGACCCGAGCCCTCCGACCGGATCGCGGTGGCGCACGCCGGGGACGAGGCGATCGCCCTCGTCCCGCTGCCCTCGGTGACCGACGGGCACGACGAGGCCGGGCCCGGCGTGCCGGCCGACGCGCTGCTGGAGTCCGTGCGCGGACCGCTGACGGCGGGCCTCGACGGCGACGGGCGGCTCACCGTCGGCGTGTCCGCCGCGGTGCACTCGGCCGAGGGGCTGCGCGGCGCGCTGGAGGAGGCACGGCACGCGCGACGGGTGGCCGCGGCGCGCCCCGGCCGGGTCTGCGCGGCCGGGCACCAGGAACTGGCCTCGCACGTGCTGCTGCTGCCGTTCGTCCCCGACGACGTGCGGCGCGCGTTCACCGCCCGGCTGCTGGACCCGCTGCGCGCGTACGACCGCCGGCACCGCGCCGAGCTGATCCCCACCCTGGAGGCGTTCCTCGACTGCGACGGTTCCTGGACCCGCTGCGCCGCCCGCCTCCACCTGCACGTCAACACGCTGCGCTACCGCGTCGGCCGCATCGAGCAGCTGACGGGCCGTGACCTGTCGCGCCTGGAGGACAAGCTGGACTTCTTCCTGGCCCTGCGGATGAGCTGATCCACGACCCGGACTCCCCGGTTCCGTCCCGCGCCCCACGACTTTGTGAAATCCTTCACCCGCCCTCTTGGCCGGGCCCGGTGGTTCGTGCTGAGATGCGGCCACCACTCAACAGCTCGATGGCGTGCTCGGGGAGGGCAACGTGGCGCATACCGCCATGTCCGGTGACGGAACGACCGCCGAAGACGATCCCCTCCAGACGGCGGTGTGGCGGCTGCGCTCCCGCGCCTGCTGGGCGGACGCGGCCGCGCTGCTCGCCCCCGCCACCCCCCGGGCCGCCCTGCAACGGGCCTCGCTGCTGGTGGAGCGGTGCCTGTACACCGAGACGGGGTGGGAGGACGCGGAGGACGCGCTGCGCACCGCCGAGGCACTGGCGCACACCGACGACGAGCGCGGCGCCGCCGCTTGTGAACGCGGGTACTTGGCCTACGCCGCCACGCTGTTCCAGGTCCGGGACCGGGCCGACGAGGCGCGTGCCGCGCTGGGCCGGGCCGCGGCGCTGATCGCGCCGGGGGCGGCGGGGCGACCGCTGCTGGACTTCCGGCGGGGGCTCATCGCGGAGAACCTCACCCGCTCCCCGCAGGCGGCCCGCGCCGCCTACCGGCGCGCCCACGCGGGCGCCACCGCCCACGCCGACCCGCTGCTGCTCTCCGCCACCTGGCGGCATCTCGCCGGACTGGCTCTGCGCGAGGGCGAGCTGACGGAGGCCCGGCACGGGTTCGCGGAGTCGCTGCGGATCCGGGAGGAGCTCGGCTACCTGGTCGGCACGGCGCCCGCGCTGGTCTCGCTCGCGGACACGGAGACCGAGCCGGAGGCCTCTCGGCTGCGCGAGGAGGCCCGCCGCCTGTTCCGCCTGCTGGGCGGCGTTCCCACCTGGCTCGCCCACCGCCTGGCCCCTCCGGAAACGGACGCGGCGACGGCGTGAGGGGCCTTACGGGTGCCTCGTCCGGGTGAACCGGGGGTCGGCTCAGGGAGGTCAGGAGGGGTGCCCCCTCCTACCCCGCCCCGCTGAAGTGCTCCCCCACCAGCGTCCGCACCACGTCCAGATCGCCCGCGATCAGCGCGTCGAGCAGCGCGGTGTGTTCATGCGCGTCCGCGACCAGCTCGGCGCGGCTGCCGCCGCCGGGGGCGCCGCCGCTCACCAGCGGCCACTGCGCGCGGCGGTGCACCTCCTCGGCGACCCGGACCAGTTGCTCGTTCCCGGCCAGGGCCAGCACCGCACTGTGGAAGGCGCGGTCGGCGTCGGCGTACGCGGCGCGGCAGCCGTCGGACGCGGCGCGGACGGTGGCCTCGGCGAGCGGGCGCAGTCCGGCCCACCGCCCGGGCGGCACCGTACGGGCCAGCCGGAGCATCACCGGCACCTCGATCAGGGCGCGCACCTCCGCCAGCTCGGCCAGCTCCCGCGCGCTGCGCTCGACGACCCGGAAGCCCCGGTTCGGGACGACCTCGACGGCGCCCTCCTGGGCGAGCTGCTGCATGGCCTCGCGGACAGGCGTCGCGGAGACGCCGAAGCGCTCGGCCAGCACGGGCGCCGAGTACACCTCGCCGGGCCGCAGGTCGCCGGAGACGAGCGCGGTGCGCAGGGCGGCGAGGACCTGGCCGCGTACGGACGACCGCTGGACGGCGGGCCGGGGACGGGGCAGGACGGGGCCGCCGTGCGTGTGCTCACCGCGCGCGGAGCCCTCGCCGGACCCGTCCGCGTCGTCGCGGAAGCGGTCGCGCCCGGTGTCGCGGCGCCGGTCCGCCTCCGCGGCGGCCGGCTGGGCGGGCACCCGGTAGCGGCTCCCCGCCGCCCGGGCGGCCCCGGCCGCCTCGCCCGCCGTCCCGGCGAAGCCCTGCGTGTCCTGCTTCACGAGGTCCTCCTGCGGACGTGTCGGTACTTGGGGTATTACGGCGGGTCGGCACCTGCGCGTCAAGCACCCTAAGCGCATCGGACGCCAGTTCACATCTCCGCGATGTTGGGTAAGGTGAGGCTTACCTTTTTATTGCCCGACTCCACGAGACGTGAAGGGGTGGTCCCATGGCCGTGCCCGGTTCGGCCGTCGCGGACGCGTACGCCCGTCTGGCGGAGGCCTTCCCCGCCTTCGCCGTCACCGAACTCGGCGCCGAAGAGGCGACCCCCCGGGGCGGCGGCTGGGTCGCCGCCGCCGACCTCGCCGCAGGCGGGGACGCCCTCGAGGCCTTCCTCGCCTGGGACGACACCCAGGTGCGGCGGGACTACGGCATGCGGGCCCGTCCGGACGTCATCGCCAGCTTCGGCCTGCACCGCTACGCCTGGCCGGCCTGCCTGCTGATCACCGTGCCGTGGTTCCTGCACCGCCGGGTCCCGCGCTACCCCGTGACGCACGTCTCGTTCGACCGCGGCGCGGCCGGGCTCGCCGTCGGCCGCATGGCCGTGCGCCCCGCCGGCTTCGCCTGCCTGCCGGACGACCCCGCCGCCGCCCTCCCCGGCGCGCGGGTCGTGCCCGACGAGGAGGCGCTGCGGGCGGAGGTGCGCGCGGCGGTCGCCGAGCACCTGGAGCCCGTGCTGGCCGGGTTCGGCCCCCGGATGCGCCGGCGCGGCCGGGCGCTGTGGGGCACGGCGACCGACGAGATCGTCGAGAGCCTCTGGTACGTCGCCCAGCTGCTCGGCGAGGAGGAGCGGGCCATGCGCGAGCTGGAGCTGCTGCTGCCGGGCGCGACCAAGCCGTACGTCGGCGCGGCGGCGTTCCGCAGGCCGTCCGGCCCCGGCGGGGAGCCGGCCGCCGCCACCCGGGACCGGGTGAGCTGCTGCATGTTCTACACCCTGCGCCCGGCGGACATCTGCGCCACCTGCCCGCGCACCTGCGCCAAGGAGCAGGCTCCGGCGCGGACCCGCGGCCGGGAGAAGGAGCTGGCCGCGCAGACCGGTTGACACGGAGTCAAGAAGGACGGGGCGGCCGGCGGCGTAAGATCGTCCGGCCGCCCCGTCGTTCCGCCTGCCGCGAGGCGCGGTCGTGAGGCGCCGCGGAGGTCACGAGCACTTCACAATGTCCTCACCGCTCGCGGGAGTTCCTCACGGAACCATCCGTACGGGTAGTCTTGTTCGAACTCAACTCCCGCTCCTCACGCGG
The DNA here is from genome assembly GCF_055778765.1 of Streptomyces sp. DSM 120436. Classification (NCBI taxonomy): domain Bacteria; kingdom Bacillati; phylum Actinomycetota; class Actinomycetes; order Kitasatosporales; family Streptomycetaceae; genus Streptomyces; species Streptomyces sp. DSM 120436. The sequence goes on along the minus strand of NZ_JBSKBS010000001.1, from coordinate 3,650,002 downwards.
CAGTTCGAGCATTGAGCCGCCCAGGGCACCCCCTTCGCACTTCATTGGCGGCCTCTTGCCCCGAAACCCCCTGAGGAACGCCGGGATTGGGCCACCATGGCGGGCGTTACGCCCTATCCCAATGCAAGGGACCCCTAGATGAGACTGACCGACATATCGCTGAACTGGCTGCTTCCGGGCGCCGTGCTGCTCCTGGGCATGCTGGCGGCGGTGGCGGTGCTGGCGCGCGGCAAGCGCTCCTCGGTCAAGGACACGAGCGCCGACGACTCGTGGGAGCGCAGCGAGGAGCGCCGCAGGCGCAAGGAGGCCGTCTACGGCACCGTCTCCTACGTGCTGCTGTTCTGCTGCGCGGCGGTGGCCGCCGCCCTGTCCTTCCACGGCCTGGTCGGCTTCGGTGAGCAGAACCTCGGCCTGTCCGGCGGCTGGCAGTACCTCGTCCCCTTCGGTCTGGACGGCGCGGCGATGTTCTGCTCGGTGCTCGCCGTGCGCGAGGCCAGCCACGGGGACGCGGCCCTCGGCTCACGCATACTCGTGTGGACGTTCGCCTTCGCCGCGGCCTGGTTCAACTGGGTCCACGCGCCGCGCGGCGCCGGCCACGCGGGCGCCCCGCACTTCTTCGCGGGCATGTCCCTGTCCGCCGCGGTGCTCTTCGACCGGGCACTGAAGCAGACCCGCCGCGCGGCACTGCGCGAACAGGGCCTGGTGCCGAGGCCGTTGCCGCAGATCCGCATCGTCCGCTGGCTGCGCGCGCCCCGGGAGACCTACCGCGCCTGGTCGCTGATGCTGCTGGAGGGCGTGCGCAGCCTCGAGGAGGCGGTCGAGGAGGTCCGCGAGGACAAGGTGCGCAAGGACCAGGAGAAGCGGCGCCGGCGGGAGCAGGAGCGCATGGAGCGGGCCCGGCTCAAGGCGATCAGCCGCGGCCACCGGGGGTTCGGCGGCGGCCGGGGCGGGCGCGGACTGGAGACCACGGTGGAGCGGGACTCCGACGTGGTCGCCGCGGAGCCTGCCATAGCGGCGCCGGAGGCCCTGCCCGCACACGCCCCGCGTCCCTCCCTGCAGCCGGTCCGCCGTTCCGGCGGTGAGGCGGTGACCGTCGACCTCACGGCCGAGGACGACACCCAGGCGCTGCCGCGTCTGGACAGCCTCGAGCGCAAGCTCAAGGATCTGGAGCAGCAGTTCGGCTGACGTCCGTGCGACGACGCGACGCGGCGTGAGGGACGCGGTGGGAACCGCGTCCCTCACGCCGCGTCGGCGTCCGCCTCCGGCTTCGGTCCGAGCGCGAACCAGACGGACTTGCCCACCCCGTGCCTGCGGACGCCCCAGGCGTCGGCCAGGGACTCGACCAGGACCAGGCCCCGTCCGTTGGTGGTGTCGTTGCCGTCCCGCGGGCGCGGTCTGGGCTCGCGGGCGGTGAAGTCCCGCACCTCCACGCGGAGTCCCCAGGGGCCGACGTCCGCGGTGAGGACCGCCTCGCGGTCGGTGTGGACGAGGGCGTTCGTCACGAGTTCGCTGGTGAGCAGTTCCGCGACCGCGGACCGCTCCGGATCGCACCGGTGACGTAACAGCTCGCGCAGGGCGCGGCGGGACTCGGCCACCGCCCGCAGATCCGCACGTCCCAGTGTGCGCCTCAGCCGATCCGCCGAAGCCTGACTTCTCATGACCCCCGCCCGCGTGCCGATGCCGTTTCCCCCACCTGCTCGAACACCTACACAAAATGCTTGCCCGGTCGTTCACGCGGCAGTCATGCGGAGCGGTCACGAGCCGTTGTTGGCCGAAGTGCAACGGCCACACAACCGTGCGGGGCCGTCCTCCCGGCCTCCGTGGCGAGAGGACGACCCCGGCTTTCCCGCAGTGGCCGCGGGGTTCAGGAACCTCAGGGGAGCTGGGTGACCGCCTTCCTCTCGGTCCTCTTGAACGCCGCCGGAGGGACGTCGTCGACGTCGCCCCGCGCGGTCGCCGGGAACGACACGGGCACGCCGGTCCCGGTGGTCCGGTGCCGTACCGGGTGTCCGCGGCCGACCCCGAGGTGCTGCCGGTCACCGCCCGCACCGAGGGCTGCGACTGCCGCCGACGCCTGGAGCCGGCCCGGTCCTCGCGGGGCCGCACCGGCACGGTGCGGATCGACGACCGGGGCCGCCCGTCCCGCACCGGCGCCGTCGCGGGCCTGCCGCATCACGAGTACGGCACGCCGGCCCGCGCCCGGCGTCCGCGCGGCGGATGAACACCGCTACGGGCGCGGTACGTTGCGCAGGTTGGAGCGGGCCATCTGCACCATCCGGCCGACCCCGCCGTCCAGCACGATCTTGGACGCGGACAGCGCGAACCCGGTCACCATCTCCTTGCTGATCTTCGGCGGGATGGACAGCGCGTTGGGGTCGGTCACGACGTCCACCAGCGCCGGCCCCTTGTGCTTGAACGCGGCCTTCAGCGCGCCCGCGAGCTCCTTCGGCTTCTCCACCCGCACCCCGTGGGCCCCGCAGGCGCGGGCCACGGCGGCGAAGTCGGGGTTCTTCATCGCCGTGCCGTGCGACGGGAGTCCGGCCACCAGCATCTCCAACTCCACCATGCTCAGCGAGGAGTTGTTGAAGAGGACGACCTTCACCGGCAGGTCGTACTGGACGAGGGTGAGGAAGTCGCCCATCAGCATGGCGAATCCGCCGTCGCCGGACATCGACACGACCTGCCGGCCCCGGTCGGTGAACTGCGCCCCGATCGCCATCGGCAGCGCGTTGGCCATCGAGCCGTGGGAGAACGAACCGATGATCCTGCGGCGGCCGTTGGGCGAGATGTAGCGGGCCGCCCAGACGTTGCACATGCCGGTGTCGACGGTGAAGACGGCGTCGTCGTCGGCCAGGTCGTCCAGCACGGACGCCACGTACTCCGGGTGGATCGGCACGTGCTTGTCCACCTTGCGGGTGTACGCCTTCACCACCCCCTCCAGCGCCTCCGCGTGCTTCTTCAGCATGCGGTCGAGGAACTTGCGGTTGTCCTTGGTGCGCACCCGGGGCGTGAGACAGCGCAGCGTCTCCTTCACGTCGCCCCACACCGCGAGGTCCAGCTTGGAGCGCCGGCCGATGACCTCGGGCCGCACGTCCACCTGGACGATCTTCACCTCGTCGCCGGGCAGGAAGGCGTTGTACGGGAAGTCGGTGCCGAGCAGGATCAGCAGGTCGCACTCGTGGGTCGCCTCGTACGCGGCGCCGTAGCCGAGCAGCCCGCTCATCCCGACGTCGTACGGATTGTCGTACTGGATCCATTCCTTGCCGCGCAGGGCATGGCCGACCGGGGCCTTGATCTTCCCGGCGAACTCCATCACCTCGGCGTGCGCGCCCTTGGTGCCGGCGCCGCAGAACAGGGTGACCCGCTCGGCGCGGTCGATCATGTCGACGAGCTTGTCGATCTCGTCGTCGCCGGGGCGGACGGTGGGCCGGGAGGTGACCAGGGCGGTCTCGGGCGCCTGGTCGGGGGCGGGCTCGTCGGCGAGGTCGCCGGGCAGCGAGACGACGCTGACGCCGGAACGGCCGACCGCGTGCTGGATGGCGGTGTCCAGCAGCCGGGGCATCTGCCGGGGACTGGAGATCAGCTCGCAGTAGTGGCTGCACTCCTGGAACAACCGGTCGGGGTGGGTCTCCTGGAAGTAGCCGAGGCCGATCTCGCTGGACGGGATGTGGGAGGCGAGGGCGAGGACGGGCGCCATGGAGCGGTGGGCGTCGTACAGCCCGTTGATGAGGTGCAGGTTGCCGGGCCCGCAGGAGCCGGCGCAGGCGGTGAGCCGGCCGGTCACCTGCGCCTCGGCGCCGGCCGCGAAGGCGGCGGTCTCCTCGTGCCGGACGTGGATCCAGTCGATGGCGGAGTTGCGGCGCACGGCGTCCACGACGGGGTTGAGGCTGTCACCGACCACGCCGTACAGGCGTTTGACCCCCGCGCGGACGAGGATGTCGACGAACTGTTCCGCGATGTTCTGTTTGGCCATGATTCCCGTCTGCCCCTCGGGTGCCGGAGATGCCTGACGGATTCCATGAATTCACACCGGGCGCGCTCACGCCTCCCAGACGGCCGCGACCGTGCGGTCGTCGGCGTACCCCTTCACCCGGACCTGGGTGTCGGCCAGATACGCCGTCAGTCCCGGGGGGCCGGTATCCGACCACCGGTCGGCCAGGTGCGCGCGGAGCCCGGGTTCGCCGCGCAGGGGTTCGGCGAACCCGGTGCCGCACATCAGCAGCACATCACCCGGGCGGGCTACGGAGGTACGGAAGCGGAAGGGCTCGCGGGGCGGTTCGGGCGCCGGTTCGTACGGGCTCGGGGGTGTGGGGATGCCGAGGTCCATGGTGAGGCGGTCGCCGTCCGGCGTCTCGTCCGGCGGGGAGCCGAAGCCGCGCACGGGCTCGCCCTCGGCGACCTCCGGCTCGATGTCCTGCCACTCGCCGTCCCGCAGCCGGAACAGCCCTCCGGGTCCGGCCCCGAAGAACACCCGGGTGCGGCACTCGGGGTCGGCGGACAGCAGCAGGCAGCGCAGGGTGGCGGCGTAGTCGTCGGGATCGAGGCCCTGCTCGGCCGCACCGGCGCGCAGCCTGCCGAGACTGCGGTCGGTGAGGCGGTGCAGGCCGGCCTTGAGGTCGGCGCGGCGGGCGGCCCGGATGTCGTCGGCGAGCCGCTCGTGGCTGCGGCCCACCGCCGCGCCGATCCAGCGGCAGACCTCGGTGGCGGCCCGGTGCGCGCCGGGGGCGGTCCGCAGACCGGTGGCCAGCGCCACCAGCACCAGCGCCCGCTCCCCCGCCCCGAACCGCGCGGTCAGCAGCGCGTCGCGCCGGGGCTCGCCCCGGTACCTCGCGGAGTCCCCGCGCACGGAGACGGCCCGCAGCGTGCAGGCGCCGTAGCGGGCGCCGTCCAGCACGGTGTCCGGGACGAGCGCGTCCAGGTCCTCGGGGTCGGCTGCGGGGAGAGCGGTGGGTTCCGCGTCGTAGGTGGGCGGACGGGTGCCCACGTAGGCGCGGGAGGGGGGCGGGGGCGGGAGGGGGCCGAGCTGGGGCTCGGGGCTGTCCGCGGCGGTCCGGTCCTCCGGGGCGGCGGGGGTCCATGAGCCGTAGGCGGGAGCGGCGGTGGGGCCGGAGGGCGGCGGCTGGTCGGGGAGCGCGGGGACGGGTGTGGGAGCGCCGGTTGCCGGAGGGGAGGGCGGGGCGGTGGGCGCGGCGTCGGAGGGGGGTGGCCCCTGGGGCGGCCCCGGTGCGGAGGTCGGGTTCGGCGCGGCGGGCGCGTCGGCCGGCCGGCCCGGTCCCGGAGGGGAGGTCGCCGGGGATGTGGGGACTGGGGGCGGCACTTCCCGCACGGACGGCGGCTCCGGCGCGGGAGGCGCGTCGGCCGGGAGGTCCCGTCTCGGTGGGGGCGCCGGGGGCGTGGGTCCGGACGGCGGTTCCGCCACGGGCGGCGCCTCCGGCACAGGGGGCGCGTCGGCCGGGAGGTCCGGTCCCGACGGGGACGCCGGGGGCACGGACGCCGACGCCCGACCGGACGGCGGCTCCGGCGCGGAAGGCGCGTCGGCCGGGAGGTCCCGTCTCGGTGGGGGCGCCGGGGGCGTGGGTCCGGACGGCGGTTCCGCCACGGGCGGCGCCTCCGGCACAGGGGGCGCGTCGGCCGGGAGGTCCGGTCCCGACGGGGACGCCGGGGGCACGGACGCCGACGCCCGACCGGACGGCGGCTCCGGCGCGGGAGGCGCGTCGGCCGGGAGGTCCCGTCTCGGTGGGGGCGCCGGGGGCGTGGGTCCGGACGGCGGTTCCGCCACGGGCGGCGCCTCCGGCACAGGGGGCGCGTCGGCCGGGAGGCCCGGTCCCGACGGGGACGCCGGGGGCACGGACGCCGACGCCCGACCGGACGGCGGCTCCGGCGCGGAAGGCGCGTCGGCCGGGAGGTCCCGTCTCGGTGGGCAGGGCGCCGGAGGCGGGTCCGTGGGGGGCGGGCGCTCCCAGAGGGCGCGGGGCGATGCACCGGCGGAGGGCCCGGGGGGCATGGCCTCCGGCGACCGCGGCGGCGTCTGTCGCTGGCCCGGGACCACCGGGGTCCCGGGGACGTCCCGGGGGTCCGGTACCGGTGGGAGGAGGGCCGCGTCGGACGGCCCGCCCGCGCTCACCGCGCCCGCCGCCGAGGCGAAACGGTCGTCCAGGGAATCGGTCGCGGGCGCCGGCCCCGTGTCGTCGGACGCGTCGTCGTAGAGCTGACCCCACCAGTCGTCCTCGGGATCGGGACCGGTGGGCCCGGTGGGCCTTCCCCCCTGCTGACTCATGCCCCCAATTGTCCACCGGACGGGCCGGATGAAAACGGGGCATCGGGAAAATCACCGCCCCGCGCGAGACCGCCGCGCTCCCGATCTGCGCCGTCCCGCACCCTCCTGCACCCTGGACTGATGGGAGCGTGGGACCTCCTGCTGGCCGGCCTGGTGCTCCTGCTCGGTCTGTGCGGAGTGCTGGCGCCAGGGGTGCCCGGGTCCTGGCTGGTGTGGGCCGCGGTCCTGTGGTGGGCGCTGAAGGACCCGCGGGCGGTCGCGTGGTGGGTGCTGGTGGGGGCGACCGGGGTGCTGCTCCTGTCACAGGTGGTGCGCTGGGCGCTGCCGCCCCGCAGACTCCGGGCGGGCGGCGCGGACGCCCGGCTGCTGGCGTACGCGGGCGGCGGCTCGTTCGCCGGTTTCGTGCTGTTGCCGGTGATCGGCGCGGTCCCCGGCTTCCTCGCCGGGGTGTACGTCCACGAGCGGCTGCGCCTCGGCCGCCGCGGGGAGGCCAGGGCGGCGGTGCGCACGGTGATGCGGTCGGGCGGGTGGAGCGTGCTGACGGAGCTGTTCACCTGTCAGCTGATCGCGGCGGCGTGGACCGGCGCGGTGTTCTGGGGCTGAGCGGCCCCTCAAGGGTTTCACGCGCGCGGCAGCGCACCCTCGTGGGTGAGCAGCCGCACCTTGCGCTCCAGTCCCCCGGCGTACCCCGTGAGGGAGCCGTCGGCGCCGATGACGCGGTGGCAGGGGCGGACGATCAGCAGCGGGTTCGCGCCGATCGCGCCCCCGACGGCCCGTACCGCGGCCCGGGGCGCCCCGATGCGCGCGGCGATCTCCCCGTAGGTGACGGTCCCGCCGTAGGGCACGTCGTCCAGGGCGGCCCACACCTTCTCCCGGAAGGGGGTGCCGACGGCGCTCGTCGGCAGCCGGAACTCCTTGAGGTCGCCCGCGAAGTACGCGGCGAGCTGCCGTTCCGCCTCCCGGAACGGGCCGGGGTCGTGCGTCCAGTCCTCCCGCACCACGGTCGCCTTCTTCTGGCCGGGCACGGTGAGCGAGGTCAGCTCGCCGGTCGGGGCGGCGGTCAGCAGCAGCGGCCCGAGCGGGCTGTCCAGGTGCGTCCAGTACGTCGTCGTCATGAGGGTCACTCCAACTCCCCTGCGGCTCGCAGGTGGTTCAGGGCGTACGAGCGCCAGGGGCGCCAGTTGTCGGGGACGTCGGGGCCGGGCGGGGCCGCGTCCGGGTCGCCGAGCGCACGGGTGCGGATCGCGGCGATCGTACGGTCGTCGAGGCCGGGTACGGCGGCGAGGGCGTCCCGCGCCGCGTCCCGGTCGGCGCCGGGTCCGAGCCGTACGGTGCCGTCGGCGAGGGCGGCGGTGAGCGCGCCCAGGGGGCCGCCGGGTTCGGCGCCGGCGAGGACGGCGGCCTCGGGGAACAGGTGGGTGAGGCTCCCGCAGGGGGCGTCGAGCCGTTTGCCGTAGCGGCGGACCAGCCCGGCGGCCGTGTCGCGTCCCACCAGCGCCCGGACGGCCACCTCGTCGGGGTCGGCGGCGCCGGGCGAGCGCAGTCCGGGACGGGCCGCGACCAGTGGGGCGAGCCGGGGGTCGGCGCCGAGGCGCTCGTCGACGGCGTAGGGGTCGGCGTCCAGGTCGAACAGCCGGCGCAGCCGCTGCACGGCGGTGGTCAGGTCGCGGAGGTCGGTGAGGTGGACGCGGGCGTCGAGCCAACCGCCGGGACGGGCGCCGGTGCCGGTGTGCGGGCGCTCGTCGACGGCGGCGATGCCGGTGCCGTAGGGCAGGCGCAGGGTGCGCCGGTAGGTGCGCGCGCCGGGCACGCCGGTCACCTCCTCGACGCCGGGGACGGCCTCCCGTTCCAGCAGGTCGAAGACGGGCCGCGCCTGGTAGGGGCCCCGGTGGGCGAGGCGCAGGGGCACCCCGGCGGTGGGGGTGCCGGGGCGGGCCCGCCCCTTGCGGGGCGCGGCGCGCAGCCCGGTGGGCGTGGTGGCGTACACGGCGCGGACGGTGTCGTTGAACTGCCGCACGCTGGCGAACCCGGCGGCGAACGCGATCTCGGTGACCGGCAGCCCGGTGGTCTGCAGCAGCACGCGCGCGGTGTGGGCGCGCTGGGCGCGGGCCAGGGCGACCGGTCCGGCGCCCAGTTCCGCGGTGAGCTGCCGCTGCACCTGGCGGGCGCTGTAGCCGAGGCGCGCGGCGAGCCCGGCGACGCCCTCGCGGTCGACCACGCCGTCGGCGATGAGACGCATGGCGCGGCCCACGGCGTCGGCCCGTACGTTCCACTCGGCGGAGCCGGGCACGGCGTCGGGGCGGCAGCGCCGGCAGGCCCGGAAGCCCGCGCCCTGCGCCGCGGCGGCGGTCGGGAAGAAGCGCACGTGGGCGCGTTTGGGGGTGATCGCGGGGCAGCTGGGCCGGCAGTAGATGCCCGTGGTCTCCACGGCGAAGAAGAACGCGCCGTCGAACCGGGCGTCCCGGCTGCGCACCGCCTCGTACCTGCTGTCCTCGTCCCTCACACGGTCCAGTGTCCACCGGCGGGGACGGCCTGACCGGCGGGAATCGGACACGGAACCCGGCGGCCCCCGGCGGTCCTGCGCGACGGTCCTGTGCGACGGTCCTGTGCGGCGGCGCTTGACCCTGACACGGTGAGAAGGTCTTCACTGGCGGGCCTGGAGGTGCTCCGATGACCACGCCCAAGGCGGAGACGACAACATCACGTGTGCTCGCGGGACTGCGGCACGACGATTCCCCGGTGCGCCTGCGCGCGGCGCTCGCGGCGGGCTCGGACCCGGACCCGGAGTTCGTGGAGCCGCTGGTGGAGCGGTGCGGGGTGGAACCGGTGTTCCACGTGCGGGACATGCTGACGTGGGCGCTCACCCGGCACCCGGAGGCGTCGACGGTGCCGCGGCTGGTGGCCGAGCTGCGGTCGCCGCACGCCCGGGCGCGGAGTCAGGCGCTGCACACCCTGTCCAAGATCGGGGACCGTGGGGTGTGGCCGGCGATCACCCGGTCGCTGCTGACCGACCCGGACGACGAGGTGGCGCGGACCGCCTGGCGGACGGCGGTGCTGCTGGCGCCCGAGGGCGAGGCGGCGGAGCTGGCGGAGGTGCTGGTCTCCCAGCTCGGACGGGGCGGGCGGGAGACGCGGCTCAGTCTCGGCCGGGCGCTGATCGCTCTCGGCGAGCCGGCCGTCGCGCCGGTGCGGGCCGCGGCGGCCGACCCGGACCCGCGGGTGCGGGAGCACGCGCTCGCCACGGAGCGGTTGCGGCGCGACCCTGATGCGGGGTTCGCGTACGCGGTGGAGGAGGCGAAGCGCGTGATGTCGCTGGGGCCGGACGCCGTGGGCCCGGACGGGCAGGACGCCGTGGGCCCGGACGGGCAGGACGCCGTGGGACCGGACGGGCAGGACGCCGTGGGACCGGACGGGCAGGAGGAGTGAGGCAGGGGTGCTGATCGGTGAGGTGGCGCGGCGGTCCGGGGTCAGCCCCCGGATGCTGCGGCACTACGAGTCGCTGGGCCTGGTGCGGCCGACGGGCCGTACGGCGGCCGGGTACCGCGCGTACACGGAGGAGGACATCCGGCGGATCTTCCACGTGGAGAGCCTGCGGTCGCTGGGGCTGTCGCTGCGGGACGTGGGCCGCGCCCTGGACGACCCCGGCTTCACGCCGTCCGGTCTCGTCGCGGACCTGGCCCGGCGGACGCGGGAGAGGATCGCGCGGGAGGCGGAGCTGCTGACCCGGCTCCAGCGGATCGACGCGACGGAACCCGCCGACTGGCAGGACGTCCTCCAGGTCGTCGCGCTGCTGCGGAACCTGTGCTCCGGGGACCCCGGGATGCGGCAGCGGGCGGCGCTGTCGTCGGTGGACACGGTGCCGGTGCCGGTGGAGGCGTTGGTGGAGGCGGCGCTGAGCGAGGCGGACCCGCATGTCGCCGGGGCCCTGCGGTGGGCGTTGGCGCAGGCGGGCGAGCGGGGGCCCGAGCTGCTGGCGGCGGGGCTGGAGTCGGCGCTGCCGGAGGTGCGCGGGCGGGCGGTGCGGTGCCTGGCGGAGATCCCGGGCGAGCGGGCGACGGCGCTGCTGCGGGGCGCCCTCGGCGACCCGGCCCCGGCCGTGCGCCGGACCGCGGCCCTGGAGCTGGGGGCGCGCGGGGTGGCGGACGCGATGCCGGAACTGGTCGGCATGGTCGTCGAGGAGGCGAACGACATCGACGCCGCCGACGCCCTGGGCACGCTGGCGGGCGACGCGGCGGTGGCGGACCGCGTCGTGGCGGCGCTGGCGGACCGCCTGGCCGACGGCACGCCGGACCCGTCCGCGCGCCGCCGCCTGACGCAGGCCCTCGCCGAGATCCCGGGCCCGGCGGCCACGGACACGCTGAGGTCCCTGACCGAGGACGGGGACCGGACGGTGGCGCTGACGGCCCGGTACGTCCTGGAACTGCGGGATCCGGGCTGAGCCGTCCCGCCGGGCGGCTCCGAGAGCACCCGGCGGGACGGGGGCGTCACCTCAGCCGCCCCCGCTTGGCCTCCATGGCGGCCCTGCCGAGGGCGCCCTTGCGCTTCCAGTCCTTGCGGATCTCCGCGCGGAGGCGGGCGTCGGTCTTGGCGACGATGTACTGGTTCTCCCGGAGCAGCTTGCGGTAGCTGTCCAGGCGGCGCCGGGGCAGCTCACCGGCCTCGATGGCGTCGAGGACGGCGCAGCCGGGCTCGCTCTCGTGGGCGCAGTCGTGGAACCGGCAGTTCTCGGCGAGGTCCTGGATCTCGGAGAACACCTGACCGACCCCGGTGCCGGCGTCCCACAGGCCGACGCCCCGCAGGCCGGGGGTGTCGATGAGGACTCCCCCGCCGGGCAGCAGGAGCAGGTTGCGGGTCGTGGTGGTGTGACGGCCCTTGCCGTCGACGTCCCGGGTGGCCCGGACGTCCATGACGTCCTCGCCGAGGAGGGCGTTGGCCAGGGTGGACTTGCCCGCGCCGGACTGCCCGAGCAGGACCGAGGTCCCGCCGGAGACGACCGCCGAGAGCACGTCGAGCCCCTCGCCGTCCTGCGCGCTGACGGTGAGGACGGGCACGCCGGGCGCGCTGGTCTCCACGTCCTGCACGAGGTGCGACCGGGTCACCGCGTCCGGCACGAGGTCGGCCTTGGTGAGCACCACGACCGGCTGCGCACCGGACTCCCACGCCAGCGCGAGGAACCGCTCGATCCGGGCGAGGTCGAGCTCCACGGCGAGGGACACGGCGACGACCGCGTGGTCCACGTTGGCGGCGAGGATCTGTCCCTCGGACCGCTTGGAGGAGGTGGACCGCACGAACGCGGTACGGCGCGGCAGCAGCGTGCGCACGTAGCGGGGGCGGGCGCCGTCGGGGTCGACGGCGGCCCAGTCACCGGTGCAGACGACCTTCATCGGGTCGCGGGGGACGACGTACTCGGTGTCGGCGCGGATCACGCCGTCCGGGGTGGCCATGTCGCACAGCCCCCGGTCGACCCGGACCACGCGCCCGGGCACCAGCCCCCGCGCGGCGTACGGGGCGAAGGCGTCCTCCCACTGCTCGTCCCAGCCGTAGGGAGCGAGGGCGTGCGAGGAGGCGGAATGCGAGGGGAGATTCAAGGGAAACCCTTCGAAGGGCGGCCCCGGCGGCGCGCGTTCAAGGACGCGCGAGAAGAGGTGAGGTCAGCCGGAGGCCACGGAGGTGGACGAAACGAACGACTGGATGCGGGCACGGCCCGTCACAGAGACAGCCATCGGTCACACCTCCCAGGAACCTCGACTCGAACGAACAGCGCCCACCTGTGGAGCGCCTCGCGAACACGGCACAGCCTAGGGTCCCCGGTGATCGCGCGCCATCCCTTTTCGCGTCCCGTCGGCGCAAGCGTGACCACCGACGGCCGGGGCAGGGTTCCCGCCCCGTCCGACCACGCGGACTCCGGGTTCTCGGCCGTCGCACCGTCCGTCGCCCCCGAGTGCCGGGGGCTGCCGGGACCCGGTCCTCGGTCCTGCCCACGCGCTCGGCCGCACATCGTGCCAGAGGCATGCGGCCGTGCCTCCCGTGGAGGCGGGTCACGCCGCGCCGCCGTCGGAGGCCTTCGTCCGTCGGCCCGCTGTGCGGTACGCCCTCAGTCCGGGTGTGGTGGTGACGCCGTGCACCACGGTGCTGGCGGCGATGACCAGCGTCCCGGCGGCCAGCACCTGAGGATCGGCGCCGAGCCGGTGCGCCTCCATCGTCAGGTAGAACAGGGCCGAGACGCCGATGGGCCCGAACCAGCCCAGGAAGAACGCATCACGCCACGTCAGGGACAGCGGGCGCTTCAGGGCGAGCACCACCGGCAGGCGGCGCAGCACCAACGCGCCCAGGACCAGCAGCAGACCGCGCCACCATCCCAGGTCGCCCCACTGCCGCCAGGGGATCATGGCGCCGAACACCACGAACAACGGCAGGACGACGAACCGGTTGATCGCCTCATCGATCTTGTTCTCGGTCGTTCGTTCGCCGATCGAGCTGGTCGCGTTGAAGACCAGGCCGGTGACGAAGACGGCCAGGACGCCGTCGACGCGCAGCAGCCCCGACACGCCCAGCACCAGCAGGGCGAGCATCAGGGTGTAGAGGAGCAGCGGGCCCGGCTGCATGGTGCGGTGCTTTTCGGCGCCCCGCAGCGCTTTGCCGCCCAGCCGGCCGATCGCCGCTCCCAGCAGCGTGGCGCCCGCGACCTGCCAGAGGGACTCCAGCGCTGCCTCGCCACCGCTCAGGGGTCCGGCGATCGCGATCGCGGCGAGCACCAGAGGCAGGGCGAGGCCGTCGTTGGCGCCCGACTCCAGGGAAAGCAGTTGCCGGGTGCGCGCCGTGACGGTCTTCTCGGCGGGCCCGCCGGTGACGACACCGGAGGCCAGGACCGGATCGGTGGGGCACAGGGCCGCACCCAACAGCGCCGCCGTGCCCAGCCCGGCCCCGAGAGCGGCGGCCGACACCGCCGTGGTCACCAGTGCCGTCCCGGCCATCGCGACGGTCAGCAGGAGCGCCACGGGCTTCACCCGCGTCCGCACCTCGCGGAACCGGTACCGCAGGGCCACGGCCGTCACCGAGACGGCCAGGAGCAGGCGGCTGGCCTCGTGCAGTTCCTCGTGCCCTTCCAGCACGGTGGGCAGGCCGATGACGTCAAGCCCCACGGGGCCGAGGGCGACACCGGTCGCCAGGGCCAGCAGGGGGGCGCTCAGCGGGGCTTGCTCGATGCGCCGGGAGAGCACGGCCACCGCCAGGGCCAGGGCACCGGCTGTGGCCAGCAGAACGTTCAGCATGGTCCTGCGACTGCCCCGCCGCGGCCACGGCGTATCCCGCCGGCCGTGCCGAGACCCGAACGGGCGCAGCGCGACGGAGTCATGTCCGGCCTTCCGCGTTCCTGTGCGTGCCGCCGACGGCCCGGGTACGCCCCTGACGGGCTGGCAGCTCTCCGAGCGGTCTGGCCCGGCCTCTTCCCGGGCTGCGGGCGTGCCGGCACGGCTTGTGCGAGCCGATGCGCATGGCCTGTTCAGCTACCTCCGAACGGGTCCGCGGACGTCCTGGAGCGAGCTGCCGGAGCCGGTCCGGGACCGGCTGAGGACGCTGAAACTGCCATCAGTCTCCAGCACCACCGCAGCGACGTCCTCGACCGCGCCGATCCCTTGGGAGCGGATCGCCTGGCGCACCTCGCTCTCGGTGACCCGTTGCCGGGCCATCACCTCGTTGAGCATGCGGCCGTCGCTCAGCAGCAACGTCGGCTCCGCCTTGATCAGGCGCCGGAAGGAACGAGAGCGCACCGCGGCCTTGGCGTTGACGAACTGCAGGACCACCAGCAGTGCCAGAGCGAAAGCCCCCTCGGCCAGGGAGACGCTGCGATTGAGGAGGACGGTGGCCAGAGTCGAGCCCAAAGCCACGGTGACCACCAGGTCGAAGGCGTTCATCTTCGCCAGCGTGCGCTTGCCCGACAACCGCACCACCGCGATCAGTGCCGCATAGGCACATACAGCCATGACCGCCACGCGCAGCATGTCGTACCAGGAGTCGAAGAACATCCCCTACGTCTACCCGAGAGAAAGCGGAACTGACGCTACCGCCATGCGCCCCACCGTCGGCCCTCACGCCGGACCCCGGCCTCGGGCATCACCCGGCGCTCCGTGCCCGGTCGCTGCAGCACTACGGGAACAGGGTCTGCGCGGACCGCTCGTCAGCGGCCCCGGGGCACGGTGGGCGGTGTTTCCCGGTGGCGGCTGCGGGCAGTCACACGGGTCCTGGCCGGACCGACACCGAGTGCTCCTGCAGGGGCTTCCTCAGCTCGCCGCCGGCGGCCAGACCCCCTGGTGGCGTACCAGCAGCATCGCGGCGTCGTCGTGCGGCGGCCCGGCGGCATGCTCCGACAGGTCCTTCCGCACCGCCTCCAAAGCACGGTGTGCGTCGGGTTCACCGAGCAGATGCGCCCGGTCGGCGAGGGGGTAGAAGTCACCCTTCTCGTCACGGGTCTCGGTGACGCCGTCGGTGTACAGCAGCAGTTGGTCGCCCGGCGAAAACCCGACACGGTACGGCTGCGGCCCGTCGGTGCCGGACATCCCCAGGCCCAGCGGCAGCGCGTAGGACGAGGGTTCCGGGAGGTCGACCGTGCCGTCGGCCCGTACGACCATGGGCGCCAGGTGTCCGAAATTGAGGAAGGCCACCTCGTCCCCGGCGGCGATCTCCGCCAGGACGGCGGTGACGAACTTCTCGCCCTCCAATTCCCGGGACAGGCTGCGCTCCAGACGGTCACCCAGCTTGACCAGGTCCGGCTCGTCGTGGGCGGCCTCACGGAACGCGCCGAGCACCACCGCGGCCGTCTCGACCGCGGCGAGCCCCTTGCCCTGCACGTCTCCGACGATCACGCGGACGCCGTACGGCGAGGCGACCACCTCGTAAAGGTCTCCACCGATGCGGGCCTCGGCGATGGCCGAGGTGTAGGAGACTGCCATCTGCAGCGGGCCGACGGTCAGCGGCACCGGGCGGAGCAGCACCCGCTGGGCGGCCTCGGCGATCGACCGCACACTGGCCAGCTCCGCTTCCCTGCGTTCCCTGATCACCGCGGCGGCCAAGCCGGCGCCGGTCACTCCCGCCACCGACAGGCAGGCGGTGAGTCCCCGGCGCCCCTCGAACAGGCCGTCATAGAGACCGAGGGCCACCGTCAGGGCGAGGGCCACCGCCCCGATCAGCGCGGTGCGGCGCCAGCCGCCGACCAGACTGGCGAACGCCGGTCCCAGCGAGACCAACGGCAGGAAACCGACGTCGGGACCCGCCAGGACGTCCGTGACCGCTACGACGCTCATGGCCGCCCACGGCATCCAGGCCAGCACCGCCGCACCGGACGTCGGCTTGTTCACGGTCATGGCGCCCTCTCGCCCCCTCACGACCTCGGAACGCCCGACTGCTCTCTCCACACATCCCTCCATCAGCTTTAGGCTATGCAAAAGTTTCGTCGATGAAGTGATGGCACCGGGCCGGTCCTACCCGGTCGAGACAGCAGCGGGGGCTTCGGCCGCTTTTCGGGTCGTGGTCATGCCGCACGTCTGCGCGCGGCGCGTACCACGACGTGTTTCGACCGGGTGGCGGGCAGCCGGGGCCGCCTGCCCGCCGGTCCTCCTCAGCGGCCCCCGGTGCTTGACCGTGGACGCCTCACGGCAGTGCCGCGGGAGGCGGCTCCTCTTCACCCCTGTCCAGGTCCAGATCAGTGGCCAGTCCCGCCCTTCGCGCAGCGGTCCGAACGGCAGCACTGGGCTCCACGAGCCGCACGTCGACGCCGGTCAGCGGCAGGGTCCGGCAGATGCCCCGCAGGGCGTACAGGCTCGCCAGGTCGCAGAAGGTGACACCGGACAGGTCGAGGACCAGCGAAGCGACCGTCGAACGCGCGGAAAGCACAGCCAGGTCATCCCGCAGTGTGGCAGCGGTGTCCGCATCGAGCTCCCCGTCGAGGAGCAGGCGCAGCACGGACGGGGGACCGTGGCCGGTCTCGGAACGGACACGGAGTCTTGTCGCGCCCCCCGTCCGGAACGGCTCGTGCCGACGGGGCGGGACGCCGTCGGCAGCCTTGTCGTGCGGCACGGGACGGGACGGTGGCATGGCCGGGCCTCCGGACGGTTCGCCTTGACGGACGCCGACCAGACTTCCCGGCACTCCAGGCGGGGCCACCAGGCCCAGCCGTCCGTGTAGTCTTGCACAGAGCAAAGAAATTCTCCATCGGGCCCGGCGGCGGAAGCCCTCGGGACGGCTGCGGCGGTCCGAGGGACCGGCTCGGCGCTCAAAGCGGGCCGCGCTGTTCCCGGCCCACCCGCTCAGCAGCCCGGGACCGCGCGGACACGCACCGGAAGCGGCCTGCGCCCCTGGGGAACGGGAGCACGTGCCTGCCTGCGGCGAGCATCGGTCCTCGCGCCCACCTCACGGGGCGCCGGGCAGTTCACCTGTCCACCCCAGCGGATGCGCCTGCGTGTCCTCGACGACCGGCGCCAAGGGCTCCGCCCCGGCCTTGTTGAAGGCGTTGAGCGCTTCGACCAGGGCCAGCCGCTGCACCGGGGTGAGCCTTTCGACGATGGCGGCGATCTCGGTACGCCGGCGAGCCGTGACACTCTCGACCGTGCGCCGCCCCTCGGCGGTGAGCTGCAGCAGCGTCTCCCGACGGCTGTGAGGATTGGCGTGCCGGTCCGCCAGACCGGCCGCGATCAGGCGGTCCACCATGCGCATGGCGGTGGACGGCGCCACCTGGAGCTGCTCAGCCAGCGTGACGAGCTTGGTGGCTCCCCTCGTGGCCAGCACCACCAGCATCCGGAACTGCGGCAGCGTCACCCGCTCCTCGACCTCGGCGAGGGAACGCGCGGACACCGCGACCAGCAGGCGTGACGCGGTCAGCACCGCTTGGGTCACGGCATCCACATCGTCCATCGCCCTCACGGGGCCCTCGCTCTCGCGCACGACTCCTTTCTACCGCCCCACGATCACCGGGAGCACGCCGGCCAGGACCTGGCCCACCCGCCGCCACCGCGGCCGCGGCCGCTTCCGCGAGGGCCGCCGCCACCTCCGGCCGCACAACTCATACCGACCAGATGGTATGCAGATGGGTCCGTCGTCACCTACCCTCGTGCCAGCCATCCGCCGGACGCCCCCACGCCCTTCACCTCACGACGACAAGGAGACGTTCATGGCTGTCGACCCCCACGAGGCAGTCCTCCGGGAACTCGGTGACCAGAAGCCCGGGGAGCCTTTCGTCATGCTCAACCTGCTGCGGTTCGCACCTGACGGACGCACGTCGTACGAGGAGTACTCACGTCGTGCGGCGGTCTTCCTGGGACGGTACGGGGGCGAGCTCCTCTACGCCGGGGACGGCGACACCCCCCTGGCCGCCGAACAAGGACAGGCGTGGGACGCCGTGCTCCTCGTGCGCTATCCGAGCCGGGAGGCGTTCCTTCGCATGGTGACCGATCCCGGCTACAAGGAGATCACCCGGCTGAGGTCCCGCGCGCTCACCGAGGCCGTGCTCCAACCGACCACCCCGTGGACGCGGCACGCGTCGTGACGGGAGCCGGACCGGATCGCGGCGCCGCTGACGGGAGACTGCCGCGACCTCGGCCGTGACTGCCGTACTTCCGCCCACGATGCTGCTGAGCAACTGGGAAGGCGTGGGGACCAAGGGGTCCGCAGCTCCACCGCGGCACTGTTCACCCTGCCGTTCGGAGATCCGAGCGTCGGTTCCGCCGTGGCCCGGCCGCTGGAATCGGTGCTCGGCGCTGTCGTGGACGTGCCTGTCCGATCGTGATCGGCTCGCTCGGCATGGCCGAGCGGGGCTTCGTACGGGTCACAGGCCTGTGAGGATCTGCGGCGACAGGTTTTTGATCAAGGTGTTGGTCCAGCGCGTCTGCCGCAAGGTCTCGGGGTGGCAGGAGGACGCGGGGGCGAGGAGCCGGGTGTCTTTGGAGGCTTGTGCGGCCTGGGCCGGCATTTCCCAGTGCAGCGAGTTGCGGACCGCGGCCAGGTGCACGTCGCCCAGGTCCCGCAGGAGGAGCAGGCCTGCCTCGGGGTGGTGGCCCGCGAGATCGGACACCTTCTTCCCGAGGGTAGCGAGCGGGCCGTCGGACGGGGGGTCGGGGGCGCCCTCGAGGTCGAGGCCGTAGTGGGGGGCGACATCGGTCAGGCGTCGAACGCGCTCCCGGGACCAGGCGGCGACGTCGAGGGCGACGTGACGGATCTCGTGTTCGGTGCGGTGACGCTCGGACAGGGTCATGAGGTCGCCGATGAGGCCGCGTTCGCCGTGGTGGAGCGTGCGCAGGGCGCTCTTGATGCCGTTCACGGGGTGCCTTCCCTGCTGTCCCAGGTGGTGTCGGGAGTCTGTGACACGTGCGAGGTCGGTCCACCGGCCGTGGCCGGCGCCTCTCGGGGGACGTGGGGGCGGACGCGGTGGTGGTGGGTGCCGGGGACGGCTGCCCGTCGCCTCGCTCGAGCAGAGTGAGCGCGGCGGCGGCCGTCTTGAACAGGGGCTGTTTCGAGGCGGGGTCCCAGTCGGTGATCGTCGTCTCGTTCGCCGCCCGGCCCGGGGTGGTGGCGTCAGGGGCGGAAAACGCCGGCACAGCCGGCTTCAACATCCAGGCGCAGATTCCCCCCTACGACGGGAGCGCGTCTCCGACCAGGTGAGCCGACCAGGAGCGACCAGGAGCATCGTCCGCACGGGCGGGTGCACCGAACCGGCCGGGGAGAAGCCGTCTGAGGCGGGCCAGGCATCGAGCAAGGGCTGCCCCACCGCCGCAGCCGTACCAGCCGCCGACGGACGAACGGACACCGCCGGCCGCCAGTGCCGCAGCCGGCCGTCCAGCAGCGCGAAGCGGGCCGCGGTGTGACGCCGCACCTGCCGTCATACCGAGCGGGCCCCACCGCTGCGATCTCCCTGTGCGCGCATCAGACGGCCCCGGAACGACGGCGTGCGCCGCGCCGCCGGAGTCCAGGCGGAGGGCGGGGCCGAGGCGCCGCCCAGCGAGTCGCACCAGAAGGCCGGCCGTCCGGCGGCGACCGGGTGAGAACCGTGCCCGGCAGGCGAGTCGGCCCGCAGGACGGGGTACCGGCCTCATCATGCCCTTGTCGATGGAGCTCCTGCCCGAGTCGACGCTGCGCGACGTGATCGGGCTCCTTGTCAGAGTCGTCGAGTCCGCCGGCGCACTGATCATCTTCGTGGGAGCCGTCTGGGCATTCGCACAGTTCCTCCTGGCCGGACTACGGCGTGACCGCAAGCTGTCCGGCTTCAACCGCATCCGCCTCAGCCTCGGACGCTTCCTCGTCCTGGGCCTGGAGTTCCAGCTCGCCGGTGACGTACTGCGGACGGCCGTCGCGCCGAGCTTCGCGGAGATCGGGCAGCTTGCGGCGATCGCCGCGATCCGTACCGCGCTCAACTACTTCCTGGGCCGGGAGATCGCCCAGGAAAGAGCCGAACTCGACGCAAGGGAAAAGACCGTGGCCTGATGACCCCCTGGCTTCACACCGCCGCCGCGCTCACCACCGTCCTGGGACTGTTCAGCGCCTGCGTGGCCCACCTGGCCGTGGGCCGGTTCCGCACGTCACTGGGTGTGCTGCTCGACTTCCTCACCGCTGCCGGACTGATCAAGCTCGCCGACGAACCGTCGTGGGGGCGCGTCGCCGCCGCGGCCGGTGTGATCGCCGTCCGCAAGCTCATCACGACACGTCTCGGCCAGCCCTTGCGCGACGGCACGCGGAGGGCGGACCACCGGCCGACATGAGCGGACAGCAGCCGTCGTCCTCTGCCGGTCGCCGACCACGGATCGCCGTCCGAGAAGGGTGTGACCGGAACCCGCGCAGGAGGTCACGGCCATACCTCACCCTGCTTTCCTGCCTTCTCCCTCGCGGCCTTGCGGGCACACTCGCCCGGCCAGTCAGCCGAGGGAGGTGATCAGGTCGTTGCAGGCCTGCTCGCAGCGTCGGCAGGCTTCGGCGCACACGCGACAGTGGTCGTGCATGCCGGCGTGGCGTTCGCATTCGTCGCCGCAGGCCTTGCACACCGTCGCGCACGCCTGGAGCACGGCGCGCGTGACGTTCGCGTCGTAACCGGTATGACGGGAAAGCACGGCGGCGGTGGCGGTACAGACGTCCGCGCAGTCCGCGTCGGTGCGGATGCACTTCGTCAGTTCGTCGACCGTCTCCTCCGACAGGCACGCGTCGGCGCAGGCCGTGCACGCCTGCGCGCAAGCCAGGCACTCCTCGATACAGCGCGCCAGTTTCTCCCTGTCCACGCCGCCCAGATCGGCGGGGTAGGCACTGAGCATGTCCTTGACCACAACAGCCACTACTACCTCCAGCAATGGTGCGTCTTGCGTGAATTGTCATGGAACGTGTATCGCCTGGCGCACAGCCCAAACCCGGGCGCACTCGGGTGGCGCCCCCGGGTGCCCGCCATCGCCTCACCGGTGGGCCGGAACACCCTCGACGCCCACGGTGTCGAGGGGCGCGAGACGTTCACCCGCCTCACGCCGGGGGACACCGTCCGGGCCGGCGGCTCGAAGGACACGGTCGATGCGGTCGTCCGGACCACCGGATACCGCCCTGCCTTCCCCACCCGGCCACAACGTCAACCGCTCACGCCACCCCGCAGGCCCTCCCGTCGACCGTGAAGTCCGACGCCCGGACGTCCGTGTCCTGCCTCGCCGCGATGAAGCCGAAGGCGAGTCTGCCGCCCGCGGCGACGCTCGCGTTGTAGTCGGCCGCGGTGGCGGTCACCCGTGTGCCGGCCTGGTGGACCGAGGCGTCCCACATCTGGGTGATGCGCTGGCCGTCGGGGAGGGTGAAGCCGACCCGCCAGTCGTCCAGGGCGTGCCGGGTCGTCACGGTGACGGCCGCCTGGTAGCCCTCCGGCCACTGGTCGAGCACGTCGTAGTCGACCAGGCAGGCGGGCCGCGAGGTGCCGCCGTCCCCCGGCGCGGCGGCGGCGCCGGAGGACGTGCCCTGTGGTTCCGGGTCGGGATCGGGCTTCGGGTCCGCCGTGCGGGAGGGCGGGGCGCTGCTCGGTGCGGCAGTGGCGCTGGAGGCGGAGACGGAGGGGGCCGCCGAGCCGGACGGCGCCGTGCCCGCCGGCGGCAGTGACGGCGCGGGCGCGGCCACCGGCCCCCCGCGGTCGTTGTCGGGGGCGGCGGTCCCGGAGTCCCCGCCGTCTCCGAAGGGCATCAGCGACACCGCGAGCGCGAGCAGCGAGACGACGGCGGCGGCGGCCATGGGCCCGTGCCGGGCGAGCCGCGCCCGGCGGCCGGGCCCGTCCGCCGGGCCGTCGGTGTCCGGGTCGTCGGCGTCCGGGTCGGCGCCGTCCGGGTGCCCGGCGCCCAGTCGCGCCTCGGCGGCGCGGCGGCGGCGCTCCAGGTAGGCGGGGCCGCCCCAGCCGATGACCCCGTCGGCCAGCGCGCCGGGCAGGGCGCCGTCGTGCGGGCGCAGGCAGGCGGCGGCCTCCGCGCACCGGCGGCAGGTGGCGAGGTGCCGGGACAGGTCCTCGGGGGCGTCCGCGGCGGGCGAGCGGGTGACGGCGTCGAGCAGCCGGGCGTAGCTGCGGCACTCGGCGTCCATCGGGGAGTCGAGGTGGTTGCGGTGGCAGCGGTCCCGGAACAGGCGGCCGGCACGGGCGAGTTCGTCGGCCGCGGTGGCCGGGTCGAGGCCCAGTCGGCGGGCCACCAGGGGCAGCGGCAGTGCCTCCGCCTCGGCCAGCCACAGCAGTTCGGCGTCCGCCTGCCGGAGGTCGCGCAACCCCCGCAGGGCGATGGGCCGTCCGAGGGGCGGCCCGGTGTGGCGGGCGGCCTCCTCGGAGTGCAGCCACAGCCGGAGGCCGGGGTCGAGCTTGTGCCCCTGCCCCTCCTTCTCCCACCTGGCGGCCGTGTTCCGCACGGCGGTCAGCAGCAGGGGGACGCGGGGCAGCCGGGAGGAGCGCCGGCCGGTCCCGCGCACGCTTCCCGACTCGGCCGCGCGCAGGTGCCGTATGCCCTCGGCGAAGGCCTCCCGGGCCAGTTCCGCGGCGGCGTCGGAGTCCACCGCGCACAGGTCGGCGTAGGAGAGCACCGCGTCCCAGCATTCGGAGAACAGGGCCGCCTCGGCGGCGTCCTGGGGGCTCGGCAGGTCGGGCATGAGACTCCTGCGTCCACGAGCGAGGTCAACTCGCCGTTCCGGCGGGTGGAGTTGAAGGGAACCCCGCGGCAGTGGACGAGAGCTTCGCACGTCCCCGACACCACTGACAAGCGCTGTCTTCACTTTGTGTGGCGGTATCGCGACCCCCCGCAGGGACCCCTCTCAGGGACCTTACGCAGGAAAGGCCGGAACGTCTCGGTTCCGGCCTTTCCTGTTCCGTCCTGCCTGGTCCGCCTCGGTACGCGCGGACGTTCGGACCGCCTCGGTGCGCAGCAGACGCTCAGACCGCCTCGACGGGCTCCTCCGCCGGGAGGCTGTCCATGAAGGAGCTGACGGAGAACACCGCGCGGCCGGGTCCGGGCGGGCCGTACCCGGGGGGCGAGGACAGACCGAAGTCCTCCATGGTCTGCCGGTACGCCTGGAGGAGGCGGATGTGGTACTCCAGCGGCGCGCCCTGCGGGTTGGCCTTGCCGAGCGGGGTGGTCGGCTCCGGGCACCAGGTGGTGAAGCGGGGTGTGATCCCCTTCGACATGAAGAAGCGCAGGCCCTCGGTGGTGGACGCGATGGCCTCGTCGACCGTCTTGAAGCCGAACGGCTCGGCCATCTCCACGCCCGCCACGAAGTTGGGGATCACGTTGCGCGCGCCGAAGATCTCGGCCGAGTCGAGGATCCGCCGGTGCCACTCGTCCCGGCCGACGTACCGCTCCTTGCCGGGGCAGTACATCTTGAACAGGTACTCGTCCCACACCTCGTAGTTCGGGTGGTAGATCTGCACCCCGTAGTCCTTGAAGCGCTGCACGTCGTCCTTGGGCAGCGCCTGGGCGACGACCTTGCCGATCCAGCGGCCGGGGAAGCGCTCTTCGATGGCCTTGGCGTAGTGGCCGTAGAAGTCGGCCTCGTCACGGCCGGAGACGGTCCTGGTGATCGCACCGCCGGTGAGGGTGTAGGCGGTGGACGCCTTCGCCGTGTCGTACCGGTCGATGATCTCCAGGGCCTCGAGGACCTCCTCGACGTCCTTCACCCCGGTGTAGGGCCGGCCGGCCGCCTTGTGCTGGCGCCAGTTGTGATTGATGTCGCAGTACTGGCACTCCTCCTTGGCGCCGAAGTACTGGCAGACGCGGAAGACCGTCAGGTAGATCAGGTAGCCCCACTGGATGGTGGGGGCGACCTCCATCACGGACTTCCCGTTGGACAGCTTGTGCCGGTAGTACTCCGGCATCGGCGGCACGCCGACGTCGGAGATCCGCCTGCCGTCCAGGTAGAGGCCGAGCATGCCGTGCTCGTCGGCGGCGACCCGGTACGGGGACGACGGGTTCACACGGACGG
This sequence comes from Streptomyces sp. DSM 120436, assembly GCF_055778765.1. Taxonomy (NCBI): domain Bacteria; kingdom Bacillati; phylum Actinomycetota; class Actinomycetes; order Kitasatosporales; family Streptomycetaceae; genus Streptomyces; species Streptomyces sp. DSM 120436. The sequence goes on along the minus strand of NZ_JBSKBS010000001.1, from coordinate 3,626,277 downwards.
ACACGACCGTGCGGCGCAGGTCGTACGGTCCTCCGGTGAGGATGATCTCCTCCGGCGGGCGGCGCAGCGCGGCCTCGCCCAGCTCCGGCAGGGTGCCGTGGTCGAAGGAGAAGATGAAGTACGACTTCGGTTTGACCTCGCCGCCCTCGTTGTCGCTGAGCGCGGACGCGTCGAAGGCCACACCGCCGCGCAGCAGGTCCTCCTTGAAAACGGCCTCGCGCGGAACGTGCGGGAACCGCTCCATCAGATCCTCGACCAGCGCGGTACGGCTGCCCATCGCGTGTTCTCCTCCCGGTGCCGACGTACGACTCCTCACGGTATGCCCCCGGTCGGACGTCCGGGGCGGCGGGTCCCCCCACAAGGCGCGGTTCACTGCCGAGGTAGGTTCCGTCGGGGCCCGTCCACGGGTCCGCCGGCGGGAAGGACGAGGGATGACCGGGCGTGTGACCAACTGGGCGGGCAACATCACCTACGCCGCCGGGGAGCTGCACCGGCCGCGCACGCCGGAGGCGCTGCGCGCCCTGGTCGCGGGCTGCTCCCGGGTGCGGGTGCTGGGCAGCGGCCACTCCTTCAACCGCATCGCCGACGCGGGCGAGGACGGCGTCCTCGTGTCCCTCGCCGCGCTTCCCCCGCTGATCGAGGTGGACGCCGAGGCGCGGACGGTACGGGTCGGCGGCGGGGTGCGGTACGCGGAACTGGCCCGCGAGGTGCACCGGCACGGGCTGGCGCTGGCGAACATGGCGTCGCTCCCGCACATCTCGGTGGCCGGGTCGGTCGCCACCGGCACGCACGGCTCGGGCGTCGGCAACGGCCCGCTGTCCGCGTCCGTGCGCGCGGTGGAGCTGGTCACGGCGGACGGCTCGACGGTGACCCTCGCGCGCGGCGACGAGCGGTTCGGCGGCGCGGTCACCTCGCTGGGGGCGCTCGGCGTGGTCACCGCGCTCACCCTGGACCTGGAGCCGGCGTACGAGGTGGAGCAGCGGGTGTTCACCGAGCTGCCGCTCGACGTCCTGGACCCGGGCACGTTCGACGCGGTGATGTCGGCGGCGTACAGCGTGAGCCTGTTCACCGACTGGCGGGAGCCCGGCTTCCGGCAGGTGTGGGTGAAGCACCGCACCGACCGGCCGCGGGCGGACTTCCCGTGGGCGGCGCCCGCGACGGAGAAGGCGCATCCCGTGCCCGGGATGCCCGGGGTGAACTGCACCGAGCAGTTCGGGACGCCGGGCCCGTGGCACGAGCGGCTGCCGCACTTCCGGGCGGAGTTCACGCCGAGCAGCGGCGCGGAGCTCCAGTCGGAGTACCTGCTGCCCCGGGAGACCGCCGTGGACGTGCTGCGCGCCCTGGACGGCGTGCGGGAGACGGTCGCGCCGGTGCTGCAGACCTGCGAGGTGCGCACGGTGGCCGCCGAGGAGCAGTGGCTGGGCCCGGCGTACGGCAGGGACACGGTGGCCGTGCACTTCACCTGGATCGAGGACACGGCGGCGGTGCTGCCGGTGGTGCGGCGGGTGGAGGAGGCGCTCGCGCCGTTCGGGCCGCGGCCGCACTGGGGCAAGGTGTTCACCACCCCGCCCGCCGAGCTGCACGCCCGCTACCCGCGGCTGCACGACTTCCGCTCCCTGGTCCGCGAACTGGACCCGGAGGGCACGTTCGGCAACGCGTTCGTGCGGGACGTGCTGGGCGGCTGAGGCGTGGGGGCCCGGCGGGCCCCCACGCCCGGCGCCCTCAGTGGTCCGCGCAGCAGGGGGTGGGGTCCGGCGCCTCGAAGGGCACCAGGGTGTCCCCCAGGGCCGGGGTGGCCGCGAGGACCAGCGCACGGCCCTGCCACTGCGGCCGTACGTGGTCGCGGGTCACCATGCGGGCGTCCGGCTCCGGCGGCAGGGGCGAGCCCAGCACCGTCACCCGGTCGATCGCGGAGCACTCCAGCAGTTCCCCGACCGTCAGGGTGCCCGTGAGCCGGGACACCCCCGGGTAGAGCACCGCGCGCCCCGACGGGTCCGGCAGTCCGGCCGAGACGGCGCCGTACTCCCCCGCCGCGAGCCGCTCCCGCACGCTGTCCCACAGGGACGGTGAAGACGCTGAAGGCAGGGACAGCGACACGACGACCCTCGGGCGGCCGTCCCGCACCAGGTGGGTGCAGCCGACGGTGTCCGCGGGCAGGGCGAGCCGGTCCGCCAGCCGGTGCAGCAGGTGGTCCGCCGCCCGCAGGTCCCGCGCGCCCGCGTCGACGGTGAGCGCGTACGCCGTCACGACGGCAGCACCCACACGGGGTTGGAGTAGAACCACAGGTCGCGCCAGGGGTCGGCGTCGCCCACGACGTCCAGGGCGGGACCGGCGGGGTCGACCTTGGCGCCCATGACGCCGACGGCGGACCGGTTGCCGTCGGTGCCGCGCAGCCGCAGGTACACGGGACGGTCGACCCGCCCCAGGTCGAAGGTGAGCCGCACGCTGCCCGCGGACTTCCCGATCTCGTACGACCGGACGACGGCCGCCGTCGGCGCGGTGAACGTGTCCCGGTCGGAGACCGGGCCGGTGACGTCGCCCTGGATGACGTCGACGCGGGCCAGCGCGGGCGTGAACCCGGCCCAGTTGGGGCCGCCCGCGAGCGCCACGTCGGCGGTCAGCGTGACCTTCGTCCCCTTGCGGACGTGCAGGGCGCCGCCGAGCGTGGCCCAGCGGCCGCCTCCGGACACCCGGACGTCGAGGCCGCTGATGAGCTGCCCGTGGTCGACCCAGATGCGGCCGGCGCGGATGCCGTCCATGACGGCGGCGTAGGAGAAGCCGTCGGCGCCGACGTGGGTGCGGCTGTACTGGCCGGGCCAGAAGTCGCCCTGCCGGGTGTCGATCTTCCCGGCGTACACCGGGTCGCCGTGGCGGCCGTCGGTGGCGAAGTCGCCGGTGCCGCGGGCGGTGGTGTCGGCGTACACCTGGTGGGAGTCGGAGTTCGCGGTGATCCACCAGGGGCGGCCCTCGGCGAGGAGGCTGTCCCACAGGCCGCCGACGGTGGCGGTCATCCAGTCGAAGCCGCCCCAGGTGCGGTAGCTCTCCAGCGGGTAGCCGGGGAAGGAGTTCGGGCCGGGGCTGCCGTCGTAGATGCCGCGTGCGCCGCCCGGGCCGAGCGGGCCGGGCAGTCCGGCGGCCTGGTGGCCGGGCGCGCCCTCGAAGCCGACGGCGATCTGCCGGTCCCGGCCGGTGGCGTCGCGCCAGGCGCGGATCTCGTGCGGGGAGTCGATGCCCTTGCGGGAGGGGTGGTTGGCGAGCATCAGCACGTCCTCGACCTTGCGGCGCCGCACCTGCTCGGCGAGGAACCGGAGGCCGGCCACGGCGAGGGCCTCGTTGGCGGGGGTGGAGTCGCCCGCGCCCTTCACGCTGCCGTCGTAGTCGTTCTCGAACTGCTTGAGCACGGCGACCTCGTTGCGTCCGGGGTGGACGAAGACGGTGCCGTGCTCGGCGGCCGGGATGTTCCACTCCAGGCCCTGGAAGACGAGGGTGTCCCGGTGGGCGGCGCGCGCCTGCCTGATGTCCGGGTTGACCTTCTCGACGCCGATCCTGGCGTGCGTGGCGCTGCCGTGGTCGGTGATCACCAGCCAGTCCATGCCGTGCCGGGCGCCCTGGCGCACCTGGTCGACGACGCGGTACTTGCCGTCACTGCTGTACTGGGTGTGGATGTGGTGGTCGCCCGCGAGCCACAGGAAGCCCTTGGCCGGGCCTCTGCCGCCGCCTCCGCGGCCGCCCGCCGCGGGTGTGGGTGCGGCGGGCGTGGCCGCGGCGGTGCTGCCGGACAGCACGGTGCCCGCGGCGAGGCCCGCGCCCAGCAGGCCGGCCCGGCGCAGCAGGGCGCGGCGGGACGCCTGCCCGGGGTCCAGTGCCTCGTCGGGCACGGAGGTGTCGAAGGCGGCGGGCAGGGGCGCCGTCGCGCCGTGCCCGTGATCGTGGTCGTGGTCGTGGTGATGGTGGTGCGGTCCGTGTGCGTGCCCGTGACCCATGACTGGCCTCCTCGTCGTACTGCGCCGCAGTGGAGGATCCGGGGGGCGCGTGAACCGGGTGCGTCCGCGGGGTGACCGGCGCGTGCCGCCGACACGACGGCTGCGGACCGTCGGAGACCGGTCGTCACCACGGATCGGCCGCAGCCGGGCCACATCCCGCTCAGGTCGGCTACATTCACCTGTTCCGAAGCCCGCCCGACCCCCCGGAGGCCCGCATCCCCCGCGCAGGACTCACCGCCGACCGCCTCGTCGCGGCGGCCGTCGACCTCGCCGACGAGGCCGGCTACGAGAACGTCACCCTGTCCGCGCTGGCCCGGCGTTTCGACGTCAAGGACGCGAGCCTGTACGCGCACGTACGGGGGCTGCGGGACCTGCGCACCCGGATGGCGCTGCTGGCGGGCGGCGAGCTGACCGACCGGATCGCGGCGGCGGTCGAGGGCCGCACCGGCAAGGAGGCGCTGGCCGCGTTCGCCGGCGCGTACCGCGGCTACGCCCTCGCCCACCCCGGACGGTACGCGGCCGCCCAGATGCGTCTGGACGAGGCCACGGTGACGGGCTCCCCCGCGCTGCGCCGCACCGCCGAGGTCGTCTACGGCCTGCTCCGCGCGTACGGTCTGGAGGAGCCCGATCTCACCGACGCGGTACGGCTGTTGCGCAGCTCCTTCCACGGCTACTGCGCCCTGGAGTCCGCCGGCGCGTTCGGCGCCCCGCGCGACCTGGAGGCGTCGTGGGACCGGATGATCGACGCGCTGCACCTGACGCTGCGGAACTGGCCCCGCCGGACGGCGGACTGACCCACGGCGGGGGCGCCGTCACCCGGCGAGCCGCCGCACCTCCCGGTAGGCCGGCACCGTGCCCTCCCCCGGCGCGCGCCCCTCCCGCACCGCGACCGCCGCGTCCAGGGCCGCGCCGAGGGCCCGCCGGTACGGCAGCGAGCCGAGGCTGACGCGGTGGACGCCGAGATCGGCGAGCTGGGCGAGGGACGGACCGCCGGGCGCGTGGAGGACGTTGAGGGGACAGCCGTCCAGGGCGCGCACCAGGGCGGCGAGGGCGTCGGGGTCGGTGAGGCCGGGCACGAACACGCCGTCCGCACCGGCGTCGCGGTAGGCCAGGACCCGGTCCAGGGTGCCGTCGCCGTCGCCGAGCCAGTACGTGTCCGTCCGGGCGTTGACGAAGAGACCGGGCGCGGCGGCGCGCACGGCCTTGATCCTCGCCACGTGACGGCCGACGGGCCCGAGCCCGTCCTCGAGGTTGATCCCGACCGCGCCGCGTGCCTGTACCTCCCGCGCGAAATCGGCTACTTCGCCGGGATCGTCGCTGAGGCCGTCCTCCGCGTCGACGGAGAGGAGGACGGGCAGCGCGCCGAGGGTGCTCGTGAGCCGCAGCGTCTCCGCGCGGGTGGCCCGGGCCCCGTCGGGCAGCCCGGCCGCCGCGGCGACCCCCAGGCTCGTGGTGCCGACGGCGGGGAAACCGTGGGCGTGCAGGAGGGCCGCGGAGGCGTGGTCCCAGGCGTTGGGCAGCAGCAGGGGCCGGCCCTGGCGGTGCAGCACGGCGAAGGCCCCCGCGGGGCGGGCGGAGTGGTCGTCGGTCATACGGGCCACGCCAGGGCCGGGACCGTTCGGCGCCGGCCGAACCGTCCGCGCCCCCGGTCCCGTCTCACTCCGGCTGCTCCGGCTCGAACGCGTGCATCTCGTCCCCCTCCGGCTGCACCACCCCGTACGTGCTCTCCGGGACGGCGTTCCAGGCGCCGGGGAGGTCGCCGAGGGGCTCGGAGACGATGAGGCGGGCGTCGTCCGCGATGTCGCGCAGGAACGCCACGTCGGGGTGGAGGGACTTCAGCGTCTCGACACGCGTGCTGTAGAAGAGGGACCGGGACTGGTGCTGCGTGGAGTAGCGGAACGCCCACAGCCGCTCGCCGTCGGTCACCGCGATCGTCATCTGCAGGGGGTGCTCGACGCCGTGCGCGCGACCGGTGCGCTCCACCAGGCCGGCCATGCGGGCGACGGCGCCGCGCGGGTCGTCCTCCAGGCCGAAGGTGAGCGCCAGGTAGAACATCATCTCGGAGTCCGTGGACCCCTCGATGTACGGGAACAGGTCCGGGCGGACGGCCAGCGCGAGGTCGCGCCGCAGCAGGGGGAAGCCGTCGATCGCCCCGTTGTGCATCCACATCCAGCGGTCGTACCGGAACGGATGGCAGTTGGTCTGCTGCACCGCCGTGCCGGTCGAGGCGCGGATGTGGGCGAAGAACAGCGGGGAGACCACGTGCCCGGCGATCTCCCGCAGGTTGCGGTCGCTCCAGGCCGGGCCGATGTCCCTGACCACGGCGGGACTGTCCTTGGCCGGCACGTACCAGCCGATCCCGAAGCCGTCGCCGTTGGTGGTCTCCACGCCCATCCGGGCGTGCAGGCTCTGGTCGATCAGGGAGTGCACCGGCCGGTAGAGCAGGTTCTCGAGCAGGATCGGTGTGCCCGAATAGGCGAGCCAACGGCACATGTCCACCGCCTTCCCGGTCGGGACCGGACCGCGTGTGCCGCCCGGCGGGGCGCGAGCAGGATCGCTCGCGCCCCGGCCGGACACCGCACGCTCCCGCCCCGGGTACCCCTCGCGCGCGGTGCGACGCGGTGCGCGCCTCGGTTAGCGTCGCCGTATGAGCGGCAGCACCACGGGATCCCTCGCCTCGGCCCTGGCGGACGGCACGGTCGTCCTGGACGGGGGCATGTCCAACCAGCTCGCGGCGGCCGGCCACGACCTGAGCGACGAGCTGTGGTCGGCGCGGCTGCTCGCGGAGGACCCGGAGGCGGTCACGGCGGCGCACCTCGCGTACTTCGAGGCGGGCGCGGACGTGGCGATCACGGCGAGCTACCAGGCGACGTTCGAGGGGTTCGCGCGCCGCGGGACCGGCCGGGACCGGGCGGCGGAGCTGCTGGCGCTGAGCGTGGAGTGCGCCCGTACGGCGGCCCGGCGCACCTCGGGCCCGCCCCGGCCGCGGTGGGTGGCGGCCTCCGTCGGCCCGTACGGCGCGATGCTCGCGGACGGCTCCGAGTACCGGGGCCGCTACGGGCTGTCGGTCGCGGAGCTGGAACGGTTCCACCGGCCGCGGATGGAGGTGCTGGCCGCCGCCGCTCCGGACGTCCTCGCCCTGGAGACGATCCCCGACACGGACGAGGCACAGGCCCTGCTGCGCGCGGTGCGCGGGCTGGGGGTGCCCGCCTGGCTGTCGTACTCGGCGGCCGGGGGCCGGACGCGGGCGGGCCAGCCGCTGGAGGACGCGTTCGCGCTCGCCGCGCGGGCGGACGAGGTGATCGCCGTCGGCGTCAACTGCTGTACCCCCAAGGACGCGGACCACGCGGTCGCCGTCGCCGCCCGCGTGACCGGCAGACCGGTGGTGGTCTACCCGAACAGCGGCGAGCGGTGGGACGCGCGGGCCCGCGCCTGGACCGGCGCGCCCACGTTCTCGGCGTCCCGGGTGACGGGCTGGCGGGAGTCGGGGGCACGGCTGATCGGGGGATGCTGCCGGGTGGGGCCGGAGACGATCACGTCGGTCGCGCGGACGCTGCGGGGGGCGTAGCGCGCCCGCGGGGCTCCCTTGCCCCGGGCCCGCACCGTGGTACGGTGCCATGAGTGCCGTGCAGCGCCCCGTCGGGCGCCGGGCCGGTCTTCACCGCCGAAACCTTCTTCACCTCGGCTTCTCACCTCCCAGCCGTCACATCGGCCCTTGCACCGCCGCGTACGGCTTTCCCCACGGTCGCACGGCGACCGCAGTGAGGTTCCCACCGCTGTGAGGCGCGCACACGCCCTCCCGAAGACCGCGGTTCCCCCTTCTTCTCTTTTCTGCTCCTGTCCGTCCGTGAAAGGACCACTCACATGACCACCGCCCTGGACCGCCCCGCCCGTCAGACCGCCGGACGGCAGCAGCAGCCGCAGTCCGTCACCGTCACCGGTGTCCTCGACGTCGACGCGACCGGGAAGGGGCACCTGCGCGGCCCCGGCCTGGTCGCCGGCTCGTCCGACCCCGTCGTCTCCCCCGCCCTGGTGCGCCGGCACGGTCTGCGCGAGGGCGACCTGGTGGAGGGCGTCCTCGGCGACCGGCGCGCGCTCACCGACGTCGCCCGCGTCGAGGGACGTACGCCCGGATCGCTCACGGGCCGCCCCGCCTTCGGTGACCTCACCCCCGTCCACCCCCACCGCCGGCTGCGCCTGGAACACCGGGCGTCCGGGCTCGCCGGCCGCGTCGTCGACCTGCTCGCACCGGTGGGCAAGGGGCAGCGCGGACTGCTCGTGGCCCCGCCCAAGACCGGCAAGACGGTCCTCATCCAGCAGCTCGCGGCGGCCGTCGCGGGCAATCACCCCGAGTGCCGGCTGATGGTGGTGCTGCTCGACGAACGCCCCGAGGAGGTCACCGACATGCGGCGCTCGGTGCACGGCGAGGTGTACGCCTCGACGTTCGACCGGCCCGCCAAGCAGCACATCGCGCTCGCCGAGCTGGTCGTGGAGCGGGCCAAGCGGCTCGCGGAGGCCGGCGAGGACGTCGTGATCCTGCTGGACTCGCTGACCCGGCTGTGCCGCGCGTACAACAACGCGGCGGGCCCCGGCGGCCGCACCCTCAGCGGCGGCGTGGACGCGGGCGCGCTGACCGGGCCGAAGCGGTTCTTCGGCGCGGCCCGGCAGACGGAGGAGGGCGGTTCGCTGACGATCCTCGCCTCCGCGCTGGTGGACACCGGGTCGCGCGCCGACGAGTTCTTCTTCGAGGAGCTCAAGGGCACGGGCAACATGGAGCTGCGGCTGAACCGCGAGTCGGCGTCACGGCGCCTGTTCCCGGCGGTGGACATCGCCCCCTCCGGAACCCGCCGCGAGGAACTGCTCCTCACCCGTGAGGAGCTGACGGCCACCCAGGGCCTGCGCCGCGCCCTGACCTCCCGCGACTCCGCGACCGACCTGGACACCCTGCTGACCCGCCTGCGCGAGACCCCGGACAACGCGACGTTCCTCCGGCAGGTGCGCCCGACGCTGCCGAACGGCTGACGCCGGACCGCGCCGCGGGTCTTGGCCGGGCCACCCTATGATGTCGTCCATGGGCAACTTCTCCTGAGCGGACCGCGACGGTCCACCGACACGCGCCCGGCAGGCGCCGGGCTCCGTCAGCGTGCCCGCACGCTCACCTCAGGAGACACGATCACGCCATGTCCGTTCACTCTGCCCGTTCCGCCCTGGACGACCGCATCGCACGCCTGCGACAGCTCGCCCACGCCGACACCCGGCTGGAGGGCGTACTGCTCTACGGCTCGTGGACCGTGGGCGAGGCCGACGCCCACTCCGACATCGAGGCGTACCTCTACATCCAGGACGACCGCCTCGCCGACTTCGACGGCCCGGCCTTCCTGGCGCAGCTCGCACCGCTCCAGCTCTCCTACACCAACATGTACGGCGTGCTCGCCGTCGTCTTCGACGACCTGATGCGCGGCGAGTTCCACCTCACCCCCGCCGGCCCCGGCATCGACGAAGTCCCCAGCTGGCAGGGCATGGTGCACCTGCCCCGCCCCGACGACGCCGTCCTGCTCGACCGCACCGGCCGGCTCACCCGGGCCGCCCGGCAGCTCGCCGCCTTCCAGCCGCCCGAGCCGGTGACCACCGCCCAGCAGCTCACCAACGAGCTGACCAACTGGACCCTCATGCTCGCCCACGTCCTGGCCCGCGGCGAGATCGCCCGCGCCCACGCCCTGCTGCACACCGTCATCGCACCCCAGCAACTCCAGCTCTGCCGCCTGTTGCGTGACAGCACGGCCCACTGGCTCACCCCCAGCCGCGCGCTCGAACAGGACCTGCCCGACACAGACCGTCATCGCTACGTCGCCACCACGGCCGCCGCCCGTGACCAGGACGTGCGCACGGCGGCCCGCAACAGCTGGCGCTGGAGCCGCGACCTGGCCGCCGAGGCCGCCGACCGCTGGGCCATCCACCTGCCGCACGAACTGCACGAACACATCAGCAGCCGCCTGAACGGGCCTCGCTGACCACATCCGGCCGCCGCACAACGCCGATCGAGACCGCCTTCTACAGCCGCTCACCCACGCCAGGGGCCTCCGGAGGATGCGCCCCGCCGCCGTCCTTGACGTCGTCCTCGCAGGTCCGGCGGTCGTGGGTGGACTGGTCGTTGGGGATCAGCAGCACCTCGGCGACCCGTTCGGGGTGGTCGACCTCGAGGTAGGAGTCGCCCGTGTAGGCGCCTTCGGGGCCGGACGTCTGAGCCGAGTGGACCGTCTGGCAGCCCAGGACCGCGCGCTCCTCGTCCACCGCGCAGACGTCGACCGCGGGTTCGCGTCCCAGGACCCCGGCTCCGTGGAAGCGGATGTCGAAGTGGATGTGATCGCCTTCCGCCGGCACCTGCGGGTGAGGTTCCCTGCGCCAGCCGGGCACCTCGGCGGTGACGCCGACGGGCCGCCCGTCCTCGTCCTCGATCTCCACCCGCACCCCCGCCTCTCCCCGCTCCGCCGTCGTGTCGGTGCAGCTCCACAGGAGACCGCAGCCGGACAGGGTGAGCATCGCCAGGGCCGATGACGTGCCGGCGAGTACGCGTGCGAGGGTCACGAGGACGACCTCCGGTGAGTACCGATGAGGGCGGGACGGGTCAGGGACGGGGGTGCAGGATCTCCAGCGCCCCCGTCTCCGTGTCGAAGCTGCGCAAGGTCGTGAGGCGGGCCGACAACGGGAGGGGCGGAAGGAGTTCGGGGATGCGGCGGCTGGTGAAGGCGCCGGGGCGGCGGGTGCGGCCGAGGGTGATGTGCGGGCTCCAGTTCCCCGGTGCGTGGAGGGGGTTGAGGGTCTCGGGCCGGTTCTCCGAGGTCACCGCGTCCCACACCGTGCGGTGCAGGTCGATCAGCGCGGGGTCGAGGGCGAGCGACCAGGCCAGGACGGACGTGGGGCGCTCGAAGCGGATCACGCCCTCGAAACGGACCGGAAGAGGCAGTCCCGCCGCCGCCCCGGCCAGCTCCCAGCGGATGGGAGCCGTCAGCTCCGGGCAGGCGGCCAGGGTGAGATGGGGGCTGTTGGTGGGTGAGCGGTGGCGCGCCTGACTGGGCAGCCCGGCGTCCGCGAGTCGTCGCCAGGCCTCCCTGACCGCCGAATCCGCCGCCTCGTCCAACAGAAGTTCCACCGTGCGCACCTCGGCAGCCTACGCGTGCGCCGGTGCGCCTTCCGTGCATCGAACGGCATGTTGCGAGTGGGTCAAGGTGCGCGACTTCGTGCGCGTCCGCACGTTCCATGGCAGGCATGGTGCGCAGAAGAGCGATGTCCCTTGCCGTCAACGCCGTCACCGCCGTTGCCGTGGTGCTTCTTTCCGTCGCCTCGTGTGCTTCCGGCGACGGTGACGGTGGTGGCGGCGAGGGCGGTGAGGACCGGTCCACGAGCGGGGCCGACACCAAGGTGACCACGTCGCGTCCCCCCACGCCGCCGCCCTCACCCTCGCCGACCGGGCCCTGTGCCGACGGGTCGTGCGAGATCACGGTCGGCGTCGGGGACGTCGTGGAGGTTCCCGAGACGTACGGGCTCGGGCCGATCGAGGTCACGGCGGTCGCCGGGGACGAGGTCGGGATGGTCGCGCCGGTCCACGGGTCGGGCTACAGCATCGCCGGCTGTTCCGGGGGCGGCGGCGTGACGTCGCACGGCGGCGGAGGCGTCCGGCTCCGCTGCGGTGAGGGGCCCGCGGCGACCCTGAACGACGTCATGAGCCTTGAGGTGGTGGAGGTGCGGGGCGGGACGGCTGTGCTGCGTATCGCGCCCGCATCCTGACCCCGGGGCGGCGAAAACCATTGGCGGGTCCGTGCCGCCGCGGTCGAGCATGGGGCGCATGACCGACGCACCCGCGCGATGGACCCGGGCCACCGTCCACCCCGACATGTGGGCCGACCCGGACGACGATCCCCGGAACAACGAGGGGCCGGGCCCGGACGGTGAGCTGCCGACGCTCAGGGAGGTGCTGCGGGACTACCGCCTGACGCTGCGCATGAAGTGCGAGGGTCTCACCCCGGAGCAGCTGGCGCGGCGGTCGGTGCCGCCGTCGACGATGTCGCTGCTCGGACTGGTGCGGCACCTCGCCGAGGCCGAGCGGGACTGGCGGAACTGGGTCAGCGACGGCGAGCCGCTGCCGAAGCTGTACGGCCGGCGGGACGCGGACTTCGACGAGGCCGTGGGCGAGCAGGCCGTGGTCGACGCCGCGTACGCGGATCTGGAGCGGGAGCAGGCGGCCACCGACGCCGCCCTCGACGCGCATCCGGACCTCGGCGAGCGCCTCGGGCGGGAGAAGGTCGCGGTGCGGGAGCTGCTCGTGCACCGGATCGAGGAGTACGCCCGTCACTGCGGCCACGCCGACCTGCTCCGCGAGTGCGTCGACGGCCGGGTGGGGCAGTAGCGGAGACGCTTCCGACAGCGCCGGCCCGACGACACCGCCCCGGCAGCGCCGGGCCGCCTGCACGCTGCGCTGCGGCATGCCGGTGGCGCATCAAGCGGAGAGAGGTCCGCTTTGCCCGTGTCGTGCTGGGGTTGTGTCCGAGCACGGGCGGGGCGGGAGGCCGGGTCCGCCCCCCGCGTGGACGGCCGCCGCACGAAGTTCGTGCGGGCGCCGGCGGGCCGTCACCCCGGCGACGGCCGGGACGGACCGGCCCCGCTCACGTGCTCGCGCCCTGTGCGTCCCGGCCGGCGCCCGCCGCCCGCGGCCGGGCCTCCCCGGAGGGCCGAGTTTCCTCGGGACGCCTCAAGCGCGTCGCGGCGCTCCGCCGCGGCGCAGCCGGCGGATGACCGAGCGGACCTCGGGCGATGGCGGCTCGTGCGCGGACCGCTTCGCGGCGGGCGGGGTCCACAGGGCCAGTTCGCGGTCGCGGGGTCCGTGGATGCCGCGGAACACGGCGACGCCCCGCTCCCACCGGCCGCGCACGGCGCCGTACGCCGTCGTGGTCACCGGGTTCCGCCGCTCTGCCGTCATGCCGCCCACCGCCCTTCGCCCGCACGTGCTCCGTCCGGTTCGGCCGCAGTCGGCGGCCCGGTGCTTCGGCCGCCGCCGGTCCGGCGGTTCCAGGCTCCGCTTCCGGCCGCCGACCGAAGTCCGACACCCGCGGCCCGAACTCACCGGTGGCAACAAGAGCACCACACGTCTCAGCCGTGTTCCTGCCCGAGCGGCGGGCGACCCCGGGCACTCGGCAGGGTCCTTCCCGCTCCGCGACCGCGGTCTTACAGTAGGAAGCGCTTTCTATCCGGTGGGAGAGGTGGGTGGGCCCGATGGGCCGAACGGGGCGTGCGCGCACGACGGCCGGACCGACCCTGGCGGTGGTGGCCCGCGAGGCGGGCGTCTCCGTGCCCACCGCCTCGAAGGTGGTCAACGGCCGGGAGGACGTCGCCCCCGAGACCCGCCGACGCGTCACGGAGACCCTGGACCGGCTCGGTTACGTCCGCCGCCCCCGGTTCGACGGGGCGGGGGCGGCGCCTCCGGTGGACCTGGTGGTGAACGCGCTCGACGACTCCGCCTCGGGCGCCGTGCTGCACGGTGCGGAGGAGGCCGCGCACGACGCCGGTCTGGAGATCGTCGTCCGTGCCGCGGGCACCCGCACCGGCTCCGAACGGCCCGGCCGCGCCTGGCTGGAACGCCTGGCGCTGCGCGGTTCGGCGGGCGTCCTGTTCCACCTCGCCGAGCCGAGCGCGGCGCAGTGCGCCTGGCTGGAGCAGCACCGCGTCCCCTTCGCGCTGATCGACCCGGCGTGCGAACCGCCGCCCGGCGCGGTCTCGGTCGGCGGGGCGAACTGGCAGGGCGGGGTGACGGCGACCGAGCACCTGCTGGCGCTGGGCCACGAGCGCATCGCCGTCGTCGCCGGTCCCCCCGGCCGCACGCTGCCCGGCCGGGCCCGCCTCGCCGGTCACCGTTCGGCGCTCGCCTCGGCCGGGGTGCGCCACCGCCCCGAGTACGTGCGCCACGCCGACGGCCCGGACGGCGCCGACGAGGCCGCCGTGCGCCTCCGGACGCGCGAGCTGCTCGACCTGCCGCAACCGCCGACGGCCGTCCTCGTCTGCTCCGACCGGATGGCGCCCGGGGTGTACGGGGCGCTGGCGGAGCGCGGCCTGCGGGTGCCGGACGACATGAGCGTGGTGGGTTTCGACGACCTGCCCGAGGCCCGCTGGCTCACCCCGGCGCTGACGACGGTCCGCCAGCCGCTCGCCGAGATGGCGGCCACGGCGCTCCGCCTGCTGCTGCGCATGCGGGACGGGCACCGCCCGGAGGGCACCCGCACCGAGCTGTCGACCCGGCTGGTGGAGCGTGCGAGCACGGCTCCGCCTCCTCGTGCAGGCGCGGCTCCGCCCCCGCGTGCTGACGCGCCCTCGCCCCCGCGTGCGAGCACGGCCCCTCCCCCGGTGCCGCCGTTCGGCCGGCCGGCGGCCGTGCTGCTCGGCGGTGCGGCGCCGTGGCGGGAGGTCAGCGGGTCCCCGCGGCCCAGGTGATCCCGCCGTGCAGGTGGGCGCGGAAGAGCGGGTCGTCGTAGGCCTCGGCCGGGTGACCGAGGGCGGTGTAGAAGACGCGCCCCGCGCCTTGTTCACGGCACCAGGCCAGGGGGTGGTCGTCCCCCATGGTGCCGCCGTCGTACGACGACTCGTCGGCGGAGAGGAGGACGTGCACGGCGTTGCGCGGATTGGTGCGGAAGTCGTACCACTCGTCGGTCACCTCCCAGACGGCGGGCAGGTGCCGGGTCGCCGGGTGGCCGTGGTCCTCGACGAGGGCGCGGCCTGGCTGGACCGGGGGATGGCCGTCGAAACGGGCTCCGAGGAGTTCGCCGTAGTAGGGCCAGTCGTCCTCGGTGCAGGCCGCCGCGTGCACGCCGACGAACCCTCCGCCGCCCTCGACGTACGCCGCGAGCCGTTCGCGGCCGGCCGGGGTGAGCACCTCGCCGCTGGTGGAGAGGAACACGACCGCCGCGTACCGGTCGAGCGGCCCCTCCAGGGCCGCCGGGTCCTCGTGGGCGTGGACCTCGAAGCCGCCGAGGGTGCGCAGGGCGGCGATGCCGGCCGGGATGGAGTCGTGCCGGTAGTCGGTGGTGCGGGTGTAGACGAGGAGCGCGGGTTCGGCCATGCGCGGGAGCCTACGCGTGCGTGCGCGGCCCCCGGGCACGGGGTTCCGCCCCTCCGGTGACCGCGCAGCGGCGGTTCACCGCGGGAAGCGGGAAGGGACTCGGGAAGGGGACCGGGAAGGGGCTCGGAGCCGATGCGCCGGTGCCGGTACGCGTACTCGTGGGACAGAGGCGTCGTCTACGGCGTCGAGGGCTCCCGGTGTCCGATTCGTTCAAGACTCCCGGCGCCGGCCTCCCTACGGTGAGCGGCATGAACGCACGATTCGATGCCATCGGAACGGTCGTCTCGGACATGGCCGCCTCCGTCGCCTTCTACCGGCGGCTCGGGCTGTCGTTTCCGGAAGGGGCCGAGACGCAGGGACATGTGGAGGCGGAACTGCCGGGCGGGATGAGGCTGATGCTGGACACCGAGGAGACGGTCCGGTCGTTCCACGCGGAGTGGAGGCCGCCGTCGGGCGGGGGCCGTACCTCCCTGGCCGTGCGGTGCGACAGCCCGGCGGAGGTCGACGCGCTGTTCGCCGACATGCTGGAGGCCGGCGCCCGCGCCGAGCTGAAGCCGTGGGACGCGGTGTGGGGGCAGCGGTACGCCGTCCTCCTCGACCCGGACGGCAACGGAGTGGACCTGTTCGCCCCGCTGCCCACGGGCGGCTAGAGCTCCGTCCGGCTTCGCGCGCGCGAGCCGGGGGGCACCAGCTCCCGCAGCGGCACCCCCGTCAAGCTCCGCACCTCACGGGCCAGATGGGGCTGGTCGGCGTAACCCGCGCGGGCGGCGGTCTGCGCGAAGGGGACGCCCGCGCGCGCCAGGGCCAGTGCGCGGCGCATGCGGAGGATGCGGGCCAGGGTCTTGGGGCCGTAGCCGAAGGCGGTGAGTGATCTGCGGTGCAACTGGCGTGCCCCGATGCCCAGTTCGTCGGCCGTCGCGGCGACCGGGCGGCCCGCGTCGAGGGCCGCGACCAGGCGGGTCAGCAGCGGGTCGGGCGGGCCGGCCGACGCGGCCAGGCTCAGGGCGACGTCCTCCAGACCCCGCGCCGGGTGATCCGCGGCGTGCACGCGGGCGGTCGCGCGCCGTACCTCCGCGGCCGGCCACAGGTCGGCCAGGTCCACGCGGAGGTCGCGCAGTTCGCGGGCGGGCACGCCCAGCAGGGCGGGTGCGGCGCCGGGGCGGAAACGGACGCCGGCCCAGACGCCCACGGCGCCGGCGACGTGCGCGCGGGTGTCGGGGCCGGCCACCAGCAGGCGGCCGTCGTGCCACAGCAGGTCCATGCAGCCGTCGGGCAGCACCCGGCCCGGCCCGCCGTCGCCCGACGGGACGCTGGTCCACACGGCCGCGCCCGGCAGCCGTGACGCGCGCTCCCTGTACATGAGGGCCAGGTTATGCCGCGGCCCTGCCGCGCCACTCCTGCGGGCTGACGCCGAAGGCCCGCTTGAAGGCGGTGGACAGGGCGAAGGCGCTGCTGTAGCCGACCTGGCGGGCGATGGCGGCGAGGGTGTCGTCGGTGTCGCGCAGCCGGTCGGCGGCGAGGGCGAGACGCCAGCCGGTGAGGTACGTCATCGGGGGTTCGCCGACGAGCCGGGTGAAGCGGCGGGCCAGCGCGGCGCGGGAGACGCCGGCCTTCTCGGCGAGGCCGGCGACCGTCCAGGGGCGGGCCGGGTCGTCCTGGACGAGCCGCAGCACCGGGCCGACGACCGGGTCGGACAGGGCCTCGTACCAGGCGGGCGGCTCCGCCTCGGGGCGCGCGAACCAGGCCCTGAGCGCGGCGATGACGAGGAGGTCGAGCAGCCGGTCCAGGACGACCTCCTGGCCGGGCGCGTCCCGCGTGACCTCCGCCGTCAGCAGCGGGGTGAGCGGGCACGGCCACACGTCGGCGCCGAGGGAGAGCAGTGGGGGCAGCGCGTCCAGCAGCCGGCCGCCGATCTCGCCGCGCATCCGGTAGGTGCCGATGAGCAGCACCGTCTCCCCGTCCGGGCGGTCGCCCCAGGTGCGCACCCCGAGGTCCATCGAGCCGTTGAGGGGCCGTCCGTCGGGGTGGTGGCACGCGCCGCCGGGCAGGATCAGCGCCTGCGGCGCCGTGTCGGGGGCGTCGGCGCAGGTGTAGGGGTCGGGGCCGCGCGCGATGGCGAGGTCCCCGGCGCGCAGCCGGATGCGTTCGCCCCGGTCGGGCAGCAGCCAGGCGCCGCCGCGTACCGGGAGCACCACGGTCAGTGGGGCGCGGTCCTCCACCCGCACCGCCCACGGCGGGTCGAAGCACGCCCGGATCATGAACGCGCCCCGCGCCCGGGGCCCCTCCAGCAGACCGGTGAGTGCGTCCATGGGGTCAGCGTAGACGCGGGCGTGTGCGGGCGCGCCGCTCGGCGATGGTTCCGCGCGCGGACCGGGGGTCCGCCAGTCCCGCCAGGTCCGCCCCCGGCGTGTCAGTCGTGGTGCTCGTCGTGCTCCCCCGGCCCGTTCCCGTTGCGGGGGTGGGCGGGCTTGGCGTGGGCGCGGAGGCGGGCCGTGAGGTCCTCGGGGGGCAGGAAGCGCGACCAGCGTTCGGGGAACTCGGAGGGCATGTCGGGGTCCGCCTCCCCGGACGCGGTGGTGCGGGCGACGTACTCGGCGACCTGGGCCTGCCGCAGCCGCTCGTTGGCCTCGCGGGCCGCGGCGGTGGCGGCGGTCGGCCACACCCGGTCGATGGCCGCGTTGACGGCCGCGCCGACCAGCACGGCGAACGCGGACACGCCGATCCACAGCAGCACGGCCACGGGCGCCGCGAGGGAGCCGTAGATGGTGGGGCCCTCGACGGTGCTGGTCAGGTAGATGCGCAGCAGGAAGCTGCCGAGCACCCACATGGCGAGGGCGACCAGCGCGCCCGGCATGTCCTCGATCCACGGGGAGCGCACGGGCACGGACACGTGGTAGAGCGTGGTCAGGAAGACGACGGACAGCAGGATCACGACCGGCCAGTAGAGGATCTGCACGAGCGTCGTCGACCACGGCACGACGTCCACCACCGCGTCGGGTCCCGCGACCATCAGCGGCAGCGCGACCGAGCCGATCAGCAGGGCCACGATGAACAGCAGGAAGGCGAGCAGCCGGGTCTTGACGATGCCCCGGACGCCGTCGAGGCCGTACATGACGGTGATGGTGTCGATGAAGACGTTCACCGCGCGGGAGCCCGACCACACGGCGATCAGGAAGCCGAGGGAGATCACGTCGGGCCGGCCGCCCTTGGTGACGTCCCGCAGGATCGGCTCCGCGATGTCCGACACGCCCCGGTCGGACAGCACCGTGCGGGAGGCGTCCAGGAGGTTGCGCTGCACGCTCTGGATGGTGTCCGCGCCGGTCCACGCGTCGACGTAGCCGAGCAGGCCGATGAGGCTGAGCAGCAGCGGGGGCACCGACAGCAGCGTGAAGAACGCCGCCTCGGCCGCCAGGCCCAGGATGCGGTACTCCATGCACGAGTTGACGGTGTCCTTGAGCAGCAGCCAGGCCGTCCTGCGTTTGGAGACGTTCCGGTACAGGGCGCGTGCCCGGTGGAGCCGACCGGAGGGCGCGTCTGGGGATTCACTTGCTGGCTGCACGAACCAAAGGTATCCGCCACGTCCGGCGGCACTCACCCACAGGCCCGGTCCTCGCGTGAGGCGGGGCGGGGGCCGGGGTAGGTTCGCCTCATGGCAGGCACCACGCACACCGTGACCAACCAGGCCCCGCCGCTCGTCCAGTACGACGTGTTCGGCTCGGACCGGGCGCTGGCGGGGGCGGTCGAGCGGCACCTGGCGCCCGAGGCGCGGGAGGCCGGGCTCGCGGAGCTGTCGGCGCTGGGGCGCACGTGCGGATCGGCCCAGGTGCAGGAGTGGGGGGCGCAGGCGAACGAGAACCCGCCGCGGCTGCGCACCCACGACCGCTACGGCCACCGGATCGACGAGGTCGACTTCCACCCGGCCTGGCACCGGCTGCTCGGCAAGGGCGTCTCGGCGGGGCTGACGGCGGCCTGGGGGCGGCCCGGCGGGCATGTGCGGCGGGCGGCGGCCTTCCTGATGTGGACGCAGGTGGAGGCGGGCAACTGCTGCCCGCTGTCGATGACCCACGCGGCGGTGCCCGCGCTGCGCACCGACCCGGAGCTGGCCGCCGCGTGGGAGCCCCGGCTGACGTCGGTGATCTACGACCGCGCCCTGCGGGCCCCGGGGCACAAGCCCGGCGTGCTGTTCGGGATGGGGATGACCGAGAAGCAGGGCGGCAGCGACGTACGGGCGAACACGACGGCCGCGCGGCCGCTCGCCGAGGACGGCGCTTACGCGCTGACGGGGCACAAGTGGTTCTGCTCGGCGCCGATGTCGGACGCCTTCCTGGTGCTGGCGCAGGCGCCCGGCGGGCTGACGTGCTTCCTGGTGCCGCGGGTGCTGGAGGACGGCAGCCGCAACGTGTTCCTGATCCAGCGGCTCAAGGACAAGCTGGGCAACCGCTCCAACGCCTCCGCCGAGGTCGAGTTCGACGGGACGTGGGCGCGCCGGGTCGGCGAGGAGGGGCGCGGGGTGCGC
This sequence comes from Streptomyces sp. DSM 120436, assembly GCF_055778765.1. NCBI lineage: Bacteria > Bacillati > Actinomycetota > Actinomycetes > Kitasatosporales > Streptomycetaceae > Streptomyces > Streptomyces sp. DSM 120436. The sequence goes on along the minus strand of NZ_JBSKBS010000001.1, from coordinate 3,606,674 downwards.
ACCGTCATGGGGATGGTGGCGGCGACCCGGCTGGACTGCGTGCTGGGCTCGGCGGGGCTGATGCGGCAGGCCGTGGCGCAGGCGGTGCACCACTGCGCGCACCGGGAGGCGTTCGGCGGGAAGCTGCTCGACAAGCCGCTGATGCGCAACGTGCTGGCCGATCTGGCGCTGGAGTCGGAGGCGGCGACCACGCTGGCGCTGCGGCTGGCGGCGGCGTACGACGACGGCGGCGAGCAGGAGCGGGCGCTGCTGCGGATCGCGGTGCCGGCGGCGAAGTACTGGGTGACCAAGCGGTGCGCGCCCCTCGCGGTGGAGGCGGCGGAGTGTCTGGGCGGCAACGGGTACGTCGAGGAGTCGGGGATGCCCCGGCTGGTGCGGGAGTCGCCGCTGAACTCGGTCTGGGAGGGCGCGGGCAACGTGCAGGCGCTCGACGTGCTGCGGGCGCTGCGCCGGGGCCCGGGGGTGCTGGACGCGTATCTGCGGGAGGTCGGGCGGGCGCGCGGGGCGGACCACCGGCTGGACGCGGCGATCAAGGACCTGCTGACGGAGCTGGCGGACCTGGAGGGCGTCGAGGGGCGGGCGCGGCGGCTGACCGAGCGGCTGGCGCTGGTGCTGCAGGGGTCGCTGCTGGTGCGGTACGCGCCGCCGGAGGTGGCGGACGCGTTCTGCGCGGGGCGGCTGGGCGGCGACGCGGGCGCCGCGTTCGGCACGCTGCCGTCCACCCTGGACCTGGCGTCGGTCGTGGAGCGCGCCCGGCCGGAGCTGTGAGGACGTCATGACACGGGGGTGGTGCTGCGCCGACACGGCACCACCCCCGCCGCCACGGACTCCCGAAGAGCCGTGCACGCCGCTCGGGGCGGCGTGGCCCGAGTCTCCACCGGTGAGCGGTCGTGTTACCAGGGTTGCAGGGGGTTGCAACGTGCTGTTTCCGTACCGGTACTGAGCGTCCTCGTCCGGGGCAGACGGCAGTATGTGGTTCCACAGTGTGTGGTTCCACAGGTTTCTTCCGGGAGGTCCGGTGGCGCTCTCGCCGATGGACGTGTCGCATCTGGCCGCCGTGGACACAGCGCGCGCGGCGCGGGTGCTCGACGAGGTCCGTTCCGCCGCGCTGTCGGGGCGGCCGGCGCCCGTCGCTCCCCGCCCGGTGATCGGGCAGTCCTGGGAGCGGATGCTGCGCAGCGGCGTGGACCCCGACCACGGCTGCCGCAGCGGGCTGCTGCCGATGGACGAGGTGCGGCGGCGCCGGGAGGCCTCGCCGCTGCGCCATGTGCTGCCGGTGCTGCGCGAGGGGCTGCTGTCGGTCGCGGACGTCGCCCGCCACATCATGGTGGTGGCCGACGAGGAGGGCCGGGTGCTGTGGCGGGAGGGCAGCGCGCCGGTGCTGCGCAAGGCGGACGGGCTGGGCTTCGAGGTCGGCGCGGACTGGCGTGAGGACGTCGTCGGCACCAACGGGGTGGGGACGCCCGCGGTGACCCGGCGCCCCGTGCAGGTCTTCGCCTCCGAGCACTTCGTACGGTCGCACGCCACCTGGACGTGTGCGGGCGCGCCCCTCACCGATCCGCGGGACGGGCGGCTGATCGGCGTGGTGGACGTGAGCGGGCCGCTGGAGACGATGCACCCGGCGACGCTGGCCTGGGTGGACTCGGTGGCGAAGCTGGCCGAGGCGCGGCTGCGGGAGAGGCACGTGCGGTCGCTGGAGCGGCTGCGCGCGGTGGCGGCGCCGGTGCTGTCGCGGATCGACGGGCGGGCGCTGGTGGTGGACCGGCACGGCTGGGCGGCCGCGGTGACCGGGATGCCGTACACGGAGCGGCTGGCGCTGCCCAAGTCGGTGTCGGCGGGCCAGCGGTGGCTGCCGGCGCTGGGGCGGTGCTCGCTCGAACCGCTCGCCGGAGGCTGGCTGGTGCGGGCGGCGGAGGAGCCGTCGGCGCGTCCCGCCGCGCGGATCGTGCTGGACCTGGGCGGGCGGCACCGCCGTGCGGTGCGGGTGTCCGACGGGGCCGGCTCGTGGAGCCGGGAGCTGAGTCCGCGCCACGCCGAGTTGCTGTATCTGCTGGCGGTGCACCGGGCGGGCCGCAGCGCCGCCGACCTGGCCCGTGACGTGTTCGGCGACCCGGCGCGCACGGTGACGGTGCGGGCGGAGATGTCCCGCGTACGGCGCTATCTGGGGGCGCTGCTGGAGCACCGTCCGTACCGGTTCACGGAGTCCGCCGAGGTGGAGGTGGTGCTGCCGGACAACCCCGGGGACCTCTTCCCGCGCACGGCGGCGTCCCCGGCACTGGTGCGCGGGCCGGGCTGAGCATCTGGCCGGAAACCGCCGCGCCGACGGGGTACACATGTACGTGGGTACGTGCGGGTGGACGGTCCGTGCGGGGAATTGCGGGGTCTTCGTCCCGTCCGGCGGCCGGCTGTCGTAGCATCCGGGGACGGGCCGTCCCATCTGCTCCACGGTCAACCCGGGGATCACCGGACGCAGTTGGCTCGCTCGGGAGGACGTCATGAAGCATCGCGGCAGACACCGCCGGCGCCGCAGAGGCAGGGCGCTGCGCGCCGCGCTGACCGGTACGGCCCTGGCGCTCACCGCGGCCGCCACCATGATCAGCACCTCGCAGGCCACCGACGCCGACGACCCCGGCGCGCTGCGCCCGCTCACCGCGACCGCCGACACGGCGCCGCTCCGGCTGACCGAACACGCCGTCCCGGGCGCCGAGCTGAACCGTCTCACCGCGTCGATGGGCCCGGCCGTGGGGGTGGGCGCGGTGCTCGCCGACCCGGACGGGGTGCTGGAGGACGCCGAGGGGTGCACGGACGACGACCGGCGCGCGCTGCCCGTCGAGCCGGCCGCGTCCCGGGCGTACTGCTGGCCGGAGCGGGACACCGACGGCTGGCGGCCCGGTGCGGTCACCACCTCCGGGGACGCCGACGAGGACGGCCGCTGGGGCGCGCACCGGGTGGTCCTCTCCGGCTGGACCCGCGGCACCGGCGCGCCGGACGGGCAGGGGCTCGCGCGGGTCGCCTTCGTGGCCGCCGACGACCGGGCGCCGCGCTACACCTGGGCGCTGCTCGCCGTGCCGGTGGACGGGGGCCGGGACTTCCGCGGGCTGGGTTCCGACGTGTCCGGCATGGTCTGGTACCGGGACAAGCTGCTCGTCACCGCGGGCCGGGACGAGGGCGGCGCGCTGTACGTGTACGACCTGGACCGGGTGCAGCGGGCCACGGTGGACGCGGACGCCGTGGGGCGGGTGCCCGGCGGCTGGTCGGCGGCGGGCGCCCGGTACGTGCTCCCGGCGGTCGCCTCCTACGGGACGGCCGGCGCCGGCGCGCCGCGGCCGGGCGGGATCGCCCTGGACCGCAGCACCGCGCCGGACAGTCTGGTGGTGCACGAGGCGGCGCCCGCGGACGAGGAGGGGCCGACCCGGCTGTGGCGGTACGCGTTCGGCACCCGTCCGGAGCGGGCCGGGCTGCTGGAGGCGGAGCCGGTCGCGGTGTACGAGACGGAGCTGACGCGGGTGCGCGGGGTGCTGGCGCACCGGTCGGAGTGGTACCTGAGCCGGGCCACGGGGACGCCGGAGGAGCGCGGCACGCTGTGGCGGCAGGACACCGAGGGGGCGAGCCCGGTGCGCTGCGGGGCGGACGAGACGTACCGCTGCTGGAGCGGTCCCGCGACGTCCCTGTCGTACTGGCAGGCGACCGGGGACGTGTGGTCGCAGTCGGGGCGGATGCTGTTCGCGCTGCCGCTGGCGTCGATCGACGAGTCGCTGGAGCGGTGACGGCCGGGGGGTGTCCGGCCTCTGGTCAGGCGTTCGACACGGGTGTGCGCCGGATGGTTGTCTTTCGGCCATGACGACCCTCTCCGTGACCACCTGGTCCCTGGAGCAGACCGCGCCCACCGATCTCCGTCCGGCCGCCGTGCCCGAGGGGGACGTGCGGGTGGTCCGCTCCGAGGTGCCCTCCCCCGAGTTCAGCCGGTTCCTGTACGCGTCGGTGGGCGGCGACATCCGCTGGACCGACCGGCTGGGCTGGACCTACGCGCGGTGGCGGGAGCATCTGGAGCGGCCCGGCGTGGAGACGTGGGTCGCCCACGACCGGGGCACGCCGGCCGGGTACGTGGAGCTGGAGGCACAGGACGAGGGGGTCGTGGAGATCCTCTACTTCGGGCTGCTGCCCGCCTTCCGCGGCCGGCGCATCGGCGGTCATCTGCTGTCGTACGGCGTGGCGCGTGCCTGGGACCTGGCGGACCGTTGGCCGGGGGTGAAGCCGACCGCGCGGGTGTGGCTGCACACGTGCAGCAAGGACGGCGAGCACGCCCTGGACAACTATCTGCGCCGGGGGTTCCGGCTGTTCGACACCACGGTGGAGGACGAACCGGAGGTGGCCGCGCCGGGCCCGTGGCCGGGCGCCTACCCCGCCTGAGCGGTTCCGGCAAGACCGCTCGCGCCGCTTGTGACCAAGGACACCCTTGTCTTGCATGACGAGACAAGGGTGTCCACATTTTGGATAATGGTGGACTGCCTCCAGATCGCCGTGCCAGGCTTCCGCCATGCCTGGAACTGGAATCGCCTTGGTGAGTCGGCGGCACGTCGACCTCGGCCGCGTGTCCAGCGCCATCTGTCCGACGCGCTGAGAACACCCAGCAGCACCCGGCACCCCTCTCTCCCCTTTTCCTGCGCAAGGACGCGCACACCTCTGCCCGCATGCGCGTAAGCGCAGGTCAGAGCAGCTCCCCCGGCGTGGCGCCCCGCGCCGAGAGACCATCCACCGCTGTCCCGAAGGACGTATCAACCATGGCCGCCACCCCGCAGAACCCTGCCGCCGCGCAGCAGCCTGCCGCCGCGACCCCCCGCCGCAAGGCGAGCCGTCACCGCGGAGAGGGACAGTGGGCCGCGGGGCACTTCACCCCGCTCAACGGCAACGAGCAGGTCAAGAAGGACGACGACGGTCTCAATGTGCGGACACGCATTGAGACGATCTACTCCAAGCGGGGCTTCGACTCGATCGACCCCGCAGACCTGCGCGGCCGGATGCGGTGGTGGGGCCTGTACACCCAGCGCAAGCCCGGCATCGACGGCGGCAAGACCGCCGTCCTCGAGCCGGAGGAGCTGGACGACACGTACTTCATGCTGCGGGTGCGCATCGACGGCGGCGCGCTGACCACGCGGCAGTTGCGGGTCATCGGTGAGATCTCGCAGGAGTTCGCCCGTGGGACCGCCGACATCACCGACCGGCAGAACGTCCAGTACCACTGGATCCGCATCGAGGACGTGCCCGAGATCTGGGACCGTCTCGAGGCCGTCGGCCTGTCCACGGTCACCGCCTGCGGCGACACGCCCCGCGTGATGATCGGCTCCCCCGTCGCGGGGATCGCCGAGGACGAGATCATCGACGGCACCCCGGCGCTGGAGGAGATGAAGCGCCGCGTCCTGGGCAACAAGGCGTACTCGAACCTCCCCCGCAAGTTCAAGACGGCCATCTCCGGCTCGCCGGTGCTGGACGTGGTGCACGAGATCAACGACGTGGCGTTCGTCGGCGTCCGCCACCCCGAGCACGGGCCCGGCTTCGACCTGTGGGTCGGCGGCGGCCTGTCCACCAACCCCAAGCTGGGCGTGCGGCTCGGCGCCTGGGTGCCGATCGAGGACGTGCCCGACGTCTACGAGGGCGTCCTGTCCATCTTCCGCGACCACGGCTACCGCCGGCTGCGCAACCGCGCCCGGCTGAAGTTCCTGGTCGCCGACTGGGGCGCGGAGAAGTTCCGTCAGGTGCTGGAGGACGAGTACCTGGGGCGCAGGCTGACCGACGGTCCGGCGCCCGCCGAGCCGGTGTCGCGCTGGCGCGACCACATCGGGGTGCACCGCCAGAAGGACGGCCGCTTCTACGTCGGTTTCGCGCCGCGCGTCGGCCGTGTCGACGGCGCCACCCTCACCAAGATCGCGGACGTCGCCGAGGCGCACGGCTCGGGCCGGGTGCGCACCACCGTCGAACAGAAGATGATCGTCCTCGACGTCGAGGAGGCCCAGGTCGACTCCCTCGTCGAGTCCCTGGAGGCGCTGGACCTCAGCGCCCGCCCCTCGCCGTTCCGGCGCGGCACCATGGCCTGCACCGGCATCGAGTTCTGCAAGCTCGCCATCGTCGAGACCAAGGCGCGCGGCGCCTCGCTGATCGACGAACTGGAGCGCCGCATGCCGGACTTCGACGAGCCGATCACCATCAACCTCAACGGCTGCCCGAACGCCTGCGCCCGCATCCAGGTGGCGGACATCGGTCTCAAGGGCCAGCTCGTGCTGGACGACGAGGGCCGGCAGGTCGAGGGCTACCAGGTGCACCTCGGCGGCGCGCTCGGCCTGGAGGCCGGCTTCGGCCGCAAGGTGCGCGGCCTGAAGGTCACCGCGGACGACCTGCCGGACTACGTGGAGCGGGTGCTCACGCGTTTCCGGGCGGAGCGCGAGGACGGCGAGCGGTTCGCCTCCTGGGTCACCCGCGCGTCCGAGGAGGCCCTGTCGTGAGCGAGCGTGCGGCGCCCTTCCACTGCCCGTACTGCGGCGACGAGGACCTGCGCCCCAGTGAGGAGGGACACGGCGTCTGGGAGTGCGCGGCGTGCAACCGCGCCTTCCGGCTGACGTTCCTCGGGCTGCTGGCCCGGGGTCTGGACCGATCCGACACGGGAGGGGACCCGGCATGACGGCCGTATCGGACGAGCGCGGCGCCGTCGAGTTGCGGGAACTGGCCGAGCAGGCGGGCCGGGACCTGGAGGACGCGTCCGCGCCGGACATCCTCCGCTGGGCGGCCGACACCTTCGGCAGGCGCTTCTGCGTGACCTCCTCCATGGAGGACGCGGTGGTCGCCCACCTCGCCTCCCGGGCGCTGCCCGGGGTGGACGTGGTGTTCCTCGACACCGGCTACCACTTCCCCGAGACCATCGGCACCCGGGACGCCGTGGAGGCCGTGATGGACGTCAACGTCATCACGCTCACCCCGCGGCAGACGGTCGCCGAGCAGGACGCCGAGTACGGCCCGAGGCTCCACGACCGCGACCCCGACCTGTGCTGCAAGCTGCGCAAGGTGCGGCCGCTGGAGGAGGGCCTGAAGGACTACCTGGCCTGGGCGACCGGCCTGCGCCGCGACGAGTCCCCGACCCGGGCGGACACCCCCGTGGTCGGCTGGGACGAGAAGCGGCGGAAGGTGAAGATCTCCCCCATCGCCAAGTGGACCCAGGAGGACGTGGACGCCTACGTCGCCGAGCACGGCGTCCTCACCAACCCGCTGCTGACGGACGGTTACGCCTCCGTGGGGTGCGCCCCCTGCACCCGCCGCGTGCTGGAGGGCGAGGACGCCCGCGCCGGCCGCTGGGCGGGCCGCGCCAAGACCGAGTGCGGACTGCACGGCTGACCCCCATGACCGCGCCTTCGACGAACCAGGAGAACCACGTGACGACCGGAGCCACCGTCTGGCTCACGGGTCTGCCGAGTGCGGGCAAGACCACCATCGCCCACGAACTCGCCGCCCGGCTGCGCGAACAGGGCCGGCCCACCGAGGTGCTCGACGGCGACGAGATCCGCGAGTTCCTCTCGGCGGGCCTCGGCTTCAGCCGCGAGGACCGGCACACCAACGTCCAGCGCATCGGCTTCGTCGCCGAACTGCTCGCCCGCAACGGCGTGCTGGCGCTCGTCCCGGTGATCGCCCCGTACGCCGACAGCCGCGAGGCCGTCCGGGCCCGCCACGAGGCGAACGGCACGCCGTACGTCGAGGTGCACGTGGCGACGCCCGTGGAGGTGTGCTCCGTGCGTGACGTGAAGGGCCTGTACGCCAAGCAGGCGGCGGGTGAGCTGACCGGGCTCACCGGCGTCGACGACCCGTACGAGGAGCCCGAGAAGCCCGATCTGCGCATCGAGTCGCAGCACCAGACCGTGCAGGAGTCCGCGGCGGCCGTCCACGCCGTGCTCAGCGAAAGGGGACTGGCATGACGACCGTCGCCACCACTGTCGAGGAGGGTACGGGCAACCCGTACGCCCTCTCGCACCTGGACGCCCTCGAGTCGGAGGCCGTGCACATCTTCCGTGAGGTGGCGGGGGAGTTCGAGCGGCCGGTGATCCTGTTCTCCGGCGGCAAGGACTCCATCGTCATGCTGCACCTGGCGCTGAAGGCGTTCGCGCCCGCGCCGGTGCCGTTCGCGCTGCTGCACGTGGACACCGGGCACAACTTCCCCGAGGTCCTCGACTACCGCGACCGCACGGTCGCCCGGCACGGGCTGCGGCTGCACGTCGCCTCCGTGCAGGACTACATCGACCGGGGCGTGCTCAAGGAGCGCCCGGACGGCACCCGCAACCCGCTGCAGACGCTCCCGCTCACCGACACCATCCGCGAGCAGGGCTTCGACGCGGTGTTCGGCGGCGGGCGCCGCGACGAGGAGAAGGCCCGCGCCAAGGAGCGGGTGTTCTCGCTGCGCGACGAGTTCTCCCAGTGGGACCCGCGCCGCCAGCGCCCCGAGCTGTGGAACCTGTACAACGGCCGGCACGCCCCCGGCGAGCACGTGCGCGTGTTCCCGCTGTCCAACTGGACCGAGCTGGACGTGTGGCAGTACATCGCCCGCGAGGACATCGAACTGCCCCGGATCTACTACGCGCACGAGCGCGAGGTGTTCAAGCGCGGCGGGATGTGGCTCACCGCGGGCGAGTGGGGCGGCCCGAAGGACGGCGAGACGGTCGAGAAGCGCCTGGTGCGCTACCGCACCGTCGGCGACATGTCCTGCACCGGCGCGGTCGACTCCGACGCCGACACCATCGAGAAGGTGATCACGGAGATCGCCGCGTCCCGGCTCACCGAGCGCGGCGCCACCCGCGCCGACGACAAGCTGTCCGAGGCCGCGATGGAAGACCGCAAGCGCGAGGGGTACTTCTAAGCATGAGCACGATCACGACCGAGGAGCTCTCGGCCACCACCCTGCTGCGGTTCGCCACCGCCGGCTCCGTCGACGACGGCAAGTCCACCCTGGTGGGCCGGCTGCTGCACGACTCCAAGTCCGTGCTCGCCGACCAGTTGGAGGCGGTCGAACGCGCCTCGGCCGGCCGCGGCCAGGACACCCCCGACCTCGCGCTGCTCACCGACGGGCTGCGCGCCGAGCGGGAGCAGGGCATCACGATCGACGTGGCGTACCGTTACTTCGCCACGCCCCGGCGGCGGTTCATCCTCGCCGACACCCCCGGCCACGTGCAGTACACGCGGAACATGGTCACCGGCGCCTCGACCGCCGAGCTGACGGTGATCCTGGTCGACGCCCGCAACGGCGTCGTCGAGCAGACCCGTCGGCACGCCGCCATCGCCGCGCTGCTGCGGGTGCCGCACGTGGTGCTCGCCGTGAACAAGATGGACCTGGTGGACTACCGGGAGCCCGTGTTCGCCGCGATCGCCGAGGAGTTCACCGCCTACGCCACCGAGCTGGGCGTCCCCGAGGTCACCGCGATCCCGATCTCGGCGCTCGTCGGCGACAACGTGGTGGAGCCGTCCGCCCACATGGACTGGTACGGCGGCCCCACCGTGCTGGAGCACCTGGAGACCGTGCCGGTCAGCCACGACCTGACCCGCTGCCACGCCCGGCTGCCCGTGCAGTACGTGATCCGGCCGCGGAGCGCCGAGCACCCCGACTACCGCGGCTACGCCGGGCAGATCGCCGCCGGCACCTTCCGCGTCGGCGACGAGATCACCGTGCTCCCGTCGGGCCGCTCGACCACGGTCACCGGCATCGATCTGCTCGGCGAGCCCGTCGACGCGGCCTGGACGCCGCAGTCGGTGACGCTGCTGCTCGCCGACGACATCGACATCTCCCGCGGCGACCTGATCGTGCCCAGCAAGGACGCCCCGGCCACCACCCAGGACCTCGAGGCGACCGTCTGCCACGTCGCCGACGAGCCGCTGACCGTCGGCCACCGGGTGCTGATCAAGCACGGCACCCGCACGGTGAAGGCGATCGTCAAGGACATCCCGTCCCGGCTGACGCTGGACGACCTGTCCCTGCACCCGCACCCGGGCCGGCTCACCGCCAACGACATCGGCCGGGTCACCCTCCGCACCGCCGAACCGCTGCCCGCCGACACCTACGCCGACTCCCGCCGCACCGGATCGTTCATCCTGATCGACCCCGGCGACGGGACGACGCTGACCGCGGGCATGGTCGGCGAGTCCTTCGCCACGCCCGAACCCGTCAAGGACGCGGCGGACGACGACGGATGGGACTTCTGACCGCCCGCTGACCTCGGCCTCCCTTCGTCCGCCCCCGCAGACCCGAACACGCCGACGGCCCGGCCGCGCACCGACAGACGCGTGACCGCCGGGCCGCCACCGAGAGGAACGTCCCCCTTGCCTGCCACGACCGCCCTGCGCCGCGCCTTCGCGGTGACGGCCATGCTGCCGTTGCTCGCCCTGGCCGCCTGCGGTTACGGGTCGCAGGCCAAGGACGACGACACCGTGCGGGTCGCCGCGGGTGCGAAGAAGACCGACGGGCTGGACTCGGTCCGCATCGGCTACTTCGGCAACCTCACCCACGGCACCGCCCTGGTCGGCGCCCAGAAGGGCTTCTTCCAGAAGGAGCTCGGGGGCACCGAGGCGACGTACGCGGTGTTCAACGCGGGCCCGTCGGCGATCGAGGCGCTCAACTCCGGTTCCCTGGACATCGGTTTCCTCGGCCCCTCCCCCGCCGTCAACGGCTATGCCAAGGCGGACGGCAAGAACCTGCGGATCGTCGGCGGTTCGGCGTCCGGCGGGGTCAAGCTGGTCGTGAACCCCGACAAGGTGAAGTCCCTCGAGGACGTCGAGGGGAAGCGGATCGCGACCCCGCAGCTCGGCAACACCCAGGACGTGGCGTTCCTCCACTGGGCCGCCCGCCAGGGGTGGAAGGTCGACCCGCAGAGCGGCAAGGGCGACGTCACCGTCGTCCGCAGTGACAACAAGGTCACCCCGGACGCCTTCCGGTCCGGTTCGGTGGACGGGGCGTGGGTGCCGGAGCCGACCGCGTCCCGGCTGGTGGCGCAGGGCGGCGAGGTGCTGCTGGAGGAGTCCTCCCTGTGGCCGGACGGCGAGTTCGTGATCACGAACATCGTCGTCCGCCAGGAGTTCCTCGACCAGCACCCCAAGGCCGTCGAGGCGGTGCTGCGGGCCTCCGTGGAGTCCAACCGGTGGATCAACGCCCACCCGGAGGAGGCCAAGGAGGCCGCCAACGCGCGGCTCGCGGCCGACACCGGCAAGCCGCTGCCCGCCGAGGTGCTCGACCCGGCCTGGGAGTCGATCACGTTCCTCGACGACCCGCTGGCATCCACCCTCAAGGCGCAGGCGGGCCACGCCGTCGAGGCGGGCCTGCTGGAACAGCCGGACCTGAAGGGGATCTACGACCTCTCCCTGCTCGGCAAGGTCCTCCAGGCGGCCGGCCGGCCCGCCGTCGACGACGCCGGACTCGGCGTCCAGTCCTGATCCCGCACGCTTCCCAGGAGGTGACGACCATGGCCACGACCCTCGCCAAGGCCGCCGACGGCACGCAGTCGGCCACGCACGCGGCCCGTATCGAGCACGTCTCGAAGGCCTTCGCGGGCCCCGCGGGGCAGCAGCTCGTGCTGGACGACATCAGCCTCGACGTGGCCCCCGGCGAGTTCGTCACCCTCCTCGGCGCCTCCGGCTGCGGCAAGTCCACCCTGCTCAACCTGGTCGCCGGCCTCGACCGGCCCACCGCCGGAGCCATCACCACCGACGGCCGGCCCGCCCTGATGTTCCAGGAACACGCCCTGTTCCCCTGGCTCACCGCCGGCAAGAACGTCGAACTCGCCCTCAAACTGCGCGGCACCCCCAAGAACGAACGCCGGGAGCGCGCCGAGCGGCTGCTGGAGCTGGTCCGCCTCAAGGGCGCCCACGGCAAGCGGGTGCACGAGCTGTCCGGCGGCATGCGCCAGCGCGTCGCCCTCGCCCGGGCCCTCGCCCAGGAGAGCCGGCTGCTGCTGATGGACGAGCCGTTCGCCGCGCTCGACGCCATCACCCGTGACGTCCTGCACGACGAACTCACCCGCATCTGGCGCGAGACCGGTCTGTCGGTGCTGTTCGTCACCCACAACGTCCGCGAGGCCGTCCGCCTCGCCCAGCGCGTGATCCTGCTGTCCTCACGCCCCGGCCGCATCGCCCGGCAGTGGACCGTGGACATCCCGCACCCGCGCCGCATCGAGGACGCCGCCGTGGCGGAGCTGTCCGTCGAGATCACCGAGCAACTCCGTGGGGAGATCCGCCGACATGGCCAGCACTGACACCACTCCCAAGGACACCGGCGACCTCGCCGGACTGGAAGCGGGCCTGGACGCACTGGAGACGGTGCAGACCACCCGCAAGCCGCTGCGGCAGACCCTCACCCAGAAGGTCCTCCCCCCGGTCGTCGCCGTCGCGCTCGTGCTGACCGTGTGGCAGTCCCTGATCACCTTCAGGATCGTCGACGACCCCACCAAGCTGCCCGCGCCCGCCGACGTCTGGCACGTGCTGGAGAAGGCCTGGCTGCAGGGCGAACTCCTCGGCTACATCTGGACCTCGGTCTCCCGCGGCCTGCTCGGCTTCTGCCTCGCCCTGCTCATCGCCACCCCCCTCGGCCTCCTCCTCGCCCGCGTCAGACTGATCCGCGCCGCGATCGGCCCGATCCTGTCCGGTCTGCAGTCCCTGCCCTCGGTCGCCTGGGTCCCGCCCGCCGTCATCTGGCTCGGCCTGAACAACCAGATGATGTACGCGGTCATCCTCCTGGGCGCGGTCCCCTCCATCACCAACGGACTGCTCTCCGGCGTCGACCAGGTCCCGCCCCTGTTCCAGCGCGCCGGCCGCACCCTCGGCGCCACCGGCCTCAAGGGCACCTGGCACATCACCCTGCCCGCCGCTCTCCCCGGCTACGTCGCCGGCCTCAAACAGGGCTGGGCCTTCTCCTGGCGCTCCCTCATGGCCGCCGAGATCATCGCCTCCTTCCCCGACCTCGGCGTCGGCCTCGGACAGCTCCTGGAGAACGGCCGCAACGCCAGCGACATGGCCATGGTCTTCGAGGCGATCCTGCTCATCCTCACCGTCGGCATCGCCATCGACCTGCTGATCTTCAGCCCCCTCGAACGACGGGTCCTGCGCACCCGCGGACTCCTGGTGAAGAGCTGAGGTGCGGGTGATGCCGCGTCGTCCCGTCCTTCTCGTCGTCGCCCACGGCAGCCGCGACCCCCGGCACGCCGCGACCGTGCACGAACTGGTGCGCCGGGTGCGCGCCCAGCGGCCCGGCCTGCGGGTGGAGACCGGGTTCCTGGACTTCAACGTGCCGTCCGTCGGCGCGGTGCTCGAGTCGCTGGACGCGGAGGGGGTGCGTGACGTGGTCGCGCTGCCGCTGCTGCTGACCCGCGCCTTCCACGCCAAGGCGGACATCCCCGCGGTGCTGGCCGAGGCCCCGCCGCGGCTGCGGATCCGCCAGGCCGAGGTGCTGGGCCCGTCCCCGCTGCTGCTGGCGGCCCTGGAACGCCGGCTGTACGAGGCGGGTCTGACGCCCGCCGACAAGTCCTCGACCGGGGTCGTGCTGGCCTCGGCGGGGTCCTCCGACCCGGAGGCGATCGCAGTGATCGCAGACGTCGCGCGGGAGTGGCGGCACACCGGTTGGTGCGCCGTGCGGCCTGCGTTCGCCTCCGCATCCCTTCCCCGCACCGAACAGGCGGTGCGGGAGCTGCGGGAACTCGGCTGCGCCCGCGTCGCCGTCGCGCCGTACGTGCTGGCGCCGGGCCGGCTGCCGGACCGGATCGCCCGGGGCGCGGCCGGCGCGGACGTCCTGGCGGACGTGCTGGGCCCGTCGCCGGAGGTCGCCCAGGTGCTCCTGGAGCGCTACGACGCGGCGCGGACGCCGCTGCTCCAGGCGCTGGGCGCCTGAGCCGGCGGCTCAGGTCTCGGTCATCTCCACCAGTTTGCGCACCGTGTTCCAGTTGCGGCTGGTGGCGACGACGCCCTTGCTCAGGCGCGGCTTGGACAGGTGGTCGGCGAGTCCGGAGCGGCCGAGGCCGTCGGGGACGTACAGGTAGAGAGCGCGGTCTCCCAGGCGGAACTCCTCCGGGAGGTACGCCTGCCGGTCGATCTCCGCGAACCGCTCGGCGGTGACGGGCGCGGAGAAGTAGGTGACGTGGAGCTGCTTCGGCTCCAGCTCGCCGGCCGGGAAGGGGCAGGCCTCGACGACGCCCTTCAGATAGGCGTGGCCGCGCACGATCACGTCCACGTCGAAGCCGAACCGCCGGGCGAGCGCCCCGGACAGCTCGGCGGCCAGCGAGTCCTCGTCGCCGTGCCCCGCGGTGAACGCGGCCTGGCCGCTCTGCAGGTACGTGCGCACGTCCTCGTGGCCGAGGCTCTCCAGCAGGCCGCGCAGCTCGGCCATCGGGACCTTCCGGCCGCCGCCCACGTTGATGCCGCGCAGCAGTGCCGCGTATCTCGTCGCCATGGCCCCGACTGTAGTGCGGCCGCCGTGCCCCGTGGGGGCGGGCACGACGGCCGGGACCCGCGCACGGCGGGCCCCGCCGCCCCGGCCGGCGGGGGCCGGCCCCGGAGCACCCCGAAGACGCTGCTGTGACGTGACGACGCGGGATCCGGTGCCGCACGCGGCAACGCCCTGGCCGGGCTGTCCGTGGTGAACACCCCGTTGTCACCTCGCCGACGCCGACCGGCGGGACGGCGTTCCTGCAGTCTCACCGGTGACCGTACGCACCTCGGACCTGGGAACAGTGGTCGTTGGGCCGCGGAGACCGTGTCAGTGATCCCTTTCCGACCCCGCCATGGTTATGGAAGTCCATGTGCCGCTGCTGCCGACGCCGAACCTGCCCGAGGGCGCCCGCCCGTTCCCGTGGATCGAGGAGGCCGAGGAATTCGGCCGGGGCGACGGGTGACGCTTTCGCTGCCTGCGGTCTGAGGCCTGAGGCCTGAGGCCTGGTGCACGCTTGCGCCACCTGCCAGGGCTCAGGTCGAACGGGACGGACCACCGGGTGCGTGAGGAAGTGAAGCTCCCGGCAGACGCGTCGCCGACCCGGATCAGCCTGTCCGCCCGGAACTTCACGTGCTCGTCCACCCATCGGGTAGTGATCCGTCCAGTCAGGATCTCCGCTGCCTGTCCGGCCTGTCGCGGACTCGACGCCGCGAACCGGGCACACGGTGGCGCCGCCTTCCGACGGGGCGGCAGGAATTGCCGCCCCTCGCTCATCTGCGGTGGTGACACGCTCCCCCGGCCTCCGGCCGGAGGTACCCCCAAAGGTGCCCCCGTTCCCGGCTCGCGACGGGATTCGGTATCGGGCTCACCACCGTGTGCCGCCACGCACCCGAGGCCGTCGAGGTGTTGCCGGCCCGGGTCGTCCGCTCGTTCGCCGACCAGTTGCGTGAACTCGGTCTTCCACACACGCGGGAAGCCCTCGAGGGCGAGAAGGCGCCGGTCTGACCGGCGCGGACACGCACCGGGGCCCGGCGGCTGCCACCGCCGGGCCCGTCCCGTGCCGTCGGACCCCGTGCCGTCGGACCCCGTGCCGTCGGGCCCCGTGCCCTCAGCCCGTGCCGTCAGCCGCGTCCGGGCAGCTCGGCCTCGATCAGGTCGGCGGCCCTGCGGGTGCCGCCCTCCTCGGCCATCTCCGCCTGGACGCTCTTGAGCCGGCGGGCGACCTCCGGGTCGTCCACCAGGGCGAGGGCGGCGGTGCGCAGCGCCTCGGCGGTCGCCTGCTCGGCGGGCAGGTGCCGGGCCACGCCGAGTGCCTGGAGCATGTCCGCGTTGCCGAACTGGTCCACGGCCTGCGGCACGGCGATCATCGGGGTCGCGGTGGCCAGACCCTCCTGGCTGCCGCCCGCACCGGCGTGGGTGACGAACAGGTCGGCCTGCTTGAGGACGGCGAGCTGCGGCACCCAGGACCGCACCTCGACGTTCGGCGGTACGTCGCCGAGCTCGGCGGGGTCGACGTGCTTGCCGATCTGCAGCACCAGGTGCCAGCCGGGCAGGCGGCCGAACGCCTCGACGCACTCCCGGTAGAAGGCGGGCTGTTTGGTGAAGGACGAGCCGAGCGACACCAGGACGACCTTCTCCGCCCCGGCGGGCCGCTGCCAGTCGCCCTCGGCGCTCCGGTCGCCCTGGCAGGCGCCCACGAAGGAGTACACGCGCTCGTCGACCCGGTCGGCGTGCGGCTGGAGCGCCTTCGGGATGAGCACGAGGGAGCGGTCCGGGCGGCCCCCGAAGTCGTCCGGGTGCAGGGTGATCCCGTTCTCCTCCAGCCACGCCCGGAAGCGGGCGTAGTACGCCTTGCCGCGTTCGGTCTTCTTCGGCTCCGCCCACAGCGGCTCGGCGATCTCCTTCTCGTAGCCGTCCCAGGCGACGAGGTTCGGCGAGAGGGAGACGGCGGGCACGCCCCAGCGGTGGGCGAGCACGCGGGCCGGGTAGGCGGTGATGTCGTACAGCACGAGGTCGGGGATGTCGTCCTCGTACGCCTCGATGAGCTGCGGGAGCGCCTGCATGGCGTCCGCGAGGAAGGGCTCGACGTTGTCGAGGAGGGTGGTGCCCCAGGCCTCGGGGTCGTCGTCGGGGCCGGGCAGGGTGGAGTTCCACAGCTTGGGCTCGGCTCCGGTCCCGGCGACCTTCTCGGCGAAGAGCGGCGGGATCGCGTAGGTCACCCGGTGCCCGCGCGCCACCAGCTCGCGGATCACCTCGAGGCTGGGGTTCACGTGCCCGTGGGCGGCGATGGAGAACATGGCGATGTGCGCGGGAGCGGTCATACGGCGACCCTAGGCGAGACGATACGTCTCGTGCAACTCGTTATCACCCTCGCCGCCGGGGTGACCGGCGCGTGGGCCGTGCCGGCCGGTCCGGGCAGCCCGCACCGGAGCGGTACGCCGCGCTCACCGGCCCGTCCACCGCCGCCGGGGGCACCGTGCCCGGGCACCCCGCCGGGACCGGGCGTCGGTGAAGGCCGGCAGGACGCCGTGAGGCAGCGGCCGACGCTGAGCACCAGGACCGGGGTCAGCGCGGGCGGCACCAGGAACCACGGGCCGTGATCGACGGCGCGTCGCACGGGGCGGCCCGGGCCGGACGCGCGGGGACCGGGCCTCCTCGCCTCGGTCACCGACGTCACGCATCAACCCCTTCACGGGGTGAGGGGCCCGGCCATGGTCGTGAACGTGGCACCGCACGTCGAGGGCCCACACGCACCACCCGACCTGTGCGAATGCGAGACTGACCGGCGAACGGCGGGACGGCGGCGCCCGGCGGGGCCGGAACGGACACGGAGGCGAAGCGATGGACGAGGCGCGGGCGCGGGAGGTTCTGGACACCGCGGGGGTGCTGCCCCGGGGCGCCGACGCGCGGCTGCTGGCGCTCGGGGAGAACGCGGTGTTCGCCGCCGGGGACCTGGCCGTCAAGGTGGGCCGGGACGCCGAACTGCTGGAGCGGGCCCGCCGTGGGCTGGCCGTCGCCGGGTGGCTGGCGGAGCAGGGGGTGCCCGCCGTGCGGCCGGCCGTGTCCGAGGCGCTGCTGGTCGAGGGGCACCCGGTGACCGTGTGGCACCGGCTGCCGGAGCCGGTGCGGCCCACCGAGCCGAAGGACGTCGCCGTGCTGCTGCGGCAGGTGCACGCGCTGGCCCCTCCCCCGTTCGCCCTGCCGCCCCGTGCGCTGCTGGACGGCGTGGAACGCTGGCTGCGGCTCGCGGGCGACGCCGTCGACCCGGCGGACGCGGCGTATCTGCGCGAGCGGCGCGACGGCTTCGCGGCGGCCGCCGCCGCGCTGACGCCCCGGCTGCCGCGCGGGCCCGTCCACGGCGACGCGCTGCCGCGCAACGTGCACGTCGGGCCCGACGGTCCGGTGCTGGTCGACCTGGAGACCTTCTCGTCGGACCTGCGGGAGCACGACCTGGTGGTGATGGCCCTCGCCCACGACCGCTACGGGCTGCCGGACGAGGCGTACGCGTCCTTCACCGGGACCTACGGCTGGGACGTGCGGGAGTGGGAGGGCTGTGCGGTGCTGCGCGGGGCACGGGAGACCGCCAGCTGTGCCTGGGTCGCCCAGCACGCCCCGGGCAATCCCAGGGCGCTGGCGGAGTTCCGCCGCCGGGTGGCGTCCTTGCGGGACGGGGACGAGACCGTGCGCTGGTACCCGTTCTGAGCTGTCCCCGCGGTCCCGGGGAGCGAGGCCCGGGGAGCGAGGCCCGGGGAGCGGGGCCCGGGGGCGGGGCCCGGGGAGCGAGGCCCGGGGAGCGGGGCCCGGGGGCGGGGCCCGGGGAGCGAGGCCCGGGGAGCCGGGTCAGACGGGCTCGCCCGCCGGTTCGCGCAGCGGCCAGACGCCGTCGACCAGGGCGGCCGGGTCGCCCTTGCGGCGCAGGAAGCTCTGGAAGTCCGCCGCCCAGGCCGCGTACCACTCGATCTGCCGGCGGTGCAGCTCCGCCGGGGCGAGGGCCGCGACCTGCGGGTGGCGGCCGGCTATCGCGCAGGCCAGCCGGGCGGCGGCGAGGGCGTCGGCCGTCGCGTCGTGCGCCGCGTCGAGGGGGACGCCGTACTCCGCGCAGACCGCTTCGAGGGTGCGCTTGCCGCGGCGGTAGCGGTCGACGGCACGGTCGATGGTGTAGGGGTCGATGACCGGAGCCGGGTCGGCGCCGCCCAGACGGTCGCGCAGGGACGGCAGTCCGTACCGCCGCAGCTCGGCGGAGAGGAGGCTGAGGTCGAAGGAGGCGTTGTAGGCGACGACCGGGACGCCGGTCCTCCAGTGGGCGGCGAGGACGCCGGCGATGGCGTCGGCCACCTGATCGGCGGGGCGTCCCTCGGCGGCCGCCCGCTCACTGCTGATGCCGTGGACCGCGACCGCGTCCTGCGGGATCGGCACGCCCGGGTCGGCCAGCCACTCCTGGCGCCCCAGCGGCTCCCCCTCCCGGAGCTCGATCACGGCTCCCGTGACGATCCGCGCCTCGCGCGGGTCCGTCCCCGTCGTCTCCAGGTCGAAGCCGATCAGCAGCTCCCGGTGCCAGCCCATGGGCCGTCCCCCTTCTGTGCGGTGCGTTCCCCCAGTGGCTTCCACCCTCGCACGCGCCACTGACAACCAGAGGATTGCATTCCGTTTACCGGGCGGACCAGGCGGCCCGGAGGCGGGGGCACCGGTCCCCACAGGTGCGGACGTTCAGGACACCGGGCGTGAATCCGCCCACATCTGCTCGAACTCCTCGCGGTAGGTGGGGAAGAGACCGCCCTCCTCGGCCTCGCCCGGCTTGACCACCTTCGTCCCGTTGCGCAGCACCAGCACCGGCGCCTCCATGCCGCGGGTGCGCCGCAGGTGGTTCTGCACCACGGCGACGCCGTCGGAGCCGTCGCCGTCCACCAGGTAGGCCGTGCAGCGCGGCGTCTCGTCGTAGACCTGGATCTCGAAGGCGCCCGGGTCGCGCAGCCGGGACCGCACGCGGCGCATGTGGAGGATGTTCATCTCCACGGACCGGCCCAGCTCGCCCCGTTTGATGCCCAGTTCGCGCTCGCGCCGCTTGACCGCTCCGGAGGCCGGGTTGAGGAACAGCAGCCGTACCCGGCAGCCGGACTCGGCCAGCCGCACCAGCCGGCGGCCGGAGAAGTTCTGCACGAGCAGGTTCAGGCCGATGCCGAGGGCGTCGAGGCGGCGGGCCCCGCCGAATATGTCCTCGGCCGGGAACTGGCGCAGCAGCCGCACCCGGTCCGGGTGGACGGCGACCACGTCCGCGTACCGGTCGCCCACCAGGTCCTCGACCGCGTCCACCGGCAGCCGGCGCGCCGAGGGCACGTCGCCGCCCGCGCCGAGCATCTCCAGCAGCCGCGCGGAGGCCCGCTCCGCCTGGTTCAGCACGGCCTCGGACAGCGCCCGGTTGCGGGAGACCACGTTGCGGGTGACCTCCAGCTCGTCCAGGGCCAGCTCGACGTCCCGGCGGTCGTCGAGGTACGGCTCGAAGCACGGCCAGTGCTGCACCATCAGCTCGCGCAGCTGCGGCAGGGTGAGGAACGACAGCACGTTGTCGTCGGCCGGATCGAGCAGATAGCCCTTGCGGCGGCTGACCTCGCGCACGGCGACCGCGCGCTGCACCCACTCCTGTCCGGCGGGCCCGGCGGCGGCGACCACCCAGTTGTCGCCGTGCACGGGCTCGTAGACCGGCCGCAGCACGGCGGCGACGACCGCGCGCAGCCGCTGCTCGACCAGGTTCAGCCAGATGTAGGCCCGGCCGGCCCGCTGCGCGCGCGTGCGCACCTCGCGCCACGCGTCCGCGCCCCAGTCCAGCTCCGGTCCGATCGAACCCGCGTCCATCGGCCGTGCCAGGGACACCGCACCGGGCGGGACGTCCGTGGAGCCGCTCCTCTCGTGACCCTCGTCACCAGGGGGCAGTTCCAGCCCTCCCGAGCCCACCCGCGCACCGCCTTCCGATCCCCCGAGCACTCCCCGTCCGACGATCAAGGAGAGTACTCCGCATGCGGTGCGCGATGCAGCCCGATGCACCGGGTCGTTTCCCAACTTCCCGCGACGACGCGACCGTTCCGCCCTTCTCGGGGCGGGGAGTGATCATGTTCATAGTGGATTCACGAGGTGCGCGGTCGTCCGGCGGGGGCATGGGTACTCAGTGGGCCCCGCCCTTTCGGGGAGACACGGGGACACGTGGAGCCAAGGCGCCCCCACCGGCGCCGTACACCTGAAAGAGTCGTGTCCATGCAGGTCTGGCCTGGCGAGGCGTATCCGCTCGGTGCCACGTACGACGGCGCCGGAACGAACTTCGCGGTCTTCACGGAGGCCGCGGACCGAGTAGAGCTGTGTCTGCTGCACGACGACGGCTCCGAGACCGCGGTCGAACTGCGGGAGAGCGACGCGTTCGTGCGGCACGCGTACCTGCCCGGGGTCATGCCCGGGCAGCGGTACGGCTTCCGTGTGCACGGGCCGTACGCACCCGAACGGGGGCTGCGCTGCAACTCCGCGAAACTGCTGCTCGATCCGTACGCGCGTGCGATCAGCGGCTCCGTCCAGTGGGGCGAGGAGGTGTACGGCTACCACTTCGACGACCCCGGACGGCGCAACGACCTGGACTCGGCGCCGCACACGATGACGTCGGTCGTGGTCAACCCCTACTTCGACTGGGGGGACGACCGGAGCCCCCGGACGGAGTACCACCACACGGTGATCTACGAGGCCCACGTCAAGGGCCTCACCATGCGCCACCCGGGGCTGCCCGAGGAGCTGCGCGGCACCTACGCGGGCCTGGCGCACCCCGCGATCATCGAGCACCTGACCGAACTGGGCGTCACCGCGCTGGAGCTGATGCCGGTGCACCAGTTCGTCAACGACCACCGGCTGGTCGACATGGGCCTCAACAACTACTGGGGCTACAACACCATCGGCTTCTTCGCCCCGCACAACGCCTACGCGTCCTGGGGCGACCGGGGCCAGCAGGTGCTGGAGTTCAAGTCGGCGGTGAAGGCGCTGCACGAGGCCGGCATCGAGGTGATCCTCGACGTGGTCTACAACCACACCGCCGAGGGCAACCACCTGGGCCCCACGCTGTCCTTCAAGGGCCTCGACAACCCCTCGTACTACCGGCTGGCCGACGACCCGCGGTACTACATGGACACCACGGGCACCGGGAACTCGCTGCTGATGCGGTCCCCCCACGTGCTCCAGATGATCATGGACTCGCTGCGGTACTGGGTCACCGAGATGCACGTCGACGGGTTCCGCTTCGACCTCGCGGCCACCCTGGCCCGGCAGTTCCACGAGGTGGACCGGCTGTCGTCGTTCTTCGACCTGGTGCAGCAGGACCCGGTGGTGTCCCAGGTGAAGCTGATCGCCGAGCCCTGGGACGTCGGCGAGGGCGGCTACCAGGTGGGCAACTTCCCGCCGCTGTGGACCGAGTGGAACGGCAAGTACCGCGACACCGTGCGGGACCTGTGGCGGGGCGAGCCACGCACGCTCGCGGAGTTCGCGTCCCGGCTCACCGGCTCCTCCGACCTCTACCAGGACGACGGGCGGCGCCCGCTCGCCTCGATCAACTTCGTCACCTGCCACGACGGCTTCACCCTGCACGACCTGGTGTCGTACAACGAGAAGCACAACGAGGCCAACGGCGAGGACAACCGGGACGGCGAGAGCCACAACCGGTCCTGGAACTGCGGGGCCGAGGGCGACACCGACGACCCCGACGTGCTGCGGCTGCGGGCCCGGCAGATGCGGAACTTCATCGCCACGCTGATGCTCTCCCAGGGCGTGCCCATGATCAGCCACGGCGACGAGCTGGCCCGCACCCAGCGCGGCAACAACAACGCCTACTGCCAGGACAGTGAACTGGCCTGGGTGGACTGGCCGGACGAGGACGCCGAGGGGGACGAGGGGGACCTCCGCCGGCAGTTGCTGGAGTTCACGCGCGCGATGGTGTGGCTGCGCAAGGACCACCCGGTCTTCCGGCGGCGCCGCTTCTTCCACGGCCGGCCCGTGGAGGGCACCCACGACGACCTCTCCGACATCGCCTGGTTCACCCCCGAGGGCGGCGAGATGACCCAGCGGGACTGGGAGTCGGCACAGGCGTCGGCGCTGACCGTGTTCCTCAACGGCAACGCCATCTCCGAGCCGGGGCAGCGCGGGGAGCGGATCACCGACGACTCCTTCCTGCTGATGTTCAACGCCTCCCCCGAGCCGCTGGACTTCGTGGTGCCGGTGGACCACGGCGCGCAGTGGCAGGTGGTGGTGGACACCGCCCGCGCGGACGGCGTGCCGCCGGGCACGGGTCCGAAGGTGTCGGCGGGCGCGCGGCTGACGCTCGCCGACCGGAGCCTGACGGTGCTGCAACGGCCGGCGTGACCGCGCCTCCCGGGTTCACCCGTCCGGGCGACGGGTGGCCCGGTGGGGCGAGCGGACGCACGAAAGGCGGCGAGACGGGTACGTAGCTAGCCATGACCCCTGAGCGTCCTGACCCGGCGGTGCCCACGGCGACCTACCGGCTGCAGCTCCAGCCCGGCTTCCCGTTCGCGGCGGCGGCCGAGGCCGTGCCGTACCTGGCCTCGCTCGGCGTGTCCCATCTGCATCTGTCGCCCGTCCTGGAGGCGGTGCCCGGCTCCCGGCACGGCTACGACGTGGTGGACCACGCGCGCGTACGGGAGGAGCTGGGCGGCGAGGAAGGGCTGCGGGAGCTGTCCCGCACCGCGCGGCGGCACGGCCTGGGGCTGGTGGTGGACATCGTCCCGAACCACATGGCGATGTCCCCGCGCCACAACCCGGCGCTGTGGGAGGTGCTGCGCGACGGGCCGTCCTCGCGCCGCGCCCGCTGGTTCGACATCGACTGGGAGGCGCAGGGCGGGCAGGTGCTGCTGCCGGTGCTCGGCGGGCCGCTCGGCGAGGAGGCGGGCCGGCTGAAGGTCGACGGGGACGTGCTGCGCTACTACGACCACGCCTTCCCCCTGCGCGAGGGCACCGCCTCCCTGCCGTTGCCGCAGCTGCTGGACGCGCAGTGGTACCGGCCGGTGTGGTGGCGGCTGGCCCGCACGGAGCTGAACTACCGGAGGTTCTTCAGCATCTCCGAGCTGATCGGGGTGCGGGTGGAGGACCCCGAGGTGTTCGAGGCGACGCACGCGAAGATCCTCGAGCTGCTCCACGAGGGCGTGGTCGACGGGCTGCGCGTCGACCACCCGGACGGGCTCGCCGACCCCGGCGGCTATCTGCGGAGGCTGCACGAGGCGACGGGCGGCCGCTGGACGGTGGTGGAGAAGATCCTCGCCGACGGCGAGGCGCTGCCCGCCTCCTGGCCGGTCGCCGGCACCACCGGCTACGACGCCCTGCGCCACGTCGACGGGCTGTTCGCCGACCCGGACGGGTCCGGGGCGCTGCTGGACCGCTACCGGGCCTTCGCGACCCCGCGGACCGACCGGGGCGGCGACTGGGACGCCACGGTGCGGCGGGCCGGGTACCAGGTGCTCACGCACGAGCTGGCCACCGAGCTGGACCGGCTCACCCGGGTGGCGAGCCGGCTGTGCGCGACCGCCCCCGAGACCGCGCTGCGCGACCGCGCGCCCTGGGCGCTGCGCACCGCCCTGACGGAGCTGCTGGTGCGGCTGGAGGTGTACCGGCCCTACTCCCCCGAGGACGCGGCGTCGGTGGTGACCGAGGAGGCCGCGGCCCAGGCCCGGCGCGCGTTCGCCGTCCCGGAGGAGGCGGGCGCGGTGGACGTCGTGCGCGGTCTGCTGCTCGGGCGGCACGGGGACGGTCCCGCGCACGTGGAGTTCCGTGCCCGGTTCGCGCAGACGGCGTCGGCGCTGCGGGCCAAGTCCGTGGAGGACACGGCGTTCTACCGCTACGTGCCGCTGCTGTCGGCGACGGAGGTGGGCGGCGAACCGGGCGACCCGGCGGTGCCGCCGGAGCGGTTCCACGCGTACTGCGCGCGCGTGCAGCGCGACTGGCCGGCCACGGGGACGGTGCTGTCGACGCACGACGCCAAGCGCAGCGCCGACGTGCGGGCGGCGCTGCACGTGCTCACCGAGTGCCCGGAGCGCTGGGCCGGCGTCCTCACGGACGTGACCCGCGCCGGGGAGGACGCGGCCGACCCGCAGCTCGCCTGGGCGGCCTGGCAGACGGTGTTCGGGCTGGGTCCCGCCGACGAGGAGCGGGTGCAGGCGGCGCTGCTGAAGCACGTGCGCGAGGCGGGCCTGTTCACGAGCTGGACCGAGCAGCAGCCGCCGTACGAGGAGGCGGTGGCGCGGTTCGTGACGGCGGGGCCGTGCGGGGTGCCCGGCCGGAGGGTGGCGGAGCTGCGTGAGGCGCTGGAGCCGCACATCCGGGCGAACGTGCTGGGCGCGGCGCTGGTGCACCTGACGATGCCGGGCGTGCCCGACCTCTACCAGGGCACCGAGCACGAGTACCGGGCGCTGGTGGACCCGGACAACCGGCGCCCCCCGCGGTTCGGCGAGGCCGGCGGCGACAAGGAGGCGGTGACCCGGGCGGCGCTGGCCCTGCGGGCGCGGCGGCCGGAGGTCTTCGGCACGACGGCGTCGTACGCGCCCCTGACCGCCGAGGGCCCGGCGGCGGACCACTGCCTGGCGTTCTCCCGCTCGGGCGAGGTGATCACCGCGGTGACCCGCCTCTCCCTGCGCCTCGCGGAGGCGGGCGGCTGGCGCGGCACCCGGCTGCCGCTGCCGCCGGGGCGGTGGGCGGACGTGCGGGAGCCGGGGCGGGAGTTCGGCGGTGACGTGCCCGTGGCGGAGCTGTTCGCGTCGCTGCCGGTGGCTCTGCTGGAGCGGTTGCCGGACTGAGGGCGGTTCCGGGGCGCCGTGCGGGGCCGGCGCCCGGTCGGTGCACGGTCGGTGCGGACCCCCGCGACGTGCGGCGGGCGCGGGGGCGGCCGACGTGCGGGAAGAGGGCCGTGGCGCGCCTCCGAGCGCCCCCTGGCGGCTCCCCCGCACTGCCTTGACACCACCACCCGGCCGTGGGGTACTGCGCAGTGCGGATGCCGGCGGTGACGGGGGGGTGGGTCCGCTGCGGGAGTCGCGCTATCCGACGGTGGCCGAGCTGGTCCGCTCCGCCCGGGCGCTGGCCGTCCAGTGGCCGGGACTGTGCGCGCTGCGGCAGGTGGGGGCGTCCCGCGGGGGACGGCCGCTGCACCTGCTGTCCGTCGGGCGCGCCCGGCACGCCGTCCTGGTCGTGGCGGGCGCCCACGCCAACGAGCCCGCGGGCAACGGGACGCTGCTGGCGCTGGCCCGGCGCGCCCTGCTCGAGCCGGAGCTGCGGGACGGCGTCTCCTGGCACTTCCTGCTGTGCGCGGACCCCGACGGGGCGAGCCTGCACGTCACGCCGGCGCCGCGCAGCCTGTACGACTACCACCTCGGCTTCTTCCGCCCGGCCGGCCCCGAGCAGCCGGAGTGGGCGCCCTCGGTGCTGCCCGCCGACCGGCTGCCTCCGGAGACGCGGGCGCTGACCGGGGTGATCGACGAGCTGCGGCCCTTCCTCCAGGTGTCCCTGCACGGCACCGATCTGGGCGGCAGCTGGGTGCAGTTGACCCGGGACGTGCCCGGACTGGCGGAACCTTTCGCCAAGTCGGCGGCCGAGCTGCACATCCCGGTGGAGACGGGCGCCTCGGACGCGGCGGGCTGGCCCGCGTCGGGACCCGGGGTGCGTGTGATGCCCGCGCCGGAGGCCGCGCCCGCCTACCCGAGCCTGACCGACGACGCCCGGCACAGCACCTGGTACCGCACGCACCGGTACGGCGGTCTGACCGCGGTGGTCGAGGTGCCGATGTGGGCGAGCGACCTGGTCGACGACCCGGCCCCGCATCCGGCGCCGGTCACCGCGATGCACGCGCTCGCGCAGCGGCTGCTGCGGGACGCCAGCGAGGTGCGGCACGTGCTGGAGGACGCACGGCCCGGGCCGCCGCCCGCCGGGGCCGAGGGCCCGCTGCTGCGGGCGGCCACCTGGGGGCTGGAACTGGTGCCGGGACTGGCCGCCGACCTGGTCGGCACCCCTCCGGCGGACGGCACCCGCGCCTACGTCGGCAGCGTGGACGCCTTCGCGCGGCGGGTGCCGCTGCGGGCGGCGGCGATGCTGCGACGCGCTCTGCGCGACACCGACACCGAGACGGCGGCCCGCCTGGACCACCTGGTCGCCCACTGGAGCGACGCCTTCGCGACCCGCTTCCGGGCCCGGTGGGTCCCGGTGCGGCACCAGGTGGAACACCAGTCCCGCACGGTGGTGGCGGCGGCGCGGCAGGCGCGGGCGGGGTTGATGTGAGGGGGGTTCAGGGCGGCGCCTCCGAACGCTGCGGGCCCGTCCCGGCCGGGTGGGGGCGGGCGGTCGTCACGCCCCCGGGGGGGGCAGGCGGCGCCGCGGGGCGGCGCGTCGACTCCGGCGGGCGCGCCGTGGTGTCGCGGCGTGCCCGCCGGACGGCGGGGAGGCGGCTCAGGTCCCGTCCAGTGCGAACACTGCCCCTGTGCGGGCACGCAGCGTGCACGTGTTCGGGAAGGTCTCCGACCAGCTGACCGGGCGGCCGCGCCACACGCCCTGCGCGTGGGCCGTGACCGGGGCGTGGATCATCGGGCAGAGGGCGTCCTCCGCGGGGAGGGCGGTGATGCGGCCGTCCGCCGCCGTCAGGTCCGCGCAGGCCTGTTCCGCGTGCGGGTGGCCGCCACCGGGCGGGTCGCACCGCAGCAGCGTGCCGCCCTCCGCCCCGGCCGGGGCGTCCCCGTGGCTGACGCCGAGCATCAGCCAGTTCCCGGACTCCGGAGCGGTGCCCGCGTGGGCCGGGGGTGTCGCGCCGGCGAGCAGGAGGAGCGCGGCGGCGGACAGCCCCGTCCCCACCGTCTTCATCGAGATGTGCGTCATTCCCTGTGCATCGGCACGGCGGGCCCCGGACCCCAGCCCGGCTCACCCGAACGGGAGGCTCCGGGTGTCCGCCGTACCGCGAGGGGGCCCGCGGTGAGGACCGACCGGGCCTGGTGCTTCCGTCCTCAGCCGGTTCCACCGGACGTACCGGCCGTGCCGGAGACACGGGGCGTGCGAGGTTCCCTCACGGTCAACATGACAACCGGGGCCGCGCCAGCACCGTCAGGCGCCGATACCCCTTGAAGGGTGGTCAGTTGACGGCGAGCCGGTAGGTGATCCGGCCGAAGCCCACCTGGTCGCCCTCGCGGACGACGGCCGCGCCGATGACCCGACGGCCGTTCACCGTCGTGCCGTTGGTGGAGCCGAGGTCGCGCAGCACCCACAGGCCGCCCTGATGGGTGAGTTCGGCGTGCATGCGGGAGACCGTCTCGTGGGCGAGCCGCAGCCCGTTGGCCGGGTCACGCCCTATCCGCAACGGGTGGCCGTGCGCGGGGTGCGGCAGCAGCAGCTTGGGCAGCTTCTCGGCCCGCCAGGCCCGGCGCAGCCGGACGGTGAACCCGGAGACCGCCTCCACCGAGCCGAACACCACGCGCGAGAGACGGCTCTCGCGCGGGAGGTCGGCGGTGAGCGCGGCGAGTTCCTCGGCGCGCCGCGCCACGAGCGCCAGTTCCATGCGCCGGACGAACGTGTCGTGGGACAGGCGGCCCTTGGCGACACCGTCCCGCAGCACGCTCAGCGCCTTGTCGCGCTCCGCGTCGGAGAGCCGCGCGGGGTACGTGGAGAACTCGAAGGACGACGTCACGCTGGTGATTGTCGGTCAGTGGGAGGTGGGCTGTCCAGAAACCCGGTGAGCGGAAGGCCCGCCCCCGCCTGCCGCCGTGCGCCGGAGCGTCCCCCACCCCACGCGGTCCCCGGCCGCCCGGCACGCGCGCCTCGGGCGACACCCGCCGCAAAACGGCGGATCCCCCGGCGAATTGATCTCCGATGCCGCACGATGGAGGCGCTTCATCACGGTGAGCAGACGAAGGGGAACCGTCCGTGCAGTTCGAGGTGTGGGCACCACAGGCCGGCCGAGTGACGCTCCGGTGCGACGGCGTCACGCGCGCGTTGGAACACGATCCCGAGCGGGAGGGGTGGTGGCGGGGGGAGGCCGAGGCGCACGACGGCTCCCGGTACGGCTTCGCGCTGGACGACGGCCCGGTGCTGCCGGACCCGCGGTCGCGCCGTCAGCCGGACGGGCCCGACGGGCTCAGCGCCGTCGTCGACCACGACCGTTTCGAGTGGCGCGCCGAGTGGAGCGGGCGTCCGCTGCCCGGCGCGGTGCTCTACGAGACGCACGTCGGCACGTACACCCGCGAGGGCACCTTCGACGCCGCCGCCGAACGGCTCGGCCACCTCGTCGATCTCGGCGTCACCCACGTGGAGTTGATGCCGGTGTGCCCGTTCCCGGGCCGGCACGGCTGGGGGTACGAGGGCGTCTCGCTGTGGGCCGTGCACGAGCCGTACGGCGGGCCCGAGGGGCTGAAACGGTTCGTCGACCGGGCACACGCGCTGGGGCTCGGCGTCGTCCTGGACGTGGTGCACAACCACCTCGGCCCGTCGGGGAACCACCTGCCGCCGTTCGGCCCGTACTTCACCGACACGCACCACACGCCGTGGGGCGCGGCGGTCAACCTGGACGCGCCCGGCTCGGACGAGGTGCGCGCGTACCTCGTGGAGAGCGCGCTGGCGTGGCTGCGCGACTACCGGATCGACGGGTTGCGTCTGGACGCGGTGCACGCGCTGGTGGACACCCGCGCGCGCCACTTCCTGGAGGAGCTGTCGCAGGCCGTGGACGACCTGGCCGCCGACACCGGCCGGCCGCTGTTCCTGATCGCCGAGTCCGACCTCAACGACCCGCGGGTGATCACCCCGCGCGACAGCGGCGGCCTCGGTGTCCACGCGCAGTGGAACGACGACTTCCACCACGCCCTGCACACCGCGGTGACGGGCGAGTCGCAGGGCTACTACGCCGACTTCGCGCGGGCCCCGCTGGCGGCCCTGGCCAAGACGCTCACCGGGGGCTTCTTCCACGACGGCACGTACTCCAGCTTCCGGGGCCGGCGCCACGGGCGCCCGCTCGACCGCACCCGGGTGGCCGCGCACCGCCTGCTCGGCTACAGCCAGACGCACGACCAGGTCGGCAACCGCGCCCGGGGCGACCGGCTGGCCGGGCTGGTCTCCCCCGGGCTGCTGGCCTGCGCGGCGGCGCTGACGCTGACCGCGCCGTTCACCCCGATGCTGTTCATGGGCGAGGAGTGGGCGGCGGGCACGCCGTGGCAGTTCTTCACCGACCACACCGACCCGGGGCTGGCGAAGGCGGTCAGCGAGGGCCGGCGCCGGGAGTTCGCGGCGCACGGCTGGGCGGAGCAGGACGTCCCGGACCCGCAGGACCCGGCCACCCGTGACCGCTCCTGCCTGGACTGGTCCGAGCCGGAGCGGGAGCCGCACGCGCGGGTGCTGGCCTGGTACCGGCGGCTCCTCGCGCTGCGCCGCGACCAGCCCGACCTCACCGACCCGGACCTCGCCGACACCAAGGTGGCGTACGACGAGGACCGCCGCTGGCTCGCCTTCCGCCGCGGCGACGTCCGCGTGGCCGTGAACCTCGGCACCGCCCCGGCCGACATCCCCCTGGGTTCGCGCGACGCCCGCGTCCTGGCGGCGTGGGACCCGGTCGAGGCCCCGGGGCCGGACGGCCTGCTCCGCCTGCCCGGGGAGTCGGCGGTGGTGCTGCTGCAGGAGTGAGGCGTCCGCGTCCCGGGCGCGGGGCGGGTCGACCGGCCCCGCGCCCGGGACGCGTTCCGCGGCTGCGGGGCGGCCGTGCCCTACGGAGCCGCGTCGCTGTCGCGCAGGTCGGTGACGCGTTCCAGCATGATCGGCTCCCAGGCCCGGCGGAGGCGGGCGCGGTACAGGGGGAGCGACGCCGTGGTGTGGTGGACCAGGGCCTCGGCGAGCTGGACGACGCAGTCGCAGCGGGCCAGCCACAGGCCGCGCAGGCAGGGGCGGGCGCCGTAGCCCGCCAGCGTGGCCGCACGGACCGCGGCGGGGGCGCCGACGGCGCGGGCCAGGCCCGCGATGTCCTCGGCCGGGTCGCCGACCACCGCCGCGTCCCAGCCGAGCACCCCCCGCACCCGGCCGTCCGCCCCGACGACCAGGTTCCCGCCGGTGAGGGCGTGATGGACGAGCACCGCCGAACCGGCCTGCGCGGCGAGCTGCGCCGTCGCCGTCCGGGTGAACTGACGCAGCCTCGCCGCCTCGAACTCGTCCGCCTTGTCGAGCAGGGCGACGGCCTCCCCGGCGGCCCGCCGCAGGGTCTCCAGCGAACGCGGGGGCACGCGGGGCACGCCCAGCGTCTCGGCCTGCCGTACCGGCACCTGGTGCAACCCGGTGAACAGGCCCGCCAGGTCGGTCTCGCCGACGGCGGACACGGTGTTCCCCTCCGCCGTGCCGCCGGGCAGCCGGGTGTCCAGCGTGCACAGCAGTCCGGGCGCCCACTCGCCCTGCGCGACCCCGACGGGCAGCGGGACCGGGACGTGCGGGCGCACCAGCTCCCGCAGCCGCAGCTCGCGCCGCCACCGCGTGCCGGTCGCGCGGTCCGGGGCGAGGCGCAGCACATACCGGGTGCCGACCCACCAGGCGGTGGGGTCGGCGCCCTCGGCGGCGGGCCGCACGTCGAGGGCCGACCGCACGTCGGGGGCGGCGGAGGACGCGCCGGCGCCCTGCCCGCTGTCCTCGAGCAGGGACCGGGCCAGTCGGCGGACGGTGTCAACGGTGGGTGTCGGTGCCTGGGTCATGGTCGCGCCATTGCCGTTCGGGAGAGGCGGGGAGAGGCAAGGAGAGGCGGAGAGGGGCGGGCGGGAGGCAGCGGCGGGGCCGCTCAGTCCACTATGACCAGTTCCCGCTCGGTGTCGTTCAGCCGCCGCCCGCCGTCCTCCGTGACGGTCACGATGTCCTCGATCCGCACCCCGAACCGCCCCGGCAGGTACACGCCCGGCTCGACGGAGAAGCACATGCCGGGGACGAGCGGCCGCTCCTCGCCCTCGATCATGTACGGCGGCTCGTGCGTGGTGACGCCGATGCCGTGCCCGGTGCGGTGGATGAAGTACTCGCCGTACCCGGCGTCGGCGATGACCGCCCGGGCCGCCCGGTCGACGTCCTGGCAGGCGGCCCCCGGCCGCACCGCGCGGAAGCCCGCCTCCTGCGCCTCGCGCACCAGGTCGTGCACCCGGCGCTCCTCCTCGGACGGTTCGCCGACGTGCACCGTGCGGGAGGTGTCGGAGCCGTAGCCGTCCTTCAGGCCGCCGAAGTCCAGGACGACCATGTCGCCGCGCTCGATGCGGCGGTCACCCGCCTCGTGGTGCGGGTTCGCGCCGTTCGGTCCGGAGGCGACGATGGTGAAGTCGACCTGGGAGTGGCCGAACCGGCGCAGCAGGGCGGCGAGGTCGGCGGCCACCTCGGACTCCCGGCGGCCGGAGAAGCGCACGGTCCTGATCTCCTCGAACGCGGCGTCGGCGGCGGCGCCGGCCGCGGCGAGCCGCTCCAGCTCCGCGGCGTCCTTCACGGCGCGCAGCATCGGCAGCGCCTCGGTGAGGGAGACGTACGAGGTGCCGGGGAGCGCCCGCTGCAGCCCCAGCAGGTGCAGCGCCCAGGCGTTGTCGCTGACGCCGAACCGCCCCCGGGCGTCCAGCAGGGCGGCGGTGAGGGCGTAGGGGTCCTTGCCGTCGGTCCAGTCACGCAGGGTGAGGGCGGGCGCGCCGGTGGCCCGCTCGGCGTCCGGGGCCTCCAGGGTGGGGACGACGAGCACGGGTTCCCGGCCGGCGGCCAGGACCAGCAGGGTGAGGCGCTCGGTGACGGCGGGCGGTGTGTAGCCGGTGAGCCACACCAGGTCCGGTCCCGGTGCGACGAGCAGCCCGGCGAGTCCGGCGTCGGCGGCCTGCCGCACCGCCCGGTCCATGCGGGCCTCGTAGTCGTCGGCGGTGAAGGGCACGGGCGCGGTGCCGGTCATCCGGGGTGCCTCCCAGGGCGGACGTCGGGGCTACGGGCAGCATCCTGCCCGCCGAACGGGTGCGGCGCGAGCCGGTTGCCGGGGTTGCCCCGGAGATGTCCCCCCACGGGGGCGGAACCCCCGGCTCCGCCGCTCCGGAACTCCAGCATTCCGGCACTCCGGCACTCCGGCACGAGGCGTCCACGCCCCGCCATGGGACCCGCGGCGCACCCTGCGTCCCGCGGCGCGCGTGCACGTCCACGCGCCCCGCCACGCGCCCCGAGCCACGCACCCGCGTCCACGCGCCCCGCGCGCCGCTGCCCCGCCGTCACGCCGCGCGTCCGCAGCGGGCCCGGGCGTGCCACGGAGCCGCTACGTGAGGATCCAGGGGACCGCCGTCAGCTGCTCGTACCCGCCCGTGCGGTGCCGGACGGTCAGGCGGACCTCCGTGCCCGGCCGGGTGCCGGCCACGGCGCGCGCCAGGTCCGCGGCCGAGCCGACACGGGTGGTGTCGAGGGCGAGCAGCAGGTCGCCCTCCCGGAGGCCGGCCGCGAAGCCGGGGCCGGGGACGTGCACGCCGACCACCAGGGCTCCGGGGCCGCCGGCATCGGTCACCTCCACCCCGAGCCGGGCGGCGACGGGCGCGGGCGCGGCGGCCGCGCCCGCCGGCCGCCCCGGCCCCGCGAGCGCGGCGCCGAGCACGCCCAGGCCGACGCCGGACAGCAGCAGTGCCAGCCCCGCCGCGACGGCGAGCAGCGCGGCCGCCGCCCGGCGCGCCCGCGACCGCCCGGAGGGCGGCCCCTCGGCGGTGGTGGGACGGACCGGTCCGGGGTCCGGCCGCGTGCCGGCAGGGGCGCCGGGCATCGGCCGGGGGCGGAGAGCTGCGGGTTCCATGGCGGCCGGCCGTCAGACGAGAACGGGTGGCGCCGGGGACCGGTGCGGCAGGAAACCGTGCACGCGCCCGGACAGGTACTCGTCCTTGTACCGGTCCACGTTCCGGTGCCAGTTGAGGATGCCCGCCATCCAGTTCTGCAGGTCGGTCACATAGCCCCGCATGACCGCCCGCGCCTCCTCCGACAGGCGGAAGTCGTCGTACACGACGGGCAGTTCGTGCTCCACGACGTGCTCGAACTGGCGCATGCGCTGGTTCATCAGGTCCGCGACGACGGACAGCGCGGTCGGGTAGTCGATGCCGAAGAAGTTCTGCACGACGAGGACCGCGTTGTGCATCTCCCCCTCGAACTCGATCTCCTTCTGGTACGAGAACACGTCGTTGAGCAGGCAGGCGTAGTCGATGGCCGCGTTCTCCAGGGAGCGGACGGGGCCGCTGCGGTAGACCTCGGGCGGGACCGCGGGGCCGTGTCCGGCGCGGCACAGTCCGAGGGTGAGGTCGGAGCCGAAGGTGGCACGGCGCATCTCCAGGTAGTCCACCGGGTCCGGGACCCGGTTCTGGATCTGGTTGGACAGCTCCCACACCCACGACTCGGTCATCGTGTCCACGGCCGCCCGCAGGGGGCGGCGCTGCTCGGGCGTCATGCCGGCCGTGGTGCGGGCCCACAGGTCGGTCAGGGACCGCTCCATGGCGTTGGCCGGGGGCGGGACCTCCTCGCCGTCCAGCGGCATGCAGGCCGACAGGCGGGCCGTGGTCAGCCGGGCGGCGGCCAGGTCGCGGCGGTGGCCGTGGACCAGCGGGTAGTAGTCGTCGCCGTAGGTGCCGAAGGCCAGCCAGCCGGAGGCGAGGTCGAGCTGC
Source organism: Streptomyces sp. DSM 120436 (assembly GCF_055778765.1). Classification (NCBI taxonomy): domain Bacteria; kingdom Bacillati; phylum Actinomycetota; class Actinomycetes; order Kitasatosporales; family Streptomycetaceae; genus Streptomyces; species Streptomyces sp. DSM 120436. Next base: position 3,572,582 of record NZ_JBSKBS010000001.1, on the reverse strand, counting down.
TCCTGGGTGGCGTCCGGGTCCAGGCCCGCTGCGCACAGCGGCAGGTCGCAGCTGGCGAGCTTGTCCTCGTCCCAGACGCCCTCGCTGAGCATGCCCATGCGGTGCGACCACTCCAGCAGGTGCCGTCGGGACCCTTCCAGGGCCGGACTGAGGCTCAGCGGGAACGGCATCCGGATGTCAGGGATGATCGACGGCCCGACCTTCCGGTACGGCACGTGCCGGTACGGGCGCAGCCGCTCGGCGCCGGCCTTCGCGAGCAGCGCGCCGACGTCGGCGGCGGACGTGCCGGGACCGGTCGGGGTCTGCCAGGAGGCGCCCGGCCGGGCGCTGTCGTTCATGTAGCGGCTGGAGCGCAGGTGCCATTCGTGGCCGCCCGCCTGCCAGTCCTGCAGCCCCTTGGCGTACGCGGCGACGGCGGCGGTCTCGGCCGGGGTGAGCCCCTTCTCCAGGGCCACGGCGGGCACCTCGGTGAACGCGGTGTGCTCGAACTGGTGCAGCCGTGCGGTGAGGACGTCGTTGACCAGGTCGGCGGCCTCCTGCGTGGTGCAGCCGAAGAAGGTCTCCAGGACGAGGACGCCGTTGCTGAGCTCGCCCTCGTCCTCGACCTCCCGCTGGTAGGAGAACAGGTCGTTGCGCAGGTGCACGGCGTCGGAGAACGTCTCCATGAGCACCCGCAGCGGGCGGGTCCCGGCGACGGCGGCCGGCACCTCGGCGGTGGCGTACTCGACGAGCCCGGCCGACCAGGGGGCGCCGCCCACCTTGCGGCGCATCTCGATGTACTCGACGGGGTTGGCGATGCGCCCCTCGTTGATGTTGGACAGCTCCCACAGGGACTCGTTGAGGAGGTGCTCGGTGGCGACCGCGAACCGGCGGCGCCAGTCCGCGGACATCGCCGGCACGGTCCGCGCCCACAGGTCCGCCAGGCCCGCCTCGACCGGGTTCTCCGGCTCGGGCACGGGCGTCCCCGGCTCCAGCGGCATGAACAGCGGCAGCCGGTCCAGGTGGGCCTTGCCGCCGGCGCGGTCCTGGGTGCGCTTGTACTTCTCCAGGAAGTGGTCGTCGAAGAAGAACACCCACACGTACCAGTCGGTGACGAGGGACAGCGCGGGGCCGTCGCAGTCGGGGTGCGTGGAGGCGCAGAGCAGGCCGTAGTCGTGCGCGTCGAGGTCGGCCTGCTCCCAGACCCCGCTGCCCTCCAGCATGCCCATCTCGCGCGCCCAGGCCGTGGAGTGGGCCCGGGCCTGGTCCAGGTGCGGATTGAGGCGCGCGGGGTGCGGCAGGTAGAAGTGCGGGAGTTCGAAGGGCTGCGTCATGGCCGGGGGCTACCCGCGCCGCTCCGGCCGCATCCGCCGGCCGCCGCGTGATCACACCTTCGCGTGAACCCTCCCCGGAAACGGGAGTTGAGGGGTCAGGTCCGTACCTGGATCAGGGCGTGCGTGCCGCTCGTGCGCCAGCGCCCGCCTTGCTCCGCGTCCAGCGCCGCCTCGGTTCGCGGGGTCAGTCCGGTGATCACGTCGGACTTGAGGGTGCGCAGGGCGGCGACCGGCCCCGGGAAGCAGGCGGTGACGTCGGCGAAGGGGGTGGTCGGGGGCCAGTACCGGTCGCCCACGAGGCGGCGGTAGTTGAGGTCCCCCTTGAGGACGGTGAGGGTCGCCCCGGCGAAGTCGGCGCGCAGGTCGTCCGGCATGTCGCTGTACGGCAGGGGCGCGCAGGAGAAGGGGTGCGCGCGCAGGTCGAGCCGCCCGTCGGTGAGGGCGGCGCGCAGGGTGCGCCCGTACGCCCCGGCGGCGCCCTCGGCGGCGGTGAGCCGCCGCACGGCGTCGAGGACGTCGGCGGTGGTGGCGTCGGAGACGTAGTACGGGTGCGGCTTGACGTGCAGGACGGCGCGGGTGATACCGCCGTGGGCCAGCAGGTGGGCGGTCAGCAGGAGGTCCGGGACGAGTTCGCGGCCGGCGTTGTCGGCGACCAGGCAGAGGGTGCCGGGCGGGGAGCCGTGGAGCAGGGACCACAGGCGCTCGCTGTCGTCGGCCACGAGGGCGGGGACGGCGGCGGTCTCCTCGGCGCCCTCGGCGGACATGCGGAAGCCGAGGTCGGCGCGGTTGCCCCAGAGGGAGCCGTGCAGCAGGGCGCGGGCCCGTTCGTCCTCGGGGCGGTCCTCGAGGGCGTCGAGCGCGGCGAGCTCCTCGTCCGTGGCGGGCGCGTGAAGTTCGGCGAGCTTGGCGGGGCGGAAGGGGTCGATGCCCTGCCAGGGTCCGGGCGTGAAGTAGTCGACCGCGTGCAGCAGTCGGCGGTAGAACCAGCTCTCCGCCCACAGCCAGGGCACCTCGTGCCAGGAGCGGCCGGCGTGGGCGTCCATGCCCCAGGCGGTCCAGCGGCCGTGGTCGTGGGCGTCGCCGGGCAGCGGGGTGACGACGCCCTCGGTGCAGTCGGTGCGCAGGGCGTCGAGCGCGCGGCGCTGCCGCGGGCCGTAGGGGGTGTCCTCGGCGACCTGGCGGACGATCGCGGGGTGCCGGTCGGCCAGCACGCCGTACGGAAAGGTACCGGGCTCGTCGGCGACGATCACGGGGGCGGCGGGGGTGTCGGACATGGGGGTCACCGTAGCCCGCGGGGCCGCGCCGTGCGTCACAGCGGCGTGGTCTCCCGTTCCAGCCGTACGGCCAGGGAGAGGTAGCGGGCGCGGCGGGTCACGGGGACCAGGGCGCGGATGAGGAGCTGCCACATCTCGGCCGTGCGGCGGGGCTGCCGGGTGAGGGGTTCGCGGGCGCGGCCGACGACCCGGGTGCCGACGAAGAAGCAGACCAGGGAGTGGGCGACGACGTCGATGTCGGCGTCCGGGTGGATGTCGGACTCCTCGACGGCGCCCGCCAGGCGGGCCGTGACGATGTCGAGCCACTCGGTGAAGGGGTGGCTGAGCGGCGGGCGCGGCCGGGTGGTGCCGGTGGCCAGGCGCAGGCCGGCCCGCAGCACCGGGTCCTCGGCGGACGTCCGGGCCACGCAGAAGGTGAGGCGCATCAGCGCCTCCAGGGAGGTGCGGCCGCGCGCTCCGGTGTCGCGGGCCAGCCGGCGGCAGGTCGCGGACTGCAGTTCCAGGATGGCGTGGGCGAGGTCCTCCTTGGCGGCGAAGTGGAAGTAGAGGGCCCCTTTGGTGACGCGGGCGTGCGCGACGATGTCACTGAGACTGGTCGCTTCGTAGCCCCGCCGGTCGAACAGGTCGGCGGCGGCCGTGATGATCGTCGCGCGGGTCTTCTCGGCGCGTACCTGCCTTGCCATCGACTGCACTCCTGTGGCCGGAAAGCGACGGGTCATGCCGTTTGTCGTAACGCCCTGTACACGATAACTCACTGTGCGCGGGCGTTCATCACCCCCCTGGGCGGGGCCAGTTGAACGGACGGGACATAAGGGGCGTACGCCGTGCGGTGAAACAGCGCGCCAGGTGTCCGCACGCGCGCTCCCGCAGGCCGTACGGAGCGTGCGCGTCCGCCCCTTTCGTCCTCACGGTTCATCACAATGCGGCAGCGGCGCCTCACTTCACGTGGCTGTTCACTTGACGACCGGTGGTCCCACGCGGTTGGCTCCGGCCAGCGAGAGTCACCCGGACGGCCGTACGCCGTCGTGGCCCGGATCCGTCGGTGCCTCTCCCCCGCACTTGCTCTGCCGCACAGCGAGGTCCGCGCTCCCCATGAACACTCGTCCCCCGTCCCGCCGTATCCCGAGACGCCGCACGGCGGTCCTGGCAGCCGCGATCGGTCTGCTGCTGGCGGGCTGTTCCGCCGCCGGCGGGGACGAGGGGCGCGGGGACACGAACGCGGCGCGCGGCTCCGGGGGGATGCGGGTCGCCCTGGTCACCCACGGCAGCGAGGGCGACGTGTTCTGGGACCGGGTGCGCAGGGGCGCCGAGGCGGCCGCCGCCCGGGACGGCGTCGAACTGACCTATCTCAGCGACCCGGACGGGGCCGGACAGGCCGACCTGGTGCGCGAGGCGGTCCGGGACGGCGTCGACGGCATCGCCCTCACCCTGGCCAAGCCGCAGGCCATGAAGGGCCCGGTCAACGAGGCGCGGGCCGCCGGCATCCCCGTGGTCGGCCTCAACTCGGGCCTCGACGCGTGGCAGAAGGCCGGGCTGCTGACGTTCTTCGGCCAGGACGAGAGCCTGGCCGGCCGGGCCGTCGGCGAGAAGCTGAACGAGCTGAAGGCCCGGCACGCGCTGTGCGTCGTGCACGAGCGGGGCAACGTCGGTCTGGAGGCCCGCTGCGCCGGCGTGAAGAAGACGTTCCGGGGCACCACCGAGAACCTGTACGTGGACGGCACCGACGAGCGGGCCGTCTCCGGGATCCTCGCCGCCCGGCTGCGCCAGGACTCCACCATCGACCAGGTCGTCGCCAACGGGGCCGACGTCGCGCTCACCGCGGTCGACGCGGCGGCGGAGGCGGACAGCGACGCGGACGTCGCCACCTTCGACCTGAACGAGGAACTGGTGGAGGCCGTGCGCGGCGGCAACGTGCGGTTCGCCGTCGACCAGCAGCCCTACCTCCAGGGTTACCTCGCCGTGGACGCGCTGTGGCTGTACCGGACCAACGGCAACGTCAGCGGCGGCGGGGTCGCGCCCGTCCTCACCGGGCCGGCGTTCGTCACGAAGGCGGAGGCGGACTCGGTCGCCGGGTTCGCCGCCGCCGGAACCCGCTGACGGCCGCCGTGCGTACCGTCCCCACCACCCGACCGCTCTAGGACCACGATGTCTCCACGGACAGGTGCCCGGCGCCGTCTCGGCTCCATACGCCTCTCGCTGATCCTGCTCGCCCTGGTGCCCTGCGTCACGCTCGCCGGGCTGTGGGGCCTGACGACGATCCGCATGTTCTCCGAGGGGCTGGAGCTGCGGTCCCAGACCCAGTTGAGCCGGTCCACCGGCGCGATGGGCACGCACGCCGCGCTCGACCTCCAGCGGGAGCGGGCGCTGACCGCCGACTGGCTCGCCGGGCCGGACGGTTCACGGTCCGCACTGATCGCCCAGCGGCGCGCCACCGACCGTTCCGTGGCGCGGCTCATGGGGCAGGCCGACGCGATCGCCGAGGCGCCGGCGCGCATCTCGGACCGGCTGTACTCGGTGCTCGGCTCGGTGGGCAGCCTGGAGTACTACCGCGACCAGATCGACAACCCCCGCGACATCACCGCCGAGGAGGCGCTGGAGCAGTACACGTCGGTCATCGACGACCAGATCCACGCCTTCCAGGAACTGTCCCAGGTCGACGACGGCGACCTCACCTCCCGGGCGCAGCCGCTGGTGGCGCTGGAGCACGCGGTGGAACTGGTCTCCCGGGAGGACGCGCTGCTCACCCTCGCCTGGCCGTCCGGCCGCCTGGACTCCGAGCGCCGGCAGGAGTTCGCCGCGCTGGTGCACACCCGGCGCTGGCTGGTCGGCGACCAGATCGTGCCGTTGCTGAGCGGCGACATCAAGACGCAGACCGAGCGGATCCTGCAGAGCCCCGAGTGGCGTGCGCTGGAGGCGGTCGAGGACCAGGTGCTGGCCACCCCTGCCGAGGGGGAGGCGCGCGAGGTCGAGCTGCCGGACCTGCGGGACCGGTGGGACGAGGCCATGGACACGGTCGCCCCGCAGTACAGCGAGATGATCCGGCAGCAGACCGACGCGCTGCTCACCCGCAGCGCCGACGAGGCGCGCGGCCTGCTGGTGACGGCCGCCTCGCTGAGCGCGGCGGGACTGCTCGCGCTGCTGCTGTGCGTGGGCCTGTCCTGGCGGATCACCCGCTCGTTGTCGCGCCGGCTGCGCGGGCTGCGGCTGGCCACCCTCAGCCTGGCGCAGGAGCGGCTGCCGGACGTGGTGGCCCGGCTGGAGCGGGGCGAGAAGGTCGACCCGGAGTCGGCGACCACGCCCCTCGACTACGGGCACGACGAACTCGGTCAGGTGGCGCAGGCGTTCAACACCGCGCAGCGCACGGCGGTCCTCACCACCGTCGAACTCGCCGACACCCGGCGCGGCTTCCAGAAGATCATCCTGGGCATCGCGCGGCAGAGCCAGAACCTGGTCAACCTCCAGCTCAGCAAGCTGGACACGCTGGAGCGCCGGCACACCGACCCCGAGGTGCTCAAGGGCCTGTACGAACTCGACTCCGTCGCCAGCCAGTTGCGCCGGTACGAGGAGAACCTGGTCATCGTCAGCGGGGAGCGCCCCGGCCGCAGCTGGAGCGAGCCGGTCGCGCTGATCGACATCCTGCGCAGTGCGGTGGGCGAGGTCGCCGAGTACCAGCGGGTGGAGGTGTTCGCCGACGAGGAGGTGGCGCTCGCGCCGCCCGCGGTGGCCGACGTGATCCATCTGCTCGCCGAGCTGATCGACAACGCCACGGTGTACTCGCCGGCGCCGAGCCCCGTCACGGTGCGGGCTGCGATGGTCGCGAAGGGCCTCGCCGTGGAGGTCGAGGACCGGGGGCTCGGCATGCCGGAGGAGGACTACGCCTCCCTCAACGCCCAGTTGGCCGAGGAGCCGCAGTTCGACGTGGTGGCGCTCGCCGACGACCTGCGCCTCGGCATGTTCGTGATCTCCCAGCTCGCGCACCGGCACGGCATCGCGGTCACCCTGCGCCCGTCGCCGTACGGCGGGACGACGGCGATCGTGCTGCTCCCGCACGAGGTGGTCGTCGTCGCCGACGAGCGGCCGGACGCGGCGCGGGAGGCGTCCGCCACGGAGACCGACCCCACGGGCGCCGTCTCACCACGGCCCCTTCCGACGCGGGACCGCTCGGGCGCCGTGCGCAGGGCTTCGGCGACCGCGCCGGAGGACTCCGCGAGCGCGGGGGCGCAGGACGCCCCGGCCGCGGGGGAGGACGCCGGGGGCGCTCGGGGCGGCCGGGCAGCCGGGGAGGACCTCCCCGATGCGCCCCGGGCCGGCTCCGGTTCCGGAGATGCGCGTCGCGAACCCGCCGCGTCCGCCCGGAACCGCTCCGGGGCCGGACCGGGCCCCCACGACCCCGCGCCCCGCAAGGGCGGCCTCGCTCCCCTCCCCCGGCGCGTGCCGCAGACCAGTCTCGCCGCCGAACTGCTCGAGGATCCCGCCGCCGCGGACCCGTGCGACGACGACTTCACCGCCGAGCGGGCCGCCTCCTCCCTGGCCTGTTTCCAGCAGGGCACGCTCCGGGCGCGGGACGCCGCCGGGGACGTGCCGGAGAGGGACGTGCCGGAGAGGGACGTGCCCGGGGACGACGACGCCGGCCCCACCGGACCGGACGGGCCCCCGCGCGTCCCCGCGCCCTCCTCCGGGCACCCGACACCGACCGCTGACACCGACCGCTGAACGCCGACGAAGGAACACCGCCATGACACGCCCCCTGCCCGCCACCCACACCCAGCTGGACCAGCTGCTGACCGGACTCGTGGAACGGGTCGCCGACGTGAACCAGGCCGTGGTGCTCTCCGAGGACGGCCTGGTGGTCAGCAAGTCCACCGGCTTCCTGCGCGACGACGCCGAGCGCCTGGCAGCGACCGCGTCCGGTCTGATGAGCCTGAGCAAGGGCGTCAGCATGGACTTCCGCGGCGGCCCGGTGCGCCAGGCGCTCATCGAGATGGCGCACAGCTACCTGATCCTCACCTCGGCGGGACCCGGCGCCCACCTGGTGGTGCTGACCGGCCCGAAGGCGGACGTCGGCGTGGTCGCGTACCAGATGAACATGCTGGTGAAGAAGATCGGCGAGCACCTCAGCGCGGCCCCGCGGGACACCAGCGGTGCCGCCGACGACCCAGGCGTGTGAGGTGGGCGGCAGCGACTCGGCGGGCCGGCTGGTACGGCCGTTCACCCTGACCGGGGGCCGCACCCGGCCGAGCCGCGCCGACTTCACGCTCATCACGACGGTGACGGCGGCGGACCCGCAGCCCGAGACGGCCGCCCGGCCGCAGCCCGAGCACACCCGGATCCTGCGGCTGTGCGCCCGGCCGACGGCGGTCGCCGAGCTCGCCGCGCGGCTCGACCTGCCGGTGAGCGTGGTCGTCATCATGCTCTGCGACCTGCTGGAGGCGGGCCGGATCACCGTCCGTGCGCCGCGTTCCGTCACCACTCCGGATCCGGACCTGCTGCAGAAAGTGAGGGAAGGCCTTGGCCGGCTCTGACACCGGTGCCCGGGCATCCGCCGACCGCGGGGCGCCCGACACGGTCAAGATCCTGATCGCCGGCGGTTTCGGCGTGGGCAAGACGACCATGGTCGGCTCGGTCAGCGAGATCAGGCCGCTGCGCACCGAGGAGCCGCTGACCATGGCGGGCCTGGACGTCGACGACCTGGACGGAGTCGAGGAGAAACGTGTCACCACGGTGGCCATGGACTTCGGCCGGATCACCGTCTCGGACGACCTGGTGCTGTACCTGTTCGGCACGCCGGGGCAGCAGCGGTTCTGGTTCATGTGGAACGACCTGGCCGTCGGCGCGCTGGGCGCGGTGGTCCTGGTGGACGTGCGCAGGCCGAAGTCGAGTTTCGCCGCGATCGACTTCTTCGAGCGGCGGGGCATCCCGTTCGTGGTGGCCGTCAACGGCTTCCACGGTGAGCACCCGTACCCGGTGGAGGACATCCGGGAGGCGCTGACGCTGCCGGCGGGGGTGCCGGTGCTGCTGTGCGACGCGCGGGAGCGGGAGTCCTCGCGGGACGTGCTGATCGCGCTGATCGACCTGCTGATCGCGCGGGCGACCGCCGTCGCGGGGTAAGCGTGGACGAGCCCGCGGGGTGCGGCGGGTCAGGCCGCCGCACCCCGTGCGGCGGCGTCTCAGCCCAGACCGGCGGACTTCAGCCAGGCCCTGGCCACGTCCAGCGGATCCTTCTTCTCCAGCTGCACCTGGGCGTCCAGGTCGCGCAGCGTCCTCGTGTCCAGCTTCGCGGAGACCGCGTTCAGCGCCTCGACGCCCTCCTCGGGCAGCCCGTCCTTGCGGACCAGCGGGGTGACGTTGGCGAACCCGAAGAGGTTCTCCGGGTCCTTCAGGACGACGAACCCCTCCTTCACGATGGTCGGGTCCGTGGTGAACACGTCCGCCGCCTGCACCTCGTTCTGCGTGAGGGCCGCCTGGGTCAGCGGGCCGCCCGCGTCCAGTGCCTTGAAGGTCTTGAACTTCAGCCCGTAGACGGCCTCGAGGCCCTTGAGGCCCTGCTGTCGGGTCTGGAACTCGGGCGAGCCGCCGATCGCCAGCTCGGGCGCGATGTCCTTGAGGTCGGCGAGCGTGGACTCGGCGGTGAGGCCGTACTTCTCCGCCGTCGCGGCGTTGACGCCGACCGAGTCCTTGTTCTCGGCCGGCGACGACTCCAGCAGGGTGAGCTGCTGGTCCAGTTCGGCCCTGACCGCCTCGTTGACCGCCTCGGCGGAGGTCTGCTCCGCCTCCGGGTCGAGGTGGGCGAGGAGGGAGCCGTTGTACTCCGGCAGGACGGTCACCGAGCCGTTCTTCATCAGGCCGTAGGTCGTCTCCCGGCTGCCGATGTTGTGCTTGTAGGTGACCTTCAGGCCCTTGGCGCGCAGCGCCTCGCCGTAGATGTCGGCGAGCAGGGTGCTCTCGGCGAAGTTGTTCGAGCCGACGACGACGGTGCCCGCCTCGGCCTTCCCTCCGTCGAGCGGGTTGTCGGCGGTGTCGCCGGAGGAACAGCCCGTGAGCAGCGCCGCCGCGGCGGTGAGCGCGACCGCCGCCGCCCCGGTGTGCCTCGTCCTCGATCTGCCGCGCTGTGCCGTGGAAGTCATCCACTGATCCAATCCAGCCGTCTCAGGCCCGGTCAAGAACGTCAGGGTCACATTTGTCGTACAACTGATCGAATGTCAGCGGCGGCGCACTCCGGGCGACACCGCGAGCCGCTCCACGGCCCGGAACAGCGCGAGGGTGAGGAGGGCGAGGACCGCCACCAGCGTCGCGCCGCCGGTCACCTTCTCGTAGTCGCGCTGGTAGAGCCCGTCGACGATGTACCGGCCCAGCCCGCCGAGGCTGACGTACGCGGCGATGGTGGCCGTGGACACGATCTGGACGGCGGCGGACCGCAGGCCGCTGAGGATCAGCGGGAGCGCCACCGGCACCTCCACCCGGAACAGGATCCGCGACTCGCGCATGCCCATCCCGCGGGCCGCGTCCACCGGGGCCGGGTCGACGGTGCGGACCGCCTCGTACGTGGTCACCAGGATCGGCGGCACGGCGAGCACGACCAGCGGGATCATCACGGGCAGCAGGCCGAAGCCGATGAGCAGCACGGCCAGCACCAGCAGGCCGAAACTGGGCAGTGCGCGGGCGGCGTTGGCGACGAAGGCGATCGCGTTGCCGCCGCGTCCGGTGTGTCCGGTCAGCAGTCCGGCGGGCAGTCCGACCGCCGCGGCGACGGCGAGGGCCAGCAGCGTGTACCGGACGTGCTCCAGGAAACGGGTGGGGATGCCGTCGTAGCCGTGCCAGTGGGCGCCGTCGCCGAAGAACGCCTGGACGAAGGTGAGGACGTTCACCGGGCGCCGCCCTTCGTGAGGAGTTCCTCGCGCGGGGCGCCGGTCCGCCGCCGTCCGGAGGGGGGCATCCAGGGCGTCAGCACCCGGCGCAGGGCGACCAGCGCGACGTCGCACAGCAGCGCCAGGGCCGCCGTCGTCAGCACGGCCGTCACCGCGAGTTCGGGCCGGTCGTACTTCTGCGCGGCGGCCATCAGGTTGCCGAGGGCGCCCTGGTTGCCGATCAGGGCGCCGACGCTCACCAGGGAGATGCTGGACGCGGTGGCGACCCGCAGCCCCGCGACGATCGCGGGCGCGGCGATCGGCAACTGCACCCGCAGATAGCGCCGTACGGGGCCGAAGCCCATGGCGGTGGCCGCGGCGAGGGTCTCCTCCGGCACCGCGCGCACGCCGTCGACGATCGCCGGGACCAGCACCACCAGGCTGTAGAGGGCCAGCGGGATCATCACGGTCAGCTCGGTCTGGCCGGTGTAGTCGATGAGGACGACGAAGAACGCCAGGGACGGCACCGCGTACAGCACGGTCGTCACGCCGAGCACCGGCGGGTACAACCGGCGGAACCGGCCGCACAGCAGGGCCAGCGGCAGGGCGAGCAGCAGCCCGGCGGCCACCGGCAGCAGGGCCTCCCGCAGGTGCAGCCCGACCAGGCCGGCCCAACTGTGCTGGAGGTCGCTGGGGATGTCGAAGAAGCCGTTCATCCGGCGGCCTTCCCGTCCCCGCCGCGCACCGGAGCGGGTTCCGGGCCGGCCGCGGTGTGGGCGGCGCGGATCGCCTCGCCGATGGCCTGCTGGGAGACCACGCCGGTCACCCGGCCGTCCGCGTCCACGGCGACCGCCCAGCCGGTGGGCGAGAGGACCGCGCAGTCGAGCGCGGCCCGCAGCGAGTCCGTGCCGGGCACGAACGGCCGTCCGTACGGCAGGAGTCGCCCCGGGTCGCCGGTGCTCCCCCGCTCCCGCCAGCCGAGCGGGCGGCCGCCGGCGTCGGTCAGCAGCAGGTACGGCGCCCCGGTGGCGGTGAGGCGTTCGGCGGGCGCGTCGGCCGGGACCACCGCGTCGGTGGTCAGTTCCAGCGCGTCCGACGGGAAGAACGACAGCCGGCGGATGCCCCGGTCGGCGCCGAGGAAGTCCTCGACGAAGGCGTCCGCGGGGTCGGACAGCAGCTCGGCGGGCGGGGCGTACTGGGCGAGCCGGCCGCCCTCGCGCAGCACGGCGACCATGGTGCCCAGCTTGACCGCCTCGTCGATGTCGTGGGTGACGAAGACGATGGTCTTGCCCAGCTCGTCCTGGATGCGCAGCAGTTCGTCCTGGAGCCCCTTGCGCACCACCGGGTCGACGGCCGAGAACGGCTCGTCCATCAGCAGCACCGGGGGGTCCGCGGCGAGCGCCCGCGCCACGCCGACGCGCTGCTGCTGGCCGCCGGAGAGCTGGTACGGGTACCGCTGGGCGAGGGAGGCGTCCAGGCCCACCCGTTCCATGAGCTCCGCCGCCCTCTCCCGGGCGCGCCGCTTGCCCCAGCCGAGCAGGCGGGGGACGGTCGCGATGTTGTCGGCGACGGTGCGGTGCGGGAAGAGGCCCGCGTTCTGGATGACGTAGCCCATGGAGCGGCGCAGGGCGGTCACCGGCTGCCGCCGGATGTCCTCGCCGTCGAGGAGGATCGTGCCCTCGGTGGGCTCGACCATCCGGTTGATCATGCGCAGGGTGGTCGTCTTGCCGCAGCCCGAGGGGCCGACGAGGACGGTGATCGAACGGTCGGGGATCTCCAGCGACAGCCGGTCGACCGCCACCGTGCCGTCCGGGTACCGCTTCGTGACTGAGTCGATCCGTATCAAGACGCCGCTCGCCCTTCGGGTGGCAGAGGATGGCCGGCCGAGATCGCCCGCGCCGGGCGCCGGTCGAGTGTAGACGCCGAAGCCGGCGGGGCCCGGACGTCGGGGGACCCCGGAGGCGGAGCGACCGGGGTCCATGCCGCCGCCTGCCCAAGTCCCCGGCGCGGCAAACCACCTGCCGCGACCGGACCGTCCGGCGGCCGGCCGTCGGTTCCCTGTCGGTTCGCTGTCGATCGGGTCCCGGTCGCGCAGCGCCCTCGGGCGGGAGGGGTGCGGTGGCGCAGTATGAGCGGGTGGACAGAGTGCGACTGCTCGTGGTGGACGACGACCCTCCGATAGCCGACCTGGTGGCGACGGTCGCCCGGTACGAGGGCTGGGAGGCGGTCACCGCCCATTCCGGGGAGGAGGCGCTGCGCCGGGCCGACGCGTTCCGCCCGGACATCGTGGTGCTGGACCTGATGCTGCCGGACGTCGACGGGTTCGGGGTGCTGGACGGGCTGCGCCGCTCCGGGCGGATGGTGCCGGTGGTGTTCCTCACCGCGCGGGACGGGGTCGCCGACCGGGTGGCGGGGCTGACCCGGGGCGGGGACGACTACCTGGTCAAGCCGTTCGCCGTCGAGGAGCTGATGGCGCGGCTGCGGACGGTGCTGCGGCGCAGCGCGGGCCCGGACTTCCAGCGGTCGGTGCTGCGGGTGGGCGACCTGACGCTGGACGAGGACACCCGGGAGGTGCGGCGCGGGGAGCACCTGCTGGCGCTCACCCCGACCGAGTACGAGGTGCTGCGCTACCTGATGCGCCGCTCGCCGACCGTGCTGACGAAGGCGCAGATCCTGGACCACGTCTGGGAGTACGGCTTCGGCGGCCGGTCCAACGTGGTGGAGCTGGTGGTCAGCCGGCTGCGGCGCAAGCTGGACGCCACCGGCGCGCCGCTGATCCGGACCGTGCGGGGCTTCGGATACGTGATCCGGCAGGCGGCGGAGTGAGGGCGCCGGCCCGGCGGCTGCGGGACACCTACCGGCGGATGCGGCTGGGCACCCGGCTGGCGCTGGGCCTCGGGGTGCTGTCGCTGGCGGTGTTCGCGGTCGTCGGCACGGCGCTCACCGCGTACATGCGGGACTACCTCGAACAGCAGCTCGGCGAACAGCTGAAGCTCATCCAGACCGTGCAGGCCAAGGACGCGGCGGCCCACGGCACGGTGCGGCGCAAGCCGTACTACGGCTGGTACACGGCGGTGTACGACGTCAGCGGCGGCGGGGTCACGCTGCGCAGGCCCGCCGACGTGCCCGGCGACACCCGGCCGCTGGCCGACCTGGCACGGGCGATGGCGCACTCCGACACCGAGCTGATGCGCACCGCGCGGATCGACGGGGAGGGCACGTACCGGCTGCGCGGCTGCGAGGTGGAGCCGGGGGTGGTGCTGGTGAGCGCCGCTCCGGTGGAGGACGTGGAGAAGACCGTCGAACGGCTGGTCACCGTGCAGGTGGTGGTGTTCGCGCTGGCGCTGACGGCGCTGGTGGTGTTCGGACGGCGGATGCTGCGGCGCGGGCTGAAACCGCTGAGCGACATGGCGCACACCGCCCACGGCATCACCTCGCACGACCTGACCGAGTCGGCGGCCCGGCTGCCGCTGCGCGCGGACGGACGCGACGGCGGGCGCGAGGTGGCCGAGCTGCGCACGGCGTTCAACAGGATGCTGGAGCACATCGACGACTCCCTCGCGGTCCGCGCGGAGGCGGAGCTGCGGCTGCGCCGGTTCGTCGCGGACGCCTCGCACGAACTGCGCACCCCGCTGATGTCGGTGCGCGGCTACGCGGACCTGTTCCGGTACGCCGCCGCGAACGAACCCGCCGAGCGGGAGAAGCACCTGGGACGGCTGCGGGCCGAGGCGGCACGGATGGGCGACCTGCTCGACGACCTGCTGCTGCTCGCCCGGCTGGACGCGGCCGAGGTCGAGGCGCCGCTGCGGACGGCCGACACGGATCTGACGGAGCTGGTGCAGCAGGCGGCGGACGCGTTCCGGGCGGGCCGTCCGACGCACCCGCTCACCGTGACGGTGAGCGCCTCCGCCCCCCTGCTCCTCCGCCTCGATCCGCAACGGGTGCGGCAGGTGCTGGACAACCTGCTCGCCAACGCCGCCGTGCACACCCCGCCCGGCACCCCGGTGTCCGTCGAGGTCGCGACCGCCGGCGACACGGCCCTGGTGCGCGTCGCCGACGCGGGTCCGGGCATCCCGGCGGACCACCGGGAGCGGGTCTTCGACCGCTTCTACCGCGTCGACAAGGCCCGCACCCGCGACCGCGGCGGCAGCGGGCTGGGCCTGGCGGTCGCCCGTTCCCTGGCCCGCGCCCACGGCGGCGACATCGACCTGACGAGCGGACCGGGCGCGACGGTGTTCACGGTGCGGCTGCCGTCGCGGGGGGTGCGGTGAGAACGCGCGTGCCGCCCGGTCCGCGCGGCCGGCCCGCACCGGCCCCGCTCCCCGGCCACCCGGTGCCTGCCGGGTGGTGAGGAGCGGGCCGGCGGATCAGGACTCGGCGGGCTCCAGGCGCAGCGAGATGCTGTTGATGCAGTACCGCTGGTCCGTGGGCGTCGGATAGCCCTCGCCCTCGAAGACGTGCCCGAGGTGCGAGCCGCAGCGGGCGCAGCGCACCTCGGTGCGCACCATGCCGTGCGAGCGGTCCTCGACCAGCTCCACGGCGTCGGTGTCCTTCGGGTCGTAGAAGGACGGCCAGCCGCAGTGCGACGCGAACTTCGTGTCCGAGGTGAACAGCTCCGCGCCGCAGGCGCGGCAGGAGTACACGCCCTCGGTCCTGGTGTCCGTGTACTCACCGGTGAAGGCGGGTTCGGTCGCCGCCTGGCGCAGAACGGCGTACTCGGACGGCGACAGCTCCGCGCGCCACTGCTCGTCCGGCTTCTCCACGTCGTACGGCATGAGGTTCCAGCCCCTTAGTTCGACAGACGGTCCAGGATGCGCGGGCCGAGGTCGGTGACGTCGCCCGCTCCCATGGTGAGAACGAGATCGCCGGGCCCGGCCATTCCCGCCACCGCGCCGGGGACCTCCGCCGCGTCGTGGACGGCCGTCACGTCCGCGCCGGCCGCCCGGGCCGCCTCGATGATCAGTTCGCTGGTGACACCGGGGACCGGGTCCTCACGGGCCGGGTAGATGTCCAGCACCAGCGAGGCGTCGGCCAAGGCGAGGGCCTGGCCCATCTCCTTGCCCAGCTCGCGGGTGCGGGAGAACAGGTGGGGCTGGAAGACGACGAGGATGCGGGAGTCCCCGGCGGCGGCGCGCATCGCCTCCAGGTCCGCGGTCATCTCGGTCGGGTGGTGCGCGTAGGAGTCGACGACCTGCACGCCGGCCGCCTCGCCCTTGAGCTGGAGGCGGCGCTTGACGCCGGTGTACGCGGCCAGCGCGGGGGCCAGCTCGGCGGCGGGGACACCGAGCGCGACGCCCGCGGCGAGCGCGGCCACCGCGTTGTGCGCGTAGTGCCTGCCGGGCACCGACACGGTGAAGGTGAGCGGGGCGCCGTCCAGCTCGACGGTCACCTCGCTCCTCAGCCCCTGCGGGACGACCGACAGCACGCGCACGTCGGCGTCGGCGGACTCCCCGTACGTCACGGTCCGCACCGAGCCGTCCAGCCGTCGGGTCAGCTCGCGGGCGCCCTCGTGGTCGGCGGAGATCACCAGGGTGCCGCCGGGCACGATCCGGCCGACGAACGTCTCGAAGGACGCGTGGATCTCCTCCATGGACGCGTAGGTGGCGTGGTGGTCCAGCTCCACGTTGAGGATGATCGCGACCTCGGGCGCGTACCGGTGGAAGCTGCGGTCGGACTCGTCGGCCTCGGCGACGAAGATCTCGCCCGTGCCGTGCAGCGCGTTGGAGCCGGGGGCGTCGAGGTCGCCGCCGATGGCGTACGACGGCTCGCGGCCCAGCTCGGTGAGGGCGACCGCCAGCATGGAGGTGGTGGTGGTCTTGCCGTGGGTGCCGGCCACCGCGATCGGGCGCAGGCCGTCCATCAGGGCGGCGAGGGCGTCGGAGCGGTGCACCACGGGGATGCCCAGCTCGGCGGCGCGCCGCAGCTCGGGGTTGTCCTCGCGGATCGCGGAGGAGACCACGACGCAGCTGGCGTCGTCGGCGAGGTGCCCGGCGGCGTGCCCGATGTGCACGGTGACGCCGAGGCCGCGCAGGGCGTCGGCGGTCGCCGAGTCCTTGGCGTCGCTGCCGGCCACCTGCGCGCCGCGCTGCGCGAGGATCTTGGCGATGCCCGACATCCCGGCGCCGCCGATGCCGATGAAGTGCGGTCGGTCCATGGCGGTGGGAAGGCCGGGTGCCATGCGTGTTCTCCCAGTGGTGCGACGAGCGGGACGACGGTCTTGGCGCCCTCGCGGGCCGAGCCGCAGGAGCGCGGCCCCAGCCTATGCCTTGCTGTGGGAGAAGAGTTTCAGCACCGGCACGCCGACCTTGTGGCGGGCCCGGGAGGCCCAGTCGCGGTGGAAGAACTCCTCCACGTAGTGCGGGTCGGTCAGGACGATCACCTCGTCCGCGCCGACCTCCTCGACCAGCTTCTTCAGCGCGTCCAGCGGATGGTCCGTGACGAGGCGGCCCTCGGCGGTGTCGCCGGTCGCGCGCAGCGCCTGGAGGGAGACCGCGAGCGCCCGCTCACCCATGGAGCGGGCCTCCTCGCCCTCGGGGGTCTCGCCCTCGCGCACGGCCTCGTCGAGCTCGCCGAGCGCGACGTCGTCGATGGCTCTCAGCAGCCGGTCGGCCTGTTCGCCGCGCGGCTGGAGCAGGACGTGGAAGGCGACCGGCTCGTCGCCGTGCAGGGTGGTGACGAACTCCACGTCGGCGGACGTCAGGGCCTTCTCGATCATCAGTACGCTGGTGAACACCAGGCGCCCCTTACTCCTCGGAGGACCCGCGGGCCCTCTGCTCGTGGCCGGGCCGGGCCCCCGGGGATCATCCTTCCCCGTGCGGGCGCGCGTACGGCCGGGATCCAGTCTCGCCCGTCACCGTGCGGGACGGGCGCGTCGTTCCGCCGATCGCCGGACCGGCGGCGTCGTACCGCTTGTCCTCCTTCCGGACTTCCACACCCGGCGGCCGGGCCCGGTCAGGCCCGCCGGTAACGCGTGAACAGGAATCCGTCCTCCTCCAACACCGACGACAGCGCGTAACGCCGCGGAAGTGTCACCGAGGGTCCACCGGCGATGCGCTGAGCGTCACCGGATGTGAGCATCGGCGAGACGGTGAGGCACAGCTCGTCCAGCACCCCGGCGGCGATCAGCCGGCCCAGCAGCCGGGGACCGCCCTCGGTCAGCAGCCGGGTGTGCCCCAGCTCGGCGAGGACCCGCACGGCCCGCTCCGGGTCCACCCCGGTCCCCTCGCCGGCGAGGACCACACGGGCGCCCGCCTCCTCGGCGGCGGCCATGCGCTCCGGGTCGGCCCCGGCGCCGGTGAGGACCAGGGTGGGCACGACCGGGGAGGTGAACAGGGGCAGCGAGAAGTCGAGGTCCAGGCTCGCCGTGACCACCGCGATCGCGGGCGCCGGGGCCTGCCCGGCGGCCTCGCGGGCCGCCGCGAACTCGGCGCGGGCGCGGGCCGGGCGGTACCCCTCCTGCCGAACCGTTTCCGCGCCGACCACGACCACGTCCGCCAGGGCCCGCAGCACGCCGAAGATCCGCATGTCGGCCGGGCAGGAAATGGGCTGCGAGCGGCCCTCGTGCTGGGCGGCGCCGTCGAGGGTGGAGACCATGTTGCCGCGCAGCCACGGCTCACGGCCCTCCGGGCCGGGCCCGGGGTAGGCGTAGGCGGCGGCCAGCTCGGCCAGACTCCACTCACGGCCGTCCGCCCCGCCGGCGGCCACCGTCCCGTCGGTCGCGCGGGTCGCGCGGGTCGTGTGGGTCTCGTCGGTCACGGGGAACAGGCGTCGCATGTCAGGCAGTCTTCCACGCCCCGTACGATGGGGGACCGTGTCGTCCTCCGCAGCCTCCCGTCCCGGCCCGGCAGCCTCCGTGGCTCCGCTCTCCCTGTGCGCCCGCGAGCCGCACGTCCCCGCGGACCGGCTCGTCGCCGAGATGGTGCCGCCGCCGCGGTTCGACGCCGTCCGCTTCGACACGTACATACCCGACCCGAACCAGCCGAGCCAGACCGAGGCCGTGCGCGTCCTCGAGGGCTTCGCGGCCGGCCTCGGCGGGAAGCCGGCCGGCGACTCGGGCCGGCGCCGGCTGTTCGGCTTCGGCAAGGCGCCGAAGAAGGCCCCGTCCGGGCCGCGCGGCGTCTACCTCGACGGCGGTTACGGCGTCGGCAAGACGCACCTGCTGGCCTCGCTGTGGCACGCCACCCCGGCCGATCCGGAGCTCAAGGCGTTCGGCACGTTCGTGGAGCTGACCAACCTGGTGGGCGCGCTGGGCTTCCAGCAGACCGTCACGACCCTCTCCGGGCACCGGCTGCTGTGCATCGACGAGTTCGAGCTGGACGACCCGGGCGACACCGTGCTGGTCTCCACCCTGCTCGGCAAGCTGGTCGAGGCGGGCGTCGCGCTCGCCGCCACCTCCAACACCCTGCCGGGCAAGCTCGGCGAGGGCCGGTTCGCCGCGGCGGACTTCCTGCGCGAGATCCAGGGCCTGTCGGCGCACTTCCGCGCCCTGCGCATCGACGGCGAGGACTACCGGCACCGGGGGCTGCCCGAGGCGCCGCCGCCGTACTCCGACGACACGGTGACCCGGGTGGCGCACGCCACCGGGGGGGCGTCGCTGGACGCCTTCCCCGACCTGCTGGACCACCTCGCGCGGGTCCACCCCAGCCGCTACGGCGCCCTCACCGACGGCATCGGCGCGGTGTGCCTCACCGGGGTGCGTCCGGTGCCGGACCAGTCGACCGCCCTGCGGCTCGTGGTCCTCGCGGACCGGCTGTACGACCGTGAGGTGCCGGTGCTCGCGTCGGGGCTGCCGTTCGACCGGCTCTTCAGCGAGGAGATGCTGAAGGGCGGCTACCGCAAGAAGTACTTCCGCGCGATCTCCCGCCTCACCGCACTGGCCAGGGACGCCAAGCGGCTCGCGGACACCGTGGACCCCGTCTGACCCGGGCGGCACCGGCTCGCCGCACGGACGTCCGACACCCGAACGGGCCATCGGCGGACACGGGAGCGATCGCGCCAACCCACGTGTTCTTTTCGGGCTGACTGCGGCGCGGCCCTCCTGCGAGAGGGTGCGAAGGACCACGCAGGGTTACCGTGTTCTTGACCAACCGTTGACCATGCGCGGACCTGCGGCACCGGGTGCGAACCACCTTGACAGGTACGCGTGTTACGAGGCCGGGCGACCGAAGGCCGCACCCCTGGCCCTTGCCGTCGCTTTACCTCGGTCACCCCCGTCCCGCGACTCCCGCGACCTTCCACCGCATCCGCGTATACGGTCCGTCACCACGCGGGCCGACGATCAGCGGGCCGGTCCTCGTCGTGCAGTCCGACGCGTCCCCACACGCGCCAGGAGGAAACAGATGCACCGCCCTTTCGCCGACCACCCCCGCTCGCCCGGCCGGCGCCCTGAACCGTCCGCCCGCCGCGCCGGAACCCTCTCCCCCGTCGCCGTACCGTCCTCCGCCGCCACCGAGCGCGCCGCCGTCCGCGCGTGCCGGACCCGGTGAGGGCCCGCGTGCTCCGCTTCCCCCATCTGCGGCAGGACGTCGCCGCCTCGCTCGTCGTGTTCCTCGTCGCCCTCCCGCTGTGCGTGGGCGTCGCCGTGGCCTCCGGGGCCCCCGCCGAACTCGGCCTCGTCACCGGCATCGTGGGCGGTCTGGTGACCGGCCTGCTGCCGGGCAGCAGCCTCCAGGTGTCCGGCCCGGCCGCCGGGCTCACCGTGCTGGTCTACCAGGCGGTCGACTCCTACGGGCTGCCCGCGCTCGGCGTCATCGTGCTCGCCGCCGGGCTGCTCCAGCTCGCCATGGGGGCGCTGCGGCTCGGCCGCTGGTTCCGGGCGATGTCGTTGTCCGTGATCGAGGGCATGCTGGCCGGCATCGGCCTGGTCCTCATCGCCGGCCAGCTCTACGCCGCCGCCGGCCTCGAGGCGCCCGCCGGCGGCATCGACAAGCTCCTCGGACTGCCCGGGGCCGCCGCGGACGCGCTCGCCGGCCGGGAGGCGCTCGCCTCGCTGGCGGTGGGCGCGGGCACGGTCGCGGTGATGGTGCTGTGGCGGAGGCTTCCGGCACCGGCCGGGGCCGTGCCGGGCGCGCTCGCCGCGGTGCTCCTGGCGACGGCGGTCACGGCGGCGTTCGCCATGCCGGTCGCCACGGTCGAGGTGCGGGGGCTGTTCGAGTCGGTCCAGCCACCCGGCATGGACACCTTCGGTGTCCTCGCGGACGTGGGCGTGCTGGGCACGATCGTCGCCTTCGCCCTCATCGCCTCCGCGGAGAGCCTGTTCAGCGCGGCCGCGGTGGACCGGCTGCACACCGGACCGCGCACCCGCTACAACAAGGAGCTGGTGGCGCAGGGCGCGGGCAACACGGTCTGCGGGCTGCTCGGCGCGCTGCCGATGACCGCGGTCATCGTGCGCAGTTCGGCCAACGTCCAGGCGGGTGCGAGGACCAAGGCGTCCCGGGTGCTGCACGGCGTGTGGCTGCTGCTGTTCGCCGCGCTGCTGCCGTCCGCGCTCGCCCTGATCCCGCTGCCCGCGCTGGCGGGCATCCTGATCCACGCGGGCTGGAAGCTGATCCCCTTCCGGGGGCTGGCCGCCCTGTGGCGCGGCCAGCGGGGCGAGGCGCTGGTCCTGGTCGTCACGGCCGTGTCGATCGTCGCGGTCAACATGTTCGAGGGCGTGCTGATCGGGCTGGCCCTGTCGGTGGTGAAGACGGCCTGGGAGTCCTCGAAGGTCAAGCTGGAGGTCACGGACAAGGGTGCGGGCCCCGTCCAGGTCCGCCTCTCGGGCAACGCGACGTTCCTGCGCCTCCCCAAGATCCTCGACACCCTGGAGTCCCTCCCCCAGGACCGCCCGGTCGAACTCGACCTCACGGCCCTCCATCACCTGGACCACGCGTGCAGCACGGCGCTGAACCACTGGGCGGAACGGCACAGCGCGTCGGACACGCCGCCGGTGCGGCTGACGACGCGATGACGTGCCCGTCGGGCGGCGGGGGCCGCGCCTGGGCGGGCGGTGCCCAGCACCCGCCCACCCGCCCACCCGGCGGCTCGGGCGGCCGGCCCGGTGGCCCGGGCACCGGGTCCCCGGAGCCGCCGGAGTCCCCGGGCTCCCCGGATCCCCGGCCGGCCCGGCGGTTTGAGCCCCGGACCCCCGGCCGGCCCGGCGGCCCCGCCCCAAGTCCCCGGCCGGCCCGGCGGCCCGGGGAACCCGAGTGGCCGATCGGCCCGGTGGCCGGGGTGCCAGGCGCCCCGGGGGTTCCGGGGGTTCCGGGGGTTCCGGCAGTTCCGGGGGTTCCGGCAGTTCCGGGGGTCCGGGGGGGCGACCGGCCCCTCCGGTGGTGAGGCCCCGTCCGGGCCGACCCGGACGACCGAGGCGTCGGGCGCCCGGCCGTTCCGGCGTCCCAGGACCCCGGAGCGTCCCTCAGCCGGCCCGGGCCGTCCCTCAGCGGGCCCGGAGCGTCCCTCAGCCGGCCCGGGCCGTCCCTCAGCGGGCCCGGAGCGTCCCTCAGTGCGCCCGGGCGTCCCTCAGCGGGCCGGAGTCCAGGACGGACTGCGGGGTCCCCAGGGGCGGGCCCGCCCCGCGGGACACGGGCGGCTCGCGTGGTTCACGGGATCGGCGGCAGGTGATAGACACGGCGGGGTCACAGTTCCTGTCCGCCAGCAGGAAGGTTTCCCCATGCCAGAAAACGGGTCCCCCCACGGCTCCACGGCAACAACCCGACGCCAGTTGCTCGCCCGTTCCGGTGCCGTGGGCGTCGGCATCGCCTTCACCGGCGCCCTGTCCGAACTGTTCACCGGCACCTCCGCCGCTCAGCACCTCGGCCACACCGGCTACGGCGACCTGGTCCCCGACCCCGACGGACTGCTCGACCTGCCCGAGGGCTTCCGCTACACGGTGCTCTCCCGGGAGGGCGACCCGCTGAGCTCCGGTGAGGGGCCCGTCCCCTCCAACCACGACGGCATGGCCGCCTTCGCCGGCCGGCAGGGCCGTACCCACCTGGTCCGCAACCACGAGAACCGCGTCACCGGCAGAGTCCCGGTCCCGGCGGTCGACGGGCTGACGTACGACCCGGAGGCCAAGGGCGGCTGCACCGCCCTGACCCTCGACCGGAGCGGCCGGGTGGTCTCCGAGCGGGTGGCGATCGCCGGTACGGCCGTCAACTGCGCGGGCGGCCCCACCCCGTGGAACACCTGGCTGACCTGCGAGGAGACCGAGGACAAGGCCGGCGTCAACGGCTACGCCGAGGACCACGGCTTCATCTTCGAGGTCGACGGCGCCGACCCCCGCCGCACCGGCGCCGTACCGCTGACCGCGATGGGCCGCTTCCAGCACGAGGCGGTCGCGGTGGACCCGCAGCGGGGCGTGGTCTACGAGACGGAGGACGCCTTCCAGCGCCCCTTCGGGCTGTTCTACCGCTTCCTGCCGAGGAGGCCGCTGGGCGGCACGGGCTCGCTGCGCGCGGGCGGCAGGCTCCAGGCGATGCGGGTGCCGGGGGTCCCGGACCTGTCCTCGATCCAGGAGACCGGCGCCCGTTTCGACGGCATCGAGTGGGTCGACGTACCGGACCCGCTGGCCGTCGAGACCCCCATCCGGTTCCAGGACTTCGGTCCGAAGGGCATCACCCACGCGCAGAAGCTGGAGGGGTGCTACTGGGGCGGCCGTTCCGTCTACTTCGTGTCGTCCTTCGCCCGCGCCGCCGACGGCTCGGCCGCCGACCACTACGGGCAGATCTGGCGCTACGACCCGGACCGCCGCCGCCTCACCCTGGTGATCGTCTTCGGCCCGGACACCGACATCCAGCTGCCGGGCGAGTCCCCGGACAACATCTGCCTCGCGCCCAGCGGCGGCCTGATGGTGTGCGAGGACGGCGGCGGCGCCCAGCACGTCTACGGCGTCACCCGGCTCGGCGAGGTCTACCCGATGGCCCGCAACCGCCAGAACACGGGCACGGCAGAGGACCCGGAGTGGGGCGAGTTCGCCGGCGTCACGTTCTCCCCGGACGGCCGGACGATGTACGTCAACGTCTACGACCCGGGCACGACGTTCGCCGTGACCGGACCCTGGCGCCGCTGACACGGGAGCGCGGGGGCGGGCACCGCGACGCCCGCCCCCGCGCTCCCGTTGCGCCGTTCAGCCCTCCAGCAGCGCGTCCATCTGGCCGACGGCCTGGCTCATGCCCTCCACCATGCCCATCTCGGCCAGTTGCTCCATCTGCTCCCGGCTGTCGAACACGGACCGCAGTTCCATCCGCGTCCCGCCCTCGCGCCCGGTGAGCGTCATCCGGACCGTGGTGACCGGCATCTCCGGGTCCGGCCGCCCGTCCTGGCCGGCGAAGCCGTCGGTGAACTCCAGGGCCGTCGGCGGCGTGACCGAGGAGACCCGCCACCAGCCGCCGAACTTGTCACCCTCCGGTCCGGTCATGTAGTACGTCACGGCGCCGCCCGGGGTGAGGTCGTGCTCCTCGACGGTCGCCGGGTACCCGGGCGGGCCCCACCAGCGCTCCAGCAGCCGCGGGTCGGCCCACAGCCGCCAGACCCGCTCCACCGGTGCGGTGAAGTCCGCGACGAGGGTGAGTGTGAGGGTGTCGACGTCCTTGTCGACACGGGTGACAGTCATCCGTCCGTTCCTTTCCTGTCGCTCGGTGCGGGCTGCCGGCCGGTGTCCGCGCCGTCCTCCTCGGAGAGCAGGCCGGACATCCGGTCCACCCGGGCCCGCCAGGCCGACTCCAGCGCGTCGAGCGCCCGCCGCGCGCGGGCCACCGCCTCGACGTCGGTGCGCACGAGCCGCTCCCGTCCGCGGCGCTCCTTGGTGACCAGTCCGGCCCGCTCCAGCACCGTGACGTGTTTCTGCACCGCCGCGAAGCTCATCGGGTACGCGGCGGCCAGCCGTGACACGGACAGCTCACCGCGGACACAGCGGCGGAGCATGTCGCGACGCGTCGCGTCGGCCAGCGCGTGGAACAGCCGGTCCACGGCCCGGTCGGCCTCGTCGATCCCATCTACAACCATTTGGTTGTACGTTACGTCCTCGCCCCCACGCCCGCAACCGCACCGTCCGCCCCGCCCGCACCGCCCGGCCGGGTCACCGCGGAACCCGCCCGCCGTGAAGCCCCGACACCGGGGTACCCGCCCCCGCATGACGGAGAAGCAGCACTCGGGTGACTCGTACTGGCTGAACACCGCGCCCGGCGGGGAGCGCCGCCCCGCGCCGGACGACGACCTCGACGTGGACGTGGCGGTGATCGGCGGCGGCATCGCCGGTCTGTGCACGGCGTGGGAGCTGGCCCGGGCCGGGCGCAGCGTCGCCGTGCTGGAGGCCGACCGGATCGCGGCGGGCGTCACCGGGCACACCACGGCGAAGATCACCGCGCTGCACTCGCTCGTCTACGACAAACTGCGCCGCACCCGCGGCGGCGAGGGCGCGCGGCTGTACGCCAGGTCGCAGGCGGAGGCCATCGAGCGGACCGCCGGGGTGGTGGCGGAGCTCGGCGTCGACTGCGCGTGGGAGCGCCGCAGCGCGTACACCTACGTCACGGACGCCGACCGGGTGGACGAGGTGCGCGCGGAGGCGCGGGCCGCGCGGGAGGCGGGCCTGCCCGCGTCCTTCGTGACGGAGACCGGGCTGCCGTTCCCGGTGGCGGGGGCGGTGGAGGTGACGGACCAGGCGCAGTTCCACCCGCGCAAGTACCTGCTGGCGCTCGCCGACGACATCGAGGCGCACGGCGGCCGCCTGTACGAGGACACCACCGTGCTGGGCCTGGAAGAGGGCGAGCCGTGCCGGCTGTCGACGGCGACCGGGGCCTCCGTCACGGCCCGGGACGTCGTGGTCGCCACCCACTACCCGCTCTTCGACCGGGCGATGCTGTTCACCCGCCTCTCCCCGCGCCGCGAGCTGGTCGTCGCCGGCCCGGTCCCGGCCGGGCTGGACCCGGACGGCATGTACATCACCCCCGAGGAGGGCACCCGCTCGGTGCGCACCGCGCCCTACGGCGACGACGCCTCCCGTCGGCTGCTGGTGGTCACCGGCGAGCACTTCACGCCCGGCACCGGCGACACCCGCGCCCGCTTCGACCGGCTGGCACAGTGGGCCCGCCGGCACTTCCCCGGCGTGGAGCTGACCCACTTCTGGGCCACCCAGGACAACGACCCCACCGACACGGTGCCGCTGGTCGGACCGCTGCACCCGGGCGCCCGGCACGCGTACGTCGCCACCGGATTCGGCGGCTGGGGCATGAGCGGCGGCATGATGGCGGGCCGGCTGCTCGCCGCGCAGATCACCGGCGGGGAGTGCGCCTGGGCCGGGCTGTACGACCCGCGGCGCCTGGCCTCCGCCGTGCGTGAGGCGCCGGCCTTCCTCAAGCACCAGGCGCAGGTCGCGGGGCACTTCGTCGGCGACCGGCTGCGTCCGTCGCCGCCGGTGGAGGCGCTGCCGCCGGGCGAGGGCGCGGTGGTGCGCACGAAGGGCGGCCGGCTGGCGGTCTACCGGGACGACGACGGCGCCCTGCACGCGGTCTCCGCCCGCTGCACCCACATGGGCTGCCTGGTCGACTTCAACGCGGCCGAGCGCGCGTGGGAGTGCCCGTGCCACGGGTCCCGCTTCGACACGGACGGCAAGGTCGTCCAGGGTCCGGCGACCAAGCCGCTGGAGCGGCGGGACATCTGAACCCGCTTTCCGGAGGGGCGGCCCCCGCCGACCGGGTGAGCGCGCCGCCCCCTCCGCCCGAGCCGCGACGGCCCCCGCCGCGGACCACCCTACTGTCATACGGTGATCACACTTTCACGTCGTGTCATCGCCGCCTGTGCCCTCGCCGCCGCCCTCACCGCCTGCGGCGCCACCGCCGGACCCGCCGCACGGCGGCCCGCCCCCGCGCCCTCCCCCGCCGCCCCGTCGGCTCCCCCCACGCTCGCCGCGGGGCCCGCGGGCCTCACCCCGGTCTTCGAGCACGGCCCCCGGGACGCCGGGAAGACCGTCGCCCTCACCTTCGACGCCGACATGACCGCCGACCAGGGCCCGCGGGCCGCGGCGGGCGAGCGCTTCGACCATCCGCGGCTGATCGAGACGCTGCGGGCGCTGGAGGTGCCGGCGACGGTGTTCATGACGGGCCGGTGGGCCGAGGAGTACCCGGACCAGGCCCGTGCCATCGGCCGGGACCCGCTCTTCGAGGTCGCCAACCACTCGTACAGCCACTACGCCTTCACCGGCGACTGCTACGGCCTGCCCACGGTGCCGGAGGAGCGGATGCGGGCCGACGTGGAGCGGGCGTACCAGGTGTTCCGGGCGGTGGGCGTGCCCGATCCGATGCCGTACTTCCGCTTCCCCGGCGGCTGTCACGACCGGCGGGCGCTGAAGGCGCTCACCCCGGCCGGCGTCACGGCCGTGCAGTGGGACGTCGTCGGCGGCGACGCCTTCGCCACCGACGCGGACGCGGTGGCCCGGCAGGTGCTGGACGGGGTGCGGCCCGGTTCGGTGGTCGTCCTGCACTGCACCCGCAGCGCCGCCCCGACGACGGAGCAGGCGGTGCGGGCGGTCGTCCCGGAGCTGCGCCGCCAGGGGTACCGCTTCGTGAAGGTCTCCGAGCTGATCGGCGCCGCGAACGGCCGCGGCTGACGTCCTACGCTGGAGGCATGAGCGACGACGTGACCGACCGCGACTACTGCCTCGTCGGCACGGGCCGCCCGCCGAAGGCGGACGGCCCGCCGTACGCGGCGTGCGTCCAGTGCCAGGAGCCGACGGAGTACCCGGAGACGTACAAGGGCGTCACGCTGTGCCCGGTCTGCGAGTGGCGGGAGGCGGAACGCACCTCCTGCTCCGGCTGACCGACCTCGCGGGGAGGGCGGGAGCGGCCCCCGCGGACGACCGGGACCTTCTGCCGGTGAGGGGTGCGCCCTGCGCTACTTCCGCCTCGGCTCCTCACGCGCCTGCTGGAAGGCCTCGGAGATGGTCTCCACGGCACCGGACAGCAGCCCCTTGGCCGCTCCCCGGGAGCCCGACTCGCGCATCTTGTCCGGGAGTTCGGTCAGTCCGGCGGGCTTGCGCGGCCCGGACTCCAGATCGAGCCGGTTGCACGCCTCGGCGAAGCGCAAGTAGGTGTCCACGCTGGCCACCACGATGCGAATGTCGATCTTGAGTATCTCGATACCGACCAGGGACACCCGCACGAACGCGTCGATCACCAGCCCTCGGTCGAGGATCAGCTCCAGTACGTCGTAGAGACCGCTGGAACCTCCCCCGCCACGCTGCGGCACCACCTGAGTCATCGGCCATCAGCCCCTTCCCCCCACCCTGGTGCCCGCTCGACGCCCCTTGATGTCCCTCCGGGCCGGCCGGGCCGGCCCGGATCCGCCCGACAGCGCCCCCGTCCCGCTTGGCACACTGGCCGGGTGAACGACGACCGGACGACACCCGCCCCCGACAGCCCCTCCCGCCCCGACCCGGGTGACCGTGACGCGGCCCCGCAGTTCGTGCTGCCCCTCGTGGTCCGTATCGAGCGGGCCGCGCCGCCCGCCCGTACCGACGCCCTGGAGACGGCGGCCCGCGCGGTCCTGACGATGCTGACCGACGAGCGGTCGGCGGGCGAGGGCGAGTGGGCGCAGGCGGTGCGCGACTGGCAGGACGCCCGGATCCGCAAGGTGGTGCGGCGGGCGCGCGGCGCGGAGTGGCGGCGCGCGGAGGCGCTCCCCGGGATCACCGTGACCGGGAAGGCGGCCGAGGTGCGGGTCTTCCCGCCGGTGCCGCTGGACGGCTGGCCCAAGGACCTGGCCCGGCTCCAGGTGTCCGGCACCGACCTCGACGACCCCGATCCGGTGCCCCCGGCGGACCCCGGCGTGCCGGCGCTCTGGATGAACCCGGACCTGGAGATGTCGGCCGGCAAGGCGATGGCCCAGGCCGGTCACGGTGCCCAACTCGCCTGGTGGGAACTGCCGGACGCGGCCCGTGAGGCCTGGCGGGCGGCCGGCTTCCCGCTCGCCGTGCGCACCGCCGACCCCGCCGACTGGCCCGCGCTGACCGTCGGCGGCCTGCCCACGGTGCGCGACGCCGGCTTCACGGAGATCGCCCCCGGCTCGTGCACCGTCGTGGCGGACCACCCGGCCCTGCGCTGACCCCGAGACGCGTCCCCCGGATGGACGCGCGGCCGTGCGGCGGCCGTTGGGCGGCCGGAGGCTGGGCGCATGCCGATACGACGTACGACAGCCGCTGCCCTGCTGTCCGGCGCCGTCCTGCTCTCCGCCTCCCTGGCCGCCTGCGGCCCGGCCGGTGAGGGCGGGGCCGCGGGCGGAGGCGGCGAGGAGGACGACCGCGGACGGATATGGGCGCAGTCCCTCGACTGGAAGGACTGCCCCGCACCGTCCCCCCTGCAGGGCGGAGGAGAGGCGCCCGAGCCGTTGCCGGACGGCACCCGCTGGCAGTGCGCCGGCATGCGGGCGCCGCTGGACTGGGACAGACCCGGCGGCGAGACCGTCGACATCGCCCTGATCAGGGCGGCGTCCCGCGCGGACGCCGCCGACCGCATCGGCTCGCTGCTGTTCAACTTCGGCGGGCCCGGCGAGTCCGGGGTGGCCGCCCTGCCCGCCCTCGCCCCCGACTACGAACACCTCCGTTCCCGTTACGACCTGGTGAGCTTCGACCCGCGCGGGGTCGGCGCGAGCGCCGGGGTCGCCTGCCTGGACGCCCAGGCGGCACAGGCGAGCGCCGAGCAGGACGACACCCCCGACGACGGCGACGTCGAGGTGACCGCCCTGCTCCAGGCGCGGCAGCGGTACGCGGACGCCTGCGCACGGGAGTCGGGCCGCGTGCTGCCGCACGTGGGCACCGAGGACGCCGCCCGCGACATGGACCTGCTGCGTCATCTGCTCGGTGACGAGAAGCTGCACTACTTCGGGATCTCCTACGGCACCGAACTGGGCGGCGTCTACGCCCACTTGTTCCCTGAGCACGTGGGCCGTGCCGTCCTGGACGGCGTCGTGGACCCGACGCTGGACCGGATGGAGGGCGCGCTCGCGCAGGCGGGCGGGTTCCAGCTCGCGTTCGACCACTTCGCCCGGTGGTGCGTGGACACCGGCTGCGCGCTCGGCGACAGCCCGGAGGAGGTCACGCGGCTCGTCATGGGGCTGGAGGAGACCCTGGACGACGAGCCGCTGGCCGTCGGCGGGGACAGGGTGCTCACCGGCTCCCAGCTGATCGACGCCGTCGTCCGGGCGCTCCACCTGGAGACCGCGTGGCCCGCCCTGGAGGTGGGGCTGCACCTGCTCGCCGCCGACGAGGGCGAGACCCTGCTCGGCCTCGCGGACGCGCTCAGCGGCCTGCACGCCGGCGGCTACAGCGGCCGGCAGGACGCCCGGACCGCCATCACCTGCGCCGACCGCAGCGACCGCTACACCGTGGACGACGTGCGGGAACGGGCCGCCGCGTTCGAGGAGGCATCCCCCCTCTTCGGCGACACCCTGGTGTGGGGCGCGCTGCAGTGCGCCGGCTGGCCGGTGCCGGGCAGGGCCGAGCACCCGGACGTGAGCGCGCCGGGCGCGCCGCCGGTCCTGCTCGTCGGCACCACCGGCGACCCGGCCACGCCTCACGGGGGCGCCGCGCGGATGGCGGAGCGCCTCGGCGAGGGCGTGGGAGTGGAACTCACCTACGAGGGCGAGGGCCACGGCGCGTACGGCTCCGGCAACACCTGTGTGCGCGAGGCCGTGGACGCGTACCTGCTGGACGGCACGGTGCCGGCCGCGGGGACCGTGTGCGAGCGGGAGCCGCTCCAGGGCAAGGGGTGACGCCGCCCCCGAAACGGCGGGAGCCGGCCCGGTGGGTCCGTGATCTGCGGACCGGCCGGGCCGGCTCCGTCGTGTCCGCGGTGTGCGCGTCACCGTGCCGCTCCCGTCGCGGCGCCGGCCGCCGTGCGAACCCTTCTCCGGCCGCGCACATCCTCTTGCCGTGTTCATGGCAGGCGGTGTACCAAGGAAGCGCGCGGAACGTGAAGGTTGTTCATGTTCCGCCCGCCCGGGGGGCCGACCGAGCCTGAGGAGCAGCGTATGACCGCGGAACGTCCTCCCTTGCGCGACCGCCGGACCGTCCTGAAGGCGGGGGCCGCCACCGGCCTCGGGCTGGCGGGCGCGCACCTGGTCCCCTCTCCCGCCGCGGCCGCCGCCGCGGAAGGCGACGGCGGTTATCTCGTCGGCCGGGGCATCTCCGACGCCACCGGCGAGGTCGCCGAGGTCGGCATGATGGGGTACGGCCGGTTCGACCAGCAGGCGGCGGGGCTGCACACCCGCCTGCGGGCACGGGCGTTCGTCGTGGCCGAGGAGGCGAGCGGGCGCCGCGTGCTGCTGATCGTCGCCGACTCCCCGATGATCTTCGAGAGCGTGCACCGGGCGGTGCTGCGACGGCTGAAGCAGGCGTACGGCGGTCTGTACACCGAGCGGAACGTGCTCATCACCGCCACCCACACCCACGCGGGGCCCGGCGGCCACGCGCACCACCTCCTCTACAACACCACGACGTTCGGCTTCCACCGGGCGACCTTCGAGGCGGTGGCGGACGGCCTGTTCGAGGCGGCGCGCAACGCGCACGACGATCTGGCCCCGTCCGAACTGGTCCTCAGCCACGGCACGTTGACCGGTGCGAGCGTCAACCGCTCGCGGGCCGCCTTCGACCGCAACCCCAAGGCCGACCGGGACCACTTCCCGGACGGCGTCGACACCCTCACCACCCTGCTGCGGGTGGAGCGCGGGGGCCGCACGGTCGGGGCGGTCAACTGGTTCCCGGTGCACGGCACCAGCATGTCCGGCGACAACCGCCTGATCAGTGCCGACAACAAGGGCTACGCGGCCCACCACTGGGAGCGCGAGGTCCACGGCGTCGACTACCTGGCCGACGGTTCCCCGGCGTTCGTCTCCGCGTTCGCCCAGACCAACAGCGGCGACATGTCGCCCAACCTGGACCTGGTGCCGCCCACGACGCCCGCCGACTTCGAGGCCACCCGCGCCAACGGACTGCGCCAGTACGAGGCGGCGGCGGCCCAGGCGGAGAAGCCCGGCACGCGGCTGTCCGGGCCGGTCGACTCGCGGATGGTGTACGTGGACCTCTCCGACGTCACCGTGCGCCCGGAGTTCACCGGCGACGGGCAAACGCACCGCACGTCCGCACCGTGCGTCGGCGCGGCGATGGCGGCGGGCAGCCTGGAGGACGGCCCGGCCTTCCCCGGCTTCGAGGAGGGCGAGAACCCGTTCTGGGACGCCATATCCAACTCGGTCGTCTACACGGTGTCCCCCGAGCTGAGGCAGGCGCAGGCGCCGAAGGACGTCTTCGTGCCGATCGGGGAGATGAACCGCGTCTACCCGTGGGTGCAGGAGCGGGTGCCGGTGATGCTGGTGCGCATCGGCGGTCTCCACCTGATCGGCATCCCCGGCGAGGTCACCGTCTGCGCGGGCCTGCGACTGCGGCGCACGGTCGCCGGGATCGTCGGCGCGGACCTCGACGACGTCCTCGTCGCCGGTTACAGCAACGCGTACGTCCACTACGTGACCACGCCGGAGGAGTACGACGCCCAGCACTACGAGGGCGGCAGCACCCTCTTCGGGCGCTGGCAGTCTCCCGGCGCTCCAGCAGACCGCGGCCGAGCTGGCGGTGTCCCTGCGCGACGGCACGGACCTGCCGCTCGGCCCCGAGCCGCCGGACCTGTCCGGCACGGTGCTCTCGCTCCAGCCCGGCGTGGTGCTGGACGCGCCGCCCCTGTTCCGGGCGTTCGGCGACGTGCTGGTGCGGCCGCGGGAGAACTACCGGGCGGGGGAACGCGTCGAGGTCGTCTTCGCGGGCGCCCACCCGGGCAACGACCTGCACCGCGGTGACACGTATCTGCGGATCGAGCGGCGGGACTCCGGCGGGGCCTGGCGCACCGTCGCCGACGACGGCGACTGGGCGACCCGCTTCCACTGGGCCCGCGACGGGATCGCCGCGTCCAAGGTCACGATCACCTGGGACATCCCCCGGGGCACCCCCTCGGGCACCTACCGCGTCGTCTACCACGGCGACGCGAAGAGCCTGGGCGGGAAGGTCTCGTCGATCACGGGCGTGTCGACGGCCTTCCAGGTGCGCTGAGGGACGCACACCTCCGACGACGGGCCGGGCGCCTGTCGTGACGGCCTGTCCAACCTCAAATGTTCCTCTGAAGGCGGCCGTGGGACGGTTCGCGCGCGGGGCGCCGGGTCATATCCCCGGCACGCCCGGTGCGGGCGTGCCGGGGGCCGGGCGGGAACGCCGGGGTGCGGGAGGGAACGGGATGACGGGGACGGCGACGGTGCGGCTGGGGACCGGGATCGGGTGGCGTCCGGAGATCGCGGACGCGGTGGAGGCCATGCCGGGCATCGACTGGGTCGAGGTGGTGGCCGAGAACGTCTGCCCCGGACACCTGCCCGACTCGCTGCTGCGGCTGCGCGAACGCGGCGTGACCGTCGTGCCGCACGGCGTCTCCCTGGGGCTCGGCGGCGCCGAACGGCCCGACGAAGGGCGCCTGACCGCGCTCGCCGAGCGGGCCGCAGCGCTCGGCTCGCCCCTCGTCACCGAGCACATCGCGTTCGTGCGCGCGGGCGGTCCGCTGACCGCGTCCCCCGGCGTCGAGGCCGGGCACCTGCTGCCGGTGCCGCGCACCCGCGACGCCCTCGCGGTGCTGTGCGAGAACGTCCGCATCGCCCAGGACGCGCTCCCGGTGCCGCTCGCCGTGGAGAACATCGCCGCGCTGTTCTCCTGGCCCGGCGAGGAGCTGACCGAGGGCCAGTTCCTGTACGAACTGGCCGACCGCACCGGCGTACGGCTGCTCATCGACGTCGCCAATCTGCACACCAACCACGTCAACCGCGGCGAGGACCCGGCCGAGGCCCTCGCCGGCCTGCCCCTGGAGGCCCTCGCCTACGTGCACGTCGCGGGCGGGTTCGAGCGGGACGGCGTGTGGCACGACAGCCACGCCCACCCCGTGCCGCGTCCGGTGCTCGACATCCTCACCGGCCTCGCCTCCCGCGTCCCGCCCCCGGGCGTGCTGCTGGAGCGGGACGAGAACTTCCCGCCCCCGGCGGAGCTGGAGCGCGAACTGGACGCGATCCGCGGGGCGGTGGCGGCGGGCGCCCGCGGCCGGTCCGAGGCCCCGGCCGCGGCGGGCGCGCGGGAGCCCGCCCCCGTGGAGGCCGCGGACGGCTCCCTGCGGGAGCGGCTGGCGCTCGCGCAGACGGCGGTGCTGTCCGCGCTGGTCGCGGGGACGCCGGTGCCCGAGGGGTTCGACCGGACGCGGATGCGGGTGCAGGCGCGGGCGCTCGCCGCCAAGC
The DNA here is from genome assembly GCF_055778765.1 of Streptomyces sp. DSM 120436. Classification (NCBI taxonomy): domain Bacteria; kingdom Bacillati; phylum Actinomycetota; class Actinomycetes; order Kitasatosporales; family Streptomycetaceae; genus Streptomyces; species Streptomyces sp. DSM 120436. Next base: position 3,538,871 of record NZ_JBSKBS010000001.1, on the reverse strand, counting down.
GCGCGGACGTCGTCGCGAAGGTGGCCCCGGAGTTGCCGGTGATCCTCGGCGACGGCTACCGGCCGGCCTTCCTCGCGTACGCGCGGACCCGGCCGATGACGGGCGGCCACCGGCACGACGCGATGGCCTTCGTGGAGCAGTTGCTGTCGGCCGGACGCCCCGGGGACGCGCGGGCGCGGCGCGAGCTGCGCGCGTGGTGGCTCGACCGGTCGGGCCCGCGCCCCCGGTCGCACCGGCCCGTGGTCCGCCTGGCCCGGGCCACCCGCCGCGCGCTGCTGCGCCGCTGAGGCCCCTCCGGGACGCCCCCGGGGGCGCCCGCGCACGCCAGGCGGAACGTCACCTGCCCGCGACGCCGCGTCCGGATGGTGAACAAGGCATGGTGTTTCCGCGACCGTGTCCCTTACAAACAGTCCATGTTCTGGGTTCCTCTCCTGCTGCTGGCCTGGGCGATCGCCGGTGTCGCGGGGCTGCGGCTGTGTCGTGCGGCGGTGCGTGAGGCGGCCGCGGGCGGTGAGGGCGAGGGGCGGGGCCTGACGCTGTACGAGGCGGCGTTCCTGTCCGGCGGCCCCGCCCGGGTCGCCGACGTCACGCTCGTCGCGATGGCCCGTCAGCGGCGGCTGCTGCTGGCCCACACCGGCTGGGCCACCGTCGTCGACCCGCGCGGGCGGAACGACATCGAGCGCACGGTGATAGGGGCGATCGGACCGGACGGGCAGTCGCCCCTACCGCCGGTGCGGAGGGCGGCGGCGACCGCGGAGGCGGTGCGCGCGCTGGCGGACCGGCTGGTGCGCGCCGGGCTCGCGGTGCCGGAGGGCGACGGGCGGACCGTCGCGGAGGCGCTGCGCCGGACGCGGCTCGCGGTGCCGGCCGTGGCCGGGCTGGCCGCCGCCGCACTGCTCATGCCCACGCCGTCGCAGATGCCGCGCTCGCTGGTCGCCCTGTGGTTCGCGTTGCCGCTGGTGTTCACGCTGGGCTGTCTGGCCATCGCACGGTTCGAGCTGAGCCCCGCCTCGCGCTGGGCGTCCCCCGCGGGTCAGCGGCTGCTGGCCTCCGCGCGGCGGGCCGCGGCCGGCGACCCCGACGACGACCGCGCGTATCTCACCTCCGTCGCGGTGCGCGGGGTGCGGGCGGCGGGCGAACCGCAGGTGCGCGCGGCCTTCGCGCACCGGGAACCGGGCCCGCGGTGGTGACCGGCCGGCGGACCGGCCGCCGACACCAGGTGGTCGGTCCTTGCCCGGCCCCACACAGGCGGAAAACATCCCTTGTGTCGCCGCAGCGCTCCGAAGGGATCACCGATGAGAACCGCCGCCGTCCTGGTGACAGCCGGGTCCTTGCTCCTCGCCGCCCCGCCGGCCGCCGCCCGGACCCCGGCGTCCGCGTCCGAGGCGCGCGGCGCCGCGGCGGCCGCCGCGCGCGCCGCTTCCGAGGGCATCGACTTCGGCCCGTGCGCGAAGGAGCAGGAGCTGCCGCCCACCGTGGAGTGCGGCACGCTGCGCGTCCCGCTCGACTACGCCCGCCCGGACGGCGAGCGGATCCGGCTGACCGTCAGCCGCTCCCGGGCCACCGGGAAGGACCCGGCGACCGGGCGCGCGGTGCCCCGGCAGGGCTCCCTGGTGCACAACCCGGGCGGGCCCGGCGCGAGCGGGATGTACTTCCCGATGACGGGCGTGGTCCCGGGCTGGAAGCGGCTCGCGGCGGCCTACGACCTGGTCGGCTACGCGCCGCGCGGGGTGGGCCGTTCCGCCCCGCTGTCGTGCGTCGCCCCGGAGACGTTCCACCAGGGTCCCGCGCCGGCGCCCCAGCACCCCTCGGCAAAGGTCAAGCGGGAGCGCGCGGCCCGCGCGGCGGCGTACGCGCGGGGGTGCGCCGAGCGGTCCGGCGACGCGCTGCGGCACTACACCTCGCTGAACAACGCCCGTGACCTGGACGTGCTGCGCGCCGCGCTGGGCGAGACCCGGCTGACGTTCCTCGGCTCGTCGTACGGCACGTACATCGGGGCGCTGTACGCGACGCTGTTCCCCTCGCACGTGCGGAGGATGGTGTTCGACTCGGCGGTGAACCCGGCGCCGGAGCGGATCTGGTACCGCAACAACCTCGCCCAGTCGGCCGCGTTCGAGGACCGCTGGGCGGACTTCCGGGCCTGGGCGGCCCGCCACCACGACGTGTACGGGCTGGGCGACACCGCGCGGGAGGTGCGGGACAGCTACGACCGGGTGCGCGAACGGCTGGCGCGGGAGCCGGCGGGCGGGAAGGTCGGGCCGGCACAGCTGCACACCGCCATGCTCGGGGCGGCGTACTACGACGACCACTGGCCGCAGCGCGCGCACGCCCTGTCGGCGTACCTGAAGGGCGATCCCGGGCCGCTGACCGAGCAGGCCGAGGAGCATCCGGAGGCGGCGGCCGAGGAGGAGAACACGCGCGCGGTGTACCTGGCCGTGGAGTGCAACGACGCCCCCTGGCCGACGGACTTCGCGGTGTGGGACCGGGACAACACCCGGCTCGCGCGGCGGGCGCCGTTCGAGACGTGGGACAACGTGTGGACCAACCTGCCCTGCGCCTACTGGCCGGCGCCCCGGCAGCAGCCGCTGGACGTGCGTGCCGGGGCGGGAGAGCTGCCGCCGACGCTGATCCTGGCGGCCGAGCGGGACGCGGCCACCCCGTACGACGGCGCGCTGGAGCTGCACCGGCGGCTGGCCGGGGCCGCCCTGGTGACGGAGCGGGACGCCGGCAGTCACGGGCTGGCGGGCGGCGCCAACACCTGCGTGAACGAACACCTGACGGCGTATCTGCTGGAGGGCCGGGTGCCGGGGCGGCGCGCGTCCTGCGCACCGCACCCGGCGCCCGGGCCGACGCCGCCCGCGGCCTGAGGCGGGCGGGCGTCAGGCCAGGCCGGCGACCAGGTCGGCGACGTCCTTGCGGCGGCCGGTGAAGAACGGGATCTCCTCGCGGACGTGCATGCGGGCCTCGGAGCCGCGCAGGTGACGCATCAGGTCGACGATGCGGTGCAGCTCGTCGGCCTCGAAGGCGAGGATCCACTCGTAGTCGCCGAGGGAGAACGAGGCGACCGTGTTGGCCCGCACGTCCGGGTAGCCGCGGGCCATCTTGCCGTGGTCCGCGAGCATCCGGCGGCGGTCCTCGTCCGGCAGCAGGTACCAGTCGTAGGAGCGCACGAACGGGTAGACGCTCACGTAGTCGCGGGGGGTCTCGTCGGCGAGGAACGCCGGGATGTGCGAGCGGTTGAACTCGGCGGGGCGGTGCAGCGCCATGTTCGACCAGACCGGCTCGAGCGCGCGGCCGAGGCGGGTGCGGCGGAAGAGGTTGTAGGCCTCCTGGAGCTGGTCGGCGGTCTCCGCGTGCCACCAGATCATGAGGTCGGCGTCCGCGCGCAGGCCCGACAGGTCGTAGGTGCCGCGGATCGTGACGTCCTTGGCGGCGAGCTGGTCGAACAGCTCCTGGACCTCCTCGGCGTAGCCGGCGCGGTCCTCCGGCAGGACGTCCTTCAGCTTGAACACGGACCACAGGGTGTAGCGGATGACCTCGTTCAGGTCCTTGGCCAGCTTGCCCTTGTTGGGGATCCGTTCGGGCGCGGGGGTGGTGGCGTCGTCACTCATGTCCCTTATTCTCCTGTTCCTCGGTGAAGGCTTCGCACCGGGTCCGCGGTGAGCTCTCCCTCGCCGCGCAGGTCGCCCCGGACCCGGTCGGCGGCGGCGTACGCGCTCGCGATGCACGCGGGGACGCCGACGCCGTCGTACGCGGCGCCGCACACGGCCAGCCCGGACAGGCCCGCGAGGTGCGCGCGGACGCGGGCCACGCGCGCGTGGTGGCCGACCGGGTACTGGGGCAGGCCGTCGTCCCAGCGGGTGACGCGGGCGGCGACCGGGGCGGCGTCCAGGCCGGTGGCCGCCTTCAGGTCGTGCCGGGAGAGCTCCACCAGCTCGTCGTCGTCGCGGCGCAGGACCTCCGTCTCGCCGTGGCGGCCCACGGAGGTGCGGACGACGGCCAGGCCCGGGTTCTCCTCGGCGATCCAGCCCCACTTGCGGGAGGCGAAGGTGGACGCCTTGACGGAGCGGCCCTCCACGGGCGGCACCAGGAACCCGCTGCCCTCGGGCAGCCGTGCCTCGTCGCGCCGGTAGGCGAGGGTGATGAGCGCCATCGAGGCGTACTCGACGGCGGACAGCTCGGCGGCGGCGCCCGGCGCCTCGGCGCGCAGCAGTCCGGCGGCGGCCGGGGCGGGCACGGCGACGACGACCGCGTCGGCGTGCAGCACCTCGCCGCCGGCGACGAGCCGCCAGCCGGCGTCCGGTTCGCGGCGCAGTGCGGTGACCGGGGTGCCGGTGAGGACGCGGGCGCCGCGGGAGCGCAGGGAGTCGGCGACCGCGAGCGGCAGGGTGCCCACGCCGCCCGCGACGCCCATGAAGACGGGCCCGCTGGGCCGGTCGGCGGCCGTCCTCGCCTGCACGGCGCGGACCGCTTCGGTCAGGGTGGCGTGCGCGCGTGCGGCCTCGAAGAGCTGCGGGACCGCCGAGCGCATCGAGATGCGGTACGCGTCGCCCGCGTACACCCCGCCGAGCAGCGGCTCGACGAGCCGGTCGACGACCTCGCGGCCGAACCGCTCGGCGACGTACTCGCCGATCGCCACGTCGTCGCCGACCTCGGTGGGCGGCAGGTCGGCATCCCGCTCGATCCGGGCGAGGCCCTCGTCGGACAGCACCCCGGTGAGGGCGGCGGCGGTGCCGGGGACGCCCATGACGTGCCCCTTCGGCATGGGGCGCAGGGCGCCGCGGGTCCACAGCGCGGCGGAGGCGGTGGCGGGCGGCTGGAGCCGGTCGGACAGCCCCACGGCGCGGGCGAGTCCCACCGCCTCGGGCCGGCGGGCCAGCAGCGACTCCGCCCCGAGGTCGACGCGGGCGCCCGCGATCTCGCCGGGCAGCAGCTTGCCGCCGACCCGTTCCGAGGCCTCCAGGACGGTGACCCGCGCCCCGTGCTCCAGCAGCCGGTGCGCGGCGGCCAGTCCGGCGATGCCCGCTCCGACGACGACGGCGTGCCGGCCGCCGCCCCTGTGTGCTCCGTTCATGCCCCCACCTTCTCAGATGCCGCACGCCGGTCCGCCAGGGCCGTGTGGCCCCGTCGAGTCCCTACCGTGACCCCATCGCGACCGTCCGGCCCGAACGCCCGCCCCCCTTGCGGCGTCTCAGGGATGTCAGCCGTCAGGACACCAGGGGGAGCCCGCATGCGCACACGACGATCCGCACGATCCGCCCACGCCCTCGCCGGGGCCCTGCTGGCGGCGGCCCTCGCGGTCACCGGGTGCAGCGCTTCCGGTGACTCCGCGGTCTCCGACAGCAAGGGCGGGGGGAGGGCCGCGGCGGACGAGGGGGCGGCCGCCGGGCCCGAGTCCGGGAAGCAGGGCGCGCCGGGCGGCACGGCGGACCGTTCCGCGGCCTTTGCGCCCCAGGTGGCGGCGGAGCACATCATCCGCACCGCCTTCCTGACGGTGCGCGTCGAGGACGTGCCGACGGCGCTCGACGAGGCCCGTGCCGCGGCCACGGACGCGGGCGGCTACGTCGGTGACGAGACCACCCGCCGGGACGGGCGGGGGCATGAGCGCACGCGCGTGGTGCTGCGCGTGCCCGTCGACGCGTACGAGGAGGTGCTGGCGGAGCTGGAGGGCACGGGCACCCTCGTCGAGCGCAGCGCGACGGCGCAGGACGTCACCGGCCAGGTCGTGGACGTGGAGAGCCGGATCCGGTCGCAGCGGGCCAGCGTGGCGCGGATCCGCGAGCTGATGGACCGGGCGGCCAGGCTCAGCGACGTGGTGACGCTGGAGGGCGAGCTGAGCAGCCGCCAGGCGGACCTGGAGTCGCTGCTCGCCCAGCAGGCGTCCCTGAAGGACCGCACGAGCCTCGCCACCATCACCCTCACGCTGTCCGAGGCCCCCGCGCAGCAGGAGAGGGAGGACGACGAACCCGGCTTCCTGGACGCGCTCGCGGGCGGCTGGGACGTCTTCCTGACGATGCTGCGCTGGCTGCTGGTGGCGCTGGGCGCGGTCCTGCCGTTCGCGGCGACGGCGGCGGTGGCCGTCCTGGTGTGGAGCAAGCTGATCGCCCCCCGGCTGCGGCGCCGGCCGCGGCCCGGACCCGCGGCCGCCGGCCCGGCCCCGGGCTCGCTGCCCGTCGCCCCGCCGGTCCCGGGGCGCGCCCCGGACGCCGGGAACGGCGGCACCTGAGGGACCGCCCCGGACCCTCCCCCGTAGCGTGGGCGGCATGAACAAGAGCGCTGCACACGGGACGAGGGAACGGCTGGTCGTGATCGGCGGCGACGCCGCGGGCATGTCCGCGGCGTCGCGGGCCCGGCGGATGAAGGGCCCGGACGAGCTGGAGATCGTGGCGTTCGAACGCGGCCACTTCACCTCCTACTCCGCCTGCGGCATCCCCTACTGGGTGGGCGGCGACGTCGAGGACCGGGACCTGCTGATCGCGCGCACCCCCGAGGAGCACCGCGCCCGGGACATCGACGTGCGGCTGCGCACCGAGGTCACGGCGATCGACCTGGACCGGGGGCGGGTGCGCGCCCGCGACCTGGAGTCCGGCGCCGAGTCGTGGACGCCGTACGACAAGCTGGTGATCGCGACCGGTGCGCGGCCGGTCCGCCCGGAGCTGCCCGGCATCGACGCGCCCGGGGTGCACGGGGTGCAGACGCTGGACGACGGGCAGGCGCTGCTGGACACGCTGGCCGGCACCGGTGGGCGCCGCGCGGTGGTCGTGGGGGCGGGCTACATCGGCGTGGAGATGGCCGAGGCCATGATCAAGCGCGGCTACGAGGTGACGGTCGTCAACCGGGGCCGGGAGCCGATGGCGACGCTCGACCCCGACATGGGCCGGCTGGTGCACGAGGCCATGACCGGCCTGGGCATCACGATGGTCAACGACGCCACGGTGACCGCGCTGCCCACCGGCGACGACGGCCGGGTACGGGCGGTGGCCACCGCGGACGCCGAGTACCCCGCCGACGTCGTCGTCCTGGGCATCGGCGTACGCCCCGAGACCTCCCTCGCGCGCGACGCCGGGCTGCCCCTCGGCGCGCACGGCGGGCTGCTCACCGACCGGTCGATGCGGGTGCGCGGGCAGGAGAACGTGTGGGCGGGCGGCGACTGCGTGGAGGTGCTCGACCTGGTCTCCGGGCAGTCGCGGCACATCCCGCTGGGCACCCACGCCAACAAGCACGGCCAGATCATCGGCACGAACGCCGGCGGCGGCTACGCCACCTTCCCGGGGGTGGTCGGCACGGCGGTCAGCAAGGTGTGCGACCTGGAGATCGCGCGCACCGGGCTGCGGGAGAAGGACGCCCACCGCGTGGGCCTGCGCTTCGAGACGGTGACGATCGAGTCGACCAGCCGGGCGGGCTACTACCCGAACGCCTCCCCCATGACGGTGAAGATGCTGGCGGAACTGGGCACGGGCCGGCTGCTCGGCGTCCAGATCGTCGGCCGCGAGGGCGCGGGCAAGCGCGTGGACATCGCGGCGGTGGCCCTCACGGCGGGCATGACGGTCCACCAGGTCGCCGCACTGGACCTGGGCTACGCCCCGCCGTTCTCCCCGGTCTGGGACCCGGTCCAGGTGGCGGCGCGGAAGGCGGCGGCGAAGGCCGGGCGGTGAAGGCCGGGCGGTGAAGGACGAGGGGCGGGGTGAGCACGCGCCGCGGGCGACGGGCGGCTGTTCACCGGCCGCCGCCGGTCACGCCGTCCCGTTGATCCGTCCGACCGCCTGCCGGGCCTGCTCCCCGGGCGGGCGGGACGGCAGGGAGGAGACCGGCCCGGCCGACGGCGCGGAGGCGGCGGGCGGCGGGACGACGGGCGGCTGTTCACCGGCCGGACGGGCGGGCGCGGCTGCGGCCCGCGCGGACCGCAGCCGGTGGCCGGCCGCCTCGTCGAGCGTCACCGCCCGCCGCATCTGCGAGGCGATCCGCCCCGCCTCCTGGCCGAGCCGGGCGACGGCCTCCCGGGGGAGGCGGACCACGAGCGTCAGCTCGGCCTCGCCGTCGGGCAGCGCGTGCACGGCGGACGGGCTGCGTTCAGGGGACCGTTGATTCACCGGCGGCCGTCCGGGCACTAGGGGGTTGTGGTCATCCCCGTCCATGACGTGAACCCCGCGCGGCGCACCCCCTGGGTGACGTACGCGCTGATCGTCGCCAATGTCGTCGTCTTCGTCGCGTTCACGCCCGGTGTCGTGGGCTCCCTGACCGGGAGCGGCGGCAGCCTGGCCGACCTGTGTCACCTCCAGGCGTTCCTGGAGCGGTGGGCGGTGGTGCCCAGGGAGCTGATCCACCACCGGCTGCCGGAGCTCGTGCCGACGGGCTCCACCGGCGTGGGCCCGCAGGGTCCGGGGTGCGTGATCGGGCCGCCCGGCTACGAGAAGTCGCCGGAGCTGAGCGTGCTGACGGCGATGTTCCTGCACGGCGGCTGGCTGCACCTGCTGGGCAACATGCTGTTCCTGTGGATCTTCGGCAACAACATCGAGGACCGCATGGGGCACCTCCGCTTCCTGCTGTTCTACCTGCTGTGCGGCTACGCGGCCGCGTACGGCTTCGCCCTCCTGAACAACGGCTCGGGCGAGCCGCTGATCGGCGCGTCCGGGGCGGTCGCCGGGGTCCTCGGCGCGTACCTGGTCCTCTATCCGCGGGCGCGGGTCTGGGTGCTGGTGCCATTCCTGATCTTCCTGCCGCTGCGGCTGCCCGCGTGGATCGTGCTGGGCCTGTGGTTCGTGCTCCAGGCGCTGTACTCGGCCGGGCAGGGCGTCACGGACGCGGGCACGGTGGCGTACGCGGCGCACGTCGTCGGCTTCGTCGTCGGCATGCTGCTGGCATGGCCGCTGAAGCCGGGCACTCCCCCGCCGCCCGAGCCGCGCGGCATGCTCTTCGGCCGGCGGGCCCGGACCGGCTGGTAGACGGCCACCCGCTTGACCGTCCGCGGGCCTCGGCTCCCCACGGCAACCCGCCGTTCGAAGCGGAGGACGAGGTCCGCTCGCTCGTACGGGGCGAGGTCCGCGTCGCCGCCCGGATCGGACCGCTGCGCCGGACCGTGGCCCAGCGCTCCGTCCCGGCCGGCCCGGTGACCCTCACCGTGACGGTCCGGACGACGGATCTGGCGCCCGCGTCACCCCTGCTCACCGACGGCCGCGTCGCCGGCCCCGGCACCCTCGCCCTCCGGCTGGGCGATCCCGCCGCCCCGGGCGCCCACCCGCTCGCCGAACCGGACGGGCGCCACCTGTCCACCAAGGCCGCCTGCGGCTCCACCGCCGCGTCATCGGCGGGTGCGCCACCAAGGGCACGGCCGCCTCCGACCGGTTCGGGCACGTCCCGACGTCTGCCGTGTGAGGGGCGGCCCGCGTCCGGAGGGCGCCCACGCCGGTTCGGCTAATCTGTCCCCCATGCCACCCCGACCAGCCGGAACGCGTCCCACCCTGTCCCTGGTCGCCAAGACCGCCGGCACGAGCGTGCCGACCGTGTCGAAGGTGCTGCGCGGCGGGACCGACGTCTCGGCGGAGACCCGCGCACGGGTCATGGAGGCCGTGCGGGCCGTCGGCTACACCCGCCGGGCGGGGGCCAAGGGCGAGGGCGCCCGCGAGGAGAGCGGCCGGTCCGACGTCCTCGACCTGGTGGTCACCCACTTCGAGGGGTCGTGGGCGAACCTCCTCATCGCGGGCGTCGGCCGGGAGGCGGCCGCGGCGGGGCTCGACGTGGTGCTGACGCTGGCCGAGCCGCACGGCGACTGGGTGTCGCGGGTCCTGCGCAGGCGCGCCCTCGGCGTGGTCGGCACGCTGGTCGACCCCGCGTCGCCGCAGTTCGGCGCGCTCTTCGCGGCGGGCGTCCCCGTGGTGCTGATCGACCCGATGACCGCACCGCCGCCGGGAGTGACGAGCGTCGGTGTGGCCAACTGGGAGGGCGGCCGCATGGCCGCCGAGCACCTGCTGTCCCTGGGCCACGAGCGGATGGGCGTGGTCGCCGGGCACGCCCGCCATCTGTTCAGCCGGGCGCGCGTCGACGGTTTCCGCGCGGCGGCCGACACCGGGACCGCGGGACGGGCCACGGTGACGGTGACCCACGGCGGCTGGAACCGCGCCAAGGCGGCGACCGCCGCCCACGCCCTGCTCGACGGCGACCCGGGGATCACGGCGGTCTTCGCCTGCGCCGACTCGATGGCGCTCGGCGTCTACGACGCGCTGGGCGCCCGGGGCCTGCGGGTCCCCGACGACATCAGCGTCATCGGCTTCGACGACCTGCCGGAGGCGCAGTACATCACCCCCGGGCTGACGACGGTCCGTCAGCCCAGCACCGAACTGGGCGCCGCGGCGGTCAAGCTGCTGCTCGACCTCTCACGCGGCGAGGACGGCGGGACCCGTCCCCCGGCCCGTGTGGAGCTGGCCACCGAACTGGTCATCCGCGCCTCGACCGGGCCCGTGGCCGGGGGTGCCGCGTCAGGCCGGTGACGCGGGGGCCGGTCCAGGGGTCGCGACGACCTGGAGGACGAGGCGGCTCGGGTGGCCGGCGCCCTGGAGGACCGTGTGCTCCGCCGCGACGGGCCGCGTGAACTCCCCTGCCGGAGCGAAGGTGTTGGTACCGACGTCCCAGCGGGGTGACGAACTGGGTGCGATGTCGACGCGTATCCGGTGGCCCGGCAGAAAGGTGTGCGCCGTCGACCAGAGGTCCACGACGAACTCATGCACCCGGCCCGGCTCCAGCGGGCGCCGCTCCCCCAGGCCGGTCACCGGGTCGACGGACCGCGCCGATCCCCGCTGTACGCCGTCGGTGACGACGCGGCTGGTGCCGTCGGGGTGTTCGTCGCACAGCCGGACCACCACGTCCGCGTCCGTACCCGTGGTCCGGAGGTTGACGACGGCGTGGACCGCACCCATCGCCGTGAGCTCCGCCTCCAGCGGCTCGGTGCGCCAGGAGACGACGTCCTGCCGTGCCTCGGCCTCCGTCTGGCCGGCGGGTCCCGCACCGAACGGCGCGAAGAGCAGGACCGCCCCGCCGCACGTCGGCACCGGGGACGCCGGATCGCTGACGAGCCGCCGGCCTCCGCTTCCGTCCGGTTCGGGCGCGAGGGCGCCCCCGGCGTTCAGATACAGCTCGAGCGTCCGCGCGTCGCGCGGCGGGAACTCGGTCGCTGCCACCCAGCGGTCGGCGCCCATCAGGAAGACCCGCACCGGCGGCAGCTCCGCCGCGCCCCCGCGCAGGACCGCGTCGAACCACCGCAGGTGCAGCGCGGTGAGGTCCCCGCCGTCGCCGGGGGCGTCGGCGGGGGCCTCCGGCCCGGACTCCAGGCCCGCCGCCCGGCCCGACAGGTCGTCGTGCGTCCACGGGCCCACCACGAGCCGGGGCGCCGGCCCGCCCGTGTCCTCCGCCCGGCGCCGCAGCCTCCGGTACAGCTCCAGGGTCGGCCCGAGGAACACGTCGAACCAGCCGCCGGTCAGCAGGACCGGCACGTCGACCGCGTCGATCCGGTCGACGATCTTCCCCTCGCGGTGCCGCGCCGAGTCCAGCGGCTCCCGCAGCCGGTCCAGGCCCCACCGGACGATCCCCTCGACGTCCCGTCCGGTGTGCAGGGCCCCGGCGCGGTACGCCTCGCCCGTCGTGATCGCGCGCTCGGTCGCCTCCCAGCGCCGCCGCTCGGCCTCCCGGTCGCGGGCGGAGGCGATACGGGCGATCGTGTCGGGGGCGATGGCGTAGTGCGTCCACGCGAGGGTGCTGCCGAGCTCCGGCACCCCGCCGCGGAAGCGGAACCCGTCGAGCGCCGACAGCGCCGGCGTCATGGCCGGGGCGACCGCCCGCAGCGCCGGGGCGCCGCCGAGCAGCGCGGCGAACTGGGTGTCGGAAGCGTAGGACGCGCCCCACATGCCCACGGTGCCGTCGCACTCCGGGCGCGCGGCGAGCCAGGCCACGGCGTCGGCGCCGTCCGCCTCCTCCTGGGCGCACGGGTCGAAGACGCCCTCGGAGCCGAAGCGGCCCCGCACGTCCTGGAGCGCGACCAGGTAGCCCGCGGCGACGAGGCGTCCGACGTCCAGGTAACCGTCGTCCTCCTCCCGGGTCACGTCGTAGGGGTGGCGGGTGAGCAGGGCCGGCCGGGGGCCGGTGCCGTGCGGGAGGAGCAGAAGAGTCCGCAGCCGTGTCCCGTCGCGCATCGGGCAGGTCACCTCCCGGCGCTCGGCGACCGGGTCCGGTGTCTGCCGGGAGGTGACGGGCACGGGTGCGGTCCCTTCTTTGCCTTGTCAGCCCTTCACCGCGCCGGTGAGGCCGCCGACGATGCGCTTCTCGAAGACCGAGAAGAAGACCAGGGCGGGCAGCATGGCGAGCGAGGTGAAGGCGAGCACCTTCGCGGTGTCCGTGGAGTACTGCGAGGAGAACACCTGCACGCCCAGCGGCAGGGTGAAGTTGGCCTGCGAGTTGAGGACGTACAGGGGCAGCAGGTAGTTGTTCCAGCTGCCGACGAAGCCGAGAATGCCGACGGTGACCACGCCGGGCAGCGACAGCGGGACCACCATGCGGAAGAAGAACCCGAGCCGGCTCATGCCGTCGAGCGCGGCGGCCTCCTCGATCTCGTTCGGGATGGCCCGCAGGAACGGCACGAGGATGATGACCGTCGTCGGCAGGCCGAAGGCGATCTGCGGGACGATCACGCCGAGCAGGTTGTCCACGAGCCCGAGGTCCTTGATCACCAGGTACAGCGGAGTGATCGCGATGACCATCGGGAACATCAGGCCCGCCGCGAACAGGGAGTACATCGCGCCCTTGAACCGGAAGTCGTAGCGGGCGATGACGAAGCTGACCATCAGCCCGAGCGCGACGATGCCGGCCGTGCTGGCGAGCGCGACGATCAGGGAGTTGGCGAACTCGCCCCAGAACACGGACGACTCGAGGACGTCCAGGTAGTTGCCGGCCACCCAGGGGTCGGGCAGTGCGGCCGGTTCGGTGGTGATCTGCGCGTTGGTGCGGAAGCCGCCGAGCACGATGTACAGCACCGGCGCGACGCAGACGCCGACGAAGAGCAGCGCGACGAAGTAGGCGACCGGGCTGCCCCAGGTCTGCTGCCGGCCGCTGCGCCCCGCGGGCTTCCCGGAGGTGACGGACGTCCGGGAGGTAGTGGTCGTCGCGCTCATCACACGGTCCCTTCGGTGACGGCGCCCCTGAGGTCGCGGCGCAGGACGAAGCGCTGGTAGATGAGCGCGACGACCAGCGAGATCACGAACATCACGACGGCGACGGCGCTGCCGTAGCCGTAGTTGCCCGCGTTGCGGCCCTGGGCGAGCATGTAGATCGCCATGGTGGAGGTCCCGGCGGTGCCCGAGACGTACTGGCCCCAGATGATGTAGACGAGGTCGAACAGTTGCAGCGAGCCGATGATCGACAGGAAGGCCCAGATGCGGATCGTCGGTCCCAGCAGCGGCAGGGTGATGCGGCGCTGGATCTGCCAGTAGGAGGCGCCGTCGATCTGCGCGGCCTCGAAGATCTCGTCCGGGATCGACTGCAGGCCGGCGAGCATCAGGATCACCGCGAAGCCGAGGTACTTCCACGTGATGATGGCCATCAGCGTCCAGATGGCCAGGTCCGGGTCGGAGATCCAGTCGGCCTCCAGCGAGCCCAGGCCGATCGCGCGCAGCAGGTCGTTGACGGCGCCGTCGCTCTGCAGCATCAGGCTCCAGCCGGTGCCGACGATCACCTCGGAGATGATGTACGGCACGAAGACCAGGACGCGGATCGCCGAACGGCCGCGGATCCGCTGGTTGAGCAGCAGGGCGAGACCGATCGCCAGCGGCCCCTGGATGACCAGGGACAGCACCAGGATCAGGCCGTTGTGCCACAGGACGTCGTGGAACGCGGGGTCGGTGAGGATCAGCTCGTAGTTGTTCAGGCCGACCCAGTCGGTGGGCTCTCCGTAGCCCTTCCACTGGTAGAAGCCGTAGTACGCGGCGAGCGCGACCGGGAAGATCACGAACGCCAGGAACACAATGACCGCCGGTGCGGACAGGACGGCGATCTCCAGTCGCGTCCTGCCCCGACGGCGTGCGGCCGCCCGCGGCGGGGCCGGGGGCACGGCCGCGGCCGCGTCCCCGGCCCCGGGCGTGCCCCGCGGCGTGCGGCCGTCGGCCGCGCCGGTGCCCAGGGTGTCGCTCATGTCTGCCCGGTCAGCCCTTCTCCGCGGCGGCCTTGACGTCCTTGACGACGTCGGCGGCGGAGCCCTTGCCGGCCAGCAGGTTCACGACGGCGATGTTCATGGCGTTGCCGACGTTCTGGCCGTACACGGTGTCGAGGAACTGCATCGAGTAGGCGGCCTTGTTGAAGGCCTCGAGCGCCGAGATGTTGTACGGCTCGGTGACGACGCCCTGGGCCTCCTTGTTCACCGGGATGGTGTCGAACGCCTCGGCGTAGGCCTCCTGTTGCTCCTTGGTCACGGTGAACTGGAGGAAGCCGAGGGCCTCCTCCGGCGCGTTCTTGGAGAGGGAGTAGCCGCCGGCGCCGCCCATGATGGCGGTGGGGTCGCCCTTGCCGCCGGGGACGGCGGGGAAGGGGAACCAGCCGAGGTCGGGGAGCGGCTTCTTGTCCGGTGTGAGGTCGGCGATGACCCCGGGGTTCCAGTTGCCCATGAGCTCCATGCCGGCCTTGTGGTTGGCCATCAGGCCCGCGGACGAGCCGGCGCCCTGCTGCGAGGTGGCCGTGAGGAAGCCCTTCTGGAAGGGGTCGGTGCCCAGGAGCTCCGCGAGGTCCTCGCCGGCCTTGGTCCAGCACGGGTCGTCGAAGGTGAGCGACTTGGCGGACTCCTGCATGGTCTCCTGGCTGCACTCCCGCAGGGCGAAGTTGTAGTACCAGTGCGCGGCCGGCCAGGCGTCCTTGGCGCCGACCGCGATGGGGGCGACCTTGATCGCCTTGAGCTTGGCGACGGCGTCCTTGAGCTCGTCCAGCGTCGTCGGCGGCGCGGTGATGCCGGCCTTCTCGAAGAGGTCCTTGCTGTAGTAGATGCCCTCGGGCTGGGTGTCGAGCGGCATCGCGTAGACCTTGCCGTCGATGGAGGAGCCCTCGAGGGCAGCCTCGCCCACGTTGGCCCGGTCGGCGTCGGTGAGCGCCAGCTCCTGGATCTGGCCGGCGTCGACCATGGCCTGCATCTTGCCGCCGCCGCGCTGGAGGAAGACGTCCGGCGCGGAGCCCGTGTTGAGGGCGTTCTGCAGCTTGCCGTCGAGGTCCTCGTTCTGCACGGACTGGATCTTGATCGTGACGTCGGGGTGCAGCTTCTGGTACTCCTTCGCGGCGTTCTGCCAGAAGACCAGGCCGCGTCCCTCCATCGCGTTCGTCCAGACGGTCACCGTTCCCTCGCCGCCGCCTGCGCCGTCGTCGCCGCCACCGACGCAGCCGGCGGCGGCGAGTGCGAGACACACGCCGATCGCGGCAGCCGTCGCGCTGCGGGTCTTCCTCGTCATTGTGGAGCTCCTGATCTGTCGTCAGCGATCCAAAAGCTGATTAGTTTGCGCAAACTAATGGGCCATCCGCGAAGTAGGGCAAGGTCTATCGCCGGAAATGACAGCTGAGCAACACAGAGTTTTCGCAAGTTGCGCAATCGTTACCGATATAGCGACCGCTGTTCGAGATGACGGACGAGGAGGGCGACGGAAAGGCGGTGGAGGAGGGCGCCCAGGAACGCGAAAAGCCGGTGCGGCGCGCGGGGGCGCGCCGCACCGGCTTCACCGGCGGCCCGTGGGCCGCCTGGAAACGGTCAGCTGTACACGGTCAGCGGGCGGTCGCCGTGTGGACGTACTCCACCAGCCGCGTCAGGGCGTCCGCGTCGGTGGACGGCATGACGCCGTGGCCGAGGTTGAAGACGTGGCCCTCCAGACCGGCCGCCGCGTCCAGCACCTCCTGCGCCTTCGTCTCGACGGCCTCGCGGCCGGCGAACAGCACGGTCGGGTCCAGGTTGCCCTGGAGCGCCTTGCCGGGGCCGACGCGGCGGGCGGCCTCGTCCAGCGGGACGCGCCAGTCGACGCCGACGACGTCCGCGCCGGCCTCGCCCATCAGCCCGAGCAGCTCGCCCGTGCCGACGCCGAAGTGGATGCGCGGCACCTCGTAGGGGGCCACCGCGTCGAACACCTTCGCCGACGCGGGCAGCACCGAGCGGCGGTAGTCGGCGGGGGCGAGGGCGCCGGCCCAGGAGTCGAAGAGCTGGACGGCCGAGGCGCCGGCCTCGATCTGCACCTTCAGGAAGGCGGCCGTGATCTCCGCGAGCCGGTCGAGCAGGTCCGCCCACAGCTCCGGGTCGCCGTACATCATCGCCTTGGCGTTCTCGTACGTGCGGGACGGGCCGCCCTCGACGAGGTAGCTGGCGAGGGTGAAGGGGGCGCCCGCGAAACCGATCAGCGGGGTCGTGCCCAGCTCCCGGGTCAGCGTCCCGATCGCCTCGGTGACGTACGGGACGTCCTCGGGGGTCAGGTCGCGCAGCCGGTCGAGGTCGGCGCGGGTGCGCACCGGCTGCTCGACCACCGGGCCGACGCCCGGCTTGATGTCGAGGTCGATGCCGATGGCCTTGAGGGGCACGACGATGTCGCTGAAGTAGATGGCCGCGTCGACCTGGTGGCGGCGCACCGGCTGGAGCGTGATCTCGGTGACCAGGTCGGGGCGCATGCAGGAGTCGAGCATGCCGATGCCCTCGCGCACCTTGCGGTACTCCGGCAGGGAGCGCCCGGCCTGCCGCATGAACCACACCGGGGTGTGCGGCACCGGCTCACGCCGGCACGCCTTGAGGAAGGCACTGTCGTACGTCGAAGTCGGCTGGCTGCCCGTCGGGCTCACGTTGGCGCTCACACCGGCCAGTCTCGCATGTCGCCGGAACGGTCCCGGCCGCCGGGGATCCCGGGTGGCGGGAGTCACCCTCGCCGCCCGCCCGGCCGCCGCCGGGGCGCTCACCGGGAGCGGGGGCGCGCGACGGGGGGTGCGGTGCGATCCGGACACCCCCGGACGGCACGGGTGTCCCTCCCTGCGCCGACGGCCCGTTCCGCTTAACCTTCCCCGCATGGGTGCGGCTCAGGGACGACTGTCGGACGGCGCTGGCGGAATGGACGAACCGAAGGAGGAGGGGGGCGACACCGGAGCCGGGGGCACGTCCCCGCTGCCCTTCCGGGCCGCTGTCGACGCGCTGCGCGGCGCGCGGCTGCGTCCGCAGATCGAGGTGGAGCCCACTCCCGCGCCGAAGCGGCTCGCGCCGTACGCGCACGCGCTGGAGGCGGCGGTCGTGGACGGCGAGGAGGACCTCGCCGACGGCCGGCTGGTGCTGCTGTACGACCCGGCCGGGCACGAGGCCTGGCGGGGCACGTTCCGGCTGGTGACCCTGGTCCGTGCGGAGCTGGAGCCGGAGATGGCGGCGGACCCGCTGCTGCCGGAGGTGTGCTGGTCCTGGCTGACGGGCGCGCTCACCGCGCGGGGGCTGGCGTTCGGCGAGCCCAGCGGGACGGTGACGCGGGCGAGCTCCCACTACTTCGGCGGGCTGTCCGAGCGGCCGGCCGCCTCGCAGATCGAGATCCGCGCCTCCTGGACGCCGCGCGAGGGGCTCGGCGGGGTGCCGGACACGGCGGCCCATCTGGTCGCGTGGTGCGATCTGCTCGCGCAGGTGGCGGGGCTGCCGCCGGCCGCGCCCGGGGACGCGTCGGTGGTGACGCTTCCGCAGCGGCGGGGGCCGCAGTCACGCTGAGCGCTTCACCGGCCGGTCGCAGTCCGGTCGAGAGCTGGTCGCACGCCGGTGGGACACCGGTCGCACGCCGGTGGGACACCGGTCGGACACCGGTGGGTTTCGGCCACTCGTCGTGGGACGTCTCCCGGATGCTCACCGGACGCCCCGTCGGCCGTCTCTTTGTCGATACGGCCACATTCGGAAGTGTTGCGACGCAGACCGAAACCGTTCGATCTTCGAATGATCGATCGCGCGTCCGAATTGCCCGGATTGTTACTCACCGGATCGTGATCATTTCCTAAAGGACATCAGGTTGGGTGCCGAAGACGACTGTGACCTTGAAAGCACGGTTCGTCCCGGCTTCACTCCCACGAGCCGCCCCCGTCCCGCACCCAGGAGGCCTGGTGTCCGTTCTCCTCGAGCAGCCCTCAAGCCTGGTCGCCTACCGCCCGAACAAGCCGACCGCCATGGTGGTCGTGGCCGACCCGCGCGTCCGTAACACCGTCACCCGCCACCTGTGGGCGCTCGGTGTGCGCGATGTGATCGAGGCCTCGTCCGTCGCGGAGGCTCGTCCCCGCATCGGCAACCCCCGCGACATCTGCGTCGCCGAAGTCCACCTGCCGGACGGTTCCGGCCTCACCCTCCTCTCCGAGACCCGCGCCGCGGGCTGGCCCAACGGCCTCGCCCTCTCGGCCGCCGACGACATCGGCGCCGTGCGCAACGCGCTGGCGGGCGGAGTGAAGGGCTACGTCGTCACCGGCACGCGGACCAACCTCGGGCTCCCCACCCGACCCGGCGCCGCTCCCATCGGCGCGGCCGCCGCCCGCCTGCACCGCCGTCCCCCGGGTGCCCCGAGTCACCCGGGTGGCTACCGCGAGCTGTCCGGCCGTGAGGTCGAGGTGCTGCGGCTGGTTGCGGAGGGCCAGTCGAACAAGGCGATCGGCGTCTCCATGGGCCTGTCCGCCCTCACGGTGAAGAGCCACCTCGCCCGCATCGCCCGCAAGCTCGGCACGGGCGACCGCGCCGGGATGGTGGCGGTGGCCCTGCGCACCGGCATCATCCACTGACCCCGCCCTCCGCACCGTTCGGCATCCCGCCCCGCCCCCCTTCCCGTGCCCGTCGACGCCCCCCCCGCGTCGGCGGGCGCCGCCGCGCGGGGGACCGCCGGGGCCGTGCGGCGGCCTGTTCTCGCTGGTCGGCGGGGTCACCGGGCGGAGGGACGGACCGGGGACCGGCACGTACGGATACTCTTGACAGGTGACCGACGCCCACGACACCGCAGCAGACAGTTCACTGCGCACCACCGGAGGCGCCCCTCCGGACGACGGCGGATCCTCTGCTGCACAGGCGCCGATCCCCCTGCTGGAGCCCCGCGAGGGCGTCCCGGCCGTGGTCGCCGACGAGGCCGCCCTCGCCGAGGCGGTCGCCGCGTTCGCCGCGGGCCGCGGGCCCGTCGCCGTGGACGCCGAGCGCGCCTCGGGCTACCGGTACGGACAGCGCGCCTACCTCGTCCAGCTCCGGCGCGAAGGCGCCGGCACCGCGCTGGTCGACCCGGTCGCCTGCCCCGACCTGTCCGCCCTCGGCGAGGCGCTGTCCGGCGTGGAGTGGGTGCTGCACGCCGCCACCCAGGACCTGCCCTGCCTGCGCGAGATAGGCATGGTGCCGACGCGGCTCTTCGACACCGAGCTGGCCGGCCGGCTGGCCGGGTTCCCGCGGGTCGGGCTCGGCGCGATGGTCGAGAACGTGCTCGGCTTCCAGCTGGAGAAGGGCCACTCCGCCGTCGACTGGTCCACCCGCCCGCTGCCCGAGCCCTGGCTGCGCTACGCCGCGCTCGACGTCGAGCTGCTGGTCGACCTGCGGGACGCGCTGGAGAAGGAGCTGGACCGGCAGGGCAAACTGGACTGGGCCCGGCAGGAGTTCGACGCGATCGCCTCGGCGCCGCCGCCCGAGCCGCGCAAGGACCCGTGGCGGCGCACCTCCGGCATGCACAAGGTCCGCCGCCGGCGGCAGATGGCCGTCGTACGGGAGCTGTGGCAGACCCGGGACCGGATCGCCCGCCGCCGTGACGTGTCCCCCGGCAAGGTGCTGTCCGACGCGGCGATCGTCGAGGCCGCCCTCGCCATGCCGTCCAACCCGCACGCCCTGGCCGCGCTGAACGGCTTCGGGCAGCGGGTGGGCCGCCGCCAGCTCGAACAGTGGCAGGCGGCGGTCGACCGGGCGAAGGCGCTGAGCGAGGACCGGCTGCCCCAGCCCGGCCAGCCGGTGACCGGTCCCCCGCCGCCACGCGCCTGGGCCGACAAGGACCCGGCGGCCGCGGCCCGGCTGTCCGCCGCGCGAGCGGGCGTGACCGCCCTCGCGGAGCGGCTGAACATGCCCGCGGAGAACCTGATCACGCCGGACACGGTCCGCAGGGTCTGCTGGGAGCCGCCGGCCCCGGCCACCGCCGAGACGGTCGCCGCGACCCTGACCGCCCACGGCGCCCGCGCCTGGCAGGTGGAGCAGGTGACGCCGGTGCTGGTGGCGGCGCTCACGGCCTGACCACCGCCCCGGAGGGACGCGGCCGGCCACGGGTCCGCCGGCAGGGTCTCCCGTCGACGAGCCGTGCCGCCCGTCGGCGGGGGCGCCTCGCCCGACGCCCTGACGGTCCGTTCGCTCAGGAGACGCCCGCCCTCACGCACCCCCGCCTCCGGGGGCTGTGCCGCCCCACGTCCCGACGGTCCCTCCCCCGGCCCCCGTCATCGACGAAGCCGGGATCCAGCGGGATTCCCGGCTCGCGCCGCGAGGGCGTCGAGGGCGGCGCGGCGCCCGGCGGCCTCGCGGCGGAACGGACACACCCCGCACGGGCTCGGCTCGCGTCCCGCAGTCGGGCAAGGCCGTGAGAAGCCCTTCCCGGCGAGCCTCCTCGGTTCCGGCCGGTCCACCCCGCGCACCGGCGTCGCGGACCCGGCCGCGTGCCGGGCGCACGCCCCCGCCGTCGCCCGTGAGGCCGCTCGCGTGCCCGTGTCGCCCGGCGTCGGTGCCGGGCAGCACCCCGCCCCCGTGCCACGATGCCGGCATGCGGGTTGTCGTGGTGGGGGCCGGGCAGGTGGGCGGGACGGTGGTCAAGTCGCTCGCCGAGGCGCACGAGTGCACGGTGATCGACGTCGACCGGGCGCGGCTGGAGGCCGTGTCGCACGCCTACGACGTACGGACCGTGCACGGCAGCGGCACCCGGCGCGAGACGCTGCTGGAGGGCGGCGTCGCCGACGCCGACCTGGTGATGGCGTGCACCTCGCGGGACGAGGTCAACCTGGTCACCGCCATGCTCGCCCGCCGGCTGTCGTCGGCGCGGACGGTCGTACGGGCCACCGGGACGGACTACCTCGAGGCGTGGCGGGCGGGCGACCTGGACGTGGACCTCCTCGTCTCGACGGCGTTCGAGACGGCGAACGCCGTCGAACGCGTCCTGCACGTGCCGGGCGCCCGGCACGTGGACTTCTTCGTCCACGGCGAGGTGGTCGTCATCGGCGTCGACGCCCGCGGGGCGGCGGCCCCGCGGCTCACCGGACGTCCCCTGCGGGAGGCGGGACTGCCCGCCGCGTCCCGGGTGGTCGCCCTCGTACGCGACGGGGACTGGACCGTGCCGGGCGCGGACGAGGTCGTACGGGAGGACGACTGGATCATCGCGATGGCGTCCCCCGCGGCGGCCCGCGCCTGGAGCCGGGTGGTCACCGGCGCCGCCCCCGTCGACGACGTGGTGATCTACGGCGCGGGGCGCATGGGCACCGCTGTGGCGCGGGTGCTGCTCGACCGGGGCGTCATGGTGCGGATCGTCGAACCGGACGCGGCCCGCGCCCGCGAGGCCGCCGCCGCGCTGGACCGGGCGCGGGTGTTCCGCACCAGCGGTCTGGACCCGGCGTTCCTGCGCCGCGAGCGCATCGGCACGGCGGGGGCGGCGGTGCTGGCGGCGAAGGACGACTCGCGCAATCTGCACGCGGCGGTGCTGGTGAAGCTGCACGGGGTGCGGCTGGCCCTGACGGTTCTCGGCGACCCCGCCGCCGCCGAGGTGTTCAAGGCGGCCGGCGTCGACGTGACGATCGACCCGGGCGACGAGACCGCCGAGAAGATGGCCCGCTTCACGTTCGGGGAGCGCACCCGCCAGATGGCGATGCTGGGCGACGACCGTTTCGAGGTGCTGGACGTCACCGTCCGGCCCGGCAGCCGGTTCGCGTACGGTCCGGTCGGCGCCGTGCCCGGCGCGGCCGTGGGCGCGATCGTGCGGGACGGCACGGTGTTCTTCCCCCGCGACGGGGACGAACTGCGGCCCGGGGACCGGGTCGTCGTCCTCACCGAGCCCGACCGCGTCCCCGCGATCGAGCACGACCTGTGAGGCCGCCGCGTCCGCTGCCGCAGCGTCGCCGGTGGTTCGCGCGCGGGCGGACCTGCGTCGACGTGCGGACGACGCTGGGCGTCGTCGGCGCCCTCCTCGCCTGGTTCGCGCTCGCGTTCGTGCCGCCGGCGGCCGTGGCGCTCGGGACCGGCGAACCCCCGTGGCCGTTCCTCGTCCCCGGACTCGCCGTGGCGCTGACCGGCCTGGCGCTGAAGCGGCTGACGGGACCGCGGCCCCCGCTGGGCGTGCGGGAGGGGTTCCTCGTCGTCGTCGCCGTGTGGCTGCTCGCGCCCGCGTTCGGCGCGGCGCCGTTCCTGCTCGGTCACGTCCCCCAGCTCGACCGCCCGGTCGACGCCTGGTTCGAGGCGATGTCGGGGTTCACCGCGACGGGCGCGACCGTCGTCGACGACCTGGACGCGCTCGGGCCGGACATGCTGTTCTGGCGCCAGTTCACCCACTGGCTGGGCGGCGCGGGCATCATCGTGCTGGCGCTCGCGGTGCTGCCGCGGCTGCGCATCGGCGGCCGTGAGCTGCTGCGGTCCGAGCTGCCGGGGCCCGTGGAGATGGAGACGCTCGGCGCGACCGTGCGGGACACGGCCCGGCGGCTGTGGAAGGTGTACCTGGCGGTGACGGCGGCCGGCGTGCTGGTGCTGGCCGCCCTGGGGTGGTCCGGGCTCGACCGGCGGATGGGCCTCTTCGACGCGTTCTCCTACGCGACGTCCGCCGTGTCCCTCGGCGGGTTCGCCCCGCACGACGACTCGGCGGGCGGTCTCGCGCCGGTGACGCAGTGGGTGCTGTGCGGGCTGATGGCGGTGGCGGGGGTGAACCTGCTGCGGCTGTACCGTCTCGCCGCGCTGCGCCAGGTGCGGGCCGCCGCGCGTGACGAGGAACTGCGGCTGTACGCCGTCCTGCTCGTCGCCGGTTCCTGCGCCGTGGCGGCCGCGCTGTGGGCCTCCGGTGCGGCGGGCGGACTCGACGGCCTGAGGCACGGGGCGTTCCAGGCGGTGTCGGTGATGACCACCACCGGCTTCGCCACGGCCGACTGGGCGGAGTGGGGCACGGTCGCCACGCTCACCCTGCTGGCGCTGATGTTCGTCGGGGCGTGTGCCGGGTCGGCGAGCGGTTCGGTCAAGGTCGTCCGCCATCTCGTGCTCTTCCGCTTCACCCGGCGCGAGCTGGAGCAGGCCGTGCACCCGGACGCGGTCCTGCCGGTGCGGGTGAGCGGCCGGGTGGTCGGCGCGCAGGCGCTCCGCTCGGTGCTGCTGTTCGCGCTCCTCTACGTCCTCACCCTGGTGCTGGGGGCGTTCGGCCTGGCCCTGGACGCCGGGGCGGACGCGGGCGGCGGCGGTGTGTTCACCGCGCTGGGAGCCGCCGCGGCCTGCCTCGGCAACGTCGGCCCGGCCTTCGGGGAGCTGGGTCCGTCCGGCTCGTACGCGCCGCTGGGCCAGGCGTCGAAGGTGATCCTGGGCGCGCTGATGCTGCTCGGCCGTATCGAGATCGTGCCGCTGGCGGTGCTGCTCGGCCGCGGCTACTGGCGCGCGTGAGCGCGCGGCGCCGCCGTGACCCGGCCGGCGGGCGGCGCCGGACACGCGGGGAAGTCCGCTGTCGCGCGGGGCACTTGCCCCGGATTCCGGCGTGCTGTCCGCATGCGTCGCGGGTGCCCGGGAATACGCGGGACGAGGCACAGGGCCGCCTCTCGCTCCGTGGCGGGGGGATGGGTTAGCCTCGTCCCGGCTGCTCTCCCTGCGAAAACACCCGTAGACCATGTCGGAGGAGTTTCCCGCGGAGCGGCCCGAACTCCGAACGGAAAATCTCTGACAGGAACAAGGGGCACCATTTCATGGAACCCACCCAGGTCCGCCCGGTCAACCCGCAGCATTCGGACACACTCCCCCACACGTCCGAAAACTACAGGACAGCGACGATCCGCACGCCCGAGATACGTGTGGAGAAATACGGCAACTGGGAAATCGAGTACGAATTCACGCCCGCTGCGGGCGACCACGGCAACCTGCTCGTGGTGTTTTCCTCCGTGGGTTCGAAGTACGGATTCGGCGCCGCCCTTTCGGGCGTCCAGTGCAACGTGCTGAGAATCCGCGACCGGTTCGACGGGGGCCCGTCGTACTACGTGGCGCGGGCGATGGACTTCTCGGTTTCGGAGGCCGTCGAGGAACTGATCACCCATTACCGGGAAAAGCTGGGACTCTCCCGTGAGACGGTGGTGCTGGCCGGTTCCTCGAAGGGCGGCAGCGCCGCCATCTACTACGCCCTGAAGTACGGCTACCGGAACATCGTCGCCTCCACGCCGCAGTACTTCATCGGCAGCTACTCCCAGGGGCACGGCGTGCTCGGCGAGTGGGTCCTCGGCGAGGGCCAGCCGCAGGAGAACGTGGACCGGCTCGACTCGGTGCTCCCGGAGCTGCTGGCCGAGACCACCGACCTGGACCGCAACATCTACCTGTTCTCCTCGACGAAGGACTACCAGTACGAGGAACACGTCGTCCATTTCCTCCCGGCCCTGCGGAAGTACTCCAACTTCAACTTCTTCATGGTGGAGTCCCCCGCCCTGGTGAAGCACGCGGAGGTGACGCGGCAGGGCCTCTCGGTGATCCTCAGCGTCATCTACGCGCTGACCGAGGGGACGGTGCCGCGGTTCGGGGAGGTGCAGGTCGGCTCCAACGAGGTGGACGAGCCCACCGCGGCCGAGCACCTGGCGGACCTGCGGGCACGGGACACCGCGGCGGGCGTGCTGACCGCCGCGCAGCTCACCCCCGAGCGGGCCACGCTGTCCGGGCACGCCTTCCTGCCCGGCGTCTCCGCGGAACAGGGCGAGGAGGCCGGGGCGCGGGAGACCAAGCAGCTCGTGCTGGTGCGGGACGACCGGGCGTGGGTGGCGGACGCGCAGACCGTGCCGGTGGACCAGCTCTACCTGAAGTACTTCGACACGCACTTCGCGTCCTACAAGGACGGCGGCTTCACCTGCGAGGCGCGTGAGCTGTTCGACGCGCTGCCCGACGGTGTGTACGACGTGTTCGCGCGGGTGACCAGCGAGAGCGAGGGCATCGACCGCAGGGTGCCGCTGGTCGCGTACCGGGCGATCGACCGCCGCGCCGCCTCCCGGGGGCGCGAGGTGGTCCTCCGGGGCGACGCGAAGAGCGTCCGGGTGATCAAGCGGGACCTCACCGCGGCCGGCCCCGGAGGGTCCGTGTTCGTGCTCAAGCGGTTCGCGATGGAGGGCCCGAAGCTCCGGGTGTACGGCGTCTTCTTCCTCCCCGGACGCAACGCCGACCGCGCGACCCACTCGACGTACTACCTCACGCTGCGCGGCGCGGACTCCACGCACACCGTCGCCCTGAAGGCGGTCAGGCGGGAGGAGCAGGTGCGCCCGCACCTGGCGCCGGGCGACTTCGGCTCGTACGCGTTCGGGTTCTTCACCTCGCTGGACAAGGAGGGCGTCGACCTCTCCGACGTCCCGCCCGGGACGTACACGGCGGAGGTCGCCATGAGCACCGGCGGCGGGCTGTTCGCGCACCAGGCCGGTGAGCTGGAGGTGCGTGAGGACCGGGCCGCCTCGGTGGCCCGCCGGGTCTCCGGCCGCGGCCAGCGGGTCAGCACCGGGGCGCGGCTGCGCCGGGGCCTGCGCACGCGGCTGAGGCGGTCGTAGGGCCGGCGCGGGACGCCGGACCGGCCCCCTCCGCGGGGCCGGTCGTGTGATGTTCGCCGCTCCGGCCCACGGGGGTGGGCAGTTACGTTACCCGCAAGTAGCATGGGGCGTAAGCAAGCGCTCAGCATCCCGTACCTGGAGGAGAGCCATCGTGCCTCGTACCGTCAGGGACGTCGTCTTCGTCGACGGCGTCCGTACCCCGTTCGGCAAGGCGGGCCCGAAGGGCATCTACCACGAGACCCGCGCCGACGACCTGGTCGTCAAGGCGATCCGGGAGCTGCTGCGCCGCAACCCGGGCCTCGACCCGAAGAAGATCGACGAGGTCGCCATCGCCGCGACCACGCAGATCGGCGACCAGGGCCTGACCATCGGCCGCACGGCGGGCATCCTCGCCGGCCTGCCGCAGTCCGTGCCGGGCTACTCCATCGACCGCATGTGCGCCGGCGCGCTGACCGCCGTCACCACGGTGGCCGGCTCCGTCGCCTTCGGCGCGTACGACGTCGCCATCGCGGGCGGTGTCGAGCACATGGGCCGCCACCCGATGGGCGAGGGCGTGGACCCCAACCCGCGGTTCGTCTCCGAGAAGCTGGTCGACGAGTCCGCCCTGTTCATGGGCATGACCGCGGAGAACCTGCACGACCGGTACCCGCAGATCACCAAGGTGCGCGCCGACGAGTACGCGGTCCGCTCCCAGGAGAAGGCCGCCAAGGCGTACGCCAACGGCAAGATCCAGGCCGACCTGGTGCCGGTCTCGGTGCGCCGCACCAACCCCGAGGGCGGCGAGACCGGCTGGGGCCTGGTCACCGCCGACGAGCCGATGCGTCCGGGCACCACGCTGGAGAACCTGGCGACCCTCAAGACGCCGTTCCGCGTCCACGGCCGGGTCACCGCCGGCAACGCGGCCGGTCTGAACGACGGCGCCACCGCCTCCGTCATCGCCTCCGAGGACTTCGCCCGCGAGAACGGCCTGCCGGTCAAGATGCGCCTGGTCGCCTACGCCTTCGCCGGCGTGGAGCCCGAGGTCATGGGCTACGGCCCGATCCCGGCCACGGAGAAGGCGCTCGCCCAGGCGGGCCTGTCCATCTCCGACATCGGCCTGTTCGAGATCAACGAGGCCTTCGCCGTCCAGGTCCTCGCGTTCCTGGACCACTACGGCATCGCCGACGACGACGAGCGCGTCAACCAGTACGGCGGCGCCATCGCGTTCGGCCACCCGCTGGCCTCCTCCGGCGTCCGGCTGATGACGCAGCTGGCCCGCCAGTTCGAGGAGCAGCCGCACGTCCGCTACGGCCTGACCACCATGTGCGTCGGCTTCGGCATGGGCGCGACGGTCATCTGGGAGAACCCGCACTTCGAGGGGGACAAGTGAGCACCACCGCAGAGCTTCTGAAGGGTGCGGCCGAGCTGTTCCCCGGCGAGGTCGTCACCAGCGCGCACGTACGCCACTTCGACCTGCCGCTGGGCGCGGGCCGGTTCGCGCTGATCACGCTGGACAACGGTCACGACCACACCAAGCCGACCACGCTCGGCCCGCAGTCGCTGGCGAACCTGGACGCCGCGATCGACCAGGTCGAGAAGGAGGCCGCGGACGGCGACATCGTCGGCGTCGGCGTCACCGGCAAGCCGTTCATCTTCGCGGTCGGCGCCGACCTCAAGGGCGTCGAGCTGCTGAAGCGCCACGAGGACGCGCTGGCCATCGGCAAGGGCGGCCACGACGTCTTCAAGCGGCTGTCGAAGCTGGCCGTGCCGACCTTCGCGTACTACAACGGCGCCGCCATGGGCGGTGGCGTGGAGATCGGTCTGCACTGCACCTACCGCACGGTGTCCGCGGCGCTGCCCGCGTTCTCCCTGCCCGAGGTCTTCCTCGGCCTGGTGCCCGGCTGGGGCGGCTGCACCCTGCTGCCGAACCTGATCGGCGCCGAGAAGGCCGTCTCGGTCATCATCGAGAACAGCCTCAACCAGAACAAGCAGCTCAAGGGCGTGCAGGTCTACGAACTCGGCATCGCGGACGCGCTGTTCGAGGGCGCGGACTTCCTGGAGCAGTCGCTGATCTGGACCGCGTCCGTCCTCAAGGGCGAGATCGCGGTCGAGCGCCCGGCGATCGACCGCGGCGAGGCCTGGGACCAGGCCGTCGCCAAGGGCCGCTCCGCCGCGGACTCCAAGGTGCACGGCGCGGCCCCGGCCGCCTACCGCGCCCTGGACATCATCGCCGCCGCCAAGGACGGCGACCTGCAGAAGGGCTACGACGCCGAGGACCAGGCGCTCGCCGACCTGATCATGGGCGGCGAACTGCGCGCCGGAATCTACGCGTTCAACCTGGTGCAGAAGCGCGGCAAGCGCCCCGCGGGCGCCCCGGACAAGAACCTGGCACGCCCGGTCACCAAGGTCGGCGTCGTCGGCGCCGGTCTGATGGCCTCCCAGCTCGCGCTGCTGTTCCTGCGCCGCCTCGAGGTGCCGGTCGTGCTGACCGACATCGACCAGGAGCGCATCGACAAGGGCGTCGGCTACGTCCACGCCGAGATCGACAAGCTGCTCGGCAAGGGCCGGATCAACCAGGACAAGGCCAACCGCCTCAAGGCGCTGGTCACCGGTGTGCTGGACAAGGCCGAGGGCTTCGCGGACGCCGACTTCGTCATCGAGGCGGTCTTCGAGGAGATGGGCGTCAAGCAGCAGGTGTTCGCGGAGGTCGAGGCGGTCGCCCCGGCGCACGCGATCCTCGCGACCAACACCTCGTCGCTGTCGGTGACCGAGATGGCGTCGAAGCTGAAGCACCCCGAGCGGGTCGTCGGCTTCCACTTCTTCAACCCGGTCGCGGTCCTGCCGCTCCTTGAGATCGTCCGCGGCGAGAAGACCGACGACGCGGCGCTGGCCACGGCGTTCGGCGTCGCCAAGAAGCTGCGGAAGACCGCGGTGCTGGTGAAGGACGCCCCGGCGTTCGTCGTGAACCGCATCCTGACCCGCTTCATGGGCGAGATCCAGAACGTCATCGACGAGGGCACGCCCGTCGAGGTCGCGGAGAAGGCGGTGGAGCCGCTCGGCCTGCCGATGTCCCCGCTGGTCCTGCTGGAGCTGGTCGGCCCGGCCATCGGCCTGCACGTCTCCGAGACCCTGCACCAGGCGTTCCCGGACCGCTTCACGGTCTCCCCGAACCTGAAGGCGGTCGTGGAAGCCGGCAAGCGCGGCTTCTACGTCTACGACTCCGGCAAGCCGGAGCTGGACCCGGAGGTCGCCGCGCTGCTGCAGCAGGGCGACACCGTCCTCACCGAGGAGCAGGTCCGCGAGCGGGTGCTGGACGCGGTGGCCCAGGAGATCGGCCTGATGCTCGACGAGGGCGTCGTCGCCGAGGCCCAGGACATCGACCTGTGCCTGATCACCGGCGCCGGCTGGCCCTTCCACCTGGGCGGCGTCACGCCGTACCTGGACCGCGAGGGCGTCTCCGAGCGGGTGAACGGCAAGCGGTTCCTGGAGCCGGGGGTGGCGTCGGTTCCGGCGTGACACGGCGGTGAGGGGTGAAGGGGGTCTCCGCCTGCGGGCGGGGGCCCCCTTCCTCATGCGTGGCTCCTCAGCGGGCGCCGTCGTAGGAGAAGGGGGAGGCCGCGCCGGCCGAGAGCCCGAGGACCGTGAAGGGAACCGGGGCGGCCGGCGACTCCGCGCCGCTCGCGGTCACGGCGAACACGTCGACGAAGTGGGCGCCCTCGCCCCAGGACCAGCCGGAGTCCCAGGTCCACGTCCCGTCCGGGGCCACCACCGCGCCGCCCAGGACGACGCCGTTCTCGCGGAAGCCGACCTGCGCCGCGCCCGGCGCGGACCCCCTGAACACCACGCGGGCGTCCCTGACCTGCTCGTGCACCCCCGGTTCCGTCACCACCGGCGCGGCCGCGTCGCCCGCGGGCTGTGCGCCGCTCCGCGGCATGACGGGCGCGTCGACGGCGACGAAGGAGGCCTCGGTCCGCTCGGAGTGGAAGCCCTGTGCGTCCACGGAGAACAAGCGGATCAGATGCCTGCCCTTCTTCCAGGGCCGGTTCGGCTCCCACGACCAGCTGCCGTCGGGGGCCACGGACGGCGAGGCCAGGAACTTGCCGTTCTCCCACAGACTCACCCGGACGGCACCGGGGGCGACGCCGGAGAGGCGCACCGCGGAGACCGGCACCTCCTCGTTGAAGGCGGGGGCACGGACCAGGGGCGGCTGAAAGCTCTCCCGCCCCTTCAGCTGGGACGTCGAGGCCAGGTACGCGTCGATGGCGGACCTGTCCCGGTCCGGCTCCTCGTAGCCGTTGCGCACGAACCCCAGACGGGGGGGTGTCCCGTCGGCCAGCAGGTTGGCGATGCCCATGAGGGCGGGGACGTTGCGCCGGGTGACCTGGGTGTGATCGGTGATGAACGGGGACTCGCTGAACAGGAAGTTGAAGTTGCCGTAGTCCCGGAACAGTCCGAGGAACGGCTCCACCTGAACGGGGTACTGCTCGTCCTGGGGCGAGGAGAGCAGGTAGATGTTGGCGTCCCGGTTGGCCTCCGCCCGCACCAGGTCGGGCAGGACGGCGTCGAGTGCGCGGACGTTCTCGTGCGGCACGCCTTCGCCCATCATGTAGGCGGCGACCTTCGGGTGCACGGTGCTCACGTACGTGCCGACGAGGAACTGGGGCACGATGGAGACGATGTTCCGGAAGCCGTAGCGCAGTCCGAAGTACAGGGCGGCGCTGCCGCCCTTGGAGCCGCCCCACATGGTGACGTCGGCCGGGGACAGTGACAGCGCCTCCATGACGTTGAAGATCAGGGTGGCGACGGACCGCTCCAGGGAGAAGTCCATCTGCTTGCACAGGTAGTAGCTGTTCATCCCGTCGAACCGGTCGCGGATCCACAGGACATTGGCGCGGACGTTGTCGAAGACGCCGTTGGACCACCCGTAGTCGTCGGGCGCGGAGAAGTTGGCGAAGACGACGACAAGGTGCCTGTTGCCGTTCTTGGCATGGGCGAACCGGTACTCCACGGGGAACGCCCCCGAGGCTTCGATCCCGTTGAGCAGGTGCCGCCCGGTCGTGGGTGCCTTGGACATGTACGGACTCACTCTCAGGGTTTTTGGCTGGTCGTGGGCGGATCGGTCATGATGGCCGGATGCTCCGACGTCCCGTTTCCGCGGTCCGCGCGCCGGGACGTCGTCTGCTCGCCGTCCTGGTGCCGGTTCTCGCCCTGGCAGGACTCGCCGTGGCGACACACGCGCGGACCGGGACGGAACCGGTCCCCTCCCCCGCCGAGACCGGCACGCTCACCGTGGCGACCTGGAACATGTGCGCAGTGCGGCAGTGGAACTGCGCCGGCACGGGCGGCCATGACGCCAAGCGGGAACGGACGGAACGCCTCGTCACCGAGTCCGGGGCCCGGGTACTGCTTCTGCAGGAGACCTGCGAGGCCGACGTGGAGGCGGTGCGCGACTCCCTCGGGCCGTCCTGGCACACGGCGTTCCGGGCCTACACGTGGCGCGGGTCCGACGGGCGCCGGTCCACGGTCCGCTGCGGGACGGGCGGCCGAGGAGCCGCGGGGTACGCCCTCGTGTCGGCGTATCCGCTGACGGACGTGCGCACGGTGCCCGCGCCGCAGCCGGACACCGGAGTGCAGCGCGGCATCCTCTGCGCGTTCGTCGCGGCGCACGAGGTCACGGTGTGCACCGCGCATCTCACCCCGCACGGCGGCGACGGGGCGCCGGCGGAACGGGACTTCCGCGGCGGTCAGCTGAGGGCGCTGGCGGACGCGGTGCCCGAGCGGCGGACCGTGTACGGCGGCGATCTCAATGTGGACCCGCCGGGGAAGCACAACCCGGACTCCTGGGTCTGGCCGGAGCGTCCGTACGGCGCGCACCGGGAGTGCGACGACAGCCCGGCCCGGGCGACCCACGACTCCCGGCACAAGCTGGACTACCTCTTCACCGGGCTGCCCCGCACCGGCTGCCGGGTGGTCGACACGGGGGCCTCCGACCACCGGGCTCTGGTGATCCGGGTCGACACCCGTACCGGCTGAGACGGCACGGCGGCGACCGCCGCCCGGTCCGCCGGGAACGGCGCCGGGCGGAGCCGTCGGCGTCACACGATCACGCCTTGACGGCTCCGGTCGTCGGCAGGCGGGATGGACGGCTGCGGGGGCCCGGTGTGCTGCCCGGCGGAAGGCTGGGAGGGGACCCCGCCGACCAGACCCGTGGACGGGTGCCGGCCGGTGAACCACTGCGACCTGCTCCCCTGCACGGGCGTCATCGGACGTCCCGCCTGCCGCACGTCGACGGTGCCGACCGCCGGCGCCCGCGCCGCCTCCTGCCGCAGGTCTCCTCCCGCGACGAGCATGCGGTCCGCGAGCCGTGCGGCGGCGTAACCGTCGTCCAGGTCGCAGAAATCGCGCTGGAACCGGTCGTACCGCTCGGCGTAGAGGTCCTGGATGCGGTCGATGTCGCGGACGGCCGCCACCAGTTCCTGCGACGTGTGGAGGAGGGGGCCGGGGGCGTCGGTCTCGAAGTCGAAGTAGAAGCCGCGCAGGGTGTCGCGGTAGTGGTCCAGGTCGTAGGTGAAGAAGAGGATGGGCCGCCCCGTGTTGACGTAGTCGAACATCAGGGAGGAGTAGTCCGTGATCATCACGTCGGTGATCAGCGAAAGGTCGGCCATGTCCGGGTAGTCGGAGACGTCGAAGACGAATCCGTCACCGGCGCCCGGCACCGGGTCCACCACGTTGGGGTGACGGCGCACCATCAGAACGTGGTCGGACCCGAGTTGCGCACGCGCCGCTTCCAGGTCGATCCGGAAGTCCAGCTTGTACTTGCCGGGCGCGTAGAACTGGTCGTCGCGCCAGGTCGGCGCGTACAGCACGATCCGCTTGCCCTCCGGCAGTCCGATCCTGCGGCGTATCTGCTGCTCCTGGGCCTCCGTGCCGGGGCGGCGCAGGATGTCGTTGCGCGGGTAGCCGCTCTCCACCATCTCGCCGGGGAAGCCGAAGGCGCGCCTGAGGATCGGGGTGGAGAAGCTGTTGGGAGACACGAGCATGTCCCAGTTCTGCACCTCCTTCTCCACCCGTTCCAGGTAGCGCTGGTCGGCGAAGTGGATCGACTCGATGTCGTGGCCGATCTTCTTCAGGGGCGTGCCGTGCCAGGTCTGTACGACGATCTGGCCGTCCCGCTTCTTGAACCAGTCCGGGAGGTGGTTGTTGGCGACGACGTACCGGCTGGTGGCGAGCGCCTCGTACCACTGTGGCGACCACATCCGGACGGGCGTCGCCGTGGGCGGCACCTGCACCTGGTCGTCGCGCACCACCCACAGGTGCTCGAGGCCGACACGGCGGCGCACGAGCTCCTCGTGCAGGGCCCGGGGGCTGTCGGAGTACTGGGTGCCCTTGAAAGCGTCGAACAGCACGGCGTCGCGCACCGGCTTCCGGCGGGCCTCGGGGTAGGCCTTCGTGCGCAGCAGCTTCTGCCGGTAGGGACCGCGGGCGTGGTCGGGCATGGCCGAATGGACGAGCAGCGACAGCCGGTCGTAGGACTCGGCCTGCATCTCGTAGCGCCGTTCGCTCCGCTCGTACTCCTGCGGGAACGCCCTGACGAGGTCCTGGTCGATCTTCACCATCAGGTCCTCGAGGCGGTCCTCGCGCGCCACGGCGGACAGGTCCTGGCGGCGCAGGAAGAAGTCCCACCGTCCGGCCGCCAGCGGGATGTCCCCTGCCAGGGTCCGCATGGCGGCCGGCGTCAGCACGGAGCGGAACTCGTAGCCGTCCCAGCTGAGCGGCACGGCACGCTCCGCCCCGTGTGCGCGCGAACGGACCACCAGGTGGGCGGCGTGGTACTCCTCCTCGGTCAGCCCGTCGGCGGCCAGGTAACGGCCCCGGATCTCCAGGGAGCCGTCCTCGTGCCACGCGCACCGCGTCGCGAGGGGGAGGGTGGCGCGTTCGAAGAGCACGAGATAGCCGGACCCGTTGCGGTGGACGACGACCTCGCGGTCGCCCTCCCCGGTCTGGAGCGACGCGGGCATCCGGTAGTGCCCGTCCGTCGCGTCCTCCGCCATGACCGGGTAGATGGTCATCTTGCGGCCCTCGACGTGGAAGGTCGTCTTCCATCCGTTGCCGCCCATGCCCCAGGACTGCGGCACGTCCGCGTCCGTCGCGGCGTGCGCGCGGGACTTCGGGACGAGGCTGCGGAGCGGGACCCTGGTGGAGAAGGTGCACCATCCGTCGCCGCCGGGGGTGAAGCGCACCCGTGCGTCGTGCCGGCCGGCCCCGTTCAGGCTGGTGACCCGGAACTTGCCCCATTCCGGCACCTTGGGGCCCAGGTAGACGCCGCGCAGCTCCAGCTCGTCGCCGACGAGACGGTGCTGCGTGATGCGACAGCGGACGACCTCGACGCGGAGCTTGAGCTTGCCCTGGACGAAGACCGGGAGGACCCTCGTGTTCTTGTCGACGTACCGGTAGGGCGGGTTGGCGGCGGAGCCCGCGCCCCCTCGGTCGATGCCCCGGTACCGGAACAGTCCGCGGCTGAGGACGCCGGCGGCCACGTCCCAGGTGCCCTCGACCCACTGCCCCTTGCGCTTGAGACGCGTGGTGTCGATCCGCGACTCGAACCCGGCCCAGTCGTAGCAGTAACGATTCTGCATACTGTCCTCGGTGGCGCGCGGCGCGTACACCGTCTTCGCCGGGGTGACCATCATGCGGCCCTGCTTCTTGTTCCGCAGGGCGATGGCCTTCACCGACATGTGCTTCTTGTGCACGTTGATGAACCGGACGTAGGCCGTTCCCGCCAGGACGAGCGTGTCGGACCGGTCGTCCCACCGGGCGTCCGACAGCGAACCGTGGAGGGAGAACTCCTTGTCCAGCCGGTAGGCCTTCTTGTCGAGACCCACCGCCCGGTCGCCGAGGTGGGGGTAGTTCAGGTAGCGGCGGAACCGCCGCTGCACGGGCATGGGGCCACCGCGGCGCTCGAACTCGATGACCTCGAGGAGCTCGGCCAGGCGCCGCTCGCGCACCAGCAGCCACTTGACCCGGGCGTCCGCGGGCAGCTCGTCGATGATGGTCAGATCGGTCTCGTCCAGGAACTCGTTGGCCCACCGCACGAACGAGTCGCGGTACTCCTCGTCGGCGTCCGGGAGCACCTTCAGGTGCAGCATGAGGTCCGACTTCAGGCACGCGAAGTCGTACTTCCGCTTGCTCTCCGCGTACGCCTTGGCGTCCTGCGCGCCGAGGAAACGGCTCACGGACCGCACCGCCGCGACCCGGTCGCGCAGGTTGGACAGTTCCGAGTGCCGCTGCGTGATGGACGGGGCCGCGCCGCCCTCCCGGCGGCGCCAGAAGTAGACGACGTCCGAGATGACGTCGACCTTCCTGGCGGCGAAGTGGGCGTACATGTTCACCCACGAGTCCTCGTACATCACGCCTTCGGGGAACTCGATGGCGTGGCCGTCCCAGAAGGAGCGGCGGAACAGCTTGTTCCAGACCGTGCGGTCGTAGATCAGCGCGTCGAACCTCGTGATGTGCGTGCCGCGGCGGCTCTTCTGCATCGGGCCCTTGTGCAGGGGGGACTGCCACTTCTTGGTGGAGTTCATCATCTGCACGTTGCCCGAGACGAAATCCGCCTCGGATTCCTCGAGCGTGCGCACCAGGAGCTCGTACGCGTACTCGGGGATGACGTCGTCACCGTCCACGAAGGCCAGGAACTCCGACGCGGGGTGGGTGTTGCGCAGGCCCACGTTGCGCGCGTGGCCCGGACCGTGGGCGTGCTGGCGCACGAGGCGGAAACGGGGGTCGGCCGCACAGAAGTCGCCGGCTATCCGTACCGAACCGTCCGTGGACCCGTCGTCGACGAGGACGACCTCGAAGTCGCGGAACGACTGGCGCGCGATGGACTCCAGGCATTCGGCCAGATAGGCCTCGACGTCCTGAAAGGGCACGACGACACTCAGGCGCGGTCGGACCACCAACTCGTACTCCTGCCAAGACAATTCGTCCCCCGGACTTCAACGGTCCGCGCTGGACGCCCACCCCGTTGCGCGGTTCACGGCGACACCTCCGCCGCACCGCTCCGACACCCCCCGGCCTCGTGGACTTTTCTGCACACGGGCCACAGGTTTCACACATATTAAGCCACCCTTAACGGTGGTCAAGACTGATGCACCATGCACTCGACGCCCTGACGCGCTGGTCCCCCACTGGCGGTGGAGCGGGAACCGCTGCTTATAGTTCTCCCCCTGACGTGATCGCATCAGTGGACCGGTCCTCCCCCCACCCGGGCCCTGCCGCTCCGCGGCGCGGAGCCCGTGAGGAGAGGAACCGCACACATGGCACACAGCACCACCACGGAGCCTCGGCATGCCGAGCCGGAGGGCGGTGGCGGACGCCGCGGGTCCGGGCGGCCCCGGCGCCGCTGGGGCCGCATCGTCCTGCTGTCGCTGGTGCTGCTGCTGCTCGCGGTGGGCGGCACCGGGTACTGGCTGTACAGCGGCCTGAACGGCAACATCACGGGCCTGGACCTGGACGAGGCCCTGGGTCAGGACCGTCCGGAGAAGCTGCCGACCTCCGGGCAGAACCTGCTGGTGCTCGGCTCGGACTCGCGCGCCGGCAAGAACGCCGATCTGGGCACCGGCAGCGTGCCGGGGGCCCGGTCGGACACCGCGCTGGTCGTGCACATCCCCGAAGGGCGGCGCGAGGCCGTCGCCGTGAGCATCCCGCGTGACACGCTCGTCACGCGCCCGGAATGCGCCAAGCCGGACGGCTCGGTGCTCCCCGCCGCCGACCGCGTCATGTTCAACTCGGTCTACTCCACGGCCGGCCCGGCCTGCGTGGTGAAGACGGTCGAGAAGATGTCCGGCGTCCGCATGGACCACTACATGGAGATCGACTTCGCCGGTTTCAAGGGGCTGGTCGACGCGATCGGCGGTGTGACCGTGACCGTCGACGAACCCATCAAGGACGAGTCCAGCGGCCTGGACCTGAGCGCCGGCACCCACAAGCTGGACGGCACCCAGTCCCTGGCGTTCGTGCGCACCCGGCACGGCGTCGGCGACGGCAGCGACCTGGGCCGCATAGGTCTTCAGCAGCAGTTCATGATCGCCCTGCTGTCCGAGGTGAAGCGGCAGGACCTGTTCGGCAGCCCCACCAGGACGTACGAGATCGCCGACACACTGACCTCGGCGCTGACCACCGACTCCGAACTGGCCTCGCTGACCGCCCTGGCCGAGTTCGCGCGCAGCATGAACGGGGTCGACCCCTCCACCATGGAGACGGTCATGCTCCCGGTGGCGTACGACAAGGCCGACCCGAACCGGGTGGTGGCCGCTCAGCCCCAGGCCGGCCAGTTGTGGGAAGCGGTGCGCACCGACTCGGACATTCCCGAGTCCGCGAAGAAGTCGCCCGCCACGGGCGGCTGACCCGCCACGGCGCCGCGGGGGCGCGCCCGTTCAGCTCCCGAGCGTGGTCCACCGGGTGAGCGCGAGGCCGTCGCCGTCGCCCTGCCGGGCGACCCGCGGCCTGCCGTCGGCGTCGATCAGGGCCATCACCACACGGCCCCGTCCGTCCAGCGCCAGGGCCGGGGCGCCCTGGCAGGTCTCGGCCAGCTCGTACCACCAGAACCCGTCGGTCTCGTTCTCGGTCCCGCCCATGCCGAGCACGACCGCCCCGCCACGGCCGCGGTAGGCGAGGACGGTGCAGTCGTAGCCGTCCAGCGAGGTGCGGAGCACCGCGTACGGGCGCTCGGCCGGAGTGCCCCCCAGAGCGGCCGGCCAGTCGCCGGCCCGCCAGGCCACGGCGCCGTCGGTCTCGGTGTCCGTCCAGAAGAACGTGGCACGGCCGGGGCCCGTCTCCAGAGCCGCGACCGTGCCCGGCGCGGGACGCAGGGAGAAGGCGCGGGGACCGGTGAAGTCGCCGCCGGGCCCGGACTGCCGCCAGACCAGCACGCCCGTCTCCGTGGCGGCGCACACCTCGATCCGTCCGTCGGTCAGCGCGATCGCCGCGGGCGGACCGTGGACCGCGCCGCCGGGCAGGTGCTCCCAGGCCCGCCAGGTGCCGTTCGGCGTCTCGCGCCGGAGCTTCAGTCCGCCCCGGTCGCCGGGGACGAAGACGTGCACGCTGCCGTCCCGTGCCACGGCCCCGGCCGGTTCGACGGGCACGGACTCCGGGTGCGGGTTGCCGAGGGAGCGCCAGTCGGTGATGGCGAGTCCGGTCTGGTACTGCACGGCGTGCACGAGGTCGACGCTCCGTGCGCCGTCGGCGCCGGCCCGTTCCCTGCGGCCGAGGAAGTGCACGTAGGCGTCGGCTCCCTGGAGCACCGTGAGACGCGTGAGGCCGGGCACCGGCACGACGTGCGGGCCGGTCCAGTCAGGGCCGCCGACGGTCCTCTCCGACCAGCGCACGAGGCCGTCCGGGGCCGGCGCGTACAGCGTCAGCTTCCCGTCCTTGCCCCGGGTGAGCCAGTTCCCCTGAGCCGCTCCGACGGCGGGCCCGGGGTGCTCCGCGTCCTTGCGCCCGCCCTCGACGGGAGTGCCCGTGGGACGTGCCGGCCTCTTCCCCATCGTCTGGTGAAACCTTCCTGCAGCCCGCCGCATCACCGACACGGAACCGTGGGATCCTGCCCATCATAGGTGCGCTGTTCACCGGTGGCGCGTGCCGCGTCCGACGGCTCCGCCTTCGCACCTCCGGCGCGTGGCGTCCACGGGCGGACGGGCCCGTCCACGGAGGGACGAAGCCGTCCAGCCGGCCCTCCCCGGCATCTCGTCCCCGGCCCGCTCAGACCTCCCGCCACCCCTCCAACGCCAGCCCCGGCTCCTCCTTGCGCCGGGTGACGCGGAGGGTGGCGGTGGCGGGGTCGAGGGCGGCGGCGACGAGGGTGCCGAGGGCGTCGACGGCCAGGCCGACCAGCGCGCCGGACGGGAGGGGCGGGCCGGACTCGGTCCACCAGGCGCCCGCCTGCTCCTGCTCCGTGGGGTACGCGGCGAACGCCACCCGGCCGCTCGCCGAGCGCTGGGCGAGCACCGTGCAGTCGTGCCCGTCGATCTCGCAGCGCACGGCCGCGACCGGGCCGGGACCCGCCGCCCGGAGCAGCGGCACCGGCTTGCCGCCGGGGCGCCAGGCGCACAACTCGCCGTCCTGGTCGGTGAAGAAGAGGGTGGTCCGCTCGGCGGACGTGCGCAGCGCGCGCAGGGTGCCGGGGCGGGCGGCCGCCTCGGCCGTCTCGTCCCGCGTGGGCGTCCTGCCGGGCTCCTCCTGACGCCAGTGCAGGATCCGGTCGGGCGTGGCCGCGTACACCTCGACCAGGCCGGAATCCCGGACGGCGGCGGCGATCTGGTCCTGGACACCGGATCCCCTGAGGTCCCGCCACGGGTACCAGCCGCCCCGCTCCTTCTGCACCAGGAGGCTGACCCCGCCGCCCGCGTTGCGCACGAAGACGTACGCGCGCCTGCGGTCGTCGACGGCCACGGCGGGCGTGCCCGTGCGGTCGCCGCGGCCGTTGGGATGGCCGACCGGGGACCAGTCGAGCGGGGCGAGCAGCGGGCGGAAGTGGGTGGAGTGCACCAGACGGGACTCCCCCGGCCCGGCCGGCCGCCAGGCGGCCAGGTGGGCGTACCCGTCGGCGCCCTGTCCCACGGCCGCGGGTCCCTGCCGGAGCCCCAGGTCGCCGCCGGCCCGGCGGAAGGGCTCCCAGGGGCCGCCGGGGGCGAGTTCCGCGCGGCACAGGACGGCGTCGTCCGAATGCAGATAGACGGTGAGGCGGCCGTCGCGGCCGCGGAGAAGCCAGTCGCCGTTCACCTGTTCACCTTACGCACCGCGGTCCGCGCCGCGGGCGCGGGGATCCCGCCGTACGGCCTCCCCCGCGGGGGACCGCCCGGGCGTGCGTGGGACCCTGCCCCTATGAAAGAGGCCGGTTCCCCGCTCGTGATCGTCGACGCCGCGAACGTCGTCGGGTCGGTGCCCGACGGGTGGTGGCGGGACCGCCGGGGGGCGGCGGAGCGGCTGCGGGACCGGCTGGCGGCCGACGGGCTGCCCGGTCTCCCGGGCCCGGTGGAGATCGTCCTCGTGGTGGAGGGCGCCGCCCGGGGCGTGGAGTCCGTGCCCGGCGTGCGGGTGGACCCGGCTCCCGGCAGCGGGGACGACCGGATGGTGGACCTCGTGGCGGCGGCGGGCGGGCGTCCGGTCCTCGTCGTCACCGCCGACCGTGAGCTGCGCCGCCGGGTGACGGCGCTGGGCGCCGACGTCACCGGGCCGCGCTCGGTGCCCCGCTGAGAGGTGCGGCCGTCCTCGGCGCCGGGCCGGGCGCCGAGGACGGCCGCGCTCCCGGCTACTCCCCCTGCTGCTCCCCCGGCTGCTCCTCGCCGGCCCCGAGGCCGAGGCGCTGGTGCACCAGGCGGGCGAAGTGCCCGAGGGTGCGGCCGGTGGCCAGGTCGGCCGGGGCGAGGCGGACGTCGAACAGGTCCCTCGCCTGGACCAGGAACTGCATGCCGAGCAGGGAGTCCAGACCGTAGTCGGTGACGTTGTGCGCCGCGTCCAGGCCCGACGGGTCGGTCTGGAGGACCGTCGCGAGGAGCTGGGTGAGCGTCTCGGTGATCTTCTCCACGGCCTCCTCGGCGGACAGCCCGGCCAGGGTGCGCAGCAGTTCGTCACGGGCGTCCGGGGAGGCCACGCCGGTGGCCGGGGCCAGCCGGGCGAACCGGGGGGTGGCCAGCGCGGGCAGCAGGTGGCGTGCGGCTCCCCAGCGGTAGCGGCCCACCCCGGCGA
The DNA here is from genome assembly GCF_055778765.1 of Streptomyces sp. DSM 120436. Taxonomy (NCBI): domain Bacteria; kingdom Bacillati; phylum Actinomycetota; class Actinomycetes; order Kitasatosporales; family Streptomycetaceae; genus Streptomyces; species Streptomyces sp. DSM 120436. The sequence goes on along the minus strand of NZ_JBSKBS010000001.1, from coordinate 3,498,413 downwards.
CGTCGGTCCCGGCGGCCAGCAGGCGTCCGGCCGTGTCCAGGGCCTCGCCGGGGGCGAGGAGTTCGAGGCCGCGTTCGGTCATCGCGGACTCCATCCCGGTGCGCGCGACGTACCCGGTGCCGCCGATCGGCCCCCAGGCCAGGGCCGTGCCCGGCCGGCCGGCGGCGCGGCGGGCCCGGGCGAGCGCCTCCAGGTACGCGTTGGCCGCCGCGTAGGCGGCCTGCCCCGGATTGCCGATGGCGGCGGACACGGACGAGTGGGCGAGGAACAGGTCCAGGTCGCGGCCCGCGGTGAGGCGGTCGAGGAGGGCCGCGCCGCCCGCCTTGGGCGCCAGCACGGCGGCGAACCGCTCGTCGGTGAGGTCGGCGAGCGCCGCGTCGTCCAGGTGCATGGCCGCGTGCACGACACCGCGCAGGGGGTGCCCGCCGGCCTCCACGGCGTCGACGATCCGGCGCAGCGCGGCCTCGTCGGTGACGTCGGCGGCGTGGACGGTGGCCCGTACGCCCCGTTCGGTGAGGTCCCGGAGCAGGGCGGGCGCCTCGGGCGCGTCGGGGCCCCGGCGGGAGACCAGGGCCAGGTGCCGGGCGCCCAGGTCGGCGAGGCGGCGGGCGGTGGCGGCGCCGAAGCCGCCCGTGCCGCCGGTGACCAGGTAGGTGCCGTCGCCGTCGAGGCGGAGGGCGCCGGGCGCGGGCTCCACCGGGACGGGTTCGTCGAGCGGGTCGAAGGTGACCACGACCTTCCCGGTGTGCCGGGAGTGCTGGAGGAGGTGGAACGCCTCGTCGACCCGGGCGGCGGGGTGGGCCGTGTGGGGCAGCGGCCGGTAGGCGCCGGCGTCGACCAGGGCGCCGAAGTCCTCGATGAGCCGGGAGCGCAGGGCCGGGGCGTCGATGACGGCGTCGAGGTTGAAGCCGATGAAGGTGAGGCTGCGGTCGAACGGGCGCAGGGTGAGCGGGTTGTTGCGGAAGATGTCCCGCTTGCCGAGCTCGATGAAGCGGCCGTTGGGGCGGAGCAGGTCGAGGCCGCGGGCGATGGCCTCGCCGCTGAGGGAGTTCACCACGACGTCCACGCCCCGCCCGCCGGTGAGTTCGCGCACCTTCGGGACGAAGTCCAGGCTGCGGGAGTCGAGGACGTGGTCGGCGCCGAGCGTGCGCAGCAGGTCCCGCTTGGTCTCCGTGCCGGCGGTGGCGATGACGCGGGCGCCCTGCCGGCGGGCGCACTGGAGGACGGCGAGGCCGACCGCCCCGGCCCCGCCGTGCACGAGGACGGTCTCGCCTTCCGTGAGACGGGCCTGGTGGACCAGGGTGTGGTGGACGGTCAGGAAGGCGACGGGGAAGGTGGCGGCCTCCGCGAAGCTCATCGCGTCGGGGATGCGGACGACGGCGGCCGCGGGGGTCGTCGTGTGGGAGGCGAGGGCGGCCGGCATGAGGCCGGTGACCCGGTCGCCGGGCCGCAGTCCGCGCACGTCGGGTCCGACGGCGTGCACGATGCCCGCACCGTCGGTGCCGAGCCCCCTCGCGAGGGGGCTGCCCTCCACCGCCTCGGGCGGCAGCAGACCGTTGGCGCGCATGGGGTCGCGGTAGTTCAGGGCCACGGCCCGCAGCTCGACGGTCACCTCGCCCGGTCCCGGTACCGGCAGCTCCGTCTCGCGCCAGACCAGCCGCCGGTGCAGGCCGGGGTCGCGGACCTCCAGGACGTACGGCGTGCCGCCCGGGACGGCCGGGGCCTCGCCCGCCGGGTGCTGCACCTGCCGGGGGACGAACCGCCCTCCCCCGGTCAGCACGACCTCGTCCTCGCGGGCGCCCGGGTCGTCGTCGGCGGTGGCGAGGAGTTCCCCGGCGAGACGCCGGGCGTCGGCGACGGGGTCGCCGGTGCGGTGGCAGGACAGACGCCGCAGGCTCAGGTCGGGCCGCTCGTTGGCGAGGGTGCGGCAGGCCGCCCAGACGGCCGCGTCGCCCGGGTGGGCCGGCTGCTCGGGGGCCGGGAACAGGCCGGTGGGCCGCGTCACCAGCCACACCTGGGGCTGCGTGCGGCCCTCGGCGGACGCGCAGGCGGCGGCCAGGGAGCGCAGCAGGGCGGCGCGGCGGACGGTCCGCGGGACGGTGTCGTCAGGGCCGGGCTCCGCGAGCAGCAGGACGACGCGCGGGCCGGTGCCGGCGGGGAGCGTTCCGCGCCAGGCGGCGGGGTCGTCGGGTGCGGTGACGACGGCGGCCCCGTCGAGCAGGGCGGCCAGTTCCCGCGCGGTCGCCGTCTCGGTGCCGTCCTCGACGGCGACCACCCAGGGGGCGGGGCCCGCGGGCGTACGGGGCGGCTCGGTGGCGGCCTGCGCCGTGGTCTGCGCCGTCCGGGGGGCCTCGACGGCACCCTCGGAAGCGTCCTCCACCGTCCCGGACGCCCCGTCACCGCCCGCTGCGGCGGCCTCCCGCTCCCGAGGTGCGGCGGCGAGGAGCAGGCTGCGGTCCTCCGGGCCGTGCTGGACGACGCCGGTGAAGCCGCACTCCTCCAGCAGCGGCGCCCACCGGTCGCGGGGCAGGACGCGGCAGGCGGGGCGCAGCGCGCGGTCGTCGCGCTCCCAGAAGTCGTTCAGCATGCCGGACCGCAGCGCCTGGAGCACGGCGTCGTGGGGTTCGGCGGCCAGCAGGTGGCCGCCGGGGGTGAGCACGGTGCGCAGCCGGCGCAGGGTCGCGGCGACGTCGGTGGTGGCGTGCAGGGCGTCGCCCGCGAGGACGAGGTCGAAGCCGCCGCGCGGCAGGCCCTGGGCGAGGAGGTCGCTGTCCGGGTCCAGGGCGCGGTACTCGGTGAAGTCGTAGCGGGCGAAGCGGTGTTCGGCGCGGGCGAAGCCGCTGTCGACGGGAGCCGTGCAGAGGTACCGCGTGCGGTCGGCGGGGAGCACGGGCAGGACCGCGGCGGTCAGGGCGCCGGTGGTGGCGCCGATCTCCAGGACGCGCAACGGCCGGTCCGCGGGCCAGCGTTCGACGAGGGCGCCGAGCACCGCCTGCACGGCCCGGTGGGTGTAGCGGTGGGCGGGGCCGGTCTCGTGGAGCTGGTCGAGGGTGCTGTCGCCGGGCGGCAGGAGGCCGGCCGCGTCGGTCACGCCCCGCACCACCTCGGGCAGGCGGCGCAGTTGCCGGTTGAGCAGGAGGGTCTCGGCGCCGTGGCCGGGGTGGTCCTCCACCAGCGTCCGCAGCACGGTCCCGGGCGCCTCGCCTGCGCCGGTCAGCCACCAGTGGTCGCCGTCCTGCCGGGCCAGGCCGTGCGCGGCCAGCAGCGGCAGCATGAGGCGGGCCGCCCGCCGGTGCCGGGGCTGCATGCCGCCCGTCACCAGGTCGGCGACGGTGAAGGGGGCGCCGGGGTCGGTGAGCAGGCCGCGCAGGGCGGCGGCCCAGCAGTGGGCGCCGGCGCGTGCGGCGGCGGCGACGAAGCGGTGGTGGCCGGTGTCGTCCAGGGCGGCCCGTGCGGCGGTGAGGCGGGGCGCGGCGGCGCGGGCCAGTTCGGCGGGGGCGGGCAGCGGGCCGGGGTCCGCCGGGGCGCCCGGGTGCGGGGCGGCGCGGAGCACGGTGCGCTGGACGGTGAGCGGGGTGTCCCCGGTCAGGTGGCCGCGGCGGGTGAGGCAGCCGTCGATCTCGGCGGTGACGGTTCCGTCGGGGTCGGCGTAGGTGATGTCCCAGCACATCTCGTTGGCGCTGCGGGAGCGCCGGCGCAGGTGGACGATCCCGGTGGGCGAGGGGGTGCGCCAGACGCGGACGGCGCCGAACACGGTGGGCAGGAACGCGGCGGACTCCGCGGTCGGTCCGGCGAGGGCGACGGTGGCCTGGAGCGGGGCGTCGAGCAGGACCGGGTGGGCGGTGTGGGCGGCGGCGTCGTGCCGCAGCCGGTAGGAGACGAGGACCTCGCCGTCGCCGGCGTCGACGCGCTCGATGAGCTGGAAGCCGGGGCCGCAGTTCAGGCCGATGGCGTGGCAGGCGCGGTAGAACTCGGGGCCGTCCAGGGTGCGTGCGCAGCGGGCGCGCAGCGCGTCGACGTCGAGCGGACCCGGTGCGGCGCCGAGCAGGCTGCGGACCTGGGCGCGGACGACGGGCCGGCACTCCCCGTGGTGTTCCTCGCGGACGCTGACGGTGAGCGCGCCGTCGTCGGGGGTGACGGCGGTCTGGAGGGCGACCGGGGTCGGGTCGGGCCACGGCACGGACAGCGGCCGGCCGATCTCCAGGTGCCGCACCTCCACGGGCCGGTCCAGGGCCAGCCGGCCCGCGCTGAGCGCCATGTCGACGTAGGCGGCGGCCGGCATGAGGACGTCGTCGCCGATCCGGTGGTCGCCGAGCCAGGGCACCAGCTGCGGTTCGACGGTGCCGTGCCACACCGGGTGTGGGGCGGGCATCCGCTCGCCGACGAGGGGGTGGTCGAGCAGGCCGTTGCCGCTGGTGCCGCTGATCAGGCCCTGCGGGGTGCCGTGCCAGTACCGCTGCCGCTGCCAGGGGTAGGCGGGCAGGTCGGCGACGCGGCCCTGGCGGGGGAAGTGCGCGCGCAGGTCCGCGCCGGGCACGGCGGCGAGGACGGCGGCGACCGCGGCGGCCGTCTCGCGGGGGCCGTCGCCGTCGCGGTGCAGGGTGGGCACGCAGGTGGCGCCGGTGCGGCGCAGGTAGGGGCGGAGCACCGGGTGCGGGCCGATCTCCACGAGGGTGCCGGCGTGGCCGTCGGTGAGGCGGGCGGCGGCCTCGGCGAACCTGACCGGTTCGCGCACGTTGCGCCACCAGTAGCAGGCGTCCAGTTCGGGCCCGTCCAGGAGGGTGCCGGTGACGGTGGAGAGGAACGGGACGCGGGCGGGGGCGGGGGCGAGTCCGTCCAGCGCGGCGAGCAGCGGCTCGCGGAGGGGGTCCATGGCCCGGCTGTGGAAGGCGTAGTCGAGGCCGAGGTCGCGGAAGAACACGCCGCGGGCGGTGAGCTCCGCGCCCCAGGCGGCGAGCGCGTCGGCGTCTCCGGCCACGGTCACGTCCCGGTCGCTGTTGACTCCCGCGATCTCCAGGGAACCGTCGTGGCGGGCCAGTTCCTCACGGGCCCGTTCCTCGGGCAGGCCGACGGCGGCCATGCGGCCCCGGCCGGCGGTGGTGCCCTGGGTGCGGCTGCGTTCGGCGATCACCAGCGCGGCCTGCTCCAGAGTGAGGATGCCGGCGGCGTGGGCGGCGGCGACCTCGCCGACGCTGTGCCCGGCCACCGCGCCGGGCCGCACCCCGTACGAGGCGAGCAGCGCGGTGAGCCCCACCTGCAGGGCGAACAGGGCGGGCTGGGCGATCTCCGTGCGCTGCCAGGCACGGGGGGAGGGGTGGGCCAGTTCCTTGGCGACGGAACGGGCCAGGTGCGGGGCGAGGGCCGCGTCGGCCTCCTCGACGGCCCGGCGGAAGACCGGTTCGGATCCGAGCAGGTCGGCGCCCATGCCGGGCCACTGGGAGGCGTTGCCGGAGTAGACGAACGCGGTGCCTTCCCGCTCGCTCATCCGGACGACGGCGCCGCGGGCGGGTTCCGCGGCCGCCAGGAGGTCGAGCTGCCGGGCGGCGTCCGCCGGGTCGGCGGCCAGGACGGCGGCGCGGTGCGGGTGGGCGGTGCGCCGTACGGTGCTGGTGCGGGCCAGGTCGTAGAACTCCCCCGGGTCCGCGGCCCGCAGCCGTTCGGCCATGCGGCCGGCCAGTTCCCTGAGCGCGGCGCCGGAGCGCGCGGACACCATCAGCGGCAGCGGGCGTCCGGGCCCGTCGGGCTCCGGCTGCGGTGCGGCTGGCGGCGGGACGACGACGGCGTGGGCGTTGGCCCCGCCGAAGCCGAAGGCGCTCACGCCGACGGCCGCCCGCTCGTCGTCCGGTACGCGGACGGGCTCGACGGCGGGGGCGAGGTTCAGGCCGTCGAAGTCGATGCGGGGGTTGAGCGGGAGGGCGTGCAGGGACTTCGGGACGAGCCGGTGGCGCAGCACCAGGATCGCCTTGAGCAGGCCCGCCATGCCGGAGGCGGGCTCCAGGTGGCCGAGGTTGGACTTCACCGAACCGATCGGCAGCGGGCCGCGGCCGCGCCGCCGGCCGAGGGCGCGGCCGATGGCCTCGGCCTCCGCGGGGTCGCCGGCCTGGGTGCCGGTGCCGTGCGCCTCGACGTACAGCAGGTCGTCGGGGCCGACGCCGGCCCGTGCGTACACCGCGTGCAGCAGCGCCTCCTGCGTCTCGGCGCTGGGCACGATCATGCCGGTGCTGCGGCCGTCGGTGTTGTTGCCGGTGGCTGCGAGCACGGCGTGGATCCGGTCGCCGTCCGCGACCGCGTCGGCGAGGCGCTTGAGGACGAGGACGGCGCCGCCCTCGGCGCGGACGAAGCCGTCGGCGTCGGCGGAGAAGGCCGCGCACCGCCCGCGCCGGGACAGCATGCCGGCGTACGAGAAACCGGCGAACGAGTAGGGGCTGGTCAGGACGTTGACGCCGGCGGCGAGCGCGACGCGTCCGGTGCCCTCGTGCAGGGTGCGGCAGGCGCGGTCCAGGGCGACCAGGGCGGAGGAGCAGGCGGTGTCGACGGCCATGCTGGGGCCGCGCAGGTCGAAGGCGTACGACAGGCGGTTGGCGGTGATGGACAGGGTGGCGCCGGGCATGGTGTGCGGGCTGGTGTGGTCCGGCGTCATCGACAGGCCGACGCCGTACGCGGGGTCGGAGACGCCGACGTACACGCTGGTGTCCGACCCGGCCAGCGACTCGGCGGGGACGCCGGCGTCGTCGAGGGCCTCGGCGGCCATCTCCAGCAGGAGCCGCTGCTGCGGGTCGACGTGCCGGGCCTCGGCGGGCGACATGCCGAAGTAGGCGGCGTCGAAGGAGGCCACGTCCGGCAGGAAGCCGCCGGCGGCGGTGTAGCTGCGGCCCGGACGGACCGCTCCCGGGTCGACCGTCCGGTCCCTGGGGAAGCGGTCGGCGGGCATCTCGGTGACCATGTCCCGCCCCTCGCGCAGCACGGACCACAGCCCGTCCAGATCGGTGACGCCTCCCGGAAGCCGGCAGCCGATCCCCACCACCGCCACGGCTCGTTCGCACTGCTGCATCGCCAAGTCCCCGTCCTCTCACGCCTGTTGCCGACCTTCGTGAGCGGAGTAGAGAACATCCCGGTTCGAAAACGCCAGCGGGGCCCACTCGTTGGGGTGAAGATGAGTGCCCTGAGGGCTTTTGGGCCTGACGGGTGATGTCGTCGCCGCTACGGTGACCCGGTGCCCGAAGCCCTGCGTGCCCGCATCGCGGCCGTCACCGCCCATCTGCCGTCCCGTTACCGGACCATGGAGGAGATCCGTGCCCGGATCGCCGCGACCGGCGGCTACGCGCCGCCCCCCGGCCTGCTGGAGGACCTCACCGGGGTGCGCGGCGTCCATGTGCACGAGGACGGCGAGAACGCCTCCGACCTCGCCGTGGCCGCCGCCCGCCAGGCGCTCGACGAGGCGGGACTGAAGACGGGCGACGTCGACCTGCTGCTGTTCGCGTCCACCGCGCAGGACCTGATCGAGCCCGCCACCTCCCACCTCGTCGCGGCCAAACTGGGCGCCACCTGCCCGGTGTTCGACGTGAAGAACGCCTGCAACAGCGTCCTCAACGCGATGGAGGTGGCGACGTCGTTCATCGAGGCGGGCCGCTACCGCACGGTGCTGATCGCCTGCGGCGAGCCCGCCACCCTGGCGACCCGCTGGCACGCCCCCGACCGGCAGACCCTGCTGCGCGCCCTGCCGGGCTACACCGCCTCCGACGCGGGCGCGGCGATGATCCTCACCGCGGGACCGGCGGGCGACGGCGACCCCGGTGTGCTGTCGCTGCGGTTCGTCAGCAACTCCGCGGCCTGGGAGGCCTGCACGGTGGCCGGCGGGGGCAGCATGCACCACCTGTCGGTGCACGACGACCACACCACGCTGCGGCTCAACGGCGACCTGCGGCAGGGCGCCCTGGACGCGCTGCCGCGCATCCTCGAGACGGCGGCAAAGGAGCTGGGCGCGGTGTCGTCCTGCGCGTTCGTCGCCTTCCACCAGATCGCGATGCCGCAGTACCGGGAGACCCTCGAGATGTTCGGGCTGCCGGAGGACCGGTGCATGCCCGCGGTGGCCGAGCACGGCAACTGCGCGGCGGCCTCCCTGCCGTTGCAGCTGACGAAGGCGGTGCGCGCCGACCGGATCGAGCGCGGGGACCTGGTGGCGATGATCGGCCTGGCCAGCGGGTTCAGCTTCGGCCTGGCCCTGGTCCGGTGGTGACCGTGCGGACGGGGCGGACCCCGGCGGCCGACGTGCTGGAGCGGCTGATGCCGGGATACCCGGCGCCCCGGCACTGGCGGCGCGTGCCGGTGACCGGACAGCACTACCTCGACCTCGGCGGCGGGCGGCCGGTGCTGTTCCTGCACGGCAACCCGTCGTGGAGCTACGTCTGGCGCGGGCTGCTGCACCGGCTGGCCCCGCACGCCCGCTGCCTGGCGCCCGACCTGCCGGGGTTCGGGATGTCCCGGCACCTGCGCCCGGCGGGCGGGGTGCCCGACCCGTACGAGGCGCAGCTGGAGGGCCTGGACGCCCTCCACCGCCACCTGGTGCGCGACCGCGGCCTGCCCGCGGAGGGCTGGACGTTCGTGCTGCACGACTGGGGCGGTCCGCTCGGCGCGGCCTGGGCGCTGCGCAACCCGGGCGTGGTGGAGCGGCTCGTCGTCTGCAACACGGTGGCCTTCCCCTTCCCCGAGGGGTTCCGGCTGCCGTTCTACCTGCGCTGGATCCGCGACCACCGGCCGGTCGCCGGCCTGGTCCACCTGACCAACGGTTTCGCCCGGACCGCCGTGCGCGCCGGGGTGCGCCGCCCGCTGCCCCCCGCCGAACGCCGCGCCCTCCTCAGGCCGTACGCCCGCCGCGCCGAACGCGGGGCGGTGACCGACGCCGTGCGGGCCATCCCCCGGGACCCGGACGACCCCGTCTGGCGGCTCCTCGAACCGCCCGCTTCCGGACCGGGGCTGGCCGAGCTGCCGCTGCTCGTCGGCTGGGGCATGCGCGACCCCGTCTTCACCCCGGACCTGCTGGGCGAGTGGGAGCGCCGTTTCCCCCGGGCCGCCGTCCACCGCTTCCCGGCGGCCGGCCACTACGTGATGGAGGACGCGGCGCCCGAACTGGCCTGCCTCGTCCGCGACTTCCTGGGGGAACGATGACCGCGACCGTTTCCGGGCTCGCCGCCCGGCTGGCCGGACGGCCCGACGGCCTCGCGCTGGTGACGTGCCGCGGGGGCGCGTCCCGCGAGGTCGGCCGGGGCGAGCTGCTGCGCGACTGCCACCGGATCGCCCGCGCGCTGCACGAGGCCGGGGTGCGGCCCGGCCACAAGGCCGTCGTGATGACGCGCGACGCCCACGACCTGACGGCCGTCACCTACGCCCTCGGCGTGCTCGGCGCCGTGCCGGTGCTGATCGAGCCGCGCGCCGAGGTGAGCCGCTGCCTGGAGGACGTCGCCCCGGACGTCTTCGTCGGCGAGGCCCTGGCCCACCTCGGACGCCGCGTCCTGCGCTGGGGCCGGCCGCACGTGCGCATCCCCCTGGTCACCGGCCCGGCCCCGGTCCCGGGCGTGCGGCGGCTGGTCACCACGGCGCCGGACGCCGGCCCGGAGACCCCGCCGGACCCGCACGAGCCCGACGCCGACGACACCGCCCTGATCGCCTTCACCTCCGGCTCCACGGGGCGGCCCAAGGGCGCCGAGTACCGGCTCTCCACGGTGGCCGGGCAGCTCGACGCGCTGACCGCGCTGATCGCCCCCCGGCCCGACGACGTCCTCCTCGCCGGTTTCCTGCCCATCGCCCTGCTCGGTCCGCTGCTGGGTCCGGTCACCGTCGTCCCGGCGGTCGACCACCTGGCCCCGGCCCGCACCCGGCCGCGGGAGGTGGTGGGGCCGGTCCTGGAACACCGGGCCACCGTCGTCCTGGCGTCGCCCGCCGTGCTCACCCTGCTCGCGCGGCACTGCCTCCGCCACGGCGTCCGGCTGCCCTCGGTGCGGCAGGTGCTGTCCTTCGGCGCGCCGCTGCGCGTCGGCCTCGCCGAGGCGCTGCGCGCCGTGGTGCCGGACGACGCGGAGATCCTCAGCGTCTACGGCGCGACGGAGTGCCTGCCCGTCTCCTCGATCGGCGACCACGAGCTGCGCGACACCCGCACCGCCCCGCCCGCCGGGCACGCCGGCACCTGCCTGGGCCGCCCGCTGCCGGGCGTCCGGGCCCGGATCCTGGACGCCGACGCCACCGGGGCCGGCGAGATCGCGGTGGGCGGCCCCGTGGTCAGCCCCGCCTACCACGGGCGCCCGGACGCCGACGCCGCCGCCAAGAGCGTCACCGGCGAGGGCCTGCTGCACCGCACGGGCGACCTCGGCCGGATCGACGACGAGGGCCGGCTGTGGTTCCTCGGCCGCAGGGCGCACCTGGTGACCGGGGTGGACACGGACACGGGCGCGGCCTTCACGCTCGCCCCCGAGGACCTGGAGGCGACGGCGGACACCGCGCCGGGCGTGCGGCGCACCGCCCTGGTCGGTGTCGGGACGGCCCGCCGCGAACTGCCCGTGCTCTGCGTGGAGCTGCTGCCCTCCGTCGCCCGCGCCGGCGCTCTGGCGGCCGTGCGGGAGGTCGTGCGGGGGCATCCGGACGGACACCGGGTGGGCGCCTACCTGCTGCACCCCGGCTTCCCCACCGACCCCCGGCACAACTCCAAGACCGACCGGGGCCGGCTGGCCGGCTGGGCCGCCCGGCGGCTGCGCGGGAGGCTGCCGTGAAGGTCCTCGTCACCGGAGGGAGCGGCTTCCTCGGCCTGGAGCTCTGCCGCCGCCTGCGCGGCCGGGGGGACACCGTGGTCTCCCTGAACCGGCGGCACAGCACCGCACTGGAGCGGCTGGGCGTCCGGCAGCACCTGGGCGACCTCGCCGACGCCGGGGCGGTCTCCCGCGCGGTCGCCGGCCAGGACGCCGTCGTCCACAACGCCGCCCTGGCCGGGGTCAGCGGCCCGCCCCGGCCGTACTGGACCACCAACGTCCTCGGCACCCGGCACGTGATCGCGCAGTGCCGGGCCCACGGCGTGCGCACGCTGGTGTTCACCTCCACCGCCAGTGTCGTCTTCCGCCCCGGCGGCCTGGAGGGCGTCGACGAGAGCCTGCCGTACGCCCTCCAGCACCTGGCGCCCTACCCGGCGACCAAGGCGCGCGCGGAGGCGCTGGTGCTCGCCGCGCACGGACCGGGCCTGGCGACGGTGTCGCTGCGCCCGCACATCGTCTGGGGGCCGGGCGACCCGCACTTCGGGCCCGCCCTCGCGCGCGCCGTGCGGGCCGGTCTGCTGCCGATGCCGGGGCAGGGCGGCAACCTCGTCGACACCACCCACGTCCGTACCGCCGCCCACGCCCACCTGCTCGCCCTGGACCGGCTGCGGCGGTCGCCCGAGGCGGGCGGCCGGGCCTATTTCATCAGTCAGGGCGACCCGCGGACCCTGCGCGAGATCACCGGGCACTTCCTGCGGGCGGCCGGGATCCGCGCCCGCTGGTGCGCCGTGCCGCCCCCGCTGGCGGCCGGTGCGGCGACGGCGGCCGACGCCCTGCTGCGGCTGGCCGGCAGCACCCGCACGCACGCCCTGAGCCGGTTCCTCGTCGAGGAACTGCGCCACCCGCACCACTTCGACCTCACCGCGGCGCGCCGCGACCTCGGCTTCGTGCCGCCCGTCTCGTTCGACGAGGGCGTCGCGGAACTCCTCCCGTCCCGACTCAGCTAGGACTCACCGTGCCGGACTCCTACGACATTCTGCGATCCGTCCTGACCAGCAGCTTCCGCGTCCCCGAGGACGAGATCGAGCCCGGGCGCACGTTCGCGCAGCTCGACCTGGACTCGCTCGCCCTGACCGAGCTGGTGCTCGTCCTCCACGAACGCCTCGGCGTGCGGATGAGCACCGAGGCCGCCTCCCGCACCGCCACCCTGGAGGAGGCCGCCCGGCACCTCGACGCGCTGCGGGCGGAGGGCGCCCGCCCGGTGGGGCCCTCGTGACCGTCGCCGTCACGGGTCTGGGCCTGGTCACCCCGGCCGGGGAGGGCGCCGGCGCCGCCTGGGACGCGGTGTGCCGGGGGGCGGGCACGGCGTCCCGCGACCCGGCGCTGGCGGGTCTGCCCGTCGACTTCTCCTGCCGCGTCCCGCTGTCCCGCGAGGAGCTGGACCGGCGCGTCGGGCGCGCCTCGTGGCGCATGGCGCGCAACGCCGTGCTGGCGGTGCTGGCCGCCCGGGAGGCGGTCCACGACGCCGGCCTGGACCCGGTGACGTGGGACGCCGGGCGGGTCGCCGTCGTCATCGGCTGCGGCATCGGCGCGGACGCGGTGCGCGAGGAGCAGGGCAGGCGCCTGGAGCGGGGGGACGCCCGTCTGGTGTCCGCGCTGACCGTCCCGCAGGTCCTGCCGAACATGGCGGCCGGGGAGGTCTCCATCGACCTCGGGGCGCGCGGGCCGGCCCTCGCCCCGGCCACGGCGTGCGCGTCCGGCGCCACCGCCCTGGCCGTGGCCCGCGACCTGCTGGCCGCCGGCCGGTGCGACATCGCCGTGGCGGGCGGCACCGAGGCGGCCCTCTCCCCGCTCGCCGCCGCCGGTTTCTGGCGCATGGGCGCGCTGTCCGGGCGCACCGACGCGCCGGCCACCGCGTCCCGGCCGTTCGCCGAGGACCGGGACGGGTTCGTCCTCGCGGAGGGCGCGGGCGTCCTCGTCCTGGAGCGCACCCGGGACGCAAAGGCGCGCGGCGCGTCCGTGCGGGCCCGGCTCGTGGGCTGCGGCAGCGCCTCGGACGCGCACCACCCGACGGCGCCCGACCCGGACGGCCGGGGGGCGGAGGACGCCCTGCGCGCCGCTCTCGCGGACGCGGGCCTGGTGCCGGGCGACGTCGACCACGTCAACGCGCACGGCACCTCCACGCAGCTCAACGACGCGGGTGAGGCGGCCCTGATCTCCCGGGTGCTGCCGCACCGCCCGAGCGTGACCGCGCCGAAGGGCGTGCTGGGGCACGGCCTGGGGGCGGCGGGCGCCGTCGAGGCGGCGCTGACCGTGCTGACCCTCCAGCACCGCACGGTGCCGCCGGTCGGCAACCTGCGGGCGCCCGCGGCGGGCTTCGGCATCGACTGCGTCACCAAGGAGCCGCGCCGCCAGGACGTCCGGGTGGCGGTCAGCCACTCGTTCGGGTTCGGCGGGCACAACGTCGTCCTGGCGTTCGCCTCCTGACGCCCCGGGGCCCGGCGCCCGCACCGCTCGGGTGCGGGCCCCGGGCCTCCGAGGCCGGGCGGACCGGCCGGGTCAGCCGGGTCCCCCGCCGGGGGATCCGACGGCGCCGGGCTCCGCGTCCCGCCCGCGCGCCAGCCGGCTGTGCCGGCGGCTGTAGAGGAAGTACACGACGACGCCGATCGCCATCCAGACGCCGAACCGGACCCAGGTCTCGGCGGGCAGGTTGAGCATCAGCCACAGCGAGGCCGCCACCGACACGATCGGCAGCACCGGCACCCACGGGGCGCGGAAGGCGCGGGGCAGGTCGGGCCGGGTGCGGCGGAGGATGAGCACGCTGATCGCGACGATGACGAAGGCGAACAGCGTGCCGATGTTCACCAGCGCGGCCAGTTCGTTGAGCGGGGTGAAGCCGGCCAGCACCGCGATGAGGACGCCGAGCAGGATGGTCGGCCGGTGCGGGGTCTTGAAGCGCGGGTGCACCCGGGAGAAGAAGCGGGGCAGCAGCCCGTCGCGGCTCATCGCGAAGAACACCCGGGTCTGGCCGAGCAGCAGGATCATGCAGACGGTCGTCAGGCCGACGGCGGCCCCGAAGCTGATGAAGCCGGCGAACCAGGGATGCCCGGTGGCCTTGAACGCGTCCGCGAGCGGGGCGTCCACGGACAGTTCGGTGTAGTGCTGCATGCCGGTGACGACGATCGACACCAGGACGTACAGCAGGGTGCAGATGAACAGCGAGCCGAGGATGCCGCGGGGCATGTCGCGCTGCGGGTTCTTGGTCTCCTCCGCGGCCGTGGCGACGATGTCGAAGCCGATGAAGGCGAAGAAGACCACCGAGGCGGCGGTGAAGATGCCCATCACGCCGAAGTTGGCCGGGGCCCAGCCGAACATCAGCTGGATCAGCGGGGAGTCGAGGCTCTGCCCGGCCGGGACGGGCTGGGCGGGCGGGATGAACGGGTCGTAGTTGTCGGCGGTGACGAAGAAGGCGCCGGCGATGATCACGACCAGCACGACGGTCACCTTGATGGCGACGACGACCGAGGTGACCCGGGCGGACAGCTTCATGCCGAGGACGAGGATGCCGGTGAGCACCAGCACCAGGGCGGCGGCGAGGATGTCGAAGCCGAACACGTCGGAGCCCTCGCGGCTGCCGAGCACCGCGGGCATCTCCCACCCGGCGTTCTCCATGAGCGACTGGATGTAGCCCGACCAGCCGACGGCCACCACCGCCGTGCCGAGCGCGAACTCCAGGACCAGGTCCCAGCCGATGATCCAGGCCGGCAGCTCGCCCAGGGAGGCGTACGAGAACGTGTACGCGGAGCCCGCCACGGGGACGGTGGAGGCGAACTCGGCGTAGCAGAGCGCGGCGAGCGCGCAGACGACACCGGCCACCACGAAGGCCAGGGCGGTGGCCGGCCCGGCGTTGTCCTTGGCGACCGTACCGGTGAGGACGAAGATGCCGGTGCCGATGATGACGCCGACACCGAAGACGGTGAGATCCAGCGCGGACAGGGACTTCCTGAGGGCGTGCTCGGGCTCCTCGGTGTCGCGGATGGACTCCTCCACCTTCTTCGTCCGGAAGAGGGGGCTGGTCACGGGTACCTCCCACGCTTGTCGTCCTCGACATGATCGAGAGGGGGCGTGACGCGCATGCCCCGACGCGGGCGCCTTCACGCGAGCGGGCCGCGCGCGCCACTCCTCACAGTGGCACGCGCGGCCCGTCCGGACCACGTGAGCGCGACCGGCCCCGTGACGGCGGGTCGCGCGCGGACGGCGGGTCAGTCCCGGGCGGGCTCCACCGAGTCGACGGCGTCCGCGGAGGAGCGCTCGTACCTCCCGTCCAGCTTGGCCACGAGACCGGTGACCTGGCGGGCGACGTCCGGGGCGGTCAGCCCGATCTCGGCGAGCACCTCGGCGCGCGAGGCGTGGTCGAGGAAGCGCGGCGGGATGCCGAAGTCGCGCAGCGGCATGTCCACCCCGGCGTCGCGCAGCGCCTGGGCGATCGCGGAGCCGACACCGCCGACGCGCGAGTTGTCCTCGACGGTGACGACGACGCGGTGCTTCGCGGCGAGCGGGGCCATGGCCTCGTCGACGGGCTTGACCCAGCGCGGGTCGACGACGGTGGTGGAGATGCCCTGCCGGTCCAGCAGGGACGCGGCCTCCAGGCACATCGGCGCGAGGGCGCCCACGGAGACCAGCAGCACGTCGGGGGTGTCGGTGCCGGGCTCGCGCAGCACGTCCATGCCGCCGACGCGGCCCACGGCGGGCACGGCGGGACCGACGGCGCCCTTGGAGAAGCGCACCACGGTGGGGGCGTCCTCGACGGCGACGGCCTCGCGGAGCTGGGCGCGCACCTGGTCGGCGTCGCGCGGGGCGGCGAGCCGGAGCCCGGGCACGACCTGGAGGATCGACATGTCCCACATGCCGTTGTGGGAGGCGCCGTCGGTGCCGGTGACGCCGGCCCGGTCCAGCACGAAGGTCACGCCGCACCGGTGCAGGGCCACGTCCATGAGCACCTGGTCGAAGGCGCGGTTCAGGAAGGTGGCGTACACGGCGAAGACGGGGTGGACGCCCGCGTGGGCGAGGCCGGCGGCGGAGACCGCGCCGTGCTGCTCGGCGATGCCGACGTCGTAGACCCGGTCGGGGAAGCGCTTGGCGAACTTGTCGAGGCCGACCGGCTGGAGCATGGCGGCGGTGATGGCGACGACGTCCTCGCGCTCCTCGCCGAGCCTGACCATCTCCTCGCCGAAGACGGACGTCCAGTCGGCGCCCGAGGTGGCGATCGGCAGGCCCGTGTCGGGGTGGATCTTGCCGACGGCGTGGAAGCGGTCCGCCTCGTCCTGGAGGGCGGGCTGGTAGCCGCGGCCCTTCTCGGTGATGCAGTGCACGATCACCGGGCCGTTGAACCGCTTGGCGCGGGCCAGCGCGGACTCCAGGGCCTCGATGTCGTGGCCGTCGATGGGGCCGACGTACTTCAGGCCGAGGTCCTCGAACATGCCCTGCGGGGCGATGAAGTCCTTCAGGCCCTTCTTCGCGCCGTGCAGGGTGTCGTAGAGGGCCTGGCCGACGACCGGGGTGCGCTCCAGGAGGTCCTTGGTGCGGGTCAGGAAGCGCTCGTAGCCGTCGGTGGTGCGCAGGGTCGCCAGGTGGTTGGCGAGGCCGCCGATGGTGGGCGAGTAGGAGCGCTCGTTGTCGTTGACGACGATGACCAGCGGGCGGTCCTTGGCGTCGGCGATGTTGTTGAGCGCCTCCCAGGCCATGCCGCCGGTGAGGGCGCCGTCGCCGATGACCGCGACGACGTGGCTGTCGTCGCGCTTCATGAGCTGGTTGGCCTTGGCGATGCCGTCGGCCCAGCCGAGGACGGTGGAGGCGTGGCTGTTCTCGATGACGTCGTGCTCGGACTCGGCCTGCGAGGGGTAGCCCGAGAGGCCGCCCTTCATCTTCAGCTTGGAGAAGTCCTGCCGGCCGGTCAGCAGTTTGTGCACGTAGGACTGGTGGCCGGTGTCCCAGAGGACCTTGTCCTTGGGGGACTCGAACACCCGGTGCAGGGCGATGGTGAGCTCCACCACGCCGAGGTTGGGGCCGAGATGGCCGCCGGTCTTGGAGACCGCGTCGACGAGGAAGGTCCGGATCTCCCCGGCCAGCTGGTCGAGCTCCTCCAGGGTGAGCCGGTCCAGATCGCGCGGTCCCCTGATGCGGGTCAGCAGCGGCACCCGTGCCTCCTTGCAGTAGAGCTGATCGAGCTGTTGCCGGGCGGGTCGAGTCTAATCTTCCGCTCAACCGATCGTTCCCGGGGCGGTGCGTCGTACGTCACCCGATCGGCAGTACCCGCGAACGAGGCGTCGAGCCCTCCCGGCTCCGTCCGTCTGTCCGCGTCCCGCACGGGTACCGGAGGGCCGTCCGGCGGCGGACGGGCCGCCGACGGGCCGAGGAGCGCGGATGACGGTCGACCTGACGGGGTTCCCCGGTGTCGTCGTGGTGGCCTGCCCGGTCCCCGGGCCGGACTTCCTGGTGGTGGTGCGCTCGGCCGCCGACAGCCCCGCCCGGGGACGGGCCGCGGCGCTGGGCGCCCAGACCGGGCTGTGCGTGCACATGCTGGCCGCCGCCGCGGGCCTGTCGCTCGTCGCCGCCCGCTCCCCCGTGGTCTACGGCGTCGTCAAGCTGCTCGGCGCGGCGTATCTGGTCCTGCTCGGGGTCCGGGCGGTCCTGGCGGCCCGGCGGGCCTCCCGCGGACACGGCGCCGGGACGGCGGCGCCCGCGGACGGAGCGGCCCGCGGACGGCCGGGCTTCACGGAGGGCTTCCTCACCAACGTGCTCAACCCGAAGGCGGCGCTGTTCTTCCTCAGCGTCCTGCCGCAGTTCGTGCACGGCACGGGCTCACCCGCGCGGCAGATCTTCCTCCTCGGCGCCCTGGACGTCCTGATCGGCATCGCCTACTGGTTCGCCGTGGTCGCCGTGGCGGCCCGGTCACGGGCCTTCCTCGCCCGGCCGGCCGTCCGCCACCGCTGGGACCTGACCACGGGCTGGCTGTTCATCGCCATGGGCGTGAGCCTGGCCGCCACGACGGCCTGATCCCCGAAACACCGCTGCCCGGCACCGTGAAGGCACCGGGCAGCGGTGACGCCCAGAGGGGCGCGGGGCTCTGTCGGCCCGCGGCTTCGCCGCGTGGGCGCGGCCGGCCGGAACCGGTCCGCGGCCGACAGGTCAGGGCTAGGCCCGTCCCGCGGTCTTCTGCGTCTTCCGCGTCACCGCGTCGATGACGACGGTGGCGAGCAGCACACCACCGGTGATCATGTACTGCACCGGGGAGGCGATGCCCTCCAGCGCCAGCCCGTACTGGATGGACACGATGACCATCACACCGAGCAGCGCGTCCCACGTGCGGCCCCGGCCGCCGAAGAGCGAGGTGCCGCCGATCACCGCCGCGGCGATGACGTTCATCAGGAACTCACCGGTACCGGCGCCCTGGTTCGCGGAGGCGATCTTCGAGGCGACGAACAGACCGCCCATCGCGGCGAAGGTGCCGGCGATCGCGAAGACCGAGATCCGGATCAGCTCCACGTTGATGCCGGCGCGGCGGGACGCCTCGACGCTGCCGCCGAGCGCGAACACCTTGCGGCCGTAGGAGGTGCGGCGCAGCACGAAGTCCGTGAGGACCAGGAAGGCCAGGAAGATCACCACGGCCAGCGGCAGGCCCTTGTACTGGTTGAACACGATCGCGACGGCGAAGGCCAGGACCGCGAGCAGCGCCGTCCGCACGATGATCTCGTTCAGCGGGCGGGAGGGCACCCCGGCGGCCTCGCGGCGGCGGCTGTCGAAGAACGCGGCGAGGAAGTACGCCACGGTCGCGAACAGCGCCAGACCGTACGCGGCGGCCACGTCGCTGAAGTAGTAGCTGGTCAGCTTGACGACCAGGCCCTCGGAGTCCAGGTTGATGGTGCCGTTGGAGCCGAGGATCTGGAGCATGAAGCCCTGCCAGAACAGCAGGCCGGCGAGGGTGACGGCGAAGGCGGGCACGCCGATCCGGGCGAAGATGAAGCCGTGGATCGCACCGGCGACGGTGCCCGTGAGGATCGCCAGCACCAGGGCCAGGATCTCGTTCATGCCGTTCGTGATGTTCAGCACGGCGAACGTGGCGCCCGCGACACCGCTGACGGAACCGACCGACAGGTCGATCTCGCCGAGCAGCAGGACGAAGACGATGCCGACGGCGATCATGCCGGTGCCGACCATGGCGACGGACATGTCGGAGAAGTTGCCGGCGGTGAGGAAGTTGCCGTTCAGGCTGGTGAAGATGGCCCAGATGACCAGCAGGCCGACCACCACGGGGATGGAGCCGAGGTCACCCGCCTTCATCTTCCGCTTGAACTCGTTCCAGTAGCCCGCCAGGCCCTGTTCGCGCACCAGCAGCCGGGGGTCGACCGCGGTGACCGCCTTGGCGGGCGCGTCGGGGTTCGCCACGGAGTGGTCCTCGGCGGCGGGGGTGGAGGTCTTCTCGGTGCTCACTTCGCGATCTCCCCATTGGTGCGCGCCGCACGACGGGTCACGGCGTTGTCCGTGGCGCCCGTGATGGCGGAGATGATTTCTTCCTGCGAGGTCGACTTGACCTCGAAGACACCGTTGTTGCGTCCGAGGCGCAGCACGGCGACCTTGTCCGCCACGGCCTTCACGTCCGCCATGTTGTGGCTGATGAGGATGACCGCGTGGCCGCGCTCGCGCAGCCGCTCGACCAGGTCGAGGACCTGCGCGGTCTGCTCGACGCCGAGGGCGGCGGTGGGCTCGTCCAGGATGACCAGCTTGGGCTCGCCGAGCATGGACCGGGCGATGGCGACCACCTGGCGCTGACCACCGGACAGCGAGGCGATCGGGATGCGGACGCTGGGGATGCGGATCGACAGGGTGTCGAGGAGCTCGCGGGAGCGGCGCTCCATCTCCACCTCGTCCAGGACGCCGCGCCTGCGCAGCTCCCGGCCCAGGTAGAGGTTGCCGACGACATCGATGTTGTCGCACAGCGCGAGGTCCTGGTACACCGTCGCGATGCCCAGGTTCTGGGCGTCGTGCGGCTTGTTGATCTGCACGGGCCTGCCGTCCCACTCGATGACGCCTTCATCGATGGGGTGCACGCCGGCGATCGTCTTGACCAGCGTGGATTTTCCGGCGCCGTTGTCGCCCACCAGGGCGACCACTTCACCGGCGTGGACCTCAAGCTCGACGTCGGTGAGCGCCTGGACGGCACCGAACCGCTTGGAGACCCCGCGCAACGCCAGCACGGGCGTAGCGGACACGTGAACCATCTCCTTCGCCGCCTGACCCGGCGGGAGGTTGTGCAAGGGATTGGGGGGGTGTTCCGACCGGCGCCCCGCGTAGCTTGCGGGGCTGATGTGTGCGGGGCGCCGGCGGAAGCGCGTGGCAGTCGTCCCGTCGGGGAGTCCGGGTCTGCGGACTCCCCTCACCGACGGGCGGCGGGACTGCTTACTTGAGGCCGATCTTGTCGCAGGCGGCCTTGTACTTGCCCGTGCAGATCTCCTGGACGGTGTAGATGCCGTCCTTGATCACGGTGTCGTTGATGTTGTCCTGGGTCAGCGAGACGACCGGGACGATCACCGACGGGATCCCCTTGGTGGTGGGGCTGTCGACCTTGTCCTTGGCGATGGAGTCCAGCGACTTGCCCTGGGCCAGCGCGACGGCCATCTCCGCGGCGACCTCCGCCTCCTGCGGGTACGGCTTGTAGACGCTCATGTACTGCTCACCGGTCACGATGCGCTGCACGCCCGCGAGTTCGGCGTCCTGGCCGGTGACCGGGATGTTCTTCATGCCCGCGGCCTTGAGGGCGGTGATGATGCCGCCCGCCATGCCGTCGTTGGCGGAGTAGACGCCGACGATCTTGTCCTTGCCGAGGGCGGAGATGGCGCCCTCCATGTTGGCGTTGGCGTTCTCGGGCTTCCACTCCTTGGTGTCGTACTCGCGCCCGATCTTGACCTTGCCGTCGAGGACGGAGTGCGCGCCCTCCTTGAACATGGCGGCGTTCGGGTCGGTGGAGGAGCCGTTCATCATGACGATCTGGCCGTCCTTGGCCTTGTCGCCCAGCGCCTCGAGCAGGGCCTCACCCTGCGTCTTGCCGACGGTCACGTTGTCGAACGACGTGTAGGCGTCGATCGGGCCCTCGGCGAGGCGGTCGTAGGCGACGACGGGGATGCCCGCGTCCTTGGCCTTCTTCACGGAGCCGGCGATGGCCTTGGAGTCCACCGCGTCCACGATGAGCACGTCGACCTTGTTGGTCACCATCGTGTCGACCTGCTGGTTCTGCAGGCTGGCGTCCTGCTTGGCGTTGGCGTAGACCACCTCGCCCTTGTTGTTCGTGAGCTCCTTGACCTTCTTCTCGATCAAGGGCTTGTCGAGCTTCTCGTAGCGCGCGGTCTGGTTCTCCGGCAGGAGCAGACCGACCTTGATGTCGTCGCCCTTGGCGGCGGCGGACTCGCCCGAGTCGCTCTTGTCGCCGGACTCCGCGGCGCTGCCACAGGCGGCGAGCGAGACGGCCATCGCACCCGCGGCGATGGCGAAGGCGGCACGGCGCATACGCGTGTTCACTTCTACAAACCTCCCTGACGAGGCCGCGACGTTGCGGCCGAGGTGGCTGGAAGTCAACTCGGCCACACGTGCGACGTCAAGAAGTAAATCCTTAACGAGATGGCAACGGTGCCATCCGTTCTCTAAGTGAAGGCAGGGGTGGAGGCGGCGAGGGTCCCCGTCGCAGTTCCGTCCAGAAGGGTCGAATCGCCCATCTCGCTCAGTGCCAGGGCGAGGGCGCCCAGCACCTCCGCGCGGCCCCCGAGTGCCCCCGGGAGAACGGAGAGTTGACGCGCGGCACTGGGGATGGCGTAGCGTCCCACGGACTCCCTTATGGGGCCCAGGACCAGCTCGCCGGCCTCGGCCAGATCGCCGCCGAGCACGACCCGGCTCGGGTTCAGCAGATTGCACAGATTGGCGACGCCGCTGCCGATGTGACGGCCCACGTCGGCGATCACCCGTCGGCATCCCGGGTCGCCCTCCCGGGCCAGCCGTACGACGCCCTCCATGGTCAAGTCCGTGCCGTGGCTGGGCTGGAGGAGCGGCAGCACGTAGCGCGCGGCCGTGAAGGTCTCCAGGCAGCCGCGGTTGCCGCAGCGGCAGACCGGGCCGGACTCGTCGAGGGTGATGTGCCCGATCTCGCCCGCGGTGCCGCCCGGGCCGCGGTAGATCTTCCCGCTGATCACCAGGCCGGCGCCGACACCGCTGGCGACCTTGATGTACGCCAGGTCGCGCACGCCCCGGCCGCTGCCCCAGACCATCTCGCCGAGGGCGCCGAGGTTGGCGTCGTTGTCCACGTGCACCGGCACGCCGAGCCGCCCCCGCAGCTCCTCGGCGGGACGGGTCCCGGTCCAGCCGGGCAGGATCGCGGTGGACCCGAGGGTGCCGGACTCGACGTCGATCGGGCCGGGCACGCCGAGCCCGACGCCCGCGACCTTGGACCGGTCCACCCCGGTGGCCTCGACCAGCCGGTTGACCAGCTGTTCCGCCCGGTCGAAGCCCTGGGAGGAGGAGGCGTCCACGTCCAGCGGCTCGGACTCCTCCGCCAGCACCTGGTGAGCGAGGTTGCCCACCGCGACCCGCAGGTGGGTGTGGCCGAAGTCGACCCCGATGACGATGCCGGCGTCCCCGCTGAGCGACACGCTGCGGGCCCGGCGTCCCCCCGCCGACGTGGGGGTCACCTCGACCGTGCCGCGCTCCTTGAGCTCCCGGACGATGTTGGAGACCGTGGCCGCGGACAGTCCGGTCGTCCTCGCGATCTCCGCCTGGGTGAGGGACCCCGCCAGACGTACTGCCCGGACGACCCGCTCCAGGTTGGCTCGGTGCAGCGACGACTGCGACCCGGGAGTCTCCACGACGACCTCCTGCGCGCGGGGCCGCTTCGGCGGGGCCCCGTTCATGTCCAACTAGTGAACTCTAAGCTGAGCCGTTCGGGTCGCCTCCCGTCAAGAGGTTGAACCGTTTCCGGGCGCACGGACCTACGCGCACACGCCGCTCCCTGGGACGGGAGCGGCGTGTGAGGGGCGGGTTCCGCTGCGTTACTTCAAGGTGGCGGAGGTGAGGCCGGCCTGCACCTGCCGCTGGAAGGACAGGTAGACCACCAGCATGGGCACCATCGCGATGGTCACGCCGGCGAAGAGCACCGGCAGGTCGGAGGCGTAGCCCTGCTGCTGCTGGAGCTGGATGAGGCCCTGGGTGAGCACGTAGCGCTCCGGGTCGTCACCGCTCTGCGGCTGCATCAGCACGGTCGGCAGGATGTACTGGTTCCACTGGCCGAGCGTGTTGAAGATCCCGACGCTGATCAGTCCGGGCTTGGCCATCGGCAGCATGACCTGGAAGAACGTCCGGGTGTGCGAGGCGCCGTCCAGGATCGCCGCCTCGAAGACCGCGGTCGGCAGGGTCCGGAAGAAGGCGTGCATGAAGAACACCGTGAACGGCAGCGAGTAGGCCACGTACACCAGGGCCAGGCCGTGGTAGGTGTTCAGCATGTCGAGCCGCTTGACCATGAAGAACAGCGGCACGAGGGCGAGGAACACGGGGAACATCGCGCCCGCGACGAAGAAGTAGTACAGCAGGCGGTTGCCCCAAAACTCGTAGCGGGCCAGCACGTAGGCGGCCATCGAGCCGAACAGCATGGTCAGCGGCACCGAGATCACCAGCACGATCACGGTGCTGGTGAAGTAGTCGCCGATGCCCTTCTCCCAGGCGCGGGAGAAGACGCCGAGGTCCCAGTTCCGCGGCCAGCCGAAGGCCGAGGCGCCGATCTGCGCGTCGGTCTTGAAACTGCTCAGCACCAGCCACAGCAGCGGCAGCACGATCAGCACCGCCCACACGGCGAGGAAGCCGTGTGAGAAGACGTTCAGCACCACGCCCTCGCCGCGCCGGTCGCCGGGGCGGACGGCGCCCTTGCTCACCGGGGGCGGGGGCGGGGTGGAGTCGCCGGCGGGGGCGGTTTCCTTCAGGGGTGCGCTCATCGTCGTTGCTCCGCCCTCAGAACTCGATGCGCTCGCGACGGGTGGCGCGCAGCATGACCACGGACACGATCAGGGTGAGGAGCAGCATGATGACGCCCATGGCGCAGGCGTAGCCGCTGCGGCCGTACAGCAGGAAGTTGCGCATCATCACGGTGGACATGACCTCGCTGTGGTGGTCGGGTCCGCCGCCGTAGTCGCCGGCGGTCATGGTGGAGACCAGGATGAACATGTCCATCGCCGCGATGCCGAGGTAGACCCAGGCGGTCTGCACGGAGTCCCAGAGCAGCGGCAGGGTGATGCGGAAGAACGACTGGGTGCGGCTCGCCCCGTCGATCAGTGCGGCCTCGTAGATGTCCCTGGGAATGGACTGCATGGCCGCGGAGAAAAGCACCAGATAGAAGCCGACGCCGTGCCAGACGACGACCGCCATGAGGGCCCACAGCACGACGTTCGGCTCGTTGAGCCATTCCACCGGATTGCTCGCCTCGACCAGCCCGAGTTCGATCAGGAGGCCGTTCAGCATACCGCCGCCGTCGCTGCGGTAGACGGCGCCGAAGAGGACGGCGAGGATCGCCAGCGACAGCACCTGCGGGAAGAAATAGACCACCCGGTAGTACTTCGATCCGGCGACTCCGGAGACCCCTCCGGAACGGCCGCGTCCGCCCGCGTTCAGCATGAACGCGAAGAACAGCGCGAGCAGAATGGTGATCACCGGGATGAACACCAGGAACAGGATGTTGTGCCAGATGGCACCCATGAAGATGTCGTCCTTGAACAACGCCGTGTAGTTGTCCAGGCCGATGAACTCGAAGGTCTGCGACTGCCCCTTCCAGTCGGTCAGCGAATAACCGAAGGTCTGGATGTACGGCCAGATGACGAAGATCAGATAGAGCGCCACGGGAAAGAGGAGAAATCCCGCGACGAACCGGTGCTGCCCTGTGCGCATGGCGTCCCTGCCCCTGGGTGTGGCCGCCGCGGACCGGCATTCCTCCCCGGCCCGCGGCGGTCGTCGGTCGAGCGAGATCAGTCGCGGCGGTTCTTCTTCGAGGCCGGGTCCTTGGCCTGCTTGTCGACCGCGGCCTGGGCCCGCTTGAGCCATTCCTTGGGCTGGATGCGCCGGGCCATCAGCTCGTTGGAGGCGTTCTCGATGGCGGCGCCCATCTCGCTGTACCACTCGGTGTACAGGTAGCGGAAGGTGTTGTCGCCGGCCGCCTTGGTCGCCTCGACCGTGGACTGGGTGCCCGGCCGCAGCTCGACGCCGGGGTCGACGCCGTCCTTGAGGATGGTCAGCGAGTTGGCCTCCTTGGCGAACAGCGTCGACCACTCCCGGGAGAGCATCATCCGCATGAACTCCTTGGCCGCGGGCTGGTTCTTGGCCTTGGACGGGATGATGAAGGGCTCGCCGGAGCCGGCCCGGATCGCCTCGAACGGCAGGGCGCTGCCGGGCAGCAGCGGCATCGGCAGGAACTTCATGTCGAAGTCGTCCGGTGTCGTCTTGAGCTGCTCGTTCTCGAGCCAGGAGCCGCTGGTGATGAAGGCGGCCTTGTACTGGTTCCAGCGGGTCTGCGACTCGGTGTGGGTCAGGCCGTTGGTGCCGGGCATCAAGTAGCCCTTCTCCACGACCTCGTAGATCGCCTCGATGGCCTCCGCGGCGGCGTCGGAGCCGACGAACGCCTTGGGGTCGAGGTTGTCGATCGCCTTCATGGCGTCCAGGCCGCCCTTCTTGGCGATCAGGTCCATGATGGCGACGTTGATGTAGTACGGGAACTTGCCCTGGTGGGCGAGGCCGCCGATGCCCTGTGCCTTGGCGTCCGCGCAGACGGCGAGGAAGTCCGCCCAGGTCTTCGGCGGTTCCCAGCCCTTCTCCTGGAAGAGCTTGCCGGAGTACCACAGGCCCCACACCGTGTAGATGTAGTTGAGGGCGACGACCTTGCCCTCCTGCATGCCGGTGTCGAGCGTGCCGGGGATGAGGGTGTCGCGCACCTTGGTGCCGGGGTCGTCGACCGACGGGGCGTCCAGCACCTCGGCGAGGTCCAGGAGCTGGCCGTTCTTGTACAGCACGTCGATCGGGATCTGCTGGGCGCCGGAGTCGTCGACGATGTCCGGCGGGTTGCCGGCGTTGAAGCGGGGCTGGAGCTTGCCCGTGATCTCCTGGGTGCCGGTGTGGACCGACGTCACTCCCCATTTCTTCTCGAACGAGGCTTCCCAGGCTTTCGCGTAGTCGTCGCCGTAACCGCCCTTGAAGATGACGATGTCGAGTTTGCTGCCTTCCTTGACGCCGAAGGGATTGGATTCGGTCGTCTCGCCCTTGTTGTCACCGGAGTCCCCCTCCCCGCCGCCGCCACTGGCACAGGCGGACAGGAAGCTCATCGTGGGGACGGACAGCAGGCCGAGTGCGGCGGACCGTTTGATCAGGTCACGGCGCCCCACGCCGCTCGTGTCACCGGTGCCGTTGCTGCCGACGGAAGTGGATCCCATGCTCAAGTCCTCGCCTTCTCCAGGACTCAGGCGGTGAACCGGATCCTTCCCGGCACCGCGTTCGGGTCAAGCTGGGTCGTGCAGGAAGTGCGGCTGGTACGGGTCGGGTGCGCTGAAGACTGCCCCGGAGTGCCGACAGGTATAGTCCACTTCACGCCGACGGAGCAAGATCGAATGCAAGGTTCCCCGTACGTCTTTTCCGAGTTGAGACCTCACGGAAACAAGAGCCCCGGGCGCCTTGCACGACGGAAAAGTCCGCGCCATCGTCGGCGAATGCGCCCATCAACCCCCTTGACATCATGGGTCACTTGACCCACTACTGGTCCTTGCGCACTGCAATTGACAACGTTGTCCAACGCAGGGAGGGTGCTCGCGCATGCAACAGAGGGTTCGGCACAGATGGGGAAGGGCGGTCGTCGCGGCGACCGCCTTCGCTCTTGCCGCGGGCTCGCAGGGCGTCGCCGTGGCGCTGCCCGACGCGCCGCCGAGGACCGACCGGGAGTTCGCCTCCTCGTTCGAGTCCGGGGACCCCGCCCCGGACTGGCTGAACACCGTGGAGACGACGCGCGGCGGCGCACGCGCCTTTGGAGTCGACGGCGGCTACAGCGCCGGCATCCCCGGCAACATCACCGACGACGTCACGCACGTCCGCGCGAGCGCGGAGAACACCAGCGGCCGGGAGGTGAAGGAGCACCTCGTCGACAGCCTGGCCGGCACCAAGTGGCTGGCCTTCGAGCCCACCGCCTGGCTGGAGTTCGACTTCGACGCGCCGGTCGAGGTGCTGCGCTACGCGCTCACCTCCGCCAACGACCACGCGGAGCGCGACCCGCGCGACTGGACCCTCAAGGGCTCCGCCGACGGCGAGAACTGGACGACCCTCGACACCCGCTCGGGCGAGACGTTCGACGAGCGCTTCCAGACGAAGACGTACCTGCTGGACGCGTCGGCCGTCGGCGCGTACCGGCACTTCCGGCTGGAGATCACCAGGAACGGCAGCGGCGGCCTGGTCCAGCTCGCCGACGTGCAGTTCGCGGCCGGCGGCGAGGACGAGCCGGTCCCCGGCCACATGCTGTCGCTGGTCGACCACGGCCCGACCGGCTCCCCGACCGCGAAGGCCCGGGCGGGCTTCACCGGCCTGCGGGCGCTGCGCTACGCCGGCCGGCACCTCGCCGACGGGCGGGCGTACTCGTACAACAAGGTGTTCGACGTCGACGTCAGGGTCGAGCGGGACACCCAGCTGTCCTACCGGGTCTTCCCCTCGATGGCGGACGGCGACCTCGACTACGACGCCACGAACGTCGCCGTCGACCTCGCCTTCACCGACGGCACCTACCTGAGCGACCTGCGCGCCACCGACCAGCACGGCTTCCCGCTCACCCCGCGCGGGCAGGGCGACGCCAAGGTGCTGTACGTCAACCAGTGGAACAACGTGGTCTCCCGGATCGGCTCGGTGGCCAGGGGCAAGACGGTCGACCGGATCCTGGTGGCGTACGACTCCCCCAAGGGCCCGGCGAAGTTCCGCGGCTGGCTGGACGACGTGGCGCTGAAGCGGGTGCGGCCCGAGCCGCCGAAGGCGCATCTGTCGGACTACGCGGTGACCACCCGCGGCACCCACTCCAGCGGCAGCTTCTCGCGCGGCAACACCTTCCCCGCGACGGCGGTGCCGCACGGTTTCAACTTCTGGACCCCGGTGACCAACGCCGGGTCGGACAGGTGGCTCTACGAGTACGCGGCGGACAACAACGACGACAACCTGCCCACGATCCAGGCGTTCAGCGCGAGCCACGAGCCGAGTCCCTGGATGGGCGACCGGCAGACCTTCCAGGTGATGCCGTCGGCCGCGGAGGGCACCCCGGAGACCGGCCGGGAGGCGCGCGAACTGGCCTTCCGGCACGAGAACGAGACCGCCCGGCCGTACTACTACGGGGTGCGGTTCGAGAACGGCGTGAAGGCCGAGATGGCGCCGACGGACCACGCGGCGATGATGCGCTTCACCTTCCCCGGCGACGACGCGAGCGTGATCTTCGACAACGTCACCGACCAGGCGGGGCTGACGCTGGACGAGGAGAACTCCTCCTTCACCGGCTACTCGGACGTGAAGTCCGGCCTGTCCACCGGCGCGACCCGGATGTTCGTCTACGGCGAGTTCGACCGCAAGGCGGTCGGCGGCGGCTCCCAGGGCGAGCGCGGCCACCTGCGCTTCGACGCGGGCGAGGACCGCACGGTCACCCTGCGCCTGGCCACCTCGCTGATCAGCGTCGACCAGGCGAAGGACAACCTGCGCCAGGAGATCGGGCGGAAGACCTCGTTCGAGAAGGTCAAGCGGGACGCCCGGCGCCAGTGGGACCGCATCCTCGGCAAGGTCGAGGTCGAGGGCGCCACCCCGGACCAGCTGACCACGCTCTACTCCAGCCTCTACCGGCTGTACCTGTACCCGAACTCGGGCTTCGAGAAGGTCGACGGGGAGTACAAGTACGCCTCGCCGTTCTCGAGGATGCCGGAGCAGGACACGCCGACCCGCACGGGCGCGAAGATCGTGGACGGCAAGGTGTACGTCAACAACGGCTTCTGGGACACCTACCGGACGACCTGGCCGGCGTACTCCTTCCTCACCCCGTCCAAGGCCGGTGAGCTGGTCGACGGGTTCGTGCAGCACTACAGGGACGGCGGCTGGACCTCGCGCTGGTCCTCGCCCGGCTACGCGGACCTGATGACCGGCACCTCCTCGGACGTGGCGTTCGCGGACGCCTACGTCAAGGGCGTCGACACCTTCGACGCGAAGGCCGCGTACGACGCCGCGGTGAAGAACGCCACCGTGGTGCCGCCGTCGTCCGGTGTGGGCCGCAAGGGCATGGCGACCTCGCCGTTCCTCGGCTACACCAGCACCGAGACCCACGAGGGTCTGTCCTGGGCCCTGGAGGGCTACCTCAACGACTACGGCATCGCCAGGATGGGCGAGGCGCTGTACGAGAAGACGGGTGACAAGCGCTACCAGGAGGAGTCCGCGTACTTCCTCGACCGGGCGCAGGACTACGTCAACCTGTTCGACTCCGAGGCCGGCTTCTTCCAGGGCCGTGACCTCGAGGGCGACTGGCGGGTGGAGTCCTCCGCGTACGACCCCCGGGTGTGGGGCCACGACTACACGGAGACCAACGGCTGGGGCTACGCGTTCACCGCCGCCCAGGACAGCCGGGGGCTGGCCAACCTGTACGGCGGGCGCGCGGGCCTCGCCGGCAAGCTGGACGAGTACCTCGCCACGCCCGAGACGGCCTCCCCGGACCTCAAGGGCTCCTACGGCGGCGTCATCCACGAGATGATCGAGGCGCGCGACGTGCGGATGGGCATGTACGGCCACTCCAACCAGGTGGCCCACCACGCCCTGTACATGTACGACGCGGCCGGGCAGCCCTGGAAGACCCAGAAGAACGTGCGCGAGGTGCTGTCCCGTCTGTACACCGGCAGTGAGATCGGGCAGGGCTACCACGGCGACGAGGACAACGGCGAGCAGTCCGCCTGGTACCTGTTCTCCTCGCTCGGCTTCTACCCGCTGGTGATGGGCAGCGGCGAGTACGCCATCGGCTCCCCGCTGTTCACGAAGATGACCGTGCACCTGGAGAACGGCCGCGACCTGGTCGTCAAGGCGCCGAGGAACAGCGCGAAGAACGTCTACGTGCAGGGCCTGAAGGTCAACGGCAAGCGGTGGAACTCCACGGCGCTGCCGCACTCGGTGATCGCCAGGGGCGGCGTGCTGGAGTTCGACATGGGCCCGCGCCCGTCGGCGTGGGGCACCGGTGAGAACGCGGCGCCGGTGTCGATCACCCAGGACGACGAGGTGCCCACGCCCCGCGCGGACGCACTGAAGGGCGAGGGACCGCTGTTCGACAACACCTCGGCGACGGACGCCACGGTGACCGAGGTCGAGCTGCCCGTGGAGGGGGCCGCCACGGCGGTGCAGTACACGCTGACCTCCGCGGAGGCCGCCAAGGCTCCCACCGGCTGGGTGCTGCAGGGCTCCGCGGACGGGACGACCTGGCAGGACCTGGACCGGCGGACGGACGAGTCCTTCCGCTGGGACCGGCAGACCCGCGTCTTCTCGGTCGCCGAGCCGAAGGCGTACGCGCACCACCGGCTGGTGCTGACCGGTGAGGCGACGCTGGCGGAGGTGGAACTGCTGAGCTGACCCCCGCTCACCCGGCGGGCCCGGACCTGGTCCGGGCCCGCCTTCTCCTTGGGACCACCCCTGGGTTTCCTGCCGGCCACGGGTACCTCCGGAGCACCCGGTGCACCAGAATGGAGCCATGACGGACTCGGGGGACTTCGACGCCGCCTGGCTGCCCGCCGCCGCGTTCCGCGCGGTCGGCGCCCGGCGTTCGGTGCTGCGGGGCGTCACGGACCCCCTGGCGGACACGGTGCACGAGGAACTCGCCGGTGCCTGTGCACGGTTCGGCGGCGAGGTGACTCGCACCGGCGACGCGACGGACGCCGAGCTGGTCCTGGAACTCACCGGCGACGACCCCGCCGACGAGGGCTGCACACTTCAACGCGCCGACGGCGTCACGACGGTGACCGCGTCCGGCGGACGCGGTCTGCTGTACGGGCTGTTCCACGTCGTGCGGCTGGGCGAGGACGCCTTCGCCGGGGACCTCCCGCCGCGCGCCCACCGGCCCGCGCTCGCCACCCGCATGCTGGACCACTGGGACAACGTGGCCGTGCACCCGGTGATGGGGCAGGTCGAGCGCGGCTACGCCGGCGGCTCCCTGTTCTGGGCGGACGGCGAGGCGCGCGGGGACCTCGGCCGGGTGCGGGCGTACGGCAGGCTGCTGGCCGCGTGCGGCGTCAACGCCGTCGCCGTCAACAACGTCAACGTGCACGCCACCGAGGCGCGGCTGCTGACCGACCGGATCGGCGACGTGGCCGCGATCGCCGACGCCCTGCGCCCGTACGGCGTCCGCACGCACCTGTCGGTCAGCTTCGCCGCGCCGGTGCCGCTGGGCGGGCTCCCCACCGCCGACCCGCTGGACGCGGCCGTACGCGCCTGGTGGGCGGAGGTGACCGCCCGGGTGTACGAGGCGATCCCGGACTTCGGCGGGTACGTGGTCAAGGCCGACTCCGAGGGCCGGCCCGGCCCCTTCGCCTACGGCCGCTCGCACGCCGACGGGGCGAACATGCTGGCCGCCGCGCTGGAGCCGTACGGCGGCACGGTGCACTGGCGGGCCTTCGTCTACGACCACCGCCAGGACTGGCGGGACCGCTCGACCGACCGGGCGCGGGCCGCGTACGACCACTTCACCCCGCTGGACGGGGAGTTCGCGGGCAACGCGGTGCTCCAGGTGAAGCACGGACCGATGGACTTCCAGGTGCGCGAGCCGGTCTCGCCGCTGATCGGCGCGATGCCGGGGACCCGGCTCGCGGTGGAGTTCCAGGTGACCCAGGAGTACACCGGGCAGCAGCGGCACGTGTGCTGGCTGGGCCCGATGTGGAGCGAGGCGCTGCGGTTCCGCCCGGACGGCGAGGTGGCCGCCGGGCGGCTCGCGGACGGGCTGGTCGCGGTGTCCAACGCCGGCGACGACCGGTTCTGGACCGGGCACCCGCTCGCCCAGGCCAACCTGTACACCTTCGGGCGGCTGGCATGGGACCCGGCGGCGGACCCGCGGGCCGTCCTCGACGAGTGGATCGCCCTCACCCACCCCGGCGCCCCGGACCGGCTGGCCGACGGGCTGCACGCGGTCCTGGACGGCTCCCGGGCGACGTACGAGAAGTACACCGCGCCGCTCGGCGTGGGCTTCATGGTGCAGCCGGGCCACCACTACGGGCCGAGCGTGGACGGCTACGAGTACAGCCCGTGGGGCACCTACCACTTCGCCGACCGGGACGGCGTCGGCGTCGACCGCTCCACCGCGACCGGCACCGGCTTCGCCGGGCAGTACGCCGAGCCGTGGGCGAAGCTCTACGAGTCCCCCGCCACCTGCCCCGACGAGCTGCTGCTGTTCTTCCACCACGTGCCGTACGGCCATGTGCTGCACAGCGGGAAGACGGTGATCCAGCACATCTACGACACCCACTTCGAAGGCGTGGAGGAGGCCGAGGAGGCCCGCCGGGTGTGGGCGGACCTCGTGGACCTGGTGGAGCCGGAGCGGCACGCGCGGGTGGCCGAGCGGTTCGAGGAGCAGCTGCGCTGCGCCCGCGAGTGGCGGGACCAGGTCAACAGCTACTTCCTGCGCAAGTCCGGGGTGCCGGACGCGCACGGGCGCACCATCCACTGAGGGCGCGGGCGGTCTCAGGCCGTGAAGCGCTCCCGGGTCTCCTCGATCACCGGGCGGCTGCCGCGCAGCAGCGACAGCAGCAGCGGCGCGGCGAGCAGGGCGGGCAGCGCCTCGGTGAGCAGGGCGGTGCCGGCGGCCGTGAGGACCAGCAGGGACAGGGCGCCCGCGGTGGCCCGGGGGTGCCGCGCCAGGAAGTACGCGGCGAGGCGGGAGGTGTCGCGGGCGCGGAAGGCGAACAGGGCGGTCAGCACCAGTGCGTGGGCGCCCCACAGCAGGCTTCCGGCGCCGATGAGGGCGAGCAGGAACGCCCACCAGCCGGGCAGCCCGGTGGCCGGGAAGTGGGTGAGGGTGAACGCGATGACCGTGAGCCAGCCGAGCAGCGGCGTCCACAACTTCAGCGCGGGGACGGCGTTGATCCGCCAGCCGCGCAGGAAGGCGCGGGCCGGGCGGAGCTCGGTGAGGTCGCCGCTGCGGTGGTGCAGGGCGTGGAGGGCCGCGGCACAGGACGGGCCGAGGGGCAGCAGACAGAGTGCGGCGAGCGGCAGGTTGGCGGGGTCGGGAGCGAGCAGGAGGAGGCCGGCGAGGCCCGGCGCCGCGGTGAGCAGCAGCAGGGCCTCGACGGTGACGAGCGTGTGGATCAGCGCGGCGGCCCGGGAGAGCGGGCCGGTGCCGAAGGCGTCGGCGCGTACGGTGCTCACGGCGCCTCCCCGCCGAGCAGCCGCCGCTCGTCCCACCAGGGCGGGGCCTCGTCGTCCACCCGGGTCAGCTCGACGAGGGTGATCTCGTGACGGGCGAGGGTGACGGTGAGGTCCGTCCGGCCGTCCTCGACGGGCAGCCGGCCGTGGCCGCGGGCGGGCTCGGCGGCCTCGTGCAGCACGTCGAGCTGACCGGGCCGCGGGGAGCGCGGGGAGCCCATGTGCCGCCAGGCGGTGTACGCGTTGCCGCGCTCCTCGTCGACGGAGGACCGGCGCGCGAACACCTCGCCGCGCCCCTCGCCGCCCACCGGGAGGGACAGGCGCAGGGTGTGCCGGTCCGGGCCCGGGGTGTGTCCCGTGGGGTCGACGGGGGCCCAGGCGAGGACGGTGATCCGTCCGTCGGGGTGCCGGGTCACCAGGTGGCCGTCGCCGTGCGCGAGCCGCTCCTCCCCCATCCGGGCCATGAACGCGTACAGGTGGTAGGTGGGTTTGCGGATCTGGCGGTGGGTGAGCAGGCCGAACCCCCCGTGGAACAGGGCGGTGGGGATGCCGGTCTCCTCGAAGACGTCGCTGAACGTCCAGTAGGAGAAGGAGTCGGCGTGGTCGCCGCCCGCCACCACCACCGGGGCGAGGTAGGCGGCGTGGAAGGCGGTGTCGTGGATGAGGTTGTCGGGCCGGTAGGAGGAGTTGAACTCGGTGATGTGCACCGGCAGTCCGGCCAGGCGGGTGCCCGCGAGGGCCTTGCGCGGCTGGGCGAACTGGTCGAGCAGGGTGCTCGCCGGGGCGAGGGTCTGGTGCGTGCCGAACGGGACGTGCCGCGCGGGCCCGGAGGCGTAGGCGTGGCGGGACACGAAGTCCACGGGCACGTCACGGCGTTCGGCGAACTCGGCGAACCGCTCCAGCCAGCCGTCCGCGGCCGGCGACAGCGCGGGCCCGCCGACCGCGAGCTCCGCGTCCACCTCCTTCACGGTGTGCGCCGTCGCCTCGTACAGCCGGTGGTAGGCCGTCTCGTCGGCGTCCTGCCAGAACTGCGGCAGGTCCGGCTCGTTCCACACCTCGACGGGCCAGGTGCGCACCTCGTCGAGGCCGTAGCGGTCGATCAGGTGGGTGAGGACCGCGCGCACCAGGCGGGTCCACTCCTTCTCGTCGGCGGGCGGGGTGACGTTGCCCCGCCACCAGAACACCGTCTGCGTCCCCGAGGCCATCTCGCTCGGCATGAAACCGAGTTCGAGGAACGGGCGGATGCCGGCGGCGAGACAGGCGTCGAGCGCCTGGTCGAGGTAGGTGAACGAGTGGTGGGTGCGGCGGGCGCCCTGCCACGCGTAGGGGCGGTGGACGCCCATGCCGTCGCTGAGCAGGCCGTGGCCGCGCAGATGACGGAAGCCGATCTCGCGCTGGAGCAGGGCGAGGGAGTCCTGGTAGTCACGGCGCAGGGCGATGTCGAGCCGGCCGGTGCCGACGCAGGCGCGCCAGGCGCCGGACAGCCGGCCGGCCGGTTCCGCGGGCACGCGGATCACGCGTTCTCCTTCTGGAACCGCTGGTACGCCTGGTTGTGCAGCTCGATGTACCGGTCCATGTTCTTGGCCTTGAGCTCCTTGACGTAGTCCTCCCACTCGGACAGCGGGCGCTTGCCGAGCACGAAGCGCAGGGCGTTCTGGGTGACGTGGTCCTTCAGCGGGGTGTCCCAGAGGGTGGCCTGCTCCTGCTCCTCGGCGCGCAGCGGGTGCGGCGGGTCGGTGGGCAGTTCCTCGCGCGCGGCCATCGCGTCGGTGAACTTCTTCTCGTCCGGCCCGAAGGAGGAGGACACCAGGGCCCAGCTGCCGCCGTAGGTGAACACGCCGTTGTGGAAGCCGAAGTCCTTCTGCAGGTCCTTCGGGGCGTCCGGGTCGGAACCCATGAGGG
Source organism: Streptomyces sp. DSM 120436 (assembly GCF_055778765.1). Classification (NCBI taxonomy): domain Bacteria; kingdom Bacillati; phylum Actinomycetota; class Actinomycetes; order Kitasatosporales; family Streptomycetaceae; genus Streptomyces; species Streptomyces sp. DSM 120436. The sequence goes on along the minus strand of NZ_JBSKBS010000001.1, from coordinate 3,463,314 downwards.
AGATGCCGGGTTCGAGCTCGTAACCCGTGGGGCCGGAGCGGGTGAACGTGGTGTTCTCCACGCCCCACTTGCAGAACTCCTGGCCGGCGTCGGAGTACCAGAGCCAGTCGACGAACTGCATCAGGGCGACGAAGTCGTCCCGCTCCAGCGCCTTGCTGGAGATCATCATGCCGTTCTCCAGGCGCCCGCCGCCCATGACCACCGGGCCCGCCGGGCCGAGCGGCACCGGGATCATCTCGATGGTGGCGCCCTTGACCTGCCGCTCGAGGTTGTAGCGGTAGTTCTGCACCAGTTCCTGCGCGTTGGCGCTGATCGCGAAGGCCCTCTCCCCCAGCAGCTTCTCGACCGCCTCCTCGTCGGTCTGGGTGAAGCTCTCCGGGTCCATCAGCTTCTCGGCGACCAGCGTGCGCAGGTACTCCACGACCTGGCGGAAGGCGTCCGTGGCGCCGGTGAAGACGAACTGCTCCGCCTCGGCGTCCCAGGTGGTGTTCAGGTACGACCAGCCGGCCCGGACGCCGTGCGCCTGGCCGAGGTACTGGAACAGCGCGCCTGCCGGGAAGGGGGTGTTGGTGCTCCAGCGGTCGGTGAACGGGTAGCGGTCCGGGTACTCCTCACGGAGCGCCTTGAGGGTCGTGTACACCTCGTCCCAGGTGGCCGGCAGGGCCAGTCCGTGCCTGGCGAGGACGTCGGTGCGGAAGGACAGCGAGTACTGCTGGCGCACCTTCTCGTGCAGTCCGGGGAGCAGGTAGGAGCGGCCGTCGGACTGGCGCAGCGAGTCGACCTCCGGCTGGAGGTTCCATCTCCTGACCTTCTCCTGGAAGTGGGGCATCAGGTCGGCGTACTCGCTGACCGGCAGGATGGCTCCGGAGGAGACGAACGCGGTCTCCGCGCCCGGGTAGGTCTTGGGGATCAGCAGCGGGGCGTCGTCCGCGCCGATGAGGAGGCTGCGCTTCTTCTCGTAGTCGCTCAGCGGGACCGGGGTGGCGTCCAGGGTGACGCCCGTGCGCCGGGTGAGCTCCTTCCAGAACAGCCAGCTCCCCTTCATCGGGTAGACGGGGTTGTCGTTGTGCAGGACGGTGAAGGTGAGCGGCTCGGTGGCCCTGAACTGCTGTCCGGCGCGGTAGTCCTTCATGGCGCCCGTGCGCTTCTTCGACAGGTCCTTGGCGTCCTCGCCGTCACCGCCGCTGCCGCAGCCGGTGAGCGTGGCGAGGCCGACGAAGCCCGCGGCGGCGAGGATCTGGCGCCGGGAGAGCTGTCCGGTGTTCTTCACGGGGACTCCTGTGACGGGTGACGTGGGGGAATGGGGGGATGGGGGGATGGGGGGAATGAGGGGTGGGGCGCCGGCGGTCGTCAGCCCTTGACCGCGCCGAGCATCACGCCGGAGACGAAGTAGCGCTGCACGAACGGGTACACGCAGAGGATCGGCAGCGAGGTGAGCACGATCGTCACCGCCTGGATGTTGGCGTTGACCTGGGTGAGGTTCTCGGTGGTGGCGCCGGCGCCGGTGCCTCCGGTGGCGCCCGCGAGGAGGTTGCGCAGATACACCGTGACCGGCATCAGCTCGGTGCGGTCCATGTAGAGGAACGCCGAGAACCAGGAGTTCCAGAAGGACACCGAGTAGAAGAGCACCATGGTGGCGACGACCGCCTTGGACAGCGGCAGCACGATCCGCAGCAGGACGCCGTAGGTGCTCAGGCCGTCGATCTGCGCGGCTTCCTCCAGCTCCGACGGCAGGCTCTCGAAGAAGGCCTTCATCACCAGCAGGTTGAAGACACTGATCGCGTTCGGCAGGGCGATGGCCCACACGCTGTTCTTCAGCCCGAGGCTGGTGATCAGGACGTAGTTCGGGATGAGGCCGCCGGTGAAGAACATGGTGAACACGGCGATCCCGACCAGCGCGCCGCGGCCCTTGAGGTGGTGCTTGGACAGGACGTAGGCGTAGCAGGTGGTCAGCACCATGGCGACGGCGGTGGCGACGACCGTGTAGAGGACGGTGTTGCCGTAGTTCCGCCAGAACATCGAGTCGGAGAAGACGATCTCGTAGGTGGTGAGGTTGAAGCCCTTGGGCCACAGCGTCACGTCACCGGCGCGGATCTCCCGCTCGCCGCTGAACGACCGGGCGACGATGTTGACGAACGGGTACAGCGTGATCAGCACGACCAGGGTGAGGACGACGCCGTTCACGCCCTGGAAGACGCGGTAGCCCCGGGAGGGGCGGATGGTGCTCACCACAGGCTCGTCCCCACCGTGCGGCGCGAGAGCTGGTTGGCCGAGGTGATCAGCACCAGGCCGATGACCGCCTCGAACAGGCCGATGGCGGCGGCGTAGCTGAAGCTGTTGGACTCCACACCGGTCCGGTAGAGGTAGGTGGAGATGACGTCGGCGGTGGGATAGGTCAGCGGGTTGTAGAGCAACAGGACTTTCTCGAAACCGACGGCCAGGAACGTGCCGATGTTGAGGATCAGCAGCGTGATCATGGTGGGACGGATGCCGGGCAGGGTGACGTGCCAGATCTGCCGCCAGCGGTTCGCGCCGTCGATCCGGGCGGCCTCGTACAGGTCCTCGTCGATGGTGGTGAGCGCGGCGAGGTAGAGGATGGTGCCCCAGCCGGCGGTCTGCCAGATCTCGGAGCCGACGTAGACGGTGCGGAACCAGTCGGGCTCCTGGATGAACCGGATCGGGTCGTGCCCGAACCAGCCGAGCACGTGGTTGACCGGGCCGTCCGTGGCGAGCATCTGCATCGTGATGCCGGCGACGATCACGATGGACAGGAAGTGCGGCAGGTAGGACACCGACTGCACGAATCGTTTCAGTGACCTGCGGCGGACCTCGTTGAGCAGCAGGGCGAGCACGATCGGGACCGGGAAGCAGAAGAGGAGCGTCAGCCCGCCGATCCACAGGGTGTTCCGGAAGACCTGCCAGAAGGTCGGGTCGGACAGGAACATCTCGACGTACCGCAGTCCCACCCAGTACTCGCCGAGGATCGACCCGCCCGGCTCGAACCGGCGGAACGCGATCACATTGCCGATCATCGGCAGATAGCGGAACACCAGGAAGAACAGCAGCGGCAGCACGGCCAGCGAGTAGAGCTGCCAGTCCTTGCGCAGCGCGCGTCGCCAGCCGGTGGGCGAGGGCGGCCGGGCGCGGCGGCGGGGCGGGGGCGCCGGCGGCGGGCCTTGTAGACCCGGGGGTGGAGCCGACGTGGTGGAGCTGCTCATGGGCCGAGCCTCCCGTACCTGACGCAGAACCGAAACTTTCGATCATCTACCGGTAACTCCGCGGCAACTTATGAGTCACGGTCAGTGGTGTCAATGGATGGCGCACAGGGGGATTTTCCCGCGTCGCGGCGCACGGAAGTCCGGAACGGACCGCTGTGGAACCCGGTCAAGATCTGTTACCGTCCACCGAAATTTCCTGCGGCGCGCCCGCAACGATCGGGGTGCCGTCCGGCCGACTCTGCGAGGTGCCGCGTGCCCGCGTTCGACCTGCCCCCGGCTGAACTGGAGCGCCACCGTCCGGACGTCGCCGAACCCGCGGACTTCGACGCGTTCTGGCAGCGCACGCTGACGGAGGCGTCGGGCGCGGGGGACGTCCTGGTCTCCGCCGACCCCGTGGACGGCGGGCTGCGGCTGACCGAGACCTGGGACGTCACCTTCCGCGGCTTCGCGGGTGACCCGGTGCGCGCGTGGTTCAGCCGCCCCGCGGGGGTGGCCGAACCGCTCCCCGCCGTGGTGGAGTTCGCCGGGTACGGACGCGGACGCGGCCTCCCCCACGAACGCCTGACCTGGGTGAACGCCGGGTACGCGCATCTGCTGATGGACAACCGCGGGCAGGGCGACCAGTACGGCTGCGGGGGCGACACCCTCGACCCGCACACCGGCGCGCCGGGCGGCCCCGGACCGGCGGTGCGCGGGCTGCTCGACCCGTACGACTATCACTACCGCCGCCTGATCACCGACGCGGTCCGCGCGGTGGACGCCGTGCGCGCACTGCCCGGCGTGGACGCCTCCCGGGTCGCGGCGGCGGGCAACAGCCAGGGCGGGGGCCTGGCCCTGGCGGTCGCGGGACTGGTCCCGGACCTCGCGGCGGCCTTGGTCACCGCCCCCTTCCTGTGCGGGATCCGCCGCGCGCTGGACCTCACGGACGCGGCGCCGTACGGCGAGATCAGCGCGTATCTCGCCGTCCACCGGGGCGCGGAGGAGGCGGCCCACCGCACCCTGTCCCACGTCGAGGGCGTCTCCTTCGCCCGCCGCGCGCAGGCGCCCGCCCACTTCGGCGTGGGCCTCCGCGACACGGTGTGCCCGCCGAGCGGCGCGTACGCGGCGTACAACCGCTACGCGGAGCTGACGGGCGGGCAGGAGGAGAAGGTGCTGCACGCCTACCCGTACAACGGGCACGAGGGCGGGGACGCGGTGCATGTGCGGCGGCAACTGGGATGGCTGCGGGGGGTGTTGGGGGCGTAAGGGCGCGGGTGGCGACGGGGGGCGGGCGCGCCGCCGGGGGGCGGGGACCTGGGACGAGGCACGACCCTGCCACCCGGCAACGGGGACCTGGGACGAGGCGCGACCCTGCCACCCGGCAACGGGGACCTGGGACGAGGCACGGCCCTGCCACCCGGTGGCGGCCGATACAGGGGTCACATGACCGCACCGCCCCGGGGCGGAGGCCAACCGGCCCTGGACGGAAGCCAACCGCCCCGGGGCGGAGGTCAACCGGCCCGGCACGACAGGGCCGTTCCGGCGTGGGCGGTCGGCCGGGAGGCGAGTGCGGCTGCCCGGAGGTCGCAGGCCGCGGGCATCGGGCGCACGACGCCGCCGGCGCGGCCCGGGGTGTCGGCGGCGGGCGTCGTGCCCGCGCGGCAGAGCAGGCCGGGGAGTTCGGGGCGCGGCAGCGTGTCGGGGCGGGCATGGGCGACGGCGCCCGAGGTCAGGGCCAGGCCGGCCGCCGGTACCGCGGCCAGCAGGCAGACCAGGGCGAGGAACAGCACCCTGCTGCCGGTACGCAGCGTCGGCCGGGCGCCGGCACGATGCTCGATTGGCGCGATCATGACACTCCCGTCCGCGACGGTGGGGGTCGACGGGTGACAAGGACGCTGGGCGGACGAGGCGGCGGCGCCCCGGCGACGGGTTCCGGTCCGCCACGCTCATGGGAGCGCTCCCACCTCGTCCGTGAGGGCGACGGTATCGCCGGGTGGCGGGGTTGTAAACGGTTACCGCACGTATCGGGCCGCACGCCGGCGGCGCGGCCCGCACACGCCGAGGGCCGCATCCCCGTGCGGGGATGCGGCCCTCGGTCGCCCTGCCCGGCCCTTACTTGCGGATCAGGCTGCGCAGCACGTACTGCAGGATGCCGCCGTTGCGGTAGTAGTCGGCCTCACCGGGGGTGTCGATGCGGACGACCGCGTCGAACTCGACACCGGTGTCGGTGGTGACCTTCACCGTGCGGGGCGTGGTGCCGTTGTTCAGCTCGGTCACGCCGGAGACGGAGAAGGTCTCCTCGCCGGTCAGGCCGAGGGACTCGGCGGTGTGGCCCTCCGGGAACTGCAGCGGCAGGACGCCCATGCCGATGAGGTTCGAGCGGTGGATGCGCTCGTACGACTCGGCGATGACGGCCTTGACGCCGAGGAGCGCGGTGCCCTTGGCCGCCCAGTCGCGGGACGAGCCGGAGCCGTACTCCTTGCCGGCCAGGACGACCAGCGGGATGCCGGCGGCCTGGTAGTTCCGCGAGGCGTCGTAGATGAAGGAGACCGGGCCGCCCTCCTGCGTGAAGTCGCGGGTGTAGCCGCCCTCGGTGCCCGGCGCGATCTGGTTGCGCAGGCGGATGTTGGCGAACGTACCGCGGATCATGACCTCGTGGTTGCCGCGGCGCGAGCCGTAGCTGTTGAAGTCGCGGCGCTCGATGCCGTGCTCCGTGAGGTACTTGCCGGCCGGGGTGTCGGCCTTGATGGCGCCGGCCGGGGAGATGTGGTCGGTGGTGACCGAGTCGCCCAGCTTGGCCAGCACGCGGGCGCCGGAGATGTCCTCGACCGGGGCCGGCTCCATCTGCATGCCCTCGAAGTACGGGGGCTTGCGGACGTAGGTGGACTCCGCGTCCCACTCGAAGGTGTCGCCGGTCGGGACGGGCAGCGCCTGCCACTGGGCGTCGCCGGCGAAGACGTCGGAGTAGGACTTGGAGAACATGTCCTCGCCGATGGCGTTCGCCACGACGTCGTTCACCTCGGCCTCGGAGGGCCAGATGTCCTTCAGGAAGACCGGGTTGCCGTCCTGGTCGTGGCCGAGGGCATCGCGGGTGATGTCCACCTTCATGGAACCGGCGATCGCGTAGGCGACCACCAGCGGCGGGGAGGCCAGGTAGTTCATCTTGACGTCGGGGTTGATCCGGCCCTCGAAGTTGCGGTTGCCGGACAGCACCGAGGTGACGGCCAGGTCGTGCTCGTTGACGGCCTGGGAGACCTCCTCCGGCAGCGGGCCGGAGTTGCCGATGCAGGTGGTGCAGCCGTAACCGACCAGGTTGAAGCCGACCTTGTCGAGGTACGGGGTGAGGCCCGCCTTCTCGAAGTAGTCGGTGACGACCTTGGAGCCCGGGGCGAGGGTGGTCTTGACCCACGGCTTGCGGGTCAGGCCCTTCTCCACCGCCTTCTTGGCCACCAGCGCGGCGGCGACCATGACGTACGGGTTGGAGGTGTTGGTGCAGGAGGTGATGGCCGCGACCGTCACCGCGCCGTGGTCCAGCGTGTAGGTGGTGCCGTCGGGGGCGGTCACCTCGACCGGGTTGGACGGGCCGGTACCGGCCGCCGAGGAGGGGTGCTGCGGGGCGCCGGCACCGTTGTCGTCGTGGCCGTAGGCCGGGGCGTCGCTGGCGGGGAAGGACTCGGCGCTCGCCTCGTCGACCGGGGAGGCGACACCGTGCGGCTGCTCCTGCTGCGGGACGCCCGGCTTGCGGTCGTCGCCGCCGGTGACACCGGCGGCCACGTAGTCGAGCACGTCGGCGTTGAACTGCTCGGCGGCGCGGGTCAGTTCGATGCGGTCCTGCGGGCGCTTCGGGCCGGCGATGGACGGGACGACCGTGGACAGGTCCAGCTCGAGCTTCTCGGAGAAGTCCGGCTCGGCCTTCGGGTCCAGCCAGAGGCCCTGCTCCTTGGCGTAGGCCTCGACCAGGGCGACCTGCTGCTCGGAGCGGCCGGTCAGGCGCAGGTAGCTCAGCGTCTCGTCGTCGATCGGGAAGATCGCGGCGGTGGAGCCGAACTCCGGCGACATGTTGCCGATGGTGGCGCGGTTGGCCAGCGAGGTGGCGGCGACGCCCTCGCCGTAGAACTCGACGAACTTGCCGACGACGCCGTGCTTGCGCAGCATCTCGGTGATGGTGAGCACCAGGTCGGTGGCGGTGGTGCCGGGCTTGAGCTCGCCGGTCAGCTTGAAGCCGACGACGCGCGGGATCAGCATGGAGACCGGCTGGCCGAGCATGGCGGCCTCGGCCTCGATGCCGCCGACGCCCCAGCCGAGGACGCCGAGGCCGTTGACCATCGTGGTGTGCGAGTCGGTGCCGACCAGGGTGTCGGGGTACGCCTTGCCGTCGCGGGTCATGACGACGCGGGCCAGGTGCTCGATGTTCACCTGGTGGACGATGCCGGTGCCGGGCGGGACGACCTTGAACTCGTCGAACGCGGTCTGGCCCCAGCGCAGGAACTGGTAGCGCTCCTTGTTGCGGCCGTACTCCAGGTCGACGTTCTGCTTGAAGGCGTCGTTGGTGCCGAACTTGTCGGCGATCACGGAGTGGTCGATGACCAGCTCGGCCGGGGCCAGCGGGTTGATCTTCGCCGGGTCGCCGCCGAGCTCCTTCACGGCCTCGCGCATCGTGGCGAGGTCGACGACACAGGGCACGCCGGTGAAGTCCTGCATGATCACGCGGGCCGGCGTGAACTGGATCTCCTGCGACGGCTGCGCCTGGGAGTCCCAGCCGCCCAGGGCGCGGATGTGGTCGGCGGTGATGTTCGCGCCGTCCTCGGTGCGGAGGAGGTTCTCCAGCAGCACCTTCAGGCTGTAGGGAAGGCGCGCGGAGCCCTCGACCTTGTCCAGCCGGAAGATCTCGTACGACTCGTCGCCCACCTGCAGCGTGCTGCGGGCGTCGAAGCTGTTCGCCGACACGACAGTCTCCTTCATTGATGTGCGCGTACCACCGTCAATCGTGCCGCCACGCCGGCTTGGCCGTTCCGGTGAGGTCAGGCTAAGTTAGGTGTGCCTAAGTCGCGCGACGACCGCGGTGCGCCTCGGCAGATATCTCGATGTCGAGATAATCCTAGTACACGGGCACGGAATGGTCATGCCCGGGATCCGGTGACCGCTCCCGTCCCACCGAGGCGTTCGCTCGGCGAACGCCGCCGTCGGGCCTTCCGTCCCGGTGAACTGGCCGTACGGGCCAATCGCGCCGGGGCCGGTGGCCGTGCCGACCGGGGCGGCTCGCAGGGCGCCACGGCAAGGACGGCGCCCCGACCGCCCGGACAAGGAGCACGCCGGGTGCGCCGACCGGCCGGATCAGCGCGCCCGGTCGTAGACCACGGCGATCTCGCCCAGATCGCCGGTCTCCTGATGGGCGAGCTTCCACCGCGAGCTCGGCAGGCCGTCCTCGAACAGCCGCTGCCCGCCCCCGACGATCTCGGGGAAGATCATGAGGTACAGCCGGTCCAGCAGATCCGCCGAGAGAAGCGCCTTGATGACGCTGGCGCTGCTGTTGACGAGGATGTCGCCCTCGCCGGTGGCCCTGAGGCCGGCGACGACGTCTGCGGCAGGAGCGTTCACCACGCGAGCGTGTTCCCACGGCGCCTCGGCCAGGGTGGTCGAGAGGACCACCTTCTCGGTGTCGACCAGCCACCTCGCGTATCCACGATCGCGCGGATCGGCGTTCCCGTCCGCGGCGACCGACGGCCAGTACCCCAGGAATCCCTCGGCGTTGACCCTGCCGAGCAGCGCCGTCGTCGCGCCCTCCCAGATGCGGGTGAGGTGGTTCCGCGCGACCTCGGTGGTCACGTACGGGGCGAACGCGCTGAAATCGCCGGCCCCACCGGGACCGTGGTAACGCCCGTCGAGGCTGAGGGCCAGGTTCGCGGTCACCCTGCGGCCGGTCGAGTCGGTCATCTCGTGCTCCTCGTGTCGGCACTGTCGGTGTCGTGCGGGTCTGCGGCGAGGGCCGCCACGAGCTTGTCGAGGCTCTGGCCGAAGCCGATCTCGATGCCTGCGACGAAGTCGGCGGAGGCGATCGCGCTGTCCGTGATCCGCCAGTGGACGTCGAGGTCCGTGCCCGTACCGGTGGGCCTCAGGCCGATGTCGACGTGGGCGGTGAAGGCGACGCCCCCGTCGGGCAGCACGGGAGAGAGCCGGTAGCCGAGGCGCTCACCGGGGCGCACGTCCTCGACGACTCCCTCCGCGCGACCGGCGACCGGGTCGGAGCCGTCGGAGTCCTCGGCATCGCGGTACTCCTGGACGACCCGTCCACCCGGCCTCGCCTCGAAGACGAGCTCGGAGACGCGAAGGTCGTCCGGCGTCCACCAGCGGGCGAGCAGGGATGCCTCGGTGAGGTGGCGCCAGACCAGCTCGGGGCGCCCCGCCAGCGACCGGTGGAACCTGAACGAGCGGCCGTCGGCCCACCCCGGCTCCCCTGCGGCGAGCCGCTCCGCGCGGAGACTCCGTCCGTAGCGGTCGTAGGTCGCCCGCGGACCGCCCTCCTGGTCCGCGGTGTCGGCGAGCCGGCTGAGCGCACCTGCCAGGTCCCGCAAAGGGGCGGACCGGAGCGCGTAGATACGGCGCTGGCCGCTGCGCTGCGAGGTGACGATGCCGGCGCGCTCAAGGGTCTGCAGGTGCTTGGTCGTCTGCGGCTGGCGCGCCTCGGCGAGCTGGGCGAGAACGCCGACCGAGCGGGGCCGCTCGGCCAGCAGCCCCACGAGCCGCCAGCGGACCGGGTCGGCCAGTGCGGTGAGGAGTGCGTCCATGGGCGAGATCATTCCCAGAAAAGAATATTCCTGTCAAGGAATGTATCGAGGGGGGCTTCGGGGCGCCGGACCCCACCCTCCCGGGGGCGCACGACCCCCTCCCCTCCTCCGCCCCCCTCCCCTCCTCCGCCCCCCTCCCCTCCTCCGCCCCCCCGCCGACTCCGCACGAACCCGGCCCCGGGTGCCATCACCGCCGGGGACCGGGGTATCCGACTGAGACGCAGTCAGTCACGGCAGGACCGATCAGGGAGGCGAGGATGCCCCTCACGTTCCGCAAGAGTTTCCGGATCCTTCCGGGGGTGCGGCTGAACATCAACAAGCGGTCGTGGTCCATCACCACCGGCGGCAGGAACGGCCCCCGGCACACCCGCAGCAGCACCGGACGTCGTACGACATCGATGGATCTGCCCGGACCTTTCGGATGGCGGCGCACCACCCACAGCCGCCGGAGCAGGGGATACTGACATCACATCACCCGACCATCACCCGAACGGACCCCCCCAAGAGGTGCCATCTCATATCTGAGATAGCCTCAACCTCATGGCAGACGACTACCTCGTACGCATCGGCAAGCTCATCCGTGACGCCAGGCAGCACCGCGGCTGGACACAGGCCCAGCTCGCCGAGGCGCTCGGCACCAGCCAGAGCGCCGTCAACCGGATCGAGCGCGGCAACCAGAACATCAGCCTTGAGATGATCGCCCGTATCGGCGAGGCACTGGACAGTGAGATCGTCTCCCTGGGCTACGCCGGCCCGATGCACCTGCGGGTGGTGGGCGGCCGCCGGCTCTCCGGCGCCATCGACGTCAAGACGAGCAAGAACGCGTGCGTGGCACTGCTGTGCGCCTCGCTGCTCAACAGCGGGCGCACGGTGCTGCGCCGCGTGGCCCGCATCGAGGAGGTGTACCGCCTCCTGGAGGTGCTGCACTCCATCGGCGTGCGCACCCGCTGGATCAACGACGGCGTCGACCTGGAGATCGTGCCGCCGGCCGAGCTGGACCTGGCGGCGATCGACGCGGACGCGGCCCGCCGCACCCGCTCCATCATCATGTTCCTCGGCCCGCTGCTGCACCGCCTGGACCGCTTCATGCTGCCGTACGCCGGCGGCTGCGACCTCGGCACGCGCACCGTGGAACCGCACATGATCGCGCTGCGCCGCTTCGGCCTGGACATCGCCGCGACGGAGGGCCAGTACCACGCGGTGGTCGACCGGACCGTCGCCCCCGACCGCCCGATCGTGCTGACCGAGCGCGGGGACACGGTCACCGAGAACGCGCTGCTGGCCGCCGCGCGGCACGACGGCACGACCGTCATCCGTAACGCGTCCTCCAACTACATGGTGCAGGACCTGTGCTTCTTCCTGGAGGCGCTGGGCGTCAAGGTCGACGGCATCGGCACGACGACGCTCACCGTGCACGGTGTGCCCACCATCGACGTGGACGTGGACTACTCCCCCTCCGAGGACCCGGTCGAGGCGATGAGCCTGGTGGCCGCCGCGGTGGTGACGGAGTCGGAGCTGACGGTCCGCCGGGTGCCGATCGAGTTCCTGGAGATCGAGCTGGCGGTCCTGGAGGAGATGGGCCTCGACCACGACCGCACGCCGGAGTACTTCGCGGACAACGGCCGGACGCGGCTGGTGGACCTGACGGTCCGTCCCTCCAAGCTGGAGGCGCCGATCGACAAGATCCACCCGATGCCGTTCCCGGGCCTGAACATCGACAACGTGCCGTTCTTCGCGGCGATCGCGGCGGTGGCGCAGGGCCAGACCCTCATCCACGACTGGGTCTACGACAACCGCGCGATCTACCTGACCGACCTCAACCGCCTCGGCGGCCGGCTCCAGCTCCTCGACCCGCACCGCGTCCTGGTCGAGGGCCCGACCCGCTGGCGCGCCGCCGAGATGATGTGCCCGCCGGCGCTGCGCCCGGCCGTCGTCGTCCTGCTCGCCATGATGGCGGCGGAGGGCACGTCGGTGCTGCGCAACGTGTACGTCATCAACCGGGGGTACGAGGACCTGGCGGAACGGCTGAACTCGATCGGGGCGCAGATCGAGATCTTCCGGGACATCTGAAAGGCTTCGGAAAAGGCGCCGTCACGCCCCTTCTGAGCTGCGTGAACGCGGAGCAAAAGGGGTGCGGCGGCACCTCTGGGACTTTTGAACAGTGCGGGCACACGTCGGTGGGACAGCCTGGCACGACCGTCCCACGCGTGCCGAACCCTCCCCGGCGGACCTACCTGTCTCAATCCGGACATCTGGCCGCGGACCCGTCGGCCGAGGAGGTGACGGACACTCGGTAACCGGCTCCGGTGTTGAACTCGGGTCCGGCCTCGCTCTCTTCCGCGTCGAGGATCTCTTGGGTCAAGAAGTAGACGTCCAGCATCGCGGCGTTGTCCGCTTCGCCGCGGGTGAAGCACAGGTTCGTGGGCTGATCCGCCTTTGACGATCGCCGGGTGGCCGGAGAGGGCCTCCAGCCTTCGCGCTCCGCCGCGGCCCGGTAGTACCGTGTCACGTCGGCTTTGTCGCCGGGGAAGACGTACGTGTGCTCCGCGTAGAGCTGCGCTTCGCCACTGTCTTCCCAGCAGCCGGCATCGAGGCCCTCGAAGCCGCGGGGTTCGACCGTCCCTCGCGGCCGGGATTCGAGGATGCCGTGGGACTTCAGCTCGTCGACCCGGTTCTCGGTGCCCTCGCAGTCCGGGGTGAAGACGGCGTCAGCCGTGACCTGGCATCCGGTGAGTGCTCCCGTTGACACGGCCATCAGGAGGAGGACGGCATGCAGGCTGGTTCCCTTACGAGAGGTCAAGTCAACTCCTGTGGCTGACCTGGCAGGGCAGCTGGGTACACCGTGCGATGCCTGATGGGTACGGTTGGCGACCGTACCACGTGGTCGGCCGCGCGGGACGGCGAAAGAGACGGCGGCGCTAGCGGTGGGCCGGGGCTGCCGAGCGCAGGCGGGTCGCCAGGCGCGACCGTGGCCGGTCAGGGGCCCGCCCTCACTTCAGCACCTCGAAGGAGTGGAGGGAGTAGCCGTAGCCGGTGGCCCGGGTGATTCCCTTCATCTGGACGTGGCGGGCCGTGACCGCGGCGAAGGTGAGCGTGTCGACGCCCTTTTGCGCCAGGCCCCGCCGCTGCGCCACCGTCCGCCAGGTGCTCCCGTCGTCGGACACCCGGATGTCGTAGTCCCTGCCGTGAGCGGTCTCCCAGTCGAGGTTCACCCGCGAGAACGACTGCCGGCTGCCGAGGTCGACGCTCAGCCACTCGTCGTCGGTGTAGGCGCTGGCCCAGCGCGTGGCCGGATTGCCGTCCACCGCGTTCGACGGCCCCAGGGACGGGACCTCCGACGAGGACGCCGACACCGCGCGTCCGAAGGCGAGGTCTCCGGGCGTCGGCTTCGGCCTCACGAGGGTGTCGGGCAGGTACGCGGTTCCGGGGCCCTGGCCGACGGTGCCGACCCGGTTCAGGAAGCTGCTGTAGTCGGTGCCGGCGCGGGTGCCGGACCACATCTTCTGCGCGAGCGCGGCGAAGCTCTTCTCCACCAGTCCATGGACCTGGAGTTCGGTGTAACTGGCGCGGACGAGGTCGTTCCACACGGCCGGCATGGCGCCGAGGAGCATGGGGTCCTGCGGCGTGAGGTCCTGGTTCCCGCCGAACACGTGCGGTTCCCAGCTGGTGAAGATGTACTGCCCGTCCAGGCCCTGTCCGTGGTAGTAATCCGCGAACGGGACCACGTAGAGCAGGCCGTCGTTGGAGTTGATGACTCTGTAGGCGTCGGCTATGGCCGCCTTGGGCGAGTACCAGCCGTGGTTCCAGCAGTTGAGGACCATGTTCTTGTCGTAGCCCGCCCCTCCGCCGGACATGACGGTGAAGCTCCCCCAGGCGTTGACCGTCTTGCCCAGGGAGCGCACGTGGGGGGCGATGGTGTTGACGTACGTCTTGTACTGCGCGTTCAGTTCTCGCGGGTACTCGTCGACGCCGATGTGCACGGTCGGTCCGCGGAACCACGGAGCGAACTCGGTGTACAGGCTCTTCATGAACTCGGTGGCGGCCGGATTGCTGAGGTCCAGATGGTCCGAGTTCCCGCCGTTCAGGCCGATCTCGGGCTTGAACTCGATGAAGGCGCGCGCGTGGGCGGGGGCGTCGATCTCGGGGATGATCGTCACGCCGTTGGCGGCGGCCACGTCCTCGAAGGAGTCCCAGTCCTGCCGGGTGTATCCCTGGTCGGCGCCCAGTCCCGCGAAGGCCGGGTTGGTGCTCTTGAGGCGGAACGCGGAGATGGCCTGCGACCAGTCACCGTTCGGTGGGGTGATCTCGTTGTCGTTGAGGTGCAGTTGCAGGGTGTTGAGCTTCAGCCAGCCCATCCAGCGCAGGTACGACCTGATGAACTCGGGCGTGAAGTACCGTCGCCCGACATCGAGCATGAAACCGCGGACGGCGTAGTTCGGATGGTCGACCGCGGTGCCGACGGGAACGCTCCTGCGGTCGGCCGAGCCCAGCAGGGCCTGCAGGAGGGTACGGGTGCCGTAGTAGGCGCCCCGCTGGCCGCCGCCGACGATCTCCACGGAAGTCGTGCTCACGGTGAGGCGGTACGCCTCGGTCCGCAGCTCGCTCTTCACCGGACCGAAGTCGGCCGAGGAGTCGATGCGCAGGGCTATGTCACCGCGCCTCGCCGCTCCCGTCGCCGTGGTGAGCCGGAGCGAGGTCAGCTCGGCCATGTCTTCGACGACCTGGGCCGCCAGGTTCCGCAGGGCGGCCGGGGCGCCCGCGGGGACGACGACCCGGCTTGCCGAGGTGAGGGTGAGACCGCCCGTCCCCCCGGTCCACCGCTGCAGCGCGGGAACCACTCCGGGTGGGGCCGTGTCCGCCTCGGCGGCTGCCGTCGCCGTGCCGGTGGAGGCGAGAAGAGGAGCGAGTACGAGGCCGCCGAGGAATGATCTGCGCGCCAATTGCCATTGCTTCATGGAATGCTCCCGTAGCGTTCTCTAGGAGAAGGGGGAGAGGAGATCGGGATGTGACGCCGGTTTGCAGCACCAAAGGGGCCGTCAGGCTCTGCGTGTCATCAGGGATTCGAGGACGGAGGACGGGGGGATTCCCAGAACCGCTGGCGCAGAGCAGACGCCGATCTGAGTGGCCCGGACGTGTTGACGGCGGCTGAAGGGTGATTCCGGCTCGCTTTCCGCGCCGGCACCACCGATCGAGCGCCGCTGACCGTGGTCCCGCCGTCTCCGCCCGGAACACTTCATCTTCGGCGTGCTCCCCGGGCCCGCGGGGACGGTCCCCCGCGCGGACCGACGAATCCCCGGCTCGGGTCGCTGCCCCGCACGGGGTGACCGCGGCGGCGTACCGGTCGTCGTCCGGCCTCGACGGCTCCAGACCTTCCCGCGCATCGCCTTTCGGTGCTGAGCACCGCTTCCTCGCGAGCGGACGACGGTGACGGGTGGGGGCCACGTCCGGCGACGGCCGACAGTGCTTCGACCGTCATGATGCTTGTGAGTGCGAAGCATGGATCTGGCGTTGCGATGACGTCCGTGCGTCTTCCCATGAGATCTCCACGCTTGGTCTGGACCACCAACTAGCCTGCTCTCAAGGGTGTTACGGGTGTCGACAGTAGGAGGTAAGACGTATGGGGTCTAGACCTCTGCGTCCACCAGATTCACTCCGGCCAACGTGACGACCACCATGACGGCCAGCCCTCTCGCCCTACCGCGCCCCGCTCGTGACACCGCTTCACGTGGTCGACATGACCGGAAAGACCTTTCGCGCCCGTGTCACCGGAGGCACCCGTGCACCGGTCGTTCAGATCCCGCCCGACACGGGGCAGAACGCATCCCGCCGGTGCCCGCTGCCCCGCAGACGGCGCGATGCCGTGGAGTCCACAAGTCACGTCCACCGCGGTGGCGGGCGTCACACCTCGTCGACCAGATGCGACGCGGTGACGAACGGTGCTTTACGAGGCTCCGGGGCGCGGGTACGCGGGTACGCGCCGTACGGGAGCACGCTTCCCCGTGCCCGCCTCAGGTGTCCAGATGGTCCGCGAAGATGCCGATGAGGACGCGGCCGCCGAGGCGGGGTTCGGGGAGACTGAAGTGGACGCGGTTGCGGTGCCGTTCCTTCTTGCCGTGCCACTCGCAGCGGTAGGTCTCACCCTCGTGGCCGACGTCGCGCTGTTTCATGATTCCCGGCTTGGAGCGGGTGCTGGGGCTCTCGGGGGACAGGTCCAGGCCGAACCGGCCCAGTTCGGCCTGGACCTGGTGCGGCTGCCCCGAGTGCAGGGCCAGGGCTTCGGCGAAGTGGTCGTGCACCACGCCCAGGAGCCGCACGACCCAGTCGCGCATCTCCGCGTAGGAGCCGTCGAACTTGCGGAAGGAGAGGGAGTCGGCGAAGACCAGTTCCGGGAAGCTCTGGCGGGCGTGGTCGAAGAAGTCCTGCTCCGCTATGTCCTCCCGCTCGAAGAGGGAGCGCCAGAACTCGGACAGCGCGGGCGCCTCGACGAGGTGGAAGACCTCCTCGGTCACCGGCTCGTCCGTCGTCCCGTCGCTCGCTGAGACCGGGAGCCAGCCACGGCGGTCCCGGACGGGGAAGACCAGGCAGGCGACGTGCTGCCTCCGCCGCGTCCGCCACCAGGCGTAGCAGAGGGACCAGGCGAGGTCGTGGGCGGCGGCGCCCGCCACTTCGACCCGGTCGGGCAGGCCGGGGAGGTCCGTGTCCCAGGTGGGGCAGCGGTCCATGAGACGGACCGTTCTCAGTCGCGCGTCACGTCCGGCGCGCGGTGTCTCCCCCTCGTACAGGACGTCGTAGAGCTTCCGGTCGTCCGCGCATTCCGTCTCCACCCACCACGGTGAGACGGCGACCGAGTGCTGATCGGATAACTCCTCCAGGGTGTCGCTGAAGTCGTCCAGCAGGTCCGTCAACCGCTCCTCCGTCAGTCCCCGGAAGTCGAAGGACGACTCGTCCACGACGATCCGGTAGGGCTCACCGTCCCCTGCGCCTGGCACGTGCCAGCCTCCCCAAGTCCTGTTCGATCTGGTCGAAGAAGCCTCGCGGCCACTCGGTCAGTTCACCCCTCGCGGTGAACGCGATGGGCGCGGAACCGGCTTCCTCCTCACCGAAGTAGTGCACGATCACGTCCTCGGGCCGCAGGATCTGTTCCTCCGCCACGGCCAGTCGCGCCCCGTTGAGGACGTGGTCGCTGTGCGTCTCCACGATCACCTGGGCGCCGGCCCCGGCGACCCGGGCCAGGAAGCGGCCCAGCTTGGACTGGCCGCCGGGATGGAGGTGCGCCTCCGGGTTCTCGACGATCAGCAGATCTCCCGGGCCGGTGAGAAGGCCGGCGACGATCACGGGCAGGGCGTAGGAGAATCCGAAGCCCATGTTGGCCGGGCGGATCGGCTCGCTCAGCAGGCCCGGTTCCTGGAAGCGGATGGTGCTCGCCGTGATGCCGGGCGGCCACTGTGCGGTGATCTTGATGGGGCGGATGATGTCGGAGGCCCAGGTCTCCACCTGCGTGCGCAGGGTGGTGACGTTGTGGGTGCTCCGGGTCGTCGGGTGCAGCAGGGGCTCACTCACCACCCGGGTCTCGTGCAGGGCCAGTACCTGCGCGGTGTACTCCCCCTGCACGCCGACCCCGAGGAGGTCGGGATGCTCCGCGGAGACGTCCAGCTGGTCGCGGGGGCCGAGGCGCTCGGCGCACAGATAGGTGAACGCGCTGCCCCTGCCGCACAGTTCCGCGGGCGGGGGCCCGCTGTTCTCGGCCACCCTCAGGTAGAGGGCCTGCTCGTCCGGGACGGTGAAGCGGTGCACGCCGGGTGCCTCGGCGCCGTCGCCGGCGATCTCGATCTCGATGGTGGAGTCGGGGGCGTCCGGGTGCAGCACCTCGTGTGCTTCGCCCAGGGCGAGTCCGTAGGGGCCGTTGAGCTGGATCACTCGACCGGCCGGCGCGTCCGCGAGCTGGCGGGCCAGCAGCAGGCTCTGGACCGTGGTGCTCTTTCCCGTTCCGTTGAGTCCGGTGAGCACGGTGAGGGGGCGCAGGGCGAAGGAGGCGTCGGCGAAGCGTTTGAAGTACCGGACCCGCAGGGAGGTGATCACCTGCCGGCCTCCGCGACCTGGGCGGTGACGTCGAACCGGAGCATCACCCGGCGGACGTCGCCCGTGGAGGAGGTGATGGCCTCCAGGTAACGGTAGTCGTTCGTCATCAGGACACGCGCGGCATCCACGATCGCCTCGCGGCGCCGTTCGAGGTCTTCGGCCTCGTACATGGTCAGGGTGATCGACCAGGCCTCGAAGAGCGCCCGGTTGATCGGGTTCCGGCCGGACGAATCGAGCGGCCACTTGCGGAAGGCCTGGTCGCCGAAGACCAGACGGGCGTTCAGCATGGCTTTGCGGAAGGCCGCCACGAGGTTCGCGACATCGGTGTCGGTCACCTCCTTCGCGGTGTCCAGCAGGGTGGTGGTGCGCTGGAGGAAGGGGTCCATCGCGGCGTACTTCGCGTAGCCTTCCGTACCCATCAACCAGAAAGCGGCGAAACGCAGGGCCATCTCCCGGTCGTTCATCCGGATGTGGCCGCCCATGTTGTTGGTCGCCGCGTTGAACTCCGCCGTGGAGGTCATCTCCCGCAGGACGGTCCGACTGCGTTCCTTGCTCATGCAGTGCCGGATCTCCTGCGCGTTCAGGGGTGTACCGCCCGTGTTGATGCGCTTGAAGATGTCGTACATGACGTCCGGCGGAGTCGTCGGGTCGATGACGTTGGTGACGATCTGGGTGTTGTAGATGCGCCGCTTCCACGGAGCGGGGAGGTTTTCAAAACGCTTTCCCTCCACCGCGCTCTGCAGGTACTCGAGTCCCTTGAGCGCAAATCCCCGCTCCTCTCCCCCGCGCACGAAGTCGTGGATGGTCGACAGGCGCTGGAGGCCGTCGACCACGCGCATGAGCCCGTCGGTGTCCTCGGCGAAGTAGAAGGCGGGAAGCGGGATCTGCAGGAGCACGGACTCGATGAGCCGGGACTTCTGCCTGGGTTTCCACACCCGGCCGCGCTGGAAGTCCGGGGCCAGCTCCAGCGATCCGTCCTCGATCATGTCCAGGGCGTTGCGCAGCGAGAACTGCTTGGTGTTGACCCGGATCTGCTCCGGGTTCCACGGCCTGTCGATCTCCGGTGGCGCGTCCTCGGCCTCGGTCTCCGCCTCGACTCCGGTGCCCGTGTCGAGGAAGTGCTCCTCCGTGATCTTCGGTGGCTGGGGGGTGTCCGAGGTCGTCATGAGGGGATCGTATCCGGGCGACTCCCTCGGACACGTGGGCATCAGGCCCGCCGTACGCGCCGTGGGGGAAGACGCCTTCCCTCAGCTCGCCTCCCGCATCCGGGCAGCCGCGTGACGGGGGCCTCCCCGTGGTCCTGGGACGGGCCGGCCCGGCGACCGGCGCGGCGGCCCGCTCCGGCGCCGCTCTCGCGTCGATCGCGTCCGGCCTCGGCGGCAAGGAGAGTCGGCTCTGTTCACGAGGACGGGTTCTGACGTGTGAACAGAGCCGCGGTTCAGGGCACATCGGAGCCTTTGCCAGCCCCGGAGCACTTCAGTGCGCGGCCGGACGGCCTGCTTTCAAGAGGGCGGCAGCCCGGTGGCGAGTCCGCCGGCGGGCACTCGCTCGATGCGGGTCCAGCCCCCCCAGCCCCGCTCCTCCAGGATCGCCAGCAGTCGCGCGGCACCCGGCGAGAACTCGACCGCGGTCGAGTCCGGCAGGGCGACGAACTGGTCGTCCCAGCTGTCGTCACCCGTCTCGCCGGCCTCCACGGCGCGAAGCATCAGGCGCTCCATGACGTCGGCGACCTCGACGACCCGCGGGTCCTCGGGCGACCAGTCGCGTGCCTCGCTGAGGAGGCTGTAGAGCCTCACCATGTCGGGGTGGTCCAGCTCCTCGTGCTTCTTGGCGATCACGGCGTCGATCTGGTGCGGCACCTGCGCGGCGATCATGATCCAGGCGTCCCGCTCCATCTCGATGTACCGCTCCCGGACGCCGAGACCGCGTAGCCGGTCGAGGTAGTCCACGACGCTCCGCGGGAGCGCCAGGTGCTCTCCGGCGGCGAGCCGGGAGAGCCGTTTGCGGGTGTCGTGCAGCCGCCGGATCTCGGCGCGCAGATGCCTGTCGATCGCCTGGACACCGTCGGCGAACTCCTCCGGGCCGGCGTCGAGGAGTTCCTGCACCCGGGCCAGCGGCACACCGGCGTCCGCCAGGGTGCGGATCCGGATCAGCCGCACGACCGCGGCAGCGTCGTAGACCCGGTATCCGGACCGCGCCGCGCCGGCCTGCTGGGCCTGGACGACCGCGCCGTGGGCGGATCCCCTGTTCGGGTTGCCAAGGGAGTCCCCGTGGGGCCCTCGCCCGTCGACCGCGCCCGCCCCGGCTCCGGGCCTCACCTGATCGTCGGCCGTCACGGGACCGCGCTCACCGGTTGCCACCACCGGTGAGCGCGGTCCCGCCCCTCAGGGGCCTGCGGGGACTCCCCCGCCACAAGCCCCGGCGCCGGCTGTCCTCGCCCCCTCGGCGGCTCCGGGTCCCGCCGTCCGGGCGCGGCAGACAGCCGGCACCGGCCGGCCCTGTCGGGTCAGCTCTGCCGCTGGGCGCCCTGAAGGGCCTCGTCGGTCATGTCGGCCACCTGGCCGGCCGGCGGGGCCTCGGCGTCGACCTCGGTGCCGAAGTCCGAGAACTCCAGCACCGTCTTCATCTTGAGCTGCTGGGCCGTCGCGCTGCTGCCCTGCTGGGCCGAGGCGGAGGCCGGGGCCTTGACGGTCATGTCGATCTGCTGGCGGCGCAGTCGGCCCTCGTCGTCGAGCCAGACCTGCATCGGCAGCGTCGGGCCGAGCTGCTTGCTCATCTGCGCACCGCCCGGCAGCTTGGACACGTCCACGGAGACCTTGTAGTGCGTGGTGTCGGTCCCGTCGATCTCCTCGGTGCCGACCTTGGTGACGTCCTTGTCGGTGATCGCCTTGGCGTAGGCGGCGGTCTGGGCCGGGTCGCCGATCTGCTGGTTGCCCAGGTTCTGCTGTGCGGCGGCCTTCTCCAGGTCGATCTTGATCCAGGGCTTGCCGCCCGGCGCCTCCTGGCCGGGGGCCTTCTGGTAGAGGACCTGGTCGACCACGCGTTGCTCGATGCGCTTGTCCTGCGCGGTGACGGTCATGACGCTGTCGCCCTCGTCGAGAGCGATGACGCCCTTGCCCTGGGCGGTGACCGTCCTGCCCTCCGCCGAGAGCTGCGTCCTGATCGTCATCCGCGCCGACTCGGCCTCGGCCGTCTTGTCGTAGGCCGCTCGCACCTCCGCCGTGCCCTGCTCCTGGGCGCCGGCGCTCCTGCTCGCGTTCGGCGACTTGCCGTCCCCTCCGGCCTCCGCGTCGCTGCCGCCACCGCAGCCCGACAGGACCACGCTCCCCGTCACCGCGGCAACCACGACCGCGCTGGTCCTCGACCTCCTGAATCGCATGTGAGTCCCCTCTCCTCAACGGGTGCCGGCCCCTGTCACACCACGCCGGCTCACTGAGCCGGGTGTCCCGACGGGACGTCAACACACCTATTGGGAAAGCAAGTTATGGATGAGCGGCGAATCCGGACGAGTCATCAGGCCGAGCGCGGGAAGGTTTCCCCCGGGCCCGGCGAACACGGAAGGGCCCGTGACGGCTCACCCGGCGCCATGGCGCCGGACGAGCCGACGGGGCATCGCCAGATCCTGGACCGACACCCGTCCGGCAGTGCCCCGTCACCGTCCCGAGCGCCCCTGATTGGGCACGGGAACAGTCCTCCCCCTACGCCCCTTCTGCCTCTGGTTGACTCCCCGGCCACCCGTGTCGACCTGTGTGAGCGGAGTTGTCTTGGAGCCTTACGGAGCGGAGCCGTGGCGGCAGGAGCCGCCGGTGCCGGTGGAGGAGGCGCGGCTGGGGGCGGGGCTGCGGGTCGGGCTCCGGATCGCGGGGGTGTGGCTGCTGTACGTGGCGGGCGGTGCGTTCCTGCCCGGCCCGTACGGCACCGGCGTCCTCGGGGGCGTGACGCTCGGGGCCGTGCTGGCCCTGGTGCCGCTCGGCGTCGGCCTGCACGGGGTCGTCGCGCACGGGCGGCGGGTCGACCGGGTCGCCGACGGCGGGGACGACCGGAGGTGGTCATGAGCACGTTGCTCGACTCCTCCTCACGCTCCCTCGTCTTCGCCGTGTTCTCGGTGTTCGTCGTCATCTGCCTGATGCTGTGCGTGATCACGGGGGCCGACGAGGACGACCGCGCCCTCGTCCGGTCCGACAGCCGGCGGCTGCGGTCCTGGCAGCAGGGCATCGCGATGGGCGGCGACACCACCACCGTGGCGACCGTCACCGTGCTGGTGGGCATGGTCGCCACGACCGGGTTCGACGGACTCGGCGTCATGCTGGGCAGTCTGGTCGGCGTCCTCCTCTTCCTCGTGCTCGTCATCGAACCGCTCCGCGCGCACGCCACGCTGACCACGCCGGACCTGCTGGACGCGCGCGGCAGCGGCGGGTCCGCGGTGCGGGTGGCGTGGGGCGTGGTGACGCTGCTCGTCTGTTTCCCGCTGCTCGTGGTGCAGTTGGTGGTGGTCGGGAACGTGGCCGCCGCCCTGCTCGGGCAGCCCGGCACCCGTACCGGCTGCATCGTCGTCATCGGGTGTGTGATGACCGCGCTGGCCGTCAGCGGCGGCATCCGGGGCACGGGGGTGGTGATGATCGCCAAGTCGGTGATCGCGCTGCCCGTGCTGCTGGTCGCCGCGGCACTGGTCGTGTACCGCTTCGGCGGGGACCTCGGGCGGCTGCTCGACGCGGCCGCGCTCGGTTCGGGGACGGGCGAGGCGTTCCTGCGCCCGGGCGGCTACACCGGTGACGGATGGGTCGGGGCGGTGAACCGGGTCGGGCAGACCTTCGGCATGACGATGGCCACGCTGGCCATGCCCGCCGTGCTGATGCGGGCCATCGCGACGAAGAGCCCGCGCGGGGCGCGGACGGCCGGCCGCTGGATGCTCGGCGAGCTCGTGGTGCTCTACGGGGCTCTCGCCGTCGTCGGTCTCGGCGCCGCGGCGCTGGCCGGCGGGGTGCTGCGGGAGGCCGGTCCGTCGGCGCAGGTGTTCACGCCGCTGCTGCTCGGGCGCGCGCTGGACGGCGGCGGCATCCTCGTCGCGGCCCTCGCCTGCGTCCTCTTCCTCACCGCGCTGGCCGCCGTCGTGGACGTCACCCTCGCCGCCGGCATCACCCTGGGCCGTGACGTGCTGGCCGCCTCCGGCCGGCGGCGGGAGGAACGGGTGGACGGCACCGCGTCGCGGTGGGCGGCCGCGCTGACCGGGCTGGCCGCCGCGGCCGTGGCCGTCGTCTGCGCCGACTGGAACCTGGTCGTCGTCTCCACGCTCTGGCTCGCCCTCTGCGGCGCCGCCCTCGCACCGGTCCTGCTGTACGCCCTGTACTGGCCCGGATTCACCGCCCGCGGCGCGCTGTGGTGCCTGTGGGGGGCCACGGCGGTGACCGTCGCGGCGCTCGCGCTGTCGCCGTACGCGTCCGGCACGCCCGAGTCGATCATGCCGGGGCACGACTTCCGGCTCTGGGACGTGACGATCCCGGGCCTGGTGACGATCCCGGCCGGGTTCCTGCTGGGCTGGCTGGGCAGCGTCACGGACCGCCGGCGGCGCCCGGCGGGCGACGACACCGTGCGGACGTCTTCGCCGCGCGCCGCCCACCGGTGATGTCCGGCGGGCGGCACGGTCGTAATACGACTTCATGAGCAAGCCGGCCGGCAACTGCTCGAACGAACACGACATCCGCTCCGTCGGTACTCATGAGACCGGACACGTTTTCAGCCCGGGGCACGTGGGCCCGGGATCGTCGAACCTCACCATGTGCGCGAACTCGTCCACCTGCAAGACGATCGGCGGGACCCTCGGCGAGGGAGGGGGCCGGGCGAGAGGTCCAGGCCCTCCGCAGCACCTACCAGGAGGAACACGATGAGCCGGCCGGGGCGAACCACGCGAGTGTCCCTCGTGGCAGCCATGACGACGCTGGCTGCGGCCTGCACGTCGGAGAGCAGCAGTGACGGGGGCGAGCAGGCGGAATCCTGCGCCTACCGAGTCGTCTGCCAGGACCGCACGTACCGGGACCTCGCGAACGTGGAGTTCACGGTGGGGGAGAAGCTCGGATCCGCCACCGTCCCGCCGTGCCAGGACACGGGAGACCAGGACCAGGCCGAGGGATCCGGCGGGACGACGACCGCCTACGCGGTGGACGGCGTCTCACCCGGCATGGCCGTCGCCGTCGGGGACAGCCCCGACGACGTCACCTTCGTGGCCGCCTGCTCGGGCGACGAGCTCCCTCCGGGGATACGGAAACTGATCGACAGGCCCTGACCCCGGCCGCGACGCCGTCTGCCCGAACCGTTCCTGATCAGCACCGTTCGGACGTCTTCGCCGCGTGCCGCCCACCGATGACTTCCGGCGGGCGGCACGGTCGTAACCGGTACACGGACCGACACCCGAGGAGGACCCCATGTCCCGGAAGATCACCGCCAGCCTGTTCATCTCGCTCGACGGCGTCGTCGAGGCTCCCGACCAGTGGCACTTCCCGTACTTCAACGACGAGATGGGCGCGGCCGTCGACGCCGGTCTGCGCACCGCGGACACCATGCTCTTCGGCCGCGTGACGTACGACGGCTTCGCCGGTGCCTGGCCGGAGCGGGAGGCGGCGGGCGCCGAGGACGCGGGCTTCGCCCAGCAGCTCGGCGACATGCGGAAGATCGTGTTCTCCCGCAGCCCGCTCGACTTCCAGTGGCGCAACAGCGAGCAGGCGCGGGGTGACGTCGCCGAGGTCGCCGCCGCGCTGAAGAACGAGCCGGGCGGGGACATCGCGCTGAGCGGCTCCGTCTCGATCGTCCGGCAACTGCTCGCCGCGGGCCTCCTCGACGAACTGCACCTCCTCGTCCACCCCATCGCCGTCCGCAAGGGCATGCGCCTGTTCGACGAGGGCGAGCCGTCGGTTCCGCTGCGGCTGCTGACGTCGGAGGCGTTCGGCACGGGGGTGCTGCACCTGGTGTACGGGCCGGACGCGGCGCCGCCGACGGGCGGGTACGAGGAGGCGGTCGCCGCGCTCGGGGAGTGAGAGGGGCGTGGTGTCACCAGTTCTTGTACCGGACGTCGCCGAGGCCGCAGAAGGTGCATCCGGGGCTCAGGAAGTCCTGGGTGCGGCGGAACTCCTCGTCGGCCAGATGCCACCGGAGCCAGGCGGTGATGACGTGCCGGCCGTTGCGGGTGGCGAGGACGTGGTCGGTGTCGTCGAGGATGGTGAACCACACCGGCACGTCGGTGCCCGCGTAGTCGCGTTCCATGTTCGCGGTGGCGAAGTCCTCGTCACCGCCGATGTAGAGGGCCGGGTTGCGGAGGCTGTCGGGGCCGTTGCCGTCGAACGAGCCGCCGGCCACGTGGACGGTGGTCTCCAGCCGCGGCTCGTCGGCCACGTCGAACGTGCCGAGGGACCCGCGGGAGTGGCCGCCGAAAGCGACCTCGGAAAGGTCGAGGTCTCCGTACAGCGGGCTGGCTGGGCTGGCGTTCCGGTCCTCCAGCCAGTCGAGGGCGTCGACCATGTAGGCGCCGTTGCTGGAGGAGACCTCGCTGTAGACGACGAAGCCGTGCGAGGCCCACAGGCGCAGCATGTCCTCGTAGTCGGCGGGGTCGGATCCCGCGCCCGGGCCCCAGACGAAGACCGGATGGTCCACGCCGTCCCGGCCGGCGTCGGCCGGGTACACCAGCCAGCCGTCGTCGTCGGGACCGGCGGACTCGTCGACGGTCACCGCGTACGGACCGGGCTCGGTGACGTCGTCCACCGGGGGCAGTGACCCGGTCGGCGGGTCGGTCGGTCCCCCGCCGTCTTCGGCCTCGATCAGCACGTCGTCGACGGTCAGGGTCTCCAGGGGGCTGTTCGCGTCCAGCGAGAACCTCAGCCGCAGGTCACCGCTCTCGACGGAGTCCGGCAGGGGGAACGACACCGCGCCCGCGGCGGTGCGCGCCGATTCCAGCGTGGTGAACGGGCCGCCGTCGACCGAGTAGGCCACGGTGAAGGTCTCACCGAGGTCCAGCCCCGACGCCGCCCGGGTGTAGGACAGGGTCAGGTCGTCGTATCCGGTCAGGTCGACGGGTGCGGACACGATGGACGGGTCCGAGGTCAGTGACCCGCTGAGGCGGGCCCCGTACGTTCCGGTCCGGACGGAACCGGAAGCGGTGAAAGTGCCGAGCCCGTCGGAGAAGTCCTCGCTGTAGACGGGCGTGGCGGCGGAGGCGGGGGCTGTCGTCACGCCCGCGGCTCCCAGGAGCAGAACGCCGACGGCCGCGGCGCCGCATAAGCGCAGGCGCCCACTGGTACGAGACATGTGCGATATCCCTTCTGGTCACGCCGGTCGACCACATCGGCACACCGTGCCGGGCGTGCGCGCCACAGCCGCTCCCGGTCCCGGTCGGTCCCGGTCGATCCCTGCGGTCGTCGCAGGACCGGCTCGTACCGAGTCAAGCGAGCGGCCGGGCGGGGGGCACCGGTGAAATCACCGGCCCGGCGGAAAGCGAGAGACTCTCAGCGGCACGCCCTCAAGTCGCTCAGCGTTCCGACGTGACCCGCACGGCCTGGCCCCAGCCTTCGCAGCGCCGACGAGCAGTCGGTCAGAACGTCACGTGACCCGCCGGACAGGACCTTAAGGTGCTGGTGGAGTCACCCCATGAACGAAGGACAGCCATGGCCCGCCCGTACGTCCCCGGACCCAAGCGGTTCGTCTTCTCCGCCGGTGACGGCAACGACCGACAGGTCCTCGTGCACGACCCCCAGGAAGCCTACGCGGCGTTCTCCGCGTTCTTCCGGGAGCGGAACTCCGACGCCTACACCCTAGGTGACGAGCCGGCGGGGCAGCGGCTGGTGCTCATGCCCGGCCGGGGTGTGATCGCCCGGTTCGAGGACACGGACCGACCTCGATCGCAGTACCTCAAGGTCGACCGGGGCGATCGCTGCCTTCCGAGCGCCATGCTGTTCCTCGAGAACGGGTACGCCGGCCTCGACCACTTCGGCCAGTGGTTCTCCGACCTCGCTGACCTCGACGCATCACCGGAGACGCGCGGCGCCGCCCGTGCCGCCATGTTCACGACGGAGGCAGCAGCGATCGACGAAGTCGCCCGGATCTGGGGAGACTCGGGGATCGTGGACCCGAGCGACCGTTACCACGTCTTCTTCGACTCGCACGGTCTCGACGAGGACCAGGCCGAACGAGCGGAGCTCCTCAAACTGATCGAGTTCCTCGGCCTCGAACGGGTCGACCCCCCGGCCGGGGCCCCCGACGGCGAAGTCTGGGTACGCACCGACGCACGCCTGGACGCCGCATGCGCACAGTGGGCGTGAACGGGTGGTGCGGGGCGGGCCGTGACCTCTCCGTGGTACCCGCCGTGCTCGCGGTGCTCCCGCGCGGCCACGTCCGGTCGGTGCCGCTCCGGAAAGGCCTGAGCCCGTGAGAGACATCGTGTTCACCCGCAGTAGCGGCTGGATCCCGAGCGTGATCAGCGAGGACGGCGAACTGAAGCTGATGCTCGGCGCCGGGGCCGACGCCAACCACCAGCCCCGCACGTTCACGTTCCCCATCGGGGAGGCCCACCTCGCGGTGATCCGGGAGGACCTGCCCAGACACCTGCTGCTGTGGAGCGCGGTCCTTCCGCTGTGCGACGCCGCCGGGACCACGGGCCGGCTCGACGAGAACGCCGCCGTCGCGCTGCTGGACCCGGTTCTCCTCTCCTCCCCCGCGGACGTCGATGCGCTCTTCCGGCACATCCGGTGGGACAGGAGCCGGCTCGTCGCCCATGGGGCCGACATCGATCTGCTCGACCGCGGACAGGTCTGCGCGGCGATGCGCTCGGCGACCGGGACAGCGAACGAAGAACGTGCCCAGGAGCATCACGCGGACCGCCGTCGCGCCGAGCGCGGAGTGGTCCTCGGCCCGCTCGACGCCGCGATTCTGCGGTACACGGGCCAGTACACGCACGGCGCGACGATTCCCCGACGGATGCCCGACGCCGTCGACACCGCGCTGCTGCCGGAGGTGATGAAGGTGATCGCCACCGCGGAGCAGGCGTGTGCCGGGATGCGGATCGGCGTCGACCCGCGACGGGGAAAACGCGCCACGGACAAACAGGCCTGGGACCGGGTGGCGACGACGGTCGACGCGGCCGTCCGCCGTGCCTACCCCGGGCTCGCCGACGACGCGGTGCGTACGGTGAGCTTCCTGATGTGCTCGGAGACCGCGAACCGCTCCAGGAACGCACCCGAGGAGGACGACGCGGAGGCTGCCGACGACCACGCCGGTCCCGGTGGAAGCGCGAGGAAGACGGCCCTGTCGTTCGCCGACGAGAAAGGGGCCGGGACGAAGTGGCTGAAGGACGGCCCTCGCGGCGCCTCCGCGGAGTTCTGGCAGTTCGTCGGCGATCGCTCCGCTGCGGACAACCAGGTGTTCGCCATCGAGGACGAGGAGAGGGGCGAGGGGATCCAGCTCCACTTCTACGCGGACTCCATCGCCCGGATCACGACGGTGCGCGAGGGGAAGGACGGGGCGGATCCGGAGTTCCGGGTCGAATACAGCCTGGTCGACGGACTCGGCGCGTACCGGACCCTGGTGAACGCTTTCGTCCGCGGCGGATGCGCCGCACTCGAACCGTACGGTCCCTGGACATCGGATGTCGCCGAGTTCGAGCGCGCACGCCGGAGGGGGCGCGACGCCCGGTAGCGGTGCTTCGGTACGGAGGTTGAAAGGGCGTGCCGTCCGTCACTTCAGCGGACGGCACGCCCTCAAGTCGCTCAGTGCTCCGACGCGAACCGTACGAACTGGCCCCAGCCTTCGCGGCCGACGGCGAAGGCGGGGCGGGTCACGTCCTTGGAGTCCCTTACGTGGACGGCCTGTTCGGTGGTCGCGATCTCCACACAGTCGTCTCCCTGGGTGCCGCTGTAGCTGGACTTGACCCAGGCGAGTTCCGACGTACCGCTGCTCATAGCTCTCCTCGCAGTCGCTCCAGCAGGTCCCGAGATTCTCTGGGATTGAGGGCCTGCGAGCGCAGTGTGTCATAGCGCCGACAGAGCAGACTCATCTCTTTCGCGTCGGAGATCAGCCGTCCGTTCTGCTGCCCCTCGGAGTACCCGAGCCGCCGTCCCTCCGGGGTTTCCAGAATTCGCATAGGCCCGTCCAGGCACCCGTGGAACTCCAACTCCACCGGCACCACTTGAAGCGTCACGTTGCGCGGCGCGGTCAGCTCAAGAACGTGGTCCAGCATGTTCGCCTGGACCTGCGCCCCACCCAGCCCGCGCCGGAACACCGACTCCTCCACGATGAAGCCAAACGGCATGGTCGGACGATCCCGCATCATCGCCTGCCGCTTCATCCTGGCCGCGACCTGCGCCTCCGTCTGCTCGTCGGTCAGCAGCGGAATGCTGTTGTCGAACACCGCCCGCGCATACGCCTCCGACTGCAACAACCCCGGCACCAGCCGACACTCGTACGTACACAGGCTCACCGCCTCCCGCTCCAGCCGAGCCCACCTCCGGAACCACGCCGCCAGCCCCGCCTCCCCCCGCGTCAGATGCCGTGCGGCCCTCCGCAGCGCGCCCGTGTTGCCCAGCGCCTCCTCCGCGCGCTCCACGAACGCCTCGTCCGGCATGCGGCGTCCCAACTCCACCGACTCGACCGTGTGTTTGGAGTACTGAACGAGGGCGGCCAGCTCGGCCCGGCTGAGCCCGGCGTGTTCCCGCAGCGCCTGGACGAACGCGCCGAACGTCCGCAGGCTGTCCGACGGATGCGGCTCCCGCTCCCACTCCCCCGCCGCGACCGTCCGCGCGCCGGAGCTCCCGGCCGCCTCCCCTTCGACCTCGACCACGTCCATCCGCCGCCCCTTTCCTCGCCTCCGGACCGCGCTCCAGGGCGGCTCCTCACGCCGCCCGCGCACCCCTCCAGCCTGACGGATCATCAGACGTACCGTCCACCCTCCGTGTCCGTACGCTGACTCAGCGTACGAAGTGCCAGACTCGTCCCCGCCCCCGTCCGACCGCCACCCTGAGGTCACGGAAAGCCGGGAGGAACCGTCCGTTTCCGTTACTGACCTGCGGAAACACCTGGGCGGCCGCCTCCCCTCCCGTGCACTGCCGCCCACCACGGGCGGCGGCGGCCGGACCCGGCCGCGTCGGACGAGCTGGAAGGTGCAGTCATGCAGAACGGAACCAACCTGTACGCGCTCGACATCAGCGGAGCCTCCTTCACGAAGGCGTGCGGCGGCCCCTGCACCGAGGGGTGCGTGACGCTGGCGCGGATCGGCGAGGACGCCTGGGCGCTGGGCGACAGCAAGCGGCCGGAAGCGCAGCCGTTGCGGTTCACCACGGAGGAGTTGGACGCCGCCGGTATCGACCCGGCGCGCTTCGGCCTCGGCGCCTGATCTCTCTCACCCCTCCCTTCCTCACCGCCGGCCGGACCGGGCCCGCCCGCGTCCGGCCGGCGCTTCTCGAAGCGGGAACAGCCCATGCACCACCACGCCTACCTCTGGACCGGCCCGAAGGCGCGCTTCGACGACGAGGCGCTGCGGCGGCCCCCGCACCCCGATCCGCCCCCGGCCGGGAGCAGGCCGGAACTGATCGAGCGTTACCGCCTGGTGGCCGCGGAGTTCCGGACGTCGGACCTCCCGCCCCTGGAGACGGCGTACTGGCTCGTCAAGCCGCGCTCGCTGGTGCGGGGCACCTGGGAGGAGGCGAAGGAGGCGGCGGCCTGGCTGGGTGAGCGGCTGGCCGAGTACGCTCCGCGGTTCGCCGCGGAGCACGACCGGGACACCGCGCGTCTGGCCCGGTTGGTGGACTCCGCCGTCGAACGTCTGCACGCGGGCGGGGACGTGTCGTACGGCTGCTACCTCGAACGTCCCTCGTACCTCTCCCTCGCCGTGGTGACGTGCTCCCCCAACCGCGCGGCCCCCGGACTGCCGTGCCCGCGCGCGTGAAGCAGACCCGGCACTCGCCTCCACCCTGACCGCACGCCTCGGCGTCAACCTCAGGAGACTCCCCCAAAGAGGTGGTCACGCTCCATAATCCACCGAAGGTTCCTGCTTCGCGCATAATTTCACGCCATGCCCGACATGGAACCTCTCTTCACCCCCAGGCGAGGCACCATCGTGGGTGACGCCCGCCTCGCGGGACAGGAAGAAGGACTCAAGGAAGGACGTCAGGAAGGACGCGTGGCCGGGAAGGCCGAGCAGTTGCTGCGTCTGGTGGGGCGCCGCGGTTTCTCGCTGACGGAAGAGGTCCGACAGCGCGTCACCACCTGCGCGGACGTGCCTCTCCTGGATCTCTGGTTCGACCGCGCCATCGACGCCGCCACTCTCGACGAGATCTTCGCCGCCCCCTCCTCCACGGACCGCGTCCCCGCTCCCGCCCAGAGCCCGGAGCACACCGCAGGCCGCGGCCAAGGGCTGACGGGTCCCAGGCCCTCGGCAACCTGACGCCAAGGACGCACAACGGGCCGTGTCCCACCCCGGGGTGCGGCCCGTTCGGTTCAACCGTGCCCGCGTGCGCGGACGACCGCGCGCCCCGGCTCCGTACGCTCACTCCGCGTACGGGGCGCGGCACTCGCCTCCGTCCGTCCGTTCCCGCCAGGCTGACGCCATGAACCAGGCAACACCCCACGTCGGCACGCCCGTCAGCACTTTCACCCAGCTCCTGTCGTCCACACGGCGCGGCGCCCGTCTCGCGCGGCTCCTCGCGGTGACCGAGCTGCGTTCCCGGGGCGTCTCGCGGGACCTCACGGAGCGTGCCGAACTCGTCGTCGCGGAGCTGGCCGCCAACGCCGTGCTGCACGGACGCGTGCCGGGGCGCTGCTTCCGGCTGACGCTCGCCCTGGACCCGGCCGCCGGCCGTCTTCGCGTCGAGGTCAGCGACGCCCGCGGGGACCTCCGACCACTCCCCCGTCCCGCGGACGCCGCGCCCGACCCGCTGAGCACCACCGGACGCGGTCTGATCCTCGTCACCGCCCTCGCCGACCGCTGGGACTGCGTCCCCTACCCGCCCAGCGGCAAGACCGTCCGGGCGGTGCTCACCGCGTCAAACGTCGAGGCGCGCCCCTGTCGGCCAGCACAACAGACATGATAAAAGGCCCAGTTGGGGCGTAAGGTCGTACTCCCTGAGGGTGTGGGAAAGGGGAGACGCGTGGAACCCGTGGCAGCGGAGCTTCTCATGGCCCTGGCGAGCGGAACCGCCGGGGCCGCGGGGCAGAACCTGTGGGAGCGGCTGCGCTCCCTCGTGCAGCGGTCCCCCGCCCAGGAGCCCGGCCCGGGGCAGGGCGACGCCGGGCCGGGCGACGGCGAGCCGCCGGTGGGCGAGTTGGTCACGGCCCTGGACCAGGACGCCTCCGACGAGGAGCGCGCCGCCCGGCTGGCCGAGGGCCTCGCCCTGCGCGCCCGCCAGGACCCGGCGTTCGCCGAGGCCCTCGCACTGTGGCGGCGGGAGGCGGAACAGCTGCCCGTCGCGTCGGGCGGCGGAGGCGCCCAGCACCAGGAGATCTCGGGGGGCACCCAGCACAACGTCGTCTTCACCCGCGACGTCCACGGTTCGATCAACCTGGGCTGACCGAGGGGAAGCGGGGGCGTGGCGGGCGGTGAGGGGAGCCGGACGACCGGCGGTGACGGTTTGCACCAGGAGATCTCCGGAGGCACCCAGCACAACGTCGTCTTCGCCCAGGTCGTCGAGAACGTCACCCTGCACGGGGAGAGCGACCTGCACGCGGGGCGCGGGGCCGGCGCTCCCGGCCCCGGTCGTGGCCCCGGCGCGGCCGTCCTGCCGTACGCCGTCGCTCTGCTCGGGGTGTTCCTGCTCCTCGCCCGCCCCGAACTCCCGCTTCCCGCGCGGATCGACCCGGGGCCGGTGGTGGGCGGCTGGCTGCTCCTCGCGGGTGCGGGCGGACACTCCGTGTGGTCCCGGGCGCGCCGGAAGTGGGCCCTCCGGCGCCGGGCCGCCTGGCGCACCCGGCGCACCCTCGACCGGGTCGCCGAGGCGCTCGCGGAGAGCCTGGCCGTCCGCTACGAGGAGGACGAACGCCTGACGCGGCTCAGCGACCCCTCCCCGTTGGAGGTGACCTGGACGACCCTGACGCCGTGGGCGGAGGGAGCGGGACGGGAGGGCGCCGGTGCGGAGGGAGAGCCCCCGTCGGCGCTCCTCGTCCCGCAGGACATCGTCGACTACTACACCGCGACCCCCACCCGCCGTCTGGTCGTCCTCGGTGGCGCCGGCGCCGGCAAGTCCGTGATCGTCCTGCGTCTGGCCCACGCCCTGCTGCGGCGCCGGGCCTCCGGCTCCGGTGATCCGGTGCCGGTGGTCGTGTCGCTGGCGTCCTGGGACCCGGACCAGGGGTTGTTGCGCTGGATGGCGGACCAGCTCGCCGAAGCGCACCCGGAGGCCTGCACCCCGATGCCCGGAGCGCCCCCGGCGGATGTCGCCTTCGACCTCCTCCTCACCGGCCGGGTCCTGCCGGTGCTCGACGGTTTCGACGAACTCCCGGGGGACCGGCGGGCCGCCGCCCTCCGTCAGATCGGCGAGACCCTGCACGGCCGCCGGCCCTTCGTGCTGGCCAGCCGCGAGCCCGAGTACCGCCGGCACGTGCCCGACCAGCAGGACTTCGAGCGCACCGAGATCCGGCTGAGCCCGCTCGGCGACGCGACCGTGCGGGCGTACCTCAGCCCCGGTCAGGGACCCACCCGCTGGACACCGGTCCTGGAGCGGATCGCCGGCGGCTCCTCCGCCGCGCCGCCCGAAGTACGGCGGCTGCGGCGGGTGCTGTCCGTTCCGCTGATGGTGGGGCTGGCCCGGGTCGCGTACGCCCGCGGCGGCGCCGATCCCTCGGAACTGCTGGAGCCGGATGCGTTCAGGTCCCGCGCCGACATCGAGCGCCATCTGTACGACGCGTTCCTGGACGCCGTCTACAGCTCCTCGCACGACCTCCGGGCGGCGCACGGCGGCTGGTCGCCCCAGCAGGCGCGCGCCTGGATCGGTTTCCTCGCCGCCCGGATGCGGGCGGCGAACGAACAGGACCTCGCGTGGTGGCGTCTGGACCGGACCCTGCCCCGGTTCGTCTCCGTGCTCGTCCTGGTGCCGGCGCTCGTCGTCGGCTCGCTGTCGGTCGCGGTCCTCGCCCCCGGGCTGCCGTGGTGGCGGCAGTGGCTGCCGCTGCTGTCCGTGCCCGGCGCGTACGTGCTGCTCTGCGGGCTGGCGCTCGTCGCGGAGGTGACCGTTCGCACCACCGGGCGGCAGGAGCCTCCGCGCAGGCTGCACCGGCCCGTCCGCGAGGACGTCCGGGGCGCGTTCGCGCCGTGGCCGGAGCGGATCCGGGCGACTCTGGCCCTCCTCACGATCGCCGCCACGGTGGCGGCGATCGTCCGCTGGGAGGAGTGGTTGTTCTACCTCTCCCCGCTCTCCGGCGCGGTGGTGTGGCGGTACGGGCCCCGGGCCCTGAGGTACGTGTGGCGCAGCGCCGATCCGGCCGTGGCCGGCAGCCCGGCCGCCCTGCTGCGGGCGGACCGGCGCAGCGTGCTCGCCCTGGGCTGGTTCGTCCCGTTCCGCCTGGACAACGAGGCGACACCGGTGCGGTACGTGCTCCCCCTGCCGCCCTTGATGCTGCTCGTCTGGCAGTTCTCGGGAGGCGGCAGGGACGTCGTCACCGTGCGCGACTGGGTGCTGATGGCCGTGGCGACGCCGGTTTTCTGGCTGTTGTTCGCCTTCGGCTCGTCCGCGTGGGGCGGGTTCATCCTGGCCCGCCTGTACTTCTGGGCCACCGGCCGGCTTCCCTGGCGTCTCCTCCCCTTCCTGGAGGACGCGCACGCCCGCGGGGTGCTGCGGCAGGCCGGCGGCGTCTACCGGTTCCGGCACGTCGAGCTGCGGAACCGTCTCGCCCGCGGTGCGCCGGCCGAGGCGGTCGCGCGGCCCCGGGCCGCGCCGGGGCGGGCGCGCCGGGCCGTGGCCGGGGTGCTCGTCGTCGCGGCCACGGGCGGGCAACTGGTGGTGGGCTCCGGTGCGGTGGTCGGCGAGCGCGTGCCGTGGCCGGTCCGCTCGCTGCCCGCCGCCTGCGCCCTTCTCGACGCGGCGGACGTGGCCCGGCTGATGCGGGATCCGGCCCGGGTGGGCGGCGACGACGGCGCTTCGTGCTCGGCGGGAGAGCAGGCGCCGTTCAGCCGCAACGTGGTCATCGGCGTCAGCCGGGTCCTGCTCGCCGGCAAAGGCTTCAGCGCCAGCGGGACCGAGGTGGCCCATCTCCGCTACGGACAGCTCCGTGCCGGCGCGCCGAACGCCGGGGAGGAGGGTGTGTCGGCCAGGGGCTTCCACCGGGATCTCAGCGGCCTCGGCCACGAGGCGTACCTGTCCGTGTGGCCCGGTTCGGCCGGCTCCTCCGGCCGCGGGGAGAGGTCGGGGACGGCCCGGGTCGGCGTGCGGGTCGGCAACGCCCTGATCCAGCTCGACTACAGCGAGGAGTTCGCCTCGTCCGACCGCGTGGCCGAGGTCGCCCAGGTCCTGGTCCGGAAGGCGCTCCGCCGGGCCGGCCTCGCCGGGATGCGCCCCCGCGAGGGGGACCCGGAGCCCCTGTCCCGGGGCACCACCCTGCCGGCCGTCGACCGGCCGCTCACCTCCGTCACCCCGCCGTCGGCCGTGCCCGCCAAGGACAACCGCTTCACGCACTACAACTGGCGGGCCACCGGTTCGGTGGACGGCGCGACCTGGCGGGACGACGAGCGCTCGTACCTCTGGAAGCTGTCCTCCGTCCCCTTCACCTTCCGCGCGCCCAAGCACATGGACTGTCAGTACGACAGCGGCGTCACCGACGGTCCGAACGCGTACACGTGCACGGCGGTGCCGGACCTCGTCAAGGCCGGCCTGCTCCCCGACCTGCGCCTGGAGATCCGGAGCGAGTGGTGCGGGGCGCACTGCGGCGACAAGGAGACGGCCGCGTTCCTGCGCGCCGTCCCCGACAACGCCACCACCCCGTGGAAGAAGCACAACGACACCACGTACCACGCGGCCGGCCCGGCCGGTGACGGCCGATACCGCATGGCCATGAAGCAGCACTGGGCCTGGCGGTACAAGGACGGAAGCGCCCAGCACGCCTACCTGCTGTGGGTGCGCGTCGAGGTGCCGTCCGAGCACCGCGCCCTGGCGCAGAAGATCGTCAACGACATGTACGCGCAGACGGGGGCCGGCCAGATCATGCAATTCGACTGATCCCGTCCTGACCGGACGGGATGTGGACGACCCTGTATCCGAAAAGCGAGCCGAACACGGGGAGCGCCCGGCCGTCCGGCTTTCGTCCACGTCCGTCACCACCGGACGGAACTTCGGGGACCGCGGTGTCAGTGGGGGCTGTCACCATCGGCGGGTGAGCGACAACGGGTTCGACTGGCGGACGTTCCTTCGGCGTTGGCGGGACGAGTGGGTGCCGAGCGAGGACGAGGCGGTGGAGCTGGCGGAGGGGGAGAGGACTCTCGCCGAGCTGAGGCTGGAGGAACCCCCGGCGTCCGAGGCGGAGGTGGCCGACGCCGAGCGGCGTCTGGGCACCCGGCTGCCTCCGTCCTACCGGGAGTTCCTCCTGGCCAGCAACGGCTGGCGGCTGGACGACGATTCGATCTACCGGCTGGGGGCGGTGCACGAGATCGGCTGGTTCGGGGATCCGTTCGACATGACGCCGCTCTACCGGAGCAGCCTGCACGAGCGGTCGACCCAGCAGGAGGTGCTGGCGGCCGGGATGTGGGAGCGGGCCCTGCAGCTGGAGACCGACTCCGACATGTCCTACGTGCTGCTGGACCCGGGCGACACCGACGAGGACGGCGAGTGGGCCCTCTACGTCTACAAGGGGTGGAGCGGCGAGCAACCGGACCGCTATCCGTCGTTCCGCGCCTACATGCAGCGCAGGTACGAGTCCTTCCACGCCGACCGGGCGCAGCTTCCGGGCTTCGTGAACGACACCACCCGCGCCCTGGACGCCGACGTCGAGCGGGCGCGGGAGGAGGCGCTGAGCGGGAGGTGGGAGGCCGCGCGGGACCTGCTGACTGTCGCGCGGCGCTACGGGCGGCCTGGAGCCTGGGGCATGCTGCAACAGCTCGACACGATGGCGCGGGGCGCCGGGTACGGGAACGTGTACTTCGGCGGGCTCGTCGCCGATCCACGGTGCGTGGACGACCTGGTGCCCGTGATGGCCCTCGCCCATGTGCGGGACGGCCGCTTCCCTGGCCGCGCCCGCCCGTTCGTGCTGGGCGCCGAGACCGACGACGTGGTCCGGGCGGCGGCCGACGAGATCCTCGCCCGGGTGCGCGACGGCTCCCACCGTTACGCACCGGACGGCGCCTTCGGACAGGCGGTCGCCGAGGCGAGGGAGGCGGCGCGATGGGGTGACACGGACACCGCGTGGCGGGTCGTCCGCGCCGCGCTGCCGTCCTGGTCGCCGCCCGCGCCGGACCTGCTGGTGCCGCTCGGTCTGCTGGCCGACCCGGTCCTGG
This sequence comes from Streptomyces sp. DSM 120436, assembly GCF_055778765.1. Lineage (NCBI taxonomy): Bacteria > Bacillati > Actinomycetota > Actinomycetes > Kitasatosporales > Streptomycetaceae > Streptomyces > Streptomyces sp. DSM 120436. The sequence goes on along the minus strand of NZ_JBSKBS010000001.1, from coordinate 3,425,806 downwards.
GGCCGGTGGTGACGCGGGAGCGGGGGCTGGAGCTGCTGGCCACGCCCCGGGCCGGCCGTACGGGCCCGGTGCCAGAGCCGGTGCCGGACCTGGACCCGCCGGGATTGTGCTGGCTGGCGGAGTCCCGGTGGGGGAACGTCCCGCACGGCTCCTACCGGTGCCTGTGGGTGGAGGGCGTGGAGCCGGAGGCGCTGCCCGGCCTGGTCGGGCAGGACGGGGGCGCGGGCCTGACCGCTCCGCCCGGTCGTCCCGCCGGGTGGTTCCCCCACGCCGTCCACGAGATCAGGCTGCGGGACGGCTGGGAGCGGTGGGAGGACCGGGCCGTGCCGGCGGTGGGCCGGGCGGGTTCCGGGTGGGCGTTCGGCTTCGACACGGACCCGCGGGTGTCGGGGCCGGGGGCCCTCTTCGTCTCCCCGGCCGCCGGCGCCTCGCACGAAGGCCGGGCGGTGGTGCTGTGGGTACGCCGCGGTCGCGGCGACGTTCCGGTGATGTTCCACCTGTCGGTCGCCGAGCGGGGCGAGGAGTTGTACGCGTACACGCTGCGCGGCACGGACGTCGAGCGCTCGGGGCCGGTGCCCCGGGCGCTCGATCCGGAGCATGTCCTGCTCGGTGTCGACGACGCGGACCGTGAGCGGCGCCTGCTGGCCGCCGTGCAGGACGCGTTCGGCCTGTCCCTGCCCCGGCACGCCCTGACCGAGGGCATCCTGCCGCACCTGACCACGCGGTCCTGGAACCGTGCGCCCCGGGAGGGGGAGGGTTTCGCGTACGCCACGGTCCGCATCAGCCCGCGATGACCCCGGCCGGGGAAGCCCTCGGCCGGGGCGGGTCAGGCGGCCTCGTGGATCACCAGCTTGAACTCCGCGAGGACGATCCCGCGGGCCACGGTGTCGTCGTGGGTGGCACGGACGGCGAGGGGGACGGACGGGTCGACGAAGATGCCCCAGCTCTTGGTCCAGCACTGCATGCCGGGGCTGGGCGGACGGTGTTCCGTGGCCGTGGTGTCGTTGGGGTTCGGGGTGAGGCCGAGCGGGTCGCGGACGAACTGGTCGCGGAGTTCGTCGTAGCCTCCGGCCTCCCACTGGATCATCGCGTACAGGGTGCCCCAGCCGGCGACGCTCGGCCATATCAGACCGGATCGGGGGTCGGAGTCCCAGTCGGTGACGACGTGACCGTCCGGCTGGTTCACCTGGTGCATGGCGAAGCGGTCGCTGGACTCGGCGGACCCGAACGGGAATCGGATGACCGTGTACGGGCTGTTCGCCGGGATCGTCTGCGGGGTGTCCCGTTTGAGGGAGCAGACCTGGACTCCGGCGGCCGTCGTGTGAGTGGACATGGTCGGGTTCTTCCCCGCGGGCGGGCCGGTGAGTCGCGTCCGCGCCCGCCCGCGGGGCCTGTTCGCCGGTGAACTTACTTACGTCATACAACCGTTCCCACTGGTCGGGCGTCTCCCTTGACGACCGCACCGGTCGTTTGACAAGGAGATCGTCATTTTTGCGCTGCGCAAGACCCTGACCACCACCGCCGTCGCCGGCATGGTCCTCGCCGGCACCGCCGCCTGCGGGACCGTGGAGAACCTGTCCGCCGGACAGAAGCTGGACAACGCCTTCGAGCAGCTCGGTGAGGGGCGTTCGCTCGCCTTCGAACTGGACCTCGACACCGACGCCGCCTCCCTGAAGGCGCTGGACGCCGAGGCGTCGGCGCCGGGCGAGGAGATGTCCGACGAGGTCGTCGAGCTGCTCACCGAGGCGAGGATCAGCGTCTCCGTGCACTCGAAGAAGCCGATCAAGAAGTCCGGGGAGAAGGACTTCACCGCGATGGCGATGAAGGTCAGCGGCCCGGACGGCGCCCTCCTCGAGTACCGGCTGGTCGGCGACTACCTCTACGTCCGCGTCGACGCCGCGACGCTCACGGAGCTGTCGGGCAGCCCGCTGCCGCCGGCCAGTGAACTGCCGGATGGGGCGGGCGCGTTCAAGAAGCTCCTCGACGGCGAGTGGATCAAGCTCTCCCAGAAGGAGATCGAAAGGACCAGGGACGGCCTGTCCGGGGCGCAGGACCCCGGCGGCGAGGAGCCCTCCGCCGAGCCCAGCCTCGACGCCACGACGCAGAAGAAGCTGACGGACGCGCTGAAGAAGGCCGTCGCCGAGCAGGTCGACCTCACCACCTCCGACGGTCCGGACGGCACCGAGCGCATCACGGCGACCGCGCCGTTCCGCACCCTGCTGACCGAGCTGTTCGACGCGTTGCGGCCGCTGCAGAAGGAGCTGCCGGGCGGCGACGAGATGCCCACCGCCAAGGACTTCAAGGACGTCCCGAACAAGAAGGTCAGCGCCGACTTCACTCTGAAGAACGGCGAGCTGACCGAGGTGTCCGTCGACCTCGCCGAGCTGGCGGAGAAGGCGAAGGTCAAGAAGCTGGCGCTGGTGCTGCGGGTCAGCGAGGGCGAGAAGCCCGAGGCGCCCGCCGGGGCGACCGAGCTGCGCCTCGAGGACATGATGAACGACATCCTCTCCGGCGCCTTCGGCGGTGGTCTCGCGGACGAGGAGTTCGGGGACCAGGAGTTCGGGGACGCCCCGTTCGAGGAGGCGGACCTCGTGGGCGACGTCCAGCTGTGATGACCCGCTCCCCGGGAGGCGGGCCTCGGCCGTCCGGGCGTCAGCCCGCGGCCACCGCCTCCCAGGGGACCGTACGGTCGCACCAGCGGTTCAGCAGGGTGCGGTCGTGGCCGACCGACAGCAGTCCCGCGCCCGTCGCCGCGCGGTAGTCCTCGACGACGCGCACCAGCGCGGCCGTGGTCGACGCGTCGAGCATCGCCGTCATCTCGTCGCACACCAGCCAGCGCGGCTCCAGGGCCAACGCCCGCGCCAGACAGGCGCGTTGGAGCTGCCCGTCGCTGACCTCGTGGGGGCGGCGGCCGAGCAGGTCCGGGGTGAGGCCCACGGTGCCGGCCAGTTCCGTCACGCGGTCCGCGGCCGAGGCGCGCCGGCCGGTCGCCCGCAGGGGTTCCGCGATCAGGTCGGCCAGGCGCAGCCGGGGGTCGGCGGCGAGGCGGGGCTGCTGGAACACCACGCCGATCGCGGTGCGCTGCTCCCGGGGGGCGCGGTGCCGGAAGCCGCGGACGGGGGTGCCGTCGAGGACGACCTGGCCGGCGTCCGGGCGGTGCAGCAGGGCGGCGACCCGGGCGAGGGTGGACTTGCCGCAGCCGCTCGGGCCGAGCAGGCCCACCGCCTCGCCCGGGGCGACGGTGAGGTTCGCGTCGCGGACGACGGGGGCGCGGCGGTCGTAGCCGGCGGTGACGGCGCGCAGTTCAAGCACGGATGTCCTCCGGGGTGCGGGCCGCCTCGGCGACGTCGGCGGGGGCCTGCACCGGGTGGTGGCAGGCGACCGGCGCCGTGAGGGGCGGGAGGGCCGCGCAGGCGTCCGTGGCGCGGTCGCAGCGGGGGGCGAAGGCGCAGCCCTCGGGGAGGCTGCCCAGTTCGGGGGGCAGGCCGGGGATGGGGGTGAAGGACCGTTCGGGGAGGGCCTCCAGCAGGCCGCGGCTGTAGGGGTGGCGGGGGCCCGGGGTGCCGAAGAAGGCGTCCGCGTCGGTCAGTTCGACGATGCGGCCCGCGTACATGACCGCGACGCGGTCGGCGATGCGCTGGGCGGCGGCCAGGTCGTGGGTGATCATCAGCAGGGCGTGGCCGTCGTCCACGTGACGGCGCAGTTCGTCGACCGTGCGGTCCACCAGGTCGCGGTCCAGGCCGGTGGTCGGCTCGTCCGCGAGCAGCAGCGGCGCCTCGCCGATCAGCGCGAGGGCGGTCGCGGCGCGCTGGGCCAGGCCGCCGGAGAGTTCGTGCGGGTGGCGGTCGAGGTGGTCCACGGGGAACTCGGCGCGTTCGGCGGCCCGTTCGGCGGCCTCGCGGCGGGCGGCACGGCCGCGGGCGCCGGTGAGGCGGGCGACCGTCTCCTCGATGTGCGCGCGGATGGTGCGCACCGGGGTGAGGTGCGCCGCCGGGGACTGCGGGACCAGGCCGACACGGCGTCCGCGCACGGTGCGGGCGAGGGTCCGCTCGTCGGCCGTGAGCAGGTCGAGGTCGCCCAGGCGGGCGTGGCCGGCGGTGCGTGCGTTGGCCGGGAGCAGGCCGAGCAGGGCGGACGCCAGCACGGACTTGCCGCAGCCGCTCTCCCCGATCAGCGCGAGGCACTCCCCCGGCGCCACGTCGAACGACGCGTCGGACACGGCGGCGACGCGGCGCCCGCCGGGCAGCAGGAAGCGGACGGAGAGGCCGCGGACGGAGAGGAGGGGGGCCGTCTCCTTCGCCGACGGGGCGGCGGCGGATTCCACCGACGGGGCGGCAGCGGGTGCGGCCGCCGGGACGGGAGCGGGTGCGGCCGCCGGCAGGGCGGACGCGGGTTCGGCCTCCGACGGGACAGACGCGGCCTCGGCCTCCGACGGGACAGACGCGGCCTCGGCCTCCGACGGGCCGGTCTTCCGCAAGGACTGCGCCGGTGTCACGGCGTGTTCCGACGTCACAGCATCAGCTCCGATCGGCGGCGCGGGTTGATCCGTTCACGCCAGACGCCGGCCAGGCCGGCGACCGCGAGGGTGGGGATGATCAGGAACAGGCCGGGGAAGAGGGTGGGCCACCACTGCCCGGCGAGCAGGGAGCCGCGGGCGCCCTGGATGAGGGTGCCGAGGCTCGCGGTGTGGGTGGGCAGGCCCAGGCCCAGGAAGGACAGGGCCGACTCGTGCCACATGGCGTGCGGGACCATCAGGACGGCGGCGAGGCCGGCCTGCGGCAGCACACCCGGCAGCAGGTGGCGTACCGTCACCCGCCACCGGGACGCCCCGCCGGAGACGGCCGCGTCGATGAAGGGCCGGGAGCGCAGCGACAGCACCTCCGCGCGGACGATGCGCGCGGTGGACAGCCAGTGGGTGAGGGCGACGGAGATCACCACCGGCCAGACGCCCGGCCGGAACATGGCCACGATGAAGATGCCGAGCAGCAGGTGCGGCACGGAGGACAGGGTGTCGACCAGGCGCATGACCAGGCGGTCGGCCCAGCCGCCGAGGGCGCCGGCAACGGCCCCCACGGCGGTGCCGATCACCGTGGCGGTGAGCGCGGCCACCACGCCCACCAGCAGGGACACCCGCAGCCCGTAGACGCAGCGCAGCAGCAGGTCGCGGCCCACGTCGTCGGTGCCGAACGGGTGCGCCCAGCTCGGCGGTTCGAGCTTGGCGGCCAGGTCGACGGCCTGCTGGTCGAGCTGGGCCAGCGGCGGGACCAGCAGCACGGCGAGCACGGTCACGGCGACCAGGGCGGCGGAGACGCGCAGCCGCAGGACGTGCGTGGAGCGGCGGGCGGCGCCGTGCGCGCGCCACGCGGAGGCGGCCGGTCCCCCGGCGGCCCTCTTCCCGATGACCGTCTTCCCGATGACCGTCTCCTCGGCGGCCGTCTTCCCGGCGGCCGTCTCGACGGGGTTCGCCGCCGCGGCGGCGTCGGCCTTGGGCGTCACATCTCCTCCAGCTTCACCCTCGGGTCGATCAGCCCGTAGAGCAGGTCGGCGAGCAGGTTGCCGGCGAGGACGGCGGCGGTGGCGAGGGTGGTCAGCGCGGCCAGCAGCGGGAAGTCGACGGCGGTGGCCGCCTCCACCGTGGCGGAGGCGATGCCGGGCCAGCTGAAGACGGTCTCCACCAGCAGCGCCCCGGTGATGAGTTCCGGCACCCGGGAGCCGATGAGGGTGAGCACCGGCAGCAGTCCGGAGCGCAGGGCGTGGCCCAGCAGCACGGTGCGTTCGCTCAGGCCGCGGGCCCGGGCCCCGCGTACGGGGTCCTCCGCGAGGGCGTCGCCGACGCCCTCGCGGACGTAGAGCGTGAACCAGGGGAGCTGGGAGACGGCGAGGACGCCGGCGGGCAGCACCAGGTGCTGGACCAGCCCGCCGAAGGTGACCCGGTCGCTGCCGGTGTCGGTGAGGCCGCCGGCCGGGAGGACGTCGAGCTGGAGGGCGAACAGCCACACGGCGAGGAGCGCGATCCAGAAGACGGGCGCGGCCTCCAGGACGTACGCGGCGGAGGTGACCGCGCGGTCGACGAGGGAGCCGGGGCGGCGGGCGGCGAGCACGCCGAGCACCGTCCCGAGCAGGACCGCTGCGGCGAACGCGACGGCGCACAGCAGCGTCGACCAGACCAGGCGTTCGCCGATCACCTCGGCCACCGGCTGGCGCATCACCGCGGACTGGCCGAGGTCGCCGCCGAGGGCGGAGGCCAGCCAGTCCCACCAGCGCGCGGTGAACGGCTGGTCCACGCCGAGGTTCTCCCGCAGCCGGTCCAGGGTCTCCTGGTCGGCGCCGAGGGCTGCGGTGCCCGCGTACCCCTTGACCGGGTCGAAGGGGGAGGCGGCGGCGACGGCGAACACGCCGAAGGTGACGACGAGGAGCACCGGCACGGCGTACAGCGCGCGGCGCGCCGTGAGCCGTGCCATGGCTCGCCAGGGGGCGTGGGTCATGCCGCGGGCTGCCAGTCCTCGACGTTCCACCAGGGGCCGGCGGCGAAGCCGTGCTCGTGCGGTTCGGTCTGGGTGGTGAGGCCCTTCCAGCGGTCGGCGAGCACGTACATGTGGTCGATGTGGGTGAGGAAGGTGTAGCCGGGGTCCTTGACGAGGGCGCGCTGGAGGTCCTCGTAGGCGGCCTTGCGCGCCTCGGGGTCCTGGGTGCGGCGGCCGGTCTCGAGGGCCCGGTCGACGGCGGGGTTGTCGTAGTGGGGCATGTTGTTGAAGCCGTCCCCGGCGAGGGAGGAGTGCAGGAGCGTGTAGAGCCCGAAGTCGGGGTCGCCGGTGCTGCCGAAGCCGGCGAGGACGGCGTCCCGGTGCATGCGGGGCTCGATGACCTCCCAGGTGGCGCTCTCCACCTTGACGTCGATGCCGGCCTTCTTGGCGTCGGAGGCGTAGGCGAGGGCGTGGTCCTGACGGACCTTGTCGCCGGAGGGGTAGTACAGCGTGAAGCGGGCGGGGCGGCCGTCCTTGGCGCGGATCCCGTCCTCGCCCTTCGTCCAGCCGGCGGCGTCGAGGACGCGGCCGGCCTCGGCGAGGTCCTGGTCCCGTTCGACGTCCTCGGCGAACCACGGGTCGTCGAGCGGCAGCGGGCCGTAGGCGGGGCGGCCGGCGCCGTCGAGGATCTTGTCGACCATGGCCTGCCGGTCGACGGCGAGGTCGAGGGCGCGGCGGATCGCGGTGTCGCCGGTGACGGGGTTGCCGGTGGGGAGGGTGACGGCGCGGAAGTCGTAGGAGGTGGCCCGGTACGTCTTCTTGTCGTCGTCGCTCTTGAAGGTGGCGGCGAGGTTGGGCGGGAGGACCGCGCCGTCGAGGTCGCCGGAGCGGAGCCGGGTGGCGCGGACGTCGTCGTCGCCGACGATCGCCATGGTGAGCTTCTTCACCTTCGGGGCGCCGCCCCAGTAGTGCGGGTTGGCCTTGAAGGTGAGCTTCTCGCCCTTGCGCCAGTCGGCGAGGACGTACGGTCCGGTGCCGATCGGCTCGGTGTTGAAGGCGCCGGTGTTGGGGTCCTGCTTCCCGGCGACGTGCTCGGGGACGATCGGCAGCACCGTGCGGGCCGCGAACGGCGTGTAGGGGTGGTGCAGGGTGAAGACGACCGTGTCGTCGCCCACCGCCCGGACGTCCTTGACGGCCGCGAGTTCGCTCTTGGCGGTGTTGTTGGTGGCGTCGTCGAGCACCGTGCGGTACGTGAAGACGACGTCGCGCGCGGTGAGCGGCTTGCCGTCGCTGAACTTCACACCCTCGCGCAGGGTGTAGGTGTAGGTGCGGCCGCCGTCCGTGATCGTCGGGAGCGCCTTCGCCAGCGCGGGCTTGAGGCTCAGGTCGGCGTTGCGGGCGAGGAGCCCGTCGAAGAGCTTGGAGTTGCCGTCCTTGCCGTAGCCGAGCAGCGGGCTGAGGGTGTCCGGCTCGGTGGAGACGCCGATCACGACGGACTCGGCGGCCGCCGCGCCGTCCGCGGTGCCGGAGCCCGGCGCCGAGCAGGCGGTGGCCACCGCGGCCGTCGCCAGCACGGCGGCGGCTCCCCGTATACGTCGGGTCGTCATCGAACCTCACATCCCTGTTGCCCGGAAATCGTTGTTGCATATTAATTGCAGCAAGACCCTGCCCAGGACGGCGGCCCCCTAGTCGTCCGATCAGTCCCCCGCTCCGGGCACGGACGCGGCACGTTCCGGACGCACAGGTGTGCGCCGGATCACACGCCGCCGGGCGCCGTCCGCGCGCCCGTCACCGCTTGTCACCGGCTCGTCTTCCCGGACCCGGGCAGCGGGTTCCTGGGCGCGCTGGGCGCGTTCGGTTCCGTATCCGCCGTCACGCGGATCCCGCTCGCGGTCAGCGAGGGGTTGCTGACCGTGCTGGTGATGCGGCTGCTGGTGCGGTCCAGCAGGGGCGAACTGACCCGGCTCGGGGTGCCGGTCACCTCGGTCGCCGGGGGCGAGCGCGCCGGGTCCGCCGGGGCGGTGGCCCGATGAGCCGCGAGGCGAGGATCAGCTCCCTGCTTCTGCTGCTCGTCGCCGCCCTCACCGTGATCCCGCCGGTGTTCGGGCTCGGGGACGACAAGGAGGAACCGTTCGCCGGGGCGGACGGCGAGGCGGGGACCGCGGTCACCGAGATCGACCCCGGCCACGAACCGTGGTTCTCCCCGCTGTACGAACCGCCGTCCGGCGAGACCGAGGCGGCGCTGTTCGCCCTCCAGGCCGCGATCGGCGCGGGCGTCCTGGCCCCCTGCTTCGGGCTGCTGCGCGGACGCCGGCAGGGCGAGGGGCGGGCGCCGGCCCTGCTGGGGCGCAACGGCAGCGGCAAGACCACGCTGATGCGGCTGCTGAGCGGCGGACTGCGGCCGGGCGGCGGGAAGTTGTGCCTCGCCGGTCGTGCGGTGCGGTACGACCGCGAGGGGCTGACGGCGCTGCGCACCACCGTGCAGCCGGTGGTGGAGGACCCTGACGACCAGTTGTTCGCCGCGTCCGTGGGGCAGGACGTGTCGTTCGGACCGCTGAACCCGGGCCTGTCCGACACGGAGGTGCGGGCGCGGGTGGCGGAGGCGCTGGAGGCGCTGGACATCTCCGCGCTCGCCGGCCGGCCCACGCATCTGCTGTCGTACGGGCGGCGCAAGCGGACGGCGATCGCGGGCGCGGTCGCCATGCGGCCCCGGGTGCTGATCCTGGACGAGCCGACGGCGGGCCTCGACCCGGACGGGCAGGAGCGGCTGCCGGCCATTCTCGGCCGGCTGCGGGCGAGCGGCACGACGGTGGTGACGGCCACGCACGACGTGGCCCCCGCCCTGCGCTGGGCCGACGACGCGGCGCTGCTGGCCCCGTCGGGCGCGCACACCGGCCCGGCGGCGAAGGTGCTGTCCCGCCGGGACCTCCTCGCGGCGGGGCTCAGGCTGCCGTGGGGCGTGGCGGCCGGCCTGTTCCTGCGGGCGCGGGGGCCGGGGGCCGCCGCGGACGTCGGTCCCCGCGCCCGCAGGAGCCGGCGGCGCGGGCCGCCCTGCCGGAGCGCGGGGACGCGGGCCGGGGTCAGACGGCCGAGCGGAAGGCGGGCAGGTAGCCGCCCGACTGGCCGGCGGCCTTCGGGTGGTAGGAGTTGCCGATCGGGAGGGTGACGCTGTGCAGCCAGGCGTCGCCCGAGCAGAGCTCGTGACCGGTGAACTCGTCGACCACGCTGGAGTAGGTGAACCCGGCGTCGGCCGCGCGCTTCGCGATCACCCCGTTGAGCACGTCACTGGCGTTGTTGATCGCGGAGCGCTCGGTCTCGCTGAGTCCGGCGATGCAGCTGCCCGAGAGCTTGTAGAAGCGCGGGTAGCCGAGGACGACCACGTGCGCCTGCGGGGAGCGGGCGCGGATGCCGGAGTACAGCGAGTCGAGCTTGCCCGGCAGGGTGTTCCGTACCTGCGAGACGGCGGTGTTGACCCGGGAGACGCAGGTGGCCTCGCTCTGCAGCACGCAGGTCTGCATGACGTCCGCGAAGCCGACGTCGTTGCCGCCGGCGGTGACGCTGACGAGGGTGGTCGTGGAGGACAGCGCGCTCAGCTGGGTGGAGGCCACGCTCGTCGTCGTCGCGCCCGAGCAGGCGGCGAACCTGAAGGACGCGGGGGCGTTGGCGTTCCTCCACAGCTGCGGGTAGGCGGCGGTGCTGCGCTTGCAGTCGCCGCTCTCGGAGGTGTAGCTCCCGGCGCCCACCCCGGAGGAGTAGGAGTCGCCGAGCGCCACGTAGTGGTGGCCGGCGGCCGCGGCGGGGTGGGCCAGGCCGAGGACGGTCGCGGCACCCAGGATCAGGGTGGCGAGCGTGGTTCCCAGTGAACGCATTGACACGTGTGTCCGCCCTTCACGACGAAACTCGCGACGGTAGTTGAGGGAGCAACAGGAGTTGTAGCAGGGCGGAATACCGTGCGGTAACTACCGGTCGGGAAGTCATCCGGAATGATCCGAATACTGAGGTGGCCGAACCTGCTCCGCGCGTGGCCAAACCTCGACTCCGCCGTTTTCAGGTCAATTTCGTGACGCGAAAACGTGCCGGGCCGCACGGGGTGCGGCCCGGCGTCCGGGCTTCCCGGCGAGGCCGGTTCAGCCGTCTGCGTCCTGCCGCGGCGGGCCCGCCGGGAGGCGCCGGGGACCGGCCGCGCGCGTGATCGCCGACTCGACGGCCGCGATGCGGTCGCCGAGCAGGGCGAGGGCGGCCACCGCGCGGGCGAGGGCGTCGTCGTCGGGGCCGCCCAGGGTGAGGGTGCGGACGTGGGCCGCCTTCACCTCCGCCCAGCGGGCGGCCTGTTCGCGCGTGAGCGTGCCGCGCAGTTCGGCGAGCTTCAGCAGGTTCGCCTCGGCGCCCGTGGTGAGGGTCTGGGCCTCGGCGGTGTAGTGGTCCTCGACGACGGCGGACAGTTCGGCGTCGTTCATGACGGGCTGGATCCGCTGGGCGATCTTGTTCATGTTGCGGTAGGAGCCCTGGAGCAGGAACGGCGGCTCGGTGCGGGCGTCGTCGGAGCGGGCCGCGGACGCGATGTACGCCGCGTTGACCGCGAGGACCGTCCGGCGGGCGGTGAGCAGATGCCTCAACACCGCGAGCACGCGGTCGAGTTCGGTCGGCGCGTACGGGTGGACCAGGCGGTCCGGACGGGCCGTCGGGTCGTCGGAGGCGAGCCGGATCAGCAGGTCCAGGTCGGCGCGGTCGCGTCCGGCCAGCGGCGCGAGCACCGGGTTCGCGGTGAGCGCGTTCTCCACGAAGCTGAGCGCGAAGACGTCCTCCTTGCCGGTGAGGACGTCACCGAGGTTCCACACGTCGGCCCGGTTGGCCAGCATGTCGGGGACCCGGAAGACCTCGCCGGACTCGGTGTAGGGGTTGCCGGCCATGCACACCGCGAACCGCTTGCCGCGCAGGTCGTAGGTGCGCGGCTCGCCCTGCCACACGCCCTCCACCCGGCGGGTGGCGTCGCACAGCGGGATGAACTTCTGCAGCAGCTCGGGCGAGGTGTGCTGGATGTCGTCCAGGTACAGCAGGGTGTTGCTGCCCGCCGCCAGCGCGAAGTTGATCTTCTCGACCTCCTGGCGGGCGGTGGCGTTCGGCGCCTGGGCCGGATCGAACGAGGTGACGCCGTGGCCGAGCGCCGGGCCGCTGATCCGCACCAGGACCAGGCCCAGGCGGTGGGCGACGTACTCCATGAGGGTCGTCTTGCCGTAGCCGGGCGGGGACAGGAGCAGCAGCAGTCCGCCGGTGCCGGTGCGGGCCGACTCTCCCGTGGTGCCGAGCTGCTTGGCGAGGCTGTCGCCGACCAGCGGCAGGTACACCTCGTCGACCAGCCGGTTGCGCACGAACGAGGCCGTCACGCGCGGCCGGTGGTCGTCCAGGCGCAGCCGGGCGCGCTCGGCGGTGACGAGCTCCGCGCGGCGCCGCTGGAAGGCGCGGAAGGCCGGCACCTCACGCGCCCGGAACGCGTCGGTGCGGGCGAGGAACTCGTCCAGGCGGAGGGTGAGCCGGCGGTCGGTGATGCGCGGATGGGTGGAGACCAGGCCCTCGACGGTGACGGTGAGGGGCGCGTCCGACTCGTGGCGGGGCACGTCCGGGCACACCTCGGCGGCCACGGCCTCCGCGAGGTCCCCGGCGTCCCCCTGCTCGCCGGTCGCCTGCGTGTACGCGGTCAGCCACGCCTCGACGAGCTGACGGCGCGCGGCGAGGTCGCCGAGGGCGGTGAGGTCCTCGTCGTACGCTTCGCCCGCGACCGTGCGGCGGAACGTGTCGAGCAGGGTGCGGGCGCGGGCGCTGATCACGAACCCCTCGGGCCCGGTGGTGAGTTCGTCGAAGAGGTACGCGGCGCACGCCTGAGGGCGGACGGGCGCGTCCGGGTCCCACTCCCCCACCGCGCGGGCGAGTTCGCCTCGCAGCGCGTCCAGCGCGGGCGGGGCTCCGAAGGCGTCCCGGACCCGGGCCAGCGAGCGGGCGCGGCGGGTGAGGCCGGCGCGCTCCTGCTCGGTGGTGCCGTGCGCCCAGTACAGCAGGGCGTGGGCGCGGACGGCGGAGGCGTGGCGCAGGGCGCCGGCGCCGTCGTACAGCGGCAGCAGGGCGGTCAGGAGCGCGGTGGCGTCGTGGTCGTGGACGCCCCGCTCGTACCCCTCGTCGTACGCCTCCTCGGCAGCCGTGCGGACCAGGGCGGCGAGGTCGTCGGCGCCGGCGAGCGCGTCCGGGCCGTGCTCGTGCAGCAGCCGGGCGGCCAGGTGCTCGGCGCGGCTGACCCGCGGCGACTCGGACGGCAGGTGCCGGTCCCACAACGGGCGGGCGGCGAGCAGGGCGGGGTCGGTGACGGGGGCGCGGTAGTCGGTGCCGGTGAGGGCGAGGGCGAGTCCGTCCTCGTGCGGGACGACGGTGAGGTCGAAGGGCTGGGTGGAGACGGCGAAGCGGTGCGCGCCCAGGCGGAGGGTGCGGCCGCCGTCGGCGTACAGGTCGGTGCGGTCGCGCAGGGCGCGGGCGGCCTCCTCGCGGGCGGAGCGCAGCCTGCCGTCGAGTTCCTCGGCGCGCACCCGGTCGCCGAGGGCGCGCAGGTCGTCGGCGCTGCGGCGGACCTTGGCGACCAGCGGGTCGGAGGCGAAGTAGGTGCTCACCGCGTCGGCGTCGGGGAGCGCGGCGCTGCGGCGGACGACCGTCTCCAGCACCCGTCCGGCGGCGGAGGCGAGCTGTCCGGCGCGGCGGGCGCGGGCGTCGGTGAGGCTCTGCTTGCGGGCGGCGAACGCGTCGTGGATCTCGGTCCGCCTGTCGGCGAGTTCACCGAGGACGTCGTCGAACTCGGCGAACCGCGACTCCACTTCCTCGAGCTGAGCGAGGACCCGGGCGAGCTGGTCGTCGCAGGCCTCGGGGTCGCCGGCCGCGGCGAGGGCGCCGGTGACGGTCTGCCCGAGCAGGGTCAGCTCGGCGGCGAGACCGGCGCGCGCCTCGCGGTCGAGGAGGCTCCGGCGGCGGGCGTCGAGCGTGGCGCGGGCGCGGTTGACGCCGCCGAGGGCGTCGGCGACGCGCTCCAGGACGCCGGTGCGGACCGTGGCGTCGGCGATGTCGAGCCCGGCGACCACCTCGGTCACGGTGCGCAGTCCGTCGGCGAGTTCGTCGAGGCGTTCGGCGAGCGGGGCGGCCTGGGCGGTGGTGGTGACCGCCTCGATGTCGGCGTGCAGCCGCTCCAGGCCGGCGTGGTGGGCGGCGAAGGCGTCCGCGCGGGCCAGGAAGGCGACGGCGCGCTGCCCGAAGGAGGCGAGGTCGTCGTCGGCCTCGGCGGCCAGCGCGTCGATCCGCTCGTGGTCCGCGTACCGCATCTCCTTCAGGGTCAGCAGGTGGCCCTGGGCCTGGCGGAGTTCGGTGAGGCCGCGGACCCAGACGGCGGCCTCGCGGGGCTGTTCGCCGCGCAGCCGGCGCACCACGGACGCGATCCGCGCGGCCGCCTCGTCGAGCGCGTCGGCGGCCCGGCGGGTGAGGTCGGTGACCGTCTCGAACTCGGCGAGCACCTGCTCGGCGGTGGCGCGCACCTCCTCCAGCGGGGTGCGCAGGTCGCCGACCTCGGGATCGCCCAGCCAGTGGTGGGTGTCCAGGGCGCGCACGCAGGCGGCGGCCAGGGTCGCGTAGATCCCGGCGGTGGGGGTGGTCTCGGCGGCGGCGCGGGCCAGGGACAGGCAGTCGGAGACGCCGCGCACCAGGTCGGCGTTGCCCACCCGGGCCAGCGGCCCCTCCCCCACGGGCCGCGCGGCGGCGCGCGCGTCCGACGGGTACGGCGTGTCCCACAGCTGCACCGGGTGCACGCGGGCGGGTTCGTCGCCCTCGGGACGCAGCAGGGTGAGGCGGCCGTCGTCGAAGAGCGCCCAGCCGTGGCAGGCCATCGGGGTGGCGACGGCCTCGCGGATCTGGTTGTAGGAGAGCAGCAGGGCGCGTCCGCGGGCGGGCGCGTGGAAGGCGTAGAGCACGTCCTCGCCGTACGGGGAGCGCACCTCGCGCTCGAACTCCATGCCATCGGTGTCGAGGTCGTAGGTCTTGTGACTGCCGGCGGCGAGGCAGTAGCCGCCGGGGAAGACGATGCCCTGGTCCTCGGGCAGCCGGCGGCAGCCCTGTCCGATGCCGTCGAGGCGGACGACGGTGCGGGTGAGGGTGTGGAAGACCAGGTGGCGGGGGGCGGTCTCCTTGTAGGGGAGGATCCGCAGCAGGATCAGCGGGCCGACGCGGGCGTGGGCGATGTCGGCGTCGGCGAGGGACTGCAGGGGCTCGTCGACGGGCTCGCTGTGGATGCCGTCGGGGGTGCCGGTGTCGTTCTCCGCCTTGATTGTGAGGGTGCCGCCGAGGGTGTCGACGAAGACCTCGCCCCGCACGGAGACGTGCGGGTGGCGGCCGAGGACGTGGTCCTCGCGGGTGGCGGGCGTCCACTCCACGTCGGCGGGCGGGACGCGCGCGTGGTCGCGGTCGCCGCGGGCGTCGAGGAAGGCGGCGCGGCCGTCCTCGGACACCGACCAGCGCAGGACGCGGATGTCGCCGGCCTTCTCACCGGTCTGGAAGACGGCGAGCAGCCTGCCCTCGACGCGGCGCAGCCGCAGCAGGCGGGCCTGCCGGTAGTAGCGGTGCAGGGCCGCGAACTCCCGTACGAAGGCGGGGTCGTCGAGCAGGCCGGGCACGGCGTCCTGGGGCAGCCGGCCGAGGCCGCGGTCGTGGAGCGCGAGGACGTCGCCGACCGTGGTCTCCCGCTCCGGGCGGGGCCGGGTCTCGTAGCCGAGGAGCAGCACGTCACCGACGGCGACGATGTCGCGGGGCACGGCGGTGCGCTCGGTGCGCAGCCGCTCGGCGCCGGTGAGGCGCAGCTCGGGGGCGCCGAACTCCTCGGCCCGGCGCCGGTTCAGCGCCTCGGCGCGGCGGGCGAGTTCGCGGGCGCGGTCGGTGAGGCGGTCGCGCAGCACCTGGTAGGCGCCGCCGTCGACCGCCGTGCCGGAGGCGTCCGGGGCGGGGCGGACGCCGTCGTGGGTGGGCTCGTGGGTGCCGGTGGTCATGGCTGCCTCTCGGGAAGGCCCGGCCGGGAGCCGCCGTCCCCTGTGCGGCGGCTCCCGGCCGGGTGGTGGTCAGGCCCTGCTGCGGCCGTTCAGCACGGCCAGCGGCGTGTCCGCCAGGCCCAGCTCACCCGCCTTGTCGAGCAGTTGCTTGAACTGCCCGGTGTTCTCGCCGCCCTGCTGCATCAGCTTCATCAGCAGGGCGGACACCGTGAGGTTCCGCACGTCGGAGGTGGTCACGGAGCCGAGGATCCGGCTCAGGTCGTCGGTGAAGCTCGCGGAGCCGTCCAGCCAGGGCCCGGCGAGGGCCTGCGCGGTCTCGGAGTGCTGGACGAAGCCGTCCACGCCCTTGCCGAGCGCGATGGACGACACCAGGCGGTCGAAGAAGACCGAGTCGCCGCCGACGATGTTGATGTCCGCGTTCTCCAGGCCGGTGGCGAGCACGGTGGCCTGGGCCTCGGCGACCTGCCGCTGCACGTCCAGACCGGCGAGCCGGACGTCCTTCTCGGCCTCCAGCCGCAGCCGGTACTCCTCGTGACCGCGGGACGCCTCGTCGAGCGCGGCCATCGCCGCCGCCTTCTCGGTGAGTCCTGCCGCCTCGGCGCGCAGCCTG
Source organism: Streptomyces sp. DSM 120436 (assembly GCF_055778765.1). NCBI lineage: Bacteria > Bacillati > Actinomycetota > Actinomycetes > Kitasatosporales > Streptomycetaceae > Streptomyces > Streptomyces sp. DSM 120436. The sequence continues at coordinate 3,409,670 of NZ_JBSKBS010000001.1, read as the reverse complement.
CCCGAGACGGCCTCCGCCTCGGCGACCGCCTTGGCCCGGGCACCCTCGGCCTCCGCGCGCAGCCGGGCCTCGGTGGCCCCGGCCTCGGCACGGCCCGCCTTCTCGATGACCTCGGCCTCCTTGTCGCGCACCTGGACGGCGGCGAGGCCCTCGGCGGCGGACTCGGCCTGAACACCCTCCGCGAGCCGCAGCTTGGCCTTGGCGTCCAGGTCAGCCGTCTTCAACCGGGCCTCGGCCAGGGTGAGTTCCTCGGCGGCGCGGTGCGCGGCGGCCTGCTCGGCGGCCTCGGCGGCCTTGATGTCCTTGACCAGCTTCTCCTGTGCCTCGGCCTCCGCGGCGATGATCACGGCCTGACGCTGCCGCTCCGCCTCCTCGACGGCCCGCAGCCTCTTGATGGACTCCTCCTGCTCGGCGACCGTGCGGTCCACCGCCACGCGCTCGCGGATGACCTCGGCGATCTCCCGCTTCTCCGCCTCGACCTCCTTCTCCGCGGCGATCCGGGTCAGTTCGGTCTCCCGCTCCCGGGCGATGACCTCCAGCAGGCGGTCCTTCTCGATGCGCTCGCTCTCCACGGCGATGACCCGCTCGCGGTTCTTCGCGGCGACGGCGACCTCGCGGGCCTGGTTCTCCCGCTGCACGCCGAGCTGTTCCTCGGTGCGCAGGAAGGCGCTCTGCGCCCGCAGCCGCTCCTCCTCGACGACCCGCGCGGTCTCCGCCTCCTCGCGGGCGCGCACGGTCTCGATCTCCCGCCTCTGCTTGATCTCCGCGTCGGCCTGCCGGCGCTGCAGCTCCAGGATCGCCTCGCGCGCGTCGACGTCCTGCCGGGTGATCTCCTTCTCCTCGTTGCGCTGTGCCTCGTTGGTGCGGACGTGCTCCACCGCGGTCAGCTCGGTGATCTTGCGGATGCCCTGCGCGTCGAGGACGTTGCCGGGGTCGAGCTGGGTGAGCGGCGTCTGCTCCAGGTAGTCGATCGCGGCGTCCTCGAGGTGGTAGCCGTTCAGGTCGACGCCGATGACCTCGATGATGCGGTACCGCAGTTCCTCGCGCTTGGTGTAGAGGTCGGTGAAGTCCATCTGCTTGCCGACGGTCTTCAGCGCCTCGGAGAACTTGGCGTGGAACAGCTCCTGGAGCGTGTTGCGGTCACTGGCGCGGGCGGTGCCGACGGCCTGGGCGACCTTGACGACGTCCTCGACGGTCTTGTTGACCTTGACGAAGAACGTGATGCGGATGTCCGCCCGGATGTTGTCCCGGCAGATCAGTCCTTCCTTTCCGGCCCGGGTGATCTCGATGGTCTTCACCGAGATGTCCATCACCTCGGCCTTGTGCAGCACGGGCAGCACGACCGAGCCGGTGAAGGTCACGTCGACCTTGCGGAGCTTGGAAACGATCAGCGCCTTGCCCTGTTCCACCTTGCGGAACAGCTTGGTGACGAGCAGCAGACCGATGAGCACGAGCAACAGGGCGGCGCCGACGAGTACGGCGATGCCCACGGTGGCGGCATCCATGGGACACGTCCTTCTGGGCTGACTTACGGGCAGAAGTCGGATCTGTGACGGCGCCTCGTGTGCGGGGCGCCTCAAGGGTGTGGCGCCTCGTGTGCGGGGCGCCTCAAGGGTGGGAGGCCTCGCGTGCGGGCGAGGCGGTGACGTCAGGCGGTGGAGGAGACGGCGTCAGCCGTCCGCGCGGTTTCGCGCCGGGCGCGGAGGGTTGCCTTCCGCGTGGGGGCGCGCCGCGCCGCCCCGGTCCGCACCGCGCGTGCGCGGGGACCGGGACGGCCGGGGTTCGTCGGGGGCGGTGCGGTGCAGCGGCCCCGTGCGACGGGGGGCGGCCAGGCCGTCGGCGCTCTTCACGAAGCCGTGCATGCCCGCCCCCCCCTTCCGCACAACGTCTTTTCACACAAAGGCCGATGACGCACCGGCCGATGACGCACCGGTCGATGGCGTCGGGCAGCACCGCTCCCCTCCGGGTTCCGGCACGGACACCTGCCGGTGTCCGGCACCGGAACCTTCGCAGTGCTCCCCGCGAGCCATGCTGCCCGGCCGGGCCCGCACCGCGCATTGCCGGTTTCCGGCAAAGTTCACTAGGGTCTGCATGCCGGTGAGCTGCCATGGACGCATCAGGATTACGTCAAGACTCGAGGGGACGACGTGTCGGAACGAGAGATTCCGGAGCAGTATCTGAAGGGGTACGCCCAGATACTGGCCGAGGTCGCGGCCACGGGCAGACGCCTCACCCGCGACGAGCTCGCCTCCCGCCGCGCCCTCGGGGAACAGGCCGCGGAGGCCGGCTTCGGACTGCGCTCCCTCGTCATCGCCCACCTCGCCGCCGCGCGCGGCGCGTGGCCGTCCCGCGGCACGGACGCGGCCGACGGCGCGCTCTCGGCCGTGCAGCAGGTGGTGGACGCGTTCGCCGAGGGGTACGAGCGGGCACAGCGACTGGCGGTCCGTCAGGAGGAGGCGGCACGCCGGGAGTTCATCGACGACCTGCTCTACGGCCGCAGCGACCTGGGCCGGCTGGCCGAGCGCGCCGAGCGGTTCGGGCTGCGGCTGTCCCACGAGCACGCGGTCGCCGTCGCCCGCGGCCCCGTCGCCTACGAGGAGGGCGACCCGGTCCCCCGTCAGGTGGAGCGTGCCCTGGTCACCCGGTTCGGTGACCGCAGCATCCTGCTCACCACCAAGGACGGACGGCTGCTGTGCATCGCGCCCGGTCACCAGCGGGACGTGCTCACCCACTTCGCCAAGCAGGCGCACGCCGCCACCGACGGCGGCCAGGTGGCCATCGGCCGCCCACAGCCGGGACCGGGCGGGGTGGTGCAGTCGTACGAGGAGGCGCTGAACGCGCTGGAGATCGCCGAGCGGCTGGGCGTGGACGACCCGGTGCTGCGCGCCTCCGACCTGCTGGTCTACCCGGTGCTGGCCCGCGACCGGCAGGCCATGGCCGACCTGGTGCACCACACGCTGGGCCCGCTGACCGAGGCGCGCGGCGGGGCCGGGCCGCTGCTGGACACGCTCACCGCCTACTTCGACTCGGGCTGTGTCGCCGCCGAGGCGGCCCGGCGGCTGTCGCTGAGCGTGCGGGCGCTGACGTACCGGCTGGAGCGGATCCACCGGCTCACCGGCGCCGATCCCGGTGACCCGGCGCACCGTTACATGCTGCAGACGGCGGTCATCGGGGCCCGGCTGCTGGACTGGCCGGACTCGGCGGCCTGAGCGGCGCCGCTGCGCGGGGACGGCGCGGCGCGGGTCCTCGGGGCGGGGACCGTCAGGCAGGGCACCTGGGCGTCGCGGCCCCGGGCGGCGGCGTCCAGGACCCCGGCGACCTCGCGGGCGAGCGGCCGGCGGGCCGGGCGCAGGCCCAGCGGCACGAGGGGGCGGAGCGGACCGCGGCCGCGCGGGCGCACGATGACCGCCGCCTCCCGGTCGCCGCGGTCGCGCCCGGCGGCACGTCGGCGGGGGTGCTTCCGGGCCCTGCAGGCGCGGCCCGCCGGGGGCGCGTGGTCAGCCCTCGACGAGGGTGACGTCGTGGCGGCCGACGGCGTGCGGGACGGGGATGATCAGGAGTCCGCTGCCGCGCAGCTCCATCAGCGTGGCCTCCACCCGGGCCGGGCCCGCCGTCAGCGCGTTCCGCGGGGCCTTGCCGCTGTTCTGCCAGCGGTGCTCCTCTCCGTCGCACACCGCGACGGAGCCGCCGATGCCGTAGCTGACGTGGGGCGTGCTCTGGTTGACCGAGGAGCTGACGTAGACCGGGCCGGTGCCGTCGACGCAACGGTAGGTGCCGGTGAGGGTGACGGTGCCGTCGGCGGCGATCCCGCCCTCCGGGTCGACCGTCACGTACTCCGCGGGGGTGGACGGCGCGGCCGTCGCCGAGGGGGCCGCGGCGGCGGTGAGCAGCAGCAGCGCGGCGCCGGCCGCCGTGCCGAGGAGGGGGCGTACAGGCATGGGGAGACCTCCGAAGTGAGCGGAAGAGGGACCTCCAGCTGTACCCGCCGCACGGGGGCGCGGCCACTCATCGTCACCCTTCGGTGGCGGAGCCGCATCGGCCGTCGGGGAACCGTCCCGGCATCGTCCGCGGACCGTCACGGTCCCCGCGGGGCCGTTCCGGCGGGCGGTGCGGGCGGCGCATGGTCGTGGCGTACGACGTGTTCGGATCGTCCCACCGAAGTGGAGGTGCGCCATGTGTGCCCACCGGACGTCCTGCCCGCAGCCCGACTCCCCCGCCCCGCACGTGGTGGCCGCCCACCCCGAACAGGGGTGGAGCCTGCTGTGCGACGGCGCGATCGTCTTCGACGACACGGGGGAACTGCGGCCCGACGGCCGCGCGGTCGCCCCACGCCGGCTCCCGGCGGAAGGGCTCACGGTCACGGCCTGAGCACGGCCCGCGGCCGGAGCCGCACGTCGCGGGGCCGGAGCCGCGTACCGCCCCGGCCGGCGCATCGGTCACGGCCCCGCCCCGCTCGGGGCGCCACCGGCCCGACCGGCCGGAGACCGCACCCCGCCGCCACCCGCCTGCGGCACCACCCACGCGCCTGGACGCGGACCGCGGTCGTCGCGAGCGACGGTCGGCGCATCGGTCACGGCCCCACCCCGCTCGGGGCGCCACCGGCCCGACCGGCCGGAGACCGCACCCCGCCGCCCCCCCACCTGCGGCACCACCCACGCGCCTGGACGCGGACCGCGGTCGTCGCGAGCCCCGGCCGGCCCGACCGCTCGGGGTGCCGTCCGGCCTCACGGGCCGCCAGGCTCCCCTGCCCGGCCGGCCGTCTCCCGGCCACCGCCACGCGGCCGGCCCTCCGCACCCCCGGCCGCCCGGCGGTCGTCGTCCCACTCCGCCGCACGGCCGGCCCCGCCGTATGCCCGATCGCCGAGCGGCCCGCACCTGCTCCCCGACCGCCCCCGGTCGCCGTCCCACGCGGTCGCGCGGGGCCGGCGGCGCCCCGGGCCGACGGCCCGGCGGCGCGAGTCGGCGGGCCGCCCGCTCACCCCTCCGCCACGAACCACCGCAGCAGCGAGGCGAGCCGGCCGGGCCGGTCCCGCGCGATCAGGGTGCGGGTGTGCTTCAGTTCCACCAGGCGTCCCCGCGGCAGGAGTTCGGCCAGGAGGCGGCCGTGTTCGCGGGGCATCACCAGGTCCTCGGACGCCCAGACGACCAGGGCGGGGCGGTCGAAGTACCGCAGGCCCTGGGCGGCTTCGAGGAGTTCGGTGCGCCGGACGTGCGTGTGGTAGTGACGGACCTCGCGGCGGATCGCCGGGTCCGTGCGCAGGGGCCGCAGCCAGCGGTGGACGAGGTCGTCCGGCAGGGGGCGCCTGGTGAGCGCGCCGAAGCCCACGGGCAGCCGGCGCAGGGGTTTCCAGCCCAGGGCGCGGACCAGGAGCGGGATGCCGCCGGGGACGCGGCAGGCGAGGGCGATCGTCTTGCCGGGCAGGCCCGGCGGGTAGTTGTCGAAGGCCTCGCAGGAGATCAGCACCAGCCGGGCCAGCCGTTCGGGGTGCCGGGCGGCGACCGTCTGGGCGCGGCCGCAGTCGCTCTCGACGAGGGTGACGTCCCTGAGGTCCAGCCGGTCGAGGAACTCGGCGATCAGCTCGTTGACCAGGTCCGGTGTGGGCGGTCGGGTCATCGGCCTGCGGTGCGCCCCGTACGGGAGGGTCGGGGCGACGAGACGGTGGTCGGTGCGCAGTTCGGCGACGACGCCACGCCAGACGGAGGCGTCGTGCAGCAGGCCGTGCAGCAGCACGACCACCGGCCCCTCGCCGCCCGTGTCCTCGTACTCGACGGTGCCCGCGCTCAGCTCGATCTCCGGCATCGCCTCAGGCTAGGAGCAACGGCGCGACCTCGCCCGGCGGCTCACGGCAGCACGGCGAATCCGTCGAGTTCCACCCTCGCCCGTTCGTCCCACAGCCGGGCCACCTCCACGACCGCCATCGCCGGGTAGTCGCGGCCCGCCAGGTCCCGCCAGAGGCGGCCGAGCTCGCGGGCGTGCGCGCGGTAGGCGGCGACGTCGGTGGCGTAGACGGTGACGCGGGCCAGGTCGGCGGGGGTGCCGCCGGCGGCGCGGAGCGCGGTGAGCAGGTTGCCGAGGGCGCGTGCGAACTGCTCGGGCAGGGTGTCGCCGACGACCTTCCCGTCGCCGTCGAGGGCGGTCTGCCCGGCCAGGAACACCACGCGGGAGCCGGTGGCGACGACGGCGTGCGAGAAGCCGGCGGGCGGGGACAGGTCGGGCGGGTTGACGCGCTCGGCGGTCACCGGGCCTCCAGGGTCTTGTACAGCTCCTTGGCGATGATGCCGCGCTGGACCTCGCTCGCCCCCTCGTAGATGCGGGGGGCGCGGACCTCGCGGTAGAGGTGTTCGAGCAGATGGCCCCGGCACAGGGCGCGCGCGCCGTGCAGCTGCACGGCCGTGTCGACGACGAACTGGGCGGTCTCGGTGGCGAGCAGCTTCGCCATCGCGGAGCGCCGGGGCACGTCGGCGGCGCCCTCGTCGTACGCGGTGGCCGCCGCGTAGACCATCAGGCGGGCCGCCTCCGTGCGCACGGACATCTCGGCGACCTGGTGGGCGACGGACTGGAGGTCCTTGAGCCGGCCGCCGAACGCGTCGCGCCGGGCGGTGTGGGCGACGGTGGCGTCCAGGGCGGCCTGCGCCATCCCGACGGCGAAGGCGCCGACGCTGGGCCGGAACAGGTTGAGGGTGTCCATGGCGACCCGGAAGCCCGCGTCGGGCTCGCCGAGGACGTCGGCGGCGGTCACCGGCACGCCGTCGAAGCGCAGGGCGCCGAGGGCGTGCGGGGAGATCATGTCGAGGCGGCTGCCGGTGAGGCCGGGCCGGTCGGCGGGCACCAGGAAGGCGGTCACCCCGCGCGCCCCCGCGCCGGGGGTGGTGCGGGCGAAGACGGTGTAGAGGTCGGCGTCGGGGGCGTTGGAGATCCAGCACTTCTCGCCGGTGAGCCGCCACCCGTGCGGGCCGTCGCGTTCCGCGCTCAGGGACAGCGCGGCCGCGTCGGAGCCGGCGCCCGGTTCGGACAGGGCGAAGGCCGCGACCGCCGTGCCCTCGCTCACCCGGGGGATCCAGCGCTCGCGCTGTGCGGGGCTGCCGTGGGCGTGCACGGGGTGGGCGCCGAGGCCCTGGAGGGCGAGGGCGGTCTCCGCCTCGGTGCACGCCCGGGCGAGGGACTCGCGCATCAGGCACAGCTCCAGCGCGCCGGAGGCGAACAGCCGGGACAGCAGGCCGAGAGCGCCCAGCTCGACGACGAGGGGGCGGTTGACGCGGCCCGGTTCACCCTGGTCGGCGAGCGGGCGGAGCCGTTCGGCGGCCAGGGCGCGCAGCTCCGCGCACCGGGCGAGTTGTGCCGGTTCGAGCGAGAATGCGGTCACCGCCGGTCCCTTCCCTCGCCAGTGGGCCACCGCCGAGGTTATCGCGGGCCGTTGACTGCCGTCACCAACGCGATACGCTCCTGAGGCGAGCCCACCACGCCGAGGGGGCGCATCGACATGGGTCCACGGTTCACCGCGCACGTCGACACCTTCGCCCGCGACCGTCTCCCGCCACCGGACGAGTGGCCCGAGCTCCTCTTCGACCTGCCGGAGCTGCGCTACCCCGAGCGGCTGAACTGCGCCGCCGAGCTGCTGCGCGGCCACCCCGACGGCCGCCCGGCGTTCCGCACGCCCGACGGCGGGGTCTGGACGTACGGGGAGCTGCGTGCCCGGGTGGACCGGCTGGCCCATCTGCTCACCGGGGACCTCGGGGTGGTGCCCGGCAACCGGGTGCTGCTGCGCGGGCCCACCACGCCCTGGCTGGCCGCCTGCTGGCTGGCGGTGCTGAAGGCGGGCGCGGTCGCCGTCACCGTGCTGGCCCAGCAGCGGCCGCACGAGCTGGCCACCGTCTGCGCGCTCGCGAGGGTGCGGCACGCCCTGTGCGACGTCCGCTCCCTCGACGACCTGGTCGAGGCGGAGGTCCCGGACCTGCGCATCGCCGCGTTCGGCGGCGACGCGCGCGACGACCTGCTGCACCGCCCGGCGCCCGACGGCCCCTTCGACGCCGTGCCGACCGCCGCCGACGACGTCGCCCTGATCGCCTTCACCTCCGGCACCACCGGCAAGCCCAAGGGCTGCGTGCACGTCCACCGGGACGTGCCGGCGATCGCGGACACCTTCTCCCGGCACGTCCTGAAGCCGGTCGCCGACGACGTGTTCGCCGGCAGTCCCCCGCTGGGCTTCACCTTCGGCCTGGGCGGCCTGGTGGTGTTCCCGCTGCGCGCGGGCGCGAGCGCGCTGCTGCTCGAACAGGCCCACCCCTCACAGCTGCTGGCGGCGATCGCCGAGCACCGGGTGTCGGTGCTGTTCACCGCGCCCACCGCCTACCGCGCGATGCTGGCCGAGGCGGACGGGCACGACCTCTCCAGCCTGCGCCGCTGCGTCTCGGCGGGCGAGAACCTGCCGGCCGCGACCTGGCACGCCTGGCACGACCGCACCGGGCTGCGCCTCATCAACGGCATCGGCGCCACCGAACTGCTGCACATCTTCATCTCCGCCGCCGACGACGCCGCCCGCCCCGGCGCCACCGGCGTCCCGGTGCCCGGCTGGCAGGCGCGCGTGCAGGACGCGGACGGCGTCCCGGTGCCCGACGGGCGACCCGGACTGCTGGCGGTGCGCGGCCCCGTCGGCTGCCGCTACCTGGCCGACCCGCGCCAGCGGGACTACGTGCGGGACGGCTGGAACGTCACCGGCGACACGTACGTCCGCGACCCCGACGGCTACTTCCGGTACGTGGCCCGCGCCGACGACATGATCATCTCGGCCGGGTACAACATCGCCGGGCCGGAGGTCGAGGACGCCCTGCTGCGCCATCCGGACGTGGTGGAGGCGGCCGTGGTCGGGCGTCCCGACGAGGCGCGCGGCCAGGTCGTGGTGGCGTACGCGGTGCTCGAGGAGGGGGCGGAGCGGGACGCGGAGGCGCTGCGGGCCTTCGTGAAGTCGGAGCTGGCGCCCTACAAGTGCCCGCGGGAGATCGTCTTCCTGGACGCGCTGCCGCGCACGGCCACCGGCAAGCTCCAGCGGTTCCGGCTGCGCTCCGGCGCCGGCACCGGAGACGACCGGGGCTGATGCCGGGGAAGCCGGCCCACGGGCACGACCTAAGATGATCAACGTGTCCGACCAGCATGCTCCACGGTCTCTCATCGTCACGCTCTACGGCGCCTACGGCCGCTTCGTGCCGGGCCCGGTGCCCGTCGCGGAGCTGATCCGGCTGCTGGCCGCCGTCGGCGTGGACGCCCCGTCCGTGCGTTCCTCCGTGTCCCGGCTCAAGCGCCGCGGACTGCTGCTCCCGGCCCGCACCGACCGGGGCGCGGCCGGCTACGCACTGTCCCGTGAGGCACGCCAGTTGCTGGAGGACGGCGACCGCCGCATCTACGCCACCGCGCCGCCCGGCGACGAGGGCTGGGTGCTCGCGGTGTTCTCGGTGCCGGAGTCGGAGCGGCAGAAGCGGCACCTGCTGCGCTCCCGGCTGGCCGGTCTCGGCTTCGGCACGGCGGCGCCCGGCGTGTGGATCGCCCCCGCCCGGTTGTACGAGGAGACCCGGCACACCCTGGAACGCCTGCGGCTCGACGGGTACGTCGACCTGTTCCGCGGCGAGCACCTCGGGTTCGCGCCCACGGCGGAGGCGGTGGCCCGCTGGTGGGACCTGAAGGCGATCGCGGAGCGGCACGAGGCGTTCCTGGCGCGGCACGCGCCGGTCCTGCGCGCCTGGGAACGGCGCGCGGACACCCCGCCCGAGGAGGCCTACCGCGACTACCTCCTCGCCCTGGACTCCTGGCGCCACCTCCCCTACACCGACCCGGGCCTGCCCGCCGCCCTGCTCCCCCCGGACTGGCCCGGCGCCCGCTCGGCGTCCGTCTTCCGGGCGCTGCACGAGCGGCTGCGCGACGCGGGGGCGCGGTTCGCCGGCCCCGCGGCGGACACCGAGGAGGGCTGAGGCGTCCCCTGGGTCACGCTCCGGGCGCCGGGGCCTCCGCGAGCGGCGGGCCGGAGAGGGTGAGCCGGGGCTTGGGGGCGTCGGTGCGGCCGGTGCGCGGCGGGCGGCTGCCCGCCCGGTACTGCGGCGGCCAGACCACGCCCGGACCCTCGTAGCCCTGCTCGGCCGCCGCGTGCAGCGTCCAGTGCGGGTCGTACAGGTGCGGGCGGGCCAGCGCGCACAGGTCCGTCCGTCCGGCGAGGATCAGGGAGTTGACGTCGTCCCAGGAGGAGATCGCGCCGACCGCGATCACCGGGACGCGGGCCTCGTTGCGCACCCGGTCGGCGAACGGCGTCTGGTACGAGCGGCCGAACTCCGGCTGCTCGTCGGCGACGACCTGGCCGGTGGACACGTCGATCGCGTCGGCCCCGTGCTCGGCGAAGGCGCGCGCGATCGCGACCGCCTCCTGTGCCGTCGTGCCGCCCTCCGCCCAGTCGGTCGCGGAGATCCGCACGGTCATCGGCCGGTCCTCCGGCCACACCGCCCGCACCGCGTCGAACACCTCCAGCGGGAAGCGCAGCCGCTTCTCCGGGGAGCCGCCGTAGGCGTCGGTGCGCCGGTTGGTCAGCGGGGAGAGGAAGCCGGAGAGCAGGTAGCCGTGCGCGCAGTGCAGTTCGAGCAGGTCGAACCCGGCCCGCGCGGCCCGTACCGCGGCGGACGTGAACTGTTCGCGCAGGTCGGTCAGTTGTGCGCGGGACAGTTCGCGGGGTGTCTGGCTGCCCGGCCTGTACGGCAGCGGGGAGGCGGCGACGAGGGGCCAGTTGCCGTCGTCCAGCGGCTCGTCCATGCCCTCCCACATCAGCTTGGTCGAGCCCTTGCGGCCGCTGTGGCCGAGCTGCACACCGACGGCAGTGCCGGGCGCGCGGGTGTGCACGAAGTCGGTGATCCGCCGCCACGCCTCCGCCTGCCGTCCGCTCCACAGGCCGGCGCAGCCGGGGGTGATGCGGCCCTCCGGGCTGACGCACACCATCTCGGTCATCACCAGTCCCGCGCCGCCCAGCGCGCGGGCGCCGAGGTGGACGAGGTGGAAGTCGCCGGGCAGGCCGTCGACGGCCGAGTACATGTCCATCGGCGAGACCACCACACGGTTGCGCAGGGTGAGTCCGCGCAGCCGGAACGGGGTGAACATCGGGGGCGTCCCCGGCGGGCAGCCGAACCCGCGCTCCACGGCCTCGGTGAACCGGGCGTCGCGCAGCCGCAGGTTGTCGTGGGTGACGCGGCGGCTGCGGGTGAGCAGGTTGAAGGCGAACTGGCGCGGCGGCTGGTGCAGATAGAGGGCGAGGTTCTCGAACCACTCCAGGCTGGCGCGGGCCGCGCGCTGGGTGGAGGCGACGACCGGCAGCCGTTCCGTCTCGTAGGCGTGGAGGGCGTCGGTGAGCGTGGGCCGCTCGCTCAGGCAGGCGGCGAGGGCGAGCGCGTCCTCCACGGCCAGCTTGGTGCCGGAGCCGATGGAGAAGTGGGCGGTGTGGGCGGCGTCGCCGAGCAGCACGACGTTGCCGTGCGACCAGCGTTCGTTGACGACCGTGCGGAAGGTGGTCCAGGCGGAGTTGTGGGAGCGCAGGGGGCGGCCGCCGAGCGCGTCGGCGAAGATCTCGGCGCAGCGTCCGACGGACTCGGCCTCGTCGGCCTCGTCGAACCCGGCGGCCCGCCACACCTCTTCGCGCATCTCCACGATCACGGTGGAGGCGTCGGCGGAGAAGGGGTAGCCGTGGAGCTGCATCACGCCGTGCCCGGTCTCGGCGATCTCGAAGCGGAAGGCGTCGAAGGGGACGTCGGCGGCCAGCCAGACGTAGCGGCAGCGGTGCTCGGTGACGCGGGGGCGGAAGACGTCCGCGAAGGCGGTGCGGGTGGTGCTGTGGACGCCGTCGGCGGCGATCACCAGGTCGTGGGTCTCCGCGAGGCGGGCCGGGTCGGGGGCCTCCTCACGGAAGCGGAGTTCGACGCCGAGGGAGCGGCAGCGGTCGTGGAGGATCTCCAGCAGGCGGTGCCGGCCGAGGGCGGCGAAGCGGTGTCCTGTGGAGGTGTGGCGGGCGCCCCGGTGGACGATGTCGATGTCGTCCCAGCGGACGAATTCCGCGTGCAGGGCGGAGTGGACCTCCGGGTCCGCGTGTTCGATGCCGCCGAGGGTCTCGTCGGAGAGGACCACTCCGAAGCCGAAGGTGTCGTCCGGGGCGTTGCGTTCCCAGACGGTGATGTCCCGGTTCGGGTCCAGGCGTTTGAGGAGGGCGGCGGCGTAGAGGCCTCCGGGGCCTCCGCCCACGACGGCCACGCGCAGGTGCGGCGCCGCCGTGGTCGCTCGCGCGGTTCCCCGCGCCCCCGAGGGGGTCGTCAGCACCGAGGTCACCTCCCTCGCCACTTCGGGGGGCGCTTCTGCGTGAAGGCCGCGTGGAACTCGGCGTAGTCCTCGCCGGTCATCAGGAGGGCCTGGGTGGACGCGTCCAGTTCGACCGCTGCCGCGAGCGGCATGTCCAGTTCGGCCGTGAGCAGGGCTTTGGTCCGGGCATGGGCCAGGGCGGGGCCGTCGGCGAGGCGGCGGGCCAGCTCGCGGGCCGCCGGGTCCGCGCCGCCCTCCTCGGCGAGCGCGCTGACCAGGCCGATCCGCTCGGCCTCCGGGGCGTGCACCGGCTCGCCCAGCATCAGCAGGCGGGTGGCGTGGCCCAGGCCGACGACCCGGGGCAGCAGGTAGGCCGCGCCCATGTCGCCGCCGGACAGGCCGACCCGGGTGAACAGGAAGGCGAAGCGGGCGGTGGGGTCGGCCACCCGGAAGTCCGCGGCCAGGGCGAGGACCGCGCCCGCGCCCGCCGCCACCCCGTGCACCGCGGCGATCACCGGGAACGGGCACTCCCGTACCGCCCGCACGACCTGGCCGGTCATCCGGTTGAAGTCGAGGAGCTGGGCGGTGTCCATGGAGAGGGTCGCGCCGATGATCTCGTCGACGTCGCCGCCGGAGCAGAAGCCGCGGCCCTCGCCGCCCAGCACCAGGGCGCGGACGGCCCGCTCCCGGGACAGCTCGGCGAGCAGGTCGCGCAGGTCGGCGTAGGCGCCGAAGGTGAGCGCGTTCAGCTTGCCGGGGCGGGCGAGGGTGACGTGGGCGACGCCGTCGGCGAGCTCGACGCGCAGGTGCTCCCAGTGCGCGGTGCGGGCGGCGGAGCCGGTGAAGGGACTCATGAGGGCGGCCTCCTCGGGCGGGCACTGCGCGGCTCAGTGAGGTCTGCCCCTCGAAGCTATCACCGTTTGGTGACTGTCGTCACGAGTGCGCGATACGCCGTTCGGACGCCGTCACGCGCGTCACGGACCCTCGACGCGTCGGCGGCAGGGCGGACGGGCGGGCGAGGCGGCGCGTCCGGCGGGGCTCCGGCGCCACCCCCCTCCCGGGGGCGGGGCCGGACGGGGCGCGCCGTACCATGGGCACGCGAACACGGAGCGCCCGCTCCATGAACGGAAACACTGTGTACGAACCCCCCGCCCCCGCCTCCTGGCGCTTCGCGCTGCCGCACACCACCGCGGCCGTGCCCGTCGCGCGTGCCCTGGTGCGCACCGCGCTGGCCGAGCGGGAGCACTCCGCCGACTGCGACACGGCGGAGCTGCTGACGGCGGAGCTGGTGGCGAACGCCGTGGAGCACACCCCCGGCGCCACCCCGATCGAGCTGGTCCTGCGGATGCTGCCGAGCGGCTTCCAGGTGGAGGTGCACGACGCGGACCCGGAGCCGCCCGGCGACCTCACCCGCCCCGACCTGGAGCTGCCCGACCCGTGGCAGGAGCACGGGCGCGGGCTGCTGCTGATCCGCACGCTCAGCTCGTCGTGCGGACACCGCCCCACCGAGTCCGGCAAGGCGGTGTGGTTCCGGCTGCCCGGGCAGCGGCGCCCGGTCTGACGCGGACCCTCAGGCGAGGGTGGCGACCAGGACCGCCTTGATGGTGTGCATGCGGTTCTCGGCCTCGTCGAAGACCAGCGAGTGCGCCGACTCGAACACCTCGTCGGTCACCTCCAGCGACTCCAGGCCGTGCGCCTCGTACACGTCCCGCCCGACCGCGGTGCCCAGGTCGTGGAAGGCCGGCAGGCAGTGCAGGAAGCCGACGTCCGGGTTGCCGGTGGCGCGCAGCACGTCCATGGTCACCGCGTACGGCGCGAGGGCGGCGATCCGCTCGCCCCAGACCTCCTTGGGCTCCCCCATGGACACCCACACGTCGGTGGCGACGAAGTCGGCGCCCGCCACACCCTCGGCGATCTCCTCGGTGAGGGTGATCCGGGCCCCGCTGACGGCGGCCAGCTCGCGGGCGCGGTCGACGACCTCCTGCGCGGGCCAGTACGTCTTGGGGGCGACGACCCGCACGTCCATGCCGAGCAGGGCCGCGGTGACCAGGTAGGAGTTGCCCATGTTGAAGCGGGCGTCACCGAGGTAGGCGAAGGCGATCCCGGTGAGCGGCTTGTCGCTGTGCTCGGTCATGGTGAGCACGTCGGCGAGCATCTGGGTGGGGTGCCAGTCGTCGGTGAGCCCGTTGTAGACGGGCACGCCCGCGTACGCGGCCAGCTCCTCGACCTTGGCCTGGCTGTCGCCCCGGTACTCGATCCCGTCGTACATCCGGCCCAGCACGCGGGCGGTGTCCCTCACCGACTCCTTGTGGCCCATCTGCGAGCCGGAGGGGTCGAGGTACGTCGTCGAGGCCCCCTGGTCGGCGGCGGCGACCTCGAAGGCGCAGCGGGTGCGGGTCGAGGTCTTCTCGAAGATCAGCGCGATGTTCTTCCCGCGCAGGTACGGCGTCTCGGTCCCGGCCCGCTTGGCGGCCTTCAGCTCCGCGGCCAGCTCCAGCAGGCCGCAGAACTCCTCCGCGGTGAAGTCGACCTCCTTGAGGAAGTGACGGCCGGCGAGGGGGGTCGGGACTGTCGCCATGGGGCGCTCCGTAACTGGGGGACACGAACCATGGAAGTCTATACGACGCACCGTAATTCTATACAGCACCCCTCATGCGGCGCCCCTCATACGGCGTCCCGCTCGACCGGGCAGCTCATGCAGCGCGGCCCGCCCCGGCCCCGGCCCAGCTCGCTGCCCGGGATCTCTATCACCTCGATGCCCTGTTTCCGCAGGTGGGTGTTTGTGGTGACGTTCCGCTCGTAGGCGACGACCACGCCCGGTTCGACGGCGAGCACGTTGCAGCCGTCGTCCCACTGCTCCCGCTCGGCCGCGTGCACGTCCTGGGTGGCGGTGAGCACCCGGATCTCGCTCAGGCCGAGCGCGGCGGCGATCGCCCGGTGCATGTGCTCCGGCGGATGGTCGGTGACCTTCAGTTCCTTCTCGTCGACGCCCGGCTCGATGGTGTACGAGCGGAGCATGCCGAGGCCCGCGTACTGGGTGAAGGTGTCGCCGTCGACCATGGTCATCACGGTGTCGAGGTGCATCAGGGCGCGTCTCTTCGGCATGTCGAGGGCGACGATGGTGCGCGCCGAGCCCGCCGCGAACAGCTTGTGCGCGAGCATCTCCACGGCCTGCGGGGTGGTCCGCTCGCTCATCCCGATCAGCACCGCGCCGTTGCCGATCACCAGCACGTCCCCGCCCTCGATGGTGGACGGGTAGTCGGCCTGCCCCTCGGACCAGAGGGAGAAGGGCGCGTCCCGGAACAGCGGGTGGTGCCGGTAGATCGCCTCGAAGTGCACCGCCTCGCGCTGCCGGGCCGGCCACCGCATGGCGTTGATGGCGACGCCGTCGTAGATCCAGGCGGAGGTGTCGCGGGTGAAGAGGTGGTTGGGCAGCGGGCGGAGCAGGAAGTCGTCCAGCTCCATCACGTGGAAGCGCACGGAGACCGGCTCGGGGTGGGAGTCGAGGAACTCCCGCTTGGTCATCCCGCCGACCAGCACCTCGGCCAGCTCCCGCGCGGGCAGCGCCTCGAACGTGGCGCGCAGGTGGTCGGTGGCCAGCGGGCCGTACTCCTTCTCGTCGAAGACCCGGTCCAGCACGAGCGCGCGCGCCTCGGGCAGCTCCAGCGTCTCGGTGAGCAGGTCGCCGAAGAGGTGGACGGCGACGCCCCGGTCGCGCAGCACGTCCGCGAAGCCGTCGTGCTCCGCGCGCGCCCGGCGCACCCAGAGCACGTCGTCGAAGAGCAGGGCGTCCTTGTTGCTCGGGGTGAGCCTCTTGAGCTCGAGATCGGGCCGGTGCAGGATCACGCGGCGCAGCCGCCCGACCTCGGAGTCGACGTGGTAGGTCATGCCTCCATCCTGACCGCCCCGGCCCGGGTTCATCCCTGCTCCCGCCGGTTCCCGTCCGCCGCGCGCGGGACCGCGGCGGGGGCGGAGGGCCACGCCTCCGCCCCCGCCCGCCTCACAGACGCGGGTCGACCGGCTCCGACTCCAGGGCGAGCACCGCGAACACCGGCTCGTGCACCCGCCACAGCGGCTCCCCGTCCGCGAGCCGGTCCAGGGCCTCCAGGCCGAGGGCGTACTCGCGCAGGGCGAGGGACTGCTTGTGGCCGAGGAAGCGGGACCGCAGCCTCGCCAGGTTCTCCGGGCGGGTGTAGTCGGGACCGTAGATGATCCGCAGGTACTCCCGGCCGCGGCACTTGATGCCCGGCTGCACCAGACGTCCGGCGCCGTCGCGGACCAGGGCGTCGGCCGGCTTGACGACCATGCCCTCGCCGCCGCGCCCGGTCATCTCCAGCCACCAGTCCACACCGGCCCGCACCGACTCGGGGTCGCCGGTGTCGACGTGGAGCCGGCGGGTGGTCCGCAGCAGGCCCGTGGCGTCGTGCTCGACCATGCGGTCGATCAGGGCGAGCTGCCGGTCGTGCGGCAGCGCGGCCAGGCTGCGGCCCTGGACGGCGAGGACCTGGAACGGCGCGAGACGCACGCCGTCCAGCCCGTCGGTGGCCCAGCAGTAGCGGCGGTACGCGTCGGTGAAGCCGGCCGCCGCACCGGCGCGCTCGCGCTGGCGGACCAGCAGCTCCCCCACGTCGACACCGCGCGCCGCGGCCCCCTCCAGCGCCGCGAGCGCGGCCGGGAGGACCGCGCCGGCCGCGGCGCCGACGGCCGCGTACTGGGTGCGCAGCAGCCCGGACGCCTTCAGCGACCACGGCATCAGCTCGGCGTCCAGCAGCAGCCAGTCGGTGTCGAGATCCGCCCACAGCCCGGCCTCGGTGACCGCCGTGCGCAGCCGGCCGAGGATCTCCTCGGTGACGGCCGCGTCGCCGAAGAACGGCCGGCCGGTACGGGTGTACAGCGAACCCGTCTCACCCCCGGCGGCGCCGAACCGCCGGGCCGCCACGTCCGCGTCCCGGCACACCAGGGCGACCGCGCGCGACCCCATGTGCTTCTCCTCGCACACCACCCGGGCCACGCCGTCCTGCGCGTAGCGTGCGAAGGCCTCGACCGGGTGCTCCAGGTAGCCGTCGAGCTGCGAGGTGGCCGTGGGCGCCATGGTCGGCGGGAGGTACGGCAGCAGCCGCGGGTCGAGCGCGAACCGGCTCATCACCTCCAGCGCGGCGGCGGCGTTCTCCTCGCGCACCGACACCCGGCCCATGTGCCGGGTCTCCACGACCCGCCGGCCGTGCACGTCCGCCAGGTCCAGCGGGCGCCCCTCGTGGCCGCCGGGCGCCTCGGTGCGCAGCGGCCGGACCGGCTCGTACCAGACCCGCTCGGCGGGCACGTCGACGAGCTCGCGCTCCGGCCAGCGCAGCGCGGTGAGCCTGCCGCCGAACACCGCGCCGGTGTCCAGGCAGATGGTGTTGTTGAGCCAGGTCGCCTCGGGGACGGGCGTGTGGCCGTAGACGACGGCGGCCCGGCCGCGGTAGTCCTCGGCCCACGGGTAGCGCACGGGCAGCCCGAACTCGTCGGTCTCGCCGGTGGTGTCGCCGTACAGGGCGTGGCTGCGGACCCGGCCGGAGGTGCGGCCGTGGTACTTCTCCGGCAGACCGGCGTGGCAGACCACCAGCCGGCCGCCGTCGAGGACGTAGTGGCTGACCAGGCCGTCGACGAACTCCCGCACCTCGGCGCGGAACTCCTCGCTCTCGCCCGCCATCTGCTCGACGGTCTCGGCGAGTCCGTGGGTGTGCTGGACGTTGCGGCCCTTGAGGTGGCGGCTGAACTTGTTCTCGTGGTTGCCGGGCACGCACAGGGCGTCGCCCGACTTCACCATCGCCATCACACGGCGCAGCACCCCGGGGCTGTCGGGGCCGCGGTCGACGAGGTCGCCGACGAACACGGCGGTGCGGCCCTCCGGGTGGACGCCGTCGACGTAGCCCAGCTTGCCGAGCAGCGCCTCCAGCTCGGCGGAGCAGCCGTGGACGTCGCCGATGATGTCGAACGGCCCGGTGAGGTGGGTGAGGTCGTTGAACCGCTTCTCGGTGACGACGGTGGCCTGCTCGACCTCCTCCACGCCGCGCAGCACGTGCACCTTGCGGAACCCCTCGCGCTCCAGGTGGCGCAGGCTCCGGCGGAGGTCGCGGGTGTGGCGGCGGATGACCCGGCGGGGCATGTCGGCGCGGTCGGTGCGGGCCGCGTTGCGCTCGGCGCACACCTCCTCGGGCACGTCCAGGACGATGGCGATGGGCAGCACGTCGTGCCGCTTGGCCAGGTCGATGAGCTGGCGCCGGGCGTCCTGCTGGACGCTGGTGGCGTCGACGACGGTGCGGCGGCCGGCCGCGAGGCGCTTGCCGGCGATGTAGTGCAGCACGTCGAAGGCGTCGCGGGAGGCGCTCTGGTCGTTCTCGTCGTCGGCGACCAGCCCCCGGCAGAAGTCGGAGGAGATGACCTCCGTCGGCTTGAAGTGGCGGCGCGCGAAGGTGGACTTGCCCGAGCCGGAGGCGCCGATCAGCACGACCAGGGACAGGTCGGTGACCGGCAGGGCGCGGCCCCGTGCGGTGGTGGTGGTGGTGTCGGTGGTGGTCATGCGGCCTTCGCCTCCGTCGGGGTGCCGAGCCGGAACACGGCCATCTGGGTGGGCGGGCCGACCTCGGGGTCGTCCGGCCCGACGGGCAGGAACTCCACCTCGTAGCCGTGGCGTCCGGCGACGGCCCGGGCCCAGCCGCAAAACTCCTCGCGGGTCCACTCGAAGCGGTGGTCGCCGTGCCGGACGTGCCCGGCCGGCAGGCTCTCCCAGCGCACGTTGTACTCGACGTTCGGGGTGGTGACGCACACCGTGCGGGGGCGGGCGGCGCCGAACACCGCGTACTCCAGGGCGGGCAGCCGGGGCAGGTCGAGGTGCTCGATCACCTCGCTGAGCACGGCCGCGTCGTAGCCCTTGAGGCGCTTGTCGGTGTAGGCGAGGGAGCCCTGGAGGAGCGTGACGCGGGACGCCTGCCGCTCGCCCATGCGGTCCAGCTTCAGGCGGCGGGAGGCGAGGGTGAGCGCCCGCATCGACACGTCCACGCCGACGATCTCGGTGAACGCCGGGTCCTTCAGCAGCGCCTGCACCAACTGGCCCTGGCCGCAGCCGAGGTCGAGCACCCTGGCCGCGCCGGACGCGCGCAGCACGGCGAGGATCGCCTCGCGCCGCCGCACGGCGAGCGGGGTGGGCCTCTCCTCGTCCTCGGTCTCCGGCTCGACGGCGTTGTCGAGGTCCTCGACCTCGCGGTCGTCCGCCTCGGCCAGCCGGACCAGCTCCAGGCGCTCCCTCGCCTGCCGGGTCAGCGACCAGCGGTGGGAGAGGTAGCGGCGGGTGATCAGCTCCCGCTCGGGGTGGCCGGCCAGCCAGCCGTCACCGGCGCGCAGCAGCTTGTCGACCTCGTCGGAGGAGACCCAGTAGTGCTTGGCGTCGTCGAGGACCGGGAGCAGCACGTAGAGGTGGCGCAGGGCCTCGGCGAGGGTGAGGGCGGCGGCCTCCAGGGTCAGGCGCAGGTAGCGCGAGTCGCCCCACTCCGGGAACGCGGTGTCCAGCGGCACGGTCTCGGCGGTGACCGTCCAGCCGAGCGGCTCGAAGAGGCGGCGGACCAGGTCGGCGCCGCCGCGGGCGGGCAGCGCGGGCACCTCGACGCGCAGCGGCAGCGGGGCGCCCGGCAGCTCCGGGCGGGCGGCGCACACGCCGCGCATGGCGGTGGAGAAGACCGAGCCGAGGGCGACGGCGAGCAGCGAGGAGGCCGCGTAGGGGCGGTCGTTGACGTACTGCGCGAGGGCGGCGTCGGGGGCGCCGCCGCGGCCCTTGCCCTTGCCGCGCCGGACCAGTGCCACCGCGTCGACCTCCAGCAGCAGCGCCGCCGTGCAGCGTCCGTCGTCCGCCTCGGGGTAGAGGACGTGCGCCGTGCCGTACGACGTGGGGAACGCCTGCGCCTTCTCGGGATGCTTGTGCAACAGGTGACCGAGGTCGGTCGCCGGGCGCTGCGCGGAGCCGGTGGTACTGATCGTCAGGAACACGGAGTCACACCTCGAGACACCTTCTGAGCTGGGAGTACACACCGGATTCCGGTGTCGTCCCAACGTACAGCGGAGGTCTCGCGGGAGTCCGCGCATTTTTCGTACCGGGTGGGGAAGCGGGCCGCCCCCGGTGGGGCGGCCCGCTTCAGGACCGGGTCAGGAGAGCTGGGACCGGACCTCGGAGGAGATCAGCTCCAGGTGGTCCAGGTCGGACAGGTCGAGCACCTGGAGGTAGACGCGGCGGGAGCCGATCTCGGCGTAGCGGCCGATCTTGTCGACGACCTCGGCCGGGGAGCCCGCCAGGCCGTTCGTCTTGAGCTCGTCGACCTCGCGGCCGATCGCGGCGGCGCGGCGGGCCACCTCCTGGTCGTCGCGGCCGACGCAGACGACGAGGGCGTTGGAGTAGACGAGGTCGCCGGGGTCGCGGCCGGCCTCGCGGGCGGCGTTCCGGACGCGGTCGAACTGGGCCGCGGAGTCCTCGACGGACGCGAAGGGGATGTTGAACTCGTCCGCGTAGCGGGCCGCGAGGCGCGGGGTGCGCTTGGCGCCGTGGCCGCCGATCAGCACGGGCACCTTGGACTGGGCGGGCTTGGGCAGCGCGGGCGACTTGGTGAGGTCGTAGTACGTGCCGTGGAAGTCGAAGGTCTTGCCGGTCTCGGTGGCCCACAGACCGGTGACGATCTCGAGCTGCTCCTCGAGGCGGGCGAACTTCTCCTTGGGGAAGGGGATGCCGTACGCCTTGTGCTCCTCCTCGAACCAGCCCGCGCCGAGGCCCAGTTCGACCCGGCCGCCGGACATCTGGTCGACCTGGGCGACCTGGATGGCGAGCACGCCGGGGAGACGGAAGGTGCCCGCCGTCATCAGCGTGCCGAGACGGATGCGCTTGGTCTCGCGGGCGAGTCCGGCGAGGGTGATCCAGGCGTCGGTGGGACCGGGCAGGCCGTCCGCGGAGCCCATGCTCAGGTAGTGGTCGGAGCGGAAGAAGGCGTCGAAGCCGAGGTCCTCGGTGGCCTTGGCGACGGTGAGCAAGGTGTCGTAGGTGGCCCCCTGCTGGGGCTCGGTGAAGATGCGAAGATCCATGCCTCTTATCCTGCACGCTTCCGGGGGTGGGGGCGCGCGAGGCCCCTCGGCGTGCCTCGCCGCACACCGGTGGTGCGGCCGGTCGTGACCGGGGGTGGGGAAGATCGTCGGCACGTTCGGAGCCGGGCGTCCGGCTTCCGCGCCGGCCGCCGTGCCGGGGCGGGGCGGCGCCGGGGCGGGGCCGGGGCGGAGGGGCGCACGAGCCGCTGGGCGTCCGGGCGGGCCCTTGCGGGCCGGAGTGCGGCGCGGTGAGGAGCTGCCGGCCGCCGGGGCGGTCGGTGCGGCGGCGACCGGGTGAGGCCGCCGTACGGCGGGGGTGGGATCGGCGAGGTGGGTGGGGGCGCGTGTCAGCCGGCCTCCCGCTGCGGTGCCGCCGTCTCCCGCTCCGCCAGCTTGCGGAGCATGCCGCGGACACGGTCCCGCGCCTCGTCCGCCGCGTCGATGGCCTCGACACAGCTCCAGTACGTCGCCTCCTCGTCGGCGGCGCAGGCGATGCCGACCAGGGCGATGCCGACGTCGCCGAGCAGGCCGCCGAGGTGCGTCAGGCACGGGCGGGTGTCCCCCAGCTCGGTGAGCCGGGCCGCGCGCAGTTCGCCGGGGTCGAGCGGCGGCGGGTCCAGGACGCCGCAGCCCCGGTCGGCAAGATCGGCCAACCCCCTTGCCTCGTCACGCAGCCGGGGCGGTCCGACGAGGGCCAGGCGGCTCCCTATCGCCTGGGCCAGCGCCTGCGCCTGCCACACCTCGGTCAGCAGCTCCGGCACACCGCCGCCGGCGGCCAGGGCCCTTCTGCTCGTCACGATGAGCCGCACAGCGTCCATGCGCTGCCCCCGTCCGTCCGACGCGCTGCCCACGCGTCCGCATCCGCTGAACTCCCTTGTTCACTACCCAGAGTGAAGCTCTGTGAGACAAAAAGCCAGAGGAAGTCCGAAATCTGTGGACACCAATTCGAATCAGGTCGAGTTTTCGAACACGGAGCGTGACAACGGAAGGGGTCACTCCTGGGCGCGCGGCGGAGCGCCGGACCGCTCCGGCCCGGGCGCCGGGAACCTGTGCTCGTTCCGGTCGATCTTCTCGGCCAGGGCGGCCAGCGGATCGACGCCGAGGACCTCGCAGAACTGCAGGAGGTAGGCGAGCACGTCGGCCACCTCGTCGGTGACGCGGTGCGCGGTCTCCGGGTCGTCCATCACACGGGCCGACTCCTCCGGCGTCAGCCACTGGAAGATCTCCTGGAGTTCGGCCGCCTCCACGCTCAGCGCGGCGACCAGGTTCTTCGGCGTGTGGTACGGCCGCCAGTCCCGCGCGGCGGCGAATTCGGCGAGGCGGCGCCGGAGCGCGGGCAGGTCGTCGGGCGGCCGGGCCGCGTCGTCGTGCGGGTCAGTCACGCCTCAGGTGTACCACGGTCGCCCCGGGCACCCCGGCGGCCCAGGTGGCGTCGCTCAGCGCACCGGCCAGGCGGATGTGCCCGCGCTCGCACATCCGCGCCGCCAGCGCCAGCAGGGCCGCGCGCTGGGCCGGGTCGAGCGACCGGTCCAGGTTGTCGGCGAGGACGGTGAGGCACTGCAGGGCGGCCGGCACCTCGCCCGGCACGTCGGCCTCCAGCACGCCGGGGCCGGTGAGCAGCACCAGCGCGAGGGCGATGTAGCGCAGTTCGCCGTCGCCGAGCCGGCGCAGCTCGGTGCGGACGCCGTCGCCCCGGCCCAGCACGGCGCGCACCAGGCGGCCGGCGCCGCACGGCTCGGCGAGGAGGTCGGCGACGGGTCCGGCGCAGCCGACGCGCACCGCGTCCACGAGGAGCGCGTGGCGGCGGGTGCATTCGGAGCGGGTGCGCCCCAGCACGTCGGGGAGGTTGTCGCAGCCGCCGAGCAGCCGGCCGGTGCCCGCCGGGACGGGGTCGCGCATCCGCTCGGGGCGGGGGTCGCAGGGGAAGACGGAGCGCAGCGCCACCAGCATCTGCTCGGCCGCGGCCAGCACCCGGAGCTGGCCGGCGGTCGTACCGGCCACGCGCAGCGGCAGCAGCGCGGTGCCGAGGCGGTCGTCGGGGAGGGGCGCGCGGGTGACGGCGGTGGCGCCCGCCGTGTGCCAGGCGGCCTGCACGGCGCGCCGGCGGGGGTCGCGCAGCGCGGTCTCCAGCAGGACCAGGCCGTCCGCGGACAACCGCTCCCCCACGATGCGCAGTTCGGGTTCCGCCTGGACGGCGACCTCCAGGCGGACCGGCCCCTCGGGTCCGTCGGCGGTGCAGCCGATGCGGAAGCCGCGGCGGCGCTGGGCGTCGGGCCGGGCCCGCTCCGGGACGCAGGCCGACGGGTCCGGGAACACCTCGCCCAGTTCGGCCCCGCCGCCGAGCCGGGCGAGTGCCTCGTACGCGCGCAGCGCGGTGGTCTTGCCGCTGCCGCTGGACCCGGCGAACAGGGTGAGGCCGCCCAGGCGGAACGTGGTGCCGCGGTGCCCGGCGAAGGCGGAGAGCAGCAGCTCGGTGACCCGCGGCAGCCCGGGCCGCCGCGCCCGCCCGGCGTCCGCGGGAGCGCGCGTGAGCGGTTCGGCGGGGTGCGGGGGTGTGGTCGCGACCGGCTGGGGCGGGGACGGCGGGGTCATGCGCCGGACGCTAAACGCTTCCCGCCCCGCCGAACCGTTCCGCCACCGGTCCCTTCCCGCGAACGGACGGCACGCGCCCGCCGTGCGCCCCGCACCCTCGCGCCGCACGCGCCCCGCACCGGGCGCACGCCCCGCGCCCTCCTACGCCCCCGGCGCCCCCATGCCCTCCATCAGCCCCGTGACCTCCATGCCCTCCGGCGTGAGGAGGAAGACGTTGCGGTCCACACGGTGCATTCCGCTGGCGAGGCCGAAGACGACGCCCGTGCTGAAGTCGAGGACGCGCTTGGCGACGTCCGGTTCCGCGCTGGTCAGGTCCAGCAGGACGGGTATGCCGGACATCAGGGTCTCGGCGACCTCGCGGGCGTCCGCGAAGACGTTCACGCGCAGGACGACGAAACGGCGCCGCGCCTCCGTACGGGCCTCCGGCCTGGCGCGGTGGCCGACCGAGGACGGCCACGCGTCGCGGCCCCGCAGCGGCACGACCTGGGCGAGCCCTTCCCACTGTTCGTCGGTGACATCGTGGCTGCTCACCGGCATGCTCCGTCCCCTGTCGCGCTGGCTGTCTGCATCGGCCAATTCTTACCCATGGTCACCCGTTCGGCCCAATAACGACACGCTCCGCCATCCTTCGCTCCGCAACAGCCCGGTGCCGGACGGACGTTGACCCTGCCGCCGGAGGTCGCTTGCATGGACGCATGACTGGTGAGACGGACGGCGGGACGGGCCCGGTGCTGGGTTTCGAGACCCGAAAGGACTGGGAGGCGTGGCTGGAGGAGCATCAAGGCGACGCCCGGGGCGTGTGGCTGAAGATCCCGCGGAAGGGGTCGGGGCTCCCCGGCGTCGACTACGCCACCGCCCTGGAGTCCGCGCTCTGCTTCGGCTGGATCGACGGGCACAAGAAGAGCCTGGACGAGACGCACTGGATCCAGCGCTTCACCCCGCGCCGCCCGCGCAGCAGGTGGTCCGCCGTCAACCGGCAGAAGGCGCTTGACCTGATCGAGCAGGGCCGCATGCGGCCGGCCGGTCTGCGGGAGGTGGAGAAGGCGCGGGCGGACGGGCGGTGGGAGGCCGCGTACGCGAGTCAGCGGACGGCTACCGTGCCTGACGACCTGCGTGCCGCCCTGGACGCGGCGCCCGCCTCCGCCCGGGAGTTCTTCGACGCCCTGGACAGCCGCAACCGGTACGCGATCCTGCACCGGATCGAGGAGGCGAAGCGGGCGCGGACGCGGGCGGCGCGGATCGAGAGGTTCGTGGCGATGCTCGCCGCGGGCGAGAAGCCGTACCCGTGAGGATCCGGGGTGTTCGCCCCCTCCGCCCCCTCCGCCCCCTCCGCCCCTTCCCGTCCCGACCCCGGGACCCCCGCCCCCGGACCCCGCTCCCCACACGCCGGAGGCGCTGACGTGCGGGCTCCGCCCCGGGTCCGCCGTTCAGCGCCCGGGAGGGCTGCTTCCGGCCCGTCCGGCGTGTGAGGACGAGGCCCGCCGGGGCCGGCCGGGCACGCTCAGCCCGCCAGGACCGCCTCCGCCGCGGCCACCCCGCAGACACGGGCCGCCCCGTGGGTGGCGATGTGCAGGGCGCCGCGCGGCGCGGACTGCGGTATGCCCATCTCCACGACCACGGTGTCCGGCCCGGCGACGATCAGCGTGTCCAGGGCCGCGCCCATCCACGGGTGCCGGTGCTCGTCGCGGACCACGGCGACGACCCGTCGGCCGTTCGCCGCGCGGAGCGCCTCGGCGCCGGCGTCGGGGCCGCTGAAGTGGCCGGTGACGGTGCCCGGGAGCAGCCGCTCCAGCTCCGCGCCGACGCCCCACGGGGTCTCGTCGCCCACCGCGATGTTCGGGGCGGGGCTGAACGTGGCGACGTAGACGGGCGCGGTGACCGGGGCGGAGCCGGCGGTGCGGGTGACGGTCACCGCGCGGCGGGCGGCGGTCAGGCCGATCTCCGGCGCGGGGTCGTCGGCGGCGTCGGGCGCGTGCCGTGCGCCGGTCGTCCACGCGGCCAGCGACCTGACCCGGGCGGCGGCGTCGGCGAGCCGCTCCTCGGACAGTTCGCCGGAGCGGACGGCGGCGACCAGGGCGTCCTGGAGCCGCTGCACCGTGCTCTCGTCGCTGAGTCCGCCGCCCACGCAGATCGCGTCGGCGCCGGCCGCGATGGCCAGCACGGCCCCGTGTTCGAGGCCGTAGGTGCCGGCGACGGCGCCCATCTCCATGCCGTCGGTGACGATGAGGCCGTCGTAGCCGAGCTCGTCGCGCAGCAGGCCGGTGAGGATGCGCGGGGAGAGGGTGGCGGGGAGGTCGGGGTCGAGCACCGGCACCCGGATGTGGGCGGTCATGACGGCGCGGGTGCCGGCCTCGATGGCGGCGCGGAACGGCCGCAGTTCGCGCTCGTGCAGCGTGGCGGGGTCCAGGTCGATCCGCGGGAGCGCGTGGTGGGAGTCGACGCTGGTGTCGCCGTGGCCGGGGAAGTGCTTGGTGCAGGCGGCGACGCCGGTGGACTGCAGGCCCTCGACGTAGGCGGCGGTGTGCCGGGCGACCAGGGCCGGCTCGTGGCCGAAGGAGCGCACGCCGATCACCGGGTTGTCGGGGTTGGCGTTGACGTCGGCCGAGGGAGCCCAGTTGAGGTTGACGCCGCACGCGGCGAGCCGGCGGCCCAGTTCGCGGGCCACCCGCCGGGTGAGGGCGGGGTCGTCGACGGCGCCGAGGGCGTGGTTGCCGGGGAACGAGGAGCCGGTGCGGACCTCGAGCCGGGTGACGTCGCCGGCCTCCTCGTCGATGGCCACCAGCAGGTCGTCCCGTTCGGTCCGCAGCTGGGCGGTGAGGGCGGTGACCTGCTCGGGGTCGGCGACGTTGCGGCCGAACAGGGCGACGGAGACCAGGCCCTCGGCCAGTCTGCGCCGGACCCAGTCGGGTGCGGTGGTGCCGGTGAATCCCGGCTGCAGCACGGCGAGCGCGTCCCGGGTGAGGGTGCGGGCGCCGGTGGTGATGGTCGTCATCAGGTCGCGTTATCCCTTCACGGCGCCCGCGGTGAGGCCGCTGACGGCCCGGCGCTGCAGGAAGACGAAGAGGATCAGGATCGGGACGGCGAAGAGGGAGGAGGCGGCCATGGTCGCGCCCCAGTCGTCGCCGAACTGGGTCTGGAAGCTGGACAGCCACAGCGGCAGGGTCTGCGCGCCGCCGGACTCCTTGCTGAGCACCAGGACGAGCGGGAACTCGTTCCAGGCGGTGATGAAGCCGAACATGGAGGTGGACATCAGCCCCGGCGCGAGCAGCGGCAGGATGACCCGGCGGAAGGCCTGGGCGCGGGTGCAGCCGTCGACCATCGCCGACTCCTCCAGCTCCTTCGGCACGGCGGCGACGAAGCCGCGCAGCGTCAGGATGGTGAAGGGCAGGATCATCATCATGTAGAACGCGGTCAGCGGCACCAGGCTGTTCAGCATGGAGGCGTCGCGCACGATCATGTAGATCGCGATGACCATGACCTCCCAGGGCGCCATCTGGGCGAGCATGAAGCCCACGATGAAGCCGCGCCGTCCCCTGAACCGCATGCGGGCCAGGGCGAAGGAGCCGGCCAGCGCGATGACCAGGGAGAAGAGGACGGCCAGGCAGGTGACGGTGAGCGAGTTGCGGACGAACGTCCAGAAGTGCTCGGCGTCCGTCGCGGTGCCGAAGTGCTCGAACGTGATGTCCGTGGGGAACCAGACCGGGTCCTCCGCGATGATGTCGCCGGTCGGCTTCAGCGCCGTGGCGAACATCCAGTACACGGGGAAGAGGCAGACGGTGAACACGACGAGGGCCGTGGCGTTGGGCCAGACGCGGCCGAAGAGCGAGCGCTTCACAGCTCGTCCTCCTCTTGCTTGAGCACGATCCTGAGGTAGTACGCGGTCAGGCCGAGCATGATCAGGATGGTCAGCACCGCGATCGCCGCGCCCATGCCGTAGTGCTGGTTGCCGACGCCCTCGACGTAGGCGTAGACGGGCAGGATCTCGGTCAGCCGGTCGGGGCCGCCGCCGTTGAAGGTGAAGACCTGGACGAACGCCTTGAAGATCCAGATGATCTCCAGGAACGTCGTGGCGTAGAGGAACGGCCGCAGGAACGGCAGGGTGACGGTGGTGAAGCTGCGCCAGGCGCCGGCGCCGTCGAGCGCGGCGGCCTCGTACAGCTCGTTCGGGATGGTGGTGGTCGCCGCGTAGAGGTTGATCGCGACGAACGGCACGGACATCCAGACGATGAGCAGGGTGACGACGAAGAACGTCGACATCTGGCTGCTGGTCCAGCTGTAGTCGGCCATGGAGTGCCAGCCGAGCTTGTCCAGGACCCAGTTGACGACGCCGAAGCGCTGCGCGAACAGCCACTGGTAGACGGTGGTGGCGGCCACCACGGGCATGGCCCAGGCCAGCACCAGGCCGATCATCAGGGTGAACCGCATGCGCTTGCCGAGGCGGGCGAGCAGCAGGCCGACCAGGGCGCCCAGCAGCATGGTGAGGGCGACGTTGACGGCCGTGAACAGGATGGAGCGGAGGGTGACCCGCCAGAAGTCCTCCCCGGTGAGGACCTCCTTGTAGTTGTCGATGCCGTTCCACTCGGTGACGTGCTGGATCAGCTGCGCCATGTTGAGGTTCTGGAACGACAGCAGCAGGTCCTTGAGCAGCGGCCAGCCGAGCAGCAGCACGGTGGCCGCGCAGGCGGGCAGCAGCAGGAGGTACGGAGCGAGCGCGCCGGCCCGCGACGCGGCTCTCGGTCGGGAGGCACCGGGCGCGGTGTCACCCGGCTTGCGGACGTCCACCGGGCCGGAGGGCGGCCGTTCGGTCTGCACGGTCATGCTCGCGATCTCTCTTCTCGGCGTGCTCAACACGGGGCGGGGACCGCCTGGCCGGCCGGTCCCCGCTCCGGTCGGAGCGCGTGCGCTGTTACTGCTGCTGCGCCAGGCGCTTGTTGAACTCGCCCTCGACCTGCTTCGCGGCGGCGGCCGGGGACTTGCCGTTCAGGACGGCGGTCAGGTACGTCTTGATCGGGTTGGGGTCGTTCTCGACGGCGGCCCACTCGGGGATCAGCGGCGTGGTGCCGCCGACGGCGGCGGCCGGCGCGGCGGCCTCGGCGGGGGCGTTGCCCTTGAGGTTGCTCTGCAGCGACTCCTTGTTGGGGATGACGCCGTTGAGCTTGGCGAGCCGGCCCTCGTACTCGTCGGAGAGGGCGAGCTTCAGGAACTCCTTGGCGAGCTCCTGCTTCTGGCTGCCCGCGGCGACGGCGAGGTTGGAGCCGCCGAGGAAGACGCCCTCGGGCTTGTCGGCGGTGGCGCCGGGGATGGTGAAGTAGCCGATCTGCTTCTCGATGGCCGGGTTGGCCTCGATCGCGATGCCGGCCTCCCAGCCCATGCCGATGAAGGCGCCGACGTTGCCCTTGGCGAAGACCTCGCCCTGCTGCGGGGTGGCCTCGTCCTTGTCCTTGGGGGCCTTGGACAGGGCCTGGAACTTCTTGTAGGTCTCGGTGGCCGCGGCGACCTTGGGGTCGTCGAGGTTGGAGACGTACGTGTCGCCGTCCTTCTTGACCAGTTCGCCGCCCTCGCCGATGACCAGGCCGACGAAGTGGTACCAGTTCTGGCCGGGCAGGTAGATCGGCTCGGCGTCGGTCTTCTCACCGATGGTCTTGAGGGCGGCGTAGAACTCGTCGCGGGTCTTGGGGGTGTCCTTGAGGCCGGCGTCGGCCCAGACCTTCTTGTTGTAGAGGACGACGCGGTTGGCGAAGTACCAGGGGGCGGCGTACTGCTTGCCCTCGTAGACGGAGGACTCGTTGAGGGACTCGGTCCAGTCGGCGCCGATCTCCTCCTTGAGGTCGCCGAGGTCGGCGAGGCCGCCGGTCTTGGCGTAGGCGGGGGTCTGGGTGTTGCCGATCTCGAAGACGTCCGGGGGGTTCTCCTCGGAGAGGGCGGTGGTCAGCTTCTGCTGGATGCCGTTCCACTGCTGGACCTCGAACTTGATCTTCGCCTTGGTCTTCTTCTCGAACTCGGCGGCGAGGTCCTTCTGCCACTCGTCCGGTGAGGAGCCGTCCATGACCCACACGGTGAGCGTCTGCCCGGCGTAGCCGTCCGCGCCGGCCTTCTTGCCGCTGTCACCGCCGTCGTCGCCCCCGCACGCGGCGACCGAGAACAACATGCCCGCGACCCCGATCGCGGCTATCAGCTTGCGCTTCACGCGCCACCCCTCCTCAGGAATGCCTTGCACACCCACGCCCTCGCGGTGACCCTGACAACGGCGCAACAGCTCGGCGGGCTGGGACCCGGCTTCCGCTAAATGGTTTAGACCAGCAAGGGGAGCTTGGCCTAGACCTATGGTCGTGTCAAGGGTTGTCCGACTCACGGCTGGGTAACGGCAACGGCCCGCGGACGGGGCGGAGATGTCCGCCCAAAGAGGGGCGGGACGCAGGGTTGGACTAGACCAAAGGGAGAGCGCGCCGTTATAACGGGATCGCCGAGCGTGCGGCGCCGATCCCGGCGGTCCGCCGACGTGCACCGCGGCCGGCCGCTGCCGTCCGCGCGCCGGACACCGCAGCCGGAAGGCGGATATGAGCACGGACGTCAGCAGCGCCCAGCCCGGCACGGGGGCGCCGGGCCGCCGGCAGCGGGTGCCGAAGTACTACCGCATCAAGCAGCGGCTGCTGCAGATGACCGACGAGCGCGCCCCGGGCTCCCCGATGCCGGCCGAGCGGATGCTCGCCGTCGAGTTCGGCACGTCCCGCACCACGGTCCGCAAGGCGCTGCTGGAGCTGGTCAGCGAGGGACGGCTCGACCGCTTCCAGGGCAAGGGCACGTTCGTGGCCCGCCCGAAGGTGTACCGGGCACTCCAGCTCACCTCGTACACCGAGGACATGAGGGCGCAGGGTCTCAACCCCGCCTCCCGGGTCCTGGACATCGGCCACGTCCGGGCCGACGCGGAGCTGGCGGCGCTGCTGGGGGTGGAGCCGGAGGACCGGGTGCTGCGCATCGAACGGCTGCGGCTGGCCGGGGGTGAGCCGATGGCGATCGAGGCGACCCACCTGCCCGCCCGCCGCTTCCCCGGTCTGCGCCGCCACCTCTCCCGCCGCACCTCCCTCTACACCACCCTCGCCGAGGTGTACGGGGTCCGTCCGGCGGAGGCCGACGAGACCATCGAGACCTCCCCGGCGACCCCGCGCGAGGCGGGCCTGCTGGGCACGGACGTGGGCCTGCCGATGCTGCTGCTGTCCCGCCACTCACGGGACGAGAACGGGACGCCGGTGGAGTGGGTGCGGTCGGTGTACCGGGGGTCCCGCTACCGGTTCACGGCCGTCCTGACGCGTCCGGCGCCGTGACATCGCTGTCGGACGCCGCGAGCACCGCGACGCGGGTACGGGAGGGGTCGAGCACGGCGAGTCCCAGGTCGGCGGTGTCGTGGTGGAACCACGGAGTGGGGGCGAGGAAGCGCACCCAGCGGTGATCGACGGTACGACGCACCGCCTCCAGGAAGGGCACGTCGACGGCAATCCCCATGAGGGCGTAGAAGCTGTCCCAGGCGAACAGCCGGGCGTAGGCGCCGCCTTGGGCGTGCCCGTCGATCCCCCCGTGGTACGCCGCCCGGAACAGCTCGTCGAGCACGTCGTCGGCCGTCGTCGCACAGGCGACCCCGGTTCCGTCGCCCCTCAGGCAGTCCAAGGGGAGCCGCTCGAGGAAGGACATGCCGAAGTCGCCGGGGTCGAGCGGCGCGGGCAGCGCGAAGAACCGCACCTCGGGGGTGCGGGCCCACCCGCCCGCGGTGAACGGCCGCGCGGCCGCCCGGGCCCGGGCGTCGTCGGGCACGCCGACGGCCGACCGCGCGGCCGTGGCGCCCTGGCCGCTCGGAGCCGTCTCCGGAAACCGGGACCGGAGTTGCCGCGCTGTCCTGACGGGTCCCAACCCCCGCGCCCGCACCATGAACCGGTGCTCGACGTCCAGCCGCTGACCGGGCAGCCGCCCCAACGGATGCCCCAACGCACACAGTCGCTCCGCATACGCGTCGAGCCGTGCCCGCCCGGTCCTGGCCCCGGTCAGGGCAAGCTCCTGGAGCAGACAGGCCCGCATCTCGACGCCCGGTGCGCCCAGAACCCCCGGCAGCTCCCCGAACAACGGCTCGAGGCTCCGCACCCGCTCCGTCCTCGCCAGCCGCGCCGCCGTCTCCACGGCCTCCCGCGCCTCCTGGTCACAGCTCATCGCGCGAGCCTACGCAGACCGCTCGACGCCGAAGAGCGGGATCCTCGGCAGCGGGACGAGCACCGCGCGGAGGCGCGCGAGGAGGCCTGCCACTGCTTCGCGTCGTCCGGGTCGACCCGGTTCGGCGCGGGCCCGCACGGGTCGGTGGTGATGCGGGCCAGGGCTTCGCAGGAGAGCTTCCGTAGCCGGTGGGGAAACACGGGCATGCGTTCCTGCGGCCCGTCGTCCGGGTCGACCGGCTCCCCTCCGGGGCACTGCGCCGCGACGAGCGCCGCCGCGGCGACCGCCTCGTCCGCGTCCGTGAGCCGGTCCGTGGCGTCGATCGTCCGGATGAGGACCTCTCGGACCATCTCCACGCGCCGTCCGGGCTCGGCCTCGTCGAGGCCGTCGGCGAAGTCCGCCGCCGCGTCGCTGTCGAAGGGTCCGATGCCCCAGGCGCCCATGCCCGTCTCCTCGTGTGCGGTCGGCCGCATCCTCGCAGGAGGCACCGACACCGCGATCGCACCCGGCCCCCTCGGGCGGAACGGCCGCTTCAGCGGTTGGATCTCGGACATCCGTGGACGCTGCACGAAAACATTCGACGGTGGGCGGGGCGGAATTCCAGTCCCGGGACCGGTCATCACGCGGCGCTCGGGGCTCCGCGGCGACAGGGGGCACATGTGTACGACTTGTGTGCCCGGACCTCGGACGTCGTCGTGACGGCGGGGGCGCGGGGCGGGTCGCGAGATGGCGCCGGCGCGGGGCGTAGGCGTCATCGCCCGTTCATACGACGGGAGTTGAGACCCGGTGCGAGAGCTACGCGGACGGGTTCCGGACGGCGCATTCGGCCACGGCGCCCGGACACAATTTCCTTACACCCTCTCTTCATCCCGGCCCCGATGGTCTAGATTGACCCTGCTTCGGCCGTTCGGGCCCGGGGCGACCGATTAAATGATCTTTAGGTCCGACGCCACGGGAGGGGTTCGCCCACGGCGCCGGACGTGGGGGTGATCACACCGCCGAGCCCCGGGGGGGTCGGGTGCGGGGGCGCACCCGGGGGACCGGTCAGGTCCGCTCGGCTCGATGAACGGCGCGGCCGCGTGCCGCTGCCGCCGCGACAGGTCGTTCACGTTGTTCCGACTTCGTCCGTAGCCGGCGTGCCGGCGCGGGAGGCGGGGGTCTCCCGCGACGAGGAACAGCGCGGTTCGGGGGGTGGGGTCCCCCCGGCGGAAACAGTGTCAGGCGCACACGTCGCATCACCGGGGACCTGGGGGGTTCTGTGCGGCAAGGGGGATTGGTCAGCCCGTTCCCGTCGGAACGGGGTCGGCTGACGGACGGGGCGTTACACCGGGGGACGACGGACTGGGAGCACCGGTACCGCCGTACCGTGATCACGAGCGACGCGGTGGCCACCGCCGTCGTCGTCGCGGGGATCGGCAACTTCTTCGGCGTCCGGGACGCCGCCGACTGGCACGAGAAGTGGGGCATCCTCGCCTTCGGCACCTGGCTGCTGGTGCTGGGGGCGCTGACGGTGAGCCGGTCGTGGGCGCCGACCGTGCTCGGGCAGGGAGCCGAGGAGTTCCGGCGGCTGGGCCGCTCGCTCTTCGTGGCGACCGTCGTGCTCGCGCTCGGCGGGATCGCCCTGACCTCGCGCAACATCAAACTCTGGATCTTCGTCGCGGTTCCCGCGATCGCGCTCGTCACGATGACGATGCGCTATCTGCTGCGCCTGTGGCTGCACCGGCAGCGCAAG
Organism: Streptomyces sp. DSM 120436; assembly: GCF_055778765.1. Taxonomy (NCBI): domain Bacteria; kingdom Bacillati; phylum Actinomycetota; class Actinomycetes; order Kitasatosporales; family Streptomycetaceae; genus Streptomyces; species Streptomyces sp. DSM 120436. The sequence goes on along the minus strand of NZ_JBSKBS010000001.1, from coordinate 3,375,735 downwards.
GAGGGCCGCTGTCTGCGCCCGGTGCTGGCCGCCGGGAGCCCCGCCACGGTGCGCGACCTGATCGCCCGCACCCGCAAGTACCCGCACCTGGGCTGGCGCGTGGACGCCGTGTGCGTGACGGACGGCCCCGGACCCGACGGCGGCCGGCTGGACGGGGTGCCGGTGGTGGGACGGCTGGCGGACGTCGCCGACCACGTCCGCCGCGACGGCTACCGCGTCGTCGCCGTCACCCCCGACCCGCACTGGTCGCCGGACCGGCTGCAGCGGCTGTCGTGGAACCTGGAGGGTTCCGACGCCGAGATGGTCGTCGCCCCGGTGCTGATGGAGGTGGCCGGGCCCCGGCTGCACGTCGACGCGGTCCTCGGCATACCGCTGCTGCGGGTCAGCATGCCGGCGTTCACCGGCGGCCGCCGCGCGGTCAAGGGCGTCGTCGACCGGCTGGGCGCGCTGGTCCTGCTGGTGGCGTTCGCGCCGCTGATGCTGCTGGTCGCGCTGCTCGTGACGACGGACAGCCGGGGCGGGGTGTTCTACCGGCAGCGCAGGGTCGGCAAGGACGGCCGCGAGTTCACCATCTGGAAGTTCCGCACCATGGCCCCCGGCGCGGACCGCGCCCGCGCCGCGCTGGACGGCCTCAACGAGGGCGCGGGACCGCTGTTCAAGATGCGCCGGGACCCGAGGGTGACCCGGGTGGGCGCGGTGCTGCGCCGCTACTCGCTCGACGAGCTGCCGCAGTTGTTCAACGTGCTCACCGGGTCGATGTCGCTGGTCGGGCCGCGGCCCCCGCTGCCGGAGGAGTGCGCCGCCTACGGCCCGGACATCCGGCGCCGGCTGAAGGTCAAGCCGGGGCTCACCGGGCTGTGGCAGATCAGCGGACGCAGCGACCTTTCGTGGGAGGAGGCGGTCCGCCTGGACCTGCGGTACGTGGAGGACTGGTCCCTCGCCCTGGACACGGTGATCTTGTGGAAGACGCTGCGTGCCGTGGTGCAAGGGCAGGGGGCCTACTGATGCGCGGCGGCCGTGGGGCGGCCGGCGTGCGGACCGCAGGCCGGCAGGGCCTGCCCGGGGGGAGGAACGGGTCATGAGAGTCAGCGTGTTCGGGCTCGGCTACGTGGGCTGCGTGTCGGCCGCGTGCCTGGCCGGCATGGGCCACGAGGTCATCGGGGTGGACGTCAACCCGGTGAAGGTGGACCTGGTCAACGACGGCAAGGCGCCCGTCGTCGAGGAGCGGATCGGTGAACTCGTCGCCGAGGTGGTGGGCGGCGGGGCGCTGCGCGCCACCACCGACGTGCGCGAGGCGATCGAGGGCAGCGAGGTGTCCCTGGTCTGCGTGGGCACCCCGTCGGAGCCCAACGGCAGCCTGTGCACGGCCTACCTGGAACGGGTCACCGAGGAGATCGGCGCGGCGCTGGCCGAGCGGGGCGGACGGCACACGGTGGCGTTCCGCTCCACGATGCTGCCGGGCACCTGCCTGGGCCTGCTGGTGCCGATCCTGGAGAAGCACGTCGGCGGCACCGCCGGCGTCGACGTCGGCGTCGCGGTCAACCCGGAGTTCCTGCGCGAGGGCACCAGCGTGCGGGACTTCTTCGACCCGCCGAAGACCGTCATCGGCGAACTCGACACGGCGAGCGGCGACGTCGTCGCGGCGCTGTACGGGGACCTGCCCGGCGAGGTGTTCCGGGTGCCGGTGCCGACGGCCGAGGCGATCAAGTACGCGGACAACGCCTTCCACGGACTGAAGATCGGCTTCGCCAACGAGCTGGGCGCGGTGTGCCGGGCGCTCGGGGTGGACTCGCACCAGGTGATGGACGTCTTCCTCGCCGACCGCAAGCTCAACATCAGCCCCGCCTATCTCCGTCCGGGCTTCGCCTTCGGCGGCTCCTGTCTGCCCAAGGACCTGCGCAGCCTGGTGCACGCCGCGCACCGGGCCGACGTGTCGGTGCCGATCCTCGCGCACGTGCTGCCCTCGAACGAGGAGCATCTGCAGCGCGCGGTGGAGCTGGTGGAGCGCACCGGGAAGCGCAAGGTCGGCCTGTTCGGACTGTCGTTCAAGCCCGGCACCGACGACCTGCGCGAGAGTCCGCTGGTCGAACTGGCGGAGCGGCTCTTCGGCAAGGGGTACGAGCTGCGGATCCACGACGCCAACGTCAGCCTGTCCCGGCTGCTCGGCGCGAACCGGGAGTACATCGAGACCCGGCTGCCGCACCTGGCGCAGCTGCTCGCCGACTCCGTCGAGGACGTGCTGGACCACGCCGAGGTCGTCCTGGTCGGGACGAAGGACCCGGCCGTGCTGTCGGCGCTGCCGCACGGCGACGACCCCGTGATCATCGACCTCGTCCGCCTCCCCGACGCCGAGGCGCGCCGGGCCGAATCCGGGTACGTGGGCCTTGCTTGGTGAGACGAAGGGCGCACGGGGCCGCCGCGCGCTGATCCTGGTGGAGAACCTGTCGGTGCCGTTCGACCGGCGGGTGTGGCAGGAGTGCCGGACGCTGCGCGACGCGGGCTGGGAGGTGGACGTCATCTGCCCGCGCGGCGGCAAGCGGGACACCGAGCCGGAGGCCGTGATCGACGGGGTGCGGATCCACCGCTACCCGCTGCGCGCGGCCACCGGAGGACCGGCCGGCTACCTGAGGGAGTACGGCACGGCGCTGTGGCACACCGCCCGCCTGGCCCGCAAGGTCGGCCCGGTCGACGTGGTGCACGCCTGCAACCCGCCGGACCTGCTGTTCCTGCCCGCGCTGTGGCTGAAGCGGCGCGGCGCGAAGTTCGTCTTCGACCAGCACGACCTGGTGCCGGAGCTGTACCTGTCCCGGTTCGGCCGGGGCGAGGACCTCCTCCACCGGGGCGTGTGCGCGCTGGAGCGGATGACGTACCGGACGGCGGACGTGGTGCTCGCCACCAACGAGAGCTACCGGGACGTCGCCGTGCGCCGGGGCGGACGGCGGCCCGAGGACGTGTTCGTGGTGCGCAGCGCGCCGGACACCGAGCGGTTCCACCCGGTGGACCCGGAGCCGGAGCTGAAGCGCGGCAAACCCCATCTGCTGTGCTACCTGGGGGTGATGGGCCCGCAGGACGGCGTCGACTACGCGCTGCGGGCGCTGGCGAGGCTCCGCGACGAGGTGGGCCGCACCGACTGGCACGCGGTGTTCGTCGGCGGCGGCGACACCTTCGACGCGATGGTGGAGCTGTCCCGGGAGCTGGGGCTCGCGGAGCAGGTGGAGTTCACGGGACGCGTGCCGGACGCCGACCTGGTGCGCTACCTGTCCACCGCGGACGTGTGCCTCTCCCCCGACCCGTGCAATCCGCTCAACGACGTGTCGACCATGAACAAGGTCCTGGAGTACATGGTGATGGGCCGGCCGATCGTCTCCTTCGACCTGAAGGAGGCGCGGGTCTCCGCCGGCGAGGCCGCCGTGTACGCGAAGGACGACGACGAGGGCGAGTTCGCCGCGCTGATCGCCCGGCTGCTGGACGATCCCGGACAGCGCTCCCGCATGGGGAAGTACGGGCAGGAACGGATCAACGGCCCGCTGGCGTGGCGCCATTCGCAGGCGGCGCTGCTGGCCGCCTACGAGGCCGCCGTCCGGGGCGGCGCGGGTGCGACGGCACGGAACGGGCGGGAACGAGGCACGTCCCTTGAGCGATGACGCAATACGCCTGGTCACCGTCGGGCGGGTGCTGCGCGGGCGCGGCAGGCTGCTGACGGTCCTCGTCGTGCTGGGGGCGCTGGCCGGCCTCGGCGCCTCCCTGGTGTTCCCGCCGCGGTACACGACGTCGGCGTCGGTGCTGCTGCCGGGCGCCTGGGAGGAGCGCGTGCTGCTCACCCAGGCGGAGATCGCCACCAGCACGGTGGTGACCGACCGTACGGCCGCGGCGCTCGGCTGGGACGGGGTCGACGGCGAGGAGCTGCGCGAGCGGGTGCGCGCCGAGGTCACCGACGGCAACATCATCAGGATCTCGGGCACCGCCGAGAGCCCCGGGAGGGCCCAGCGGCTCTCCGACGAACTGGCGCGGCAGTTCGTGACGTTCTCCGCCCGGATCGTCGACGACACCGCCGACCCGACGGCGGCGGCCGGTCCCGACCAGCTGCGGCGGATGGTCCTCGCCGCCGGCCGCCGCATCACCGAGCTGGCCGACTCCGCCGATCCCGGCCGGACCGTGGAGAGCGTGCAGACCCGCACCGAGCTGGCGAAGCTGCGCACCGAGCTGCAGCAGGCGGTCGAGAAGCTGGACCGGACCGGCTCCGACGCGGCCGGCTCCCGCCTGGTCGTCATGGGTCCGGCGGCCGTGCCCTCCGGCGAGGCCCCGCCGACCCGGGTCCAGCTCATCGCCGGCGGCGCGGTGCTGTTCTTCCTGCTGACGGTCGTCGGGCATCTCACCGCGGCCCGGGTGAACCGCCGGCCGCGCGCCGAGCCGGAGATCGCCGCCGCGCTCGGCTCCGGCCTGCTGGGCGGTGTCGAGGTGCCCGCGGACAAGGGCGCGCACCGGCCGGAGAGCGGCGGCGCGCGGCACCGGATCCGCCGACTGCTCGGGCTCGACACGCCCTGGAACACGCCCGTCCCGCCGGCCGCCGGGGACGAGGCCAGCCTGGGGATCCGCTACCGGAGGGTGTGCGGCCGGATCCGCGACCTGCTGCCGGGCGCGCGGCGGCTGCTGCTGGTCGTGCCCGACGACGACGGCGTCGCGCTGCGGGCGGCACGGCGGCTGGCCGAGGAGGCCGGCGGTGATCCGCTGCTGCGGGTGGCGGAGGTCTCCGCCGAGGCGCCGCTGGTGCCCGACCGCGGGGACGCGGCGGGCGTCCTGGTCGTGCTGAGCGCGGGCTCCCGCACCGCCGCCGAACTGGCCGGTGTCGCCGAGGCGTGCGCGGACGCGGGCCACGACGTCGTCGGCGTCGTCCTGGCCTGCGCGGTCCGGACCCGCCCGGCGCGGCCCGCCGGCCCGCCGCGGGGGACCGCCGCACCGGCGCCCGCCCTCGACGACGGCGCGCGGGGAGGTGCGCGATGACGACCGCCACGACGGAGCCGGCGGCCGCCGCTCCCCTGCTGGATCTGCAGGCGCTGGTGGTGTCGGTGCGCAGACGCCGCCGCGTGTGGGGGTCCCTGGCGCTGCTGGGGCTGCTGATCGGGGTGGCGGTGGCGGTGGTGCTGCCCCCGCCGCCGACCGCGGTGACCAAGGTGCTGGTCGCGCACCAGGACGACCAGCCGAACGACCCCGGCACGCTGATCCGCACCGACGTGGCGCTGCTGCACACCACGCGGATCGCGGACGCGGCGCTCGAGTCGCTCGGGTCCTCCGAGAGCCCGGAGGACTTCATGGAGGAGTACGAGGGCGCCGGCCTGACCAACAACCTGCTGGAGATCAGGGCCACGGGCGCGACCGGCGAGGAGGCGGTGGCCCGCGCCGAGGCGGTGGCCGAGGCGTTCGTCGCGGACCACGTGCGGCGGATCAAGCAGGCCGCGACCGCCGACGCCTCGACCCTGCTCGCGCAGCGCGACCGCATGCAGGAAGAGCTCGACCAGGTGAACGAGGCGATCGGCGACGGGCCGCCGGAGGACAGTCCGGAGGAGTCGGCGAACCTGGAGTCGCTGTTCGCCCGCCGCGCCGAACTCAGCTCGCGCGTCAGCGAGTTCTCCCAGCGGGCCGCGGAGGCCCGGGTGGGCACGCCCCGGCTGGTCGCGGGCACGCAGATCGTCGACGCCCCGCACACCGTGAAGCACTCGCTGCCCGTGGCCGTCGCCACCGACGGCGGCATCGGGCTGGTCCTCGGCCTGGTGCTGGGCCTCGTGGTCGCCGCGGTCGCCTCGGTGGTGGGCGACCGTCCGGTGCTGCGCCGGGACATCGCGCGGCACCTGGGCGCCTCGGTCACCGCGGAGCTGTCCCGGCCGGCGCTGCGGCCGGGCCTGTGGCGGCGCCGGCGCGCACGCGCGGCGCGGGCCCGGGTCACCTCGTCGCTGGCCCGTACGGCGCGCGGGGCCGCGGAGCCGCTGGCGCTGCTGGAGCTGGGCTGCGCCCGCGGGGCGGGGGTGCTCGCCCTGGGCCTGGCGCGGACGCTGGCGGAGGACGGGCCGGTGGTCGTGGTCGACGCCCTCCCCCGGCACGGCCTCAGGCCGAGGCCGGGCGACCCGGAGGTGGTCGGCGTGGAACGGGCCGCGGCCCTGCCGGCCGGCCGGCGCCGGATCGGCGTCGCCTCGGTGGCGCCCGGCGCGGCCTGGTCCGACCTCGCCGACCTCGCCGGCCGGGCCGTGCTGGTGGTGCGGGCCGGGCACGGCACCACCGCGTGGCTGCACACCGTGGCGCGGCAGCTCGCGGACCGGCGCGTGGAGGTGGCCGGTGTGGTGCTGGTCGACCCCGATCCGCAGGACCGGACGGACGGGACGCTGTGGGACGGGCCGTTCCCGGGGCAGCGCGTCCGCGACGAGGGCCGGCCGGCCCGGCAGGACAGCGGGAGCGCCCCCCACGCCGTGCGGGCGGCGGGGGACGGCCCGCGACGGACGCAGCGGCTGCCGATGTGGGCGGCGCGGGTCCCGGACAGCGACCAGGAGGGGCGGTAGCTCATGTGCGGCATCGCAGGCACGTACCGGTGGCCGGACGGCAAGGCGGTCACCGACCGGCTCACCGAGACCCTCGCCCACCGCGGCCCGGACGGGTCCGGGAGTTACGCCCACCCGCTGGGCGACGGCGAGGTGCACCTCGGGCACCGCAGGCTGGCCATCCTCGACCTGTCCGGCACCGGCGCCCAGCCGATGGTGTCGGACGGCCTGGCCCTGACGTACAACGGCGAGCTGTACAACGCGCCGGAGCTGCGGGCCGAGCTGGCGGGCGCCGGGGTGCGGTTCCGGGGCAGCTCGGACACCGAGGTGCTGCTGGAGGCGTGGCGGCGCTGGGGCACGGACTGTCTGCCCCGGCTGCGCGGCATGTTCGCGTTCGCCGTGTTCGACGAGCGGACCGGCGAGCTGGTGCTGGTCCGCGACCAGCTCGGCGTCAAGCCGCTGTTCCTGCTGCGGCGGGGTGAAGGGCTGGTGTTCTCCTCGGAGCTGAAGGGGCTGGCGGCGGTGGCCGGCGGGTCGCTGGAGGTGGACCCGGCGGCGCTGGTCGCCTCGCTGCTGTACTACTGGGTGCCGGACTCGCGGTGCGCGCTGCGCGGGGCGGAGAAGCTGCCGCCGGGCACCTGGCTGCGGTGCCGGCCGGACGGCTCCGTGCAGCGCGGTCGGTTCTGGGATCTGCGGGAGGTCGCCGCCGAGGGGCGGGAGCGCGCCCTGTCCGGTGAGCTGCCGGACCTGGCGGCGGTGGTGGAGGAGTCGACGCGGCTCCACCTGCTGTCCGACGTGCCGGTGGCGACGTTCCTGTCCGGCGGGCTGGACTCCAGCTATCTGACCGCGCTCGCGGCCCGCGACCGGCCCGGCATCCCCGCGTACACCATCGGGTTCCGGGCGCAGGACGCGCGGTTCGAGGCGATGCCGGACGACCTGCGCTACGCCCGGCGGGTGGCCGAGCGGTTCGGGGTCGATCTGCGGGAGATCGAGATCGCGCCGGACGTACGGGACCTGCTGCCGCGGATGACGTACCACCTGGACGAGCCGGTCGGCGACCCGGCCGCGATCAACACCTTCCTCATCTGCTCGGCCGCCCGGGAGGCCGGGGTGAAGGTGATGCTGTCGGGGATGGGCGCCGACGAGCTGTTCGCCGGGTACCGCAAGCACCTGGCGAACCTGATCGCGGTGCGCTACCGGCGGGTGCCGGGGCCGGTGCGGCGCGGGGTGGCCGCCGCCGTGGACCGGCTGCCGGTCGCCACCCGGCGGCGCGGGCTGCGGTCGGTGCGGTTCGCGAAGCGGTTCCTGTCCTTCGCGGGCCTGCCGGAGGAGACCGCGTTCCGGCGCAGTTACACCCTGTACGACCGCGAGGAGCTGACCGGGCTGCTCGACCCGGACCTGGCCCCGGCGGTGGACGACGTGCTGACCGAGCACGCGGACGTCTACCGGGACAACACCCTCGACGACTTCGTGAACCGCATGTGCCTGGCGGACGCCCGGATGTTCCTGCCGGGCCTCAACCTCGCCTACACCGACCGGTCGAGCATGGCCGCGTCGACCGAGGTGCGGGTGCCGTACGTGGACGTCGAGGTGGTCAGGGCGGCGTTCGCGGTGCCGGGTGCGCGCAAGATCGCCGGGCGGCAGGGCAAGGCGGTGCTCAAGGAGGCGGCCACGACGGTGCTGCCGCGGGAGATCGTGTACCGGCCCAAGGGGCTGTTCAGCGCCCCGCTGCGGGCCTGGATGAGCCGGGACCTCGCACCGCTGGTGCGCGAGGTGGTGCACGACGGCCTGCTGGTCCGCTCCGGCTTCCTGCGCCGGGAGGCGCTGGCGCGCATGGTCGCCGAGGACGCCGCCGGGCAGCGGGACTACTCCAAGCACCTCTGGCACGTGCTGACCCTCGAGCACTGGTACCGCGACGCGACCTCCCGGGCCGGACACGACTCCCCCGCATCGACGGCGTAGAGACAGTAGAGACAAGAGGAACTCCGTGAAACAGGTAGTGCAGAACTACAAGAGCGGTGAGCTGACGCTGCTCGACGTGCCGGTGCCGGGCTGCGGGCCGGGCGGGGTGCTGGTGCGCAGCGCCTTCTCGCTGATCTCCACCGGCACCGAGCTGATGAAGGTGTCCGAGGCCGGCATGTCGATGCTGGGCAAGGCGCGTTCGCGGCCGGACCAGGTGGCGAAGGTCGTGCAGAGCGTCGCCGCCAACGGGGTGCCCGCCACGTACCGCAAGGTGATGGGCAAGCTCGACTCGTACACGCCGCTGGGCTATTCGCTGTGCGGGGTGGTGGAGCAGGTCGGCGCCGGCATCGACGACGTGAAGGTGGGCGACCTGGTGGCGTGCGCGGGCAACGAGCACGCGCTGCACGCCGAGCTGAACTGGGTGCCGAAGAACCTCTACGTCCCGGTGCCGGACGGGGTGGCGTCCCGGCACGCGGCCTTCGGCACGGTCGGGTCGATCGCGCTGCAGGGCGTGCGGCAGGGCGAGTCGCGGCTCGGCGAGACGGCCCTGGTCATCGGGCTGGGACTGATCGGGCAGCTGGTGGTGCAGTTGCTGCACGCCTCCGGGGTGCGGGTGGTCGGCGTGGACCCCGACCCGGTCCGCTGCGAGCTGGCCGAGCGGCTGGGCGCGGCGGCCTGCGGCGACCCGGGCTCCGCGGGCGTGGAGAGCGCGGTCGCGGAACTCACCGGCGGCACGGGCGTGGACCAGGTGTACCTGGCGGCCGGCGGGAGCAGCAACCAGCCCGTCGAGCTGGCCGCGCGGCTGTGCCGGGACCGCGGTCGGGTGGTCGACATCGGCAAGTGCCGCCTCGACCTGCCGTGGAACGCGTACTACGAGAAGGAACTCGACGTCCGCTTCTCCCGCAGCTACGGGCCCGGCCGCTACGACCCGGAGTACGAGCTCCAGGGCCGGGACTACCCGATCGGCTACGTCCGCTGGACCGAGCGGCGCAACCTGGCGTGCTTCCTCGACCTGATCGCCCGGGGAAGCGTCGACGTGGAGCCGCTGGTGTCGCACGTCGCGGACTTCGAGGACGCCGTGGAGACGTACCGGCGGCTCGAGGAGGGTGAGCTCAAGGCGGTCGCCGTGCTGTTCCGGTACCCGTCGGCCGGGGACCCGCCCGCCGTCGAGGCCCCGGAGGTGACGGTGCCCGAGGTGCGGCGGCGCACCGCCCGGCCGGCTCCGGCGCGGCGCCCCGGCCCGGTGCGCCTCGCGTTCGTGGGCGCGGGGAACTACGCCTCGTCGATGCTGCTGCCGCATCTGGCGCGGCGCGACGGCGTGGAGCTGTCCACGGTCGTCACCACCACGGCGCTGTCCGCGGCCAACGCGCGGCGGAAGTTCGGCTTCGGCAAGGCCACCACCGACCTGGACGCGGTGCTCGGCGACCCGGCCGTGGACGCGGTGTTCGTGGTGACCCGGCACAGCTCGCACGCCGAGCTGACCCGCCGGGCGCTGCTGGCGGGCAAGGCGGTGTTCGTGGAGAAGCCGCTGGCGCTCACCGAGGAGGAGCTGGCCGGGGTGCTCGCGGCGGTCGAGGAGTCCGGCAACGACCGGATCCAGGTGGGCTTCAACCGCCGGTTCGCCCCGCTGCTGCGGGAGGCCCGGGAGCGGTTCGGCGCCCGCACCGGCCCGGCGAGCCTGCGCTACCTGGTCAACGCGGGCCGTCTGGAGCAGGGCAGCTGGTACCTGCGGCAGGACACCGAGGGGTCGCGGTTCGCCGGGGAGGGCGGGCACTTCGTCGACACCGCGAGCTGGCTGCTGGGCGCCGACCCGGTGTCGGTGTACGCGGTCGCCCCGGCCGGTGGCGAGGACCTGCAGATCGTGCTGCGCTACCCGGACGGGTCCACGGCCACGATCAGCTACGTCACCTCCGGCCCCGCGTCCTTCCCGAAGGAGACGCTGGACCTCATCGCCGACGGCAAAGTGCTGCGGCTGGACGACTTCGTGCGGGCCGCCGTGCACGACGGCCGGCGCCGGCAGTGGGTCGGCTCCCGGCTGCCGAAGGCCCGGGACAAGGGGCAGAACGCACAGCTCGCGGCGTTCGTGAGGGCCGTGCGGACCGGCGGGCCGATGCCGGTGCCGCTGGAGTCGCTGGCCGCCACCACGACGGCCACGCTCGCCGTGCGCACCGCGCTGGCGAGCGGCGTCCCGGTCACCCTGGCGGGGGCGCGATGAGCATGGGCGCGGGGTGGTACCTGCGGCGGCTGTCCCGGATGGGGCCGCGGGAGGCCGCCGGCCGGGCGGCCGACGCGGTGCGCCGGCGGCGGTGGCGCGCGGAGCCGCCCGCACGGCCGCCGGTGACGGGCGTCCGGTTCACGGCCGTGCTGCCGGAGGGCGCGCTCGCCGCGGTGGCGCCGGACGCGGTGAAGCGCCTGGTCGCCGAGGCCGACCGGCTGATGACGGGGCGGGCCGGGTTCTTCGGGGTGGTCCGCGACGACATGACGGACCCGGACTGGCACCACGACCCGAGGACCGGGCGCCGCGCCCCGTTGGAGCACGCCTTCGACGTGCCGTACCGCGACGAGGAGGCGGTCGGCGACATCAAGCAGATCTGGGAGCCGTCCCGGCACCAGTACCTGACCGTGCTGGCCGCCGCGTACGCGCTCACCGGGAACGACCGGTACGCGGAGCGGGTGGCCGCGCATCTGCGGTCGTGGTGGGAGGCCGACCCGCCGCTGCGGGGCGTGCACTGGGTCAGCGGCATCGAGCTGGGCATCCGGCTGCTGTCGTGGGTGTGGATCCGCCGGCTGCTGGACGGCTGGGCGGGCGCGCCCGCGCTGTTCGAGGAGAACCCGGTGGCGCTGGACCAGATCTGGCACCACCAGCGCTGGCTGGCGGCGTTCCCCAGCCGGGGGTCGTCGGCGAACAACCACGCGGTCGCCGAGGCCGCCGGGCAGCTCGCCGCCTCCTGCGCGTTCGGCTGGTTCCCGTACTCGCCGCGGCTGCGGGCGGACGCGCTGCGCGACCTGGACCGGCACCTGCGCGCCAACACCTTCCTGTCGGGGATCAACCGGGAGCTGGCGAGCGAATACCACGGGCTGGTGCTGGAGCTGGGCCTGGCCGCGCTGGCCGAGGCGGACGCCGCGGGCGTGGCCGTGCCGCGGACGGTTCGGCTGGTGCTGCTGCGGATGACGGACGCGCTCGCGGCCGTCGTCGACGACCGGCTGCGCCCGCCCCGCCAGGGAGACGCGGACGACGGGCACGGACTGGTGCTGGACGGCCCCGGCACCGACCGCTGGGGGTCGCTGCTGGCCACCGGGGAGGCGGTGTTCGGCCGGCGCGACTGGTGGCCGAAGGTGCCGGGCGGCGACGTCCGCACCCCGCTGCTGGCCTCGCTGATCGAGCCGTACGGGAGCGGTGTGGCACGTCCGGAGAGCCGGCCGGCGCACTTCGCGGACGCGGGGCTCACCGTGCTGCGGGGGCCCGGGGGGATCTGGTGCCGCTGCGACGGCGGGCCGCACGGTTTCCTGTCGATCGCCGCGCACGCGCACGCCGACGCGCTGTCGGTGGAGGTCCGGCACGACGGGGTCGACGTGCTGGCCGACCCGGGCACGTACTGCTATCACGGCCAACCGGAGTGGCGGAGCTACTTCCGGTCCACGCTCGGCCACAACACGCTCGAGGCGGGCGGCCGGGACCAGTCGGTGTCCGGCGGCCCGTTCCTGTGGACGCGGCACGCCACGACGCGGGTGCTGGAGGTGGACGCCGACGGGGAGGAGGCGGCGCGCTGGTGCGCCGAGCACGACGGCTACCGGCCGCTGATCCACCGGCGGCAGGTGGAGGTGGCGCACGAGAGCCGCGAGGTGCGGGTGGTCGACACGGTGAGCGGCGACCGCCGGGAGGTGCGCCTGGCGTTCCACCTGGGTCCGGAGATCGGCGCGGAGCTGGAGGGGAGCCGGGCGCGGCTCACCTGGAGCCGGGACGGCGCGTCCCGCTCGGCGGTGCTCGACCTGCCGTCCGGGCTCACCTGGCGGGCGCACCGCGGGGAGAGCGGGCCGCCGCTGGGCTGGTACTCCCCCGGGTTCGGGCGCAAGGAGCCGAGCACCACGCTGGTCGGCAGCGGATCCGTCGACGGGGCGGCCGAGTTCACCACCGTCCTCGGGTTCGACGGCTAGGGGCTGCGATGGGTCCGCGTGGAGGAGGGAGCGTGCACCGGTGGCGGCGCTGGGCGTCCGCGGCCGGGCTGGCGCTGGCGCTGGCGGCGACCGCCGGCTGCGAGCAGCAGGCCGGGACGGCGAAGAAGCCGGACGCGCGGTCGAGGCCGGACGCGCGCACGCAGCCGGAGGACACCGCCGGAGCACCGCGGACCGTGCCCCGGGTGTGCGAGAGGCCGAGGCCCGGGCCGGCGAAGGCGCCGGCCGGCGCGGTGACCGTGGACCCGGCGGTGCCCGGCGACCTCTCCGCGAAGACGAACGCCCACCCGGCCGGCACCGTCTTCTGGCTGCGGCCGGGCAGGCACCGGCTGGCCGGCGAACGGTACGCCCAGGTGGAGCCCAAGGAGGGCAACACCTACCTCGGAGCGCCCGGCGCGGTGCTCGACGGCCGAAGGACGAACCAGTACGCCTTCGGCGGCGGCGCGCGCGACGTCACCCTCCGGCACCTGACCGTGCAGGGGTTCGTGGCGCCGCACGACGAGGGGGTGGTCAACCACGACTCGGCCGACGGCTGGGTGATCGAGCACTCCAGGATCCAGTTCAACTCCGGCGCCGGGCTGATGGCCGGGTCCGGCCAGCGGGTGCGGGGCACCTGCCTGCGCGGCAACGGCCAGTACGGCATGAACGCGTACAAGGGGTCGGGCCCGCTGCGCGACCTGGTGCTGGAGGGCAACGAGATCACCGACAACAACCGGCACGACTGGGAGCGGAGGCGGCCCGGCTGCGGCTGCACCGGCGGGGTGAAGTTCTGGGCCGTCGACGGTGCGGACGTGCGCGGCAACTGGGTGCACGGCAACCGCGGCACCGGCCTGTGGGCGGACACCAACAACAACGACTTCCTGATCGAGGACAACGTCCTGGAGGACAACCACGGGGCCGCGCTGATGTACGAGACCAGCTACAACGCGGTCGTCCGGAACAACACGATCCGGCGGAACAACCGGGTCGAGGGCCGGCGGTACGCGGAGCGCGGCGACACCTTCCCGTTCGCCACCCTCTACGTGTCGGAGTCCGGCGGCGAGCCCCGGGTGGAGGCCCGCACGGACAAGCTGGAGATCTCCGGGAACCTCTTCGAGGACAACTGGAACGCGATCACCCTGTGGGAGAACGCCGACCGGTTCTGCAACAGCCCCGCCAACACCTCCTCGGGCGCCTGCACGCTGCTCGTCGAGGACGTGGACCGCTGCTCGCGGCCGGGCATCGCCACCGCGCCGCTCTACGCCGACTGCCGGTGGCGGACCCAGCGGGTGGACATCCACCACAACCGGTTCCTGCTGGACAAGGCGGCGCTGGACTGCACGTCCGGGTGCGACCGCATGGCGGTGCTCGCCAACTACGGCACCTACCCGGACTGGTCGCCGTACAGGGGCGAGAAGGTGGCCGACGCCATCACGCTGAAGCAGCACAACCGCTGGCGGGACAACGTCTACGAGGGGCCGTGGACGTTCGTCGCCCACGACCCGAGCGGAAGGCTCGGCTTCGAGGAGTGGCGGGGCGCGCCGTACCGGCAGGACGCGGGGAGCGTCTACCGCGCCGGGGACGGTGGTTGACGTGCGGGTGGAGCACACGCCGAGGACGGTCGGGGTGGTGTGGGGGCTGCTGGTCCTCAACACCCTCGGCTCCACCGGGGCCGTGACCATCGTGCCGCTGCCCCGGTCGCTGATCCAGATGGTCACGATGGGCGCGCTGGTGGCCGCGTTCGTGCTGGCGCTCGCCCTCAACCTGCGGCTGCGGGTGCGGGCCAGCGCGTTCCTGCTGCTGCTCAGCCTGCTGCTGGTGCCGAGCCTGATCTCCAGCGCGGACCTGAGCGCCGGTTTCGGGGCGCTGTTCCGCTGCGGCCGGTTCGCGGTGTTCGTCGCCACGCTGTGGCTGCTCAGCCGCTGGTGGGACGGCTCCACCGCGTTCGTACGGTTCCACATCCGCTGGTACTTCCTGGTGCTGTGCTCGGTGGCCGCGGGGCTGCTGCTGTCGCCGGGCGCCGCCCTGCCCGACCTCTACGGCGGCCGGCTGGTGGGGGCGCTGTGGCCGCTGACGCCGCCGCAGATCGGGCAGTACGCGGCGGTGGTCGTGGGGCTCGCCGTGCTGCTGGTGCTGGGCCGCCGCACCGACGGGCGCAGCGCCGCGCTGGTGATCGTGCCGTCGCTGGCGCTGCTCGCCCTGACGCACACCCGGACGGCCACCATCGGGCTGCTCGCCGGTCTGGCGGTGGCGCTCGGCTCGATGATGCTGACCAGCGCCGTCGCCCGCCGCTGGTTCGGCTGGGCGGTGCTGTACGCCGCCGTCGCCGCGGTCGCGTTCGGGTCCCTGCTCCAGGCGTGGTTCCTGCGCGGGCAGACCGAGGAGAACTTCTCCTCCCTCACCGGCCGGGCCAAGGTGTGGGAGGCGCTGCTGAACGCCCCCCGGACGGGGGCGGAGCGGTTGTTCGGCGTCGGGCTGGGCGACAAGTCGTTCGACGGGCTGCCCATCGACAACAGCTGGCTGTCGGTCTACCACGAGCAGGGTCTGCTGGGCGTGGCGCTGGTGGCGGGGTTCGTGCTGGTGCTGGCCACGGTGGCGCTGCTGCGGCCGCCGTCGCCGGCGCGGGCCTGCGCGCTGTTCCTGATCACCTACTGCGGGATCGCCTCGTACACCGAGGCCGGTCTGGGCGACGCCTCGCCGTACCTGCTGCACCTGGCGGTGGCGGCCTCGCTGCTGGTGTCCCCCGCGGCCCGGCCGGCGCCCGGGTCCGGGCCGCCGGCGCCGGAACCCGCCCGACGGCCCCTTGCGCGGCCGGTCCCCGGGAAGGAGGTGGTGTGAATGCACGTCATGGTGGTGCACAACCGCTACGCGTCGGCACAGCCGAGCGGGGAGAACAAGGTCGTCGACCAGGAGGTGGCGCTGCTGCGGGAGGGCGGCCACCGGGTCGGGGTGTTCGAGCGGCGCAGCGACGACATCGCCGCCCGCTCGCTGCCCGCCAAGGCCGCGATACCGCTGCTGGTGCCGTGGAACCCGGCGGTGCGCACCCGGCTGGCGCAGCGGCTGCGCGCCGAACGGCCGGACGTGGTGCACGTCCACAACGTCTTCCCGCTGCTGTCGCCCGCGGTGATCGCCGCCTGCGCGGACGCCGGGGTGCCGGCCGTCGCCACGCTGCACAACTACACCCAGGTGTGCCCGCCGGGCACCCTGCACCGGGACGGCTCGCCGTGCACCGCGTGCGTGGGCCGGGCGCCGCTGCCCGCCGTCCGGCACGGCTGCTACCGGAACAGCCGGGCGGCGACGGTGCCGCTCGCGGTGAGCCTGTCGGTCAACCGGCGGCGCTGGTGGTCGGGCGTGGAGCGGTTCTTCTGCATCTCGGCGGCGCAGCGCGAGGTGCTGGTGGACGCCGGGATGCCGGCCGGACGGCTCGTGGTGAAGCACAACTTCGTGCCCGAGACGGACGTGCGCCGCACCGGTCCGGGCGCGCACCTGCTGTACCTGGGGCGGCTCGCGGAGGTCAAGGGCGTCCGGCTGCTGATGGCCGCGTGGGACGAGCTCGCCGCTGCCGGCGGGGTGGGGGTGCCGCTGGTGATCGCCGGCACCGGCCCGCTGGAGGCGGAGGTGGCGGCCTGGGCGGCGGGCCGGGACGACGTGCGTTACGCCGGCCTGTACGACCGGGTGCGGTGCCGGCGGGCCGTGGCGGATGCGGTGGCCGTGGTGGCGCCGTCGACGTGGAAGGAGGCGTTCGGGCTGGTCGTGGTGGAGGCGATGGCGGCGGGGGTGCCGGCCGTCGCCGCCGGGCACGGCGCCTTCACCGAGCTGGTCGAGGACGGGGTGACCGGGCTGCTGCACCGGCCGGACGACGCCGCGTCGCTGGCCGCCGCGCTGCGCCGGATCACCGCGGAGGGCGGGCGCAACCGGGACATGGGCCGGGCGGCCCGGCTCCGGTACGAGCGGGGCTTCAGCCCGGAGGTCGGGCTGGAGCGCCTGGAGGAGGGGTACCGCGCGGCGATCGCGGGACGCGGCGGGACCGGTCCGTCGCGGGGGGACACGCACACGGACTCGCGCCGGGGGGACCCGCGCGAGCGGGATGGGGGAAGCAGATGACACGTTGCCGACTGTGCGGTGCGACGGCGCTGGAGAGCGTCGTCGACCTGGGGGCGACCCCGCCGTGCGAGAGCTTTCTCGCGGCGGAGCGACTGGACGCGCCGGAGCCGACGTACCCGTTGCACCTGCGGGTGTGCACGGACTGCTGGCTGGCGCAGATCCCGCCGCTGATCACACCGGAGGAGACGTTCAGCGAGTACGCGTACTTCTCCTCGTACTCCTCCTCCTGGGTGGAGCACGCGCGGGTGTTCGTGGAGGACGCGGCCGCGCGGCTGGGGCTCGGCGAGGACTCCTTCGTGGTGGAGGTGGCGAGCAACGACGGCTATCTGCTGCGGCACGTGGTCGACCGGGGCGTCCGCTGCCTGGGCGTCGAGCCGTCGGTGAACGTCGGCGCGGCGGCGCGGGAGGCGGGCGTGCCCACGCACACCGCGTTCCTGAGCCCTGAGACCGGTGCGGCGGTGCGCGCCGAGCACGGCCCGGCCGACCTGGTGGTCGCCAACAACGTGTACGCGCACATCCCCGACGTCATCGGCTTCACGAAGGGCCTGCGCGCCCTGGTCGCCGACGACGGCTGGGTCTCGATCGAGGTGCAGCACCTGCTGACTCTGATCGAGGAGAACCAGTACGACACGATCTACCACGAGCACTTCCAGTACTACACGGTGGCGTCCGCGATCCGGGCGCTGGCCAGCGGCGGGCTGACGCTGGTGGACGTGGAGCTGCTGCCCACGCACGGCGGTTCGCTGCGGCTGTGGGCCCGCCCCGACGAGGCGGCCGGCGAGCCGAGCCGCCGGGTGGCCGACGTGCTGGCCCGGGAGAAGGCCGCCGGGCTGCAGGAACTGTCCGGGTACACCGAGTTCTCCGCCCGGGTGGCCAAGGTGCGCCGGGACCTGCTGCGGTTCCTCGTCGACGCGGCCGAGCGCGGTGAGACGGTCGTCGGGTACGGCGCGCCGGGCAAGGGCAACACGCTGCTCAACCACTGCGGCGTCCGGCCCGACCTGCTGCCGTACACGGTGGACCGCAACCCCTACAAACACGGCCGGTACACCCCGGGCACGCGTGTCCCGATCCTGCCGCCGGAGCGGATCGCCGCCGACCGGCCGGACTACGTGCTGGTGCTGCCCTGGAACCTGCGCGCCGAACTGGTCGAGCAGTTGTCGTACGTGCACGAGTGGGGCGGCCGGCTGGTCTTCCCCATCCCGGAACTGAGCATTGTCGAGGTCCAGCGATGAAGGTCGTACTGTTCTGCGGCGGTTACGGGCTGCGCATGCGCGCCGGGGCGTCCGACGACGTCCCCAAGCCGATGGCGATGGTCGGCCCGCGCCCGCTGATCTGGCACGTGATGCGCTACTACGCGCACTTCGGGCACAAGGAGTTCATCCTGTGCCTGGGCTACGGCGCCCACCACATCAAGGACTTCTTCCTCAACTACGAGGAGACCACGTCCAACGACTTCGTGCTGCGCGGCGGACGCACCGAGCTGCTGTCCACCGACATCGCGGACTGGACCATCACGTTCGCGCAGACCGGCATCGAGTCGCCGATCGGTGAGCGGCTGCGCCGGGTGCGCCACCACCTGGACGGCGACGAGATGTTCCTCGCCAACTACGCGGACGTGCTCACCGACGCCCCGCTGCCGGAGATGATCGAGCGCTTCTCCCGCCGGGACGCGGGCGCGTCGATGATGGTGGTGCCGCCGCAGTCGTCGTTCCACTGCGTCGAGCTGGGCCAGGACGGCCTGGTGGGCGGCATCACCCCGGTGAGCGAGCTGCCGCTGTGGGAGAACGGCGGCTACTTCGTGCTGCGCCAGGAGATCTTCGACCACATCCCCGAGAACGGAGATCTCGTCGCCGACGGGTGTGCCGAACTGGCCAAGCGGGGAAGGCTCGTCGCGCAGCAGCACCGCGGCTTCTGGCAGCCGACCGACACCGTGAAGGAGCGCACGGCGCTGGACGAGGCCTATGCCCGGGGGGACCGGCCGTGGGCCGTGTGGGAGCGCGCGGGGGCGGGGGTGAGCGCGTGATCCGGCTGGGGACCGGGCGGCTGGAGCGGGTCGTCGCGGTGGGCGCGCACTGCGACGACATCGCCATCGGCGCCGGCGGCACCCTGCTGACCCTGTGCCGGGCCCGCCCCGGGCTGCGGGTCGACGCGCTGGTGCTGTCCGGCGGCGGGACGGAGCGCGAGCAGGAGGAGCGGGAGGCGCTCGCCGCGTTCTGCCCCGGCGCCGACCTGCGGCTGACCGTGGACAAGATGCCCGACGGGCGGCTGCCCGCGCACTGGGCGCAGGCCAAGGCCGCGGTCGAGGAGCTGCGCGCCCGCACCGAGCCCGACCTGGTGCTGGCGCCGCGCACCGAGGACGCGCACCAGGACCACCGCGGCCTGGCCGAGCTGGTCACCACCGCGTTCCGCGACCATCTCGTGCTCGGTTACGAGATCGTCAAGTGGGACGGGGACCTGGGCCGTCCGGTGGTGTACCAGCCGCTGGCGCCCGGGACGGCCGAGGACAAGGCGCGGCTGCTGCAGGAGCACTACCCCTCGCAGCGGCACCGGCCCTGGTACGACCGGGAGGCCTTCCTCGGGCTCGCCCGGATCCGCGGCATCGAAAGCAACGCGCGCTACGCCGAGGCGTTCGCCGTCACCAAACTCACTGTCGACCTGGGGGGTTGAAACCTTGCGCGTACTGCTCACCGGACACCAGGGCTATCTGGGCACCGTGATGGCCCCGGTGCTCACGGCCGCCGGACACGAGGTCGTCGGGCTGGACGCCGGCCTGTTCGCCGACTGCGTGCTGGGGCCGAGGCCCGCGGACCCGCCGGGGACGCGGGTGGACCTGCGGGACGTCACGGCCGACCACGTGGCCGGGGTGGACGCCGTGGTCCACCTGGCCGCCCTGTCCAACGACCCGCTGGGGGCGCTGGCGCCGGAACTCACCTACGACATCAACCACCACGCGTCCGTGCGGCTGGCGAGGCTGGCCCGCGACGCGGGGGTGCGGCGCTTCCTGTACGCCTCGACCTGCTCGGTCTACGGCGCCGCGGGCGGTGACGAGCTGGTGGCCGAGGACGCCCCGCTGCGCCCGGTGACGCCGTACGCCGAGTCCAAGGTGCGGGTGGAGGACGACCTGCACGAGCTGGCCGACGACGACTTCAGCCCGGTGTACATGCGCAACGCGACCGCCTTCGGGTACTCGCCGCGGCTGCGCGCCGACATCGTGCTGAACAACCTGGTGGGCCACGCCCTGCTGTCCGGTGAGGTGCTGGTGCTGTCCGACGGCACGCCGTGGCGCCCGCTGGTGCACGCCGCGGACATCGCCCGCGCGTTCACGGCCGCCCTCCAGGCGCCGCGGGAGGCGGTGCACGACCGGGCGTTCAACATCGGCAGCGAGGTCAACAACGTCACGGTCGCGGAGATCGCCCAGCAGGTCGCGGAGGCGGTGGACGGCTCCAAGGTGGTGATCACCGGGGAGACGGGGGCCGATCCGCGCTCCTACCGGGTGGACTTCTCCCGGTTCCGCGCGGCGGTCCCCGGCTTCACGTGCGAGTGGACGGTGAAGCGGGGCGCGCTGGAACTCGCCGACGCCTACCGGGCGCACGGGCTGACCCGGGAGGACTTCGAGCAGCGGTTCACCCGGCTGGCCGTGCTGCGCGCGGCGTCCGACGCGGGCGCGGTCGACGACACCCTGCGGTGGCGGTCGTGACCACGCCGGGCGAGGAGATGCACGCCCTGGTGGAGCGGCTGTACCCGCTGTGCCGGAGCATCACCGGCGACGGGGTGCGCGCCACCCTGGACATCGTCGGGGAGCACCTGCCGCTGGAGGTGCACGAGGTGCCCACCGGCACGCAGGTGCTCGACTGGACGGTGCCGCAGGAGTGGAACGTCCGGGAGGCGTGGATCGCCGACCCGTCCGGCCGGCGGGTCGTCGACCTCGCCGACTCCAGCCTGCACGTGCTCGGGTACAGCGTGCCGGTGGCGGCGCGGATGCCGCTGTCCGAGCTGCGCCCGCGCCTGCACACCCTGCCCGAGCACCCGACGTGGGTGCCGTACCGGACCAGTTACTACAAGCCGGACTGGGGGTTCTGCCTGGCGCAGGAGACCCTGGACGCGCTGCCGGACGGCGAGTACGAGGTGCGGATCGACTCCACCCTCGCGGACGGGCACCTCACCTACGCCGAGCACGTGGTGCCGGGGCAGGTGCCGGACGAGGTGATCGTCTCCAGTCACGTCTGCCACCCGTCGCTGGCCAACGACAACCTGGCCGGCATCGCGGTGGCGGTGTTCCTCGCCCGGTCGCTGGCCCGGGGCACGCCGTACCACACGTACCGGTTCCTGTTCGCGCCCGGCACCATCGGGGCGATCACCTGGCTGGCCCGCAACGCCGGGCGGGTGGAGCGGGTGAGGCACGGGCTGGTGCTGGCGTGCGCGGGCGACCGGGGCTCGCTGACGTACAAGCGGAGCAGGCGCGGGGACGCGGAGATCGACCGGGTGATGCGGTACGTGCTTCAGGCCTCCGGACGGCCGCACGAGATACGGGAGTTCACGCCGTACGGCTACGACGAGCGGCAGTTCTGCTCGCCGGGCTTCGACCTCGGTGTGGGCTCCCTCAGCCGGACCCCGTACGCCGGCTACCCGGAGTACCACACCTCGGCGGACGACCTGGACTTCGTGTCCCCGGAGGCGATGGAGGACACCCTCGCCGTCTGCCGGGAGGCGTTCGCCGTGCTCGACCGCAACCGCCGGTACGTCAACCTCAGCCCGTACGGGGAGCCGCAGTTGGGCCGGCGCGGGCTCTACGGGGCGCTCGGCGGCCGCAGCGACGCGCAGGAGGCCCAGCTGGCGATGCTGTGGGTGCTCAGCCTCTCCGACGGCGAGCACGGTCTGCTGGACGTGGCCGAGCGGTCCGGTCTGCCGTTCGACACCGTCGTCGCGGCGGCCGACGCCCTGCACGGCGCCGGACTGGTCAAGGCGTGAGGCCGGTGGCCGCCGAGGGGGACAGGACGCCGCCGGCTCCGGCGCCGGAGCGGCCGGCCCGCACCGTCACGCGGGCCGTCGCGGGCCGGCTGTCGTGGGGGCTGGCCGACCAGGCGGCCTCCAGCCTGTCCAACTTCGTCGTGGGCGTGTACGTGGCGCGCTCGCTGGGACTGACCGCGTTCGGCGTGTTCAGCCTGGCCTGGGTGACCTACGGCGTGGTGCTCAGCGTCTCCCGGGGGCTGGCCACCGACCCGCTCGTGGTGCGGTTCAGCGGCGTGTCCGAGGCGTCCTGGCGGCAGGCGGTGGCCCGCTCCACGGGCACCTCGCTGGGCGTCGGCGCGGTCGTCGGCGCGGCGTGCCTGGCGCTGTGGCCGCTGCTCGGCGGCGGTGTGGGGGCCGCGTTCGGCTGCCTGGGCGTGGTGCTGCCCGGCCTGCTGCTGCAGGACGCCTGGCGGTACTCGTTCTTCGCGGCCGGCGTCGGCCGGAAGGCGTTCGTCAACGACGTGGTGTGGGGCGTGGCGCTGGTCCCCGCCATGGTCGTGGCGGCCCGGGTGGGCACCGTGCCCGCGTTCCTGCTCGCCTGGGGCGGTTCGGCCGCGGTGGCGGGGGCGTACGGCTGGGCGCAGTCCGGCATCCTGCCCCGGCCGGCCGGGGCCCGGGCGTGGGTCCGCGACCACCGTGACCTGGGCTACCGGTACCTGGTCGAGAACACGTGCGTGAGCGGCGCGAGCCAGCTGCGCGCGTACGGGCTCGGCGCGATCGTCGGCGTCGGCGCGGTCGGCGTCGTCCGGGGCGCCGAGCTGCTGCAGGGTCCGTTCCTGGCCGTGCTGATGGGGCTGACGCTGGTCACCGTGGCGGAGGCGGCGCGGATGCTGCGGCAGGCCCCGCACCGGCTGGGCCGGTTCTGCCTGTTCCTGGGCGGCGGTCAGGCGGTCGCCGCCCTGCTGTGGGGCGGCGTGCTGCTGCTGATGCCGGACCGGGCGGGCGAGCTCGTCCTCGGCGACGTCTGGCCCGGCGCCGAGGAACTCATCGTGCCGGCCACCCTCAGTGTCGCGGGGGCCGGTGTCGGCACCGGAGCGGCCGCCGGGCTGCGCGCGCTCGGCGCGGCCCGGCTCAGTCTGCGGTGCCAGATCTTCGCCTCCGTCTGCTACGTCGGCCTCGGGATCGGCGGTGCGGCCCTCGGCGGCACCGTCGGTTCCGCCTGGGGCGCCGCCGCCGCCTCCGTGTGCGGCTCGGCCGCGTGGTGGCTGCATCTGCGCGTCGCCCTGCGCGAGCACCACCGAGATCCCATCCGTGAAGTGAGGACGTCATGACCGCGCAACCCCGGCTGAGCATCGGCCTTCCCGTGTACAACGGCGAGGAGTACCTCGCCGAGTCGCTGGAGGCCCTGCTCGGCCAGACGTACGAGGAGTTCGAGTTGGTCATCTCCGACAACGCGTCGACCGACGGCACCCAGGACATCTGCCGCCGGTACGCCGCGCAGGACTCCCGGATCCGGTACCTCCGGCTGCCCCGGAACATCGGCGCCGCGCCCAACCACAACTACGTCTTCACCCAGTGCCGCGGCGAGCTGTTCAAGTGGGCCTCGCACGACGACCTGTACGCCCGGGACCTGCTGAAACGCTGCGTGGAGGCGCTGGACGAGCGCCCGGACGTGATCCTCGCGCACAGCGACCAGGCCGTCATCGACGGCGACGGCAAGGTCAAGGTGCCCTACGCGTACACGCTCGCCACCGCCTCGCCGCACGCGCCGGAGCGCTTCCGCAGCCTGCTGTTCGAGCCGGGCGGCGACGACTTCTACGGGGTGATGCGGGCCGACGTGCTGCGCCGGGTGAAGCCGCACGACAGCTACCACCACGCGGACCGCACGTTCGTCGCCGAGATCACCCTGCACGGCCCCTTCCACCAGGTGCCGGAGCTGCTGTACTTCCGCCGCGACCACCCCACCCGCGCCGAGCGGGCCAACCCCTCCAAGCGCGCCCGCTGCGTCAACCTGGACCCCCGCCGGGCCGGACCGCTGCACCCGACGCCCCGGCTGCTCGCCGAGTACGTGTGGGGGTTCGTCTCGGCGGTCAGGCGGGCGCCGCTGTCCGCCGCCGACCGGCGCGCCTGCTACCGGCACCTGGCCGCGTGGGCGGCCGGCCGGGTCCGGCCGGGCGCCGGCGAGCGGGTCGAGGACCGGGCCCCGGTGGACCCGGCCGCGCTGGGCGTCTCCGTCGACGCCCTGGTCGCCGGCCGTGAGAGGAGGGGCGCGTGACGTCCCCTCGTGTGGGCATCTTCGGCCTGTTCGGCTCCGGGAACGTCGGCAACGACGGGTCGCTGGAGGCCGTGCTGGGCCACCTCCGCGCCGCACACCCGGACGCGGCCCTGGACGCCCTGTGCGGCGGACCCGAGACCGTCACGGCCCGGTACGGGATCCCGGCGGCGCGGCTGCACTGGTACCGCGGGGAGTACCGCACCGCCTCGCGGCTGAAGGACGTCGCGGGCAAGGGCGCGGGCAAGCTGGTGGACGCCTTCCGCATCGCGGCCTGGGTGCGCCGGCACGACGTGGTGGTCGTGCCGGGCACCGGCATCCTGGAGAGCACGCTGCCGCTGCGGCCGTGGGGCATGCCGTACTCGCTGTTCCTGGTGTGCGCGGCCGGGCGGCTGCTCGGCACCCCGGTCGCGCTGGTCGGCGTCGGGGCGTCCGAGACCGGCAGCCGGGCGGTGCGGACGCTGATCCGGTGGGCGGCGCGGCTGGCCGCGTACCGGTCGTACCGGGACACGCTGTCGCGGGACGCGATGCGGGCGACGGGCGTGGACACCCGGGGCGACGAGGTCTACACGGACCTGGTGTTCGCCCTGTCCACTCCCCCGCCGGGCGACCCGACGGGACCGCCCGGACCGGTGTGCGTGGGCGTCATGGACTTCGGCGGGAACAACGACGAGCGGGACCGGGCGGAGGAGCTGCGCCGCCGCTACCTGGACGGCACCACGCGGTTCGTGCGCGCCCTGGCCGCCGAGGGCAGGCCGGTGCGGCTGCTCACCGGCGACGACGTCGACCGGCCGGTGACCGAGGCGATCCTCGAGGCGGTGGACTCGCCGCTGGTCACCGCCGCCGCGACGGCGTCCCTGGGCGACCTGATGAAGGAGATGGCGGTCGCGGACACCGTGGTGGCGACCCGCTACCACAACCTGGTCTGCGCGCTGAAGGTCGGCACCCCGGTGCTCGCCCTGAGCTACGCGGCGAAGAGCGACCGGCTGATGGCGGACATGGGCGTGGGCGAGTACTGCCACGCGGCGCGCGAGATCGACGCGGGCCGGCTGCTGGAGCAGTTCCGGGAGCTGGAGCGGAACCGGCCGGCGGTGCGGCGGACCCTCGCCGGACGGAACCCGGTGCTCGTCGGGCGGGTCCGGCGGCAGTTCGCCGCGCTGTCCGCCCTGATCCAGAGGTCCGCCCCCGCCCCCACCCCCGCACGACAGGAGAACCCGTGAAGGTGACCGAGGTCCCGGCGGTCGCCGGGGCGTTCCTGTTCGAGCCGACGCCGTTCACCGACGAGCGCGGCTTCTTCTGCCGCACGTTCGACGCGGACGTGGCGCGTTCCGTGGGCATCGACCCGGACGCCTTCGTCCAGGACAGCCTCTCCCGTTCGGTGCGGGGCGTGGTGCGCGGCATGCATCTGCGGTCCGGCGAGGGGGAGGCCAAGCTGGTGCGCTGTTCCCACGGGCGGATCTTCGACGTGGTGGTGGACCTGCGGCCCGGCTCGCCGACGTACCGGGGCCGGGCCACGTTCGAGCTGTCCGGCGACACGCAGGCGACGCTGTACGTCCCGGCGGGCTGCGCGCACGGCTTCCAGGCGCTGACGGACACCGCCGACACGTCGTACCGGATCGACCGTCCGCACGACCCGGCACAGGACGTGACGATCGCCTTCGACGACCCGGAACTGGCCGTCCCCTGGCCGCTTCCGGTCACCATGACGTCCGAACGGGACCGCGAGGCGCCGGGCCTCGCGGAGGCGCTGAGGACGCTGGAGGAGCGGCGGACGGCGGTGAGGCCGTCATGAGCGGGGACGTCATGAGCGGGGAGGAGCCGCGGCTGCCGCTGTCGCAGGCGGTCAACGAACGGCTGCACGCGCTGGTCCCCGGCGGGGCGCACACCTACGCCAAGGGCGACGACCAGTACCCGCAGGACCTGGCGCCGGTCATCAGTCACGGGCGCGGCGCCCATGTGTGGGACGTCGACGGCAACCGCTACATCGAGTACGGCTCGGGGCTGCGGTCGGTGAGCCTCGGCCACGCCCATCCGCGGGTGCTGGAGGCGGTGCGGCGGGAACTCGACCGGGGCAGCAACTTCGTGCGCCCGTCGGTGGTGGAGGCGGAGGCGGCGGAGCGGTTCCTCGCCACGGTGCCGACCGCCGAGATGGTCAAGTTCGCGAAGAACGGCTCCGACGCGACCACGGCGGCGGTCCGGCTGGCGCGCGCCGTCACCGGGCGTCCCCGGGTGGCGCTCTGCGCCGACCATCCGTTCTTCTCGGTCGACGACTGGTTCATCGGCACCACCCCGATGCCGGCGGGCGTCCCGCGGGCGACCATGGACCTGACGGTCACCTTCCCCTACGGCGACCTGACCGCCACGGAGGAGCTGTTCGAGCGGTACCCGGGCGAGATCGCCTGCCTGATCCTGGAGCCCGCCGCCCAGACCGAGCCGCCGCCCGGTTACCTCGCCGGGCTGCGCGACCTGGCCGACCGGCACGGCTGCGTGCTGGTCTTCGACGAGATGATCACCGGCTTCCGCTGGTCCGAGGCGGGCGCCCAGGGCCTGTACGGGGTGACCCCCGACCTCTCCACCTTCGGCAAGGCGCTGGGCAACGGCTTCGCGGTGTCCGCGCTGGCCGGGCGCCGGGCGCTGATGGAGCGGGGCGGGCTGCGCCACGACGCCGACCGGGTGTTCCTGCTGTCCACCACGCACGGCGCGGAGACGCACGCCCTGGCGGCGGCGATGGCGGTGCAGGCCGCCTACGTGGAGGAGGGCGTCACCGCGCGGCTGCACGCGCTGGGCGAGCGGCTGGCCGCCGGGGTCCGGGACGCGGCGGCCGCGATGGGCGTCGCCGAGCACGTGGTCGTGCGGGGCCGCGCGAGCAACCTGGTCTTCGCGACGCTCGACGCGCGGGGACGGCCCTCGCAGGAGTACCGGACGCTGTTCCTGCGCCGCCTGCTGACGGGCGGGGTGCTCGCCCCGTCGTTCGTGGTGAGCAGCGCGCTGGAGGAGTCCGACATCGACCGCACGGTGGACGTGGTCGGCCAGGCGTGCGCGGTCTACCGCAAGGCGTTGGACGCGGGTGATCCGACGCCGTGGCTGGGGGGCAGGCCGGTACGGCCGGTGTTCCGGCCGAGGGCGTGAGGCGAGCCGTCACCGCGCGCGGCGGCGCGGGGAGTCGGCCGTACGGTCGATCCCCCAGGCCGCCGCCGGCACCACCGCCAGGGCGGTGCAGCAACCGCCCACGGTGTCGGTCGCGTAGTGCGCCCCGGTGGCGACCTGCGCCCAGCCCATGACGGCTCCGGCGGCGAAGGCGGCGCCCAGCGCGAGGGCGGCGCCGGCCGCCGGCCCGAGCCCGTGCCGCCCCGCCGCGAGCAGCGCCAGGGTGAGGGCCAGGGCGGTGAGGAAGGCGGTGTGCCCGCTCGGGTAGGCCAGGTTCTCGTCGCCGTGGATGGTGCGGGCGGCCAGTGGCTTGAGCAGCCGCGTCACCCCGACGGCCAGCCCCGGACCGGCGAGGAGCAGCACGGCGGCGCGGGGACGGCGGGCCCCCAGGCAGCCGAGGACGCCGGCCGTGAGCAGCAGGAGCGCGCCCGCCGGGTCGCCGAGGAAGTCCGTCGCGGAGGCGATGTGCCCCCACGGCGCCCCGACCCCGTACGCCGCCTCCCCGATCCGCGCGTCCGTCCGGCCGGGTCCGTCGTCACCGGCGTACCGGACCCCGAGCGCGACGACCACCAGCGCGGCGAGCACGGCGACGACCGCGAGGCGGCGGCGCAGCACCACGGGCAGCACCGCCGCGGCGGTCACCTTGCCGTCCGTCACCGTCACCGTGCCGCCCACCCCCGTGCAACGCCCCGCGTCAGCCTAACCGACGGAAGGGGGCGGGCGGTTGGGGAACGGGCGGCGCAAACCGGCGGTACTCGGGCGCCGTGCGCGCCCGCGCCCGGCACGACGGCGGGGGCGCCGCTCGCGCGCGGCGCCCCCGCCGTCGATGGGCGGCCCCTCAGGCCGGGTGGTCCGGCTGCTGCTCCGGGGGCGTGCCGCCGCCCCGGCCGCCGCCCTTGTTCCCGCGGTCGGTGCCGTGGGCGCGCCCGCCGTCGCCCCGGCCGGGCTGGGACGCCTTGCGTTCCCCGCTGTCCTGCGGCGTGCCCCCGCCCTTTTCACTGCGCCGCAGCTCGGGCTGTTGCGGATTCGACATCGGTTTCCTCCTTGCGTCGCCTGCGCCTCGGTGCGCCTGCCGCTCACCGGGTGTCTCGTGCGCGCGGGCCGAAACGCCCGGCCGCCCGGATCAGTCCCGCGCGCCGTCGCCCGTCCCCGGCTCGGCCAGCCGCCGGTGGGCCGCCGCCTTCACGCCGTCGGGCAGCACCTTCCCGGCCAGGCCCTGCGCCTTGGTCATCAGCGACCCGGTGACGGCCTTCCTCTCGCCCTTCACGATCGCTTCGAACGCCTGCTCGGCCACCTGGGCCGGGGGGTCCTTCTTCATGGAGCCCATGCGGGTGTCGTCGGTCATGCCGGCCCGGTCGAAGAACTCCGTCTCCGTCGGTCCCGGCATGAAGGCGGTGACCGTCACCCCGGTGTCCTTCACCTCCTCCGCCAGCGCCTGCGCGAAGCTCTGCACGAACGACTTGGAGGCGTTGTAGACCGGCTGGAAGGAGCCGGGCATCTGGGCGGCGACGGAGGAGGTGAAGGCGAGCCGTCCCGCGCCGCGCGCCACCATCGCCCGCAGCAGCGGCTTGGCCAGCCGCACGGTCGCGGTGACGTTGAGGTCGATGACCTCCTGGTCGTCGGTGAGGTCGGTGTCCACGAAGGCGCCGCCCCGGCCGACCCCGGCGTTGAGGACGGCGACGTCGACGGTCAGGCCGTCGAGCGCGTCGAGGAGCAGGAAGCGTCCCTCGCCGGTCCGCAGGTCGGCGCGCACCGCGCGCACCTGCGCGCCCGACTCCCCCAGCTTCTCCGCCGCGCCCTGCAGCTCCTCGTCCTCGGCGTTCACCACCAGGTCGTAGCCGTGCGACGCGAACTGTCCGGCCAGCTCGAGGCCGATGCCGCTGGACGCGCCGGTGATCAGTGCGAGTGGCCGTGTGTCAGTCATGCCGGACGGGTAACCCCGCCGGTCCGGGTCACGCACCCCGCCCGCCCCGGCCGACGTTTCCCGCCCGTCCGCCCGGTTACCCGCGCGGTGGCGCGCCCCGCACGCCCGGGGCCGCGCCGCGCCCCCCTGTCCCGGCGCCGGGGACCGGCCGTCCGCCGGCGGGAGCAGAAACGGAGTCCGCATGGCCAGCACGAAGGTGTCCGACTTCATCCTCCAGCGGCTGCGCGACTGGGACGTCGACCATGTCTTCGGCTACGCGGGCGACGGCATCAACGGACTGCTGGCCGCCTGGGGCCGCGCCGACAACCGGCCGAAGTTCGTCCAGGCGCGGCACGAGGAGATGTCCGCCTTCCAGGCCGTCGGCTACGCGAAGTTCTCCGGCAGGGCCGGCGTGTGCGCGGCGACCTCGGGCCCCGGCGCGATCCACCTGCTGAACGGCCTCTACGACGCCAAGCTGGACCACGTCCCGGTCGTCGCGCTGGTCGGGCAGACGAACCGCAGCGCCATGGGCGGCTCCTACCAGCAGGAGGTGGACCTCGCCGCGCTCTTCAAGGACGTCGCGTCCGACTTCTGCGAGACGGCGACGGTCCCCGAGCAGTTGCCGAACCTGATCGACCGCGCCTTCCGCACCGCGTACGCCCGGCGCACGGTCACCGCGGTCATCCTGCCGGGCGACGTGCAGGAGATGGACTACAGCCCGCCCACGCACGCCTTCAAGATGGTGCCCTCCAGCCTCGGCCTGGGCCGGTACGCGCCGGTCCCCGCCGACGAGGACCTCCAGCGGGCCGCCGACGTGCTGAACGCGGGCGAGAAGGTCGCCGTGCTGATCGGGCAGGGCGCACGCGGCGCCCGCGAGGAGGTCGAGCGGCTCGCGGACGTGCTGGGCGCCGGGGTGGCGAAGGCGCTGCTCGGCAAGGACGCCCTGCCCGACGACCTGCCGTACGTCACCGGCTCCATCGGGCTGCTGGGGACCCGCCCCTCGTACGAGCTGATGCGGGACTGCGACACGCTGCTGATGATCGGGTCCAGCTTCCCGTACACGCAGTTCCTGCCGGAGCTGGACCAGGCGCGGGCCGTGCAGATCGACATCGACCCGCACATGATCGGCCTGCGCTACCCGAACGAGGTGAACCTGGTCGGCGACGCCCGCGAGACCCTGCGGCGGCTGCTGCCGCGTCTGCACCGCAAGGAGGACCGGGCCTGGCGGGAGCAGGTCGAGAAGAACGTCGCCCGCTGGTGGGAGGTGATGCAGCGGCGCGCCGCCGTGAGCGCGGACCCGGTGAACCCGGAGTACGTGGTGCACGCCCTGGACGGCAGGCTGCCCGACGACGTGATCCTCGCCGCCGACTCCGGCTCGGCCGCCAACTGGTACGCCCGGCACCTGCGGCTGCGCGGCCGGATGCGCGGCTCGCTGTCCGGGACGCTGGCGACGATGGGCCCCGGTGTGCCGTACTGCATCGGCGCGAAGTTCGCCCACCCCGACCGGCCGGCCATCGCCCTGGTCGGGGACGGGGCCATGCAGATGAACGGCATGATGGAGATGGTCACGGCGGCGAAGTACTACCGCGAGTGGCCCGATCCCCGGCTGATCGTCGCCGTGCTGAACAACGGCGACCTCAACCAGGTCACCTGGGAGATGCGGGCCATGTCCGGCGCGCCGCAGTTCGAGGAGTCGCAGGCCATCCCGGACCTGCCGTACGCGGACATCGCCCGGCGCATGGGCCTGGACGGGGTCCGGGTGGAGAAGCCGAAGCAGGTCGAGGCCGCGTGGGACCGGGCGCTCGCCGCGGACCGGCCGTTCGTCATCGACTTCCGCACCGACCCGGCGGTGCCGCCGATCCCGCCGCACGCGTCCCTGGACCAGATCGAGGCGGCGGCCGCCGCGATCCTCAAGGGCGACAGCGACCGCGGCTCGATGGTGCGGCAGGGTCTGAAGGCGAAGGTCCAGGAGATGCTCCCCGGCACCCGCCACCGCGCCGGCCGGCCGGGCGCGGGCCCGGACGACAGCGCCTGAGCCCGGCGCCGCGCCTCCCCCGGACCGCGCGCCCTCCGCACCCGCCGTCCGTGGCCCCCGCCCGCACCTGCCGTCCGGCGCCCCGGCCCGGTCGCGCACGCCGTCCATGGCCCCTCCGCCCGGTCCCGCGCCGAGGGGCGCCTCGGTCCGGCGTCTCCGGAAGCGCCCCGCACCCGGCCGGGCGCAGATCACCGGCGGGCGGGGCGGGACGCCGCCGCTCCGGGGCGGACGCGGACACCCGCCCCCGCCCTTTCGTCCCGCGGGGGCCGACTCGTAGGATCGACGGGTCATCAACACCGCGACGGGAGACAGGAAGCCGGTGCGAGTCCGGCACGGTCCCGCCACTGTGACCGGGGAGTGCACCCCTTCCACGTGCCACTGCGCGCCGCGCGGGAAGGTCAGGGGAAGCGTCGATCCGGGAGTCAGGACACTGGCCTGTCGCGGGCCCGTTCCGAGGAGCGCGGACTCCCCAGGAGGCTTCACGTGTACGACGGCACGTCCCGTCCCGCCCTGTCCACCCCTGCCCGCAGGCGGCCCGCCGTGCGGTCGGCCGCCGCCGCCCTCGCCCTCGCGGCCGCCCTGCTGACCGCCGGCTGCGGAGCGTCGCCGGGCGCCGCCCAGGACGCGAAGGCGCCGGCCGCACCGGCCGAGGGCTTCCCCGTCACCGTCGACAACTGCGGTGTGCGGACCACCTACGAGAAGCCGCCCGCGCGCGTCGTCACCATCCACCAGCACCCGGCGGAACTGATGCTCGCCCTCGGTCTGGGGGACCGCATGGTCGGCACCGCCTTCCCCGACTCCCCGGTCCTGCCCGAGCTGCGGAAGGACTACGCGTCGATCCCCGAACTGTCCAGGAAGGAGCCGTCGTTCGAGACGGTCCTGGAGGCCGGTCCGGACCTCGTCTACGGCGGTTACGGCAGCGCCTTCGCCGAGAACGAGGGCCGTTCCCGCAAGGCGTTCGCCGACGCCGGCGTCGACACCCACCTCAACCGCGAGTACTGCGGCAGGAAGCGGGTCACGATGCGGGACACCTACGACGAGATCCGCACCGTCGGCCGGATCTTCGGCGTCCCGGAGCGGGCCGACGCGCTGGTCGCCGAGCTCGAGGACCGTGTCGAGAAGGCCGCCGGAAAGGTCGCGGACGCGCCGAAGGTGCCCGTCTTCGTCTACGACAGCGGCGACCGGACCGCCTTCACCGCGGGCGGCAGGAGCCTGGGCACCGAACTGATCCGGCTGGCCGGCGGCGAGAACGTCTTCGCCGACCTCGACGACGTCTTCGGCGACGTCTCCTGGGAGCAGGTCGTCGAGCGCAGGCCGGAGGTCATCGCGATCTACGACTACGCCGGCGCCGGCAGCGTGGAACGCAAGAAGGAGTTCCTGCTCTCCCGGCCCGCTCTCCAGGACGTGCCCGCCATCAGGAACGAGCGGTTCGTCGTCCTGCCGCTGACCGCCACCCTGGTGGGCGTCCGGTCCGCCTACGCGGTGGAGGACCTGGCCCGCGGCCTCCACCCCGAGAGCTTCGCGTGACGGCCCCGGCCGTCGGGACCGGCGCCGAGCGGGCCGCGCGACGACGGCACGGGGACGACGGGCGGGCCGGGCGGGCCGGCCTCACCGTCACCCTCGTCGTCCTGGCCGTCGCCCTGGCGCTCTCCGCCACCGCCGGTCTGGCCATCGGGTCGGTGCGGGTGCCGCCCGGCCAGGTGTGGGGCATCGTGACGCACGCGCTGGGCGCCGGCTGGACGGAACCGGACTGGTCGCGGGCGCGGGAGACCATCGTGCTGGACGTGCGCGCGCCGCGCGTGCTCCTCGGAGCCGTGGCCGGTGCGGGCCTCGCGGTCGTGGGCACCGCCCTGCAGGCCCTGATCCGCAACCCGCTCGCCGAGCCCTACCTGCTCGGCGTCTCCTCGGGGGCGTCCCTGGGCGCCGTGTCGGTGATCGTGTTCGGGGTGACCCTGTTCGGGCCGGCGTCGCTGCCGGCCGCCGCGTTCGCGGGCGCGCTGGGCGCCCTGGCGCTCGTCTACGCCACCGCCCGCACCGGCGGCCGCATCACGTCGGCACGGCTGGTGCTGTCCGGTGTGGCCGTCGCCGCGATGCTCACCGCCGTGCTGGACCTGCTGCTGCTCGCCACCGACCGGGGCAACGAGGCCCGCGCGGTCCTCGCCTGGACCCTGGGCGGCCTCGGCGGGGTCACCTGGGACATGGTCCGGCTGCCCGGCGCGGCCCTGCTCCTGGGGGTCGCCGTCCTCATGGTGCAGGCCCGCAACCTCAACCTCCTGCTCGCCGGTGAGGAGGCCGCGACCACGATGGGCCTGGACGTGGCCCGCTTCCGCGCCCGCCTGTTCGTCCTGCTCTCCCTCGTCACCGGCGTCCTGGTGGCGGCGTGCGGTCCGATCGGATTCATCGGCCTGATGGTGCCGCACATCGTCCGCATCGCCGTCGGCGGCGACCACCGGCGCGTCCTGCCGACGGCGGCCCTCGGCGGCGCGGTCTTCCTGGTCTGGGCGGACATCGCCGCCCGCGTCGTCGCGGCGCCCATGGAGATCCCCGTCGGCGTGCTGACCGCCCTGTGCGGCGGCCCGTTCTTCCTGTGGCTGATGCGCCGCGACGCCCGCCGGAGCACCGGCCGAGGAGCGCCATGACCGGCACCGAACTCGTCATCGACACGGTCACCCTCACCGCCGGCGCGCACCGGCTGGTCGAGGAGGTCTCCCTGACCGCCCGCCCCGGCGAGGTGATCGGCCTGGTCGGTCCCAACGGCAGCGGGAAGTCCAGCCTGCTGCGCGCCGTCTACCGCGTCCTGCGCCCCGCGGCCGGCCGGGTGTCCGTCGACGGCGCCGACGCCTGGTCGCTGCCCGTGCGGCGACTGGCCCGGACGGTGGCGGCGGTGGTGCAGGAGACGGACGCCTCGTTCGGCCTCTCGGTGCGCGAGGTCGTCGCCATGGGCCGCACCCCGCACAAGCGGCTGCTCGACGGCGACACCGCCGAGGACGCCGGTGCGATCGCGTCGGCGCTCGAGGCGGTCGACGCCACGAGTCTGGCCCACCGCCCCTTCGACCTGCTCTCCGGGGGCGAGCGCCAGCGCGTCCTCATCGCCCGCGCCCTCGCCCAGCAGCCCGCGCTGCTGGTCCTGGACGAGCCGACCAACCACCTCGACGTCCGGCACCAGCTCGAGCTTCTCGGCACCCTGCGGAGGCTGCCCGCGACGGTCCTGGCCGCCCTGCACGACCTCAACCTCGCCGCCCGCTACTGCGACCGCCTCTACGTCCTGCACGCCGGCCGGGTCACGGCCTCGGGCCCGCCCGCGGACGTCCTGACGCCCCGCCTGCTGGCCGAGGTCTACGGCGTGGCGGCCGAGGTCGCCGTCCATCCGCGCACGGGCGCTCCCCAGGTGACCTTCCTCCCGTGACCGCGGAAGGGCCCCGTGAGCGGTGTGCTCACGGGGCCGGTGCGGCGCCCGGAAGGGCGGCGGACGCGTCGCCCGCCCCGCCGCCCCGGTTCCGGCTACGGGATCAGCCGGAGACCGTGATGGTGGAGCTTCCGCTGCTCTGGTAGCCCTCGGTGGCCATGATCATGTAGTACCTGAACTGGCCCAGGTTCAGGCCCGCGCGCGCCCAGGCGTCGAAGTGGTTCCCGGTGGTGATGGTGCCGGAGCCGCTGGTCACCTTCGACCGGCGGACGCTCCAGTACTGGTCGAAGGTGCGGGTGCCCTCGACGGACGGAGCGTTGTACCGGGTCGTCCGGTAGATGTCGTACGTGCCGCCGTCGCTGGTGACGGTGCCCCGGTGCTCGCCGGTGGGCCGGTAGCTGCCCCAGTTGTCGACGATGTAGTACTCGACCAGCGGGTTCGAGGTCCAGCCGTAGAGGCAGCCGTAGCCGTTGCCCGACGGGTTGAAGTAGCCGGTGTACCGGACCGTCCTGCGTCCGCCGTTGCCCCAGCCCTTGCCGGCGACGAAGTTGCCGCAGTTGGTCCACCGGGTGCTGTAGCTGCCGCCGCCGTTGAGCGTCATGGAGACGGAGCCGCCGCCGTCGGTCCAGAACGAGTAGTACATGCCGTCGTAGCCGGTCTGGTTGGTGGTGATGGTGGTGGCGGCGTGGGCGGTGCCGGGCGCCAGCAGCCCCGACCCGGTGGCGAGCACGGCGGCGCCGGCGCCGGTGCCGACGAGGAAGCCGCGTCGGCTCAGGCCGCTGAAGGGGGCGGGGTTCTGCTGGGCCTCGTGCCGCTTGCCGTCCTGGTTCATGCGTCCTCCCGATGAAGGCTGGTGGGGGGCCGGGCGGCTGCTGCCGCCCGCGGCCTTGCATGGCCGACCACCGTCCCGACCAAGTGGCGTCCGGGGGACGGAGGTTGGCTGTCGTGCGGTGGCCACAGTGTTCGTAGAGCGACATGACCGTGTCAACGGTTTCGACAACCTTTCGGAAACTTCGACGCCACAAGCAGAACCCCGATCCAGCGGTAATCGCTGGTCAATCGGCAACACGGGAAGCGCGCCACCCAGGGGGGAACCAAAGACAGAGACTTGTCCACGCAATCCCGAGAGGCGAAATCGAAACTTTCGACACAGTGGAGCGGCCCCAGGAACCCACTCCCTGCACAGCACCCACACCGTCCCGGCCCACCCACCCGGCACAGGTAACGGCGCCTCACCCCCGCCCCCGCGGGAATCGGCCATCACGAGCACGTCTCGCGGCGCCCGACCCGCGGACCGCCGCACGCCCCGCCGCGAAAGCTCGCGGTCGACCATGCCGCGTCGGCGAAAGATTCAAGCCGGATTTCGCGCTTCGGCCCTTCGTTACCCAGAGGCGTACAACCATTTCCGACCGTGACGTGCATCACTCCGCATACTCGAAGGTTGCCCCGATTCCTTCCGGTTTCCGGCGTTGGACGATTCCTCAAGATCCGGTTTCCATAGGGGACTTGAACGCGGGGGTGGCGGGATCTCCCTCGCGACCGAGAAGGGGGCTCGATGCCGCACACGCGAGGGATATTCAGCAGACGCCAGTCGCTGGCCATTTTCGGAGGGATCGCGGCAGGCACCGCGCTGCCGTGGGGGACTTTCGGCGCTCGTCCCGCCTACGCGGCGGACGGGCCCGCGCCCGGCAGCGGTGCGGGACTGCCCGACACGGACCGTGCCAAGGTCGTGCGGGCGTACCGCACCGGCGGGCGCGCGGTGCGGACGGCCGCGGTCGGGGCGCTCGTGGGCAACGAGGACGACGTGGCCACGTTCCTCAGCGACCGCCTGCCGTCGGCCACGGCCGAGGACAACCGGTTCACCCTCACCAAGGCCCTCGTCAGCGCGGGCAAGGCCACGCGGGCCGGGATCGGTCAGGCGCTGTCCGGCGGTGACGCGGCGGTCGCGGCCTATCTGCAGGGCGGCTTCCAGTCGGCGGTGCGCGAGGACCTCCGAGTGGCCGTGACCACGGTCAACGCGCACGGCGGAAAGGCCGTGAAGCGGGAGTCGTCCGAGGCACTGGCAGCCGGAACGGACTTCGCGCTGCGGGACTTCCTCAGCACCGGACAGTACGACGCGCTCCACGAGGACCAGCGCGTCCAGGTGACCACCATCCTGGTGAACGCCTCGCCGCAAGTGCGGGAGTACGCGTCGCGGGCGCTCGACGACGGGTCGCCGCGGGCGATCCAGTGGTTCCTGACGACAGGGCAGTACATCGCCCGGGCACGGGACGAGGAATCCGCGACGATCCGCCAGCTGGTCGAGATCGTGGAGTCGGAGGGGAAGCTCGCCGAGCGCAAGACCGACGAAGCCGTCGAGCTGTCCGAACAGGCGGTGCAGGCCGCGGAGAAGGCCAAGACGGCCGCTCTCGAGGCGAAGGCCGAGGCGTTGGCCGCCGAACAGGACGTCAAGCGTTCGGCGCGGGCGGCGAACAAGGCGGCGCAGGCCGCCCGAGGTGCCGCAGCCGCGGCGTCGACCGCGGTCTCCGCCTCGCGCACCGCGCAGACCGCGGCCCGGCGCTCGGTGGCGGCCGCGAACGCGGCCGCGGCGGCGGCCGCCGCCGCGGGACGCGCCGCGTCGCGTGCCTACCGCGCGGCGATCAATGCGTCCAAGAACGCGAACATGGCCGAGGCTGCCAACCAGGCCGCACAGGCCGCGCGAGCCATGGTCAACTGGGTGCGTTCCGTGGCCACGAAGGCCAGGATCGCGGCCCTCGCCTCCGACGCGGCGCGGTCGGCGGGCAACGCGGCGGCCGGTGCCGCGCTCAACGCGGCAGCCGCCGCGCGCGCCTCCGCCGACGCCGCCGTGGCCTCCGGCGCCGCACGCTCCGAGGCCGCCGAAGCACAGCGCCAGGCCTCCATCGCGGAGGCGGCGGCCGGCCGGGCCACGGCGGCCGCGAACCGGGCCACGGCGCTGTCCCGCAGCTCGGCGGCCGCCGCGCGTACCGCGGCAGCCGCCGCCGACAGCGCCGCGGACCACGCGGAGAAGGCGGCCCTCGCCGCCGAGGAGGCCGCCCGGAACGCCGGCAAGGCCGTCGATTACGCCAACCGCTCCACCGCCGCCGCCAAGGCCGCCATGGAAGCCGCGAACAAGGCGTACGAGGCCGTCGTCGAGGCGCGGGAGGTCGAGAAGGAGGCCCGTGAGGCCGAGATCGCACGGCTGAACGAGGAGACCGAGGAAGCGATCGAGGTCGCCAGGCAGCAGCGGCATGAGGAGACTGACCGGCTGGAACGCGCCAACCGGGAACGGACGCAGGAGGCACGGCTCTCCGAGGAACTCAGCGCGCTGATCGGCGAGATGGAGGCGGCGTTCGCCGACGGCCGGACCGGGGAGGCCGTGAGCAAGGGCCGGGAAGCCGCCGTGAGGCTCCTCGACCGGTCCGGCACCTGGACCCGCGAGGCCGCCGAGTTCGCGCTCGCCGGCTCGGACGAGGACGTACTGCGCTGGATCGAGGCGGACCGGCTCATCGCGCTGGAGCAGGACAACGCGGAGAACGCCGCGGCGATCGCCGCGATCTCCACACAGAACGTGGCCGAGGCCGCCGCCGCGGCACTGCGGACCGAGGACACCGCCACCATCAGAACGTTCCTGGAGAAGGGGGCGGTCGAGGCGGCCAGGGACGACAACGAGGTGGAGATCACCACGCTCCTGGCGGCCTCCTCCACCGGCAACGCCGTGCGGCGGGCCGCCGAGGCCGCCCTTGAGGACGGCTCCGCCGAGGCACTGCACACCTTCCTGCACGTGGAGCGCGCCGCCGCCGTGTACGAGGACGACCGGGTGGCGGCCACCAGGCTCCTCGCGACCGGCGGTCCGTACGTACGGGCCGCGGCGCAGGTCGCCCTCGAAGGCGACACGCACATGCTGCGCCGGTTCATCGGGACCACGCAGCACGAGTTCGCGCGCATCGACCACGACCACGCCACGCACATCAGCGCGATCCATGCGGCGATCGCGCGAGCCGCCAAGACCGCGCAGGACGCGCTCGAGGACGCCGCGCGCGCATCCGAGGCCGCGGCCCTCGCCCGGGAGGCCGCCGAGGAAGCCACCGACTGGGCGGGCAAGGCCAAGCGCTGGGCGGCCGACGCCAAGGACTCCGCCGAGGAGGCGCGCAAGAACGCGGAGGCCGCGGAAGCCTCCGCCGCCGCCGCGGCCAAGTCCGCGCAGACCGCGGCGAACGCGGCCGCGGCGGCCCGCAAGGCGAGCAGTGTGGCAAGGGACGCGGCCCACCGGGCCGTGCGCTCCGCCTCGACCGCCGCGGCCTTCGCCGCCGACGCGCAGGCCTCCGCGACGAAGGCCCGGCAGGCGCAGCTCGCGGCGGGCAGGTCCTACGCCGAGGCGGCCAGGGCCGCCACCGAGGCGCGGATCGCCGTCATCCAGGCCGCGATCCAGCAGGCGGTCCAGGACGCCATCGACAACTCGAAGGTGCCGATCGACGGAAAGACCGGGCTGCCGGAAGGCGCCGAGAGCTGCCTGACGCCGTTCGGTGACCCGATCGAGCACAGCAACAGCACCAACCCGTGGGAGCTGGGCTGGAGCTGGCTGACCGGAACGGGCCCCCGGACGCAGTGCTTCGGCCCGAACGACGAGTTCACCCGTCTGTACCGCGAGCACTCGCACACTCAGCGCGTCCTCGCGGAGTTCCTGGCGATTCAGCGCGGCGGGGACTACGAGCTGGGTCGCACGTACATGTGGGACTACGGCCTCAGCGGCTTCGAGGGCGCCGGCAAGTACGTCGTGGACTACGGCACGCTCGCCACCGCCGGGCTGACCGGCAACCTCGCCTACACGTTCCTCGGTTCGCACAACGTCCGCATGACCCCCATCAGGGAGAACCCGGACGGATCGGTGACCTGGCGTTACACCGCGTACAACGAGTCGGACATCGAGTCGGCGACGCACCCGCCGGTCATCGGGTACACGGACTGGTGGAGCGACACCGTGGGGTCGTTCGTCGACAAGGTCGTCGGCGACGAGGGACCGATGTCGCCCAAGAACCAGGTGATCGAGTTCAACGTCACGCTGGGCCCGTGAGGCGCGCGAGGCCCCGAGGGCGGTGGGCCTTCGCCGCGCTCACCGCCTCCGCCGTCCTCGTCTCGGGCTGCTCGCAAGCGGTCGACCCGCAGAAGCTGCCCGGTGTGTACCGGAGCGAGGACGGCGGGCGGATCGAGCTCTCGGCGGACGGCACGTTCTCGGCCACGCGCGTGCTGCCCGGCGAGGACGGGGATCCGGTCGACCTCGACGGCAGCTGGGACTACAAGGATGCGGGCTCGGCGAGCGATTTCGTGTACCTGCGCATCGAGAACGGCGGGCTCGGCATGACCGGCGGGATCCAGCTCTACGTGAAGGGTCAGGACTCGCTGTACTTCCGGTTGGATCCCGACGGTCCCACCACACAGGAGTTCGACCGGACGGACTGAGCGGCGATCGTGCTCACCCGCCCGGCTCCCGGCTTTGTTGCACGGACCGAGGTGATCGACGACTGCCCACCTGCACAAGGGGCCTGGCCCCGAGGAAACTCCGACCTTCTAGGACAGTGATGAACATACGCAAGACAGCCGTGCGCATCCTGGGCGCGGCCGCCGCCGCCGGCGCCCTGACGTGGGCGGTGCTCGCCCAGAGCACCGCGGGCGCCGCCCCCGGCCCGTCGGCCGAGGCCGTCGCCGACGCCGCGCCGGGCTACGCCGTCGAGGATTACGCCTACCCGAACGCCGACAAGATCCTGGCCGAGCAGGACATCGTGCTCAAGCGCGGTGACGGCCACATCGTGCTCGCCGACTGCGCCGACAGGTACGACCTCCTGCGGTTCCTCGCCCGTGACCGCGAGGACGTCTGCTTCGAGGTCACCGCCGACGAGGGTTTTCTGACGCTCGAACTGCCCGCGGTGCACGGGGTGAAGACGGACGACTCCGCCAACACCCATCTGGAGATGACGGTCGAGGACGAGCAGGTCGAGTACGACATCCCCGCGGACACGTGGGAGGGCATCGGTGAGTCCGTCGACGGGCGGGAGCACGTGCTGGTCGAGATCCACGTGACCAACTGAGCCGCAGATTCTTGTTGTTGGAGGAAACCACTTCATGTCGTTCATCAGACGTCCCCGGCCGGCCGCGCTCTGCGCCGTCCTGGCCGCCGGGTCGCTCGCGCTGAGCGCGGTGCCCGCCGTCGCCGTCACCGGCGGCACGCCGGTCGCCGGCTCGGACACCACCCACGCCTACGCGGCTCAGATCGTCGTCGGCGACCACGACCGAGGGTGCTCCGGCGTCCTCGTCGACACCGAATGGCTGCTCACCGCGGCCAGTTGCTTCGCCGAGGATCCAGCCGCCTCGCTCGACGTCCCGGCCGGCGTCCCCGCCAGGGCGACCACGGCCGTGATCGGCCGCGCCGACCTTTCCGGCACGCGGGGCGCCGAGCGCCGCGTCGTCGAGATCGTGCCGCGCTCCGACCGCGACGTGGTCCTGGCCCGCCTCAACCGGCCCGTCACCGATGTCACCCCCGCCCGGTTCGCCTCGGCCGCGCCCGCGCCTGGTGCGGAACTGACCTTCGCCGGGTACGGCCGTACGAAGACCGTGTGGGTGCCGGACCAGTTGCACACCGGCGTCTTCACCGTGAACGCCACCGCGGCCACCTCCGCGGACGTCACCGGCAAGGACGGCGCCGCCGCCTGCAAGGGAGACACCGGCGGCCCGGTCCTCTCGGGCGGCGAACTCGTCGGCATCACCAGCCGGTCCTTCCAGGGTGGTTGCCTCGGCACCGACGAGACCCAGACCTCCACCGCGGGTGTCGTCGCACGCGTCGACGACCTCGCTTCCTGGGTCGAGGAGAAGGCCGGTGCCACCCGCATCGTCGACTTCGACGGCGACGCCGTCGAGGACATCGCCGTCGGCGACCCGATGGCCACCGTCGGCGGCGACACCACCGCGGGTCTCGTCCGTGTCGTCTACGGCGGCAAGGGCACCGCCGAGATCACCCAGGACCTCGACTGGGTGCCCGGCGGTTCCGAGCCCGGGGACCACTTCGGCAACCACCTCGCGACCGTCGACTACAACGAGGACGGCTACACCGACCTCGTGGTCTCCGCGTCCGAGGAGAACCTCGGCAGCGCCGTCGACGCCGGATTCGTCGATGTCCTGTTCGGCGGGAAGAACGGTCTCGGCAGCGGTCCGGCCGCCCTCCACCTCGAGCAGGGCAAGGGCAACGGCTCCATCGGCGCCGCCACCCCCGAGAGCGGCGACCGGATGGGCGCCTCCCTCGAGGCCGGCACCACCGCCGCGGGTGAGCCGTGGATCCTGATCGGCGTGCCGGGCGAGTCGGTCGGTTCGCTCGCCGAGGCGGGCGGCGCGTTCTACGTGCGCGGCGGCACCAGTGTCGACCTCCACCAGGACAGCCCGGGCGTCCCCGGCGCGTCCGAGGCCGGCGACGCCTTCGGCACCGCTGTCGCGGGCGACTCCAACTTCATCGCCGTCGGCGCTCCCGGCGACGCCATCAGCGGCGACGCGAACGCCGGCAACCTGGCGGTGTTCAGCCACAAGCTGGACTCTGCCGGACGGCCCACCGTCGTCACGGGCATGGACCAGGACAACGAGAAGATCAGCGGCGGAGCCGAGACCGGTGACAGGTTCGGTGAGGCCCTCGCACTCGTCGCCTACCGCCCGGCCGGCGCGGCCACGGCCACCGACTCGATCCTCGCGGTCGGAGCGCCCGGCGAGAGCCTTGCCGCGCAGAGCGGCGGCCAACAGCTGGCCGGCGCGGGCAATGTTCTCCTCATGCACGTGAAGGGCGACGGCACCTGGGAGTACATGCACGCGCTCAACCAGGGGTCCGGGACCGACGACCGGTCCGGCACCATCGAGGCCGGGGACCGGACGGGCGCGTCCCTGAGCGCGGTCAACACCGCGCCGCGGCAGGTCGGTTCGGCCGAGACGCTGAAGGTCGCCGTGGGCGTCCCCGGCGAGGACCTCGCGGGTGTCACCGACGCCGGCGCCGTCCACACCTTCTCGCTGCTGGGTTCGGCGGGTGCGAACGACCTGTGGATCGAGGCCGGCGACGGTGACGGTGTTCCCGGGCCCCCGAGCGAGGGCGCCAAGCTGGGCACCAGCATCCACTTCACCCCGCGGAACCTCTACGTCGGCATGCCCTACGGCCCCCCCGCCACGGGAGCCGTGCACGTCCTGCCGTTCCCGAACGCCGTGACGGGCGGAACGAGCAGGCCCGCAACCACGTACCAGCCGGGTCAGGGCGGACTGCCGTCCCATGGCCAGTACTTCGGCTACGCGGTGCGGTGACAACCGCCGTCGCACGACGCGCCCCGGCGGCCGCGGGACCACACCGCCGGCCGCCCGGGGCGCGCCTCTTCACGGCCCCGCCCGGTGTCGACCGGGCGGGGCCGCCCGGGTGACGCCGCCGGCTCCGGAACCGTCATACGGGCGAGGAGGTGCACACGGGCCTTGCGGATCGCGTGGTTCTCGCAGGCGCTCCAGACGTGGGTCCGCCTGCACGGTCGTGCACGGGCCTTGCGGATCGCGTGGTTCTCGCAGGCGCTCCAGACGTGGGTCCGCCTGCACGGTCGTGCCAGGTCACCGCGGCACCGGCCGCGGTCGGCAGAGCGGTGCGGTCCTCGGGTGCCCTCGGCCTCCGGGCGCACCTGGCCGTGACGCCCTCCGGCAGCGCCTCCAGCAGCGTGGCGATCGCGGGCAGTGCGCTCTCGTCGCCGCCGATCCGTCACGAGGTCGCCGTCGGCCCGGCGAAGGAGCGGCCGCTCGAGCCGGGCCCGCGCGGCCGGTCCGTCGCCGTGCGGCACGTCACCCCACCGCGCCTAGCGCGCAGGCGGTGACGGCCCCTCCGCCGTCACGACCAGGGCGGCCTGGTCGTCGTCGACCGTGTGGCCGTCCATGAAGGCGCGGATGTCCTCCGTCAGGGTCCGCACGACGTCCGTCGCGGTGGGGCGGACCGGGGCGGAGGCCAGGGCGTCGGCCAGTCGCGCGTCCCCGTACTGCTCCGCGCCCGCGGCCCGGCACTCGGTGATGCCGTCGGTGTACAGCACCAGGCTCTCCGTGGGGCGCAGCGTGAGACGGACGGCGTCGAGCAGGGGCGGGATGCCGATGCCGAGCAGGCCGCCGGAGGCCTCGACCGGGGTGACCGCGTGGCCGGCGTCCAGCAGGAGGGGCGGGGTGTGGCCCGCCCTGACGAGTTCGACGGCGAGTCCGTCGTCGACCGGGGTCAGATGGCCGTAGACCAGTGTGACGAAGCCGTTGTTCTGCTCGGAGTTGCGGTCGTTCAGGGCTCGGTCGACGGCCTTGACGACGCCGACCGGGTCGTCGAGCAGCGGGGCGACGGCGCGAGCGGTGTGCCGGACCAGGGCCGTCGTGGTGGCGGCCCTGGCACCGCGCCCGCAGACGTCTCCGAGGACGAA
Source organism: Streptomyces sp. DSM 120436 (assembly GCF_055778765.1). Classification (NCBI taxonomy): domain Bacteria; kingdom Bacillati; phylum Actinomycetota; class Actinomycetes; order Kitasatosporales; family Streptomycetaceae; genus Streptomyces; species Streptomyces sp. DSM 120436. The sequence continues at coordinate 3,331,828 of NZ_JBSKBS010000001.1, read as the reverse complement.
GGACCAGCTTCCGTCCCCGTGGGGGAAGACGTCGTAGAAGTCGCCCCCGATGTCGAGCCCCTGGCCGGCCGGGTGGTAGAAGGCGGCGAGCTGCGCGCCGGGGACGTCGGGCAGGTCCGGCAGCAGCAGGCCGGTCTGGAGGTCACGGGCGAGGGCGGCGCGCTGCGCGTACTGGCGTGCGTTGCGCGCGGCCGAAGCGGCGCGGCGGGCCACTTCCTCCGCCAGAGCGATCCGGTGGCCGTCGAGGGACGCTTCGTCCGTCGCGTACAGGCTCAGCGCGCCGAAGGGACGCCCCCGGTCCAGCAGAGGCACGCAGAGGTATCCGGTGACGCCCAGTTCCTGCCAGAGTCCGGGACCCGCCGGGGCGCGGCGGGCCACTTCGGTGACGCCCGAGGCCAGGACCCGTGCGAGGGCGTCGTCCTCGGCGTCCCGGGCAGGGCTGTGCGAGGCGAGCAGGTCACGGGCGCGCTCGTTCGTGGCGGCGGCCGCCACCCGCTGCACGCGTCCCGCCTCCACGACGTCCACCGCGGCGAGCGGGGCCAGCACCGGGACGGCCAGGGCGGCCAGCCGTCGCAGCGTCTGCCCCTCGTCCAGCGGGCCGGCCAGCGCGGTGCTGACGGCCAGCAGGTAGGAGAGGTCGTCGCGGGCCGCCTTCTCCCGGGCGTCGGCCGCCCGCCGGGCCTGCTCGGCGTGGTGCCGCTCGATGGCGAGGGCGGCGGTGTCGACGAAGAGGCGGGCCAGCGCGAGGTGGATGTCCTGGGGGGCGCACGGTGTGCGGTGGTACATCGCGAACGTGCCCAGCACCCGCCCGTCACGACCGAGGATCGGCGTGGACCAGCACGCGGCGAGTCCGGCCCGGCCGGCCAGGTCACGGAAGTCCTTCCACAGGGGGTCGCGGGCGATGTCGGTGACGATCACCTTCTGCCGCCGGTGGGCGGCCGTTCCGCACGAGCCGACGCCCTCGCCGATGGCGATGCCGTCGATGGCCCGCTTGTAGAAGCCGGGCAGGCTGGGTCCGGCGCCGTGGTGCAGGCGGCGGCCGTCCTCGTCCGCCAGCAGGACCGAGACGATGACGCCGGGGGAGAGTTCCTCGATCACCCGGCACATCCCCTCCAGCACCTCGGGCAGGGGCGCCTGGCGGGCGATCTGTTCCAGCAGCGCGCGCTGCTCGGCGGCCAGCCGCCGGGCGTGTTTGGCCTGGGTGGTCTCCACGCCGATCATGCGTACGCCGATGACGTTGCCGCCGGTGTCGCGGCGGGCCTCGTAGGTGAAGTCGAAGAACGCCTCACGGGCCTGGCGGCCGACGCCGATGACGACGCGGGTGTCGCGGCCGACGTGCCGCTCCCCCGACCGGTAGACCTGGTCGAGCAGCCCGAGGAAGCCCTGGGCCTTCAGCTCGGGCATCAGATCGCCCAGGGGCACACCGGTGCGTTCCCGCCGCCCGCCCCCGATCGCGGCGAAGAACGCGGGGTTCGCGGCCTCCAGCACATGGGCGGGCCCCGCCATGGAGGCGAACAGCGCGGTCGACGTCCCGAACAGCAGCGACAGGTCCTCGTCCGCGTCCCGTTCCGCCGGTGACGGGCGCGGTCCCTCCTCGAACCGCGGTTCCCGTTCAGTTCTCATCTCGCCCCCTCCACCGGCGCGTACACCGGGCCGGCACTCGTTCCCCCCCGGCTCCGGCCCGTGCCTTCGGCGGGACCGTGCGACGTGACGTCCCGGCTGCGCGGGGCGCCACCGCACCCGGCGGGGCGGGGCGCGACCGGCCGGCGAGGCGCGCCCGCACCACGGCGGCCGGGACGACGGGTCACCTCACGGCTCATCGCCTCGCCCCACCGGCGGGCCGTCCTCCTCGGCACCGCGGCGGAACGGCCACGGGCGTCATCCGGACGCGCCGGCGCCGTCGGCGGCACCGTCGGGGGCGACGGCGGCCAGCGCGTCGGCGACCGTGTCGTGGAGGGGGAGCAACTCGGAGATGCCGGTCATGTTCACCATGCGCACGAGGCGGTCGGGCACGCTCGCGAGGCGGAGCGAACCGCCTGCCCTCTGGGTGGCGTGCATCAGGACGATGAGGGTGCTCAGGCCGGTGGAGTCGACGAAGTCCACCTGGGCCATGTCCAGGACGAGGTGCGGAGCGCCCTGGCTCACGACGGTCAGCGCCTGCGCCCGCAGCACGGGCGCGGTATGCAGATCGACATCTCCGGTGACGACGACGACGGCTGTGCGCTTCCCGGCGTATCGGACGGTCGTGTCGAGGGTGTCACTCACGTGAGACATCACTCCTGGACGGGCGGCTCTGGTGCGGACGGCTTCCGCGCGGCGTGGCGCGTACGGCGGGGGGCGTCACCGCCGCGCGGGCGTGCGGAGAGGACGGGCATGGTGCGGTTTCCCCGTGCGGGTCGGGTCAATCCCGTGGTCCGTTCCGGGCTCCGGGGCCGTGGACGGTGGCCAGTTCGGCGAGGCCCGAGACGGTGACGACGGGTTCGAGCAACGGGGGAACGATCAGTTCCAGCCTCTCGGCGTGGGCGAACAGCACGCTCAGCCCCGCGCTGTCGAGATACTCCACCTTCGTCAGGTCCACGACGAGGGGGCCCGGGTCACGGTCCAGGGCTTCGGCCAGATGACCGACGTTGCTCATGTCGATCTCGCCGCTGACGGCGAGCCGGACGGTGCCGTCGGGACCCCGTCCGGGTATGAGCGTGAGCGGGGTTGTCATCAGGCGATCCTCATCTGCATGTCGACGGTGGTGCCGGACGGGCCGGGAGAGACGGTGACCTGCTGCATCAGGGCGTGCATCAGGGAGATGCCCCGGCCGCGGTGAGTGTTGATCTCGGGCCGCGGGACCTTCCACCGGCCGCTGTCGGCGACCGTCACGCGCAGGGTGTCCACCAGCGCCACGGCGCGCAGCCGCACGTCCTCCCCGGGGGCGTTGCGGTGGCCGTGCTCGATCGCGTTCGCGCAGGCCTCACCGGCGGCGACGAGCACGTTCTGCACGGTGTTCGGCGGTAGGTCGCACTGGGCGAGCCAGCTCCGCAGCGCCTTGCGGACGGGGGCGAGCTGGGCGGACTCGGCCGGGAAGGTGATCTCCAGCGGCGCCGGATGACGGTACAGCAGCAGCGCCACGTCGTCGTCGTACCCGCCTGTCGGCGCGAGCCTCGACATCACGGCGCTGGCGAGGTCCTCGACCGGCATGTCGCGGCCCTCCTGCACGGCGTCGCCCGCCTGCTCGATCCCCGTGCTGAGCGGACGCCGCCGGCGTTCGACGAGGCCGTCGGTGTACAGCAGCAGCGTGGCCCGGGCGGGAAGGGAGCACGCGGCCTCCGGGCGCGGCCGGCCCGGCCGTACGGCCAGGGGCAGCGCACGCCCCCCCTCCAGCAGCCGGGTGGTGCCGTCGGGGTGCACGAGGATGCCCGGCGGGTGCCCGGCGCTGGAGTAGGTGAGCTCTCCGGTGGCGGGGTCGAGCACCCCGCAGAACACGGTCGTGCACAGCGCGCCGGTCACGCCGGCCGCGAACTGGTCGAGAGCCGTGAGCGCCCGGGCGGGGCTGGGGTCCTGGAGCAGCAGGGCGCGGCAGGCGCTGCGCAGCTGTCCCATGACGCTGGCCGCCTCCAGGCCACGTCCGACGCAGTCGCCCACGACGATGCCGATGCGCCCGTCCGGCAGGGCGACGGTGTCGTACCAGTCGCCGCCCACCTCCAACGGGCGGGTGGCGGGTTCGTACCGCACGGCGAAGCCGTCGGGGAGCTGTGCGGGGCCGAGGATGGCGCGCTGGAGCGCGATCGCGGCCTCCCGCTGCTGGTCGATCTGATGCGCCCGCACCAGCCCCTGCGCGAGATGCCCGGCCAGCAGCGACAGCAGCAGCTGGTCCTCGGAGGTGAACGGCCGGTGTCCCTCCAGATCGACCCACAGGGCCAGCGGGCCCCGCGGGTGTTCCAGCAGGACACTCGCGCCGCTGTCCTCCGGCACCACGGTGAGCGGGGACCCGCGGCGCAGCGCCGCGAGCAGTTCCCGGCGCTCGGCCGGCAGGTCCTCCCACCGCAGCTCCGCGTCGGTGGCCGTGAGCTCCGGCGTGTCGTCGTCGCCGAAGACGGCGGCCACCACCTCGCGCGCGTGCCACAGCGACCGCAGCTCGTCCAGGGCCCCGGACAGCGCCTCGGGCAGGCTGGCGGCGCGTGACAGCGAGGTGCTCAGCGCCGCGAGCGCCGTCTCGCGCTGGATGGCGTAGTGCTCGGCGGTGACGTCGCGGAAGGTGCCGACCGTGACCTGGCGCCCCGTGTCCGGGTCCTCGGCCTTGTTGTAGGTGACGGTGATCCACAGGCGACGGCCGTCCCGGCGGGTGACCGGGACGGTGTACGAGCCCCGGGGGTTCTCCAGCAGGCCGGCGAAGGCGAGGCCGACCTGCTCGTGCGCGCCCGGATCGGTGTCCTCGTCCGGCCACCACGGATGGATCGGGGCGTACGGCAGGCCCTCGGGCCCGTAGCCGAGGATGTCGGTGAAAGCCGCGTTGATCTCCACGACGGCCCCGGACTCGTCGCAGACGAAGAACGCCTCCTGGAGCGAGTCGATGAGCGCCGTCCGCCAGCGCAGGTGGTGGCTGCGCAGCCGGGCCAGTTCGACGTTCGCACGGACCCGGGCGAGCAGCTCGGCCGCGGCGAAGGGCTTCACCAGGTAGTCGTCGGCGCCGGCCTGCAGTCCCTCGATCGACGCCTCCTGCCCGGCCCTGGCCGACAGCAGCAGGACGGGCACGGAGGCCGTACGGGTGTCGCCGCGCAGTCGCGTCACCAGCTCCAGTCCGTCCAGCCGGGGCATCATCACGTCGCTGACGACGAGGTCGGGAATGCTCCGGCGGGCGGCGTCGAGCGCCGCGACGCCGTCGGCGACCGCGGTGACCTCGTACCCCGCGGCCGCCAGGATGCGGGTGAGGTACTCGCGCATGTCGGCGTTGTCGTCGGCCACCAGTACCCGTGCGCTGCGCGCGGGACCGGCGTCCGACCCGAGCGGGGCGGCTCCCGCCGCTTCCGGGTCGTCGTCGGGCGACGCGCTCACCGGAAGCCAGCGGTGCGCCTCGTGGACGTAGGGGTCGGCGGTGGCCGGGGCCCTGGCGCCGGCCGGCTCCGCCACCGTGGAGCCCTCGGGCAGGTGCGCGGTGCCGAACGGCAGCCGGATGGTGAAGGTGGTGCCCTTCCCCTCGGCGCTCTCGGCGTCGATCGTGCCGCCGTGCAGACCGACGAGTTCCCGCACCAGGGCCAGCCCGATGCCGCTCCCCTCGTTCGACCGGGAACGGGCGTTCTCGATGCGGTGGAAGCGCTCGAACAGCCGGGGCATCTCCGCTTCCGGCACGCCGGTCCCGGTGTCGGCCACGGTGACCACGGCATGGGAGCCGGAGCGGCGCACGGCCACGCGGACCGTTCCCTCGAAGGTGAACTTCAACGCGTTGCTCAGCAGGTTGAGGACCACCTTCTCCCACAGGGTGCGGTCCACGTACACCGGTTCGTCCAGGGGGGAGCAGTCCACGTCGAAGGTGAGCCCGGCTCTCTCCATGGCCGAGCGGAAGACGCTGGCCAGTTCCGCCGTCACCGTGTCCAGTGCGACCGGCTCGTAGCGGGCCTGCATCCGGCCGGCCTCGATGCGGGAGAAGTCCAGCAGCGTGTTGACCAGTTTGCCGAGCCGCAGCCCGTTGCGGTGGATGACGTCGAGTTCCGCCCGTATCTCCTCACCCGCGTCGGCGAGCCGGGTACGCAGTTCCTCGACCGGTCCCATGATCAGGGTCAGCGGGGTGCGGAGCTCGTGGCTGATGTTCGAGAAGAAGGTGGTCTTGGCCCGGTCCAGTTCCGCCAGTTCCTCCGCGCGCCGCTGCTGCGCCTCGTAGCTGCGGGCACTGCCGATGCCGGAGGCGATGTGCCCGGCCGCCAGTTCGATGAAGCCCCGGTAGTGGTCGTCCAGGTCGCGGTAGCGGTTCAGGGCGGCCACGAAGAAGCCGTAGGGTGCGCTGCCCTGCTGCAGCAAGGGCACCACGAGCGCCTCCTCGGGCGGCTCCGGCCAGCCGCCGCCGGGCAGTCCGTCGAACGGTGCGCCGGTCAGCGGGACCAGACGCGTCTCGCCCTCGGCCAGCGCCGCCGCCGGCCACACGCCCTCGGAGCCGGACACGGGGAGGAGTCGCGGTGCGGCGGGCAGCCCGGGGGTGACGCCGGTCGCGCCCGCCAGCCGGGCGTCGTCGCCGTCGAAGAGGTAGGTCAGGGTGAAGGGCAGGTCCTTGGGGTTGCGGGAGAGCTGCCGGTCGGCGAAGGCCAGCACCTCCTGCTCGGTGCGGATCACACTGGGGTCCGAGCCCAGGTCCCGCAGGGTGGCCATGCGCCGCTCGCCGATCACCCGCTCGGTGTCCTCGCTGACCACGCACAGCATGCCGACGACGTCGCCGGCGTCGTCCCGCAGCGGGCTGTAGGAGAACGTGTGGTACGTCTCCTCGGTGTAGCCGGAGCGCTCCAGGAACAGGAGCAGTCCCTCGTCCCACGTGGCCTGCCCGGTGCCGAGCACGGTCTCGATGCGCGGGCTGATGTCCCCCCAGATCTCCGCCCACACCTCACTCGCGGGCCGGCCCAGCGCCCACGGGTACTTACGGCCGAGCGTGTCCCGCCGGTAGGCCGCGTTGCAGAAGAACGTCAGCTCCTCGCCCCAGGCCATCCACATCGGGAACCGGGAGGAGAGCAGGATGCTGACGGCCGTCCGCAGGCTCTGCGGCCACTGCTGCGGCGGGCCGAGCGGCGTGGCCGCCCAGTCCACCTCGGCGAGGTCCCGGCCCACCTCCGGGTCGGCGGTGAACACCTGTCCCCCGGCCTCCGCTTGTGGCCTGCTCACCGACCGGCCTGAACGCTCCACGCGACACCCTTCCCCTCCTGCCGACCCCTACGTCCTGGTTCACCCGTCACCCTTCGCAGGGGTACGCACACCCGCGGGCCACCGGTCGCGGATCTCAGGATAATGCGCCCCTTCACCTGGGCCGGCGCACCCCACCCCCACACCGGCAGGCCTGACGGCCCGGTACCCGCACCGTTGCTGCGGGAGCCGGTCCGGCCGTCGCCGCGGCCCGCCGGTCCCTGACTGCGCCAGGCCCGCACACCGTGACGGGGGTCCCGGCCGGCCCGGTCCGGGCGGGCCGGTGACGAGGCCGGACATCGACGGCGGCCCGTCGCCGAGTCCTGCCTCGTACGCGTCGGCGCCCGGCCCCGGACATCTGCCGGGCCGTGGCTCAGGCGTCGATGATGACGGGGATGATGAGGGGCTTGCGACGGTAGGTGCGGAACGCCCAGTTCGCCACGGCACGGGCGATGAGCTGTTCGAGCTGGCGCGCGTCCCCGACGCCTTCCTCGGCCGCGGTGGCCAGGGTCTTCTCGATGACGGGGACGACCGGTTCGAAGGTGGTGTCGTCGTGGACGAAGCCGCGGGCCAGGAAGTCGGGGGCCTCGGTGAGGGCGCCGGTGTCCGCGTCGACGATCGCCACCACCGTGACGACGCCTTCCTCGGCGAGGGTGAGGCGGTCCTTGAGGGACGCTTCGGTGGCGCCGCCGACCTCCATGCCGTCCACGTAGACGTTGCCGGCGGGGACCTTGCCGGTGATGGACGCGCGCCCGTCGACGAGGTCGACGACGACGCCGTCCTCGGCGATGACGACCCGGTCGGGGTCGACGCCGGTGCGGACGGCGAGGTCGCCGTTGGCCCGCAGGTGGCGCCATTCGCCGTGCACCGGCATGACGTGGCGGGGTTTGACGATGTTGTAGCAGTAGACGAGCTCGCCGGCACTGGCGTGCCCGGAGACGTGCACCTTGGCGTTGCCCTTGTGGACCACGTGGGCGCCCCACCGGGTGAGTCCGTTGATCACCCGGTAGATGGCGTTCTCGTTGCCGGGGATGAGGGAGCTGGCGAGCAGGACGGTGTCGCCCTTGCCGATGCGGATCATGTGGTCGCGGTTGGCCATCCGCGACAGCGCGGCCATCGGTTCGCCCTGGGAGCCGGTGCACACCAGGGTGACCTTGTGGTCCGGGAGCTTCTCCAGCTCCTTCGTGCTCACGACCAGACCGGAGGGGACCTTCAGGTAGCCCAGGTCACGGGCGATGCCCATGTTGCGGACCATCGACCGGCCGACGAAGGCGACCTTGCGGCCGTGCTGGTGGGCGGCGTCCAGGACCTGCTGGATGCGGTGCACGTGGCTGGCGAAGCTGGAGACGATGACCCGGCGCGGCGCGGTGCGCATCACCTGCTCGATCGCCGGGTTCAGCTCACGCTCGGAGGTGGTGAAGCCGGGTACCTCGGCGTTGGTGGAGTCGGTGAGGAACAGGTCCACGCCCTCCTCGCCCAGGCGGGCGAAGGCGCGCAGATCGGTGATCCGGTCGTCGAGGGGGAACTGGTCCATCTTGAAGTCGCCGGTGTGCAGCACCATCCCGGCCCGGGTGCGGATCGCCACCGCGAGGCTGTCGGGGATGGAGTGGTTGACCGCCACGAACTCGCAGTCGAACGGTCCGAACCCGCGCCGGTCGCCCTCCCGCACCCGGACCGTGCGCGGCCGGATGCCGTGTTCCTTGAGCTTGGCCTCCAGGAACGCCAGCGTCAGCTTGGAACCGACGACGGGAATGTCGGACCGCTCGCGCAGCAGGTACGGCACGCCGCCGATGTGGTCCTCGTGACCGTGGGTGAGTACCACGGCCACGACATCGTCCAGCCGGTCCCGGATCGAGGTGAAGTCCGGCAGGATCACATCCACACCGGGCTGGGTCTCCTCGGGGAACAGCACGCCGCAGTCGACGATGAGCAGCTTGCCGGCGTGCTCGAAGACGGTCATGTTGCGGCCGATCTCGCCCAAGCCTCCCAGGGCGACGACCCGCAGTCCTCCCTCGGGAAGGGGCGGGGCGGCTTTCAACTCGGGGTGCGGGTGGCTCATGCCTTCACGGTACCCGGAGAGGGGACGGCGTGATCCACCGCCTGTGCGCTCCCTCCTTCCCGGCGGTCCGGGGCGCCCGCACCTGCGGCGCCGGGACGACGGACGACGCCGGCGGCCGGAACAGGGAGCGGTGGCCTTCGGGGGGTGAGCCGTGGGCCGGTGGCGCCGGCGGAGCTTTCGTGCCCCCTTTGTCGTGGTGGCCGGCGTCCACGGCCTCCTCGTGCGCCGTCCAGTGCCCCGTCCCCTCGCCCCACCGGTCCGGCTTTCCGGGGTGGTTCCACGCGGGGCCCCGGAGACGGGCGGGATGCACCGCAGGGCGATCGAGGACGTCAGCGCCGGGACCGCGGGGGACTTCAGCCGCTCCGGCCACCGACCCGCCGCCGCGCCGGGAGCGGCACGTCACGCGGTGAGGGTCCTGCCGGCATGTGCCGGCAGGACCCTCACCGCTCCGTTCGGCTCCCGCTCGTCCCGTCGGTCAGCCGGACGAGGGGGTGCCGAGCATCGCGGAAGCCCGCCGCAACGGGCCGTCCACGTGCGCAGGCGCGGCCTCGGGAAGGGTGCGACAGGTGAAGCCGAGCCGGGACATGGCCCGCAGGACCTCGCCGACGCTGAAATCGCGGCGGTCCTGTCGGGTGACGACCTCGCCGACCTGCTTGGCGGGGTAGTGGCGTCGTCCGATGATCACGGACTCGCCGGTGACCGGTTCGGGCTTGATGTTCTTCATCGATTCCAGCACGCCGCTCTTGGTCAGGTCGAACGGGAAGCGGGCGATGACACAGCGCATGATGCCTCACAGGGAGAGGAGGGACGGGGCCGGCCGCCGTGAAGCGGTTCAGCGGGAGAGGGCGAGGACGCCCGGAGCGTTGCCCTGTCCGCCGGCCACGGGCGGGGCCCCGGGCCGGCGGCGCCGCGTCGCGCGCCCGGCCTCGGCCCCCGTGGTCGGCGGCGAGGCGAAGGGAGCGATGACGTCGGCGATGTCACGCAGACGGATCCGGTCCGTGTACCCGGAGCCGTCACGAACGGCCGTGAGCCGGGCCCGGGTGACCAGACCGGTGCACAGACCGTCGTCGTCGCAGACGACCAGATGAGCCGTACGGGCGGCGGCCATCACGGACAGTGCCACCTCCACGGTCATGTCCTCCCAGACCTGCGGCCCGGCCGCCTCCATGGTGTCGGTCACCGTGCCGCGCACGGGGTGGGCGCTCCCCGGGCGGAACTGCGTCTGGACCAGCGTCAAAGGGTGCCTCCTGCGGAGATGGGCCGGCTGTCCGATCACGAAGGTTCTACGCCGCCGTACCGACGGCCGGCCGGCGCACGGACGCGCGGCGGGCCGCCGGAGCGGGACGGCGTCGGCCGCGTGAGGTCGCGCCGCGCCTCTTGGGGCGCTCGGCCACCGGTGCGGTGATGACGACCGGGACGCCGGAGGGGGTCTGGGCTCCGGTGATGCGGTGCAGGGCTTCCCCGCCGACGCGGACCTGGGTGGTCTGCGGGACGATGCCGGCCGCTGTCATGATGCGGGTCACCGCGCGGCGCTGGCTCGGGGTGACCAGGGTGACGACGCTGCCGGACTCGCCGGCGCGGGCCGTGCGGCCGCCGCGGTGGAGGTAGTCCTTGTGGTCGGTGGGCGGATCGACGTTGACGACGAGGTCGAGGCTGTCGACGTGGATGCCGCGCGCCGCGACGTTGGTCGCCACCAGCACGTTGACGTGGCCGGTCTTGAACTGCGTCAGGGTGCGGGTGCGCTGCGGCTGCGACTTCCCGCCGTGCAGGGCGGCGGCCCGTACCCCGCTGTTCAGGAGGTGCTCGGTGAGGCGGTCGACGGCGTGCTTGGTGTCGAGGAACATGATCACGCGGCCGTCACGCGCGGCGATCTCGGTGGTGGCCGTGTGCTTGTCCGCGCCGTGGACGTGCAGCACGTGGTGCTCCATCGTCGTGACCGCGCCGGCCGAGGCGTCGACGGAGTGCACGACGGGGTCGCTGAGGTAGCGGCGCACGAGCAGGTCGACGTTGCGGTCGAGGGTGGCGGAGAACAGCATGCGCTGGCCCTCGGGGCGGACCTGGTCGAGCAGGGCGGTGACCTGCGGCATGAAGCCCATGTCGGCCATCTGGTCGGCCTCGTCGAGGACGGTGACGCGCACCTGGTCCAGCCGGCAGCCGCCGCGGTCGATGAGGTCCTTGAGGCGTCCCGGTGTGGCGACGACGATCTCGACGCCACCGCGCAGCGCGCTCGTCTGCCTGCCGATCGGCATCCCGCCCACCACGGTGGCCAGCCGCAGCTTCACGGAGCGGGCGTAGGGGGCGAGCGCATCGGTGACCTGCTGCGCCAGCTCACGCGTCGGTACGAGGACCAGTCCCAGCGGCTGCCGGGCCTCGGCGCGCTGCCCGGCCGTACGGGCCAGCAGCGCCAGACCGAAGGCAAGGGTCTTGCCGGAGCCGGTGCGGCCGCGGCCCAGGACGTCCCGTCCGGCGAGGGAGTTCGGCAGGGTCGCGGCCTGGATCGGGAACGGCACGGTCACTCCGTGCGAACCCAGCGCGGCCGACAGTTCCTCGGGCATGTCGAGATCGGCGAAGCCCTCCACGGCGGGAAGCGCGGGAGTGACCGTCTCGGGAAGGGCGAACTCTCCCTGGATCGCGGCAGGCCGGCGTCCGTGACCGCCGGAACGGCTCGAGCCGCCCGGCCGGTTCGGGGCCGACGGACCGAATCGGCTGCCACCCCTTCCGGAGCCGGCGCCGCCCTCACGGGTACGGGCGAAACGGTCGTTCGTACGTGTGCGGTTCATGGGGAACCTTCCTCGATGCGGCACATATCAAGGAATTCCCGCAGCGATGAGCAGCACGGAGAATTGCAAGAACGGGCCGGTGGAACGCGACAGCGCATCTGTCCGACGGAAATCCGTACGCGCCCAGGCGCTGAAATGAGTGGCGCACAGCGGACGCATTTTTCGGGCGTCCGCCGCGATGAGGTCATGACGGGTCGTGCGCACCCTTGAAGGATGCTTCACGGGTTTCCCGGCTGTCGTCCGCGGGAAAAACAGCCACGGGAAACACAAGCAGCTGGGACCCGCACCCCAGAGGATGCGGGTCCCAGCTACGACATGCGCCTCAGCGTCAGGCGGGAACGATGTTCTCGGCCGTCGGGCCCTTCTGGCCCTGCGCGATGTCGAAGGTCACCTTCTGGCCCTCGAGCAGCTCACGGAAGCCCTGAGCGGCGATGTTCGAGTAGTGGGCGAACACGTCGGCGCCGCCGCCGTCCTGCTCGATGAAGCCGAAGCCCTTTTCCGCGTTGAACCACTTCACAGTACCAGCAGCCATGTCATTTCTCCTTTGGGGCAGTGCCTCGGGGTCCGCGCAGTACGGGCCCCGCGTCGCCGCGATGATCACCCCGCCCGGAAAAAGACCGGATATGTAAAAGCGCTTCCAGCGGCACAGGAGCCGAGCCGGACGCACTTGAAGTTTTCGGGAACCACAACTGCAACTGAGACCGACAGTAGCACGCCGCAGCGGCCTGCGCGCAAAAAAGAGTCCGGCCTCACTTATTGCGACAGAAAACCTGTCTGCGCGTTCCAGTGAAATCTCAGCCCGCGGGCACAGATATCGATCCAGCCGGAGCACGGCGTCCCGGGAGGCGTCCCGCGGCGGGACAGCGGTGCGCCCTCGCCACCGTGCCCTCGCCGCCGCGGCCTCGAGGCCGCGGCGGCGAGGGCACGTCGCGGAGTCAGTGTCCGGGGACGACGCCCGACAGTTCGTTGGTGCTCTCCGGCAGGGTGACGGAGGCGATCTTCTTCCCCGTGTCCAGGTCGATGGCGTGCAGGGCCTTCTTGCCGGGCTCGGAGACGTACGCGGTGTGGTCGCGGACGAACAGGGTGGGCCGGGCCTGCTGCCAGTCCAGCGGCTCCTGCCACTTGCCCACGGCGGGGATCTTCTTCTCGGTCCTGCCGCTGTCCGGGTCGATGACGTGGAGGGCGCCGTCGGTTCCGAGGACCAGGGCCTCGCCGTGCGGGCCACGGGCCAGCGAGCGGAAGGAGTAGCTGGCGCCCAGGTCCACCAGGCGCAGCTTCTTCTTCTCGGTGTCGATGAGGGAGACGCGGGTGGGACGCTCCAGCTCGGCCTCGGGGTCGGTCTTGTAGTCGCCCAGGAGCACCGGCGAGGCGTCGCTGCCTGCCTGGTTGCCGATGCGGCCGTAGTCGTCGGGGGCGTCGATCTTGGTGAACTCGCCGTCCTTGTAGATCAGGATGCCGTCCTCGCAGCCGACGGCGACGGCTTCGTTCTCGGCGGCCGCCTCGCCGTGGACGCCGGGGCAGTTCTCGTTGCGCGCGATCTCCTTGTCGTTCCTGTCCAGCACCAGCGCGCCGGTGCGCTTCTCCTCGGTGCCCAGGGTGGTCAGGAGTTCGCCGTCGGCCAGCTCGATGGCGACGCCGTGGTGCGGCTCGGCGGAGGTGTAGGTGCGTCCTTCGGGCTTCTTGCCGGTGCTCAGTTCGGCGGGGTCGAAGACGTTGACCTCTCCGGTGCCGTCGGTGAAGAGCACGGTCTTGCCCGCGTGACGGACCACGTGGCCGGGCTTGGCGCCCTTGTACTCGATGTCGGTGAAGGCCTGGCCGGTGGCGTCCAGGACGCGGAAGCCGCTGTCGGTGGAGACGACGACGTGGTCCTCGTCGCCCGCGGGGTTGACCCGGTTGAAGCCGGGAAGCTCGATGGTCCTGGCGAGCTTCAGGCTCTCGCCGTCCAGGATGTACAGGCCGCCGTCGAAGGTGGCGACCAGCGGATCCTTGACCGCCGCCGCGGGCGTGGCGCTCGCGGTTCCGTCCGCGGCCCGGTCGGACTTGGCACCGCCGGCGGAAGAGTCCCCTCCGCCGCAGGCGGTCAGGACGGTGGAGACCGCCAGGGCCAGTGCCGTGCCCGTGAGGGCTCTGCCGCGTGTCGACTTGTTCATCAGCGTGTTCCTTTCTGCACCGCGCGGTGGCGGCATGGGGGCATGACGTGCCGGCGTCCGATGGCCGGTGTGCCGGGAGGCTCGGAGGGTCAGTCGCCGGCCAGGCCGGTGACCATGGCGGTGGTGTTGGCGCGCATCATCCGCAGGTAGGTGTCGGCGCCCCCGCCCTCGGCGGTCAGGGACTCCGAGTGGAGCCCGACGACGCGGACCCCGCCGCCCATCTCCGTTCGCAGCACCTCGGCGAGCCGTCCGGGCTGGGAGGAGTCGGCGAAGACGGTGCGTACGCCCGCCCTCTCCATCGCCTCGGTGAGGGAGCTCAGGTCCGAGGAACTGGGTGAGGCCAACGTGGTGCCGCTGGGGACGACCGCGCCGATCACCTCGAAGCCGAAGCGGTCGGCGAGGTAGCCGAAGACGTGGTGGTTGGTGACGAGGGCCCGCCGGTCGGCGGGTATCCGGCCGAAGGACTTCTCCATCCAGGTGGTGAGCTCCGTGAGCTGCTTCGCGTAGCGGTCGGCGTTGGCGCGTACCGTGTCGGCGTCGACGCCGTCGACGTGCTCGATGACCTGGTCGGCCATCAGGCCGGTGACTTTGCGCACCCGGTCGGGGTCGGTCCAGAAGTGCGGGTCGGGCTGCCCTTCCTCGCCCTCGGGGCCGCCGTCGTCGGCGGTGTGGAAGGCGAGCGGGTCGGCCGCCTCGCCGGCCGCGAAGGTCGCGACCCCGGACTCACGGGCGGCGTCCACGTGCCGCAGGACGTTCTCCTCCAGGCCCAGGCCGTTGTGGACGACCAGGTCGGCCTGTTCCAGCTCGGCTGCCTGCACCGCCGACAGACCGAAGGAGTGCGGGTCGGCGCCGGGCTTCATCAGGACGGTGACGTCGGCCTCGCCGCCGACGATCTCCCGCGTGATGTCGCCGAGGATGTTGGTCGTGACGACGATGCCGGGACGGTCGCCGCCGGTGGTGGTGCAGGCGGTGGCGGTCGCGGCTGTCACGAGGGCGAGCAGGCCCGCGATCAGATGGCGCAGGCGTGCGACGCCCACCCGCGCGCGCTGCTTCGCCTCGGTACGGCTCATCGTCCGGTCTCCGCCATGAGGACGGGCTCGACGTCCAGGTCGAAGGAGCGCGCGATGCGCAGGCCGTCGTTGTAGTCGATCTCGAACACCTTCTTGCCCTCCGGGTCGTTGACGTAGGCGCGGCTGCGGTCGACCTCGATGACGGGGGCGCTGCCGTCGGCGCCGGCCCGTTTCCCGCCTGTCAGCAGCGGCCCGGTCCGCGCGGTCCGCTTCCCGGTCGCGATGTCGTAGCCGTGCAGCGAGCCGTCGGTCTCCAGGACGAGCAACGGGGAGCCCTCCCCGGCCGTGTTGGCCGCGACGACCGGTCCGGTGTCCACCCGTGTCCAGGTCCGCTCGGTGACGTCGAGGACCCAGACGGCGTCTTCGGCCGCGGCGGTGAGGGTGTCGCTGCCGGGGCGGTGGCGGAAAGCGGTGGCCCGCTCCTTCGCCGGCACGTCCCGCCCGTAGGGGATCTCCTCGGCGGTGAAGGCGCCGTCCTGTACCCGGACGAGCAGGGCGCCGTCGGCGCAGCCGAGGACCACGCCGCGCCCGGTGACGGCGTCTCCCCGGGGCTCCTCGCACGTCACGTCCGGCGAGGCGACGCGCTCTCCCTCGCGGTCGAGGACGACGAGTCCGGTCGTGCCGCCCTTGTGCGCGAAGGCCAGCAGGTGCTCCTCGTACGGGACGACGGCACCGGTGTAAGTGCCCGGCAGCGTACGGGAGGACGCGATCCGCCCCTTCTCCAGCTCGCCGCGGTCGTGGAGGAGGGCGCGGCCGTCCTCGTCGGTCACCGCGGTCACGGCGGCGTCGCTGCGCACCTGGGCCCGGCTGCCCGCGGGAAACTCCCCCACGTCCCGTGGCGCCGCGCTGTAGTAGTGGACGTGGTCCCCGTGGTCCACCGTCCAGGCTCCGCCGTCGAGGACGTGCGTGCCGCCGGGCGTGTGGAGGTAGCCGAACCTGCCGTCCGTCCACAGCCGGACGGCGCCCTTCACCGGGGCCGTCCTGTGCACCTCGCCGGTGATGAGGTCGAGGATCCTGGTGTCGCCGCTGTCGGGGTCGTTCAGGAGGAGCCGGGACTGCTGCTCGGCGGCCTCCTGGGCTCCTTCGACGTACCCGTGCGGGACCGCGGACGGGGAACTGGCGTCGGGCCGTGCGGGGTTGTTCCTCTCTCCCGCACAACTCGCGGTGAGCAGCGCGGTGAGCACCAGTGCGGCCGACGCCCACGGAGTGACGTTTCTGCGGACGGTCATGACGATCGTCTCCGGCTTCTTTCAGTTGACTTCGAGTACGGGGGCCGGGGCGTGGACGCGGCGCGTACGGCGGTCACGCAGGCCGGACAGCACGTGGGAGAGGAAGAACAGGCTCACCGCGAGGGCGGCGACGGTCGCGCCGGCCGCGGTGCTCAGGTGCCAGGACAGCAGCAGGCCGCCGAACGTGGCCGAGGTTCCGAACAGGGCGGCGAGCGCCATGACCCCGCGCACGGAGCGGGCCCAGGGCAGGGCGGCCGCCGGGGGCGCGATGAGCAGCCCGAGGACCAGCAGCGTTCCGACGATGTGGAACGAGGCGACGATCGCCAGGCCGAGCAGGCCGAGCAGCACCGCGTGGGCCAGGCGCGGGCGCAGCCCCAGGGTGTGGGCCTTGCGCTCGTCGAACGCCAGGGCCAGGAAGGCACGGTGGCCCAGCACCGACGCCACCAGCGCCGCGAGCGACGCCGCCCCGAGCACGAGGAGGTCCTGCTGCCGGACGGCGAGAACGTCGCCGAAGAGGAAGCCGGTCAGGTCGACCGCGAAGGACTGCGAGCGCGACACGATGATCACACCGAGCGAGAGCATGCCCACGAACAGCAGCCCGATGCCGGTGTCCTGGGACAGCTTCGGCATACGGCCCAGCACGGTGACGCCGGCCGTCATGACGGCGGCACTGACCACCGCGCCCACCATCGGATTCCCCCCGAGGAGCGCGGCCGCCGCGACACCGGGAAGCAGCCCGTGGGACATGGCGTCACCGAGGAAGGCCATCCCCCTCAGCACCACCCAGGTGCCCGCCAGCGCGCAGATGGCGGACACGAGCGTCCCGCCCCACAGGGCCCGCTGCACAAAGGTCACCTCGAACGGGACCGTCAACCAATCCATGGCCAGGAGACTACAATGAAAATCATGTTCAATGAACCGCCCCCCTCCCCCGCCCCGCCCCTCGGCCGAACCGCCCGCATCCGCTTCTCGGACCTGTGCGCCGGCTATCCAGGACGCCTGGTGCTCCGTCAAGTCACGGGCGAGATACCCGCGTCGGCCACGACGGTGCTCGTCGGGCCGAACGGCAGCGGCAAGTCGACCCTGCTCGGCGTGCTCGCCGGTGTGATCAAGCCGACGTCCGGCGACCTCCTCCGCACCGGCGACCGGCCGCCCGCCTTCGTGCCTCAGCGCGGAGCGGTCGGCGACACCCTGCCGCTCACCGTCCGGCAGACCGTGGAGATGGGGCGCTGGGGCGAGCGCGGCCCGTGGCGCCGGCTGACCGCACGGGACCACGCGACCGTGGACGCGGCGCTCGACCGGCTCGGCATCGGCGACCTCGCCTCACGTCAACTGGGCGAGCTCTCGGGCGGGCAGCGCCAACGCGCTCTCATCGCCCAAGGACTGGCGCAGGAGTCGGACCTGCTGCTCCTCGACGAGCCGACCACCGGCCTGGACCCGGAGGCGGGGGAGCGGATCGGGGCACTGCTGACGGCGCTCGTCGCCGACGGGGTGACGGTCGTCCAGGCCACGCATGACCTCGAGGCGGCGCGCGCGGCGGACGCCTGCCTCCTGCTCCAGGACGGCCGCCTCACCGGGCAGGGGCGTCCGGAACAGGTCCTCACCGCGTCGGCGCTGACCCGGGCCTGGCAAGTGCTCTGAGGAGCCCGGCACACGCAACCGCGAAGGCCGTGCCGGCGTGGCCGGCCGGCGCGTGGGGCCAGGTGTCCCACCGGAACGGCAGGCCCGGTCCGGTGCGACCGCCTGCCCGGCCGGCGCTCGCGCCCGCCGGACGAGCCGCTGCTCCGAGCCTGACGCCTGACGGCCCGGCTCCGTTGCCGGACGCCCGAGACGGACACCGTCATCGCGTCCACCGCGGGCGACCCCGGGTGCCTCGAGAAGGGCGGGTTCGCCACAAATGTGCCCTACACCCAGCACCGCAGTGTCGATCTGGTCAAGGAGAAGGGGCGCTGGGTGATCACCGGCAGTCGCCCTTCCTCCCTTACCGCGGTGACGCACAGACCTCCGACCCGCTCCGACAGCGCCTGCAGGGGATACGACTTCCCGTGCCGCCTGCGCCCCGACACGACCCCCAGACGCATCGCCGGATCCGGGTCCGTGACGAACTAGGTCAGCAGACCCCACTCACGATCACGGTCGACCACGTCCCCGGGCTTGGCAAGCACGCTCTCGTCCACCGGAACTCCCACCAGCCTGAATCGACTCCGACATGTCTGAGCCTGCTTACGAGTTGGTGCGTGATAGCGGGTGAGGCTGCGGAGGCCTAACCGAGGGTTGCGTTCAGATGATGGCGGTGCGGTCGGAGACGAGGCCGGCGATGGCGCGGTAGGTGTCGGGCAGCCGGTCTCGTCGGTGGGTCCAGCGGATGAGTTGTTTCCAGCGCTTGTGGTCGGCGAGGGCGTGTTCGACGGTGATGCGGTCGGATGAGTGCCAGTGGCGGTCGCGTTCCCAGCGTGCGTGGACGTCAGGCAGTGCGCTCTTGTTCGGCTTCCTGGGTGGTGTGATCGCCTGGCCTGGATGATCGCGTCGCAGGCCGAGGTAACCGTCGTCCAGGAGGACCTCCACGTCGGGGAAGTACTGGAAGCAGAGGTCGATGCCCTCGTTGCGTGCGGCGGTCGCGTCGTGCATGCGGCCCGGTCGCAGGGCGTCGGTCCACAGCGTGCGGCCCTGGTGGTCGGCGACGGCGGTGGCCTTCATAGTGTTCTGTTTCTTCTTGCCGGAGACGAACGCCCGGCGTCCCCCGCGGCCGGCCACGGGCCGGCGGACCTGAATCTCGGTGGCGTCCAGGCGCAGCTCGACCCCTTCGGCTTGGGCATAGGCGAATACGTCCGCCAGTGTTCGTAGCCGCAGACCGGGCCGGTCGGGGACCGCGCAGCCCCGCTGGGCCAGGAGGGCGCGTATCTCCCCGATCGCGCGGGTGATGGTGGAGCGGTCGACACCGAACAGCAGCCCCAGCACCGAGTGCGGCAGATCGTGCCGCAGATGGATGAGCGTGGCCACCAGCCGGTCGGTGAAGACGAGCTGGTGGCGGGCACCGGCTCCTGCGGCCCGTTTCCTCACCCCGCCTCGCGCTGCGTGGTGGCGGCCTTCAACCGCGGCCTGCCACGGCTGAGCCAACTCCTCGACCAGACAGCCCAGATGACGTAGGGAGATCCCGGTGAACAGCCGATGCGCGAGAACCACCCGATTGACCATGATCGCCACAAGCAGATCATGCCATCCACCAGCGAGAACGCCTCACCCGCTATCACGCACCAACTCGTCAGACGGAATCCGTCCAGCTTGACTTTGCTGTGCCCGACAGCAGAGATCACTGACGGTGATCGTCGCAGAGCTGTGTCAGCGGCTCCCGACAATGCAGCCACGGGGCATCGCAATACACTGTTCCCGCCGGTCCCGCTGACGGAAGTCGAGCGTCATACGAACGTCAAAAGCCCCGACGGCCGGGCGTCGCGCAGCCGCTCCTACCCGTCACCCGGCACGAACCCACAGGTGAGAGGTGTCCGAAGGGCTCGGCCTGCTGGATGTCGCGAAACAGGTCGAGGCCCCCGCCGCTCCTGCTGAACCGCAGGTCAGGCACCCTTGTCAGCAGGCTCGAGGATCGCCACGCACTCCACATGATGCGTCATCGAGACCGCGCCGACACCTCCCCTTGAGGTGAAGGATGCAGGTCAGAGACCATTTCGTGAGCGTCAGGTGGCCGCCTTCAAGATCGGAGCGTCAGGCCGGTGTGCCTGTACGTCACGCGTGCACAGCATCGCCCCGCCGGCGGCCGGCGTGCCGACGTCCCCCGACGGACGGGCCGAGCCCGGACCAGCGAGCTGCCCGCCGCACCGAATCCCGGGACCAGGTCCGGAGATCCCCGGTACGACGTTCCACGCGAACCGCCCGCTTGGAAAGCGTCATCGGCGCGCATTCCTGCCGTCCGGAAGCGCGGGACCACGGCTGATGATTTCGGTCATTCTCGTGGAGTCGATGGCTGCGCGGCGGGAGAGGGCGGCACATGACGCGAGGTCGGTTTCGCCGTGTGAGTCCCGGGGAGTGGGGTGTCCGGCGCCCTCGGGCCGAGAGTGTCGATCTGCGCGGCACCGGCCTGGCCGGAACGCCTCTTCCCCACCGAGCGTTCTACCCATGGGTCATAATGTGTCCGATACGGACAGGGTATTCCGATGCGGTGAGCGGGCAAGATCATTGATCATGAAGAGGTGGGGGGTCACTCATGATTCAGTTTCGCGTACTCGGCCCGTTGGAAGTGATCTGCGATGGTGAACGGGCGGTTCTCGGAGGCGTAAAACAGCGTGCGCTGCTCGGCCGTCTTCTTCTCGAACCGAATCAGGCGGTCGCGAACAGCCGATTAATGGAATCACTTTGGCCTGATACTGAACCGCCAATTACGGCGCGGAAAATCCTGCAGAATTCCGTGTGGTCGCTCCGGTCGGTCCTGCGGTCGCTGCGTGCGCGGGGGCCGCATCCGGCGTTGATCACGCGGTCTCCCGGCTACATGCTCCAGATCGACGAGGACCTGGTCGACGTGCACGTCTTCGGCAGGCAGTTGGAACTCGGCCGCAAGAAAATGGCCAACGGGCTCCCGGCGGAGGCGGCCGCGGTCCTGCGGGACGCACTGGACCTGTGGCGAGGTGACGTCCTGGCAGACCTCGTGGAAGCCGGGATCGTCTGGCCGGAGTCGAGTGCCGTCGAGAACGGACGGATCGACGCGCAGGAACTGTACTTCGAGGCCAAGCTGGACTGCGGCCACCACGGGGAGGTGACCAGCGGCATCGAGCAGATGGTGGAGGCCGAACCGCTGCGCGAACGGGCCCGTGGGCTGCTGATGCTGGCCCTGTACCGTTCCGGTCGGCAGACCGAGGCGCTGAACGTCTACCACCGTACGCACGTTGAACTCGTGGACCGCCTCGGCCTGGAGCCCGGACCGTGGCTGCGGAGCCTGCAACAGCGCATCCTGACGCACGACCCGACACTCGGCGAGTTTCCCCGGGCCGAGGTGACGACCGGGGAGTTCGGCGCGACCGGACAGGCAGTCGTGGCCGGTGCGGGAGTGCCGCTCGCGCCGGACGCCCCCGTCGGCGAGGACGAGGTCGGGCGTAAGCACGACGTGCTGGACGAGCCGGCCCGGTCGACGCTCCCGGTGCCGCCCCCGGCGGGCTCGCACCGGCGCGAGGTGACGGTGATGATCGTCCGGGCCCATGTCGGATCCGGGGCGTCCTCGGCGCACCCGGTCGGTGTCGACGACCTCCTCGACGGAATCCACACCCTGGTCAGGACCGGCGTGGAGTGCTGCGGCGGCGAGGTCCTGGCCTCCGTGGGATCCGCGACGATAGCCCTCTTCGACCTCGACGATCCGGCGGAGGGCGCCGCGCGGGCCACTCAGCTCGCCCTGCTGCTCAGGGACAGCCTCGACGTGTCGGACGAGAACCGGCACGGGCTGACCATACGGGCCATGGTGGCGACCGGTGATCTCCAGAGGCGCTTCGACCCGGTCCCCCGGAAGAGCCTGCTGTCGGTCAACGGCACCCTGCTCGACCAGTGCTGGGAGACGTTCCCACAGGTACCGGCCGGCGCGATCTGGGTGTCGGACCGCACCAGGTCGCTGACCCTCGGACAGGTGTCGTACCTGGCGCCGGCGGCGCAGAAGCTGCCCTACTGGGTCGCGGAGGCGCCCTCGGTGGAGTATCCGGTCGACACCAAGCCGTTCATGGACCGGGACCATGAGATGGAGATCCTGCGGCGGACCTTCGAGCGCGTCGAGCAGCGCGGCATTCCGCATCTGGTCACCGTCCTCGGCGACCACGGGACGGGGAAGAGCCGGCTCCTGCTGGAGTTCTGTCACCTGCTCGAGAAGAACGCCGGGCCCGCTCCGTTCATCGTGAAGTACCGGGTGAGCAGGTCGGTGGGCATCGATCCGCTCGCCGTCGTCAGGTCGCTGCGGTCGCTCCACCGCGAGGCCGAGCCCGACACCCCCGTCGAGTCGGCCGATCCGGACCAGCCGGAGTCGGTACGCCGGGTGCAGGAGGCCGAGAGCCTCGTGCACGCGATCGCCCGGAAACGCCCGGTCGTCATCGCGGTGGACGACCTTCACCTTGCCGACGAGGCGACCCTCGCCTTCTTCGAGAGGCTGGGAGCGGGCAGCCAGTCCGGGATGCTGCTGATCGTGGCCTGCGCCAACGAGGACTTCCACCGCAGGTTCCCGCAGTGGGGTCTCGGCCGGCTGAACAGCGCGCGGATCCTGCTGGAGCCGTTGTCGGTCGATGCCGTCGCCCGGCTGTTCGACAACCTGATCGTCACCATCGGGGACTGCATCGCCGACTCGACCTGGCAGACGTTCCACCACATCTTCGGCGATCCCGACGCCGCGTCGGCGAAGCGGGCCCGTCTGCTGCGGGCCCTGCCGCTGGTCGTCGGGACGAACGCGTTTCCCGGCGACCACGCGGCGGACAAAAGGGTCAGTAGCCGTTGAAGAAGCCGTACAGCCGGTTGATCCGGCCCCCCTCGAAGGTGGCGGTGTCGAAGCCGCTCACCACGGGTGAGCTCGCGGGGGGCCCCACCTGCCAGGAGAAGTGCACGGCGTCGTGATGGGTCAGGACCGTCCCGGGGGTGAAGGGCATCCCCGGGAAGTTCCGCCGTGCGGCGGTGATGTACTCCCCGATCGCCGCCGTTCCGTGAGCGACGATGTTCGGGTCGGTGTACGTCGCGTCCGGGGTGAACACCTCTTCCACCAGAGCTTGCCGGAGCCGGCCGTCGGGCTCGTTCCAGATCGCGATGTACTTCTCGACCAGCCCGGTCACGCCGTTGCCGTCCATGAGTCACACTCTCCTTCTTGTACCTGTAACTGTGCCTGCGCTTGTACCTGTGGTCGACCGCGGGTCACACGGGACCGGCGGCGGCTCATTCGAGGTCGTCAACCATGGCGAACAGGTCCTCGTCCGCGGCGTCCTCCAGGTCGGACAGTTCCTTCTCGAGTTGCTCGTCGCGCACGTGGGCGGCCGGTGGAGCACCGCCGACGAGCTGCCGGATCCGGTCCACCGCGTCCGGGGCGAGCCCTCCGTGCCGCATCAGTGTCTCCAACTGGTCGAGAAGCGGAGCGGCCTGCCGGGCCGCCACGATGGTGCGCAGGTTGTCTGCCAGCTGGGCCGGCGTCGGATGGTCGAACACCAGCGTGGCCGGCAGCTGTTCCCCGGTGACGGCCGTCAGCCGGTTGCGCAGCTCCACCGCCGTCAGCGAGTCGAGACCGAGATCGGTGAACAGCACGTCGGAGGCGATGGCCGACACCCCGTCGTGTCCCAGCGCGGCGGCGACCTCGCGGCGGACGAGGTCGAGCACGGCGCCCGGCTGGTCCCAGGCGACGTGGGTCCGCGTCCGGGTCGCCGGCGGAACCGCGCCGGCGCGCACGGCGGCCGGTCGGGGCGCGAGGCCCCTCAGCACCGAGGCCGGGTTCGGGGCGGCGCCGAGCGTGGCCCGGTCGACCCCGGTGACGGCGAACACCGGGATACGGCCGTCGGCAGTCACCGGGTCGGAGATGCCCGCGGTGGCGATGTCGAAGGCCCGCAGTGCGTCCGCCACCTCCACCGGGCGCAGCCCGAGCGCGTGGATCCGCCTCAGGTCCGTCTCGGACAGCCGGTCGCCCATTCCGGCCTCCCACAGCCCCCAAGCCAGCGAGACGGTGGGCAGCCCGAGCGAGGTGCGGTACTCGGCCAGGGCGTCCAGGAAAGTGTTCCCTGCCGCGTAGTTGGCCTGGCCGGCCGTGCCGAGCAGCCCGGCGATCGAGGAGTACAGCACCAGGGGTCGGTCGCCGGCTGCCTCGTGCAGATGCCACGCCGCGTCGATCTTGGGCCGCAGGACGGCGTCGACCTGGTCGGGCGAGAGTCCGACCAGCGTGCCGTCGGCCAGCGTTCCGGCGGCGTGCGCGAAGGCGACGGGCCGGTACCGGGCGACGACGTCGGCCACTGCCTCACGGTCGGTCACGTCACAGGCCACCGCGTGGACCTCGACGCCGGCGTCCGTGCCGCCGATGTCCGGAGCCTTTCCGCTCCGGCTCACCAGCAGCAGCGAGCGGGCGCCGTGCCGTGCCACCAGGTGCCGGGCCAGCTCCGTCCCCAGCGCGCCGGTCGCTCCGGTGATCATCACGGTGCCCTCGTTCCAGGGCACCGCCGCACCGGCCGCGTCCTGCACGCCGTCCGACCCGGTCCCGGCCGTTGGCCGGTACGGGACCAGCCGGGGAACGAGGAGTTCGCCGTCCTGGACCCGCACCTCCTGCTCGTCCAGGTCGCCGACCGAGGCCAGGAGTTCCCGGACGGAATCCCGGACGTCGGCGGAGCCGTCCGTGTCGGGGCGGTCCACCAGCAGGAACCGTCCGGGGTGTTCGGTCGCGGCGCTGAGGACCAGGCCACGGACGCCGGCATGGGCCAGATCGGATCCGACGACGACCGCGAGCCGTCCCCCGGCGTCGCCGTCCAGCCAGTCGCGCAGCACACCGAGCGTGTGGTGGACGGCGTGCCGGGCCCGCTGCGGCAGGTCGCCTGCGCCGGTCTCGACCCGCACCACCGTGGGGGCGGTGCCGTCCGAGGGCACGCCGGACACCTCAGGCCCGCGCCAGACAGGGGTGTACAGCAGGTTCTCGCCCGCGGCGCCGGACGGGAGAGCGGGGATCGGGCGCAGCACCAATGCGTCCACCTCCGCCACGACGAGGCCGTCCTCGCCGGTCACCAGCAGGCGCACCGCGTCGGGACCCGTGGGAGTGAGGCGGGCCCGCAGGACCGCGCCGCCGGCGGTCGGGGCGGGCGCGTGGAACCGCACCCCGCTCCAGGCGAAGGGCAGTGAGGCCGGCCGGTCGTCGCCCTCGACGCCGGGCAACAGCGCGTGCAGGACGGCGTCCAGCAGTGCCGGGTGCACGGTGAACCCCGCCGTCGAGAACGCCGGCTCCGTCGGGACCTCGACCTCGGCGAACAGTTCGTCGCCGCACCGGTGCAGCGCACACAGCCCCCTGAAGACGGGGCCGTACACGTAGCCGTGTTCCGCGACACGCCGGTACATGCCGGTGAGATCGATCTCGGTCAGCTCCTCCGGCCACGGCTCGGCCTCGGGAACCGGCCCGGGCCCCTCCTGAAGCAGGATCCCGGCCGCGTGCCGGGTCCACGGGAGGTCGTCGGAGCCGGCGTCCGCGCTCCGCGAGTACAGCGTGACCGCGGTGCCGTCGACCACCAACTGAAGGGTGAGCGCGCCGGTCTCCGGGACGACCACCGGTTCGGTGACGGTGAACTCCGCGATCGCGCCCGTCGACGCGGCCAGCTCGACCAGCGCCGTACCGGGCACGACCACGGTGCCCCGCACCCGGTGGTCGGCCAGCCACGGGTGCGTGGCCAGCGACAGCCGTCCGGTCGACACGGTGACGCCGCCTTCCGCCGCGAGGTCGACCGCCGCGCCGAGCAATGGGTGCCTCGCGGCACGCAGACCGGCGCCGGTCACGTCGGCCCGTCCGGCCGGAGCGAGCCAGAAACGCCTACGGCCGAACGCGTAGGTGGGCACGTCGACCGGCTCCGCGCCGGGGAACACCGCCCTCCAGTCGATCCGGACGCCCCGGGTGAACAGGGTGCCGAGCGCGCCGGCGGCGCAGTCCGCCTCGGACCGGCCGTGCCGCCGGAGAGGCACGGCGACCGGGCCGTCGTCCTCCCCGGCGGGGAAGCCGGCGGCGATCATGCCGGTCAGTACCGCGTCGGGGCCCACCTCCAGTACGGTGCGCACGCCCTCGTCCCGGGCGGCCAGCACCGCGTCGTGGAACCGGACGGTGGCCCGGACCTGCGCCACCCAGTACTCCGGGTCGGTCCACTCCCCGGCGTGCCGGCCGGTGACCGTGGAGAGCGCGGGGATCTCCACGGTCCGGTAGGTGAGTTCACGGGCGACCGCCCGGAAGTCGTCCAGCATCGGCTCCATCAGCGGAGAGTGGAAGGCGTGACTGACCGTGAGCCGCTTGGTGCGCCGGCCCCGGCCGGAGAAGTGCTCCTCGACGAAGGCCAGCAGGGGCTCCTCGGCGCCGGACAGGACGACCGAGGTGGGGCCGTTGATCGCGGCTACCGCCACCGCGGCGGGCAGTTCCAGCTCGTCCAGTTCGGCGGCGGCCGCCTCAACGGCGACCATCGCGCCGCCACGGGGAAGTGCCTGCATCAGGGCGCCGCGGGCCGCGACCAGCCGGGCCGCGTCGGGCAGCGTCAGTACACCGGCGACGTGGGCCGCGGCCAGCTCTCCGACCGAATGGCCGAAGACCACGTCGGGCCGGATCCCCCACGACTCCACCAGGCGGAACAGCGCCACCTCGACGGCGAACAGCGCGGGCTGTGCCGTGCCGGTCTCGTCCAGGCCGTCCCCGTCGGCGATCGCCGCCCGGACCCTCGCCTGCAGGGCGGTGTCGAAGTGCGCGCAGACCTCGTCGAACGCCGAGGCGAACACCGGGTGCGCGGCGGCCAGCTCAAGCCCCATGCCGATGCGCTGCGCGCCCTGCCCGGTGAACGCGAAGGCCAGCCGGCCTCCGACCGCACGGACCGCAACCGCCTTCCGCAGACCCGCCGGGCTCGTCGCCGCCATCCGGTACGGCAGAGCGGCACGGGTCGCCAGGGTGAACGACTCGTCCACCGTGGAGAGCGCCGCGACCCGCTCCGCCTGCTCCGCCAGGGCCTGCTCGGTACGGGCGGAGAGCACCCACGGAACCGGGACGGGCGGCGGACCGGCCGGCCGCTCAGGCGCCCGGGCCGGGACGGCCTCGGCCTCCTCGATGATCACGTGGGCGTTGGTTCCTCCGAACCCGAAGGAGGAGACGCCGGCCCGGCGTGGGTGTGCGCCCCGCGGCCACGGGCGGGCCTCCGTCAGCAGCTCGACGCCGCTCTCCGCCCAGTCGACGTGCCGGGACGGGGTGCCGACGTGCAGGGTGGCCGGGGCGAGCCCGTGCCGCATGGCCTGGACGACCTTGATGATCCCTCCGACACCCGCAGCCGCCTGGGCGTGCCCGATGTTCGACTTCAGCGACCCCAGCAGCAGCGGGTGCTCCCGCTCGCGACCGTAGGCGGCGATCACCGCCCGGGCCTCGATCGGGTCGCCCAGCCTGGTCCCCGTACCGTGTGCCTCCAAGAGGTCGACGTCGGCCGGGGCCAGGTCTGCGGAGTCGAGCGCGGCGCGGATCACCCGCTCCTGGGCGGGCCCGTTCGGGGCCGTCAGCCCGTTCGAGGCGCCGTCGGAGTTCACCGCCGAGCCGCGCAGCACGGCGAGCACCCGGTGTCCGTTGCTCTGGGCGTCCGACAGCTTCTCCAGCAGGAGCATGCCCGCGCCCTCGGACCATCCGGTGCCATCGGCGTCGTCGGAGAATGACTTGCACCGGCCGTCCTCGGACAGCCCGCGCAGCCGGGAGAACTCCACGAACGGCGTCGGCGTGGCCATCACGGTCGCGCCTCCCGCGACCGCGAACTCGCACTCGCCGCGGCGCAGCGCGCTCGCGGCCAGGTGGACGGCGACCAGCGAGGACGAGCACGCGGTGTCCACGGTGAGGGTCGGCCCCTCGAACCCGAAGGTGTAGGCGAGGCGGCCGGAGGCGATGCTGCCGGCGCTGCCGCTGTACAGGTAGCCCTGCACCCCCTCCGGTGGCAGGTCCGGCCGGGAGCCGTAGTCGCTGTACATGACACCGACGAACACGCCGGTCCGGCTGCCGCGCAGGGCCAGCGGGTCGAGACCGGCCTGCTCCACCGCCTCCCAGGTGGTCTCCAGCAGCTGCCGCTGCTGCGGGTCGACGGCGAGCGCTTCCCGCGGCGACAGCCCGAAGAACTCGGCGTCGAACCGGTCCGCGTCGTGCAGGAACCCGCCCCTGCGGGTGATGGAGGTGCCCGGGTGGTCCGGATCCGGGTGGTGGAGATCGGCCGGCCAGCCCCGGTTCACCGGGAACTCCGAGGTGGCGTCCCTGCCGTCGGCGACCAACTGCCACAGGTCCTGCGGCGAGGTGACACCGCCCGGGTAGCGGCAGGCCATGCCGACGATCGCGATCGGCTCGTCGTGGTGACCCCCGGCCGTCGCCGCACGGTCCCGGGTCGCGGACGCGGCCGGCCGCTCCGTGGCCCCGATCAGGCCGAGCAGGTGCTCGGTCAACGCGGCCGGGGTGGGGTGGTCGAACACCACGGTCGCGGACAGCCGTCGGCCGAGCGCGGTGCCGAGCCGGTTACGCAGCTCGACGGCCGTGAGGGAGTCGAACCCGAGCTCGCTGAACGAGCGGTGCTCCTCCACCTCGGACGGGTCCGCGTGGCCCAGCACCGCGGCGACCTGGACACGGACGAGGTCCGGGAGGTCGGCGACGACCTCGGGCGTGTCCGCGCCCGGCCCGCCCGGCGCGCCGTCCCCTGCCGCGGCCGCGGCGACGGGCGGGGGCCCGGACAGGTCCCGCAGCATTCCCGCGACGTCGGTCCGTCCCCTGAGCGCGGCGCGGTCGAACCTGGTCAGGGCGAGCACCGCGGCGCCGTCGCCGGCCACCACGTCGAGGGAGGCGTCGAACAGGGACAGCGCCTCCGCGGTGTCCAACGGGCGCAGGCCCGCGCGAGCCAGCCGCTGGAGGTCGACGTCGGTCAACTGCTCGGAGATGGCGCTGGTCTGCGCCCACAGGCCCCAGGCCAGGGAAACCGCGGGCCTGCCCAGCGCCCGGCGGTGCTCGGCCAGCGCGTCCAGGAAGGTGTTGGCCGCCGCGTAGTTCGCCTGTCCCGGAGTGCCGAGCAGCCCGGCGACCGACGAGTACAGGAACAAGGGCCGGTCACCCGCCAGTTCGTGCAGGTGCCAGGCCGCGTCCACCTTCGGGCCCAGCACCGCGTCGACCTGCTCGGTGGTCAGTCCGGTGAGGGTGGCGTCGGCGACGACGCCCGCGGTGTGCACCACCGCGGCCGGCCGGTGCGCGGCGAACACCCGCTCCAGGGCCTGCCGGTCGGTCACGTCGGCGGCCACCAGACTCACCTCGGCACCCAGCGCGGTCAGCTCGTCCCGCAGACGGGCCGCACCCGGTGCGGTCCCGCCCCGCCGGCTGACCAGCACCAGGTTCCGCACCCCGTGCCGGTCGACGAGGTGCCGGGCCAGCACGGTGCCCAGGGTTCCGGTCGCACCGGTGACCAGTACGGGGCCCGCGCCCAGGTCGACAACGGCGTCCGGGGCGGCCGCCGCGACACCGGCCGGGCGGGCCAGCCGCGGTACCAGGGTCCGGCCGTCGCGGAGCGCCAGTTCCGGTTCGGGGATCCGCAGCGCGTCCCCCAGTTCGGCCTCCCCGACGTCCGCCCCGGCCTCGACGAGCACGAACCTGCCCGGGTTCTCCGCCTGGGCGCTGCGGACCAGGCCGCGCACCGCGGCGTGCTCCGGGCCCGGTTCGACGACGAAGGCGTGCCGGTACCGGTCGTCCTCGGCCAGGACCGCCCGGAGCTCTACGAGAACCGAGTGCACCAGCGCCTTCGCCGCCGTCGGCACGTCCTGCTCGGGGAGACCGGCCGGGGTCCTCACGCGGTGGATGACGGCCGGCTCGAGGGCGGCGTCGGGGCTGGTGGCATCGCGCCAGACGACGGTGTGCATGCCCGCGGGCGCGCTGCTCCGCCCGACGGGCAGCAGCACCAGCTCGTCCACCGTCAGCACCGCCCGGCCTTCCCGGTCGTGGACCGTCAGGACCGCCGCGCCGCCGCGGACGGTGACCCGGGCGCTCAGCGCCGTAGCACCGGTCGCGTACCGGGTCACCCCGGTCCAGGAGAACGGCAGGACAGCCGGTGCGCCGGGGTCCACGACACCGGGGAGCAGCACATGCAGCACCGCGTCGAGCAGCGCCGGGTGCACGCCGTAGCGGCCTGCCTCGCTCCGGTACCGCTGTGGGAGTTCCACCTCGACGAAGCGGTCCTCGCCGGTGTGGCGCGCGGACCGCAGGCCCTGGAACGCCGGGCCGTAGTGGTAGCCGTGCTCGGCGAGCCGCTCGTACACGCCGGCCAGCTCCGCCTCGGCACCGGACGGTTCGGCCGCGGCCGGTTGGGGGGCCGCCTGCGGCCCGGAAGCGAGCACACCGTGGGCGTGCCGGGTCCACCCGTCCGGCGAGTCCGCCCCGGCGCCCGGCCGGGAGTGGATCAGCACCGGGCGGCTGCCGTCCGGCCCCGGGGCATCGACCCGGACCTGGACCGCCACGGTCTCCGCCTCGGGCACCACCAGCGGTGCGACGAAGGTCAGTTCCGCGACCGTCGGGCAGTCCACGCGGGACCCGGCGTACAGTGCCATGTCGAGCAGCGCCGTGCCGGGGACGAGGACCTCGTCGCGGATCCGGTGGTCGCCGATCCAGCCGCCCGCCCCGACCTCGCCGGTCAGCACGGTCGCCCCGTCGACGAGGGTGACCACGGTGTCCAGCAGCGGGTGCGCGTCGGACGGGTTCTCCAGCCAGTACCGGCGGTGCTGGAAGGGGTAGCGCGGCAGCGGCACAAGTCCGGTCGCCGGAAGCGCCGCCGACCAGTCGACGGGCACGCCCCGCACGTACAGGGCGCCGAGCGCGGCGAACGCGGTCTCCGCCTCGCCGCGCCCGGACCGCAGCATCGACACCGAGGCGCCGGGGTTCACGTCGGCGCCCTCGTCCGCGACCGCCTGCCCGACCATCGCGGTGAGCACCCCGTCCGGGCCGAGCTCGACGAACTCGGTGACGCCGTGCGCCCGTAGGGTCCGGACGCCGTCGAGGAACCGCACGGCTTGACGGACATGGGTGACCCAGTAGTCCGGCGACGTCAACTGCCCGACGGTGGCGAGCTCTCCTGTGACGTTCGAGACGACCGGGATCCGGGGCTCGTGGAAGGCGATGGTGTCCAGCGCGGAGCGGAAGTCCCCCAGCACCTCGTCCATGTGCGGCGAGTGGAAGGCATGGCTGACCGGGAGCCGCCGTGTCCGCCGGCCGCGGCCGGACCAGAGCCCGGCCATCGCGGTCACGGCGTCCTCGTCCCCGGACACCACCACGGCCCGGGGGCCGTTCACCCCGGCGATCTCCGCTCCGGTCACCAGGGAGTCACGCACCTCCTGTTCGGAGGCCTCCAGCGCGGCCATCGCCCCGTCGTCGCGGGCGGACTGCATGGTGGCCCCGCGTGCGGCGACCAGGCGGCAGGCGTCGGGCAGGTCGAACACGCCCGCCACGTGCGCCGCGGCCACCTCGCCGATCGAGTGCCCGAGGAGGTAGTCGGGGGTGACGCCGTGGTGCTCGGCGAACCGGTGGAGCGCCACCTCGACCGCGAACAACGCGGCCTGGGTGAACGCGGTCCGGTCGAGCAGTGCCGCGTCGGCGCTGTCGGGTTCGGCGAACAGGACGGCGGTCAGCGGCCGGTCGAGTGCCGGGTCGAGGTGGGCGGCCACCTCGTCGAGCGCGGCGCGGAAGACCTCGGACCGCTCGTACAGTTCGCGTCCCATCCCGGCCCGCTGCGCGCCCTGGCCGGTGAACAGGAAGGCCGTGGCGCCGCGGCCGGTTCCGTGACCCTGGACCACGCCCGTCGCGGCGGCGCCCGTCGCGACGGCGTCGAGGCCCCGCAGCAGGGAGTCCCGGTCGGCGCCGACGACGACGGCGCGCCGGTCCAGCTGGGCGCGGCGGAGCGCCAGCGTGCCGGCGACGTCCGGGAGGCCGACGTCCGGGTTCCGCTCCAGGTGGGCGCGCAGCTCCGCGGCGCGGGTGCGCAGGGCCTGGTCGGTCCGTGCCGACAGCAGCAGGGGCACCGGCGGCCGGCCGGGGCGGGACGGCTCGCCGGTGAGGGGCTCGGCCGCCCGGTCCACGCCCGGGACGGGTCCGGCCTGCTCGAGGATCACGTGAGCGTTGGTGCCGCTGATGCCGAACGCGGAGACCGCGGCCCGGCGCGGGCGGCCGAGGTCCGGCCACTCCCGCTCCTCGCCGAGCAGCTCGATCGCGCCCGCGGACCAGTCCACGTGCGGTGACGGCTCGCCCAGGTGCAGCGTCCGCGGCTGGATGCCGTGCCGCATCGCCTGGACCACCTTGATCACGCCGCCGACGCCTGCAGCGGCCTGGGCGTGTCCGAGGTTGGACTTCAGTGAGCCCAGCCGCACGGGCTCCTCGCGGTCCTGGCCGTAGGTCGCCAGCAGAGCCTGCGCCTCGATTGGATCACCGAGGCGGGTGCCGGTGCCGTGCGCCTCGACGAGGTCGACGTCACCGCCGGACAGATCGGCGTCGGCGAGCGCGGCGCGGATCACCCGCTCCTGCGAGGGTCCGTTCGGGGCGGTCAGGCCGTTGGAGGCTCCGTCGGAGTTCACCGCGGACCCGCGGAGCACCGCCAGCACCCGGTGTCCCCTCCGGCGGGCATCCTCCAGCCGCTCGACCAGCAGCAGGCCGACCCCCTCCGACCAGCCGGTGCCGTCGGCGTCGGCCGAGAAGGACTTGCAGCGCCCGTCCCCGGAGAGCCCCTTCTGCCGGGAGAACTCCACGAATGTGCCAGGCCCGGACATGACGGTGACACCGCCGGCCAGGGCGAGATCCACCTCCCCCGAGCGCAGCGCGTTCGCGGCCAGGTGCAGCGCGACCAGTGAGGACGAGCACGCGGTGTCCACGGTGATCGCCGGCCCCTCCAGGCCGTAACTGTAGGCCAGCCGGCCGGAGACCACGCTGGAGGTGTTGCCGGCCAGCACGAAGCCCTCCACCTCGCGCGGGGTGGCCGGCAGCCGCGACGCGTAGTCGTCGTACATCACGCCGGTGAACACACCGGTCCGGCTGCCCCGCAGGCCCGACGGGTCGATGCCGGCGTCCTCGAAGGTCTCCCACGCCGTCTCCAGCAGCAGCCGCTGCTGCGGATCGGTGGCGAGCGCCTCCCGCGGCGACATGTCGAAGAACGCCGCGTCGAACAGGTCCGCGTCGTGCAGGAACCCCCCGTGCCGCGTGTAACTGGTGCCGAGGTGTTCCGGGTCGGGATGGTAGAGCCCGTCGAGGTCCCAGCCGCGGTTGTCCGGGAACTCGGAAATGGCGTCGCGTCCCTCCACCACCAGCTGCCACAGGTCGTCGGCCGAGCGGACACCACCGGGGTAGCGGCAGGCCATGCCGATGATGGCCAGCGGATCGTCGCCCCGGCCCCGGTTCCTGCGCCGCCGCGGGGTGCCGGTCCGCTCCCGGCCCGCGCCCTGGTCGTCGTCCTCGGCGAGGAAGGCGGCCAGGGCCCGCGGTGTGGGATGGTCGAAGACCAGAGTCGCGGGGAGCTGCCGGCCCGTGGCCGCGATCAGCCGGTTCCGCAGTTCGACGCCGGCCAGCGAGTCGAAGCCCTGCTCACGGAACGCCTTGCCCGCGTCGAGCACGGCCGGGTTGGGGAGCCCCAGCACCCCGGCCGTGGTCACCCGGACGAGTTCCTCTGCCTGCTGCGCCGTCAGTGTCCGCCCGGCGTGTGCGGCCTGCGCGGGACCGGTCGGCTTCCGGCGGCGCCGGACCAGACCGGAGAGCAGGACCGGCACGGCGTCCGCGTCCGGCAGCAGGGACGGCCGGAGCGCCGCGGGGACCGGCAGTGCCGTGTCAGCCGCGTCGACGGTGTCCGCCGCGTTCGGTGACAGGGCCCGATCGAACAGGGCGAGGCCCTGCTCCGCGGTCAGCGGCTCCACGCCGGAACGCGCCCAGCGGTCCAGGTCGGCGGCGCCGAGGGACTGCCCCATGCCCTCTTCCCACAGCCCCCACGCCAGGGACGTCCCGGGCAGGCCGAGGGCACGGCGGTGCGCGGCCAACGCGTCCAGGTAGGTGTTCGCGGCCGCGTAGTTGCCCTGGCCGGCGGTGCCGAGCAGGCCGGAGATCGAGGAGAACAGGACGAAGGCGTCCAACTCCAGATCCGCGGTCAGCTCGTGCAGGTGCCGGGCGGCCTCCGCCTTGGCGGCCATGACCGTGCGGACGTGGCCCTCGGTCAGCGCCGGGATGGTGGCGTCGTCCAGCACTCCTGCGGCGTGGATCACCGCGGTCAGGGGCGCGTCCGCCGGCAGGCCGTCGACCAGCCCGGCCAGCGCGGCCCGGTCGGTCACATCGACGGCGACGACACGCGCGCCCTCCAGCTCGGCCGTCAGCTCGGCAGCGCCGGGCGCGTCTGGGCCGCGGCGGCTGACGAGGAGCAGGTTCCGCACACCGTGCCGGCGGTGGAGGTGCCGCGCGACCAGCGCGCCCAGCCCACCCGTGCCGCCGGTGACGAGGACCGTGCCCCGGGGGTTGCAGCCGAGTCCGGTCTCGGCGCCCGTGGCGTCGGCCGGGGAGGACCTGGTGATGCGGGGTACCAGCAATGCCCCGTCGCGGAGGGCCAGTTGCGGCTCCCCGCTCCGCACGGCCGCTTCGACCGCCTCCGCCGCCGGGGTGAGGTCCGCCGAATCGGCCGCCCCGGCGAGGTCCACCACGACGACCTGGTCCGGGTACTCGCTCTGGGCGGTGCGCACCAGACCCCACACCGCGCCGGCGGCCGGGTCGGCGACACCCTCGCCCGGCGCGGCCGACACCGCGTTCCGGGTGACGAGGACCAGCCGTTCGTCCGGGTCGTGCTCGGCGGCCAACCAGTCACGGACCGCCCCCAGCGCGGCGAGGGCCGCGGCCGTCGGGTCGCCGTCCGGGGGGACCTCGACGACGGTGGGTCGGAGCGCACCGGCGGCGTCCGCACCCGTGGCGCTCCGGGGCCGCCAGGACAGCTCGTACATCGGGACGGCGTCGGTGGCCGCCCCCGACGCCCGGAGTGCCAGCGCGTCCACGGAGGCCACCGGCGCACCGGTCGGGTCGGCGAACAGCAGCTCGTACGTGTCGCCTCCGGCCGGGGTGATCCGGACACGGAACTCGGTCCCGCCGGTCGAGCCTGCGTGCAGGCGGACCCCGCTCCACGCGAACGGCAGCCGAGTCCCCTCCCCTCCGTCGACCAGGCCGAGCACGATGGGGTGCAGCGCCGCGTCCGCCAGGGCCGGGTGCAGCAGGAAACCCTGATCCGCGGCGAAGTGCCCGTCCGGGACGCCGACCTCGGCGTACACCGTGTCCCCGTCGCGGTACACGGCCCGCAGCCCGCGGAACACGCCGTGGTAGTCGTAGCCGCGCTCGGCGAGGAGCGCGTAGGCGTCCTCCACGGGTACCGGGTCGCCGGCGGGCGGCCAGTCGAGCCGGTCCTCCGCGCCGGAGTCCAGCCCCGCGCCGGCGTCACCGAGCAGGCCGGACGCGTGCCGGGTCCAGTCCTGTTCGCCCTCCCGGCGGGAGTGGATCGCCAGCTGCCGTTCCCGCACGGTGACCTGGAGTTCGACGGAGCCGGAGGTGGGAAGCCGCAGAGGGCTCTCCAGGGTCAGGTCCGCCACCTCGGGCAGACCCACCCGTTCGCCGGCGAACAGCGCCATCTCCAACAACACCGTTCCCGGCAGCAGGACCGAACCGTCGATGACGTGTCCGGCGAGCCAGGGGTGGTCGTCCGCCGAGACGGTGCCCGCGAGCACCACCTCGTCCCGGTCGACCAGTTCCACGACCGAGTCGAGCAGCAGGTGCCCCGAGGCGCCGCGCGTGGGGCGCGGCGGCAGCCAGAAGCGGTCCCGACGGAAGGGGTGCGTGGGCTCCTCGCCCCGGACCCGGGCCAGAGCGGCCGCGAGGACGTCCGCCTCGGACCCGGCGGACCGGCTGAGCGGGACGGCCCGCCGGACGCCCGCGGACCGGAGCAACGGGGTGAGCGCCGCCGACGGCCCGATCTCGACGAACAGGCCGGCGCCGGCCTCGCGCAGGGCCGACACCGCGTCGTGGAACCGCACGGTGGCGCGGATCTGGGTGACCCAGTGCTCGGCGTACCCGGAGGGGTCGGCGGGCAGGGGGAGCCCGGTCACGGTGGAGATCACGGGAATCCGCGGCGGCCGGTGACCGACCGTCTCGGCCACCGCCCGGAACTCGTCGAGCACGTCGTCCATGTGGGGCGAGTGGAAGGCGTGGCTGACCGTCAGCCGGGTGACCCTGCGGCCTCGTTCGCGCCAGCCGGCCGCGGCGGCCTCGGTGGCCTCGGCGTCTCCGGCGAGCACCACCGACACCGGACCGTTCACCGCGGCCACCACGACCCCGTCGGCCAGGGTCTCGGCGACCTCGGTCTCGGTGGCCTCCACCGCGATCATCGCGCCGCCGGAACGGGCCTGCTGCATCAGCCGGCCACGGGCGGCCACCAGCTTCGCCGCGTCCTCGAGCGAGAACACACCGGCCACATAGGCGGCGGCGAGCTCGCCGATGGAGTGGCCCGCCAGCATGTCGGCGTCCAGGCCCTGCCCGGCGGCGAGTTCGGCCAGCGCCACCTCGAAGGCGAACAGCGCCGGCTGGGTGTAACGGGTCTGGTTCAGCTCCGTCGCGGCGTCGGGGCCGTCACTGAACATCAGGTCCTTCAGCGGCCGGTCCAGATGGCGGTCAAACGCTGTGCACACCTCGTCGAGCGCTCGCGCGAAGACCGGGAACCGCGCGTACAGTTCTCGGCCCATGCCGGGCCGCTGCGCCCCCTGGCCGGTGAACACCAGCGCCGTGGGGGTCCGCTCGCCCTCCTCAAGGACCACATGGGCGTTGGTTCCGCTGATGCCGAAGGCGGACACGGCGGCGCGCAGCGGCCGGCCCCCGCGCTCCCAGCCGCGGGCCCGCGTCAGCAGTTCGACCCGGCCCGACTCCCAGTCGACCCGGGAGGTGGGGACGTCGACGTGCAGGGTGCGCGGCAAGACCTCGTGCCGCATGGCCTGGACGGCTTTGATCACGCCGGCGACGCCG
This sequence comes from Streptomyces sp. DSM 120436, assembly GCF_055778765.1. Lineage (NCBI taxonomy): Bacteria > Bacillati > Actinomycetota > Actinomycetes > Kitasatosporales > Streptomycetaceae > Streptomyces > Streptomyces sp. DSM 120436. The sequence continues at coordinate 3,294,933 of NZ_JBSKBS010000001.1, read as the reverse complement.
GCGGCGGCCTGGGCGTGACCGATGTTCGACTTGAGCGAGCCCAGGTACAGCGGGACGTCGCGGTCCTGTCCGTAGGTGGCGAGGATCGCGTCGGCCTCGATCGGGTCGCCGAGCGAGGTGCCGGTGCCGTGCGCCTCCAGGAGGTCGACGTCGGCACCGGTCAGGCCGGCGTCCTCCAGCGCGGTGCTGATCAGCCGCTGCTGGGACAGGCCGCTGGGCGCGGTCAGCCCGTTGGACGAGCCGTCCGAGTTGATCGCCGTTCCACGGATCACCGCGAGGACCGGGTGGCCGCTGCGCCGGGCGTCCGAAAGCCGCTCCAGCACGAGCATTCCGACACCCTCGGACCAGCCGGTGCCGTCCGCGTCCGCCGAGAACGGCTTGCACCGCCCGTCGGCCGCCAGCCCGTGCTGGCGGGAGAACTCCTCGAACATGCCCGGAGTGGCCATCACGGTCACCCCGCCGGCGACCGCCGCGGACGCCTCGCCGGCGCGCAGGGCGCGTACCGCCAGGTGAAGGGCGACCAGGGAGGACGAGCAGGCCGTGTCCACGGTGAGCGTCGGTCCCACGAAGCCGAGTTGGTAGGCGATCCGGCCCGACAGCACGCTGGGGGTGGTCCCGGTGAGGACGTAGCCCTTGACGTCCTCGTCGGCCTCGTGCATCCGCGGGCCGTAGTCGGATGCGGTGCCGCCGACGAACACGCCGGTGCGGCTGCCCCGCAGCGACTTCGGGTCGATGCCGGCCCGTTCCAGGGCCTCCCAGGTGGTCTGCAGCAGCAGCCGCTGCTGCGGGTCCATGGCCAGTGCCTCTCTGGGGGAGATGCCGAAGAACTCCGCGTCGAACTCGGCGGCGGTGCCCAGGAAGCCGCCGACACGGGAGTAGCCCTCACCGGGCTGCCATCCGCGATCGGTCGGGAAGGCCCCGGTCACGTCCTGCTCGTCGGCCACCACACGCCACAGGTCCTCGGAGGAGGCGACGCCGCCCGGGAGGCGGCAGGCCATGCCGACGATCGCGATCGCGTCCCCAGCGCGCCCGGACCGCCGGTCCGGCCGCCCCGCCGGGACCGTCGGGTGCGCGCTCCCTTCCGCGTGAACCGGGCCGGTTCCGGTGAAGTAGCCGATCAGGTCCCGGGGAGTGGGGTGGTCGAACAGCAGGCCGCCGGGCAGCGGACGTCCGGTGGCGGTGGTCAGGCTGTCGATGAGTTCGACCGTCATCAGCGACGAGAACCCGAGGTCCCGGAAGGTGGTGTCCAGTTCCACGTCGCCCGGGTCGGCGATGCCGAGGGCCGCCGCCACCTGGTGCGTGACCAGGGCCGCCGGATCCGCGCCGGACTCGCCCGTGCCGAGGTCCTCGGCGCCCCGTGCGGGGATGAGGGCCTCGCCGGTCCAGAACCGCTCCCGCTGGAACGGGTAGCCCGGCAGCCGGACCCGCTCGGCCCGGACGTCCGCGAACGCCGGCAGCCAGTCGACGTCCTCGCCGCCGACGAACGCCGCCGCGAGCCCGGTCAGCAGCGCGGTCCGCTCGTCGGCCGGCTCGTCCGCCGGTTCGGCGCCGGGCAGGGGCGTCGTGATCGCGTGCGGCGCGGGCCGGTCCTCCGCGAGGGCGTCGAGGCCGCTGCGCAGGTCGTCGGCGTCGGAGGCGAGAACCACGGCCCGGTGCCGGAACGCCGTCCTGGTCGTCGCCAGGGAGAAGCCGAGGTCCTGCGGTGGGAGACCGGTGTCGCGCAGCAGGGCGGCGTGCGCCCGCAGCGCGGCCGGGGTCCGGCCCGAGACGGGTACCGGCACCGGCACCGGCCGAGTGTCCGGCTCGGGCCCGGTGTCCGGCTCGGGCCCGGTGTCCGGCTCGGGCCCGGTGTCCGGCTCGGGCCCGGTGTCCGGCAGCGGCACGGCCGCGGGGCGGTCGGCGGCCGGCGGTTCGCTCAGGATCACGTGGGCGTTCGTGCCGCCCATCCCGAAGGACGAGACGCCGGCGATCAGCGGCCGGTCGGGGTGCGGCCAGTCGCGCAGGTCCGTGTTGACCCGCAGCCCGAGATCGTCGAACGGGATGTCCGGGTTGGGAGTGGCGAAGTCCAGGCTCGCGGGCAGGCGCCGGTGCCGGATGCCGAGCACCGCCTTGAGCATGCCGGTGATGCCGGCGGCGCCCTCCAGGTGCCCGATGTTGGTCTTGACCGACCCCACCAACAAGGGGTCCTCCCCCGCGACGACCGCGTCCGCGCGTCGCTCCGCGAAGGCCGCGCCCAGCGCCGCCGCCTCGACCGGGTCGCCGACCGGGGTGCCGGTCCCGTGGAGCTCGACGTACTGCACCTGGTCCGCGGTGATCCCGGAACGCCGCAGCGCGGCCCGGATCACCCGCTCCTGCGCCTGCGGGCTGGGCACGGTCAGACCGGGGGTGGCACCGTCGTTGTTGACGGCGCTGCCGCGCACCACGGCATAGACGTCGTCCCCGTCGGCGAGGGCCGCCGACAGGGGCTTGAGCACCATGGCCACCGCGCCCTCGCCGCGGACGTAGCCGTTGGCCCGGGCGTCGAACACGTAACTGCGGCCGTCCGGGGACAGACCTCCGAACCGCTGCGCGCCCAGCGCGCCCTCCGCGAGGAGATTGAGGTTCACGCCCGCCGCGATGGCGATCGGCGACTCGCCCGACCGCACGCTCTGCGCGGCCAGATGGACCGCGACCAGCGACGACGACTGGGCCGTGTCCACCACCACGCTGGGGCCGCGCAGGTCCAGGGCGTAGGAGACCCGGTTGGCGATGACCCCTCGGTGCACACCGGTGTTGGTGTGCTGGGTGATCGTGCCGTCGCCACCGCTCAGCACCAGACCGGCGTAGTCGTCGCGGAGCGACCCCACGAACACGGAGGCGGCCGAGCCGGCCAGACCGGCGGGAACGATGCCGGCGTCCTCCAGCGCCGTCCAGGCCAGCTCCAGCACGAGACGCTGCTGCGGGTCCATTGCCGCGGCTTCCCGGGGGGAAATGCCGAAGAAAGCGGCGTCGAAGTCCCCGATTCCTTCCAGAAACGCTCCGAAACGCGCCCCGCCGTCGTTCCGGACCGAATCAGATATCCCCTGCCGACGGTCGAGAGGAACTTCGGTTATCGCATTGCGACTGTCGCTGAGGAGATTCCAGAATTCCGCCGTGCCCGTTGATCCGGGCAAGCGACAGGACATTCCGACGATCGCCACCGATTCGTCATGACCGTCCTTGTGCCCGTCATGCCATGTCGCCATCTGAACAGCTCTTTCCTTCGTCGTCCTGGACAGTCGCAATACGGGGGGCCGGTCTTTTCAGGCGGCGGATCCCGCGACCGGACCGGCGGGCAGCAGGGCGGCGCCGTCCTGGTCGCGGAGCACGGTCAGCAGCCCGCGCAGACCGGCTTCCAGCCGGTCGGTCTCGGCGTCGGTGATGTGGACGGACGGCTCCAGGCGCAGGGTGTTCACGGCACTGGCCGTCGGGAGGATCCGCAGGGCGTGCACGCGCAGCAGGTAACCGGACAGCAGGTAGCCGAGCAGACCCGCGCGGGCCTGTTCGGCGATGACCTCCGAGGACGAGTCCGACTGGTCGTGCAGCTCCAGGCCGATCATCAGACCCTTGCCGCGGACGTCCTTGACGACGGTGGCGAACTCCTCCTGGAGCTTGCGCAGCATGTCCGCCAGCCGGTTGCCGCGCTCGACGGCCAGCCGGTAGACCCGGCCGCCGTCCGCCTCCAGCAGCTCCACCGTCCTGACGGCGATCGATGTGGAGAAGGCGTCCTTGGCGAAGGTCGAGCTGTGCACCAGTTCGAACTCCTGGCGGTAGCGGGAGCCGCGCACCAGGGTCACGGCCGCCTTGGCGACGCCGCCGCCCAGGCTCTTCGCCAGCGTGAAGTAGTCGCCCTGGAGGCCGACGTGCGAGCTGGCGAAGAAGGCCCCGGTGCGGCCCATGCCGCTCTGCACCTCGTCCACGATCACGGGGCAGTCCACCGTCGCGCAGGCCCGCCGGACGCGCTCCAGGGTCTCCCGGTCGAACACCCGGATCCCCGCCTCGCCCTGGACCGGTTCCAGGACGAACGCGGCGACAACCGGCAGTTCGCGTTCGACGACGCGCAGGGCGCCGTCGGCCGTCCGGAGGTCGAACAGCGTCGTGCGGACCGAGTCGATGGTCTTGGCCACCGCGTCCGGCTCGTGCACCGGCACGAAGCGGCACTGCGCGGCCAGCGCGGAGAACGGCGTCCGGAAGCCGGGGTTGTGAGTGAGCTGGACGCTGCCGACCAGCTTCCCGTGGAAGGAGCCCTCCGGCGCCAGGAACACCGGCGCGGTGGTCACGCGTGAGGCGTTGACGTCACGGATCGCGGCGATCACCTCGTCGGGCGCGGATCCGGCCGGCAGCTCCGTCGCCGCAGCCAGGCGGTCGTAGGACCCGCCGCCGGCCACCGGGGAGCCCGCCGCACGTGCCTTCTCGAGGTGTGCGTCGATCTCCGCGGCCAGTTCCGCCACCTTCGCGACCCGGTCGAACTCGGCGTGCTTCATCGCGATCTCGACCGCCTCGGCACCGCTGTTGGCGAAGATCGCCGAGTAGCTCTCCGAGGTGCCGAACTCCCGCCGGATCACCGCGTTGATCCGCTGCGCCAGCTCGTTGGCGTACGGGTGCCGGGAGAACTGCGAGTGCACCGGCACGCCCCGCTCCAGCAGTTCCCTCGCGTAGCCGACGATCTCGGGATTGCTGTGCCCGACGATCGTCGAGCCGTAGCCGCCGACGAGGTCGAGCACCGGGACCTCACGCCCCGTTCCGTCACGGTAGAAAAGAGTGTCCTTTTCCGCCCTGGAATAGTGGACGTCCAGTCCGAGAGAGGCGAGCAGACCCCCGAGATAGGGCTCCGCAAGGTCCTGGTATTCGATCTCCGGATTCATTTCGCGTCGGGTTCCCTATCTATGAGGCCTACGTGTCCGGAACCCTACCGGCGTCTCGTAACGGCCCTGTAATCAGGCGCTAATCGGCTCGTCAGCCCTTGGTCACCGGGGGCCGTTCCCGGGGGAAAGAGTGCCGAGTTACCGCTCACGGAACTCCTTGGACGACACTGGCGGAGGTTGTGAGTCGCATCAGATGTTCTCCAGGAAAGGAAAATATCCGTGCACGGTACCGAGGAATCGGCCGGCGTCTCTCCCGACCGGATACCGGGAGCTGAGCGTGAGCACTGACGAGAACCAGCTCCGCCAGTACCTCAAGCGCGCTGTCGCCGATGCCCAGGCCAGCCGCAGACGGCTGCGGGAGATCGAGGAGAGGGACCGGGAGCCCGTCGCGATCATCGGGATGGCGTGCCGGTACCCCGGCGGCGCGGACTCGCCCGAACGTCTGTGGCGGATGGTCGCCGACGGCGTGGACGCGGTCAGCCCGTTCCCCGAGCACCGCGGCTGGCCGCTCGAGGCGCTCTACGACCCCGACCCCGCCACCGTGGGCACGTCGTACACGGACCAGGGCGGATTCCTGCACGACGCGGACCGGTTCGACCCCGAGTTCTTCGGCATGTCTCCGCGCGAGGCCCTGGCCACCGATCCCCAGCAGCGCCTGCTGCTGGAGACGGCCTGGGAGAGCTTCGAGCGCGCCGGCATTCCCGCCGACGCCGTGTCGGGCAGCCGGACCGGCGTGTTCATCGGGTCGATGTACCACGACTACGGATCACGCCCCTTCCTGCCGCCCGAGGAGTTCGAGGGCTACCTCTACAGCGGGAGCGCCGGCAGCGTCGCCTCGGGCCGGCTGGCGTACGTCTTCGGCCTGGAGGGCCCCGCGGTCACCGTCGACACCGCCTGCTCCTCGTCGTTGGTCGCCGTCCACCTCGCGGCGGCGGCGCTGCGCCGCGGGGAGTGCGACCTGGCCCTCGCCGGCGGGGTGACCGTGATGTCCACGCCGCAGGCGTTCGTGGAGTTCTCCCGGTTGCGCGGCCTGTCGGCCGACGGGCGCTGCAAGTCGTTCGCCGCGTCCGCCGACGGCACCGGATGGGCCGAGGGCGCCGGGATCCTGCTGGTGGAGCGGCTGTCCGACGCCCTGCGCAACGGCCACGAGGTGCTCGCCGTGATCACCGGATCGGCGGCCAACCAGGACGGCGCGAGCAACGGACTCAGCGCTCCCAACGGGCCCGCCCAGGAACGGGTGATCCGCCAGGCCCTCGCCTCCGCCGGACTGACCGCCGCCGACGTCGACCTCGTCGAGGCGCACGGCACCGGTACGCCTCTCGGTGACCCGATCGAGGCGAACGCCCTGCTCGCCACCTACGGCAAGGGGCGGCCTGCGGACCGGCCGCTGCGGCTGGGATCCCTCAAGTCGAACATCGGCCACACCCAGGCGGCCGCGGGCGTCGGCGGCATCATCAAGACCGTCCAGGCCATCCGCCACGGCGTGATGCCCAGGAGTCTGCACGCCGAGGAGCCGACCCCGCACGTCGACTGGGGCTCCGGCGCGCTGGCCCTGCTCACCGAGGCACAGGACTGGCCGGAAGCGGACCGGCCGCGCCGGGCCGCGGTCTCCGCCTTCGGGTTCAGCGGCACCAACGCACACGTCATCGTCGAGCAGGCGCCGGAACCGGCGGACGGAGAACCTTCCGGGGAGCCGGCGACCACGCCGACGGCCGCGCCCCCGGCGCCGTTCCTGCCGTTCCTGCTCTCGGCCCGTTCGCCGCAGGCGCTCACGGCGCAGGCCGGGCGGATCGCCGGACTGCTCGCCGAACACCCCGGACTCGACCTCGCCGACCTGTCCTACTCGCTGGCCACCACCCGCACCGCCATGCGCCACCGCGCGGTGGCCCTCGCGGCCGGCCGGGACGAGCTGCTCGAAGGGCTCGCCGCCCTGGCCGCCGGGGACTCGGGCACCGTCACCGACGTCAAGGACGAGGGCCGGATCGCCTTCATGTTCACCGGCGGAGGCGCCCAGCGGGTGGGCATGGCGCACGAACTGGCCGAGACCTTCCCTCCTTTCGCCGCGGCCTTCGACGAGGTCTGCGCGGCACTCGACGAGCACCTTCCACGCCCACTGCGGGAAGTGATCGAGTCCGGCGACGAACTCGACCAGATCGACTACACCCTCGCCGCCCTCTTCGCCGTCGGAGTGGCGCTCTTCCGCCTCTTCGAGACGTGGGGCGTGCACCCGGACCACCTGGTCGGCCACTCGACCGGCGAGCTGATCGCCGCCCACCTCGCGGGCGTCCTGTCGCTGTCCGACGCCGCCGTCCTGGTGACGGCCCGCGGACGCCTCATGCGGTCCCTGCCGGAGGGCGGCGCCATGATCGCAGTCGAGGCGACCGAGGAGGAGGTCCGCGAGACCCTCGACGCCGAGGGACGCGCGGTGATCGGCACGGTCAATGGCCCGCAGGCGGTCGTGGTCTCCGGCGACGAGGACGCCGTCCACGGCGTCGCGGCGATCTGGAAGGAGCGCGGCCGGTCGGTCAAGGTGCTGCCGATCCTGCGCGCCTCGCACTCGCCCCGGATGGATCCGATACTCGACGAGTTCCGGGGCATCGCCGAACAACTCACCTTCCATCGGCCCAAGTTCGGGATCGTGTCCACGGTGACCGGCCAGGTGGAGTCCGGTGACGGCTGGACCTCGCCCGAGTACTGGGTGCAGCAGATCCGCCGTCCGGTCCGGTTCCTCGACGCGGTGCGCACCCTGGAGGCCGAAGGCGTGACCACGCTGCTGGAGCTGGGTCCGGACGGGGTCCTCTCCGCGATGGCCGCCGCCGGTGCGGAAAACGCGGTCGCGGTGCCCGTCATGCGCCGCCGGCAGCCGGAGCCGCGGACGCTGATGCGCGCGCTCGCGGTCCTGCACACCCGGGGCGTCCCGGTCGACTGGCAGGCGTTCTTCGCCGGCACCGCGGTGCGCAGGGTCGCCCTGCCCACGTACCCCTTCCAGCGCGAGCGGTACTGGCTGGAACCCTCGGCGGAAGCGGCGGCCGGTGCGGGCGTGGCATTCGGCGGGCCGGAGCCGCTCGGCGCGCTCCACCAGGTTCAGTGGCTCGCGGACGTCGTCCGCCCGTCCGCCCGCGTCACCGCCTGGGCGCGCCTGGGCCGGTTCGCCGGCACGGCGGACGGCGTCCCCTCGTACGAGGACCTGACGGCCTTCGGACAGGCGCTCGACGCGGGGAACGCGGTGCACGCCCTCGTGGTACCGCTGGCCGTCCATCCGGAGGGCACCCCGAAGGCGCAGCCGGCCGACACGCTGCGCCAGCTGACCCGGCGTACCGCGGAGCTCCTCCGGGAGTGGCTGGCCGACGAGCGTTTCGCCGGCGTCCGCCTGGTCCTCGTCACCCGGAGAGCCGTCGCCACGGCGGACACCGAGTTGCCGGACCCGGTCGCCGCGGCCGTCTGGGGGCTGGTGCGCTCCGCCCAGTCGGAAGCGCCCGGCCGGATCCTGCTCCTGGACACCGACGCCGACGGCGCGGAGCCGGTGGCCGCGGCCCTCGGGGCCGACCTGTCGGCCGACGAGCCGCAGGCCGCCGTGCGGTCCGGGCAGGTCATGGTGCCCCGGCTGGGCCGGGTCCGCCCCTCGGCCGGTCGCCGCGGGGCGGACGGCCCGGTGTGGAACCCGGACGGCACGGTCCTCGTCACCGGCGGCACCGGCGTCCTGGGCGCCGCCGTCGCCCGCCACCTCGTCACCGAGCACGGCATCAGGGACCTCCTGCTGGTCGGCCGAACCGGTGCGGACGCGCCCGGAGCCGACACCCTGGACGCGGAACTGACCGGACTCGGCGCGACGGTACGGATCGCCGCCTGCGATCTCGCCGACCGGGACGCCCTCGCCGCGTTGCTGGACGGCATCCCCACCGACCGGCCGCTGACCGGCGTCGTGCACGCGGCGGGAGTGCTGGACAACGCTCTGCTGACCGCGATGACGCCGCGGCAGCTCGACACCGTGCTCGGCCCCAAGGCCGACGGTGCCCGGCATCTCCACGAGCTGACGCGCGACGCGGACCTGTCGGCGTTCGTGCTGTTCTCCTCGGCCGTCGGGCTCTTCGGAGGCCCCGGCCAGGGAAACTACGCCGCCGCCAACGCCTACCTCGACGGGCTCGCCCAGCACCGGTGGGCCCTCGGCCTGCCCGCGACGTCGCTCGCCTGGGGACTGTGGGACGTCGACGGCGGCATCAACCGGGGCCTGGGCGATCTCGACCGTGTCCGGTTCGCCCGCGACGGCTTCGTCCCGACCGGCGTGAAGCAGGGCCTGGATCTCCTCGACAGGGCTCTCTCCTCGGGTCGGCCCGCGGTGGTCGCCACGGCCTTCGACCCGGACGTCCTGCGAGGGCTCGACCGGGTCCACCCGCTGCTGCGGGACATGGTCCCCGCCCGGAGCCGGCCGGCGGACCAGGACGCCGACGCCGAGGTGCCGTTGGCGCAGCGGCTGTCCGGGATGACCGCTCCCGAGCGCACGGAGTTCGCCCTCGACCTGGTCCGCGACAGGGTGGCCGCGGTCCTGGGCCTGAGCGCCCCGGAGGCCGTCGACCCCGAGCGGCCGTTCCGGGAGCTCGGCTTCGACTCGCTCACCGCCGTCGAGATGCGCAACCGGCTCAACACCGCCGCCGGCGCCCGGCTTCCGGCCACCGCAGTGTTCGACCACCCGACGCCCTCGCGGCTTGCCGCGTTCCTGCTCACCCTCGTCACCCCCGACGAGGCGGCGCCGCCGCGGTCGACCGCGATCGCCGCCCTGGACGCGCTGGAGCAGGTGCTCGCGGGCGAGGACGGCAGCGGCCCCGGCGACGACCGGGACGAGATCACGGTCCGGCTGCAGACCCTGCTGTCGCGGTGGCTGGAGACCGGCACGCAACCGGGCGACGTGGCCCACGAGGACCCCGCGGACTCCCTCGCCTTCGCATCGACCGACGAACTCCTCGACCTCATCGACAACGAGTTCGGCCGCTCCCAGCACTGACTCCCGACTCCTGGAACGGGTAACTCCCCTCATGGCGGATGAGAAAAAGCTCGCTGACTACCTGAAATGGGTCACCGCAGACCTGCGGAAGGCCCGCCGACGCATCGCGGAACTGGAATCAGGCCGGACCGAGCCGATCGCGATCGTGGGCATGGCCTGCCGCTACCCCGGCGGCGTCCGCTCGGCCGACGACCTGTGGCAACTCGTCGCCGAAGGCCGGGACGGCATCACCGAGTTCCCCGCCGACCGCGGCTGGGACATCGACTCGCTCTACGACCCGGACCCGGACGTCCCGGGCACCACCTACACACGGGAAGGCGGATTCCTCGACGGAGCCACCGACTTCGACGCCGACTTCTTCGGCATCTCGCCCCGTGAGGCGCTCGCGATGGACCCCCAGCAGCGGGTGCTCCTGGAGACCGCCTGGGAGACCTTCGAGCACGCGAGGATCGATCCGACCTCTCTCAGGGGCGCCGACGTCGGCGTCTTCGTCGGCGCCGTGGAACAGTCCTACCTGGGACTCGCCGGTCCGCGGGAGCTCGAGGGCTACCTCCTGACGAGCAAGCTCGGCAGCGTCGTGTCCGGCCGGCTCTCGTACTCCTTCGGTTTCGGGGGTCCCTCCATGACCGTGGACACGGCGTGCTCGTCGTCCCTGGTCGCCGTGCACCTCGCCGCGCAGTCACTGCGCACCGGTGAGTCCCGTCTGGCCCTCGCCGGCGGTGTGACGGTCTCCGGGTCCCCCGGCGGATTCGTCGACTTCTCGCGGCAGCGCGGCCTGGCGCCCGACGGCCGGTGCAAGTCCTTCGCCGCCGCCGCCGATGGCACGAGCTGGTCGGAAGGCGTCGGCCTGGTCCTGCTCGAACGGCTCGAGGACGCCGTGCGGGACGGGCACCGGGTGCTGGCCGTCCTACGGTCGTCGGCGGTCAACTCCGACGGTTCCTCCAACGGGCTCACCGCCCCCAGCGGCCCCGCACAGGAGCGGGTCATCCGGACCGCGCTCACCGGCGCCCGCCTCGACGCCTCCGACGTGGACGTCGTCGAGGCCCACGGCACCGGCACCCGGCTCGGCGACCCCATCGAGGCCCAGGCGCTGCTGGCCGCCTACGGCGGTGTGCACACGCCCGAACGTCCCTTGTTCCTGGGGTCCTTGAAGTCCAACATCGGGCACTCGGTCGCGGCCGCCGGCGTCGGCGGTGTGATCAAGATGGTGCAGGCGCTGCGGCACGCCGCCTTGCCGCGGACCCTGCACGTCGACGAGCCGACCCCCTTGGTCGACTGGTCCACCGGTACGATCGAGCTGCTCACCGAGCACCGCCCGTGGCCGGAGACCGGTCGGCCGCGCCGCGCCGCCGTGTCTGCGTTCGGTGTCAGCGGCACCAACGCTCATCTCATCCTCGAGCAGGCGCCCGAGGAACAGGCGCCCGAGGAACACGGACTCGGGGAGCGGGCGCCCGCCGCCGCCCCGGCGCGGGTTCCCGCACTGCTGCCGCTGCCGCTGTCGGCCAGGAGCCGGACGGCGCTGTCCGCCCAGGCGCGCAGCCTGATGGCGTTCCTCGCCGACCATCCCGACCTGGCCGCCGTGGACCTGGTCCACTCGGCGGCCACCACGCGGGCGGCGCTGCCGCACCGGGCCGTGGTCGTCGGTTCGGACCTGGACTCGCTGCGCGCGGCGCTCCGCCCGCTGGCCGAGGACGGCGCCCGCAGCACCGAAGTGCCGCCCGGGAAGGGGAGGATCGGGTTCCTTTTCACCGGCCAGGGGGCCCAACGGGCGGCCATGGGCAGTCGGCTGTACGAGGAGTTCCCGGTGTACGCCGAGGCCTTCGACACGGTGTGCGCGGAACTGGACCCGTACCTGGACGTCCCGCTGCGCGAGGCGCTCGACGACGAGGACCGGCTGAGCGGCACGGGTTACGCCCAGCCCGCGCTGTTCGCGATGGAAGTGGCCCTGTACCGGCTGTACGAGGCATGGGGGGTCACCCCGGACTTCCTGGTCGGGCATTCGATCGGCGAAGTGTCCGCCGCCCACGTGGCCGGGGTGCTGTCGCTGCCCGACGCGGCCGCCGTGGTCGCCGCGCGGGGCCGGCTCATGCAGGCCCTGCCGGAGGGCGGCGCGATGGCCGCCCTGCAGGCCACCGAGGACGAGATCACTCCTCTGCTCGGGCACGCGGACGGAGCCCTGACGATCGCCGCGGTCAACGGACCGGTGGCGACGGTCGTGTCCGGCGATCGCGACGCGGTCGAGGAGATCACCCGCACCGTCCGCTCGTGGGGGCGCCGCGTCAAGGAGCTGACGGTCGGCCACGCCTTCCACTCGCCGCTCATGGACCCGATGCTCGAGGAATTCGGCCAGGTGATGCGGAAGGTCTCACTGAACGCGCCGACCGTTCCGCTCGTGTCGACGCTCACCGGCCGGCTCGCCGCCGAGGAGCAGCTCCGTTCTCCGGAGTACTGGGTCGACCAGGTGCGGCAGCCGGTGCGCTTCCACGACGCGGTCCGCACCCTCGCCGACCAGAACGTCACCGTCACCCTGGAACTCGGCCCGGCCACCGTCCTGTCCGCACTGGTCGCCGAGGCCACGCCGATCACCCCGGTGGCCGCGGTACGCGGCGGGGGGACCGAGGCGCACGACGCGCTCACGGCGCTCGGCGGGCTGTGGTCCGCCGGGACATCCGTCGACTGGCGGGCCGTCCTCGCCGGAGCCGGCGCGTCCACGGTGGACCTGCCGACCTACCCGTTCCAGCGGGAGCGGTACTGGCTGGAGCCCGCGCCGGCCACCGCGCCGCCTGCGCCGCCCACCGCCCGGGAGTCGATCCTCCGCGTCGGCTGGACGCCGTTCGACCCGCCCGTCCCGACCGCCCCTTCGGCGCCGGCCTCACTGAGCCTGGTCGGGAGTGACACCCCGATGACGGCGGGCCTGCCGTGGCCCGCCGCCGGCACGCCCTTCGGCGACGTGGCGGACGCCCTGGCCGCGCTGGGCACGGGCACACCGTACGACGCCCTTCTCGTCCCCCTGGCGTTCCGCCCGGGCGGCGATGTGCCGCAGCGGGCCCAGGACGCCGCACAGCGGGTGCTGGCGCTGGTGCGGACGTGGCTCGCGGACGACCGCGCCGCCGACACGCCGCTGGTCGTCCTCACTCGTGGGGCCGTGGCCGTGGATGACGCCGGGACCGGCGTGTCGGACCTCGTCGCCGCGCCCCTGTGGGGCCTGTTGCGCTCAGCGCAGTCCGAGGCGCCCGGCCGGATCGTCCTGATCGACATGGACGAAGACCCCCGGTCGGCGGCAGCCGTGCCGGCGGTCCTGGCGTCGGGTCACCCCCAGGCCGCCGTCCGCGCCGGCGGCGTGCTCGTACCCGGCGTCACCGACGTACCCGCAACCGACGCCTCCGCGACCGCCACGCCCACGCAGGACGCAGCCGGGCAGGACACAGCCGCGCGCGAAGCTGACGCAGCACCTCGTCGCGGGGCTCCGTGGCGTACCGACGGCACCGTCCTGATCACCGGAGGCACCGGCGCGCTCGGCGGGCTGTTCGCCCGGCACCTGGTCCGGGCCCACGGCGTGTCCCGGCTGCTCCTGGTCGGCCGACGCGGACCGGAGGCGGACGGAGCGGCCGAACTGGCCGCGGAACTCACCGGGCTCGGGGCCCGGGTGCGCGTGGCCGCCTGCGACCTCGCCGACCGGGACGCGCTGGCCGCGCTGCTCGGCACCGTCGCCGACGAGCACCCGCTCACCGGGGTCGTCCACGCCGCCGGTGTGCTCGACGACGGCCTGATCCAGGACCTGACCCCGGACCGGCTGGCCGCCGTCCTGCGGCCCAAGGTCCACGCCGCGTGGAACCTGCACGAACTCACCCGCGACCGCGACCTGGACCGCTTTGTCCTGTTCTCGTCCGTGGCGGGCGTCATCGGCGGCACCGCCCAGGCCGCCTACGCCGCCGCCAACACCTTCCTCGACGCGCTGGCCGCCCACCGGTCCGGTCTCGGCCTGCCGGCGACCTCGCTGGCCTGGGGCCTGTGGGAGCAGGAGCGCGGCATGAGCGGGCACCTGACCCGCGCCGAACTCGACCGGATCGCCCGCTCCGGCCTCCTCCCGATCACCGAGGAGACCGGGCCCGAGATGCTGGACCTCGCGCTCAGCGCGGGCCGGCCCACCCTGGTGGTCACCCCGGTCGACCGGACCGCGCTACGTGCCGACGTCCGGCGGGCGCCGCTGCTGCTGCGCAGCCTGGTCCAGGACGACGGCGCGGCCCCTGGAGGGGCCGGGCCCGAACTCCGGCCGGAGGCCCTGGCGGAGCTGTCCCCGGCCCGGCGCCGGGAGATCGTGGCGGAGTTCGTCCACCGCGAGGTGGCGCTCGTCCTCGGGCACTCCGCGGCCCGGGCGGTCGACGGCCACCGGCGCTTCTCCGACCTCGGGTTCGACTCGCTCACCTCGGTGGAGCTGCGGAACCGGCTCTCCGAGGCCACCGGCCTGAAGCTGCCCCCGTCGCTGATCTTCGAGCGTCCCACCCCCGCGGAGCTGGTGGAGCACCTGGGCGCCCTGCTCTCCGCCGCGACCGTGACCGCGGGGGCGTCCGCGGCCGCCGGCGTCGACCTCGCCGCGGAGGTGCGCCTCGACGAGGACGTACGGCCAGCCGGTGAGGTCAGCCGAGTGGCCGACGATCCCCGCGAGATCCTGCTCACCGGCGCCACCGGGTTCCTCGGCGCCTTCCTGCTCCGCGATCTGATGCGGTCCACCACGGCCACCGTGCACTGCCTGGTGCGGGGCGACGACCGGGCCGGCGCGACCCGCCGGCTGTACGAGAACCTGGAGTGGTACCGGGTCCGGGACGACATCGTCCCGGAGCGGATCTCCGTCATCCTCGGGGACCTGACCGCCCCGCGGCTCGGCCTGGACGGGGCCGCGTTCGACGACCTCGCCCACCGGGTCGACGTGGTCTACCACGCCGGCGCGACGGTCAGCTGGGTGCGGCCGTACAACGAACTCGCCGCGGGCAACGTGGGCGGCACCCGCGAGGTGCTCCGGCTCGCTGCGGCCCACCGGACGGTCCCGGTGCACTACGTCTCGACCACCGGCGTGTTCCCCGCCCCCGGCCCCGACGCGGCACCGGCCACCGTGGACGCGCCTACCGGGCCCGGACACCTGCTGCACAACGGGTACCTGCAGAGCAAGTGGGTGGCCGAGCAGGTCATCGAGCTCGGACGGAGCCGCGGACTGCCCGTCTCGGTCTACCGCGTGGACGTCGTGTGCGGCGACAGCCGTACCGGCGCCTGCCAGACGAAGGACTTCGTCTGGCTCAGCCTCAAGGGCCTGCTGGAGAGCGGAGCGGTCCCCGACAGCCTCGCCGGGGTGCTCCACATGGTGCCGGTGGACTACGTCAGCGCGGCGATCACCCACCTCGCGACGCGGGAGGACACCGCCGCCCGGACCTTCCACCTCTACAACCGGCAGGACCAGTCGTTCACCGAATTCGTCCGCCACCTGCGCTCCTTCGGCTACGACCTTCCCGAACTCGACTGGGACACCTGGTCGGCCCGGGTCCGCCGGGACCGGAAGAACGCCATCGTCCCCCTGCTGGACTCGTTCGAGGGCATGAACGCCGGGCGCGGCACCACCACCTACCCGCCCATCGACGTCTCGGAGACCGAGCTGGCCCTGCACGGCACCGGTCTCACCTGCCCGCCGGTCGACCGGACCCTCTTCGACAAGTACGTGGACTTCTTCGTCCGCGCGGGCTGGTTCCCGCCCCGCGGGCCCCTTCAGGACGCACAGAGAGGGTGAACAACACCACCATGGAGAACACTGATCGCAAACGGGTGATCGTGCTGGGTGCGAGCATGGCGGGCCTGCTGGCCGCGCACGTGCTGGCGGACCACTACGCCGACGTCGTGGTGATCGACCGCGACGACCTGGCCGGGGACGACGTCGGCAGGGGGCACAGCGAGACCCGGCGGGGCGTCCCTCACGGCGGGCACCTGCACAATCTGCTGGCCGCGGGCCTGCTCGCGCTGGAGGACCTGCTCCCGGGCATCACCGGGGAACTGACCGCGGGCGGCGCGGTGGTCGGCGACGGCACCGCCGACGTCCGGTGGGTCGTCAACGGCACCCACATGCCCAAGCCCCGCTCCGGGCTGCCGTTGCTCTCGGTCAGCCGACCGCACCTGGAGCGACGGGTGCGCCGGCGGGTGCGCTCGCTCGCCAACGTGACCTTCCTGGAGCGCACCGAGGCCACGGAGCTGCTGACCTCGCCCGACCGCTCCACCGTGGCCGGCGTCCGGGTCCTGGAGGGCGGCGCCCACCGTGACCTGACCGCCGACCTGGTCGTCGACGCGACCGGGCGGCGCACCCGTACCCCGGGGTGGCTGGCGGAACTCGGCTACCCGGCGGTCGAGGAGGAACAGCTCACCGTCAACGTCGGCTACACCACGCAGTACTACCGGCTCTCCGAGGACCGGATGCCGGACGAGGTCTCCATCGACGTCGGCGGCTCGGCGGCCGTGCCGCGGGGTGCTCTCTGCGCCAAGATCGAGGACGGGTGCGCCATCGTGACCGGCTACGGCATCGCCGGCGAATACCCGCCCCGCGACACTGCCGGCTTCCACGACTTCCTGAAGTCGCTGGCCGCCCCCGACATCCACGATGTGGTGCACGACCAGGAAACGCTCGGGGAGCCGCTGTCCTACCGGTTCCCGGCGAACCTCCGCCGCCGCTACGAGCGGATGGACGCGTTCCCCGGCGGGCTGCTCGTCATCGGTGACGCCGTGTGCAGTTTCAACCCGGTCTACGGGCAGGGCATGACGGTGTCGGCGTTGGGCGCCACCGTCCTGCGCGACCACGTCTCCCGGTCGGCGCCCGTGAACCCGCGGGCCTACCTCGCGGACCTCGCGGCCCGGGCCGTCGACCACGTGTGGGAGCTGACGACCGGCGCCGATCTCGCCTTCCCCGGCGTGGGCGGTGAGCCGACCGAGGACCAACTGGCCGAGTACGCCTACCTGGACCGCCTGCTGGACGCGGCGTCGGGGGACGGGCGGCTGCTCGTCGCCTACGCGCGCGTGGCGTTCCTCCTGGACCCGTCGGCGGCGCTGGTCTCCCCGGAGATCCAGGAGGCGGTGGATCGGGCCGTCGGCCCGGCAGCCCGCCCGTAGCGGAGGCACGTCCCCGACGGCGGCCGCCGTCGGGCGGTCTTTCCCCGGTAATCGAGGCACGCCCCCGCACGTCCGGGCGCGATTACCGGCAGGAGACCGGATCGGGGAGCGGCCGCTGATAGCGTCCGAGGCAATCCGAAGAACTCCCCAACAAATCTGTTCTGTTGCCGCAGAAATGAATGGAGAAGAAGCGTCGTGAGTGACAGTCAGTACATGCTGGTGTCCGACATCGACAAGCACCAGGAGGCGTTCGGAATAGCCTTCAACTCCGGCGACGCGGAGGCGGTCAACGCGATGTACACCGACGACGCGGTCGGAGTGTGGGAGCCCGGATTCCCGCTCTACGGGCAGGCCCGGCACGATTACGTGGTCGAATTCCTGGCCAAGCGCAAGCCCTCCGTGGAGGCGACCGTCCGCCAGCAGCTGGTGGTGGGCGACACCGCGATGCTCGTCGTCGAGTGGCAGATGGAGGCGCTCGACGAGAACGGCGAGCCCGAGCAGCTCGAGGGCGTGGCCATCGACGTGCTGCGCCAGGGCGAGGACGGTTACTGGCGCTACGTCGTGGACAACCCCTTCGGCGTCAGCGGCCCGTGGGACGCCGAGGCCGAGCAGGCCTGAGCCGAGGACGCGGGCACGGGGCCGCCGCGCACGGTCCCATGCCCGCCGCCGGCTCCCCCGCACCACCGAACACACACCGCGGCGCCCGCCGCCCGAACTACGGAGACACACCCGTGACCATCCTTCCCCCTGCCGCATCCCCGGTCACCGTCATCGGCCTGGGCCTGATGGGCCAGGCGCTCGCCGCGGCCTTCGTGGCCAAGGGCCACCCGACCACCGTCTGGAACCGTTCGGCCGGCAAGGCCGACCGGCTCGTCGCCGACGGCGCCACCCTCGCCGACTCGGCCGCGAGCGCCGTCGAGGCGAGCCCGCTCGTCGTCGTCTGCGTCTCGGACTACGACGCCGTGCACGGAGTGCTGGACCCGGTCGGTTCCTCCCTGGCCGGCAAGACCGTGGTCAACCTGACCACGGCGAGCTCCACCCAGGCGCGGCAGACCGCCGAGTGGGCGGCCAAGCTCGGCGCCGACTACGTCGACGGCGCGATCCTGGCGATGCCGCAGGCCATCGGCACCGCCGAGGCGACCCTGCTGTACGCCGGCTCCAAGACGGCCTTCGAGAAGCACCAGGCCACCCTCCAGGCGCTCGGCGAGACCGGCACGGTCTACCTCGACGAGGACCACGGCCTGTCCGCTCTCTACGACATGTCGGTGCTGAGCATCATGTGGGGCGTCCTCAACAGCTTCCTGCACGCCGCAGCACTGCTGGGCACGGCCCACGTCAAGGCCACCACGTTCGCGGAGATGGCGACCACCGCGATCAACGTGACCGCCGACTACGTCACCGCGTACGCGCAGCAGATCGACGAGGACAAGTTCCCGGCGACGGACGCGACCCTCAACGTCCACGTGGGCGGCATGCAGCACCTGCTCGAGGAGAGCCAGGCGCTCGGCGTCAGCACCGAACTGCCGAAGTTCTTCCTGGAGCTCGCCCGGCGTGCGGTTGCCGACGGCAACGCCGAGGACAGCTACGCGGCGATGATCAAGCAGTTCCGCAAGCCGTCCGCCTGATCTTTTTCCGTATTCCGCGCGAGTAGGGCCGGGAATTGCGTCACGGGCCTCACTGTCCGATCCCGGCCCTGCCCGATTGCCCACAGAAACGATTCATCGTTCCGGAACAGAGCCTACGGGGGAAATATCTTGCTCAACGATCACGGCATGACGAAAAGAGCCGCGTCCCGCACCTTCCTCTCGCGGAGGAATCTCCTCAGGACGAGCGGCCTGGCCATCGCGGGAACCGCGCTCGGCGCGGGAGTGCCCGCCACGGCCGAAGCCGCCGAAGGGGCGGATCACACGACCCGGACCGCGTACGACACCATCGTCGTCGGGGCCGGTCTCGCCGGTCTCACCGCGGCCCGCGAATCGCGGAAGAAAGGGCGCAAGGTCCTTGTCCTCGAGGCGCGGGACCGCATCGGCGGGCGCACCTGGACCGACACGTTCAACGGCTGGGAGATAGAGCGCGGCGGCGCCTGGGTCGACCCGTTGCAGCCGCACGTGTGGCGTGAGATATCCCGCTACGGCCTGACCATTGTGGCCGACCAGGGACCGGAGCGGGTGCTCATGCCGACCCCGGGCGGGTTCCTCGAGACCGACCCGGTCACGGCGTACACCCGGCAGGGAGAGCTGTTCACACCGTTCTTCGACGGCTCGACCGAGTACTTCCCCAAGCCGTACGCGCCGTTCACCCGAGAGGACCTGATCACTCCGCTGGACCGATTCTCCCTGCGCGACCGGCTGAACCAGTTGGCCTATTCGCCGGAGGACGAGATGCGGATGACCGGCACGACGGGGCTGTACGGGTCCCCGACCTCGCGCGGATCGATGCTGCAGCTCGCCCAGTGGTGGGCGCTGGCCGGCTGGAACTACACGGGCTTCTCCGGCGTCAACACCTACCGTCTGGCACAGGGCACCATCGCGCTGGCCACCGCGATCCTGGCGGACGGACAGCCGGACCTGAAGCTCAACTCCCCGGTTTCCTCCGTCACCCAGCGGTCCGGACAGGTGAAGGTGGTGACCCGGACGGGGGCCGCCTACACCGCGACCGAGGTCATCATGGCCGTGCCGGTCAACGTGTGGAAGGACATCACCTTCAGCCCGGTGCTGCCGCAGGCCCACCGGGATGCCACCGCCCAGGGATACGGAGTGCCGCGCCAGCGCAAGCTCTTCCTGGACCTGGCCACGCCCACCGACCGGTTCATCGCCGAGGCGCCGGAGACCGCTCCGTTCGTCATCATCGGACGGCTGAACGACGACGCCCCCGTCGTCGCCTTCAGCGTGGACGACACCCTGGACGTGAGCAGCCGCGCCGCGGTGGAGGCGGCGGTGCGGCGGATCCTGCCGTCGGCGACCCTGCGCGACTACACCGTGTCGGACTGGGAGGCGGAGGAGTTCTCCCGCGGTGGGCCCGCGTTCCGCCGGCCGTACCAGCTGACCCGGTTGCACAAGACGCTCAACAGGCCCTTCAAGCAGGTGAAGTTCTGCGCCGACGACCTCGCTCTCGGATGGATCGGCTACATGGACGGCGCCATCGAGTCCGGGCTGCGCGCCGCCGGCTCACCGACGCTGTCGCCGACGCCCGGGGCGGCGGCGCAGGCGCGGAGCGGCCCGCGCGTGGCCCTGCCGGCGGTCGACCGCAAGGTCTACCGGTCCTTCGTCGGTCTGTGACGACAAACCAGCGGACCACAAAGCAGGAGGTAGTCATGCCGGTTCGGGGATCCGCGGCCGAGCCCGTGGAAGCGTTGTTCTCCTGGTTCCGCCAGATGCAGGGACAGCACTCCGTCCACCACGACGACACGTACGGGTGGCAGGTGTTCCGCCATGCCGACGTCACCCGCGTACTCACCGATCCGAAGACGTTCTCGTCGGACACGGTACGGCTGTTCAACGAGCCGCAACCCGACCTCGACCTGTTCCTCACCGGGAACCTGGTGACCAACGACCCGCCGCACCACCGCAGGCTGCGGCGCGCCATCAACCAGTCGTTCACCCCGCGCGCGGTGGCGGGTCTCTCGGAGCGGATCACCCGCATCACCGAGTCCCTCCTCGACCTGTTGGACGGGTCGGACAGCTTCGACCTGATCGAGGCGGTGGCCTATCCCCTGCCGATCATCGTGGTCGCGGAGATGCTCGGGCTGCCGCCCGAGGACGTGCCGATGTACCGGACGTGGGGGGACGCGCTGGGCGCCCTCGACGCGGCGACCGTCCCGCCGAAGGTGATGGAGTCCGAAGTGGCTCCGGCCATCCGGGAGATGAACGAGTACATCCTCGGTCATGTCCACAGGCGCCGGCGGGACCCGGCCGACGACATGCTCACCGGCCTGGCCCACGCCGTCGTCGACGGTGAGCCGCTGCGGGACGTTGACCTGCTCGGCCTGGTCGGCCTCACGCTGTTCGCCGGCCACGCGGCCTCCATGGCGATGATCGGCAACGCGGTCCTCACCTTCGACCGCCACCCCGAGGAACTCGCCGCCGTCCGCGCCGACCGGGCGCTGGTGCCCGGCGCGGTCGAGGAGCTGATGCGCCTGTATCCTCCGTTCTCCAGGATGGCGCGGGTGACCACCGCCGAGACCGAGATCCGAGGACAGCGGATCGGCAAGGGCGAGCTGGTGACCCTGTGGACCGGCGCCGCCAACCGGGACACCGAGCGCTTCACGGACCCGGACCGGTTCGACATCCACCGCGACACCGGCGGGCACATCGCTTTCGGGCAGGGCATCCACTTCTGTCTCGGCGCCCCGCTGGCCCGGCTGGAGGTCGGCATCGCGCTGAACGCGCTGTTCGACCGCTTCGACGGCATCACCGTCGACCACGCGGCCGGCGTCGAGTTCGAGAACCCGATGCAGATCATCTGCCCCCGGCGGCTGCCGGTCCGCGTCTCCGGCTGATCCCGGGTCCGCACCCGGCGCGCGGAAACGCGCGCCGGCCCGTCCGGGGCGACGGACCGGCAGCGTTCGTGAAAGGCCCGGATGCGCACGCCCTCACCGCGGCGCCAACCCACACCTCTCCGAAAGGCCACTGCGCATGCCCCCCGCACCTTCCTCCGAGGATCTCTGGCTCAGGAGCTTCCATCCCGCTCCCGGCGCCACCGCACGCCTGGTGTGCTTCCCGCACGCCGGCGGCTCGGCCAGCTTCTACTTCCCCATGGCCCGCGCGCTCTCGCCGGACGTCGACGTCCTGTCGGTCCAGTACCCGGGCCGTCAGGACCGGCACTCCGAGCCGGTGATCACCGACATAACCGTGCTCGCCGAACGGATCGCGGACCTGCTGGCCGTCACGGCGGACGGACGGCCGCTGGCCCTGTTCGGGCACAGCATGGGATCGCTCGTCGCCTTCGAGGTCGCGGACCGCCTCCAGGCCGCGGGTACACCGGTCTCCGCGCTCATCGTGTCCGGCCGCCGCGCACCCCACCTGTACCGCGCGGACGACATCCGCAACCGGTCGGACGACGGGGTGGTCGCGGAACTGCGCGAGCTGAGCGGCACGGACTCCGGACTGCTGGAGGACGAGGAGATCCTCCGTATGATCCTCCCCGCCGTCCGCGGCGACTACCAGGCCGTCGAAACCTATCTGCGGACCACGCCCGCCCGCCTGACCTGCCCCGTCCTCGCCCTCGTGGGGGACAGCGACCCACGCGTGAAGATCGATGACATGAACGGCTGGGCCGACCACACCACCGCCGGGTTCGACCTGCGGATCCTGCCCGGTGGTCACTTCTACCTGGTCCAGCAACAGAGCGCGGTGCTGGCGGCTGTCAGGGAACGCCTGCGTACCCTGCCCGTGGCCCGCTGACGGGCGGCAGGCATGACAGACGGGGACACCACCCCGTCGGCCCGACAAGGTCCGGCGCGACCTGCGCGGGCCGAGTGGATCGCCTCGACCTGCATGGGCGGCCGCGGAACGCCGGCTGCCTCGTGCACGGGCTCACTCATGCGCCCGCGCTCCTCTCCGGGCCTCGTCCGACGAGCGTGCACCCACATCCCTCTCGTAACCGAGCGCACCTGTGAAACACCACCCGGTCGAAAGCCCGTGCCCTGCCAAAAGCCTCAGTGGTCCCAGGCATCACCCCACGTAGTCAGAAGCAGTCGCCCGTGGTCGGGGCTCTCAATCCCTCATACAGGGGTGCTGCTCCTGGTGGGGGAGAGCACCCGCGTCGGAGCCGCCGGTCCTCCCGCCTGCCGTCATTTCCAGCGTCATATGAGCGTCAGAATTTTCGGCGAGTCGGCCCACGACAGCTCTCGCGCGTCTCGGCAGCGGAAAACCCCGGGTGGGGCGGGTGTGCCCCGCCCCTGCGGTGCACGACAGAACACGTCGAGAGCCGACCCAGTACGGTGAACCCGCAGGTCAGATGCCTTTCTTCACCGGCTCCAGAATCGCCACGCACTCCACATGATGCGTCATCGGAAACAGGTCGAACACCCGCAGCGTCCGCACCCTGTACCCCCCGTCCCGGAAGTACGCGAGGTCGCGGGCCAGGGCGGCCGGGTCGCAGGCCACGTAGGCGATGCGGCGGGCGCCCAGGGACGACAGGTGCTCGACCGTCCTGCGGCCGGCGCCCGCGCGGGGCGGGTCGAGGACGACGAGGTCGACCTCGGTGATGCCGGTGCGGGGCAGGACCGACTCGACCTTGCCCTGTTCGATCCGCACGCGCGGGAAGTCCGCGAGGTTGTGCCGGGCGTCCTCCACCGCGCGCTTGCCGGACTCGATGCCGAGCACCGCGCCCTGGTCGCCGACCCGGTCGGCCAGCGCGCCCGCGAACAGGCCGACGCCGCAGTACAGGTCGAGCGCCATGTCGCCCTTGCGGGGCAGCAGGCCCTGCATGACCGCGGTGACGAGGGTGTCGGCGGCCTTCGGGTGGACCTGCCAGAAACCGCCGTTGCCGACGCGGTGGGTGCGGCCGTCCGCGCGTTCGCGGACGAACGGGCGGCCGTGCACCCGGTGCACCTGCCCGTTGCGCTCGTCGACGCGCAGCACCGAGACGGGGCGGTCCAGTTCGACCAGCGGGAGGCGGGCGCCGGGCTTCGGCGTCAGCACGACCTGGCGGTCCTGGGAGCCGGTCGCGGCGATCGCCTCGACCGAGTCCATGCCGGTCCAGTCCCGCTTCTCGATGCCCAGTTCGCTGACGCCCTCCGCGGCGATCAGGCAGCGGTCGATCGGCTCGACCTCGTGCGAGCGGTGCCGGCGCAGTCCCGCGCGGCCGTCCGCGGTCACCGCGTACTGCACGCGCGTGCGCCACGACGGGACCTGGCCCGCGGGCACCTTGTCGCCCTCGGCGGGCATCACCGTGCCGTCCCAGCCGGCCTCCTCGGGCGTCAGCCCGGCCAGCCGCTGGAGCTGCTCGGCGACGACCTCGCCCTTGAGCCGCCGCTGGGCGCCCGGCTTGGCGTGCTGCCAGTCGCAGCCGCCGCAGCGGCCGGGGCCGGCGAACGGGCAGGGCGCGTCGATGCGGTCCTTCGAGGCCTCCAGCACGGTCACCGCGTCCGCGCGCAGGAACCGCGCTCCCTCCTCGCCCTCGGTGACACGGGCGACGACGCGCTCGCCGGGCAGGGCGTGCCGGACGAAGAGGACCTGCCCCCCGGAGGTGCGGGCGATGCAGTGGCCACCGTGGGCGACGGGGCCGATCTCGACCTCGTACTCCTCCCCCACCAGCGATTTCCTCGGTTCTGCCTGCATGGCGGGGTGACTCCACAACATCGGGTACGGGCGGGCGGACCGTGCGGCCCGGGACAACAGCCCACCAGTCTACGTGCGCGGCGAGGTGTCCTTCACCCGCTCCGCGGGTCCCCTGCGCGCCGAGCCGGGCGCGGCCCAGTCCTGCCGCCTGCGGGCCCGCTGCTTGGCGGCCTCGGAGGACCGGAGCTGGTACGGCACCGAGGTGACCATGACGCCCGGCGTGAACAGCAGCCGGGCCTTCAGCCGCAGCGCGCTCTGGTTGTGCAGCAGCTGCTCGTACCAGTGGCCGACCACGTACTCGGGGATGATCACGGACACCACGTCCCGCGGCGACTGCGCGCGCAGGCTCTTGACGTACTCGATCACCGGACGGGTGACCTCCCGGTACGGGGAGTCGAGCACCTTCAGGGGGACGTCGATGCCGCGCCGCTCCCACTCCCCGCGCAGCGCCCTGGTCTCCTCGGCGTCCACGTTGACGCTGAGCGCCTCCAGGGTGTCGGAGCGCAGCAGTTCGGCGTAGGCCAGGGCGCGCAGGGCGGGGCGGTGCACCTTGGAGATCAGGACGACGGAGTGGACGCGGGACGGCCGTACGGTGTCCTCGCTCGGGGTGTCCGGCGCGGCGATCTCCTCGGCGACCCGGTCGTAGTGGCGGCGGATCGCCGTCATGGTCGCGTAGAAGATGCACATGCCGAGCAGGGCGACCCAGGCGCCGTGGGTGAACTTGGTGAGCAGCACGACGACCAGCACCAGGCCGGTGAAGAAGGCGCCGAAGGCGTTGATGGCCCGGGAGCGGACCATGCGGCGGCGTGCGGCCCGGTCCCGCTCGGTGGCCAGCAGCCGGTTCCAGTGCCGGACCATGCCGGTCTGGCTGAGGGTGAAGGACATGAACACGCCGACGATGTACAGCTGGATCAGCCGGGTCGAGTCGGCGCCGTAGATCCACACCAGCAGCACGGCGGCGCCCGCGAGCAGCACGATGCCGTTGGAGAAGGCGAGGCGGTCGCCGCGGGTGTGCAGCTGGCGGGGCAGGTAGCGGTCCTGGGCGAGGATCGAGCCGAGCAGCGGGAAGCCGTTGTAGGCGGTGTTCGCGGCGAGGAACAGCACCAGCGCGGTGGCGGCGGCGAGGATCATGAACAGGACGCTGCCGTGTCCGAACACGGCCTCGGCGACCTGGGAGATCACCGGGTCCTGGATGTAGTCGGGGCCGAGCGGGACGCCGTTGTGCAGGAGGTCCTTGCCCGGGTTCTCGGCCATCCGTACGTCGGTGGCGGCGGCCAGCGCGATGATGCCGCAGAACATGGTGACGGCGAGCAGGCCCATCAGGGCGAGGGTGGTCGCCGCGTTGCGCGACTTGGGCTTGCGGAAGCCCGGTACGCCGTT
This sequence comes from Streptomyces sp. DSM 120436, assembly GCF_055778765.1. NCBI lineage: Bacteria > Bacillati > Actinomycetota > Actinomycetes > Kitasatosporales > Streptomycetaceae > Streptomyces > Streptomyces sp. DSM 120436. Next base: position 3,269,248 of record NZ_JBSKBS010000001.1, on the reverse strand, counting down.
GGAGATCGCCTCGACGCCGGTGAGCGCGGCGCAGCCGGAGGAGAAGGCGCGCAGCAGGAGGAAGACGAGGGCGAAGCCGGCCAGGCCGGGGTGCTCGGGTTTGATCTCGAAGTCGGCGGTCGGCGCGCGCATGTCGTCGCCGAGCACGATCCCGCGGAAGGCGCCCCACCCGATCATGAGGAAGACGCCGGCGACGAAGACGTAGGTGGGGATCGCGAAGAGTGTGCCCGACTCCCGGACCCCGCGCAGGTTCATCAGCGTCAGCAGCACGATCACGCCGATCGCGCAGGCCACCTTGTTCTCGACGACGAAGGGGACGGCCGAGCCGAGGTTCTCGATGCCGGCGGAGATCGACACGGCGACGGTGAGGACGTAGTCGACGAGCAGGGCGCTGCCGACGGTGAGGCCCGCCCGCGGGCCGAGGTTGGTGGTGGCCACCTCGTAGTCGCCGCCGCCGCCGGGGTAGGCGTGCACGTTCTGCCGGTAGGAGGCGACCACGGTGAACATGAGCACGACGACCGCGACCGCGATCCAGGGGCTGAAGTGGTACGCCGACAGGCCCGCGATGGAGAGGACCAGCAGCACCTCGCCGGGCGCGTACGCCACGGAGGAGAGCGGGTCGGAGGCGAAGACGGGGAGTGCGACGCGCTTCGGCAGGAGCGTCTCCGCCAGCCGGTCGCTGCGCAGTGCGCGCCCGATGAGAATGCGTTTGGGCACGTCGGTCAGTTTGGACACAAGTGTGGATCGTAGGCCGTCGCGGGACGCGTGACGCACCCACCACCCCACATCCATACGGCATCCATACGGCCGCTGCCCTCCGGGTGAAAACGCGGGGCGTCGGGGCGGCGACGGGGCGGGCGGGGGGAGTCCCATGCCGTACGACCACATGCCCGGCCGTTGTCACACGCCTCGTGGAGGGTCCCATGCACACGACCGCAGAACTGATCGGCGCGGCGGCCGGCCTCGTCGTCCTCGGCGTCCTGGCGGCCGCCAGCGTGCGCAGCATCACGCGCCGGTAGGGGCCGGGCGCCCGCGGCACGTCCGTCGCTCGCGTTCCCGTCACCGGCCGCACGCCGCCGTGCGCCCCCTGCCGCGGGGGCCGGCCGGCCCCCGCGTACCGTCGGTCACTCCGGGCAGGACGCCCCCGAGGGGCCTCGGGGTCCCCGGCCCCCGGCATGATGGTGGCCGGCGGCCCGCACACAGGCCGCGACGTGTTGCCTGGCGAGCCGAAAGAGAGACATGAGCACGAAGGTCATGAAGGTCGCACGGCCTGCAGGAAGCGCGGTGTAACGCGATGCATATTGTCATCATGGGCTGTGGAAGGGTCGGTTCCGCCCTGGCCCAGGCCCTGGAGGAACAAGGGCACACGATCGCCGTGATCGACCAGGACCCCACCGCGTTCCGCCGGCTGGGCTCCTCGTTCGGCGGCCGCCGGGTCACCGGCGTCGGCTTCGACCAGGACACCCTGCGCGAGGCCGGCATCGAGGACGCCGGCGCCTTCGCCGCCGTGTCCAGCGGCGACAACTCCAACATCATCGCCGCCCGGGTGGCCCGCGAGATGTTCGGCATCGAGAACGTCGCCGCCCGCATCTACGACCCCCGCCGCGCGGAGGTCTACCAGCGCCTGGGCATCCCCACCGTCGCCACCGTCCGCTGGACGGCCGACCAGATGCTGCGCCGGCTGCTCCCCTCGGGCGCCGAGCCGCTCTGGCGCGACCCCACGGGCGGGGTCCAGCTCGCCGAGGTGCACACCTCCACGGCGTGGGTGGGACACCGCGTCTCCCGGCTCCAGGACGAGACGGGCGTGCGGGTCGCGTTCCTCACCCGGCTCGGGGAGGCCATCCTGCCCAGCTCGCAGACGGTGTTGCAGGAGGGGGACCTGGTGCACGTGATGATGCGCACGGACGAGATCGACCGGGTCGAGGCGGCCTTCGCCAAGGGACCCGACGAGGAGGGCGGTCGCTGATGAGGGTCGCCATTGCCGGAGCCGGCGCGGTCGGCCGCTCGATCGCGGGCGAGCTGCTGGAGAACGGCCACGAGGTCCTGCTGATCGACAAGGCGCCGACCGCCATCTCGGTGGAGCGCGTCCCGCAGGCGGAGTGGCTGCTCGCCGACGCCTGCGAGATCACGTCCCTGGACGAGGCGGCGCTCCAGCGCTGCAACGTCGTCATCGCCGCGACCGGCGACGACAAGGTCAACCTGGTCGTCTCGCTGCTCGCCAAGACCGAGTACGGCGTGCCCCGCGTCGTCGCCCGCGTGAACAACCCCAAGAACGAGTGGCTGTTCAACGAGTCCTGGGGCGTGGACGTCGCCGTCTCCACCCCGCGTCTGATGTCGGCGCTGGTGGAGGAGGCGGTCAGCGTCGGCGACCTGGTCCGGCTGCTGCGCTTCAGCCACGGCGACGCCAACCTGGTGGAGCTGACCCTGCCGGAGGAGTCCGCGCTGGCCGGCACCCGGGTCGGGGACGTGGAGTGGCCGCAGGACACCTCGCTGGTCACCATCATCCGCGGCACGCGGGTGCTGACCCCGACCCGCGAGGACTCCCTGGAGGCCGGCGACGAGCTGCTCTTCGTGGCCGCGCAGGCCCGCGAGGAGCAGCTGGAGGACCTGCTCTCGGTCCGCAAGGAGTCGTAGCGGTACGCGCGTACGCGTGAGGGGCGCCCGGAGGACTCCGGGCGCCCCTCACGCGTACGGGAGGCTCAGGACCGGCGGCGGTGCCGGCCGGCCGGCGCCTCCCCGCTCTCCTCCGCGGCGGCGGCCCGCCGCTCCTCCTCCGCGCGCTCCTCCGCCTCCATCTCGGCGAAGACGTCGATCGGCGGCGGGGCCTTCGCCAGGAACACCCAGGTCAGGTAGACGGCGAGCAGGAACGGCGGGATCTTCAGCGCCACCAGCACCCAGCCGAGCTGGGTGGTGTCCGCCCACCAGTACAGCGGGAAGAGGATCGCGCACTTGGCGAGCAGGATCAGGCCCCAGGCCCAGCTGGCCTTGGTGTACGCCTTCTTGCGGCCGGGGTTGCGGGTGCGCCAGGAGAGGTTCTCCCGGAACACCGGGCCCAGCATCAGTCCGATCAGCGGCACGCCGGCCATGGCCGTGACGATGTACGCCAGGGCCAGGCCCAGCGTGTACAGCATGCCCGGCAGGTAGAAGTCCTTGGCGTTGCCGGTCATCATCGCGAAGACCACGCCGAAGCCCACGCCGAAGACGCCGCTGAACGCGTGCTTCACGGTGTCCCTGCGGGCCAGCCGGACCACGACCATGACCAGCGCCACGCCGAGCGCCGCGAGCGCCGACATGTGCAGGTCCTTGTTGACCGTGTAGATGCTGACGAAGAGCAGCCCCGGCAGCACCGTCTCGACCATGCCCCGGACACCGCCGAACGCCTCGAACAGGGCGGCTTCCGTCACCGCCCGGGCGTCGTCCGCGGACGTGTCCGCGGAGGTCTCTTCGGTTGTCGGCTTGTCGAGCGACGTCACCGGCTACTCCCGTCCGAGGGGTCTCAGTTCGTATTTCGGATTGAACAGCACCCGGCGGCCGTGGCTCATGGCGATCCGGCCCGATGCGATCAGCTTGCGCCCCGGCTCTATCCCCACGATGGAGCGCCTGCCGAGCCACACCACGTCCAGCGCGGCGGAGCCGTCGAACAGCTCGGCCTCCAGGGCCGGCACTCCCGCGCGCGGCCGCAGCGTGACCGTGCGCAAGGTACCAGTAACCGTGACGATCTCGCGGTCCTGGCAGTCGCCTATCCGCGTGCACCCGGCCGTCGCGGCGTCCTCGCGCAGCTCCTCCGACTCCAGGTCCTCCTGCGAGGACGAGAGCCGGTCGAGCATGCGGCGGAACCGGCCTGCCGGCTTCTCGGACCGAGGAACAGCACTCATGTCTGAAGCGTACCGGGGTGCACCGACGGTGACGTACCCCCTGCTCCCCCGGCCCGGACGGCCCGCCCTCACTTCTCGAAGCGGTATCCCATCCCCGGCTCGGTGATGAGGTGTCTCGGCCGCGACGGGTCCGCCTCCAGCTTCCGGCGCAGCTGCGCCATGTACACGCGCAGGTAGTGGGTCTCCGTCCCGTACGACGGCCCCCACACCTCCCGCAGCAGCTGCTTCTGGCCCACCAGCCGGCCCCCGGCCCGCACCAGCGCCTCCAGCAGATGCCACTCGGTGGGCGTGAGCCGTACGTCCCCGCCGTCGCGGTGGACCTTCTTCGCGGCCAGGTCGACGGTGAACGTCTCCGTCTCCACGACGACCTCTCCCCCGTCGGCCGGTTCCGCGCGGCGTACGGCGGCGCGCAGCCGGGCGAGCAGTTCGTCCATGCCGAAGGGCTTGGTGACGTAGTCGTCGGCCCCGGCGTCCAGCGCCTGGACCTTCTCGGCCGAGGCGTGCCGCGCGGACAGCACCAGGATCGGCACCCGGCTCCACTCACGCAGCCGCCGGATGACGTCGACGCCGTCCGTGTCGGGCAGGCCGAGGTCGAGGACGACGACGTCCGGGTGGCGGGCGGCGGCGCGCAGGGCGCCGGCCCCGTCCTCGGCGGAGTCGACCTCGTACGCCCGGGCCCGGAGGTTGATCACCAGGGCCCGCACGATGGCCGGGTCGTCGTCGACCACCAGCACCCGGGTCATGAGGCTCGCCTTTCGTTCCCCGCGGCCAGGGGACCGCGTGGGCGGTCGTCCGGCCGGTCCGCCGGCCGGGTTCCCGCCGCGTGCAGGGTGAGGGTCATGGTGAGGCCGCCGCCGGGGGTGTCGTCGGCGTCGAGGGTGCCGCCCATGGCCTCGGTGAAGCCGCGGGCGACCGCCAGGCCGAGCCCCACGCCGGTGCCGCGCGGGGCGTCGCCGTGCCGCTGGAACGGTTCGAAGATGCGGCCCTTCGCCTCGTCGGGGACGCCGGGGCCGCGGTCGACGACCCGCACCTCGACCCGGTCGGCGAGGGCGCTGGCGGCGACCAGCACCTTCTCCCCCGGCGGGCTGTACTTCACCGCGTTCTCGATCACGTTGGCCATCGCCCGCTCCAGCAGTCCGGGGTCGGCGTCGACCATGGGCAGGGTCTCGGGAACGTCCAGGACGACGCTGTCCTCGGGCACGCCGCCGAGGGCGCGCGGCACCACCTCGTCCAGGTCGGTGCCGCGCATCAGCGGCGTGACCGTGCCGGTGTGCAGGCGGGACATGTCGAGCAGGTTGCCCACGAGGTGGTCCAGGCGGTCCGCGCCGTCCTCGATGCCCGCGAGCAGCTCGGCGCGGTCCTCGTCGGACCATTCGACGTCCTCGGAGCGCAGCGAGGAGACGGCCGCCTTGATCCCGGCCAGCGGGGTGCGCAGGTCGTGGCTGACGGCGGCGAGGAGCGCGGTGCGGATGCGGTTGCCCTCGGCGAGGGCGAGGGCGCGGTCGGCCTGTTCGCGCAGCCGGCGGCGGTCCAGGACGACGGCGGCCTGCGCGGCGAAGGCGGCCAGCACCCTGCGGTCCTCGGCGGGCGGCACCCGGCCGGTCAACGCCAGCGCCATGTGGTCCCCGACGGGCACCTCGACGTCGGCGTCCTCGGGCCGCCCGACCGGGCGGCCCCGGCCCGCCCGGCCCGCGCAGGTCCACGGCTCGACGTCCCCGGCGCGTTCCAGCAGCGCGGCGGACTCCATGCCGAAGGTCTCCCGGACCCGCTCCAGCAGGTCCTCCAGGCCGGTCTCGCCGCGCAGCACGTTGCCCGCGAGGAAGGAGAGGATCTCCGACTCGGCGCGCAGCCGGGCCGCCTGCTGGGTGCGCCGGGCCGCGAGGTCGACCACGGACGCCACCGACGTGCCGACCGCGACGAAGACGACGATGGCGACGATGTTCCGCGGGTCGGAGACGCTCCAGGTGTACAGGGGCGGGGTGTAGAGGTAGTTGAGCAGCAGGGAGCCCACGGCCGCCGAGGCGAGGGCCGGCCACAGCCCGCCCAGGAGCGCCGCGGCCACCGTCACCGCCAGGAACATCAGCATGTCGAGGGCGAGCCCCGGGTCGACGGCGCTGAGCAGCACCGCCAGGGCGGCGGGCCCGGCCGTGCCGACCGCCCATCCCCAGGCGAGCCGCAGCCGGCCCAGCGGCGCGCCCCGGGCGACGGGCAGTCCGCGGCCCCTGGCGGCCTCCTCGTGGGTGACGATGTGGACGTCCAGGTCGGGTCCGCAGTCGCGGGCGACGGTCGCGCCGACGCCGGGACCGAACGCGTACTGCCAGGTGCGGCGGCGGGAGGAGCCCAGCACGATCTGGGTGGCGTTGGCGCCGCGCGCGAAGTCGAGCAGGGCGGCGGGTACGTCGTCGCCGACGACGTGGTGGAAGCTGCCGCCGAGGTCCTCCACGAGGGTGCGCTGGGCGGCCAGTTCGCCGGGCGAGGCGGAGGTGAGGCCGTCGCTGCGGGATATGTACACGGCGAGCAGCTGCCCGCCCGCGCCCTTCTCCGCGAGCCGTGCGGCCCGGCGGATCAGGGTGCGACCCTCGGGCCCGCCGGTCAGCCCGACCACGATCCGCTCGCGCGAGCCCCAGATCGCCGAGACGGCGTGCTCGCTGCGGTAGCGCTGGAGGTGGGCGTCGACCCGGTCGGCGACCCACAGCAGGGCGAGTTCGCGCAGGGCGGCGAGGTTGCCGGGGCGGAAGTAGCTGGAGAGGGCCGCGTCGACCTGGTCGGGCTGGTGGATGTTGCCGTGCGCCATGCGGCGGCGCAGCGCCTCGGGCGTCATGTCGACCAGCTCGACCTGGTCGGCGCGGCGTACCACCTCGTCCGGCACGGTCGCCCGCTCCCGTACGCCGGTGATGGACTCCACCGTGTCGCCCAGCGACTCCAGGTGCTGGATGCCGACCGTGGACAGCACGTCGATGCCGGCGGCCAGCAGCTCCTCCACGTCCTGCCAGCGTTTGGCGTTGCGGGAGCCGGGCGCGTTGGTGTGGGCGAGCTCGTCGACCAGGGCGACCCGGGGGCGGCGGGCGAGGACGGCGTCGAGGTCCATCTCGGCCACGGTCGTGCCGCCGTGTTCCAGCCGTCTGCACGGGACGCGCTCCAGCCCGGTCAGCAGGGCCTCGGTGCGGGGCCTGCCGTGCGTCTCCACGAAGGCGACGACGCAGTCGGTGCCCCGTTCGACGCGGCGGTGCGCCTCGGCGAGCATCGCGTAGGTCTTCCCCACGCCCGGCGCCGCGCCGAGGTGAATGCGTAGCCTGCCGCGTCCCATGGCCCCATTGTCTTCCGGTGTCTTCCGGTCGTTCTCCCGGCGGAGTCGACCTTAGGCCGCCGTGCGCGGCGACCGGGAGGCCGGGGAGGGTGCGGGGGGCGTCCTTGACGCAACCCTGACGCACGGCCGGGAGGGCCGCCCGGCCGGTGCTCCCCCGTGAACCGGGCGCCGGTGCCGCTCCGTGCCGCCCGGCTCCTCGTGCCCGTCCGGCGGTCGGGGAGCGGGGTTCGGGGCGGCGCCCCGTGAAGCGCGTCGGCCCGCGGGAACCGGCCGCGGACGACCGGCCCCGCGGGCCGGGAAGAGCGCGCTCAGCGCACTTCGGTGATCTCGGGCCCCCGCTGCAGCCGGCTCATGCCGCCCGCGAACCGGGACCCCTCCTCCTGCTGCACGTTCTCCGGCACCATCTGCGCGTCGTTCGGCAGCTTCAGGACGATCGGGTCGCGCGGGGCCATCGGGCCGTCCCCGCGCACCACCACCGTGTCCCGGAAGATCTGCTCCAGCAGCCCCGCCGCCTCCGGCTGCACCGCGCCCTGGCCGGAGATCACTCCGCGCAGGAACCAGCGGGGGCCGTCCACGCCGACGAACCGCACGACCTGGAAGCCGCCGGTGCCGTCCGGCAGCTGCACCGGCACCTGGGCGCGCAGCTCCCAGCCGAGCGGGCCCTCGACCTCGTCGATGATGCCGCCCTGCTGGGTGATGCCGGCCGCGATCTCCTCGCGGACCTCGCCCCAGATGCCCTCGCGCTTGGGCGCGGCGAAGGCCTGCAACTGGATGGCGCTGTCCCGCAGCACGACGGTGGCCGCGACGATCGCGTCGCCCGCGACCTCCACGCGCAGCTCCATGCCGTCCACACCGGGCACGAACAGACCGCCCAGGTCGACCCGGCCCTCGCCGGGCTCGCGGACCTCGGAGCTGTCCCAGGGCCCGTCGGGCCGGGGCGCGGGCTCGAGCCTCACGCGCCCGCTCTCCTCGCCCGCCTCCGCGTCGACACCGTCGACGACCTGCTCGGCCTCGCCGGCCGCACCGTCGGCGGCATCCCTCTTCTTGCGACGTCCGAACACGTCACTGTCCTTCCCGGTCGGATACGACCGAAGCGTATCGATTCCCACCCGCTGTACCGCCCTCGGCGGCCTGAACGCTTGTGCCGCTCTCGCCTTCCACCGCGGCATGGCCGCCGGTGGATCCGAAGCCCCCCTCGGCCCGGGCCGATCCGGGCAGCTGCGCGACCGACACGAAGCGCACCCTCTCGACCTGCTGGACGACCAGTTGGGCAATCCGGTCGAAGCGCTCGAACCGCACGGACTCGCGCGGGTCGAGATTCACCACGATCACCTTGATCTCCCCACGGTACCCGGCATCAATCGTCCCCGGGGCATTCACCAGGGCGACGCCGCAGCGGGCGGCAAGACCGGATCGCGGGTGCACGAAGGCCGCGTACCCCTCCGGGAGGGCGACAGACACCCCGGTGGGCAGGACGGCCCGCTCGCCCGGGGCCAGTTCACAGGCCTCGGTGGTGCGCAGATCGGCCCCCGCGTCGCCGGGGTGCTCGTACGCCGGAAGCGGTACGTCCGGGTCGACGCGCCGGATCAGCACCTCGAGTGCGCCGCGGCCGGGCCCGCTCACGGGTTCACCTCGAAGGCACGGGTCCGGCGGATCTGGTCGGGGTCCTCCATCGCGGCCCGGATCTCCTCCTGGCGGCCGTGGTCGATGAAGTGGTCCAGCTTGACCTCGATGAACAGGGCGTCCGCGCGGACGGCGACCGGGCCGTCGGGGCCGCCGATGCGTCCGGTGGCGGTGCAGTAGATCTTCCGTCCCGCCACGGCGGTCGCCTCCGCCTGGAGGTGGAGCACGGTGCCGACGGGCACGGGCTGGACGAAGTCGGTCTCCAGCCGGCCGGTGACCGCGATGGTGCGGAGCAGCCAGGTCAGCGAGCCGAGCGCCTCGTCGAGGGCGGTGGCCAGCACCCCGCCGTGGGCGAGCCCGGGGGCTCCCTGGTGTGCGGGCCGCACGGTGAACTCGGCGGTGATCGACACGCCTTCGCCGGCGCGCGCCTGGAGGTGCAGCCCGTGGGGCTGTTCGTCGCCACAGCCGAAGCACTGTCCGTAGTGCGCGCCCAGGAGCTCGCCCGGTGCGGGGGCGTCGGGGTGACGCGCGGGCGGCAGGGCGCCGGCGGGGGGCTGAAGAGCTGCGGAATGACCACTCACAGCCGCAGACCTTACCCGCCCGCCGGGGGGTGGCCGAGCACGCGTCCGCCCTGGCGCGGGGCCCCCGCGGGAAGCGTGCCAAGCTTGGTTCATGCAGCTCTCCGCCGCCCCGTACGAAGAACGCCTCACCGCTCCCCGCTCCTGGTGGCTCCTGTGTTCCCTGGCCGGGGTCTCCCTCGCGCTGATCATGCTGCCGTTCGGCACCCTGCCGATGCTGGCCGGGCTGGCCGGCGGCACCGCCGCGGCGGCGGTCGTGGTGAGCGCGTACGGCTCGGTGCGGATCCGGGTCGTGAACGGCCATCTGGTCGCGGGCGAGGCGAGGATCCCGGTGTCGGCGCTCGGCGAGGCGGAGGCGCTGGACGCGGAGGAGGCGCGCGCCTGGCGGAGCCACAAGGCGGACCCGCGGGCGTTCATGCTGCTGCGCGCGTACGTCCCGGGTGCGCTGCGCGTGGACGTCACGGACCCGGAGGACCCCACTCCCTACGTCTTCCTGTCCACCCGTGAGCCCGAGCGGCTGGCGCAGGCGCTCCGGGCGGCGAAGGACGCGGCGGACGCTTAGGGGCCCGCCTCCCCTACCGGGACCCGTCGTCCTTCCGGGGGCGGTCGCCGCCCTGTTCCAGGGCGTGCTCGGGCAGGGCGTCGTGGGGGCGCTCCAGCGCGGGAAGGGCGGGCAGCTCGTCCCAGGGCACCTGGGCCTTGCGCAGGTCGTCGCGGATGCGGGCGGCGAGCTTCCTGGTGTCGCGCCGGTTCATCACGGCGCCCACGGCCGCGCCCACGAGGAACGGCATCAGGTTCGGCAGATTGCGCACCGTGCGCTTCATGATCCGCTGGCGCAGTTCGCGCTTCATGCGGCTGTTCAGCGCGGCGCTCACGGTGGACGGCCTGGTCGCCTCGACGCCGCGCTCCTGGGACCAGGAGTCGAGGTAGACGGTGCTGCGCCGGCCGAGGCCGCCGGCCGGCCGTACGCCGTAGACCTTGTGCAGTTCGGCGATGAGCTTCAGCTCGATCGCGGCGACGCCGGTGATCTCCGCGGCGAGCTCCGCCGGCATCGCGGGCGGGACGGGCATCATGGCCGCCGCTCCGACGCCGGCCCCGACCGTCGCGGTGGCCTTCGCGGCGCCCGCCACGAGCTTGTCGGCGAGCTCCTCGGGTCCGAGCCCGGGGAACTGCTCCCGCAGGGTCGCGAGGTCCCGTACGGGCACACGCGGAGCGATGTCGATGATCCGGTCGGCGAGGTGCGCCAGTCCCGCGCGGGCGCGGACGCCGCCCTTGCGGACGCCTTCCCGGGCCTTCTGCCGGACGACGGCGGTACGCCTGCGCGCCATGGGCGCGGTGACCTCCACGGACGCCGGGAGGTCACCCCGGCCGGACTGCGCTTCGAGCGAGGCCGCCCCGGAACCGGTCCAGCCTCGCTCGGAGTCACGCGTGTCGTGCTGTGGGCCCTCGAAGGGCCCTTGGTCCGCTTTCCTCGAGTTCTTCGAGTCCTTCGAGAAGAAGCGGCGCTTCCGCGGTGGGGTCGAGCCAGTCACGGCCGACCCCGCCTCAGTCGCAGTCGCGGCAGATCGGCTGGCCGTTCTTCTCGCGGGCCAGCTGGCTGCGGTGGTGCACCAGGAAGCAGCTCATGCAGGTGAACTCGTCCTGCTGCTTGGGCAGGACCCGGACGGCCAGCTCCTCGTTCGAGAGGTCCGCACCGGGCAGTTCGAGGCCCTCGGCGGCCTCGAACTCGTCGACGTCCACGGCCGAGGCCGACTTGTCGTTCCGCCGGGCCTTCAGCTCTTCGAGGCTGTCCGAGTCGACGTCGTCGTCGGTCTTGCGTGGAGTGTCGTAGTCGGTAGCCATGTCGCTCTCCCCCTCTGGGTGTATGCGGTGTCTCCAGCGCACGTAACGCGTGAGAGGCCGGACTTGTGCCCGACCTGAGGCGGAGATTTTGCCTCACATCAAGGTCTGTTACTCAATCGACACCCAACCGGACTCCTCACGAGTGATCGGCTTGGATGGCGATGGGGACCGTACACGGTCCCGATGCCGCACTTCAAAGGCGCCTCACCGTGTACTTCCCGTGAACGGGAGCCCTGAAAACCAGGACTTTTCCGGCCTTCGGGCGGAGTTCATGATCACGGAGAGTAGAGGGCCGTGCCGACGCGCCTGTGATCGATCACACACGAATTCGATTGCCGGGCCGCTCGAAAATTCCGCGCAAAGCGAACACGCGTCGGAACCGGGGCATGATGTCAGATCGGCAGGGTGACGCGCATCACGAGCCCACCGCCCTCCCGCGGCTGTGCGTAGATGTGCCCGCCGTGCGCCCGGGCGACCGACCGCACGATGGACAGGCCGAGGCCCACGCCCTTGTCGCTGCCCGTCCGCTCGGTGCGCAGCCTGCGGAACGGCTCGAAGAGGTTATCGATCTCGTACGCGGGCACCACCGGGCCCGTGTTGGACACCACCAGGACCGCCTGGCCGTGCTGGACGTCCGTGGTGACCTCCACCCAGCCGTCCTCCGGGACGTTGTACCGCACGGCGTTCTGCACCAGGTTCAGGGCGATCCGCTCCAGCAGCACGCCGTTGCCCCGGACCACGGCGGAACGGCGTTCGCCGCGGATCGTCACGTGCCGGGACTCCGCCTCGGAGGCGACCTGGTCGATGGCCTGCCCGGCCACCTCGGCGAGGTCGACGGGACCCCGCTCCACGATCTGGTTGTCGCTGCGGGCGAGCAGCAGCAGGCCCTCCACGAGCTGCTCGCTGCGCTCGTTGGTGGCCAGCAGGGTCTTGCCGAGCTGCTGGAGCTCCACCGGCGCCTGCGGGTCGGAGAGGTGCACCTCGAGCAGCGTGCGGTTGATCGCCAGCGGGGTGCGCAGCTCGTGGGAGGCGTTCCCCACGAAGCGCTGCTGGGCGGTGAACGCGCGCTGGAGCCGCTCCAGCATGTCGTCGAAGGTGTCGGCCAGCTCCTTCAGCTCGTCGTCCGGGCCGTCCAGCTCGATCCGGCGGGACAGGTCCGAGCCCGCCACCGCACGGGCGGTGCGGGTGATCCGGCCCAGCGGCGACAGCACGCGCCCGGCCATGGCGTAACCGAAGGCGAAGGCGGTGACGGCGAGGCCGAGCAGCGCCAGCAGGGAGCGGCTGAGCAGGTTGTCCAGGGCGACCTGGCGCTGGTGGTCGATGCACTCGCTGATCGCGGCGTTGAACTCGGTCAGCGAGAGGTTGCCGTCGGCGACGCCCGGACAGTCGTTGCTGGAGACCTTCAGGCCGTCGAAGTCGACGATCTTGAACAGCGGCTGGCTGCCGTTGCGCAGGGCCTGCGCGGCGAGCAGGTAGATGATCGACAGCAGCAGGATGCCGGCGATCAGGAACATGCCGCCGTACAGCAGCGTGAGCCGTATGCGGATGGTGGGACGCAGCCACGGTAGGGGGGTGGGCGACCGGGGGTCCCAGGTGGGCTTGGGCGGCGCGGTGGGGGGCGCGGGTGTGGCAGCCATGGTCGGTGATCAGATCCGGTATCCGGAGCCGGGCACGGTCACGATGACCGGCGGCTCGCCCAGCTTGCGGCGCAGGGTCATGACGGTCACGCGGACCACGTTCGTGAACGGGTCGGTGTTCTCGTCCCAGGCCTTCTCCAGCAGCTGCTCCGCGGAGACCACGGCGCCCTCGCTGCGCATGAGGACCTCCAGCACGGCGAACTCCTTCGGCGCGAGCTGCACCTCCCTGCCGTCGCGGAAGACCTCGCGGCGGTTGGGGTCGAGCTTGATCCCGGCCCGCTCCAGGACGGGCGGCAGGGGCACGCTGGTCCGCCGGCCGAGCGCCCGCACGCGGGCGATGAGCTCGCTGAAGGCGAACGGCTTGGGCAGGTAGTCGTCGGCGCCGATCTCGAGTCCCTCGACGCGGTCGCTGACGTCGCCGGACGCCGTGAGCATCAGCACGCGCGTGGGCATGCCGAGCTCGACGATCTTGCGGCAGACGTCGTCGCCGTGCACGAGGGGGAGGTCGCGGTCGAGGACGACCACGTCGTAGTCGTTGACGCCGATGCGCTCCAGGGCGGCCGCACCGTCGTACACGACGTCGACGGCCATGGCCTCCCGGCGCAGTCCGGTGGCCACCGCATCGGCGAGCAGCTGCTCGTCCTCGACGACGAGTACGCGCACGTCGCTTGTCCTTCCTCATGACCCGCCCGGCGGCCGTGTGGGCGCGCACGCGGGCAGGGGTACGGGTGGGTGTGTTGCCTCCATCCTGCACTTTTCGGCCGTAAGTCGGCTGTAAGGCGGCCGGGGAGGGGGCGGTCGGCGGCCCCGGGGCCGGGGAACGCGCGGGCGAACGGGGCGGGAACACGAGAATTTCTCGCGGGGGCAGGTTTCCCCGGGAGGGAGCTTGGGGAGGACGGGTTTACATCCCGCGATCACGCTCTGCTCGTACCGCGCCACCATGCGGTGCACACGGTCCGCTTCCGCAGAGCGGGCGTGGATGTCCCGGTACCGTCTCCGCCCGGCCGAGCGGCGCCGGGCATCCGCCACGGACGTGATCGTCCCTCCCGACGGCACACCCCGTGCCACCGACCCACCGACCCAGGACGAGGGGGCGCAGCATGGACGCATTCACCGCAGGACTTCTGCAGCGCATAAAGGCGACCGAGTCCGACCTGTCGCGGGCCCGCGACGAGGGTGACGACTTCCTCGTCGAAGTGGAGCAGGGCGAGCTCGACGACCTGCGCCGCCTCGCCGCCGAGCACGGCGTGGAAGTCGGCGCGAACAGCGTCTGACCGGCGCACGCGGAAACGCCCGGCGGGCCCGGTGGATCACTCCACCGGGCCCGCCGCCGTTCACGCCGGTACGCCTGCCCCAGCCCACGGTGAGCCGCGCGGCTGTCCGGCAGCGGTCGGACCGCCGCAGGCCGGACCCCGCACCGACCGCCGATACGCACGACGGGCCGCGCGCGGCCCCCTGCCCGCGTGCTCCCGCCGCCGTGCGCGACGGCGTGGGCAGGCGGTGTCCGCCGCCCGCCGCCGCCCGGCAGGGCGGGCCGTCATCCGGCCGGGCGACGGCCGGATGACGGCCGGATGACGGCCGTGCGCGGCGCCGCCCCCGTCAGCCGGCGGCGGCAGCCGACCGCCTCCTCAGTCGTGCCACGCCCCGAACTCCTCCAGCAGGTGGAGAAGGGGCCCGAGGACACCGGGAGAGGCCGCCACCGCGAGGTCACCCGAGGGAGGGCTGTCGGGGTGGCGCCCGGCCGTGAGGGCGCTGGCCTCCCGGGCTATCAGGGCGCCCGCTGCCAGGTCCCACGGGTGCAGGCCCCGCTCGTAGTAGCCGTCGAGGCGCCCGGCCGCCACGTCGCACAGGTCGATCGCCGCCGAGCCGCCGCGTCGGATGTCCCGGACCAGCGGGATCAGCCGGCGGGCGACCTCGGCCTGGTGGTCGCGGACGTCGGCGACGTAGTTGAAGCCGGTGGAGACCAGCGCCTGGTCCAGCGGCGGCGACGGCCGGCAGGCCAGGCGCCGCTCGCCCTCCCAGGCGCCCGTGGCCCACGCCCCGCCGCCCAGCACCGCGTGGTACGCCTCGCCGCGCATCGGGGCGAACACCGCGCCGGCCACGGTCACCCCGTCCTGCTCGGCCGCGACGGAGACGGCCCAGGTGGGCAGGCCGTACAGGTAGTTCACCGTGCCGTCGAGGGGGTCGACGACCCAGCGGACGCCGCTGCTGCCGGCGGTGGAGGCTCCCTCCTCGCCGAGGACGCCGTCCTCCGGACGGCGCTCGGCGATCAGTCCGGTGATCAGCTTCTCCGCAGCGATGTCCATCTCGGTGACGACGTCGACCGCGCTGGACTTGGTGGCGGCGACCGCGAGGTCGGCCGGGCGGCCGTCGCGCAGCAGCTCACCCGCGCGCCGGGCGGCCTCCCGGGCCAGTTCCAGCAGTTCCGTGTGCAGGGGGTCGGTCACGGGGCTCCTCAGGCGTAGGGGCTGTCGGCGCCCGCGGCGGCGGGACGCGGGGCGCGCGCCGGGCAGCAGCCCACCGGGCACAGGTCGTGGCTGGGGCCCAGCGCGCCCAGGGCGCACCGGGTGACGTCCCGCCCGCTCTCGGCGGCCGCGCGCTCCAGCACCAGCTCGCGGACGGCGGCGGCGAACCGCGGGTCGTCGCCGACGGTCGCCGAGCGGCGCACCGGCAGGCCCAGCTCGTCCGCCTTGGCCGTGGCCTCGGTGTCGAGGTCGTACAGGACCTCCATGTGGTCGGAGACGAAGCCGATGGGGGCCATCACCACGGCCGGGACGCCGGCGGCGTGCCGCTCCTCGAGGTGGTCGCAGATGTCGGGCTCCAGCCACGGGATGTGCGGGGCGCCGGAGCGGGACTGGTAGACGAGCTGCCAGGGGTGGTCCACACCGGTGCGTTCGCGGACGGCGTCGGCGATCAGCCGGGCCACGTCCAGGTGCTGCGCGACGTACGCGCCGCCGTCGCCGTGGGCCTCGACGGGGCCGGAGGTGTCCGCGGCGGTGTCGGGGATGGAGTGGGTGCAGAAGGCGATGTGCGCCCCGTCCCGGACGTCCTCGGGGAGGTCGGCGAGGGACCGGACGACGCCGTCGACCATGGGCTCGACGAAGCCGGGGTGGTTGAAGTAGTGCCGCAGCTTGTCGATCTTCGGCAGCTCCAGCCCTTCCTCCTCCAGCGTGGCGAGCGCGTCCGCGAGGTTCTCGCGGTACTGGCGGCAGCCGGAGTAGGAGGCGTAGGCGCTGGTGGCGAGGGTCAGGATGCGGCGGCGGCCGTCGCGGACCATGTCGCGAAGGGTGTCGGTGAGGTAGGGCGCCCAGTTGCGGTTGCCCCAGTAGACCGGCAGGTCCAGGCCGTGCTCGGCGAAGTCCTTGCGCAGCGCGTCCAGCAGGGCGCGGTTCTGGTCGTTGATGGGGCTGACCCCGCCGAACAGGAAGTAGTGCCGTCCGACTTCCTTGAGGCGCTCCTTGGGGATGCCCCGCCCGCGCGTCACGTTCTCCAGGAACGGGACGACGTCGTCCGGGCCCTCCGGGCCGCCGAAGGAGAGCAGGAGCAGGGCGTCGTAGGGACTGGCATCGAACACGTCAGACATGTCTCGATCCTCCCACCCGGGCCGGACGGCCGGGACGGGGGCCGGGGTGTGGCGGGAAGGTGTCGCGGATCACCGGCGCGAGCGGGTGACGCCGTCGGTAATCTGTATCGACTGCGATAGCACCTTACTGATCTTCCGGAGACCCCGTGCCCAGCCCCTACCGCGCCCTGTTCGCCGCCCCCGGCAGCAAGGCCTTCTCCGCCGCGGGGTTCCTCGGCCGGATGCCGCTGTCGATGATGGGCATCGGCGTGGTCACGATGATCTCCCAGGTGACCGGCCGGTACGGACTGGCGGGGGCCCTCTCGGCCACGATCGCGCTGTCCGCCGCGCTGGCGGGCCCTCAGGTGTCGCGGCTGGTGGACCAGTACGGGCAGCGCCGGGTGCTGCGCCCGGCCACGCTGCTGTCGCTGTCCGCGGCGGCGGTGCTGCTGTGCGCCGTCCGCTTCGGCTGGCCGGAGTGGACGCTGTTCGCCGCGTGCGTCGGCGTCGGCTGCGTGCCGAGCCTCGGCGCGATGGTCCGGGCGCGCTGGGCGGCGCTGTACCGGGGGACCCCGAGCCTGCACACCGCCTACTCGTTCGAGTCGGTGATCGACGAGGTGTGCTTCATCGTCGGCCCGATCGTCTCCATCGGCCTGTCCACGGCGTGGTTCCCGGAGGCGGGCCCGCTGCTGGCGGCCTGCTTCCTGGCGGTGGGCGTCTTCTGGCTGACCGCGCAGCGCGCCACCGAGCCGGAGCCGCACCCGAGGGAGCGCAAGGGCGGCGGCACGGCGCTGCGTTCGCGGGGTCTTCAGGTGCTGGTGGCGACCTTCGTGGCGACGGGCACGATCTTCGGCGCGGTGGACGTGGTCACCGTGGCCTTCGCCGAGGAGGAGGGCCGGAAGGCCGCGGCCAGCGTCGTGCTCTCCGTGTACGCCCTGGGCTCCTGCGTGGCCGGCCTGGTGTTCGGCCTGCTGCACTTCGCGGGGGCGCCGGAACGCCGGTGGCTGCTGGGCGTTTGCGCCATGGGCGTGAGTATGATCCCACTCCTACTGGTCGGGAACTTGCCGTTTCTGGCCGTGGCGCTGTTCGTTGCGGGTCTGTCCATCGCTCCCACGATGATCACGACCATGTCCCTCATCGAAGAGCACGTACCACGCGCGCAGCTCACCGAGGGGATGACCTGGGTGAGCACCGGGCTCGCGGTCGGGGTCGCCCTCGGCTCCTCCGCGGGCGGCTGGGTGATCGACGCGGCCGGGGCGCGCGCCGGGTACGGGGTCCCGGCGGCCGCCGGGGCCGTCGCGGTCGCGGTCGGTTTCCTCGGGTACCGCCGGCTCCGGCCGGCGCCGGGTCGCGGAGGCTCCGTTGGGCAGCACGACGAGCACGAGGAACGGCACGTGGCGTAACTGGGGAGGCACCGTCTCCGTCCGGCCGGCCCGGGAGGTCGCACCGGCGTCCGTCGACGAACTGGTCGCCGCCGTGCGCCGGGCCGCCGAGGACGGGCTGCCGGTGAAGGCGGTCGGAACCGGCCACTCCTTCACCTCCATAGCCGCCACCGACGGTCTGCTGGTGCGCCCTCGGCTGCTGACGGGGATCCGGCGGATCGACCGCGAGGCGGGCACCGTCACGGTCGAGGCGGGCACCCCGCTGAAGCGGCTCAACGCGGCGCTCGCGCGTGAGGGTCTGTCCCTGACCAACATGGGCGACATCATGGAGCAGACGGTCTCCGGGGCCGCCGGCACCGGCACCCACGGCACCGGCCGGGAGTCCGCCTCCATCGCGGCCCAGATCGAGGGACTGGAGCTGGTCACGGCCGACGGCTCGGTGCTCACCTGTTCCCGGAAGGAGAACCCGGACGTCTTCGCCGCCGCCCGGATCGGTCTCGGCGCCCTCGGCATCGTCACCGCGATCACCTTCGCCGTGGAGCCGCTCTTCCTGCTCACCGCGCGCGAGGAGCCCATGCCGTTCGACCGGGTGTGCGCCGAGTTCGACGCGCTGCACGCCGAGAACGAGCACTTCGAGTTCTACTGGTTCCCGCACACCGGCAACACCAGCACCAAGCGGAACAACCGCAGCGCGGGCCCCGAGCGCCCGGTGCCGCCGCTGCGCGGCTGGTTCGAGGACGAGTTCCTCTCCAACGGCGTCTTCCAGGTGGCCAACTGGGTGGGCCGCGCCGTCCCGGTGACGATTCCGGCCATCGCGCAGGTCGCCAGCCGGGCGCTGTCCGCGCGGACGTACACCGACATCCCCTACAAGGTGTTCACCTCCCCGCGCCGGGTGCGCTTCGTGGAGATGGAGTACGCCGTCCCGCGCGAGACGCTCGTGGACACGCTGCGGGAACTGAAGGCGATGGTGGACCGGTCCCCGCTGCGGGTGAGCTTCCCGGTCGAGGTGCGCACCGCGCCGGCCGACGACATCACGTTGTCCACGGCGTCCGGCCGGGAGAGCGCGTACGTCGCGGTCCACATGTTCAAAGGGACGCCGTACCAGCGGTACTTCACCGCCGCCGAGCGCATCTTCACCGCGCACGAGGGACGACCCCATTGGGGGAAGATCCACACGCGTGACGCCGAGTACCTCTCGCGGGTGTATCCACGCTTCGGCGAATTCGTCGCGCTGCGGGACCGGCTGGACCCGCAGCGACTGTTCCGCAACGACCACCTGCGCCGGATCCTGGGCGCGTAGACATTGCCTCCGTTTCCGGCGATTGCGTGAAGTTCCCCACAAGTCCGCCACGTCCGGAGGCGGATGAGTGGGGCGACGACGGCCAAGTCCCGCTCCTTGCGCGAACTCGGACGGCGTGCCAATCCACGCACGTGGCCCAAATGGAGTACTGTTGCGAGCCCTGGGTCCGGACTCCCGTCAGGGTGCCCGGATCCTCGGAGGACCGCCGGGAGGGGGCTAGTTGCACAGGGTGACGCTTTTGGTCACTTAGCGTTGCGAATAGGTAACCGTGCCATAACGGCGATCCAGGGCCCGCGCCCGACACGCCGGGCAACTCGGCAAGGTTGTGGCAGGCTGCACCCGGGCAGGCCACACTCGACTAGCGGAAGCAGCGACGCACGTGACGTCGGCAGGCACCACCCGGGAGGTCCCCATGCCCGAACTGCGTGTCGTGGCCGTCTCGAATGACGGCACACGGCTGGTGCTGAAGGCTGCGGACAGCACGGAGTACACGCTTCCGATCGACGAACGGCTCCGCGCCGCCGTGCGCGGCGACCGTCCCCGCCTCGGCCAGATCGAGATCGAGGTGGAGAGCCACCTCCGCCCCCGCGACATCCAGGCGCGTATAAGAGCAGGCGCGACCGCGGAAGAGGTCGCGCAGATGGCCGGCATCCCCGTGGACCGCGTCCGACGCTTCGAGGGTCCCGTCCTCGCCGAGCGCGCCTTCATGGCCGAGCGCGCCCGCAAGACCCCGGTCCGCCGCCCCGGTGAGAACTCCGGTCCGCCGCTGGGCGAGGCCGTGCAGGAGCGGCTGCTGCTGCGCGGCGCGGAGAAGGACACCGTCCAGTGGGACTCCTGGCGCCGCGACGACGGCACCTGGGAGGTCCTGCTGGTCTACCGGGTCGCGGGCGAGCCGCACTCGGCGAGCTGGACGTACGACCCGCCCCGGCGGCTGGTCCAGGCCGTCGACGAGGAGGCCCGCTCGCTGATCGGCGAGTCCGACGACCTCGCCGCGCCCGAGCCGAGCTTCCCGTTCGTGCCGCGTATCGCCCGGCTGCCGCGCGACCGCCCGCTGGACCGGCCCGCCGACCGCGAGCGCCCCAGCCTGCCCGCACAGGCGTCCGAGCCGGCCGAGGAGTCCACCGCGGCCACGGCCTCGGGCGAGCGCGACTCGCTGACCAGCCTGCTGGAGGCGGTGCCCAGCTTCCGGGGCGATCTGGTGGTGCCGGAGCGCACCGAACCGGCCGCCGAGGAGCCCGAGTCCGAGCCCGAGGCGGAGGAGCCGCCGGCTCCCGCCGCGTCCGCGGGCTCCGCGTACGCGGACGTGCTGATGCCCCGTTCGGTGGGCGGCCACCGGGACCGTCTCATCGGCTCGACCGACCGTCAGGCCGAGGCGGACGGCGTCCGTCCGGGCCGTCGCGCGGCGGTGCCGAGCTGGGACGAGATCGTCTTCGGCACGCGGCGCAAGAAGCAGGAGTAGGCCGGCTCGCCGGCCCATGACCTCTGCGGAGGGCGCCCCCTGCACCTCCCCGGAGGCAGGCCACCGCCTTGTCGGCCCTGGCGGGCCTCGTCCTCGAACGCCGGACGGGCTGGAAACAGCCCCTCCGGCACCTGAGGAACGGGCCCGGGGGCGCAATCCCGCGATGCGACCCCTCCGGCGTTTTTGAGGAGCGGGGTCCGGGGCGGAGCCCCTGGGCGGGGCGCGCGGGTCGGCTACCGGGGATCCGGTCCCACCGCGACCGGCCGCTCCGGATCCGACGACCACTCCGACCAGGAGCCGACGTACAGCGCCGCCGGGATGCCCGCGAGCTCCAGTGCCAGCACCTCGTGCGCGGCCGACACGCCCGAGCCGCAGTACACCCCGACCGGCGCGTCCGGCGTCACGCCCAGCGCGCCGAAACGGGCGCGCAGTTCGGCGGCGGGCCGGAAACGGCCGTCCGCGTCCACGGTGTCGGAGGCCGGCGCGGACAGCGCGCCCGGGATGTGGCCGCCGACGGGGTCGATCGGCTCCACCTCGCCCCGGTACCGCTCCCCCGCACGGGCGTCCAGCAGCACCCCCGAACGGGCCAGCGCCGCCGCGCCGTCCGCGTCCAGCACCCCGCTCGCACCCGGCTCCGGCACGAAGTCGCCCTCGGCCGGCTCCGGCGCCGCCGTCTCCAACGGGCCCTCCCAGGCGGGCAGTCCGCCGTCCAGGACCCGCACGTCCGGGTGGCCCGTCCAGCGCAGCAGCCACCAGGCGCGGGCCGCCGCCCAGCCGATGCCGCCGTCGTACGCCACCACGGGCGTCCCGGCCGACACGCCGGCGCGTCGCATCGCGGCGCCGAACACCTCGAGGTCCGGCAGCGGATGGCGTCCCCGCGGGCCCGGCGCGGACGCCAGTTCGCGGTCCAGGTCGACGAAGACGGCGCCGGGGATGTGACCCGCCGCGTAGGCGGACCGGCCGTCGAACGGCTCGCCCTTCGCGGCGGCCGTGCTGAGCTGCCAGCGGACGTCGAGCAGGACCGGCGGGCGGTCCGACCGCAGTGCGTCGGCGAGTTCGGATGCGGAGATGATGGCGTTCATGGTCACCATCCTCGCGTACGGGGTGGCCGACTCGTCCCGGTACGGCTACTCTGCTCGGCCGGACACATCCGGTCACCGGGCGTACGGTATCGGGCACATACGGTGTCGGCCGCGCTGCGGGAACGATCCGCCGCGCCGGCACGGGAGGCCCCGCAGGGGCGAGCGGACACGGCCGACGTACGGGCGGCCGAGAAGAGGGTGACGATGACCGATGCGCGGGGGAACGCCCGCCCGGACGGCGACGGGTCCGCCCGGCACGCGCCCGGCACACCCTGCTGGGTGAGCCTGATGGTGCGCGAACTGGACGTGACCGAGCAGTTCTACGGGGCGCTGTTCGGCTGGGAGTTCCGGCCCGGCCCGCGGCCGTGGGGCCCGTACGTGCGGGCCGTGCTCGACGGGCACGCGGTGGCCGGGATCGGGGTGCTGCCGCCGGACCGCCGGCTGCCGGTGGCGTGGACGCCGTACTTCGCCTCCGACGACGTGGATCTGACGGCCGAGGTGGTGCGTTCGTGCGGCGGGACCGTCGGCGTGGGGCCGCTGGACGCCGACGACGCGGGGCGGCTGGCGCTCGCCTCGGACCCGTGCGGCGCGGTCTTCGGCATCTGGCAGGCGGCCGACGGGGCCGCCTCAGGCGTCAGGGGCCGGCCCGGCACCCCGGCGTGGAACGAGCTGACGACCTTCGAGACGACGAACGTCGCCAAGTTCTACGAGACGGTGTTCGGTTACGACGAGGAGCCGGTCGTCCCGGCCGGCCTGGACCACATGACGCTGCGTCTGGACGGCCGCCCGGTGACCGGCGTCCACGGTCTGGGCAAGGCGCTGCCCCGGGACCGGGGACCGCACTGGACGACGTACTTCGCGGTGGCGGACACCGACGACGCGGTGGACCAGGTGCTCCACCTCGGCGGCCAGGTGCTCGACGGGCCGCGGGACACCGAGCACGGCCGGGTCGCCATGGTGGCCGACCCGGAGGGCGCGCGGTTCGCGTTGATACGGAAGCCGGGTTGACGCGTCGCGTCCTCAGCGGGACCCGGTGAACCGGGCGTCGAGGCGGTAACGGGACTGCACCACGAGGGCGGCGGCCATGAGGAGGGCGGGCAGGAGCGTGAAGCCGAGCAGGATGGCCGTGTGCGCGCCGCCCGTCTGGGTGACCTCCTCGCCGGCCCGCGCGGCCGCGTAGCCGCCGAGGGCGAGGGCCGCCGAGTACAGGTAGGGGCCGGCCGCGGCGCCCGTCGCCTCCGTCGCGGTCCACACCCCGGTGTAGGCGCCGGTGCGTCCGGTCTCGTCGCCGTCGGCCGCGCGGACGGTGTCCGGGACCATGGAGAACGGGAAGAGCTGGAGGCCGGCGAAGCACACGCCGAGGACGAGCGTGCACAGGACGGGGACCACGGGTCCGGCCGCCTTCCCCGCCGCGAGGCCGAGCGCCCCGGCGGCGAAGAAGCCCTGGCACAGCAGCAGACAGCGCTGTTTGCCCCATCTCCGGGAGAGCCGGAACCACAGGGGCGTGGTGAGGAGGGCGGGGGCGACGAACGCGGCCATGAGGACGGTGGTGAAGCCGGGGCGGTCGAGTGCGTGCCGGGCGTAGTACGGCAGTCCGGCGAGGATCAGGTGGGTCGTGGTGGAGACGAGGAGGTAGCAGGAGACCAGCACGCGGAAGGGGCGGTTGCGGCGCAGCACGTCGCGCACCTGGGCGAGGGCGGGGCCGTGCCGCTCCGGGGCCTCCTCCTTCTCGGCGGGCGCCGGTGCGGCCGGCAGGAGGTCGCGGACGCCGCCGACGCCGACGTACTGGAAGACGACGGTGAAGGCGCCGAGGGCCAGGGCCATGACCACGTACCGCCCGACGGAGTCGCCCTCCCCCGCGAGCAGGGGGGCCAGCGCGCCGCCGACGAGGATGCCGACGGTGAGGACCACCATCCGGAAGGACAGCACCCGGGTGCGGCCGTGGTAGCCGGTCTCCATGTCGGTGGGGGTGGCGAGGTAGGGCACCTGGTAGGCGGCGAACAGGGCGTTGGCGACGACGAACCAGCCGGCGACCCAGAGGGCGGCGGCCCACGGCCGGTCGGCCACCGGGCCGGGGACGGCGAACAGCGCGACGAACGCGGGGGCGAGGGCGCAGCCCGCCGTCAGCAGCCGCAGCCTGCTCCCCCGGCGGGCGCGTTCGCGGTCGGACAGGGAGCCGACGAACGGGTGCAGGACGATGTCCACGGCCTTCGGGACGAGCAGCGCCAGACCGGCCAGCCAGGGGGCGACCCCGAGGGTGTCGGTGAGGAAGTACAGGAGCAGCAGGCCCGGGACGGTGACGTAGACGCCCATGCCGGCCGAGCCGAGCGCGTAGCGCACGAGCGCGGGACGGGGCACCTCCGCGCCGTCCCCGGCGTCCGCCCCGCCGGTGCGGAGGAGGTCGTCGGGGGGAGGGGCTTCGGATCCTGTGACGGCGTTCATGAATCCCTCAGGTGTTGGATTGCGAGGTCTGCGGATCCTAGCCAGACTGTGCCGGATGAGGAAGAGCAGCGAGACACCCTCCGCAGGACGGCCCGCCCGGCGCGGACCGGGCCGGCCCCGCCGAGCGGAACGGGACGGTCCCTCCACCCGCGAACGGATCCTGCGGGAGGCGACGGAACTGTTCGCCGCGCGCGGTCCCGAGGGGACCTCGCTGCGCGACATCGCGGCGCGGGTCGGCATCGACGTGTCGAGCCTGCACCACCACTTCCCCGCCAAGGACGCGCTGTACGACGCCTGTTTCGAGCGGGTGCACGCGGCCGAGCGGGCCGCGCTCGCCCCGCTGGTGGCCGGCCTCCAGCAGGCCGCGGCGACCGGCGGGGAGCCGCTGGCGGCGGCGCTGCGGGCGCTCGCGGACGGCTTCGTGGACTTCCTGGAGGAGCATCCGCACACCACGTTCCTGTGGCTGCGCCGGTGGCTGGACCCCACGCGCGGCGCGGGCCTGGACCGCGCGTACGCGCTGCCGCTGTACGGCGAGGTGGAACGGGCGCTGCTGGAGGCCGCCCAGGCGGGGACGGTGCGGGAGACCACGCCGCACGTCACGGTGCGCAGCCTGGTGTGGGCGGCGCACGGTCACGTCACGGCGCTGGCCGCCGCCTCCCCCGCCGAACGGGAGCGGGAGCGCTACGAGTTCCGCCTGTGGGTGCGCCGCTTCCTCGACGCCCTGTACGGGCCGGGACGGGCGGCGGCCCCGTCGGGGTCTGGCGCCCGTGAGGGAAGTGACGTAATAATCCGTCGCACGTTGGAATAACTCCACGGGGCAGCCGCGCGGGGCGGCTGCGCGGCTCGGGGAAGGGCGCGGACGCGATGGGCGCAGGGCGGGGCACGGCGGGACCGGGGCGGGTGGCCGTCGTCGGCGGCGGCATGGCGGGCATCGCGGCCGTGAAGGCGTTGCTCCAGGCGGGCGTCGAGGTGTTCGGCGTCGAACGCGCCGAGGAGCTGGGCGGGTTGTGGCGGCTGGCTCCGGACACCGCCGCGTACGAGGGGCTGCGGCTCAACACGTCGAAGCCGCGCACCGAGTTCAGCGACCACCCGATGCCCGCGCACTGGCCGGACTACCCGACCCGCGCCCAACTCCTCTCCTACGTCCAGAGCTACGCCGAACGCTTCGGCGTCCCCCGGCACTTCCGCACGGGCACCGAACTCGTCGCCGCCCGGCGCACCGGGGACGGCTGGCGGCTCGAACTGACCGGCCCCGAGGGCGCGTACGAGGAGACGGTCGCGCATCTCGTGGTCGCCAACGGGCACAACCACACCCCGCGCCTGCCCGAACCGCCGTACCCCGGCACGTTCGAGGGCACCACCTCGCACGCGCACTCCTACCGCGAGCCGTCCTCCTTCGCGGGCCGCCGGGTGCTGGTCGTCGGCACGGGAAACAGCGCGATGGACATCGCGACGGAACTGGCCGGGCAGGCGGACGAGGTGCTGCTCTCCGCCCGGCGCGGGGTGTGGGTGCTGCCGAAGACGCTGTTCGGCCGCCCGGCCGACCAGTGGAACGGCGCGCTGGCGGCCGTCCTGCCGTGGCGGCTGCGCCAGCGGATCTCGCAGACGATGCTGCGGCTGGCCGCCCGGGGCACGGAGGGCCCGGCGCTGCCGCCGTCCCCCGAGGGCGTGCTCCAGGACCACCCGACGCTGAGCGACACGGTCCCCGCGCTGGTGCGGGCCGGGACGATCGGCGTGCGGGCGGGCATCGAACGCTTCGAGGGGCGCCGGGTGCGCTTCACCGACGGGCGGGAGGACGAGGTGGACCATGTGCTGTGGTGCACCGGGTACCGGGCGACCGTGCCGTTCCTCGACCCGGCGCTGGTGCCGGACCCGGCCCGGCTGCCGCTGTACCGGCACGTGTTCCCGCTGGACGACGCCGCCCTGTCCTTCGTGGGCCTGATGCAGTCGACGGGGTCCGCGCTGCCGGTGGTGGAGGCGCAGAGCCGGCTGCTCGCCGCGTACCTGACCGGGCGGCTGCGCAGGCCGCCGAGGGACCGGATGCTGACGTCGGTCACGGCGGAGCTGCACGCGGCGCGGGAACGCTGGGGCGACAAGCGGCCGCACATGCGGATCGACGTGGACCAGTACCTGCGCCAGGTGGCGCGGGACCTGGAGGGCGTGCGGAAGGCGACGCCGCTCGCCGGACGGCGGGTGATCGTGACCGGCGCCGCGGGGACGTTCGGCCGTGCGCTGGGCGCACGCTTCACCGCACTCGGCGCCCGGGTGGTGGGGCTGGACCTGCACGCCGACGCGTCGGCGCCGGTGCCGGTCGTGGGCTGCGACGTGACCGACCCCGAGTCGGTGACCAAGGGGGTCGAGGAGGCGGTACGGCTGCTCGGCGGCGGCGTGGACGTGCTGGTCAACAACGCGGGCCGGGGCGGACCGGCGCCGGCGGAACTGCGGCCGTCCGCGGAGGTCCACGCCCAGCTCGACCTCAACCTGCTGGGCGCCTGGGACGTGACCGCGGCGGCCCTCCCCCACCTCGAACGGGCGCGCGGCCGGGTGGTGTTCATCGCCTCGCGGATGGCGGTCCTGCCGCTGCCGCTGGCCGCCGCGTACGGGGTGTCCAAGCGGGCGCTCGCCGCCTACGCGGACACGCTGCGGCTGGAGGTCGGCACGCACGTGGGCGTGACGACCGTCTACCCGAGCATGGTGCGCAGCCCGATCCACGACAGCACGCGGGAGGCGGGGCTCTCCCTGGACGGGGTGTCACGGCCGGAGCCGCTGGAGGGGGTGGTGGCCGCGGTGGTCTCGGCGGTCACCGCCCGCCGGGCCCCGCGCGACGTGGCGACGACCCTCCGCGGCCGGGCGGAGATGGCGCTGGCCCGGCACGCCCCCGCCCTGACCGACCGCGTCGTCCGCCGCACGGTCGCGGCCCGCGTGGCGGCGGGCGCCTTCGCCAAGGCCCCGCTGGCGGAGGGGCTGCGGCGGCGGCACGGGCGGGAGGGTTGAACCCGGCCGGCGCGCGGTCCGGCATCCAGGCTCCCTGAACGCGCCTCAGCCGGCCCCCAGAGCCCTGCCGATGTCGGCGCCCTCCCAGCCGTCGGGTGTGCGCCAGACGACTTCGACGGTGAAGACGTCACGGACGGAGTCGGCGGACCAGGGCTCGGCCGGCGGCTCGGACAGCACCAGGTAAAGACGGTCGGCCTTGCTCGGCAGGGCGTGGTCGACCTCCAGGAGCCGCGCCGCGCCCGCGCGGAGGTCGGCGTGGGTCGTCCGGCCGGCGCCGAGGACCTCGTAGAGGTTCAGACCCGCGTCGGTGACGCAGCTGACGTCGACGAACGAGGAGTTCTCGGGCTGCCGGTCCGCGCGCAGGAGAGCCGCCATCAGTTCGAACCGCACGGCTTCGTGCGTCTTGCAGGCGCGGTCGGCCGCGGCGGCCGCCTCCAAGTGCTGCGACAGAGCCGTGGCCGAGGAGGCCGTCGTCGAGGTGGTGGTCATGGTTCCGGACTCCTTCGGCGCGGTTCCCCGGGGGCGTTCGTTCTGTTCGGGGGACTCGGGGGTGTCGGTGGGGCTCTGCGGCTCGGACCGGGGCGAGGGCTCCGCTTCCTCGACGGCGAGCCGCTGCCGCAGGGTCTCCCCGGCTGTGACGAGGGCCTCCGGCCAGCCGCTCCCCGCCAGCTCCGCCCGGAACGTCTCGGGCGTGAAGGTGCCCGCCTTCAGCGCGTGGCCGGTGTTCACGCAGAGGTTCAGCAACCGGTTCAGAGCCGGCTTGTCGGGGCGACCGAGGACACGCCACACGTCCAGCCAGTCGGGCTGGTTGAGTTTGAGGCAGCGGTTGGCCATGCCCTTGAGCTCCGAGAGGCGGGAGCGGACGTCGTCAGGGACCCCACCCGTCGTCAGTTCGCCGACGACTGTCACCGCGTCGAGGTAGCGCTCCAGCATGGTGGGTGAGACGGGCCGGCGACCGAAGTCGTCCGCGGTGAGGAACGTGGCGTTCCCCGAGTGGCGAAGGACCCACGTGTCCAGTTCCGTCCCGACGGCGGGCGGCACGGCACCGTTCCGTACGGCCAGGAAGAGCGGGCGGTCCACGGTGACGTCGACGGGCTCGGCCCGGTACAGGCCACCGCTGAGTGAGACCACCCGTACGCGCAGGTCGGTCCCGACGTGCAGGAGGTCCTCCCCTGCCGTCCTCGTGCCGGGGCGGGTTCCGGTCCCGGCCGGCCGGTGGTCGTCGGCGCCCGTCAGGGCCGACGGAAGGGCAGCGGAATGCAGGATCGTCAGGCTCTGGGTGCTCCGGGTCACGGCGATGTAGAGCAGGCGCAGCCCGACCGGATCCCGGCCGGCGACGGCGGACGGCTCGACGACGAGGACGTGGTCGAACTCCATGCCCTTGGCCTGCGACGCGGGGAGTACGGAGACCGCCCGGCGTTCCTCGGCGGTGATGCCGTCCGTCTCGGCCAGCCGGCGGTCGATCTCGGTGGCCCACGCGGAGTCGTCGGGGACGACGACCGCCACGGAGCGCAGGCTGCGGCCGTCGGTGGTGCCGAGCAGGCGGCGGACGTGCGCCAGCGTCTCGGCCACGAGCGTGTCCGCCCCGGTCTCGACCACGCGGACGGCGTCGGGCCCGGCGTCGCGCACGGCCTGGGGATAGGGCAGCCCGGGTGCGATCGCGCGGGCGAGCGGGGCCGCGAAGTCCATGATCTCGGCCGGCACACGGTAGCTCGTGCTCAGCTCGGCCAGCGTGCAGTCCCCGTGATCGGACAGGAGCGTGCCGAGACGGTCCCAGTCGGTGTAGGTGTGGGGGCCGGTGGCCTGGGCCAGATCGCCGAGCACGGTCATGGAACCGTTGACCGCGAGGCGGCGGCGCAGCGAACGGGCCTGCATGGGCGTCAGGTCCTGGGCCTCGTCGATGATGACGTGCCCGTAGTGACGCGGGGTCTCGCCGGTGATGAGGTGGCGGAGTTCCTCGAGGCAGACCCGGTCGTCCAGCGTCCACGGTTCTTCGTCGGCCTTGGCCGCGCGGGGGCGGTGCAGGACTTCCTGCTCGGCCTCGTCGAGGATGCCCTCGGCGCAGGCCCGAAGGAGTGGGGGCGAGTCGTAGAGGGTGCGAAGAGCCTCCGCCGGGCCCGGGGAGGGCCAGACGCGTTCGACGAGGCGCTCGACCCGCCGGTTTCGTTCCAGGTCACGGCGGATCGTGCGGTCGCGGCTGCGGCGCGGGGCGACGGCGACGAGTTCGCGGAGCAGGGCGTCGACGAGCAGGCCGCGGAACCGGTCGCGGCGCTCGCGGTAGGAGCCGCCGCCCCGCTGCACGGTCTCCAGGGCGGTGAGGATCTCCGAGCGGACCACCCTCAGGGTCGTGCCGCCCACGCTGACCACGAACGCGGGCTCGTCCCCCTCGTAGGAGGGAGCCGTGACGAGGTCGTCCAGGGCCGTCGGACGGTACTCGCCTTCGACGCGCCGCCGCAGCACGGCGGCCATCCGCTCGTCGGACTTCACCAGCCGGGTGCGTGCGCTGTCAGTGCCCCGGATGTCACCGTCCCACAGGCGGGACAGCTGTACGGCGTTGACGTCGCGCGTGCCGAGGGTGGGCAGGACCTGGCCGACGTAGTCGAGGAAGCGCTGGTGGGGGCCGATGACCAGGATGTCCCGCGCCTTGAAGTGGTCGTTGTTCACCAGCCAGGTCACACGGTGCAGGCCGACCGCGGACTTTCCGGTTCCCGGGCCGCCCTGGACGACCAGGATCTCGGAGGGCGTCCCGGTGACCAGGGCCATCTGGTCGCGCCGGATGGTTTCGACGATGTCCCGCATGCGGCCGCTGCGCGAGCGCTGGAGGTCACGCAGGAGGAATTCGTCGGGCTGCTGGGGCTTGCGGCGCTGGATGCGGGCGATGTCACCGGGGGTGGGGGCCGGGCGTCCGGGGCTGTCCTGTCCGGTCCTGCCGGCCTGGGCGTCCGGCTGCCCGGCCGTCTCCGGTGCGGTGCGCGGCCGGGGGACGGCGCCTGCCGGAGCGGGCGTGGGGGAGGCTGCCGGGACGATGTCGTCGACGTAGTCCTCGACGACCCGCTGCGAGCAGATGAGGCGTCGTCGCAGCACCACCTCGCCGGGCGATTCCGGTGACGCTTCGAACCACTTCTTCGCGAGATCGTTGGTCCAGTCGACCACCACCTGGTTGTGGTCGTCGTCCCAGACGACCCGCCGCCCGATGTACCAGGTGGCGGTGGCTTCGGCCGGGTCACTGATGTCGACGCGGCCGATGACCAGGCTCTCGCCGCCCAGCCCTCCGTAGGCCGCGGCCTGTTCCTCGGCCTTCTGCCGGTTGGCGATGCCGTCCTTGCCCGTGGCCGACGCCTTGGCGACGGACTCTCCGCTCATCCGGGCCAGCCGGGCTTCGTAGCAGTCGTAGGCGAAGTCCACCTTCGTCTGCTCGAAGGCGATGACGTCCGCGTGGACGTGCGCGTGCGCGGGCACGCTCATGGTTCCCTCCCTCACGGTCCCTGGACCGCGCCGGGCGCATCGCGCCCGGTCCCCTGCACAGGACTATCACGTCGTACGAGGTGTCAGCGGGTCGGGCCCGGTGGTCACCGACCTCGTGGTATGCGCCTCGCTCAGCGGGTTGACGCCTCCGCGGGCAGCGCGCTGTCGCCCCTCTGCTGCGGGAACTCCACGGCCGCGCCGGGCGCGGTGAGTTCCGTGACGAAGGCTCCGACGGCCGCTCGCCAGGTGCGTACCTGGGCGTGGGCCGGGCCGAGCTCGTCGTGGTGGTACTTGCAGGCCGCGCTGAGCCG
The DNA here is from genome assembly GCF_055778765.1 of Streptomyces sp. DSM 120436. Lineage (NCBI taxonomy): Bacteria > Bacillati > Actinomycetota > Actinomycetes > Kitasatosporales > Streptomycetaceae > Streptomyces > Streptomyces sp. DSM 120436. The sequence goes on along the minus strand of NZ_JBSKBS010000001.1, from coordinate 3,238,389 downwards.
GCTCCAGAGGGCATGGGCGCGGCGGGCCCGGGCGGGACCGGCGTAGTGGTGCAGGCAGAGCAGTTTCGCGCGCATGCTGCGCAGTCCGCCGAGTTCGGCCGCCTCGGCCGCGAGGGCCGCGTCGACGGCTGCTTCCAGGGCGATGCGGAGGGCGTAGGCCGCGCCGCGGTCGCGGCCCGCCGGGGTCAGCGGGTCGTCGTCGCCCGGAGTTCGGGTGAGCAGATCGTCGGCGGTCGCGAGGAGTGCCGCGACGGTGGGGACGGCGGGCATCAGGCGTTCACCTCCGGCTTGCGGATCCTGTGGGCGAGGTCCTCGACCTTCCGGACGAAGGCGACCGGATCCTGCGGGAGGAATCCGCCGGGGTGGGCGCCCTGCTGGCACTGGTGGATCAGCACCGTGCTCTCACGGCCGTACAAGGAGCGGAGACTCTCCTTGACCTCCTCGTCGGAATGGACGGAGCCGTCGTCGAAGAGGGCGAACGACGCGAGCGGGAGGAGCCGTTCGGTCGTGTCGACGGCGGCCTGGAGGTCTTCGGCGGGGAGGCCGGTGCGGTTGCGGCGGAGCCAGGCCGCTTCGACGAGTGCCGTCGCCAGGGCTTCCCGGCACAGGGACGGCAGGACGTGGCGCAGGGCCGTCTCGGAGCAGTTCTCGGTCCTGGCCAGGGCCATGGCGTTGTCGACGGCCTCCTTGACCGGGTCGGTGTCGCAGGTGACGTGCACCTTGGACTGCTCGCCCCGCTCCACCCTGAGCACGGTCACCGGCAGGCCCTGGCTGCGGAAGGCGTGCGGGAGGCGGGTGTCGTGGGTGAAGACGACGACCTGCCGGTCACGGCCGAGTTCGTCGAGCACCTGGGCCAGGCCGTCGACCTTCGCCGGGTCCATCGACTGCACGGGGTCGTCGATGACGACGAAACCGAAGGGGCTGTCGGCCGTGGCGGCACGGGGCAGGAACAAGGAGAGGGCGAGCGAGTGCAGTTCGCCCTGGCTCATGACGCCCAGGGCGGACGCCTCGGTGTCGTCGACGGTGACGTCCATGACCAGCTTGCGCACGGTGGCCCGCTCGCTGCCGTGCAGGCCGACGCGGGTCAGGTCGACGCTGCTCTGCCGGCGCAGCTTTTCCCAGATCCGCTGCGTGTGGCCTTCGAAGGCGCCGACGCGCAGGTCGCGGATCTCGGTCGTGAGCTTCTTGACCCAGTTGAGGGCGGCGTTGACCTCCGTCCGGCGGGGCCCTGCCGCCTCGGCCTCCCGGGAGAGGTTCGTCCACTCGGCGAGCAGGCCGACGACGGCGTGCCAGCGCTCGTCCATGGCCGCCAGTTCCTCACGCGCCGCACCGGCCACGATCGCGCACGCGTCCGTCAGCGTCACCGCCGCCTTGAGCGCGCGCTCGGCGAGTTCGACGGGGTCGGTGATCCGTCGGCAGTCGCTCCAGGCCTTCCACGGCTCGGCGAGCGCGGCCGGGATCTCCCGCGGCGGGACGACCAGGTCGTGCAGGGCGCGCGTCGCGGTCCGCAGACGGGCTCCGGCCTCGCGTACGGCCTCGGCCTCGCGCTGGAGGGCGGCGATCTGCGCCTCGGCCCGCGCGGCCCACTCCCGGTCCAGCGCCTGTTCCGTGCCGCAGACCGGGCAGGCCGTGTCGTCGGCGTGGCGGTCGCTGTGGTCGAGCGCGGCCCGGAGCAGTGCGGCCCTGCTGTGGGCGTCGGCGGCCGCGGTGCCCTTCAGGTCGTCGACGTCGGCGACGGCGATCCGCAGCGCGTCCACCGCGGCGCCGACCCGGTCCAGGTCAGGGCTGTCGGTCTCGGCGGCGGCCTCCAGGCGCGCCTCCCGCAGTCGGCCCTCGTCGGCTGTGGGCGCGCCCGCGATCAGCGCGTCGAGTACGCCGTAATCGGGCCCGTCCTTCTCCTCCATCGCCATCAGGGCCTTGAGGGCCCGGTCGTCGTGTCCGACCTCCTCCAGGGCCGCGTGCAGGAGCGGCTTCCTGTCCTTCTCCGCGTTGACGACGGCGTCGAGTTCCTTCTTCGCGGCCGTGAGCCGGCGCGCGGCGGCGTTGAGGGCGTCCAGGCCGAGGATCGCGGCGATGTCGTCGTACATCTCCGACGGCTTGCCGTTGATCAGGTTGTCCAGGTCGGCGTAGGACAGGAACGGACGGTGGGTGCGGGTGGCCTGTTCCCAGCCGGCCTGCTGCAGCGGCACGGTGCCGTGGCCCGGCCGCCTGAGCACGGCCTCGGAGTCGGTGAAGGCGTCACCGGTCCAGGTACGGGTGAGCGTGCTCGGCGACGGGTCACCCTCGACGGTCAGCTTGGCCTCGACGACGGTCCGTTCGCCCTGGTGCAGGTTGCGCCAGCGGACGGCGTGACCGGGGTGCCGACCGCTGCAGTGGGCGTTGGTACCGGTGAACAGGGTTTCGATCGCTTCGGCGATGCTCGACTTGCCGGAGCCGTTGCGGCCGACGACGAGGGTGACGCCGGGCTTGGGCTTCAGCTTGAGCCGTGCCTTCGCACCGACGCCGCGGAAGCCGGTGACCTCGATGTTCCCCAGGTAGACGGGGCCGGCGGGGGTGCGGGCACCGCCTTCGGCGTCCTCGAGGTCGCCGAGCGCCTCGCGGACGAGGGCCTTCGCCGGGGCGGACAGCTTGCGGTCACCGGCCAGACGGGCCTCGACGAGGTCGGGCAGGGGCAGTGCGCTGTCGGAGGTCTGGTTCGTCGCGTCGTCCATGGTGTCTCCCGTGACATCCGTGCGGAGAGGAAAAGGGCGAACACCGACAAGCACCGGGGCGGGCGAACCAGTGAGGTGCCTGTCGACGGACGGAACCGTAGGTGCAGGAGGGAGCGACTCGACTTCCTCTTTTTGATAACGGTGGTTATCACTGCAGTTGAAAGTGCGGAAGTGATCATTCGAGGCGGGCTCAGCACCGTTTCGCCCGCCTTGGTGATCAGTTGCCGTTCCCTCCGGTCTCACCGGTCTCACCGGTTTGCCTGGCCGACTCGTCGTCCAACGCGGCCTGTTCACGCGCACCGGAGTCGTGGTCGTAGCAGTTCCCCTCCCGCGGAACGGCGCGTACGTGCTCGTACTCCGCCCGGACGGTCCTGCCCGGACCGTCCGGGCGCGGGCGCCAGCCCCAGCGGGTCGCGAGCTGCGTCACGAGCAGCAGTCCGCGCCCTCTTTCCCCGACTTCCTCGACGCCGGCGGCGCTCTCCGGGAGGGCGGGGCGGCGGGGGTGGCGTGGAGGTGAAACGCATCTCGAAGGTGGGGCCCGGCGGCGAGGGTGCCTTCGAGGAGCCACAGGGGTTGGCGGGTTGAGTGGTGTCGGTGGAATTGACGGGTTTCGTCGTCACGCCCCTCACGGTCCCGTCGGTCGCGTAGCGTGACCAATGGTGACGCAGCGACAGGGGGTGGCTGTACCCGTGTTGTACGCGCGTGTCGGAGCTGCGCGCCGTGACGGCGTCCCTTGTGGGGGCGTTGAGCGAGAGAAGGCGGTGGTGGACATGACGGAGCGCACGGGTGCGGAGGCCGGGGCCGAGGCGGTTCCCCGGGAGCGTGAGAGCGGCGTCGGCGGCGGTGCGGGTGCGGCGGTCGTGAGTCTCGGGGACGGGTGGGAGAACGACGACGGGGCCGGGCGGCGGCCGGAGGACGAGGCCGGGCGGGGTGTCGTGGTCGCGTTCGGGCAGACCATGAAGACGCTGCGGATGCGGGAGGGGCTGGAGCGCGAGGAGTTCGGCCGGCGGATCGGGTACTCCGCGTCCACCATCGCGTCGTTCGAGCAGGGACGGAGGATTCCGACGCCCCGGACGATCGAGCGGGCGGATGAGGTGCTGGGGGCGGGCGGGTTGCTGTGCCTGTGGAAGGAACAGGTGGAGCGGGCGCAGTATCCGGTGTTCTTTCAGGGGATGGCGGTGTTGGAGAAGGAGTGTCTTGAGCTGCTTATGTACGACACCCATGTCGTCAACGGGCTGCTCCAGACCGAGGAGTACATGAGAGCGCTGCTAGCGATGCGGCGTCCGCCCCTGGACTCGGAAACGGTCGAGCAGCGGGTGGCTGCTCGGCTGGCCCGGCAGGACATCTTCGACCGCAAGTCGGCCCCACTGCTGAGCTTCGTAGTGAACGAGGCGGTTCTGCGTCATCGATACGGCGGCACGGACGTGCTGCGGGGACAGTTGGAGCTCATTCTCCTCGCCGGTCAGAAGCAGAACGTCGAGATCCAGGTCATGCCGACCGAGTGCGAGGAGAACGCAGGCGTGAATGGACCGTTCACGGTCGTCACGAGGAAGGACGGCAAGAAGTTCGTCTACACAGAGACGCACACGACCAGTTCTCTTGAAACCGACCCGGAACAGACGGCTCTCGCGGCTGCCCGCTATGGGATTATCCGATCACAGGCTCTCAGTCCGCGAGAGTCGACGAAGTTCATCGAAGGGTTGCTGGGAACGCTATGAACAACGCTGAGTCCTCGACCATCGACTCCGGCCTCACTTGGTTCAAGAGCAGCTACAGCGGAACCGAGGGCGGTCAGTGCGTAGAGGTCGCGGCCGGTTCGGCAGTTGTGCACGTCCGTGACTCGAAGGCTGACGCCGGCCCCATACTCACTGTCTCCCGTGAGGCTTGGGCAAGCCTCATCGGGTTGGCCTCGTCGGAACGGCGCGTCTGAGGCTGGACCGCAACTGACGCATCCGGGCTCACGATGGCCCGGATGCGTCAGCAGGGGGCTCTCTACTTGGAGGCGGGGTCGTCCCCGTCGGGCCGTTCAACGTAGTCCGTGGCGGAGGGCTCGCGCTCCAGCACGACCTCGACGTCCTCGACCCGCAGGGTGGGTTTCGTCATGTCCAGCCCGGCGAGGTGGTTCTTCAGCTTCTTCGCCATGGGGCGGAAGGTCGCGTACGTGAGCCCGCCGGAAAAGACGGCGCCGACGACGGGGACCGCCTTGGAGACCGTCCTTGCGAAGGTCTGCTTCGTCATCTCCTTGCCGAGGTGACCGGCGATCTTCTTCACCAGGGGGTAGATGATCCCCTTCGTGAGTGCCTTCTTGGGAAGGCTCTTGGCGACGTGCTTCGACATCTCCTCCGCGACCTTCCCGATCGCAGTGGTCGCCGTGTGGGCGCCGAACATCACGCCGACGAAGAGCGTGAGCACTCCTTCGGTCGCGTCGTCCATGTCGTCGCCGGAGAACAGGTCGGGCCAACTGTAGAGGTAGGCGAGCTTCTGCGAGATGCGCAGCATGTGACCCATGTACTGCGCCAGGTCGGCGGGGACGGTGGCGGGAAGGAAGACCAGGCCGGGCAGTCCGGCTGCCGCGGAAGCGGCGCTGACCTTGGCGGTCTCGTATTTGATGGAGTCGTTGGCCGCCTTCTCCAGGATGTCGAGGGGGATACCCGCCGCCGCCGGGGTCTCTTCGATCGCTTGCTTGATCTGCTCTTCGGAGCAGTGGCGGGCCAGCGCCTTCCGAAGGTACGTCTCTCTGTTGATACGCACGCCCGGAAGTTTCGCCGCGGCGACCAGCACCGTGGAGAAATGCGACCCCGGGTCTTCCATCTCTTTACCCGCCATGAAATAAACCTGACCTTCCGGGAGGAACTACCTCCCCGTATGTCTCCAGAGTTCCGATGAGTAGGTGAGGACAGCTCAGCTGTCGGTCTCTCCCTTGGTGGACCACTCGTTGGCGAAGTGCTCCATCTGGCGGAGGACCAGGTCGATGGCCTCCTTCTGCTGGTCCGGCGGGTAGTTGTTGCGGGCCAGGAGGCGCTTGATGGTGCTGCGCAGGCGAGCGCGGACGGACTCGCGGGCGATCCAGTCGGGCTTGAGCTGGCGGCGGACCTCGGCGACCAGTTCACGGGCGATGCCCGCCAGGACCTCGTCGCCCATGAGCGAGCGGGCCGTGCCGTGGTCGGCCACGGCGTCGTAGAAGGCGAGTTCGCGCCAGTTCAGGGGCGGGTCGAACTTCTCGCCCCGTTTGGCGTCGGCCATGACGTCCTTGGCCATCTCGACCAATTTGGCGATGAGTTCGGCGCTGGTGTACTGCTGGCGCATGTAGCGCACCATCAGGTCCTGGAGCCGCTCGGAGAAGGTCGTCTGCCGGACGATGTTGTGCCGGGTGACCTCGCGCATCTTCCGTTCGACGAGCCGTCGCAGTGCCTCGGCCGCCAGGTGCGGGGTGTCGCTCTGCTGGAGCTGGGCGACCAGCGCGTCGTTGAGGTGGGTCAGGTCGGCGGTCTCCAGTCCGGCCTCGGCGAAGAGGTCCGTCACTCCGCCCGTCTCCACCACTGACGAGGTCAGCTGGGCGAGGTACAGCTCGACATCACGGGCGACGGGGAGCCCACGTGCCTCGCGGTTCATGGCGTCCAGCTTCGCCATGTAGGCACGGACTTCGACGAAGAACTGGATGTGACGCTTCCACGCCGGCCGGTCGGTGAACCGGTTCCCGACATGCTTCGAACTGCCCGCCAGAGCCCAGAAACGCTCAAGGCGATAAGCGTGCTCGCGGAAGCGGCGGCTCAGCGTCTGGCGGGGATCGTCGAGCTGCTCCGGGTTGTTGCCGGGCGTGCGGGGGTCGAGCAAGTACTCGGCGCTCCGCAAGGCCGCGTCGACGAACGCCTTGGGACCGGGCCGGTCGAGCAGCGGTTCCCAGGCGAAGCCGCGCAGGATGTCGGCCAGGACGTCGTACTCGTTGCGCAGCTCGTCCAGTGCGCGCTCGACGTCCTGGCCGAGGGTGCGGTCGCGCTGGTCGGCCTCGGTGTACTCGGCGATGGCCCGCTGGAGGTTCTCCGTCAGCGGGGCGTAGCCGACGAGGAGACCGTCCTTCTTCCCGCGGAAGCGGCGGTTGACGCGGGCCAGGGCCTGCATCAGGTTGGCGCCCTTGAGCGGCCGGTCCAGGTACATGGTGTGGACCGGCGGGGCGTCGAAGCCGGTCAGCAGCATGTTGTTGACGATGAGCAGTTCCAGCTCGTCGTCGGGGTCCTTGGCCCGGTTGATGACGGCCTTGCGGCGGCTGTCGGTCAGCGCGTGGGCGAGCAGCTCGTCCGAGTCCTTGCGGGAGTTCGAGGAGAAGACGATCTTCATCGTGCCCTTCTCGAACTCGTCGCTGTGCCACTCGGGGCGCAGCTCGCGCAGTGCGTCGTAGACGCGGACGCAGATCTCACGGGTCGCGCACACCACCATCGCCTTGCCGGGCGCCCCGCCCGACTCGGAGGCGCCGACGAACGGCTTCATCCGCTCCCGGCGCGCCTCCCAGTGCTCCACCAGGTCGGCCGCGAGGTCCCGTATGCGGGCCGGCGCGCCGTACATGGCGTTCATCGTCGCCACGGCCTGTTCGACGCGGCGGCGCTCGGTGTCGTCGAGGCCCTCGGTGATCCGGTCGGCCTCCTCGTCGATGGTGGTCGGATCGACGTCGTGGTCCAGGACGAGCTGGATCACGCGGCTCTCGTGGTAGACCTTCACGGTCGCACCGTCGTCGGCGGCCCGCTTGAGGTCGTAGACGTCGATGTAGTCGCCGAACACCTCGCGGGTGTTGCGGTCGGCCTCCGAGATCGGGGTGCCGGTGAAGGCGAGCAGCGTGGCGTGCGGGAGCGCGTCGCGCAGGTGGCGGGCGAGGCCGTTGAGGTCGTCGTAGTGGCTGCGGTGGGCCTCGTCGACGATGACGACGATGTTCCGGCGGTCGGAGAGCATCGGGTGGTCGGTGCCCGACTCCCGCTCCTCCTTCGTCTTGCCGAACTTCTGGAGCGTGGTGAAGAGGATCCCTCCCGTCCTCTTCGCCGCGAGCTCCTCTCGCAGTTCGGCACGGGTGACGACCTGCTGCGGCGTCTCCGGGAGGATCTCGCTCTCCTGGAACGTCGAGTAGAGCTGATCGTCGAGGTCCGTGCGGTCGGTGACGACCACGACGGTGGGGTTCAGCAGGGCCGGGTCCCGCATCACCATGGTCGTGGTGAGGACCATCTCCTCCGACTTGCCGGAACCCTGGGTGTGCCAGACGACGCCGGCCTTGCCGTCGCTCGCCGAGGCCGTGCGGACGGCTTCGGCGGCGCGGGTGACCGCGTGGTACTGGTGCGGCTTGGCGATCCGCTTCATCCGCTTCGACGGGACGAAGTTGATGAAGGACTGGATCAGTTCGAGGAAGCGGGACTGGGTGAACAGGCCGTGCAGCGCCAGGTTCTGCCCCGACTCGGAGAAGCCGTCGGCGGTCAGCGGGTCCACGCGGGCGCCGAACTCGTCCGTGTTCCACGGGGCGAAGTGCTCGTACGGGGTGAACGGGGTGCCGTACTTCGCCGTGATGCCGTCGGAGAGCAGGACGACCGCGTTGTAGCGGAAGGCCGTCGGGAACTCCTGCACGTACCGGGCTACTTGGGCGTGGGCGGTCTGGAGCGTCGCGTCCTCGTCGCCGGCCCGCTTCAGCTCGATGGCGGCGAGGGGCAGGCCGTTGACGTACAGGATGACGTCGAAGCGGCGGTTCCTGTCGCCGTCGATCACGGTGACCTGGTTGAGGGCGCGGTAGGTGTTCGCGTCCGGGTCGTCCAGGTCGAGGAGGCGGATGGTGGGGTTGTGCTCGGCGCCGTGGGAGTCGGTGTAGGTGACGGAGCGTATGCCGGTGGTGAGGTGGCGGTGGGCGGCCCGGTTCTCCTCGTAGGTGTCCTGGGAGCCGGGGGTGGCGGCGGTCGCCACGGCCTCGCGGACGGCGTCCGGGGGGAGGTCCGGGTTCAGGCGCGCGATCGCCTCCTCGAGGTCCGGGTAGAGGATCAGGTCGTCCCAGGACTTGCGGTGGTCGGAACCCGGCGCGAACGCGTTACCGGGGGCCGGCTGCCAGGCCAACTCGGCCAGCTCGTCGAGGGCGAGCAGCTCCCAGTCGGCTTCGGTGGGGCGGCGGTGGGTTCTGTCGTCGGGTTCGTTTCCGTCGTGGGGTGTCGTCATGTGGCGTCCTCGACGATCTTCTCGGCGTCCTTGAGGCGGAGGCGGCCGGACATGAGTTGGGGGAGAAGGGTGTCACGGAGGGTGGCGAGAGCTTTGTTTTCTTTGGTTACCTGCGCAGCATCGGCATGGAGAGGAGCGACTACTTGAGCAAACTTCGCCACTTCCGATGCTTCGGGCAACCGGATCCGCATGGCCTTGAAATTCTTGCGGCTGAGCTCCAGGAACGTGGAGCCGTTGGCCAAGCTGATCATCTCGTCCACACGGGAGCGCATTTCATGCAAGAGCCACCAGCGCATTTCCTCTTTGCGGGGCAGCACTACAATGAATCCCTGATTCACAGCAGTAGGAACTTGAGGCAGCGCGAAGGCACCGATGGTGGCACGAGAGGTCATGAAGATAGATTGGGCAGGGTATAGCTGGGAGGCACAATTTTCGAGACCGAGCTCAGTGATTTTCCGACTCGTTTCGAAAAGATACAGGGAGGAAAGGGCCGTCACATCAGAGGGCGTAGCCCAACAGATGTCCCCACCCCAGTACCCCTCCTTCTTAGTGCTTGGAGTTCCTCCGCCAGCAACCGCAGCAACGGATCCGAAGGTCTCATCGCTAAGGTCGAAGCTACGCGCTGTTGCGAGAAAGTACGCGTCAGCCAGTTCAACAGCAGTTGCCGCGATGCGCTCGTTGACGGCGATCTTGCCGTCCAGCGCCCCGAGCAGCTCGGTGATCGCCTCCTGCTCCCCCCTCTCCGGCAGAGTCATCACGAGCGACCTTATGTCCGCCATGTTTAGGTAGTCAGCCATGTCGGTCTGACTCTTCCTGTACCCCGCCTGGGCCCAGAATTCTGAACTTTTGAACCAGTAGTAAAGGAACTTACGCACCAAAGGTCCGCCATCAGTGACGCGAAAAAAACAGACCTGTGGACTGTAGACGAACTCTGGCGCATCATCCGGGATGATAGCGACTCGCCCCACTGTCCCCTTGGTCGTGAGAACGACATCACCAGCGCGGGACACCTTGTTTCCCATCGCACCACGAAACGAGCTACTGACGAAGTCGGTGAACTCTGGCCGAATGACACCATGATCGACCTCAGCAACACGCAAGATGGGAATACCAGGCCGCCCGTGCTCGGACTTCTTCGTGCGGTAACCATCGCCAAAGCTGAGGGCACCCCTTGCTACAAGTTGCGCAATGGTGAATTGCTCAGACATCGACCCTCCCCAACTGCACGCGCACCGTCTTCTCCAGTTCCGCCGACTTGTCGAACAACCCGTACAACTCTTCCGTCAGCTTGCTGATCCGCTCGGTGATCGCCTCCGTGTCCTCTTCCTCAGCCGCGACGGCCCCCACATACCGCCCCGGCGTCAGCACGTACACGTGTTCCCGCACTGTCTCCAGGTCGGCCGAACAGCAGAAGCCCGATACGTCCTCGTACGTCAGCCCTGCCTCGCGCGCCGACGCCGTGCCGCGCCAGGCGTGGTAGGTGTCCGCGATCTTCCTGAGGTCGGCCTCCGGCAGGATGCGCTCCGTGCGGTCGACCATCTCGCCCATTCCCCGGGCGTCAATGAAGAGGATTTCGCCCCGCCGGTCGTCCAACCGCCGTGCGCCCTGCGGCGACTTGTCCTTGGACAGGAACCACAGACACGCCGGGATACCCGTCGTACGGAAAAGCTGCGGAGGCAACGCCACCATGCACGCCACCAGGTCGGCCTCCACCAGCGCCTGCCGGATCTCCCCCTCGCCACTGGACTGCGAGCTCATCGAGCCGTTCGCCAGAACGACGCCCGCCGTCCCCCTCTCCCCCAGCTTGGAGATCATGTGCTGGAGCCAGGCGTAGTTGGCGTTGTTCTTCGGCGGGACCCCGTACTTCCAGCGCGGGTCGCTCTCGTCCCTCGCCCAGTCCTTGATGTTGAAGGGCGGGTTGGCCATCACGAAGTCGGCCTTGAGGTCCGGGTGCTTGTCGTCGGCGAAGGTGTCGCCCCAGCGGGCGGCGAGGTTGCCGTCGATGCCGTGGATGGCCAGGTTCATCTTGGCCAGGCGCCAGGTGCGCTCGTTCAGCTCCTGGCCGTACACCGCGATGTCGGCCTTGTGGCCCTTCCCCCGGTGCGCCTCGATGAACTTGCTCGCCTGCACGAACATGCCGCCCGAGCCGCACGCCGGGTCGTACACCCGCCCCTCGTACGGCTCCAGGATCTCGACGATCAGCCGGACGACAGAGCTCGGCGTGTAGAACTCGCCGCCCCTCTTGCCTTCCGCGCGCGCGAAGTTGCCCAGGAAGTACTCGTACACCTCGCCCAGCAGGTCCTGCGCCGGCCGGTCCTCGCTGCCGCCGAACCGCGCGTCGCTGATCAGGTCGACGAGTTCGGCAAGCCGCTTCTGGTCGACGCGGTCCTGGTTGAAGATCTTGGGGAGGACACCCGTCAGGGAGGCGTTCTCCCGCATGATCGCGTCCATCGCCTCGTCCAGGAGCTTGCCCACCCCCTGCGCCTTGGCGTTCGCGGCGATCCAGGACCAGCGGGCGGTCTCCGGGACCCAGAAGACGTGGGCGCCGGTGTACTCGTCGCGGTCCTCCAGGAAGTCGCCGATCTGGTCCTCGGAGATGCCGTCCTCGGCGAGTTCCTTGGCCAGCTCGGTGCGGCGCTCCTCGAAGGCGTCCGAGACGTACTTCAGGAAGATCAGGCCGAGGACGAACTCCTTGTACTGGGCGGCGTCGATGGACCCGCGGAGCTTGTCGGCCGCCTTCCAGAGGATGTCCTGGATCTCCTTGGCGGTGGAGGCGCTGAACAGCTCCGCCTGGTCGGCGGGCTTGCCTTTACTTGCAGCCATCGGGTGGGCCGTCTCCTTCAGTGGACGTCGGTGTGCGGAAGTGGCTGGATGGTGAGCGTGCCGTCGGCCATGCCGGCCGCCATCACGCGGGTCAGGTCGTCGAGCGCGGCCGTCTGCTCGCGCAGTAACGCCGCCCGGCTCTCGATCTCGGCGAGGACGGCCTCGTACAGGTCGGCCTCGGCGCCGCTCAGGTCGGGGATCACCAGGTCCTCGATGCGGCGGGAGGCGCGCACGGCTCCGCTGGTGCGGGCGTGCTCCCCCGCCGCCGCCCGCAGCAGCGCGGCCAGCACCCGGGGTCGTACCGGCGGGTCCGCGTCGGGGTGCACCCGCAGGATGCGGGCCGGAGCCGCGACCAGCGAGAGCCCCTCCGTGTCGACGTACACGCCGAAGTGCGGGTGGGCGGTGACGACGAGGTCCCCGGGTTCGGTGAACTGGGCGTGCTCGTAGGCCGTGAGCAGGATGCCCCGGTCGATGCGACGGCCGCCGATGCGGGCGGTGCCGAGGATCTCCTCGGGGGTGAGGACCGTGTAGTGGCCCTCGGAGGTGAGGTGTTCGGGGGCGAAGCGGTGGCCGGGGCGGCGGCGCAGGCGGCGGGCGCGCAGGAGGCGGCCGACGGACGTACGGCGTACCGGCTGGTTCTCCGGGCGCAGTTCCGCCCGGGCGCGCAGCCGGAGTTCGCCGGCGCGCGACCGTTCGTGGAGCTCGCCCAGGCGACGCTCCAGGTCCGCGATGAGTGCCGGGCGTTCCACCACCGTCCGCAGGTGCCGGGACGCGGGCGTGCGGTGCTGCGGGGTGAACGGGGCGCCGGGGCTGCCGTCCAGGTCGGTGCCGTGGACGATGGCGGCGTGGCGCGGTTCGTGGCGGGGGTCGGGGGTCCAGCCGGAGGCACGCCAGATCGCGATGTCCTCGGCGAGCGCGTCGAGGACGGGCTCGGTGAGCGGCCGGGCGGAGTAGTCGGCGAGGAGGACGCGGCCGGTGCGCTGCTCCTCGGGGACGCGGGCGAGGACCCAGACCGCCGTGCGGTAGCCGGGACGGTAGGCGTAGGCGCCGTCGGGGAGGCTGATCGCCGCCTTGAGTAAACCGGGTTCCAGGAACGAGCGGCGCAGGCGGTCGGCGTCGCCGTGCCGGGCGAGGGGGCCGGTGAGGGCGTCGGCGGGGCCGAGGACGACGGCGGTGGCTCCGGTGTCGAGGTAGTCGGTGAGGGCGGCGACCTGCTCGAGGACCGCCTTGGCGTCGCGGGTCTCGGCGGCCTCGTAGGGCAGGGCGCAGACGAGGAGGTGCGGGTAGCCCCACTCGTCGGCGGTCAGTTCCTCGCCCTCGACGACGTCGAGCCGGAACTCGTACACCCCGCGCACCAGCATCCGCCGGCGGACCAGGCGCACGCGGGCCGGGTCGGGGTCGGCGGCGAGGTAGACGTGACCGGCGTCCTCGGCGGCTCGGTCGTGGAGGGCCGCCGGAAGGTCGCCGCAGCAGGCGTGCGGGACGGCGATCACCGCTCCCTCGTCGAGGGTGTCGATCCCGGAGAGCGCGGCGAGGGCGCGGACCACGGCCGGGGCGGGCCCGTCGGCGGCCGGGTCGGGGGAGCCGAGGCGGTGGCGGGCCTGGAGGATCCAGTCGAAGGCCTCGGCGGGGTTGTACGCGGCGTCGATCAGTTCGTCGGCGAGGTGGGCGAGGGCCGGGCCGGTGCGGTCGGGGTCGGGCAGGGAGCGCAGTTCGGAGAGGAGGAAGAGGTCCTCGGGGTCGAGGTCGGCGGCCCGTTCCAGGAGCGTGTGCCAGGGGCGGCCGTCGGCGACGGGAGCGTCGAGCTGTTGGTGCAGGCAGACCAGGGAGGTCAGCGCGCCGAGCAGGACGGACGCGGGCAGGAGCGGGGTGCGCCAGGCGGCCAGGGTGTGCAGGGCGAGCTCGGCGCGGAGCCGGCGGGCGTCGGTGTTGCCGCGGCCGGTGGAGGCCAGCCAGTCGACGACCGCGCGGGCGTCGAACAGGGGACGTCCGTCCTCATGGGCGACGGGTGCGGGGAAGTCGGGGTGGCGGCGGGCCCATGTGGTCGGGACCGGGCGCTTGACCTGGGCGAGGGCGGCGATCTCGGCATAGGTGATCCGCCAGGCCGGGGTTTCGGGCAGGATGGCGGCGGAGGTCCGTGCGGTCGTGTGCGTCGTCATGGACGGTCTCCCCCTCTCCCCCGGGTCACTGAGGCCGGCTTCCTCGCCTCGTGGTCCTCCCCTCTTCAGCGGGGTGGACGTCAGCAATCTACAGCGAGGCCTGATCCTCAGGGGAAACTCGGCTGATAATACGGGTTATCAGTGATCTCTGCACCGATCCTTCGGACCGGCGGGCACCTTGTGACCAGCAAGCGCCACGACGCCGAACCGGAGGACCACCGCAATGAACCACCCGCCCTCGACACCGCCCAGCACCCCGCAGCCCTCCGGGTCCGGGAACGCGCCGAGCTGGGGCGCCGTACCGCCGGTGCCGGCCCCGTCGACGGGCCCCGGGCAGCCTCCGGCGGGCGTGCCGGCGAGGCCGAAGGCATCGCGCCGCAAGGCCTGGCTCACCCACGGCGCGACCGCGCTCGTCGCCCTCGTGATCGGCGCGGGCATCGGCGGCGACGGGGAGTCCGGCGGCGAGGACGACTCCGCCGCCCCGGCCCCCGCGGTCACCGTCACCGAGACCGCGCCCGCCGAGGCCGGTGCACCGGAGCCGGCCGCCACGGTCACCGAGGAGGTCACGGTCACTCCGAAGCCCGCCAAGAAGCCCGGAGCGGCCACCACGGTCGAGGGCGACGGCCAGTACCTCGTCGGCGAGGACATGCAGGCCGGCACCTACAAGACCGCCGGGCCCGACAAGGGCGGCATCATCGAGAACTGCTACTGGGCGCGCACCAAGGACGCCTCCGGGGAGTTCGGCGCGATCATCGCCAACGACAACCTCCAGGGGCAGGGCCGGGTGACGGTCAACAAGGGCGAGTACTTCGAGACCAACGGCTGCCAAGAGTGGACCAAGGCCGGCTGACCGGCCGCCGCAGACGCCGCCGCGCTCGTGGGGGGACGCGGCGGACATGGGGCGGGCGGCCCCGTCGAGAACGGGCCGCCCGCCCCTCTCCTCCACCTCATGAGCCACCCACCCGACGTGAACAGGAGGGTCCGTCGATGGGCCGCCGTTCCCCGCTCGCCCACGCACCCCGCCTCGCCCTCGAGGGCCGACCGCAAGTGCACTTCGACGGCGCGGTCAAGGCCGTCTCCCGGACACCGGTCGTCCTCGCGACGGACGCCTCGGTCGCGGGCGACAAGGTCGGTACCGGCTACCTCGCCACCACCGGCGAGACCGGACTGCGCGCCCACACCTACCCGCATCACCTCACCGCGCCCCGCGTCCGTGTCGTCGTCACTGAACTCCGCGCCGTCTATTGGGGGCTCAGGCGGATCTTCGCGGCGCACCCCGGGCACCCCGTCGAGGTACGCGTCGACAACCTCGACGCCTTGGAACTCCTGCTCGAGTGGCGGCGCGGCGGCTTCCGGATGCCGGACGGCTACGAGACTGGGCTGCGCTCGCAGGGCCGCCGGCCCAGCCTCGTCAAGCTGCAGATGTACGCCGAGTACACGCCCGGGCTGACCTTTGTCCACGAGAAGGCGCACGTCGGCAACCCGCTCAACGAGGCAGCCGACTCCCTGGCCAAGCTCGGCCTGCGCTCCGTACGCGGCATGGTGCCGGCGGCCGAGATACCCCGGCTGGTGCCCCTCTGGGCGAGTGGGGCGCTGGCCGAGTACCGGCGCGGCCGGGACTGAGCCCCGTATTCACGCCCTCCTCCCGCTCCCGCTACCCCTCCGTTCCTCCGCACCCTCGTTCCGAAGGGATGTTCCGCCATGTCCTCCTCCGAGCAGCAGCCGCACACTCCTCCCCCGGCGACGGCCTTCGACACGGGCCCGGGAACGGCCGAGGAACCGGTCCACACGTCTGCCGGACCGCTCCCCGCTCCGCCCGGCCACCCGCCGGCGGCGCCCGCCTCCCGCTGGTCGGAGCTGTCGCGCGGCGCCGTCCTCATGATCGGGGCCGGAATCGGCGCCGGCCTGGCGGGGGCGTGCTGGGCAGGAGTGACGCTGGCCGGTGGCGACGAGACCGACGCGACCCCAGCCGGTGCATCCGCCTCGCCCTCGGTGAGCGCCGATCGGGCCGAGGACGCGGAGGGGCCGTTCAGCACCGACGGGACGCTCACCGTCGCCGGGATCGGCGCGGGTCTGGATCCCGGGGAACTGTGTTCCGGGACGGGCGGCTACTCCGACATCGACTTCGGCACCCAGGTCAACGTCACCGATGCCGCCGGAACCCTCGTCGCCGTGGGCAGCCTCGGGCTGGGCGAGAAGAAGGAGCTGGGCTGCGAGTTCCCGTTCACGGTCGCCGACATCACGCCGGGCTCGAAGTTCTACACGGTCGAGGTTTCCCATCGGGGCGGTCTTACCCAGACCGAGGACGAGCTGCGCGCGGGCGGCCTCGCGTTCTCCCTCGGCGACTGAACCGCCGTCCCTGGCTCAGGAAGACTGTTCCGCATCTTTCCCATGCATCTCGGCCTTTTCAGAACTTACCACTGCACGATGTACTTCGCCCGTGTGTCGGCCCACAGGCCACCGTGGGCCTGCGATCACAGCCGGAACGGAGAATCTCAGTGAGCACTTACACCGATCCCCTCGTCGACGGTGCACCCCCGATGAGCGGGTACGAGAGGCAGGTGTGGGACGCGCTCAACGAGCACTGGCAGCGTCGCGACGAACGCCGTGGACTGCCGAACTGGGCGAGCACCGCGCTCAGTCGCACCGGTGAGGTCGCGGGGAACGCCGCGAGACGGGTCAAGGACGCCGTGCCGGACGCGGTCGCGGAACCGGTCCGACGCGCAGGCGACGCGGTCGCCGACACGGCCCTGCGGCCGGCGCTCGCAAGCGCGGCGGCGTTGCTCGAGCTGGTCAACGACAAGGCCATGGATCTCAACGACCCGAAGAGCGTCGAGGAGCTGGCCCGCAAGCAGGGTCTCGACATCGACAGTTTCACCGAACTGCGGCAGCAGGACCTCAAAGTCTGCGACCGGCTGCTGACCCGCAACACCCTCAAGTGGCGGACCACCGGAGCGGTCGAAGGCGGCGCCATGGGCCTGCTGGCCATGGTCCCCGTCGCCGGTACCCTCACCGCGCTGACGGCGGACATCCTGGTCGTCCAGGTCCTGAGCACGTCGATAGCGGCGCGCATCGCGTACTCCTACGGCTATGACGCCAAGGACCCCAAGGAGCAGGAGTTCATCCAGCACCTGGTACAGCAGTCCTTCATGGCGCAGGCGGCCAAAGCCAAGCCGATGCGTGACACCGCACGGGCGGCGAGCGCGGTCAAGGGACGTGTGAGGTGGTCGAAGAAGCTCCGCAACGACCACCGTCTCCTGGCAGCCCTCGAGAAGTTGATGAAACAGCTGGGCCCGGCCGGCTCGAGGGTGCCTGTCAAGAATGTCGCCAAGGTAGTGCCGGTCGTCGGTGTCCTCATTGGCGCCGGCATGAATTCCGCGGTCCTTGGCAGGGTGGCCACCGAGGCTCAGCGTTACTGTCAGACCCGGTTCCTGTGCGACAAGTACGGCCTCCCGCTGCCTCCCGCGATGGCGCCCCATGGAGACGACAGCACCATGACCGAGGCCGACTGACCCGACCTACGGGCGATCACGGCGGCGATCTCCGTCCGCCGGACGGAGGCTCCACACACCGCTACATGCACCGACCTGTGGGTCAGGGCCCGCCCGGGGCCGTCTCCGCCCGTGAGTCGTACGCCTCCCGGGCGGCGTGAATGCCGTCCAGGTTGCTGAGGGACCACTCCAGCAACGGCGCGGTGGCCTCGCGCAGGGTCATGCCCATAGGCGTGAGCGCGTAACTGACGTGCGGTGGCATGACGTTGTGGACGGTGCGGGTCAGGATGCCGTCGCGTTCCAGGCTGCGCAGGGTGACGGTGAGCATGCGCTGGCTGATGCCGGTGGTGGCGCGCTTGAGTTCGGTGAAGCGGCGTGGCCCCTGGCTGAGGTTGCGGACGACGAGCAGGGACCACTTGTCGCCGACGATGCCGAGGACGTCGCTGGTGCGGCACGGGTCCTGCCGGTGCGGCATCGACGACGGGCCGTCGGCTGCGGTCATGGTTACCTCCAAGGAACCGGGTTACCGGAATGTGCCTTATTGCCCCAGGTCGGGCGGGTGAACCACGATGAAGGGGCGGTTCCCGAAGCGTACCGAGGCACGGAAAGGAACCGCTTCTTTCCCCATCCCTCTCCTTGGAAGGCACCTTTGTGTCGACTTATCTGCTTGTCCATGGCGCGTGGCACGACGCCCGGTGCTGGGACCGGACGGTTCCGCTGCTGGAGGCCACCGGCCACCGCGTGCTCCGCCCCTCGCTGACCGGCTACGGCGACAAGGCGCACCTGCTCGGCCCCGAGGTGGGGCTGGACACCCATGTCGAGGACGTCGTCCGGCTGATCGAGGACGAGGACCTGACCGACGTGATCCTGGTCGGCCACAGCTACGCGGGCCTGGTGATCTCGTCGGCGGCGAACGAGGTCCCGGAGCGGATCGCGCACCTGGTGTACCTGGACGCGATGGTGCCGGAGGACGGCGAGACCGCGGTCGACGCGCAGCCCGTGACCCAACGGTTGATCGACGCCGCCGCGTCCACGGACAGCCCGTGGCGCATCCCGCCCCTGCCGGAACTGCCGTCGCCTTTTGGCCTGTTCGGCGTGACCGACCCGGCGGACCAGGAATGGCTGCGCGGCATGCTCTCCGACCACCCGGTCCGCTGTCTGCAACAGCCCGCCCGGCTGGACGACCCGGCGCTGCGTGAGGTCCCGCGCACGCACATCCACTGCGTGGGCGCGGCCCCGGAGGGCATCGTGCGGCGCCCGGTGCCGGCGCTCCAGCCCAACGGGACGCCGTCGCGGGTGCGGGAACTGCCCACCGGGCACGACTGCATGGTCACGATGCCCGAGGAGTTGAGCGACCTGCTGCTGGAGGTGGCGGGCTGAGCCGCCCCTCGCCGCGCCCTCAGCCCGACGACACCGGCAGCACATCCGGCGCCAGCGCCGCCGCCCTCGCCGTCGCGGCCGTCATCCGACGGCGGTGGTGGCGGCGGCACAGCACCTCGTAGCCGATCTCGTCCGCGGAGCCGGTGACGTCGCCGACGACGACCTGGGCGCCCTCGACGACCATCACGCCGCCGACCGTGCGGGCGTTGTGCGTGGCGCGGGCGCCGCACCAGCACAGGGCCTCCACCTGGAGCACCTCGACGCGGTCGGCGAGTTCGATCAGGCGCTGGGAGCCGGGGAACAGCTTGGAACGGAAGTCGGTGGTGATGCCGAAGGCGTAGACGTCGAGGTCCAGGTCGTCGACCACGTGTGCGAGCTGGTCGATCTGCTCGGGCGCGAGGAACTGCGCCTCGTCGGCGATCACGTAGTCCGCGCGGCGGCCCTGCGAGAGGTGGTCGACGAGGTGGGCGTACAGGTCGGCGCCGTCGCCGACCTCCACCGCGTCGGTGACCAGGCCCAGACGGGAGGAGAGCTTGCCCTCGCCGGCCCGGTCGTTGCGGGTGAAGATCATGCCGACCAGGCCGCGTGCCGACCGGTTGTGTTCGATCTGCAGAGCCAGCGTCGACTTCCCGCAGTCCATCGTTCCGCAGAAGAACACCAGTTCGGACATGGAGGGTCGGGTACCTTTCGGCGAGGATCGGGAACGGGGCGCGTCAGGAGCGTACTTCGAGCAGGGGGACCAACTGCTCGGCAGGGGTCATGGAACCGTGGTTGCCGACCATCGCCGACTCCCTGGGCTCCCGCTCGGAGGCGACGAGCAGGACGTCGTCCCGCGCCGCGGCGATCACGTCGCCGAGCCGGTGGTACACCCGCTCGTCGACCGACGGCCCGAACCAGCCCGCGGCGATCGCCTCGTCGCGGGACGCCACCCAGAACTGCTCGCCCAGCACCTCGCGCCAGCACGCCAGCACGTCACCGGCGGCGCCGGGCACCGCGTACACGTGACGCGCGCGGCCCTCGCCGCCGAGCAGGGCGACGCCCGCCTTCAGTTCCCAGTCCTCGTCGAAGTCGATGCGGTGCGTCTCGTCGAAGGGGATGTCGACCATGCCGTGGTCGGCGGTCACGTACAGGGCGCTGCGGGGCGGCAGTCGCTCGGCGAGGCGCTGCACCAGGCGGTCGACGTACATGAGCTGGCCGCGCCAGGTGTCGGAGTCGACGCCGAAGCGGTGGCCGGCGCCGTCGACCTCGGCGTAGTACGTGTAGACCAGCGAGCGGTCGGCGGCGGCCAGGTGCTCGGCGGCGGTGTCCACGCGGTCCTCGCCGGACAGCCGTCCCTGGAAGGTGCCGCCGCTGAGCGCGACCTTCGTCAGCGGGGTGTCGGCGAAGGCCGGGGAGGACACCTGGGCGGCGTGCACGCCCGCGCGGTGCGCCAGTTCGAAGACCGTCGGGTACGGCTGCCAGGCGCCCGGCGGGGTCCACGGCTGCCAGCGGAGCTGGTTCATCAGCTCGCCGGTGTCCGGGTCGCGCACGGTGTAGCCGGGCAGGCCGTGGGCGCCCGGGGGCAGGCCGGTGCCGACGGAGGCGAGGGAGGTCGCGGTGGTCGCCGGGTACCCGGCGGTGATCGGACGCCCGGTGCCGCCGCGCGACGCGGCCAGCAGGGACGTCATGAACGGCGCTTCCTCCGGGTGGGCCTTGAGCTGCTCCCAGCCGAGGCCGTCGATCAGGAAGACGCAGTTGCGGTCGGCGGGGGTCAGTTCGCCGATGCCCGCGGTCATGCCGGGGACGCCGAGTCCGGCGGCGAGGGTGGGCAGCAGGTCGGCCAGGGAGCCGGTGCCGTAGGCCGGGACGGGCGCGGAGCCGACGGGGAGCGGCTGCGGGTGGGAGTCCGGGACGCCGGGCGCCGGGCGCTCCCGGTCGTGGGCCGCGGGCGGAGGGTGAGCCATCAGCGCAGGTCCGCCGTCGCCTCGGACAGGGCCTGGGCGAAGGCGAGCGCCTGACGCACCGTCTCCGGGCCGTCGCCGGCCTCGCTGACGCGCAGGCTCAGGTCGTCGGCCGTCGAGTTGCCCGTGTAGCCGTGGTCGGCCTCGCAGTCGGGGTCGCCGCAGGCGGCCGGCTCCAGGTCGATGCGGGAGACGGCGCCCCAGCCGATGGTGAGCACGATCTCGCGCGGCAGGGTGCCCGGCGTGTACGACTCCGGGTTGGCGACCACGCGGCTGACCACGATCGACGAGATCCGGCCGAGCTTGACCGACTCGGTGGACGTGGTGGCGTACGGGGTCGGGGAGGTGCTGTCCGCGGCCTGCTCGTCGGTGTGGCTGACGATGAAGCGGTTGGCGGTGAGGACGAGCACGGTGACGTGCCGCCGCACCTCGTTCTGGTCGAACGTCGTCTCCTGGTGGACCAGGTACGACCGGACGGGCTCGCCGCCCACGGCGGCCTCCACCGCCTCGGCCACGAGAGCCGGGTAGTAGCCGCTGCGTTCGATCGCCGCCCGCAGCCCCTGGGTCGTCGTACTGGTCTTGGCCATGTCGCCCATCCTACGGGTGGCCGCCGACTGCGAGGCACCGCTCGACCCGGTCAGTACGCGGGGAGGGTCCGGGGCCCGTGGTCGTCGCGGGCGGGCGGCGGCGCGAGGCGTACGGAGGCGCTCAGGACGCTCACGCCGTGCGGGGCGACCACGACCGGCTCCAGGGTGACCGCGACCACCTCCGGATGGTCGTGGACCAGCCGCGACACCCGCAGCAGCAGCTCCTCCAGCGCGGGGGTGTCGACGGGCGCGGACCCGCGCCAGCCGAACAGCAGCGGGGCGGTGCGGATCGACCGGACCAGCGAGGTGGCGTCCCGGTCGGTCACCGGGATCAGGCGGTGCGCCATGTCGCCCAGCAACTGGGACGCGGCCCCGGCGAGCCCGAAGGACAGCACGGCGCCGGCCGCCGGGTCGATCACCGCGCGGACCACCGTGTCCACCCCGCGCGGAGCCATGCGCTGCACCACCGGGCGCAGCTCCTCCGGGCCGCCGAACAGCTCGGTCAGCTCGGCGTACGCCCGGCGCAGCTGCTCCTCGTCGGCCAGGTCGAGGCGGACGCCGCCCAGGTCGGCGCGGTGCCTGAGGTGCGGGGCGGTCGCCTTGAGGGCGACCGGGTAGCCGAGGGCGCGGGCGGCCTCGGCGGCGGCGTCCGGGGTGGGCGCGGGCAGGGCGCGGTGCACGTGGACGCCGTAGGCGGCGAGCAGTTCGCAGGTGGCCTCGGTGGTGAGGCCGAGGCCCTGCCCGCGGGCGAGCAGCCCCTCGATGAGGGCGGCGGCGCCCCGTTCGTCGATGTCCTCGTAGGCGGGCACCTTGCCGGGGTCGGCGGCGTCGCGCCGCCACTGTCCGTACGCCACGGCCTGTGCGAGCGCCCGTACGGCACGCTCGGCGGCGGGGTAGGCGGGGATGGGGTGGGCGCCTTCGGGGGGTGGTACGGGGGTGGGTGCGCCCCGGTCGTCCGCCTCGACGCCCTCCTCCCTCGTCCGGGGCTCCGCGCGCTCCCCCGCGCGCGCGTCGCCGGCCGCCGGGTCCGGGCCGGAGGCGGTGGCCGGCTGGGGCGCCGTGCTCGTCGCGGCCGACAGGGCCTCCGCGAGGCCGCCCAGCTCGACGTGGACCACGAGGACCGGCTTGGTCGGCTGCTCGGCGGCGGCCGAGCGCAGCGCCTCGGCCAGGGCCGCGTCGCCGACCGAGCCCTCGCCCACCGCCGGGATGGCGGTCACGACGACGGCGTCGCAGGAGTCGTCGGCCAGCGCGCGGGAGAGCGCCGCGTGGAAGTCCGCCGCGGAGGCGGCCGTGGTGAGGTCCTGCGGCGGGTGCGGGCGCAGGCCCTCGGCGAGGCAGGCGTCGTAGGTGAGCAGGCCCAGGGACTCGGAGTTGCCGAGGATCGCCACCCGGGGGCCGGCCGGGAGGGGCTGGCGGGCGAGGAGCAGGCCGGCGTCGACCAGGTCGGTGATGGTGTCCACGCGGATCACCCCCGCCTGCCGCAGCAGGGCGGAGACGGTGGCGTGCGGCAACCGGGTCGCGCGGACGGCGTGCCCGCGCGGTCCCGCCCCGTGGCGCGCGCCCTGCACCACGACCAGCGGTTTCGCCGCGGCGGTGCGGCGGGCGAGGCGGGTGAACTTGCGGGGGTTGCCGATCGACTCCAGGTACATCAGGGCGACGTCGGTGTCGGCGTCCTCGTACCAGTACTGCAGGACGTCGTTGCCGGAGACGTCCGCCCGGTTGCCGGAGGAGACGAACGTGGACAGGCCGGTGACGCCGGTGACGCCGCCGCCGCGCCGGTGCAGCCGGGACAGGAGCGCGACGCCGATGGCGCCGGACTGGGCGAACAGGCCGATGCGGCCCGCGCGGGGCATGTCGGGGGCGAGCGAGGCGTTCAGCCGCACCTCGGGCGAGGTGTTGATGACGCCGAAGGAGTTGGGTCCGATGATCCGCATGCCGTAACTGCGGGCCTGCCGGACCAGGGCGCGCTGGCGTTCCCTGCCCTCGGGGCCGGACTCGGCGTAGCCGGCGGAGACCACGACGAGGCCCTGGACGTCGTGCTCGCCGCACTCGGCGACCACCTCGGGGACCCGCTCGGCGGGCACCGCGACGACCGCGAGGTCCACGGGCCCGTCGATGTCGCGCACCGAGCGGAAGGCGGGGACGCCGTCGAGCTCCTTCCGCCCTTGTGGCAGCGCCCCGTTCACGGCGTACAGGCGGCCGGTGAAGCCTCCGTCGCGGATGTTGTCGAGGATGCTGCGTCCGACGCCGCCGGGTGCGCGACCGGTGCCGATGACGGCGACCGCGCCGGGGGCGAGCAGCCGCTGCACCGAACGCGCCTCCGCGCGCTGCTCGCGCGCGTACTGCACGGCCAGGGAGCGGTCGGTGGGTTCGAGGCCGAACTCCAGGCGCACCACGCCGTCCTCGAAGCTGCGCTTCTGGGTGTACCCGGCGTCGGTGAACACCTTGATCATCTTGGTGTTGGCGGGCAGCACCTCGGCGGCGAACCGGCGGATGCCGCGCTCGCGGGCGACGGCGGCGATGTGCTCAAGGAGGGCGGAGGCGACGCCCCGGCCCTGGTGGGCGTCCTGCACCAGGAAGGCGACCTCGGCCTCGTCGGCCGCGCCGGTCGCGGGCCGCCCGCCGGCGTCGATGCGGTCGTAGCGCACGGTGCCGATGAAGTCGTCGCCGACGGTCGCCGCGAGCCCGACCCGGTCCACGAAGTCGTGGTGGGTGAAGCGGTGGACGTCCTTGGCGGACAGCCGCGGGTAGGGCGCGAAGAAGCGGTAGTACTTCGACTCGTCGGAGACCTGCTCGTAGAAGCTGACCAGGCGCTCGGCGTCGTCGGCGGTGATGGGGCGGATGCGCGCGGTGCCGCCGTCGCGCAGCACCACGTCGGCCTCCCAGTGGTCGGGGTACTCGTGGCGGTCCGACGAGGTCTGCATGGGCCCCAGAGTACGGCTCGCGTCCGACAACGGTGCGAGGCAGTCTGTGGGGGACGGCTGCCGGGCCGGGGCCGCGGCCCGGCAGCCGCCGGAGGCCGTCCCGGACGCCGCTCCGGGCTCGCGCCCCCGCTATGGAAGAATGGTCTAGACAACCGTGAACAGCGAAGGGCAGCAACACATGGCTGAGCGCCGCGTCAACGTCGGCTGGGCCGAGGGTCTCCACGCCCGCCCCGCCTCCATCTTCGTCCGGGCCGCCACGGCCGCAGGCGTCCCGGTGACGATCGCCAAGGCCGGGGGCACCCCGGTCAACGCGGCCTCGATGCTGGCTGTCCTGGGCCTGGGCGCCCAGGGCGGCGAGGAGATCGTCCTCGCCTCCGACGCCGAGGGCGCGGACGCCGCCCTGGACCGTCTGGCGAAGCTGGTCGCCGAGGGCCTCGAGGAACTCCCCGAGACCGTCTGAATTCATGTCTCCGCACGCGACGGCCGTGCGACTCGGAAAGGCCCGTCCGGACCCCGGACGGGCCTTTTCTTTCCCTCTTCCCATTTCCGGGCAGCCGAAAAAAGCCCCCGCCCTTCGCGTCCTCTTTTTATACGGGTCCCGTGTTAAGGGCGCAGGCTCGGCATGTTTACGGGATGTTGCGCGTTCCTCACACGGCCCGTGCGGACGGCCCGCTCGGCGCCGGAGCCGAACCGGAGCCGGTGGCCGGCGTCGGCCTGCTCGGTGTGCAGCCCCGTGAGGGTCCGCGCCCGCTCGCCGTCGCCGCGGGCCACGGCGTCCACGATCGCGCCGTGCTCCGCCCAGTACGCCACCGGGTCGGCCGGCCCGTCGACCGCGTACATCCAGGCGATCTTGTGTCTGAGCTGGGTCAGCACCGACGTCAGCGCCGGGCTGCCGGAAGCCTGGGCGAGCGTCTCGTGGAACCAGCCGCCCAATGAGCTCAGATCGTCGCTGCCGCCCTGACGTGCGCGTTCCTGCCCCAGCCTGACCAGGCCGCGCAGCACCTTCAGATGCGCGTCGGTACGCCGCTGGGCCGCCCGCAAGGCGCCGAGGGGCTCCAGCAGCCGGCGCATCTCCAGCAGGTCGGCGGCCTCCTGCTCGGTGGGCTCCGCCACGCACGCGCCCGCGTGCCGCCGGGTGACCACGAAGCCCTCGGCCTCCAGCGTGCGCAGGGCCTCGCGGACGGGGACGCGGGAGACCCCGTAGCGGCGGGCGAGCAGTTCCTCGGTGAGCCGGCTCCCGCGCCCGTGGACACCGGCGACGATGTCGTCCCGGATCGCCGTGCACACCGAGTGCGCGGGAATACGCATGACCGACCTCCGGCTCAATTCCCGTGGAACGCCGACGATTGACGTCCGTTCGTGACTCTATTGCAATCGGCGGCGTTTTCCGACGGCGGACCGGAATTCCTCCGTGATTTTCAGACAGAGGCGCCGGGACGGATGGGTCCCGGAACGGCAAAAGCCCCGGCTCACGGAGAGCCGGGGCCCGAGGGCGTGACGGGTGCGCCTCAGATGTTCACGCCGTGCGACCGGAGGTAGGCGACCGGGTCGAGGTCGGAACCGTACTCGGCGGACATGCGCGCCTCGAAGTGGAGGTGGGCGCCGGTGACGTTGCCCGTGGCGCCGGAGAGACCGATCTGCTGGCCGGCGGCGACCTCCTGCCCCACCGACACGGCGATGGACGACAGGTGCGCGTACTGGGTGTACGTGCCGTCGTGCATCTTGATGACGACCTGGTTGCCGTACGCCCCGCCCCAGCCGGCCTCGACGACGGTGCCGACGCCGACGGACTGGACGGGCGTGCCGCTCGCGGCGTGGAAGTCGATCCCGGTGTGACTGCCGGACGACCAGATGGCGCCGCCGCTCCGGTAGGCGGTCGAGACGTACGAGCCGGGGATCGGGGAGACGAAGGTGTTGAGCCGCTTGCGCTCGGCCTCGCGGGCGGCGCGCTCCTGCTCGGCGCGGGCCTTCTCCGCCTCTTCGGCCGCCCGCTCGCGCGCCGCCTCCTCGGCGGCCTTGCGCGCGGCCTCCTCGGCCGCCACGCGGGCGGCCTCGTGCTGGGCGGCGGCCTGGGCGTCGATACGGTCGGCGACCACGTCGCCCAGGGTGACGACGGGGGTGAGGCCGGTCTGTGCCGCGGCCGGTCCGGCGGCGAGCGCGGGGGCCGCGAGGGAGCCGACGACGCCGGTGCCCGCGAGGGCCGCGACGCCCGCGGCGCGGGCGGAGCCGCGCTGGACGCGGCTGGGACGACGGTGCTTCCCGGTGGCGCGGGTGAACGCCATGTACAGGCTGGTCCTTTCCTTCCCTCTCGCCTACCGGGTTAGCTGACGGGTTCGGAGCAGGAAGGTCTCCTACGGACCCCCTCGCGACACGCGCGGGCGTCCGATTCACCCCAGGGATCTCATGTGGGTCCCCGGCTCCCCTGGCTCGCGCCGTACGGGGACTCGGCGATGGCTGTCCGGTGCCGCGGGTGCGGCGCACTGCCCGACGAACAGCCCGCACGAAGCTAAGCGGGACACCGCGCGATCCCCAAACGATTCCCGGGTTTTGTAGCGCATCCCACAGGGCAGACGGGCAACCTCCGCCCCAATTCGGGCATATGGGAGCCCCGGTGACGGCGACGTCACCGGGGCCTTTCACGCGCGCGTGTGCGGCGGCCGCCCTACTCGGCCGTCACGACGGTGACTTCGCCGATCCCGAGCGCCTCCACCGGCGCCTTGATCTGCGCCGCGTCACCGACGAGCACGGTGACGAGACGGTCCACCGGGAAGGCGTTCACGACGGCTGCCGTGGCCTCCACGGTGCCGGTCGCGGCCAACTGCCGGTACAGATCGGCCTGGTAGTGGTCCGGCAGGTGCTGCTCGACCTGGTCGGCCAGCGTGCTCGCGACGGCCGCGGCGGTCTCGTACTTGAGCGGCGCCACGCCCACCAGGTTCTGCACGGCGACGTCGCGCTCCTCGTCGGTGAGGCCCTCGGCGGCCAGCGTGCGCAGCACGGTCCACAGGTCGTCCAGCGCCGGGCCGGTGTTGGGGGTGTCGACGGAGCCGCTGATGGCCAGCATCGACGCGCCCGTGCCGTCCGGGGCCGACCGCAGCACCTGGCCGAACGCCCGGACGCCGTAGGTGTATCCCTTCTCCTCGCGCAGGACACGGTCCAGGCGCGAGGTGAGGGTGCCGCCGAGGCAGTACGTGCCGAGCACCTGCGCGGGCCACACCCGGTCGTGCCGGTCCGGGCCGACACGGCCGATCAGCAGCTGCGTCTGGACGGCGCCGGGCCGGTCCACGACGACCACGCGGCCGGTGTCGTCCGCGACCACCGGCGGCACCGGCCGCGGCTGGGCCTGCGAGCCCGTCCAGGCGCCCAGGGTGTCGGCGAGCAACTCGTCCAGGTCGACGCCGGTGAGGTCGCCGACCACCACGACGGTCGCCGTGGCCGGGCGGACGTGCTTCTCGTAGAAACCGCGCACGGCCGCGGAGTCGATGCGCGCGACGGTCTCCTCGGTGCCCGGGCGCGGGCGCGACATGCGCGCACTCGCCGGGAACAGCTCCTTGGCCAGCTCCTTCGCGGCGCGGCGGGACGGACTCGCCAGCTCGTGCGGGATCTCGTCGAGGCGGTTGCGGACCAGCCGCTCGATCTCGCTGTCGGCGAAGGCGGGCGCGCGCAGGGCGTCGGCGACCAGACCGAGCCCCTTGGCCAGCCGCGAGGCCGGCACCTCGAGGCTGAGACGGACGCCGGGGTGGTCGGCGTGCGCGTCCAGGGTGGCGCCGCAGCGCTCCAGCTCGGCGGCGAACTCCTCGGCGGTGTGCTTGTCGGTGCCCTCGGAGAAGGCGCGCGCCATGATCGTGGCGACGCCGTCGAGGCCCTCCGGCTCCGCGTCCAGGGGAGCGTCGAGGACCACCTCGACGGCGACGACCTGCTGGCCGGGGCGGTGGCAGCGCAGCACGGTCAGGCCGTTGTCGAGGGCGCCGCGCTCGGGGGCCGGGAAGGCCCAGGGCCTGGCCTCGCCCGCCTGCGGCCGGGGGTGGAACTCCATCGTGGCGAGCTCGGTCACTTCGCCGTCTCCTCGTTGTCGTCGGCGCCGGCGCCGGCTGCGGCTGCGGCTGCGGCTGCGGCTGCGGCTTCCTCGGTCTCGTCGGCGGCGTCCTCGGCCGCCGGGGCGGCGGGCTCGTAGACGAGCACCGCGCGGTTGTCGGGCCGCAGGCGGGCCTTGGCGACCTCCTGGACCTCCTCGGCCGTCACCTCCAGGACGCGGCTCACGGCGGTCAGGGCGAGCTGCGGGTCGCCGAACAGCACGGCGTAGCGGCAGAGTTCGTCGGCGCGGCCGGCGACCGTGCCGAGCCGGTCGAGCCACTCGCGCTCCAGCTGGGCCTGGGCGCGCTCCATCTCCTCGGCGGTGGGGCCCTCCTCGGCGAAGCGGGCGAGCTCCTCGTCGATGGCGGCCTCGACGACGGGCACCTCGACGTCGCCGGACGTCTTGACGTCCAGCCAGCCCAGGGACGGCGCCCCGGCCAGCCGCAGCAGGCCGAACCCGGCGGCCACGGCCGTGCGGTCGCGCCGCACCAGGCGGTTGTAGAGCCGCGAGGACTCGCCGCCGCCGAGGACGGTGAGCGCCAGGTCAGCCGCGTCGCACAGGCGCGTGCCGTCCTCCGGGAGCCGGTAGGCGGCCATCAGCGCCCGCGCGGGGACCTCCTCCTCGACGACCTCGCGCAGCTCCTCGCCGATGACGTCGGGCAGCGAGCCGTCGCGCGGGGCGGGCTTGCCGTCGTGCGACGGGATGGAGCCGAAGTACTTCTCGACCCAGGCGAGCGTCTGCTCCGGGTCGATGTCGCCGACCACGGAGAGCACCGCGTTGTTCGGCGCGTAGTACGTGCGGAAGAACTGGCGGGCGTCCTCCAGGGTCGCCGCGTCCAGGTCCGCCATCGACCCGATCGGAGTGTGGTGGTAGGGGTGGCCCTCCGGGTAGGCGAGGGCGGTGAGCTTCTCGAAGGCGGTGCCGTAGGGGACGTTGTCGTACCGCTGACGGCGCTCGTTCTTCACCACGTCCCGCTGGTTCTCCATGGACTCCTCGTCCAGGGCGGTCAGCAGGGAGCCCATGCGGTCGGCCTCCAGCCAGAGGGCGAGCTCCAGCTGGTGGGCGGGCATGGTCTCGAAGTAGTTGGTGCGCTCGAAGCTCGTCGTGCCGTTGAGCGAGCCGCCGGCGCCCTGCACCAGTTCGAAGTGGCCGTTGCCCTTCACCTGGGCGGACCCCTGGAACATCAGGTGCTCGAAGAGGTGGGCCAGGCCGGTGCGGCCCTTGACCTCGTGACGTGAGCCGACGTCGTACCAGAGGCACACCGCGGCGACCGGGGTCAGGTGGTCCTCGGAGAGCACCACGCGCAGGCCGTTGGCCAGGCGGTGTTCGGTCGCTGTCAGGCCCCCGGAGCCTGCCTGGGCTGTGGCCGTGTGACCCATGGGCATGTACGTCCCTTCGATCGCGGAGGCGGTCGTCGTCGACACCGCCGTTTCTGCCGGTCCTGCCACTGTATGCAAGCGTGCGGAGGGTCGGCGGAGTTCCCGGGCCGGGCGGCTACGCCGAGAGCGAGAACCTGGTGGGACGGGTGGTGCGGGAGTGGGTGAAGCCCACGGCGCGTGACGCGGGGTGTGCGCGGGGTCGCCCTCTCGGGCGCGCTGTGGTGCGCGGTCGTGCGCTGCGGGGGCGCGGTGGACGGAGGGTGTGTACGCCGGGCGCGTGCCGGGGGGCCCGTACCGGTCGCGGGGGCCGCGCGGAGGGCGGCTCCGGGTGCGCGGAGCCGCGGGCGGGGACCCGCCCGGGCCCGAGAGGGGGTCCTCAGCCGTACAGGGTGCTCGGACGGGACCCGTCCTGTCCGGGGCGGCCGGGAGAAGCGCCTCGGTGGTCCCGTGCGGGCCGGCCGGCCGCCCACGGCCGTGTGAGCGGCGGACCGCGGGGCCACCCCGCGCGGTGCGCGGCGACCGCGCCGCGTAGCCTGCTCGCGTCGCCGTACCGCGCCGTACCGCGCCGAACCGGGCGGCAGGACCCAGGTCCTGGTCCTTCTCTGTCAGTGCGAAGGTCCACAATGGTCCGCGTCAGATCCCGTCCCACGCTTCAGCAAGGAGCCGGCAGCGATGGCCCGCCGCAGCACGAAGACCCCGCCGCCCGACGACCCGTACGAGGAGAAGATCCTCGACATCGACGTCGTCGACGAGATGCAGGGCTCCTTCCTCGAGTACGCGTACTCGGTCATCTACTCCCGCGCCCTGCCCGACGCGCGTGACGGTCTCAAGCCGGTGCACCGCCGCATCGTCTACCAGATGAACGAGATGGGGCTGCGCCCCGAGCGCGGGTACGTGAAGTGCGCGCGCGTGGTCGGCGAGGTGATGGGCAAGCTGCACCCGCACGGCGACGCGTCGATCTACGACGCCCTGGTCCGCATGGCGCAGCCGTTCTCCATGCGCCTGCCCCTGGTGGACGGCCACGGCAACTTCGGCTCGCTGGGCAACGACGACCCGCCCGCCGCGATGCGGTACACCGAGTGCCGGATGGCGGAGGCCACCGGTCTGATGACCGAGTCCATCGACGAGGACACGGTCGACTTCGCGCCCAACTACGACGGCCAGGAGCAGGAGCCGGTCGCCCTGCCCGCCGCGTTCCCCAACCTCCTGGTCAACGGCGCCTCGGGCATCGCCGTCGGCATGGCCACCAACATGCCGCCGCACAACCTCCGCGAGGTCGTCGCCGCCGCGCGGCACCTGATCCGGTACCCGAACGCCGACCTCGACGCCCTGATGAAGCACGTCCCGGGCCCCGACCTGCCCACGGGCGGCCGGATCGTCGGCCTCTCCGGCGTCCGGGACGCGTACGCGACCGGGCGCGGCACGTTCAAGATCCGCGCGACGGTGACCGTGGAGGACGTGACGGCGCGCCGCAAGGGCCTGGTCGTCACCGAGCTGCCGTTCACGGTCGGCCCGGAGAAGGTGATCGCCAAGATCAAGGACCTGGTGGGCTCGAAGAAGCTCCAGGGCATCGCCGACGTCAAGGACCTCACCGACCGCGAGCACGGCCTGCGCCTGGTCATCGAGATCAAGAACGGCTTCGTGCCGGAGGCGGTGCTGGAGCAGCTCTACAAGCTGACGCCGATGGAGGAGTCCTTCGGCATCAACAACGTGGCGCTGGTGGACGGCCAGCCCCTCACCCTCGGCCTCAAGGAGCTGCTCGAGGTCTACCTCGACCACCGCTTCACCGTGGTGCGCCGCCGCTCGGAGTTCCGCCGCGGCAAGAGGCGCGACCGGCTGCACCTGGTCGAGGGCCTGCTCACGGCCCTGGTGGACATCGACGAGGTCATCCGCCTCATCCGCTCCAGCGAGAACTCCGCGCAGGCCAGGGAGCGGCTGATCGAGCGCTTCTCGCTGAGCGACGTGCAGACCCAGTACATCCTGGACACCCCGCTGCGCCGTCTCACCAAGTACGACCGGATCGAGCTGGAGGCCGAGAAGGACCGGCTGAACGCGGAGATCGAGGAGCTGACCCGGATCCTGGACTCGGACGCGGAGCTGCGCAAGCTGGTCTCGGCGGAACTGGCCGCGGTGGCGAAGAAGTTCGGCAACGACCGGCGCACGCTGCTGCTGGAGTCGGCCGGCGCCCCGGCCGCGGTGCCGCTGCAGGTGGCGGACACCCCGTGCCGGGTGCTGCTGTCGTCCACGGGGCTGCTGGCGCGCACCGCCGACGACCGGCCGTTCGGCGACACCTCCGGGGCCAAGCGGGTCAAGCACGACCTGATCCTCTCGGCGGTCCCGGCGACCGCGCGCGGTGAGATCGGCGTGGTCACGTCGGCCGGCCGGCTGCTCCGGGTGAACGTGATCGACCTGCCCCAGCTGCCCGAGGCGATGCCGTCGCCGAACCTGTCGGGCGGTGCGCCGCTGGCGGAGTTCGTGTCCCTGGAGGACGACGAGCAGGTGGTGTGCCTGACGACGCTCGACGAGTCCTCGCCCGGCCTGGCGCTCGGCACCCAGCAGGGCGTGGTCAAGCGCGTGGTGCCCGACTACCCCTCCAACAAGGAGGAGCTCGAGGTCATCACCCTCAAGGAGGGCGACCGGATCGTCGGCGCGACCGAGCTGCGCACGGGGGAGGAGGACCTGGTCTTCATCACCGACGACGCGCAGTTGCTGCGCTACCCGGCGGCCCAGGTGCGCCCGCAGGGACGCCCGGCGGGCGGCATGACGGGCATCAAGCTCGGCGAGGGCGCGAAGGTCATCAGCTTCACGGCGGTCGACCCGGCGGCGGACGCGGTGGTCTTCACGGTCGCGGGCTCGCGCGGCACGCTGGACGACTCGGTCCAGACGACGGCCAAGCTGACCCCGCTCGACCAGTACCCGCGCAAGGGCCGGGCCACCGGCGGCGTGCGCTGCCAGCGGTTCCTGAAGGGCGAGGACTGCCTGTCCCTGGCCTGGGCGGGCCCGGCCCCGGCACGCGCGGCGCAGAAGAACGGCGCGGCGGTGAGCCTCCCGCCGATCGACCCGCGCCGGGACGGCTCGGGCGTGTCCCTGGCCAAGACGGTGGCCGTGGTGGCGGGCCCGGTCTAGGCCGCCGGGTCCTCGCCCTCCTGGACGTAGCGCAGGACGCCCCACATGCCGGCCTCGTCGTCGGTGTGCGGGGCGCCGTCGCTCACGCACCCCTCCAGCTCGGCGCGGAGGGCGCCGGTGTCGAGGCCGGTCCCGATCAGCACGAGCTGCGTCGCCCGCCCGGCGCCGTCGGCCGGCCACGGCTCGGGGTGGAAGCGCAGGAACCGGCCGACGGCGTGCACGGCGTACCGGTTGCGCATGTCGTACGGGCCGAAGTCGACGTACCCCTTGATGCGGTACAGACCGGCCGGCCTGCTGTCGAGGAACGCGATGAGCCGCCGCGGGTCGAGCGGGGTCCCGGACACGAACGACAGGCTGTCGTACCCGGCGTGCGGATGCGGGCCGTGCTCGTCCTCGGGCCCGGGGTCGTCGCGGTGGAGGTCGTCGAAGGACAGCTGCCCGACGCGTTCCCGGGCGGGCCGGCAGTCGAAGAGGAATTCGGGGTCGATCCGGCCGTGCGTGGCGGGCACCACGGCCGCCCGGTCGACGAGGGACCTGACCGTCTTCAGCACGGGCTCCGGGTCGTCCACCCGGTCGGTCTTGTTCACGACCACGAGGTCGGCGAGCGCCAGGTGCCGGTCGATGCCGGGGTGCGCGGCCCGGGTCTCGTCGAACTCGGCGGCGTCGACGACCTCGACGAGTCCGCCGTAGACGATGTCCGGCAGTTCGCTGGCGAGCACCATGCGGACGAGTTCCCGGGGTTCGGCCAGGCCGCTCGCCTCGATGACGATGACGTCGATCCCGGTGGAGGGGTGGGCGAGCCGCTCGAGGTACTCGTCGAGTTCACTGGCGTCGACGGCACAGCAGAGGCACCCGTTGCCGAGGGACACGGTGGAGTCGCCGAGGGCGCCCGCGACGGCCATCGCGTCGATCTCGACGGCCCCGAAGTCGTTCACGACCGCGCCGATGCGGCTGCCGCCGCTGCGGTGGAGGAGGTGGTTGAGCAGGGTGGTCTTGCCCGAGCCGAGGAATCCGGCCAGCACGACCACCGGAATCTGCCGCCCGCTGCTCCGCTCCGACACACGACCCCTCTCACACCTGTGCGCACACCGGCTCACTGGCGGCGTACGCACGGACGAACGACTGACGGTCCAGGATACGAGTACCCGTGACCGCCCCGAAGTGAACGATCGTCAACGGCATACGCGGGGCGGACGTCGGGCAAGGCGCCGGATGACGCGACCCTCGCTTCCCTCCGTGCGCCTCCTCTCCGTCTTCCCGCAGGCCAGAGCCGCTCGGCGCCCTGGGAGGCGGCACGTGCCGCACGCCGCACGCCGGTTCCCTGAAACCGGTCCACCGCCCGACGACCGGCGGACGGCGACCCGATCGGGGTATGTGACACAGGCACGGGGAACGTGGGGCCGCGGAGGCCGCACGGCGCTCGACGCCGCGCGACGCGTGAGCGCGTCTCGGCAGGCCCGCCCCGCCGTGGAGGACAGGCCGCACAGACATGCCCCCCCGGGGTGACGAGCGTGCGAAGCATCGGCGCCCGGCCGCGTTCTCGGCATACGTCACCTCACGCGTGCCCGAGACGCGGCCCGCCGGTGGCCCGGCGGGCCGACAAGGCACCGAAGCCGAAGTCAGGTTAGGCTCACCTGTGTGAGTAGCACGTGCTCCACCGTCTCCCGCGAGCTCGACGAGCCCGTCGCGGGAACCGCGGCGACCGCGAGGACCTGGCTGCTGCTGGAGCAGCCCGGCCCGTGGGGCGCCAAGGCGCTCACGTCGAGCCACCTCGACCCCGCACTGGGCCGCGCCCTGGAGACCGCCGCGAAGGGCACGGGCGTACGCATCGCCCTCATCAGGCGCCCCGGCCGCCACGCGGACAGCCGCATGCCCGCCACGCGCCGCGTCTACCTGGCCCACACCGTGCCGGGCAACGTCTGGCTGCACACCGCCACCACCACCGACCCCGCCCGCCTCCTCGACCTCGACTTCCCGGCCCTCGGCCGCGGTGACGCCACCGGTTCCGGCACGGTGCTGGGCGGCGTCCCGCACGACGGCGACCCCCTCGCCCTCGTCTGCACCAACGGCAAGCGCGACCGCTGCTGCGCCCTGCTCGGCAGGCCCCTCGCGGCCGAGCTGGCCTCCTCCGGGGTCGAGGGCGTCTGGGAGGTCACCCACCTGGGCGGTCACCGCTTCTCCCCCACCGTGCTCGTGCTGCCGTACGGCTACGCCTACGGGCGGGCGGAGGCGCACGCCGTCAAGGAGGTGCTGCACGGCGCGCGGGAGGGCCGGATCGTGACCGAGGGGTGCCGGGGCGGCTCCGCGTGGGAGCGGCCCGGTCAGGCGGCCGAGCTGGCCGTACGGCGTGCCCTGCGGGAGGACGCCGCGCAGGTGCTGAGCGTCGTCCGCACGGAGGGCACGGCGCCGCGCTGGGAGGTGACCGTCGCCCACGCGGACGGGCGGCGCTGGCGGGTGGAGGTCGTCCGGGGGACGTCCCTGCCGCCCCGCCCGGAGAGCTGCGGCTCGGTGCTGGGCTCACCCGCGCGGATGGACGTCGTGGACGTCCGCGCGCTCACCCCCGCGGTCATGACCGGCTGACTGCGGGGAAGCCCGTCACACCCCTACGGCACCCCCGCCTCCCCCGCGTACCGTCGGGGCATGCCCCCCACAGCTTCCGCTCGCCGTCCGCGCCTCGGCCTGCCGCGGCGGGTGTTCTCCCAGGTCCTGTTGATGCAGGTGGCGATCGCCGCCGGCGTCGCGGTGCTGGCGACGGGGCTGTTCCTCGCGCCGCTCGGTGAACAGCTGGACGACCAGGCGATGCGCCGCGCTCTCGCGATCGCGCAGACCACGGCGCAGCAGCCGCAGACGGCCGAGGACCTGCGCGCCACGGAGCCCACGCCCGACGGGCCGGTGCAGCGGGGGGCGGAGCGGATCCGGCGGGCCACCGGCGCGGAGTACGTGGTGGTGCTGGACCGGCGGGGCGTGCGCTGGTCGCACACCGACCCGGAGCGGATCGGCGCAGTGGTGTCGACCGACCCCGGTGCGGCGCTGGCCGGCCGCGAGGTCATGGAGATCGACGAGGGCACCCTGGGGCGTACCGCGCGGGGCAAGGTCCCGTTGCGGGACGCGGACGGGCAGGTCGTCGGCGCGGTCTCGGTCGGCATCGCCTACGACAGCGTCCGCGCGCGGCTGGTCCACGCCGTTCCTGGGCTCCTCGCGTACGCGGGCGGCGCCCTCGCGGTGGGTGCGCTGGCGGCCTGGCTGATCTCCCGGCGGGTACAGCGGCAGACGCGTGACCTGGCCTTCTCCGACATCGCCGCACTGCTCGCGGAGCGCGAGGCGATGCTGCACGGCATCCGGGAGGGCGTCGTGGCCCTGGACCGCGACGGGCGCATCCGGCTGCTGAACGACGAGGCGCAGCGGCTGCTGGGCGTCGGCGAGGAGGCCGTCGGCCGCTCGCCCGACGCCTCGCTGGGCACGGGCCGGACCGCCGACGTGCTGGCGGGGCGGGTGAGCGGCACCGATCTGCTCACCGTCCGCGGGCAGCGGGTGCTGGTCGCGAACCGTATGCCGACCGACGACGGCGGCGCGGTGGCCACCCTGCGCGACCGGACCGAGCTGGACCGGCTGGGCCGGGAGCTCGACTCCACGCGCGGGCTGATCGACGCGCTGCGCGCCCAGGACCACGAGCACGCGAACCGCATGCACACCCTGCTGGGCCTGCTGGAGCTGGGAATGTACGAGGACGCGGTGGAGTTCGTCGGCGACGTGGTGGGCGACCACCGGGCCACGTCGGAGCAGGTCACGGAGAGGATCCGGGACCCGCTGCTGGCGGCGCTGCTGGTGGGCAAGGCGACGGTGGCGGCCGAGCGCGGAGCGGCGCTGCGGCTGTCGGACCGCTCCCGGCTGCCGGACCGGCTGGTCGACCCGCGCGGGCTGGTGACCGTCGTGGGGAACCTGGTGGACAACGCCCTGGACGCCGTCGCGGGCGCGTCCGACGCGCGCGTGGAGGTCGAGCTGCGCGCCGAGGGCCGTACGGCGGTGCTCGTGGTGCGGGACACCGGCCCCGGCGTGCCGCCCGAGCGGCGGGAGCTGGTCTTCGCCGAGGGCTGGTCCACCAAGGAGCCGTCCGGCCATCGCGAGCGCGGCATCGGGCTGCCGCTGGTACGCCGGCTCGCGCACCGGCAGGGAGGCGACGCACGCGTGGGCGAGGCGCCGGGCGGAGGCGCCGAGTTCACCGTCGTCCTGCCGGAGGCGCTGGCCGAGCCGGAACCGCCGGCCACCCCCGCGGGCGCCCCGGCACTGCCCTCGGGACCCGGAAAGGCGCGGTGATCGAGGTGCTGGTCGTGGACGACGACGTCCGCGGGGGGGGCGGATCGGCGCGGCCTGCGTCGACAAGGCGCCCGGCTTCCGTGCCGTGTCTCCGGCGCACAGCGCTGTCTGAGGCTCCTGGCGCGCACGGGACGGGCCACGCCGGCCCTGCGGTATGGGGACGCGGGCCGCCCGGGACACCGTCACGTGGGGGCGACCCGCGTCTGGGGCACGGCCCATGGGGGGTGGGGTGGGAACCGTGCCTCCCTCCCGTACGGATGACGGCGCCGTACGTCTCCGGGCGGCCGGGCGTCCGTCAGACCGCGCCCGCGCCTGTCAGCGAGCGCACCTCGGTCTCGGCGTGGCGGGCCCCGTCGGGGGTTTCGGTGGAGGTGACCGTGCCGAGCCAGCCGGCGAGGAAGCCCAGCGGGATGGAGACCAGTCCCGGGTTCTGCAGCGGGAAGAGCTGGAAGTCGGCGCCGGGGAAGAGGGAGTCGGGGCTGCCGGACACCACCGGGGACAG
This sequence comes from Streptomyces sp. DSM 120436, assembly GCF_055778765.1. NCBI lineage: Bacteria > Bacillati > Actinomycetota > Actinomycetes > Kitasatosporales > Streptomycetaceae > Streptomyces > Streptomyces sp. DSM 120436. Next base: position 3,200,804 of record NZ_JBSKBS010000001.1, on the reverse strand, counting down.
CAGCACCAGCACCACCGCCGGGATCAGGCCGCCGTAGACGGACCACACGGCGCCGCGGGTGGTGAAGCCGCGCCAGAACAGCGAGTAGAGCAGCACGGGCAGGTTCGCGGACGCGGCGACGGCGAAGGCGAGGCCCACCAGGAACGCGACGTTGAGGTCGCGGGCCAGCAGGCCCAGGGCGATCGCGACGACGCCGATGCCGACCGCGGCGACGCGCGCGACGGCGACCTCGCTGCGCTGCTCGCCGCCCGGGCGGCGCAGGGAGGCGTACAGGTCGTGGGCGACGGACGCCGAGGAGGCGAGCGTGATCCCGGCGACCACGGCGAGGATCGTGGCGAAGGCGACCGCGGCGACGAGCGCGAAGAGGACCGTGCCGCCCGTGGTTCCGGCGCCGCCGCCGAGGTCGAGCGCGAGCAGCGGGACAGCCGTGTTGCCCGACGCGTGCGAGGCGCGCACCGCGTCCGGTCCGATGAGCGCGGCGGCGCCGAAGCCGAGCACGATGGTCATCAGGTAGAAGCCGCCGATGAGTCCGATCGCCCAGACCACGGACCGCCGGGCGGCCCGCGCGGTGGGGACGGTGTAGAAGCGGGACAGGATGTGCGGCAGGCCCGCCGTGCCCAGCACCAGGGCGAGTCCGAGGCTGATGAAGTCGAAGCGGGCGGTCCAGTCGCCGCCGTGGGCGAGGCCGGGGGCGAGGAACGCGTCGCCGTGGCCGCTGCGTTCGGCGGCGGTGTGCAGCAGGCGGTCGACGTCCCCGTGGAAGCGCAGCAGGACGAGGACAGTCAGGGTGACGGTGCCGCCGAGCAGCAGGACCGCCTTCACGATCTGGATCCACGTGGTGGCGCGCATGCCGCCGAGCGACACGTAGATCACCATGAGCGCGCCGACGCCGACCACCGTCCACGCCCGTACGGCCTCGCCGGTGCCGCCGAGCAGCAGCGCGACGAGGCTGCCCGCGCCGACCATCTGCGCCACCAGGTACAGCACGGAGACGGCGACGGACGAGGCGCCGGCCGCGATGCGCACCGGCCGCTCCCGCATGCGGGCGGCGACCACGTCGGCGAGCGTGAACCGTCCGCAGTTGCGCACCAGTTCGGCGACCAGGAACAGCACGACCAGCCAGGCCACGAGGAAGCCCACCGAGTAGAGCATCCCGTCGTAGCCGACGAGGGCGATGAGTCCGGAGACGCCGAGGAAGGAGGCGGCCGACAAGTAGTCGCCCGCGATGGCAAAACCGTTCTCCATCGGCGAGAAGAGACGGTTGCCCGCGTAGAACTCCTCGGCGGAGCCCTGACGGTGGCGGCTCACCCAGGTGGTGATGATCAGCGTGACGGCGACGAACGCGCTGAACAGCAGCAGGGCGGTGGTCCGGTGGTCGGTCGTCATGACGCCCCGTCTCTGCCGCGCGCCCTCTCCTGGGTGTCCCAGCGCAGTTCCAGCGCCGCGCGGTCGCGCCGCAGCCGCGCGTGGCGGACGTAGGCCCAGGTGAGCAGGAAGGTGGTGAGGAACTGGCCGAGCCCCGCGAGCATCCCGACGTTCACCGCGCCCGCGACGGGGCGCGCCATCAGCCCGGGGACGGTGGTGGCGGTGACGACGTACGCGACGTACCAGACGAGGAAGACGGCCGCCCCGGGGATCACGAAGCGCCGGTAGCGGCGGCGTACTTCCTGGAAGGCCGCGCTGCGCTGCACCTCGAGGTAGATGTCGGCCGCCGCGGGGACGGCGTCCGGCTCGGGCCGGGCCGGCGGGAGCGCCGTCGCCGCGGCCGTTTCGCCCCAGCCCGAGGCCAGGGCGTCGTACCAGGGATCGTCGTAGGTCACGTCCCCCGCATTGCTTCGCTGCATGCCCCAGGATGGACAGACCGGGAAGTTCCCTGGCTCTTCTTCCCGTTCCGCTTCACCCCATCAGGTGACCGGAGCGTGCAGGCACCTGTGGGAACGGCTGGAGGGGCGCCGTCCCGCCGATGGTCACCGGCGGTCGGCGCCCCTCCGCGCGCGTGCTCCTAGGCGTCGATGCGGGAGCGGTCCAGCGTGGCCGCGGAGCTGGAGATGAACTCCTTGCGCGGGGCGACGTCGTTGCCCATGAGGAGGTCGAAGACCTGCTCGGCGGCCTCGAGGTCGGTGAGGTTGATCCGGCGCAGGGTGCGGTGGCGCGGGTCCATCGTGGTCTCGGCCAGCTGGTCGGCGTCCATCTCGCCGAGACCCTTGTAGCGCTGGATCGAGTCCTTGTACCGGATGCCCTTGCTCTGCAGCTCCATGAGCTTGTCCCGCAGCTCCCGGTCCGAGTACGTGTACACGTACTTGTCCTGGCCCTTCTTGGGCTGGACGATCTCGATCCGGTGCAGCGGCGGCACCGCGGCGAAGACCCGGCCGGCCTCGACCATGGGTCTCATGTAGCGGTGGAACAGGGTCAGGAGCAACGTGCGGATGTGGGAGCCGTCCACATCGGCGTCGGTCATCATGATGATCTTGCCGTAGCGCGCCGCGTCGATGTCGAAGGTCCGGCCCGACCCGGCTCCTATGACCTGGATGATCGCGCCGCACTCGGCGTTCTTGAGCATGTCCGTGACGGACGACTTCTGCACGTTGAGGATCTTGCCGCGGATCGGCAGCAGCGCCTGGAACTCGGAGTTCCGGGCGAGCTTCGCCGTGCCGAGCGCCGAGTCGCCCTCGACGATGAACAGCTCGCTGCGGTCGACGTCGTCGCTGCGGCAGTCGGCGAGCTTGGCGGGCAGCGTGGAGGACTCCAGGGCCGTCTTGCGGCGCTGCGCGTCCTTGTGCTGGCGGGCGGCGATCCGGGTCCGGGCCGCGGCCACCGCCTTCTCCATCACCACGCGGGCCTGCTGGGCGGCGTCCCGCTTGGTGGAGGTCAGGAACGCCTTGAGCTCCTTGGCCACCACGTTGTTCACGATGCGGCGGGCCGCGGAGGTGCCGAGCACCTCCTTGGTCTGCCCTTCGAACTGGGGCTCGGCGAGACGGACCGTGACCACCGCGGTCAGGCCCTCCAGGGCGTCGTCCTTGACGATGTCGTCCTCGGCGACGCGCAGCATCTTCTTGGCCCGCAGGACCTCGTTCATCGTCTTGGCGACGGCCTGCTCGAAGCCCGCGACGTGGGTGCCGCCCTTGGGAGTGGCGATGATGTTGACGAACGACCGCACCGTCGTGTCGTAGCCGGTCCCCCAGCGCAGCGCGATGTCGACGCCGAGCTCGCGGGTGACCTCGGTGGGCGTCATCTGGCCGCGGTCGTCCAGGACGGGGACGGTCTCCTTGAAGGTGCCCTGGCCGCTGAAGCGGAGGGTGTCGCACACCGGCCTGTCGGAGGCCAGGAACTCACAGAACTCGCTGATCCCGCCGTCGAAGCGGAAGGATTCCTCGCCCTTGCTGCCGCCCTCGCCGAGCCCGTACTCGTCGCGGACGACGATGGTGAGGCCGGGCACCAGGAACGCGGTCTGCCGGGCGCGCTGGTGCAGGGTGTCCAGGGCGAGCTTGGCGTCCTTGAGGAAGATCTGGCGGTCGGCCCAGTAGCGCACCCGGGTGCCGCTGCGGGTCTTGGGGATCTTCTTGGTCTTGCGCAGCCCGCTCCCGGGCTCGAACTTCGCGTCCGGGCCCAGGGCGGAGAAGGCGCCGGGGACGCCGCGCCGGAAGCTGATCGCGTGGGTGTGGCCCCCGCGGTCCACCTCCACGTCGAGCCGCGCGGAGAGCGCGTTGACCACGGAGGCGCCGACGCCGTGCAGACCGCCGGAGGCCGCGTAGGAGCCGCCGCCGAACTTTCCGCCGGCGTGCAGCTTGGTCATGACGACCTCGACGCCGGAGAGGCCGGTCTTGGGCTCGACGTCGACCGGGATGCCGCGGCCGTTGTCCTTGACCTCCACCGAGCCGTCGTCGTGGAGCACGACCTCGATGTGGTCGCAGTAGCCGCCGAGGGCCTCGTCCACGGCGTTGTCGATGATCTCCCAGAGGCAGTGCATCAGGCCACGGCTGTCCGTGGACCCGATGTACATGCCGGGGCGCTTGCGCACGGCCTCGAGCCCCTCGAGGACGAGCAGGTGCCGCGCGGTGTAGTTGGAACCGTCCCGGTCTGCTCCTGCCAGCAGCGCTGTGGACGACGGCACGGACGTCTCGGCGGTCACGCGGTTCGCTCCTCGCTGAATTTCAGATGGGGCCCTCGTGGGTAAGGGCGCGGCTTGGGTCACCGGTGAGAGGGTACCGAGGCCTGGTAGAGCCGTTGTCACGCCACCCTCGTCTCGGTCCCAGCCTAGTCGAGAGTCGCATAAGCGTTCGATCCTTCGATGGAGTGAAGCACACATCACGTTCCCATCGAGGCATGAACCATTTAGGCTCCGGGCACGTCCTCATGAACAACCGGCAACCCAGCCGGGAGGGCCGACCACCGATACCACGCGAATCCGTACGACACAGAGACACGCACTACGGCACATTCGCCGCCAACCGGCAACAGCCGGCCGCCTCGAAGATTTTTTTGAGGAAAAGCCTCGAGCGGGAACGTTTTGGGGCTGGTTGGATGTTGACCCTGGTACGACAGCTCGTCGAGCTAGAGAAGAGGCGACGTGACTACTGTTCTGACCCCCGCGAGCCCGCTGACGGCCGCCGATCGCTGCGACCGCTGCGGCGCCCAGGCTTACCTGCGCGTCGTCCTGCTGAGCGGTGGAGAACTGCTCTTCTGCGCCCACCACGGTCGCAAGTTCGAGCCGGAACTCAAGAAGATCGCCGCTGAGATACAGGACGAGACGGAGCGGCTGACCGCTCCGAAGGCCACTCCTGACGAGGAGCGCTGACACTTCGCGTCCGACGACGAGCAGCCAGCCCGGCACAGGCCGGCGAACGGGCGGCGTCCTCCCCCGCGGAGGACGCCGCCCGTCTGCGTGTACACGGGTACACGGGTACGAGGCCGCTGGGCGGGCCCGGTACGGGTGTCATACGCGGGCGCGTGTGCGGGTGCCCGACACGGGCGCGTGTGCGGCGGCTCGGACGGGCGGGCGCGCCCGTGGCGCCGGCGGGGCGCGTCCTGGAGCCCTCAGGTGACCTGACCTGCGGTCGCGCCGCAGCAGAACGCCCGAGCGGCCGTGCCCGGGGCCCGGCCGGCAGGGCGCGTCGCGGTAAGGTGCCGTGACGCGCTGCACCCCCTGGGGCCTGACCGGCAGCTCGCGCCGCGGAAGACGCCGGGAACTGCTGCGCCTCCCTTGGGTGCGTGTCCCTCGGGCTCCGACTCCGGGCGCCCGGTGCGTCAGGCCCGTACCAGCACGGTGGAGCTCAGAACTCCGCAATCGCTGCTCACACGCCCCGCACCGGTTCCACCTGGGGTTCTTTGGCGGACCCGACCTGTTCAAGCCGTCACAGCGTCCCTCACCGCCCGGCTCAGCCCCGTGGGGTCTCAGCCGTGCGAGGCAGCGGGCCACCCCAGTGTGCGCAGGACGTCCGAGATGCGGGTGTAGACCCCCGGGCTGCCCGCCCAGCCGCAGCCCGCGCCCCAGGAGACCAGGCCTATGAGCCGCCCCTGGGCGACCAGCGGCCCCCCGCTGTCGCCCTGGCAGGCGTCCCGACCCCCGGCGATCTCACCCGCGCACAGCATCGTCTCGGCGCGGTAGGCGCCGTGGGAACCCCCCGGGTAGGCCTTCTCGCACAGCGCGTCGGGCTGCACCCGCACCCGCGCCGCGTGGAGGCTGCCGGTGTAGCCGCCGGAGCCCGTGGTGTCCCCCCAGCCGTAGACCGTGGCGGCCGTGCCCGCACGATAGGCCGGGTCGCCCGCCCCGGCCATGCCTATGACCGAGGCCGCGGGGAGCGGCTCGGCCAGGCTGAGCACGGCGAAATCACCGGAGTTGGTGACGCCGTCGTAGTGCGGGTTCACCCAGACCTTCCGTACGGCGACCTCCTGGCCGCTCTCCGAGAGCAGCTCGGTACGCCCCGCTATCACCCTGAGGTCGGGCACCCGCTCCGGCGAGGCGCCGAGCACCTCCGGGTCCATGCAGTGGGCGGCGGTGAGCACGGTGGTCCGGCCGACCGCCACACCCCCGCAGAACTGCCCCGCCCGCGTACCGCCGAACCGGTCACGGCTGGAGAGGGCCACGGTGTACGGGCTCTGTGACACATCGACGGGGAAACCACCGACGACGATGCTGCCGGCGGCCCCCGGAGCGGCCGAGGCCAGTGGTATGACGGTCCCGGCGGCCACGAGGGCCAGCGGCCGGGCCAGGGCCCTGGCAAGTCGACGTCGCATGCACACTCCTCACACTGGGGTGCTCCTTGACAACCCACAGTGAGGGAAGCGCTCCGCGCCCGCACCCGCGCGGCGGGCGCGGCAACGTGAAAGCCCGGCCCCCTGGAGCGGGGGCCGGGCTTTCACGGACGGCGGCGCAGGACGGGTCCCCGGGCCGGGGCGACCGGTCTAGTCGAGGTAGTCGCGCAGCACCTGCGAACGCGACGGGTGGCGCAGCTTCGACATGGTCTTGGACTCGATCTGGCGGATGCGCTCACGCGTGACGCCGTACACCTTGCCGATCTCGTCGAGGGTCTTCGGCTGACCGTCGGTGAGACCGAACCGCATCGAGACGACGCCCGCCTCGCGCTCCGACAGGGTGTCGAGCACGGAGTGCAGCTGCTCCTGCAGCAGCGTGAAGCTGACGGCGTCGGCCGGGACGACGGCCTCGGAGTCCTCGATGAGGTCACCGAACTCGCTGTCGCCGTCCTCGCCCAGCGGGGTGTGCAGGGAGATGGGCTCGCGGCCGTACTTCTGGACCTCGATGACCTTCTCCGGGGTCATGTCGAGCTCCTTGGCCAGCTCCTCCGGGGTGGGCTCGCGGCCCAGGTCCTGGAGCATCTGGCGCTGCACGCGCGCGAGCTTGTTGATGACCTCCACCATGTGCACCGGGATGCGGATGGTGCGGGCCTGGTCGGCCATGGCGCGGGTGATCGCCTGACGGATCCACCAGGTGGCGTACGTGGAGAACTTGTAGCCCTTGGTGTAGTCGAACTTCTCGACCGCGCGGATCAGACCGAGGTTGCCCTCCTGGATGAGGTCCAGGAAGAGCATGCCGCGGCCGGTGTAGCGCTTGGCCAGGGAGACGACCAGCCGGAGGTTGGCCTCCAGCAGGTGGTTCTTGGCCCGGCGGCCGTCCTCCGCGATGATCTCCAGCTCGCGCTTGAGCTTGGGCGCCAGCTTGTCGGAGTTCGCCAGCTTGTCCTCGGCGAACAGGCCCGCCTCGATGCGCTTGGCCAGCTCGACCTCCTGCTCGGCGTTGAGCAGGGGGACCTTGCCGATCTGCTTGAGGTAGTCCTTGACCGGGTCGGCGGTGGCGCCGGCGGCGGCGACCTGCTGGGCCGGCGCGTCATCCTCGTCCTCGTCGGAGAGCACGAAGCCGGCGTTCTCGGCGCCCTCGGGCTCGTCCGCCGCGGCCTTGGTCTCCTCGAGGACCTCCTCGTCGACCAGCTCGGCGTCGTCCTTCTTGGCCGTGGTCTTCTTGGCGGCGGTCTTCTTGGCCGTGGTCTTCTTCGCCGCCGTCTTCTTGGCGGTGGTCTTCTTGGCGGCGGCCTTCTTGGCGGGCGCCGCCTCCTCCTCGGCGGCTGCGTCGGCGGCCGGGGCCGCGGACGCGGCGGCGGTGGCCTTCCGCGGGGTCGCCGTCTTGGCCGCCACGGTCTTGGTGGCGGTGCGCTTGGCGGGGCTCTTCGCTGCGACGCTCTTGCGGGTGCGCTTGGGCTCTGCGGCACTGACCATCAGCGTCACACCCTCTTCCTCGAGGATCTGGTTGAGGCTGCGCAGTACGTTCTTCCACTGAGTGGCCGGAATCTGGTCAGCTTCGAAGGCCCGACGCACGTCATCGCCGGCGATCTGCCCCTCAGCCTTTCCCCGCTCGATGAGCGCCATGACAGAGACGGACTCGGCGATCTCCGGCGGGAGCGTACGGGATGTGCTGGCCGACACGAACAACCTCTCGGAACGTTGGAAAACGGCTTCCGGCCCCGTCCACAGTGGACAGGGGCCGACCGCCGGCTTGGGGATGGGCCGACGGCGCGGGCGGGGGCCGGGAAGATGCACAGCGCCGTGAACGGCGTCCGTATTCCCTCCGCGGCTGTCACCTCTTAGGTCATCGCGTTCTTCCCAGGAGCGTTACGCCCATTCCACGTGGCCCGAGTCACACCCCGTAACCAGTCAAAACCTGTCACATGAGGACAGAAGTGTGCACCAGGGGCGAGGAGGTCGTCTCCTCCGGGAACCTCGGTGAGTCCTTCGTACCGTCGGACCCTGCGGAACCGTCGACGGTTCCACAGGGTCCCACGGGGGGCGGCTCACGGACGCGGCGCTGCCACAGGAGGGGGATGGCAGGCCGGCCGCGCCGCCGGGGTGACGCGGTCAGTGCTCGCGCGGCGCGGGCACCACGCGCTCCACCTCGGGGTGGACCGTGAGAAGCTGCCGCATGGCCGCTTCGGCCGCCGGGCCGTCGCCGCCGGCGAGGGCGTCGACGATCCGGGCGTGGTGGGCCAGCGAGGTCTCGGTCGGCCGCTCACAGCCGGTGACCGGGCTGCCGGACACCTGGAGCGCGGCGCACACGATCCCGGACAGGTGCTCCAGCATGCGGTTGCCGGCGACCTGGATGAGCAGCGAGTGGAACTCGGAGTCGGCCCGGGCGAAGGTCAGCGCGTCGCCCTGTCCGAGGGCGTGCCCCATGATCTCCACCATGTCGGTCAGGCGCTGCTGGACGTCCTCCCGGCCGTGCCCGGCCGCCAGACGCGCGGCGAGCGGCTCGATCGTCCAGCGCAGCTCGCTCAGCTCCCGGCGCTGGTCGTCACGCTGCGGTCCGTAGGCCCGCCACTCGATGATGTCCGGATCCAGGAGATTCCAGTCGCTGACCGGGCGCACCCGCGTGCCCACGTTCGGCCGGGCACTGACCAGGCCCTTGGCCTCGAGGACGCGGAGCGACTCGCGGACGACGGTGCGGGACACCTCGAAACGCTGACCGATCTCCTCGGGCACCAGCGGACGGTCGGCGCCCAGGTCACCGGAAACGATCATCTGTCCCAGCTGCTGGACGAGCTGTCCGTGCAGCCCGCGTCCGCGGCTGCCCGCGGTCCGCCGGACCGCACGGCCCAGCTCCGGATCCGCCCCTTCCCACACAGGGCCCCGCTCGGCGCCTGGCGCCTCCGCGTAGGGGTAGCGGTCGAGTTCGCCCGGGGTCGCGAGGCCGGATTCGGCGGAGCGGGCGGCGGTCATCATGGTGTGCGCAAGGGTACTCACGCATCCTTTGTCGGCGTCGGCTCCAACTCCCTTGAGGTCTTTGGTGAAAAGCACACGAAAGGGTGATCGCCCACCCCGTCGCAATTGACGCCTTATCGGAAAGAGGCGAGCTTTTCAGGGGGAGTTGTGATCAAAAAAAGACTGAAGCGTGCACACTCGGTCGTCATCGGACTCGGCCGCGCAGCCCGGTGAACGCGTACGCGCACAGGAGCGCCAGCACCGACAACGCCATGGCCCCGCCCACCGGTTGGGCGACCAGCCGCAGCACCGCCTCCAGGTGCTGCTCGCCCCCGAAGGGCCACCGCAGCGGCAGTCCGTCGCGCACCCGCCCGGCGAACGGCTCCGGACCGCGCACCGACGGGCCGCCCGTCGCCTTGTGCACGGCGGGTACGACGAGGAGGGGCACGGCGACGACCGCGGCGAGCCCGGCGGTGGCGGACCGGAAGACGCCCGCGGCCAGCACCCCGGCCCAGGCACAGCCCGTGACCAGGGCGAGCCACCCGGCGGTGAGCGCGGGCCAGTCCGCCGGCACCGCGACGAGTTCGCTTCCGTGGACGAGGTAGAGCAGTTCGGCGTTGCATCCCACGGTCAGCACGGCCAGCGCCAGCGCGGTGAGCGAGGCGACGAGGAGCTTGGCGGTCAGCAGACCGAGCCTCCGGGGGACCGTGCCGCGGTCCGCCGCGAGCGCGGGGTGGCGGAACTCGTCGCCGAACGCCAGCGCTCCGAGCAGCCCCGCCCCGAGCGCGGCGGGCGGCAGCGGCAACTCCACGGGCCAGGCGGCCAGCAGCCGCGGCTGCGGGGTGTGACCGATACGGGCCAGCAGTACGGCGGTGAGCGCCGAAACGGCGAGCACGCAGGCCGCTACGACGTAGCCCGTGGCCACACCGGTGGCCCGCCGGATCTCGTAACGGACGGGCCGCAGGGGGGTGGGGGCGGGTCGGACGAGGACGGGGGGCGGGAGGGTGACCGAGGTGGGGCGCGGGGTGCTGGGGCGTGGTGGGGGTGCTGCCAGGGGGGCGTCGTCGTCGGGTGCGTCCCGGGGCGGCTCGGGCGGGGCCGACGGGTCGGGGACGGTCTCGTGCGCGGGAGCCGCGGGTTCGGACTCGGAGCCGGTCGCTGCCGGGGTCCCGGGCGCGGCTGTCTGCGGGGGGTGCGTGTCCGTACCGGCGCCCGGACCCATGTCGCCGACCTCGTCGGCCAATTGGTGCACGACGATGCCGTGCCGGAACGCCGTCTCCCCCACCTCGGCGCAGGTGCTTCCGTAGACGCACAGGCGGTTGCCGCCCTCCTGTACGACCTCGACGGACTTCCGGGTCGAGCGGGCCTGCTGTGCGAGCAGCGCGGACAGACGGGCCGCGTGCGGGCTGCGGACGGCGACGCGGGGGCGCAGACGGGTGCGGGCGAAGTCGGCGGCCCGCTGGTCGGCGACGAGCCGTCCGCCGTCCAACGTGACCACGTGGTCGGCGAACCGCGCCGCCTCCTTGGGGTCGGCCGTGCTGCACAGCACCGTCCCGCCCTGTGCCGCGTGTTCCCGCAGCATGTCGTACAGCCAGCGTTTCTCCCCCACCGCGAGCCCCCGGGCGGGGTCGTCGAGCACGAGCGTGTGCGGGTCCGGCAGGAGGGCGCAGGCCAGCCCCAGGCGGCGGTCCATGCCGCGCGACAGGATGCCGAGCCGTTCGTCGCGCAGGCTCACCAGGCCCACCGCTTCGAGCACTTCGTCGGCGCGACGGACCGGAACGCCCGAGGCCGCGCAGAGCATGCGGAGGTGTCCGCGGACCGAACGGGCGGGGTGCCCCGGCACGTCCCCCAGCAGGACCCCGACCTCGTGGGCGGGGTGCGGGACGCGGTGCAGGGGGCGGCCCCTGAAGTAGGTGATCCCGCGCCCGCGTTGGAGCTCGAGCATGAGTCTCAACGCCGTCGTCTTGCCCGCGCCCGGTGCTCCGAGCAACGCGGTGACGCGGCCCGCGTGCGCCTCGAAGGAGACGTCGTCGACGGCGGGCGGGTGCTCTTTGCGGGGGATGCTGGTCAGTCCGATGGCCTGGATCACCCGATGCAAGATAGCGCGCCATATCGGGTTTTTCGGGCACCACAGGGCTCGTTGCCCCTGGGAGGGACGGGCCGGGGACACGCGTCCCGTGACCGGTCCCTCCCCGGTCAGACCTCGGGGCGCAGCATGGGCGGGTTGAGCAGGGTGGCGCCGCCGGCCCGGAAGAGCTGGGCGGGTCGGCCGCCCTGCCGGGTGGTGGTGCCGCCGGTGGGGACCAGGAAGCCCGGGGTGCCCGTCACCTTGCGGTGGAAGTTGCGCGGGTCGAGCGCCACGCCCCAGACCGCCTCGTAGACCCGGCGCAGCTCCCCGACGGTGAACTCCGGCGGGCAGAACGCCGTCGCGAGCGACGAGTACTCGATCTTGGATCGGGCACGCTCCACCCCGTCCCAGAGGATCTGGGCGTGGTCGAACGCGAGCGGCGCCACCGGCTCGCCTTCCCTGCCGTAACCGCCCTGCTGCAGCAGCTCGTCCACCGGGGCCCAGCGCGCGTTGCTGGCGTCGCCGCCCGCCCGTGGCGCCGGCAGGTCGGGAGCGAGCGCGAGGTGGGCGACGCTCACGACCCGCATGCGGGGGTCACGCTCGGGGTCACCGTACGTGGCCAACTGCTCGAGGTGGGCGCCGTGGTTCTGGGCGGGGACGGACGGATCGTGCACCCGCAGCCCCGTCTCCTCTGCCAGCTCCCGCGCCGCCGCCTGCGCCAGGTCCTCGTCGGCCCGGACGAAGCCGCCGGGGAGTGCCCAGCGCCCCTGGAACGGGGGCTCACCCCTGCGCACCGCCAGCGCGCACAGGGCATGACGCCGCACGGTGAGCACGACCAGGTCCACGGTGACGGCGAAAGGCGGGAAAGCTGACGGGTCGTAGGACATGCGGCGATCATAGTCGTCTCCCTGACGATAAACACTCCCTTCGCCGGCCCGGCCGTCGGCCGGACACCCCCTCTACGTGGATCCCGTCACTCCTCCGCATCCCCTGCGTGTGGCGCGGAGTGCGCGCCGTCCTGGCGGTGTCCGCGTCGGCTCGTGCCGCCGGGGCGGGCCACGCCGGGGCGGGTCACCCCTCGCCTACTCCCTCGCGGGTCCGGGCCGCCGCGGTGCGCGGCGCCTTCGGGGCGGGGCCCGCCGGGCGCCATCCGCGGGCGCGGCAGCCGTCCGGCCGCGGTGGTCCCACGGTGCGTCGGCCGGCCCGTGCGGCCGGCGGTCCGCATCCGGCGCCTTCGAGGGGCGGGCTCCGCGTCCTGATCGGAGGCCTCGCCCGCCTCCGCCGAGCGGGGATCCGCGCTCTCGTCCACGGGCCGCGCCTCGCCCCCTCCCTCGCCCTCACCCCGCAGGCAGCGGCGGATCGACTCCGGGTCGAGCCCTTCGTTGCACGCCTGGTGCAGCAGCCGGGCGAAGAGATAGTCCGGGTCGGCCCCGAGGGCCATGGCGAGCGCCTCCCGGGCTTCCAGTTCGTCACCGGTGGACCAGGCGACCCATCCGGCGAGGGTGAGGGGCGCGGCGGCGTACTCGCCGTACGGGCCGACGCAGCGGCGTGCCAGGGTCCGCCACAGGCGCAGCGCGGGGTCCGCCTCGTCGCCCTCCATCCACGCGGCGGCGCGGTCGCGGGTCGTGCGGTCCTGGAGGCCGAGGAGCACCGTGGCCGCCTCGTCGAACCCGATCAGTTCGTCGTCCCGCAGGTCCGCCGGGAGCGTGCCGGGGACGGGCGGGGCGTCGGCGAGGCGGCGCACGAGGCGCCCGGCCAGCTCCATCGTCTCGTCGGCGACGTCCCTCCGTGCCCGTTCGTCGACGATCCGGGGCAGCAGCTTCAGCCCGGCTTCGTCCAGTGCGCGGCACTGGTCGTGGGCGGCGGAGGTCTGCCAGGGCTGGAGGCGGGCATGCAGTTCACGGAGGGAGCCGCGGACCTGGAGCCCGGCGTAGGCGGCTGCGGCGGCCAGCACGGACGTGCCGGGCAGACCCATCGGTGTTCCCTCGGCAGGGCAGCAGGTCCGGTCGTCGCAGCAGTACGACCAGAAGCGGCCGTCGGAGACGCAGAGGGCTTCGACCACCGGGACGTCGAGGGCTCCGCACTCCAGTCGCAGGGCGTGGGCCAGCGGTCCGAGGCGCTCCTTGACCTGTCGGCCGGTCTCGCCCCGTCCCGGTTCCTGGCACAGGAACACGACCATCTGCCCGGGCCGGGCACCCCGGCGCTCGCAGCCGGCCACCAGGCCCTGGGCGAGCTGCCGGGCGGCGGAGGGCCAGTCGCCCGCGTCGGCGGGGATGCCGAGCCGGGCCCGGCCGCCGAACCTGCCCCGTCCGCCCGTGTCGTGCAGGGACACGAGCACGATGCTGTCCTCCGGGCGGTACCCGAGCAGGTAGGGCACGGCGTCGGCGAGCTCGGCCGGGGTGCGCAGGGTCACCTGCTGCGGATCGCCGTGGCTCTCGTACGCGGTGCAGGACGGGTCCGCCGGGAGCGGGGGGCGGTCCGTCCCGCTCTCCGGCACGGGTGTTCCGGTGCGGGCCGCGTCCCACCGTGGCTCCGCTTCGCCGTGTCCGCCCGGGATCGGGATGTCGCTGTTCTCGGAGGGACCGGTCGTCCCGCTGTGGTTCGTCATGCCGAGACCCTCTCGCAGATTGCGACATTCCGGTTTTCCTGTGGACAAGTCGGATCAGGTCCATGTCACTGCCGTCGCCGCCGGCCGTCCTCTGTCCACAGGCCACGCCCGATGTCGGCGCCGTCCTGTTGTATGGGACCCATGGAGCACACGAGCAACACGGATCTCCGGACGGCCGCCGACGCGGTGCTCGCCCGTCTCGTCGGCGACGAGACGGGCACCGCCCGGCTGCGCGACGACCAGTGGCGGGCGATCGAGGCGCTGGTCGCCGACAAGCGCCGGGCCCTGGTCGTCCAGCGCACGGGCTGGGGCAAGTCCGCGGTGTACTTCGTGGCCACCGCGCTGCTGCGGGCCCGGGGCAGCGGGCCGACCGTGATCGTCTCCCCGCTCCTTGCGCTCATGCGCAACCAGGTCGAGGCCGCGGCCCGGGCCGGGGTCCGTGCACGGACCATCAACTCCTCCAACAGCGAGGAGTGGGACGCCATCCGGGCCGAGATCGACGCCGGTGACGTCGACGTGCTGCTCGTCAGCCCCGAGCGGCTGAACAACCCCGACTTCCGCGACCAGGTGCTCCCCCGCCTCGCGGCCGCGACCGGACTGCTCGTGGTCGACGAGGCGCACTGCATCTCCGACTGGGGCCATGACTTCCGCCCGGACTACCGCCGGCTGCGCACGATGCTGAGCGACCTCCCGGAGGGGGTACCGGTCCTCGCCACCACCGCCACGGCCAACGCCCGGGTGACCGCCGACGTCGCCGACCAGCTCGGCACGGGTGGTTCCTCGGACGCGCTCGTGCTGCGGGGGCCGCTGGACCGGGAGAGCCTCAGCCTGAACGTGCTGCGCCTGCCGGACGCGGCGCACCGCATGGCCTGGCTCGCCGACCACCTGGACCAGCTCCCCGGTTCGGGGATCATCTACACGCTGACCGTGGCCGTGGCCGAGGAGGTCGCCGCGTTCCTGCGACGGCGCGGCCATGCGGTCGCCTCGTACACCGGCCGGACGGAGAACGCCGACCGGCAGCAGGCCGAGGAGGACCTGCTCGCCAACAAGGTGAAGGCCCTCGTCGCCACCTCCGCCCTCGGCATGGGGTTCGACAAGCCCGACCTGGGCTTCGTGGTGCACCTGGGGTCTCCGTCATCGCCCATCTCCTACTACCAGCAGGTCGGCCGCGCGGGCCGCGGTGTCCGGCACGCGGAAGTGCTGCTCCTGCCGGGCAAGGAGGACGAGGCGATCTGGGAGCACTTCGCGTCCCTCGCCTTCCCCCCGGAGGAGACCGTGCGGCGCACGCTCGACGTGCTGGCGCGCGCCGAACGGCCGCTGTCCCTTCCCGCGCTCGAACCGCTCGTGGAACTGCGCCGCTCCCGCCTCGAGACCATGCTGAAGGTGCTCGACGTGGACGGGGCGGTGAAGCGGGTCAAGGGCGGCTGGGCCGCGACCGGACAACCCTGGACGTACGACGCCGAGCGGTACGCGTGGGTGGCGCGTCAGCGCGCGGCCGAGCAGCAGGCGATGCGTGACTACGTGTCGACGACGGACTGCCGGATGGAGTTCCTGCAGCGGCAGTTGGACGACGAGGGCGCCAAGCCCTGCGGCCGCTGCGACAACTGCGCGGGCGCCCGTTACACGGCTGAGGCCTCCGCCGTGGCGCTCGACGCGGCCCGCGCCGACCTCGGCCGGGCGGGCGTCGAGGTGGATCCCCGGCGCATGTGGCCCACCGGGCTCCCCGCGATCGGCGTGGATCTGAAGGGCCGCATCCCGGCCGGGGAGCAGGCGGCGCAGGGTCGGGCGTTGGGCCGGCTGTCGGACATCGGCTGGGGCAACCGGCTGCGTCCGCTGCTCGCGCCGCATGCGCCGGACGGGCCCGTGCCCGACGACGTCGCGCGTGCCGCGGTGGGCGTGCTCGCCGACTGGGCCAAGGGGCCCGGCGGTTGGGCGCCGGGGGTGGACGACGCCCAGCCCCGGCCGGTCGGGGTGGTCACCGTCGCCTCGCGCACCCGGCCGCAGCTCGTCCAGTCGCTCGGGACGCACATCGCGGAGACCGGCCGGCTGCCGCTGCTCGGGACGGTGCAGAGCACGGGCGAGCAGCATCGGCTCCCCCGCAGCAACAGCGCCCAGCGGCTCAAGGCCCTCGCCGGCGCGCTGACCGTGCCGGCGGAGCTCGCGGAGGCGCTCGCGCGGACCGGCGGCCCGGTGCTGCTGGTGGACGATTACACCGAGACAGGGTGGACGCTCGCTGTCGCGGCACGGCTGCTGCGGCGGGCGGGTGCGCAGGGAGTGCTGCCGCTGGTACTGGCCGTACAGGGCTGACCGGAGGGTGCCGTTCGGCGGGTGGGGATATTAGCCGCGGATCCACCGATAACGACCCCCTGTCCCAATTGCTCGTTGCCGCATCCAAGTTCGACAGGAAGAATCGAAGGACGCACCCGCACGGCTCGCCCGCCGACCAGGTAAGGCTCTGTTGCGTGCGCGCTCCCCGAATCCGACCCGCCCGCAGTGTGGGCGTAGCCGAAGGGAGGACCGTGACCTTCGGATTCGCTCCGTCCTCGGCGGCGTCGCTGTCGACGCCCGCCGCATCCGCCCGCCGTGTGCTCGAACCCGCGGAGTGGGCGGCCGCGGGAATCCCGCTGCTGCGCAGTCCGCGCGAGGTCGTCAGCGGACTGCACGCCCGGCACCGTCCCGGCCCGGCGACCGCGGTCGTCGCCGTGCTCGATGCCGACGAACGCCTGCGGGCGAGCGCGTCGTTCACCCGGCGTTCCTCCGCCGCCGACGGCTGGATGTACCGCAACGTGCTGCTGGCCCAGCTGCGCAGGGTCATCCCGCACGACCTGCGGCGCCGCACCCCGGTGCGCACCGCCGTCCTGCTCTACTGCCGTGAGGGCGACGCCCGCTGGACGGAGGAGGACGGGGCCTGGATGTGGGGGCTGCGGGACGCCTGCACCCTGCACGGGCTGCGCTGCGGCGCGTACATCACACTGACCCGTGACGGCTGGCAGGTGCTGGGGGAAGGGCGCGGCGGCCGCCGTCCCAGCGCCCATTCGGAGCCGGAGCCGGTCGCCATGTCCGAGGCGCCGCCGCGGATCCACCGCACGGGCGGGGCGGCGTCGGACGTGCTGCGGCGCGCGGCGGCCCGCTGACGTCACCTGGATGCACTGCCGACGTCCGGCTCCGCACGTCCGGCGTGCGTGCCCGTGGCACCGGCACGTTCCGACGTGCGGCGCCACGGAGCGACCGTGGACCACGCATGCCTCGCGGGCCGTCCGGCAGACACCGAGGACCCGCGCGCCACGCCCCCGCGCCGTGCGCCCTCATCCGTCGCCGGGCGCACCGAGGGGCCAGCGGTGCGGGCACTGCGACCGCCGGTGTTCACGCGTGCGTGCGACGGCCTCGTCCGCCGTGCCGGTCGACGCCGTGGCGTCGGCTCAGACCCCGGCGCCCAGCACGGAGTTGATGCGCTGCGGGTCCCCGCAGACGATCAGCAGCGCGCCGGCCCGGGCGTGGGCCGTCTTCAGTGCGGAGGCGGTCAGGGACTCGGGACCGCCGTTGACGGCGACCACCACGACGGGACGCGCCTTGGCACGGTCCGCCACCCGGGCGTCCGTGTAGAAGACGTCGTCACCGGAGTCGTGCTGGGCCCAGTAGGCGGCTTCACCGAAGGACAGTTCGTGGGTGGCCCACGGATGCTGGTCACCGGTGGTGATCACCAGCACGTCGCCGGGGGCACGGCCCGAGTCCAGAAGCAGGTCGACGGCTTCCTCGGCGGCGTCGAGCGCCCCTTCGACGGATGCCGGGATCAGCTGGACCTGCGGGCCGTTGGCGGCGGACGGACCCGAAGGGCCGGGTTTGGCGGCGGGGGCCGCGTCACGCGGCGCACGCTGGGCCGGAGGAGCCGGCCGCGGCGGGCCGGGACGACCGGGACGCGACGGAGCCGCGGGACGGGGACCGGGTACGGGGCGGGGGGTCGGCGCGGTACGGCCACTGGCCGGCGTGGCGCGGGGACCCTGGGCACTCTCGTGAATCTGAGGCTCCTCGGGAGGGAGAGGCATGAGCTGATTTTTATCAAACGTTGGCACGGCCGGCGTCACCGGGTGGCACATCAGTGCGAGCGAGCGTCAGAAGTCGAAGCCGAGTTGGCCCTCGACCTCCGGGACGCGCGCCTCCGTCCAGGTGCGGGCCTTCTTGAGGTGCCGCCACTGGGGCAGCGCATCAAGATACGCCCACGACAGGCGGTGGTACGGGGTGGGTCCCCGGACCTCCAGCGCGGCCCGGTGCACGGGGGACGGATACCCGGCGTTGTCCGCGAAACCGAAGTCTGCATGGTCGGCGCCCAGTTCGGCCATCATTTTGTCGCGCTGGACCTTGGCGATGACCGACGCCGCCGCCACGGCCACGCAGGACTGGTCGCCCTTGATGACCGTCCGGACCCGCCAGGGCGAGCCCAGATAGTCGTGCTTGCCGTCGAGGATGACCGCGTCGGGCCGGACGGGCAGGCCCTCCAGGGCGCGGACGGCCGCCAGCCGGAGTGCGGCGGTCATCCCCAGGGTGTCGATCTCCTCGGGCGACGCGTGCCCCAGGGCGTACGACGTGACCCAGCTCCGCAGCGTCTCGGCGAGTTCCGTGCGGCGCTTGACGGTGAGGAGCTTGGAGTCGGTGAGTCCCCCGGGGGGCCGGCGCAGTCCGGTGATCGCCGCGCAGACGGTGACCGGGCCGGCCCACGCGCCACGCCCCACCTCGTCGACGCCTGCAACGATCTTCGCTCCGGTCGTGGCGCGGAGTGAGCGCTCGACGGTGTGAGTAGGCGGTTCGTACGGCATGGCGCCCTTAGCGTACGCCGCCCGGTCCGGCGTGCGACACCCGGTTCCCCGACTGCGGTCACCGCCGTCATCACCCCGTGATCAGGAGGCGCGCGGCCGCAGCAGCGGGACCATCAACTGGTCGATCATCTGCTCCAGATCGACGTCCGACCATTCGCTTCCGCACATCTTCGAGCGGTACATCATCATCGCCGGAATGATGTCGAAGACGTACCCGTTGGCCGCGTCGGGGCGCACCTCCCCCCGCTCGATCCCGCGCTCGATCACCTCGCGGAGCTTCGCGAGGGTCGGTTCGATGACGCCGTTGACGATCACCGCGTGGAAGTGCTCGGCCTCCGTGCTGTCGCACTCGTGAATGACCGCACGCAGGGCACAGCCGGGTTTGGAGAACATCGCGTCCCGGGCCCTGAGGCACAGCTCCAGCAGGTCCTCGCGCACGCTTCCCAGGTCCGGCGTCTCGTCGAACTCGGGCAGCGCGGCGCGCAGGGCGTCCGCGACGAGGTCCTCCTTGGAGGGCCAGCGCCGGTAGACGGCGGCCTTCCCGGTCTGGGCGCCGGCGGCGACGCCTTCCATCGTCAGGCCGTTCCAGCCGACCGTGCTGAGCTGCTCCAGCGCGGCTTCGAGGATCGCCTGTTCCAGTACGGCGCCGCGACGGCGCGAGGCGGCCGTCTGAGCCTGGGCGGCCGCCCGGCTCGTAGTAACCATCTGACTCTCTCCAACGAGCAGAGGAAGCGGGCATGGGGGGATGAAGCACCCGCCGCGCGGCGCCGAAGGGGGACACGCCGACACGACGACCATTCAGTGAACGCTTGCGTTCACTGTCGAGGGCTCCTACCGTTGACGCAACAGTGAACGCACTCGTTCACTAACTCATTCGTGGGGGACCCATAGTGACCACCTCTCCTTTGCTCCAGGATCCACAGCCGGGTGCGGCCCGCCGACAAGGGCGTCCCGGTGTCGCGCTCGCCGTCATCGCGGCCTGTCAGCTCATGGTCGTACTCGACGCGACGATTGTGAACATCGCGCTCCCGCACATCCAGAATGCCCTGCAGTTCAGCACCACCGATCTGACGTGGGTGGTCAGCGCCTACACCCTGACCTTCGGCGGGCTGCTGCTCCTCGGCGGCCGGGCGGGCGACATCCTCGGCCGCCGCCGCGTCTTCATGAGCGGCATCCTGCTGTTCACCGCGGCCTCCCTGCTCGGCGGGCTGGCCCAGGAGCCCTGGCAACTGCTCGCCGCGCGCGTCCTGCAAGGCGTGGGCGGAGCGATCGCCTCGCCGACCTCGCTGGCACTCATCACCACCACCTTCCCGGAGGGCCCCGAACGCAACCGCGCCTTCGGCGTCTTCGCCGCGGTCTCGGCGGGCGGCGGCGCCATCGGGCTGCTCGCGGGCGGCATGCTCACCGAGTGGCTCGACTGGCGGTGGGTGCTCTTCGTCAACGTCCCCATCGGCCTGCTGATCGCCGTCCTCACGCCGATGTACATCAACGAGTCCGAACGGCACACCGGCCGCTTCGACATCGCGGGGGCGGTGACCTCGACGGCCGGTATGGCCACGCTCGTCTACGGCTTCATCCGCGCGGCCGAGGAGGGCTGGCGGGACAGTCTCACCATCGGCTCCTTCGTCGCCTCGGCGATCCTCCTGGCGAGCTTCGCCCTGGTCGAGTCCCGCGCCAAGGAACCGATCATCCCGCTGCGGATGTTCGCCGACCGCAACCGCTCGGGCACGTATGTGATCATGCTCAGCCTCGCCGCGGCGATGTTCGGCATGTTCTTCTACATCGTTCTGTTCGTGCAGAACGTCCTCGGCTACACCCCGATCGAGGCCGGTCTCGCCTTCCTGCCCGTGACGGTCGTGATCGCCGCCGGCGCGGGGGTGTCGCAGCGGTTCCTGCCGGTGTTCGGACCCAAGCCGTTCATGATCATCGGCTCGGCGCTGGCCGCCCTCGGCCTGGCCTGGCAGACGCTGATCGACTCCGACAGCTCCTACGTCAGCGGCATCCTCGGACCGATGCTGGTCTTCGGCTTCGGCATGGGCCTGAACTTCGTGACGCTGACGCTCACCGCGGTCTCCGGAGTGGCCCAGCACGAGGCCGGCGCCGCCTCCGGTCTGCTCAACGCGACGCAGCAGGTGGGCGGATCGGTGGGCCTGGCACTGCTGACCACGGTGTTCGGCACGGCCAGCCGGGACGAGGCGAAGCAGCAGGTGCCGGCCTTCCTCGCCGAGGGGACGGCGGAGCAGCAGGCGGAGTTCGCCCGGACCCAGCAGCTTCCGGCTCCCTGGGGGCACGAGGTGCTCGCGCAGGGCATCTCCTCGGCGTTCGTCCCGGCCGCCGCGATGGCCGTGCTGGCCCTGGCCGTCGCCTGGCTCGTCATCCGGGTCCGCAAGAGCGACCTGGAGGCGCTGTCCGGTTCGGCGGGACCGGGCATCGGCTGAGGGGAACACCGCACGCGTCCGGCCCGGCGACGCACCGGCCGACTTCACGGGGGCCGGCCGGGCGTCGCCGGGCCGGCCCGCGTGCCTGAGCAGTACGGCGCACAGCACCAGCAGAACGCCCGTCCACACAGCCGGATCACCCGCCCGCACGGCCATTCCGCACACCTCCCCACGTCTCACGCCCCGTCCCCGCGCCACATCGACACGTGTCAGCCCCCATCGGACCTCACACCGCCCGCAGCGGACACACCGACAACGAGCGAACGGTCACACAGAGTTCCCCTCATGCACGGAGAGTTCCGACCGGTCGAAAGCGCCCGGCGTCCCGTTCCGGCGCGAGCGCGAGCGCGAGAAGGCCCGCGAGCCGAGCCACGTCACAGGCCGAGGCCTCAGACCTCGACCGCCCGCGCCACCCACTCCGGCAACGGCTCCACCCGCTCCGCCCACTCCTCGGGCGGCGCCCCCGCGGAGCCCGCCGCGAGCACCCCGCCCACAATGGCGCAGGTGGTGTCGACGTCCCCGCCCACCTGCGCGGTCGTCCAGAAGGCGTGCTCGTAGTCGCCCAGGGAGCGGGCGGCGGACCAGAGCGCGAAAGGCACCGTGTCGTGCGCGGTCGTACGCCGTCCGCAGCCGAGGACGGCCGCGACGGTGGCCGCGTCGCCGTAGTCGAACATGTCGCGCGCCCGGCGCAGTCCCGCGCCGACCGCGCTCCGCGCGGGCACCAGTGCGATGACTCCGTCGAGCAGGTCCTCGGCGCGGGGCGGGCCGTCCGGCGCCGCGACGAGGGCGGCGGCCGCGGCGACGGCCATGGCGCCGACCACGGCCTCCCGGTGCTGGTGCGTGGGGTAGGCGGAGATCTCCGCCTGGTGCGTGGCCTGCTCGGGGTCGTCGGCGTACCAGGCGCCCAGCGGCGCGATCCGCATCGCGGCGCCGTTGCCCCACGAGCCTTGGCCGTTGAAGAGCGCGGCGGCCAGGACTCGCCAGTCACCGCCTTCGCGGACGAGCCGCAGCAGCCGGTTGACCGCGGGGCCGTACCCCCGGTCGAAGTCGTGGCGGTGGGCGAAGGAGTGGGCCAGGGCGTCCTGGTCGATGCGGTGGTGCGTGGCGAGGACGGTGACGACGGAGCACGCCATCTCGGTGTCGTCGGTCCACTGCCAGGGGCCCTCGGGCAGTTCGCGGCGCTTGAGCAGCGGGTAGTTCACCGGCACGAAGAACTGCGAGCCGAGCGCGTCCCCCACCGACAGGCCGCGCAGGCTGGCCAGGGCGCGCTCCAGCCGCGTCTCCGGGGAATGATCAGTGGTCATCGCCTCGCGACTCCCTCATCCTGTTCTCGCCGGCTCCAGCACATTCCGTCCGTCCCGTGATCGGGTAGGGCTCCGGGTCCCGCCAGCGTTCGAAGGGCCGGTCGAGGGTGTACTTCCCGTTCTCGCCCAGGAGGAGCATCCTCACTTCGGCGTTCCCCGGGTTGGACAGCGACTCGAACTCCGCCACGGTCCAGTGGAACCACCGCATGCAGAACAGCCGCATGGCCAGGCCGTGGGTGACGATGAGGACGTTCGGCGGGTGGTCGGGGGCCTCGAAGCTGCGGAACAGGCTCTCCAGGAAGCCGCCGACGCGGTCGTAGACGTCGGCGCCGGACTCGCCCTGGGCGAAGCGGTAGAAGAAGTGGCCGTAGGCGTCCCGGTAGGCCTTCTGCAGGCGCACGTCCTCGCGGTCCTGCCAGTTGCCCCAGTCCTGCTCGCGCAGCCGGGGCTCCTCGCGGACGCGTATCAGGTCCGGGTCGAGGTGGAAGGAGTGCAGGGTCTCGAGCGTCCGTCGGTACGGGGACACGTAGACGCTGACCCGTTCCCGGCCGAAGAGGTCGCGGAGCCGCTCGCCCGTCTCCTCCGCCTGCTTCCTGCCCCGCTCCGTGAGGCCGAGGGCGTGGTCGGGTTCGCGCTCATAAATGGTGTCGTCAGCATTGCCCCTTGATTCACCGTGCCGGACAAGGACGATGCGCCGTGGTCGTGCCATGCCGAAACCCTAGATCGGGTGAGAGCGCTTCGGGCACTCGCGCGCGTCCCGTACGGCGTATGTCACACCAGTTCGCCCCAGTTCGCCGTGCGCGGGCCGCCGGAGCGTCCACCGCCGGCTCACACCGTCCAGGCGGACTCCATGTCGACGATGTCGCCGGCGAGGGCCGCGACGTCCGCCTCGGTCTGGGCCCGCAGCGCCAGCCGCTCCACGCGCTCGGTCCGGTACTTGCCGTGTTCGGCGGCGGACCGCCACATCGACAGGACCAGGTACTCACTGCCCGGCGCCTCGCCGAACAGCCCCCGCACCATGCCGGGCGAGCCGGCCATCGCCGGGTTCCACACCTTCTCCTGCATGAGGACGAAGTGCTCGGCGCGTTCCTCGTGGACCCGGCACAGCGCGACCCTGATCAGGTCGGCGTCGGTGAAGCGCGGCTCGAACCCGGTCTTCACGTCGAAGCGGTGGTCGAACAGCCTGACCTGGGCGTCCTTGAAGGTGCCCGCCTGGGACGCGGCGAGCCGGTCGTGGGACCGGGCCATGAAGGAGTCGTAGAAGGCGCGGCTCTCCCAGAAGGAGAAGACGTGCGCCACGTCCTGGCGCCCCCGGCTCCACCCTCCGCCCTGCGCGCGAAACCCCGGCTCCCCCAGAAGCCCCGCCCACTTCCGCTGCCCCCGCTCGAACCCCCGACGGTCCACCACGGTGCAGCGAATCCACTTGACCAGCACCGCGCCATCGTAAGGCCAGGGAGCGACGCCCGGTCCTCCTCGGGAGGACCGCGTACCGGCGCCCGGGAGCGCGGGCATGGCAGGATGGACAATCTGCCGCGAACATGCGGCAGTTGGGGTGCGCCGGCAGGACGGTCACGAGGAAGGGGACAACGGGTGAACGGCCTCAGCAAGGGGATCCGCAAGGTCGAGATCGCGCTGCGGTGGGATCCGAGTCCGTCGGGAGAGCCCTCCACCGACCTCGATCTCGTCGCCGCGCCTTACCTGGAGAACGCCCCGCACGGCGACCCCGCCTACGTGGTGCACTTCGACAGCCGCTCCCCCGACGGCACCATCACGCTCAGCCGGGACAGCCAGGACGGCAAGGGGTTCGGGTACGACGAGGTCATGACGCTGGAGCTGGACCGCCTGGACCCGCGGTACGGGCGCGTGGTGGTCGGGGTCGTCATCCAGCAGCACCAGGCGCGGCGGACGTTCTCCGAGGTGGGCAACCCGGGGCTGCGCATCCGCGAGGGCTACGACGTCCTGGCGGAGGACGACTTCGGCAGGGTGCCCGGGGCGGCGGCGGCCACGGTCGCGGAGTTCGTCCGGGAGGACACGGGCCGCTGGGAGTTCAGGGCGGGCGTGCACGGCTTCGACGGCGACCCGGTGGACTTCCCCCGCGAGATGGGCGCGGCCCGCCGGGCCTGACGCCGGCGGACCGTCGGCGGTACGGCCGGGAACGCCCGAGGGCGGTGGCACCGGGATCCCGGTGCCACCGCCCTCACCGTCCCACCCCCGGGCAGCGCCCGGAGAGGGCGGGCGTCAGCTGCAGCCGCTGGTCGAGCCGCAGCCCTCGCAGATGTAGCAGGAGCCGGCCCGCTGCATCTTCGTGCCGCAGGAGAAGCACAGCGGGGCGTCGGCCTGGATGCCCAGCTGCATCTCCACCAGCTCGGCGCTGGTGTGGGCCTGCTTCGGGGCGGGCTCGGCCGCCTCGGTGTCGGCCTTCGGCGGGGTGACCGCCTTCAGTTCCTGGGCGCGCGGAGCCGACTGCGCCAGGCCCTCGACGTCGACGTCCTCGTCGGCCGGCTCGTACGAACCGGTCTCCAGGTGACGCTGCCGCTCCTCGGCGGAGTGGATGCCGAGCGCGGAGCGCGTCTCGAACGGCAGGAAGTCCAGCGCCAGACGGCGGAAGATGTAGTCGACGATCGACTGCGCCATCCGCACGTCCGGGTCGTCCGTCATGCCGGCCGGCTCGAAGCGCATGTTGGTGAACTTCGAGACGTACGTCTCCAGCGGCACGCCGTACTGGAGGCCCACCGAGACGGCGATGGAGAAGGCGTCCATCATGCCCGCGAGCGTCGATCCCTGCTTGGACATCTTCAGGAAGACCTCACCGAGACCGTCGTCCGGGTAGGAGTTGGCGGTCATGTACCCCTCGGCGCCGCCCACCGTGAAGGAGGTGGTGATGCCGGGACGGCCCTTGGGGAGGCGCTTGCGGACCGGGCGGTACTCGACGACCTTCTCGACCGCGGCGCGGATCGTCTCCTCGGCCTTCTCGGTGACCTCGGCCTTCTCCTTCTCCTTGGTCTTGGCGGAGAGCGGCTGGCCGACCTTGCAGTTGTCGCGGTAGATGGCGAGCGCCTTGACGCCCAGCTTCCAGGCCTCGAAGTAGATCTCCTCGACCTCCTCGACGGTCGCCGACTCCGGCATGTTGACCGTCTTGGAGATGGCGCCGGAGATCCAGGGCTGGATCGCGGCCATCATGCGGACGTGGCCCATCGGGGAGATGGCGCGCTCGCCCATGGCGCAGTCGAACACCTCGTAGTGCTCCTGCTTGAGACCGGGGGCGTCGATCACGTTGCCGTGCTCGGCGATGTGGGCGACGATCGCCTCGATCTGCTCCTCCTGGTAGCCCAGGCGGCGCAGGGCCTGCGGGACGGTGCCGTTGACGATCTGCATCGAGCCGCCGCCGACCAGCTTCTTGAACTTGACCAGGGCGAGGTCGGGCTCGACACCGGTGGTGTCGCAGGACATCGCCAGGCCGATGGTGCCGGTCGGGGCGAGCACGGACGCCTGGGCGTTGCGGAAGCCGTTCGTCTCGCCGAGGCGCAGCACGTCCTGCCAGGCCTCGGTGGCGGCGGCCCACACCGGGGTGTCCAGGTCGTCCATGCGCACGGCGGTGCCGTTGGCGTCGGCGTGCTGCTTCATGACGCGCTTGTGGGCGTCGGCGTTGCGGGCGTAACCGTCGTACGGGCCGACGATCGCGGCCAGCTCGGCGGAGCGGCGGTAGGCGGTGCCGGTCATCAGGGAGGTGATGGCACCGGCCAGGGCACGGCCGCCGTCGGAGTCGTAGGCGTGACCGGTGGCCATCAGCAGGGCGCCGAGGTTGGCGTAGCCGATGCCCAGCTGCCGGAAGGCGCGGGTGTTCTCACCGATCTTCTGGGTCGGGAAGTCCGCGAAGCAGATCGAGATGTCCATCGCGGTGATGACCAGCTCGACGACCTTCTGGAAACGCTCGGTCTCGAACGACTGGGCGCCCTTGCCGTCGTCCTTGAGGAACTTCATCAGGTTCAGCGAGGCCAGGTTGCAGGACGTGTTGTCCAGGTGCATGTACTCGCTGCACGGGTTCGACGCGGTGATCCGGCCGGACTCGGGGCAGGTGTGCCAGTGGTTGATGACGCCGTCGTACTGGATGCCCGGGTCGGCGCAGGCCCAGGCGGCCTCGGCGATCTTGCGGAAGAGCGCCTTGGCGTCGACCTCCTCGATGACCTCACCGGTCATGCGGGCACGCAGGCCGAACTTGCCGCCCTTCTCGACGGCCTCCATGAACTCGTCGTTGACGCGCACGGAGTTGTTGGCGTTCTGGTACTGGACGGACGCGATGTCGTCGCCGCCCAGGTCCATGTCGAAGCCCGCGTCGCGCAGGACGCGGATCTTCTCCTCCTCCTTGACCTTGGTCTCGATGAAGTCCTCGATGTCGGGGTGGTCCACGTCGAGGACGACCATCTTGGCGGCGCGGCGGGTGGCGCCGCCGGACTTGATGGTGCCGGCGGAGGCGTCGGCGCCGCGCATGAAGGAGACCGGTCCTGAGGCGTTGCCGCCGGAGGAGAGCAGTTCCTTGGAGGAGCGGATGCGGGAGAGGTTCAGGCCGGCGCCGGAGCCGCCCTTGAAGATCATGCCCTCTTCCTTGTACCAGTCGAGGATCGACTCCATGGAGTCGTCGACGGACAGGATGAAGCAGGCGCTGACCTGCTGCGGCTGGGGCGTGCCCACGTTGAACCACACGGGGCTGTTGAAGCTGAAGATCTGGTGCAGGAGGGCGTAGGCCAGCTCGTGCTCGAAGATCTCGGCGTCGGCGGGCGAGGCGAAGTACTTGTTGTCCTCGCCGGCCTTCCGGTACGTCTTCACGATGCGGTCGATCAGCTGCTTGAGGCTGGTCTCGCGCTGCGGGGTGCCGACGGCACCGCGGAAGTACTTGCTGGTGACGATGTTGACCGCGTTCACCGACCAGAAGTCGGGGAACTCCACGCCGCGCTGCTCGAAGTTGACCGAGCCGTCGCGCCAGTTGGTCATGACGACGTCACGGCGCTCCCAGGCCACCTCGTCGTACGGGTGGACCCCCGGGGTGGTGTGAATGCGCTCGACGCGCAGTCCCTTGCCGGCCTTGCTCGCCTTGGCTCGGGAACTACGTGCCGGACCGCTCGCCGTCTCTGTCATGCCGCCTCCCTGATACGGGCGAAAACGCCCTGAAGTGCCCCGATGTTCCCGTGGCACGGTGTTCTGTCTGATGCTGCGGGCACCCACTCGCCTGCCCGCAACGGGTCTGCTCGTCGCCGCCGGCCGAACCGGTCCCCGGACCCTCGCGTCCGGGGCCGGACCGCTGCTCAGCCGGCGGCGGGAGCGGGCGCGGGGACCTGGGCGGCCCCCTCCTGCCCGCTGTCGTCTTCCCGGCTCCCCGGAGCGGCCTCGTCGCCGTCCCCGTCGTCCGCGCCGGGCCGCTCCGCCCGCCTGAGTTCCGCGATCGCGGTCTCGAAGTCCTCCAGCGAGTCGAACGCCCGGTACACGGACGCGAACCGCAGGTAGGCGACGAGGTCGAGTTCCTGCAGCGGGCCGAGTATGGCCAGCCCCACGTCGTGGGTGGTCAGCTCGGCGCTCCCGGTGGCCCGCACCGCCTCCTCGACCCGCTGGCCGAGCTGGGCGAGGGCGTCCTCGGTGACGGGCCGCCCCTGGCACGCCTTGCGCACACCGTTGATGATCTTGGTGCGGCTGAACGGCTCGGTGACTCCCGACCGCTTGACCACCATGAGCGAACACGTCTCCACGGTCGTGAAACGACGGGAGCAGTCCGGGCACTGACGGCGCCTGCGGATCGACGTGCCGTCGTCGGTCGTACGGCTGTCGACGACACGGCTGTCGGGGTGCCTGCAGAAGGGGCAGTGCATGGATCCCAACCCTCCTCACAGCAGACTCAACGGCCTCGCCAGGCCTCAGGGGCCTCACGAAGCAGCACCAGCATAGGCGATCACGGAGCCCTCTCAGACCGGGGGGACCACAACTTCTGGGCTGCTGCCGGAATCCAACCACTAGATGTGGGGATTGGCTCATACATTCAGGCCCGCGCGCGTGTCGCGCTCGACGGAGCGGGAAGACGGGCCCGGAGGTCTGCCCGCCGGAGCCCGGAGGTCTGCCCGCCGCGCCCCCTGAGGGCTCTGCCCGTTGGGGAGAAGGCGTGCCGGAGACGGGGAGGGGGCGTGCCGTTCCGGAAGAGAGCGGGGCCGCTTCACGCGCGCGGGAGCCCACGATGGCAGACTGAGTCCGCGCGCCGCGAGGCCGCCGCCCCGGCGGAGACCTCGGCGGTGAGAGTACAACAAATGGCCCGTTTGTCCGGCGGGAAGCATGGCGGCCAATACACCTCGGCGAAAGAACACGTACCGCAATTCGCTTTTTTTCACTCGAACGTGTGTTTGGCGCAACCTTTCGAAAGCATCTACCGTTGTGCTGCAGGGAGACCATCGAGAGGGGCCGACGTGACCACCACCGCAGACAGTGCCGCCATCACCGCCCAGGACCGCTCCCAGGGCAGCATCGAGCCGGTGCACGCGATGAACGAAGCCACGAATCCCGAGGCGCACAAGCGCTCCCTGCCGGGCCGACCCCCCGGCATCCGGGCGGACAGCTCCGGACTCACCGACCGCCAGCGCCGGGTCATCGAGGTCATCAGGGACTCGGTGCAGCGCCGCGGCTACCCGCCGTCGATGCGTGAGATCGGCCAGGCGGTCGGGCTGTCCAGCACCTCCTCCGTCGCGCACCAGCTCATGGCGCTGGAGCGCAAGGGTTTCCTGCGCCGTGACCCGCACCGCCCGCGCGCGTACGAGGTGCGGGGGTCCGACCAGGCCGCGTCCGTGCAGCCGACGGACACCGCCGGCAAGCCCGCCGCGTCCTACGTGCCGCTGATCGGCCGGATCGCCGCCGGTGGCCCGATCCTCGCGGAGGAATCCGTCGAGGACGTCTTCCCTCTGCCCCGGCAGCTCGTCGGCGACGGTGAGCTGTTCGTGCTGAAGGTCGTGGGTGACTCCATGATCGAGGCCGCGATCTGCGACGGCGACTGGGTCACGGTCCGCCGCCAGCCGGTCGCCGAGAACGGCGACATCGTGGCGGCGATGCTCGACGGCGAGGCGACCGTGAAGCGGTTCAAGCGGGAGGACGGCCATGTGTGGCTGCTCCCGCACAACGCGGCCTACGAACCGATCCCCGGCGACGACGCGACGATCCTCGGCAAGGTGGTGGCCGTCCTCCGCCGCGTCTGACCCCGACGGGACGCCGGGCCGCTCCCCGGCCTGCTCCACTCCCTGACCGGACCCCGGGACCCCTGCGCCGGTTCCGGGGTCCTGTGTTGCCCGCGGAGGCCGTGCGCGGCGCCCTGGGGACTCGAAGCGGGCGACGCCGTCGCCGCGGCACCCGGGGGCCGCTCACGGCACTGACCGGGACGCTGTGTCCTGCCCCAGGACACCCCGGCCACCGGGCCGGGGTCCGTGCGTCGCGCCCGCGGGGGGCTTCGGCGGTGCGGTCGACGCGCCCCGGACGCCGGCCGCCGTCTTGAAGCCCGGATACCGCGGTCGGCGCTCGACCACCCGGCCGCCGGCCATCGGACCGGGACGCGTGCGCCGCGCCCGCGCGAGGAAGACTCTGCGCACCAGGCCACGGCCTCGGACATTCACCGCCCGGCGTCGGTGACCGTGCGCCGGCCTTCCGCTCCGCGCCAGCACCTGTGGCCCCCGAGGCCCGGCCTCTGCCAGCGGTGCTCGAACACCCGGCCGCCCGGACCGCCGGGCCGGGGCGCGTGCGCCGCGCGGCGGGCCACGGTCTCGGGCGACCCCACCACCAGCATCGGTGACCGTCGGCCGTCCCTGTTCCACGACGGCACCCGGCGCGACGGACACGGCCATCGGTGGCGTCTGTCCGGTGACGGGGACGCCCCTTCGCGGCCTCATGCCGAAGGCCGTCACCGGGGCGGCCTGCGGCTGCCCAGCACGCACGGACACGAGTACGTCGGACACCCCCGCTCACGGCCCCGTCACCCGGCGGCGGAACGCGGCCAGAGCCCCTGTGACCTGCCGGAGAGGCTGGCCGAGTCCGCAGGCCCGCTGAAGCGGGCCTCCCCCGCGGCCGAGCGCTCCCCGCGGAAATCCGGGAGGCCGTCACCCGTCCGGCGGCGGGCCCCGCCCCTGCTGCCGGGAGGGCGCGACTCACAGCGGCCCCGTGGCCGTGCTCCCGCCCGCCAGAGGACGTGAGTCCGAGCCGCCTCGAAGGGGCAGCGGGTCCCTCCGCCCCCGCCCTACCCCGCCGCCGCGTCGATCGCCGCGAGCGACTTCCTGACCTGGTTGCGGTCGGTCGTGTACCAGAAGTCCGGCATCGAGGCCTTCAGATAGCTGCCGTAGCGCGCCGTGGCCAGGCGTGGGTCGAGGACCGCGACCACGCCCCGGTCGCCCGAGGCGCGGACCAGGCGACCCGCGCCCTGGGCCATCAGCAGCGCCGCGTGCGTCGCGGCGACCGCCATGAAGCCGTTGCCGCCCGCCTCCTCCACGGCCTTCTGGCGGGCGCTCATCAGGGGGTCGTCCGGACGCGGGAAGGGGATCTTGTCCATGACCACCAGCTGGCAGCTGGGTCCCGGGACGTCCACGCCCTGCCACAGCGACAGCGTGCCGAAGAGGCACGTCCGCGCGTCCGCGGCGAAGTTCTTGATCAGTTCGCCGAGCGTCTCCTCACCCTGGAGGAGGATCGGGAACTCCGGGATCCGCGCCCGCAGCTCCTCCGCCGCGAGCTGGGCCGCCCGCATCGACGAGAACAGCCCCAGCGTGCGCCCGCCCGCCGCCTGGACCAGCTCCGTGAGCTCGTCCAGCATGTCCGCGCGGTCCCCGTCCCTGGCCGGGCGGGCCAGGTGCTTGGCGACGTACAGGATGCCCTGTCTGGGGTAGTCGAACGGCGAGCCGACGTCCACGCCCTTCCACTGCGGGAGGTCGTCCCCCTCGGCGCCCTCGGGACCGAGCCCCAGCGACGCCCCCACGCCGTTGAAGTCGCCGCCCAGCTTCAGCGTCGCGGACGTCAGCACGACGGAGCGGTCGGTGAACAGCTTCTCGCGCAGCAGCCCGGAGACCGACATGGGCGCGACCCGCAGCGACGCCCCGAAGCGGTCGTGCCGCTCGTACCAGACGACGTCCCACTCGGAGCCGTTGGTGATCCGCTCCGCCACGTCGTGGACGCTCTCCACCGAGGCCAGCGCCTGCTTGCGGACCGCGTCCTCGTCCTGGACGGACTTGTCGCGGGTGGAGCCGATCGCGGAGATCACCGTGCGGCACGCGTCGCGCAGCGCCATCAGGGCGTAGCCGAGGTCCTCCGGGATCTCCTCCAGCCGGCCGGGCAGGGCCAGTTCCATCAGCCGTTCGAAGCCCTCGGCGGCGGTCTGCAGCTGGTCGGCCGCCTTCTCGTTCACCAGCTTCGCCGCGCGCCGCACCGCGCGGTTCACCTGCCCCGGGGTGAGCTCGCCGGTGGCCACCCCGGTCACCCGGGAGACCAGCTCGTGCGCCTCGTCCACGATCAGCACCTCGTGCTGCGGCAGCACCGGCGCGCCCTCGATGGCGTCGATGGCGAGCAGCGCGTGGTTGGTGACGATCACCTCGGCGAGCTTGGCGCGCTCGCGGGCCGCCTCGGCGAAGCACTCCGCGCCGTACGCGCACTTCGTGGCGCCCAGGCACTCCCGCGAGGACACCGACACCTGGGACCAGGCCCGGTCGGACACGCCCGGCGTGAGGTCGTCCCGGTCGCCGCTCTCCGTCTCGTCCGACCAGTCACGCAGCCGGAGCAGGTCCTGGCCCAGCTTGCTGGTGGGCGCGGCCGCCTCGAACTGGTCGAAGAGGCCCTCCTCCTCGTCCTGCGGCACGCCCTCGTGCAGCCGGTGCAGGCACAGGTAGTTCGACCGGCCCTTGAGCATGGCGAACTCCGGGCGGCGGCGCAGCAGGGGATGCAGCGCCTCCACCGTGCGCGGCAGGTCCCGCTCCACCAGCTGCCGCTGGAGCGCCAGGGTGGCCGTCGCCACGACGACCCGCTCCCCGTGCGCGAGCGCGGGCACCAGGTAGCCCAGGGACTTGCCGGTACCGGTGCCGGCCTGGACCAGCAGATGGGCGCCGTCGTCGATCGCCTCGGCGACGGCTTCGGCCATGGCCACCTGACCGGGGCGCTCCGTACCGCCGACGGCAGTGACGGCAGCATGCAGGAGTTCGGGGAGTGAGGGCTTCGTCATAGCCCGACCACCCTACGGCCCTTCACTGACAAAGATGCGCGCACACCGAAGGCGGCGGAGGTGACCGGCCCCCGCCTCCGCAGCACCGCCCCGCACCCGAAG
The DNA here is from genome assembly GCF_055778765.1 of Streptomyces sp. DSM 120436. Lineage (NCBI taxonomy): Bacteria > Bacillati > Actinomycetota > Actinomycetes > Kitasatosporales > Streptomycetaceae > Streptomyces > Streptomyces sp. DSM 120436. Next base: position 3,168,056 of record NZ_JBSKBS010000001.1, on the reverse strand, counting down.
CACCGTCCCGGCGCCCGAAGCACCGTCCCGGCGCGCGGCGCCCGGAAGGACTGCGACCGCCACCGAGCCCCCACGCCCCCACACCGCGAGATCCACCCACGACGGCCAGGTCAGACGCCTTGTAGCCGAACCGTTGCCGTTCCGTCGGACGGCTCCCGCGGCGAACGCCTAGGGTGTGGTGCCGTCATCCCAAGCCGTCGGAGCAGCAGTGCGACTCGTCCGGGTCGGATGTGAAGACGGGCGCGGCACCACCATCGTTCATTCCAGGGGGAGTCCAGATCATGCGATCCATACGGCCGTCGTCCACCGCCCGCCGCGCGAGGAGGCCGTCGCGCGGAACCTCCCCCGTGCTGGCGGCGGTTGCCCTCGCCTCCGCGCTCGCCCTGACCGCCACCGCATGCCAGTCGGGCGACACCGACGCGAGCGCGGACCCCTCCGCGACGGCCGCCGCCGACGACGGCAAGTTCAAGATCCCGGACGACATCACGGACCGGCTCAAGGAGCACGGGATCGACCTCGACACATGGCGGGACGGGGCCTGGAAGGACTGGGACAAGGACAAGTGGCTGCGTGAGGCGCAGGACTTCGTCAACCCGATCATCGAGGACCTGTGGAACCCGGACCGCATGCGGGACGCCGACGAGCCCGACCAGCCCGAGGTCGACGAGAACGACGTCTCCGGCGACCAGGGCGTGACCGACCCGACGCCGGAGCCGGTGCAGGCGAAGGCCGTGCCGCCGTCGTACCACGAGAACGCGCCCACCGCGGGCAAGGTCTTCTTCGACTCCCCCGAGGGCACGATGGTCTGCTCCGCGACGGTGGTGCAGGACCCGGCCAACCCCGGCAAGTCCAACATGGTGTGGACGGCGGGCCACTGCGTGCACGCGGGCAAGAAGGGCGGCTGGTACCGCAACATCGCCTTCGTGCCGTCGTACAACGACTCGGGCCTGTCGGCGAAGGAGATCGAGGGCGCCTCCAAGGAGGAGGTCGCTCCGTACGGCGTCTGGTGGGGCGACTGGGCGCAGACCTCGGACCAGTGGATCGAGCAGGGCGGCGCGACGGGCGGTGACGGCGCCTCGTACGACTTCGCGGTCATCCATGTGACGCCGGAGAAGGGCGGCGACGGCAAGTCGCTGGAGGAGACGGTCGGTTCGGCCCTGCCGGTGGACTTCGACGCGCCCGCAGTGCCGAAGATCGAGGAGATGACGGCGATCGGCTACCCGGCAGCGCCGCCGTACGACGGGCAGACGATGTACTCGTGCGTGGACGAGCCGGGCCGGCTGTCGCTCGGCGCGTCCGATCCGACGATGTACCGCATCGGGTGCAGCATGACCGCCGGCTCCTCCGGCGGAGGCTGGATCGCGACCGGTGAGGACGGTGAGCCGACGCTGGTCTCCAACACCTCCATCGGCCCGGTGACGACCGGCTGGCTGGCCGGACCGCGGCTCGGCGAGGAGGCCAAGGGCGTCTACGACGCGGTCAGTGAGAAGTTCGCCGGCCGGTGACCGGACGATCCGCCCCGGGTGGCGCCGCGCACCCGGGGCGGACGGCGGTCCCGGACCTGCCGGACATGTACCGCATCGGCTGCACGATGACCGCCGGCTCCTCCGACGGAGGCTGGTTCCGGGTGGCCGACGGCAGGACGGTGCTGGTGTCCGACACCTCGATCGGCCCGCTGGACCACACCTGGCTCGCGGGCCCGCGTCTCGGCGCGGACGCCGAGGCGCTGTACCGGAACATGAGCGAGACCTACGGCGGCCGCTGAGCCGCGCAGGACGAGGGCCCGCCCCCTGCCGGTGTGGCAGGGGGCGGGCCCTCGTCCGTGTCCGCGGTCCGGGTCAGCCGGCCGGGGTGGGAACGTACGGCGCGAACTCCGCCGCCAGCTCCTCGTGCACCCGCACCTTGAGCAGCGTGCCCTCCGGGGTGTGCTCCTCGGAGATCACCTCGCCCTCGTCGTGCGCGCGGGCGACCAGCTTGCCCTGGGTGTACGGCACGAGCGCCTCGATCTCCACCGACGGGCGGGGCAGCTCGCTGTCGATCAGGGCGAGCAGCTCCGGGATGCCCCGGCCGGTGCGGGCCGACACGGCGATGGAGCGCTTCTCCACCCGCAGCAGCCGCTGGAGCGTCAGCGGGTCCGCCGCGTCCGCCTTGTTGATCACGACGATCTCGGGCACGCCGGTGGCGCCGACGTCCCGGATCACCTCGCGCACGGCGGCGAGCTGCTCCTCCGGGTTCGGGTGCGAGCCGTCCACCACGTGGAGGATCAGGTCGGAGTCGCCGACCTCCTCCATGGTGGAGCGGAACGCCTCGACCAGGTGGTGCGGCAGGTGCCGGACGAAGCCGACGGTGTCGGCCAGCGTGTACAGCCGGCCGCTCGGGGTCTCGGCCCGGCGCACGGTCGGGTCGAGGGTGGCGAACAGGGCGTTCTCCACCAGCACGCCCGCCCCGGTGAGGCGGTTGAGCAGCGAGGACTTGCCCGCGTTGGTGTAGCCCGCGATGGCGACGGACGGCACCTTGTGGCGCTTGCGCTCCTGGCGCTTGAGCTCGCGGCCGGTCTTCATCTCCGCGATCTCCCGGCGCATCTTCGCCATCTTCTCGCGGATCCGGCGCCGGTCCGTCTCGATCTTGGTCTCACCGGGACCACGGGTGGCGAGGCCGCCGCCCTTGCCGCCGCCCATCTGCCGGGACAGCGACTGACCCCAGCCGCGCAGCCGCGGCAGCATGTACTGCATCTGCGCGAGCGCGACCTGCGCCTTGCCCTCTCGGGACTTGGCGTGCTGGGCGAAGATGTCGAGGATCAGGGCCGTACGGTCGATGACCTTGACCTTGACGACGTCCTCGAGGTGGATGAGCTGGCCCGGGCTGAGCTCACCGTCGCAGATGACGGTGTCCGCGCCCGACTCGAGCACGATGTCGCGCAGCTCCTCGGCCTTGCCGGAGCCGATGTAGGTGGCCGCGTCCGGCTTGTCCCGGCGCTGGATCACGCCGTCGAGGACGAGAGCGCCCGCCGTCTCCGCGAGGGCGGCGAGCTCCGCGAGGGAGTTCTCGGCGTCCTGCGCGGTGCCCGAGGTCCACACCCCGACGAGCACGACCCGCTCGAGGCGGAGCTGCCGGTACTCGACCTCGGTGACGTCCTCGAGCTCGGTGGAGAGGCCCGCCACGCGGCGCAGGGCCGCGCGCTCGGAGCGGTCGAACTGGTCGCCGTCCCGCTCTCCGTCGATCTCGAGGCTCCAGGCGACGTCCTCTTCCATCAGGGCATCGGCCCGAAGACCCTCGGGATGGCTGTGCGCGAAGCGCTTGGTGTCCGGGGAAGGGGAAGAAGAGGAGGTCATTGGGTCCTTACGTCGTTGGGTTGCCGTCTGCGGCGACGGAGTCGGCCGGACGGCCTTCCGTCACTGTCCACAACGTCCGGGTACCCCGGGAGATTCCCGTTTCCCCTGTCGCGCGGACCCGACGATCGTCGCACGGTACGCCCCGTCTCGTCACCGTGTTATTCCCCGTCCGCGTCCGGCCGATGCCCGTGCGGGCCGGGCAGGTGCCCGTGCCGGTGCTCGCGCGGGCCGGAGCCGGGCGCGTCCGTCGCGGCCCGGACGGAGGACCGCCAGTCCGGGTGACCCGGCATCGGCGGGGTCTTCTCGTCGTGGAGCCAGGCGTGCAGGAAGCCGGTGAGGTCGCGGCCGGCGGTCTCGGAGGCCAGCCGGACGAAGTCGGCGGACGAGGCGTTGCCGTCGCGGTGCCGGACGACCCAGGCGCGCTGCAGCCGGTCGAACGCCTCCGGGCCGATCTCCTGGCGCAGGGCGTACAGCACCAGCGCTGCGCCGCCGTAGACGCCCGGACGGAAGATGCCGGTCTTCCGGCCCGGCTCGGGCGGTTTCGGCGTGGCGGGCGGTCCTCCCGCGGCACGCCAGGCGTCGGAGGACTCGTACGCGGTCCGCATCCGGGCCTGCAGGGACCTGCCGCCGCGCTCCTCGGCGTACAGCGCCTCGTACCAGGTGGCGTGCCCCTCGTTGAGCCACAGGTCGGCCCAGGTGCGAGGGCTGACGCTGTCGCCGAACCACTGGTGGGCCAGCTCGTGCACCATGATCGACTCGACGTACCAGGCGGGCAGGGCGGGGTCGGTGAACAGGTCGCGCTCGAAGAGGGAGAGCGTCTGGGTCTCCAGGGCGAAGCCGGTGGAGGCCTCGGCGAGCAGCAGGCCGTAGGTGGCGAAGGGGTAGCGGCCGACCCGCTTCTCCATCCAGGAGATCTGACCCGGGGTTTTCGCCAGCCACGGTTCGAGGGCCGCGCGGTGCTCGGTGGGGACGACGTCCCGCAGCGGCAGGTCGTGCGGTCCGGTGCGGTGCAGCACGGTGGAGCGGCCGACGGACACCTGGGCGAGTTCGGTGGCCATGGGGTGGCGGGTCCGGTAGCTCCAGGTGGTGGCCCCGGGGGTGCGGTCGACGGCGGTGGGCAGACCGTTGGCGACGGCGGTGTACCCGTCCGGGACGGTGATCCGGAAGGTGAACATCGCCTTGTCCGACGGGTGGTCGTTGCACGGGAACACCAGGTGGGCGGCGTCGGCCTGGTTGGCCAGGGCGAGTCCGTCGGCGGTGCGCACCCAGCCGCCCTCGCGGTCCCCGGGCCTGGGATCGCTGGTGTGCCGGACGGTGATGCGCACCGACTCGCCCCGGTCGAGGTCGTCGTCGGGGGTGATCACCAGGTCCTCGCCCACGCCGGTGAAGGCGGCCGGCTCGCCGTCGACCTCGACCGAGCGGACCGTGCCGTGGGCGAAGTCCAGGTTGAGCCGGCCGAGGTCGGCGGTGATCCGGGCGTCGAGGGTGGTGACGGCCTCGAGCGGCCGGTCGTTGCGGCCGGGATAGGTGAGGCCCAGGTCGTACGCCTGGACGTCGTAGCCGGGGTTGCCGAGGTGCGGGAAGAGGGGGTCGCCGATGCCGAGCGGTTCGGCGGGGGCGCTCGCGGCGGCCAGGCAGACGCCGATCGCGGAGGCGAGCAGGGCCTGGACGGTGCGCCGGCGGCGATGGGCGCGGGGTGCCGGGTGTCGGGAGGCGCGCGGGGCGGGGTGGCGGGAAGCGGGCAGGGCGGGGTGGTGGGAGGTGAACAGGGCGGGGTGGTGGGAGGTGGGGAGCATGCCTCACGGCTATCAGCGTGCGCGGGCGCGGCTGCGGCGGCGCGCTCCCGACCCACCCGATCGGGTAATCACACCGCAAGGGTCTGTGTGCCGGGCGCCGTCACCGGGGCGGCGGAACAGAGGCGGCTCAGACGCCCGGCGCCTGCGGCTGCGCCCGGCTCACGTCGTACACGCCCGCCACGTTGCGCATGGCGCGCATCAGGGAGGGCAGCCGGGCGGCGTCGGGGAGCTGCACGGTGTAGGTGTGGCGCACCTGCTGCCGGTCCGGCGGTTCGACGGTCGCGGAGACGATCTCGGCGCCCTCCGTGGCCATCGCCTCGGTGAGGTCCGCGAGCAGATGCGGCCGGACGAACGACTCCGCCACCAGTGTGACCCGGCACTCGGCGCCCTCGCCCCAGCGCACGCCGACCTCCGTGCGGCCCGCGCCCCTCATCCGCGCCACCGCCGGGCACTCCGTCCGGTGCACGGTGACCGCTCCCCCGCGCACCGCGAAGCCGGTGACCTCGTCGGGCGGCACGGGCGTGCAGCAGCCGGCCAGCCGTACGGTCGCGCCGTCCCGGTCGACCAGCACCTGGGCGGCGGCGGGGCGCCCGGAGTCCGTGTCCTCGGCGCCGGACGGCCGGCGGGCCCGCGGGGCGTCCGGCTCGGGCGGGCGGGCGGCCTCGATGTCGTCCGCCGGGGTCCGGGCGTCCGTCGCGGACGTGCCGTCCTCCGGGGCGGGGTGGGCGGCGAGCCACCGCTGGATGGCGATGCGGGCCGCCGGGGTGGTCGCGTGCTCCAGCCACTCCCGGGACGGCGCGGAGGCCGCGTCCTGGTCCATGAGGAGCTGGACGGTGTCCCCGTCCTTGAGGACCGTGCTCAACGTGGCCAGCCGTCCGTTGACCCGGGCGCCGATGCAGGCGTGCGCGTCCTCGCCGTACTGCGCGTAGGCGGCGTCCACGCAGGTCGCGCCCTCGGGCAGGCCCAGGGTGCCGCCGTCGGGGCGGAAGACGGTGATCTCCCGGTCCTGGGCGAGGTCCTCGCGGAGGGTGGACCAGAAGGTGTCGGGGTCGGACGCGGCCTGCTGCCATTCGAGCAGCCGGGAGAGCCAGCCGGGACGGGTGGGGTCGACGCGTTCGCCGTCGCCGGCGGACTGCTCCTCCGGCGGGGCGGCGTAGGGGTTGCCGAGCGCGACGACGCCCGCCTCGGCGACCTTGTGCATCTGGTGGGTGCGGATGAGGACCTCGACGACCTGCCCGTCCTCGCCGGCCACCGCGGTGTGCAGCGACTGGTACAGGTTGAACTTGGGGACGGCGATGAAGTCCTTGAACTCCGAGACCACCGGCGTCATACAGGTGTGCAGCTCGCCCAGCACGGCGTAGCAGTCGGCGTCCTCGTTCACCAGCACCAGCAGCCGGCCGAAATCGGCGCCGCGCAGCGGGCCGCGCTTGCGGGACACGCGGTGCACGGAGACGAAGTGCCGTGGGCGGATGAGGACCTCGGCCGGGATGTCGGCCTCCCGGAGCACCTTGCGGACGTCGTCGGCGACGTCGGCGAGGGGGTCGTCCTCGCGGGCGGCGTTGCGGAGGATCAACTCGCGTGTCCGCTTGTACTCCTCGGGGTGGAGGATGGCGAAGACGAGGTCCTCCAGTTCCGTCTTGAGCGCCTGGACGCCGAGCCGTTCGGCGAGCGGGATGAGCACGTCACGTGTCACCTTGGCGATGCGTTCCTGCTTGGCGGGGCGCATCACGCCGAGGGTGCGCATGTTGTGCAGCCGGTCGGCGAGTTTGATCGACATCACGCGGACGTCGTTGCCGGTGGCGACGAGCATCTTGCGGAAGGTCTCGGGCTCGGCGGCGGCGCCGTAGTCGACCTTCTCCAGCTTCGTGACGCCGTCGACGAGATAGCGCACCTCCTCGCCGAACTCCTTGCCCACCTGGTCGAGCGTGACGTCGGTGTCCTCGACGGTGTCGTGCAGCAGCGAGGCGGTCAACGTCGTCGTCTCGGCGCCCAGTTCGGCGAGGATGAGGGTGACGGCGAGCGGGTGGGTGATGTACGGCTCGCCGCTCTTGCGCATCTGCCCGCGGTGCGAGGACTCCGCCAGGAGATAGGCGCGGCGCAGCGGTTCGAGGTCGGCGTCGGGGTGGTGGGCCCGGTGGGCCTCGACGACGTGGCCGATGGCGTCGGGCAGCCGGTCGCGGGCGGAGGACGACCCCAGCAGGGCGGCGCGGCCCAGCCGGCGCAGGTCGAGCCGGGGGCGGGACTTGCGGCGCGTCCCGGCCGGTGTGACGTGACCCGGTGCGAGCGGGCCCGGGGTCGCAGGTTTCGCGGCCTCCGCGTTCATGAGCACCTCCGGCTGCGTGGGTCCGGCGGACGGCGCCCCAGGGCGGACGTGGGCCTGGGGGACGGCGTTGATCCCCCGTCCGGGCCGGTGCTTGATGCTATCCAGCCGCACGGGGTCGGACCGGCCGCCTCCGGCCGACCGTGAAACGGATCACTCCAAAGAGCGACGGGCCGTTCACGGTCGTTTTCACGCCATCGGGTGGGCGGAGCGCCACGATCTCGAAGCCCCGCACCCGCTCTGTCCTGCGGATCGACGGCGGGGTGGGCCGGAGGGCGGAAGATCGTACAGCGCATCGTTCAGTGAAGGGCGTTCTCAAGCCACTCGGTCTCGATCGCGCCTTCGGCGACGATGACCGCGGGACCGGTCATCTCGATCTGGCCGTCGGGCTGTTCGGTGATCACGAGGGTGCCGCCGGGGAGGTCCACGGTGTACGTCACCGGCAGGCCGGTGTCGTGCGGGTCCACACCGGCGCGACGCGCGGCGGCCACGGCGACGGCGCACGCCCCGGTGCCGCAGGACCGGGTCTCGCCGACCCCGCGCTCGTGCACGCGCATCGCGACGTGCCGGGGGCCCCGGTCGACGACGAACTCCACGTTCACGCCGTCCGGGTAGGCGGCGGCCGGGGCGAAGGAGGGGGCGGTGAACAGGTCGCCCGCGTCGGCCAGGTCGTCGACGAAGGCCACGGCGTGCGGGTTGCCCATGTTGACGTTGCGCGCGGGCCAGCCGCGCGCGCCGACGTGCACGGTGACGTCACCGTCGGGGAGGACCGCGTGGCCCATGCCGACGGTGATGTCGCCGTCCTTGGCGATGTGCACGGTCTTCACGCCGCCGCGCGTGGCGATCGCGAGGTCGCCCTCACCGACGTGTCCGGCGTGCTGGAGGTAGCGGGCGAAGACGCGGACGCCGTTGCCGCACATCTCCGCGACGGAGCCGTCGCCGTTGCGGTAGTCCATGAACCACTCGGCCTCGTCCGCCATGGACCGCGCCTCGGGGTGGGCCGCGGACCGCACCACGTGCAGCAGCCCGTCGCCTCCGATGCCCGCGCGCCGGTCGCACAGGGCGGCGACGGCCGCCGGCGACAGGTCGACGGCGTTCTCCGGGTCCGGGACGATCACGAAGTCGTTCTCCGTGCCGTGCCCTTTGAGGAAGGCGATCCGCGTGCTCATTCTTCGATCCTACGGGGTGCGGGTGGGGCGGGGTCGCGGCCTGTGGACAACGGATCGGGGGACGGCGTCGCGGGATCGCACGGCCGGCGCGGGCGGGTCGGGCGCGGCGGCGGGAGCCGGCGGGACCCGGGGCACGGGCGCCGACACGAGCGGCTCGCGGGGGCGCGGGGGCGGCACGAGCGGGCCACGGGAACGGACGGGCCGGTGAAGACAGGCCGCGCAGCCACGGGGGCTCAGCGCAGGCGGGCCACGCGCCACACCGCGAGGGCGACCGCCGCCGCGACCATCACGGCGTAGGCGGCCACGACCCGCCAGTCGGACTTGCGGTCCGAGCCGCAGGCGGACAGGCCCGGCCAGGTGTAGCCGACCTTGCGGGCCGCCACCATGCCCCAGCCGGCCGCGCAGGAGCAGATCAGCAGGCCCAGCATGGCGATCACCGCGCCGCTGTCGCCGAAGTCGAAGGCCAGCGGGAAGGCGAACATCAGCGAGCCGAGCGCGCCGAGTCCGACGATCGGGGCGAGCTGCCAGACACGCAGCCGACGCTGCGGGCGCAGCTCGACCTCGACCTCGTCCCCGCCGGTGAACATCTCCTCCGGCTCGGGGCCGTCGTCGGTCACACCGCCCTGCGTCTCCTCGGGCCCGTCGGGGCTGAGACGATCGGTCTCCGGCTCCGTGGCATCCCGCTCGGTGGTGAGATGCCGCTCGGTGCTGTGTGCGGTGTCGCGAGGGCCGGCCTCCATCGCCACGCGCCCTCCCAACTTAGGACTTCACTGGTCGATCGAAGCTTGATGATGGCACGGCGTCACAGGCCCGGATGACGGCCTGGGCGTCCCGATGCCAGGACGTGATCAGGCTGTAACCGGTCGTTCGACCAACGACATCGCGAGCCGCGGAAGTTCCCCGCGGTCCGCCGCGGCCCCACTCAACCAGTGCACCCGCGGATCGCGCCTGAACCATGAATCCTGACGGCGCGCGAAGCGCTTGGTGACACGGACGGTCTCGGTACGCGCCTCCTCCAGGGTGCACTCGCCGGCAAGTGCGGCGAGCACCTGCTGGTAGCCGAGGGCGCGCGACGCCGTACGCCCCTCGCGCAACCCCTGCGCCTCGAGTGCGCGCACTTCTTCGACGAGCCCGGCCTCCCACATCCGGTCGACCCTGCGGGCGATGCGCTCGTCGAGTTCGGGGCGGGCCACGTCGACGCCGATCTGGAGCGTGTCGTAGACCGAGTCGTGGCCGGGGAGGTTGGCGGTGAAGGGCCGCCCCGTGATCTCGATGACCTCCAGCGCGCGGACGATGCGGCGGCCGTTGCTCGGCAGGATCGCCCGGGCTGCCTCCGGGTCGGCCGCGGCGAGCCGGGCGTGCAGCGCTCCGGGGCCGCGCAGGGCCAGCTCCTCCTCCAGGCGCGCCCGGGCATCGGGGTCGGTGCCGGGGAACTCCAGGTTGTCGACGGCCCCGCGGACGTACAGGCCGGAGCCGCCGACCAGGATCGGCCAGCGTCCGGCGGCGAGCAGCGCGTCGATCCGCTCCCGGGCCATCCGCTGGTACTCGGCGACGGAGGCGGCCTCGGTGACGTCCCAGACGTCGAGGAGGTGGTGCGGGACGCCGCCGCGCTCCTCGGGCGTCAGCTTGGCGGTGCCGATGTCCATCCCCCGGTAGAGCTGCATGGAGTCGGCGTTGACGACCTCGCCGCCGAGCCGCTGGGCCAGGAAGACGCCCAGATCGGACTTTCCGGCCGCCGTGGGTCCGACGACGGCGATGACGCGGGGGGCGAGGGGTGCGCTGCTCACCGATCCAGTCTCCCAAACCTCCGGGGCCGCTCTCGATCGGGTTACGTGACGTGGGGGCCACCGGGTCGTTGCCCGTTCGAGGTTCCTGCCGCCGGATCGCGGTGGCGCTCGCCCGGCTCACACGGACGGACACACCGGGCTACGCGGAATTTCGCCCGCACGAGTAACGTATGGAGTGGATATGGGTGTTTTTGCACGACTTTTTCGGAGGTCGAAGACCACGGGAGAGACAGCGGCGGCCGAGGCCCGGACCGACGGGGAGGAGGCCGGGACCGGCACGGACGACACGGCGGCCACGGCGCGGCCGGAGGCCGCGGCCGACGGCGCACCGGAGACCTCCGGGTCCGCGGTGACGGAGCCCTCCCCGGGGCCGTCCTCGGAGTCGTCCCCGGCGAAGGGGTCCGACGAGGTCACCGTCACGGAGAACGTCGAGATCCCGAAGCAGCAGTCCGGCAAGGCCGCCGACAGCGAAGCCGGCGAGGGCGCCCGCACGTAGCGTGCCGCGAGGGAAGGTACATCATGGGTCTCCTGGACAATCTGAAGGCCAAGATCGGCCCCGCCAAGGGCAAGGTCTCCGGCCTCGCGCAGCAGCACGAGGACAAGATCCAGCACGGCCTGGAGAAGGCTGCGCAGACCGTCGACCGGCGGACCAAGGGCAAGTACAGCGACCGGATCCAGTCGGGCACGGGCAGGGCCAAGGAGGCCGTGGACCGCTTCACCCACAAGAACGACCCCGGTCCGGAGGCGGGCGGCGGCACGCCGCCGCCGGCCGGACCGCCGCCCGCCTCCTGAGCGGCGCGAACGGCGGACGGCCGGGGCGGATCGCCCCGGCCGTCCGCCGTTCCGCACGCGGGTCTACGACCAAGTGGCGACCACGTAGCCCACGCCGTACGGGGCGTCCTCGTGGAGCAGCGCGCCCGACAGCCCGGCGTTGCCGTCGGCCGCACCGGCCAGCACCTGCCAGGGCGCCCGGCCGGACACCTTCAGCTCGTGCGCCAGCCCGGCGTCCAGCGCGCGCAGGGCTGCCGCGTCGGCCGAGCCGAGCGCACGGGCGATCTCCGCGTCGAAGGGCTCCGCACGCTCGTCCAGGTAGCCGGGCGCCTTCACGGTGCGGCAGGCGCTGGCGTCCCCCATCACGAGCAGGGCCACCCGCTCCGCCCGGCCGGCCAGCCGCCGCCCTTCCTCGGCACACGCGTCGGGCGTGAGGGACTCTCCCACGCCCCGCCCCTCGACGGGGGCGCCCGCCCATCCGGTCCGCCCCAGCAGCCAGGCGCCCACGGCGAGCCCGTACGGCAGTTCCCCGTCGGCCGCGCCGTCACCCTCGCCCAGCCGCACGTCCAGACCGACGCCGAAGCGGCGGAAGGAGCCGGGGGTGCCCGCCGGGTAAGCGCGTGTCCCGGCGCCGTCGTCCGGGCCCACGACCACGAGGAGGTCGGGGCGGGCGGCGGCGAGCACGCCGAGCGCGTCCGTGCAGGCGGCGCGCGCGGCGTCCAGCTCCGGTGCGGCGCCGGCGGCGACCTCCGGCACCAGCAGCGGCGGGCAGGGGCAGACTGCGGCGGCGACAAGCATGATCAGCAGCCTACTGCGGCCCTCCGGACCCGCCCCGCCGGGCGGTGCCGCGGGGGCGGGCCCCGCGGCACGCGGACGGGTTCAGTCGACGGCGCAGCCGCCGCTGGCCACCGGCAGCGGCTCGGGCACGCCCACCGTGGGCAGGCCGAGCAGCACCCCCGCGGGCTTGGCCGCCTTCTCCGTCCTGCGCTTCTCCCAGGCGTCGCCCGCGCGGGTGCGGCGCACGTCGAGGACGGGGCCCTCGGCGAGGAGGTGGTGCGGGGCCGCGTAGGTGACCTCGACGGTGACCACGTCGCCGGGGCGGACCTCCTGGCCGGGCTTGGTGAAGTGCACCAGGCGGTTGTCGGGGGCGCGGCCGGAGAGGCGGTGGGTGGTGTCGTCCTTGCGGCCCTCGCCCTCGGCGACCATCAGCTCCAGGGTGCGGCCGACCTGCTTCTTGTTCTCCTCCCAGGAGATCTCCTCCTGGAGGGCGACGAGACGCTCGTAGCGCTCCTGGACGACCTGCTTGGGGATCTGCCCGTCCATCTCGGCGGCCGGGGTGCCGGGCCGCTTGGAGTACTGGAAGGTGAACGCCTGGGCGAAGCGGGCCTCACGGACCACGTGCAGGGTCTGCTGGAAGTCCTCCTCGGTCTCGCCGGGGAAGCCCACGATGATGTCGGTGCTGATCGCCGCGTGCGGGATGGCGGCGCGGACCTTCTCGATGATCCCGAGGAAGCGCTCCTGCCGGTAGGAGCGGCGCATCGCCTTGAGGACCGGGTCGGAGCCGGACTGCAGCGGCATGTGGAGCTGCGGCATCACGTTCGGCGTCTCGGCCATGGCGGCGATGACGTCGTCGGTGAAGTCGCGGGGGTGCGGGGAGGTGAAGCGGACCCGCTCCAGGCCGTCGATCTTCCCGCAGGCGCGCAGCAGCTTGCTGAACGCCTCGCGGTCGCCGATGTCGGAGCCGTAGGCGTTGACGTTCTGGCCGAGCAGGGTGATCTCCGAGACGCCCTCGGCGACCAGGGCCTCGATCTCGGCGAGGATGTCGCCGGGGCGGCGGTCCTTCTCCTTGCCGCGCAGGGCGGGGACGATGCAGAAGGTGCAGGTGTTGTTGCAGCCGACGGAGATCGACACCCAGGCGGCGTAGGCGCTCTCACGCCGGGTGGGCAGCGTGGACGGGAACGCCTCCAGCGACTCGGCGATCTCCACCTGCGCCTCCTCCTGGACGCGGGCGCGCTCCAGCAGCACCGGCAGCTTGCCGATGTTGTGCGTGCCGAAGACGACGTCCACCCAGGGTGCGCGCTTGACGATGGTGTCCCGGTCCTTCTGCGCGAGGCAGCCGCCGACCGCGATCTGCATGCCGGGGCGGCTCGCCTTCTTCGGCGCGAGGTGGCCCAGGTTGCCGTACAGCTTGTTGTCGGCGTTCTCGCGCACGGCGCAGGTGTTGAACACGACGACGTCGGCCTCGCCGTCGGAGCCCTCGGGGGCGCGGACGTACCCGGCGTCCTCCAGCAGCCCGGCGAGGCGCTCGGAGTCGTGGACGTTCATCTGACACCCGTAGGTGCGAATCTCGTAGGTCCTGGTCGAGAGAACGTCCACGGCGGGGCTCCGGTCACTGCTGCTGGTCATGGCAACAAGGGTAGGCGTTTCCCGGAGCGGCTCCGCCCCGCGTTCCCCCTCGGCCGCGTACCGCCGGGTGGCTCAGCCGCGTACGGCCGGGTGACAGGCGGAAACCCAGAGGACCGCCGCGCACGCCGGGCCGGCCGCGAGCCGTACGGTCCCGGTCGGCGGGCCGGTCAGGACCAGCGCGGCGCCGACGGCCGCCACCGCCGTCATCAGCGCGCCCGTCCACCGGTACTGCCACTGGTCGTACAGCCGGGCGAGCGGGAAGAAGCACAGCCCCACGACGAGCGCGATGCCGACCGGGGCGAAGACCGGGCGTCCACAGGCGTGGGCCGCGGCGCCGACGGCGACGACGGCCGACAGCTCGAGGGCGTTCACGACGCCCACCCCGCGGGCCCAGTTCTCCGGCAGGCCCACCGTCCGGGGCGGGGGCCGGGCGTCCTTGCGGAGGCCCGGGTACAGCGCGACGGCTGTGATCCCGAGCGCCACCACCTCGATGGACAGCGGCACGGCGTCGGTCGCCGAGCCGGTCGCGGAGGGCCCGCAAAAGCCCAGGCCAGGGCGAACGGGGAGAGCACGACGGCGCCTCCGCGCCGCAACCGCCGGGTGAGCGCGAGGCACTCGGCGGCGGACGGCGTCGGCGAGGAGCCGGTGGCGGACGTCATCGGCAGAAGCTACAGCGACCGCTCCAACTCGGCCCGGGCTTTCCCCACTCCACGGTCCGCGGGCCCTGCGGGCGGCCCGCCCGCCCCCGCCGTCGCGGCACCGCCCCACGTCCGGGGCCTGGGAGCGGTCGCCCTCGGGGACCGTGCCGCCTGAGCGGTGGATCTGCGCGATCGCCGTGTCGAGGCCGGTGCCGGGGGCCAGGGCGGTGCCGTCGGCGACGCGGACCACGTCGGCCGGTTCGCGGGCGAGCCGGCCGAGGGGCCCGTGCCCGACGCCTCGGCCGCCTCCCTCACCTCCTCCGCGAGCGATCGGCCGCCGCGGTGGGCGGCGAGGTCCGGCGGGATCCCGGTCGGGGCGCCGCGGACACCCGGGCCGAAGGCACGGTGGAACACGCGGACCGGGTCGGCACGGAACGGCTCCACGGCGGGGACGGCAACGGCCGGCCCGGACATCGCCGGGCGGTCCTGTGCGTCCCGCCCTGGTCAGCGGGCCGGCGGGCTGGCAGGATCGCGGCCATGTCCCACGTGCTGTCCCCCATCGGCAGGCGGCGGGCCCTGCGGGGCACGGCCGCCGGTCTGGTGGTGCTCGGGCTGCTGCTGTGGTGGCTGGCGCCCTGGCGTGAGGAGCCGCCCGGCGGGACGATCACGATGAGCACGGGCACCCGTGCCGGCGTCTACCAGAAGTACGGCGAGCTGCTGCGCACCGCGCTCGGCAAGGACATGCCCGGTCTGAAGGTGCGGCTGGAGACCAGCGACGGCTCCTGGGAGAACGTCCGCCGGGTCGCCACCGGGCAGGCCGACTTCGCCTTCGCGGCGGCCGACGCCGTGGAGACGTACCGGCAGGAGGACCGCACCGGCGGCGGCCGGCTGCGTGGGGTGGCGCGCCTGTACGACGACTACGTGCAGCTCGCCGTCGCGCCCGGCTCGGGCATCCGCACCATCGCCGACCTGCGGGGCAAGCGGGTCGCCATAGGGCCGCCGAAGTCGGGGGTGCGGCTCATCGCCAACCGGCTGCTGCGGGCGGCCGGCATCGACCCGGAACGGGACATCGTGCCGTCCGCGGACGGCATCGACACCGGGCCCGGACGCCTGGGACACGGCCTGGACGCCTTCTTCTGGTCGGGCGGGCTGCCCACGGACGGTCTGAAGACGTACGCCGAGAAGTCCGCGCTGCGGTTCGTGCCGATCGACGCCGCCCTCGTCGCGAAGCTGCACGACCAGGGGGGCGCCACCCGCCACTACCGCGCGACCAACATGCCGGAGTCGGCCTACCCGGGCAGTCAGCTCGGCTCGACCGTGCCGACCATGGCGGTCTCCAACCTGCTGATCACCCACGCGGACGCGGACCCCCGGCTCACCGAGTGGCTGACCCGGATCGTGCTGAAGAGCCGCGACGGCATAGGCGCCCACGTGCACTCCGCGCAGCTCGTCGACGTGCGCACCGCCATCTACACCGATCCGCTGCGGCTGCACGAGGGCGCCCGCCGGTACTACCGGTCCGTCAAGCCCTGACCGGCCGCCTCCCCCGCGGGGGCGTTGCGCGGCACGGTCACGGTCACCCGCAGCCCGTGCGGCTCGTGCGGCTCGTAGGAGAGGGAGCCGCCGCCCGCGGCGAGCAGGGCTCGGGAGATGGACAGGCCGAGGCCCGAGCCCTTGATGTTCTGGTGCCGCCCGCTGCGCCAGAAGCGGTCGCCGATGCGGGTCAGCTCCTCGTCGGTCAGTCCGGGGCCGTTGTCGGTGACGACGACGGTCGCCGTGTCGCCGTCGGGGGCGACGGTCACCTCGACCGTCTCGCCCGCCGGGGTGAACTTCACGGCGTTGTCGATGACCGCGTCCAGCGCGCTGGACAGCGCCACCGGGTCCGCCCACGCGGTGGTCGGCGGGCAGACGCCGGTCAGCGTCACGTCCTTGGCGTCGGCGGACGGCGACCAGGCGGCGACCCGCTCGGCGGCCACGGCGCCGATGTCGACGATCTGCAGGGCGGGCTCGCTGTGCTCGGCGAGGGCCAGGTCGAGCAGGTCGTCCAGGACCTGCGCCAGCCGTTTGCCCTCGGCCTGCACGGAGGCGATCTCCTCGTTGCCCTCGGGCAGTTCCAGGGCGAGCAGTTCGATGCGCAGCAGCAGCGCGGACAGCGGGTTGCGCAACTGGTGGGAGGCGTCGGCGACGAAGGCGCGCTGCTGTTCCAGCACGTTCTCGACGTTGTCCGCCATCTCGTTGAAGGAGCGCGCGAGCCGGCGCAGCTCGGGGGGGCCGCCGGCCACCGCGACGCGGGACTTCAGGCGGCCGGTGGCGATGTCGTGGGTGGTGGCGTCGAGGACGCGCACCGGCCGCAGCACCCAGCCGGTGAGCCGGAGCGCCGCGCCGACGGCCAGCAGCATCGCGGCCGCCTCGCCCGCGGCGATGACCAGCCAGCCGTGGAGGATGCGGGACCGCATCTGCCCGGTGGGCGAGTCGGTGACCACGACCGCGACGACATCGCCGTCCCGGATGACCGGCGAGGCGACCACGAGGCTGCTCCGCTGCCAGGGCCACACCTGCTCGGGGTCGTGGCTGCGGCGGCTGAGCAGCGCCTCCTTGAAGGCGTCCCGCACCTCGCCGGTGCGGGGCAGGAAGAAGTCCTTCGGGGCGTGCGCCATGGGGGCGTCGTTGCGGTAGAAGACGCCGGCTCGGATGCCGTAGACCTTGTGATAGCTGCGCAGTTCGCTGCTGAGGGTCTCGCGGCGCTCGTTGACGTCGCCGCCGGACGTGTCGGCGGGCTCGGTGACGAACTGGGCGAGGGCCGCGAAGCGGGCGGTGTCGTCGATCCGGTCGACGACGACCTTCTGCTGCTGGGCGCCGGCGAGGCTCACCGCGAGCGGCACGCCGAGGGCGAGCAGGACGGCCGCCATCAGGACGATGAGCAGCGGCAGCAGACGTGGGTGCACCCGGCCCCGCTACGCCGTGGGCGCGACGAGCCGGTAGCCGACGCCGCGCACGGTCTCGATCAGGGCGGGCATGCGGAGCTTGGCACGCAGGGAGGCCACGTGCACCTCCAGGGTGCGGCCGGTCCCCTCCCAGCTGGTGCGCCACACCTCGCTGATGATCTGCTCGCGGCGGAAGACCACCCCCGGACGCTGGGCCAGCAGCGCGAGCAGGTCGAACTCCTTCCGGGTGAGCTGGACGGGCGTGCCGTTGACGCTGACCTGCCGGGTGGGCAGCTCGATGCGCACCGGGCCGAGGAGCAGTTCGGTCTCGGCCGAGCCGGTGGGCTCCTCGTGGACGGTGCGGCGGCTGACGGCGTGGATCCGGGCGAGCAGCTCCCCGGTGTCGTACGGCTTCACCACGTAGTCGTCGGCGCCGAGGTTGAGGCCGTGGATGCGGGAGCGCACGTCGGAGCGCGCGGTGACCATGATCACGGGGGTGCCGGTGCGCTTGCGTATCTTGCCGCACACTTCGTATCCGTCCTGGTCGGGCAGGCCCAGGTCGAGCAGGACGACGCCGAAGCCGTCGCTCTCGGGGACGAGCGCTTGCAGAGCCTCCTCGCCGCTGCGCGCGTGGGTGACGTCGAAGCCGTGACGGGCCAGGACGGCCGACAGGGCCGCGGCGACGTGGTTGTCGTCCTCGACGAGCAGCAGTCTCACCAGGGCCTCCTTCGGTTCATCGGCCGTACGTCCGCGGGTGTTCTCCTGCACGTGCGCACACGGGGTGCACCTTGCAGTCACGCCGATGAGGGACGACCACGTCAAGAGGGTTCCGGTTGCGCTTCGGTACCGTTGTGCGGCCGGAACGCGCCCCTGCTCACAAGTGCTACGACAGGTGCCCGATTGCTATCGGATCGTGATGCTCAGATTCCCCTCAGATGTAATGACGCAGGTCTGAAGGGTTACTACTGTCCTCCGAAACCCGAGGAGGACGGAGCCCGAAAGCGATGACCGAAGTATCGGTGGCCAAGGAAGATGTGGCCGCGACCGGCGATCTGGTCGTCCTGAAGAGCGTCAACAAGCACTTCGGCGCGTTGCACGTTCTCCAGGACATCGACCTCACGGTCGCCCGCGGCGAAGTCGTCGTGGTCATCGGACCCTCCGGGTCCGGGAAGTCCACCCTGTGCCGCACCATCAACCGTCTGGAGACGATCGACTCCGGCTCGATCACGATCGACGGCAAGCCCCTGCCCGACGAGGGCAAGGCGCTGGCGCGGCTCCGTGCCGACGTGGGGATGGTCTTCCAGTCCTTCAACCTCTTCGCGCACAAGACCGTGCTCGAGAACGTGACGCTCGGCCAGGTCAAGGTCCGGAAGAAGGACAAGAAGGAGGCCGAGGAGCGGGCGCGTGCCCTCCTCGACCGGGTCGGCGTGGGCGCGCAGGCCGAGAAGTACCCCGCACAGCTCTCCGGTGGTCAGCAGCAGCGCGTCGCCATCGCGCGGGCCCTGGCGATGGAACCCAAGGTCATGCTCTTCGACGAGCCGACGTCGGCTCTCGACCCCGAGATGATCAACGAGGTTCTCGAGGTCATGCAGCAGCTCGCCCGTGACGGCATGACCATGATCGTCGTCACCCACGAGATGGGCTTCGCGCGTTCGGCCGCGAACCGTGTGGTGTTCATGGCGGACGGCCGCATCGTCGAGCAGGCGACGCCGGACCAGTTCTTCAGCAACCCGCGCAGCGACCGCGCCAAGGACTTCCTGTCGAAGATCCTGCACCACTGAGGCACACCGCCGCGCCCCTGCCGACCTGCGTCACCGGACATCGACCGGGCCGCATCACTTCACCAGTCAAAGGATGTGCACCATGAAGCTCCGCAAGGTCACCGCCGCCTCGGCCACCGTGTTCGCCCTCGCCCTGACCGCCACCGCGTGCGGCGGCGACGGGGACGGCGGGTCGTCGTCCTCGGACGGCGGCAAGGACAAGATCACGATCGGCATCAAGTTCGACCAGCCGGGCCTCGGCCAGAAGACCCCGCAGGGCTACGCGGGCTTCGACGTGGACGTCGCCACCTACGTCGCGGAGAAGCTCGGTTACGAGGAGGACCAGATCGAGTGGAAGGAGTCGAAGAGCGCCGACCGCGAGACCATGCTGCAGCGCGGCGACGTCGACTTCATCGCCGCCACCTACTCGATCACCCCTGAGCGCCAGGAGAAGGTCGACTTCGCCGGCCCGTACCTGCTCGCCCACCAGGACGTGCTGCTCCGTGCCGACGACGACAAGATCAAGTCGCCCGAGGACCTGAACAACGCCAAGCTCTGCTCCGTCACCGGCTCCACCTCGGCGCAGAACATCAAGGAGAAGCTGGCGCCCAAGGCCCAGCTCCAGCCGTACCCGACGTACTCGGCGTGCCTGCCCGGTCTGCAGAACGGCGCCGTGGACGCGCTGACCACGGACGACTCGATCCTCGCCGGCTACGCCGCCCAGGACCAGTTCAAGGGCAAGTTCAAGCTCGGCGGCTTCAAGCTGACGAACGAGAACTACGGCATCGGCGTCAAGAAGGGCAGCGACCTCAAGGACAAGATCAACAAGGCCCTTGAGGAGATGGTCTCCGACGGTAGCTGGGAGACGGCCGTGAAGGAGAACTTCGGCCCGGCCAACTACAAGAACGAGCCCGCGCCGAAGATCGGCGACATCAAGAGCTGAGGCAACGCCTGACGGAGTGCGCCGCCCCCGATGCGGGGCGGCGCGCCGGGGCATGCATCCCTACACGCGGAAGCGCGGGAGATCGTGTTCGACTTTCTTGAAGATTACGACCTGCTGGGGGCCTTCTGGACGACGGTGCAGCTCGCTGTGCTCTCCGCCGTCGGCTCCCTGATCTGGGGCACCCTGCTGGCCGCCATGCGCGTCGGCCCGGTGCCGCTGATGCGCGGCTTCGGGACCGCGTACGTGAACATCGTGCGGAACATCCCGCTGACGGTCATCATCCTGTTCACGTCGCTCGGCCTGAACCAGACCCTGGGCGTCACGCTCGGCGCGGACGACTTCGAAACGATCAACTTCCGGCTCGCCGTCCTCGGTCTGATCCTGTACACCTCGGCCTTCGTGTGCGAGGCGCTGCGCTCCGGCATCAACACCGTGCCGGTCGGCCAGGCCGAGGCCGCCCGCGCGCTCGGCCTCAGCTTCAACCAGGTGCTGGGCCTCGTGGTGCTGCCCCAGGCGTTCCGTTCGTCCGTCGGCCCGCTCGCGAACGTCCTCATCGCCCTCATCAAGAACACCACGGTGGCCGCCGCCATCGGCGTCGCCGAGGCGGCGCTGCTGATGAAGGAGATGATCGAGAACGAGGCGCAGCTGCTGCTGATCTCCGCGGTCATCGCGTTCGGTTTCGTGGTTCTGACGCTGCCGACCGGCCTGTTCCTCGGCTGGGTGGGCAAGAAGGTGGCGGTGAAGCGATGAGCTCCGTTCTCTACGACGCCCAGGGCCCCCGCGCCAAGCGGCGGAACATCGTCTTCACGGCGGTGTTCCTGGTCGCTCTCGCCGCCCTCCTCTGGTGGGTGTTCAGCACCCTCAACGACAAGGGCCAGCTCGAGTGGGCCCTGTGGAAGCCGTTCTTCACCGGCACCGAGGCCTGGACCACGTACATCTGGCCGGGTCTGCAGAACACGCTGAAGGCCGCCGTCCTCGCGGTGATCGTCGCCCTGCCGCTCGGCGCGGTCCTCGGCATCGCCCGCCTGTCCGACCACGCCTGGGTCCGGATCCCCGCCGGTGTCGTGGTGGAGTTCTTCCGCGCCATCCCCGTGCTGGTCCTGATGATCTTCGGCCTGGCGCTGTTCGCCGAGTACACCGACGTCAGTTCCGACGACCGCCCGCTGTACGCGGTCGTCACGGGTCTGGTCCTCTACAACGCCTCCGTCCTCGCGGAGATCGTGCGCGCCGGCATCCTGTCCCTGCCCAAGGGCCAGTCCGAGGCCGCGATGGCGATCGGGCTGCGCAAGAACCAGCTCATGCGGCTGGTCCTGCTGCCGCAGGCGGTCACCGCGATGCTCCCGGCCATCGTCAGCCAGCTCGTCGTCATCGTGAAGGACACCGCCCTGGGCGGCGCCGTCCTCACCTTCCCCGAGCTCCTCGCCTCGGCCAACACGATGAGCGGCTACTACGGCGCCAACGTGATCGCCAGCTTCACCGTGGTCGCCGTGCTCTTCATCGCGCTCAACTTCGTCCTCACCTCCTTCGCCTCCTGGCTCGAGGCGCGGCTGCGCCGCAGCAAGCGCGGCACGGGTGCGGTGCTCGGCGCCGACGACGTGGACGACATCAACGCGGCCGAGGTCGGCGGTCCGCACAAGACCGACGGCGTCTGACGCGCGTCCGCCCGTGACATGACCGTGGCCCGCCGGGAACGGCGGGCCACAGTCATGCCGGTGACCGGGCGTCCTCACCGTGACGGGTGAGCGGTGCGCCCCGGGCTCGCGTGAGGAACTGTCATGTGCCGGGACCGCTCCCGCAGCGGCTCATGATCGCCACCGCCCTTCGGTCACTTGACGCAAGCACCGGCAATAGGTTGCATACGTTCTGTGATCGTGCACCCTGCTCCATCCTCCTGTTCCCCCACGTCCTCCCCGACGTCACTCCGAGCAGGGGGCGCCGCGCCGTGGACCCGGTGATCGTCGTCGGAGCGGGGCCCGTCGGGCTCACGCTGGCGCTGGCGCTGGCGCGTCAGGACGTGCCGTGCGTGGTCCTCGACGAGGGGCCGGGCAAGGACGAAGCCCGTCCCGCCCGCACCGTCGTGCTGCGCGAGGACACCGCCGCGCTGATGGAGCGGCTGACCGGTCTGTCCCTCGACCACGCGGGCTTCCGCTGGGCCGGATGGCGGTCGATGCGGCGCAAGCAGGTGACGGGCGAGGTCGCCTTCCAGGACGCCGAGACCGCACCCCTGCACATCGCCCAGCACGTCCTGACCGGCGCGCTGCGCGCGGCACTGGAGAACGAACGGCTCGTCAAGATCGCCGCCGACAGCCGGCTGGACGCCATGGAGCAGGAACGCTCCGGCGTCACCGCCCACACCCGGGGCTCCTCCGGCACCTGGTGGCGCGGCAGTTACCTGGTCGGTTGCGACGGCCCGCGCTCCACCGTGCGCAAACTCCAGGACATCCGCTTCCCCGGCCGCACCGCGGTCGAACGTCACGCCGTCGCCGCCCTGCGCACCGAACTCCCCTGGCAGGACGAGGCGCTGCTGCACCGCTCGCCGCCGTGGCGCACGTCCGGTCCCTCCGCCGGCGAGATCACCGCCCGCCCGCTGCCGGACGGGGTGTGGCGGCTGGACTGGCTGCTGCCGCCCGGCAAGGACCTGGTCACTCCCGAGATGCTGCTCACCCGCATCCGGGAGACCCTGGCCGGCTGGAACGGCGGCTCGGTGCCGCCGTACGAACTCCTCGACACCGGGGTGCACACCGTCCACCACCGGCTGGCCCGGCGCTGGCGGGCCGACCGCGTCTTCCTCGCCGGGGACGCGGCGCGCCTGCTCGGCGCGCTGGGCACGCACGGGCTGGACGAGGGGTTGCGCGACGCCGACAACCTCGCCTGGAAACTGGCCCTGGCCTGGCACCACGGCCCGCACGACGCACTGCTCGACAGCTACCAGGCCGAGCGCCGCGCCATCGTCGCCTCCCGGCTGCGCGCCGCCGACCAGGCACTGCCGCTGCTGCGCGGCGGCGGAGGGCTGCGCGCCTACGTCCCCGGCTCCTCGCGCGGCCTCGACACGCTCCTGATGGACGGTCACCTCGGGCGGGGCGCCCTGGGCGCGCCCGGCACGTACGCCGACTCACCGCTCGCGCCCGGCCGCCTGGAGGGCGAGGCTCCGGTCGGCACGGCGCCGGGGGCGGCGGTCACGGACGTGGTCGTCACCGCCGAGGACGGCACCTTCGTCCGGCTGCGGGACCGGCTCGGGCGGGGTGCCCTGCTGGTGGTGCTGGTCGCGCCGGGCACCGGGGTGTGGGAACGCCGGCACTGGGTGTCCGCCGGGATCATGCCGCGGCTGGCGGCCGCCGTCTCCGCGCTGCCGCACCGCGCGGAACTGCTGGTCGCCGAGAGCTATCCGGGCGCGGCGGCCCACACGGTACTGCTCGTCCGCCCCGACGGACACCTCGTCACGGCGCTGAGCGGGGTCCGCCCGGCGGACATGTACGCGGCGGCGGAGGCGGCCCTTGGCGGACCGGTGGTCCCGGCGGAGTCGGCGGAGTCGAGGGATGCGGGGAACTCTGGTGGTTCGGGGGCGAAGGCCGGTTCGGGGGCGAAGGCCAGGGAGGACGCGGGGGCGGGGTCTCGGTGAGACGGGGCGTCCGCTGGGGGCGGGCCCTGGCCTGGGCGTGAGCGCCCCGACGCGTCGGAGCGCTCTGAGGTCGGAGAGCGGGGAGCAGGGGTCGCTGGACGCGGTGCGGCTGAATCCCGTGCCGTTGAACGGCGGCGTGCGGTGAGGCCGAGAGCGTGCTGAGCGGAGAGCACCCGCCAAGCCGGGCGTTCCCGCGTGGCGACGACGCCTGCCGAGCGCCCCGGCTCGTCCCCGCCGCGCGGGCCGCCGCGTACCGGGGTGCGTCTGCCGCGACTGGACCCACGGGGGCAGCCAGCACCTCCCCGAGGCCATCAGCCACGACCTGCGCGTCATCATGCCGTGCGACGAGAGGTGCGCTTCCAGCCTGGCGGCGGGGCCACTCCACCGGCCGGGACCGCGCCGGGCCACCGGTCTGCTCGCCGGCTTCCAGGCCTGGTGGGCGGCGGGACTACCGGTGACACCGGCAGCCGTGAAGGCGTGAAGGCGTGCAGGCGTGCAGGCGTGCAGGCGTGCAGGCGGAGCACCCGACTCCGACTGCCCGCTCAGTACCCCTCGTCACCGAGGAAGTCGGTGTCCTCGCCCTCCTCCTCCAGCGCCTGGCGGACCACGCGCAGGGCGAGGCCCTCCGGGTAACCCTTGCGGGCGAGCATGCCGGCGAGGCGGCGTATCCGCTTGTCGCGGTCGAGTCCGCGGGTGGCGCGCAGCTTGCGCGCGACCAGTTCGCGGGCGGTCTCCTCCTCCTGCTCGGAGTCGAGCCGGGAGACGGCCTCGTCGATCAGCGTGGCGTCCACGCCCTTGGTGCGCAGCTCACGCGCGAGGGCGCGCCGGGCCAGCCCGCGGCCGTGGTGCCGGGACTCCACCCAGGCGTCCGCGAAGGCGCTGTCGTTGATCAGTCCGACCTCCTCGAACCGGGACAGCACCTCCTCGGCGGCCTCGTCGGGGATCTCCCGCTTGCGGAGGGCGTCGGCGAGCTGCTTGCGGGTGCGCGGGGTCCCGGTGAGCAGCCGCAGGCAGATCGCCCGCGCCCGCTCCACCGGGTCCCCCGGAGGTTCCTCCCGCTCTGCCCTCACCGATGCGGAGGCGCCTCCGTCCGCCGCGGCCGCCTCGCCGAAGGAGCGGCGTCGGCGCCCGCGTGCACCGTGCGGCCCGCCGTCACGCGAGCCACCCGTCCGTGCCGTACGACCGCCGCGTCGCCGGCCGCCGCCACCGCCCGCGTCCGGGCGGCCGGGGTCCGCGCCGTCGTCGTACGCCGTGTCACCGCCGGCGGCCGGGTCCTCGCCGCCCACGGTGTCCCTCCCCCGTGGGACACCGGGGGCGTCGTACTCGTACTCGGCCCAGTCGGTTCGTCGGGTCACGGGTCAGCTCTTGGCCGCCGCGGCCTTGGACTTGGAGCCCTTGGCCGCCGGGGCCGGTACCGCTGCGGGCTCGGCCGGAGCGGCGCCCGCGGCGTCCGCGCCCGCCTCGGCGGGGGTCTCCTCGGGCCGGACGCCCACGCCCAGCTTCTCCTTGATCTTCTTTTCGATCTCGTTGGCGAGGTCGGGGTTGTCCTTCAGGAAGTTGCGGGCGTTCTCCTTGCCCTGGCCGAGCTGGTCGCCCTCGTACGTGTACCAGGCGCCGGCCTTGCGGACGAAGCCGTGCTCCACGCCCATGTCGATCAGACCGCCCTCGCGGCTGATGCCCTGGCCGTAGAGGATGTCGAACTCGGCCTGCTTGAAGGGCGGCGCGACCTTGTTCTTGACGACCTTGCAGCGGGTGCGGTTGCCGACCGCCTCGGTGCCGTCCTTGAGGGTCTCGATGCGGCGGATGTCGATACGCACGGAGGCGTAGAACTTCAGCGCTCGGCCACCGGTCGTGGTCTCCGGGGAGCCGAACATCACTCCGATCTTCTCGCGGAGCTGGTTGATGAAGATCGCGGTGGTCTTGGACTGGTTGAGCGCGCTGGTGATCTTCCGCAGGGCCTGGCTCATCAGACGGGCCTGCAGACCCACGTGGCTGTCGCCCATCTCGCCCTCGATCTCCGCGCGGGGGACGAGCGCCGCGACGGAGTCGATGACGATGAGGTCGAGGGCTCCGGAGCGGACCAGCATGTCCACGATCTCCAGGGCCTGCTCGCCGTTGTCCGGCTGGGACAGGATGAGGTTGTCGATGTCGACGCCGAGCTTCTTCGCGTACTCGGGGTCGAGGGCGTGCTCCGCGTCCACGAACGCGACCTGGCCGCCCGCCTTCTGCGCGTTCGCCACCGCGTGCAGGGTCAGGGTCGTCTTGCCGGAGGACTCCGGTCCGTAGATCTCCACCACACGGCCGCGCGGCAGGCCGCCGACGCCGAGGGCCACGTCGAGCGCGGTCGACCCGGTCGGGATGACCTCGATGGGCTCCTTCGTCCGGTCACCCATGCGCATGACCGCGCCCTTGCCGAATTGCCGTTCAATCTGTGCGAGCGCGGCGTCGAGCGCCTTCTCGCGGTCGGTTCCTGCCATGGGTTCCACCCGGTTTGCTTGAGTCGATCGCTTCACGTCAAAGACGCTAACGCCTGCCACTGACAACGCGCCCCGACGCACGTCCGGCCTGTGGATAACCCGGGTACGCATCCGCCCCGACTGGGACAGAACGCCCGGAGTTGAGCCTCGCCGGCTCCCCCATAAGAATAGACGTTCGATTTTTGTGTCAAGCCGGACCACCGGACCCCCGAGCCTCCCGGGCCCCCTCGGCGCCGGGACCCGCCCCGCGGTATCAGAAGCCCCGGGCCCTCACGCCCCGGCCGCCCCGCCGTTCCCCGTACCGGCCGTCCCGGAGCCGGGCGCGCCCGTACCGGCCGTCCCGGCAGCGCTCGGCCCGGCACCGGCCGGTTCCGGGCCCCGCTGTGCCCACAGGCCCCGGACGCGGCGGCCGAGGGCGCCCGGGCCGCCGGAGCCGCGGTGGCCGAGGACCCTCGGGTCGTCGGTGACGTCGTACCGCTTCACGTACGCGCCGAGGAACGCCTGGAGCGTGGCGACGGCGGGGATGGCGATCAGGGCGCCGACGGCGCCGAGCAGGGCGGTGCCCGCGATGACGGAGCCGAAGGCGACCGCCGGGTGGATGTCGACGGTCCGGGCGGTCAGCTTGGGCTGCAGCACGTAGTTCTCGAACTGCTGGTAGACCACCACGAACACCAGCACCCACACCGCGTACCAGGGCGCGACCGCGAAGGCGATCAGCATGGGCAGCGCGCCGGCCAGATACGTGCCGATGGTGGGGATGAACTGCGACACCAGTCCCACCCACACGGCCAGCACGGGGGCGTAGGGCACGTCGAGGAACTCGAGCAGGACGTAGTGCGCGAGGCCCGAGACGAGGGCCATCAGGCCGCGCGAGTAGAGGTAGCCGCCCGTCTTGTTCACGGCGATCTCCCAGGCGCGCAGCACCTCGGTCTGCCGGGCCGGCGGCAGGACGGAGCAGATGGTGCGGCGCAGCCGGGGCCCGTCGGCGGCGAAGTAGAACGAGAACAGGCCGATGGTCAGCAGCCGGAAGAGCCCGCCGAGCACCTGGGCGGACACGTCCAGCACGCCGGTGGCGCTGTTCTGCACGTAGGTGCGCAGCCAGTCGGACCGCAGCAGGTTCTCCTGGATGTCTACGCGCCGCAGTTCGGTGTGGAAGTGGGCGTTGATCCAGTTGATCACCGAGTCGAGGTACTGCGGGAAGTCCTCGACGATCGTGATGATCTGCTCCGCGAGCATCGAGCCGAGCAGCGTGACGAACCCCGCCCCCACGACCAGGACGCCCAGGAAGACGAGGAAGGTGCCGAGGCCCCGCCGCACACCGCGCGCGGCCATCCAGCTCACCGCGGGTTCCACGGCGAGCGCCAGGAAGAACGCGATCAGGATGTTGATGAGCAGCCCGGTGAGCTGGTGGAAGGCCCAGCTGCCGAGCTGGAACACGGCGACCAGGGCGAGCGCGAGCACCATGGCGCGCGGCAGCCACCGCGGCATGCGGGCGGGCTGGAGTGCGGGGTCCACCGGCGGGTCGGCGGGCGGGGGCGCGCCGGGCACGGTGGTGCTCTGGCCCGCGGGCCCGGTCTCGTCGGTGGCTGCCACGGCCCAAGTTTCACCCACGGCGACGACACCTGTCCGCTCCCGTGGGACCTATGTGACGATCAGCGCAGTTCCCGGGGGACGTCCATCACGGAGCAGACCACCTGCCAGACGTCCTTGGCGTCCCAGCCGGCCGCCAGCGCCTCGTGGACGGTCCGTCCGCCGAGTTCGGACATGACATGGTCGCGCGCGAAGGTGTCGGCGTAGCCCCCGCCGAAGTACTCCGTCATGCGCTCCCAGAAAACCGTCAACCGCATGCCTCCCAGTATCCCGCCTGCGGGGGTGTCACCGGCCCACGGGCCCCGCGGGGCTGCGTGGTGCCCCTACGGTCGGTGCCATGGCCGACACCGCAGCCGTACCGCTCACCCGACCGTCCCCTTCACAGGGCACGCTCACGCACGCGGAGCGCTTCGTGTGGCTCACCGCGCGCGTACTGGAGCAACGCCTGTTCGCCCACCACTTCCGCGACGGTGCCGCGGGCCCCGTGGAGACGGCGCTGGAGGCGTACCGGAACGACGACGGCGGCTACGGTCACGCGCTGGAGCCCGCCCTGCGCGGACCGGCCAGCCTGCCCGCCCACACCGCACGCGCGCTGCACGTGCTCGACGCGGTGGGACGCTGCGACGCGCGCCGCGCGGAGGAGGTGTGCCGCTGTCTGACGTCCGTCTCGACGGCGGAAGGCGCGCTCCCGTGCGTGCGTCCGGCCGGGAGCGGCGGCGATCCGGCCGCCGCTCCCGGCTCGCTGTCGGCCACCGCGCCGGTGGTGGGGCTGCTGCACCGCAACGAGGTGTGGCACCCGTGGCTGTTCCGCGCGACCCACTTCTGCGAGCAGGCCGTGGAGTCGCTGGAGACGGCACGCTCCGACGAGGTGGAGGCCGCCGTGCTCTTCCTCGACCACGCCCCGGACCGCGCCCGCGCGGAGGCCGCCGCCGAGCGGCTGGGCCGCCTGGTGCGCCGGGAGCGGCTGGTGGTGCTCGACCCGGACGGCCCCGGCCGCCCCCCGGGCGACCGCCGCTTCCCGCACGACTTCGCGCGGACGCCGGACTCACTGGCGCGCGCGTGGTTCACCGACGCGGAGATGGATCGTTCCCTGGACTGTCTCGCGGCCGGGCAGCAGGACGACGGAGGCTGGCCCGTCCGCCGGTACCCGGGCGCTCCCGAACCCACCCCGGGCGCCCTCGCGGAGTCCCGCCCCATCGCGACGATCGAGGCACTGCGCACCCTGGCCGCGTACGGCCGCCCTTTGGCCTGAGGCATACGGCAGCCCACCACGAGAGGAGCCCTGTCTCACCCGCCCAGGGCCCGCACCCCCGCCGTCACGAGCACGGCCGCCGCCACCACGAGCAGGAACGGCGCGCGCAGCAGGAGCGCCACGGCGGCAGCCGCCAGACCGGCGGCCCGCGCGTCCAGCACCAGGGCACGCCCGTCCGCGAAGGCCTGCTGGGCCGTGAGGGCGGCGAGCAGGGCGACGGGCAGCAGCGCGGCGAGCCGGCGCACGAGGGGCCGTTCGAGGGCCCCGGCGGGCACCAGCAGTCCGGCGAGCTTCACGGCGTAGCAGCCGACGACGGTCAGGCCGATCGCGAGCCAGATGTTCACCGCTCCCCCTCCCTCACGCGGTCGCGCGACGCGTCCCTGCGGCCGTGCGCCCACAGGACGACCGGTGCCGCGAGCGCGGCCACCAGGACCGGGACGCCGGCGGGCAGGACGGGCAGCAGGCCGAGCCCCAGCAGCACGGCGAGCGCGGCGACGGCCCGCTCGGCGCCGGTCCGCAGCATGGGCGCGAGCAACGCCAGGAAGACGGCGGGTCCGGCCGCGTCCAGGCCCCACGCGTCGGTGTCCCCGATGGCGTCCGCGCCCAGCGCGCCGAGCAGTGTCGTGAGGTTCCACAGGACGTAGAGGCTGAGCCCGGTGACCAGGAAGCCGATGCGGGCGCTGCGCCGGGTGGGCTGGGCCAGCGAGACGGCGGCGGTCTCGTCGATCACCCACTGCGCGGCGAACGGCCGCACCGCGCGGGGCAGCGCCAGCAGTTGCGACAGCCGCAGCCCGTAGAAGGCGTTGCGCACGCCCAGGAAGAACGCGCCGGCGGCGGCCGTGACGGCTCCGCCGCCCGCTGCCAGCGCTCCCACCAGGGCGAACTGGGAGGCGCCGGTGAACACCAGCAGGCTGAGCGCGCAGGTCTGGAGCAGGCTGAGCCCGCTGCCCGCCGCGGTCACGCCGAAGGCGAACCCGGAGAGTCCGACGGCGACCCCGACACCGAGGGCGTCCCGCACGACGGCGCCGTCCGGCTTGTCTCCCCCCTCGGGGAGTGCGCTGCCTCCCGCCTCAGGGGGTGCGTCGCCTCCGATGTCGGACCGTATGTCCGTGTGCTGTGCTGTCCGTTCCGCTGCCACGCCCCGGACGCTACGGAAAGGCCGCCGCGCGCGTCTTGTACGTTCTTGCGCTCGCGCTGGTAGGCGCCCGGCGGGACGCCGACGATGCGGCCGAAGTGCCGGTTGAGGTGCGGCTGGTCGGTGAAGCCCACGGTGACGGCCGCCTCGGACGGTGTCGTCCCGGCGTCCAGCAGCCGCCGGGCCCTCCGTACGCGCGCGTCGGTGAGCCAGGTGTGCGGGGGCATGCCGTAGGAGTCGCGGAAGGCGCGCAGCAGGGCGAACGGGCTGGTGCCGAGGTCGGCGGCGAGCTGCTCCAGAGTGGGCGGGGCGGCCATGCGCTCCTCGAGCACGGCACGCGCGCGTGCCGCGGTCCGGGCGCCGGCCGTGCGGACCTCACGCCGGGGCAGCGTGCCGCCGTTCAGCCGCAGCAGCCGGGTCACCACGACCCGCAGCAGGGTGTCGGCGGCGAGCGCGTTGCCCTCGTCGGTGGCCCGCAGCACACCGTGGACGAGCCGGACCGTGTACGGGTCCTCGAGGACCGGTGTGACGAAACCCGGGGTGCCGCGCAGGGTGGTGGTCTCGGCGGCGATCGCGGCCACCACGTCCGGCGAGGGGTAGACGGCCCCGTACCGCCAGCCCTCGGGGACGCCCGC
This sequence comes from Streptomyces sp. DSM 120436, assembly GCF_055778765.1. NCBI lineage: Bacteria > Bacillati > Actinomycetota > Actinomycetes > Kitasatosporales > Streptomycetaceae > Streptomyces > Streptomyces sp. DSM 120436. Next base: position 3,137,502 of record NZ_JBSKBS010000001.1, on the reverse strand, counting down.
CCGGCCGGTGTGAGGCGTGTCGGGGTTGACCAGGGCGAGGGCGCCGGCGCCCGCGTACTGGTCGCCGTTGCCGTGGTGGAAGACCTCGACGCCGTCGGCGATGGCGGCGATCACGAAGTGTTCGTGGGTGTGCCGGACGAACGACTTGCGGATGTAGCGGGCACGCAGCAGGTCGACACCGGGCAGTTCCTCGTACCGCCAGTGCCGCGCCCGTTCCCCGCGCGATTCCGCCATACCGTCATTGTCACGCGGCCCGTCCGGCGCCCCGGACCGGCCCGGTTGTCAGTGGCCGGGTGCACGATGGACGCATGGTCAGCGATCCGCGCCGAGCCCTGGACGGCTTCTCCCCCGCGACCCGTGGCTGGTTCACGGGGGCCTTCTCCGCTCCCACCGCCGCCCAGGCCGGCGCCTGGGCGGCCATCGGCGCGGGCTCGGACGTGCTGGTGGTGGCCCCCACGGGCTCCGGCAAGACGCTGGCCGCGTTCCTCGCCGCCCTGGACCAGCTCGCCTCGACGCCCCCGCCGGCCGACCCCAGGAAGCGCTGCCGGGTGCTGTACGTCTCCCCGCTCAAGGCGCTCGCCGTCGACGTCGAGCGCAATCTGCGCAGCCCCCTGACCGGCATCCGGCAGGAGGCCGTGCGTCTGGGGATGCCGGAGCCGGAGGTGAGGGTCGGCATCCGTTCGGGCGACACCCCGCCCGCCGAGCGCCGTTCCCTCGCCACGCGGCCGCCGGACATCCTGATCACCACGCCCGAGTCGCTGTTCCTGATGCTGACGTCCGCCACGCGCGACGCGCTCGCGGGCGTGGAGACGGTGATCCTCGACGAGGTGCACGCGGTCGCGGGCACCAAGCGCGGCGCGCACCTGGCGCTGTCCCTGGAGCGGCTGGACGAGCTGCTGCCGCGGCCGGCCCGCCGCATCGGCCTGTCGGCGACGGTGCGCCCGGTGGACGAGGTGGCCCGCTTCCTGTCCCCGCGCCGCAGGACGGAGATCGTGCAGCCGGAGTCGGGCAAGGAGTTCGACCTGTCCGTGGTGGTGCCGGTCGAGGACCTGGGCGAGCTGGGCGGCTCCCCGGTCCCGGAGAGTTCGGAGGGCGCGGAGCGGCCGTCGATCTGGCCGCATGTCGAGGAGCGGATCACCGACCTGGTGCAGTCGCACCGCTCGACCATCGTGTTCGCGAACTCCCGCCGGCTCGCCGAGCGCCTGTGCAACCGGCTCAACGAGATCGCGTACGAGCGGGCCACCGGCGAGCCGCCGTCCGAGCACCACTCCCCCGCCGAGCTGATGGGCGGTTCCGGAGCCGCCCAGGGCGCGCCGGCGGTCATCGCGCGGGCGCACCACGGCTCGGTGTCCAAGGAGCAGCGCGCCCAGGTGGAGGAGGACCTGAAGGCGGGCCGGCTGCCCGCGGTGGTCGCCACGTCCAGCCTGGAGCTGGGCATCGACATGGGCGCCGTCGACCTGGTGGTGCAGGTCGAGTCGCCGCCGTCGGTGGCGTCCGGACTCCAGCGCGTGGGCCGTGCGGGCCACCAGGTGGGCGCGGTGTCCACGGGCGTGGTGTTCCCGAAGTACCGGGGGGACCTGGTGCAGGCCGCCGTGGTCACGGAGCGGATGCGCGCGGGTGCGATCGAGTCCCTGCGCGTCCCGTCGAATCCGCTGGACGTCCTGGCGCAGCAGCTCGTGGCGATGACGGCGATGGACACCTGGCAGTTCGACGACCTGCTGGCGGTGGTCCGCCGGGCGGCCCCGTTCGCCTCGCTGCCGGAGTCCGCGTTCACGTCCGTGCTGGACATGCTCGCCGGACGCTACCCGTCGGACGCCTTCGCGGAGCTGCGCCCGCGCCTGGTGTGGGACCGGATCACCGGCGAGATCACCGGCCGCCCGGGCGCCCAGCGGCTGGCCGTCACCTCGGGCGGCACGATTCCCGACCGCGGCCTGTTCGGCGTGTTCCTGGCGGGCGCCGACCCCAAGAAGGGCGGGGGCCGGGTCGGCGAGCTGGACGAGGAGATGGTCTACGAATCGCGCGTGGGCGACGTGTTCACGCTCGGCACCAGTTCGTGGCGCATCGAGGACATCACCCGCGACCGCGTCCTGGTCTCCCCCGCGCCGGGTGTGCCGGGCCGGCTGCCGTTCTGGAAGGGCGACCAGCTGGGCCGGCCGCTGGAGCTGGGCCGCGCGCTGGGCGCGTTCCTGCGCGAGGTGGGCTCGCTGTCCGACGAGGACGCCCGGCTGCGGCTGCTGGCGGCGGGGCTGGACGCCTGGGCCGCGGACAACGTGCTGTCGTACCTGGCGGAGCAGCGCGAGGCGTGCGGCCACGTCCCGGACGACCGCACCATCGTGGTCGAGCGCTTCCGCGACGAACTGGGCGACTGGCGCGTCGTCGTGCACTCCCCGTTCGGCGCCCAGGTGCACGCCCCGTGGGCGCTCGCGCTCGGCGCCCGCCTCTCCGAGCGGTACGGCATGGACGCCCAGGTGATGCACGCCGACGACGGCATCGTGCTGCGTCTCCCGGACGCCGACCTGATGGGCCTGGACCTGCTCGACCAGGAGCCGTCGACGGCCGGCGCCTCGTACGACGCGGACCAGGCCCCCGTGGGCGCCGCCGACGTCGTCTTCGACAAGGGTGAGGTCGACCAGGTCGTCACCGACCAGGTCGGCGGTTCGGCCCTGTTCGCCTCCCGGTTCCGCGAGTGCGCCGCCCGCGCGCTGCTGCTGCCGCGCCGCAGCCCGGGCCGGCGCACCCCGCTGTGGCAGCAGCGCCAGCGCGCCTCCCAGTTGCTCCAGGTGGCCGGCGAGTTCGGCTCGTTCCCAATCGTCCTCGAAGCGGTCCGGGAATGCCTCCAGGACGTGTTCGACGTCCCCGGTCTGGTCGAGCTGATGGGCGACCTGGAGTCCCGCAAGGTGCGGCTGGTCGAGGTCACCACCCCGGAGCCGTCCCCCTTCGCCCGCTCCCTGCTGTTCGGGTACGTCGCCCAGTTCCTCTACGAGGGCGACTCCCCGCTCGCCGAGCGCCGGGCCGCCGCCCTGTCGCTGGACTCCCGGCTGCTCGCGGAGCTGCTCGGCCGTGCGGAGCTGCGCGAGCTGCTGGACGCCGAGGTGCTCACCGAGCTGGAGCGCGAGCTGCAGTGGCTCACCGAGGACCGGCGCGCGAAGGACGCGGAGAGCGTCGCCGACCTGCTGCGCCTGCTCGGCCCGCTGACCGACGCCGAGCTGGCCGAGCGGGGCGCCGAGCCGTCGTGGGCGCAGGAGCTGGCCTCCGCGAGACGCGCCATCCGGGTGCGCGTCGCGGGTGAGGACCACTGGGCGGCCGTCGAGGACGCGGGCCGGCTGCGCGACGCGCTGGGCACGGCGCTGCCGGTCGGCGTGCCCGAGGCGTTCACCGAACCCGTCAAGGACCCCCTGGGCGACCTCCTCGCGCGGTACGCGCGCACCCACGGCCCCTTCACGTCGGCCACGGCGGCGGCCCGCCTCGGACTGGGCGTGGCCGTCACCGAGGGCGCGCTGCAGCGGCTCGCGGCGTCCGGCCGGGTCGTCCAGGGCGAGTTCCACCCGGCCGGGATCGGACAGGAGTGGTGCGACGCGGCCGTGCTGCGCCGGCTGCGCCGCCGCTCCCTGGCCGCGCTGCGGCACGAGCTGGAGCCGGTGCCGCCCGCCGCGCTGGCCCAGTTCCTCCCCCAGTGGCAGCACATCGGCAAGGGCCACTCCCTGCGCGGCGTCGACGGGCTCCTGCGGGCCGTCGAGCAGGTGCAGGGCGCGTCCGTGCCCGCCTCCGCCCTGGAGAAGCTGGTCCTGCCGTCCCGGGTGGCGCACTACACCCCGGCCATGCTCGACGAGCTCACCGCGGCCGGAGAGGTGATCTGGGCCGGCGCCGGTTCGCTGCCGGGCAAGGACGGCTGGGTCTCCCTGTACCTGGCGGACGCGGCCCCGCTCCTGCTCCCTCCCCCGCACCCGCTGGAGACGACCGCGCTGCACGAGTCCGTCCTCGCCGCCCTGTCCGGCGGCTACGGCCTCTTCTTCCGGCAGATCGCCGACCAGGTCCGCGCCACCACGCACCCCGAGGCGAGCGACGTGCAGCTGGCCGACGCCCTGTGGGACCTCGCCTGGTCCGGGCGGCTGACCAACGACACGCTGAATCCCCTGCGCGCCCTGCTCGGCTCCGGCCGCACCGCGGGGTCCACCGCCCACCGCGCCAAGCGCGCGGTGCCGCGCGGACGCTACGGCTCCCTCACGGCGGCCGCCCGCAGCGCCTCCCGCACGGGCCCGCCCACCGTCGCAGGCCGCTGGTCCCTGCTGCCCGACCGGGAGGGCGACACCACGGTCCGCGCCCACGCGCTGGCGCGCACGCTGCTGGACCGGCACGGCGTGGTGACCCGTGGCGCCGTCGCCGCCGAGGGCGTCGAGGGCGGCTTCTCGGCGGTGTACCGGGTGCTCTCCGCCTTCGAGGAGACCGGCCAGGCCCGGCGCGGCTACGTCGTGGAGGGCCTCGGCGCCGCCCAGTTCGCGATGGACGGCGCCGTGGACCGCCTGCGCGCGGCGGCCGACGCCCGGGAGCGCGACGAGGGGCGCACGACCCTGGACGCGCCCGCTCCGTTCGGCGCGGGGTCCGACCCCCACGGGCTCGCGCCGAGCCGGAGCGACGCGCCGTACCCGCCCCCGCGGCCCGGTGAGTACGTCTCGCCGCGCGACCTCGCCGCACAGGGCTCCCGGCAGCCCTGGCAGAGCGGCGGCCCCTCGCACGACCCGTTCGCCGGCCGCCGTACGGGACCGGGCCGCGCCTCCCGTGCCGTCGTGCTCGCCGCCGCCGACCCGGCCAACGCCTACGGGGCGGCCCTGGGCTGGCCGGAGCCGCCGGACGGCGCCGGCCACAAGCCGGGCCGCAAGGCGGGCTCCCTGGTGGTGCTGGTGGACGGCGAGCTGACGCTCTACATGGAGCGCGGCGGCAAGACCCTGCTGGCCTGGCCCGCCGATCCCGGCGCCGGCCCGGCCGACGACCCGCGGCTGCCGGTCGCCGCCGAGGCGCTCGCGAACGCCGCCCGCGCGGGCTCCCTCGGCACGGTCACCGTGGAGCGCGTCAACGGCACCCCCGCCCTGACCTCCCCGCTGGGCGCCCTGCTGGAGACCGCGGGCTTCGTGGCCACACCCAGGGGGCTGCGCCTGCGCGCCTGACCGCGGCCTGCCCGGACGTGACACCCTTGGACGCATGCCTGAAGGAGACACGGTCCGGCAGGCCGCGCGACGGCTGCACGACGCCCTCGCGGGCAGAGTCCTGGTCCGCAGCGACCTGCGCGTGCCCCGGTTCGCCACGTCCGACCTCACCGGCCGCTCGGTGCTGGACGTCACCGCACGCGGCAAGCACCTGCTGACCCGGATCGAGGGCGGTCTGACGCTGCACTCGCATCTGCGGATGGACGGCTCCTGGCGGATCTACGCGCCCGGACAGCGCTGGAACGGCGGCCCGGCGCACCAGATCCGCGCCGTCCTCGCCAACGCCGAACGCACGGCCGTCGGCTACCGGCTCCCGGTGCTGGAACTGATCCGCACCGAGGACGAGGAAGAACGGGCGGTCGGCCACCTCGGCCCCGATCTGCTGGGCCCCGACTGGGATCCCGACCTCGCGCTCGCCAACCTCGGGAAGGACCCCGGCCGCGAGCTCGGCGAGGCCCTGCTGGACCAGCGGAACCTCGCGGGCATCGGCAACGTGTTCAAGAGCGAGCTGTGCTTCCTGCTCAACGTCACCCCCTGGCTCCCCGTGGGGGAGCTGCCCGCCGACCGGATGGCGAGCCTCCCGGAACTGGCCAGGAAGCTGCTGGAGTTCAACCGCGACCGCCCCGTCCGCAACACCACGGGCTGGCGCGGCCAGGACCTCTACGTGTACGGCCGCGCCCGCCGCCCCTGTCTGCGCTGCGGCACCCCGGTCCGCGTGGCCGAGCAGGGCGACGGCTCACGGGAACGCCCCACGTACTGGTGTCCCACCTGTCAGCCGGGACCGGCCCCTGCCCCCGCGCCCCGAGGCGCCCGCCGGAGCCCCGCCCGCTGACCGGGGCGACTCCACAGGCGGCGCCCCCGCTCCCCGAAGCCATCCGCCGGAGCCCCGCCCGCCGGCCGACGCGACCCCACAGGCGTCACCCCCTCGCCCAAGGGCCTGCGCACGCCCCGCTTGCCGGGGCCCAGGGCTCCGCCCCGCGCCCGAGGCCATCGAGGCCCTGCCAGGTGACCGACACAGCCACACACGCGTCACGAGCCCCGGGAGCGTCCCGCGCCCCAGGCCCGCCGCCACCGCCCCGGGGCGAGCGCGCCTTCCGCACGCGCCCTGGGCAGGCAGTGCACCGGTAGCACGCTCAGCCCCCACCCGCCGGCCGCGACCGCCCCTTCCAGGGCGCCGGCGTCGGACGCGAGCAGCAACCGCGCCGCCGCCCACCACCACAGCACCGTGAAACCCACGGCGGCACACCGGCACACCCCTCGCCCGGCCGGCCGCGCGGGGGCCGTGCCGGCGTCCACGGCCGTGTCACCCGTTCGCGGCCTGGAACATCCAGTGGTGCTTCTCGAGGTCCGCGGTGACGGTGATGAAGATGTCCTGGCTCACCGGGTCGGGCTCCTCGGTCGCCGCGATCCGCTCCCGCATGCGGGCGATCACCGCCCCCAGCGCGTCCACCAGCGCGCTCACCGCCGCCGCGTCGTCGACCCACCCCTCGGGCGTGACGCCGATCCCGCTGCCGACGGCCACCGTCGCGGCCCGCCCGTCGGGCGACACGCCCAGTGCCGCGGCGCGCTCGGCCACCGTGTCGGAGTGACCGCGCGCGGTGGTCACGACCTCGTCGAGCTGGAGATGGACGGAGCGGAAACGCGGTCCGACCACGTTCCAGTGGATCTGCTTGGCCACCAGGGAGAGGTCGACCAGATCGACCAGGGCGCCCTGCAGTGCCTCCGAGACGATCTTCAGGTTCTCGTCGGACAACGGGCTCTTCACGACGTACATCCGCACCTCCGTGGCTGGTCCCCCGTCTCCGTCTCCACGATGACGGCCCGTCGCCGCACCGGCAAACGCAGGACGGCGACGCCCGCGAGAACCCTCAGGCATGCGAAAACCCCGGCGGCACTCCTCCGGATTCCTCCGGGGAGCCCCCACCGGGGCATCTCACGCCTTCACACCGCGCAGGGCGTCGGACACCGGGCTCAGGCGGCGACGACGTCCACCGCCTCGGCAGGCGCCTTGATGGTCACCCGTTCCGGTGGCACACCGGTCACCGACACGGAACCCAGCATCGGCCGAACCGACGTGGGCACGGGCTCGCTGGGGGTCGCTGCAGCAGACTGGGCCAGCTCGGCGAGAGCGAGTTCGTCGCTCACTTCCCGCATGAGCTCGGACATCCGTACGTCCAACGCGTCGCAGATCGCGGAGAGCAGCTCGGAGGAAGCCTCCTTCTGCCCCCGCTCCACCTCGGAGAGATAGCCGAGCGAAACTCGGGCGGACGAGGAGACTTCGCGCAGAGTACGGCCCTGGCGCTGGCGCTGCCGACGCAGCACGTCACCCAGCAGGCGACGGAGCAGAATCATCGGTGGCTCCCTCCTCGGACCGCGTAGCCGCATCCTTCTCGCCCCACCGTACCGCCTCGCGCCGCGGCCGTGCGGGGAGCGATGTCGTGTTCACTCTGGGCTGCAAACATCAAAACCCCCCGTTCCGTTCCGTATCCTGTGCCCGCTCATTCCCGGTCTGTTCGTCCGCAAGCTCCGCGAGGAGCAGTGCGAGTACGCTCCGTACACTCTCCATACGAATTTCCGCGCGGTCGCCGTTCAACCGCAGATGGCGCACTTTTCCGCCAATGACGGAACCGGCGCTCCCCGCGGAGGGACCCTCGACGGCCACGTAGACCGTGCCGACGGCCTGCCCGTCCTGGGGGTCGGGGCCTGCCACCCCGGTGGTGGCGATGCCCCAGTCGGCGCCGAGCGCGGTGCGCACGCCGGCCGCCATCTGGGCCGCCACCTGCGGATCCACCGCTCCGCGCTGGGCCAGCAGAGTGTGGTCCACGCCCAGCAGCCGGTGCTTGAGGTCGGTGGCGTAGGCCGTCACCGAGCCTCTGAAGACCTTGGACGCCCCGGGGACGGAGGTGATCTCCGCCGCCACCAGGCCACCGGTCAGCGACTCGGCGACCGCGAGCGTCCCGCCGTTCACGGTGAGTAGTCGCACCACCTCGGTGGCCGTTGAACTCACGCTTCCGTCTCCTCCAATGCCGCCTTGCGCTCGGCGATTCCCCGCCTGCGGAGCACAATGGCCTGTTTCACATAGTCGAGTCCGGTCGCCACGGTCAGCACCACCGCCGCGGCCATCACCCACCAGCGCAGCGTCGCCAGCCACCCGGTCAGCGCGAGCACGTACATGCCCACGGCCACGCCCTGGGTGAGGGTCTTGAGCTTGCCGCCCCGGCTGGCCGGGATGACCCCGTAACGGATGACCAGGAAACGCAGCAGGGTGATCCCGAGTTCCCGGCCGAGGATCACGCCCGTGACCCACCACGGCAGGTCGCCCAGCGCGGACAGGCAGATCAGCGCCGCGCCCATGATGGCCTTGTCGGCGATGGGGTCGGCGATCTTCCCGAAGTCGGTGACCAGGTTGTACGTGCGCGCCAGATGTCCGTCGAACAGGTCGGTGATCATGGCGACGGCGAAGGCCGCCCATGCCAGCGAGCGCCACGCGGGGTCGTAGCCGCCGTCGGCGAGCATCAGCATGACGAACGCCGGCACCAGCAGCAGCCGGAGCATGGTCAGCAGGTTGGCGATGTTCCAGACGCTGGCCTGGTCGACGGCCGCCGCGGCGATCTTGCCGCCGCGCGGGGCCCGCGTGGCGCCCTGCGCCTCGGTGGTCCCGGCGCTCCCGGCGTCCTCGGGGCCCGTCGAGGCGGACGGGGCCGCCGCTTCGGCGTGCGCCCGGGCGTCCGCCGGAGTCGACGCGTCCCCCCGTGCCGGTCCGTTCCCGGAGGCGTCCGGAGCCGTGTCCCTGGCCTCCCGCGCGAGCGTGCGGCCGGACGCCGGTGTCAGGCCCCCGGACGCGGGGCCCTCCGATCTCCTCGCGCCGGAGGGGCCACCTGCCGCCGATGCCGGGACACCCGTCATCTGCCCGCCTCCTCGATGCGCGCGGGCGAGCCCTCGAAGAGCGGCTCGGCCACCAGGTCGACACCCTCCGTGCCGACCACCTTCGCCTCGACCATACGGCCGACACTCAGTCCCTCGCCGCTCGTGAGCAGCACCTGGCCGTCCGTTTCGGGGGCCTGGTGCGCGGCACGGCCGTACACGCCCTCCTCGTCGACGGACTCCACCAGGACGTGCACGGTCTCGCCGACCCGCTCCTCGGCGCGCTGCGAGACGAGTTCCTCGGCCAGCCGGGAGACGCGGGCCAGGCGCTCGGCGACCACGTCCTCGTCCAGCTTGCCGTCGTAGCCGGCCGCCTCGGTGCCCTCCTCGTCGGAGTAGCCGAACACACCGATGGCGTCGAGCCGGGCGTGGTTCAGGAACCGCTCCAGCTCGGCGAGGTCGGACGCGGACTCGCCCGGGAAGCCGACGATGAAGTTGGAGCGCACGCCGGCCTGGGGCGCCTTGCCCCGGATGGTGTCGAGCAGCTCCAGGAAGCGGTCGGTGTCGCCGAAGCGGCGCATGGCGCGCAGCACGTCCGGCGCGGAGTGCTGGAAGGACAGGTCGAAGTAGGGGGCGACCTTCGGGGTGGAGGTCAGCACGTCGATCAGGCCGGGCCGCATCTCGGCCGGCTGGAGGTAGCTGACGCGCACCCGCTCCAGGCCGTCGACCTCGGCGAGTTCGGGCAGCAGGGACTCCAGCAGGCGGATGTCGCCGAGGTCCTTGCCGTAGGAGGTGTTGTTCTCGGAGACCAGCATGATCTCCTTCACGCCCTGCTCGGCCAGCCACCGCGTCTCGTTGAGGACGTCACTGGGGCGGCGGGAGATGAAGGAGCCGCGGAAGGACGGAATGGCGCAGAAGGAGCAGCGCCGGTCGCAGCCGGAGGCCAGCTTCACGGACGCGACCGGGGAGCCGTCCAGACGGCGGCGCAGGGGCGCGCGGGGGCCCGAGGCCGGGGCGAGGCCGTCGGGCAGGTCGACCGGGCCGTGCCCGGGCAGCGCGACGGCGGCGGCCGACTCCTGCCGCTCGACCGGGCTGACGGGCAGCAGCTTGCGCCGGTCGCGCGGGGTGTGAGAGGCGTGGATGCCGCCGTTCAGAATGGTCTGCAGACGGTCGGAGATGTCCGCGTAGTCGTCGAAGCCGAGCACGCCGTCGGCCTCGGGGAGGGCGTCGGCGAGCTCCTTGCCGTACCGCTCGGCCATGCAGCCCACGGCGACGACGGCCTGGGTTCTCCCGTGTCCCTTGAGGTCGTTGGCCTCGAGGAGGGCGTCGACGGAGTCCTTCTTGGCGGCCTCGACGAAGCCACAGGTGTTGACGACGGCGACGTCCGCGTCCTCGGCGTCCTCCACGAGCTGCCAGCCGTCCGCCTCCAAACGGCCTGCGAGCTCCTCCGAGTCCACCTCGTTACGGGCGCAGCCAAGGGTGACCAGTGCGACGGTACGGCGTTCAGGCATGGGCTCAAGACTACTTCGTCCCGGCGACGCCCCATGTCGACGGGGTTGGCCGGACCCGGCCGACCCCGTGCTGATCGCGACTTCGGACGCCGGTCATCCGGCCTGCGGGTCGCCCTTGGTGTAGGTGAGGCGCTCCACCGCGCCCGGCTGCCAGTCGTCCTCGATCTTCTCGCCGTTCACGAACAGGTCGAGGGCGCCGGCGTCACCGAGGACCAGGTCGATCCGGGAGCTGTCCTGGAAGGTCTTGTCCTCGCCCTCCTTGAGCAGCTCCGCGAAGAGCACCTTGCCGTTGTGGTCCTTGGCGGAGATCCAGCTCGGCCCGTCGGCGGCGACGACCTTGACGGTCACCTTGTCCTGCGGCGCGGCGGCGATGGCGCTGTCCGACGGCTCCGGCGCGGGCACGACGGGCTTCGCGGTCCCGGTGGTGGCGCTGGGCGCGGGCGACGCGGCGGGCTCGGTGTCACCGGCGACGTTCGCCTGGTCACCGTCGTCGCCGGTGACCATCGTGAAGCCGACGAAGCCGATCACGACCACGATCGCGGCGACCATGGCGGCGGTCCAGTTGGGCCCGCGCCGCTCCGGACGGATACGTTCCGCCTCGAAGAGGGGCGCGGCCGGGGTGGGGGCCGGGCGGCCGCCGCCGTGCTCGGCCTCGTACTGGGCGAGCAGCGGGGCGGGGTCGAGCCGCACGGCCTTGGCCAGCGTGCGGATGTGCCCGCGTGCGTACACGTCGCCGCCGCAGGGCGCGAAGTCGTCGCGCTCGATGGCGTGGACGATGGCGATCCGGACGCGGGTGGCGGTACTGACGTCGTCGACGGTGAGCCCGGCGGCGACGCGCGCCTGCCGCAGCGCACGGCCGACCGAGACGGAAGGGCGGTCTTCCTCGGAAACGTCTTCGAACGGACGCTCGTCTTCAGGGGAGTTGCCGATGGACACGGGGGCGCCTTTCGAGCGTGTAGCCGCCTGTGCTGGAGGTTCAGTCTAGGTGGGGTACGACGGGGTGGGGCAACCGGGCGTTCATATATGTACGCCATCGGAATGGCCCGACATTCCGATGGTCGGCCTGCTGTCCGACACTTCGTTCAACTTGACGTGTGCCGACGGGAGACGGTTGCTCGGTGATCGCTTACGGAAGGGTCACGATCGCCCGGCCGGACGACCCGGCATGACGACCGTGTTCCCGCCGCTTACCCTTCAGACTCCCCGCGGATCAGCGCGAGCACGCCGTCCAGCTCCTCGGGTTTCACGAGAACGTCACGCGCCTTCGAACCCTCGCTCGGTCCGACGATGTTCCGGGACTCCATGAGGTCCATCAGCCGGCCGGCCTTGGCGAAGCCGACGCGCAGCTTGCGCTGGAGCATCGACGTCGACCCGAACTGGGTGGAGACGACCAGCTCGGCGGCCTGGCACAGCAGGTCGAGGTCGTCGCCGATGTCCTCGTCGATCTCCTTCTTCTGCTTGGTGCCGACGACGACGTCGTCCCGGAAGACGGGCGCCATCTGCTCCTTGCAGTGCCGGACGACGGCCGCGACCTCCTCCTCGGTCACGAACGCACCCTGCATGCGGACGGGTTTGTTCGCGCCCATGGGCAGGAACAGCCCGTCGCCCTTGCCGATCAGCTTCTCCGCACCGGCCTGGTCGAGGATGACCCGCGAGTCGGCGAGCGAGGAGGTGGCGAACGCCAGCCGGGACGGCACGTTCGCCTTGATCAGGCCGGTGACGACGTCGACCGAGGGCCGCTGGGTGGCCAGCACCAGGTGGATGCCGGCGGCGCGCGCGAGCTGGGTGATGCGCACGATGGCGTCCTCGACGTCGCGCGGGGCGACCATCATCAGGTCGGCCAGCTCGTCCACGATCACCAGCAGGTACGGGTACGGCTGCAGCTCGCGCTCGCTGCCCTCGGGCGGCTCGACCCTGCCCTCGCGCACCGCGCGGTTGAAGTCGTCGATGTGCCGGAAGCCGTAGGCGGCCAGGTCGTCGTAGCGCAGGTCCATCTCGCGCACGACCCACTGCAGCGCCTCGGCCGCCCGCTTGGGGTTGGTGATGATCGGCGTGATCAGGTGCGGGATGCCCTCGTACGCGGTCAGCTCGACGCGCTTGGGGTCGACCAGGATCATCCGGACGTCCTCCGGGGTCGCCCGCATCATGATCGAGGTGATCAGACAGTTGATGCAGGACGACTTGCCGGAGCCGGTGGCGCCGGCGACCAGCATGTGCGGCATCTTCGCCAGCGAGTCCATGACGTACCCGCCCTCGACGTCCTTGCCGAAGGCGACCAGCATCGGGTCGTCGTCCTCGGCGGACTCCGCGAGCCGCAGCACGTCGCCGAGGTTCACCATCTCCCGGTCGGTGTTGGGGATCTCGATGCCGACCGCGGACTTGCCGGGGATCGGGCTGATGATCCGCACGTCCGGGCTGGCGACGGCGTACGCGATGTTCTTGGTGAGGGCGGTGACCCGCTCGACCTTGACGGCCGGGCCGAGTTCGACGACGTACCGGGTGACCGTCGGGCCGCGGGTGAAGCCGGTGACGTCGGCGTCCACCTTGAACTCGGTGAACACCTTCCGCAGCGCCTCCACCACGGCGTCGTTGGCGGCGCTGCGCGCCTTGCCCGGCCCGCCCCGGTGCAGCAGGTCGAGGGAGGGCAGGGAGTAGGTGATGTCGCCGGAGAGCTGCAACTGCTCGGCGCGCGCCGGCAGGTCGCGGGGTTCGCGCGGCGGCGCCTTGGTCATGTCGAGCACGCCCGCGGGCGGCCGCTCCCGCTGCCCGGTCCCCTCGTCCTCGGCGGGCGCGGTCCGCCGCGGCTTGCCCTTCCCGGGCGTGTCCTGCTGCGGGCGGGCGGCCGGGACCGGCGTCGGTGTGGTCGGCTCGTAGTCGTCGCCGGTGCTGACGCCCTGGGTGAGGTCGGCGACGACCGGCGAGGGCGGCATGCCGTGCAGCACGGCGCCGTCGAGCGCGGCAGCCGCGGCGGCGGCCACGTCCACGGCGTCCGTGGGCCGGTCGGCGTCGGGCTGCGGCACCGCGGACCGGCGGGGGCGGCGCCGGTGCCGGGACAGCGCCTCCTCCTCCGCGTGCCCGGGGTCGTACTCCTGGGGCGCCGGACGGCGCCTGCGGCGGCTCTGCGGCAGCGCCTCGCGCCACTGCTCCTCGTAGCGCTCGTCGTCCTCGCCGAACTCCACCGGCTCCGGCTCCTGCACCAGGCCGAGCCGCACGCCGAGCTGGCGCAGCCGCTGCGGGATCGCGTTCACCGGGGTGGCCGTGACCACCAGCAGGCCGAAGACCGTGAGCAGCACCAGCAGGGGCACGGCCAGGACGTCGGTCATGGTGGACGACAGCGGCGCGGCCGCGCCCCAGCCGATGAGGCCGCCGGCGTCCCTTATGGCCTGCGTGCCGTCGGCGCGCGCGGGCGAGCCGCAGGCGATGTGGATCTGTCCCAGGACGCCGATGACGAGCGCGGACAGACCGATGACGATCCGCCCGTTGGCCTCGGGCTTCTCCGGGTGCCGGATGAACCGTACGGCGACGACAGCGACGAGGATCGGCACCAGCAGGTCGAGCCGTCCGAACGCGCCGGTGACCAGGATCTCCACCAGGTCGCCGACGGGCCCCTGGAGGTCGGCCCAGGTGCCGGCGGCGACGATCAGCGCGATGCCGAGCAGCAACAGCGCGAGACCGTCCTTGCGATGGGCCGGGTCGAGGTTCCTGGCACCCTGCCCTATGCCGCGGAACACCGCGCCGACGGCGTGCGCGAGACCCAGCCACAGGGCGCGGACGAGCCGGTAGACGGTGCTGGTCGGATTCGGGGCGGGGGCGGGCTTCTTCGCCGGAGCCTTCCTGGCGGGCGCCTTCCTGGCGGGCGTCTTCTTCGCCGGGGCTTTCTTGACGGCGGCCTTCTTCGCCGGGGCCTTCGCGGAAGCGGCCGCCTTCTTCGCGGGCGGCTTCTTGGCTGCGGAGGGACGTGAGGCCATGGTGTGAGGTTACCGGGGGAGACGGCACGTGACACGCGTGGCGGGTGCTTCACCCGTTCGTGTCGCCCGCTTCGGGGCGTGAAACTGACGCACGGTGCCCTCGCGGCTCGGAGTTGACGCCCCCTCAGGGCCGGGACGGCCCTCGGGGGCGGGCAAGGACCGAGCGGACGCGGTCAGTTCTGCGAGGACACCGACGACGCGGTCCCGGCCCCGGGATCGAGGGCGTCCAGCGCCCGCCGCAATCCCGTGAGCTTACGCTCCAGATGGGCCGCCGTGGCGACCGCGGCCGCGTCGGTCGACTCGTCGTTCAGCTGCTTGGTGAGCGCCTCGGCCTGCTCCTCGACGGCGGCGAGCCGCGCCGACAGCTCGGCGAGCAGTCCTGCGGCCTCCTTCGGCTCCCCCGTGTCCTTCTCGCTGCCCTCGAGCTGGAGCCGCAGCAGCGACGCCTGCTCCCGCAGCTGGCAGTTCTTCATGTACAGCTCGACGAAGACCGAGACCTTCGCGCGCAGCACCCACGGGTCGAACGGCTTGGAGATGTAGTCCACCGCGCCCGCCGCGTACCCCCGGAACGTGTGGTGCGGGCCGTGGTTGATCGCGGTGAGGAAGATGATCGGGATGTCCCGGGTCCGCTCCCGCCGCTTGATGTGGGCGGCGGTCTCGAAACCGTCCATGCCCGGCATCTGGACGTCCAGCAGGATGACCGCGAAATCGTCCGTGAGCAGTGCTTTGAGCGCTTCCTCCCCGGACGATGCCCGCACCAGCGTCTGATCGAGCGCCGAGAGGATCGCCTCCAGCGCCAGCAGATTCTCCGGCCGGTCATCGACCAGGAGGATCTTGGCCTTCTGCACCATGGCCCGCCCTCCTCGCCCCGGCTTGGGGCCCTCCCTGTCCGCAGGACCTGACACAGCACCGGTGGGTGCCGTCCCAGGGGACGACTCCCTTGCGCCGCCCGTCCTTGTGCCGGTCATCGTAGCCGCACCCCGCCTGTCGCCACACCCTGTCACCGCGATGTCACTGTGCACGTAGCGGAAACGCCGCGCGAGACCAGAAGGTTCCCCGAGACCGCACTTCCACACGACTTCGCGCACGACACGTCGACCGTCCCACGCGGTCCCCGCGGCTTCTCCCCACTTTCGCACGCCCCGCGGCCGCCGGTCTCACTCCCCCCTCATCCACTGCTCCATCACCGTCAGCAGGTGATCGGGGTCGACCGGCTTGGTCACGTAGTCGGAGGCGCCCGACTCGATGGCCTTCTCCCGGTCGCCCTTCATCGCCTTCGCGGTGAGCGCGATGATCGGGAGTCCGGCGAACTGCGGCATCCGCCGGATCGCCGTGGTCGTCGCGTACCCGTCCATCTCGGGCATCATGATGTCCATCAGCACGACCGCCACGTCCTCGTGCTGCTCCAGCACCTCGATGCCCTCGCGGCCGTTCTCCGCGTACAGCACGGACAGGCCGTGCTGCTCCAGGACGCTGGTCAGCGCGAAGACGTTGCGGATGTCGTCGTCGACGATCAGCACCTTCTGCCCGCCGAAGCGGATGCCCCGGCGCGGGGTCCGTGCCGCCTGCGGCTCCTGCTCCACGGCCGGCCACTCCTCCAGCTCCGCGGAGGGCCGCTGGTCCCGCTGGTCCTGCGGGAGCGAGACCCGACGCCGGCGCCGGAACAGCGCCGCCGGCCCGCTCTGCGTCTCCCGGTACGAGGTCACCTCCGCCGGAGTCTCGGCCTCCGGCGCGGTCAGCTCGGCCGACGCCACCAGGTCCCCCGCCTCCAGCGCCGGCATGGGCGGCTGCTGGTAGCCGTTGGGCGGCAGCTCGCTCGGATGCAGCGGCAGGTACAGGGTGAACGTCGAGCCGCGGCCCGGCTCGCTCTGCGCGTGGATCTCACCGCCGAGCAACTGCGCGATCTCCCGCGAGATGGACAGCCCCAGGCCCGTGCCGCCGTACTTGCGGCTGGTGGTGCCGTCGGCCTGCTTGAACGCCTCGAAGATCACCCGCATCTTGCTGGCCGCGATGCCGATGCCCGTGTCGCTCACCGAGAACGCGATCAGGTCCGCGTCCGGATCGGTCAGCGAACCGGCCTCCAGGAGCTGCTCCCGGATGGCCTGCGGGACGTCGTCCCGGGCGGGCCGCATGACCAGCTCGACCGATCCGGAGTCGGTGAACTTCACCGCGTTGGACAGCAGGTTCCGCAGCACCTGCAGCAGCCGCTGCTCGTCGGTGTGCAGGGTGGCCGGCAGCTCCGGCGAGACCCGCACGGACAGGTCCAGGCCCTTCTCCGCGGTCAGCGGCCGGAACGTGGCCTCCACGTAGTCCACGAGCTGCACCAGCGCGATGCGCGTCGGGGAGACGTCCATCTTGCCCGCCTCGACCTTCGACAGGTCGAGGATGTCGTTGATGAGCTGCAGCAGGTCGGACCCGGCGCCGTGGATGGTCTCGGCGAACTCCACCTGCTTCGGGGAGAGGTTGCCCTCCGCGTTGTCCGCGAGCAACTTGGCGAGGATCAGCAGGGAGTTGAGCGGCGTGCGCAGCTCGTGCGACATGTTCGCCAGGAACTCGCTCTTGTAGCGCATGGACACCGCGAGCTGCTCGGCGCGCTCCTCCAGGACCTGCCGCGCCTCCTCGATCTCGGTGTTCTTCACCTCGATGTCGCGGTTCTGCCGGGCCAGCAGCTCGGCCTTCTCCTCCAGTTCGGCGTTGGACGCCTGGAGCGCCTTCTGCCGCTGCTCCAACTCCGCCGACCGCTCCCGCAGTTGCTCGGTCAGCTCCTGGGACTGCCGCAGCAGCCGCTCGGTCTTGGTGTTGACCGAGATGGTGTTGACGCTGGTCGCGATCATCTCGGCGATCTGGTTGAGGAAGTCCTTCTGGATCGCCGTGAACGGTGTGAACGACGCCAGCTCGACGACGCCGAGCACCTTCCCCTCGAACACCACCGGCAGCACGATCACCTGGGCCGGCGGCGCCTCCCCGAGCCCCGAGGAGATCTTCAGGTAACCGCTGGGCGCCTTGTCCACCAGGATCGTGCGCTTCTCCATCGCGGCCGTGCCGATCAGCCCCTCACCGGGCTGGAACGACGTCGGCATGGACCCCATCGAGTAGCCGTACGACCCGAGCATCCGCAGCTCGAACTGGTCGTCGTCCGCCGCGGCCAGGTCCTCGCCGTCCACCAGCGGCATGGCGAGGAAGAACGCGCCGTGCTGCGCGGACACCACCGGCGTCAGCTCGCTCATGATCAGCGAGGCCACGTCCTCCAGGTCGCGCCGGCCCTGCATCAGCGCGGAGATCCTGGCGAGATTGCCCTTCAGCCAGTCCTGCTCCTTGTTGGCGATCGTGGTGTCGCGCAGGTTGGCGATCATCTTGTTGATGTAGTCCTGGAGCTCCTGGATCTCCCCGGACGCGTCCACGTCGATCTTCAGGTTCAGGTCGCCGCGGGTCACCGCGGTCGCCACGCGCGCGATGGCGCGCACCTGCCGGGTGAGGTTCCCGGCCATCTCGTTCACCGACTCCGTCAGGTCCCGCCAGGTGCCGTCCACGTCCCGCACCCGCGCCTGGCCGCCCAGCTGGCCCTCGGTGCCCACCTCGCGGGCCACGCGCGTGACCTCCTCGGCGAACGACGACAGCTGGTCGACCATCGTGTTGATGGTCGTCTTCAGCTCGAGGATCTCCCCGCGCGCGTCGATGTCGATCTTCTTGGTGAGGTCGCCCTTGGCGATGGCCGTGGTGACCATGGCGATGTTCCGCACCTGACCGGTCAGGTTCGACGCCATCTGGTTCACCGACTCGGTGAGGTCCTTCCACGTGCCCGCCACACCCGGCACGTGCGCCTGACCGCCGAGGATGCCGTCCGTGCCCACCTCGCGGGCCACCTTCGTGACCTGCTCGGCGAACGCGCTCAGCGTCTTCACCATCGTGTTGATGGTGTCCGCGAGCTGTGCCACCTCACCACGCGCCTCGATGCTGACCTGCCGTGTCAGGTCGCCGTTGGCGACGGCCGCGGACACCTGGGAGATGTTCCGCACCTGGGTGGTGAGGTTCTTCGCCATCAGGTTGACGTTGTCGCTCAGGTCCTTCCAGATGCCCGTGACACCCGGCACGTGCGCCTGGCCGCCCAGGATGCCCTCGGTGCCCACCTCACGGGCCACCCGGGTCACCTGCTCCGCGAACGACGACAGCTGGTCCACCATCGTGTTGACGGTGGTCACCAGCGCCAGGATCTCGCCCTTGGCGTCGACGGTGATCTTCTTGGACAGGTCGCCCTTGGCGACCGCCGTGGTGACCTCGGCGATGTTCCGCACCTGAAGGGTCAGGTTGTTCGCCATGCCGTTCACGGACTGCGTGAGGTCCTTCCAGGTGCCGGAGACGCCCTGCACCTCGGCCTGGCCTCCCAGGATGCCCTCGGTGCCCACCTCACGGGCCACCCGGGTGACCTCCTCCGCGAACGACGACAGCTGGTCCACCATCGTGTTCAGCGTGTTCTTCAGCTCGAGGATCTCCCCGCGCGCGTCGACGGTGATCTTCTGCGACAGGTCACCGCGCGCCACCGCCGTCGCCACCTGCGCGATGTTGCGCACCTGGCCGGTCAGGTTGGACGCCATGCCGTTCACGGAGTCCGTCAGGTCCCGCCACACGCCGGCCACGCCGGGCACCTGTGCCTGGCCGCCGAGCCGTCCCTCGGTGCCCACCTCACGGGCCACCCGGGTCACCTGGTCGGCGAACGACGACAGCTGGTCCACCATCGTGTTGATGGTGTTCTTCAGCTCGAGGATCTCCCCGCGCGCGTCGACGTCGATCTTCTGCGACAGGTCACCGCGCGCCACGGCCGTGGTGACCTGGGCGATGTTCCGCACCTGGGAGGTGAGGTTGCCGGCCATCGAGTTGACGGAGTCGGTGAGCTCCTTCCAGGTGCCGGACACCCCGGGCACCTGCGCCTGGCCGCCCAGCCGTCCCTCGGTGCCCACGTCCCGGGCCATCCGCGTGACCTGGTCGGCGAAGCTCGACAGCTGGTCCACCATCGTGTTCACGGTGTTCTTCAGCTGGAGCATCTCGCCGGAGACGTCCACGGTGACCTTCTGCGACAGGTCACCGTTGGCCACCGCCGTCGTCACCTGGGCGATGTTCCTCACCTGTCCGGTGAGGTTGCGGAACGCCGTGTTGACGGAGTCCGTCAGGTCCTTCCACGTCCCCGCCGCGCCCGGCACCTGCGCCTGACCGCCCAGCTCGCCCTCGACGCCGATCTCCCGCGCCACCCGCGTGACCTCGGCGCCGAACGCCGAGAGCTGGTCGACCATCGTGTTGACGGTGTTCTTCAGCTCCAGCATCTCGCCGGCCACGTCCACGGTGACCTTCTGCGACAGGTCACCGTTGGCCACCGCCGTGGTGACCGCCGCGATGTCCCTCACCTGAGTGGTGAGGTTCCGGAAGACCGTGTTGACGGAGTCCGTCAGGTCCTTCCACGTCCCCGCCGCGCCCGGCACGTTCGCCTGACCGCCCAGGCGCCCCTCGGCGCCGACCTCGTTGGCGACCCGTGTGACCTCGTCCGCGAAGATCCGCAGCGTCTCGGTCATCTGGTTGATCGTCTCGGCGAGCTGCGCCACCTCGCCACGCGCCGGCACCGTCACCTTGCGCGACAGGTCGCCGTTGGCGACCGCCGTCGTCACCTCGGCGATCCCGCGCACCTGCGCGGTGAGATTGCCGGCCATGGTGTTGACGGAGTCGGTGAGCTCCTTCCACACGCCGTCCACGCCCGGCACCTGCGCCTGGCCGCCCAGGGCGCCCTCGGTGCCCACCTCGCGCGCGACGCGGGTCACCTCGGAGGAGAACGCGGAGAGCTGGTCCACCATCGTGTTGACGGTGTTCTTCAGCTCCAGCATCTCCCCCTCGACGTGCACGGTGACCTTGCGGGACAGGTCGCCGCGCGCCACCGCCGTCGTCACCAGCGCGATGTCGCGCACCTGGGCCGTCAGCCGCTCCGCCATCGTGTTCACGGAGTCCGTCAGGTCCTTCCAGGACCCGGACATGCCCCGCACCTGGGCCTGACCGCCCAGCTTGCCCTCGGTGCCCACCTCGCTGGCCACGCGCGTGACCTCGTCGGTGAACGTCGACAACTGGTCGACCAGGTTGTTCACGGTCCGCGCGACCTTCAGGAACTCGCCCCGCAGCGGATGCCCGGTCCCCTCCGGCCCCTGCGTCCGCAGCTCCATCCGCGGCGACAGATCACCCTCCGCCACCGCCGACAGCACCCGGCTGACCTCGGAGACCGGCCGTACGAGGTCGTCCACCAGGGCGTTGGAGTGGTCGATCGCGGCCGCCCAGGAGCCCTCCGAGGGCCCCGTCTCCAGCCGCTCCGTGAGCTTTCCCTCACGTCCCACCATGCGGCGCACCCGCGCCAGCTCGCCCGTGAGGTGCAGATTGCGGTCGGCGACCTCGTTGAAGACCGCCGCGATCTCCGCCATCACGCCGTCGCCGGTCACCGTGAGGCGCTTGCGGAAGTTGCCGTCCCGCATCGCCACCAGGGCGCCCAGCAGACGGTTCATGGCCGCCGCCTCCACCGTCACGGTGCCGCCCCGGGCCTTCCCCGCCTTGCTCAGGGACTGTCCGCCTTCCGCGCGCGTCGTCTTCGTGCTCCGCGTCGCTGCGCCAGACTCCACTGTGTCCCTCCCGCAGGGGTCGACCATTACCGCTGTGCCCGGTCGCACCGCCCAGGGTGCTCCCGTCGTTCCTTGCTGCTTTTCCTGTCGGAATCGCTGTTCCCGTCGGACCGGGATGCCCTGTCCGACGTCCCGGGGCGCCGCCAGGGTGCTGCTGCCCACCCGGCTCCGACGCCACACTGCCTCCCCGGACCTTCCCTACTAGCCTGCCCAGTGTTTCACTCCCGCGGAACCAGGCCATAACAGTTCGGCAGCTTCGCACATCGTCCGCACACCCGCCGGACGGCGAACACCTCGGACGGAAACACCGCAGACCGGCATCCGCCCGGACCGCGAAGGTAAGTAACCTTGCATGCGGCTGTCCAGCCACGCCGGCGCGTCCGGCCTGGGCGGTGGCACGAAGACGAGCGGGCATCGGAGGGGCGGCCGCACACCATGACCACCGGACTGATCCCCGGGGAACAGCCCCCGGACCCACGGCCGGCGGACGGTCTGCCGCACCAGCGGCACGAGCCGGCCGGCCAGGGAACCATGCCCGTCGAGAACCGGTCGAGGAGTTCTGTGATCACCGCGCGCGCGGCCGCCAGCTTCGAGCCCGTCGGACGATCCGTCGCGAGCGCCCGTTCCTTCGTCCGCGACACCCTCCAGGGCTGGGGATTCGGCGACATCGTCGACGACGCCGTGGTGCTCACCAGTGAGCTGGTCACCAACGCCGTGGTGCACGCCGGAACCTCCGCCGACCTGCTCTGCCTGCGCAGCGACGACAGCGTGCGGATCGAGGTGGCCGACCGGTATCCCGAGCGTGAGATCCCCCTCCAGGGCTCCCCGATCGACATGGGCAGCCCCGACCGCGAGGGCGGACGCGGCCTCCAGCTCTGCGCCGCCCTGGCCGGCCACTGGGGCGTCGACTACACGCCCACCCACAAGACCGTCTGGTTCCGGCTCGACCTCCCCGACCGCCCGGTCGGCACCCGCGCCGCCGGCCCCGCCCTGCCCGCCCACCTGCTGCCGCTCGCCGACACCCGGGTCCGCGTCGCCGTCGTCCAGGTCGACCGCGCCGGCTCCATCACCGCCTGGAACGAGGACGCGGAGGAACTGTTCGGCTACACCGCGGAGCAGGTCACCGGCAAGCCCCTCACCGACCTCGCCGCCTGGCCGCACACCCCCGGCACCGGCACCGGCATCGCCGACGCCCTCCGGCTCTCCCGCTGGGAGGGCAGCTACGGCATCCGGGGCGCCCACGGCCGCGTCATCCCCGTGTACGCCTCCCACCTGCGCGTCCGGGACACCGACGGCGAGCCGTCAACCGTCTGTCTCCTGGTGCGCGACCACGAACGGGCGGTTCTGCAGACCCCGCTCCGCGTTCCCGCCACGGACACCCCGGGCGGCTCCGAGGGCCAGAGCACCGACCCGTTCGAGGTCTTCATCGGCTCCCCCGCCCCGGACGACCTCGACAGCCTGCTGCAGCGCACGGTGGAGCGCGCCCGCGACATGCTCGACGGCGACTCCGCCTTCCTGCTGCTCGCCACCGACGACGAGACGGAGCTGGAGGTCCGCGCCTCCACCGGCCTGCCCTCGGCCCGCCAGCGCTTCGCGCGCGTCCCCGTCGAGGGCGGCCCCGGCCGCTACGGCTCCGCCCGCATGCCGGCCGTCCACGAGGACCTCACGGCCGTCCCGGGCGCGGTTCCCCTCCTCAACGGCACCGGCATGCGCTCGGTCGTCACCGTGCCCCTCAAGGTCGAGGGCCGCCTCACCGGCTCCCTCGGCGTCGCCGCCGAAGCTCCCGGCCGGTACTCCAACGAGGAGGCGCTGCGCCTTCAGTTCGCCGCGGACCGCATCGCCCTGGCCGTGGAGTCCGCGCGCCTGGGCGAACTGGAACGGCTGCGCCGCGGCTCCCTCAGCTTCCTCGTCGAGGCCTCCGACCTGCTGGCCGGCACCCTCGACCGGGACCAGACCCTGGCCCTCATGGCCCAGATGACGGTCCCCACGCTCGCCACCTGGTGCGCGGTCTACACGATCGCCGACCAGTCCTCCGAGCCGGACCTGTCCTACGTGCTGCACGAGGACGAGGAGCTCATCGACGGCATCAAGTCGCTGCTGTCGAAGATCCCCCCGCCGGACCCGGTGCCCACCCCCGGCGCCCGCGTCTGGTCCGCGCCCGCGGAGGTCGCCCACCAGGCGGCCCTGCGCACGTCCATGCGCAGCCTCGGCCTGAGCGGCGGCCCGACCCGGCACGTCACCACCGGCATCGGCCCGACCCTCGCCACGGCCGCCGCGGTCGGCGGCGAGACGGTGGTCCTCCCGCTGGTGGCCCGCAACCGCGTCATCGGCATGCTGACGCTCGGCAAGCCCACCGACGAGCACTTCCGTCAGGAGATCCTGGAGCTCGCCGAGGACCTGTCCCGCCGGGCCGCCCTGGCCCTGGACAACGCCCGTCTCTACTCGGAGCGCACGGCCATCAGCCAGTCGCTCCAGCGCAGCCTCCTGCCACCGGAGCTGCCGCAGATCGACGGCGTCGAGGTCGAGGTCATCTACCGCGCGGCCGGCGAGGGCAACGAGGTCGGCGGTGACTTCTACGACCTCTTCCCGATCAGCGACGGCGCCTACGGCTTCGCCATCGGCGACGTCTGCGGCACGGGCCCGAACGCGGCGGCCGTCACCGGCCTCGCCCGGCACGCGCTGCGCCTGCTGGCCCGGGAGGGCCTCAGCGGCCCGTCGGTCCTGGAGCGCCTGAACTCCGCGATCCTCGACGAGGGCGAGCGCAGCCGCTTCCTCACGCTCCTGTACGGCGAGATGCGCCCGCAGGAGGACGGCAGCGCGGAACTGAAGGTGGTCTGCGCCGGCCACCCCCTGCCGCTCCGCCTCCGCCAGGACGGCACGGTCGAACCGGCGGCCGAGCCGCAACCGCTCCTCGGCGTCCTGGAGGACCTGGAGCTGTACGAGGAAACGGTGACGCTCGACCCCGGCGACGTCCTGCTGTGCGTCACCGACGGCGTCACCGAGCGCCGCGAGGGCTCCAGGATGCTCGGCGACGACGGCCTGGCCGAGGTGCTGACCACGTGTACGGGCCTGACGGCCGGCGCGGTCGCGGCCCGCATCATGCGCGCGGTGGAACGCTTCGCCTCGGACGCGCCGTCCGACGACATGGCGATCCTCGCGATGCGCGTGCCGGGCCTCCAGCAGGACTGACACCCACCGCGCCCCAGGGCATGAGAAAGGCCCCGCCCAATGGGGCGGGGCCTTTTCGCTGAGCCCCCAAACGGAATCGAACCGTTGACCTTCTCCTTACCATGGAGACGCTCTGCCGACTGAGCTATAGGGGCCTGTCGTCGCTTCGGTTTCCCTCGCGGCAACGGAATAGATCATACCCCGAAGGGAGCCGTGCTCCCAACCATGCTCAGAGAGCAGGCGCGAGCAGTCCTCCCAGCGCGTTGCACACAGACGCCGTCCGGTGCATGTCCCGCTTGGTCAGGGAGGCGTCGACCGGCAGAGCGAGCGTCTCGTCGGCGGCCCGCTCGGTCTCCGGCAGCGACACGGAACGCCGGAAGTCGGGAAGCCGGTGCACGGGTGTCCGCACGGGTATCCGGCAGGCAACTCCCTTCGCCCGCACGGCACGTGCGAAGGCATCCCGGTCGGGCCGACCGTTCCCGGGCACCCGCACGACGTACTGGTGATAGCTGTGGCCGGCGCCTCCCTCCGGCGTCCGCACCCCCCGCAGTCGCGCGTCCAGATACGCGGCCCGCTCCCGCCGCCGCGCCGTCTCGTCGTGGGACGACCCGTCCAACTCCGTGTGCTCCAGCACCAGGAGCCCGCGTCGCTGTCCGAGCGCGTGCAGTTGTCCCATGTCGGCGGGCCGTCCGAAACGGTGGACGACCACCACCGCCGCGGTCCGCGAAGTCAGCACCGCCTCGACCGCATCCGGGTTCAGGCAGTACGTCGCCGGATCTATGTCGGCGAACACCGGAAACGCTCCCGCGAGCGTCACGGCCTGCGCGACCTCCACGTTACCGAAGGCCGGTACGACGACCTCGTCACCGGCTCCGACGCCGGCCGCCCTGAGCAGTGCAGCAGTTCCCATGCCGGCGATGCTCGACAAGCAACGTGAACGTCAAGTGACGGACAGCAAAAAAGGGTTGGTCCCCGAACCGAAGTTCGGGGACCAACCCTTATAAGAATTGTTCGGCGGCGTCCTACTCTCCCACAGGGTCCCCCCTGCAGTACCATCGGCGCTGTAAGGCTTAGCTTCCGGGTTCGGAATGTAACCGGGCGTTTCCCCTACGCTATGACCACCGAAACACTATGAAACTGACAACCGGCCGCATGCCGTGACCATGGCATGGGGTTGTTCATGGTTTCAGAACCAACACAGTGGACGCGAGCAACTGAGGACAAGCCCTCGGCCTATTAGTACCGGTCAACTCCACACGTTACCGTGCTTCCATATCCGGCCTATCAACCCAGTCGTCTACTGGGAGCCTTACCCCATCAAGTGGGTGGGAGTCCTCATCTCGAAGCAGGCTTCCCGCTTAGATGCTTTCAGCGGTTATCCCTCCCGAACGTAGCCAACCAGCCATGCCCTTGGCAGAACAACTGGCACACCAGAGGTTCGTCCGTCCCGGTCCTCTCGTACTAGGGACAGCCCTTCTCAAGACTCCTACGCGCACAGCGGATAGGGACCGAACTGTCTCACGACGTTCTAAACCCAGCTCGCGTACCGCTTTAATGGGCGAACAGCCCAACCCTTGGGACCGACTCCAGCCCCAGGATGCGACGAGCCGACATCGAGGTGCCAAACCATCCCGTCGATATGGACTCTTGGGGAAGATCAGCCTGTTATCCCCGGGGTACCTTTTATCCGTTGAGCGACGGCGCTTCCACAAGCCACCGCCGGATCACTAGTCCCGACTTTCGTCCCTGCTCGACCCGTCGGTCTCACAGTCAAGCTCCCTTGTGCACTTACACTCAACACCTGATTGCCAACCAGGCTGAGGGAACCTTTGGGCGCCTCCGTTACCCTTTAGGAGGCAACCGCCCCAGTTAAACTACCCATCAGACACTGTCCCTGATCCGGATCACGGACCCAGGTTAGACATCCAGCACGACCAGACTGGTATTTCAACGACGACTCCACCCGAACTGGCGTCCAGGCTTCACAGTCTCCCAGCTATCCTACACAAGCCGAACCGAACACCAATATCAAACTGTAGTAAAGGTCCCGGGGTCTTTCCGTCCTGCTGCGCGAAACGAGCATCTTTACTCGTAGTGCAATTTCACCGGGCCTATGGTTGAGACAGTCGAGAAGTCGTTACGCCATTCGTGCAGGTCGGAACTTACCCGACAAGGAATTTCGCTACCTTAGGATGGTTATAGTTACCACCGCCGTTTACTGGCGCTTAAGTTCTCAGCTTCGCCCACCCGAAAGTGAGCTAACCGGTCCCCTTAACGTTCCAGCACCGGGCAGGCGTCAGTCCGTATACATCGCCTTACGGCTTCGCACGGACCTGTGTTTTTAGTAAACAGTCGCTTCTCGCTGGTCTCTGCGGCCACCCCCAGCTCAGAGCGTAAAGCCCCTCACCAGGCGTGGCCCCCCTTCTCCCGAAGTTACGGGGGCATTTTGCCGAGTTCCTTAACCATAGTTCACCCGAACGCCTCGGTATTCTCTACCTGACCACCTGAGTCGGTTTAGGGTACGGGCCGCCATGAAACTCGCTAGAGGCTTTTCTCGACAGCATAGGATCATCCACTTCACCACAATCGGCTCGGCATCAGGTCTCACCCCTGATGAGTGGCGGATTTACCTACCACTCGGGCTACACCCTTACCCCGGGACAACCACCGCCCGGGATGGACTACCTTCCTGCGTCACCCCATCACTCACCTACTACCAGCTCGGGTCACCGGCTCCACCACTCCGACCTCGTCCGAAGACTCAGCCGGCGGCTTCACGGGCTTAGCATCACTGGATTCGATGTTTGACGCTCCACAGCGGGTACCGGAATATCAACCGGTTATCCATCGACTACGCCTGTCGGCCTCGCCTTAGGTCCCGACTTACCCTGGGCAGATCAGCTTGACCCAGGAACCCTTAGTCAATCGGCGCACACGTTTCTCACGTGTGAATCGCTACTCATGCCTGCATTCTCACTCGTCAACCGTCCACAACTCGCTTACGCGGCTGCTTCACCCGGCAGACGACGCTCCCCTACCCAACCCAGCACCCGTTGGGGCTATCTGCTGGATTGACACGACTTCGGCGGTACGCTTGAGCCCCGCTACATTGTCGGCGCGGAATCACTAGACCAGTGAGCTATTACGCACTCTTTCAAGGGTGGCTGCTTCTAAGCCAACCTCCTGGTTGTCTCTGCGACTCCACATCCTTTCCCACTTAGCGTACGCTTAGGGGCCTTAGTCGATGCTCTGGGCTGTTTCCCTCTCGACCATGGAGCTTATCCCCCACAGTCTCACTGCCGCGCTCTCACTTACCGGCATTCGGAGTTTGGCTAAGGTCAGTAACCCGGTAGGGCCCATCGCCTATCCAGTGCTCTACCTCCGGCAAGAAACACACGACGCTGCACCTAAATGCATTTCGGGGAGAACCAGCTATCACGGAGTTTGATTGGCCTTTCACCCCTAACCACAGGTCATCCCCCAGGTTTTCAACCCTGGTGGGTTCGGTCCTCCACGAAGTCTTACCTCCGCTTCAACCTGCCCATGGCTAGATCACTCCGCTTCGGGTCTTGAGCGTGCTACTACAGCGCCCTGTTCGGACTCGCTTTCGCTACGGCTTCCCCACCCGGGTTAACCTCGCAACACACCGCAAACTCGCAGGCTCATTCTTCAAAAGGCACGCAGTCACGAGAGCAAGGCAAGCCTCGCTCCGACGCTCCCACGGCTTGTAGGCACACGGTTTCAGGTACTATTTCACTCCCCTCCCGGGGTACTTTTCACCATTCCCTCACGGTACTATCCGCTATCGGTCACCAGGGAATATTTAGGCTTAGCGGGTGGTCCCGCCAGATTCACACGGGATTTCTCGGGCCCCGTGCTACTTGGGTGTCTCTCAAACGAGCCGCTGACGTTTCGACTACGGGGGTCTTACCCTCTACGCCGGACCTTTCGCATGTCCTTCGCCTACATCAACGGTTTCTGACTCGTCTCATGGCCGGCAGACCATGAAAGAGAGATCCCACAACCCCCACGACGCAACCCCTGCCGGGTCTCACACGTCGTAGGTTTGGCCTCATCCGGTTTCGCTCGCCACTACTCCCGGAATCACGGTTGTTTTCTCTTCCTGCGGGTACTGAGATGTTTCACTTCCCCGCGTTCCCTCCACACTGCCTATGTGTTCAGCAGCGGGTGACAGCCCATGACGACTGCCGGGTTTCCCCATTCGGACACCCCCGGATCAAAGCCTGGTTGACGACTCCCCGGGGCCTATCGTGGCCTCCCACGTCCTTCATCGGTTCCTGGTGCCAAGGCATCCACCGTGCGCCCTTAAAAACTTGGCCACAGATGCTCGCGTCCACTGTGCAGTTCTCAAACAACGACCAACCACCCATCACCCCGAGCATGACACTCGAGTGCACTGGGGCCGGCAACCGAGAGACGACCAACGGCCGCACCCTCAGACACCCAACAGCGTGCCCGACACAGCCAGCCGACCAGATCAGCGTTCCACGCCCCCGAAAGGGGCAGTACTAGCGCCTGGTCCGTCCTGGACCGTGCCGAGTAGTCAACGTTCCACCCATGAGCAACCAGTGCGAGACGTTCGCCCGCATGCTGGCCTCTGACCCGGACAAGTCCGAGTGAGAAGTGCTCCTTAGAAAGGAGGTGATCCAGCCGCACCTTCCGGTACGGCTACCTTGTTACGACTTCGTCCCAATCGCCAGTCCCACCTTCGACAGCTCCCTCCCCACAAGGGGGTTGGGCCACCGGCTTCGGGTGTTACCGACTTTCGTGACGTGACGGGCGGTGTGTACAAGGCCCGGGAACGTATTCACCGCAGCAATGCTGATCTGCGATTACTAGCGACTCCGACTTCATGGGGTCGAGTTGCAGACCCCAATCCGAACTGAGACCGGCTTTTTGAGATTCGCTCCACCTCGCGGTATCGCAGCTCATTGTACCGGCCATTGTAGCACGTGTGCAGCCCAAGACATAAGGGGCATGATGACTTGACGTCGTCCCCACCTTCCTCCGAGTTGACCCCGGCGGTCTCCCGTGAGTCCCCAGCACCACAAGGGCCTGCTGGCAACACGGGACAAGGGTTGCGCTCGTTGCGGGACTTAACCCAACATCTCACGACACGAGCTGACGACAGCCATGCACCACCTGTACACCGACCACAAGGGGGGCACCATCTCTGATGCTTTCCGGTGTATGTCAAGCCTTGGTAAGGTTCTTCGCGTTGCGTCGAATTAAGCCACATGCTCCGCCGCTTGTGCGGGCCCCCGTCAATTCCTTTGAGTTTTAGCCTTGCGGCCGTACTCCCCAGGCGGGGCACTTAATGCGTTAGCTGCGGCACGGACGACGTGGAATGTCGCCCACACCTAGTGCCCACCGTTTACGGCGTGGACTACCAGGGTATCTAATCCTGTTCGCTCCCCACGCTTTCGCTCCTCAGCGTCAGTATCGGCCCAGAGATCCGCCTTCGCCACCGGTGTTCCTCCTGATATCTGCGCATTTCACCGCTACACCAGGAATTCCGATCTCCCCTACCGAACTCTAGCCTGCCCGTATCGACTGCAGACCCGGGGTTAAGCCCCGGGCTTTCACAACCGACGTGACAAGCCGCCTACGAGCTCTTTACGCCCAATAATTCCGGACAACGCTCGCGCCCTACGTATTACCGCGGCTGCTGGCACGTAGTTAGCCGGCGCTTCTTCTGCAGGTACCGTCACTTTCGCTTCTTCCCTGCTGAAAGAGGTTTACAACCCGAAGGCCGTCATCCCTCACGCGGCGTCGCTGCATCAGGCTTGCGCCCATTGTGCAATATTCCCCACTGCTGCCTCCCGTAGGAGTCTGGGCCGTGTCTCAGTCCCAGTGTGGCCGGTCGCCCTCTCAGGCCGGCTACCCGTCGTCGCCTTGGTGAGCCATTACCTCACCAACAAGCTGATAGGCCGCGGGCTCATCCTGCACCGCCGGAGCTTTCGATCACCAAGGATGCCCAAGATGATCAGTATCCGGTATTAGACCCCGTTTCCAGGGCTTGTCCCAGAGTGCAGGGCAGATTGCCCACGTGTTACTCACCCGTTCGCCACTAATCCCCTCCCGAAGGAGGTTCATCGTTCGACTTGCATGTGTTAAGCACGCCGCCAGCGTTCGTCCTGAGCCAGGATCAAACTCTCCGTGAATGTTTACCCGTGATCGGGTGCACACATCACGAGAGCGGAACATCGGGAGGAATGGTCCCGACATTCACAGCGTCCTCGCTGTGTTTTCTTCAAAGGAACCTCGACCATCCGGCAGGACCGGACGGACGGGGTATCAACATATCTGGCGTTGACTTTTGGCACGCTGTTGAGTTCTCAAGGAACGGACGCTTCCTTCGTACTCACCCTCTCGGGCTTTCCTCCGGGCGCTTCCCTTCGATGTCTCCGACTCTATCAGATCTTTCCG
Organism: Streptomyces sp. DSM 120436; assembly: GCF_055778765.1. Taxonomy (NCBI): domain Bacteria; kingdom Bacillati; phylum Actinomycetota; class Actinomycetes; order Kitasatosporales; family Streptomycetaceae; genus Streptomyces; species Streptomyces sp. DSM 120436. The sequence continues at coordinate 3,106,696 of NZ_JBSKBS010000001.1, read as the reverse complement.
ATCCGATTTCCTCGGTGCTTTCCAGGTCGACGCTTTCGCGCTTTCCTTTCCGGCGGTTCCGACTTTATCAGAGGTTCTGAGCCGGTTTTCCCACCCTCACCGGGCACTGGCGTCCGACTCGTGAAGTCGTCGGGTGCCCGTCCGGGAGGAGCTGTAAACGTACTGGAGCGGGGCGCCCCGATGCAAATCGGGGCGCCCCGCTGCCGGTTCGCTCGCGCGCGGTGTCCGACGGACCGTCAGACCTCGACCACCACGGGCAGGATCATCGGCCGGCGCCGGTAGGTGTCGGAGACCCACTTGCCCAGCGTGCGGCGGATGAGCTGCTGCATCTGGTGGGGTTCGACGACCCCGTCCTGGGCCGAGCGCTCGAGCACCTCGGTGATCCGTGGGGTCACGTCGCCGAACGCGGAGTCCTCGATGCCGGAGCCGCGGGCCTGGATGTGGGGACCCCCGGTGATCTTGCCGGTGGAGGAGTCCATGACCACGAAGACCGAGATGATGCCCTCGTCGCCGAGGATCTTGCGGTCCTTCAGGGCCGGCTCGCCGACGTCGCCGACGGAGAGGCCGTCGACGTAGACGTAGCCCGCCTGGACCTTGCCGGAGATCTTGGCCTTGCCCTGGACGAGGTCGACGACCACGCCGTCCTCGGCGATCACGATGCGGTCGTGCGGGACGCCGGTGAGGGCGCCCAGTTCGGCGTTGGCGCGCAGGTGGCGCCACTCGCCGTGGACCGGCATCAGGTTCTTCGGACGGCAGATGTTGTAGAAGTACAGCAGCTCGCCCGCCGAGGCGTGCCCGGAGACGTGCACCTTGGCGTTGCCCTTGTGGACGACGTTGGCGCCCCAGCGGGTCAGTCCGTTGATCACGCGGTAGACCGCGTTCTCGTTGCCGGGGATCAGCGACGACGCCAGGATCACCGTGTCGCCCTCGACGATCCGGATCTGATGGTCGCGGTTGGCCATGCGGGACAGCGCGGCCATCGGCTCGCCCTGGGAGCCCGTGCAGACCAGGACCACCTCGCTGTCGGGGAGGTCGTCGAGCGTCTTGACGTCCACGACCAGGCCCGGCGGGACCTTGAGGTAGCCGAGGTCGCGGGCGATGCCCATGTTGCGCACCATGGAGCGGCCGACGAAGGCGACCCTGCGGCCGTACTCGTGGGCCGCGTCCAGGATCTGCTGGATGCGGTGGACGTGGCTGGCGAAGCTGGCCACGATGATCCGCTTGCGGGCGCCGGCGAAGACCTGGCGCAGCACGCCGGAGATGTCGCGCTCGGGCGGGACGAAGCCCGGGACCTCGGCGTTCGTCGAGTCGGAGAGGAGGAGGTCGATGCCCTCCTCGCTGAGCCGGGCGAACGCGTGCAGGTCGGTGAGGCGGCGGTCCAGCGGGAGCTGGTCCATCTTGAAGTCGCCCGTGTGCACCGCCATGCCGGCGGGCGTGCGGATGGCCACGGCGAGCGCGTCCGGGATGGAGTGGTTGACCGCCACGAATTCGCAGTCGAAGGGACCGATGCGCTCGCGCTGCCCCTCCGCGACCTGCAGGGTGTACGGGCGGATGCGGTGCTCCTGGAGCTTGGCCTCGATGAGGGCGAGGGTGAGCTTGGAGCCGATCAGCGGGATGTCCGGCTTCTCGCGCAGGAGGTAGGGGACGCCGCCGATGTGGTCCTCGTGGCCGTGGGTGAGGACGATGCCCTCGATGTCGTCGAGGCGGTCCCGGATGGACGAGAAGTCGGGCAGGATCAGGTCGATTCCGGGCTGCTCCTCCTCGGGGAAGAGCACTCCGCAGTCGACGATCAGCAGGCGGCCTCCGTACTCGAAGACCGTCATGTTGCGGCCGATCTCGCCGAGGCCACCGAGCGGGGTGACCCGCAGGCCGCCTTCGGGCAGCGGCGGGGGCGGGCCGAGTTCAGGGTGCGGATGACTCAAAAGACTCTCCTCACCACGCGCGCCACGTACCGGTCGGGCACGTGGCGCGCGTGACGTTCGTGCAACAGCAGTTGTCGTGAAGGGGTGCGGGCTCCGGTGGCCCGCGTATGCAGTTGTGGAGTCCGTCTGCGCGCCCGGGGCGCGCGAAGTCTGATTACTGGAGTTGTACCCCGCCCGCGGCAAGATCGATCTTGAGCTGTTCGATCTCCTCGGGCGTGCACTCGGCCATGGGGGCGCGCAGGGGTCCCGCGGGGAGGCCCTTGAGCGCGAGCGCCGCCTTGGTGGTCATGACGCCCTGGGTGCGGAACATGCCCGTGTAGACGGGGAGCAGCTTCTGGTGGATCTCGGTGGCCTTCTGGACGTCACCGGAGGTGTACGCCTCGACCAGGGCGCGCAGCTCGGGGGTGACGAGGTGGCCGACGACGGAGACGAAGCCGACCGCGCCGATGGAGAGCAGCGGCAGGTTGAGCATGTCGTCGCCGGAGTACCAGGCGAGTCCCGAGCGGGCGATGGCCCAGCCGGCTCGGCCGAGGTCGCCCTTGGCGTCCTTGTTGGCGACGATGCGGGGGTGCTCGGCGAGGCGGACGATCGTCTCGGTGCTGATCGGCACGCCGCTGCGGCCCGGGATGTCGTAGAGCATGACGGGCAGCTCGGCGGCGTCGGCGACGGCCGTGAAGTGCCGGTACAGGCCCTCCTGCGGGGGCTTGTTGTAGTACGGCGTGACGACGAGCAGGCCGTGGGCGCCGGCGCGCTCCGCGGCGCGGGCCAGCTCCATGCTGTGGTGGGTGTCGTTGGTGCCGACACCGGCCACGACGTGGGCGCGGTCGCCGACCGCCGCCACGATGGCCCGTACGAGATCCGCTTTCTCCGCGTCGCTGGTGGTGGGGGACTCGCCGGTGGTGCCGTTGACGATCAGGCCGTCGTTGCCTGCGTCCACCAGGTGGGTGGCGAGCCGCTGTGCGCCGTCGAGGTCGAGTGCGCCGTCCGCCGTGAAGGGCGTGACCATGGCGGTGAGGACCCGCCCGAAGGGGGTCTGCGGAGTCGAGGTCGGAGCCATGGGTTACACGCTACTCGTTGCTCAGGCCGGGGTCTTCCCTCGGGGGGAGGCGACAGGGGGGTGCGAAGGGGGGCCCGGCACTGCCTGCTCGGGGGTTCAGGCAGTGCCGGGCCCGTTCGATCAGGCTAGATGAACTTCGCGAAATGCCGCAATACGGACACCTCGCGCGGCTGACCCGTACATGTGTACTCGCGGACGGAAACCGGGCCCTTACGGGGCCACGCGGCCGTTGGCGTTGAACGCGGCGTACGTGAGCGGCATGAGCCGGGCCCACTCCGCCTCCATCTTCTCGCCGACCATCTCGATCTCCCGCTGCGGGAAGGAGGGGACCCTCGCCTGCTCGTGCTGGGTGCGCAGACCGAGGAAGTGCATCAGCGAGCGAGCGTTGCACGTGGCGTACATCGAGGAGAAGAGCCCGACCGGGAGGGTGGCACGGGCGACCTCGCGGGCGACACCGGCCGCCAGCATCTCCTGGTAGGCGGCGTACGACTGCCGGTAGGACTCCGCCATGGCCTCGGTGGCGGCCTCGTACTGCTCGGGGGTGCCGTCGACGAACTCGTACTTGCCGGGGCGGCCCTGCTGGACCAGCTTGCGGTCCTCGCCGGGGACGTAGAAGACCGGCTGGAGCTCGCGGTAGCGCCCCGACTCCTCGTTGTACGAATTGTGCACGACGAAGCCGTCCGCGATGAAGTTGTGGTGCGGCGGCGGCATGGAGATGTCGTAGGTCATCTCCTCCCCGTCGGGGACGACGGAGACGACTGCCTCCCAGCGCACACCGTTCCGGAGGGCGCGGCGGCGCGCTCCGACCGGCACGCCTTCGCCGTTGGTCTTCCGCTGGTGACACGACTTGCAGGCCGGTCGCAAGTTGGAGACGTCGAGCGACTTGGTCAGGTCGGCGTCCACGGGAATGACGTGGTCCAGCTCCAGGTCCTTCGCCTCGAACTTCTCCTCGCAGAGGTAGCAGAGGTCCATGGGCGCGATGAGGTCGGCTCGCTGCTCGGTGGTCCAGATCTGGATCCCCTCGCGCAGGCGCTTCGGGATCCCGGCCCGCTCGCCGACCCCCACCCGGCCGAGTCGCCCGACCCGGTCTCCGGCACTCAGGTCACCGGCGCGGACCCAGCCTTCCGTCGTCCACACACGGTGGTCCGCGGTGCAGCGCAGAACCTTGCCGTTGGTTGTCGAGACCTTGAGGATCGGCTTCACGCCGGACTCGAAGACGTCGACCATGCGCGCCTTCTCCGCCAGCCCGGTCTCCAGGTTGATGGTGTCGGCCAGGAGGTTCTGGCAGGACTTGAGTCTGCGCGTGCGTCCCATCGAGTCGGGCACACCGATCTTCCAGTCCCGATGAATGTCCGCGATGCGCTTGGTCTTGCCGTTCCTGCCGGTACCGACACGGATCCTGGCATCCCCCGGCAGGCACCAGCCGACCCGGTGCCGCATGAACTCGCGGAAGACGAAGATCGGGGCGCTGATGAAGAAGGTCATGGAGTTGTGCTCGAAGGGGCTGCCGTGCCGGTCCCGCATCAGGTAGTTGATCAGGCCCTTGGACCGCTCGGGGTCCTTCCGCAGCTCGTCCAGGGACTGCTCGCCGACGGTCGAGACGCGGGCGGCGAACAGCACGTCGGCGTCGGACGCGGTGTGCTTCACCAGCTCGACGGTCACATCGCTGCGGAAGGTGGGCTTGAGGTCGTCGGCAGGGGTGTCGGTCACGGTGCGGGAGGTCCTTCCATCACTTCTCGGGGCGGCGCCCACTCTACGGCGCTGCGGGGGCGCCGTACGGACCCCCGAGGGTGGTGACCGGTGACACAGATCGATAGCCTCACCGGGCACAGCCCCTGCATGGATCGAGTGAGGACCACCGTGCCCCTGCCCTTCCTGACGGCCGATCGCGCCTTCGACACGGCGGACGACGTCGCGCTGCCGTACGACGACCGGGACCGCTGGCGGCGTCCCTACCGGCCCGGCCCCTGGCGGGTGGGAGCGGGGGCGGTCCTGCTGCTGCTCGCCTCGTTCGTGCTGTTCGCCGCCGTGATCATCGCGGCGACGGCCACGCCCGCGTCGGCCGCCACCGTGTTCGCGTTCGCGCTGGTCCTCGTGGCGGCCGCGCTGCGGCTGCTGCGCATGGGCGTGTGGGTGAGCGCCCGCGGGCTGCGTCACGTGGCGTTCGTCAGCACCCGGACGACCGCCTGGGACCAGGTCGTCTCGGTGCGCACGGTGCAGCAGCCGGTGCGCTGGCTGGGGCTGCCCCGGACCGTGCAGGGGCAGGCGCTGGTCGTGAACCAGCGGGGCCGCTCGCGGGAGACGCCGGCGCCGCTGCTCACCTCGCACAACGCGGACTTCCTGGGGCGCGACCCGCTGGCCTTCGACCGCGCGGCCGACAGGGTCGAGGCGTGGGCGGACGAGTACGGGCGCTCCTGACGCCTGCCCGCGCGCTCAGGAGGCGGTCTTGCGCAGGGCGATGGCCCGCTGCATCGCCCTGCGGGCGCGCGGGGTGTCCCGGGCGTCGTGGTAGGCCACGGCGAGCCGGAACCAGCTGCGCCAGTCGTCGGGCGCGTCCTCCGTCTCGGCCTTGCGGAGCGCGAAGACCTCGTCGGCGGACTCCCGGTCGATACGGCCGCTGGGCAGCCGCCTGAGGGTGTCGACGGGCAGGCCGCCCTCGGCGTCCAGCTCGGCGGCGAGCCGGTTGGCGTCCCGGACGAACTGGGTGTTCTTCCAGAGGAACCACACGCCGATGACCGGCAGGATCAGCACGGCCACCCCGAAGGTGACCGTGAGGAGCGTGCCGGCCTCGATGAGCAGCACGCCACGGCTGCCGACCAGGACGAAGTAGACGACCAGGACGGCGGCCGTGAGGGCGTAGGAGATCTTCGCGCGCATGAGGGTGGGACCGGCTCAGTTCAGGTCGAGGAAGTGTTCCAGGCCGAAGGTGAGGCCGGGAGTGCTGACCACGCGGCGGACGCCGAGCAGGATGCCCGGCATGAAGCTGCTGTGGTGCAGGGAGTCGTGGCGGACGGTGAGGGTCTCGCCCTCGGCGCCCAGCAGGACCTCCTGGTGGGCGAGGAGGCCGCGCAGCCGGACCGCGTGCACCGGGACCCCGTCGACGTCGGCGCCGCGGGCGCCGTCGAGGGCGGTGGCCGTGGCGTCCGGGGCGGGGGCGCTGCCGGCCTGGCGGCGGGCCTCGGCGATGAGCTGGGCGGTGCGCGTGGCGGTGCCGCTGGGGGCGTCCACCTTGTGGGGGTGGTGCAGCTCCACGACCTCGACGGACTCGAAGTACGGGGCGGCGATCTGGGCGAACTTCATGGTCAGCACGGCGCCGATGGAGAAGTTCGGGGCGATGAGCACGCCCGTCCCCGGGGACTGGTCGAGCCAGCCCTTCAGCTGCGCGAGGCGGTCGTCGGTCCAGCCGGTGGTGCCGACCACCGCGTGGATGCCGTGGCGCACGCAGAAGTCGAGGTTGCCCATGACCGAGGCGGGGGTGGTCAGCTCGACGGCGACCTGGGCGCCGGTCTCGGCGAGGGTCTCCAGCTTGTCGCCCCGGCCGAGGGCGGCGACCAGTTCCATGTCCTCGGCGGCCTCGACCGCCCGTACCGCCTCGGAGCCGATCCGGCCCTTGGCGCCGAGGACCGCCACGCGCAGCTTGCTCATGTCTGTTGCTTCCTTACCGGGTGTGGTGCCGGGGTGGGTCAGGCGACGGCCTCGGCCAGCCGGGCCGCCTGCTTGTCCTTCAGCGGGCCGATGACCGACAGGGAGGGCCGCCGTCCCAGGATGTCCCGGGCGACCGAGCGCACGTCGTCCGGGGTGACCGAGGCTATCCGGGCCAGCATGTCGTCGACCGACATCTGCTCGCCCCAGCACAGCTCGCTCTTGCCGATACGGTTCATCAGCGCGCCGGTGTCCTCGAGGCCGAGGACGGTGGAGCCCCTGAGCTGGCCGACGGCGCGCTCGATCTCGTCGTCGGGCAGGCCGTGCTCGGCGACGTGGTCGAGTTCGTCACGGCAGATCTTCAGCACGTCGTGCACCTGGGAGGGCCTGCAGCCCGCGTACACGCCGAACAGGCCGCAGTCGGCGAAGCCGGAGGTGTACGAGTACACGCTGTAGGCCAGGCCGCGCTTCTCGCGGACCTCCTGGAACAGCCGGGAGGACATGCCGCCGCCGAGGGCGGTGTTCAGCACGCCGAGCGCCCAGCGCCGCTCGTCGGTGCGGGCGAGGCCCGGCATGCCGAGCACGATGTGCGCCTGCTCCGTCCTGCGGTCGAGCAGCTCGACGCGCCCGGCGGTGCGCAGGGTGCGCCAGCCGCCGCGCGGGGCGATCGGCTGCGCGGCCGGGTCCTTGAGCGCGCCGGCCTTCTCGAAGGCGGCGCGGACCTGGCGGACGACCTTGTCGTGGTCGACGTTGCCCGCGCAGGCGACCACCAGGTGCGTGGGGTCGTAGTGCTTCTTGTAGAAGCGGCGGATGCGGTCGGCGGTGAGGGCGTTGACCGTGTCGACCGTGCCGAGGACGGGGCGGCCGAGCGGGTTGTCGCCGAACATCGTGTGCGCGAACAGGTCGTGCACGCAGTCGCCCGGGTCGTCCTCGGTCATGGCGATCTCTTCGAGGATGGCGCCGCGCTCGACGTCGACGTCCTCCTCGCGGATCACCGAGCCCGTCAGCATGTCGCACACCACGTCGATGGCGAGCGGCAGGTCGGTGTCGAGCACGCGCGCGTAGTAGCACGTGTACTCCTTGGCCGTGAACGCGTTCATCTCGCCGCCGACGGCGTCGATGGCGGCGGAGATGTCCAGCGCGGAGCGGGTGGCCGTGCCCTTGAAGAGCAGGTGCTCCAGGTAGTGGGTGGCTCCGTTGAGGGCCGGCGTCTCGTCGCGGGAGCCTACGTGGGCCCAGATGCCGAAGGTCGCCGAGCGGACCGAGGGCAGGGTCTCGGTGACGATGCGCAGTCCGCCCGGGAGGGTGGTCCTGCGGACCGTGCCGATGCCGTTCTCGCCCTTGATGAGGGTTTGGGTACGGGCGACGGCCCGCGCCTCCGAGGAGGTGCGGGCCGTCGCCTTGGCGCTACGGGACGTCACTTGTCGGCGTCGTCCTTCTTGTCGTTGTCGGAAGCGCCCGCGGCGGAGTCGCTGTCGGCCTCGCCCTCGATCACGGGGATCAGGGAGAGCTTGCCGCGGGAGTCGATCTCGGCGATCTCGACCTGGACCTTGTGGCCCACGCCGAGGACGTCCTCGACGTTCTCCACGCGCTTGCCGCCGGCCAGCTTGCGGATCTGCGAGATGTGCAGCAGGCCGTCCTTGCCGGGCAGCAGGGAGACGAACGCGCCGAAGGTGGTGGTCTTCACGACCGTGCCCAGGTAGCGCTCGCCGACCTCGGGCATCGTCGGGTTGGCGATGCCGTTGATCGTGGCGCGGGCGGCCTCGGCGGCCGGGCCGTCGGCGGCGCCGATGTAGATGGTGCCGTCGTCCTCGATGGTGATCTCGGCGCCGGTGTCCTCCTGGATCTGGTTGATCATCTTGCCCTTGGGGCCGATGACCTCGCCGATCTTGTCGACCGGGATCTTCACGGTGATGATCCGCGGCGCGTTCGGGGACATCTCGTCCGGCGTGTCGATCGCTTCCATCATCACGTCGAGGATGTGGAGGCGGGCGTCACGGGCCTGCTTGAGGGCGGCGGCCAGGACGGAGGCCGGGATGCCGTCCAGCTTGGTGTCGAGCTGGAGGGCGGTCACGAACTCCTTGGTGCCGGCGACCTTGAAGTCCATGTCGCCGAAGGCGTCCTCCGCACCGAGGATGTCGGTGAGGGTGACGTAGTGCGTCTCGCCCTCGATCTCCTGGGAGATCAGGCCCATGGCGATACCGGCGACGGGGGCCTTCAGCGGCACACCGGCGTTCAGCAGCGACATGGTGGAGGCGCAGACGGAACCCATGGACGTCGAGCCGTTGGAGCCGAGGGCCTCGGACACCTGGCGGATCGCGTAGGGGAACTCCTCGCGCGTCGGCAGCACGGGCACGATGGCGCGCTCGGCGAGGGCGCCGTGGCCGATCTCGCGGCGCTTGGGGGAGCCCACGCGGCCGGTCTCGCCGACGGAGTACGGCGGGAAGTTGTAGTTGTGCATGTAGCGCTTGCGGGTCACCGGGGAGAGGGTGTCCAGCTGCTGCTCCATGCGCAGCATGTTCAGCGTGGTGACGCCCAGGATCTGGGTCTCACCGCGCTCGAACAGCGCGGAGCCGTGCACGCGCGGGATGGCCTCGACCTCGGCGGCCAGGGTGCGGATGTCGGTGAGACCCCGGCCGTCGATGCGCTTCTTCTCCTTGATGACGCGCTCGCGGACCAGGGACTTGGTCAGCGCGCGGTACGCGGCGGAGATCTCCTTCTCGCGGCCCTCGAACTCCGGCAGGAGCTTCTCGGCGGCGAGCTGCTTGACGCGGTCCAGCTCGGCCTCGCGCTCCTGCTTGCCCGCGATGGTGAGCGCCTGGGCCAGCTCGGGCTTGACGGCGGCGGTCAGCGCCTCGAGGACGTCGTCCTGGTAGTCCAGGAAGATCGGGAACTCGCCGGTCGGCTTGGCGGCCTTCGCGGCGAGGTCGGCCTGGGCCTTGCAGAGCACCTTGATGAAGGGCTTCGCGGCGTCCAGACCGGCGGCGACGACCTCCTCGGTCGGCGCCTCGGCGCCGCCCTCGACGAGCTTGATCGTCTTCTCGGTGGCCTCGGCCTCGACCATCATGATCGCGACGTCGCCGTCCTCCAGGGTGCGGCCCGCGACGACCATGTCGAAGACGGCGTCCTCGAGCTCGGTGTGCGTCGGGAAGGCGACCCACTGGCCGCGGATCAGCGCGACGCGGACGCCGCCGATCGGGCCGGAGAAGGGCAGGCCGGCCAGCTGCGTGGACGCGGAGGCGGCGTTGATCGCCACGACGTCGTACAGGTGGTCGGGGTTGAGCGCCATGATGGTGGCGACGACCTGGATCTCGTTGCGCAGGCCCTTCTTGAAGGACGGGCGCAGCGGGCGGTCGATCAGGCGGCAGGTGAGGATGGCGTCCTCGGAGGGACGGCCCTCACGGCGGAAGAACGAGCCGGGGATCTTCCCGGCCGCGTACATCCGCTCCTCGACGTCCACCGTGAGGGGGAAGAAGTCGAGCTGGTCCTTGGGGTTCTTGGAAGCGGTGGTGGCCGACAGCACCATGGTGTCGTCGTCCAGGTACGCCACGGCGGAGCCGGCGGCCTGCTTGGCGAGGCGGCCCGTCTCGAAGCGGATGGTGCGGGTGCCGAAGGAGCCGTTGTCGATGACGGCCTCGGCGTAGTGGGTCTCGTTCTCCACCAGCATGTTCTCCGTTACTTGTCGTCTTTCGTCCCGCTCGCCCGTGTGGCGAGGGGACGGGGCGGAGAAGCGCTCCACTGGTGCGGGCCGGTCTTCGATCGAAGCACCCGGGGTTCACTCTCCCGGGGGCCACTACCGAGGACCGGCGGCGGCGAGGTGCGCTTCCCCTCGTACGGGGGACGTCGGGTGACGTCCGGTGTGATGTCCGTGGATCGCATACCCGATGCGGCGCGGGTCATCACACTGAGTCGTAGTTCCTGCGTCGTGCTACCACACTACAAAGGCGGGGTGACACTCCGCACGTACAGCAAAGGGAGCGGCCCCCTTGTCCCAGGGAACCGCTCCCTCCACGGCGTCTTACTTGGCGCCCGCCGCACCGCGGCGGATGCCGAGGCGCTCGACCAGCGCACGGAAGCGCTGGATGTCCTTCTTGGCGAGGTACTGCAGCAGCCGACGGCGCTGACCGACGAGGATCAGCAGGCCACGGCGGGAGTGGTGGTCGTGCTTGTGGGTCTTCAGGTGCTCCGTCAGGTCGGAGATCCGACGGGACAGCAGAGCGACCTGGACCTCGGGGGAGCCGGTGTCACCCTCCTTGGTGCCGAACTCGGAGATGATCTGCTTCTTCACTGCGGCGTCGAGCGACACGCGTACTCCTCATGATCTGTGAGTGGCCACCGAGTGCCCCCGGTCTGCGTCTCGGGGGGTCTTCCACGACTCGGAAGGCGGGGATCCGCTGGGCGCGGCCTCCAGAGCGGACGGCTCCGGGGGTGCGTACACAAACGGCCATCGCCCAGAGTAGCAGGTGGTGGCGGGCGTCTTTCCCCCGGTCCGTCGAACCCGCGAGGAGGGACGGGGCGGGCCACTAGGGTGAGCGCTCGGATCGATCGTACGTCGGGAAGGGGTCGCTGGGGCATGGCGGAGACGGCTGAGGAGATCAAGGCACGCAAGGAGCGGGAGAAGAACGAGCTCTACGCCCTCGACATCTCCGGTGTCGAGTGGCACGGCGCGCCGGGCACGGAGGAGCACGAGGAGCGGGTGGAGATCGCGTACCTGCCCGGCGGCGCCGTGGCCATGCGGTCCTCCCTCGACCCGGACACCGTGCTGCGGTACACGGAGGCGGAGTGGCGCGCGTTCGTGCTGGGCGCGCGCGACGGGGAGTTCGACCTGGAGCCGGCGGAGGGCGACGCGTAGGCGCGGTCGTTCGAGGGCGCGGCGCCCGGCGGGAGGTCCGTCGGGCGCCGCGCCGTGTCATCCGGTCAAGGACCGCACCGTGGTGTAGACATCGAAGACGGCCAGCGCCAGAGGCACCAGCGTCAGCAGCACGAAGCCTTCCGCGATCTCCAGGAAGCGGCCCCAGAACGGGGTGAGTCCGCTGCGCGAGGCCTTCAGGCCGATGGTGGTGATCAGCGCGGCCGCCGCGGCGATGCCCGCGACCAGCCAGACCGTGCGGAGGTCGAGGCCGGCGCGGTCCCCCGCCAGCGCGTCGCGGACCAGGCCGCCCGGCGGGTCGAGCGCCAGGCCGAGACCGAGCGCGACCAGGGAGGCGAGCCCCGCGGCGAGGACCGTGGCGACCTGCGCGGTGTAGCGGAACAGCTGCGCGCGCATCAGCAGAGCCACGCCCGTGGCGAAGGCGAGCATCTGTGCCCAGAGGCCGCCGGAGAAGCCGAGTACCAGGGCCGCGCCCGCCGCCGTCAGTGAACAGCCGCCGACCAGGCCGACGAGGAGTTCGTGGCCGCGCCGGGCCTGGGCCCGGATGCGCTCGGCGTCCACCGCCTCATGGGGTTCGGGGTCGGCGCCGTACACGCTGCGCGGGGTGGTGTCCGGCATCTCGAAGCCGATGGGCAGCCGGGCGAAGCGCAGGGAGATGCCCGGCAGGAAGGCGAGGGCGCCGATGGCGACCGGAGCGCACAGGGCGGCGGTCTCGGCCGGAGTCCAGTTCCTCAGCAGCGCCGCGAAGGAGGCGAGCAGTCCGAGGCCCGAGGCGACCGCGAAGGCGACGAACGGGCCGTCGCCGCGCGGGGAGCACAGGGTGAGGACCACCGAGGCCACCAGAACGGCCGCGCAGGCGAGCAGGAACTGCAGTTTCCCGACGCCCTGCCCATCGGAGAGCGTCAGCAGACCGGAGCCCGCCACACCCACGTTGGGCAGCGCTCCGAGGCCCAGCGCGACGGCCCCGGTCCGGTCGTCGTAGACGCGGGCACGGACGCAGCCGAGGACGACGAGCAGGAGACCGGCGACACCCGCGAGGACGCCGGGCAGGCTGTGCATGTCGTGCCGCGGGTCGGCGGTCCAGGAGACGAACGCCAGCAGGGCGGGAAGCACGCCGCCGCCGGTCAGACCCGCGACCCGCGTGAGGTCGCCGTCCCACAGGGAGCGGTCCCGGGACACCGCGGAGGCGACCGCTTCGGAGACGTCGTCGACGACGGCCGGCGGCAGCGATTCGGAGAAGGGACGCAGGGTGAGTAGTTCGCCGTCGAGAATGCGCTGCGCCGCGAAGGAGCGGGAGCTGTCGAGGACGGTGCCGTCGCGGCGCACGAGGTGGTAGCCGACCGGAGCGCCCTCGGCCGGGGTCTGCCGGGAGAGCCGGAGGATCTCCGGGTTGAGGTCGGCGACCGGTACGTCGTCGGGGAGCGCCACATCGACCCGGCTGTCGGGGGCGACGATGGTGACCCGGCAGAAACCGAGTCCCGTCACCGTCCCGGGAAGGACCCCCCGGCCCGGTTCCCCGGTGCCGGTGGCCGCTGTGGAGGCCGTCGTGCTCACCTTCTGCTCCCCCTCGGTGATGCTGTGTCCGCTGGTGTGACGGTTCCGCGTCTCCTCCTCGCCGCCCGACGCGGGACGGGGCGGGCGGGGGGCGCTTCCGCCGGGTTCGCCGTACGAGCGTCCGCGTCGCGTGGAACGCTGTGCGCCCTTCCGGGGCGGCGTGTGCTCACGCGAACCTCCGGCACCCTACCGCTCACTTCCGCACGGTGTGCTCAGTAGGATCACGCGGCGGCCCTCGTCCGCCTGACACGGGGAGGCGGACGACGAACCCGGCGGGCCGGCAAGGGAATTGGTGCGCAGTGAGCCAGATCGTCGTGAAGCGTCCGCCTCGGGCGCTGCCGCCGGAGGTGCCGACGGGCGAGGTCGTCGTGCAGCCGCCGCCCGAACTGCCGCGGGGGCACAGGGAAAGCGTACTGATGCAGCTGCTGCCGACCCTCGGCATGGGCGGTTCGGTCGTCTTCTTCTTCACCAGCGGGCAGCCGTTCATGCGCATCATGGGCATGGTGATGATCGCGTCGACGATCGCCATGTCGGTCGCCATGGTGATCCGGTTCCGTCGCGGATCCCAGGACCAGCTCGCCGATCTACGCCGTGACTACCTCGGTTACCTGTCGCGGATCCGCCGGACCACTCAGGAGACGGCGCGGGCGCAGCGGGACGCCCAGTACTACCTCCACCCCTCACCCGAGCAGCTGTGGGCGCTGGTCGCCGAGGGCAGCCGGGTGTGGGAACGACGGCCGGGCGACGAGGACTTCGCCCAGGTGCGCATCGGTCTGGGCCCGCAGCCCCTGGCCACCCCGCTGGTCGCTCCCGAGACGGGCCCGGTCGATCAGCTGGAGCCGCTCACGGCGGGTGCGATGCAGCGGTTCGTCGCGATGCACGGCACCCTGGACGATCTGCCGATGGCGGTCTCCCTGCGCGCCTTCTCCCACGTCGTGCTCGGTGGTGACGCGGAATCCGTACGGTCCTGCGCCCGGGCCCTGACCGGTTCGCTGGCCTCCCTGCACTCCCCCGAGGACCTGGTCGTCGCGGTCGCGGCGGGCCGTGCGGCTCTGCCGCACTGGGAATGGGCCAAGTGGCTGCCGCACGTGCAGCTTTCCAGCCTCACGGACGGCGCCGGGTCTCGCCGTCTGATCAGCGGCGATCCGCTCGAGCTCGAGGACCTGCTGGCCCCTCGTCTGACCGGACGCCCCCGCTTCCACCCGAACGCCGCGCCCCTGCCCGACACTCCGCACGTCGTCGTCGTGCTCGACGGGGTGTCCCTGCCGCCGACGTCCCTGCTGGCGAACCCCGAGGGCCTCCAGGGCGTGACGGTCGTCGAGGTGACCGAGGGGGAGCCGACGGGCGCCCACGGCGACCTCTCCGTGATCGTGCGGTCGCACACGCTGTACCTGGAGTCGGCGCACGGCGCGGTCTACGAGGGGAAGCCCGACGCCCTGTCGTACGCGTCCGCGGAGGCGCTGGCCCGGCAACTGGCTCCGCTGCGGGTGGCGTCCGGCGGTGACGACGACGAACCCCTGCTGGCGAACCTGGAGTTCACAGATCTGCTGAATCTGGGAGACGCCGCCTCCGTGGACACCCGGCGCACGTGGCGACCGCGGTCGCAGGCGGAACGGCTGCGGGTGCCGATCGGCGTCGGCGAGGACGGCCGCCCGGTGATGCTGGACATCAAGGAGGCGGCCCAGGAGGGCATGGGCCCGCACGGTCTGTGCGTCGGTGCCACCGGTTCCGGCAAGTCGGAGCTGCTGCGCACGCTGGTGCTGGGTCTGGCGGTGACCCACTCCTCGGAGACGCTGAATTTCGTCCTGGCGGACTTCAAGGGTGGCGCCACCTTCGCCGGGATGGCGCGGATGCCGCACGTGGCGGCCGTGATCACCAACCTGGCGGACGACCTGACCCTGGTCGACCGCATGGCCGACTCCATCCGCGGCGAGCTGAACCGCCGCCAGGAGATGCTCCGCGACGCGGGCAACTACGCCAACATCCACGACTACGAGAAGGCCCGGGCGGCGGGCGCACCGCTCCAGCCCATCCCGTCCCTGCTCCTGGTCATCGACGAGTTCAGCGAACTGCTCAGCGCGAAGCCGGACTTCATCGACATGTTCGTACAGATCGGCCGCATCGGCCGGTCGCTGGGGGTGCACCTGCTGCTGGCCTCGCAGCGGCTGGAGGAGGGACGGCTGCGCGGTCTGGAGACCTACCTGTCGTACCGCATCGGTCTGCGCACCTTCTCCGCCGCCGAGTCGCGTGCGGCCTTGGGCGTGCCGGACGCGTACGAACTGCCGAACGTGCCGGGGTCGGGAATCCTGAAGTTCGGCACGGACGAGATGGTGCGTTTCAAGGCGGCGTACGTCTCGGGCGTCTACCGCCCCGGAGGGCGGCGGGACGCGTCGGCGGACGGGCCGCTGCCGGTGGACCGGCGTCCGGTGCTGTTCACGGCCGCGGAGGTGCCGGTGCGGTACGTACCGGTGCCGCGGCAACGGACCGACGCGGCGGACGGCGCCGGCGAGACGGACGACGCGCTGGCGGACACCGTGCTGGACGTCGTCGTGCGCCGGCTGGAGGCGCAGGGCCCGGCGGCCCACCAGGTGTGGCTGCCGCCGCTGGACAGCCCGCCGTCACTGGACGGGCTGCTGCCCGGCCTCGCAGCGGTGGAGGGGCGGGGCCTCACCCAGCCCGGCTACGAGGGGGCCGGACGCCTGGTGGCCCCGGTCGGCCTCGTCGACAAACCGTACGAGCAGCGTCGTGACCCGCTGTGGGTGGACTTCTCGGGCGCGGCCGGCCACCTGCAGCTCCTCGGCGGTCCACAGTCCGGCAAGTCGACCCTGCTGCGTTCGCTGATCTGCTCCTTCGCCCTGACCCACGCCCCGCACGAGGTGCAGTTCTACGGGCTGGACTTCGGCGGCGGCGGCATGTCCGCGGTGGCCGGGCTACCGCACGTCGGCGGTGTCGCCTCCCGGCTGAATCCGGAGCAGGTGCGACGCACCGTGGCGGAGGTGTACGGCGTTCTGAACCGCCGCGAGGAGTACTTCCGCGCCGCGGGCATCCCCTCCATCGCCGAGTTCCGGGCCCGGCGCGCCCGCGGCGACATTCCGGTGACCGACCAGCCCTGGGGTGACGTCTTCCTGGTCATCGACGGCTGGGGGAACTTCCGCGCCGACTATGAAGCACTCGATCAGGTGATCCTCGACATCGCCGCCCGCGGTCTCGGCTACGGCGTCCACCTGATCCTCTCGGCCTCCCGTTCCATGGAAGTCCGGTCCGCCCTCAAGGACAACCTGCTGAACCGGCTCGAGCTGCGCCTCGGCGACACCATGGACTCCGAACTGGACCGCAAGGTGGCGGCGAACGTCCCCACCGGCGTGCCCGGACGCGGTCTGTCGCCGCAGAAGTTGCACTTCATGGCGGCTGTGCCGCGCATCGACGGCCTGACGTCCGACACGGACCTGGCGGACGCCACGGCCGCGCTGGCGGCGGAGGTGTCCCGGCACTGGCAGGCGCCGGGCGCGCCCGAGGTGCGTCTGCTGCCGCGTGAACTGCCCGCCGGCCATCTGCCTCCGGGAGACCGTTTCCCGCAGCGCGGTGTCGCCTTCGCGCTCGACGAGGACAACCTCGAGCCCGTTTTCGTCGACTTCGACCAGGATCCGTTCTTCCTGGTCTTCGGAGAGAGCGAGTCGGGCAAGTCGAACCTGCTCCGCCTGCTGATCAGGCAGCTGACGACGCGCTACCCCGGCGACGAGTGCAAGCTGTTCGTCGTGGACAACCGGCGCTCGCTGCTGGGCGTCACCCCGGACTCCCACCTCGCCGAGTACATCCCGATGTCCAACGCCATGGGCCATCACATGGTGGCTCTGGCCGACCTGATGAAGCGGCGCACCCCGACCGCCGACGTCACCCCTCAGCAGCTGCGGGACCGGTCCTGGTGGCGGGGCCCGACGGTGTACGTGGTCATCGACGACTACGACCTCGTCGCCACGTCGAGCGGCAATCCGCTCAGCGGTCTCACCGAGTTGCTGCCGTTCGCCCGGGACGTGGGCGTGCGCTTCGTCATCGCGCGGTCCACGGCCGGCGCGAGCCGTGCCTCGTACGAGACGTTCATGCAGCGCGTCAAGGAACTGGGGGCCCAGGGCGTCGTATTGTCGGGCGACCCGTCCGAGGGGGACGTGCTGGGCGGGGTCCGTCCGCGGCCGATGCCCGCGGGGCGGGGCGTGTTCGTCTCCCGGCGGCGGGGACGGCCGCTGGTGCAGACGGGACTGGTGGCGGAGGAGAGGTTCTGATGGCGGGCGCGGGCGCGGGTGCGGTGTCCGGTGAGGACTCCGGCGAGGGCTTCGCGGAACAGGCACGCAGCGCGGTTGAGTTCGGCTGACGCCGAGAAGGGGCGGATCCATGGCATGGGACGAGTGGGAGCAGCTGAAGGCTCAGGCTGTCGACCGGCAGCCGGCGCAGATGCAGGTGAACCGGGCGCCCGACCAAGGGCCCGGTGGCGGCAAGCCCGATCTGGTGGCACGTCAGGATGACCTCGGCGCCGTGGGCCACGACGCCTTCGTCCTGCACGGTGATCTCGTGAAGAAGGTGGACATCGCGGGTGCCAGCATGAATTCCGATCATGCCGGTTCCACCCACCAGGCGGCGACGGCGCTGTCCGGATCCGGCTTCACCATGGGCGATGCACTCATGACGACCCTGTCCGTCTGGGAGAGTCAGGTGAAAGCGGTCCGTCAGGCTTGTGCGCACATCTCCAACCACCTGGACTTCAGCAAGAAGCTGCACGCCAACGACGATGCCGAGATCGCCGCGTCCATCATGCGGCGCGACGGGACCGGGATGCCCGTCTCGGAGCTCGAGAAGTACTTCAAGTAGCACGGGGGAGGGCGGGTATGTCCATCACCTACGGTGATCTGATGCAGGTCGACCTCGGCAAGCTGGGCACCGCGGTGTCCGACTGGAAGAAAGCGGTCACCAACCTGAAGCAGCTCGAGGCCGATGCCCGTGACGGGCTCAAGAAGAAGTCCGACCGAGCTCGCTGGGAGGGCGTGAACGCCGGCGTCACACGGAAGTTCGTGGACAAGACCGTAAAGGAGTTCGCGGACCTCCACACGGAGGCCAACAGCATCTTCCAGGTCCTGGAGGACGCCCACCGCGAACTGGTGAGCCTGCAGAAGGGCGTGCGCACACTCACCGCGGAGGCCAAGGAGAAGGGTTACACCGTTCAGGACAACGGGGACGGAACGGTGAGCGTGGGCGTCCGGCCCGTGGCAGGCGCCGACTCCAAAACCGGCAAGGACGGCAAGGACGACACGAAGGAGGAGCGGCAGTACTACGCCGACTCCATCACGCGGAAGGTCTCCCACGCGCACGACATCGACGTCTCCGCCAAACTGGCACTGAAGCGGGCGCACGGCGGCGACCTGTACAACGCCGGCCACGCGAAGTACGGCTCCCTCGACGACGCCCAGGTCGAGCGCGCACTCGAACTCGCCAAGAAGCGCGAGGACATGTCCGACCGCGAGCTCGCGGAGCTGAACAGGCTGCTGCGCCACAACGGCCGGGAGAAGGACGGAGAGTTCGCGACGGAGTTCTTCGAGGGTCTGGGCGGGCCGCGACAGACGCTCGAGTTCTATGCCGCCCTGTCGTCGGACGGCACCGGCCGGGATGCCTCCGAGACCCGTCTGGCCGCGGTGCAGGACCTGCAGAAACACATGGGCCACGCTCTGGCCAACGCCACCGATCCCTACACCCCGCAGAGTGTCCGTGGCGACCGGCAGCACCTTCCCTCGTGGTGGGGCGCGGAGTTCCGCAAGCTGGGCACCCAGGAGATCGAGTGGGAGCGCGGCATGTGGAGCAAACCGTACGGATACCAGGTCCTGGGCGGCCTGCTCCGTTACGGCAACTACGATCCCGCGTTCCTGACGCCCATCGCGGAGCACGTCACCCAGTTGCACCAGGAGGATCCGCAGCGCTTCCTCTCCAACAGACCCGCCGGCAGCGACGACCGCTACGGGTTCAATCCGTCCGGGAAGCTCGGCAGTGGCAACGATCCGCTGAACAGTGTTCTGCAGGCGCTGGGCCACAGCCCGGAAGCGGCCGAGCAGTTCTTCACGGAGAAGCCGACGGTGTACAACGAGGACGGCACGATCAAGTCCGGGGGCAGGACGGATTTCAATTCCTACCTCGATCTCTTCACCGACAAGGACTTCGAGTGGACGATCGACAGGAACACGGCCAACGTCCTGCATGACTCCGAGGCGTCGGCCAAGGCTCTCCAGCACGGCCCGAACGCCCTGGGCCATGCTCTCGAGGCTGCCGCGACGGGACGCCCCTACGACAGCGACGCGGTCGACCCGTCGGTCAAGCACAGCGAGGCACAGGCGAAACTGGTCCACGACATCGTGGAGAAGTTCGCCCAGAACCCGGATCTGCTGACGCACAACATGAACGGGAACTTGAAGGACGAGGAGACCGGGCCGCTGTACGCACTGCGGGACAGCCTGGGCAACATCGCGGCCGACTACATGGGCGACTTCCAGCGGTCGATGTACCTGGAGAGCACCGACAGCAAGGTATTTCCGGTCAACGGTGCGCCGGCGAGCCTCGGTTATGGGGATGCGCAGAAGTTCCTCGGACTCGTCGGGCAGGATCCGGACGCCTACAGCGCCATCACCGCCGCGCAGCAGGCCTACACCACGGCTGTGGTCCACGATTTTCTCGGTACGGAGGGGAAGGGCCTCACCGCGGAGGACGCCTCTCGCGTCGGCGATCTGGTCGCGCCGGGTGCCGCCATCGCGGGCATCATGAGCAACTCGCGGGCCGATGCGATCTACGACTATCACACGGCTTCGAACGCGGAATACAACGAGGCGGTCGCGGACAACGCGAAGTGGGTGGGGCGGTTCATCGGATTGGGGACGGGCGCGATTCCGGCTCCCTTTTCCGTTGCGGTGGAGCCGGTCAACTGGCTTGTCGAGGATGTTACCGAGAGTGTTGTGAAGAGCGTCGAGGAAGACACCACGGGCGAGGCTGAACGCGCCGCAGGAAACGAGTACTCAGACGGACGGAAAGCAGCAGCGCAAGCCTCGTCTCTAGCCGTGACCAGCTTCTTTAGAAACCATCGAGAGTTTGATCAGAGCACGATGGACGCCATCGACCGTGCCGTTCGAACGACAGCCGGCGTAAGTCACTCCGACGGCGCCCAATGGAATTCATCAGGAGATGGCACGTGAGAATGAATAACCGAGTGACCCGCTCCTCGAACAGAGCACTCACCGTAGCTCTGCTGTGCATCCTTTCGCTTTCCGCCTGCAGCTCCACTGAGGAAGGCCTCTCCTATGAGGTACCGGACAACATTTGCGGCATCCCCGCAGACAAGGAAATCCTTGAGACGCTCCTCCACGACGGCGACGAAATGAAACAGGACACCGGCCACTTCACCCTAGAAGAAGGCCAGTTCTGCCACATATACGTCGACGGAAACGATTCCGTGGTCAGCGATGCCGACTGGAATGAGAGCGGGTACACGCTACGCGATTACTTCGACCTTTCCGAGAGGAAGGGAACGCGTTACTTCGCGGGAGGTAAATACGCCTCGTGGAATTTCGGTGTTGTAACGGTTATTCCATGCCCGGGAGTAAGCGAAAAGGGTGATTCCGTGACCGTAGCCGTAAAGGACATCCGCTGGAACGAAAAGTCCCAGTCCCTGTTGGAAAAACTCGGACCGCCCTACTTCGAAGCGTACAAGAAGAAGCTCGGTTGCCCGGCATGAGGGGAAGGAGCTCACCGTAGCCCTCGCAGGCCAAGTGCGGTGAGACACGACAGGGTGGACACCTCCCGCGCGTGTCCACCCTGGTCGTTTGCTTGCGAGCGCCGTGCCGTGCGCCCGATTCCTGCCGCCGGTCTACAGGAAGTAGCTGGCGCCCTTCAGGTCGCCGCCGCGGTAGTCACCGCCAGCGGTGCCGACCCGCTGGGCGATGCTGACCAGGGCCTGGTGGATGCCGCTGGCGTGGCGGTCCCACTCCTTGGTCTTCTTGGTGAACTCCTCGTACGCCTCGCCGCCCCAGCCCGCGGCGGCGTCGAGCACCGCTTTCTTGAGTGCCTCGAGGTCCTCCTCGAGCTTCCTGGCCTGGTCGCCGAGCTCGGTGGCGAGCGCGTCCATGGTGCCGAAGGTAACGGCGAGTTCGTCGTAGTGAGCGCCGGACATGTGTACCTCGTTTCGTCGAAACCGGACGGTGGTGGGTGGCTTGCCTCAGTAGCTGCTCAGCGCCGAGCTCTTGCCGCCCAGGTCCTCCACCGAGATCTTGGTGATGTCGGCCTCGATCTGGCTCTCGAGGTTCCGCTTGTCCCGCTTGTTCAGGTCGATGCCCTCGAGGAACTCGTCGAGCATCCGGCCGATCGCGGCCATGTGGCCGTTGATCTCCGTCTGCTTCTTGTCGAACGCGATGGCGCCCTGGCCCGTCCATTGCTTCTCGATCATGTCGATCGTGCCCTGGAGGCGGGCCAGGGACTGCCGGATGGAGTCGTACCGGTCGATGACGTTCGTCTGGAGCGTCTGTACCTGGGCCTCGTAGAACTTACGGCCTTCAGCCATGGCTGCGGTTCCTTCCGTGAGATCGGTGGTGTGGTGTGAAGCGGCACCGTGTGGTGGTGTGGGTGGCGGGCGTGCCTCCGGGAGGCGGCTTGCTGCTCCGTGCGTCTCCTTACGCGCCCCGCCGTGAGCGGATCACGGTGAAAACGCCCGCACCGACCGCCACGGACGCCGCTGCGGCTCCGAGAGCTACCCAGAGAGTGGTGTTGCCGGAGAAGTCCTCGTCGGAGGCGACTGCCGACGTCTCGTCGCCCCCGGTGCCGGGGTCCGGTACGGCCGTGCCCTTCGAGGGAGCCGGGGAGGCGGTCACCGGCTTGCCCGACTCATCCAGGAGGCCCACGACGTTCTCCCGGGCGAGGGGGTCGGTGTCCGCCGGGCCCGGGTCGAAGGTCTTGTTCTCCAGCACCTTGCGGGGGCGGACCAGGCCGTAGCCGAGGTACGTGCTCGGGTCGTCTCTGGCCCAGTCGCGGCCGGCCGTTTCGACGAGGCTGTTGAGGACCTGGTTCGCGGTCCAGTCCGGGTGGGCGGACCAGATCAGGGCGGCGGAGGCGGAGGTGACGGCAGTGGCCGCGCTCGTGCCACCCTTGTCGCAATAGGCGCGGAACGAGTTGTCGCACCAGCCCGGCATGTTCAGCCCCGGAGCCGCCAGGTCGACGTAGTTGCCGTGCTCGGAGAACTTTGCCACCTTTCCGGACTCGTCCGATGCGGCAACGCCCACCACGTAGGGATAGGCCGCCGGGTACCCGATACGACTGTTCTGGTCAGCGTCGTTGCCCGTAGCGGCGAACATGAGCTTGCCTCTGGCATGGGCGTATTTGATCGCTTCGAGTTCTTCCTCGTTTTCCCGGTCGTTACCGAAGGACATGCTGATGATTTTCACGTCGCTGTCGGCTACTGCCCTGATGACGTCCGCCAGGTCAGGAGCCTTCTTCGCCTCAGCGCCTCCCAGGCCTTCCATGGAGATCCGGTAAGGCACAACCTTCGCCCCCGGCGCCAGCCCTTTCAAACCGCCGTCGGCACCAGTTCCGACGATCAGTTCGGCCATGGTCGTCCCGTGACCCTTGTAATCCTCCGTCGCCTTGTACGTGAGGCTTGCGGATTTCTCGTCGGTGACGATCTGACCTCGGAGCGAAGGCGTGTCCGGATTGACTCCCGTGTCGATCACGGCGACCCTGACGCCCTCGCCCGTGCTCACTTTCCACATCTCGTCGGTCTTCATCGCCGACAGGTACCACTGCTGTGACTGAGTGTCCGAAGCCACCGCGCCGGAGCTCAGACCTACCGACAGGACGGCAACAGCTCCGATCACCGAGCAGACAGTCGCGCCCCGTCTCATGGTTCTGAAGGGCGCGTTCCACCTGACGCGTCGGCCGATCCTGTGCACCACCATGCTCCAGTCCGTCCCTTTTCTGCCTGGTCAGTCAGTCGACGATGCGTCGCGGCGACGCTCGTCGCGGCGCGAGCGGCTCTCGACGGAGTTGCGGTTTCCTGCAACTCCGCCTTGTGCTCCGGAGGCATCACGGCGGCCACCGTCTCTTTGTCCACTGGGACCTCTCCCATCGGACGCACCCACGACCCCGCCGGCGCCGGGAAGACGGGCCGCCGACGTCGTGCTCGATGCCGAAGGAGGAGCCCCGATCACCCCGCGCTGGCCGGTGCCCTTCCCCGTCGGGCGTGCCCCGGGGTCGCCGCCTCCGCCGATGACCGTGCCGCGTGGCACCTTAGAGCCGTTGTGAACAGGTGTGGCACCCGTGACAGGCCGGCCACCGACAACGCCGTCGCTGCTGTTCCCGGAACCACCGTGCCCGGACCGTGCCGCTCCCGTCGCACCTGAAGGGCTGCGGGGAACACCACTCACGTGTCCCGGCACCGGGCCCGCGGGCCTGGGCACCCCGCCGACGACGCCCCGGGCCGCAGGGTCGGCCCCGGGCATTCCTGCCTGCCCCAGGGGGCCGCGCCACACCTGCCCCAGGGGGCCGCGCCACACCTGCCCCAGAGGGCCCGTCGCACGGCCGTCCACCGGTCCAGGTGTGACGCCACGTGCTCCCTGCGCCAGGGGCGCAGATCCCGTACGAGCTGCCGGCCCGTTTCCCGTGGCCCCTGCAGCTCTCCCCTGCGCCGGAGGAGGGGTATGGGGGAAAGGCGTGCTGCCGGGGCGGCCCATGCGCCCGGCCCCTGAGAGAGAAGCGGGTGGAACCGTACCCGAGGCAAAAGGAAGAGGCCCTGCCTGCTGGCCCGTGGAACCGCCTGTTGCCGGTGGGGTGGTGGCTGGTTTCACGGCCTCCTGGGGAGGCAATGTGCCGACACTGTTGATCTCGGTGCCCACGGGCTGCTTCGGCAGCAGGTCGGGGTGCCTGCCCTTCTCGAGAAGCGGCGGCTGGTCCGCATGCGGTCGTCCCGCTGAGACGAAGCGTGATTCCGCAGGTGACGTACGCGCGTCGGCCAGAGCCGAGGGCGGTGGCTGCGCATCGTCCCGCGGAGCGGGGTCGGACGCGGTCGTCAGCGCGGGCACCCCCACATCCGGCATCTCCGGAAACACCGGCTCCTCCGCCGACTGCATCGTCCCCGCCGACACCGTGTAGTACGACGCCAGGCGGTACATCTGGTTGATGGCTTCTTGGCGGTCCTTCTCCGCCTTGAGGGCCGCCGTGTACTCGGCGTTGCTGTCGACCTGTGCGGCCTCGGGGATGTCGTCGACCGTCTTGCGGGCGGTGCGGGTGTCGCGCGGGGGCATGGACTTGCGGACCGAGGCGAGGCCGGAGCTTGCCGCCATCACCTGGGTGCCGACGATGTCGGCGTAGTCGGCGATGCCCTCGGCTGTCCTGACGAGACTGTCGGCCCACTGGGTGAAGGCGGTCCTGGACTCGCCCTTCCAGTCGACGCCCCGCATGTCCTTCTCGAGTTCCCCTGCCGCTTCCCTGATGGCGTCACGGGCCTTGACGAGCGCCTCGGCCGCCGATTCCAGGAGTTCAGGGCTGGCCGACTCGACGATGTCGACCATGTCGTTGAGGTCGTAGCCCTCGAAGTTGGTGGAGCCGAAGTGGAGGCCGCGGTGGTGGAAGGGCCCGAAGGGAGCGGAGAGCCGCGTCATGTCCGTGACAGCGTCGAGGACGCCGTTCTGCTGCCGGGCCTCCTGGCGCTCCTCCAGGAAGGGGTCCGGCTTCTTCTCGTGTCCGCTCATCAGTACCCCGCGTCGGTGTGGTCGGCCCGGTTGCCTCGCTCGACCCGCTGGCCCAGCATCTCCTCACGCGTCTGGTTGGCCTCCAGCCGGATCTCGTGGAACCGCCGGCGCTGTTCCTCTTCGAGGTTGTCGAAGGTGACGTCCACACCGTGCACGGCGATGCGCATGGCCTCCAGTTGCAGTCCGAGCTGCTTGGAGAGCGCGGTGATCCGCTCGTGCACCCGCTCGTACTCCAGGTGCAGCAGCTTGCCCTCCGGGAAGGCGCCGCTGCCGAAGGCGTCGGCCGGCAAGCTGTGGGATCCGACCCTCGACGGACCGCCCGGCGAGCTCTCGAAGGCCGCCAGCAGGTCGTCCACGCGCTTCTTGAACGTGGACAGCGCCATCACGCCGCGACGCATGTCCGCAGTGCCCCTGCCCGTCTCGTCAGGAAGCCCCACTGCTCTCCTCCCCGTTCTCCCCGTTGCGCGGTCGGTCCTGCACCCGTTCTCGGCGAACACACCGTTGAGACGATCCCGACCACTTCGGACCACCCTAGTGAGCGGCACCGACAGCCCAACTGACATACCTGCGAACTCACCGGCAACTGGCCGACTTTCGCCCCCTCACCCGGCGGAGCCGCCGACAGGCCATGATGTCCGGCGCGCGTCCGAAGCCCTCGTCACGACACGACGCGTTCCTCGCTGCCTTCTCTCCCGCGAGCGCGTCCGCGTGCGTCCCGGATCGCGACCGCGGTCCCGCCGAGAACCGCGACCAGGACCGCCGCCCCGACGGTCGCGTAGGTCGCGAGGCGGGCGTTGCGTTCGTCGGCGGTCTCACCGAGCGGCAGTGGGGCGGCGGCCGGGGCCTCGGCCCTGGCCAGGCCCTCCTTGGGGCGAGGCGACTCGATCGGCCGGTCGTCCTCGGTCAGCGCGCGGACGGGATCCACCACTCCCCAGCCGACCAGGCGGTCCCGGCCGGCGATGGTGCGTTCCGCGGTGTGCTCGATCTGGGCGACGATCTGACGTCGTGTCCAGTCGGGGTGCTTGGCTTTGATGAGCGCCGCGACAGCGGAGACGTACGGTGCCGAGAAGCTGGTGCCGTTGTCCGAGCAGTGGCCTCCGCGCGGGACGGTGGAGATCATGTCGACGCCCGGGGCGGCCACGTCGACGAAGTCCCCGGACTGCGAGAAGGGCGCACGTTCGTTGTTGCGGTCGGAGGCGGCGACGGCGAGGACGCCTTCGTAGGAAGCCGGGTAGGTCTTCTTGACGTTGCCTCCGGCTCCGTCGTTGCCCGCCGACGCGACGACGACGATCTCGTGCTCCAGTGCCTCGTTCACGGCTGCTTCCAGGTCCGCGGACGGCTCGGCGGCGTCCGCGGTGTCCTGGGAGATGTTGATGACGTCCGCGTTCGCGTCGACGGCGTGACGGATCGCCGCGGCGAGGGTACTGGTGTCACCGTGGCCTTCGGCGTCGTTCTGCGCGATCGGGATGATGGTCGCTTCGGGGGCCAGGCCGACGAAACCGGTCCCGGACGCGGGGCGGGCGGCGATGATGCCGGCGACCTTCGTGCCGTGGCCGACGGTGTCGGTGATGCCCTTCTCACTGCCGCGCTCGACGGGGTCGCCGTTCTCGTCCTCGAGATCCTTGGGCAGGAGGTTGCGGCCGTTCTCGGCGTCCACCGCGTCCTTCAGCTGCGGGTGCCTCACGTCCACACCGGTGTCGATGACGGCGACCCGGACGTCCTTGCCCCTGGACTGGCTCCACAGCTCGTCGAGCTGGACGCGCTGGAGGGACCAGGGGCGGCCGGGGTAGCGGGCGTTGGGGTACTCGCACTGACCGGAGAAGTCGTCCGCGGCGGACGGTGACACGAGGAGCAGGGGAGTCGCGAGGCCCGTCAGCAGGACAGTCGCGGCGGCCGCCGTCCGGAGGAGATGCGTGCGTGTGTCTCGCATGGCCGTGTCCCTCCCTACGAGCCCTGCGGCTGGCGTGCCGCTGCCGTGGACAGGCGGGGGCCGGTGGGGAGGAACGCAGACCAGGCTGCGGGGATCGGCGCGGGGGCCACGTCGGCGTAGCCGAGGCGGGTCTGGGCCTGCTGGGCCTCCTGCTCCAGCTGCTTGCGCTCCTCGGCCGACATACCGATGCCGGCGTCGTCGGTGGCGCTGTCCGCGTTGGACTGCAGCACGTGACGCAGGCCGGTGTCGGTCACCAGGAAGACGGGGCCCGCCGTCGTCTCCCTGCCCTGGAACTGGCGGTAGAGCTGGCCCGAACCCGGGGTCACGTAGGCACTGGAGGAGCCGGTGGGGAGGTCGGCGGGGAAGCCGGTGCCCGCCCAGGTGCTGAGCTTGGTGGCGCCCTTGTCGCCGACACCCCGCAGAACGTTGCAGACTGTGTTGCGGCTGCCCTCGGTGTCCGACGCCTCGTTGACCGGGCGGGGAGCGCCGGTGGGCCAGTCGTGCTCGGTGCCGAAGGGCCGGCCGGGAACGATCGCCCCGGGGCTCGTCTCCAGCGCCTGCCCGGCCTGTCCGACCTGCGCCAGGTCCTTGCTGAACAACAGCAGCTGCGCGACGAAGGCCGAGACCGGAGCGATCCGGCCAGGCAGCACGACGTAGTACTGCTCCTTGTCGTTGTCGAACGCCTTGAGCACGGTGCCGACCCGGTTCGCGGACGCGTCGAGCTGGCCGGGGGCGTCGGCGGGATCGCCGGGGACCCCCTCGATCTCCGGAAAGGTGACCGGGTCGCCCTGGTGCAGCGTCGCGAGCCATTCCCGGGAGACCCGCTGGGGCTCGCGGCCGGAGCCGACGACCGTGCGGAGCAGCAGTTCCAGCTCGTCGCCGGTGTCCACCGCGTCGACACGGTACGCCGTGCCGCCCGCGTCCACGACGAAGCGGTGGCCATCGGGGTCGGCCACGTAGAGCAGCTGTCCGTCTCTCAGCCGCTGCCTGCCCTCGGTCAGTCGCTTCTCCCGGTCGGCGAGGACCAGCGCGGCCTTCTGGACGGACCGACCACCCGCGCTCGGGCGTTCGCAGACGACCCATCGCTTCGCGGCGCCCGCCTCCTTTTCGGAGGGCAGGCGGTCAGGGGCGTACGGGATGCCGATGGTGGGTCCGTGCGGAATCTTCCCGCTGTCGAGGAGCGACTCGCTGACGGTGACGACGTCACCCTTGCCGGGTGCCAGGAGAAGCTTGGCGGAAGCCATGTTGAGCACCGGGTGCAGCTGGACCTCGTCACCGGTCTTCAGAACGACGTACCGGGTGGTCGACTTGCTGGCGATGATCACCTTCTCGTTCGGGACGTCCCAGCCCTTGGGCGCTGTGGGCTTGAACATGCCCCAGGCGCCGAACACGGCCATGACGATCACCCCGATGACGAGCCCGGGCACGACGCCCCGCAGCGGGCGCGGCGCTCCCTCTTCCGAACCCGGGGGAGCCGACTGGACGAAGGCCGCGAGCAAGCGGCGCTTCGCGAAGGTGTAGGCGTTGAGCTGATCCCGCCGAGATGCCATGGATGCGTGTCTCTCCCCGTGTTCCGCCCGAGTTCTACCCAGGCGGGCCGGGGCCGCTGTCCCCCGCCCGCCGCTGTCGGACCGGCCCCCTACTATGCCTGGTGCGCGGGACGATTTGAGGAGCGGGTAGGGTGCCTGGGCCCTCAAGTGACCGAGGCGGTGCTGGAATTCCAGCGAGCGGTGAGAGAACGGGGGATGGAGTGATGGCTTCCGGGACACGGGCGGCAAGCCGCGGCCGGGTCCGGGCGCGCGGCTCCGCGGGACCCACGGAGGGAGCGGCACGACCGGCGTCCGCGCGTGACGGCTTCCACCTCACAGTGCGCGGGGGCCGGCCCGGTTCGTTTCGGCTGCAACGACTCGTGCTGCTGGAGCTCGCGGCCGCAGGCCTCCTCACGGGGTGGGCGCTCGGTCCGGTGACGCTGGTGTCTGCCGTCGCCGTCGCCGTGGTCCTGGTGCTCCTGGCCTTCGTCCGCCGCCGCGGCCGTTCGCTGCCCGAATGGATCGTCACGGCGCACGGGCTGCGCTCCCGGCGGAAGAGCGCAGCGAGGCTGGTGGTGCCGCCCGGCACGGAGCCGGGGCTGACCCCGGCCGTGGAGTGCGACCCGAGCCTGCGCACCTACACGTACGGCAGCCGGGAGAGACGGCCCGTCGGACTCGTCGGGGACGGCACCTTCGTCACCGCCGTGGTGCAGGTCGAGGCCGACGCCACGGCGCTGCGGGCCGAGCGGAGCCTGCGGCCGTTGCCGCTGGCCCTGGTGCGTGACGCGCTCGAGGTGGACGGCATCCGCCTGGAGTCGGCGCAGGTGGTGCTGCACACCCAGCCCGCGCCCGCGCTGCACCTGCCGTCCCAGTCGGTGGCCGTCACCAACTACGCGCCGCTGCAGGAGCAGACCGGCGCTCCCGCGGTGCGCATCACCTGGATCGCGCTGAAACTGGACCCCGAGCTGTGCCCGGAGGCCGTGGCCGCCCGGGGCGGCGGTCTGCTCGGCGCGCAGAAGTGCGTCGTGCGCGTCGCCAACCATCTCGCCAGCCGGCTGACCGGCGCCGGGTTCCGTGCGACGGTGCTCGACGAGGAGGAGCTGATCTCCGCCATCGCCACCTCCGCCTGTGCCAACCCCTTGGTGACGGCCGAGGCGGGCCGGGCGGACCGGCAGGAGCGGCGTACCGAGGAGTCCAGCCGCAGCTGGCGCTGCGACAACCGCCGGCACACCACGTACTGGATCCGCACGTGGCCCTCCCTGGGCGGCGCTCACGGTACGTCGTTGCACCAGTTCGTCGCGCGGGTGACGGGGGTGCGCGCGCTCGCCACCACCATCAGTCTCACCCTCGCTCCCGGAGACCGGCGGGAGATGTCGCTGAGCGGTCATCTGCGGGTGACCGGACGCAGCGCCGAGGAACTGACCGGGGCACGGCGTGCGTTGGAGGCTGCCGCGCGGGACGCGGGCGCGGCGCTGGCCCGGCTCGACCGGGAGCAGTTGCCGGGCGTGCTCGCCACTCTGCCCCTCGGGGGTGCCCGGTGACGGCCGTGACGACACAGACCGCCGGCGGTTCCGGCGTGTACGGCATGCCGCCGCGTACGGGCGGGGAGGCGGGGGTCGGACGGTCCCCGGACGCGGCCGGGCGACGCGCGCGTGACGCGCTGCGCTCCGGCTTCGGCCTGTTCGGTCCTCGTCACGGCCGGCACACCCTGTCCGTGGACGACCTGGACACCCTGGCGCTGCCCATCGGGGACGACGGCGTCGTCATCGGGGTGGACGTCCAGGGGCAGCCCGCCGTCCTGGGGCTGAACCGGCCCACGCCGTACGACGTCGTGCTCATCGGCGGCCTGTGGACGGCTCAGGTGCTCGCGTTGCGGGCCGCGGCGACTGGCGCCCGGGTGGCCGTGGAGACTGGCCGGCCGCAGGCCTGGGCGCAGATGGTGCACGCCATGGGCGGCGGCCAGAACGGGTTGTCGGTGTACGACGTGGGGCGTGTGCCGCCGCAGGGCGCCGCGGCCGGCACCCCGGTGCTGGTGGTGCGGGACTGCGGCATGCGGCCTCCGCGGGGACGCGTGGTGTCCGGCCCCTGGCAGTCGGTGCTGACCCTGCTGCCCTACCTCAGCCCCGTCGCGCCCCGGCTGGTGCGGCAGGCACGACTGGTGGGCGTCCAGCGGATATCACCGGACGAGGCCGCCGAACTGGGCCGCACGACGGGATTGCCCCGGGCCGACGTCGGTACCCTGCCGACCCTCCCCGACGGTGTCACCCTGTGGTGCTCCGACCGCGACCGGCAGTACGTGACGACGCAACCGACCGACGCGGAAGTGGGGTTGCTGGGCACACCGCGCCGGATGGACTGACGCCGAGTCGATCGGCCGGCCGGCCGGCCGCGGCGGGGGTGCTCGGTGAGTGGTCAGTGCTTTGTCCGTCGCCGGGACGCGTTGCGGAAGTTCGTTACGACCGGCGCGTTTTCGTCCGGTGCGTGGGGAGTCGGAACCGCGATCCCGGTGGGCGTCACGAGGCGGCCCCGTGCCCGGCCGTGGGCGGGCCTCCCGGGGTGACGGTCGTGGTGATTAGGCTGGTATCGGTGTGACGCCAGAACCCGTCGTACGGGTACGGGCGTCCTGACGGGGAGGGCAGATGGTCGCCCCCAGCACGGCACGAGGGTGCTCGACCAACCAGGAGGAACTGTGAGCAGCGATCGGGACGGTACGCACGGGAGACTGGGCGACCCCCGGCGATGACCAGCCCGACGCGGAGTCCGCCGTCGAGACGACGGGCGAGTTCACCATCGACTACGCGCCGCCGGCCTGGTACACGCAGAACGCCTCGGGGGCGTCCTCGTCGGCCGGTTCCTCCCCTTCTGGTTCCGGCAACTCGTCCGGCTCTTCCCCGGATTCGGGGAGTTCGGAAGCTACGGGAGCCGCGGGGACTTCGAGGGCTTCGGGGGGTTCTTCCTCGGCGTCCGGTGGGTCCGGTACGTCCTCCTCGCCGACGGGTGCTTCCGGTGGGCCCGTTCCGCCGCTGCCGGGGCTGACCCCGCCGCCGCACGCCGTGGGGGCCTCCGGGCCGTCCGCCCTGCCGACCCCTCCGGCGCCGGGGGCGCCTTTCACTCCGCCCGCGCCCGCTCCGGGCGCCCCGTTCACGCCGCCAGCGCCCGCGCCGGGCGCTCCGTTCACGCCTCCCCCGCCGCCCTCCGGCGGGCCCGTCGCCGTGCCCCGGCTGCCGGTGGGGAGCGGGTTCGAGCCGCAGCAGCCGGAGCCGGACGCGCAGGGGAAGAAGGAGCCGGAGCAGGAGTCTGAGTCCGACTCGGCCCCGACGGACGCGTCTCCGTCTCCGACTGCCGTGCCGGCCATGCCGGTCGGGCAGCGGCCGTCGCCGTACGTGGAGCCGTCGGACGGGACCGACAAGGGCGACATCGAGAGCGGCGCCACGATCCGTTTCTCCGCCGCCGCGCTGCAGCGGGAGATCGCCGAGCGCGACGCGGCCGCCGAGGCGGAGAAGGAGGAGGCCGGCTCCGGCTCCGAGACTTCGGTTGAGCCGGTTGTGTCGGAGGAAGGCTCTGCCGGCGCTTCACCAGAGGAGAACGACGGCAGGGGTGTCGACGAGGTCGACGCCGATGCCGGCGACGAAGACGGTCTCGACGCCGACTCCTTCGGTCCCCCCGACGTGGAGGAGCGCAACGACGAGGACGCCGAGAGCGCTGCCGCCGTCGCGGAAGAGGACGAGTCCGCCGAGTCGGACGCGGCCTCGGTGGCTGACGTGGCGGGTGATGTCCCGTCGGCGGCCAGGGGCGAGGACCAGCCCGAGGACGCCGTGTCGTCCGACGACGCGGCGGAGTCGGACGACGACGAGCCTGCCGGCGCCGAGCCGGAGGACGCGGTTCCCGCCGACTCCGCCGACCAGGGCGGCGAGCCCGAGGACGCCGTTCCGGGGCCGGTCGACGCGCCTCAGGCGCCTCCGGCTCCGCCTGCCCGTCCGATCGCTCCGCCGTCGGGCGGCGACTGGTCCGTGCAGCCGCCGCAGCCGCAGGCTCCGCAGGGTGGCGCGCCCGCTCCGCAGACCCCGTTCCAGCCGCAGGCCCCCCAGCCGGCGCCGGCCGCCTGGAACCCCCCGCCGGCTCCCCCGGCGCAGCCGGTAGTGGCGGCTCAGCAGCCGCCGCAGGCTCCGACCCCGCCCGCGCCCCCGGCCGGATACGGCTTCCCGCCCGCCACACCCACGCAGCCCCCCGCACAGCCCCAGCCCGAAGCACAGCCCGCGCCCCAGCCGGGCGCACCCGCCCAGCAGCCCGGATACGGCTTCCCCCAGCCCCCCGCGCCGGGTCAGCGGCAGGCTGAGCCCCCGGCACCGGCCGCCCCGCCGACGCCCGCTGTGCAGCAGCCGCCGCAGGCTCCGACCCCGCCCGCGCCCCCGGCCGGATACGGCTTCCCGCCCGCCACACCCACGCAGCCCCCCGCACAGCCCCAGCCCGAAGCACAGCCCGCGCCCCAGCCGGGCGCGCCCGCCCAGCAGCCCGGATACGGCTTCCCCCAGCCCCCCGCCCAGCCGCAACCAGGCGCGCCCGGCCAGCCCGCCGGGTACGGGTTCCCGCAGCCCGGTGCCGGTGCGCCGGGCGGGCCCGTTCCCCCGGCCCAGCCGGGCGGTTACGGCTTCCCCCAGCAGCCGCAGCACCAGCAGCCCACCCCGCCCGCGCAGCCGCAGCCGCCGCACCAGCAGCCTCAGCAGCCGCACCCTGGCGTCCCGCCGCAGGCCCAGCCCCCGCAACAGCCCGTCGACCCGCGCAGCGGTACCGCCTGGCCGCAGCCCGTGCAGCACGACCAGCGGCAGCCGGTCAACCCGGGTGCCGCGCCGCTCGGTTACACGGCGGCCGTCGAGCTGTCGTCGGACCGGCTGCTCAACAGCAAGAAGCAGAAGGCGAAGAGCAGCCGTCCCGCGTCCGGCGGGTCGCGGTTCAAGCTGGGCGGGAAGAAGGAGGAGGCCGAGCGGCAGCGGAAGCTGGAGCTGATCCGCACGCCGGTGCTGTCCTGCTACCGCATCGCCGTCATCAGCCTCAAGGGCGGCGTCGGCAAGACGACCACCACCACCGCCCTCGGCTCCACGCTCGCCAGCGAGCGGCAGGACAAGATCCTGGCGATCGACGCCAACCCGGACGCCGGTACGCTCGGCCGCCGCGTGCGGCGCGAGACCGGGGCCACCATCCGTGACCTCGTGCAGGCGATCCCGTACCTCAACTCCTACATGGACATCCGGCGGTTCACGTCGCAGGCGTCCTCCGGTCTGGAGATCATCGCCAACGACGTCGACCCGGCCGTGTCCACGACGTTCAACGACGAGGACTACCGGCGCGCGATCGACGTGCTCGGCAAGCAGTACCCGATCATCCTCACCGACTCGGGCACCGGTCTGCTGTACTCCGCCATGCGCGGGGTGCTGGACCTCGCCGACCAGCTCATCATCATCTCCACGCCGTCCGTGGACGGTGCGAGCAGTGCCAGCACGACGCTGGACTGGCTGTCGGCGCACGGATACGCGGACCTCGTGTCCCGGTCCCTCACCGTCATCTCCGGCGTCCGCGAGACCGGCAAGATGATCAAGGTCGAGGACATCGTGTCGCACTTCGAGACGCGCTGCCGGGGTGTCGTCGTCGTGCCGTTCGACGAGCACCTGGCCGCCGGAGCCGAGGTCGACCTCGACATGATGCGGCCGAAGGTGCGGGAGGCGTACTTCAACCTCGCGGCGATGGTCGCGGAGGACTTCGTCCGGCACCAGCAGTCGCACGGGCTGTGGACGTCCGACGGCAACCCGCCGCCGGTCGCCGCGCCGCCCCTGCCGGGCCAGCCGATCCCGGGCCAGCCCACGCCCGGTCAGCCCGTGCCCGGACAGCCGGTTCCAGGTCAGCCCGTGCCCGGACAGCCCGCCCCGGGGCCGTACGGGCCGGGGCAGGCCGCCGTCCCCGGCCAGCCGGGCGCGTACCCGCAGCAGCCCCAGTACCCGCAGCAGCCCCCGCAGCCTCACCCGGGCCAGCCCTACGCCCACCCGGGCCAGCCCCAGGCCCAGCCCGGCCGGCCGCCCGCCCACCCGGGTCAGCCCCCGGCGCAGCCGGGTCAGCAGGCCCAGCCCGGCCATCCCTACCCGCCGCAGCCGTATCCCCCGCAGCCGGGGCAGCCGGGACATCCCGGACCGGCGCAGCAGTAGGGCGCGACCGGACCCGCGACCCGGACCCGCGACCCGGACCCGCGACCCGGACCACCGCGTCCATGAGCGAAAGCGGCCCCTCCGCGAGGGGCCGCTTTCGCGTCTCCGCACCGTCAGCCGCCGACCAGCAGCGCGTCAGTGGTCTCGACCAATGGGATGCAAACGCTGCGTCAACTGAACGTTTCCGCAGGCCACATGGGGTGTGCGCGCCGTTGACGGCCGCAGGTGCCGCTGATAGACACACTCATCACTCATCTGATCGACCCGTCCCACCCGTGCGATCGACGACACGAGGTCTGCGCCCATGGACACGAACGATCAGTACGGCGGTCACCACCGCACCCCTGGCCGGATCCGGCTCGTCGTGGCGGCCGGCGCCGCGGGACTCGCGCTCAGCGCCGGGCTCGCCACGCCCCTCGCCCCCGCCCCCCAGCAGGCCCGAGCGGCCGACGGCGACGGCGAGAAGGTGCTGACGGTCGCGGTGGCGCAGAGCGTCGACTCGCTCAGCCCCTTCCTCGCGGTCCGGCTGCTCAGCACGAGCATCCACCGCCTCACCTACGAGTACCTCACCAACTACGACCCCGAGGACAACCGCGTCGTCCCGGGCCT
Source organism: Streptomyces sp. DSM 120436 (assembly GCF_055778765.1). NCBI lineage: Bacteria > Bacillati > Actinomycetota > Actinomycetes > Kitasatosporales > Streptomycetaceae > Streptomyces > Streptomyces sp. DSM 120436. The sequence continues at coordinate 3,071,630 of NZ_JBSKBS010000001.1, read as the reverse complement.
GGCCACCAAGTGGGAGTCCTCCCCGGACAAGCTGACCTGGACGTACACGATCCGCTCCGACTCCACGTGGTCGGACGGCGAGCCGGCCACCGCCGAGGACGCGGCGTGGACGTTCAACACGATGATGTCCGACGCGGGCGCGGCCACCGCCAACGGCAGCTTCGTCGGCAACTTCGAGAAGGTCACCGCGCCGAGCCCGACCGAGCTGGTCATCGAGCTGAAGAAGCCGCAGGCCACGATGGTGGCGCTGGACGTGCCGATCGTGCCCAAGCACGTGTGGGAGAAGGTCGACGACTTCTCGACGTTCAACAACGACAAGGACTTCCCGGTCGTCGGCAACGGGCCGTTCGTCCTCACCGACTACAAGCCCGACCGCTACGTACGGCTGAAGGCCGACAAGGACTTCTGGCGCGGTGCGCCGAAGTTCGACGAGCTGGTCTTCCGCTACTACAAGGACCAGGACGCCGCGGTGTCGGCGCTGCGCAAGGGCGAGGTGTCGTTCGTCGCCGGCTCGCCCTCGCTGACGCCCGCCCAGGCCGCCGCGCTCAAGGGCGAGGAGAACATTCACGTCAACGACGCCCCGGGCCGCCGCTTCTACGCGCTGGCCGTCAACCCGGGCGCCAGGGCGAAGAACGGCGAGACGATGGGCGACGGCCACCCCTCGCTGCTCGACCAGCGGGTGCGCCACGCGCTGTTCAAGGCGGTGGACCGCAAGGCCGTCATCGACAAGGTCTTCCAGGGGCACGCCGTGGAGGGCGCGGGCTACATCCCGCCGCGTTTCCCGCAGTACTTCTGGGAACCGTCGCCCGGCCAGGAGCTGACGTACGACCCGGCGGAGGCCGCCCGGATGCTCGACCGGGCCGGTCTGAGGAAGAACGCGGACGGCAGGCGCGTCGGCAAGGACGGCAGGCCGGTCACCTACCGCGTGCTGTGCCACGCCACCGACCCGAACGACAAGGCGATCGGCAAGTACCTCCAGGAGTGGTGGGGGGAGCTCGGCATCGGGGTCACCCTCACCTGCCTGGACAACGTGACCGATCCCTGGCTGGCCGGTGAGTACGACCTCGCCTTCGACGGCTGGTCGGTCAACCCCGACCCGGACTTCGTGCTGTCGATCCACACCTGCGCCGCGCTGCCGGCCACACCGGAGGACACCGGCGCGACCGACAACTTCATCTGCGACAAGAAGTACGACGAGCTCTACGCGCGGCAGCTCGCCGAGTACGACCCGGACAGGCGGGCCGCCCTCGTCAAGCAAATGCAGTCGCGGCTGTACGACCTCGGATACATGAACGTCATGGCCTACCCGAACGCGGTGGAGGCGTACCGCACGGACCAGATCGAGTCGATCACCACCATGCCGGCGAAGGCGGGCAACATCTACGGCCAGGACGGCTACTGGAGCTGGTGGTCGGCGGTGCCGGCGGACTCCGGCGGCTCCTCCGGCGACTCGTCGTCGACCGGGGTGGTCGTCGGGATCGCGGCCGGTGTCGCCGTCCTCGCCGGTGTGGGCGTGTTCCTGGCGATGCGGCGCCGGGCGACGGCCGATGAGCGCGAGTAGCGTGCGTGGCGGGCGGGGGCGCCGATGACCGCCGGCGCGGCGTCCGCACCGGTCGGGAAGGCGAGTGCGGACGGGCCGGCGGAGCCCCGAGCGCCGCGGACCCGCACCACCACCGCGTATCTGCGCTACGGGGCCGGCAAGCTGGCGGGCGCGGCCGTGTCCTTGCTCGCCGTGCTCGTCACCGGCTTCTTCCTGTTCCGGCTGATCCCCGGCGACCCGGTGAAGTCCATGACCGGCGGGCGACAGGTGTCGGCCGAACAACTGGCCCACTACCGTGAGCAGTTCGGTCTCGACCTGCCGTTGTGGCAGCAGTTCACCGATTACTGCGGCAAGGCCCTCACCGGCGACCTGGGCACCTCGTACCAGTTCAACGCCCCGGTGACCGACAAGATCACCGAGGCGCTGCCCCCCACCCTGTTGCTCACCGGCACGGCCTTCGTGCTGTACACCCTGCTGGGCGTCTTCCTGGGGACGCGGTCGGCGTGGCGGCACGGGCGGCTCGGCGACCGGCTCAACACCGGTCTCGCGCTGGTTCTTTACTCGGTCCCGTCGTTCTGGCTGGGGCTGCTGCTGATCGTCACGCTGTCGGTGGGGGCCGGGCCGCTGCCGGGGCTGTTTCCCACCGGAGGCATGGAGTCGGGCGGCGAGGAGGGCTTCGCCCACGTCCTGGACGTGGCCCACCACCTGGTCCTGCCGGTGGTGACGCTGGTGGCGGTCGAGTACGGGCAGACGCTGCTGGTGACCCGGTCGGCGCTGCTGGACGAGATGGGCGGCGACTATCTGACCACCGCCCGCGCCAAGGGGCTGCGCGACGACCTCGTACGGCGGCGCCACGCGGTGCCGAACGCCCTGCTGCCGACCGTGACGCTGATCTTCATCAACCTGGGCCGCACGGTGGCCGGGGTGATCCTGGTGGAGACGGTGTTCTCCTGGCCGGGCCTCGGCGGGCTGTTCTACCAGGCGCTCAGCGTGCCCGATCTGCCGCTGGTGCAGGGGCTGTTCCTCGTGTTCGCCGCCGCGGTGATCGTGATGAACACCCTGGCCGATCTGATCTATCCGCTGCTCGACCCCCGGGTGGGCCGATGACGACCGAGAACGGGACGACGAAGGAACGGGCACAGGGGGCTCTCACGGCCCGGCCGCGCTCACTCGCCCGGCGGCGGCGCCGGGACTCGGCCGCGCGCTTCTGGCGGCAGTACCGCACGCACCGGGCCGGGCTGTTCGGCCTGGGCGCCCTGCTGCTGTTCGCGCTGCCGGCGCTGGGCGCCCCGCTGCTGGTCGGTTCCGACGTGGACGACGTGACCGACGCGCCCGGCGGCCCGCTGGAGGGTCCGAGCACCGCGTTCCCCTTCGGCACCGACCGGTTCGGGCGGGACCTGCTCGGCCTGGTGATCCAGGGCTCGCGGGTGTCGCTGCTGGTCGGGCTGCTCGCCGCGGTGCTGTCGGTGACGATCGGGACCCTGATCGGAGTGACGTCGGGGCACTTCAAGGGCTGGTACGCCACGGTGATGATGCGGATCACCGACTGGTTCCTGGTGATGCCGACGCTGGTGCTGGCGATCGCACTGGCCACGGTGATGCCGCGGTCGCTGCTGACCGTCGTGGTGGCGATCGGCGTGACCACCTGGCCGACCACCGCGCGGCTGGTGCGCGCGCAGACCCTGGCGGTGGAGACCCGGCCGTACATCGAGCGGGCACGGGCGCTGGGCGGCGGCCACCGGCACATCATGTCCCGGCACGTGCTGCCCCATGTGATGCCGCTGGTGCTGGCGCAGACGACCCTGATCATCTCCACCGCGATCCTCGCCGAGGCGACGCTCGCCTTCCTCGGCCTCGGTGATCCGTCGGTCGTGTCGTGGGGCGCGCTGCTGCAGGACGCGCGGGAGGCGGGAGCGGTGAGCTCCGGCCACTGGTGGTACCTGGTACCGCCGGGTGTGGCCATCGCCGTGGTGGCGCTGGCGTTCACGTTGTGCGGGCGGGCCGTGGAGCAGGTGCTCGACCCCAGGCTGGGGGTGTCGCGGTGAGTCTGCTCGAGGTCAGGGACCTGACGGTGACGTACGCGGGCGGCATCGAGGCCGTGCGCGGGGTGGACCTGCGGCTGGACGCCGGGCGCAAGCTCGGCCTCGCCGGCGAGTCGGGCTGCGGGAAGTCCACGCTCGCGCTGGCGCTGCTGCGGCTGCTTCCGGCGGGCACCCGGGTCACCGGGGAGATCCTGCTGGACGGCGAGGACGTGCGGGCCATGAACTGGGGCCGGGTCCGGGCCGTGCGCTGGGCCGGTGCCTCGATCGTCTTCCAGGGGGCGATGCACTCCCTCAACCCCGTGCACCGCATCGGCGACCAGATCGCCGAGCCGGTCCTGCTGCACGGCCGGGCGACGGCGGGCGCGGCCCGGAGACGGGCCGGGGAGCTGCTGGAACAGGTCGGTCTTCCGGCGTCCCGTGCGGCGGCCTTCCCGCACGAGCTGTCCGGCGGCCAGCGGCAGCGGGTGATGATCGCGATGGCACTGGCCTGCGACCCGCGGCTGATCATCGCGGACGAGCCGACCACCGCGCTGGACGTGATGATCCAGGCGCAGATCCTGCGGCTGATCGAACGGCTGGTCGCGGACCAGGGCGTGGGGCTGATGATGATCAGTCACGACCTGGCGGTGCTCGCCGGCACCTGCGACCGGCTCGCGGTGATGTACGCGGGGCGGGTGGTCGAGGAGGGGCCCGCCGGCCAGGTCCACGAGGCCGCCCGGCACCCGTACGCCCGCGCCCTGTCGGCCGCCTTCCCGCGCATCGGCGACCCGTCCTCCCGCTTCGCACCGCGCGGCCTGCCCGGCGACCCGCCGGACCCGTCGGCGCTGCCGGGTGGCTGCACGTTCCATCCTCGCTGTCCGGTGGCGCTGGACTCCTGCGCGGTCGAGGACCAGCCGTTGCGCGCGGCGGGCCCGGGGTGGCGGGCGGCTTGCGTACGGGTCGGGCGGGACGGCGGTGGAGAGGCGGAGGCCGCGAAGCCACGTGAAGGCGCGGTACGGCCCGGCACCGGTGACGCCGTGCACCCCGGTCAGGAAGCGAGGCCCCACACCCCATGACCGTCTCCCCCTCCCCCTCCCCCGGCACACGGAACGCGCTGCTCAGCACGCACCGCGTGCACGTCGCCTTCCCCGGTCGGCACGGCACCCCCGACGCCCGGGCCGTGGACGGGGTCGATCTCGACATCCGGCCCGGTGAGATCGTCGCCCTGGTCGGTGAGTCCGGGTGCGGGAAGACCACGCTGGCCCGCGCCCTGCTGGGCCTGGTCGCGCCCACCGCCGGGAGCGTCACCTTCGACGGGCGGCCGCTGGAGTACTCCGGCCGCCGGCTGAAGGCGTACCGCAAGCGCGTGCAGCTGGTGCTGCAGGACCCGAGCGGCTCGCTCAACCCGCGGCACACCGTGTACGACGCGGTGGCCGAGGGGCTGCGCATCCACGGTCACGGCGGTGACGAGCGGGCGGCCGTGGCCGGGGCGCTGTCCCGGGCCGGACTGCGCCCGCCGGAACGCTTCTTCCTGCGCCGTCCGCACGAGCTGTCCGGCGGTCAGCGCCAGCGGGTGGTGATCGCGGGCGCGCTGGTGCTGGAGCCCGAACTCCTCGTCGCCGACGAGCCCGTGGCCTCCCTCGACGCCTCCGTGCGCGGCGAGATCCTCGCGCTGCTGCTGCGGCTGCGCGACGACCTGGGGCTGTCCGCGCTGGTCGTCACGCACGATCTGGGGCTGGCCTGGAACATCGCCGACCGGGTGGCGGTGATGTATCTGGGCCGGATCGTGGAGACCGGCCCGGTGGAGCAGGTGCTGACCGCGCCCCGGCACCCTTACACGCGGGCTCTGCTGTCGGTGCTTCCCGAGGCGCCCGGCGACCCCGTGGTCCTCACCGGTGAGCCCCCGGACCCGTCCCGGATCCCGTCCGGCTGCCGTTTCCACCCCCGCTGCCCGGTCCTGGCGAGCGGGGAGGCGGAGCGGGCGGGAGTGTCGCAGGCGTGCCGGACGCGGGATCCGGGGATCCTGACCGGCGACAGCACGGCTCAAGTGGCGTGCCACTGGGCGGCGGCACGCTGACCGGAGAGCGACCGCTCGGACGCCGTGCCACCCCCCGATGGCTCCCCGGGCGCCCTGACCTCGCCCAGCGACTCCCCCGGCGCCCTGATCCCCCTCAGCGGCTCGCCAAACGCCCTGGTCCCGCTCAGCGAACCCCCACGCGCCCTGACCCCGCTCAGCGACCGCTCAAGCGCCCGTCTCCCGCTCGGCGAATCCCCACGCGCCCTGGTCCCGCTCAGCGGACCCCCACGCGCCCTGACCCCGCTCAGCGACCGCTCAAGCGCCCGTCTCCCGCTCGGCGGCCGCGACGAGTTCCTTGCACCGCTCGACGTCCCGCCCCATCTGCGCGAGCAGATCGTCCAGTGTGTCGAACTTGGCCTGGCCGCGCACGAACGCCAGGAAGTCCACGGCGACGTGCAACCCGTACAGGTCGAGGCCGACGCGGTCGATGGCGTACGCCTCCACGGTCCGCTCGGTGCCGTCGAACTGCGGGTTGGTGCCGACGGAGATCGCCGCCGGCATCGCCTCGCCCTGCGCGTGCAGCCAGCCCGCGTACACCCCGTCGGCGGGGACCGCGGTGTGCGGGAGCGTCTCGACGTTGGCCGTGGGGAAGCCGAGGTCGCGGCCGCGCTGGGCGCCGCGCACGACGACGCCCTCGACGCGGTGCGGGCGGCCGAGGATCTCGGCGGCGCCCTCGACGTCGCCCTCGGCGACCAGCCGGCGGGTGAGCGTGGAGGAGAACGGCTCGCCGCCGCCCGCCTCACCGGTCACGTACAGGTCGACGACCTCGACCTCGAAGTCGTACACCGTGCCCTGCTCGGCGAGGAACCCCACGGTGCCCGCGGCCCTGTGGCCGAAGCGGAAGTTGGGGCCCTCGACGACCGCCTTGGCGTGCAGCTTGTCGACCAGCACCTTGACCACGAACTCGGCCGGCGACAGCTTCGAGAACTCGGTGGTGAAGGGCAGGACCAGCACCGCGTCCACGCCCAGCTCGGCCATGAGTTCCGCGCGCCGGTGGTGCGGGGCGAGCAGCGGCGGGTGGCTGCCGGGGCGGACCACCTCGCTGGGGTGCGGGTCGAAGGTGACGACGACCGCGGGGACGCCGAGCGCGCGGGCGCGGTCCACGGCGTGCCGGATGATCAGCTGGTGCCCGCGGTGCACTCCGTCGTAGGAGCCGATGGTGACGACGCTGCGCCCCCAGTCGTGGGGGATGTCCTCCAAGCCGCGCCAGCGCTGCACTGTGACTGCTCCTTGTCGAAACCTTGTCGGACGAACCCGAGTCCGTGGACTTCTCTGCGCAGCTCTAAGGGTGCCATGCCGGGTGCCCCGGCTCGCATCGGCATGGGGGCTGTGTGACGACGTGCACGCGCCGGGTGGTGTCAGACGGGGGCGGTCGCGCCGGTCAGCTCGTCGATCACCTCCCGGGTGGCGGGTCCGACGAGCGGCCCCCAGACGTGCGGGGCGTCCGCGAGCCAGCCGGCCACGGCCGCCGCGAGACCCGGCACGTGACGGGCCAGGTCGGCGAGGGTGCGGTCGAGGCGGGCGGCGCCCTCGTCCGTGCGGACGAGGAGCAGTCCCGTGCGGTGGACGAGCACCCGCAGCTCCGGCCCGGTGTTCCGGGCGGCGGCGCACAGCACCGCGTCCAGCACGCCGGGGTCGGTCTCCCGGGCGAGCAGCGTGTCGAGCAGGGCGCGGCGCAGGGGACGGGAGGCGGAGGTGGTGGGCGCGGCGAGGACGCCGGCGAGGGCCAGCCGCAGGGGGCGCGGGCCGCCGTCGAGCAGCTCGGTGAGGAGCAGGCGCAGCACGGCGCGGGCGGCGGGGCCGAGGTCGAGGCGGCGGTCGGCGTACCCGGCGACGCAGCCGGTCAGTTCCGGCCGCAGGGCCGCGGCCTCCCGTACGAGGGCGGCGACCGGCCGCGCGAGGGCGGGCGTGGTGGCGTCGGCGAGGGCGCGGAAGGTGTCGTCCGCGTCCGTGCCCTCCATGAGTCGCGTGCGGAAGGCGTCGAGCACGGGCTCGGTGTGGGTCGTCAGGGCGTCGGTGAGCGCGCTCGGCGGGAAGCGCGGGTCGCCCTCCGCGAACCGCTCCAGGGCGCGGGCGAGATGGCGGCCCCTGCTGTCCGGGTCGCGGACCAGCAGGGCGAGGGCGCCACCGTGCAGCGCGCGGTCGGCGGTGCGCACGAGGACCGCGAGGGCGGCGTACCGCAGCAGCGTGCGGTCGCCGAGGTCGCGGGCGTACGGCGCGACCCGCAGACCGTGGGTGACGGCCGCGGCCCGGCGGGCGGGGCGCGGGTCCTCCGCCCAGCGGTCGACGGCCCGGCACATCACGCCGGGCTCCTCCTCGGCCAGCACGGCGAGCAGTTCGTCGGCCCGCCGGTGCGGGCTGTCGGCCAGCGCCTCGGTCAGCGCGTCGGGCGCGGCGTGACGGTGTGTGTGCAGCAGGGCCTGCGCGGCGGTCGCCACGGTGGCGTGCGGGGTGGCCGGCAGCGGCCGCTCGTCGTCGAACCAGCGGATCAGGTACGGCAGTACGGTCGCGGGCTCGGCGGTGAGCAGGCCGGCGACGGCGTCGAGGAAGCGGGGGCCGCTCTCGCACGGGGGCCCGTCGGCCGGCACCAGGCGGCGCAGCAGGGCGCACCGCGCGTCCACGGGCAGCCGCAGCCTCGTCCAGAAGGCGGGGCCCAGCTCGGGCGGGACGGTCCTTCGCTGCTCCCGCCAGGCGACGACGCGGTCGGCGAGCAGGCGCAGCACGCCCGCGTACGGGCCGGCGTCCGGGACGCGGGTGAGGACGCCGGTGAGGAGGCGGGAGGCCCACCAGGATCCGGGGTCGGCGTCCAGGGCGTGGGTGAGGTCGGCCAGGCGGGACGAGAGCCGGGCGGGGCCGTGCCTGCGGGCGAGGCACAGCAGGGCCTCGGCGACGGGGCCGATGCGGTGGCGGGGCACGGGCCCGGTGCCGTCGGCGGGGGCGTGCACCAGGGTGTGCAGGGCGCCGTCCAGGTCGAGGTGGGCACCCTGGAGCCAGTCGGCGAGCTCCTCGTGCCCGAACCGGTAGCCGTCCCCGGCCGGGACGAGGAGCCCTTCGGCGAGCACGGCGTCCGCCCATCCGGGCGCCGCGCCGCCGTGCCGGCCGGAGGCGGTGGCGAACCCGGTCCCCGCCTCGGGGAACAGTTCCTCGAACGACGCGCGGTCCAGTGCCCCGTCCTCCGTGCCGAGGCAGCGCCGGGCCGCCTCGTGCGCCTTCCCCGCGGCCCTGGCGGCCAGACGGCGTACGGCGGTGCCGCGGGCGCCGAGCCCTCCGGCGAGGCGCTGGGCGATCCGCAGGCACGTGAGGTCCAGGTGGGCGGCGAGCACGTCGTCGCGGTCGACGGGACCGTCGGGTGCCGCCGCGGCGACGTCCGACCGGACGTCGGCGAGCAGCCGCAGGGTCAGCGGGTGGGCCGCGTCGGCCTCACCGACGGCGCCCTCGGGGATGCCGTACCGGGCGCGGGCCTCGCGGGCCTCGTCGGCGGTGAGGTCGCCGAGGACCAGGCACGGCGGGAGCCCCTCGGGGCCCGTGCCGCCGTGGTGCGGCGGGCCGGGCGGGAAGCCGGCCTCCTCCCAGTGCTCGGCGCCGCAGGCCACCACCAGGCGGGTGCCCGTGGCGCGCAGCCAGTGCGTGGTCTCCTCGGTCCACGCGACGCGCCGCCGGTACAGGCCGGGCGCCATCTGCTCGGGGTCGTCGAGGAGGAGCAGCAGGGGGCGGCCGGCGGTGTGGGCGAGCAGCGCGAGGCGCTCGGGCGCGAGGTCGCCGAGGTCCTGCGGCAGGAACGGCATACGGACGGTCACGTCGGCCGCGGCCCGCTCCAGGGCGCGGCGGGCGGCGTCGGCGACCGAGGTGTCGTCCTCACGCAGGTCGGCCCCGCGCAGCCACAGCGTGGGCAGGCCCTCGCGGTGACGGCGGCGGGCGAGGGCGGCGAGTTCGGTGCTGCGGCCGCTCCCGGGCGGTCCGACGAGGCCCAGCACGGCGGCGTCGCCCCGCTCGAAGGCGTGAAGCTCCGTGCGCACGGCGGGCCGTTCGACGGGCTCGACGGCCGCCTGCGGGCCGTGGCGGGCCGCCGAGGCGGCGGTGAGGCCGACCAGCCCGGCGAGGTTGAGGTCGCTCCCGTACGCGGGGACCGTGGCCGCGTTCTCCATGAGCAGCCCGGCGAGGGCGGGGACCGTGGGGCGCAGGGGGACGGCGAAGCCGACGTCGGAGGCGGCGGTGCGCAGCGCGGTGCCGAGCACGCCGACGACGGTGCCGGTGGCGGGGTCGAGCACGGGGCCGCCCGCCGCGCCGCCGCCGAGCCGCAGCGCGTCCCGCCCGGCGGTGCCGACGGCCAGCTCCAGGGCGCCGGGCACGCGGTGGGCGCGGTCGGTGGCGGTGTACGTGACGGTGGTCGTCCCGAGCACCCGCGCCTCGCGCCAGCCCCCGGCGGGGATCCGCACGTACGCGCCGGTCTCCACGGTGTTCCGCGAGGTGACCGGCAGGGGGGCGACGCCGAGGTCGCCCGCGCGCACCAGGGCCAGGCCGAGGGCGGGCAACGGCGTGACGGCGTCGGCGGTCACGATGCTGTGGCGGCCCTCCGCGCCGTACAGCACGAGGCGGGGCAGACCGTCGACGGCCTCGTGGCCGGTGATCACGGTGCCGTGCCGGTCGGCCACGAAACCGGTGCCGCGCGGGCGGCCGGCCAGGTCGTGGAGCGCGACCAGCCCGGGGTCCGCGGCGGCCCGGAACCGCTCGAGGGCGTACGTCGGGGCGTCGCGCGACGGCATCATGGAGCCTCCTGCCGTGCCGTACCTGGTGCCTTGCCCGCGACCTTAGGGCCCGATGATCAGCGGCACAGACCGGCCGGCGAACGCGCCCCCTTCCACTCCCCCGCTTCACTCCGAGCGCCCGCACGTGCGGGTGAACAGAACGGGGTGGCCGGACAGACCCTGGGGATGGGGGAACCGAGGGGGACCGTGGAGCGGCGCCACGCCCGTCCCCGTGTCGCGCCGCTCCACGGGCGGCCCCGACGGAAGCGGCCCCCGGAGGGGCCGTCCTCACGCGGCGAAGACCGCCAGGCTCTTGGCCTTCCCCCGCTGTTCCTCCACGAGCGCCAGGAACCGCTCCCCGGGGCCGAAGACCGCCACCGCGCCCTTGCCGGCGTACTCCTCCGGCATCTCCAGGCGGACGCCGTTCGTCAGCAGCTTGGCGCGGCGTTCGTCGACGTCCCAGCGGGGGAACGCGGCCGCCGCGGCCTCGGCGACCGGCATGACCGTCAGCTTCTCCTGGAGCTCGTCCAGGGTCTTCGCCGCGTCCAGGCGGTACGGGCCGACGCGGGTGCGCCGCAGCGCGGTCAGGTGGCCGCCCACGCCCAGTCCCGCGCCCAGGTCGCGGGCGAGGGCGCGGATGTACGTGCCGGAGGAGCAGACGACCGAGACCACCAGGTCCAGCACCGGCGTGCCGTCCTCGGCGACGGCCTCGCGGACGTCGTACACGGAGAACGACGAGACGGTGACCGGCCGGGCGGGGATGTCGAAGTCCTCGCCCTCCCGCGCGCGCTTGTAGGAGCGCACTCCGTTGATCTTGATGGCGCTGACCTTGGACGGCACCTGCATGAGGTCGCCGGTCAGGGCGGCGACCCCCGCGTCGACGGCCTCGCGGGTCACCTTCGAGGCGTCGGCGGAGGCGGTGATCTCCCCCTCGGCGTCGTCGGTGACGGTGGTCTGGCCGAGCCGGACCGTGCCGAGGTACTCCTTCTCGGTCAGCGCCAGGTGGCCGAGGAGCTTGGTCGCCCGCTCCATGCCGAGGACGAGCACGCCCGTCGCCATCGGGTCGAGCGTGCCGGCGTGGCCCACCCGGCGGGTGCGGGCGATGCCGCGCATCTTGGCGACCACGTCGTGCGAAGTGAAGCCCGACGGCTTGTCGACGATGACAAGGCCGTCGGGCGTGGTGTGCTTCTGGGTCATTCGGCGGTGTCGTCCGTCTCGTCGTCTTCCGGCTTGCGGTACGGGTCGGCCTCGCCGGCGTACGTGGCGCCCGCGGACGCCTCGCGCACCTTGGCGTCGGACTGGCGCGCCTTGTCGAGGAGGTCCTCGATGGTGCGCGCGGTGTCCGGCAGGGCGTCCATGACGAAGGTGAGGGTCGGGGTGAACTTCACGCCCGCCGCCCGGCCCACCTCGGAGCGCAGCACGCCCTTGGCGGACTCCAGGCCGGCCGCGGCCGCCTTCCGCTCCTCGTCGTCCCCGTACACCGTGTAGAAGACGGTCGCCTCCCTGAGGTCACCGGTGACCCGGGTGTCCGTGATGGTGACGTGCGAGCCGAGCCGCGGGTCCTTGATCCCGCGCTGCAGCTTCTGGGCCACCACCTCTCGGATGAGGTCCGCCAGCCTCTTGGCACGCGCGTTGTCGGCCACTGGTCCGTCTCCTTAAGTGCTTAACGTCTTGCTTCAGTCTTCGTCGCTGTGGAGCCTGCGTCGAACCGAGAGCAGTTCCACCTCGGGCCGCCCGGCGACCAGCCGCTCGCAGCGGTCGAGGACGTCGGTGAGGTGGCTCCATTCCCCGGAGACCACCGCGAGGCCGATCTCGGCCCTGCGGTGCAGGTTCTGGTTCCCGGTCTCCGCCGCGCTGACCGCGTACTTCCGCTGCAGTTCGGCGACGATCGGGCGGACGACGGAGCGCTTCTCCTTGAGCGAGTGGACGTCGCCGAGGAGCAGGTCGAAGGACAGAGTCCCCACATACATGTGTGCATCCGGATGACCCGCCGGCTCGGGATCAGGGGCCTCCCCGGTCCGGACGGAGCCGGTACCCCGGGAAAGGGCGCCGCAGCGGCGCCGGTACGGGAACCGTACACGCAACGGCCGGGGCCGATCGACGGAAATTCGCTCCCGCCGACCGGCCCCGATCGCGTGCTGCCGCGGTCAGACGCGCGGCTTCTCGCGCATCTCGTACGTCGCGATGACGTCGTCGACCTTGATGTCGTTGAAGTTTCCGAGGTTGATACCGCCCTCGAAGCCTTCGCGGATCTCGGTGACGTCGTCCTTGAAGCGACGCAGACCCTCGATGTTGAGGTTCTCCGCGACCACCTTGCCGTCGCGGATGAGGCGCGCCTTGGTGTTCCGCTTGACCTCGCCGGAGCGGATGATGACACCCGCGATGTTGCCCAGCTTGGACGACTTGAAGACCTCGCGGATCTCCGCCGTGCCGAGCTCGACCTCCTCGTACTCCGGCTTGAGCATGCCCTTGAGGGCCGCCTCGATCTCCTCGATCGCCTGGTAGATGACCGAGTAGTACCGGACGTCCACGCCCTCGCGCTCGGCCATCTGCGCCGCGCGGCCCGCCGCGCGGACGTTGAAGCCGATCACGATGGCGTCCGAGCCCATCGCCAGGTCGATGTCGGACTCCGTGACCGCACCGACGCCGCGGTGCAGGACGCGGATGTCGACCTCTTCGCCGACGTCCAGCTGGAGCAGCGAGGACTCGAGGGCCTCGACCGAACCGGAGGCGTCACCCTTGATGATCAGGTTCAGCTGCTGGACCTCGCCGGCCTTGAGCACCTTGTCCAGGTCCTCCAGCGACACGCGGCGCGTGCGCTTGGCGAACGCGGCGTTGCGCTCACGGGCGGCGCGCTTCTCCGCGATCTGACGGGCCGTACGGTCCTCGTCCACCACGATGAAGTTGTCGCCCGCACCCGGGACGTTGGTCAGGCCCAGGACCTGGACCGGCGTCGAGGGTCCGGCCTCGGCGACGTTGTTGCCGTTGTCGTCGAGCATGGCGCGCACGCGGCCGTAGGCGTCGCCCACCACCATCGTGTCGCCGACCCGCAGGGTGCCTCGCTGGACGAGGACGGTCGCCACGGCGCCGCGGCCGCGGTCGAGCCGGGACTCGATCGAGATGCCCTGCGCGTCCTGCTTCGGGTTGGCCCGCAGGTCGAGCGAGGCGTCCGCGGTGAGGACGACGGCCTCGAGGAGGCTGTCGATGTGCAGACCCTGCTTGGCGGAGATGTCGACGAACATGGTGTCGCCGCCGTACTCCTCGGCCACCAGGCCGTACTCGGTCAGCTGACCGCGCACCTTGGTCGGGTCCGCGCCCTCGACGTCGATCTTGTTGACCGCGACGACGATCGGCACGTCGGCCGCCTTCGCGTGGTTGAGCGCCTCGACCGTCTGCGGCATGACGCCGTCGTTGGCCGCGACGACCAGGATCGCGATGTCGGTCGAGCGCGCACCACGGGCACGCATGGCGGTGAACGCCTCGTGACCCGGGGTGTCGATGAAGGTGATCTTGCGCTCTTCTTCGTTGACCTCGGTCGCGACCTGGTAGGCACCGATGTGCTGGGTGATGCCGCCGGCCTCGCCCGCGATGACGTTCGTCTTGCGGATGGCGTCGAGGAGGCGGGTCTTGCCGTGGTCGACGTGACCCATGACGGTGACGACCGGCGGACGGACCACCAGGTCCTCCTCGTCGCCCTCGTCCTCGCCGAACTCCAGGTCGAAGGACTCGAGCAGCTCGCGGTCCTCCTCCTCCGGGCTGACGATCTGAACGGTGTAGTTCATCTCGTCCGCGAGGAGCTGGAGCGTCTCGTCGGAGACGGACTGGGTCGCGGTGACCATCTCGCCCAGGTTCATCATGACCGCGACGAGCGACGCCGGGTTGGCGTTGATCTTCTCCGCGAAGTCGGTGAGCGACGCACCGCGCGACAGGCGAATGGCCTCGCCGTTGCCGCGGGGCAGCATCACGCCGCCGACCGACGGGGCCTGCATGGCCTCGTACTCCTGGCGCCTCTGCCGCTTCGACTTGCGGCCGCGACGCGCGGGACCGCCGGGACGGCCGAAGGCGCCCTGCGTGCCACCGCGGCCACCGGGACCGCCGGGACGGCCGCCGAAGCCAGGACGGCCACCGCCGCCGGCGAAGCCGCCGCCACCGCCGGGACGGCCGGCGAAGCCGCCACCGCCGCCGGGACGACCGGCACCGCCACCGCCGCCGGGACGGCCGGCGAAGCCGCCACCGCCGCCGGGACGACCGGCACCGCCGGGACGGCCCGCACCGCCCGGACCACGGCCGCCGGGGCCGGGACGCGGGCCGGCAGCGGGACGCTGCGGCATCATGCCGGGGTTCGGACGCGGACCCGCGGGGCCGCCGCCGGGACGGGGACCGCCCTGCGGACGCGGCATCGAGCCCGGGGTGGGACGCGGACCGCCCGGAGCCTGCGGACGCGGACCGCCGCCCTGGCCGGGGGCCTGGGGACGGGGACCCGCGCCGGGGGCGCCGGGACCGGGACGCTGACCCTGCGGGCGCGGAGCCTGCGGACGGGCCATGCCGGTGGAGCCACCGGAGGTGAACGGGTTGTTGCCGGGGCGCGGACCTGCCGGACGGGCGCCCGGACGAGGAGCACCGCCGCCGGGACGCTGGCCCTGGCCGGCCGGACGGCCCTGGCCGCCCTGACCCTGACCGGCGGGACGGCCGCCGGGCTTGGGAGCGCCGGGACGCGCGCCGGGCTTCGGACCGGACTGAGCCGGGGACGCCGCGGGCGGGGCCTGGAACTCCGGAGCGGCCGGAGCCGGACGCGGCGCGGGGCGCGGGCCCGGGGTCGGACGCGGACCGGGAGCCGGCGCGGGCGCCGACGGAGCCGCCGGCGGCTGGGCCGCGGCGGGCTTGGGGGCGGCCGACGGCTTCGGGGCGGCCGGACGGTCCCCCGCCGCTCCAGCGGCGCGGGAGGAGCCTCCGGCCTGCGCCGGGGACGGCGCGGGCTTCGGGGCGGCCTTCTTCGGGGCGCCGGGCTTCGCGGCGGACCTGCCGTTGCCCCCGCCCTGCTGGAAGGCGTCTGTCAGCTTGCGTACTACGGGCGCTTCGATCGTCGAAGACGCCGAACGGACGAATTCACCGAGTTCCTGGAGCTTGGCCATGACGACCTTGCTCTCCACACCGAACTCCTTGGCGAGTTCGTAGACCCGGACCTTAGCCACTTCGCTCCTTTGAGGTCCGGGTTGCGTCCGGACCGTCGCTAGTTCATGGGCGTACTCATCGCGTACTCATCGAGTGCTCATCGCAATCTCGACCTGCTTTCGACTCGCGAGGTACCAGGCCGCACGGGGGTTTCCGTACGGCGAGTTCTTACCGTGTCGCCTGTCCAGCGGACGTGTCAGCCGCTGATCGGCAACTCTGTGCCTGCTCGACGTAGTGGCGCAACGCCTTTACGTCGAGCGGTCCCGGGACGCGGAACGCCCGCGGGAACGCCCTGCGGCGCACCGCCTGGTCGAGACAGACCGGTACGGGATGCACATACGCACCCCGGCCGGGCAGCGTACCGCGTGGATCCGGGACGCACACGTCCTCGATCACCACGATCCGCAGCAGCTCGCCCTTGACCGCTCGCTCGCGGCACCCCACGCACATGCGCTCGGGGCACACGCCAGCCTGTGTCCGGCCAGACACTCCCTAGTCTACCTCCCCGGACCGACCTCACCCCTCCGGGGCAAGAATCGAACACCGCCACGAGCAAAGCTGTCGTGATCTCAGCCCATCGCGGCCTGGATCTATTCCCCGGTCTGTTCCGTGTCCGGCCGGATGTCGATCCTCCAGCCGGTCAGCCGGGCGGCCAGACGGGCGTTCTGCCCCTCCTTGCCGATGGCCAGCGAGAGCTGGTAGTCCGGCACGGTGACCCGGGCGGACCGGGCGGCCAGGTCGACGACGTCCACCTTGGAGACGCGGGCCGGGGACAGGGCGTTCGCCACCATCTCGGCCGGGTCGTCGGACCAGTCGACGATGTCGATCTTCTCGCCGTTCAGCTCCGCCATGACGTTGCGCACACGACCGCCCATGGGGCCGATGCAGGCGCCCTTGGCGTTCAGTCCGGAGCGGGTGGAGCGCACGGCGATCTTGGTGCGGTGACCCGCCTCACGGGCGATCGCGGCGATCTCCACGGAGCCGTCGGCGATCTCCGGCACCTCGAGGGCGAACAGCTTCTTCACCAGACTGGGATGCGTGCGCGAAAGGGTGACGGACGGACCGCGCACCCCCTTGGCCACCCGGACGACGTACGACCGCAGGCGCGTGCCGTGCGGGTAGGACTCGCCGGGGACCTGCTCCTGCACCGGCAGGATGGCCTCCAGCTTGCCGATGTCCACCAGCACGTTCTTCGGGTCGCGGCCCTGCTGGACCACGCCGGTGACGATGTCGCCCTCACGGCCGGCGTACTCGCCGAGCGTGGCGTCGTCCTCGGCGTCGCGCAGGCGCTGCAGGATGACCTGCTTGGCCGTGGTGGCGGCGATGCGGCCGAAACCGGACGGGGTGTCGTCGAACTCGCGGGGCTCCTGGCCCTCCTCGAGGTCGTCGGGGTCCTCCTTCGCCCACACGGTCACGTGTCCGGTCTTCCGGTCGAGCTCCACGCGCGCGCGCCGGCGGCTTCCCTCGGTGCGGTGGTAGGCGATGAGGAGGGCCGACTCGATCGCCTCGACCAGCAGGTCGAAGGAGATCTCCTTCTCCCGTACCAAGCCCCGCAGGGCGCTCATGTCGATGTCCACGGCTACGCCTCCTCTTCCTTCTTGTCGTTCTTGTCGGACGCGTCGTCCTTGCGGTTGAACTCGACCTGGACGCGCGCCCTGGCGATGTCGTCGAAGGCGAGTCGGCGCGCGGTGGCCTTGCGGCCCTTGACCCCGGGCACCTCGAGGTCGAGGCCCTCGTCGTCGGCCGCGAGGATGCGGGCGACCAGCTCGCCGCCCTCGGCGAGCTGGAACCGCACCAGGCGGCCGGTGGCGCGCACGAAGTGACGGTGCTCGGTCAGCAGGCGCTCCGCACCGGGGGTGCCGACCTCGAGGGTGTACTCCGCGCTGCCCATCGCGTCGGTCTCGTCGAGCTTCGCCGAGAGCGCGCGGCTCACATCGGCGATCCGGTCGAGGTCGGCCCCGGTGTCGGAGTCGACGACGACGCGCAGCACACGCTTGCGGCCGACCGCGTCGACGGCGATCTCTTCGAGATCCAGGCCCTGGGAGCTGACGAGCGGTTCCAGAAGTTCTCGAAGCCTCTCGCTCTGGGTGGTGCTCATCCGGGTGACTCCTCGGCCGCGTGTGCTGTTGTGGGACGGTGCGCGTGTCTGCACAAAGGGTATCCGGTCGCAAGGGGTGTTGCCGTCCACCCTTGGCCACCCGGTCGCCGAGGGTGCCGCTGACCGGCGCCGGACGGGCCTGCGGGTACCGTGATCGCGGGCCCCGCCCGCTCTCCTGTTCCCGCCCCGTTCGTCACGAGCCCCCGAGGACGCCTGTCGTGTCGTTCCCCCTGTCCCCGCGCGCCCGCTCGGGGCCGCCCAGAAGGAGTCTGCTCGCCGCCGCGCCGACGGCCCTGCTGGTGGCGGGCTGTTCCACCGGTTCCGGCGACCCGGGCGGCGCCGCCGCGCGGCCCTCGGCCGCCGAGCGGACCCGGGCGCGCGCGGCCCGGGACAGCCGGGCGCTGGCCGCGCGGTACGACGCGGTCGCCGCCGCGCATCCGAAGCTGGCGGAGCGTCTGCGGCCGCTGCGGGCGGACGTGGTGCGGCACGCGGAGGCGTTCGAGGCGGGCGCGGCGGGCTCGCCCTCGCCGTCGTCCGCTCCCTCGGCCGGGGCGACCGCGGCTGCCGCGCCGACGTCGGCTCCGTCACCGGCCGGGGTGCCCGCGGACGAGAAGGACGCGCTCGCCCAGCTCGCCGCCGCGGAACGGGAGATCGCCGACCGCCGGACCGAGGAGCTGCTGACCGCGCCGGCCGAGCTGGCCCGCCTGCTGGCCTCGGTGTCGGCGTCCGGGGCGGCGCACGTGTACCTGCTGACGGAGGCCCGACGGTGAGTGACGCGCAGGTCGAGGAGGTGCGGGCGCTGCAGGCCGCGCTGGCCGCGGAGCACGCGGCGGTGTACGGCTACGGCGTGGTCGGCGGGCGGATCGGCGAGCGGCGGCGCACGGAGGCACGGACGGCGTACGACGCGCACCGGGCCCGCAGGGACGCGCTGGTGCGCGCCGTGAAGGACGCCGGGGGTACGCCGGTGGCCGCCGCGGCGGGGTACGCGCTGCCGTTCCCGGTGCCGGACGCGGCCGCCGCGGTGCGGCTGGCGGCGGAGCTGGAGAACCGCGTGGCGGGCGTCTACGCCGACCTGGTGCGGTCGAGCGGCGGCGAACGGCGCAGGTCGGCGGCCGAGGCGATGCGGGAGGCGGCGGTGCGGTCCGCGCGCTGGAGCGGGGAGAGCGTAGCCTTCCCTGGGCTCGCCGAGCGGAGCGGTACGGCTTCGGGCGGCCCGGCGCCGACGCCATGACATGACGGGGGGCACCGGCACCGTGTGACAGCAGGAAGGGAACGACTCGCGCATGGCATTCGAACCGCCGCGGCGTCTGGTGAGGGCGCTCGGTGAGACGGCGCCCGAGGGTGACGACTGGCTGGAGGAGCTGCCCCGACTGGCGCGTGAGGCCGTCGGACGGCGCGAGTTGACGGTGGAGCGGGTGCAGCTTCCGGGCGGGCGCAGCAGCCTGGTGGTGCTCGTCCGCACGGCCGACGGCACGCCCGCCGTGCTGAAGCTGGCGCCGCCCCGGGCACGCCCGGAGAGCGAGCGCGTCGCGCTGGCCCACTGGGGCGGCCTGGGTGCGGTGCAGTTGCTGGAGCCACCGTCCGGGGGCGTCGAAGGGGTGCTGCTCCTGGAGCGGCTGCACCCGGACGTCTCCGTGCGGACGCTCCCGGAGGCGAAGGCGCTGCTGGAGGCGGCGGGCACCCTGCGCAGGCTGTGGGTCGACCCGCCGGAGGACCACGTGTTCGAGACCGTGGCCGAGCGCACCGGCCGGCAGGCGAAGGCGATGCGGGCCGGCGCGGACGCCGCTCCGGAGGTGGCCCCACTGGTGGACGCGGCGCTGTCGGCCCGCGAGGAACTGCTGGCCTCACCGCCGGAACACCGCCTGCTGCACGGCACGTTCCGGCAGAGCAAGGTGCTCGCCGGAGACCGGATGCCGTGGCTCGCGGTGGGCCCCGACCCGGTGGTCGGCGAGCACGCCTTCGACCTGGCGCGGCTGGTCCGCGACCGCGTGGAGGACCTGATCGCCCAGCCCTCGGGCGCGACGACGACCCGCCGCCGCGTACGCCGCCTCGCGGAGTCCCTGGAGGTCGACCGCGACCGTCTCCGCGGCTGGACCCTGTTCCGAGCGGTCGAGTCGGGCGTCCGCGCCCGCCGGGTGGGACGCGAGCGGGACGCGGAACTGCTGCTGGAGTTCGCGAGTTGGTTGTAGGGCGTGACGCGTCCGCGGGACGCCGGGGCGGCCGACGGCGATGGCGGGGCGCCGTCGGGGCGGCGCGGCCAGGCGTTCTTCCACGCCCTGGCTTCCCGGGGCACGCCCGCGTCGCACCCAGCCGTCGCCCTGCGGGCTCGGCCGACCGGGAAAGCCGCACGGGACCCGGGGCGGCCGACACCGCTGACGGCCCGTCGTTCGGTGCGGCGCGACTGGACGCTGTCCCGCACCCCGCGTCGCGGGCGCGCGGTCCGTATGCAGTCAGCCCTTGCCCTGGCGGGGCGTGACCGACTGCGGAGCCGGGTGGAGGCTCGCTGGGAGCAGCCTCTCGGGACGCTTCCTGCTCCGGGGCGGGAGTCCGATGCCCCGGCGGGGCGCCCCGCCGTCGCGATGGCGTCGTCGAGTGCGGCGGTTCGGGAGGCGCCGCCGGGCCGACCGGGCGGGACGCGGCGGAAGCGACGCGCGGGGGCGGGGGTGTCCGGCCGGCCCCCCATCCGTCGGTTCCGGACGCCGGACGTGATGACGGCGCGCGGCTGGGGCACGGCCCGTGAAGCCGCCGGAGTCCGGACCGCGGGCGGGCGCGTGCCTGCCGTCGCGGGCGCGCTGGGGTGACGCGGCGCCGGGTGCCGTGGCGCCCCGCGGCGAGTGGGCGTCCCGCCCGCTCACGGCGGAGGCCCGCTGAGGACCGGCGGCGCCACGCCGCCGTGGAACGAGTCGTCCCGGCCGCGGACGGCGAGCGCGTCCGCGGCCGGGACGACCCCGGGCCCTGGAAGTGTGTCTAGCGGGCGGTCAGGCGGGCGATCGCCTCGTCGACCGTCAGTTCCTCGCGTTCGCCGGTGCGGCGGTCCTTCAGTTCCAGCACGCGGTCGGCGGAGCGGCGGCCCGCCACCAGGATCTGCGGGACGCCGATCAGCTCCGAGTCGGTGAACTTCACGCCCGGGGAGACCCCCGCGCGGTCGTCGACCAGGACGCGGACGCCCGCGGCGGACAGCTTCTCGGAGACCTCGAGCGCCAGCTCGGTCTGCAACGCCTTGCCGGCGGCGACCACGTGGACGTCGGCCGGGGCGATCTCCTTCGGCCAGCACAGGCCCTTGTCGTCGGCTGTCTGCTCGGCGAGGGCCGCCACCGCGCGGGAGACGCCGACGCCGTAGGACCCCATGGTGACGCGGACCGGCTTGCCGTTCTGGCCGAGGACGTCGAGCTTGAGGGCGTCGGCGTACTTGCGGCCCAGCTGGAAGATGTGGCCGATCTCGATGGCGCGGTCGAGCTTCAGCCCGGTGCCGCACTTGGGGCAGGGGTCGCCCTCCTCGACGACGACCACGTCCACGTACGCGTCGACCTCGAAGTCCCGTCCGGCGACGACGTTCTTCGCGTGGGTGTCGGCCTTGTTGGCGCCCGTGATCCAGGCGGTGCCGGGCGCGACGCGCGGGTCGGCGATGTAGGTCACCTTGTCCAGGCCCTGCGGGCCGACGTAGCCGCGCACCAGGTCGGGGCGGGCGATGAAGTCGGCCTCGGTGACCATCTCGACCTCGGCCGGGGCGAAGTGCGCCTCGACCTTGCCCATGTCGACCTCGCGGTCACCGGGCACGCCCACGGCGACGATCTCGCCGTCGACCTTGACCAGCAGGTTCTTCAGCGTGGCCGAGGCGGGCACGCCGAGCTGGGCGGCGAGGGTCTCGATGGTGGGGGTGCCGGGCGTGGGGATGTCCTCGGCGGCCGGCGCCCCGGCCGCGTCCACCGGCTTCAGCTCGTACGAGACGGCCTCGGTGTTCGCGGCGAAGTCGCAGTGGGGGCAGTCGGCGAAGGTGTCCTCACCGGCCTCGGCGGGCGCGAGGAACTCCTCGGACTTGGAGCCGCCCATGGCGCCGGCGGTCGCCTCGCAGATGCGGTAGTCGAGGCCGAGGCGCTCGAAGATCCTCTGGTACGCCTGGCGGTGCAGGGCGTACGACCGGGCCAGGCCCTCGTCCTCCAGGTCGAAGGAGTAGGAGTCCTTCATCAGGAACTCGCGGCCGCGCAGGATGCCGGCGCGGGGGCGGGCCTCGTCGCGGAACTTCGTCTGGATCTGGTAGAGGATCACCGGCAGGTCCTTGTAGGAGGACGCCTGGTCCTTCACCATCAGCGTGAAGATCTCCTCGTGCGTGGGTCCGAGGAGGTAGTCGCCGCCCTTGCGGTCCTGGAGGCGGAACAGCTCGGCGCCGTACTCGTCCCAGCGGCCGGTGGCGTCGTAGGGCTCGCGCGGCAGCAGGGCGGGGAGCAGCACTTCCTGGGCGCCGATGGCGTCCATCTCCTCGCGCACGACCCGCTCGACGTTGGCGAGCACCTTCTTGCCGAGGGGCAGCCACGTCCAGATGCCGGCGGCGGTGCGGCGTACGTAGCCCGCGCGGACCAGCAGCTTGTGGCTGAGGACCTCGGCGTCGGCCGGGTCGTCGCGCAACGTCTTCGCCATCAACTGGGACATGCGCTGGACCGGTGCGTTCGCCATGATTCTCGTACTCCTGCTGCTGGGGGTCCCCCCGCTCGAACCCGGCCGAGAGTGGGGGAAGGTGATGACAGGAGGTTAGCCGGGCGGGACGGGGCGGCGGAAATCGGTTAGGCGCGCGGCAGCGGCAGCGGGGCGCCCATGACGGCGTACGGGGTGGGGGCGCTGGGGAAGTGGACCTGCCGGGCGAGGTCCTGGTAGCCCAGCGAGCGGTACAGGTGGCGGGCGGGGCTGTCGAGGTCGAGCGCGGACAGGAGCGAGCGGGGCTGTTCGGCGCCGTCGGTGATCGTGGTGATCAGGGCGCGGCCGATGCCGTGCTTCTGGTGCCGGGGGTGGACGTGCAGCTCGGTGATGACGAAGGAGTCGTCGAGCCAGTCGTCGTGGCCCCGGGCGCGCAGGTACGGCTCGACGACGGTGGACCACCAGTGGCTGCGCTGGTTCGGCATGCCGTAGACGAAACCGACCAGACGCCCCCCGACGGTGGCGCCGTAGGCCCGGGCGCCGGGGAAGGTCATGTGGCGCAGCACGATCTGCCGGCGTACGGCCACCTCGTCGGGGCCGAGCCCGAACGCCACCGCCTGGACGGCGAGCGCCTCGTCGACGTGGCCGGGGAGGTCGAGGGGGCCGATCACGATGTCGTCGGGCTCGGGGCGGCCATGACCGGGAAAGCGCAGCATGCCGGGGAGACTACAGGGACGCGCCCGTCAGAACAGCACGCTCATGAAGGCGCCGATCTCGCGGAAGCCCACTGTGGCGTACGTGCGGCGGGCGGGCGTGTTGAAGTCGTTGACGTAGAGGCTCACCACGGGGGCGACGTCGGCGAGGGCGTAGCGCAGGACGGCGGCCATGCCGGGGGCGGCGATGCCCGTCCCGCGGTGCTCGGGGGCGACCCAGACGCCCTGGATCTGGCAGGCGCGGTCGGTGGCGGCGCCGATCTCCGCCTTGAAGACGACGTTGCCGTCGGCGTCGAAGCGGGCGAAGGAGCGGCCGGAGCCGACCAGTTCGGCGACCCGGGCCTGGTAGAGCAGGCCGCCGTCGCCGGCCAGCGGGGAGACGCCGACCTCCTCGGTGAACATCGCCACGCACGCCGGCATGATCGTCTCCAGTTCGTCCTTGCGGACGCGGCGGACGTACGGGTCGGGCTTCACGGTGTCGGGCATGCGGTCGGCGACCAGCAGCGGCTGGCGGGCGCGGACCTCGCGGGCGGGGCCCCACTGGGGTTCGAGCAGCCGCCAGAGGGCGGCGGTGGGTTCGGCCGGGCCGACGATCGAGGAGCAGCGGCGGCCTGCGCGGCGGGCGCGGTCGGCGAAGGCGCGGACGGCGCGGGGGGTGGCGCAGATGGGGACGAGGTTGGCGCCCGCGTAGCACATCGACGTCAGGATGCCGTCCTCGTACCAGCCCCACATCTCGCCGCCGAGCCGCCAGGGGTCGAGGCCGGCGATCCGCACGCGCGCGGTCACGAAGGCGTTCGCGACCGGGTCGCGGTCGAGCACGGCGAGTGCGGCGTCCAGGTCGTCCGGTTCGAGGACCCGGGAAGTGGTCTGCGTCAACACGTGCGGGGCCTCACACAAAAGGGTTCTGCCTGATTTCCGCACTGTACCCGCGGATGCCGGGGGCTGCCGCCCCCGGTTCCCGCGGGTGCCGTGAGGGTCCGGTCAGCCGGCCACCGCGACCTGCGGCTCGCCGGAGGCCACACCGTCCTTCTCCATCTGTTCGGCGATCTTCATCGCCTCCTCGATCAGCGTCTCCACGATCTTCGACTCCGGCACGGTCTTGATGACCTCGCCCTTCACGAAGATCTGCCCCTTGCCGTTGCCCGAGGCCACACCCAGGTCCGCCTCACGCGCCTCACCGGGACCGTTCACCACACAGCCCATCACCGCGACCCGCAACGGCACCTCCATGCCCGTCAGCCCCGCGGTGACCTCCTCCGCCAGCTTGTACACATCCACCTGCGCCCGCCCGCACGACGGACACGACACGATCTCCAGCCCACGCTGCCGCAGATTCAGCGACTCCAGGATCTGGATGCCGACCTTGATCTCCTCCACCGGCGGCGCCGACAACGACACCCGGATGGTGTCGCCGATGCCCTGCGACAGCAGCGCACCGAACGCCACGGCCGACTTGATCGTGCCCTGGAAGGCCGGACCGGCCTCGGTCACCCCCAGGTGCAGCGGATAGTCGCACTGCTCGGCGAGCTGCCGGTAGGCCTCGACCATCACCACCGGGTCGTTGTGCTTGACCGAGATCTTGATGTCGCGGAAGCCGTGCTCCTCGAACAGCGACGCCTCCCACAGCGCCGACTCCGCCAGCGCCTCCGGGGTGGCCCTGCCGTACTTCTGCAGCAGCCGCCGGTCCAGCGACCCCGCGTTCACCCCGATCCGGATCGGCGTGCCGTGGTCCTTCGCCGCCCTGGCGATCTCCTTGACCTGGTCGTCGAACTTCTTGATGTTGCCCGGGTTCACCCGCACCGCCGCGCAGCCCGCCTCGATCGCGGCGAACACGTACTTCGGCTGGAAGTGGATGTCGGCGATCACCGGGATCTGCGACTTCCGCGCGATCACCGGCAGCGCGTCCGCGTCGTCCTGCGTCGGGCAGGCCACCCGCACGATCTGGCAGCCCGACGCGGTCAGCTCCGCGATCTGCTGCAGCGTGGCGCCGATGTCCGACGTGCGCGTGGTGGTCATCGACTGCACCGACACCGGCGCGTTCCCGCCCACCGCCACCGACCCGACCTGGATCTGCCGGCTCTTCCGCCGCACGGCGAGCGTGGTCGGGACGGACGGCATGCCGAGAGAAATCGCAGTCATCTGCTGTGCAACCCCAAGTCGTGGATCAAGGTCCGGCTCCCCGTGAGCAGCGGGCTCCGGGCTCCGAGATTACGGCAACGGCCGATGCTCGAGCACATCGCGTCCGTGAACCCGCCCGAAGGGCGACGGCCCGTGGCCCCGGGGCCGCGGGCCGTCGTGAACGGCGGGTGGCGTGGTGCGGAACGGTCAGGAGATGCGCACCGGGTTCACCACGTCCGCGATCAGGACGAGGATCGTGAAGCAGACGAAGATCCCCGCCACCACGTAGGCGACGGGCATCAGCTTCGCCACGTCGAAGGGGCCCGGGTCGGGGCGGCGCAGCACCCGGGCGAGGTTGCGGCGCAGCGACTCCCACAGCGCGCCCGCGATGTGTCCGCCGTCGAGCGGCAGCAGCGGGAGCATGTTGAACAGGAACAGGGAGAGGTTGAAGCCCGCGAGGAGCATCACGAACATCGCGAGCTGCTGCGAGGCGGGGATGTCCAGCGTGGCGATCTCCCCGCCGACGCGGGCGGCGCCGACGACGCCCATCGGGGAGTCGGGTTCGCGCGGTCCGTCGCCGAAGGCCGCGTCCCACAGGGCGGGGACCTTCGAGGGCAGGGCGGCGAGGGAGTCGACCGCGTCGCCGACCCGGTCGGTCATCCAGGTCACGGACTCGCCGAAGTCCTGTTTGACGACCCCGGTGGCGGCGCTGAAGCCGAGGAAGCCGGCCTTGACGTACTCGCCTTCGACGTAGGCGCCGTTGCCGTCCTTCTTGGCGACCATGTTGGTGGCGATGGTGGCCCGCAGCGTCACTTCCTCGCCGTCGCGTTCGACGACGATCGGCACGCTCTTGCCGGCGCTGTCCCGGATGAGGTCGGACAGGGTGCCCCAGTCGTCGGTCCGCACTCCGTCGAAGGAGACGATCCTGTCCTTGGCCTTCATGCCGGCCGCGGCGGCCGGGGACTGCGGGTCGGACCTCTCGCAGTCGTCGCGGTTCTCGCTCTGCGAGATCACGCACCGGGAGACCGAACTGACGGTGGTGGTCTGCTGCTGGATGCCGAAGCCCATCAGCACGGTGAGGAACAGCACGACCGCGAGGATCAGGTTCATGAACGGGCCGGCGAACATGACGACGACCCGTTTCCAGGGCTTGCGCGTGTAGAACAGGCGCTTCTCGTCGCCGGGCCGCAGTTCCTCGAAGGCCGCGGAGCGGGCGTCCTCGATCATGCCGCGCCACGGGGAGGTGGAGCGGGCCTCCAGCCGGCCGTCGGGGCCCGGCGGGAACATGCCGATCATCCGGATGTAGCCGCCGAACGGGATCGCCTTGACGCCGTACTCGGTCTCGCCCTTCTGCCGCGACCACAGGGTGGGGCCGAATCCGACCATGTACTGCGGCACGCGGATGCCGAACATCTTGGCCGTGGACAGGTGTCCGAGCTCGTGCCAGGCGATGGAGAACAGCAGGCCGGCCGCGAAGACGACTATGCCGAGGATGAACATCAGGGTCGTCATGCACGCGCCTCCGTGCTCGCCGTCCGGGCTGTCAGTTCACGGGCCCGCGCCCGGGCCCAGGTCTCCGCTTCGAGGACGTCCGACACGGTCAGGGAGGTTCCCGCGGCGGGCGTTCCGTGCTCCTCGACCACCCGGGTGACCGTGTCGATGATGCCGAGGAACGGCAGCGCACCGGTGCGGAAGGCCTCGACGCACTCCTCGTTCGCGGCATTGAACACCGCCGGGGCGGTTCCCGCGAGTTCGCCGACGCGCCGGGCGAGGTTCACCGCGGGGAAGGCCTCGTCGTCGAGGGGGAAGAACTCCCAGGTGGACGCCTTGCTCCAGTCGAAGACCGGGGCGGCGTCGGGGACCCGTTCGGGCCAGCCGAGGCCGATGGCGATGGGGCCCCGCATGTCCGGGGGCGTCGCCTGGGCCAGTGTCGATCCGTCCGTGAACTCGACCATCGAGTGGACATACGACTGGGGGTGCACGACGACCTCGATGCGGTCGAAGGGAATGTCGTAGAGCAGGTGCGCCTCGATGACCTCCAGGCCCTTGTTGACGAGGGTCGCGGAGTTGATCGTGATCACCGGGCCCATGGCCCAGGTGGGGTGCGCGAGGGCGTCCTCGACGGTGACCGCCGCCAGCTCCTGCCGGGTGCGGCCGCGGAAGGGGCCGCCGGAGGCGGTGACGACCAGCTTGCGGACGTCGGCACGGGTGCCGGCGGCCAGCGCCTGGAACAGCGCGGCGTGCTCGGAGTCCACCGGGATGATCTGGCCGGGCTTGGCCAGCGCCCTCACCAGCGGGCCGCCGACGATCAGCGACTCCTTGTTGGCGAGCGCGAGGGTGCGGCCGGCCTCCAGCGCGGCGAGGGTCGGGGCGAGCCCGATGGAGCCGGTGATGCCGTTCAGGACGGTGTGGCAGTCGGAGGCGGCGACCTGGCCGGCCGCGTCGGGTCCGGCGAGGATCTCCGGCAGCGGCTCCCCCGTGCCGTACCGCGCGGACAGCGCCTCGCGCAGCTCCGGCACGACGTCCTCGCGGGCGACGGCGACCGTGCGGACCCGCAGGCGGTGCGCCTGCTCGGCGAGGAGGGCGACCCGGCCGCCGTGGGCGGACAGGCCGGTGACCCGGAAACGGTCGGGGTTGCGCAGCACGAGGTCGATGGCCTGGGTGCCGATCGACCCGGTGGAGCCGAGGATCACCACGTCCTTCGGGCCGTCTCCCGCGACGGGGTCGTACAGCAGGTGCGGGTCGGCGAGGGGAGCTGGAGCGTCGGTCATGGCCCCCATTGTGTCCGGTCGCGGGGGACGTCGGGCCCCCGCCCCGGTACCCCGGGGGCGTGTGCGCCGCGTGCGGGGAGCGGACGGAGGGGCCGTGCGCCGTGGCCGGTCCGCTCCCCGGGGCCGGGTCAGCGGACCGGCCGGCGCACGTTCTCCCGGGTGGAGGCGCCGGGGGCGGCGTCCGCGATCCACGGCCCGTCGTCGGAGGGGTCGATCACGCCCTCCTCCAGCCATGTGTAGGAGCCGCCGAGGACGTTCCTCACCACCTTGCGGTCGAGGTCGTCGGTGTTGCTCCAGAGCCGGCCGAACAGTTCCTCGACGCGCAGCCGCGCCTGGCGGCAGAAGGCGTCGGCGAGCTGGTAGGCCTCGCGGCCGTGCTCGCCGCGGGCGCGCAGGAGCTCCGCGCGGACGCACGCGGCGCTCATCGCGAACAGTTCGGCGCCGATGTCGACGATCCGGCCGAGGAAGCCCTGCTTGGTCTCCATCCGCCCTTGCCAGCGGGACATGGCGTAGAAGGTGGAGCGGGCCAGCCTGCGGGAGGCGCGCTCGACGTAGCGCAGGTGCGGGGAGAGGTCGATGCCGTGCTTGAAGTCGCCGTACGCGCCCGGGAGCTGTCCGGGTCCGGCGACCAGTCTCGGCAGCCACCTGGCGTAGAAGGCACCCGCGTTGACGCCCGCCCGCGCCTTGTCGCCGAGGGTCTTGTCGGGGTCGATGAGGTCGCCGGCGACGGACAGGTGGGCGTCCACGGCCTCGCGCGCGATCAGCAGGTGCATGATCTCGGTCGAGCCCTCGAAGATCCGGTTGATGCGCAGGTCGCGCAGCATCTGCTCGGCCGGGACCGCCCGTTCGCCGCGGGCGCGCAGCGAGTCGGCGGTCTCGAAGCCGCGCCCGCCGCGGATCTGGACCAGTTCGTCGGCCATCAGCCAGGCCGTCTCGGAGCCGTAGAGCTTGGCGAGGGCGGCCTCGATGCGGATGTCGTTGCGGTCCTCGTCGGCCATCTGCGAGGAGAGGTCGACCACGGCCTCCAGGGCGAAGGTGGTCGCCGCGATGAACGCGATCTTGGAACCGACGGCCTCGTGGTGGGCGACCGGCTTGCCCCACTGCTCGCGTTCGGCGGACCACTCGCGGGCGATCTTCAGGCACCACTTGCCGGCGCCGACGCACATCGCGGGCAGGGAGAGCCGTCCGGTGTTGAGGGTGGTCAGGGCGATCCTCAGGCCCTGGCCCTCCTCGCCGATGCGGTGGGACGCGGGGACGCGGACCCGGTGGAAGCGGGTGACGCCGTTCTCCAGGCCGCGCAGGCCCATGAAGGCGTTGCGGTTCTCCACGGTGACGCCCTCGGAGTCCGCCTCCACGACGAAGGCGGTGATGCCGCCGCGGTGGCCCTCGGACCTCGGCACGCGCGCCATGACGACGAGGAGGTCGGCGACCACGCCGTTGGTGGTCCACAGCTTCACGCCGTCCAGCACGTAGTGTCCCTCACCCTCGGCTTCGCTCGAGCGGGAGGCGCCCCCGTCCTCGGGCACGGCGGTGGTGGCGAGGCGGGCCGGGTCGGAGCCGACGTCGGGCTCGGTGAGCAGGAAGGCGGAGATGTCCGTGCGGGCGCAGCGCGGCAGGAACGTCTCCTTCTGCTCGCGCGTGCCGAAGATCTTCAACGGCTGGGGGACGCCGATCGACTGGTGCGCGGAGAGCAGCGCGCCGACGGCGGGGCTGACGGAGCCGACCAGGGCCAGGGCCTTGTTGTAGTACACCTGGGTGAGGCCGAGGCCGCCGTACTTGGTGTCGATCTTCATGCCGAGGGCGCCGAGCTCCTTGAGCCCGTTGATCACCTCGTCGGGGATGCGCGCCTCTCGCTCGATGGCGGCGCCGTCGACCTTCGTCTCGCAGAAGTCGCGCAGCGCGGCGAGGAACTCCTCGCCGCGCCGGACGTCCTCGTCGGCGGGGAGCGGGTGGGGGTGGATGAGGTCGAGGCGGAAGCGGCCGAGGAACAGTTCCTTGGCGAAGCTGGGCTTGCGCCAGTCCTGCTCCCGCGCCGCCTCGGCGACCTGTCGGGCCTCACGTTCGGTGACGGCCGGCCGGGACGGGGCCGCGGGTGTCTCGGGTACTGCGGACATGAGGCTCACCTCGCCGCGAATAGGATGGAGTCATGGCGGTACGGACGGGTGCTACTCGATCGTATGTACCCGATATGTAGCGACCCCACCACCCTGCGTGCCGCTGTCCGGCCGATCCGCGCACAGTCGGGGCAGGGGAGGACTCTCCTGTCGAAGCGCTTCGACTGTCTGGACACCACACCCCTGTGAGAGCTAGGGTCGAGCCGTTTCTCATAAGCTGCTTTACCGTTTCCGCGCACAGTCGAAGCGCTTCACATCCCTGGGAGATGCCGGATGGTCACCCTCGCCGAGGTCGCCCAGCACGCCGGAGTCTCGGCGAGCACGGTGAGCTACGTCCTCAGCGGCAAGCGGTCGATCTCCGCGACCACCCGGCAGCGCGTCGAGCGCTCCATCCGCGAGCTCGGCTACCACCCCAACGCCGGCGCCCGCGCCCTGGCCAGCAGCAGGTCCAACATCATCGCGCTGATGGTCCCGCTGCGGACCGACATGTACGTGCCGGTGATGATGGAGATCGCCATAGCGGTCGCCACCACCGCCCGCACCCACGGGTACGACGTGCTGCTGCTCACCGGCGAGGAGGGCCCGGACGCGGTCCGCCGGGTCGCCGGCAGCGGTCTCGCCGACGGCATGATCCTCATGGACGTCGAACTGGAGGACGAACGCCTGCCCCTGCTGCGGGAGTCCGCCCAGCCGGCCGTGCTGATCGGGCTGCCCGCCGACACCACCGGACTGACCTGCGTGGACCTCGACTTCAGGGCCACCGGCGCGCTGTGCGTGGAGCACCTGGCCGGGCTGGGACACCGGGACCTCGCCGTCATCGGCGAGGCCCCGGCGGTCTACGAACGGCACACCGGCTTCGCCGAGCGCACCCTGGACGGGCTGCGCACCCGTGCCCGGGAGACGGGACTGCGGCTGCTGCACCGTCCCTGCGAGGGCGGGTACGACGCGACGGCCGTGACGGTCGCCCGGATCCTCGACGAACGCCCCGGCACCACGGGCTTCGTGGTGCAGAACGAGGCGGCGGTCGAGCCGCTGCTCGCCCTGCTGCGGCAGCAGGGCCGGGCGGTGCCGGAGGACGTCTCGGTGGTCGCGGTCTGCCCGGAGCAGGTCGCCGTGCAGGCGTCGGTGCGGCTGACGTCGGTGTCCCTCCCCGCGCAGGAGATGGGCCGGCACGCCGTGGAGCAACTGGTCGCGAAGCTCGACGGGCGGGGCGGCGACGAGGTCGTGCTGCTGCCGCCCGAGCTGACGGTCCGGGCGAGCTCGGGTCCCGCGCCGGTGCGCTGACCTGCCCCGTGCCGTCCGCACGGGGACGGACGGCACAGGGACGCGCGGCGGTCAGCCGCCGGAGACGGTCAGGCTGTCGGTGCGGAAGTCGAGGCCGCCGGCGGACGAGGTGATCTCGTAGCCGAACTGCACGTCGCCGATGGTCTCGTCGCCCATCCAGCCCTTGGTGTCCTTGATCCACTTCAGGACGGGGAGGATGTCGACGGTGCCGGCGGTGGAGTCCGAGGTGCGCAGGAACGAGAAGACCTCGTTGGCGCCGTTGTTCCCCTTGTACACGTTCCAGGTGTGGCCGCCGAGGCTCACGGTGCCCTGCGCGGTCCCGAGCGGACCGACGGCCCCGTTGTGGTTGACCCAGAGCATGATCTCGTAGTCGTAGTCCGTGTCCCAGATGTCGTACGAGGTGTTGTACGCGCCCGTCGGCGGGACGGTGACCCGGTAGCTGCTGGTGAGCGAACGCAGCGAGGAGATCCGCTTGTCGATCACCTTCTTGGCGTTCGGGTAGGACTTGATGCCGCCGGTGTTCGGGTGGTCCGCCCAGACGCCCCAGTTGGTGCCGGAGTTGGCCCAGACGCACTGCGAACCGGCGCCGGATCCCCAGATGTTGTTGTAGAGGATGTAGCCGTCCAGGGTGGTGTTGCCCCACTGGGCGCAGGAGTTCCAGACGGCGGCGTGCGCGGGCGCGGAGGCCGGTCCGGCCGTCACGCCGAGGGCGAGGGTGGGGGCGATCAGCGCCCGGACGATCCCGCGCAGGGTTTTCGGTGCCATGGTGTTCCTTCCATGGGTGGGGGGAGGTGCCTGGTCATCGCCGTCGCCGCCGGCAGCGGGACGACGCGCTCCTCGCCGGCGGCCAGGTCGAGCGGCTCGGCGCCGGCGGAGGTCCACAGGGTGATGCGGTGGGTGCGGGCGGGCCGGAGGACGGCGGTGCCGCCGTCCGGCGTCCAGGTGAGGTCGAGTGCGGCGCCGAAGCGGGTGCGGATCCCGGTCAGCCGCCCGCTCGGCAGCGCCGGGAGCGGCGCGGGCAGCAGCACCAGCCGGTCGGGGGTGGACTGCACGAGGGCCTCGATCAGCACGGCGGGCAGGGTGTGGGCGGCGTCGGCGTTGTAGACGTCCCGGTGCGGGTAGTGGGCGCTCATCAGGGAGTCGTGGAAGAAGTCGCCGTCGAGCACGCGGCCGAGCGCCTCGGCGACCCGTGCGCCGTCCCGGAGCCGCGCGGCGACCAGGGCGTGGTGCAGGTGGCCGTGCGCGGAGTCGTTCTCGGGGCCGCGCAGTTCCAGGGCGCGGTGGGCGGCGGCGGCCAGGTCCGGGGTGTCGTAGGGGGTGATCTCCCCCAGGGGCCAGACACCGTAGAGGTGGCTGAGGTGGCGGTGGTCGTAGGTGTCGTCCAGGCCGGGCCAGGCCCATTCGGCGAGCGCCTTGTCGGCGTTGACGCGGTGCGGGGGCAGCCGGTCGGCGAGGGCGCGCAGCCGGTCGGCGCGGTCCGGGTGGTACGCGGCGGCGGTGTGCAGGGCGTGCCGGGCGGCGGAGAGGTCCATGGCCGCGTTCAGCGCGCCCCAGCCGCCGTTGGCGGGACGGTTCTCGGGCGAGTAGGAGGGGACGACGGCCAGCGAGCCGTCGGGGGCGGTACGGGTGAGGAAATCCTCGTAGAAGTCCGCGACTTCGGCGAGCGCGGCGGCGGTGCGCGGGTCGTGGGCGCCGCGGGTCTCGTCGTGGTCGACGAGCGGTGTGAGCAGCCAGTCGGCGCCCGCGGTCCACAGGTGCAGGGGGTACTCGCGGCTGAAGTGGTAGCTGTGCCCGGACTCCCCGTCGGTGTGCGCGGGCGCGACCACGCCCCGGGCGCCGAAGACCGCGCGGGCGTTGTCCCGCCAGTGGGGCAACTGGGCCTGGACGAAGGCCGCCAGGGCCTCGGTGACTTCCGGGAGGGCGGCCGCGGCGGCGGACGCGGTCTGGAGGTTGAGGTTGGCGTCCAGGGTGAAGGCGCCCGACCAGGCGGTGTCCCAGTCGCCGGTCCACAGCCCGGTGAGCCGGGGCGGGAACAGGCCACTGGACGACAGCAAGTGATAGCGGCCGGCGGCGAACAGCCGCTCCAGCAGGGCGGGGCTGCGCGGCCGGGCGAGCAACGCGGAACCGGGCAGCGCCCGTTCGGCCGGGTCGGCGTCCAGGTCGAGGGTGACGCGCTGGTAGGCGGTGCGGTGCAGGGCGAGATGCCGGTCGAGGAGCCTGTCGTACGTCGGCTCGTCCGGGGTGAGCAGGCCGTGCAGGGCGCGGCCCTCGGCGGCCACGTCCGCCTCGCCGGTGTGCCGCCGCACCCGGGTGAGCAGCAGCACCGCGCGGGCGCCGGTGACGCGCACGCCGGGCGGGGCGAGTTCGGTCCGCCCGCCGGTGACGGCGGCCACGGTCACGCCGGTGTACGCGAGGTCGCTGCCGGGATAGCGGGCGCGCAGGCCGAGCAGGGCGCCCTCCGGGGTGAGGACGGCGCCGTGTCCGACGCGCAGTCCGGCGGGCGCGTTCGGCAGGCGGTGGTCCAGGGAGAGGTGGAAGGTGAGGTCGCGGCCGGTGACGTGCTGGACGATCACGTCGTCGGCGCGGGAGACGAAGACGCGGCTGGTGCGGCCGTCGTGGCGGGCGGTGGCCTCGCCGGTGGTGAAGTCGACCTCGCGGCGGTAGCCGGTCGGGCCGGCGTCGCCGTCGTGGTGGCGCAGGCGGACCTGGAAGGCGGGGTGGAAGGGCCGCACCCACTGGAGCGGGCGTCCGTCGGTGAAGTCCTCGGCGGCGGTGAGGTCGCCGGACAGCAGCCGGTCCTGGAGGGCGGGGAGCGCGTCGGCCAGCAGGGGCGGCAGCCGGTGCCGGCCGCCCTCGTCGCCGTCGGGCCGGACGAGGGTGTGGTGGGTGACGACGGTCCGGTCGTCGTCCGGGTCGCCGAGGACGAGGGCGCCGTGCCGGCCGTTGCCGCACAGGAAGGCGTCCTCCCAGCGGCCGGCCGGCCGGGGCTCCCAGGTGCCGTGCACGGGTCCGGCGGTCATGGCGCCAGCACCGCCACGCCGTAGCGGCCGAGGGTGACCCGCCCGGTGACGGTGGCGCCGGTGAGCAGGTCGCGGTGGGTGCCGGGGACGTCCACGGCGACCTCGCCGCGGCCGTGGTGCAGCAGGAACAGCAGCCCGCCCCGGCGCACCGCCTCGACCTCGTCCGGGAGCCCGTCCAGCACCGGCCGCGCCCCCGCCCCGGCGGCGACGCGGGCGAGCAGGTCCCGCAGGGCGTCCGGTTCGGGGAGGGTGGAGACGTACCAGGCGCGGCCCTTGCGCAGCACGGCGGGCAGTCCGTCCAGTTCGCCGCCCCGGTAGGCCACCGTCTCGTCGGCGGTGCCGTCGGGTTCCAGTTCCTCGGACCACAGGGTGCCGCGCAGGCCGCCCTCCGCCTCCACGGTCGCGCCCGGCTCCAGCGGCCACCACTCGTGCAGGGTGCGGATGCCGAAGAGGGCGCGCAGCCGCTCGTCCATGCCGCCGGGCCGCACCCGGTCGTCCTGGTCCACGACGCCGGTGAGGAAGCCGC
The DNA here is from genome assembly GCF_055778765.1 of Streptomyces sp. DSM 120436. Taxonomy (NCBI): domain Bacteria; kingdom Bacillati; phylum Actinomycetota; class Actinomycetes; order Kitasatosporales; family Streptomycetaceae; genus Streptomyces; species Streptomyces sp. DSM 120436. The sequence continues at coordinate 3,036,802 of NZ_JBSKBS010000001.1, read as the reverse complement.
AGACCAGGGTGCCGCCGCCGCGCACGTACGCCACGAGGTTGTCGGCGGCCCGGTCGGTGAGGAGGTGCAGCTGGGGGGCGACGACCATCCGGTAGCCGGTGAGGTCGTGCTCGGGGTGGGCGACGTCGGTGGTGACGTGGGCCCGCCACAGCGCGCGGTGCCAGGCGCCGAGGATCTCGGCGTGGCCGGCGGCGCGGGACGGGCGGGCCTCCTGGTCGCTCGCCCACCAGGCGTGCCAGTCGTGCAGCACGGCGACGTCGGCGGTGACCGCGCCGCCGCTCACGTGCGGGGCGATGCGTGCCAGGTCCGCGCCGAGCCGGCGTACTTCCTGGTGGGCGCGGCCTTCCGGGCCGGCGTGGCCGAGCATGCCGGAGTGGAACTTCTCGGCGCCCTGCCGGGACTGCCGCCACTGGAAGTAGCAGACGGCGTCCGCGCCGCGCGCCACGGCCTGCAGCGACCACAGGCGGTTCAGGCCGCGCGGCTTGGGGCGGTTCACCGGCCGCCAGTTGACCGCGCCGGCCGCCTGTTCCATGAGCATCCACGGGCCGCGCGCCTGCGCGCGGGTCATGTCCTGCACGAGGGCGCCGTGCTGCGCGCCGCAGGGGTCGTCCGGGTCGGGGTAGAGGTCGACGGAGACGACGTCCTCCTCCTCGGCCCAGCGCCAGGCGTCCTGCCCGGACCACAGCGGCATGAAGTTGGTGGTGACCGGGAGGTGCGGGGTGTGCCGGCGGACGATGTCGCGCTCGGCGGTGAAGCACTCCAGGAGCATGTCGGAGGTGAAGCGCCGGAAGTCCAGCACCTGCGCGGGGTTCTTCAGGTAGTGGGTGCGCCGGGGCGGCAGCACCTCCGCCCAGTCGCCGTAGCCCTGGCTCCAGAAGGCGGTGCCCCAGGCGGTGTTGAGGGCGTCGAGGGTGCCGTGGCGGCGGCGCAGCCAGGTGCGGAAGCGGGCGGCGGCCTCGTCGCCGTGGTCGAAGGTGCAGTACTCGTTGTTGATGTGCCAGAGGGTGAGGGCCGGGTGGGCGGCGTAGCGGGCGGCCAGGTCCTCGGTGATCGCGGCGGCCAGGCGCCGGTAGGTGGCGCTGGAGTGCGAGAAGTGCTGGCGGCCTCCCCACAGTTCGGTGTGGCCGTCGGCGTCGACGGGCAGCGTGTCCGGGTGCAGCCGGCCCATCCACGGCGGCGGTGAGGCGGTGGGGGTGGCGAGGACGACGCCGATGCCGTTGTCGTGGGCCAGGTCCATCAGCCGGTCCAGCCAGCCGAAGTCCCGCTCGCCCGGCCGGGGTTCGATCCGGGACCAGGAGAAGACGCCGAGGGTCACGGAGTTGACCCCGGCCTCGCGCATCAGGCGGACGTCCTCCTCCCAGGTCTCCTCGGGCCACTGCTCGGGGTTCCAGTCGCCGCCGTAGAGGATGCGGCCGCGGGTGACGTCGTCCAGGCGGGGCATCAGACGGTCCCCCGGGTTCGGGCGGCGGACGCCGCACACCGGCGGACGGAGGGCACGAACATGTCAGGTCCTCGGGACAAGGGGTGGTCGGAGAGGCTGCGCGGGCGCGGGACGCCCGGTGGCACCGGGCGTCCCGCTCAGGGGGTCATCCCTTGACCGCCCCGGTGAGCATCCCCTTCTTGAAGTGCTTCTGGACGAAGGGCGAGAGCACGGCCACCGGCAGCAGGGCCAGCACCATCACGGCCATCTGGATGGCCAGCGGGGACAGTTGCCCCGTGTTGATCTGCGCGGCCAGTCCCACGGGCCGCTCCTGCTTCTGCACCAGTTGGATCATGACGTTCTGCAGCGGCATCATGTCCTGGTCGGTGAGGTAGATGGAGGCGTTGAACCAGGCGCTCCAGTACCCCACCGCGTAGAACAGGGAGATCACGGCGATGACCGCGCGGGACAGCGGCATCACGATGCGGAACAGGATCCGCCACTCCCCTGCCCCGTCGATGCGGGCGCTGTCGACGAGCTCCTGCGAGATGTTCATGAAGAACGCGCGCAGCACCAGGATGTTGAACACGCTCACCGCGCTCGGCAGGATCAGCGCCAGATAGGTGTCGGTGAGTCCGAGCGCCTGCACCAGCAGGTAGGTCGGGATGAGCCCGGCGCCGAAGAACATGGTGGCGAGCAGGGTCATCAGGATCCAGCGGTGGCCCAGCGAGCCGCTGCGGGAGAGGCCGTAGGCGCAGAGCACCGACACGGCCATGCTGAACAGGGTGCCGACGACGGTGACGCCGACGCTGACCAGGGCGGCGCGCTGCACCTGTCCGCCGCCGAGCAGCTCCTGGTAGGCGACGAAGGTGATGCCCTTGGGGATCACCACCAGGCCGCCGGCCTCGTCGATGGTCTTCTTGGTCTGCAGACTGGTGACGATCACGATCCACAGCGGGAAGAGGATGGCCAAACAGGCGAGACCGAGGGCGAGGCCCTTGCCGGCCTGTCCGGCGCGGGACGGCTCCTCCTCCCACACCGGGCGGGGCGGCGCGGACCAGCGGCCGGGCTTCTTCACTCGGGTCTTCCCGGGGTCCGGGCGGGTGCCGAGGACGGCGGTCATTTCTTGTACACCCCCTGCTCGCCCATGAGGTGGGCCACTTTGTTGGCGGTGAGGACCAGGCCCAGGCCCACCACGCCCTTGATGAGTCCCGCCGCGGCGGCGTAGCTGAAGTCCTGGTTGCGGATGCCGTTCCACCACACGTAGGTGTCGAGGACCTCGGAGGCGTCGACGCCCACCGCCTGTCTCTGCAGCAGCAGTTGCTCGAAGCCGACGGTGAGGGCGTCACCGACGCGCAGCACCAGCAGCAGGGCGATCACCGGGCGCAGCGCGGGGAGGGTGACGTGCCACATGCGGCGCCAGCGTCCGGCGCCGTCCATGGCGGCGGCCTCGTACAGGTCGTTGGAGACGGAGGAGAGGGCGGCGAGGAAGACGATGATGCCCCAGCCGGCGTCCTTCCAGATGGTCTCGGCCGTCACCAGGTACTTGAAGATCTCCGGGTTCGTCATCAGGTCGAAGCCCTCGTAGCCGTGGCGGCGGAGGGTCTGCGCGATGATGCCGGCGCCGCCGAAGATCTGCATGAAGACGGTGACGACGAGCACCCAGGAGAAGAAGTGCGGCAGGTACATGATCGCCTGGGCGACCGCCCGCACCCGGGGCCGCACCACGCTGTTGATGAGCAGCGCGAGCAGGATCGGGATCGGGAAGTAGAGCACCAGCTGGAGGAAGAACAGCACGAAGGTGTTCCGCACCGCGTGCCAGAAGGCGGAGTCGGCGAAGATCCGCTCGAACTGCTCGAGGCCGATCCACGGGCTCTCGAAGATGGCGACGAAGCCGTTCTCGCTGAGATAGGGGTCGTAGTCCTGGAACGCGACCACGTTGCCGAGGATCGGCACGTAGTTGAAGACCAGGACCAGCAGCAGGGCGGGGACGGTCATCAGGATCAGCGTGCGGTCACGCCGCCACCTGAGCCGGAACCCCAGCCTGCCGGAGTTCTTCTTCCCGGGCCCGCGCCCGCCCCGCCGGGCCGGGGCCGGGCCCTCGAGGGGCCCGGCCGCCTCACCGGCGTCCTGCTGGGGTGTCTGCGCCTCGGTGGTCCCCCGGGGCACCGTGCTGTGTGACACGGCCGTCTCCTTGCCTCAGGTCCGGGTCAGTCGGCCGAGCCGTTGTCGTCGAGCAGCTTGCGGTACCAGTCGCGCAGTCCGTCGCCGCCCCTGCTCCGCCAGTCGGACACGGCCTGCTGCACGTCGCTGATCTTCTTGCGGCCGCGCACCACGTCGTCCTCGAGCTGCTCGAAGTCGTCGGCGAGATTGGACCAGCGGGTGGGCTCGGTGACGGTGAGCCCGAAGAACGACGACTTCTTGGTGAAGGCCCCCATGCGCTGCTGCCACTCGACCATCCCCTTGGTGACCTCGGGCAGGTCGGGGTAGGCGATGTACGGGGCCGGGTTGCCGGTGTAGTCGTAGGCGCCGTTGACCTCGTTGACGCCCTGCTGCGTCTTGACCGGCAGGCCCTTCTCGATCGTGTAGTCGGTGCCCTCGACGCCGTAGGCGGTGAGCATGAACTCCTTGGTGCCGTACGGCGCGGCGCAGAAGTTGCAGAGCGCGAGGAAGTCCTTGATCTGCTGCTCGGACGCCTTCCCGGAGACGAAGGTGAAGATGTTGGCCGGCTGGACCGCCCACAGGGTGGGATCGCCTCCGTCGGGGCCGAAGTAGTCGAACGCCTCCATTTCGAAGTCGGCGTTCTGCGTGTGCTGTTCGGCGGTCTTGCCCCACCAGTCGGAGATGTTCTGGTTGTAGACCAGCACCTCGCCGGCGGTGAACCGGTTGCCCGCGTCGCCGCCGGCCTTGCCCTGCACCGCGTCGGGGTGGACGACTCCGGCGGCGTACAGCTTGCGGGTCCACTCCAGCGCCTCGAGGTACTGCTCGGTCTCGATGCGGTTGACCAGCTTGTCGCCCTCCAGGTTCCACCAGAGCGCCTTGTCACTGCCGGAGAGGACGCCGAAGACGTTGAACGCCGTCCACTTCATGTCGTCGCAGGCCCACAGCTTGGACTTGGCGTCGGTGGCCTCCTTCGCCCACGCCAGGAACTCGTCGGGGTCGCCCGGGACGCTGTAGCCCTGCTTCGCGAACAGGTCCTTGCGGTACAGCGGCGCGATGTCGGTGACGTACGAGGCGGGCATCGGGACGCCGCGCAACCGGCCGCCGAAGATGCCGCGCTGCCAGGCCTCGGTGGGGACGGCGGCGAGGTTCGGGTAGTCCTTCACCTTGTCGCCGGAGAGGTAGGGGCCGAGGTCGGCGAACTTGGCGTTGATCGCGCTGGGGATGCGGCCCATCAGGTTCCAGCCGGGGACGACGACCACGTCCGGGATCTCGCTGGAGGCGAGCACCGCGCCGAGCTTCTGGTCGTAGGTGACACCGTCCTGGTTCTGCCAGGTGACGTCGACGCCGGCGGCCTGGTTCATCGCGGTGTAGTACGGGTTGTCGCCCTTCGGCGGGGTGCCCCAGAACGGCGACATGACGGTCAGCCCGCCGCCGCTGCCCAGCTTCTTCGGCACCGAGGTCTTCAGCCGCGCGGTGGGTATCGCCTTGGTGAAGCCGGCCGCCGACCCGTTCTTCGCCGGGATGTCCGGGGTGACGACGTTCGACGCCACGAACGCCGGGAGGATCTTCGCGGCCTCCTTGCCCGAGGTGGTGCCCTCCTTGCGGCCCTCCTGGCCCCCGCCGCCGCAGGCGGCCAGCAGCGGCGTCCCCGCGGCCACCGCCGCGGTGGCGGCCGCCGTGGAGGCGAGGAAGCTTCTCCGGCTCGGCCCGGAGGAGGAAGCGGCGTTCGGCGTCATTGCGTCAACCCTTCGTGGCGCACCAGGACACCCGGCAGGTGGCCGTCGGCTGTGGTGTCTTCGGTGGAACTGGCCGATCGGAAGCGGTCGTCCGGCGGGAGATGCACGCCCTCACGGCGGCCTCGCTGTCGAAGCGCTTCGATGTGCTGCGAGGTTAGGGGAACACCCAGAGGCGCACAAGAGCCGATCCGATAATTCCTGAGACAGATGTGCGATCACTTGGGAGGGGAGTCAGGAGAGCAAGGGCACCGCACGGCAGAACGACGCAGGGGTCTCCGCGCGCGGATCCCTTGACACCTGACACGGCCACACCGAGCATCGAAGCGCTTCGAAAGCGCAGCGCTCCATCCCGAGGGGATCCCCACGTGACCGCACCCACCCCGCCCACGCCGCCGTTCCGCGACCCGGACCTGCCGTTCGCCGAGCGCATCGACGACCTGCTGTCGCGGCTCACTCCGGACGAGAGGATCGGTTTCCTGCACCAGTTCGGGCCGGCCGTCGAGCGGCTGGGCGTCGCCGCGTTCCGCACCGGCCAGGAGGCCCTGCACGGGGTCGCCTGGATGGGCCCGGCGACCGTCTTCCCGCAGGCCGTGGGGCTGGGCGCGACCTGGAACGAGGACCTGGTGCGCCGGGTGGGCGAGGCGGTCTCCCGGGAGGCCCGCGCGATGCGCGCCCGGGACGAGCGGGTCGGCCTGAACGTCTGGTCGCCCACCGTCAACCTGCTGCGCCACCCGCTGTGGGGCCGCAACGAGGAGGGCTACTCCGAGGACCCGCGGCTCACCTCGGCGATCGCCACCGCCTACACCCGCGGCCTGCGCGGCGACCACCCGGTGTACTGGCGCACCGCGCCCGTCCTGAAGCACTGGCTGGCGCACAACAACGAGACGCGCCGGGACACCGCGTCCAGCTCGGTACGGCCGCGCGTGCTGCACGAGTACGACCTGCGGGCCTTCCGCGCCACCGTGGAGGCGGGCGCGGTGGCCGGGGTGATGCCGGCGTACAACCTGGTCAACGGCCGCCCCAACCACGTGTCGCCCTACCTGCGCGAACAGTTGCGCACCTGGACCGGGGAGGAGCTGCTGGTCTGCTCCGACGCGGGCGCACCGTCCAACCTGGTCGACTCCGAGCACTACTTCGACACGCACGAGGAGGCCACGGCGGCGGCGCTGCGCGCGGGCGTCGACAGCTTCACCGACCACGGCACCGACAGCACGAAGATCGTCGCCCGGCTCAAGGGAGCGCTGGAACAGGGCCTGGTGACCGAGGAGGACATCGACACGGCGGTCCGGCGGCAGTTGTCGGTGCGGTTCCGGCTCGGCGAGTTCGACCCGGACCGGGACCCGTACGCCGGCGAGCGGGCCTTCGACACCCCCGAGCACCGGGCGCTCGCCCAGGAGGCCGCCGAGCAGGCGGTCGTGCTGCTGAGGAACGACGGTCTGCTGCCGCTCGCCCCCGGCCTCCGGATCGCGGTGACCGGGCTGCTCGCCGACGAGTGCAAGCTCGACTGGTACAGCGGCGGCCTGATCCACCGCTCCACCCCGCTGGAGGGCCTGTACGAACGGTTCGGCGCCGACCGCGTGGAGTTCGCCGAGGGGGTGGACCGCGTCCTGCTGCGCACCTCCTCCGGCGCCTTCCTGTACGTGCCGCCCGCGCCCGACGCCCCGGAGACGGCGCGCGGCGCCGAGGGCGCCCTCGACCCGGCGCTGCTCGCGGGCCGCACCGACCTGCCGCCGCTCACCGCCGCACCGGACGGCACCGAACTCGCCCTCGTGGACTGGGGCGACGGCGTGCTCACGCTGCGCGCCCCGGACGGCCGGTACCTCTCGGTCGCCGACGACGGACACCTGCGCGCCTCCGCCGACCAGCCGGGCGGCTGGATCGTGCAGGAGACGTTCCGGCTGGAGCCGCACGGCGACGGCCACCTGCTGCGCCACCTGGGGACCGGGCACCCCGTGCGGGTCACCCCGGACGGGGTGCGGGCGGCCGAGGGCGAGCCGGAGGTGTTCGAGCTGGTCGTCACCGAGCGCGGGGAGGACGCCGTGGCCCGCGTCGCCGCCGGGGCCGACGTGGTCGTGGTGGTCGCCGGCAACGACCCGCACATCAACGGGCGGGAGACGGAGGACCGCACCACCCTGCGCCTGCCCGCCCAGCAGGAGCGGCTGCTGCGCGCCGCCCGGACCGCCAATCCGCGCACGGTGCTGACCCTGGTGTCCGCCTACCCCTACGCGGTGGACCCGGCGGACCTCCCGGCGGTGCTGTGGACCGCGCACGGCGGCCAGGCGGCCGGCACGGCCCTGGCCCGGGTGCTCGCCGGGGACGTCTCCCCCGCCGGGCGGCTGCCGCAGACCTGGTACGCCGACGACGCCGACCTGCCGGACCTCCTCGACTACGACATCATCGGCGGGCGCCAGACCTACCTCTACTTCGAGGGCGCCCCGCTGTTCCCCTTCGGCCACGGCCTGTCCTACGCGTCCTTCTCCTACGGGGAGCTGACGGCGGCCGTGACCGAATCCGGGGTGCGGGTCGCGTTCTCGGTCGCCAACACCGGCGCGGTGACGGCCGACGAGGTGGCCCAGCTCTACGGGCGGGCCCCGGACCCCTCGGTGCCGCGTCCGCGCCGCGAACTGCTCGGCCACCGCCGGGTGACGCTGGCGCCCGGGGAGAGCACCCGCCTCTCCTTCGACCTGCCGCTGTCCGCGTTCGCCTTCTGGGACGTGGCGGCCGGCCGGTGGCGCGTGGAGCCGGGGGCGTACGAACTGCTGGCCGGCGCGTCCAGCGAGGACGTGCGGCTGCGCACCACGGTCACGCTGGAGGGCGAGCCGGGCGGTCCGCGCCCGGTCGTCGAACGCGGCCTGGAGGCGGCCGGCTTCGACGAGCAGAACGGCACCGAGATCGTCGACCGGACGAAGGAGGCGGGCGACGCGGTGACCCCGCTCGGCGGCAAGGACGGCGAACTCCTCTACCGGCGCTGCGACTTCGGGACCGGGGTGCGGGAGGTGTCCGTGGAGGTGTCCGGCACGGGCACGGTCGAGGTCGCCCTCGACGGCGGTCCGGTGCTGGCCTCCCTGTCCCCGGAGGCGCCCACGGCGGACCCGTACGCGTACGTCACGCTGACCGCGCCCGTCACCGGGGCGCCCGGCGGGGTGCGGGACGTACGGCTGCGGGTGCGCGGGGCGCTGCGGGTGGCGCGGGCGGACTTCACGGCCTGAGCGTGAGAACGGGGAAGGGCCCGGCACCGAACGCCGTCGGTGCCGGGCCCTTTCCGTGGGTCTCCGCAGGTCCCGTCAGAGGGCGAGACCGGTGAGGACCATCACCCGCTCGTAGGTGTAGTCCTCCATCGCGAACCGCACGCCCTCACGCCCCACACCGGACTGCTTGGCGCCGCCGTACGGCATCTGGTCGGCGCGGTAGGAGGGCACGTCGCCGACGACCACGCCGCCGACCTCCAGTGCGCGGTGGGCGCGGAAGGCCACCTGCAGGTCGTGGGTGAACACGCCTGCCTGGAGGCCGTACTTGGAGTCGTTGACGGCGGCGAACGCCTCCTCCTCGCCGTTCACCTTCCGCACCGTCAGCACCGGCCCGAAGACCTCCTCGCAGGAGAGCGTCACGTCGGCCGGCACGTCGGTGAGCACGGTCGGCGCGTACGCGGCGCCGTCGCGCTTGCCACCGGTGAGGAGGGCGGCGCCGGCCTCGACGGCCTCCCGCACCCACGCCTCGACGCGCTGGGCGGCGTCCTCGCTGATCAGCGGGCCGACGTCGGTGGCGTCGTCGCTCGGGTCACCGGTGACCTGGGCCTCCACGGCGGCGACGATGCGCGGCAGCAGCCGGTCGTACACCGAGGCGTCGGCGATGACGCGCTGCACGGAGATGCAGGACTGGCCGCCCTGGTAGTTGGAGAAGGTGGCGATGCGGCTCGCGGCCCAGTCCAGGTCCTCGTCGCTCGCGAAGTCGGCGAGGACGACGGCCGCGCCGTTGCCGCCCAGCTCCAGGGTGCAGTGCTTGCGCGGCACCGAGTCCATGATCGCGTAGCCGACCTTCTCGGAGCCGGTGAAGGAGATGACCGGCAGCCGCTCGTCCCGGACCAGGGCGGGCATGCGGTCGTTGGGCACCGGCAGGACGCTCCAGGAGCCGGCGGGCAGCTCGGTCTCGGCCAGCAGCTCACCGAGGACCAGCGCGGACAGCGGGGTGGCCGGCGCCGGCTTCAGCACGATGGGCGCGCCGGCGGCGATCGCCGGGGCCACCTTGTGGGCGCACAGGTTCAGCGGGAAGTTGAACGGCGCGATGCCGAGGACGACGCCCTTCGGGAACCGGCGGGTGAGGGCGAGCCTGCCCTGGCCGCCCGCGTCGGTGTCGAGCCGCTGGGCCTCGCCGCCGTTGAAGCGGCGGGCCTCCTCGGAGGCGAAGCGGAACACGGACACGGCCCGGCCGACCTCGCCGCGGGCCCACTTCATCGGCTTGCCGTTCTCGGCGGAGATCAGCTCGGCGATCTCCTCGGTGCGCTCGGCCAGCCGGCGGCTGACGTGGTCCAGGGCGGCGGCCCGGACGTGGGCGGGGGTGGCGGCGAACTCGTCCCGCACGGCGTACGCGGCGGCCACGGCCTCCTCGACCTGGGCGTCGGTCGGCACGCTCACGGCGCCGACGACCCGGCCGTCCCAGGGGGAGGTGACGTCGAAGGCGGTCTCGCCGGTGGCCCGGCGGCCGGCGAGCCAGAAGGCGTGGGTGGAAGTCATATGAGGTCCCGGCCCTTCCGCGGAGGAGGTGTACGTGGGTTGTCGGGCTCCACGGTAGGTGCGGCGCGACGGCCCGGCGTTTGTCCGGCGCGGAGTACTGCCCCGGAACTCCGTGCCACTTTGGCAGTTCGGGCGGGGCCGGACGTCAGGGGATGTCCGGCGGATCGAGCCGGAGGACGTCGGCGGCGCCTCGCCGGGCAGGCGAGCGGGATCCGGTGCGTCCGGCCGCGAGGCGGAGGCACTCGACGTGAGGTGCCCCCGGTCCGGCGAAGCCGGGAGCGGGGACGCCGACAGCACCTCGCCCGGCAGGCGAGCCGGGTCCGGCGCATCCGGCCGCGAAACGGAAAGAGCCACCCGACGCGATGAGGGTCCCCCAGCCGAGCGGAGCCGGGAGCGAGGGCATGGCAGGGCTTCGCCGTACAAGTGAGCGAGACCCGGCGCGCCCGGCCGCGAGACGGAGAAGGCACCCGACGCGATGAAGACCCCCCTGCCGAGGCGAAGCCGGGAGCCGGGACGCCGACAGCACCTCGCCCGGCAGGCGAGCCGGGTCCGGCGCATCCGGCCGCGAAACGGAAAGAGGCACCCGACGCGATGAGGGTCCCCCAGCCGAGCGGAGCCGGGAGCGAGGGCATGGCAGGGCTTCGCCGTACAAGTGAGCGAGACCCGGCGCGCCCGGCCGCGAGGCGGAGAAGGCACCCGACGCGATGAAGCCCCCCCTGCCGAGGCGAAGCCGGGAGCCGGGACGCCGACAGCACCTCGTCCGGCAGGCGAGCCGGGTCCGGCGCATCCGGCCGCGAAACGGAAAGAGCCACCCGACGCGATGAGGGTCCCCCAGCCGAGCGGAGCCGGGAGCGAGGGCATGGCAGGGCTTCGCCGTACAAGTGAGCGAGACCCGGCGCGCCCAGCCGCGAGGCGGAGAAGGCACCCGACGCGATGAAGACCCCCCTGCCGAGGCGAAGCCGGGAGCGGAGGCGGCGGCCGACGACGCCGCGTCCTCGGCAGCACCCGCCGGGCAGGCCCCGCGGCTCAGGCGGTGTCCGCGGCCGTCGCCTTCAGCGCGAGCCACAGCTCCATGCGGACGTCCGGGTCGTCCAGGGAACGGCCGAGGATCTCCTCGACGCGGCGCATGCGGTAGCGCAGGGTGTGGCGGTGGACGCCGAGGTCGGCGGCGGCCGCGTCCCACTGGCCGTGCCGGGAGAGCCAGGCGCGCAGGGAGGCGACGAGGTCGCCGCGGCCGGTCGCGTCGTGGTCGCGCAGCGCCCGCAGCAGCCCGTCGGCGAACGCCTTCACCGCGTCGTCGGCGAGCAGCGGCAGCACGGAGCCGGCGGCCATCTGCTCGTGCTCCACCAGCACCCGGCCCCGTCGCCGGGCCACGGACAGCGCCTGCTCCGCCTGCTTGTAGGCGGCGGACGCGGCGATCGGGCCGGCCGGTGCGGACAGGCCGACGACCAGGTCGTCGTCGTTCGTCCTGCGGGCCGCCTCCCGCGCGGCGGCGTGGTCGCAGCAGGCGCCGACCACGGTGCCGCCGTCGGCGGCCAGCACGACCAGCCGGTCCCCCTCCGGCACCACGAGGACCGCCTCGCCGGAGCGCGCTGCGGCGGACTCGGCGACCTCGGCGAGCGCCCCGAGGGCGTCGGTGCCCGCGTCGCCCTGCGCACGGGCGGCGGGGGCGGCGCCGGTCTCGGCGACGATGATCCGGAACGGCGCGTCGAGCAGGCCGCCGTACAGGTCCCCGGCGACCGCGCGGGCGTGGTCCGGCTCCCCGGCGAGCAGCATGCGCAGCACGGCCGCGCCGATGCGCTGTTCGGCCGCGTGCAGGGAGCGGGAGCGTTCGGTGGTGAGGGTGAGCAGCGCGACGGCGGAGTGCACGGCGTAGCGCTCGGCGGTGCCGGGGGCGGACGCGGTGCCGACGGCGAGCGCGGCGCGGGGGCGGCGTCCGGTGCCGAGGGAGTGCAGCTCGACCCGGTCCTCGTTCTCCGGTCCCGCGACCACCGACGAGGCGGGGGCGGGCCGTTCGCGCAGCCGCGTGACCTCCGCGGTCAGCCGGGCGGCGCGCCGGCCCGCCCAGTCCGGCGCCGCGGCGACGACCGCGCCGGAGGCGTCGTACAGGGCGGCCCACCCGTCGACCTGGGCGGCGAGCGCCGCGAGCAGGCCCTCGGGGCCGTCGGTGAGGGTGTGCCGGGTGAGTTCCCGCTGGGCGGCGAAGCCGGCGGTGACCGCGCGGTACTGTTCGGCGGCGATCGCGGCGGACACGGCCTTGCTGATCGCCAGGAACGGGGTGCGGCGCGGCACCTCCAGCAGCGGCAGCCCTTCTTCCTTCGCGGCCTCGACCAGCGCCTCGGGGATGTCGTCGTAGTGCACGCCGACGGCGAAGCCGAGTCCGACCACGCCCGCCCCGGCCAGCCGCTTCACATAGCGGCGCATCGCGTCCCGGTCCTCCGCGTCGAGTTTCAGCGCGGTGATCAGGAGCAGCTCGCCGCCCTCCATGTACGGCACCGGGTCGGCGAGCTCGCTGGCGTGCGCCCAGCGGACGGGCGCGTCGAGGCGGTCCTCCCCCGCGCGCACGGCCAACTTGAGCGCGGAGTGGTGGACGAGCGAGGCGAGCGTCGGGGGCATCGGGGCGGTGAGCCTTCGGATCGGTGATCGGGTGTGCAAGAACGGTGATCATTTGGCCGTCTCGTATGAACGACCTGTGTCGATTCTGCCTCACCGTACGGTCCCCGGCGGCCGGGAGCGCTCACTCCCGCAGGTCCACCAGCAGCGGAGGCGCGTGCTCCCCCTTCACGTTCGTCAGCGACAGCACCGCGTGTCCCGCGGGCACCGCGTGCGCCAGCTCGGACGCCGACCAGCGCTCGCGTTCGACCTGGCGCACGGTGACCGCCCGCGCGGTGGGCGCCTTGCCGGTGATCGCCCGCCGCAGCGCGTGCACCGCCTTGCCCATCGGGCTGTCGGCGATGATCTGCCGGTCGGTGACGTCCCGCGCCTCGGTCCACTCCTTGCCCCACACCTCGGCGAAGTCCTGCCCGTCCCACGGGGTCACGCCGGACAGCGCCATGCGGCAGCCGGTCGCGCCGAGCAGCGGGCCGCGCAGCGGACGGGGCACGTCGTCCAGGGTGCGCAGGGTGAGCAGCACGCCGGCGTTGGCCGACCGCAGCCGCTGGATGCCGCGCACGGACTCGGGGGTGATCACGCCGGTGGCGTCGTCCAGCACCAGGCAGGCGAACAGGGAGCGGTCCTCGCGCACCGTGACGCTCGCCGTGAACTGGGCGAGGACCAGCCGCGCCAGCATCCGCGAGGCGTCGGCGTGGCCCCGCTCGGGCAGGTCCACGCGCACCCGGACGGGGTGGTCGAGCGCCTTGAGGGAGAACGGCCGGGACTGCCCCGAGGTGTCGAAGAAGCCGGCGAAGGCGGGCCGGTCCAGCAACGCCACCCGGTCGGCGAGGATCCCGCCCACGTCACCGGGGTGACCCATCTGCCGTTCACGGGCGTCGAGTTCACGCAGCAGCGACTCCTGGCCCGCGTCCTGGAGGCCCTGGCGCAGGGCGGCCAGGGGGCCGGGGGCGCCGTCGAGCAGCTGCCGCAGCTCCGGCACCGACGGGAAGCGGCCGTGCACCGCGCGGAACGGCCCGAGGAGCTGGGCGAGGACGGTGGTGGAGCGGCGGGTGTCGCTGCCCGGGTGCGGGTCCGCGAGGTCGCCGACCAGCGCCTCGGCGAGCACGGCCGCCGCCTCGTCGGGATCGGTGGTGCCGCCGTACAGGTCGAGGTCGTGGACGGAGTCGGGGCTGCCGATGCGGACGACGACGTCGTAGGCGTCGGACGGGCCGAGGCCCGCGCCGGCCGCGCCGACCACCACCACGGCGGTCCGTCCGGCCAGCGCCTGGAGGCACAGCGACTCGGCGACCGGCCGGACCACGCCGCCGGTCTTGCCGGAGCCGGCCGGCCCGACCGCGAGCATCGAGGTCCCCAGCAGGTCCGGGCCGAGGGCCAGGCCGGCGCCGCGGTAGGCGTAGGGGTTGCGCGGGTCGTCGGCGGTGGTGCCGAGCCGCACCTGGCCGGTGAGCAGGTCGTGGCGGGCCTGCCGGACGGACAGGTCGCGGACGCCGGACGGGTGCGGGCAGGCGGCGGCGCCGTCCTTCAGCACGGCCCCGGTGAAGGCGGCGAGGCTGTGCCGGCCGGAGCGCACGCCCTGCCAGGCGCGGGCGATGCGGGCGTGGTCGACGTCCCGCATCAGCCCGGCGCGGGCGTCGGAGGCGAGCCGCTCGGCGGCGTCGACGGCCCCGGCGGCGCGCAGCGCGGGCCAGGCGGCCGGGTCCTCCTCGGGGGCGGGCGGGGGCTCGGCCCGTCCGCCGGCGCGGCGCCAGGCGGGCGGGCCGTAGCGGCGCCAGATCTCGCCCCAGCGGCCGAGCCGGCCCACGCCGACCATGATGATCCCGGCGATGAGCACGTAGTAGGCGTAGACGACCACGACGGCGGCGAAGCTGTGCGGCTCGGCCCAGGAGTCGGGGACCATCGCGTACAGCGGCAGCAGCCACCAGCCGCCGAGGTAGCCGTTCCACAGCAGCGACCAGATCAGCCAGCCGACGAGGAACGCGATCAGCGCGCCGCTGAACAGCTGGCGGCCGGGGACGATCTCCGGCTCCTCCTCGGGGCGGGGCCGGTGGCCGAACCGCCAGACGCCGGGAGGCGTCTCCGGGCGCGCGGTGCGCAGCCAGGCGAGGAACGCGGAGCCGTCCGGGGGCGGCCCCGCGCCCGGCGCGTGCGCGGGGCGCGGTGGCGCCGCCGGTACCTGAGGTGGTCCCGCCGGGCGCGGCACGGAACCGGCCTGCGTGCCCCGCGCGTCCTGGGTACCCTCGCTGTCCATCGCCCCTGCCCCCTGAGCAGCCGCCTCGTCCGCCTACAGACACGTCAATCTAACGCCCCGACAGGCGCCGTCCACCGACGGCACGGCCGGGGTCCGGGTTCGGCCGGACCGCCCCGCCGCGCCGCGTCGGCACGGCCGGTCCCCGGCGGGTATGTCCATCACGGACAACCCGGACCCCCGGACAACGCCCACATGGAGCATGCCCGGTCTTCTCCCCCCGTCCTAGCCTGCGGGAAAAGAAGCCACGAGCGTCCGTCACACCCCCAGGAGCCCCGCATGACCGCACTTCCGCAGGAGCGCCGCGTCGTCACCGCCATCCCCGGCCCGAAGTCGCAGGAGCTGCAGGCCCGCCGTACCGCCGCGGTCGCGCAGGGCGTGGGCTCCGTGCTGCCCGTGTTCACCACGCGCGCCGGCGGCGGCATCATCGAGGACGTCGACGGCAACCGTCTGATCGACTTCGGCTCCGGCATCGCCGTGACCTCCGTCGGCGCGTCCGCCGAGGCCGTCGTCCGCCGCGCCTCCGCCCAGCTGGCCGACTTCACCCACACCTGTTTCATGGTGACGCCGTACGAGGGCTACGTGGCCGTGGCCGAGGCGCTCGCCGAGCTGACTCCGGGCGACCACGCGAAGAAGTCCGCGCTGTTCAACAGCGGCGCCGAGGCCGTCGAGAACGCCGTGAAGATCGCCCGCGCGTACACGAAGCGGCAGGCGGTCGTCGTCTTCGACCACGGCTACCACGGCCGCACCAACCTGACCATGGCGCTGACCGCGAAGAACATGCCGTACAAGCACGGCTTCGGCCCGTTCGCGCCCGAGGTGTACCGCGTGCCGGTCGCCTACGGCTACCGCTGGCCGACCGGCCCGGAGAACGCGGGCCCGGAGGCCGCCGCCCAGGCCGTCGACCAGATGTCCAAGCAGGTCGGCGCGGAGAACATCGCGGCGATCATCATCGAGCCGGTGCTCGGCGAGGGCGGCTTCATCGAGCCCGCCAAGGGCTTCCTGCCGGCGATCAGCGCGTTCGCGAAGGACAACGGCATCGTCTTCGTCGCCGACGAGATCCAGTCGGGCTTCTGCCGCACCGGCCAGTGGTTCGCCTGCGAGGACGAGGGCATCGTCCCGGACCTGATCACCACGGCCAAGGGCATCGCGGGCGGTCTGCCGCTGGCCGCGGTCACCGGCCGCGCGGAGATCATGGACGCCGCGCACTCCGGCGGCCTGGGCGGCACCTACGGCGGGAACCCGGTGGCCTGCGCGGGTGCGCTCGGCGCCATCGAGACGATGAAGGAGCTGGACCTCAACGCCAGGGCCAAGCGGATCGAGGAGGTCATGAAGGGCCGCCTGACCGCCATGGCGGAGAAGTTCGACGTCATCGGCGACGTCCGGGGCCGCGGCGCGATGATCGCCGTCGAACTGGTCAAGGACCGCGCCACCAAGGAGCCGGCCCCGGAGGCGACGGCCGCGCTGGCGAAGGCCTGCCACCAGGAGGGCCTGCTGGTCCTGACCTGCGGCACCTACGGCAACGTGCTGCGCTTCCTGCCGCCGCTGGTCATCGGCGAGGACCTGCTGAACGAGGGCCTCGACATCATCGAGCAGGCCCTCGCCCGCGTCTGACCCGGACGGCGGGGCAGGTGGGCCGCCCGGGCCCGCCGCCCCCGCCGTCCGGATCCGGACGGCGGCAGAGCGTGTGAAGAACGTGTGCGGGGTGGATGACAGGAGCCCGTGGGCCCTGTCGCCGGGCCACCCCCTGCCGTAGGTTTCTCCCCGGATGAGAGATACACCCCGCCCACAGGGGACTGTGGGCGGCTCGGGCCGAGGCCTCCCCAGCTTCGACCTGGTCGTGCCCTCGCGCACACACCGGGGCCCGCGGGCCCCGGGTCTCCTCACGATCGGACGGTCGCCCGCCCCAGACCCCCCGGGGCGCGCGACGTTCCGGTCCGGACGGCCGTCCGGGCACCGGACACGGCAAGCCGTTCCCCGGAGGGCCGGCGCACACCCCCCCTTTGCGCCGGCCCTCCGGTGCGCCCGCACCCTCCCGCCTGGGAAGCTGTCCCGCATGCTGCCGCTGGTCCCGCCGCTCGTCCTCTTCCTGCTGATCACCTGGCAGGTCCTCGCCGACGGTCCGCTGCTGGACCTCGACGAGCGCCTGAGCGACGCGCTGCTCCGTCCCGACCGGGCCTCCGAACTCCTCGCCGACCTCGGCAACGTCGAGGTCGCCGTGCCCGTCCTGGCGCTCGCCCTGGCCGTGACGGCGTGGCGGCTGCGCGCCACCGGCAGGGACCGCTGGTGGCTCCCGCCCGCCGCCGGGGCGGCGGCCATGATCCTGGTGCCCGTCCTGGTCGCCCCGCTGAAGGCCTGGACCGACCGCCCCGGCACCCCCGCCGTCCCCCCGGCGACCGGCTACTACCCCTCCGGCCACACCGCCACGGCCGTCGTCGCCTACGGCGCGGCGACCCTGCTGCTCCTCCCCCTCCTCGGCTCACCGGCCGTACGGCGAGGGCTGGTCGCGCTGTGCGGCGTCCTGATCCTGGGCGCTTCGTACGGCCTGGTGCGCCGGGGCTACCACTGGCCGCTGGACGTGGTGGGGAGCTGGTGTCTGTCGATGATCCTCCTCCAGGCCCTGTCCGTGGCCGTCGCGCGATACGGTCGGGGAGCACGACAGCACGAGGAGTGACCGGCCGCGGGGGCCACCGGGACCAGGGGAGGACGTCATGACGGATGAGCACGAGCAGGTGACGGTCACCTTCGAGAACCGCGACTACGCCCTCACCCGGTCACCCGGGGAAGTGATCCTCCCCCAGTACGGCCGCAAGATCCACCACGATCCCGGGTGCGGGCACCTCACCGACGGCCACCGGCTCTCCCGCTTCCCCGACCCTGAGCGGCTGCTGTGGCGTCGGCTGATCGACTCCGCGCCGTCCCACGACCTCGACGGCCGTGCCGACTTCGCCCGGTCCGTCAAGCTGCTCGGCGGAAACGGCCAGCCGCTCGTCAGCGTCTGCAGTTGCGTCCTGCGCCCCCTCTCACCGCGCCAGGCCGCCACCATGCGCCCCTGGCCCTTGGACGAGGCGGTCGCGGCCTTCGACCGTGACGGCCGCGCCGGGGAACTGGACGCCATGAAGGCCGCGGCGCGGCAGGTGAACGAGGAGTTCCCCTGGGAGGACTGGCCCACCCTGCCGCTGGAGCGCTACGCCCTGGGCCAGGGCGACAGCGCCCGCACCCGCCCCTACTGCTACCTCCTTGAGTTCGGCACCAAGGCGTTGGGCACCATCGCGGGCGGCTCCTCGGCCAAGCACCTCATCTACCGGCGCAGCCGGGACGGTTCCTGGTGGCACGACGCGCGCTACGCCGACGAGCAGGAGGCCTGGCGGGAAGTGCGGGCGGGGATCATCGCCGCGGTGACCGCCGCACGTGAGGGCCGGATCGCCGACATCGACACCATCGACGCGATCCGCTCGGGACCCTCCCTGGTCGCCAAAACCCTGCGGATCTACGCGCCGGACGTCTCGCTGCCGGTGTACGGCAACGACGTCGTCCGCCACTTCCTGCAACGGCTGACGGGGGAACCTGCGCCCAAACTGGAGCGGTTCGCCATGCTGGCGCGGCTCAAGGAGGTCATCGACGCCGACGAACGCTTCCGCGGCTGGTCGTACGACCTGGTCGTGCTCTTCCTGTACTGGTGGGCCGATCCGTTCCGGACCCGGCAGATCGTGAAGGTCGCCCCGGGCGGGGACGGCTCGGTGTGGGGCGAGTGCCGTGCGGGCGGCTATGTCGCGGTCGGCTGGGACGACGTGGCGGACCTGCGGTCGTACGCGGACAAGGACGAGTTCCAGGCGGCCTTCAGCTCCGCGTACGCGGAGAAGTACCACGGCAACGGGTCCAGGATCGCGAGCAAGGCCGACGAGTTGTGGAAGCTGCTGAGTCTGCGGCCGGGTGACCTCGTCGTCGCGAACAGGGGCACCAGCGAGGTTCTGGGCGTGGGCCGGATCGTCGGGGACGGCTACGTGTGGCGTGAGGACCGTGCGGAGTTCCGGCACACCGTGCAGGTGGAGTGGGAGGAGAGCCACGCGGGGCGGCTGGAGGAACCGGAGCGGTCGTGGGCGACCGTCACCGTCAAGGACGTGCCCGCCTCCCTGTGGAACAGGATCCGGCGCGCGAAGTCCGCACCGCCGGCCCTCGATGACGATGCGGTGCCGGACCCTGCCGACACCGCTGCCGCCCAACCCCTCGACGGTGCGCTGTCCACCCTCGCGGATGCGCTCGACCGGCGGGGCCAGGCGGTGCTGTACGGCCCTCCGGGCACCGGCAAGACGTACACCGCTCTGCGCTTCGCGGTGCGCTGGCTCGGGGAACTGTCGGCCGACCTGCCGGACGTGGACCCCTATGCCGAACCGGGCACCGCGCCGTTCCGGCGGACGCTCGACGCCCTGACGGAGTCCGGGCGGCTGACCACGGTCACCTTCCACCCGAGCTACGGCTACGAGGACTTCGTCGAAGGCTTCCGCCCGGTGAAGGGCGGTACGGGCAGGGACGGTCTCGTCCTGGACCTGGTCGACGGGGTCTTCAAGCGGGTGTGCCAGGCAGCGGCAGCCGACCCCGAGCATCCCTACCTGGTGATCGTCGACGAACTCAACCGCGGGAACCTGCCGAAGATCTTCGGTGAACTGATCACGCTGCTGGAGAAGGACAAACGCGGCCACCGGGTGCTGCTGCCGCTCAGCCAGGAGCACTTCTCCGTGCCGGAGAACCTGTGTCTCGTCGGCACCATGAACACCGCCGACCGCTCCATCCGGATGCTGGACGCGGCCGTGCGCCGTCGCTTCGCCTTCCTGGAGCAACTGCCCGACTCCGGTCCTCTGCAGGGCTGTCACGTGGAACAGCTCCATCTGGCCGACCTGCTCGACGGACTGAATCAACGGGTACGCACCCACCTCGACCGCGAGAAGCAGATCGGACAGGCGTTCTTCCTCCCGAACGGCGCCCCGGTCGACTCGGTGTCCGCTCTGGCCGCGATCGTCCGTGACGAGATCCTGCCGCTGCTCCAGGAGTACGCGTTCGACGACTACTCCCTGCTCGCGTCCTTCCTCGGTGAAGGGCTGGTCGACCCCGTGGCGCACACGGTGCGGGAGCTCAGCGACGAGGGACTGGTCAAAGCCCTCTACAGCGAGTTCCAGGTCATGGACGGAGCGGCGGAGTAGACCGGTGCGGACGTTGGAGCTGCGCGAACACCAGACGCGGATCGTGTCGGGGATGCGCCTCGGACCGGCCGACCGCGCGCGGTGCGAGAACGATCAGCTCTCGGCCCGGGTGCACATCCGGGAACTGGCGGGCGAGCGTCTGGAGGTGACCGCGGGCGCCTGCGTGGGGGTTCTGCGGCTGGACGCCCTGGAGATCCGGATCCGCCCTAAGTACCTGGGCACGGAACTGGACGTACTGCGCATGCTGGAATACGCGGCCGGCCGGGACGGCACGCTGGACGCGTCACGCACCGTCCTCGGCGGCGCCCCTCACCTGCGCGATCTGGTGGCGCTGTTGGTGACCGAGGAGTGCGAGCGCATCCTGGCCCACGGGGCACGCCGGGACTACGTCACGATCGAGGACGACCTCCCGGCCGTCCGGGGCCGTCTCCTCGTCGACCGGCAGCTGCTGCGCCACCACGGCAGGGTGGACCGGCTGGCCTGCCGTTTCGACGAGCACGACGCCGACATCGTGGACAACCGGCTGTGCGCCGCGGCGGTCGACCTCGCCGCACGCACCGCCGACTCGTCCGCCGTGCGTGCCCGGGCGCGCCGCGCCGCCGCCCGGTTCGCGCAGATCGCCCCCACGCCCCTGGGCGATTTCCGCACCGCGTGGGAAAGCCTCGACCACCACCGGCACAACGCGCACTACCGGAGTGCCCACCGCTGGGCGGCCCTGCTGCTCTCCGGAGGCGGTATCGACGGCCTCTTCGCCGCCGGACCGCTCGCCTCGCGGGCCCTGCTCATCGACATGAACGCCCTGTTCGAGGCGTTCGGCACCCGGGTGCTGCGGGAGGCGGCCGCAGGCACCGGATGGGCGGTGCGCGAGCAGTCACGGCACCGGGGAGTCCTGTTCGACGAGCGGACCGGGCGTTCCTACGGAGAGGTGCGCCCGGACCTTCTGCTGTCGGGAACCGTCGACGGGGTGTCACTGCGGCTGCCCGTGGACCTCAAGTACAAGCTGTACGACGACAGGAAGTTCGCCCCGTCGGATCTCTACCAGGCCGCTCTCTACGCACACGCTCTGGCCCGGCAGCCGTCGGGTGACCCGCCGACCTGCGTGCTGGTCCACCCCGGCGATGCCTCGACGGCACGGCAGAGTGTCGCCGTCCGGCGGTTCGACGGCGCGGTGTCGGCCCGGGTGCGGTCCGTCTCGCTGCATCCGCCCACGCTGCTCGGCGCCCCGGAAGGCGCCGAGCGGCGTGAGCTTCTGCGGAAGGTGTGGTGCGCGGTGGCCGGGTGACGGTCAGCCGAAGTAACCGTCGAACGTGCGCTGGAACTCCCAGCCGCCGAAGCGGTCCCAGTTGATCGACCAGGTCATCAGGCCGCGGAGGGCCGGCCAGGTGCCGTGGGGGGTGTAGGAGCCGCAGTCGGCGCCTTTCGTCAGGCAGTCGAGGGTCTTGACGACCTCGGCCGGGGGCACGTGGCCGTTGCCCGCGTTGACCGTGGCGGGCATGCCGATGGCGACCTGGTCGGGGCGCAGCGGCGGGAAGACGTCGTCCGCGTCGCCCGCCACCGGGAAGCCGGTGAGCAGCATGTCGGTCATGGCAATGTGGAAGTCTGCGCCGCCCATGGAGTGGTACCGGCCGTCCAGGCCCATGATCGGGCCGGAGTTGTAGTCCTGGACGTGCAGCAGGGTGAGGTCGTCCCGCAGGGCGTGGATGACGGGGAGGTAGGCGCCCGCCCTCGGGTCCTGGCCGCCCCAGGGGCCGCTGCCGTAGAACTGGTGGCCGAGCTGGACGAAGAAGGTCTCCGGGGCCATGGTCAGGACGAAGTCGTCGCCGTAGCGGGCCTTGAGGGTCTTCAGGGCGGAGATCAGGTTGACGATCACCGGGGTCTTCGGGTTCCTGAAGTCGGTGTCGCCGGTGTCCAGGGAGAGGGAGTGACCCTCGAAGTCGATGTCCAGGCCGTCGAGTCCGTACTCGTCGATGATCTTCGAGACGGAGCTGACGAAGGTGTCGCGGGCGGCGGTCGTGGTCAGCCGGACCTGGCCGTTCTGGCCGCCGATGGAGATCAGCACCTTCTTGCCCGCCGCCTGCTTGGCCTTGATCGCCGCCTTGAACTCGGCGTCGCTCTCCACCCCGGGACACTCCGCCGCCGGGCAGCGCTCGAAGCGGATGTCGCCGGAGGTGACGGAGGTGGGCTCGCCGAAGGCCAGGTCGATGACGTCCCAGCGGTCGGGCACGTCGGCGAGGCGGGTGTATCCGGAGCCGTTGGCGAAGCTCGCGTGGAGGTAGCCGACCAGGGCGTGGTCCGGGAGGCCGGAGTCGCCGCCGCCGGAGTCGGGCGTGGTGGTCGTCGCGGTGACGGTCGCCGAACGGGCCGACTCCCCCGCGTCGTTGAGGGCGGCGACCTGGAAGGAGTACGCCGTCGAGGGCGACAGGCCGGTGACGGTCGTGGAGGTGCCGGTGACGGTGCGGACCTTGGCGCCGTCGCGGTAGACGGCGTAGGAGGTGGCGCCCGCGGCCGGTGACCAGGACAGGGAGACGCTGGTGGAGGTCACCCCGGACGCCGTGAGGCCGGTGGGCGGGGCGGGTGGCTGCCCGGTCTCGCCGCCGGGACCGGTGAGGGTGATGTCGTCGGCGTGGTAGGCGCCGGTGCCGTACCAGCCGTGGGTGTAGATCGTGACCCGGGTGGTGGAGGGGCCGGTGCGGAAGGTGGTCGTGAGCTTCTGCCACTCGGGGGCGGACTGGGTCCAGGTGGAGACGTCGGTGGTGCCGGTGCCGCTCGCGCCGAGGTACACGTAGGCGCCGCGGACGTGGCCGGAGAGGGTGTACGAGGAGTCGGGCCTCACCGTGACCGTCTGGGCGCAGCGGGCGTTGTCGGCGCCTGCCGGAGTGGCCTTCAGCGCGGAGGCGCCGGTGCGGACGGGTGAGGTGACGGTGGTGCCGGCCGGGCAGGTCCAGCCGTCGAGGCCGGTCTCGAAGCCGCCGTTGCGGGCGAGGTCGGCGTCGGCCGCGCGGGCGGCCGGCGTCAGGGCGGTGACGCCGGCCGCGGCGAGCGCGGTGGCGGTGAGCAGGGCGGCGAGGGAGCGGCGGGCGTGGGGTCTGGCGCGGTCCACAAAGGCCTCCGGGCAGGGGGAGTTGGAGGGGTGGAGCGCGCCCAATTTGGTCCAGACCAATCCCCCTGTCAAGCCCTCGCGCAAGCCCCGTTCGTGCCCGGCGCGATCCACCCGCCGCTCAGCTGTCGAAGCCCAGCCCCAGCCGGTCCATCGTCCGCAGCCACAGGTTGCGCCGCCCCTCGTGGGCGTCCGCTCTGGCCAGCGACCACTTGGTGAGGGCGATGCCGGTCCAGGCGAACGGCTCCGGCGGGAACGGCAGCGGCTTGCTGCGCACCATCCCCAGCTCCGTGCGCTCGGTCCGTTCCCCCGCCAGCAGGTCCAGCATCACCTCCGCCCCGAAGCGGGTCGCGCCCACGCCCAGCCCGGTGTAGCCCGCCGCGTACGCGACCCGGCCCGCGTGGGCGGTGCCGAAGAACGCCGAGAAACGGGAGCAGGTGTCGATCGCGCCGCCCCAGGCGTGGGTGAAGCGCACCCCCTCGAGCTGCGGGAAGCAGGTGAAGAAGTGGCCCGCGAGCTTGGCGTACGTCTCCGGCCGGTCGTCGTACTCGGCGCGCACCCGGCCGCCGTACGGGTAGACCGCGTCGTAGCCGCCCCACAGGATCCGGTTGTCGGCGGAGAGCCGGAAGTAGTGGAACCGGTTGGCGCTGTCGCCGAGTCCCTGGCGGTTCCGCCAGCCGATGGAGGCGAGCTGCCCGTCGGTGAGCGGCTCGGTCATCAGGGCGTAGTCGTAGACCGGGACGGTGTAGGGGCGGACCCGGCGCACCAGGCTGGGGAAGACGTTGGTGCCGAGCGCGACCCGGCGGGCGCGGATCGCGCCGTACGGGGTGCGGACGGACATGCCGGCGCCGTACTGCCGGAGGGTGAGGGCGGGGGTGTGCTCGTACACGCGCACCCCGAGGCCGAGGCAGGCGCGCTTGAGGCCCCAGGCCAGGCGGGCCGGGTCGAGCAGGGCGACGCCCCGGCGGTCGTGGAGCCCGGCCACGAAGGTGGGCGAGTCGACCTGCTCGCGGACCGCGTCGGCGTCCAGGAACTCGATGCCGTCGGCGAGGCCACGGGCGCTGATCTCGTCGTACCAGGCGCGCAGTTCCCGCGCCTGGTACGGCTCGGTGGCGACGTCGATCTCGCCGGTGCGCTCGAAGGCGCAGTCGATGGAGTGGCGGGCGACCGTCTCCTCGATGGCGTCGAGGTTGCGGGCGCCCAGCCGCTCCAGGGTGTGGATCTCGTCGGGCCAGCGGGCGAGCCCGTTGGCCAGTCCGTGGGTGAGGGAGGCGGCGCAGAACCCGCCGTTGCGGCCGGAGGCGGCCCAGCCCACCTCGCGGCCCTCCACCAGCACCACGTCCCGTGAGGGATCGCGCTCCTTGGCGATCAACGCGGTCCACAGTCCGCTGTAGCCGCCGCCCACGACCAGCAGGTCGCAGGTGACGCGGCCGGTCAGGGCCGGCTCGGGGCCGGGGCGGCCGGGGTCGTCCAGCCAGTAGGAGACCGGCCGGGCCTCGGAGAGGGACTGCGTCCAACGGCTCATGGCGCTCGGGGCCATGATCTCAACTCCCTACTGCGGACTGTGGTGCCCGGTCGCTATGCCTTCTGCCGTCTGCGGCGGTTGCCGACCGCCATGGAGACCAGCACCAGCAGCACGGCGGCCACGAACATGGCCGTGCCGACGACGTTGATCTGGACGGGCGTGCCGCGCTGTGCGGAGCCCCAGACGAACATCGGGAAGGTGACGGTCGAACCGGCGTTGAAGTTGGTGATGATGAAGTCGTCGAAGGACAGGGCGAAGGCGAGCAGCGCGCCCGCCGCGATGCCGGGGGCGGCGATCGGCAGGGTGACCCGCAGGAACGTCTGCACCGGGCCGGCGTAGAGGTCCTGCGCGGCCTGTTCCAGACGTGGGTCCATCGACATCACGCGCGCCTTCACGGCGACCACGACGAAACTGAGGCAGAACATGATGTGGGCGATCAGGATCGTCCAGAAGCCCAGCTCCGCCCCCATGTTGAGGAACAGGGTGAGCAGCGAGGCCGCCATCACCACCTCGGGCATCGCCATCGGCAGGAAGATCAGCGAGTTGACCGCGCCGCGGGCGCGGAAGCGGTAGCGGACCAGCGCGAACGCGATCATCGTGCCGAGCAGCGTGGCGCCGAGCGTGGCCCAGAGGGCGATCTGCAGGCTGAGGCCGAGCGACTCGCACAGCCCCGAGACCCCGCACGGGTCCCGCCACGCGTCGGTGGAGAACTCCTGCCACTCGTAGTTGAAGCGCCCCTTCGGCCGGTTGAGGGAGAACACCGTGACGACGACGTTCGGCAACAGGAGATAGGCGAGCGTCAGCAGGCCCGCGATGACGACCAGGTTGCGCCTGAACCACTTGACGAAGGCCATTTAAACCAGATCCTCCGTGCCGGACTTGCGGATGTGGACCGTGACGACGGCGAGGACCGCGGCCATCAGGATGAACGAGAGCGCCGCGGCCGTCGGGTAGTCCAGGATCCGCAGGAACTGCGACTGGATGACGTTGCCGGCCATCCGGGTGTCGGTGGAGCCGAGCAGGTCCGCGTTGATGTAGTCGCCGGAGGCCGGGATGAAGGTCAGCAGCGTGCCGGAGACCACGCCCGGCATCGACAGCGGGAAGGTGACCTTGCGGAAGGTGGTCGACGGCTCGGCGTACAGGTCGCCGGCCGCCTCGTGCAGCCGGGGGTCGATCCGCTCCAGCGAGGTGTACAGCGGAAGGATCATGAACGGCAGGAAGTTGTACGTCAGACCGCACACCACCGCGAGCGGGGTGGCGAGGACCCGGTCGCCGGCGGTCCAGCCGAGGAACGCCGTGACGTCCAGGACGTGCAGCGCGTCGAGGGCGCCGACCACCGGGCCGCCGTCGGCGAGGATCGTCTTCCAGGCGAGGGTGCGGATCAGGAAGCTGGTGAAGAACGGCGCGATCACCAGGATCATGATCAGGTTGCGCCAGCGGCCCGCCCGGAAGGCGATCAGGTACGCCAGCGGGTAGCCGAGCAGCAGGCACAGCACGGTCGCGGAGGCCGCGTAGAGCACCGAGCGGACGAACTGCGGCCAGTACTCGGACAGCGCGTCCCAGTAGGTGGCGAAGTGCCAGGTGACCTCGTAGCCCTCCTCCAGGGAGCCCGTCTGCACGGACGTGGAGGCCTGGTAGATCACCGGCAGCGCGAAGAACACGACGAGCCAGAGCAGACCGGGCAGCAGGAGCAGGTACGGCGTCCGGCGCCCGCGTCTGCGCGGCGGTTTCTCCTCGGGGGCGGCGGGCGCCGGCGTCGGCGGCGCCTCGGTGGCCGTGGCCATCAGGCGACCTCTTCCTCGACCGTCCCGGCGCCCGCGGAGCCCACCGTCCCGGCAAGCGGGGACTGGGCGGCGTCCAGGCCGAAGGTGTGCGCCGGGTTCCAGTGCAGGACGACCTCGGCGCCGGGCGCGAGCCGCGGGTCCCGGTCGACGTTCTGCACGTAGACCTCGACGTCGGAGCAGACCGGGCTGTCGACGACGAACTGCGTGGAGACGCCGATGAAGCTGGACTCGGTGATCCGGCCGGTGATGCGGTTGCGGCCCTCGGGTATCCCGCCGGCGTCGTCGGCGTGCGTGAGGGAGATCTTCTCCGGGCGCACCCCGGCGAGGATCCTGCCGCCCGTGGTGGTGGGCGCGCTGGTGCGGGCCCGGCGCAGCAGCAGCTTGCCGCCGCCCGCCTTGAGCACGATGTCGTCGCCGGACGCGGAGTCCACCTCGGCCTCGATGAAGTTCGACGTGCCGAGGAAGTTGGCGACGAAGGTGGTACGCGGGTTCTCGTACAGGTCGGCGGGGGCGCCGAGCTGCTCGACCCGGCCGGCGTTCATCACCGCGACGCGGTCGGCCATGGTCATGGCCTCCTCCTGGTCGTGGGTGACGTGCACGAAGGTGATGCCGACCTCGGTCTGGATGCGCTTGAGCTCCAGCTGCATCTGGCGGCGCAGCTTCAGGTCGAGGGCGCCGAGCGGCTCGTCGAGGAGGAGCACCCTGGGGTGGTTGATCAGCGCGCGGGCGACCGCGACGCGCTGCTGCTGGCCGCCGGAGAGCTGGTGCGGCTTCCTGCGCGCCTGCTCGCCGAGCTGGACCAGCTCCAGCATCTCCTCGACCTGCTTCTTCACGCTTCTGATGCCGCGCCGGCGCAGGCCGAAGGCGACGTTCTCGTAGATGTCGAGGTGCGGGAAGAGGGCGTAGGACTGGAAGACCGTGTTCACCGGCCGCTTGTACGGCGGCAGCGCGGTGACGTCCTGGTCGCCGAGGTGGACGGTGCCCGCGGTGGGCTCCTCCAGGCCGGCGATCATGCGCAGGGTGGTGGTCTTGCCGCAGCCGGACGCGCCGAGCAGGGCGAAGAAGGAGCCCTCCGGGACGGTCAGGTCGAGCGGGTGCACGGCCGTGAAGTCGCCGTAGGTCTTGCTGATCCCGGTGAGGCGGACGTCACCGCCGCCGGCCGGGGTGGTCGCTTCGGTGGTCTTCATCTCGTCACGCCCCCGTGAGCTTCGCGAACTTGCCTTCGAACGCCGTCTCTTCCTCGGAGCTCAGCGAGCGGAAGGCACGGGACTTGGCCTGCATGGCGCTGTCGGGGAGGATCAGCGGGTTGTTCGCCGCGTCCTCGTCGAGCTTCGCGAGCTCCTCCTTCACCCCGTCGACCGGACAGACGAAGTTGATGTAGGCGGCGAGCTGGGCGGCCGGCCGCGGCTCGAAGTAGTAGTCGATCAGGCGCTCGGCGTTCGTCTTGTGCCGGGCCTTGCCGGGGATCAGCATGTTGTCGCTGGAGAGCATGTAGCCGCTGTCCGGGATGACGAAGCCGATGTCCGGGTTGTCCGCCTGGAGCTGGACGACGTCGCCGGCCCACGCGACGCACGCGGCGAGGTCGCCCTTGGTGAGGTCCGAGGTGTAGTCGTTGCCGGTGAAGCGGCGGATCTGCCCCTTGTCGACGGCCTTCTGCAGCCGGGCGAGGGCCGCGTCGTAGTCGTCGGCGCCGAAGGACCGCGGGTCCTTGTCCATGTCCAGCAGCGCCATGCCCATGGTGTCGCGCATCTCGGTGAGCAGCCCGACCCGGCCCTTGAGCTTCGGGTTGTCCAGCAGGTCGGAGAGGGTCTTCACCTCGACGCCGTCGAGCGCCTTCCTGTTGTACGCGATGACGGTCGCGATGCCCTGCCAGGGGTACGAGTAGGCGCGGCCCGGGTCCCAGTCGGGGGTCCGGTACGACGGGGCCAGGTTGGCGAAGGCGTGCGGGAGGTTCGACGCGTCGAGCTTCTGCACCCAGCCGAGGCGGATCAGGCGGGCGGCCAGCCAGTCGGTGAGGACGATGATGTCGCGGCCGGTGTCCTGGCCCGCGGCGAGCTGCGGCTTGATCTTGCCGAAGAACTCGGTGTTGTCGTTGATGTCCTCGGTGTACGTGACCTTGATGCCGGTGCGCTTCGTGAACGCCTCCAGCGTGGGGTGCCTGCGCCCGCTGTCGTCGGTGTCCATGTACTCGGTCCAGTTGGAGAAGGTCACGGTCCTCTCCTTCGCCGAGTGGTCCTCCGCGGAGACGCCGCCCGCGGTGTTTCCCGCCGGAGGGATGCCGCAGGCGCTCAGGCCGCCGGCCGCGAGCGCGCCGCCCGCCGAGGCGCGCAGCAGGGAACGGCGGGTGAGGGCAGCCCTGCCGTTGCGGAGACTGCGCCGTATCGCGGCCTGCTGGACCGGCGAGAGGCGGTCGGGCTCGTACTGCTCCATGCGCGTGGTGCCCTTTCGGGAAGTGGCCGCGGGTCGGGCGGCCTGGCTGCTATCGGTCCCCGAAGACGGTGCGGTGCCAGTCCTTGCGGACCACCGCCGTGTTGTCGAACATGACGTGCTTGATCTGGGTGTACTCCTCGAAGGAGTACGCGGACATGTCCTTGCCGAAGCCGGACGCCCGGTGGCCGCCGTGCGGCATCTCGCTGACGATCGGGATGTGGTCGTTGATCCACACGCACCCCGCCTTGATCTCGCGGGTGGCCCGGCCCGTGCGGTACACGTCGCGGCTCCAGGCGGAGGCGGCGAGCCCGTACGGGGTGTCGTTGGCGAGCGCGATGCCCTCGTCGTCGGTGTCGAAGGGCAGGACGACCAGCACCGGTCCGAAGATCTCCGACTGCACGACCTCGCTGTCCTGCGCGGCGCCGGCGATCAGCGTGGGGCGATAGTACGCGCCGCCGGCCAGCTCGCCCAGGGGTGCCTCCCCGCCGGTCACCACGCGTGCGTAGGCACGCGCGCGGTCGACGAAACCGGCCACCCGGTCGCGCTGGGCGTGGGAGACCAGCGGGCCGAGGTCGGTGCCGGGGGCGAAGGGGTCGCCCAGCCGGACGGTCTCCATCAGCGCGGCGGTGCGCTCCACGAAGGCGTCGTACAGCGGGCGCTGCACGTACGCGCGCGTGGCGGCGGTGCAGTCCTGGCCGGTGTTGATGAGCGCGCCCGCGACGGCGCCGTGGACGGCCGCGTCGAGGTCGGCGTCGTCGAAGACCACGAAGGGCGCCTTGCCGCCCAGCTCCAGGTGGAGGCGCTTGACGGTGGCGGTGGCGATCTCGGCGACCCGCTTGCCGACGGCGGTGGAGCCGGTGAAGGAGGTCATGGCCACGTCGGGGTGGCCGACCAGGTGCTCGCCGGCCTCCCTGCCGGTGCCGGTGACGATGTTGATCACGCCGTCCGGGATGCCGGCGTCGGTCGCGGCCTGCGCGAACAGCAGCGAGGTCAGCGGGGTGA
Organism: Streptomyces sp. DSM 120436; assembly: GCF_055778765.1. Lineage (NCBI taxonomy): Bacteria > Bacillati > Actinomycetota > Actinomycetes > Kitasatosporales > Streptomycetaceae > Streptomyces > Streptomyces sp. DSM 120436. The sequence continues at coordinate 3,006,859 of NZ_JBSKBS010000001.1, read as the reverse complement.
GCTCGGCGGGCTTCAGGACGACGGTGTTGCCCGCGGCGATCGCCGGGAGGATCTTCCACGCGGCCATCTGCAGCGGGTAGTTCCAGGGGGCGACGGATCCCACGACGCCGACGGGTTCGCGGCGGACGTAGGAGGTGTGGTCGCCGGAGTACTCGCCGGCCGACTGCCCCGCGAGGTGGCGGGCGGCGCCGGCGAAGAAGGCGATGTTGTCGATCGTGCCCGGCACGTCGAACTCACGGCTCAGCTTCAGCGGCTTGCCGCACTGCAGCGACTCGGCGCGGGCGAGGTCCTCCGCCCGCTCGGCGACCGCGGCGGCGAACCGGTGCAGGGCGTCGGAGCGCTCGCCGGGGGTGGCGCCGGCCCAGCCGGGGAACGCCTCCCGGGCGGCGGCGACGGCCGCGTCGACGTCGTCGGGCCCGGCGAGGCCGTAGGCGTACACCTCCGCGCCGGTGGCCGGGTCGACCACGGAGTGGGTCCGTCCCGAGGTGCCCTCGGCGAGCCGGCCGGCGATGAACTGCGCGCCGTCCGCGAACCGTTCACGGGCCGGGAATCGTTCCTGCGTGGTGCTGCCGGGGTTGTGCATGTCGCTCTCCTCCGTCTCCCCCGAGGGGGGCGGCGTGGCTCCAGCTCGATGTGAGTGCCGATCCTGACAGAGCAGAGACGCTCCAACAAGTGATTCCGTTGTTGCCATTTGGTTACGCGACGGAATCTGTCGACCAGGTGTCGAGTGGCAACGGAAAAGGCAGGACGGAGTGTCAGTGGCGCCTGCGAGACTGCTCCGGCACAGATCGACATCGGGGGGTGACGGCCTTGGGCGGAACCGTACGAGCGGTGGCTTCCAGGGAGGCGCTGATCGAGGCGGTGCGGGCCGGGGAGCGGGTGAAGTACCTGCACTTCTGGGGGCACCGGCCGCTGCCCGACGGCCGTATCGGGGCGAGTTGCCTGAGCCAGTGGTGGCCGGCGCCGTTCACCGTCGACGGCGTGGAGTACGCGACCGCCGAGCACTGGATGATGGCGGCCAAGGCACGCCTCTTCGGCGACGCCGAGGGCGAGCGGCGCGTGCTGGCCGCCGCGCATCCCTCCCTGGCGAAGAAGGCGGGCCGCCTGGTCCGCGGCTTCGACGAGGAGACCTGGCGGCGGGAGCGGTTCGGGATCGTGGTGGAGGGCAGCGTGCACAAGTTCGCGGCTCATGAGGGGCTGCGGTCTTTCCTGCTGGGCACGGGCGAGCGGATTCTGGTCGAGGCCAGCCCCGTTGATCGTGTGTGGGGCATGGGCCTCGCGGCCGGCGACGAGGCGGCCCACGACCCGACCCGCTGGCGCGGCCCCAATCTGCTGGGCTTCGCGCTGATGGAGGCACGCAGGCGGTTGAGGGAGGCGGCGTGGGCCGCGGGGGGAGCGGAGGCCGCGGAGTAGGGGCGGGGGGTCCGTCGCCCCCCCGGTGCGCGCCGGCGCCGGCGGCAGCCCAAAGAGGTGGGGGGCCTCGGTGCCGGCCGCGGGCGGCGCCCTGGTGAGCGCGGCGGCCACGCACCGGGGGCGCCCCGCCCTTCCGACGGTGCGTCCCGGGCCGCCTCCCGACGGGACGCGTCCGGGGTCAGCCCCGTCGGCGCCGCAGGCGCGAGCCCCGGCCGTCGGGCCGTCGGGCTCAGGTGACCAGGACGACGACACCCAGGATGAGAGCCAGCACGCTGCCGACGGCTCCGCAGATGATGCCCGCCAGGGCCTGCCCCGCGTTCGTGGCCTCGCCGCGGCTCGCCTTGCCGCGGCCGATCGCGCCGAAGATCACCGCAAGGACGCCCAGCACGACGGCCACCGGCCAGAAGCAGAACCCGGCCGCCGCGATGATCCCGAGGACCAGGGAGGAGACGCCCATGCCGTTGCTCGGCAGGGGTGGCGCCCCGGTCCAGCCGGGGTGTCCTTGGGCGGGCGCACCGGCGTACCCCGCGTGCGGATAGCCGTAGGGGAGCTGCCCCGGCCCTTCCGGACCGATGGGCGGCGGCGGGACGGCCGCGCCGGCGGCCGGGGGCGCGGCCGGGCCGGCGGCCTGCGGCACGGGCGCGGTCGCTGCCGAAGGGCCTGCCCACGGACTCCCGTAAGGCGCGGACGCGGGCGTGAACGCGGGCGCGGGCGGGGCCGGGTTCGAGGCCGTCGGGAAGGACGTCACCGTCTCCTGGGCGTGCACCGAGGACGCGCCGGACGCCGCCCGGTCGTGCACGGTGGGCGCCGGCCACGGCGGGGTCCCTCCCGCCACCACGGTCTCGCCCGGACCGCCGGAGGCCGCCGCACGGCCCCCGGGCAGCGCCCAGGGATCGGACGCGGGCGTCCCGGCGTCCCGCGCGCCCGGCGCCGCACGCCCCGTCTCCGTGGTCCGCGCGTCCACCAGCGAGCCGTCCTGGGGGGCCACGTGCGGCGCCCCGCCGTCGGCCGGCGCCGGCCACACCTCAGGGGCGGACGGACCCGCCGGAGGCGTTGCGTCCCCCGTGCGGTCCCGGGCCCCCGGCGCCGGTGCGTCGTCGGACATGCGCTGCGACCCCTTCCTCGGACGAACCGTCATGGTACGGCCCGCGCCCGTCCCGCGTGCGCCCGGCCTACGATGATCCCCGCACCGTCGATCAGCCGATCACCCGCGTCCCGCCGCGACCCGGCCCGGGACGCCGTTCCCGGGGAGGAACCTTGACCGACCGCCACGACCCCGCGGCCACCGCCGGACAGGTCCGTGACCTGCGCGCCTTCATCGCCGGGCTGCCCAAGGCCGAACTGCACGTGCACCACGTCGGCTCCGCCTCCCCCCGCATCGTCTCGGAACTGGCCGCCCGCCACCCCGACTCCAAGGTCCCCACCGACCCCGAGGCCCTGGCCGACTACTTCACCTTCACGGACTTCGCGCACTTCATCGAGGTGTACCTGTCCGTCGTCGACCTGATCCGCACCCCCGAGGACGTGCGGCTGCTGACCTACGAGGTGGCCCGTGAGCTGGCCCGGCAGCAGGTGCGGTACGCCGAGCTGACCATCACCCCGTTCTCCTCCACCCGCCGCGGGATCGACGAGCGCGCCTTCATGGACGCGATCGAGGACGCCCGCAAGGCGGCCGAGGGCGAGCTGGGCACCGTGCTGCGCTGGTGCTTCGACATCCCGGGCGAGGCCGGCCTGGAGGCCGCCGAGGAGACGACGCGGCTCGCCACCGACGACCGGCTGCGCCCGGAGGGCCTGGTCTCCTTCGGCCTGGGCGGCCCCGAGATCGGCGTGCCGCGCCCGCAGTTCAAGCCGTATTTCGACCGGGCCGTCGCCGCCGGGCTGCGCTCGGTGCCGCACGCGGGCGAGACCACCGGCCCGGAGACGATCTGGGACGCGCTGAACGAGCTGGGCGCCGAGCGCATCGGCCACGGCACCAGCGCCGCGCGGGACCCGGAGCTGCTGCGGCACCTCGCCGAGCGGCGCATCCCGCTGGAGGTGTGCCCGACCTCCAACATCGCCACCCGCGCGGTCGCCACCCTGGACGAGCACCCGATCAAGGAGTTCACCCGGGCGGGCGTGCTGGTGACGGTCAACTCCGACGACCCGCCGATGTTCGGCACCGACCTCGCCACCGAGTACGCGGTCGCCGCCCGGCTGCTGGACCTCGACGAGCGGGGCCTGGCGGACCTGGCGAAGAACGCGGTCGAGGCGTCGTTCCTGGACCCGGCCGGCAAGGCGCGGCTGGCGGCGGAGATCGACACGTACACCGCCTCCTGGCTCGCCTCCTGACCACCCGCGAAGGGGCCCCCATGCAGCACGTGACCGCCGTGGCCCACCGCGGAGACCCGTACCGCGTCCGCGAGAACACCCTGGCCTCCCTGCGCTCCGCGATCCGGCGGGGCGCGGACGCGGTCGAGACCGACGTACGGCTCACCCGAGACGGCGTCCCGGTGCTGCTGCACGACGCGACGCTCGCACGCCTGTGGCACCACGACCGCCCGCTGGCGTCCCTCACCTGGAGCGAGGTGCGCGAGGTCACGGACGGCGGGGTGCCCGCCCTCGCCGACGCGCTGGCGGCGACCGAGGGCAGCCGGGTGATGATCGACCTGCCCGGCGGCCCGGGCGTGCGCGCCGTGCGCCGGATCGTGGACGTCGTCCGGGAGCAGGGCGCCCAGGACCGCGTCTATTACTGCGCGGGCGCCCCCACCATGCTCGCCGTGCGGACGGTGGACCCGGCCGCGGAGATCGCGCTCACCCACACCTCCCACGCCCCGGTGCGCGCCGGCCTCCTGGAGGCGGTCCGGCCGCGCTGGCTCAACTACCGCTTCAGCGTGGTGGACCGGGCGCTCGCGGAGCGCGTCCACCGTGACGGCTGCCTGCTGTCCGTGTGGACCCCGGACACCCGTCGCTCCATGCGCCGCCTGCTGGCCGCGGGGGTGGACTCGATCACCACCAACCGCGTCGACGTCCTGTGCGCGCTGCGCGGCCGCGTCACGTCATGACGACCGGCGGCGCGCCGCTCCGAGCAGCCGGCGCGCCACCACGTGCGACGCGACCGTGGCCGCCCCCGCGGCCGCCAGGCCGGTCACCGCGTCACGGGGACGTGCGGGACGCAGCACGCCCGCCCGGCGCAGCCGGCCGCGCGCCCACAGCGTGAACGGCAGGACGACCAGCGGCGAGGTCAGGGAGCCGGGGGTGTAGCCGCGTACCGCCGCGGCCTGTGCCATGTGCATCACCCCGTGCAGTCCGAAGCCGGTCAGCGCGGTCTGGTAGAAGCCGGATCGCCCTCCGCTCAGCCGTCCGGCGGCCGACGCGGCTCCGACGACGGCTCCCATCACGCCGACCGCCGCGGTGAATTCGGCCGCCCCCATGGTCCCGGCCCGCCGCCACACCGCCTCCGGCACCTGCGGGAACCGCCGCCGCAGCTCGGGCACGTTCTTCCGCAACCATCCCGGCACGGTGGCCAGTTCCTCGAGATCGTGCACGGCCCAAGCGCCCAGGAGCCCCCATGTGACGGCCCCGCCCACCTGTTCACGCTTCATGGCCCCAACCTATCGGGCGGGAGCGGCGGACACCCCGGGAGCGGGGTCCGCCGTGAGCGCCTCGAGCCGCTTGGTCCTGTTCCGGACCACGTACAGCGGGATCGCGTCGAACACGCCGAACGCCATGTCGACCGACGCTCCACCAGAAGGGGATGCCGCGGACCGGCCCGCAGACCAGGGCGAGCGGGATGACGCCTGCGCAGGCGATCAGGCCGAACTCCACGACCCAGATGTTGCGTAGGGGTCGCGGTAGGGGCCGAGGAAGGCGACCGCGACCACGAGGTGGGCGAAGGCCGGCCAGTCGGTGCCGTAGAGCAGGAAGGGGTGGTCGGCGTCGGCGGCGTCGAGTCCGTCCCGTACGCGCTCGATCCACTCCATGAGGCCGGGGAGGTGCTCCGAAGCGCCGAGCGACCGCAACACCTCCTCGGTCCAGCGCAGTTCGTGCACCAGCGGGAAGGCCGTGACGCCGCTGAGCACCAGGCGGACGACGAAGAACACCAGCCAGACGCGAGCACCCTTGAGCAGGGCGGCCCTGTCGCTCACGGCGGAAGCGCACGCCCGGAGTTGAACATGTTCAAAAGTGCGGTCGGACGTCGTGCGGACACACGTCGGCCCCGGACGGTGCGGTGCGCCGTCCGGGGCCGGACGCCCCGTGCGTCAGCCGTCCAGCGAGGTCATCACGTGCTTGATCCGCGTGTAGTCGTCGAAGCCGTAGGCCGACAGGTCCTTGCCGTAACCCGACTTCTTGAAGCCGCCGTGCGGCATCTCGGCGACCAGCGGGATGTGCGTGTTGATCCACACGCAGCCGAAGTCCAGCTTCTTGGACATCCGCATCGCGCGGGCGTGGTCCCTGGTCCACACCGACGAGGCCAGCGCGTACTCCACGCCGTTGGCGTACTCGACGGCCTGGTCCTCGTCCGTGAAGGACTGGACGGTGATGACCGGCCCGAAGACCTCCTTCTGGATGATCTCGTCGTCCTGCCTGAGGCCCGAGACGACGGTCGGCGCGTAGAAGTAACCCCGGTCGCCGACCCGCTTGCCGCCGGCCTCCACGCGCGCGTGGGCGGGCAGCCGTTCGATGAAGCCCTCCACCTGCTGGAGCTGGTTCGGGTTGTTGAGCGGCCCGTAGAGGACGTCCTCGTCGTCGGGCATGCCCGTCTTGATGTCGGCGGCGGCCTTGGCCAGCGCCTGGACGAACTCGTCGTGGACGGACTCGTGCACCAGCACGCGCGTGGCGGCCGTGCAGTCCTGCCCGGCGTTGAAGTAGCCGGCCTCGGAGATGCCCTCGACGGCCTTGGCGATGTCGACGTCGCCGAAGACCACGACCGGGGCCTTGCCGCCCAGCTCCAGGTGGACCCGCTTGAGGTCCTTGGAGGCGGACTCGGCGACCGCCATGCCCGCGCGCACCGAGCCGGTGATGGAGGCCATCGCCGGGGTGGGGTGCTCGACCATCAGACGGCCGGTGTCGCGGTCGCCGCAGACGACGTTGAAGACGCCCTTGGGGAGGATCGAGCCGAGGATCTCGGCGATGAGGACGGTGGAGGCCGGGGTGGTGTCCGACGGCTTGAGGACGACCGTGTTGCCCGCGGCGATCGCCGGGGCGAACTTCCACACGGCCATCATCATCGGGTAGTTCCACGGCGCCACCTGGGCGCAGACGCCGACCGGCTCGCGGCGCACGAAGGAGGTCAGGCCCTCCATGTACTCGCCGGCGCCCTTGCCCTCCAGCATCCGCGCCGCGCCCGCGAAGAAGCGGATCTGGTCCACCATCGGCGGGATCTCCTCGGTGCGGGTCAGCCCGACGGGCTTGCCCGTGTTCTCCACCTCGGCGGCGATGAGTTCCTCGGCGCGCTCCTCGAAGGCGTCCGCGATCTTCAGCAGCGCCCGCTGCCGCTCGGCCGGGGTGGTGTCGCGCCAGCCGGGGAAGGCAGCGGCCGCGGCCGCCATCGCGGCGTCCACGTCCGCGGGACCGGACAGCGGAGCGGTCGCGTACGCCTCGCCGGTCGCGGGGTTGACCACCTCGGTGGTCCGTCCGTCGGCGGCGTCCCGGAACTCACCGCCGATGTAGTTGCGCAGACGACGCAGCTCGGTGCTCACTGCAGGCCCTCCTGGTGTTCCTCGTGGGTCCCCGAGGTGTCGGGTGTGTGGTGCCCGAGGTGTCGGGTGTGTACGGGTCGAGGTGTCCAACCTCTGAGACACCCACCCTAGACGGACCGCTGACGTTTTCAACACCCCCGCTCCCCCCGCATCTGCGAAATCCGCACCCATGGGCTTCATCAACAACGGATTTCATCGATCGAGCCTTGCGAAACTGCCGATACGTCGTGCACAGTGATCCCGTGGCCAGTCGAAGCGCAGACCCCAAGGACTCCCGCGAGTCCAGACACGGCGGCGGACCCCAGTTGGACGCCGTCTCCCTCGCCATCATCGAGCAGCTCCAGGAGGACGGCCGCCGGCCGTACGCCGCGATCGGCAAGGCCGTCGGCCTGTCGGAGGCTGCGGTGCGCCAGCGCGTGCAGAAGCTGCTCGACCAGGGCGTGATGCAGATCGTCGCCGTCACGGACCCGCTCACCGTGGGCTTCCGCCGGCAGGCGATGGTCGGCGTCACCGTCGAGGGGGACGTGGAGGCCGTCGCCGACGCGCTGGCCGCGATGACCGAGTGCGAGTACGTGGTGATGACCGCCGGCTCCTTCGACCTGATGGTCGAGATCGTCTGCGAGGACGACGACCACCTGCTGGAGGTCATCAACAAACGCATCCGGGCCGTGCCCGGTGTGCGCTCCACCGAGAGTTTCGTCTACCTCAAGCTCAAGAAGCAGACCTACATGTGGGGAACCCGATAATCGTGAGCACCGACACCCCCAAGGACCTCGGCAGGTCCGCGTACGACCACCTGTGGATGCACTTCACCCGCATGTCGTCGTACGAGAACGCTCCCGTCCCCACCATCGTCCGCGGTGAGGGCACCCACATCTACGACGACAAGGGCAAGCGCTACCTCGACGGCCTCGCGGGCCTGTTCGTGGTGCAGGCCGGGCACGGTCGGCAGGAGCTGGCCGAGACCGCCGCCAAGCAGGCGCGGGAACTGGCGTTCTTCCCGGTGTGGTCCTACGCCCACCCCAAGGCCGTGGAACTCGCGGAGCGGCTCGCGCACGAGGCCCCCGGCGACCTGAACAAGGTCTTCTTCACCACCGGCGGCGGCGAGGCGGTGGAGACCGCCTGGAAGCTCGCCAAGCAGTACTTCAAGCTGACCGGCAAGCCGACCAAGTACAAGGTCATCTCCCGCGCGGTCGCCTACCACGGCACCCCGCAGGGCGCCCTGTCCATCACCGGCCTGCCGGCCCTCAAGGCCCCCTTCGAGCCGCTGGTCCCGGGCGCGCACAAGGTACCGAACACCAACATCTACCGGGCGCCGGTCCACGGCGACGACCCGGAGGCGTTCGGCCGCTGGGCCGCCGACCAGATCGAGCAGCAGATCCTCTTCGAGGGCCCGGACACGGTCGCCGCGGTGTTCCTGGAGCCCGTGCAGAACGCGGGCGGCTGCTTCCCGCCCCCGCCCGGCTACTTCCGGCGGGTGCGCGAGATCTGCGACCGGTACGACGTGCTGCTCGTCTCCGACGAGGTCATCTGCGCCTTCGGCCGCCTCGGCACCACCTTCGCCTGTGACAAGTTCGGCTACGTACCGGACATGATCACCTGCGCCAAGGGCATGACCTCGGGCTACTCCCCCATCGGCGCGTGCATCGTCTCCGACCGGCTCGCCGAGCCGTTCTACCAGGGCGACAACACCTTCCTGCACGGCTACACCTTCGGCGGCCACCCGGTGTCGGCGGCGGTCGGCCTCGCCAACCTCGACCTGTTCGAGCGCGAGGGCCTCAACCAGCACGTGCTCGACAACGAGGGCGCGTTCCGCTCCACCCTGGAGAAGCTGCACGACCTGCCGATCGTCGGCGACGTCCGCGGCAACGGCTTCTTCTACGGCATCGAGCTGGTCAAGGACAAGGCGACCAAGGAGTCCTTCGACGCCGACGAGACCGAGCGCGTGCTGTACGGCTTCCTGTCCGGGAAGCTGTTCGAGAACGGCCTGTACTGCCGTGCCGACGACCGCGGCGACCCGGTCGTCCAGCTCGCGCCGCCGCTGATCTCGAACCAGGAGACCTTCGACGAGATCGAGCAGATCCTGCGCGCGACCCTCACGGAGGCGTGGACGAAGCTGTAGGCCGTCCGAGGTACCGATCTTCTCTTTGAATGATCAACACCGGCCCCGATGCCGCCCGTTCGAGTGAGAAACGGCGGTCCGGGGCCGCGTGCTGTCCTGCCGCCCGCCACCGCCTGCCTAGCGTGCCCAGTGACCGATCGGCCCGCCCTTCGTTCCCCCGGACGGGGGAATTACCCGACGAACGCACGGCATTTCCGATCCGAACCGAGGTGTACGCCATGGTGGCCCCACCGGACAACGACGTGCTCTGGACACGTGCCCTGCGCTTCCGGCACGACGACGGCTCACCCGGCCTGAGCGGGGTCTCGCTCGGCGTCCGGGAGGGCGAGATCCTCGCTGTCTCAGGCCCGCGCGGCAGCGGCAAGTCGACCCTGCTGCGCTGTCTGTCCGGCCTGGCGCCCGCGCACGACGGCGAGGTCTGGTTCAACAGCGTGCCCGTGCACACCATGGGCCCGGCGGCCCGGGAGCGGCTGCGCCGCGACCGGTTCGGCTGGATCGACCCGGCCCCGGTGCTGGTGCCGGAGCTGAACGTCTGGGAGAACGCCGCGCTGCCCCTCATGCTGCGCGGCACCGGCCGGCGCCGCGCCAAGGCCGCCGCCCTGGAGTGGCTGGAGCGCCTCGACGTCGGCGACCGGGCGCGCAGGAACCCCGTGGAGCTGACGCACGCGGAGCGCCAGCGGGTGTGCATCGCCCGTGCGCTGGCCCCGGCGCCCTCGGTGCTGTTCGCCGACGAGCCGACCGCCCCGCTGCACCGCGTCGACCGCGCCCACGTGCTGCGCACCCTCACCACCGCGGCCCGCTCGCACGGCATCACGGTGGTCCTCGCCACGCACGACGCGCAGACCGCCGCCCTCGCCGACCGCACGGTGTCGCTGCTCGACGGACGGCGCGTGCGGACCGTGCACCTCCCCCCGGTCTCCGGACCGGCCGAGTCGGAAGGCCGGGCGGCGTGCTCGCTCTCCGTCTGAGCCTCGGGGCCCAGCCCGCCGTCCAGGTCCGTCGGCTCCTCGTCGCCGGCGCCTCGGCCGGCACGGGCTTCCTGCTGCTGAGCGCCCTCGGCCACGCGCTGAGCCATCCCGACCCCGCCGCCTCCGCGCTCCGCCTGGCCTGGTGCGCGGCGCCGCTGGCGGCCACGGTCCACCTCGCGGTCGCGGTCGCCCGCACCGACCCGGCGACCCGGCCCCGGCCCGGGCTCTCGGCGGTCGGGCTCGGTCCGGTCAAGCTGATGGCGATCTCCGCGGCGACCACGGCCGTGTCCTGCGTCCTGGGTTCCGTGCTGGCGCTGCTCGTCTTCCTCCAGCTGCGCGGCGACCTGACCGGCACGCCCCTGGGCGGGGGCGCGAGGGAGTTCCTGGCCGCCGGACGTCCCCTGCCGCTGCCGGCCGCGCTGACCCTGCTGGCCCTGGCGCCGCTCGGCGCGTCGGCGGCGGTGGCGGTGAAGCTGCGGCCGCGCGAGCCGGTCACGGGCGCGGGCCGGGCGGCACGGTCGTACGGCCGGTTCGGCGCGTACCGGCGCACTCCGGTGCTGGAGTCCTTCGGCGCCTACGGGCGGTTCGGCCGGCAGCTGGGCGCCGCCGCGCACGGGCGGCGCACGGCCGCGGAAGCGCCCGGCCAGGAGCAGGAGGACACTCGGACAGGGTCGGCCGGGGCGTCCGGCGCGGAGACCGCCGGCGCCGTCGTCCCGCCCGCCGTGCCGACCGCGGCTCCCTCGGGGGTGCCGTGGGGCGTCGCGGTGCTCGCGGTGGGGGTGGCGGTGGAGGCGCTCATGAGCCGTACCGGCTCCGAGGGAGGTCCGGCCGCGTTCCTCGGTCTGGTCCTGACCTCCCTCGGTCTGGCCCTCGTCGGCCCCGGGCTCACCCATCTGTGCGGGCGGCTGCTCCAGGCGGTGCGGCCGGGCGCGCTGCGGCTGCTGGCCGGGCGGGTGCTGATGACGGAGGCGACGCGCATCGGCCGCCCGCTGGGGGTGGTCTGCGCGGTGGTGTCGGCCGCGTACGCGATGGCGTCGCTGCACGACCGGGACGACCCGTCGGCCGGTCCGCTCGTGGTGCTGGGCGTGCTGCTGGTGGCCGGCTGCACGGTGGCGACGCTGCTCACGGCGGCCGTCGAGGCGAAACAGACGCACGCGGACACCACCGCCTCGCTGCGGCGGATGGGGGCGCCCGCGGGGACGCTGCGCCGGGCCGCCGTCCTGCGCGCGGGTGCGCTGTTCGCCCTGTTCGGGCCGCTCACCGTGGCGGTGGCCGAGCTGTCGGCGTGGCCGCTGGGCGGCTGAGCGGAGAAGGCCGGACGAGGAGGCCGGGCGAAGAAAGTCGAAAAGACCTTCCCCGGACGCGATGAGTTCCGCGCGGGCCTCCGGTCTACCCCCACGAACGGCAACGACGAACAGGGAGAGACCCCGTCATGTACCAGCAGATGATCTTCGTGAACCTGCCCGTCGAGGACATCGACGCCTCGAAGAAGTTCTACACGGCGCTCGGCTACTCCCTCAACGAGCAGTTCAGCGACGAGTCCACCGGTTCCGTCATGATCAGCGACACGATCATCGCGATGCTGCTGACGAAGGAGAAGTACGCGCAGTTCACGAAGAAGGAGATCGTGGACGCCCGAAAGAACAGCGAGGTGCTGCTGGCGCTGAGCGCCGAGAGCCGGGAGAAGGTCGACGAGCTGGTGGAGAAGGCCCTGGCGGCGGGCGGGTCCCTGGCCGGCGAGACCCAGGACCTCGGCTTCATGTACGGCCGCTCCTTCGACGACCTCGACGGCCACACCTGGGAGGTCGTCTGGATGGACCCGGCGGCCGTGGAGGGCTGACGGCCGGCGGCCGCACCGGACATGACAGGGGCAGGGTGCTCGCCGGAGCGCCCCGCCCCTGCCGCTTTTCCGCGTGCCCGACGTGGGCCGGTGGCGCGCTTCTTGACCGGATGCACCGTCACCTTGCCTTCTGCGTACGGTTGGTGGCCGTTCCCGGCCGTGACGGCCGGATCGATGCGGTCCTTCGGGCGCGTAAACGTCCGGGCGGTTAACAAATAGGCAAAGCCCGGTCCCCCGGTAGGCATATGCGTTGACACTACTTATGCGGCGCTTATAGACCTGGGAGCCTCATGGGAGTGCTGAGTTCCTGTCAACTCTCCCTCAACCCCCCGCATTTGCGCTTCATGTAAAGGACAAACGTGGCAGTTCTGTCCGTATCACGCCGTACCGTGACCCGCTCCGTGCGCGCCCTCGGTGTCGTCTCCGCGTCCGCCGCGCTCGCGCTCGGAGCCGCCGGCAACGCCGCGGCGTGCAACATCAACGAGTTCTCGGCCGAGGCGAAGTGCGACGGTGAGAAGGGCGTCATCACCGTCACCGACGTCGACCCGGCCGGCGTCCCCGCCACCGTCACGGTGTTCCTGCAGAACAACGGCGCCGACATCAAGAAGGTCGGCGAGCAGGTGGTCAAGGGGTCCAAGGAGGGCACGACCATCACCTTCGAGGAGGACTGGAAGCCCAACGCCGTCTACCGCATCCACGTCAAGGCCGATCCGTACGTGGACGAGGACATCAAGCCGAACCTGACCACGCCGTCGACGCCGTGCAAGGAGGACGAGGAGGAGACCCCGTCCCCCGAGCCCACGCCGTCGGAGGAGACCTCGGCCCCGGCCGAGGAGAACGAGGAGCCGAGCCCGGCCCCGTCGGAGGGCGGGAGCGAGAGCGCCGCTCCCCCGGCGGACACGTCGGACAACGCCCCGTCCCCGGCCGGTGAGTCCAACCTCGCCGAGACCGGCGCCAGCTCCAACACCGGACTGATCGCCGGCGTCGCGGCCGCCCTGGTCGCCGTCGGTGGCGGCGCGATCTTCTTCGGCATGCGCCGCCGCGGGGCGAACAGCCGGCGCTGACGCCTCCCGGAAACGCCCGCGGCCCGCCCCCGAACCAGGGGCGGGCCGCTCGTCGTCGGCGGACCGGTCAGCCGAACGTGGCCCGTTCCAGCCAGTCGTCGAGCACCGCCCGCTCGCCGAGCACCTCGATACGCGGGTCGTCCAGCGGGATGCGGCGGTAGAAGGCGAGCAGCACCCGGGCGAGCGGCCCGCGCAGCGCGACCGTGGCCTTCTCGTGACCGCGTCGCCAGGACACCCCCTCCTCGTCCAGCCGCACCAGCCACTCCGCGTTCACCTCGGACGCGGTGTCGGTGGCGTGCAGGTGGATCGTGCGCAGGGGCCCGCGCAGCCCGTGCACCTCGTCGTCGGGCAGCGTGCGCTGCGCCCACTCCACGATCTCCAGCCACTCGTCGACCGCGTCGGCGGCCACCTCGGGCGCGACCTCGTAGGGCAGTCCGGCGGCGAGCGTGGCGTCCGCGCGGTGCACGGTCACCTCGTGGGTCATGCGGCGGGCCCAGAAGCCGGCGTTGTCGGTCCCCGCCCAGCTCCACACCCGCGCGTCCGGCCCGGCCTCCCGCAGCGCGGTGACCACCAGGTCGCCGCTTCGGGCCAGCCAGGCGTCCAGCGCGGCGGCGTCACCGTGGGCCTCGGGCCCCTCGAAGTCCGGCACGTCCTCCTCCGGGGTCTCCTTCTCGGCCCCGGTCCGCACCATCAGGGCCACCCAGCGCAGGGCGCCGCCGACGTGCCGTACGAGCTGTTCCAGTGACCAGTCGGGCGTGGTCGGCACCGTGCGGGACAGGTCCGTCCCCGACGTCACCACCGCCCTCAACCGCCCTACCTGGTGGGCGATCTCGTCGCAGTAACGCTCATGAGCGAGTCGTGTCATGCCGCCCACCCTAGGCACCGGCGATCAGCCCAGAACAGTGATTTCCGCGCCGTCGAACTCCACGCCGGTCACGTCCCCGACGTCCGGGGCGTCCCGGAGCGCGCAGGCCGCCTCCAGCGCCGGCGCGCCCTCCGGCTGGAGGCGCACGGCGACATGGGTGCCGCGGAAGGTGCGCGCGGTCACCGTGCAGCGCAGCCCCGCCCCGGCCGGGGCCAGCCGGACCCCGGCGGGCCGGACCAGCAACGGCCGCGTGCCCTCGGGAGCACCCTGCGGCACTGGCACCTTGCCCCAGGGAGTGACGGCGACCCGGCCGGCCACGGTGGCCTCGACGACGTTCTCGAAGCCGAGGAAGCGGGCCACGAAGGCGTCGGCGGGCCGCTGCCACACCTCGAGAGGCGTGCCGGACTGGGCGATCCGCCCGTCGCGCATCACCACCACCCGGTCGGCCAGCGCGAACGCCTCGCCCTGGTCGTGCGTCACCGCCAGCACGGTGGTGCCCAGCCGTCCGAACAGCTCGCGCAGTTCGACCACGAGCCGTTCCCTCAGCGACCGGTCGAGCTGGCCGAGCGGCTCGTCGAGCATCAGCAGCCGCGGGCTGGGGGCGAGGGCGCGGGCCAGCGCCACCCGCTGCTGCTCACCCCCGGACAGGGCGGCGACCGCCCGCCCGGACGCGCCGGGCAGCCCGACCAGCTCCAGCAACTCGCCCACGCGCCGCGACTGTTCGGCGCGCGGCACGCCGTGCATGCGCAGGCCGAAGGCCACGTTGCCGCCCACGTCCCGCTGCGGGAACAACTGATGGTCCTGGAACATCAGTCCGACGCCCCGCCGGTGCGCGGGCACGCCCGACTGGTCCCGCCCGTCGAGCAGGACCCGCCCGGCGTCCAGGAACCGCAGTCCGGCGACCGCGCGCAGCAGCGTGGACTTGCCGCTGCCGCTGGGACCGAGCACGCACACGATCTCGTGCTCGGCGACGTCGAGGTCGACGGCGTCCAGCGCGGCCCGCCCGCCGAAACGGACGGTCGCGGCCTCGAGGCTGAGCAGCATCTAGAACTCCCCGGTCCGGTCGGTCCGCAGCCGCTCCAGCACCAGCAGCGCCACCGCGCACACCACCATCAGAATCGTCGACAGGGCCATCGCCTGCCCGTAGTTGAGGTCCCCGGGCCGTCCCAGCAGCCGCGCCACGGCCACCGGCAGGGTGGGGTTGTCCGGCCGCGCGATGAACACCGTCGCCCCGAACTCCCCCAGCGACACCGCGAAGGCGAACCCGGCGGCGATCAGCAGCGCCCGCCGCACCAGCGGCAGGTCCACCTCCCGCCACGCCCGCCACGGCGACGCCCCGAGCACCGCCGCCGCCTCCCGCAGCCGCACGTCGACGGCCCGCAGCACCGGCAGCATGGTCCGTACGACGAAGGGGACGCCGACCAGCGCCTGCGCGAGCGGCACCAGGATCCAGGAGGCGCGCAGGTCCAGCGGCGGTTCGTCGAGGGCGATGAGGAAGCCGAAGCCGACGGTCACCGCGGACACGCCGAGCGGCAGCATCAGCAGGGCGTCGAAGCCGCGCACCAGCCGGCCCGCGTCCCGCCGGGTCAGGGCGAAGGCGGCGAGACCGCCGATCACCACGGCGATCACGGTGGCGGCGACGGCGTAGCGCAGGGAGGTGCCGATCGCCTCGATCGGGGCGACCAGGAAGACGCCCCCGTCCGCCTCGGTCAGCGCCCGGTAGTAGGCGAGGCCGGCGCTGCCGAAGGAACGCCGGACCAGAACGGCGAGCGGCAGCAGGAGCAGCACGGCGACCGTGGCGACGACCCCGCCGAGCAGCGCCCACTGTCCGGCGCCGCGCGGGCGGCGGGCGGTCACCGAGGCGTCGACCAGCCGCAGCGCGGTCTCGCGGCGCCGCACGGTCCAGGCGTGCAGCGCGAGGATCGCGCCGACGGCGACGAACTGGATCATCGTGAGGACGGCGGCCGTCGACAGGTCGAAGAGGTCGGCGGTCTGCCGGTAGATCTCCACCTCCAGGGTGGAGAAGGCGGGACCGCCGAGGATCTGCACCACGCCGAAGGAGGTGAAGGTGAAGAGGAAGACCATCAGCCCGGCGGCGGCCACGGCGGGGGCGAGCGCCGGGAGGGTGACCGTGCGCCAGGCGGTGAGTCGGGAGGCGCCGAGCATCCGCGCGGCCTCCCCCTGACGCGGGTCGAGCTGGGCCCACAGTCCGCCCACGGTGCGGACGACCACGGCGTAGTTGAAGAAGACGTGGGCGAGGAGGATCGCCCAGACCGTGGTGTCGAGGCGCACGCCCCACAGTTCGTCCAGCAGTCCGCCGCGTCCGACGAGCGCCATGAACGCCGCGCCGACGACGACCGTCGGCAGCACGAACGGCACGGTGACCACCGCCCGCAGCACCTGTCTGCCGGGGAAGTCGAAACGGGCCAGGACATAGGCGCCGGGCAGGGCGATCACCAGGGTGAGGGCCGTGGAGACGAGCGCCTGCCAGGTGGTGAACCACAGCACCTGGCGGATGTCGGACTGGGCCAGTACGTCCGCGATCCGCCCGGGCTGCCAGCCGCCGTCGGCCTTCAGTCCCCGGGCGACGATCGCGGCGACCGGGTAGGCGAAGAAGACCGCGAAGAACACGGCCGGCACGGCCATCAGGCCGAGCCGGGCCGCGTTCCGGCGCCACCACCTCGGCCTGCGCGGGGTCACTTCAGTACGAGCGAGGTCCACGACTTGACCCACTGGTCACGGTTCTCGGCGATCTTCGCCGGATCCATGGTCCGCGGCTCCTTCGCCTGCGGCCCGAACTTCACGAACTCCTCGGGCACCTGGGCGTCCTCGCGCACCGGGTAGACGAACATGTTGAGCGGCATGTCGTCCTGGAACGTCTTGCTGACCAGGAAGTCCAGCAGGGCCTTGCCGCCCTCGGGGTTCTCGGCGTTGCTCAGCAGCCCCGCGTACTCGACCTGCCGGAAGCAGGTGCCCTCGGCGACGCCGGTGGGGGCGGTGTCGGGCCGCGGGTCGGCGTAGATCACCTCGGCGGGCGGCGAGGAGGCGTACGACACGACGAGCGGCCGGTCCGCCTTGGCCTGCTTGCCGCCGGCCGAGCCGGAGAACTCCTCGTTGTAGGCGTGCTCCCAGCCGTCGACCACCTTGACGCCGTTGGCCTTGAGCTTCTTCCAGTAGTCCTCCCAGCCCCCATCGCCGTACTCGGCGACGGTGCCGAGCAGGAAGCCGAGGCCGGGCGAGGAGGTGGCGGCGTTCTCGACGACGAGGAGGTCCTTGTAGGCCGGCTCGACCAGGTCGTCGAAGGTCTTCGGCGGGGTCAGCTTCTTCTTCTCGAACCACGCCTTGTCGTAGTTGACGCAGACGTCACCGGTGTCGACCGGGGTGACCCGGTGCTTGTCCTCGTCGGCCCGGTACTCGGGCAGGACCAGGTCGGAGCCCTTGGCCTTGTAGGACTGGAAGAGGCCGTTGTCCAGGGCTCGGGACAGCAGGGTGTTGTCGACGCCGAAGAAGACGTCGCCCTGGGGGTTGTCCTTGGTCAGGATCGCCTTGTTCACGGCCTGCCCCGCGTCGCCGTCCTCGAGGACCTTGAGCTCGAAGCCCGACTGTTCCTCGAAGGCGGCGACGACGTCCTCGGACACGGCCCACGAGTTGTGGCTGACGAGGGTCACGGTCTTGGAGCCCTCGCCGCTGCCGCCGCTGTCGTCCGCGCCGGACGACCCGCAGGCGGACAGCGTGACGAGCCCCAGACCGACCGCCAGGGCCGTGACCTTCTTGGTGATGTCCACTTGATCCCTCCTGGAGTGACCAGGAAGAGACGCGGCCCTGCCCGGGACTCCTGGGCGGAGTCCCGGGCAGGGCGCAACAGCTCGAGTGATGACCGATCTCCCTACCCAGAATGACCTGGGCCAGGTTCGGAGGGTCTGCGGCCGGTGCCGCACTCTCAGCGCTGTGGCGCTCCCCTGTCGGAATATGAAGGTGTACTGAAGGTGTGCTTATTCGGATGGTGCCTGTTCAGATGTACTGACCGAGGTCACCTTACCGCTCGGTCGCGGCGAGCTGACCGCACGCCCCGTCGATCTCCTGTCCACGGGTGTCCCGGATCGTGACCGGCACACCGTGCGCGGCGATCGCCTCGACGAACGCCTTCTCGTCCTCGGGCCGCGACGCGGTCCACCGGGAGCCGGGCGTCGGGTTGAGCGGGATGAGGTTGACGTGCACGGGGCGCCCCTTGAGCAGCCGCCCCAGCCGGTCGCCGCGCCACGCCTGGTCGTTGATGTCCCGGATCAGCGCGTACTCGATGGACAGGCGCCGCCCGGACTTCGCCGCGTACTCGAACCCGGCGTCGAGCACCTCGCGCACCTTCCACCGGGTGTTCACGGGGACGAGGGTGTCGCGCAGCTCGTCGTCGGGGGCGTGCAGCGAGATGGCGAGCCGGCACTTGAAGCCCTCGTCGGAGAACCGGTGGATGGCCGGCACGAGGCCCACCGTCGACACGGTGATCCCGCGCTGCGACAGACCGAGCCCGTCGGGCTCGGGGTCGGTGAGCCGGCGGATGGCGCCGACGACCCGCTTGTAGTTGGCGAGGGGCTCGCCCATGCCCATGAACACGATGTTGCTGAGCCGCGCGGGCCCGCCGGGCACCTCGCCGTCGCGGAGCGCCCGCATCCCGTCCACGATCTGGTGCACGATCTCGGCGGTGGACAGGTTCCGGTCCAGCCCGGCCTGCCCGGTGGCGCAGAACGGGCAGTTCATACCGCACCCGGCCTGCGAGCTGATGCACATGGTGACCCGGTCCGGGTACCGCATCAGCACCGACTCGACGAGCGTCCCGTCGAACAGCTTCCACAGCGTCTTGCGGGTCGTCCCCTGGTCGGTCGACAGGTGCCGCACGACGCTCATCAGCTCGGGAAGCAGCGCTTCCCGCAGCTTCCCGCGCGAACCGGCGGGGATGTCGGTCCACTGCTCCGGATCGTGCGCGTACCGCGCGAAGTAGTGCTGCGAGAGCTGCTTGGCACGGAACGGCTTCTCACCGACCGCGACGACCGCCTCCTTGCGCTCGGCAGGCGTGAGATCGGCAAGATGCCGCGGCGGCTTCTTGGCTCCGCGCGGCGCTACGAATGTGAGTTCTCCGGGCTTAGGCATGGCGTTACCAGTGTCGCAGATCCACAGGGGTGGCCCGCGGGTGTCGGCTGCCGCACCGGTCGGTGGTGCTCGTCACCGGTCGCCACTCGGCAGCCCTGGACGGACCGTGGCCGCTGCGGCCCCTCCGCCCTCGTCGAGCCGAACACTCAACTGAGTTCCGATCTCCTGGAACCCGAGCGAGCGGGCGACCCGTCGGGACGACGTCCGTCGGGCTCTCCACTGCGGCATGAGGTCCGCGTCGAGAGCGTGCGCGACCGCCGCAGAGGCCACCGTCTTCGCCAGTCCGCGTCCGCGATGCCCCGACGCCGTCAGGACGGACAGATGCGCTGTCCTCCTCGGCCGGGTCTGATACGCCGCCGCGGCCACGACCTCGTCACCCTCGAAGACGGCGAAAGCAGGCGACGAGACCTCGCTCACTCCGCTTTCCCCAGCGTCTTCCCGCCCCGCCCCGGCCGGCAGGGCCAGGAGGCCCGGGTGTCCCGCAGGCACCTTCGTCACCGCCCGGTCCGTGGGCGCAGGGCGGAAATCCGTGACCGGCAGACAGGCGAGAGTCGCCGGTCCCAGCACCTCGGCGACGGGGAGCGGCACGGAGCGCATCGGCGTGGACCAGAGCCGCCGGAGGCAGCGCGGCGGCGACATCACGCGCCGGGACCGCGGCCTCGTCCGTCGGCACCGTGGTGATCCCCGCTCCGTCCAGGACCACGATCCCGCACCACGAGGGCGGACACAGTTTCAATGCCGGCGAGACGACCACGCCGGCGGCGGATCGTCCGACTCCACGGGTGCGCCGGCCAGGTCCTGCCACAGCGCACGAGCGCGTCCCACCAGTGGGTCCAGCGTCATGCCCGGGATTCTGCCACCCGATCACGCGGGGGAACGGCTGCTTCCGCCTGTGGCCGCAGGCAGCGCGTGGCCCATGACGGGTGCCTGCCCGAAGCGTGCGCCGCGGGTCACCTGGACCCTGGGCGCGTCGGCCAGGCCGCGCTCCTGGAGAACGGCGGCACGCGTCGGCCCCCGTCCTCGGGAGGACGGGGGCCAGTGCGGCGGTGCGGGGGGGCGGACCTCAGCCCGTGCCCACGAAGATCGCCAGCAGCAGCCACACCACCGGCGCCGTCGGGAGGAGGGAGTCCAGGCGGTCCATGATGCCGCCGTGACCGGGCAGCAGCGTGCCCATGTCCTTGATGCCGAGGTCCCGCTTGATCATGGACTCGCCGAGGTCGCCCAGCGTGGCGCTGACGGCGACCGCGAGGCCGAGGAGCAGGCCCTGCCACCACACGCCGTCGTCGATCAGGAACTGCACGCACAGCGCGCCCGCCACCATCGAGAAGGCGACCGCTCCCAACAAGCCCTCGCGGGTCTTGCCGGGACTGATGCGCGGGGCGAGCTTGCGCTTGCCGAAGCGCCAGCCGACCGCGTACGCGCCGGTGTCGCTGACCACGGTGAGCACCAGGAACGTCAGCACGCGCCACGGACCGTCCTCGGCCTTCAGCAGCATCGCGACGAACGTCGCCAGGAACGGCACGTAGAAGGCGGCGAAGACGCCCGCGGTGACGTCCTTGAGGTAGCCCTCAGGAGGTGCCGTCATGCGCCAGACCAGCACCGCCAGCGTGGTGAGCGCCATGGCGACCCACGCGCCCTCCGCACCCCGGACGTACCCGGCGACGACCATGGCCGCGCCGCCCAGCGCCAGCGGGACGAGGGGCGCCTTGATGCCCTTGCGTTCGTCCAGCCGTGTGGTCAGCTCCCACAGACCCACCACGACGGCGACGGCGATCACCCCGACGAAGGCGGCCTTGACGACGAACAGCGACGCGACGATCACCGCGCCGAGTCCGACGCCGACGCCTATCGCGGCACCGAGGTCCCGCCCCGCGCTCTTCTTCTGCGGTGCGGGGGCCGGCTGCGGGGCGTGGCGCATGGGCTCCGGATTCTGCGGCACCTCCCCCGGCAGGGGGCGGGCCCGCGTGGGCTCGTCTCGGAACAGGGGGCCGCTCAGCCGAGCGACCCCCCGGTCCGCATCCTGGTCTCCGCCGTGTTCGGGTACGTCGGGCACGATGGGCATGGGGCGCGTCTGCTGTGCGTTGTGCGCATCGTACGCGGGACCCGCCGGGACAGCTCCCCGGCCGGGTCCGTGATCGGACGTCCCCCAGTACCCGGTCTGCGGCGTCCCCCAGGAAGAGTCGTTCATCAGACCTCGAGCAGCTCCGCTTCCTTGTGCTTCAGGAGCTCGTCCACCTGGGCGACGTACTTCGCCGTGGTGTCGTCGAGCTCCTTCTCCGCACGGCGGCCCTCGTCCTCGCCGACCTCGCCGTCCTTGATCAGCTTGTCGATGGCCTCCTTGGCCTTGCGGCGGACGGAGCGGATCGAGATCTTCGCGTCCTCGCCCTTGCCCTTGGCGACCTTGATGTACTCGCGCCGGCGCTCCTCGGTCAGCTCGGGGAACACCACCCGGATGATGTTGCCGTCGTTGCTCGGGTTGACGCCCAGGTCGGAGTCACGGATCGCCTGCTCGATGTTGCGCAGCGCGCTCTTGTCGAACGGGGTCACCACGGCCATGCGCGGCTCGGGCACGGAGAAAGAGGCCAGCTGGTTGATCGGCGTCAGCGCGCCGTAGTAGTCGGCCACGATCTTGTTGAACATCGCCGGGTGCGCACGGCCGGTGCGGATCGCGGCGAAGTCCTCCTTGGCGACCACGACGGCCTTCTCCATCTTCTCCTCGGCCTCGAGGAGGGTCTCTTCGATCACCACTTGCTCCTGCGTGTCTTGAGTAGGCCCGGCTGCGGTCCTCGGTCGGGGCTGCGGCCGGCTGCGTCGCGTCTTCTTCCTGCACGGTTCACGACCGGCAGGACATTGTCCATCCCCCGGTCAGTTGCGCCCGGCCTGGTCGCCCACCAGCGTGCCGATCTTCTCACCCTTGACGGCGCGGGCGATGTTGCCCTCCTTCAGGAGTTCGAACACGACGATCGGCAGGCGGTTGTCACGGCAGAGCGTGACGGCCGTGGCGTCGGCGACCTTCAGGTCCCGGGTGATGACCTCGCCGTAACCGAGGGCGTCGAACTTGACGGCGTCCGGGTTGGTCTTGGGGTCGGAGTCGTAGACCCCGTCGACACCGTTCTTGCCCATGAGGAGCGCCTCGGCGTCGATCTCGAGGGCGCGCTGGGCGGCGGTGGTGTCGGTGGAGAAGTACGGCATGCCCATGCCGGCGCCGAAGATGACCACACGGCCCTTCTCCAGGTGGCGCACGGCGCGCAGCGGGATGTAGGGCTCGGCGACCTGGCCCATGGTGATGGCGGTCTGCACGCGGCAGTCGACGCCCTCCTTCTCCAGGAAGTCCTGGAGGGCGAGGCAGTTCATCACGGTGCCGAGCATGCCCATGTAGTCGGAGCGGGCGCGGTCCATGCCACGCACCTGGAGCTCGGCTCCGCGGAAGAAGTTGCCGCCGCCGATCACGATCGCGATCTGCGCCCCGTCCCGTACGACGGCCGCGATCTCGCGTGCGATGGCGTGCACCACGTCGGGATCGACGCCCAGGCCTCCGCCCCCGGAGAAGGCCTCTCCGGACAGCTTCAGCAGAAACCGGCCGCGCACTTTGCCGTCGTCGCTCTTCTCAGCCTTGGTCGTCATGGTCGAATCCCGCCTCTTTCACGTGTTGCACATACGAAGAAGGCCATTGCCGGTGGGGTGGTTCGCATCCCATGCGGCAATGGCCTCCTCGTCAGATCTGCTGTCGCCCGGCACGCGCGCGTGCGTGGACGCGGGTCCGAACGACTGCTGTCGACCCTATCGGGGTCGCGCGCCCGTCGCGGTGCGGACTCAGATGCCGACCTTGATGCGCGTGAAGCGCTTCAGGGTGACACCGGCCTCGTCCAGGACCTTCTGGACGGACTTCTTGTTGTCCAGTGCGTAGGGCTGGCCGAGCAGCGTGGCGTCCTTGAAGAAGCCGTTGAGGCGACCCTCGACGATCTTCGGCAGGGCGGCCTCGGGCTTGCCCTCGGCGCGGGTGGTCTCCTCGGCGACGCGGCGCTCGGACTCGACGACCTCGGCCGGGACGTCGTCCTTGGAGAGGTACTTCGGCGCGAAGGCGGCGATGTGCTGGGCGACGCCCTTGGCGACCTCGGCGTTCGGCTTGTCCAGCTCGACGAGCACACCGATCTGCGGGGGCAGGTCGGGCATCGTGCGGTGCATGTACGCCGTCACGTAGCCGTCGGCGAACTGCGCGAAGCGGTCCAGGACGATCTTCTCGCCCAGGTTGGCGTTGGCCTCGTCCACGAACGCCTGGACGGTCTTGCCGGCCTCGATCTCGGAGGCGAGCAGGGCCTCGAGGTCGGCCGGGGAGGTCTTGGCGACGTGCTCGGCGATGGCGGCGGCCACGGCCTGGAACTTCTCGCCCTTGGCGACGAAGTCCGTCTCGCACTTCAGCTCGACGAGGACGCCGGAGGAGTTGTCGTCGGCGATGATCGAGACCACGGCGCCGTTCTCGGCGGAGCGGCCCTCGCGCTTGGCGACGCCCTTCTGGCCCTTGATGCGGAGCGCCTCGACGGCCTTGTCGACGTTGCCGTCGGCCTCGTCCAGCGCCTTCTTGCAGTCCATCATGCCGGCGCCGGTGAGCTCCCGGAGCTTCTTGACGTCGGCGGCGGTGTAGTTCGCCATGAGTCTGTGAATCTTTCTCGAAGTCTGGAGGTTCGAAGATCGGCGGGGCGGGACCGCCGCGCGGACAGGTCCCGGGCCACCGCCGGTCTACGGGTGAACGGCGGGAGCGGACGTCATGTCACCGCTCCCGCCGTCATCGGCTCTGACGGAGCGGTCAGGCCTGCTCGGCCGGGGCCTCGGCGGCGGGCGCCTCGGCAGCGGGCGCCTCGGCAGCGGGCTCGTCGGCCGGCTTCTCGCCCTCGGCGGCGGCCGGAGCGGCCTCCTCGGCCTTCTTCTCGCCCTCGAGCAGGTCGCGCTCCCACTCGGCCAGCGGCTCACCGGCGGCCTTCTCGCCCTTGCCCTCGCCGCCGCCGGAGCGGGCGATGAGGCCCTCGGCCACGGCGTCGGCGATCACGCGGGTGAGCAGGGTGACGGAGCGGATCGCGTCGTCGTTGCCCGGGATCTTGTAGTCGACCTCGTCGGGGTCGCAGTTGGTGTCGAGGATGGCGACGACCGGGATGTTGAGCTTCCGGGCCTCGCCGACCGCGATGTGCTCCTTCTTGGTGTCCACGATCCAGACGGCGCTGGGCACCTTCTGCATCTCGCGGATACCGCCGAGGGTCTTCTCCAGCTTCGCCTTCTCGCGGGAGAGGACCAGCAGCTCCTTCTTGGTGAGGCCGGAGGCGGCCACGTCCTCGAAGTCGATCTGCTCGAGCTCCTTGAGGCGCTGCAGACGCTTGTAGACGGTCGAGAAGTTGGTGAGCATGCCGCCCAGCCAGCGCTGGTTGACGTAGGGCATGCCGACGCGGGTGGCCTGCTCGGCGATGGCCTCCTGCGCCTGCTTCTTCGTGCCGACGAACATGACCGTGCCGCCGTGGGCCACGGTCTCCTTGACGAACTCGTAGGCGCGGTCGATGTACGACAGCGACTGGAGCAGGTCGATGATGTAGATGCCGTTGCGCTCGGTGAAGATGAAGCGCTTCATCTTCGGGTTCCAACGACGGGTCTGGTGACCGAAGTGGACGCCGCTCTCCAGCAGCTCCCGCATCGTGACGACGGCCATGGCCGTATCTCCTTGAATTGCTCGGTTGTGCCGCGAGTGCCGGACGGCTCCCGCGCCTGACGCCCACGACGCGCCGTGCCACGAGGGACCGAGGGGCGCTGACACCGGGCCACGGCCGTGACCGGTCCCGATGTCGGGGCGTGCGAAGTCGACCCGGTGGCCCGGGTCGCCACCAGAAGTGTACGGGACCCACGGGGTGCCGGGTGACGCCGTTGTCCACAACCCGGGTGGCCGTCCACAGGTCCCGGCGGAGAGCACGTCCTCGGGAGACGCTTCCGCCATGCGACGACAGGGATGGAGCAAGGAACATGGGTGGCGTGAACGGGACGACCGGAGCGGACGGGACGGCTGGAGCGGACGGGACGGCTGGGCCAGGCGGTGTGCACGGCTGGTGCTGGTGGTGGCCCTGACCGTGGCGGCACTGCTGGCGCCGCCGGCGTCACGGCTGTTCGCGGCGGGGACGGGGGACGTGGCGTCAGCGCCTGCACCGCCGGCCGGCGCGGGCGCGCGCCGCGCCGCGGACGACGCCGTTCCGGCCATCGCCCGTACCTGGCCGGTGGGGGTACGCCCACAGGTGCTGCGCGGCTGGGAACCGCCGGCGACCGTCTACGGGCCCGGGCACCGGGGCGTCGATCTCGCGGCGGCGCCGGGGACCCCGGTACGGGCGACGGCGGACGGCCGGGTGTCGTTCGCGGGCCGGGTGGCCGGGAAGGGCGTCGTCTCGGTGGAACTCGCCGGCACCGGCGATCCGCCGCTGCGCACCACCTACGAACCCGTACGCGCCTCGGTGCCCCAGGGCGCGGAGGTGAGGGCGGGCGAGGTGGTCGGCACGGTGGAGGCGGGCGGATCCCACTGCGCGGCCCCGTGTGTGCACTGGGGTCTGCTGCGGGGCGAGACCTACCTGGACCCGCTCTCCTTGCTGCCCCCGTGGCTGCTCCACCGGGGTCCGTCCCGGCTCCTCCCGGTGCTCGGGGTGCCCTTGCCCTGAGGGCTTCCGGGCTCCGGGACGGGCCGGCAGGCTTCGGGATCCGAGCGCCGGACGTCAGCCCCGGACGCCGCCCAGAGCCATGGAGACCGCCGCCCGGACGATCACGTCGGGGTGCTCCGCCGCCCCCAGCTCGATGCGGCGCACGGCGGCGTCGACCACGCCCTGGAGCAGCATGGCGGTGAGGCGCGGCTCGGTGTGTCCCAGCTCGGCGAGCGCCTCGACGATCATGGCGATGAGTCCGCCGTGGGCCGCGCGGATCTTCTCGCGGGCGCCGGCGTCCAGCTCGCTCGCGGAGATCGCGACGACCGCGCGGTGCCGGCGGTCCCCCACCAGTTCCAGCTGCTTGCGGACGTACGCCTCGATCTTGCCGTCGGGGCCCTCGGCGTCCGCCATCGCCGCCTCGACCTCGGCCGCCCAGACGGGGAAGTCGGCCTCGCACAGCTCCTCGACGACGGCCGCCCGCGAACGGAAGTACTCGTACACGGACGACCGGGCGAGGCCCGTGCGCTCGGCGAGGGCCGGGAAGGTCAGCGCCTCCGTACCGCCCTCGGACAGCAGGGAGCGTGCCGCGTCCAGCAGGGCGGCTCGCTGCATCGACCGGTGCTCGGCCACGGAGGCCGCTCGAATCCTTGGCACGTCGTCCACTTTACGGATGCCCCGCCCACGGCGGCCAGGGGTCGGACCGGCCGGTCACCGTGGCCGCCGCCGGGCTCAGCGGCCGAAACCCGCCAGCTTGGCGCGCAGCTGGAGCACGGACTTGGTGTGGATCTGGCTGACCCGGCTCTCGGTCACGCCCAGGACGTTGCCGATCTCGGCCAGCGTGAGGCCCTCGTAGTAGTACAGCGTGACCACGGTCTTCTCCCGCTCGGGCAGGGTGTTGATGGCCCGCGCCAGGAAGCGGCGCAGCTCCCGGTCCTCGGCGACCTCCACCGGGTTGTCGGCGGCGGTGTCCTCCAGGGTGTCCATGAAGCTCAGCTGGTCGCCGCCGTCGCCGCCGACGTGCAGCAGCTCCTCCAGAGCGACGACGTTCGCGAGCGAGAGCTGGCTGAACACCGCGTGCAGTTCGCCGACGGTGATGCCCATCTCGGCGGCGACCTCGCTCTCCGTCGGTGTGCGCCGCAGCCGCGCCTCGAGGGTGGCGTAGGCGCGCTCCACGTTGCGCGCCTTCTGCCGTACCGAGCGGGGGATCCAGTCCAGCGCCCGCAGTTCGTCGATCATCGCGCCGCGGATGCGGGTGATCGCGTACGTCTCGAACTTGATCTCGCGGTCCACGTCGAACTTCTCGATCGCGTCGATCAGCCCGAAGACCCCGGAGGAGACGAAGTCCGCCTGCTCGACGTTGGGCGGCAGCCCCACGCTGACCCGGCCGGCGACGTACTTCACCAGCGGGGAGTAGTGCAGGATCAGCTGCTCCCGCAAACGTTCGTCCCCCGTCGCCTTGTACGACCGCCACAGCTCGTCGAGCGTCGAGGGAGCGGGCGGCCGCACGCTGCCACCGTCGCGGGCGGCTGGGGGGATCGCCGCCCGGTCGGACCCGGAGGTGTGCTGGGGCATTCGTCGCCTAGTGCCGTTCTGCCGTGGGCTGGTACTGCCTGGTCGCGTTGTCTGTTCGATGTCTGTTCTGGCCTGTCCGTGTCTGGGCCCTCGTGAGCGTAGCGTGACTGTGGCGTCGCGGTGTGCGAAGAGCGGGGGCCGAGCCGTGCGCAGATACGTTCCGAGGGCCGCCCCGCCGGGGCACACCCGTCGCTCTGCGTGATCACTCGGATACCCCAACCGACGTATTTTCCACGGCGTGTCGTGGTCCCCCCCGGACGGCCGAACACGCTGCGTCAACGGACATCGGCACCGGACCGGAGCGAGGACATCGCCTGGCGCGTCAACTTCCAGCCGTCGCCGTGTCGTTCGACGTAACCAAGTGCTCGGAGCTCGTACAACTTCGCGATCGCGTCGTCCGGCGTGGTCTGCGCCGCGCGGGCGATGTCGTCCGGACGGGCCGCCCTGCGGGCCGGCAGCGCGGCGAGGACCTGGCGGACCGCCGGGTCCAGCAGGTCGCGGGGCAGGACCGGTCCCCTGCGCTCCGGTGCGAGCTCGCCCATGTCGCCGACCAGTTCGACGATCTCGTCGGCGTCGGTGACCAGGACGGCGTCCTGCCGGAGCAGTTCGTGCACTCCGGCGGAGAGGCCGCTGGTGGCCGGGCCCGGGACCCCTGTTTCTGCGGACACCCCTTCTTCCTCGGCCCCGGTGAAGACGCGCGGGTCCACACGGCCTTCCACCCGCAGCGGCGGGACCAGCGGCGGCGTCCACACCGGCTGGCCCTCGTCGGGCAGGGCGGCCATGATCTCGTCCCAGACCCCGCAGTTGCGCCACGTCTTGTACCGGGAGTGGATGCCCTTCCACAGCCCGAACCGCTCGGGCAGCTCCTCCCACAGGCACCCGGTCCGCGCCTTGTAGAACATCGCATCGAGCATCACGCGGCCCGGTCGGCATCTGTGGCTCGGCGGCTCCCACGCCTTGACGATCGGCTCAACCCGGGCCCACGCCTCGTCGGTCAGCTCGTCCGGCACCAGGCGCTGCGCGGTGGTGAACCAATCGCGCATCGAGCACGCCAACCCCAGGCGCGGCTTCGGGATCTCGCCCGTAATGGTGACCCGGATGTCCAGGAGTGCCAGCACTTCGGCCTGCTCGGTCGGGTCCATGTCGGCCAGCCGCTCATGCGCCACCGTGGCCAGGGCCGCGAGGTCCCGGGCGCGCTGCTCGGCGGCCTCGGTCTCCTCCATCCACGCGGCGGCCTCGTCGCGCATCGCCTGGAACTGTTCCAGCTCATCGGTCAGCGCGCGGGTGGCCGCCTCGACAGCGACTGCCGGAAGCCCTGCCTTGGCGTAGTCGGTCATGACCTTGATCCGGGCCTGCTCGCGCTCGGCGATCTGGCGGTCGAGGTCGGCGATCCGGTCGGCGTGGTTGGTCTGATCGCCAGTCGCCATCCCGACCCACTCAGCTGCCATCGCCTTCAGTCGGTCCGGGTCGCCCAGCAGCTTGACCACGTCCGACCACACGGCGGCCTCGACTGCGTCAGCGTCCACCATGTCGCACGAGCACATCGGGTCGCCCGGGTACTTCTGCGCCTTGCCCGTGCACCGGTACCACCGACCCGCACGCCCTGAGCGCTTCATGCCGACGTAGTGCGCGCCGCAGTGGCCCACGAGCCGCTTCGACAGCGGGTAGCCGTGGGGCTTCGGCTTGGGCTTGCCGTTGCCGAGTCGCCCCATGGCCGCGCTGAGGTCGGCGGCCTCCTCCGGCGTGAAGATCGGGTCAAGCTTGATGGTCACGGTCTTGCCGTGCTTGGCCGTGCCGTCCTTATTGAGGGCCGCGCCGTGGCCAGCGTGGGCACGCTTCGGGTTGCGGAAGGTCACGACCGCCTTGAGCGTCGATTCGCTGATGAGCTTGGTCCGCAGGTTCGAGTGCGACCAAGGCTTACCCGATCGGGTGACCATTCCGAGCGCGTTGAGCCGGGCGGCCATCTCGCGCGTGTTCATCCCCTCCTCTACGGCCATCTGTCGGGCGGCCTTCAGGACGGTGGCCTCGTGCTCGTCGATGACCAGATACGACCCGCGCTTGCCCTTGCCCTCGATCCGGTAGCCGTACGGGGGCGCACCGCCGGGCCACCCGCCCGACTCGGCCTTCTTCTGGAGACCGCCCTGGGTGCGCTCGCGGATCAGGTTGTACTCCATCTCCGCGAGGGCCGCGTACTGCTGCAACATGTACTTGCCATGCGTGGTGGTGGTGTCGATTTCCTGGGTGACCGACACGATCGCGGTTTCGAGGTCTTCGAGCTGCCAGACCCACCGCCAGAACGCGCGCCCCGTCCGGCCGACCCGGTCGAACTTGTGGACCACGACCACGTCGACCAAGCCGGCCTTTACGTCGGCCATCAACCGATCGAAGCCCGGCCGCTTGGTCAGCGAGCCGCTGACGCCCTCGTCCTTATAGACGTCATGCAGCCGCCAGCCCTTGCGCTCGACGTACGCCCGGCAGGCGTCGTCCTGGACGTCCAGGCCGTAGCCGTGCGTCTGCTCCTCGGTGCTGACGCGCTCCAGGATGGCGGCCCTCGTGACCGTCGTGCTTTGCTGGTTCACGCTGGGTTTCTCTCCTTGGTTCTCAGCGTTACGGCCCGGCCGGGGGTGCCACCCCGGCCGGGTCCATTCGTCTTAACGAGTGAAGTCGGCGGTGCAGTCGGCCCAGATGAAATCGCCGGTGATCTCGTCGGCGGCCACCTCACGCACCCGGAGCTGGCAGACGCTGGCGTCGGGCACGTCCTGCCGGGCCTTGTCGGCGAGCTTCTGGATCTCGGCGCGGTCGAAGGAGTGGGCGGTGACCATGCGCCCGGCGGCGTTGCGAAAATGGATCTTGAACACTGGGGCTCCTCTCGGAGCCGGGCGGCCTGAGCCGACCGCCCGGCGGTGCGGGTCGGTCAGACGGTCTGGAACTTGAGGGTGCGGCGCTCCTTGCCCTTGACCTCGTAGACGAAGTGGTCGCCGTCCATCCGGCCGGTGAAGGTGGCGCGGCCGACCTTGGCGGTGACCTTCTTGGGCTTCTTGGGGGCGGCCTTGCGGGTGGCGCGCTCCTGAGCCCGGCGGGCCTTCTCAGCGGCCTTGGCCTCGGCGCGCTTCACGCCAGCGGTGACCATGTGGGCGAAGGCGTACCGGCTGGCGTGCTTGGTCGCGCTGGCGCTGGTGGCCACCCCGCCCTCGCTGCGGCGAATGTCCAGGCCGAGGACACCCCACTTGATCAGGGCCGACTTCAGCTTGGCGTCGTGGCCCGGCGCGAACTGGCGCTTGGTGGTGGCGGTGCAGCCGGTCGTCAGGACCTCGAAGTCGCCGCTCTCCAGGTCCGCGTCCGTCAGGTCGGCGGGCAGGGCGTCGTACGCGGCGCACTCGCAGGGCTTCAGCTCGTCGGCCTGGGCGGTGGTCTTGTTGGCGGCCATTTTGCGCTCCCGAATTATCGCTCCCGAATTCCCGGCGGAATTGCCAGGAATTCAAGGAAATCACGGGATTTGCGCACAACACAATTTCTGAAATTTGGCCGAATCTAAAAAGGCATCCGGCATGGGTGCGGCAGCACCTCTTTCCGCACCGCCATTCACGGCAAGTGATAGCCGCCTTTTGTCACCGCTCGTGACGGCCGACTGCGACTGTGGCAGTCACAGCTACCCCCGGCCCGGCCCCCGTGCGCGGGCACGCCCCCGGTGGGAGGGGGTGGCTGGGCGGCTGCCACGGTCACAGTCACAATCACGAGTCGTGACCGCCGGCCTCAGGTCGGCTGACCGTGTCGCGCGGGACTCGGACGCCGGGCAACAGGCCAAGGGCGCTGGCGTCGTCCAGCTCAGCCGGGCGCGAACCGCCCCTGATCTGGCGGGCCTTGGTGGCGAAGTAGGCCACCTCCCCCGCCGTCCAGCGCACGACCCGGTAACCCGCCCAGAGCCCCGCGCCGACCACCAGCCCGCCGGGCACTGGGCCCAGCTCGTGGACCGCGTACGCCCCGCCAGCGGCCACCGAGTTCACACCCAAGACAGCCCAGGGCAGCCACCGCTGAGGCCGCCGGACAACCGTGCCCGCGCCGACCGTTTCGACGCGCGGTCGGCCAGCCTTGGTGAGTCCGGCCCGGCGCTTCGCCTTGGTGTCGTGTGTGTAGTTCGCGCCGAAGCTGACGCGCTTTCCGTCGCGTGTTTTGAATTCCGGCCGGAACGCCTTGGTGGCGGGCATCGGTGGTCCCTTCCGGCCACCCGCCCCGCGTGCTTTCCTGGAGTGGGACCGGTGGCCTCGGAGGTCATTGGGTTGGAAGGTGGACCCCGGAATTCGCTTGGCGGTGAGATCCGGGGTCCATCTGTGCGGATCGGGCGGACCCGGCTTGCCGGGTCGTCAAGATCGGGCGGCCGGTCGATGCGTGGTCGGCAAGATCCGCCCGGATCTCTGGCGGACCGAGAGGCGTCATCCGGATCAGGAGGGCTGACGCCTGTTCCGCGCACCGATCTGGCTACGGCTCCCGGCGGATCTCCCTGGATCTCTCGTGGGCTGGCCGGGCCCGTGGGCCCCGGGCGGGACGGGAGGCCGTCCGTACCCCCGTCCCGCCCCGTCGCTGGCTACGCGGCGGGCTCGTCGTCCCCGTCCACGTACCAGACCCGGGGGTTCGGGATCCGGAGCCGCTGCTGCGCCCGCTTGGTCGGCTGGCGGTCCAGGTTCTCGGTCCGGCCGTCCTCGTAGGTCCGGATCACCGCGCCCGTGATCGGGTCGCGCCGGTCGCTGAAGGACTTGGCCACCTGCGCCGCGTGCGCGTTGTCGCGCCCGATCCCGGCGGCCTTGCGGATCTGGTCCGCCTGGTCCTCGGTCATCGAGCCGTCCCCGGCCACAGGCACGCCCCGGATCACGGCGGACCCCATGGGGGCTCGGAGATCCCGCCGGACGAAGGTGCTGGTCGGGCTCCGCATGGCGCGGATCTCGTCCACGCTCGGGCCCTCCGGGGTCATCGGGCCCTGCACGACCTCGCCGAAGTCACGGTTGCTCATCTTGGTTTGCCTCCTGCTTGATGATTTCGGCAGCCTCGGAGCTGTCGAATGGAACGCCGTACTTTGATTCGAATCCGTCGCGGACCGCGCGCATCGTGTCGCGCAGGTCCATGAGAGAGTCCTTTGTGTCCTCTACGGATTCACCCTCGGCCACCGCGCCGCTCAGCAGCTCGTGCGATTCGAGGATGTCTCGCAACGCCTTCGCCACGAGCTGACCGTCTTTCGGCGTGCCGACCCCCGCCAGCGCGTCCGCGTAAAGCTCAGCGTTATCGAGGAGCTGTGCGGCCAGCCGTCGCTTTCGCTCCTTGAGTTGCGTCTCTCGAACTTCACGAGCTTCGATCAACTGCGGCGACCTGCCGAAGTAGTGACCGTGCCGCGAGGCGATTTGGCTAACCATCCAGGTTGAAACACCAGTCAGGTTAGCGATTTCATTTCGCCCCTTGCCCTCACGACAAAATTCGAGAACGATTTGCTCTTCGTACGTGAGGTCTACTGGTAGCGCGTCCGGGCCTTTCTCCGGTTCGGGTTGGAATGGGATCAGCTCAGCCGCCATCGCCACCCCCCAGGCTCAGCCCCGGGTCTCCCGGCTCCCAGTTCGCGACCCAGTCGGCCACCTTCTTGAGGTCCGCCAGCGCTTCCGGCGTCGTGCAGCGATCGGCCACCTCCGCCAGCTCGCGCATGGCGGCCACCTTGGCGGCGTCCAGTTCCCGCCCCTTGACCAGCACCGCGTCATCCCCCGGCAGGGTCAGGGTCATCGGTGCGGAACCGTGTTCGTTCACCGACCAGTGCTCGACGCGCGTGACCTTCTGCCTGCCGTTGAGTCGACCCACAAGCCACGTGCCCGGCTCTGCCACTTCCTGCATCACGATTCCTCCTCCGGAAACGCCTTGGCCACCAGCAGATGGACTCGTCGGACCCGCATCCTTCCGTCCCAACACTTCAACCGGACCGTCGGAAATCCGTCTCGGTCCTTTCGGGTCTTGAGTGTCCGCCCTCGGGCGTTCGGTCCCCAGCTCCGCACTTCTCCGAAGTTCGACACCTCGTAGATCGGGTTGAACCCCGGAATCTTGCGCCACTCCTCGGTGATGACCGGCTGGCTCATTCGGTCACCTCCTCCAATTCACATCCGAGTGCCCTCAACAGAAGCACCATGTTCACGCCGTTCGGCGCATGCCGGTCGTTTTCCCAGTAGCTGATGTACAAGCCGCTGAGCCCCATACGGGCGGCCACCTGCGCCTGCGTCAGCCCTCGCTTTGTGCGGGCTTCCTTGAGCTTCTGGCCTGAGAACACCGGGCTCGTCTTGGCCCTGTCCATACCCCAATTAAAAGCCCCACATATGGACCTCTGAAATACCATGTCGGGGTTGCTTCAATCGCAAATAGACAGCCCGCTTCTCGGGGTGTTTCCTGGGTTCTGTGCAGGATGGTGCGGGCCACCTCCTGTCGCTCGAAGGGGGTTCGCGCCCGGTCAAGTTGGCTCCGCCTTGACCGGGCCTCCTCCTCAGGTCGAGGCCACGCGCCCCCCTCATGACTGCGACCCCCAACCAAGCCTCCCGGCGGTGGTTGGGGGTCGCTTCATGTCGGCGGCAAGGTGACCGCCGGCCTTCACCGGACCCGGGCGCTCTCCCGGGGGCCACCTGCTGCCCGTCACATACATCGTCGTGGGGTCTTCGTGCCCACGGGGCGGCCTCTGGGGGCCGGGCGGGCACCGAGTACCGGCCTGGGGGTCTCAGGCTCTCGGAGGTACCTTCCGTGGCCTCAGCCCTCTTGACCGGTGAAATGCCCAGACGGGCCACCCGCGCCGCCAGTTCCGTGCTTGCGCGCCGGACAAGGTACATAGGTACGCCCCAGGTACACCCGAGACCGAATCGCCCTAGCTTCCTTTTTGGCACTAAGCGGCTCCGGAACGTACCTAGCGCGTACCTATGTACCTAGCGCGAGACGCAAGTACCCGAACATGCGTCGGGCGCGGGTGGTCGACTGCCCCGCCCGCGCCCTTGGCTGCTTCGCGTCAGTCGTTCAGGGCGACACCCCGGAGCTTCCGTACGTTGCTCGACTTGAAGGTCTCGATCGGTGTTCCGTTCTCAATGCTCCACGTCTTGAGCATCCTCACCAGCAGGCTCTTACCGGCCCGGTCGTCGGCCTTCTTTACGAAGTCCACACCACCCGCCTGAATCCAGGTCGAGTACCGGGCCCAGACCACATCGCTGGCCACGGTCGCGCCCCCGGCGAAGACCAAGCACTCTTCGATGAAGTCACCGATGTGGTCGTTCTCGCGCTTGTACTCCTTGACCGCCTGGGCCACCTGGGGCGGGTCCGGGACGAAGCTCTCGGCGGCTGCCAGCCGTGCGCCCTCCACCGCCCACGCCATGATGGCGGGACCCTCGTTCAGCATCATCTGTTCGACCAGCTTCGGGTTCTTCTGGCCGTCGCTGATCTGCGCCCGCATCGGGATGACCTTCATGCGCCGCTCGACGCCGGAGTCGAAGGCGATGGACGGCTGAGCGTTGCCGAACATGACCGGCGTGAACGCGGGCAGGAACTCGAACCAGCTCTTGTTCTTGTACGAAGCCGTCAGGGTGTCCTCGCCCGTGAACTTTTTGAACTGCGCCTCATTGATCCGCTGGCCCTGCCGGGTCTCCGAAAACACGACCAGCCGGGCACCCGCCAGCCGGGCCAGGGGCTCGTTGTGGCCGCTGCTCGACTCGTTGAAGACGCTGAGATCGGCAGAGGTGGCGTAGTCGCCGAGGAGCCTCGACAGCACCCGGGTCAGGGTGGTCTTGCCGGACCGCCCGGGACCGTACAGGAAGAACGCGACCTGGTGTGCGTTGTTGCCGATCAAGCACATGCCGAACATGCGCTGGATGTACTCGATCATCTCGACGTCGCCTTGGAAGGCCCAGGCGAGGAAGTCCATCCACATCGGGCAGTCGGCGTTGGGGTCGTACTCGACGGTCGTACCCCGTGTCAGCAGATACTTGCGATCGACCGGCAGCAGCTCGCCCGTCCGGAGATCAACCACGCCGTTACCGACGAGCAGCTTGTGCGGGTCGGCATCGAAGTCCGAGATCTCCGTCTCGATCGGCAGCATCACCGACGCCTCGTTGAGCGCTGCGCTGATGCCCGGCCCGGAGCACGATCGGCCGAACCACTTCAGCAGGTCCTCGCTGCGCTGCTTCTCTTCCATAGCCTCGATGGCCTCAGAGATCGCGTCGGCCACGTTGTGCATGAACCGCCGGGCCTGGCCGTCACCGCGAGCCCACCGCCGACCGTCCCAGGTCAGCCAGCCCCACCCCGGTGCGTGGCGCATGTCTTCGCCGTGAAGGTCGCGGAGCCGACGCCCGTTGCCCAGGTCGGTGTGCTCGTGCTGCCACAGGATCGACTTGGGCTTGTTCGACGCGGCGGCCGTCGGCCGTTCCTTGGCCTGCTCGCGGTCCCAGATCGAGTCGGCGGTCTTCATGAATCGGTCCTTGTCGTGAGGCACCTCGGATTCGCTGTCGATCTCGCGCAGCTCACGGAGGTAGGCGTCGTAGTCGGTGTGCTTGCGGGCGAGGTGTCCGGCGACCTGGGTCAGCCAGCCGTTCCCCCGGCCGGGGTCGTCCGGCGGCAGGGCCCGCAGCTCCGCCAGGGTGGCCGTGCGGGGGCGGCCAGCGGAGGCCCGGGACGGGGTACGGGAGCGCACAGAGGAGGTGGCCGGGTACTGGGCGGCCCCCTGGATCTCCGAGAGCCACGGAGGGGCCACGACGGGGTCAGCCGCGCTGACCACCTCGTAACGTCGTCCGTTGATGATCGACCCGGGCGCGACGATCAGCGCGCCCCGGCCGGTCTTGATGTCGATCCCGGGGTACCGAGTCGGGTCGAGCGGCGCACTCTTGAGGGGCCGGCTCGGGTCAGCCCGATAAATGAAGTGGAGACTGTCCGGTCCCGACGCCGTGTGGTGCGTGCGGGTCGCCGGAAGCTCGTACTCGGCGGTCAGCTTCTCCAGGGACGCGGTACCGCCGTTCTTCGGGTCCACGTCCACGACGGCCCAGCAGTCCAGGGTCAGGGCGATGTTCTGCCACCCGTAGGGAGTCCAAGAGCGCCAGTAGGTCTCAACGTCTTCAGGGGACGTGAGCGCGAAGTCCGGCCACTTCTCATAAATGGGCGTCTTGCGGTTGGTCGGCATGGGCATCACGCCGAAGCCGAGGGCAGCGAAGTACGCGGCCCGGTCGGTGTGGTGCTCGGGCACTTCAAGCGCGGATTGCGCAGAGGCCAAATTCCGTGTTTCCGTGGTCGCAGTGGTCATGGCAGTACCGCTTTCTTGTTGGAGCCCCCGGGTTGGTTGGTCGCCTCGTCCGGGGGCTCAGGCATGTTCGGGGTGGGACTACTTCTGCGGCTGCTTGCCGAACAGGAGACGGAGGAGCCGCTTACGCTCGGACTCCGTCATGGGGCGCGCGTCCTTCGTGATGTCCATCAGGCCGACACCAGCTCTCGGGCCTGCCCGGTGACGAAGGCGTCCATCGGCGCGTTGAGGGCGTCGGCGATGGCCGCCAGCACCTCGACAGGGGGCGTCGATCGGCCGTTCTCGTACATCGACACAGCGGTGAAGCTGCGGCCGAGTACGGCGGCCAGCTCGACCTGGGTAACGCCACGCTCGCGCCGGATCTGGCGCAGCGCGTCAGGACTGAAAGTACGTGCAGGCATGGGGTTCCCGTCGTCGGCATTGCGTGGGGTGCCGAACACGGCGGGGAACCTCGGCTCGCGCCGCATGAAGCGGGGGCCTGACCGGGGGCTGCGCCGCCCGGCTGGTACCAGGAGAGCACGGGATTTCAGCCCTGCGCAATTTGCGTGTGGAGCAAGGTGAAGGACGTCGGTGACTCGCTCCGCGGCCGTAACGGGAAGTATTAACTCCAATGACGAGAGGTAAGGCCGGCCAGCCCGTCGGGGCCGACCTGACGGCTAGCCAAGTTAAGGCAGTTCGGCTATACTTGAACCTGGAAGCGTTCATTGAGCTGTCGCTGCGGCCGGTCCGATTCCGGCTACTACGCTTGCGGTTAATCTCAGCCTGGCCGTTTGGCACACGTACGAGTTGTCCAAGGTTATTCGCAGTTACCGCAAGAGCAGCGCAGTGATGCATACAATTTCAAACCGCATCAAGGAGGTTGGCATGAAGGTTATTGAGTTTGTTATGTCAACCGTGAGCGTCGTGGTTGGGTGGTCCCACGTGGCCGCAGCTGAGTGAACGGTTCCCAACAGAGGGGCACCCTGTGACGGGGTGCCCCTCCGGCGTGTGCGCGGCCGGGCCAGCGGGCGCGGGCATATATCGTCCCGGCCTCCCGTGGGGTCTCCGGCGGCCTGGAGCCCCCGCCCGGGGCGTCCGGCCGTCCCCGCCAGCACGAGGCCCCCGGAGATACCGTCCCGAGCCTCGGGGCTGGCGCCCCGGCCAACTCCGCACGGTTCCGGTACAGTTGGGTTCGTTCAGGGGGCCAGTGCCCCCACCACGGGTGACTCTGCGAGCCTGGGTCCGACGTCCCAGGTTAGTGGTCGCATTGCGGCTGCGTGTCGCTTCGGCGCCATGCATAAAAGGGAGAACGGCTACCCGGCGGCTCTGGCCAGGCCAACCCCCATGAGCCCCAGACGTCGGTGGGCCTCAGCTAGACCACACGTGTGTCACGTGGTGGTCGGGCTGAGGTCTGACACCCGGTCCGACCACCCAAATGGGAAAGGTCTCGGACCGTTGAACCTCACGTTCGGTGTCAAGGTGCTCGTGCTTATCGCCTGCGCCCTATTCTCCGTCATCATCGCGATAGTGGCGGGCCTGCTGAGCCACACCCCCGGGTCGCCGGTCAGCGACGCCGTCCTGTTCGGCGGTGGTGCGTTCACCGGCTGCATGATCCTCTGCATAACGGTGCTGACGTCGCTCGGCGTGCTCTGAACACGCGAGAGCCCCGGAAGCCACGATGCTCTCCGGGGCTCCGACGCACTAACGAACTGGAACCAGCCGGAACAGACGAGGCACGCCGGGACCGAACAGCACACCGTGCGGGGCGGCGGTGGTCTCCACCCAGAACATCTCGGGGTTGACCTTCAGAAACGCCTCCAGTTCAGCTCGCAGGTCGTCGTCCCAGCTTCCGCGTTCGGGTGGCCTGTAGTCCTTCTTGCCGTCGAGCCGGACAACCCGCTGCCACTCGTCGCCAACCCATACTTCGATGTGTAAGAGCTGCATGGCACATAGGCTCCCCCGGCACGGACCGAAGGGAAACGCAACCGGACGCCAAGGTTGAGCCGGCCTACTTCGAGTCGGCGACGAACGTGCCCAGGCCCAGCTCGGTCCGGACCTTGCCGGTGTCGCGCAGGTGCGCGAGGGCCTTCTGGGCGGTGCTGGCCGCGATGCCGAACTCTGCGCTCAGCTCGACGATGCCCGGCACGCGGCTGCCCGGCGGGTAGGTCCCGTCGGCGATGCGCTGGCTAATGACCTCGGCCACCTGACGCCAGACCGGACGAGAACGGTCAAGATCGACACTCACCCCTCGACCGTACGATCACGCGGTGACCCCCGCTACCGCAGTCTTATGCGACATCGTGATATCGCGGTACAGTGCGATACCGCGATACCTGCTGGTCAGGACGACGAGGGGAACCCAATGGCCGGGTTAAGCATTCGGGTGTACAAGTACGACGCCGCCACCAAGGAGATGCGCGAGGTCAGCGCCCGGGAGTGGTCGGTCGACAAGATGCCGAACGTGCCGCTGATCGACACGCGGTGGCCCCTCTGCGAGTGCTACCGCTGCCAAGGCAACGGCTCCCCCGCCCGCCGCTGACCTGACCTTCCATCAGCCCCACCCCAACTCAGCTAGGGCGGGGCATTGTTGCGCTTTGGCACGGGCCATCCCTGTGTGCGCTAGTCTGGTTGCGCGGGACCTTCCTGCCCGCGCGCACCTGGGCGCCCCGTCGTTGAGGGAACCAGGACTACTCGTCAGCTACCAACGGCTGACCACGGTGTCTTCGCAGCCGCCGTGGTTCTGACGTGAGCTGGACGGAGTCGATGAGTAGCGACAGTTGACATGTGACTTGGTTGTACCGGGCCGACAAGTAAGGCCCACTGCAAGACCGAGAACATTTGCGTACACGTCAGCGCAGGTGTCTCGACCCGAACCGAAGGGTTCGGATCGAGGCTGCCTGCGCACCCGATCCGACCCATGACAGGGAAGGTAAGGATCGGTGGACGGCACCGGCATCACCATCGATATTCTCACCGTCGCTGGCGTGGTCACTGCGCTGCTCATCACGGTGAAGAGCATCCTTGATCTGCTCCCCGACGTGTTCGGCTCGTTTGGCCGCGCACTCAAAGCCTGGCGGGATATGTGGAAGGCCAACGTCGAGTCGACCGAACCCGAGGACGGGCCGGAGCCGCCGACGTCCCCGGCGGGTGCTGACGAGCCGCCTCAGGTTCTCCCGCCACATACCGGGGACCGGCGTCCCCGCAGGGCTGAGGAGCCGGACGGCCAGGACGACGAGGAGCCGCCCATGGCCGCGTAGTGCCGTCCCGGGCTTCCGTGGGGTCTCGGAGCGCACGAGACCCCGCCCCGGGGCACCGGGCCCGGCGGGCACACGAGAGGCCACGGGCGGTACCCCCCGTGGCCTCGTGCTTGTCACCGGTTGGAGCTGCCAGGCTCGGTCTCACCCAGCTGCCGGGTCTCTTGCCCAGGCAAGAGGCGGTCGACCATCACCTCAGGGCTGGACTGCATGTCGAGCGCCTTCATCGCAGCAGCCGAGTTGAGCCGATCGCGCACCGCCGGGTCGTCGACGCGGTCGATGAAGGCCGTGGCGGTCTCCATTTTGTGGTCAAGATCGATCTTGATGTCCATCCGGTCGGCTTGCTCCGTGACGTGAGCCCTGGCACGTCGTGCATGCACCGCCAGCGCGCCACCCCCACCCGTGATCAAGGCACCCGTCAGGAATGTCACGATCGGCAGATAGCTGAGGTCCGGGTTCCCGGCGTGCACCAGACCCAGAACAGCCGCAGTCAAGATGATGGCCGAACCACCAGCCATGAACCAGACGCTCAGGCGGAACGTCCACTCGGCCTGCTGGAGCGAGTGCTTCAGGAAGTCGAAGAAGAAGCTTTGCCGCTGCTCGGCCAGGGTGGGGCGGTCATCTTCGGGCTTCTGATTGCCGACCTGATGAACGCCTACATCCCGTGAACCAATGTGGAAGACACTGCCCTGCACCTCGCCAGTGACGTTGATCTGCATCCCGTTGTGAAGATGGGCGTCCCTGCCGTGGTCCTCTGCTGATACCGCGTAACTCGGATCGTCCATGTCGTCTCTCGACATGCCATCCCCCCTTTCGGCGCAGCCGCCGCTGCTCCAACTCCCCGTCAGAGTAGCGGCGGCCGGGTCGTCAGGCGGCGATGGCCAGCCGGAACCGGATCGGAGCCAGAGCGGCACCCCCGGGCAGAGGCGTCGGCACCCCCATCGTGTGGCGTCCCAGGCGGCGGGCGGCGCGGACGGTCACCAGGGAGCCGCTGCGGTGGGCTGCCTCCACGACGACCGT
This sequence comes from Streptomyces sp. DSM 120436, assembly GCF_055778765.1. Taxonomy (NCBI): domain Bacteria; kingdom Bacillati; phylum Actinomycetota; class Actinomycetes; order Kitasatosporales; family Streptomycetaceae; genus Streptomyces; species Streptomyces sp. DSM 120436. The sequence goes on along the minus strand of NZ_JBSKBS010000001.1, from coordinate 2,965,994 downwards.
GCCCCGCGTGAGGGCGGCGATCACGCGGTTGCGGAGGACGAAGCGGCTGGGTGTCGGATGCTCGCCTGGCGGCAACTCGCCGACCACCAGCCCCTGTTCGGCGATACGGTTGATCAGCCCGGCGTGTCCGCGCGGGTAGGGACGATCCACCCCGCAGGCGAGCACGGCGACGGTCGCGCCGTCCGCGCCGAGCGCCCCGCGGTGAGCGGCGCCGTCGATGCCGTAGGCACCGCCGGAGACGACGACCCAGCCCTTCTCCGCGAGTCCCGCCGCGAGGGTGGAGGCCATGAACGCGCCGTACTCGGTGCAGGCGCGGGCGCCGACGAGGGCGACGGATCGCAACGCCCACATCCGCAGGTCCGCGCTGCCGCGCACCCACAGGCCGAGCGGGCGGGCGTCCCCGAGGTCGTCGAGCTGGCCGGGCCACTCGGCGTCCCCGGGACTCACGAACCGCACGCCGACGTCCCGTGCGACGGCAAGATCCCGGCGCGGGTCGGCCCGCTCGGCCCTCGCCAGCAGCCCGGCCCACCGCTTGGCGCTGATGCCCGGCAGCGGCTCCCCGCCCTGCCTCAGCCGCCGCACCACGGCATCCACACCGAGTTCACGCACCCAACGCCCACCGGCCTCGTCACCGGGTTCGAGGACGCGGGTGAGGAAGACGCGGCCGAAGGGGCCGCCCGGTGCGGCCGGTCCGGTCGGCACCGGTGATCCGGGCACTCCCGGTGGGCCCTCCTGCCCGGTCGCTCCCGACGGGGAGCCTGAGCCGGTCCGGCCCGGCGGCCCCGCCTGCCCGGCGACACCCGGCGGTCCGCTCAGTCCGCTCAGTCCGCTCAATCCCAACGGTCCGGCCGGATCGGTCGGGCCGCTCGGCCCGGCCGGTTCGGTCTGGGCAGCCGGCCCCGGGGATTCGATCGGTTCGGTCTGGCCGGTCGACCCCGGCGATTCGGCGGCTTCGACGGCTTCGACGGCTTCGACGGCTTCGACGGCTTCGACCGGACTGTTCACCCCCAGCCGTCGGAACGGACCCGCCGGAGCCACCCGTCCCGTCGATCCAGTCGGCCCGGCCGGCCCGGTCGGCCCCAGCGAACCGGTCAGCTCAGTGAACCCCGTGGCACCCGTCCATCCGGCCGGCTCGGCCGACCCGGTCGGGCCGTACGGCCCGCTCACCTGGCTCACACCCCCACCCCGATCGCCATCGGCACCCCGCGCGGGACGCCCGTGCGCAGTTGCAGGGCGAGGGCGACGTCGTCGGCGTCGGGGCGGTCGTGGCCGGCCAGGTCGGCGACGGTCCAGGCGACCCGCAGCACCCGGTCGAGCCCCCGCGCGGTCAGCACACCCCGCTCCAGGCTGCGCTCGGCCTCGTCCATGGCTCCCGGTGCGGCCTGCCAGCGGCTGCGCAGTTCACGCCCGGGGATCTCGCTGTTGAGGCGCCAGGGGGTGCCGTGGAACCGCGCGGCGGCGCGGTCCCGGGCCGAGCGCACCCGGTCGGCGACCGCGGCGGTGGCCTCGCCCCGGGCGCCCGCCGCCGTCAGCGCGCCACGGGTGACGGCATCGACCTCGACCCGCAGGTCGACCCGGTCGAGCAGCGGTCCGGAGAGCCGGGCCTGGTAGCGGCGGATGGCCGAGGGCGGGCACTCGCACCGGTCGTCGGTGCGGGAGAACCGACCGCAGGGGCACGGGTTGGCCGCGAGCACCATGAGGAAACGCGCCGGAAAGCGCACGACGCCCGCGCTGCGCGCGATGACCACGTGCCCCGCCTCCAGCGGCTGGCGCAGGGCGTCCAGCGCCTTGCTGCTGAACTCGGGGGTCTCGTCGAGGAACAACACGCCTCGGTGCGACAGGGACACCGCTCCCGGCCGGGCCGTCCCCGGGCCGCCGCCGACGAGGGCCTGCATGGTGGCCGAGTGGTGCGGCGCGCAGTAGGGCGCGGTGTCGATCAGCGGCCGTCCCGGCGGCAGCAGACCCGCCACCGAGTGCACCGCCGTCACCTCCAGGGAGGCTTGCCGGTCCAGCGGCGGCAGGACGGACGGCATCCGCTCCGCGAGCATCGTCTTCCCGGCACCGGGCGGGCCCTCGAGGAACAGGTGATGTCCGCCCGCCGCGGCCACCTCGACCGCCGTGCGCGCCGCGTGCTGGCCCACGACGTCGGCGAGGTCGTGCCCCTGGTCGTACCGGCCCGGGCCGCCGCTCATGGCCGTGACCGCTCCGCTGCCGAGATCGCGCAGCCCTGCCATCAGGGGGTCGGGGCGCTCCGGCTCCAAGGGCTCCTCGTCGGGCACCGGTTCGTCGGTGAGGACCGCGATGAGCTGGCGCAGGCTGCGCACGCCCAGCACGGACACGCCCGGCACCAGGGCGGCCTCGGCGGCGGCGCACTCGGGTACCACCACCTGCTCGAAACCCGCGTCCGCCGCGGCCAGCACCGACGGGAGGATGCCCCGCACCGGCCGCACCCGGCCGTCCAGCCCCAGCTCGCCGATCATCACGATGTCGGAGAGGACCCGGGGGTCGATCCGCTCGGCGGCGCCGAGCACCGAGCAGGCGACAGCGAGGTCGAAGCCGCTGCCGGCCTTCGGCACCGACGCCGGGCTCAGGCCCACGGTGAGCTTCTTCTGCGGCCACTCGCCACCGGAGTTGACCACGGCGGCCCTGACCCGGTCCCGGCTCTCCGTCAGGCTCTTGTCCGGCAGCCCCACCAGCGTGAACGCGGCGACTCCCGGCTCCAGATCGGCCTGCACCTCGACGACGACGCCCTCGACGCCGACGAGGGTCACCGAACACGTACGGGCGAATCCCATGTCAGGCCACCCCCCTGACGTGCTCGACGACGGGGGCGCCGCGCCTCGGGAGCAGCACGCCGACCAGGTCGATGCGGACGCCGCCGGGCGGTGCTCCCCCGTGTTCCTGGAGCCAGCGTTCCGCCAGGCCGCGCAGCCGGCTCGCCTTGGCCGGAGTGATCGCCGCCATGGGGTGCTGGAAGGCAGCGGTGCGGCGGGTCTTCACCTCGCAGACGACCAGGGCGTCGCCGTCCCGCGCCACGATGTCGATCTCGCCGGTCCGGCCGCAGCGCCAGTTGCGCGCCAGCACCGTCATCCCGGCCTGGGTGAGCCGCCGGGCGGCCAGCGTCTCCCCGTACCTCCCGAGCGCGTACCTTCCGAGCGCGCCGCGGGCCCGCCCCCCGTGTTCCTGCGGTCCCCCGCGGCCCGGCTCTGCCTGAGCCGCCACCCCGCGACCGCGTCCCTGCTCCGTGTCCTGCCGTGCGTCCATGCCGGCACCACCTCCGGCGCCAACCGTCACGCACCCCCGCCGGTTCCCGCCGCGTCACGTGCACAACCGGACGACTGTGGACAACTCCGCCACCCGCAAGGGTGGCATCACCCGCTCGGCAGCTCCAGGTCGCTCTTGTTGAGCTCCTCGATGTTCACGTCCTTGAACGTGAGTACGCGCACCTGCTTCACGAAGCGGGCAGGCCGGTACATGTCCCAGACCCAGGCGTCCGCCATGGAGACCTCGAAGAACACCTCGCCCTGGACCGAGTGGACCTGCATCTCATAGTCATTGGTGAGGTAGAAACGCCGCTCGGTCTCGATCACGTATTTGAACAGACCGACGACATCGCGGTACTCCCGGTAGAGCTTCAGCTCCATCTCGGTCTCGTACTTCTCGAGGTCCTCGGCGCTCATGGCATGTTCCCCTTCAGCCGTGCGATCCCACCATTGTGCGCCAGTCCCGGGAATCACCGGACGATTTCGGTGTCCAGGGTCACGGGCGCGGCCGGGGGGCCCTCGTCGAGCAGCTTCCGCAGCAGCCCGGCGAGCTTGGTCGGATACACCGTCTCACGGGCGTCGAGCAGTTCCGGGCAGGTCCACCAGCGCGCTCCCGCGACACTGCGCCGCTCCAGCTCGGTCAGGGCCGTGGCCGCGGTCGTCGTCTGCGTCGTACGGGCCAGGTAGTACCACTCGTCCTGATCCCACTGGCGGCCCGCGAACGGGAAGGAGCAGCGCCGTCGCCACAGCACGGGACCGAGGTCGACGTCGGTGATGCCGGTCTCCTCGGCGAGTTCCCTGAGGGCGGCCTGTTCACGGGTCTCGTCGCCCTCCACGCCGCCGCCGGGGGTGAACCACCAGTCGGTGCCGGGGTCGTCCGGTTCGTGGCCGTGGAGCAGCAGGATGCGGTCCCGCGGGTCGAGCAGGACCACCCGGGCGACCCTGCGCAACCCGCCCGCACAGGTGTCCGGCGCCGCAGGCGCGGGTTCAGCGGCCACCGGTGCTCCCCGCCGCGCTCCGGGCCCGGGACGCGGCCGCGCGCTTGGCCAGCGGCCCGTAGGCGGCGCCCCCGAGCACCAGCACCGCGCCACCGGCCGCCGCGGCGAGCACGGTCGGCAGCGGTCCGGACGTGGAGAGGGGGCCGAGCTGTTCGAAGCCGGTGGGCTTGGCGAGCATGCCGTCCATCGGCCAGACCACAGCGTCCACCCGGGCCCGGACGGCGTCGCGGGAGACCGTGCCGTGGGCGGCGTCGGTCAGGCGGGCCGTGGAGTCGACCGAGCCGGAGCGCTCGTCGCCGAGCAGGAACAGGCGGCCTTTCGGCACGGTCACCTCGGGGAAGACGGCGGACCGCGCCATCGGGTCCTCGGGGAGATACGGCTCTTCGATCTCCTTGCCGTTGACCGTGAGCTTGCCGTTCTCGCAGCAGGAGACGGTGTCGCCGCCGACGGCGACGACCCGTTTCACCATGGGCGCGTCCGACCAGGTCGCGTCCGTGAACACGACGACGTCGCCGCGGCGGACCTCGCCGCCGTCGATGCGCTCCGCCAGCACCCGCTCGCCGGCGCCGATCGTCGGGGCCATCGAGGTGGTCGGCACGGTGTACGGCCGGTAGACCACCGCTCCCCAGGCGAACCCGCCGAGGAACAGCACCAGCCCGAGCACGACGGCCACGTTGGACAGCACCTGCCCGGTCCGGCCGACCCGTGCCGTGCCGGAGCCGCCGCTGCCCGGGACCGTACGCGTCGTGCTCTGACCGCTCATGGGCGGCACCCTACCCGGCGGTACCCGGGCGGGTCAGCCCTCCCCGCGCCCCCTGTCAGGCGCGACGGCGCCGCCACAGCACGAACGGCACCGCGCCGGCCAGCGCGACCGCGGGCGGCGCGACCGTCAGGGCCGCCGCGTTCTGCGCCGGGGTGTTCAGGCCGGGCTGGTCGAAGGTGTCCGGGACGGGCAGGTTGGTCCAGCGGTTGATCGGCCAGGCGATGACCACGGCGCGGCCGACGACCTTGTCGACGGGGACGAAGCCCTGGTTGCTGTCGGCCGTGTTGTAGCGGGAGTCCCGGGAATTCTGCCGGTGGTCGCCCATGACCCAGATGTGGCCCTCGGGCACCTTCACCTTGAACTGGCCGCCCTGGTCGTCCTGGCTGCACGGGGTGTTGCCCGGGTACACGTACGGCTCGTTCAGCGCCTTGCCGTTGACCTTCAGCGGGCCGGTGCCCTTGCACTCGACCGTGTCGCCGCCGACGCCGATGACCCGCTTGATCAGGTCCTTCTCCTCCGCGGACGGCATCAGGCCGATGAAGCTGAGAGCCTCCTGCAGCACGTTGGGGTCGGGGGTCGGCTCGCCCGCCAGCCAGTTGTCGGGGTCGTGGAAGACGACGACCTCGCCGCGCTCGGGCTCGGAGCCGAACCACGGGGTCAGCTTGTCCACCAGGACCCGGTCACCCTGCTGGAGGGTGTTCTGCATCGAGTCGGAGGGGATCGAGAACGCCTGCACGAGGAACGTCTTGATCAGCAGCGCCAGGACGAGCGCGATGCCGATGAGGATCGGCAGTTCCTTCCAGAAGGAGCGCTGCTGCTTCTTCGGCCGGCCCCGCTCCGAGTCGTCCGGCTGCTGGCCGTCGGTCCGCGTCCCGTCCTCGTTCACTCCGCCGTCCTCGACCGCACGCTCGTCACTCCCGGAGAACGCGGCGTGTCCCGCGCCCGGTTCGCCCGGCCCCGCGGAGCCTCCGCGGGGCTCCTCGCCTCCCTGACCGGACCGTGCGCCTACCGCCACATCCCCCACGCCGACTCCTCACTCTCTGCCGCCGCCCGCGCCATGCCCGGCGCAGGCCCACCACTCCCATAACGAGCGGGAGTTCCGCAGGGCTCGGGAGCTGGACCATCTCTTCACGTTGGCCGGGACCGTCCGGGGCAACCCTATGCGACGTCGGCGCGCCGGCGATCGACCCCGGCGCCGAGTCGGACACGGAGGCGTACGTCGTGGGCTCGTCGAGCGTGCTCCAGTGGCCGAGCGGCCAGGCGATGACCACGGCCCGGCCCACCACCTCGTCCTCGGACACGGTGCCGCCGTAGTCGGTGTCCTGGTGGGAACGGGAGTCCGCGGAGTTCGCGCGGTGGTCGCCCATCACCCACAGCCGGCCCTCCGGCACGGTGACGTCGAAGGGCGTCAGCGAGGGGGCGTTGCCGGGGTGGAGGTAGTCCTCGTCCAGCGGGACGCCGTTGACGGTGACGCGGCCCTGGGCGTCGCAGCACTGGACGCGGTCGCCGCCGACCCCGACGACCCGCTTGATCAGGTCCTTCTCGTTGTCCGACGGCAGCAGACCGATGAAGGTGAGGCCCTCCTTGATCTGCTTGACGCCGACCGGGTCCTCCGCCTTCGGCGCGGTCCGCTCGTCCTGGAGCCAGCCGCCGGGGTCCTTGAACACGACGACGTCGCCGCGCTCGGGCCTGGAGCCGAACCAGGGGGTGAGCTTGTCGACGAGGACGCGGTCGCCGATCCGGATCGTCTGCTCCATGGAACCGGACGGGATGACGAACGCCTGTACGAGGAACGTCTTCAGCACCAGCGCGATCAGGACGGCGACGCCGATGAGGAGGGGGATCTCCTTGACGGCGCTGCGCCTGCGGCGGCGCTTGACCTTGCGCTGGAGCTTGCGCCGCTCGGCGCGGGTGCGGCCGGAGGAGGGGGTGACGGCCCGACGGGCCCCGGTGGGCAGCAGGTTCTCGGCGGCGCTCGCCGGCACGCCGCGGGGCTTGCCGCGGTTACCCATGACCGCCCTCCGCCGACGAAGCCGCGTCCGCCTCCCGCACGCCCACGGATGCACCGGCCCCGCCCGCCCCGGAAGCACGCCCGGGTCCACCGGCCCCGCCCGCATGCGCGGATGCCTCCCCCGCCGGCACCCTCGCGTACGCGTCCGTCGGCTCCAGGAGGCCGGCGCGGCCGAACGGCCACACGACGCCCTCGGCGCGCCCGATGACGTCCTCGACCGGCACCATCCCGCCCCCGGGCGACCCGAGACGGTCGCGCGAGTCACTGGAGTTGCTGCGGTGGTCGCCGAGGACGAACAGCCGCCCCTCGGGCACGACGACGTCGAACCGCACCGTGGAGGGGCTGTCACCGGGGAACAGGAAGCCCGACTCGTCGACCGACCGGCCGTTCACCCGGATCCTCCCCTCCGCGTCACAGCAGACCACACGGTCCCCGCCCACCCCGACGACCCGTTTGATGTAGTCGGCGTCACCGAAATACCCGGTGCCGTCGAACACAATCACGTCGCCGCGGTCCGGCCCGTCGCCGAAGCGGTACGCCAGCTTGTTCACGAGAACGCGGTCCCCGACCGTCAATCCCTTCTCCATCGATCCGCTCGGGATCTCGAAGGGCCGCGCCACGAACGTGTTGACCGCCAGCAGGAACAGCAGGCAGGGCAGCAGGGTCAGCGTGATCCGCCCGCCGGGCAGCCGGTCCGTGATGCGCGACACCAACGCGGAACGCGACCGCCCCTCCGGCCCCGGGGCGCCCGAGGAGTCCTCGGGGTCCGGGGGGAGGGAGCGGTCGCGCTCCGTCGGCTGTGCTTCGGTGTCCATCGGGGCCAGATGCTATCCGGCCGCGATGTGACGCCGGTAAAGCGCTCAGTTCTCGCGCTTCTCCTTGATCTTCGCGGCCTTGCCGCGGAGCTCACGGAGGTAGTACAGCTTGGCGCGGCGGACGTCACCCTTGGTGACGAGCTCGATCTTCTCCACGATCGGGGTGTGCACCGGGAAGGTGCGCTCGACGCCGACGGAGAAGGAGACCTTGCGGACCGTGAAGGTCTCGCGCACGCCGGAACCCTGGCGGCGGATCACCACACCCTTGAACTGCTGCACACGGGAGCGGTTGCCCTCGATGACGCGCACGTGGACGTTGACGGTGTCGCCGGGGCGGAAGTCCGGGACGTCGCTGCGGAGCGACGCGGAGTCGACGGAGTCGAGCAGGTGAGACATGTCGTCTGCTTTCTTCGCTGATGCCGCAGGTCATCAACGGCAACTAGGTTCGGGATCGGGCTGTGCGGTGCGGGGCGGGCGTCGTGTCCCCCTGCGGCAGGGGCGCTCGCCGGACGGCGCACAACAGCGGCCTATTCTTCCACGCCGCCGGTCCTGCGCCAAAATCGGCCGTACGGCTCCCCTTCGGGGTCTGGTTCCCAGCCGAGGATGGACAGCATCTCCCGGTCCTTCTTGTCGAAGGCCTCGGGTTCGCAGCGTTCGACGAGGTCGGGGCGGTGGGCGGTGGTCCGCCGCAGCGCCTCGTCGCGCCGCCAGCGGGCGATCTTCCCGTGGTGGCCGCTGAGCAGCACGTCCGGGATCTCCCGGCCGCGCCAGGACGGCGGCTTGGTGTAGACGGGGCCCTCCAGCAGGTTGGCCATGGCGCCGGGGGCGAAGGAGTCGTCGCGGTGCGACTCGGCGTTGCCGAGGACGCCCGGGAGCAGCCGCGCCACCGCCTCGGTGACGACCAGGACCGCGGCCTCGCCGCCGGCCAGGACGTAGTCGCCGATGGACACCTCGTACACCGGCATGCGGGCGGCGTACTCGTCGACGACGCGGCGGTCGATGCCCTCGTAGCGGGCCGGGGTGAAGATCAGCCAGGGCCGCTCGGAGAGGTGGACGGCGAGTTCCTGGGTGAAGGGGCGGCCACTCGGGGTGGGGACGATCAGGACGGGCTCGCCCGAGCCGCGCTCGTAGCCGTCCGCCAGCACCGCGTCCAGCGCGTCCCCCCAGGGCTCGGTCTTCATGACCATGCCGGGACCGCCGCCGTACGGGGTGTCGTCGACGGTGTTGTGCCGGTCGTACGTCCAGTCCCGGAGGTCGTGGACGTGCACGTCGAGCTGTCCGCGGGCGCGCGCCTTGCCGACGAGGGAGACGTTCAGCGGTTCGAGGTACTCGGGGAAGATCGTGACGACGTCGAGCCGCATCAGGCGTCGTCCCCGGATTCCGCGGCGTCCCGGGACGAGGCGATCTCGGCGCGGTCGTCGATCAGACCGGGCGGCGGGTCGATGACCGCGCGCTGCCCCTCCAGGTCGATCTCGGTGACGATCTCCTCGACGAAGGGCACGAACACCTCGCTGCCGTCCGGGCGCTCGACGATGAAGAGGTCCTGGGTGGGCAGGTGGGAGATCTCGGTGATCCGGCCGACCGTCTCGCCGTCCTCGGTGACGACGTCGAGGTCGATCAGCTGGTGGTCGTAGTACTCGTCCTCGCCCTCGGGCAGTTCCTCGGGGTCGACGTCGGCGATGAGGAGGGTGTTGCGCAGGGCCTCGGCGCCGTTGCGGTCGTGGACGCCCTCGAAGCGCAGCAGCAGGCGGCCGCTGTGCACCCGGCCGCTCGCGATGGTCAGCGGCCCGGCGGAGGCCGGGTCGGTGGCCAGCACGGCGCCGGGGCCGAGCCTCAGCTCCGGCTCGTCGGTGCGGACCTCGACGGTGACCTCGCCCTTGATGCCGTGGGCGCGGCCGATACGAGCGACTACCAACTGCACTGTGTTCGTTCTCCTGTCATACGACTGCGGGCCGGGGACGGCCCAGTGGCCCTCCCCGGCCCGAGCCGGTGCTGCTTGCGGCGTCAGCGGACGTGGTCCACGTCGACGAGGTCGACGCGGACACCGCGGCCGCCGATGGCGCCCACGACGGTGCGCAGGGCGCGTGCGGTGCGGCCGTTGCGACCGATCACCTTGCCGAGGTCGTCCGGGTGGACCCGGACCTCGAGCACGCGACCGCGGCGCAGGTCGCGCGAGGCGACCTGCACATCGTCAGGGTTGTCGACGATGCCCTTCACGAGGTGCTCGAGAGCCTCCTCGAGCATGCTCAGGCCTCGGTCGACGCGGACTCGGCGGCGGCCTCGTCCTTCTTCTCAGCCTTCTTCTTCTGGGTGATGGCCTCACCCTTGCCCTCGTCCTCGCCGCCGATGGCCTCGAAGGACGGGCGGGCGGGCTTCTCGGGCTGCTGCAGCAGAGGCGCCGGGGCGGGCTCGCCCTTGAACTTCTGCCAGTCGCCGGTCTTCTTCAGGATGGCGAGCACGGGCTCGGTCGGCTGGGCGCCGACGGAGAGCCAGTACGCCACGCGCTCGGCGTCGACCTCGATCACCGACGGGTTGTACGTCGGGTGGTACTTGCCGATCTCCTCGATGGCCCGGCCGTCACGGCGGGTACGGGAGTCGGCGACGACGATGCGGTAGTGAGGCGAACGGATCTTGCCCAGACGCTTCAGCTTGATCTTGACTGCCACGGGAGTGGGTTCTCCTGGATTTGACGTGGTGGGGCACGGCGAGTGAGCCGCGTGGGGTTGCGGTACCCGAGTGCCCGATGGACGCGTCAGCCGGAGGAGAGAGGGGTCCTGTGCGGCTGTCGAGTACAGCTAGCCATTGTGCCACACCCTGAGGGGCCGGACGGCCCGGGGGTGAGGGTGCGTGGGCACGACGAGGCGGCACCCGGCGCGTGGTGCTTCCGCGCCGGGTGCGCCCGGTGGCCGGCGGAGCCGGGCCCCGGCACCCACGAGGTGCCGGGGCCTCAGCTCGCCGCGACGACTTCCGGGATCCGGAAGGGCTTTCCGCAGCCGCCGCAGACGATGGGCGCCTGCGCCAGCACCGACGGGACGACGCGCACGTTGCGGCCGCAGTCGCAGACCGCCTTGACGCGCACGCCGCCGCCGGAGGAACCGTGCCGCGCGGCCGGGCCGCGGAAGCTGCGGGCGGTGTCGCCCGCGGTCGCCGCGGTGTGGGCCTTGAGGGCACGCTGGAGACGCTCCGTCGTCGGGCGGTACCGGCGCTTCGCCTCGGGGGTGAGCGTGACCAGCGAGAAGCCGCTGCTCGGGTGCGGCTCCTCGGGGTGGTCCAGCCCCAGTTCCTCGGCGATGGCCAGGAACCTGCGGTTGTGGTACCGGCCGGCTCGGGACGTGTCGCGCACGCCGCGCGCGGCGGCGATGCCGTGGACTGCCTCGTGCAGCAGTCGCTCGAAGGAGAGTTCGTGTCCGCACGCGGACGACGACTCCCCGATCAGGGACTCGGGCGCGGCGAGATCGGGCAGTTCGGGGTGGTACCGCTGAATGTCGGCCCACGCCTGTGCCAGCTCTGCGGCGAGAACAGGTGGTGTCTGTGTCGTGCTCACGTAATGACAACGAGCCTGGGTGCCTCTGTGTTCCGATTCCGGGGCATCCCAAATAATTTGCACGTACCCGTCAGTTGCCACTGATGCGTCCTGACGAACACGGGTGCGCTGATCTGCGGAGAAGCCTCGCAGCTCACCGCAAGGTGGTGCGTAGGCTGACGTACGCCCCCGCGTGCATCCGGTCTGCACGCGCCGGTGCGCGTGCGCCCCTCGGACGCGCAAGAGCCCTTTCGGCCGCCCTCGCGGCGGAAGGCGGCGTCCGGTTCACCCGGAACGCCGTGACCGCAGAACCTACCGGGTCCGCCCCCGGCGCCGCGAACCGCCCCTCCCCCCGGACCCCGGCGCCCCGTCGCCGTTGGCCGGAAGCGTTCCGCGGGACGACTCCGCCGTGGCGGACCGGACGGCCCCCGGTGACCGGAAGGTGAACTCTTGCCACTGGCATGAGCGACTGCCAAACGGCCGCCCCCTTCCACTGGACGACACGCCGAGGGCGGAGTTTCCTGGCATACGGGGGGTGTGCGGGCGCACGGCACGGGGGCCAGGGAAACGGGGACCGCGGCAACTTCTCGGCTGATTGGGGCGCTTACCTATGACACCTACGCTCGTGCGGCAGCACCCGTCACGCACGGGGACGTCCCCGTGCGTGGACCTGCGGGCACGCGCGCGTGACTGGTCCGAGATACAGGAGCGGATGCTCGTACCGCTCTACGAGGCGGTGTACGAGCGACTCGACGTGGGTCCGGCGACCCGGCTGCTGGGCCTCGGCTGCGGCTCCGGACTGGCCCTGCTGATGGCGGCCTCCCGCGGGGCGGCGATCACCGGCGTGGACACCTCGTCCGACCGGCTGGCCCTCGCGCGGGAACGCCTGCTGCCGGACGAGCGGGACGCCCACGCGCACACCGACACCCGGATCGTGCGGGGCTCCCCCGCCGAGGCGGCCCGCGCCGGCGCCGCCGGGTACACCGTGGTGACCGCCTTCGAACCGATCGGGTGCCTGGCGGGCGACGCGGAGGGACTGGGCGAGCTGCTCGCCGAGGCGCTGCCGCTGGCCGGACGCGGGGCGGCCGTGGTGCTGGCCGGCTGGGGCCCGCCCGAGCGCTGCGCCACCGCGTCGGTGCTGCGGGTGGCAGCCAAGCTGGCGGAGCCCCTGCGCGGCGCGGACGCCTGGCGCCCCGCCGGACGGGACGACCTGGAGCGGGTCGTCGAGCGCGCGGGCCTGCGTCCGGACGGCTCCGGCCGGGTCGCCTGCCCCTTCGGCTACGCGGACGCGGACAGCGCCGTACGGGGCCTGAGGTCGACGGGCCTGTTCGACCCGGCGATCACCGCCACCGACCAGGCGCAGGTCGACAAGGAACTGACCGAGGCCCTCCACCCCTACCAGCGCGCCGACGGCACCGTGTGGATGCCGAACGTCTTCCGGTACCTCGTCGCGCGCGTGCCCTGACCGGCTCGGCCGCGGACGCCGCGGGGGCGCCTTCCTCGTCCGAGGAGGCGCCCCCGCGGCGTCCGTGCGCGGTTCTCAGCCCATGAACTTCTTGAACTCGTCGGGCAGCTCGAAGTCCTTGCCGCCCTGCTGCGGCAGGCCGAAGGCGTTGCCGGCCTGGGCCGCCGCGGCGCGCCGCGCGGCCTCCTCCTGCTCCTGCTGCTTGCGCTTCATCGGGTTGCCCGAGCGCTGCTTGCCCTTGGCCTGCTTCTGCTTCTTCTTGCCGCGGCCGGGACCGCCGCCCATGCCCGGCATCCCGGGCATCCCCGGCATGCCGCCGCCCTGGGCCATGCGGGACATCATCTTCCGCGCCTCGAAGAACCGCTCGACCAGGTTCTTCACCGCGCTGACCTCGACACCGGAACCCTTGGCGATACGGGCGCGGCGCGAGCCGTTGATGATCGCCGGGTCCTGGCGTTCGCCGGGCGTCATCGACTTGATGATCGCGGCGGTGCGGTCCACGTCCCGCTCGTCGAGGTTGTTGATCTGGTCCTTGATCTGCCCCATGCCCGGGAGCATCCCGAGCAGCTTGGAGATCGAGCCCATCTTGCGGACCTGCTCCATCTGGGCGAGGAAGTCGTCCAGGGTGAAGTCCTGGCCCTTCTTCGACGCCAGCTTGGAGGCCATCCGCTCGGCCTCTTCCTGGCTGAACGTCTTCTCCGCCTGCTCGATCAGGGTGAGCAGGTCACCCATGTCGAGGATGCGGGAGGCCATCCGGTCCGGGTGGAAGGCGTCGAAGTCGTCGAGCTTCTCACCGTTGGACGCGAACATGATCGGCTTGCCGGTGACCTGCCGGATCGACAGGGCGGCGCCACCGCGCGCGTCACCGTCGAGCTTGGAGAGCACCACGCCGTCGAAGCCGACGCCGTCGCGGAAGGCCTCGGCGGTGTTGACCGCGTCCTGGCCGATCATCGCGTCGACGACGAAGAGGATCTCGTCGGGCGAGACCGCGTCGCGGATGTCCGCGGCCTGCTGCATCATCTCCTGGTCGATGCCCAGGCGGCCGGCGGTGTCCACGATCACGATGTCGTGGACCTTGGACCGGGCGTGCTCGAGGGAGTCCTTGGCGACCTTCACCGGGTCGCCCACGCCGTTGCCCGGCTCGGGCGCGTAGACGGCGACGCCGGCCCGCTCGGCGACCACGCTGAGCTGGTTGACGGCGTTGGGGCGCTGGAGGTCGGCGGCGACCAGCAGCGGGGAGTGGCCCTGGTCCTTGAGCCACTTGCCGAGCTTGCCCGCGAGGGTGGTCTTGCCGGCGCCCTGCAGACCCGCGAGCATGATCACGGTCGGGGGCTGCTTGGCGAAGCGGAGGCGGCGGGTCTCGCCGCCGAGGATCTGGACGAGCTCGTCGTTGACGATCTTGATGATCTGCTGGGCCGGATTGAGCGCCTTGGAGACCTCGGCGCCGAGCGCACGCTCCTTGACGTTCTTGATGAACGCCCGGACGACCGGCAGGGCCACGTCCGCTTCCAGGAGGGCGATGCGGATCTCACGCGCCGTGGCGTCGATGTCCGCCTCGGACAACCTGCCTTTGCCGCGGAGGTTTTTGAAAGTCGCGCTGAGGCGGTCGGAGAGGGTATCGAACACGGTGGCGTCGGTCCTCGAGGTCGGGGGCGGACTGGGCTGCCCTCCAGGGTATCCGGCCCGGCAAGCACATCGCCCCCGCCCGCTGAGGTCAGCAGGCAGGGACGGAAACCCCCGCGTCGGCGAGGAGCACCTCCCGTGAACGCATGACGTGACCAGAAGGTCACGCCCGCAGCGCCTCCTCCAGCTTCCGTGCCACAGCCACCGCCTCTTCACCCGGCAAAGGCACACCCTGCTCCTGCGTCACATAAAAGACGTCCACCGCGTTCGCCCCCAACGTGCTCACATGCGCACTCCGCACCCGTACCGCCGCGTCCTCCAGCGCCCGCCCGATGCGGAACAGCAGCCCGGGGGCGTCCTGCGCGCGGACCTCGATCACCGTGGCGTGCCGGGAGGCGGCCGGGGCGACCGTCACGCGCGGGGGCGGTGCGACCGCCCCGCGGCGCCTCGGGTACGCGGCGTCCCGTTCGGCGAGGCGGCCGGAGACGTCCAGGCTGCCGTCCAGGGCGCGGACCAGGTCGGCACGGAGCCGGGCGGCCTGCGGCAGCGAGCCGTACTCGGCGGCGACGCGCCAGTCCAGCAGCAGCACGGAGCCGTCGACGCCGTCCGGGAGACCGAGCGACCGCAGTCCGGCGGTGCGCACGGTGAGCCGGTGCATGGCGAGCACGCCGGCCACCGCGGGCAGCACGCCCGGCTGGCCGGGTACGGCGACGATCAGCTCCACGCCCATCGGTTCGGGGTCCTCGGACGGCTCGGCGGGCGGCTCGGCCCGCGCCCTCAGGGACAGCACGGGCGCGCCGGTGGCGACGGCCTCCAGGGCGAGCCGCTCGTGCTGTGCGGTGGGCGCGGCCTCCTCCGGGTCGGGCGGGGTCCGGCCCGCCAGCACGGCGGAGACCCGTTCGACCAGGTCGGCGACGAGTGAGGCGCGCCAGGAGGACCAGGCTGCCGGTCCGGTGGCGAGGGCGTCCGCCTCGGTGAGGGCGTGCAGCAGCTCCAGGGTGCCCGGGGAGCCGACGGCCTCGGCGACGGAGCGCACGGTGGCGGGGTCGTCGAGGTCACGCCGGGTGGCGGTCTCGACGAGCAGCAGGTGGTGGCGTACGAGGGTGGCGATCACGGTGACGTCGTCGGTGTCGAAGCCGATGCGGGCGGCCACGTCGCGGGCGATGACCTCGCCGGCCACCGCGTGGTCGCCCGGCCAGCCCTTGCCGATGTCGTGCAGCAGCGCGGCGACGAGCAGCAGGTCGGGGCGGCTGACCCGGCGGGTGAACGCGGAGGCGCGCACGGCGGTCTCGACGAGGTGCCGGTCGACGGTCCACAGGTGGACGGCGTTGCGCTGGGGGCGGCAGCGCACCCGGTCCCAGTCGGGGAGCAGCAGGCTGATCAGGCCCTCGGCCTCCAGCGCCTCCCAGACCTCGACGGTGGGCCGGCCGGAGCCCAGCAGGGTGAGGAGCTGCTGGCGTGCCTCGGCGGGCCAGGGCGAGGGGAGGGCGCGGGCGCCGGCGGCCATGCGGCGTACGGCGTGGAGATTGAGGGGGAGGCCGGCCTGGGCGGCGGCGGCCGCGGCACGGAGCGGGAGCACGGGGTCGCGGTCGGGGCGCGCGGCGCGGGCGAGCACCACTTCGCCGTCCTGTTCCACCACCCCTTCGGCGAGCGGGGACCGCTCGGGCGCGGGCTTGCCTCCCAGCATGGCGCGCAGCCGGGGGCGTCCGGAGCGGGAGCGCAGGACGCGGCCGACCTCGCGCCAGGTGACGTCGCCCGCGTAGGCGATGACCCGGGCGGCCTCGTAGACCTGGCGGAGCAGGGCGTCGGCGTCGAGCAGGCCGAGTTCGGCGGCGACCTGGTCCTGTTCCTGGAGGGCGAGGCGGTCGGTGGCGCGTCCGGTGGTCAGGTGCAGGGCGTCGCGCACGTCGAGGAGGCGGCGGCGGGCCTCGGCGAGTCCTTCGCGGGGGGCGTCGGCGAGCCAGGAGGCGGCCACCGCGCGCAGGGCGGTGGCGTCGCGCAGCCCGCCGCGGGCCTCCTTGAGGTCGGGTTCGAGGAGGTACTGCAGTTCGCCCTGGCGTCCGGCGCGCTCCTCGCACAGGTCCCGCAGGGCGGGCAGCCGCTCGGGGGCGTGGTTGCGCCAGTCGGCGAGGACGGCGGTGCGCAGGGCGGTGGTGAGGCCGAGGTCGCCGGCGAGGTGCCGGGCGTCCAGCAGCCCGAGCTGGACCTTGAGGTCCTCCCCCGCCGTCCTGCGGGCCTCCGCCGGGGTGCGGACGGAGTGGTCGAGGGCGAGGCCGAGGTCCCAGACCGGGTACCAGAGGCGGTCCGCGAGGGCGGACACGGCCTCGGGGGCGCTGCCGTCGTGGAGCAGGAGCAGGTCGAGGTCGCTGCGCGGGGAGAGTTCCGCGCGTCCGTAGCCGCCGACGGCGACCAGGGACACCCCGCGCGCTCCGGGGGCGCCGGCCGCGAAGAGTCCGGCGAGCCAGTCGTCGGTGAGACCGGCGAGCGCGGAACGGCGCGGCGGCCCGGACCGCGCCCTCTCGGTGAGAAGGCGCAGCCGGGCCGCCGCGTAGCCGCCGGGTCCCGAGTCCTCTGCCTGGTCGTGCGTGTCCGTACTCGTCACCCGGCGTCTCCTGTTCTGTCGGCCTGCTGTCAGAGCGCGTCCGGGCCGCGCTCGCCGGTCCGGACCCGTACGGCCGTCTCGACGGGGATCGTCCACACCTTGCCGTCGCCGATCTTGCCGGTGCGGGCCGCCTTGACGACGACGTCGACGAGCTGTTCGGCGTCGTCGTCCTCGACCAGGACCTCGATGCGGACCTTGGGCACCAGGTCGACGGTGTACTCGGCGCCGCGGTAGACCTCGGTGTGGCCGCGCTGGCGGCCGTAGCCGCTGGCCTCGGTGACGGTCAGACCGTGCACGCCGAAGGCCTGGAGGGCCTCCTTGATCTCGTCGAGCCGGTGCGGCTTCACGACGGCGGTGATGAGCTTCATGCGTCCACCTTCTTGCTCTCGGCGGGGGCGACGGGGGTGCCGGCCGCCGTGCGGGCCGCGCCCCCGCCGGCGCCGCTGAAGTCGTAGGCGGTCTCGGCGTGCTCGGCCTGGTCGATGCCGGCCACCTCCTCGTCCTCGGAGACGCGCATGCCGAGGGTCTTGTGGATCAGGAGGGCCAGGCCCGCGGAGACGATCAGGGAGTAGGCGAGGACACCGAGGACACCGGCGCACTGCTTCCAGAACTGGTCGAGGCCGCCGCCGTAGAAGAGACCCGCGACGTCGGACTGGCCCTTGCCGGTGGCGAGGAAGCCGACGAGCAGGGAACCGATGACGCCGCCGACGAGGTGGACGCCGACGACGTCGAGGGAGTCGTCGTAGCCGAACCTGTACTTGAGGCCGACGGCCATGGCGCACAGGACACCGGCGACGAGGCCGACCGCGATGGCGCCGAGCGGGGAGACCGCGCCGCCGGCCGGGGTGATGGCGACCAGACCGGCGACCGCGCCGGAGGCGGCGCCCAGCGTGGTGAACGCGCCGTGGCGGATCTTCTCGTAGGCGAGCCAGCCGACGACCGCGGCGCCCGTGGCGACCTGGGTGTTGACGAACATCAGCGCGCCGACGCCGTCGTCGTTGCCGAGCCACGAGCCGGCGTTGAACCCGAACCAGCCGAACCACAGCAGACCGGCGCCGAGCATGACCAGCGGGAGGCTGTGCGGACGCATCGGGTCCTTCTTGAATCCGATGCGCCTGCCGATGACGAGGAGGACGCCGAGGGCGGCCGCACCGGCGTTGATGTGCACCGCGGTGCCGCCGGCGAAGTCGATGACGCCGAGGTCGAAGGCCCAGCCGCCCTCGCCCCACACCCAGTGCGCGACCGGGAAGTAGACGACGGTGACCCACAGGGTGATGAACAGGGCCCAGGCGCTGAACTTCACGCGGTCCGCGAGCGCGCCGCTGATCAGGGCGGGCGTGAGGATGGCGAACATGAGCTGGAAGGCGGCGAAGACGAACAGCGGGACGGTGGTCGCGCCCCACAGTTCCGTCAGGCCGATGTCGCTCAGGCCCACCCAGTCGGCGTTCCAGCCGACGAGGCCGCCCTTGTCGTCGCCGAACGCGACGGAGAATCCGTAGAGCACCCACAGGACGGTGACGATGCCCAGGCTGATGAAGCTCATCATCAGCATGTTCAGCGTGCTCTTGACCCGGACCATGCCTCCGTAGAAGAAGGCCAGACCGGGGGTCATGAGCATCACCAGGGCGGAACAGATGAGCATGAACCCTGTGTTGGCGGCGGACAGCGTGGGCGCGTCTGCTGCCAGGGTGATGGCTGGTGCCATCGGCGTCTCCTCGTCGTTGGTACGGCCCCGTGCGGGCGAAGTGCGGGCGAAGCCTTGAGCGGATGGAGGGGTGGGCCGGTTATGCGCCATGAAGAGTGGCGCAGCGCGGTTTCGGTGGAGGCCCCTCGTTGTTTCGCCGCCGTGACGAAGGCACCCGGCGTGTTACGGGTCGGTGAACCGCCGGATCCGGGGCGCGCCGGTCGTCGTCGTGGCGCGGTCTTCCGGTGTGCGGCGGTGGGCCGTGGTCGGGAGGAGACACGGCCGGCCGCGGCCGGCCTTCCGAAATGACTGGCATGGGGGAGCCGAGTCGGGCAGTTCGGGAGGGCCGGCCGCGGCCGGGGTCCAGGGGTGTTCCGGTGGTCAGACCGCTTCGGCGGTCTCGGGCAGCTCGATCGCGAGCCGCTCGGTGAGTTCGACGACGTCGGCGAGGTCCCCGAAGTCGCGTACGGCGGTGTCGACGGTCTTTCGGATACGCGTGTTGACCCGCTCGGAACGGACCTTCTTGGCCGCCTTGATGGCCTCGGTGGCGAGAACCGCGCCCTGCTCGGGCTCGCGCTGGAGCAGGTGGACCGTGGCCATGCCGATCAGGTTGAGGGCGTAGGAGCGCTGGTGCTCGCCGCCCTCCTGGCCGAACAGCTCCACGGCCCGCTTCATCAGCGGCTCGGCGAGCGAGGCGTAGGTGGGGCTGCGGCCCGCGACGTAGGCGAGGTCGCGGAAGGAGTGGCTGTTCTCCGCGTACAGCTCGGCCTCGGAGAAGAAGCGGATCCAGTCGGGGTCCGGCTCGTCCCACTCGTCGGCCTCGGCGAAGGTGTCCTCGGCCATGCGGACGGCGCGCTTGCAGCGGCCGGGCTGCCCCATGTTGGCGTAGGCGCGGGCCTCCATCGCATACAGCATCGACTGGACGCGGGGGCCCGCGCAGTCCCGGCTGCCGTACTGCGCGAGGTGGATGAGCTCCAGGGCGTCCTCGGGCCGGCCGAGGTGGATCATCTGCCGGCTCATGTTGGACAGCACGTAGGAGCCGAGCGGCCGGTCGCCGGCCTCCTTGGCGGCGTGCAGGGCGAGCACGAAGTACTTCTGCGCGGTGGGCTGCAGTCCCACGTCGTACGACATCCAGCCCGCCAGCTCGGCGAGTTCGGCGGCGACCTTGAACAGCTTTTTGGCGGTGGTCTCCGGCTGGGGCTCCTGGAGGAGGTCGGTGACCTCGTGGAGCTGGCCGACGACGGCCTTGCGGCGCAGGCCGCCGCCGCACTGGGCGTCCCACTGCCGGAACATCACGGTGGTGGTCTCCAGCAGGTCCAGCTCCGGCTTGGACAGCCGGCCGCGGGCGCGCGCCGAGGAGGGCGCGACGTCCGGTTCGGGCCTGGGCAGCGGGCTGGGCGGGGAGGGGACGAGCCAGCGCTGCATGGGCTCGATGAGGGACGGGCCCGCGGAGAGGGCCAGCGAGCTGCCGAGGAAGCCGCGCCGCGCCAGCATGAGGTCGCTGCGCGAGAACTCGCTGAGCAGGGCCACGGTCTGCGGGCCCGTCCAGGGAAGGTCGACGCCGGTCGAGGAGGGCGCCGGGCGGGTGGTGCGCAGGCCCAGGTCCTCCACGGAGACGACGACACCGAAGCGTTCGGAGAACAGCTCGGACAGGATGCGGGGGATCGGCTCGCGCGGGTTCTCCCCGTCCAGCCAGCGGCGGACGCGGGAGGTGTCGGTGGAGATGTGGTTGGCGCCCAACTGCCGTGCTCTGCGGTTCACTTGGCGGGCCAGCTCGCCCTTGGACCAGCCGCTGCGGACGAACCACGAGGTGAGCAGCTCGTTCGGGCGCTTCTCCGCACCCGCAGAACTCGTCCCGCCACCGCCGTTGCCGCTCACTGGAACGCCCCCATCCCTGAAAACCACTTGTCGCCGAGTGCGCCAAGCCCTATCAGAATGCCGGTGGTCGGGGCCGCCCGTCCGGCGGTTGCCACCCCTCGAACGGCAAGTCGAGTTGCCTCCGGCATACCCGCGAGTGCATGCGCCCCATCCAAACCGTGCACACACAGTAACCACATGATCACCCGCCCCACCACGGCGGAACCACAATCGCCACCATTCGCCACCCCTTCGAATGAACACACCGTCGCCGTCCCGCGATTGACTCGGCGCAGGACGGACAGGAGCGGATGCAACGACGCACTCGAGGGCGCACCGCGACCGCCACGCCACCCCATGCACACCAAAGCGCTGATTGGCGCGGGGCGCGCCGGGAATTCGGAAACAGAGAGTCACGCACCGCGTCCGTTGCGTAACCACCGGTACGTCGGACCCGTTGGAGGGGGCATGGGCTTCACGATCGGCATCAGCCGGGGCATCCGTGACATCCGGTCCGGCTCACGGCGGCGCGGCCGCTCCTCGGACGGCACGGTCGTGGCGGAGTACACGGGGCTGTGGGGCTGGGACGTGGTGGCCGGCGTCCGCGCCGTCGCCGGGGCCTGCTCCTGCGGTCGCACGGCCTGCCGGGCGCCGGGCGCCCACCCCCTGGAGCACGCCCCGGTGATCCGCGCGGGTGCGCCGCTGGACGAGGTGACCGCGCTCTGGTCGGAGTTCCCGGGCGCCTCGGTGCTGTTGCCCGTCGGCCGGGCGTTCGACGTGATCGAGGTGGCGGAGCCGGCCGGGTGTCACGCCCTGGCGCGGCTGGAGCGGATGGGCCTGCCGGTCGGGCCGGTCGCCGCCACCCCGGACGGGCGGGCCCAGTTCTTCGTCGCCCCGGGCGCCGCCGAGGCCCTGCCCGACCTGCTGTACCGCATGGGCTGGGACGACCCGGGCGCCCTCGACCTGCGCGGCCTGGGACGCGGTACGCACGTCACGGCGCCGCCGTCGGACCGCGGCGGCCTCGGCCCGGTGCGCTGGCTGCGCTCCCCCGCCCTGGACTGTGCCGCCCGTCCGCCGGAGGCACGGCTGCTGCTCGGCACGCTGGCGTACGTGGCGCACCGGTCGGGCGCCTGACCCCTTCCGGCACGGCGAAGCGCCCGTCCCCCGATCGTTTTCGGGGGCGGGCGCTTCCTCGCGTACGGGGCCGGACGTCTCCGGGGGGTGTCACTCCCCCAGGAGGGCGTCCACGAAGGCTTCCGGCTCGAACGGCGCCAGATCGTCCGCGCCCTCGCCGAGCCCGATCAGCTTGACCGGGACGCCCAGCTCGCGCTGGACGGAGATGACGATGCCGCCCTTGGCCGTGCCGTCGAGCTTGGTGAGCACGATGCCGGTGATGTCGACGACCTCGGCGAAGACCCGCGCCTGCACCAGACCGTTCTGGCCGGTGGTGGCGTCGAGCACCAGCAGCACCTCGTCCAGCGGAGCCTGCTTCTCCACGACCCGCTTGACCTTGCCGAGCTCGTCCATGAGGCCCGTCTTGGTGTGCAGTCGGCCGGCGGTGTCGATGAGCACCGCGTCGGCGCCCATCTCCTTGCCCTCCTTGACCGCGTCGAACGCGACGGAGGCCGGGTCGCCGCCCTCCGGGCCGCGCACGATGTGGGCGCCGACCCGCTCGCCCCAGGTCTGCAGCTGGTCGGCGGCGGCGGCCCGGAAGGTGTCGGCGGCGCCGAGGACGACGGTGTTGCCGTCGGCGACCAGGACGCGGGCGAGCTTGCCGGTGGTGGTGGTCTTGCCGGTGCCGTTGACGCCGACGACCATCACGACGCCGGGGCCGCCGGCCTGGTTCTCGGTGTGCACGGTGCGGTCCATCTGCGGACCGACCAGCGTGAGCAGCTCCTCGCGGAGCAGCCCGCGCAGTTCCTCGGGCGTACGGGTGCCGAGCACCTTGACCCGCTCGCGCAGCCGGTCGACCAGCTCCTGGGTGGGCTGGACGCCGACGTCGGCGGTGAGCAGGGTGTCCTCGATCTCCTCCCAGGTCTCCTCGTCCAGGTGCTCGCGGGAGAGCAGGGTGAGCAGGCCCTTGCCCAGGGCGTTCTGCGACCGCGACAGGCGGGCGCGCAGCCGGACCAGGCGGCCGGCGGTGGGCTCCGGGATCTCGATCCGGGGAGCCTCGGCGGCGGGCGGTTCCTCGATGACGACGGGACCGGCGCCCGCCGGAAGATCAACCTCCTCGATGGTGCGCCGCGGTTCCTCCCGCGGCGTCTCGGCCTCTTCGCCGACGTGCGGCTCGGCCGGCGGGGCGGTGATGTCGGGCGCGGCGGGCGGCGGCGGGGGCAGCGGCTTCTTGCGCCGGCTCCCGACGATCAGCCCGCCGAGCGCGCCGAACACGACCACGGCGATGACTACAGCAAGGATGACGATGTCCATAACCCGTCCAGTATCGGCCATGCTCCCCCCGACACCCCTGCTCCCGACGCGCCCCGAAGGGGCGCGGGGACCTGCGCGACAAGCCCCACACAACCCGCGCCCGGCCACGGACACGCCACCGCCCCGACTCGGAAGCAATCCGAACCGGGGCAGCTGGGGGGCGGCACACGAGGGGTGGGAGCAGCGGGGAGAAGACCCCCACCCCTCGGGTCGCAAGGGGTGAAGAGGGGCGTCAGCCCATCTCCTCCAACCGCTTGCCCTTCGTCTCCTTCACGAACTTCAGCACGAACGGGATCGAGAGCGCCGCGAACACCGTGTAGATCACGTAGGTGACGGACAGGTTCCAGTCCGCCAGCGACGGGAAGCTCGCGGTGATCGCCCAGTTGGCGATCCACTGCGCGGCCGCGGCGACGCCGAGGGCGGCGGCGCGGATCCGGTTCGGGAACATCTCGCCGAGCATGACCCACACGACCACACCCCATGACAGGGCGAAGAAGAGGACGAAGACGTGGGCCGCGATCAGGGCCACCCAGCCCTGCGTGGCGGGCAGCTGCCCGTCGACGAGGTCCGAGGAGAACGCCCAGGCCTCCAGCGCGAGACCGATCACCATGCCGACCGAGCCGATGACGGCCAGCGGCCGGCGGCCGATGCGGTCGACGAAGATCATCGCAATGACGGTGCCGACGATGTTGATGATCGAGGTGGTGAACGAGTAGAAGAACGAGTCCGACGGGTCGACGCCGACCGACTGCCACAGCGTGGCCGAGTAGTAGAACGCGACGTTGATGCCGACGAACTGCTGGAACACCGACAGGCCGATACCGATCCAGACGATCGGCTTGAAGAAGAAGGTGCCGCCGAGCAGGTCCTTGAAGCTGGACTTCTCCTCGCGCCGCATGCCGGTCTCGATCTCGGTGACGCGCGCGTCGAGGTCGATCTCGCCGCCCTCGACCTCGGCGAGGATCTGCCGGGCGCGCTCGTGCTTGCCGACGGAGATCAGGTAGCGGGGCGACTCGGGGATGGCGAAGGAGAGCAGGCCGTAGAGGACGGCCGGGACGACCATGACGCCGAGCATGAGCTGCCAGGCCTCCAGGCCCAGCAGTTCACCGCGCTGGTCCCCGTCCGCGGCGTTCAGGATGCCCCAGTTGACCAGCTGGGAGACGGCGATGCCGATGACGATCGCGGCCTGCTGGAAGGAGCCGAGACGGCCGCGGTAGGCGGGCGGGGCGACCTCGGCGATGTAGGCGGGGCCGATGACGGAGGCCATGCCGATGGCGAAGCCGCCGACCACGCGCCAGAAGGCGAGGTCGTACAGGGAGAACGGGAGCGCGGAGCCGATGGCGCTGACCGTGAAGAGGACCGCGGCGATCTGCATGCACCGGATGCGTCCGATGCGGTCGGCTATCCGGCCGGCGGTGGCGGCGCCGATCGCGCAGCCGATCAGCGCGATGGCGATGACCTGGGCGAGCGCGGCGGAGCCGATGTCGTAGCGGTCGCGGATGGCCTCGACGGCGCCGTTGATCACGGAGCTGTCGTAGCCGAAGAGGAAGCCGCCCATGGCGGCGGCAGCGGCGATGAAGATGACATGCCCGAGATGTTCGGGATGAGCCGTCCGGGCTCCTGACGCTTGTGCCTGCGCGGTGCTGGTCACGTGTACTCCTCGGGCCACCGGCAACATCGCCGGATGGGGGGTCAGCCCTTCATGTTTTCCGCCGTAGGCACATGAAGGTAAAAACAACACGGCAGAGACTATGTCTTCAATTCTTGAAGTCAATAGGTCCTTGGATGTGAGTTTCGAGACGCAGGAGCCCGGACGAAGCCCAGCAGGTGTTCACATCTTGAAGATCTTGCGCCGCTTCAGCGCAGACGCTGGCTGATGACCTTGGACACGCCGTCGCCCTGCATGGAGACGCCGTACAGCGCGTCGGCGACCTCCATGGTGCGCTTCTGGTGCGTGATCACGATCAGCTGCGAGGCCTCCTGCAGCTCCTGCATGATCCGGATCAGCCGCTGGAGGTTGGTGTCGTCGAGCGCGGCCTCGACCTCGTCCATCACGTAGAACGGGCTGGGCCGCGCCTTGAAGATCGACACGAGCAGCGCCACGGCGGTCAGCGACCGCTCGCCGCCCGAGAGCAGCGACAGCCGCTTGACCTTCTTGCCCGGCGGACGCGCCTCGACGTCCACGCCCGTGGTGAGCATGTTGTCGGGGTCGGTCAGCACCAGGCGCCCCTCCCCACCCGGGAAGAGCCGGGAGAAGACGCCCTCGAACTCACGGGCGGTGTCCCGGTAGGCCTCGGTGAAGACCTGCTCGACGCGTTCGTCGACCTCCTTGACGACCTGGAGCAGGTCCGCGCGGGTCTTCTTCAGGTCCTCCAGCTGCTCGCCGAGGAACTGGTGGCGTTCCTCCAGCGCCGCGAACTCCTCCAGGGCGAGCGGGTTCACCTTGCCGAGCCGCTGGTAGGCGCGCTCGGCCGCCTTCAGGCGTTTCTCCTGCTCGGCCCGGACGAAGGGGCGGGGCCGGTTGCGCGGGTGCTCCGGGTCCTCCGGCAGCTCCTCGCCCTCGGCGGGGGGCGAGGGCGGCACGAGTTGGTGCGGGCCGTACTCCGCGACCAGCCCGGCCGGTTCGACACCCAGTTCCTCCAGCGCCTTCGCCTCCAGCTGCTCCATCCGCAGCCTTTTCTCGGCGCCGAGTACCTCGCCGCGGTGGACCGAATCCGTCAACTTGTCGAGTTCCGCCTTGAGATCGCGTCCCTCGGTGCGGGCGCGGGCGAGTTCCTCCTCGCGCCGGGCCTTGGCGGCCTCGGCCGCGGTGCGCTCCTCGGCGGCACGGGCCAGGGACACCTCGACGTGCGCGAGGAGCTGGCGGGCGCCCGCGGCGACGGCGGCGGCGACCTCCGCCTCGTGACGCAGCCGGGCTCGGCGCTGTTCGGCACGCGCGCGTGCCTCGCGTTCCGCGCGGGCGGCCCGGTCCAGGGAGTCGGCCCGGCCGGCCAGCCCCTTGACCCGTTCCTCGTGCGTACGGACCTGGAGGCGGGCCTCCATCTCGGTCTGGCGGGCGTTGGCCCCGTCGGCGGCGAGCCGGTCGCGCACGGAGGTGTCGGGCTCCTCCTCGAACGGCGTCTCCTCGGCCGCCTCGAGCCGCTCGGCGAGTTCCTCCACGTCGGCGAGCGCCTTGTCGAGCGCCTCCTGGGCCCGTTCGGCGGCGGCCCCGGCGCGTTCGGCCTCGCCGGCGGCGCCGCGTGCCTGGCCGGCGAGCCGGCCGAGCTGCTGGGCGACGGCGGACTTCTCCCGGTCGGCGGCCCGGCGCCGCTCCCCCAGTTCCTCGACCAGGGCCGCGCACTCCCGGCGCCGGGCGGCCGCCGCTTCCTGCGCCTCGGCCAGCTCCTCGCAGCGCACCGCGAGTTCCTCCAGCTCGGCGGCGGCCTCGTCGACGGACGCCCGCACCTCCAGCAGGCTGGGGGCGCCGGCCGAACCGCCGTGCGCGAAGTGGCCGCCGAGCAGGTCACCCTCGGTGGTGACGGCGGTGAGGCCGGGCCGGGCGTGGACGAGTTCCTCGGCGTCCTCGAGGGTGCCGACGACGACGATGCCGTGCAGCAGGCGCCGCACGGCGGGCATGAGGTCGGCGGGCCCGTCGACCAGGCCGGCGGCGTGCCGGCCCACGGGGAGCGGGTCCAGCTCGTCGGGCGCGGGTTCCGGGGCGCCGGCCAGGAGGAGTGCGGCACGGCCCGCGTCCTGCTCGCGCAGCAGTCTGATGGCGTCGGCCGCCGCGGACGGGGAGGCGACCGCCAGGGCGTCGGCGGCCGCGCCGAACGCGGCGGCCAGGGCGGCCTCGTGGCCGGGGGCGACGGTCAGCAGTTCCGCGGCCGGTCCGAGCAGTCCGCCCAGGCGGTCCTTCGCCCCCAGCAGTGCCCCGGTGCCGTCCTTGCGGCGCAGGCCGAGCGCCAGCGCCTCGTGGCGTGCCTGGGTCGCGGCGCGTTTCCGCTCCGCGTCGGTGACCGCCTCGCGGGCGGCGGTGAGGGCGGCCTCGGCCCCGGCGAGCCGGCGCTTGGCGTCCTCGTGCCGCTCGGCGAGTTCCGCGTCGCCCGCGTCGAGGCCGTCGACCTCCGCCTGGAGGACCTCGTACTCCTCCTGGGCCGCCACGGCGCGCTGCTGTGCGTCGTCGCGGGCGGCGGCGAGCCGTTCGATCTCGGCCTGGGCCGCGGCGGCGCGGGAACGGGCGGCGCCCACCTGGCCCTTGAGCCGGGCGAGTCCTTCGCGCCGGTCGGCGATGGCCCGCGCGGCGTCCTTCAGCCGGCGTTCCTCCTGGGCCAGTTCGCGCTCCAGTTCGGCGCGGTGGGCGACGGTGTCGTCCAGCGCGCGTTCGGCCGCCTCCAGGGCGGCCTCCAGTTCGGCCTCCTGCTCGCGGACGCGGGCGGCCTCGCGCTCCATGTCCTCGGGGTCCCGGCCGCGCCGCTCCTCGGGGGGCGCGGAGGTGGCGCTCTGCACGCGCGCGTCGGCGAGGGAGACGGTGCCGCGCACCCGTTCGGCGAGCTGGGAGAGTTCGTACCAGGTCTGCTGGGCGTCCCGCAGCCGCGGGGTGAGGCGGCGCACCTCGTCCTCCAGGAGCGCCTCGCGCTGGAGGGCCTTCCTCAGCTCGGCCTCGGCGGCCTCCTTGCGCTCCTTGAGGGCGGCCTCGTCGGCGATCTCGGCCTGGAGCGCCTCACGCAGCTTCACGAGGTCGTCGGCGAGGAGGCGCAGACGGGCGTCGCGCAGGTCGGCCTGGATGACGGCGGCCCTGCGGGCGACGGCGGCCTGGCGGCCCAGGGGCTTGAGCTGGCGGCGGAGTTCGTCGGTGAGGTCCTGCACGCGCGCGAGGTTGGCCTGCATCGCGTCCAGCTTGCGCAGCGCCTTCTCCTTGCGCTTGCGGTGCTTGAGGACGCCGGCCGCCTCCTCGATGAAGGCGCGGCGGCCCGTCGGGTCGGCGTGCAGGACGGAGTCGAGCTGGCCCTGACCGACGATGACGTGCATCTCGCGGCCGATGCCGGAGTCGGAGAGCAGGTCCTGGATGTCCAGGAGGCGGCAGGTGTCGCCGTTGATCTGGTACTCGCTGCCGCCGTTGCGGAACATGATCCGCGTGATGGTGACCTCGGAGTACTCGATGGGGAGGGCACCGTCGGAGTTGTCGATGGTCAGGGACACCTCGGCGCGGCCCAGCGGGGGGCGGCCGGTGGTGCCGGCGAAGATGACGTCCTCCATCTTGCCGCCGCGCAGCGACTTGGCGCCCTGCTCGCCCATGACCCAGCTGAGCGCGTCCACCACGTTGGACTTGCCCGAGCCGTTCGGACCGACGACGCAGGTGATCCCCGGTTCGAACCGGAGGGTGGTCGCGGAGGCGAACGATTTGAAGCCGCGGAGGGTCAGGGCCTTGAGGTGCACGCCGCCGGACTTTACCCGCCGGGCATGTCTTGCTCCATGAACGCGCGGTTTCGCGGGTGAACGGGCAGGGCATGCCAGACGTTGAGAAGGCGAAAGGGTGCGCGGGGCAGAGAGTGCGCGGCGCGGGGGTCGCGTGGTTCACCGCATGGAGACAGGCTCAGGGGCTCGGGGCGCGGAGGGGTGAAGAAAGAAGGGACGCCGGAGCGTCCCTTGCAGTTCCGACTGCCTGGCGGTGGTGACGGACAAGCCCGACCACTGCGGTGCTGTGCGAGGAGCGTGCAGTGATCAGGTGAGCGCAGGCTCCGCCTGGTGTGCGTCAACGCTCTCCATGATCCTGTCGTGAGAAGCGGCAGCCTTCAGGGCGTCCTTCTCGGCCTGGATCCGCACGAGCTCGGATTCCAGGTCCTGGACGCGCTGCTGGAGCCGTCGCATCTCGGCGAGGAGTCGAGGGTCGGAGCCGCCGACGTAACCGAGAAGCGCCTTTGCCATGATGGATGGTCCTCCACAATGAGTGACCGACCGATGCGGTGTGGGTCGTGAGGGATTCGCACCCGCGATGCTTGGCAGGCCTGGAGTTGTACTGCCGTTCAGCCATGCCAAACAGCTAAGGTGCGCGGGGCTTTCAGCGTCTCACCAAAAAGTTTGAGGGTCAACACGATCACGCCCCGTATCGGGGGACAACCGGGCGCGTACGGCCGGACGGCGGCGGCGGCGCGATCTTCTCGGGTCCTCGGGGCGTGATGGTCATCTTGGCGGGCGCGATGGCCGTCGGCAAGCCGTTCGCCTCGATCACCAGGACTTTTTTACTCGCGGACGGCTCACGACGAGGGCCGCGTGACCGTCGGCACGGCGGGCGGGCGGGCTCTGTCAGCGGATCGCGAAGCCGTCGTAGCCGCCGCGGGGTGTGTCCCAGATCTCGGTCACTCCGTCCACGCGTCCGGGCGTGTCGCCGATCTGGAGCCACTCCAGCAGCCGCTCGCAGTGGTCGCGGGCGCCCTCGGCGACCACCTGCACCCTGCCGTCACCGAGATTCAGGGCGAAGCCCCGCAGTCCGCCGATCTCCAGGGCCTTGGCCCGGGTGAACCAGCGGAAGCCCACGCCCTGGACGCGTCCGCGGACCCAGGCGACCAGTCGCACATCCTCGCTCATGCCTGCAACCTAACCGGACAAAGTCACACCAGGCACTCCGCCCCCTTGCGCCATGCGGTAGCGTCCCCACCCATGAATCTCATATGAAACTCACTCGTTCGTGTGAGTTTCGTGATCGTCGAGTTTCGGGCTGGTCGCGAGACGCGCCGGCCGCCAGGACGAGGAAGGCCAGGACATGGGACGCCACCGACGCTCCGACGCCGGCCGCGCCGCCACGAGCCGCACCGCCGGTGTCACCCACCGCCACGGCTCCTCCGGTGAAGGCCTGGACCCGCGAGGCGCCGCGCCCGACGGCCCGCCCGCGATGGGCACGGCGCCGTACCTGAACCCGGAGGCCTACGCGGAGACGTACGCCCGCAGCGCGGCGTACCTGTACGCGACGGGCGACACCGCGGTGCCCCCCGGCCGCACCGGCTTCGCCTCGGGCGGCTTCCCGGACAGCGCGCCCGGCCCCGCTCCGGCCGCGTACGACTACGCCGCGGACACCCTCGCGTCCCCCACCGTGCCGGGCCCGCGCACCGCCGAGCACGACTTCACGGGTCACTCCTTCTCCGGTGACCCGGTCCCGGAGTGGGACGTGACGCCCCGGCCGCGCCCCCGCTCCACCACCGTGACCTCGTCGGTCGGCGCGGACGACCGGCCCGGAAGCGGGAGCGGACGCCGGCGCAAGAAGAAGCCCGCGACGCCGGTCCGCACCGGGCTGCTCGGGGTCTCCGCCGCCGTGGCCCTCGGCACGGTCGCCGTGGCCACCGGCACGGTGCCGGGCCTGGAGAACTACAAGCTCGGCGGCGACCGCGGCCCCAGTGACAACGTGCAGGCCGACGCCGGTGTGGCGACCAACCTGCCGACCGAGCAGGGTGGCACGTCCGGCCCCGCCGAGACGCCGAGCCGCGACGCGTCCGCCCCCGCGAGCCGTGACGGCGGACGCTCGGTGACCCCGGCGCCGTCCGCGTCACCGTCCGCCTCGACCGCGCCGACGAAGGCGCCCGAGAAGCAGAAGACCCCGGAGAGGACGGAGTCCGCCGCGGCCCCGGAGAAGACCGAGAGGCAGGCGCCGGCCCGCGAGGCGACGCCGGAGCCGGAGCGGACGGCGGACGACGAGAGCCAGGGCCAGGTCTCGGTCGAGGCGCTGGCCGGCGCCGAGGTGCTGCGGCTGGTCAACGCCGAGCGGGCCAAGGCCGGCTGCAGCCCGGTCACCGCGGACAGCGCGCTGACCGCACTGGCGACGGCCTTCAGCAACGACATGGCCAAGCGCGGCTTCTTCGACCACACCGACCCCGACGGCGACACCCCGTGGGACCGGGCCCAGGCGGTCGGCATAAGCAACCTCGGCGGCGAGAACATCGCCCGCGGCCAGGGCGACGCCGAGGCCGTCATGGAGGCCTGGATGAACAGCCCCGGCCACAAGGCGAACATCCTGAACTGCGACTTCAAGACCCTGGGCGTCGGCGTCCACATGGGCCCGGGCGGGCCTTGGTGGACGCAGAACTTCGGGTACTGAGCCGTCACACGCACGCCGGACACGAGCGCCGGCCGGGCCGCGACACCAGCTCTGCCGGCGAGCCGCCCGCGGGCGCTCACCCCTCTCCGCTGTCCTCCTCGGCCCGCCTCGCCCTGAGGCGCCGCACCCCGATCACCAGCCACACCGGTACCGACACGACGGCGCAGGCCAGTGTCAGCGTGCCGCCACGCTCCGGGCGCACGGCGAACCACAGGGCGATCGCCGCCGCCCACAGGCCCGCGACGGCGAATGCCGCCGCCGGGCCGGACGGGTCCGTGCGTGCCTTCACGGCTCCTCCTCTCCGATGTCCGACGGGAAGGCGTCCGCCCGTGGCGGCACCGCCCTCACAGGGTGACGGAAAGCAACGGGAGCACGCGGCCCGGGACGGAGCCGGACGGCGTCTCGCCGATGCGTACCGCGCCCATCGCGCGGCAGAACGGCTCGGCATTCGGGTCGGCGTCGATCGTCAGGCGGCGGAAGCCGGCGTCCCGGGCCGCGGCGAGCGCGTGCTCGAACAGGGCGCGGCCGATGCCCTGGCCGAGGCCGTCGGGTCCACGGAGATCACCCCCACCGCGCCCTCCGGCGGGCGCCCGTCCACGGTCGTGAAGCCGAGGAGGCGGCCGTCCCGCTCGGCCACCGCGGTGCGCCGCTCCCCACCTCCGACGGCCGGACGGGTCAGCTCCCTCCCGGCACGACGCCAGGGACGCCTCGCCGTAGCCCCGGTGCGCCTTGGACCGGAGCGCCGGCTCGGTCAGCTCCCCGGCCTCGGCGGGCCGGGCCTTCCGGATCCGCACGGCTCCCCCTTCACTTACCAGCGGTGAGCGCTGCACATCGGCAAGCGCTGCTCTGAAGTACGCTGACTTCATGACGACCACGCAGCCGGCCCCGGAGGACCGGGACCTCCCCTTCGACGTGTTCGCCAGGTCCTGCCCGTCCCGCGGCACGCTGGAACACGTGACCGGACGGTGGGGGGCGCTGACGCTGGGGGCGCTGCACGAGGGTTCGCTGCGGTTCAACGAACTGCGCCGACGGGTCGACGGCGTCAGCGAGAAGATGCTGTCGCAGACGCTGCACGCGCTGGAGCGCGACGGGCTCGTGCACCGCGAGGCGCAGCTGACCAACCCGCCCCGGGTGGACTACGAACTGACCCCGCTGGGCCGCGAGGTCGCCGAGCGCCTGCTGGCCCTCATCCACCTCCTGGAGGAGCGCATGGACGCCGTCCTCGAGGCCCGTGTGCGTTACGACGCGGCGCGCGGCGCCCGCTGACAGCGCGGGCAGAAGTAGCTGGAGCGGTTCATCCACGCCCGCCGGCGCACCGGCGTCCCGCAGCGGCGGCAGGGCAGACCCTCACGGCCGTACGCGTCCAGGGACCGGTCGAAGTAGCCGGACTCGCCGTTGACGTTGACGTAGAGGCTGTCGAAGCTGGTGCCGCCGGCCGCGAGGGCGGCGTTCATCACGTCCCGGACGTGGCCCAGCAGTTGCAGGGTGCGGGGGCGGGTGAAGCCGGCCGTGGGGCGCTCGTAGTGGATGCGGGAGCGCCACAGCGCCTCGTCCGCGTAGATGTTGCCGACGCCGCTGATCAGCGACTGGTCGAGGAGCGCCCGCTTGATGGTGGTCCGCTTGCGGCGCAGGGCCTGGTGGAAGGCCTCCTCGTCGAAGAGCGGGTCGAGCGGGTCGCGGGCGATGTGCGCGATGACGTCGGGCAGGCCCTCGGGGGTGTTGTCGTGCAGCGACAGTCCGCCGAAGGTGCGCTGGTCGACGAAGCGCAGCTCGGTGTCCCCCGCCGGTCCGGCCTCCGGGGCCTGCGGCTCGGTGAAGCGGACGCGGATCCGCAGGTGCTTCTCGTCCGGCGCGGCGTGCGGCTGCATCAGCAGCTGGCCGCTCATCCCGAGGTGGGCCAGCACGGACTGGTCCGTGTCCTCCAGCGGCAGCCACAGGTACTTGCCTCGGCGGCGCGGGACGCCGATGCGGTGGCCCTTCAGCCGGTGCGCGAAGTCGTCCGCGCCGGCGAGGTGACGGCGCACCGCGCGCGGGTGCAGGACCTCGGCGTCGGCGACGGTCCGGTGGGCGACCCACCGCTCGAGTCCGCGCCGTACGACCTCGACCTCGGGCAGCTCGGGCATGGTGTCCCTCCCAGGACGGGTGGAGCGAGCACCGAGCGCCCGCCCCGCTGCGGGGACGGGCGCTCGGGTCGCGCGTGGTGCGTCAGGCGGAGGCCGACGGGGCGTCGGCGCTCGTGCCGGAGGCTTCGGCCTCGGCGGCCCGGACGACCTGTTCGGCCTCCTGAGCCGCCCTGGCCCGCTCGTCCGCCGCGGCCTTGATGGACCGCCACGCGGACTCGGCGGCCTGCTGCTCCGCCTCCTTCTTGCTGCGGCCGGTGCCGGTGCCGTACGAGACGCCTCCGACGCGGGCGGCAGCAGTGAAGGTCTTCTCGTGGTCGGGGCCGGTCTCCGTGACCAGGTACTCGGGAACGCCGAGCCCCTCGGTCGCGGTGAGCTCCTGGAGACTGGTCTTCCAGTCCAGGCCGGCTCCCAGGTTCGAGGACTTCTCGATCAGCGGGTCGAACAGGCGGTGCACCAGCTCCGCCGCCGATTCCAGGCCCTGGTCGAGATAGACCGCGCCGATCACCGCTTCGAGGGTGTCGGCGAGGATGGACGCCTTGTCCCGGCCGCCCGTTCCCTCTTCACCCCGGCCGAGCCGGATGAAGGAGCCGAGGTCGAGCCCGCGGCCCACCTCCGCCAGCGCACGCGAGTTGACCACCGCGGCCCGCAGCTTGGCCAGCTGGCCCTCGGGCAGGTCGGGGTGGGTGCGGTACAGCGTGTCGGTGACGACGAGACCGAGCACGGAGTCCCCGAGGAACTCCAGCCGCTCGTTCGTCGGCAGACCGCCGTTCTCGTAGGCGTAGGAACGATGGGTCAGCGCACGCACCAGAAGGGCGGACTCGACCTGGTAGCCGAGCCGCCCTTCCAGAAGCGTCGGGGACGAGGCCTGGTTGTCCGCAGAGTTTTTCTTCGGCGTGGACACAGTGCCTCTCACCAGCCGCTCAGACCTCGAGGACCTGGCGCTTGTTGTAGGTGCCGCAGGACGGGCACGCGATGTGCTGCTGCCTGGGCTCGTGGCAGCGCTCGCACGCCACCAGGGTGGGGACCGCAGCCTTCCACTGCGACCGGCGGTGGCGCGTGTTGCTGCGCGACATCTTCCGCTTCGGAACAGCCACGGCTACTTCTCCTGCTTCTCGTCGGCACCGGTTTCGGAGCCGCTCATCTCGTCCTTCTCGCCGTCCTTCATGGTGTCGGCGAGTCCCTGCAATGCCGCCCAACGGATGTCGACGGCGTCGTGGTGGTGGTCCGGGTCGTCCGCCAGCCGCGCTCCGCACTCGGAGCACAGACCCGGGCAGTCTTCCTGGCACACCGGCTGCATCGGCAGTGCGAGCACCACCGCGTCGCGCAGCACCGGCTCGAGGTCGAACAGGCCGTCCTCGAGGAAGAGCCTGTCCTCGTCGTCCTCGGCGTCGTCGCCCGGTTCCGCGGTCACGCGGCCCCGGTCGTCGGCGTCAGGGTACGAGAACATCTCCTGGAAGTCCGCTTCGAGCTCCAGCTCGAGCGGCTCCAGACACCTTACGCACTCCCCCTCGGCCCCGGCACGGGCGGTGCCTGTGACGAGCACACCTTCCATGACCGACTCGAGCCGGAGTTCGAGCTCCACCGGGGCGCCTTCCGGCACTCCGACGACTCCCTTGATACCGAGGTCCTTGGGGGCGTCGACCGTACGGGTCAGGCGCTGCAGCGCACCAGGCCGCCGCCCCAGCTCGTGCGTGTCGAACACGAGGGGGTTGCGGTGGTCGAGGCGGGCGTTCAGAGCCATTCCTGCTTTCGATCTTCGAGCTCAGAGGGTGTCGCTGCCGTACGGTGCGTTCCCGGGCAGCGTGGATCGCGGTCATACGCGCGACCGAAGAGCCAGGATACTGGACCTTTCGCTCACGGCCCAATCCGCCCCTAGAGACCCCGCTCGCGCTGGTACGCCTCGAGCTGTTCGGGCGTGATCATGCTGGTGTCGAACAGGCTCGTCTCGTCCAGCGCGTACCCCTGCCGGCCCTGCTGCGGCACCTGCTGGGCGGCCTGGCCCGGGTCGTACGCCTGCGGGGCGCCGTCGTAGCCCTGGTAGGCCGCGTACGGGTCGGCCTGGCCGTAGCCGACGGCGGTCTGGGCGTACGGGTCCTGGACGCCGTCGTACTGCTGCTGGTAGCCGCCGTACGGGTCGGCCTGCTGCTCGGCGGGGGCGCCTCCCGCCGGGACGTAGCCGGAGGCGGGGGGATAGGCGGGCTCCGGCGGGGCGTACGGCTGCGGCGGCTGCTGTGAGGGCTGCTGCTCGGTCCTGCGGCCCCGGGCGTCCTGCTCGGCGAGGGAGGCCAGGTCGGCGAGGTAGTCGGCGTCGCTGGAGTGCTGGACGGTGCTGGTGTCGTCGGCCAGTGCGCCCAGGTCGTCGCTGGCGATGCGGCCGTGCAGCTTCTGCCGCCCGCGGCCGACCGCCTCCAGCGTCTTGGCGAGCACCGCCTCGAAGGCGCCGAGCTTGACGTCGACGTAGGCGTCGGCGTTGCGGCGCAGGGTCTCCGGGTCGGGGCTGCGCTCGGGGGCGTCCTCGTCCTCGTAGCCCTGCTCGTCGAGGCCGGGGCCGGTGCCGAGCAGCTTCTCGCGGCCGCGGCCGACGGAGCCGAGGGTCTTGGTGAGGACGACCTCGAAGTTGGCGAGCTTGGAGTCGACGTAGTCGTCGGCCTCCGCGCGGATCTCCTCGGCCTCCTGGCGGGCCTCGGCGAGGATCCGGTCGGCCTCGGCCTGGGAGCGCCGGGCGATCTCGGTCTCGGCGACCAGCGAGCCGCGCCGGGCGTGCGCCTCGGAGATGATCCGCTCGGCCTCCTGGCGGGCCTGTTCGACCATCTGCTCCCGGCCGCCGATCAGCTCCTGCGCCTGGGCGAGGGAGTCGGGCAGCGCCGCGCGCACCTCGTCGAGCATGGCGAGCAGTTCGGCGCGGTTGACCACGCACGACGCCGACATGGGCAT
Organism: Streptomyces sp. DSM 120436; assembly: GCF_055778765.1. Taxonomy (NCBI): domain Bacteria; kingdom Bacillati; phylum Actinomycetota; class Actinomycetes; order Kitasatosporales; family Streptomycetaceae; genus Streptomyces; species Streptomyces sp. DSM 120436. The sequence continues at coordinate 2,929,841 of NZ_JBSKBS010000001.1, read as the reverse complement.
CGACCGGGCACTGGAGACCGCGGCGACGATCTCGTCCAGCTTCTTCTGCACGTCCACCGTGTGCTCGCCACTCTCTACAGCTGTGTTGGAGACGGACGGGACGACTGTACGGCCCTGGGGCGTGCGGTGGACACCGGACGCCCCCTCCGCCGGGGCCGGTTCAGTCCTTGCGCAGGCGTTCGGTGAGCGCCGTCAGGACCTCGGCGGGCACTAGGTGGGAGACGTCCCCGCCCCAGGCCGCGACCTCCTTGACGAGTGAGGAGGACAGGAAGCTGTAGGTGGGGTTGGTGGGGACGAAGAGGGTCTCCACGCCCGAGAGGCCGTTGTTCATCTGGGCCATCTGCAGCTCGTAGTCGAAGTCGCTGACCGCGCGCAGGCCCTTGACGATGGCGGGGATGTCGCGCTGCTTGCAGAAGTCGACGAGGAGGCCGTGGAAGGCCTCGACCCGGACGTTGCCGTACTCGGCGGTGACGCGGCGGATCAGGTCGATCCGCTCCTCGATCTCGAACAGGCCCTTCTTGGACTGGTTGATCATCACCGCGACGTAGACCTCGTCGTACAGCCGGGAGGCCCGGGCGATGATGTCGAGGTGTCCGTTGGTGATCGGGTCGAACGACCCGGGACATACGGCGCGGCGCACTGGTGATCCCTCGCTCTCCGGTCCGGTCATCGTGCGTCTTCGCACGTAGAGGCGGCGCGACCGTACCAAAACGTTCCCTCGCCGTAACGACGGGCCCGGATCGCCTCGAAACCCGGCGGGAAGACGAATTCTCCGCCTCTGGTGCTGCGCTCCACGGTGACGACGGCGTCGCCGGCGAGCCACCCCTGGGAACGGAGTGTGAGCAGGATCTCCCGGAGATCGTCGTCGGAGACGGCGTAGGGCGGGTCGAGGAAGACCACGTCGTACGGCTGCTCCGGGGGTCCGGCGCGGACGATCTGTTCCGCTTTGCCGGATCTCACCTCGGCGCCGGGGAGTCCGAGCGACTTCACGTTCTCCCGGACGGTGCGCGCGGCGCGGGCGTCGGCCTCGACCAGCAGGACGTGTCCGGCGCCGCGGGACAGCGCCTCCAGGCCGACGGCGCCGGAGCCGGCGTACAGGTCGAGGACGCGTTCGCCGTCGAGGGGGCCGCCGAGCAGCGACTGCCAGGTGGAGAAGAGGCCTTCGCGCGCCCGGTCGGAGGTGGGGCGGGTGCCCTGCCCCGGCGGGACGGCCAGGCGGCGTCCGCCGGCCGCGCCGGCGATCACGCGGGTCATGTCCTCGGTCCTTGTCGGTGGGTGCGGGTCGGTTCGTGCGGGTCCGTTCGTACGGGCCGGTCCGTGGGGGCCGGTGGCCCGGTCCCAGTCTGTCAGCCCTTCTCCAGGTACTGCTCCCGCTCCTCGTCCAGCAGGGCGTCCAGCGCCGTGCGCAGGGCGGGCAGGCGCTCCAGGTCCGGGTCGGCGGCGACGACCCGGGCGGCCTCCTCGCGGGCCTCGGCGATGACCTCCTCGTCGTCGATGACGGCGAGCATGCGCAGGCTGGACCGGGTGCCGGACTGGGCCTGGCCGAGCACGTCGCCCTCGCGGCGCTGTTCGAGGTCGATGCGGGAGAGCTCGAAGCCGTCCAGGGTGGACGCGACGGCGTTCAGCCGCTGGCGGGCGGCGCTCGCCTCGGGCATCTCGGTGACCAGCAGGCACAGGCCGGGGGCCGAGCCGCGACCCACCCGGCCGCGGAGCTGGTGCAGCTGGGAGACGCCGAAGCGGTCGGCGTCCATGATCACCATCACGGTGGCGTTCGGCACGTTGACGCCGACCTCGATGACGGTGGTGGCCACCAGGACGTCGGCCTCGCCGGCGGCGAACCGGCGCATCACGGCGTCCTTGTCGTCGGGCTGCATCCTGCCGTGCAGGACCTCCACGCGCAGTCCGGCGAGCGGGCCCCGCGCGAGCTGCTCCGCGGTGTCGAGGACGGCGAGCGGGGGCCGCTTCTCCGCCTCGTCCTCGGCGGATTTCTTCTTCGCCTTGGCGCCGTCCTCCTCGTCGCCGATGCGCGGGCAGACCACGTACGCCTGGTGGCCCTTCTCCACCTCCTCGCGCACCCGCTCCCAGGCGCGGGCGAGGAAGTGCGGCTTGTCGGCGGCCGGGACGACATGGCTGGCGATGGGCGAGCGCCCGGCCGGGAGCTGGTCCAGGACGGAGGTCTCCAGGTCGCCGAAGACGGTCATGGCCACCGTGCGCGGGATGGGGGTGGCGGTCATGACGAGCAGGTGCGGCGGCTGCTTTCCCTTGCCGCGCAGGGCGTCGCGCTGCTCGACACCGAAGCGGTGCTGCTCGTCGACGACCACCAGGCCGAGGTCGTGGAACTGGACCTTGTCCTCGATCAGCGCGTGCGTGCCGATGACGATGCCGGCCTCGCCGGTGGCCAGGTCGAGCAGGGCCTGACGGCGCGCGGCGGCGCCCATGGAGCCGGTGAGCAGCACCACCTTGGTGGCGTCGTCCGCGCCGCCGAGCATGCCTCCCTCCCGGCGCCCGCCACCGCCCCCCTGAGGAGGCGCTTCGCGCCACAGCCCCCAACTGGCCAGTTCCCCCATCATCTCGGTGACCGAGCGGTGGTGCTGCTGGGCGAGCACCTCGGTGGGCGCGAGCATCGCCGCCTGGCCGCCCGCGTCGACGACGGCGAGCATGGCGCGCAGGGCGACCAGGGTCTTGCCGGAGCCGACCTCGCCCTGGAGCAGGCGGTGCATGGGGTGGTCGGTGGCGAGGTCGGCGAAGATCTCCTGCGAGACCTTGCGCTGGCCCTCGGTGAGGGTGAAGGGGAGACGGTCGTCGAAGGCGGCGAGGATGCCGTCGGGCCTCGGGCGGCGGGGCACGGCCGGGAGCTGCGCGTCGGCGTGCCGGCGGCGGGCGAGGGCGACCTGGAGGACGAACGCCTCGTCCCACTTGAGGCGGGCGCGGGCCTCCTCGATGTCGGCCTTGGTGTGCGGACGGTGGATCTTCAGCAGCGCCTCGGGCAGCGGGACCAGACCGCGGCCCTCGCGGAGCGGCTCGGGGAGCGGGTCGGCGGCCTCCTGGGCGCTGGGCAGCACGGTCTGCAGCGCCTTGGCGACCTTCCAGGACTCCAGCTTGGCGGTGGCCGGGTAGATGGGGATCAGCGCGCCCGCCCAGGTCTCCACCGTCTCCTCGGCGTCCCCGCGCAGCAACTCGTAGGCCGGGTGGGCGAGTTGGAGGCGGCGGTTGAAGACGGAGACCTTGCCGGCGAACATCGCGCGGGTGCCCGGCAGGAGTTCCTTGTGCGGCTTGTGGACACCGGCGCCGAAGAAGACCAGTTGCAGCCGGCCGCTGCCGTCGGTGATCGTCACCTCGAGCCGCTGGCCCTTGCCGCGCGGGGCGCGGCTGGAGGCGAAGGTGTGCAGCCGGGCGTCGGCGACCTGCGCGACCACGGTGACGTGCTCGTCCATCGGCAGGTCGGCGAGGTGGGTGAGCTGGCCGCGCTCCTCGTACCGGCGCGGGTAGTGGTGCAGCAGGTCGCCGACGGTGTGCAGGCCGAGGTGCTCGGCCATCACCTTCGCGGTGGCGGGGCCGAGCACTTTCTTCAGTGGTTCGTCCAGTGCGGGCACGGGGTCCATTGGACACCACTCCACTGACAGAGCGGGTACGGCGGGCCGCCCGGCCGGTCCGCGCCGGGCCGGGGCGTTCGCGTCACTCGACGCCGATGAGCAGGACGGAGCCCTGCCGGCCGCCGTGGTGGACGACCGTGTCGACGGCCAGGTAGCCCTCGCGGACCCGGGCCTCGAGGCGTTCGGCGACGGACTCCGGGGCGCCGTCGCCGAGGACCAGGGTGACCAGTTCCCCGCCGGCCGCGAGCATGCGGTCCAGGACGGCCAGGGCGGTGGCGGTGAGGTCCTGGCCGATGACCACCACGTCGCCGTCGACCAGGCCGAGGACGTCGCCGGCCTGGCAGATGCCGGCCATGGTCCAGGACTGCCGCTCGGCGACGGTGACCTCGGCGTAGCGGGTCGCGCCGGCCGCGGATGTCATCGCCACCACGTCCTCGTCGAAGCGGCGCTCCGGCTCGTGCACCGCCAGCGCCGCGATGCCCTGCACCGCGGACCGGGTGGGGATGAGCGCCACCCGGACGCCCTCCGCCCGTACCTGCTCGGCGGCCGCGGCGGCGGTGTGGCGCAGCTCGGCGTCGTTGGGCAGCAGCACCACCTCGCGCGCGTGCGCGCGCCGTACGGCCTGGACGAGCTCGCCGCTGGCGGGCGGTTCGCCGGGCCGGGCGAGGACGGCCGTGGCCCCGGCCTCCGTGTAGAGGCCCGCCAGGCCCTCGCCGGGCACCACCGCCACCACGGCCCGCTGGACGCGCTCGGCGGGCATCCGCCCGGCCCCCGGGACGTGCGCGTCCCCGGCGCCGAAGTGGGTGATCCGGATGCGGTACGGCCGTCCGGCCTCGACGCCCGCCTCCACGGCGGCGCCGGCGTCGTCGACGTGCACGTGGACGTTCCACAGGCCGTCGCCGCCGACCACGACGAGGGAGTCGCCGAGGGCGTCGAGCCGCTTCCGCAGCCGCGCGACGGCCGCGTCCTCGGCCTCCAGCAGGTAGATCACCTCGAAGGCGGGGCCCCCCGGCTCCGATACGGCGGCGTCCGCGCAGGGGGCGGGGTCCCGGTGCGCCGCCTCGGCGGGCTCCACGCGCGCGTACGGTCCCGGACCGCGCCCCGCGGCGCCGCGGGGCGCGGTCCCCGTGAGCGTCTCCACGAGCGCCCCCAGCACGGCCACCAGGCCGCGTCCGCCCGCGTCGACCACGCCCGCCCGCCGCAGGACGTCCAGCCGGTCCGGGGTCTCGGCGAGCGCCGCGCGGGCGCCCTCGTAGGCGGCGCGGGCCACCGCGCCGCAGTCGCCGTCGGCCGCCCCGCCCGCCGCGTCGGCGGCGGCCGAGGCGACGGTGAGGACCGTGCCCTCGACCGGGCGCGCCACCGCCTGCCGGGCGGAGTCGGCCGCGTGCCGCAGGGCGAGACCGAGGTCCCGCCCGCCGGCGTGCGCCGGGGCGTCCTCACCGGCCAGCACCTGGGCCATGCCGCGCAGCAGCTGGGCGAGGATCGTCCCGGAGTTCCCGCGCGCGCCGATCAGCGCGCCGTGCGCCATCGCCCGTACCGCGTCGGCCAGGGCGGGGGCGGGAGCGCCTCCGCCACCGGCCTCGTGCCCGGCGAACACCGCCTCCACGGCCGTGGCCGCCGACTCCAGCGTCAGATAGAGATTGGTGCCGGTGTCACCGTCCGCCACGGGATAGACGTTGATGGCGTCGATCTCCTCCCGGGCCCGTCCGAGCGCGTCGAGCGCCAGACCGCACCAGGCACGCACCGCGAGAGCATCGAACGTCTGCGGCACCTGCGGCACCTGCGCCTCCTCGAGCTGCTGGACGTGGCACGCAGCGTAGACGGTGGGCCCCCCGCCCGCCGGAGGAGGGCCCGGGCGGGCCCGTGAGCCCGCATGCTAGTTTCGTCCTACGGGTGCAGCCGTTGTATGCTGCTCCGGTTGCCCGATCCGATCGGGCGTCTCCCCTGGCAACGCCACTCAGATCCGCGGGTTCTTTGAGCTCTGGATCTGGATCCCGGCCTGCCGGGATCAACCGTAAGTGCATCTGAAGTCTTTGGAGTGACCCGTGGCTGCCAACTGCGACGTCTGCGGCAAGGGGCCGGGCTTCGGCAACAACATCTCGCACTCGCACCGCCGTACGTCCCGCCGCTGGAACCCGAACATCCAGCGTGTGCGTACCGTGGTCGGCGGGACGCCGAAGCGCGTGAACGCCTGCACCTCGTGCATCAAGGCCGGCAAGGTCTCGCGCTGACGCAATCGCTGAGCGCGCGGCCACAGCCGGTATCGCCGCAACGGGCCGGTCCACCTCGGGGTGGACCGGCTTTTTGCTGCGCGCGGCGGGGTGACGGCCCGGGCGTCCCACGCCCGCCGCTCCGCACCGGAGCCCGAGCCGACGCCTCACCGAGCGCCCCGCACATCCGGCTCCGGCGACCCGGCCGACGCCTCAACCCGGCACCCCGCACGTCCCGCTCCGCGACCGAACCGACGCCTCAACCCGGCACCCCGCACATCCCGCTCCGGCGACCGAACCGACGCCTCACCCGGCGCCCGCCCCACGCGCCCCCTCTTCCCCGCCCCGCAGCTCCCACCCATGGTCCACGGGTCCGATGCCCCCGCCCAGGGCGAAACCCGAGGCCAGGGCTCCGGTGACGTAGGCCTTAGCCGCCGTCACCGCCTCCGGGACCGTACGGCCCTTGGCGAGTTCCGAGGCGATGGCGGAGGCCAGGGTGCAGCCTGTGCCGTGGGTGTGGCGGTTGTCGTACCTGGGGGCGCGCAGCCAGTGCTCCTCCGTGCCGTCCGTCAGCAGGTCGACGGCCTCCGGCGAGGCGGCGGCGGAGAGGTGGCCGCCCTTGATCACCGCCCAGCGCGGGCCGAACTCCAGTACGGCCGCGGCGGCCCGCCGCATGTCCCGCTCGGAGGTCACCCGCACGCCGGTGAGCTGCGTGACCTCGTCCAGGTTCGGGGTGACCACGGTCGCCACCGGCAGCAGCCTCGTGCGGACGGAGTCCAGCGCCGACGCCGCCAGCAGGGCGTCGCCGTGCTTGGAGACGCCCACCGGGTCGACGACCGTCGGCACGTCCGTGCCGGCGAGCAGGTCGGCGACGGTCTCCACGAGTCCGGCCGAGGACAGCATGCCGGTCTTGACCGCCTGCACGCCGATGTCGTCGACCACGCTGCGGTACTGGGCCCGCACCGCCTCCACCGGCAGTTCCCAGGCGCCCTGCACGCCCAGGGAGTTCTGCGCGGTCACCGCGGTGAGCACGCTCATCCCGTGCACGCCGAGCGCCAGCATCGTCTTCAGGTCGGCCTGGACGCCCGCTCCCCCGCCGGAGTCGGAGCCGGCCACCGTGAGCACCCGGGGCGGCGCGCTCATGACTCGATGTCCCCGAAGTGGTCCCAGCCGCCCTGGCTGGTCCAGGGCGCCCCGTCCACCGTCACCTGCGGCAGCGCGGACGGGTGGAGCACCTCGCCGATGACCTTCCAGCGGGCGGGCAGCTTCACGTCCGGCGGGAAGGTCGCCACGATCGCGTGGTCCTCGCCCCCGGTCAGCACCCACTGCATGGGGTCGACGCCGACGGCCTGGCCGATGTCGTGCATCTGCGAGGGGACGTCGATCGCGCCGGAGCGGACGTCGATGCGGACCTTGCTGGCCTCGGCGATGTGCCCGAGGTCGGCGATCAGGCCGTCACTGACGTCGCACATGGCGGTCGCGCCGAGACCGGCGGCGGCCGGGCCCGCGTGGTACGGCGGCTCGGGGCGCCGGTGCGCCTCGACGAAGGCGCGCGGGGAGCGGAAGCCGCGGGAGAGCACCGCGTGCCCGGCCGCGGACCAGCCGAGCCAGCCGGTCACCGCGACGATGTCGCCGGGCTGCGCCCCTCCGCGGGTGACGGGCTCCTGGTTGCGCAGGTCGCCGAGCGCGGTGATGGACACCGTGATGGTGTCGCCGCGGACGACGTCCCCGCCGACGACGGCCGCGCCGGCCACCTGGCACTCGTCGCGCAGCCCGTCCATGAGTTCGCTGGGCCAGGTCACCGGCAGTTCGGCGGGCACGACCAGGCCGAGCAGCAGGGCGGTCGGCACGGCGCCCATGGCGGCGATGTCGGCGAGGTTCTGGGCGGCGGCCTTGCGGCCGACGTCGTAGGCCGTGGACCAGTCGCGGCGGAAGTGGCGGCCCTCCACCAGGACGTCGGTGCTGGCCACGACCCGCCGGTCGGGCGCGGAGACCACGGCGGCGTCGTCGCCGGGGCCGACCCGGACCGCCGGGGTGGTGGTGAGACGGGAGGTGAGCTCCCTGATGAGCCCGAACTCCCCGAGCTCACCAACAGTGCCCTTCATTTCCCTTTCGCCCCTTCTATCCCTGTCCGTGCCCGGTCGCGGGTCGTCCGAGTCCTCGCTACGGTCGAACTGACCGTCAACGTCCGCCGTGTCCGTACCCCGGCGCGCACGGCCCGGTTCCCGCAGGTCTCCCCGCGACGAGCGGCGACGCGATACCGTGGCGTTCCTTTTCCCCACATGATCCTCGTGGCCGCCCTGGAGGTTCCGTGGTACAGGCGTACATCCTGATTCAGACGGAGGTCGGCAAGGCGTCGACCGTCGCCGATCTGATCGGCAAGATCCCTGGAGTCGTCCAGGCCGAGGACGTGACGGGTCCGTACGACGTCATCGTGCGCGCCCAGGCCGACACCGTCGACGACCTGGGACGCATGGTGGTCGCCAAGGTCCAGCAGGTGGACGGCATCACCCGCACCCTGACCTGCCCGGTGGTGCATCTGTAGCCCCCGTCTACCCTGTGCCGGTGAACTCCTTCCGCCACCGGCACGCCGTTTGCTCCGCTCTCGCGGTGCTGATCACCGTCGCGGGCTGCTCCTCGGCAGGCGACAACGTGTCCGCGGCGGTCCCCAGCCCGGACGCGAAGGTCACCGGGCTGTGTCAGGACCTGGACCAGGTCCTGCCGGCGACGGTGGACGGTGAGAGCCGCGACGACCCCGAACCCGCGTCCGAACTGACCGCGGGTTGGGGCGGCGTGGCGATCATACTGCGGTGCGGTGTGGAGCGGCCGCCGAAGATGACCGATCCCAAGGTGGCCAACGGCCAGGACGCCGACGCGGTGCCCGGAGGTGTGAACGGCGTCGACTGGCTGATGGAGAAGCAGGAGGACGGCGTCCAGCGCTTCACCACCGCCAACCGCGAGGCGTACGTCGAGGTCAGGGTGGCCGACGGGCGGGACAGCACGGGCGTGCTGATCGATCTGGCCCCGGCCGTGAAGGAGGCGATCCCCGAGGGGATCGCCTCCTGACCCGCGTGCGGAACCGGCTCAGCGCAGCCCGGTGGACCGGCGCAGCGCCGCCTGGATCAGCAGGTCGACGAGCTCCTGGTAGCTCACGCCGGTCGCCTGCCACATCTGCGGGTACATCGAGATGGGCGTGAAGCCGGGCATGGTGTTGATCTCGTTGATCACGAACTCGCCGTCCTCGGTGAGGAAGAAGTCCGCCCGGACCAGCCCCTCGCAGGAGGCCGCGTCGAACGCCTCGACCGCGAGCCGGCGCACCTCGGCCGTCTCCTCGTCGGTCAGCGGCGCGGGCACGATGCCCGGCGTGGAGTCGATGTACTTCGCCTCGAAGTCGTAGTACGCGTGCGCGTCCGGCGGCGGGATCTCGGCCGGCAGCGAGGCGCGCGGCCCGTCCGCGAACTCCAGCACGCCGCACTCGATCTCACGGCCGCGCAGCGCCGCCTCGACGAGGATCTTCGGGTCGTGGCGCCGGGCCTCGGCGACGGCCTCGTCCAGGCCGGAGAGGTCGTCGACCTTGGTGATGCCGATGGACGAGCCGGCACGGGCGGGTTTCACGAACAGCGGCCAGCCGTGGTCGCCGGCGAAGTCCACGATCCGCCTGCGGGCCGCCGCCTCGTCCCGCTCCCACTCGCGCGGCCGGATCACCAGGTACGGGCCGACCGTGAGCCCGAAGGAGGTGAACACCCGCTTCATGTACTCCTTGTCCTGGCCGACGGCCGAGGACAGCACACCGGAGCCCACGTAGGGGACGCCGGAGAGTTCGAGCAGGCCCTGGAGGGTGCCGTCCTCCCCGTAGGGGCCGTGCAGCACCGGGAAGACCACGTCGACCTCACCGAGCGCCTTGGGCACCGATCCCGGCTCGCTGTACACGACTTCGCGGTCGGCGGGGTCGACGGGGAGCACCACCGCGCCCTCCGTGGACTCGGCCAGCTGGTCGACGCTGGGCGTGCGGCGATCGGCGATCGCCATGCGTTCCGGGTCGTCGGCGGTGAGCGCCCACCGGCCGTCCTGGGTGATGCCGATCGGCAGGACGTCGTACCTGGTCCGGTCGATGGCCTTGAGGACGGCGCCGGCGGTGACCACGGAGATCCCGTGCTCGGAGCTGCGCCCGCCGAACACGACGGCCACACGCGGCTTGCGCGACGGCGAGTCGGGGCTCTGGGGGAGGTTCTCGGTGCTCATATCGCGACGAGCGTACCCGCTGCCGGAGCCGGGACACAGCGCCCGCAACGCCGTGCGTGGGCCGAACGGAGGGGGCCGTCGCTCAGCGTCGTTCGGGCTTCGCGCTGCGCGACATCAGGTCCTTGAGAGCCACCTGAGGGGGCTTGCCCTCGTGCACGATCTCCACGACCGTCTCGGTGAGCGGCATGTCGACGCCGTGCCGGCGGGCCAGGTCCAGCACCGACTCGCAGGACTTGACGCCCTCGGCGGTCTGCTTGGTGACCGCGATGGTCTCCTGCAGGGTCAGCCCCTTGCCGAGGTTGGTGCCGAAGGTGTGGTTGCGGGACAGCGGCGAGGAGCAGGTGGCCACCAGGTCGCCCAGGCCCGCGAGTCCGGAGAAGGTCAGCGGGTCCGCGCCGAGCGCGACGCCGAGCCGGGTGGTCTCGGCGAGGCCGCGGGTGATGAGCGAGCCCTTGGTGTTGTCGCCGAGGCCCATGCCGTCCGCGATGCCGACGGCCAGACCGATGACGTTCTTCACCGCGCCGCCCAGTTCGCAGCCGATGACGTCGGTGTTGGTGTACGGCCGGAAGTACGGGGTGTGGCAGGCGGTCTGGAGCCGCCGGGCGACCTCTTCGTCGGTGCAGGCGACCACGGCGGCGGCCGGCATCCGGGCGGCGATCTCCCGGGCCAGGTTGGGGCCGGTCACCACGGCGATCCGCTCGCGGCCGACCTTGGCGACGTCGTCGATGACCTCGCTCATCCGCATCGCGGAGCCGAGTTCGACGCCCTTCATCAGGGAGACCAGCACCGTGCGGGGCGCGAGCAGGTCGGTCCACTGGGCGAGGTTGCCGCGGAGCGTCTGCGAGGGCACCGCGAGGACGGTGAAGTCGGCGCCGCGCGCGGCCTCGGCGGCGTCCGAGGTGGCCCGCACGTTCTCGGGGAGTTCCACCCCGGGCAGGTAGTCGGGGTTGGTGCGGGTGGAATTGACCGCCTCGGCGAGTTCGGGTCGCCGTCCCCACAGCACGACGTCGCAGCCCGCGTCGGCGAGGACCATGCCGAAGGCCGTCCCCCACGATCCGGTGCCGAAGACGGCCGCCTTGACCGACTTGCTCACGTGCTCAGCCCCTCTTCGCGTACTTCCCGCACGGCGGCCCGCTCGCCCCGTGTGCCGTCCTGCCGCGCGTCCCGGTCCCGCCGCCGCTGCGCGTGTGTCCTGCGGCGCTGTTCCATCCGCTCCTCGCGCGGGTCGTAGGGCGTCTCGGGGGCCTTCTCGCCGCGCAGCACCTCGAGCTGACGGGTGACGGCCGCCATGATCGTCTCGGTCGCCTCCTTGAGCAGCTCCGGGGTCATCTCCCGGTCGTAGAAGCGCGCGAGGTCGACCGGGGGGCCGGCCAGCACCCTGCTGGTCTTGCGCGGGAACAGCCGCGGCTTCTTGGCGTACGGCGGCAGCAGTTCGTTGGCGCCCCACTGGGCGACCGGGATCACCGGGCACTTGGTCTGCAGGGCGACGCGCGCGGCGCCGGTCTTGCCGGTCATCGGCCAGCCGTCCGGGTCCCGGGTGAGGGTGCCCTCGGGATAGAAGGCGACGCACTCGCCGCGCTCGACGGCGTCGATCGCGGCGCGGAAGGCGCTCAGCGCGTCCGTGCTCTCGCGGTACACGGGGATCTGTCCGGTGCCGCGCATCGCGGCGCCGACGAATCCCTTGCTGAAAAGCCCGCTCTTCGCGAGGAATCGCGGAACACGGCCGGTGTTGTACTGGAAGTGCGCGTAGGCCAGAGGATCGATGTGCGAATTGTGGTTCACCGCGGTGATGAATCCACCCTCGGCCGGAATGTTCTCCATTCCGCGCCAGTCCCGCTTGAGCAGTATCACCAGCGGCGGTTTGCAGAGCACCGCGGCGAAGCGGTACCAGAAGCCGATTCTGCGGCGCGGCACGAGTACACCTTCCTCTTACGGACGACAGGCCCAGGTCCCGGCCCCCTCAGGCCGGGCGGGCCGCACAAGTGTCGCCCCGGGCCGCCGGTCTGTCGAGAACACCGTACGCCCGGTCCCCCGGCCGTCGGCCGCCCCGGGTGACAATGACCGTGACAAGAGAGGGACGCAACACTCGTGCAGTGGACCTTGGTGGTACCCCTGAAGCCCCTGCCGCAGGCCAAGAGCAGGCTCGCGGACACCGCGGACGACGGTCTGCGGCCGGGTCTGGCGCTCGCGTTCGCCCAGGACACGGTGGCGGCCGCGCTCGGCTGCCCGGCGGTGCGGGATGTGGTGGTCGTCACCGACGACGCGCTGGCCGCCCGGGAGCTGGCCGCACTGGGCGCCGGGACCGTGCCCGACCTGCCGCGGGCCGGGCTCAACGCCGCGCTCACCCACGCCGCGGCGGTGGTGGGCGCCGCCCGTCGCGCGGCCTCGGTGGCGGCCCTGAACGCGGACCTGCCGGCGCTGCGCCCGGCGGAACTGGCCCGGGTCCTGGACGCGGCGGCGGAATTCCCCCGGTCCTTTCTCGCGGATTCCGCGGGGCTCGGCACGACGCTGCTCGCCGCGAGCCGGGGCCGTGAACTGCGTCCGCACTTCGGCGTCGGTTCCCGCGCCCTGCACCGGGCGTCCGGCGCGGTGGAGCTGACGCTCGACGCGGTGGACTCCGTGCGGCAGGACGTGGACACGGGCGGCGACCTGCGGGCTGCGCTGGCGCTGGGCGTCGGTCCCCGCACGGCCGCGGCCGCCGCGCGGCTGCCCGCCGGACGGCAGTAGGCTGCCGCACATGCAGGCCACCGCGTACACCTACGACCCCGACAGCCGCAGCGGTCAGGTGCTGCTTGACGACGGCACCCCGGTCCCCTTCGACGCCGCGGCGTTCGACGCGGGCGGCCTGCTGCTGCTGCGTCCCGGGCAGCGGGTGCGGCTGGAGACGGAGGGCGAGGGCGCGTCCCTGCGGATCACGCTGGTGACGCTGCAGACCTTCTGACCGCGCTGACCGTGCTGACCGCGCGCGTGAGCGGCCTCGGACACACCGCGGGCCGGACTCCCGGGGGAGTCCGGCCCGACGCGTGAGTACCGCTTGCCCGAAGGGGGGACCGGGCGTCCGTTACTTCTTGCGGGCGGTGGTCTTCTTGGCGGTGGTCTTGCGCGCGGTCGACTTCTTGGCGGGGGCCTTCTTGGCCGTCGCCTTCTTCGCCGGGGCCTTCTGCGCCGCGGTCTTCTTCGCGGCGGTGCTCTTGGCCGCGGCCGTCGACGTGGCGGGGGCCTTCTTCGCCGTGGTCTTGGTCGCCGTCGTCTTGGCGGGAGCCTTCTTGGCGGCGGTGGTCTTCTTCGCGGCGGTCTTCTTGGCGGTGGCCTTCTTGGCGGTGCTCTTCTTCGCCGCGGCCTTCTTCACCGTCGCCGAAGCGCCGCCGCTGAGGCTGCCCTTGGGGGCCTTCTTCACAGCGACCTCACCGCCGCGCGGCAGCTTCTTCGAGCCGCTGACCAGGTCCTTGAAGCCCTGACCGGCACGGAAGCGCGGGACGGAGGTCTTCTTGACCCGAACCCGCTCGCCCGTCTGAGGGTTGCGGGCGTAGCGGGCCGGGCGGTCGACCTTCTCGAACGAACCGAAGCCGGTGACCGAGACCCGCTCCCCCGCGACGACCGCGCGGACGATGGCGTCCAGTACGTGGTCGACGGCGTCGGCGGCCTGCTGGCGGCCGCCCACCTTGTCGGCAATCGCTTCTACGAGCTGCGCCTTGTTCACGTCTTCCCCTTCGGAGACATCGCCAGAACGAATGTTTTCAAGCTTTTTCGCACGTTAGGCAGATATATACCGCAAATCAAACACGAAACGGGCTAATCACCCTTGTGCCGCAACGAACTCGGCCGTCTCGACTGGCTCAGCGTTCCTCTTCGGGGATTCGCCCCGCGTCGAGGTCCGTCATGAACCGCTCCAGACGCCTTGCCGCACCGGCGAGATCGTGCTTGGCCGCGGCCGTAATGACCAACAGCTTCCGGGTCAGCGCCATCCGTACGCCCTCCGGGACTTGCAGTGCGCGCACCCTCGCGTGCGCTTCCTTGAGCCGGACCGCGACCGCCGTATAGAGCTGGAGTTGGCCGTCGTGTTCCATGCACAGATTGTGCCATCTGGGGCGAGTTGTCGCCTGCGCAGGGGGCAACTGCCGCGCCGGACGGCCGTCCGCACACACCTGGAGCTCACGGGCACGTGACACGTGTACCCCGGCAACCACCTTCTTAACGTGGCAAGTTGGCGGCTCTCAAGAGGGCACGCGGAGCCGAACGGGTACGAAGACGCCCGTACCCCCGATCGGTCCGATCGGGGGTACGGGCGGGATGTCGCGGTGGCCGAAAGTCGACCTCTGCCGAGGACTTCGACCGCGCGAGGGGGTCAGGCCGTGAGCGTCCGCGGCTTGAACGACGGGCGCTTCGCCTCGTACGCGGCGATGTCCGCCTCGTTCCGCAGCGTGAGGGAGATGTCGTCGAGGCCGTTCAGCAGCCGCCAGCGGGAGTTCTCGTCCAGTTCGAAGGAGGCGGTGACGCCCTCGGCGCGCACCTCGCGGGCCTCGAGGTCGACGGTGATCTCGGCGGTGGGGTCGGCCTCGGTGAGCTCCCACAGCCGGTCGACGGTCTTCTGGTCGAGGACGACCGTCAGCAGGCCGTTCTTCAGCGAGTTGCCGCGGAAGATGTCGGCGAAGCGGGCGGAGATCACGGCCTTGAAGCCGTAGTTCTGCAGCGCCCAGACGGCGTGCTCGCGGGAGGAGCCGGTGCCGAAGTCGGGGCCGGCCACCAGAACCGTCGCGCCCTGCCGCTCGGGGCGGTTGAGCACGAACTCGGGGTCCTTGCGCCAGGCCTCGAACAGCCCGTCCTCGAACCCGTCCCGCGTGACCTTCTTGAGCCAGTGGGCGGGGATGATCTGGTCGGTGTCGACGTTGCTGCGGCGCAGCGGGACGGCCCGGCCGGTGTGGGTGGTGAATGCTTCCATGACTGATCAGACTCCAGCGGGCGTGCGGTCGTCGGCGGCGGCGAGGTCGGCCGGGGAGGCCAGGTGGCCGAGGACCGCGGTGGCCGCGGCGACCTGCGGGGACACCAGGTGCGTCCGGCCGCCCTTGCCCTGCCGGCCCTCGAAGTTGCGGTTGGAGGTGGAGGCGGAGCGCTCACCGGGGGCGAGCTGGTCGGGGTTCATGCCCAGGCACATCGAGCAGCCCGCGTGCCGCCACTCGGCGCCGGCCTCCTTGAAGATCACGTCGAGGCCCTCGGAGACGGCCTGCAGACCCACCCGCGCGGAACCGGGGACGACCAGCATCCGTACGCCGTCGGCGACTTTGCGGCCCTGGAGGACGTCCGCGGCGGCGCGCAGGTCCTCGATGCGGCCGTTGGTGCAGGAACCTACGAAGACGGTGTCCACCTCGATGGAGCGCAGCGGCTGTCCGGCCTCCAACCCCATGTACTCCAGGGCCTTTTCGGCGGCGAGCCGCTCCGAGGCGTCCTCGTACGAAGCCGGGTCGGGGACGGACGCCGAGAGCGGGACGCCCTGGCCCGGGTTGGTGCCCCAGGTGACGAACGGCGACAGCTCGGAGGCCTCGATGACGACCTCGGCGTCGAACTCGGCGTCGTCGTCGGACCTCAGCGTCTTCCAGTAGGCGACGGCCGCGTCCCAGTCCTCGCCCTTCGGGGCGTGCGGACGGCCCTCGAGGTACGCGAAGGTCGTCTCGTCGGGGGCGATCATGCCCGCGCGGGCGCCGGCCTCGATCGACATGTTGCAGATGGTCATCCGGGCCTCCATCGAGAGCTTCTCGATGGCCTCGCCGCGGTACTCCAGGACGTAGCCCTGGCCGCCGCCCGTGCCGATCCTCGCGATGATCGCCAGGATCAGGTCCTTGGCCGTGACGCCCTCGGGCAGCTCGCCGTTGACCGTGATGGCCATGGTCCTGGGGCGGGTCATCGGCAGCGTCTGGGTCGCCAGGACGTGCTCCACCTGGGAGGTGCCGATGCCGAAGGCGAGTCCGCCGAAGGCGCCGTGGGTGGAGGTGTGCGAGTCGCCGCACACCACCGTCATGCCGGGCTGGGTCAGGCCCAGCTGCGGGCCGACGACGTGCACCACGCCCTGCTCGACGTCGCCCAGCGGGTGCAGCCGGACGCCGAACTCCGCGCAGTTCTCGCGCAGCGTCTCCAGCTGGACCCGGGAGACCGGGTCGGCGATGGGCTTGTCGATGTCGAGGGTGGGGGTGTTGTGGTCCTCGGTCGCGATGGTGAGGTCGAGACGGCGCACCCGGCGGCCGCTCTTGCGGAGGCCGTCGAAGGCCTGGGGGCTGGTCACCTCGTGCAGCAGGTGCAGATCGATGAAGAGGAGGTCGGGCTCGCCCTCGGCGCGCCGGACGACGTGGTCGTCCCAGACCTTCTCCGCGAGTGTCCTACCCATCGCTTTCCCTCCGGCCGGCACGTCGCTCTCCGGCCCAACTAGAGATCTGTGAGACGGCGCCCGCGCCCCTGACACCGGGCGTCCGCCGTCAGGCCCGGTGATCCACGGGCCGCGTTGCTTCGTGCTTCAAGAGTGGCGGGTTCCACGGAAAATTGAACTTGCGTTTCACAGAGTGAGACGCAAGTATCGTTGCATGGACAACAGTAGCGGCGTCGGCGTTCTGGACAAGGCAGCACTCGTCCTGAGCGCTCTGGAGTCCGGCCCGGCCACCCTCGCGGGACTGGTCGGTGCCACCGGACTGGCACGACCCACGGCCCACCGCCTGGCCGTGGCGCTGGAGCACCACCGCATGGTGGCGCGTGACATGCAGGGGCGGTTCATCCTCGGCCCGCGCCTGGCCGAACTGGCCGCGGCCGCGGGCGAGGACCGGCTGCTCGCCACCGCGGGCCCGGTGCTGACCCACCTGCGCGACGTGACGGGCGAGAGCGCCCAGCTCTACCGCCGCCAGGGCGACATGCGCATCTGCGTCGCCGCGGCGGAGCGTCTGTCCGGACTGCGGGACACGGTACCGGTGGGCTCCACGCTCACCATGAAAGCGGGCTCGTCGGCGCAGATCCTCATGGCCTGGGAGGAGCCCGAGCGACTGCACCGCGGCCTGCAGGGCGCCCGGTTCACGGCGACGGCCCTCTCCGGCGTGCGGCGCCGCGGCTGGGCGCAGTCGATCGGCGAGCGCGAGCCCGGTGTGGCGTCCGTCTCGGCCCCGGTGCGGGGCCCGTCGAACCGCGTGGTGGCCGCCGTCTCGGTCTCCGGCCCCATCGAGCGCCTGACCCGGCACCCGGGCCGGATGCACGCCCAGGCCGTCATCGACGCCGCCGCCCGCCTCTCCGAGGCGCTCCGCCGCTCCTGAGCGCCCCCGTCCACGACCACGTCCACGGGGGACGGGTCCGCCCCAACGCCGCGGCGGGCCCTTCCCCGTCTCACGCGCCGTCGGCCACCGCCGACGGCGCGGTCTTCTTCGTCACGTCCGCCGCCGGCCTCTCCGGCCGGTACGCGAACCGGTCCCCGGCGCGCCGGCCGCGCTTCTCCAGCGGCGTCCGCCCGTACGAGGCCGCGTGTCCGAACGCCGGCATGTCGGCGCGGACCGTCTCGTGGCTGCCCTGCGGCACCACGTATGCCTCGCCCTCCCGCTCCCTGCGGTCGAGGGACGTCCACGCGCCGTGGTGGACCGTGCCCGGGGCGTGCGCGCAGGCGTGGAGCTTCTCCCTGGACTCCCCGTGCCGGACGACGCAGTACGTCCGCGGCGAGGCCGTGAGGAGGAGGTGCCCGAGCAGTCCGCTCCCGGGGCGCCTGCCGAGTTCGCGCGGCATGCGCGGCAGGGAGACCAGCACGGGCAGCCAGTGGTGCACCGCCCGGAAGCGGTTGATCCGCATGCCCGTCAGCAGGACGGCGCCGCCCTCCGCCGCCGCGGTGGTGCGCTCGGCGGCCGCGAACCTGCGCCGCGTGCCCCACTCCGGATCCATAGGGTGGGCTGGACGAGTCCCCCCGGGGGACTCTTGGATAGTCCTACTATCCCATGAAAGGCGCAAGAGGTGCGGCTGGCTGAACTGAGCGAACGCAGCGGTGTGTCCACCGCGACGATCAAGTACTACCTGCGGGAAGGCCTGCTGCCGCCCGGCCGCCGCGTCAACGCGACCACGGCGGAGTACGACGAGGAGCACCTGCGCCGGCTGCGGTTGGTGCGCGCGCTGATCCAGGTGGGAGGCGTCCCGGTGGCCAGGGCCCGTGAGGTGCTGAGCCACGTCGACGACGAGTCCCTCGGCCGCACGATCCGCCTCGGCGCGGCCCTGTGGGCGCTGCCGCAGGATCCGGAGCCGGACGAGGAGGACCCGGACGTGGTGGCGGCCCGCGCGGAGGTGGACCGGCTGCTGGAGTCGCTGGGCTGGGAGACCTCGCGGGAGATGGCCCCCCTCTCCCCCGTGCACCGTTCGCTGGTGGTGGCGGTGGCCACACTGCGGCGGCTCGGTTACGCGTGGGACGCCGAGCTGATGGCGCCGTACGCCCGGCTGATGCACCAGGTGGCGTCCCGGCAGCTCGACCACATGGAGACGTACGACACGCTCAAGGAGCAGGTGGAGGTGGCCGTGGCGTCGGCGGTGCTGTTCGAGCCGGTGCTGCGCGCCCTGCACCGGCTGGCGCAGGAGGAGGAGTCGGCGCGGCGGTACGGCATCGAGTGACCGACAGCACGAAAGCCCTCCACCGAGGTGGAGGGCTTTCGCCGGTGTACCCCCGACCGGATTCGAACCGGCGCTACCGCCTTGAGAGGGCGGCGTGCTAGGCCGCTACACAACGGGGGCGTGGATCACGCGTTTCCGCAGATCCTGCTGGTCTACCTGGACTCGAACCAAGACTAACTGAACCAGAATCAGTCGTGCTGCCAATTACACCATAGACCAATGATGGTTTAGACCAGTCAGTACCCCCGACCGGATTCGAACCGGCGCTACCGCCTTGAGAGGGCGGCGTGCTAGGCCGCTACACAACGGGGGCCCTAGCGATCCTCACCCGGAGGCAGCCGGGTGTTGTCACCGCGTGGTCAGCGGGAGCTACCCTGACTGTCCTCGCGGGAAGGATCTGTACCCCCGACCGGATTCGAACCGGCGCTACTGCCTTGAGAGGGCAGCGTGCTAGGCCGCTACACAACGGGGGCTTGCGGATGTGATCCGCGGGTGCAGATGAGCTCTGCGAGCTGGCCTACCTGGACTCGAACCAAGACTAACTGAACCAGAATCAGTCGTGCTGCCAATTACACCATAGGCCACTGGAACGCAAGCCCCGGAGGGGATCTCGTTCTAGTTCTGCGCTTCGGGGCTCCGGCCTTCCGGCCCGCTCCCCGCGGCGCAGGAAGAACATTACCCGAAGGAGGTCGGGGCTCCAAAACGAGTATCGCCGCGCAGCAGGGAGGGCAGTTCGGCGAGGGACGCGATGCGGCGTGGACCGGTCGGCGGTTCCAGGGTCGCGTGGGCGTCGGCGCGGTCGATCCACACCGAGAGCAGCCCGGCCTCGGCGGCGCCCCGGCCGTCGATCTCCGGGTGGTCCCCGACGTACGCGACCTGCTCCGGGGGCAGCGCGAGGGCCTGGCAGGCGGCCAGGAAGGCGTCGGGGTCCGGCTTGGACACGCCCAGCTCGGCGGCGCACAGGATCGCCTCGAAGCGGTCGTGCACCCCCAGCACGCGCAGCTTGCGGTCCTGCACGTGCAGGCTGGAGTTGGAGAGCACGGCGTGCCGGTGGCTGCCGGCGAGGGCGTCCAGCACGGGCAGCACGTCCGGGAACAGGCTCCAGGCGGACTCGTAGTGGACCAGGTAGCGGTCGAACCAGGCGTCCGCCTCCGCGTCGGTCAGCTCGCGGCCCAGGAAGACCCGGGTGCGGTCGCGGCGCTGGGTCTCGAAGTCCACCTCGCCGGCGGCGAACCGCGCCCACTGCAGGTCGGTGATCTCCCGCCAGCGCGCCAGCGCCTCCGCCACGGAGCCGTACCCGGCGAGCAGCCCCTCGGCGGCCAGGTGGGCGCGCATGCCCTCCCGGTCGGCGGTGGTGTAGTCGAACAGCGTGTCGTCGATGTCCCAGACCACGGCGCGGATGTCCATGCCACCGACGGTACCGGGCCCCGCGCGGGGGCACCGGGGAACGCCGAGGGGCGGCCCCCGGACGTGTCCGGGAGCCGCCCCTGCACGGCGGGTGAGGTCAGCCGGCGAGCCTCGCCAGGGCCGCGTCGATGCGGGCCAGGGACTTCTCCTTGCCCAGGACCTCGAGGGACTCGAAGAGCGGCAGGCCGACGGTGCGGCCGGTGACCGCGACGCGGACCGGGGCCTGGGCCTTGCCGAGCTTGAGGCCGTGGGCCTCGCCGGCGGCCAGGACGGCCTCCTTCAGCGACTCGGCGGAGGTCCAGTCGGCGGCCTCCAGGTTCTCCCGGGCGGTGCGCAGCAGGGCGTCGGAGCCCTCCTTCATCGCCTTGTTCCAGGACGCCTCGTCGAAGACCGGCTCCGGCAGGAACAGGAAGTCGACGTTGTCGGTGATCTCGGAGAGGACCTTGAGGCGGGTCTGCGCGTGCGGGGCGACGGCCTGCCACTTGGCCTCGTCGAAGGCCTCCGGCGCCCAGGGGGCGTGCGGGGCGCGCAGCCAGGGGCGGCAGCGCTCCGCGAAGTCCTTCACGTCGAGCATGCGGATGTGGTCGGCGTTGATCGCCTCGCACTTCTTGAGGTCGAAGCGCGCCGGGTTGGGGTTGACGTCGGTGACGTCGAAGGCGGCGACCATCTCGTCGATCGTGAAGACGTCCTGGTCGGCGGAGAGCGACCAGCCGAGCAGCGACAGGTAGTTGAGCAGGCCCTCGGGCAGGAAGCCGCGCTCGCGGTAGAGGTTGAGCGAGGACTGCGGGTCGCGCTTGGAGAGCTTCTTGTTGCCCTCGCCCATCACGTACGGCAGGTGGCCGAAGGCGGGGATCTCCTTGGCGACGCCCAGCTCGATCAGCGCCTTGTACAGCGCGATCTGGCGCGGGGTGGAGGACAGCAGGTCCTCGCCGCGCAGCACGTGGGTGATCTCCATCAGGGCGTCGTCGACCGGGTTGACCAGCGTGTACAGCGGGGCGCCGTTGGCGCGCACGATGCCGTAGTCCGGCACGTTCTCCGGCAGGTAGGTGATCTCTCCGCGGACCAGGTCGGTGAAGGTGATCGGCTCGTCGGGCATCCGGAAGCGGACGATCGGCTCGCGGCCCTGGGCCTGGTACTGCTCGACCTGCGCGGGCGTGAGCTCGCGGCAGTGGCCGTCGTAGCCGGACGGCTTGCCGGCGGCGCGGGCGGCCTCGCGGCGGGTGTCCAGCTCCTCCTGGGAGCAGTAGCAGTGGTAGGCGTGGCCGCCGTCGAGCAGCTTGCGCGCGACGTCCCGGTAGACGTCCATGCGCTGCGACTGGCGGTACGGCGCGTGCGGGCCGCCGGTCTCGGGGCCCTCGTCCCAGTCGAAGCCCAGCCAGCGCATGGCGTCCAGCAGCTGGTCGTACGACTCCTCGGAGTCGCGGGCCGCGTCGGTGTCCTCGATGCGGAAGACCAGGGTGCCGCCGTGGCGCTTGGCGAACGCCCAGTTGAACAGGGCGGTGCGGACCAGGCCCACGTGCGGGTTACCGGTGGGCGACGGACAGAAACGGACGCGTACTGAGGAGCCGGATGCGCTAGCCACGCTTGACAACCTTGTTGGTGAGAGTGCCGATGCCTTCGATGGTGACGGCGACCTCGTCGCCGACGTGCAGGGGGCCGACCCCGGCCGGGGTGCCCGTGAGGACGACGTCGCCCGGGAGCAGGGTCATGGCCTCGGAGATGTTGACGATCAGGTCCTCGATGGAGTGGATCATCTCGCTGGTGCGGCCGAGCTGGCGCTGGCCTCCGTTGACCGTGAGCTGGATCGTCAGGTCGTGCGCGGCGGCGATGTCGAGGTCCGTCTCCACCCAGGGGCCGAGCGGGCAGGAGGTGTCGAAGCCCTTGGCCCGCGCCCACTGCTTCTCGCGCTTCTGGACGTCGCGCGCGGTGACGTCGTTGGCGCAGGTGTAGCCGAAGATGACGTCCTTGACGCGCTCGCGCGGGACCTCGCGGCAGAGCCGGCCGATGACCACGGCGAGCTCGGCCTCGTGGTGCACCTCCTGGGAGAAGGAGGGGTACTGGATCTCGTCGCCGGGGCCGATGACCGAGGTGGCGGGCTTGAAGAAGGCGAAGGGGGCGTCGGGCACCTCATTGCCCATCTCCTTCGCGTGGTCCGCGTAGTTGCGCCCGAAGGCCACCACCTTGTTGGGGAGCACCGGGGGCAGCAGCCTGACCTTGCTCACCGGGACCTTGGTGCCGGAGAGCTCGAAGTCCGCGAACGGGATGCCCTTGATGATGTCCAGGACGAGCTCGTCCTGCTTCTCGCCCTCGACCGCGCCGAAGGCGACGTTCCCGTCGATGGAGAATCTGGCGATGCGCACGGGATGCTGGTCCCCTTGACTGAAGCGGCTGGAGTCTGACGCTCCAGGCTAACGCGCAGGGGTCCGGCCCCGGCGCACCGACGAGGGGCGCCCCGCGGCGGGGCGCCCCTCGTGGGTGCTCGGCGCGCGGTGAGCGTTTCCCGGGCGCCGCGCGTACGAACCGGTGTCAGTTCGCGGCGCCGCCCGCGACCGGGATCTCCATGAGGACGGTGCGCCTGGGGTTGGCCGTCTGGGCCGGAAGTTCGACGGGGTGCTCCTGCTGCACCGGCTTCTGCAGTTCGTCGGCACCGTCGAGGTGCGCGAGCGTCGTGCGCCGCGGGTTGGCGATCTTGTGGAACATCGTCGTCGTCTTCACTGTTTACTTGACCCTGTCCTGTGCACGGGCGCCCGGAGGTTCGGGAAGATCCTCACGCGGGCGCGGGTTGTCGGTTCTGCCGTCCTTGTAAAGCGTCAGGCTAGACAGTCGATTCCCGGCGGCCCGGGGCGGGGAGCCGTGATCAGGGTGTGAGTTTGCTCACGAAGTGCATGGCAATTCGGACATTCCGCACGCGTGCACCGGCGACCGGAATCGGACATTGAGCCCCTGAAGCCACCATTCCGCTCCTGATCGTGCCGACTGGGACACCGGTCCGGCCCTGCCGGTCCGGGATGGTATGCCCGAAATCGTCAAGATCTCGTTCTACGACTGGTGACCCGCTGGACACGCGGTGTCATGTATGTCACGGGTAGGCCCACGGGCCTTGTTGGAGATCCTGCACTGTGCTGGAATCTCACGGACCGCCGCAGGGATCGAGCCGGCGCACAGGGGGCGCGACCACGCGCCGAGCGGCGGCGAGATGGGGGAACCGGCGCCGGACCATCACGACCACCACGGGGGCGTATTCAGGGCGCCCCCAGGACGCCGACACCGTGCCTCCCCGTTCACGCGGAGGGGCGCCTGGTTCAGAGGTTGCGACGCTAGTGCAGGGACGTTTCAAGAGGGATGGCAGCGCTTCGGCGGAGCCGGAGCCGCAGGGCGGGACTGGCCCCAAGGCCGTCAGCTCCTCGCCCCAGCACGCCCAGAGCCAGGGGCCGACCCCGCCCGGCGACCACGGCGGCGAGCGCCCCGGTGCGGGCACGCCGTCCACACCCCCGACCACGCCGCCGGTCGCCCCCGCCGGTCCGGTCGGCCCGGGCTCGCGCATAGCCCTGCGCAACTGGCGGATCTCGACCCGCCTGGTGTCGCTGCTCGCGCTGCCGGTGGTCGCGGCCACCTCGCTCGGCGCGCTGCGCATCCAGCAGTCGATGGACGACATCCAGCAGCTCGACAACATGAAGCTGCTGACGGACATGACCAAGCAGGCCACCGAACTGGCCCACGCGCTCCAGGAGGAGCGCGACCAGTCGGCCGGTCCGCTGGCGCACGGCGGCAAGGGCACGGACTTCTCGGTCAAGGGCTACCGCGAGAAGACCGACCGCGCGATGTCGAACTTCCTCGACAGCTCCGAGGAGATCGACGCGGCGAGCAAGGACGGCAACCTCAAGGGCGTCCGCGACAACCTGGTCCAGCTCGCCGGCGACCTGAGCGAGCTCGCCAAGATCCGCAACACGGCGTTCCAGCAGGAGAACAACTCCACGCAGACCGTCGAGGGCTACCACCGCCTGATCGAGAACCTGATCGACCTCTCGCAGGACATGGCGGAGGCGACCAGCAACCCCGACATGATCCAGCGCACGCGTGCCCTGGCGTCCTTCTCCTCCGCCAAGGAGTACGCGTCGATCCAGCGCGCCGTCCTGGCCGCGGCGCTGCCCGCCAGCAACACCACCAAGGGCAAGCTCACCGAGAACGACCGGCTCTACGCGCAGTCGTCCCTGGAGAGCCAGAAGTCCGAGCTCCGCGTCTTCAAGAGCATCTACGGCGAGGACGCCGCCGCCGACCTGCTGCTGCCCATCGAAGAGGGCAACACCACGATCGAGGCGACCGACGCGTACGCCGGCCGCGCACTGGCCTCCGAGTTCGGTCTGCAGTCGGTGGGCGCGCGCTCCTACCGCGACTGGCTGGACGACAGCTCCACCAAGATCCAGCAGATGAAGAACATCGAGCACTCGCTGCTCGAGGAGATGGAACAGAAGGCCCGTGAGCTGCGCAGCGCCACCGAGCGCGACGCGATCATCTCCGGTGCGCTGATCCTCATCGTGCTCGGCGTGTCCCTGGTCGGCGCCTTCGTCGTGGCCCGGTCCATGATCCGGTCGCTGCGCCGCCTGGAGGACACCGCGACCAGGGTCGCCCAGGAACGCCTGCCCGACCTGGTCAAGCAGCTCTCCGAGACGGACCCGCAGGACGTCGACACCACCGTCGAGTCGGTCGGTGTGCACTCCCGGGACGAGATCGGCCGTGTGGCCGCGGCCTTCGACGACGTGCACCGCGAGGCGGTCCGCCTCGCCGCCGAGCAGGCCCTGCTGCGGGGCAACGTCAACGCGATGTTCACCAACCTCTCGCGCCGCTCCCAGGGTCTGATCCAGCGCCAGCTCTCGCTCATCTCCGAGCTGGAGTCCCGCGAGGCCGACCCGGACCAGCTCTCCTCGCTGTTCAAGCTGGACCACCTCGCCACGCGCATGCGCCGTAACGGTGAGAACCTCCTCGTCCTCGCGGGTGAGGAGCCCGGCCGCCGGTGGACCCGCCCGGTCCCCCTGGTCGACGTGCTCCGCGCCGCCGCCTCCGAGGTGGAGCAGTACGAGCGCATCGAGTTGTCCTCGGTGCCGACCACCGAAGTGGCCGGCCGGGTCGTCAACGACCTCGTGCACCTGCTCGCCGAGCTGCTGGAGAACGCGACCTCGTTCTCCTCCCCGCAGACCAAGGTCAAGGTCACCGGTCACGCCCTGCCCGACGGCCGGGTGCTGATCGAGATCCACGACACCGGCATCGGTCTGTCCCCCGAGGACCTCGCGGCGATCAACGAGCGGCTCGCCTCGCCGCCCACCGTGGACGTCTCCGTCTCCCGCCGCATGGGTCTGTTCGTGGTCGGCCGCCTGTCGCAGCGCCACGGCATCCGGATCCAGCTCCGCCCGTCCGACTCCGGCGGTACGACCGCGCTGGTCATGCTGCCCGTCGACGTCGCCCAGGGCGGCAAGAAGCCGCAGGGCAAGCCCGGTCAGCCGGGCGTGGGCGCCGGTGGTCCGGCCGCCGCGCAGGCCGCCGCGGGCGCCGCCGCCGCGCGGCGCTCCGCCGGGGCCGGCCAGTCCGGCGGGGGTGCGCTCGGCGCGGGTGCGCCCGGCGGGCGCCTCGGGGCCGGTCAGGGCCCGCGGACCGCGCTGCCCGGCCGGGGACCGCAGGGCCCCTCGGGCAACCAGCCGCCCTCGCTGTTCGACCAGGGCGCTCCCTCCGCTCCCCCGCAGGGCCGCCCCGCTCCGGCGGGCGCCGGCTTCGGGCAGCAGCAGGGCCCGAACGCCCCGCAGGCCGCGGGGCCGGGCGGGAACCAGGGCCAGGACCCCTTCGGCGGTCGCGGTCAGGTGCCGCCGCAGCGGGGCGACGCCCCCGCCGAGCGCGGCCGCCGTCCCCAGCTCCCGCCGCGTGACGGCGCCCGTCCGGAACTGCCCGGCGGCGACCAGCAGCAGCGCACGCCGAGCTGGAGCGACGACAACGCCCGGCCGCCGGCGCCGCGCGCCCCGATGGACGCCCCGCGCGGCCACGAGGAGCCGGACGTCTCCCGGACCGCCGCGATGCCGCGCTTCGACGACCGTCAGGGTCCCGGCGCGACGGCGGAGTTCCCGCGGTTCGACGAGCAGCAGCAGAACGCGCCCGGCGCGCCCGGCCCGGACACCGGTCAGTACGCCCGGCCCGGTGCGAACGGCTCCCAGTCCCCGGGGCAGTTCGCCCGCGGCGACGTCTTCGGCGCCCCGCAGGACGGCCGGTCCGGCGCGCAGAACCCGGCCCCCACGGGCCAGTTCCCCGCCGTGCAGGGTTACGACAACGGCCCGGCCGGCCAGTACCAGGCCCCGGGCCAGGACAACGGCGCGACCGGCCACTACGCCCTGCCCGACCGCGCCGGCGACCCGTCCGCCACGGGCCAGTTCGAGCGCCCGCGGGTGAACGGCGCGCACGGCGGCGGTTCCGCCGCCCCGCGTCCGCAGGCCCCGCAGCCGCAGCAGGAGCAGCGCCAGCCGTCCGACCAGTGGGCGCTGCCCCCGGCCACCGGTCCGGGCGACGGCCGTACGCCGCTGTACGACACGCTGGAGACCAACTGGTTCCGCGGCGGCAACGGCGGTGCGCAGGAGCAGCAGGGCAACGGCCCCGCCCCCGCCCCGGCGCCGCAGCAGCAGCCCCAGCAGCGGTCCCCGCAACCGCAGAGCCCGACCGGCTCGCAGCGGTCCAACGCCGCCTGGCGCAGCTCGCCCAACGACGAGCTCGTCAAGCAGGCCGAACGCGTCCGCAAGCCGGCCGCGGGCGGCGTCACCACCTCCGGCCTGCCGCGCCGGGTGCCCAAGGCGAACCTCGTCCCGGGCACGGCTCAGCAGCAGTCCCACCAGAGCGGTCCTCAGGTCTCGCGCGCCCCCGATGACGTGCGCGGCCGGCTGACCAATCTCCGTCGGGGTATCGCACAGGGTCGTCAGGCCGGGTCCGCACAGACCGGCAGCTTCCCGCGGCCCACTCACCAGCAGGAGCGTTAGTTGAGCCCGATGAGCCAGGCGGCACAGAACCTCAACTGGTTGATCACCAACTTCGTGGACAACACCCCCGGGGTGTCCCACACCGTCGTCGTGTCCGCCGACGGTCTCCTCCTGGCGCTCTCCGAGGGCTTTCCGCGCGACCGCGCGGACCAGCTCGCGGCCGTCGCCTCGGGGCTGACCTCCCTGACGGCCGGCGCCTCACGGATCTTCGAGGGCGGCAACGTCGCTCAGACGGTCGTCGAGATGGAGCGGGGATTCCTCTTCCTGATGTCCGTCTCCGACGGCTCGTCCCTCGCCGTGCTCGCGCACCCCGAGTGCGACATCGGCCTCGTCGGCTACGAGATGGCGCTCCTGGTCGACCGCGCGGGGGCGGTCCTCACTCCGGACCTGCGCGCCGAACTGCAGGGAAGTCTGCTCCACTGACCGGCCCCGGCACCACCCGTCTCACCAAAAAACCGTCCGGCCGTCACAATTCCCCCCACCGGCCCCTTCCGACGGCTTGACCGACCGCTTGCTGTCCCGCCCGGAGGATCCATGACCCCGCCCACCGCCTCTCATGATCCGTACGCGGAGCCGTACGAGGACGAGGGCGACCAGCCACTGGTCCGTCCCTATGCGATGACCGGTGGCCGGACCAGGCCGCGCTACCAGCTGGCCATCGAGGCACTGATCAGTACGACGGCCGACCCGGCAGCGCTCATGGGGCTCCTCCCCGAGCACCAGCGCATCTGCCACCTGTGCCGAGAGGTGAAGTCGGTCGCCGAGGTCTCGGCGCTGCTCAACATGCCGCTGGGCGTCGCCCGGATCCTGGTGGCGGACCTGGCGGAGGCGGGACTCGTCGCCGTACACCAGCCGGGCGGCGACGAGGCGACAGGCGCCCCGGACGTGACACTGCTCGAAAGGGTGCTCAGTGGACTTCGCAAGCTCTAGCGGCGGGACGGTCTCCGAGAGCCGTTCGACCACCTCGGCGAAGATCGTGGTGGCGGGTGGCTTCGGCGTGGGCAAGACCACGTTCGTCGGGGCCGTTTCGGAGATCAACCCGCTGCGCACGGAGGCCGTCATGACGTCTGCTTCGGCAGGCATCGACGACCTCACCCACACCGGGGACAAGACCACCACCACGGTGGCCATGGACTTCGGCCGCATCACCCTGGACCAGGACCTGATCCTGTACCTCTTCGGTACGCCCGGCCAGGACCGCTTCTGGTTCATGTGGGACGACCTGGTGCGCGGCGCCATCGGCGCGGTCGTCCTCGTCGACACACGGCGCCTCGCCGACTGCTTCCCCGCGGTCGACTACTTCGAGAACAGCGGCCTGCCCTTCGTCATCGCCCTCAACGGCTTCGACGGACAGCAGCCGTACACGCCGGAGGAAGTGCGCGAGGCCCTGCAGATCGGGTCCGACGCCCCGATCATCACGACGGACGCCCGCCACCGCGCGGATGCCAAGAGCGCGCTGATCACCCTGGTCGAACATGCCCTCATGGCGCGACTCAGGTAGAGCCAAGTCGAAGGCGGCATACTGCAGTTGTCGTAGCTCCACCGGGGTCGGCTGTGTCCTTGGACACGGCCGGCCCCGGTGTTCATAACGTTTCGGCAGAGGAATCGGGTGAGGCCGACACGCGACGCGGTCGCGCGATATCGCTGTGCGCATGAAGGCCTCGCCTTTTGACGGTGCTCGCTCTTTATGACCGTTTTATCTGGGACTTACATCACTCGGGATCCTCGCCTTTCCATGTTTGGATGAGCGCTGGTCGGCATGCTGGAATGCCTGAACCGCCCATGGGTCAAAGACGTACTCAGTAGTCGATGGCATGCCGGGCTCTGAGACACTGCGGCACGACGAAGGTGCCGACCGCCGAGAGGTTGTTGGTCGAGTGAGGCGAAGCAAGAACAGTCCCGAGCCGTCGGCCCGGGGCAACTTCACGCCGCCGCCGCGCACAGCGGCGCCCGCCCCCGTGCCCGGTCCCGAGTCGAAGGCCGCGCCCGCTCAGGGCGGGGGACGCACGTCCCCGCGGAACTGGCGCGTGACCACCAAGCTCAACGCGATCCTGCTCATACCCGTGCTGGTCGGCCTCGTCATGGGCGGCTTCCAGGTGAAGAGCTCGATCGACACGTGGACCGAGGCGCAGGACGCCGAGAACACCGCCCGCCTGGTGCGGGCCTCCCTCACGTACGCCAACGCCCTCTACAACGAGCGCGACGTCAGCGCCGTGCCGCTGCTGACCGGCAAGGGCCAGGGCGACCCGGACGTCACCAAGGCGCGCGAGGCGACCGACAAGGCCGCCGACGCCTTCGACGAGGCCGCGCGGAACATGCCGGCCAAGCCCGGTCTGGAGCGCCGGATGAAGCTCGTCCGCGAGGCCGAGCCCAAGCTGTCCGCGCTGCGCGCCGCCGCCTACACCTCCAAGCTCAAGGGCGTGGAGACGGAGGAGGGCTACGTCGCCGTCGCCCACCCCCTGATGGAGATCGCCAACGAGCTCAACCTCGGCGCCGGCAACATCACCAGCTACGGCCGCACGGTCTACGCGATCTCGCTGACCAAGTCCGCCCTGTCGCTGGAGCGCGCCATCGGCATGCACCTGCTGGTGAAGCCGGGCCCGACCGACAGCCAGCTCGCCAGCCAGCGCGTGGCCTTCCTGTCGTACGCCTACCTCGAGGGCATCGCCCTCGAGGAGTACAAGGGCGGCGGCACCGAGGCGGACAACACCAAGCTGGAAAAGATCACCGCGCGCGTCCAGGCCGAGGGCGCCGCCATGGCCAAGGACGCCGCGCAGGCCGACCCGGACTACGTCCCGCCGCCCGCCAAGCCGGAGACGATGATCTCCGAGCTGGGCCGGCTGTCCACCACGGACGAGTCCGCCCGTGAGGACCTCGCCGCCCAGGGCATCACGCCCGAGAACTGGTGGGCGATGAACACCCTCAAGTTCGACGGCTACCGCGAGATCGAGTCCGACCTCGCGAACACCGCGGTGGACGAGGCCGCGCAGATCGCCTCCGACGCCCAGCGGAACGCCCTCGTCGTCGGCGCCGCCGTCGTCCTCGCGCTGCTCGCCGCGTTCATCCTGGCCGGCCTGGTGGCCCGCCAGATGAGCCAGTCCATGCGCCAGCTGCGCAACGCCGCCTTCGGCATCGCCGAGCAGCGCCTGCCGATGCTGGTCGACCAGCTCTCCCGGACCGACCCCGGCCGGGTGGACACCAACGTCACGCCCATCCCGATCAACTCCACGGACGAGATCGGCGAGGTCGCGCGCGCCTTCGACCAGGTCCACCGCGAGGCCGTCCGGCTCGCCGCCGAGCAGGCCCTGCTGCGGGGCAACATCAACGCGATCTTCACCAACCTGTCGCGCCGCAACCAGTCGCTGATCGAGGGCCAGCTGACCCTGATCACCGACCTGGAGAACAACGAGGCCGACCCGGACCAGCTGGAGAACCTCTTCAAGCTGGACCACCTCGCGACCCGCATGCGCCGCAACGGCGAGAACCTCCTGGTCCTCGCCGGCGAGGAGCCGGGCCGCCGCTGGGACCAGCCGGTCCCGCTGGTCGACGTGCTGCGCGCCGCCTCCTCCGAGGTGGAGCAGTACGAGCGCATCGAGCTGTCCGGCGTGCCGGAGGCCGAGATCCACGGCCGCGCGGTCACCGACCTCGTGCACCTGCTCGCCGAGCTGCTGGAGAACGCCACCACGTTCTCCTCGCCGCAGACGAAGGTGCGCGTCACCGCGACCCGTCTGCCCGACGGCCGCATCATGATCGAGATCCACGACAAGGGCATCGGCCTCACCGCCGAGGACTTCGCGGACATCAACCACAAGCTGGCCAACCCGCCGACCGTGGACGCCGCGATCTCGCAGCGCATGGGTCTGTTCGTGGTCGGCCGGCTGTCCGACCGGCACGGCATCCGCGTCCAGCTCCGTCCCTCGGGCGAGCAGGCCGGCACCACCTCGCTGGTCATGCTGCCGGACGCCATCACCCACGGCGGTGGCGGCGAGGGGGCGCCGGCCCAGGACGAGTTCACGGTCTCGCAGATCATCCCGGAGCAGAACGTCCCGGGTGAGGGCTTCGGCCAGCCGATGCGCACCGCCGCGGAGCTGGGCTTCGACGACAGCCGCTACGCGGACGTCCCCGACGACATCCGCGAGCTGGACCCGGTCGGCCGGTCCCTGATGCGTGAGGGGCGCCGTGCGGCCCTGGAGTCGCAGCCGCAGCAGGGCGAGCCGGCCGCCGGGGACGCCCGGGAGAGCGCCGAGGGCGGCTACCAGGACGAGTTCGCCGCGCAGCAGCAGGGCTACGACAACGGTCAGGGCTACGACGGCTACCAGGACCAGCAGGGCGGCGGGTACGACCAGCAGGCGTACGACGACGGCCGGCAGGGCGGCTACGACGACCAGCAGCAGCAGACGTACGGCGACGGCTACTACGCGCCGAACGGCACCCTGCCGCAGGGCGACGGCTACCCGCAGAACACCGGTTTCCCGCAGAACGGCGGCTACCAGAACGGCTCCTACGCCGAGCCGGGCCAGAACGGCCAGGCGCCCGCGGGCGCCACGGGATCCTTCCCGGCCTTCGGCGAGCGGCGTCAGGACGACGACTGGCCGCAGCAGGACGGCTACCACAACGGCTACCAGGACCAGTACCCTGCACAGACCCCGGAGGGGGAATCCTCGCAGGCCGCTGACGCGCGTGAGCCGGACAGCGTAGGCTTCGACCGTCCGGTACCGGCTTCTCCCGAGGCCCACGAGCTCACCGACGCCGGGCTTCCGCGCCGCGGGGCCACCGCGAACGGCGCGGGCCGCGGGGACCAGGAGCCGCCGGCCACCACTCCGGAGAGCAACGGCGACGGCGACTGGCGCTCGGCGAACGACGAGCGCTGGCAGCAGGCCTCGCAGCTCCGGAAGCCCAAGGCGGGCGGAGTGACCTCCTCCGGCCTGCCACGGAGGGTCCCGAAGGCCAACCTGGTCCAGGGAGCCGCCGAAACGACCCCCCAGGGAGGCCCACAGGTCTCCCGTGCCCCGGAGGACGTCCGGGGCAGGCTGAGCAACCTGCGGCGCGGTGTCCAAAGAGGCCGCACCGCAGGCAGTGAAACGAACGGCCAGGGCTTCGGTCCTGACAGCACCTACGACCAGGAGCGTTAGTGTGAGCCCGATGAGCCAGGCGGCACAGAACCTGAACTGGTTGATCACCAACTTCGTGGACAACACCCCCGGGGTGTCCCACACGGTGGTGGTCTCCGCCGACGGACTCCTTCTGGCGATGTCCGAAGGCTTCCCCCGCGACCGCGCCGACCAGCTCGCGGCCGTCGCCTCCGGTCTGACCTCTCTCACGGCCGGCGCCTCTCGGATCTTCGAGGGCGGCAGTGTGAACCAGACGGTTGTGGAGATGGAGCGGGGATTCCTCTTCATCATGTCCATTTCCGACGGTTCGTCGCTCGCGGTTCTCGCACATCCCGAGGCGGACATCGGTCTCGTCGGTTACGAGATGGCCCTTCTGGTCGACCGAGCGGGTACGGTCCTCACGCCGGACCTTCGAGCGGAGCTCCAGGGGAGCCTTCTCAACTGACAAACGGACGGTGCGCTATGGCGTCCCGGGGCCGTAAGGTTTCGGGACGCGGCTCCACCATGATGGGTGCCAGGCACAGTCGGAGGAGGAGAAAGTGGCAACACCCCCAGACGGTTCATCGGCGGGCAACTGGTCGTACGGCCCTGCCCAGGGTCAGAACGACGGTTCCCAGAACCGCTACGGTTACCCCTCCACGCCTCAGCAGCCGTACGCGCCCCAGGGCCCCGGCCCCTCGCCGTACGACCAGCCGCAGAGCCCGCGCGTCCAGCCCGTGCAGCCGCAGCGCCGGGCACCCGAGCCGGCGCCCTCCGGGGCAGCGAACAATCCCCTGGTGCGCCCGTACGCGATGACGGGCGGCCGCACCAGGCCGCGGTACCAGCTCGCCATCGAGGCGCTGGTGCACACCACCGCGCAGCCGCACCAGATGCAGGGCCAGTTGCCCGAGCATCAGCGGATCTGCAACCTCTGCCGGGA
The DNA here is from genome assembly GCF_055778765.1 of Streptomyces sp. DSM 120436. NCBI lineage: Bacteria > Bacillati > Actinomycetota > Actinomycetes > Kitasatosporales > Streptomycetaceae > Streptomyces > Streptomyces sp. DSM 120436. The sequence continues at coordinate 2,896,742 of NZ_JBSKBS010000001.1, read as the reverse complement.
AATCAAGTCGGTGGCCGAGATCTCGGCCCTGCTGACCATCCCTCTCGGCGTGGCCAGGATCCTCGTCGCCGACTTGGCGGAGGCGGGACTGGTCGCCATCCATCAGCCCGGCGGCGACGAGAGCGCCGGCGGCCAGCCAGACGTGACACTGCTCGAAAGGGTGCTCAGTGGACTTCGCAAGCTCTAGCGGCGGTCCTTCCCGCTCCACCACCTCGGCGAAGATCGTGGTGGCGGGTGGCTTCGGCGTGGGCAAGACCACGTTCGTCGGGGCCGTTTCGGAGATCAACCCGCTGCGCACGGAGGCCGTCATGACGTCTGCTTCGGCAGGCATCGACGACCTCACCCACACCGGGGACAAGACCACCACCACGGTGGCCATGGACTTCGGCCGCATCACCCTGGACCAGGACCTGATCCTGTACCTCTTCGGTACGCCCGGCCAGGACCGCTTCTGGTTCATGTGGGACGACCTGGTGCGCGGCGCCATCGGCGCGGTCGTCCTCGTCGACACACGGCGCCTCGCCGACTGCTTCCCCGCGGTCGACTACTTCGAGAACAGCGGCCTGCCCTTCGTCATCGCCCTCAACGGCTTCGACGGACAGCAGCCGTACTCCCCGGACGAGGTCCGGGAGGCTCTCCAGATCGGGCCCGACACGCCGATCATCACGACGGACGCGCGGCATCGGGCGGACGCCAAGTCGACGCTCATCACGCTCGTGGAGCATGCGTTGATGGCGCGCCTGCGCTGAGGACGCCCCTCGCGCGAGAACAGCCCCCGCAGCTTTTCAGCCGCGGGGGCTGTTTCTGTGGGTACGGGCAGCGGGGTGCGCGGTTCTGTTGTGACGCCGGGTGCGGGTCGTGGGTGGTCGTTCGCGCAGTTCCCCGCGCCCCTGAGGGGGTTGTCACCCCCGCGCGCCGCATGGGGGCGGCCTCCTGCCGCACGCCGGTCCGGGTCGTGGGTGGTCGTTCGCGCAGTTCCCCGCGCCCCTGAGGGGGTTGTCACCCCCGCGCGCCGCATGGGGGCGGCCTCCTGCCGCACGCCGGTCCGGGTCGTGGGTGGTCGTTCGCGCAGTTCCCCGCGCCCCTGAGGGGTTGCAGAAAAGCCCCTCCTTTCCCAGGAGGGGCCCTTCGGGGTCAGCGCCAGCTGTGGGGGGCTCGGAAGCCGTTCTCGCGTTCCAGGCGGCGCCAGCCGGCCCGGGCGCGGCCCCGGTGGGCCGGAGCGGTCTGCGGCGTCGCCGCGCGGGCCATCAGGATCGCCGTGATCGCGGCGACTTCTTCGGGCTCGGCGTGGCCCTTCTCGACGCGGATGTCAGGTGTCGTCATCGTCTGTTCTCCCAGTTACTGGGGCGGGTTGCCGTGCTTGCGGGAGGGCAGGTCGGCGTGTTTGGTCTGGAGCATCGCCAGCGAACGGATCAGCACCTCGCGGGTCTCGGCCGGGTCGATCACGTCGTCGACCAGCCCGCGCTCGGCCGCGTAGTAGGGGTGCATCAGCTCGGCCTTGTACTCCTTGACCATGCGCGCCCGCATGGCCTCGGGATCCTCGGCCTCGGCGATCTGCCGGCGGAAGATCACGTTCGCCGCGCCCTCCGCGCCCATCACCGCGATCTCGTTCGTCGGCCAGGCATAGGTCAGGTCGGCGCCGATGGACTGGCTGTCCATGACGATGTACGCGCCGCCGTAGGCCTTGCGCAGGATCAGGCTGATCCGCGGCACCGTGGCGTTGCAGTATGCGTACAGCAGCTTCGCGCCGTGCCGGATGATGCCGCCGTGCTCCTGGTCCACACCCGGCAGGAAGCCGGGCACGTCCAGGAAGGTCAGGATCGGGATGTTGAACGCGTCGCACATCTGCACGAAGCGGGCGGCCTTCTCCGAGGCCTCGATGTCCAGCACTCCCGCCAGGGCCTGGGGCTGGTTGGCGACGATGCCGACGACCTGGCCGTCCATCCGCGCCAGCGCGCAGATGATGTTGCGCGCCCACCGCTCGTGGACCTCGAGGTACTCGCCGTCGTCGACGATCTCCTCGATCACCTTCGCCATGTCGTACGGGCGGTTGCCGTCCGCCGGCACCAGGTCCAGCAGCACCTCGCTGCGCCGGTCGGCGGCGTCGGAACCCTCCACCCGCGGCGGGTTCTCCCGGTTGTTCTGCGGCAGCAGCGACAACAGGTAGCGCACCTCGGCGATGCAGGTCTCCTCGTCGTCGTAGGCGAAGTGACACACACCCGAGGTCTCGGCGTGCACGTCGGCGCCGCCCAGGCCGTTCTGGGTGATCTCCTCACCGGTGACCGCCTTGACCACGTCCGGGCCGGTGATGAACATCTGCGAGGTCTCACGGACCATGAACACGAAGTCCGTCAGGGCCGGACTGTAGGCCGCACCGCCCGCGCACGGGCCCAGCATCACGCTGATCTGCGGGATCACCCCGGACGCCCTGGTGTTGCGCTGGAAGATGCCGCCGTACCCGGCCAGCGCGGACACACCCTCCTGGATCCGGGCGCCCGCACCGTCGTTCAGCGACACCAGCGGCGCACCGGCCGCGATGGCCATGTCCATGATCTTGTGGATCTTCGTGGCGTGCGCCTCCCCCAGCGCACCGCCGAAGATCCGGAAGTCGTGGGCGTAGACGAAGACCGTCCGCCCCTCCACCGTCCCCCAGCCGGTGATCACACCGTCGGTGTAGGGCTTCTTCTCCTCCAGACCGAAACCCGAGGCCCGGTGCCGGCGCAACTGCTCCACCTCACGGAACGACCCCGCGTCCAGCAGCAGTTCGATGCGCTCCCGCGCAGTCAGCTTCCCCTTGGCGTGCTGCGCCCGGGTCGCCTTCTCGCTCGGCCCGGCCAGTGCCCCGGCACGGATCTCGTGCAGTTCGGCCACGCGTCCGCGCGCGTCGGTCGGCTCGCCCGGCGCCTCATCCAAAACGGTCATGTAGTGACCTTACGAAGCCCGCCGCCGATTGCGAGCCGTCGACTCCTCACAGTGTCCCGGGTGTTTTCCTGGTAGCAGTGAACAGAACCAGGGGGCCGTGCAGGCGTTCCGACTGCTCAGAGGCCCTCGTGCTTGTGGGGGTCGCACAAACGGCTTCGGCTGAGAGTCGCCTCACACGTGTGGGTCGCGCCTTCCTCCCCCGGAGTGACGCGCAGCCGCAGCCGGGGGCCGGTGGCCAGGATCTCCACGGTGTCCGGGGCGTCGATCACCTCCCGTACGGGGTGATCCCATTCGATCTCCACCGGTTCGCCCGTTCGGGTCGGGTCGCTCACGCAGAGCCTAGCGGTACGCCCCCGGCGGCGGAGCAGCACGGCGGCCGGGCGGGAGACGGTGAGCCCTCCCGCGCTTCCGGGACGCCAGAAGGCGGCGGCGGTGAGACCCGGCGCGGGGACGCCGACGGCCTGCCGTGAGGCGTCGTTGGCCAGGACGCGCAGCCACCCCCGGCCGGAGGCGCGGCGGGCCACTTCGTCGCGGGCGGCACCCGGCAGGAGCACGTAGGCGTAGCGGGCGCCGGCGGGGTCGGTGCCGTGGTCCAGCCAGAGGGTCTGCCAGCGGCGGGTACGGCGTTCGGGCATGCCGTCGGCGTTGATGTCGGACCAGGCTCCGGTGCGGTCCTCGCGCAGGGTGCGCAGCTCGCCGTCGAGGACGATCCAGCCGCCGTGCCCCTCCAGGTGCGCCCAGTCGGGGCCGCGGGTGAGGGCGGCCGTGCCGGCTTCCCCCAGATTGCGGTTGTCGACGACCGTCTCGACGGGCACGCCGTCGGCGCCGGTGATGCCGGCGCCCAGGCAGACGATCGCGTCCGCGAGGCAGAACCAGGCCTTGCGGGCCTCCAGGGTGGAGCCGAGGCCCTTGAGGTGCTGGCCCACGACCGCGTACGTGCCGTCGGTGGCGCCGCCGACCCAGCGGACGTCCGGCACGGGTTCGCCCCACTCGCCGCCCGCGCCGTCCGGCAGCCGCTGGACGGAGACCGTGGTGCCGGGGAGGCGGTACGGGTCGACGGTGGGCCAGAACCAGTCCGTGTACTGGTCGCCGTGGCCGGCCGCCCACCAGGACACCATTCCGGCGCCGGTGTGCCAGCCGCGCGGGTTCTCGCCGTTGCCGCACTCGTAGTGGGCGATGCGGTCGCTCGCCATGGCGACGCACGCGGTGAAGCGGGGGCGGCGGTGGACGGCGCGGTCCATGGCGGCGAAGAGGCGGTGCCCGACGGGTGCGGGTGCGGGGGCCGTGGGTCCTTCGGCGATCGCCCGCAGCCGGGCCAGGTCGGCCACGTCGAACTGAGGGGCGGTCAGCAGGTCGCAGACGGTGTCCCGCGCGATCCAGCCCTTCACCAGCGCGTGCCACCGCTCGCGCCGCGCGCGGTCCGCCCCCTCGGCGAGCAGGGCCACCGACGCGGCCAGCAGACCGCCGTGGTGGTGGTCGGAGCGCATGACGTGCTCGTCGTCGCCGGTGAGGCGGCCCCGGCTGACGGCGCGGCCGTTGACGGCGTCCATGACGAGTCCGTCGTGGATCAGCGGGGCGAAGGCGTGCTCGACGCTGTCGAGGACGTGCCGCCGGGCCGGGTCGGTGATCTCCCAGGGCGACCCGGCGAGCAGTGCGAACAGCCGCCCCAGCCCGTCGAGCAGCACCTGCCCGTACGTCCCCGAGTAGGCGACCCGGCCGTGCTGCACGAACGAGCCGTCGGCGTACAGGCCGTCCCCCTCGGTGACGTGCCGGAAGACCGGGGAGAGCGCGTCCCGGGCGAGGGCGATCCGCTCCGGGTCGCGGCCGAGGACGCCGCGCAGGGCGACGACGCGGCACAGGTCGACGCGGTTGGCGCCGGTGGAGCGGCCGGTGTACGCGGTGAGGGCGGACTCGGGGACGAAGTGGTCGACGGCCGCGCAGACGGCGGCGGTCCGCCCGGGCCCCGCCCGCTCGTGGAGGACGGCGAGGAGGTCGGTGAGCAGCCGGGGCGTGCCGATCCGCCACTCCCACCAGTTGCCGTGGGGGGTGACGCCGGGGTGCCAGACGGTGGCGGTGAGGTGGTCGAGGCCGCGCAGGACGTCCTCGGCGAGTCCGGGGTCGCCGGTGAGGCCGGTGCCGGGCTGTGCCCAGGCCCGGGTCATGGTCCACAGGCGTGCGCAGGTCGCGGTGGTGCCGGACGGCGGGTCGAAGGGCAGGTCGGGCCAGAGCCGGCCGGGCGCGGGGTCCGCCGCGGCCCGGAAGGCGCGGGCGCGCTCGCCCGTCTCCGCGAGCCGGGAGGCGTACGGCTCGACGGCCGGGTCGTACCCGGTGCCGAGCGCGAGGCCGGCCCAGCGCCGGCGCAGGGTGTCGTACGGGTCCCCCGTCGGCGGTCGCCGTGTCACGTCCCTGCCCTCCCCGCGCCGGGGACACGGGAGGGTCTACCCGTGCGGGCGGGGACGCACACGGCCTCAGCCGAAGCGGTCGAGGAGCCGGCGGTAGAGGCCGGGGGCGAGGGCGCGGACGCGCGGCGGGAGGGTCAGCCAGGACGGGATGTAGGTGTCGTCGCGGGCCTCGCCGACCGCGTCCCACACGGCGGCCGCGACCCGGCCGGGCGAGGTGGGGCGCGGGTGGGAGCGGTGGTAGGGGCGGCCTCGGCGGGTGAAGAAGCCGGTCTCGACGGGGCCGGGCACCACCAGGGTGACGCCGACGCCGGTGCCGCGCAGCTCCTGCCGGAGCGCCTCGGCGAACGCGGCCAGTCCGGCCTTGGCGGCGGAGTACACCGCCTCCTCGCGGACGCCCACCGCGCCGGCCACCGACCCGACGAGCACCACCCGGCCGCTCCCGGCCGCCACCATCGCGGGCAGCACCTCGCGGACCAGGTGCAGGGTGGCGTTGAGGTCGAGGAAGAGCACCCGGTCGATGTCGGTGTGCGGCATGGTCAGGAAGGGGCCCGCCCAGCCGATGCCCGCCCCGGCGATCAGCAGGTCGATCCGTCCGGCCTCCCGCAGCGCGGCCTCGGCCAGCATCTTCGCCCCGTCCGGTGCGGCGAGGTCGGCGGGCAGCAGGACCGCGGACGTGCCGGAGGCGGTCTCCTCGAGCCGGCGCCGGTCGCGTCCGCTGAGCAGCAGGTGCCATCCGCCGGCGGCGAAGCGGCGGGCGGTGGCCGCGCCGATGCCCGAGGACGCGCCGGTGACGAGGGCGACGCGCCGGCCGGTGCGGGGCGGGGTCCGGTCGAGTGCCGCGGCCGCGGCGGATGCGGCGGGGTCCGCCGGGGGGTCGTAGGTGGAATCGGAGCCGGTGGTGGTCACGAGTCGGTCTCCCATGCGCTGTCGCTGCGGGCCTCGCCCTCCAGGACACCCCCGGTCCGGGGGGCCGCGCCAGCGCAGCGGCCCGTTCCCGGCGGCCCCGGCGGGGCCCGCCCGCGGGTGCCGCCGCCCGTGACCCGTGCGGTCGCGGGGCCGGTCCCGCCGCGTGGCGGGGCCACTCCTGTGTGCCGCCGGATGGGCCATGCGGGCGTATGGACCGTACGCGCCCGGGCGCGCCGGGTTACGAAAGGGATGTTCTTCCCCTTCCCCGGCACCGTGACGAGGTCCCCTGATGCGCCTGCTGCTCGTCCACCCCAGCGCCCTGATGTACTCCGAGATCTTCCTGCGGCTCGAACCCCTGGGCCTGGAACGGGTGGCCGGCGCCGCCCGCGAGGCGGGTCACGAGGTCCGGGTGGTCGATCTCCAGGTGCTGAGCGTGCGGCGGCTGCGCGACGAGGTGCGGTCGTTCCGTCCGGAGGCGCTCGGCATCTCGCTGAACTACCTGGCGAACGTCCCCGAGGCGATCCGGCTGGCCGAGCGGGTGAAGGAGGAACTGCCGGAGTGCTTCGTGTTCCTCGGTGGTCACAGCGTCTCGTTCGTCGCCGAGGAGGTCCTCGAGCAGGCGGGCGGCGCCGTCGACGCCGTGGTGCGGGGCGAGGGCGAGCCCGCCGTCGGGCCGCTGCTCGAGGCGGTGCGGGACGGCGGGGTGGACGGGGTGCCGGGTGTCGTCACGGCGTCGGGGCGCGGACCCGCCCCGCTGATGCTGCACGGCATCGACACGCCCCTGCCGGCCCGTGACCTGATGCGCGGCCGGCGCCGCTACTTCATCGGCGAGCTGGACCCGTGCGCGTCGGTCGAGTTCACCCGGGGCTGCCCCTGGGACTGCTCGTTCTGCTCCGCGTGGACGTTCTACGGCCGCAGCTACCGCAAGACGTCCCCGGAAGCGGCGGCGGACGACCTCGCGGCGATCCGCGAGCCGAACGTGTTCATCGTCGACGACGTGGCGTTCATCCGGCCCGAGCACGGCGACGCCATCGCGGCGGAGGTCGAACGGCGCCGGATCCGCAAGCGGTACTACCTGGAGACCCGCTCGGACGTGCTGCTGCGCCATCCGGAGGTGTTCGAGCGCTGGGCACGGCTGGGGCTGCGGTACATGTTCCTCGGCATGGAGGCGATCGACGCCGAGGGGCTCGACCTGTACCGCAAGCGGGTCAGCCCGGACGAGAACCTGAAGGCGCTGGAGACGGCCCGGCGGATGGGCATCAAGGTCGCCGTCAACCTGATCGTGGACCCGGCCTGGGACGAGGAACGCTTCCGGGTGGTGCGGGAGTTCGCGGCGGCCGTGCCGGAGATCGTGCACTTCACGGTGATGACGCCGTACCCGGGCACGGAGATCTGGCACACCGAGTCGCGCCGGCTCACCACCCGCGACTACCGGCTGTTCGACATCCAGCACGCGGTGGTGCCCACCACGCTGCCGCTGGACCGCTTCTACGAGGAGCTGGTGCGCACCCAGGCGGTCATCAACCGCAAGCACCTGGGGCTGCGCACGGCGTTCGGGGCGGCGCGGGTGCTGGCCCGGAACCTGGCGCACGGGCAGACGAACTTCGCCCGCATGCTGTGGAAGTTCAACCAGGTGTACGACCCGCGCCGGCAGCTCGCCGACCACGCGCGTCCGGTGCGTCACGAACTGCCGCTCCCCCGGCGGATCGACGTGGGCGACCGGCGCACGCTGTACGTCCACACCCGCGGCGCGACCCAGGGCGCACCGGCCCGCCGGCTGCCGGACTAGGTCAGGCCCGGGTCCGGTCGGCCCCCCTTCGTCCGGGCGAACGGATCACGGCACCTTCCCGAAAGATGTTGAAACTTGAAGGGAATGGGTCTACGGTGGGTCGTGCAAGTTAGTTGAAGATTCAACTGAATCTTCCCCGTCCCCCAGGAGGAACACCATGGGTCTCTTCGGCCGCAAGGACGACGACAAGAACGCCGCCGGCTCCGCGGTGAGCCCGGACCTGGCAGCGCTGACCGGCGACTACACGCTCGACCCCGCGCACACCACGATCGGCTTCGTCGCCCGCCACGCGATGGTCACCAACGTCAAGGGCCACTTCTCGGAGTTCTCCGGCGAGCTGCACCTCGACGGCACGGACCCGAGCAGGTCGACCGCCTCGATCGACGTGGTGATGGACAGCATCGACACGGGCAACGCCGACCGCGACGGTCACCTGAAGAGCTCGGACTTCTTCAGGACCGACGAGTTCCCGGACATGACCTTCCGCTCCACCAAGGCGGAGGCCCTGGGCGGCGACGACTACCGCATCACCGGCGACCTGACCATCCTCGGCACCACCAGGCCGATCACCATCGACCTGGAGTTCAACGGCGCCGCGAAGGACCCGTTCGGCAACGAGCGCGTCGGCTTCGAGGGCAGGGCCGAACTCCTTCGCTCCGAGTGGAACCTGACCTGGAACGCGGCCCTGGAGACGGGTGGCGTGCTGGTCTCCGACAAGATCAAGCTGACCTTCGACATCTCGGCGATCCGCAAGGCCTGACGCCCCGCCGCATCCGAGCGCGCCCGCTCCCCCGGTACCGGAGGGCGGGCGCTCGGCATGTGCCCGAAGGCGCGTGGGGGTACGCGGCTCCGCGCGCCGGGGTCGTACGTGTCCCGGTCGCGCGCCACGGTCGGTCAGAAGCCTCCGCCGAAGTCGCCGCCGCCCCCGAAGTCGCCGCCCCCGCCGAACCCGCCGCCGAAGTCACCGGCGTCGAAGTCCGCGCCGGAGACGTCGCCGCCCTGGTAGCCGCCGAAGTCGCCGTACCCGGCGCCGTAGCCGGCCGCGTAGCCGGGACCGGCCATCATGCCGCCGAGCATGGTGCCGACCAGCAGGCCGGGCAGCAGGCCGCCGCCGAAGTACCCGCCGGCCCAGGGGCCGTACACCGGGCCGGCCTCCCAGTAGGGACGGCGGCCGTACTCGGTGTCGACCTCGCGGACCGCGGGATCGCGCCCGTCGGCCAGGCGGGCCCGGTCGGCCGCGCACACCGGCACCTCACGCTCCGTCCCGCCGGGCGGGGTCCACCGGGCGTCGGCGACGGAGGGGCCGTGGCGCGGGTCGAAGAAGCACGGCGGGCGGCGCTCCGGCACCGGCCTGCCCTCCCGGCGGGCGGCCAGCGACGCGAGCGCGAACCGGCCGTCCTCCACGGCCTGGGTCACCGCCCGCACGTCCTCCGGTTTGCGGGCCGCCGCCATGTACGCCTTGGACTTCTCGTAGGCGTCCAGCGCGTGCTCGTAGTCCGTGCGCATCGCGTCGTCCGCTCCGGGCTCGCCCGGGTGGAAGTCGAGGCGGTCCAGTTCCTCGCCGAACGCGGTGATGTCCTCGTCCACCACGACCCGCAGCTTCTCCAGCTCGGCCGTCTGCTCCTCCTCGTGGCGGCGCCTGCGGTGGCGGGACACCGCGTACGCGCCCGCGCCGCCGGCCGCCACCAGGGCGCCGACCGTGATCAGCCCTCCGACGGGCGTCTCGCCGGAACCGTCGCTCCAGGAGTTCGGCCCGCCGCCGCCGATGTTGCGCAGGGCGCTGTCGACGAAGTCGTTGAGCTGGGCCTTGGCGTCCCCGGCGCCCTGCACGGACCCGACCAGATTGGCCACGCCCTGCCGGCTGAGCACGCTGCTGTCGGCGCGGGCGTCGAAGCGGTCGCCGAGCCGGACGCCGTACAGGCCGGTGACGCCCGTCTCGGTGCGCAGGTCGCGGAAGAGGTTCTGGGTGGGGAAGTCGGCCGGGAGGACGGCGACGAAGACGGGTTTGTCGGCGTCCTCGATCTTGTCGGCGAGGGCCTCGGCGTCGGACTCCGACAGGATGTCCCGGGCCCCGGGGTCGACGTAGACGGGACTCTCGCGCAGCTTCTCGGCGACGACGGAGACGTCCGTGGCCGCCTGCGCCCCCGGCGCACCGGCCATCAGGACCGCCAGCGCGGCGGCCACCGGCACGATCAACAGGCGGACAAGGGTGCGCATCCGTGCGACCTTCATATGTTCGACGCTACCCGAATACACCGCGAAACGGACATCCGGACCGGTGGGCATTTCCTCCGCCCTCCGGTCCGGACGTCTCAGGGCGCGGGACCCGCCGTGCCGGGCCGGGTCAGGCGGGCTCCACCCCGGCGCGCAGCAGGCCGTAGGTGTAGGCGTCCTCGAGCGCCTGCCAGGAGGCGGCGATGACGTTGTCCGCGACGCCGACCGTCGACCACTCCCCCGCTCCGTCGGAGGTGGAGATCAGCACGCGGGTCGTGGACTGGGTGCCGTGCTTGCCCTCCAGGATGCGCACCTTGTAGTCGACCAGCTCCAGCTTGGCGAGCTGCGGGTAGATCGTCTCCAGGGCGACCCGCAGGGCGCGGTCGAGGGCGTTGACCGGGCCGTTGCCCTCGGCGGTGGCGACGATGCGCTCGCCCTTCGCCCACAGTTTCACGGTGGCCTCGTTGGCGTGGGTGCCGTCGGGGCGGTCCTCGACGATCGCGCGCCAGGACTCGACCTCGAAGTACGTCAGCGGCCCGCCCTCGGCCTCGGCGCGCAGCAGCAGCTCGAAGGAGGCGTCGGCGGCCTCGTAGGTGTAGCCCTTGAGCTCGCGCTCCTTGACCCGCTCCACGACCCGGCCGACCAGTTCGCGGTCGTCGCCGAGGTCGATGCCGAGCTCCTTGCCCTTGAGCTCGATCGAGGCGCGGCCGGCCATGTCGGAGACCAGCATGCGCATGGTGTTGCCGACCTGCTCGGGGTCGATGTGCTGGTACAGGTCCGGATCGACCTTGATCGCGGAGGCGTGCAGTCCGGCCTTGTGCGCGAAGGCGGAGACGCCGACGTAGGGCTGGTGGGTGGAGGGGGTGAGGTTGACGACCTCGGCGACGGCGTGGGAGATGCGGGTCATCTCGCGCAGCCGGCCGTCCGGGAGCACCTTCTTGCCGTACTTCAGCTCCAGCGCGGCGACCACCGGGAACAGGTTGGCGTTGCCGACCCGCTCGCCGTAGCCGTTGGCGGTGCACTGCACGTGGGTGGCGCCCGCGTCGACGGCGGCGAGGGTGTTGGCGACCGCGCAGCCGGTGTCGTCCTGGGCGTGGATGCCGAGGCGGGCGCCGGTGTCGGCGAGCACGGTGGCGACCACGGCCTGGATCTGCGCGGGAAGCATGCCGCCGTTGGTGTCGCACAGGACGACGACGTCGGCGCCGGCCTCGGAGGCCGCGCGGACGACGGCCTTGGCGTAGGCGGGGTTCGCGCGGTAGCCGTCGAAGAAGTGCTCGCAGTCGACGAAGACGCGGCGGCCCTGGGAGCGGAGGTGGGAGACGGTGTCGCGGACCATCTCCAGGTTCTCGTCGAGGGTGGTGCGCAGGGCGAGCTCGACGTGCCGGTCGTGGGACTTGGCGACCAGTGTGATCACCTGCGCCCCGGAGTCGAGGAGCGCCTTGACCTGGGGGTCCTGGTCGGCGGTGGTGCCGGCGCGGCGGGTGGCGCCGAACGCGACCAGCCGGGCGTGGCGGAACTCGATCTCCTCCCGGGCCCGGGCGAAGAACTCGGTGTCCCGCGGGTTCGCGCCGGGCCAGCCGCCCTCGATGAAGCCCACGCCGAACTCGTCCAGGTGCCGTGCGATGGCCAGCTTGTCGGCGACCGTGAGGTTGATGCCCTCACGCTGGGCGCCGTCGCGCAGAGTGGTGTCGAAGACGTGGAACGAGTCGTCGGGCTCGCTGGTTGCGGTCATGGTCTGAAGGCTCCTGTACTGGATCTCGGTCTACCGGAATGACCGGTTCCACCGTTCCCCCATGGTCCCTCGCGCCCGGTTCCCGGCTGCGGGTGGGCCGAGAAACAGAAAAACCCCTCGCGGGTGCGAGAGGTCTGCGCGCGGGTCGAGGACGACGGTGTCCGCCCGTACGGTGTCGTACGTGCGGTCACTGCGGACCGGCGCGCCTGCTGCCAATAATCGTGGCGAACGAGAGCACGGGGGGATTTTGGCACACACCGCCCTCCCGCTCACCGCCCGTCTCAGGATGCGGGCGGCCGGCGTGGCACGGTGAGACGCGGCCCGGTGCTCTCCGGGCGGGGCGCGGGCGCCCGCCAGCATCGTCTCGTCGAGCGACTTCCGTGCGTGGTCCGGGGCCTGGGGCCGGCCGGTGCCGCGCAGGCCGGTCGCCACGGGGGGGCGGCCGGACCGTCGGGCGGGGCGCACGGCCGGACGGCGTGACGGCCGGCCGTCCGCGGGTCGGATCCCGCTCCGGGAGGCGCCCTCGACGAGCAGCGCCACCGCGTCGCGGTGCCAGGCATCCTCGACGGCGGCCTGCCGGTCGCGCGCCTCGGGCACCGCGACAACCGGGTGAGCGAGCACCCGCCCCCACGCGCGGAACCGCCCGGCGCCCCGGATCGCCCGAACCACGAGCACCAGCTCTCAGCGCCCGCGTGGCGGGGCCGGGGCGGGCGCGGCTCAGGGCGGAGCCGGGACGTCGGGACCGAACCCGGGCGGGAACGAAAGCACGGCCGTACAGCGGAGGCCGGAACGGGCACGGCCCCAGGGCGGGGCCGGGAGGAGGGCGGCCCCGCGGTCTCGAGAGGGACGAGAGGGGGCCGGGGCGACGGCCCCGGCCCCCTCTTTCGTCAGGTCAGCCTGTGCATCCAGCCGTGCTTGTCCTCCACCGTGCCGCGCTGGATGTCGAGGAGGGCCTGGCGGAGGCGGAGGGTGACCTCGCCCGGTTCGCCGCCGCTCTGCTGCCACTCGCCGCTCGCCCGCTTCACCGTGCCGACGGGCGTGATGACGGCCGCGGTGCCGCAGGCGAAGACCTCGGTGAGGGTGCCGTTCTCCGCGTCGCGCTGCCACTGCTCGACCGAGACGCGCTCCTCGACCGCCTCGTATCCGAGGTCGCGGGCGACGGCCAGCAGGGAGTCACGGGTGACGCCCTCCAGGATGGACCCGGTGAGGGTCGGCGTGACGATCTTGTTCCCGTACACGAAGTACAGGTTCATGCCGCCCAGTTCCTCGACCCACGTGTGCTCGACGGCGTCGAGGTAGCAGACCTGGTCGCAGCCCTTGGCGGCCGCCTCGGCCTGCGCGAGCAGGGAGGCCGCGTAGTTGCCGCCGGTCTTGGCGTCGCCCATGCCACCGGGGACGGCGCGGACGCGGTCCTCGGAGACCCAGATGGAGACCGGCTTCACGCCGCCCGGGAAGTAGGCGCCGGCCGGGGAGGCGATCACCAGGAACAGGTACTCGTTGGCGGGCTTCACGCCCAGCCCGACCTCGGTCGCGATCATGAAGGGGCGCAGGTAGAGGGACTCCTCGCCGCCGTGCGCCGGCACCCACGCCTGGTCCTGGGCGACCAGGGCGTCGCACGCCTCGATGAACGTCTCGACCGGCAGCTCCGGCATGGCGAGACGGCGGGCGGACCGCTGGAACCGCTCGGCGTTCTTCTCGGGGCGGAACGTGGCGACGGACCCGTCGGGCTGCCGGTAGGCCTTGAGCCCCTCGAAGATCTCCTGCGCGTAGTGCAGCACCGTGGTCGCCGGGTCGAGGGAGATCGGCGCGTACGGGACGAGCTGGCCGTCGTGCCAGCCGCGGCCCTCGGTCCACTTGATCGTCACCATGTGGTCGGTGAAGTGGCGGCCGAAGCCGGGGTTGGCCAGGACCGCTTCGCGTTCCGCGTCGGAGAGGGGGTGGGCCGAGGGCTTGAGCTCGATCGTGGGCGTCGTCATGAGTGCTTGTCCTTCACCGGTTGTAGTGACGGGCCGCGCACACGCCCGTACGGCCCGTGGCCAGTACTAGGACGTCCGAGCATTCCCTCAATCCGCGGCTCCGCGTTCGATTATCGCCCGGCGGGAGCGGCGGAAGGAACAGGGTGGATGCGGCCCGGTGGTCGTTGACGGCACCCGGCGGGAGAACGCGTCGAAGCCGCCGGGTGCGGATGCGACCCGGCGGCTTCGAGTGTGTCGAGGTGGGCGCCGGGTCAGCCGGCTACGCGTGCGGCGAGGGCGTCGCCGATCTGCGAGGTGCTGCGGGCGGGCAGGGCACCGCGCTCCGCGAGGTCGGCGGAGACGGCGTCCTCGATGCGGGCGGCCTCGGCGTCGTGGCCGAGGTGGCGCAGCAGGAGGGCGACGGACAGGACCGTGGCGGTGGGGTCCGCCTTGCCCTGGCCGGCGATGTCCGGGGCCGAGCCGTGCACGGGCTCGAACATGGACGGGTACTCGCGGCTCGGGTTGATGTTGCCGGAGGCCGCGACGCCGATGCCGCCGGAGACGGCCGCGGCGAGGTCGGTGATGATGTCGCCGAAGAGGTTGTCGGTGACGATCACGTCGAAGCGGCCGGGGTCGGTGACCAGGTAGATGGTCGCGGCGTCGACGTGGATGTAGTCGGTGGTGACGTCCGGGTACTCCTCGGCCACCTTGGTGAAGATGTTCGTCCACAGGTGGCCGGCGAAGGTCAGCACGTTGTTCTTGTGGACCAGCGTCAGCTTCTTGCGCGGGCGGGCCTGCGCGCGGGCGAAGGCGTCGCGGACGACCCGCTCGACGCCGAAGGCCGTGTTGACGGAGACCTCGGTGGCGACCTCGTGCGGGGTGCCCTTGCGGATGGTGCCGCCGTTGCCCGTGTAGGGACCCTCGGTGCCCTCGCGGACGACCACGAAGTCGATCTCGGGCTGTCCGGCGAGCGGCGTGGCGACGCCCGGGAGGAGCTTGGACGGGCGCAGGTTGACGTGGTGGTCGAAGGCGAAGCGGAGCTTCAGCAGGAAGCCGCGCTCGAGGACTCCGGACGGGACGCCCGGGTCGCCGATGGCGCCGAGCAGGATCGCGTCGTGCTGCTTGAGCGCCTCGAGGTCGGCGTCGGTGAGGGTCTCACCGGTGGCGTGGTAGCGCCGGGCGCCGAAGTCGTACTCCTTGGTCTCCAGCTTCACATCCTGCGGGAGGACGGCGGAGAGGACCTTCAGGCCTTCGGCCACGACCTCCTGGCCGATGCCGTCACCGGGGATCACTGCGAGATCGATGCTGCGAGACATGCGGGCACCCTACTCTTCGTCCCACGGGATGACATGGGGCGTCCGGCATGCGGACGCCTCGGGCGTGTCAGCGGCCGGTCGGCGGCGGCTCAGTGGCCGGTCGAGCCGCCGTTGTCCCGGCGGTCGAGGGCGCGCTGCAGGGCGGCCGCGGCGTTCCTGCGGTCGTTCTCGGCGCTGCGGACGGAACGGCGGACGCGGCGGCGGGCGGTCGTCTCGGGCATGACGGATCGACTCCTTCGAAGAGGCGCGCGGACTCGGGGAGGCGCGGAGGGTGACGAGACGCCGGAAGGGGCGGGGAGCCGCGGCCGCAGGGGTCGCCTGCACGGGACCGGCTCACATCCGCCGTTCGCTGGATCGAGCGATGCGTTCGGCTCCTACAAAAGTAAGGGCGCGACAGGCGCCTGTCTGCACAATTACTTGGGCTTCCTACTATTTGAGACGGTGGAGTGGGTCACACCGCCCTGACCTGCGGTTCTTCCGTGTCCGGACACACGAACGGGCCAGGTCGGGGGGTGACCTGGCCCGTTCGCGTCCGGGGAGGGCGTCAGCCCATGTGCGGGTACGTGTAGTCGGTCGGCGGGACCAGCGTCTCCTTGATGGCGCGGGTCAGCGTCCAGCGCATCAGGTTCTGCGGGGCGCCCGCCTTGTCGTTGGTGCCGGAGGCCCGGCCGCCGCCGAAGGGCTGCTGGCCGACCACGGCGCCGGTCGACTTGTCGTTGATGTAGAAGTTGCCGGCCGCGTAGCGCAGCTTCTCCATCGTGTACGCCGCCGCCGCGCGGTCGTTCGCGATGACCGAGCCGGTGAGGGCGTAGTCCGACACCGACTCCATCTGGGTCAGCATCTCGTCGTACTTCTCGTCCTCGTAGACGTGCACGGCGAGGATCGGGCCGAAGTACTCGGTGCGGAACACCTCGTTCTCCGGGTCGGTGCACTCGATGACGGTCGGGCGGACGAAGTACCCGACCGAGTCGTCGTAGGTGCCGCCCGCGACGATCGTGCAGGCCGGGTCCTCCTTGGCGCGGTCGATGGCGGCCTTGTTCTTCGCGAAGGACCGCTCGTCGATGACGGCGCCGATGAAGTTCGACAGGTCGGTGACGTCACCCATCGGGATGCCGTCCACCTCGGCCGCGAACTCCTCCTTGAAGCCGGAGTTCCAGATCGAGGCCGGGATGTACGCGCGCGAGGTGGCGGAGCACTTCTGGCCCTGGTACTCGAACGCGCCGCGGGTCAGCGCGGTCTTCAGCACCGCGCGGTCCGCGCTCGGGTGGGCGACGACGAAGTCCTTGCCGCCGGTCTCGCCGACGAGGCGCGGGTAGGTGCGGTACTTCTCGATGTTCTGGCCGACCGTCTTCCACAGGTGCTGGAAGGTCTTGGTCGAGCCGGTGAAGTGGATGCCGGCCAGGTCGCGGTGGTTCAGCGCGACCTCGGAGACCTCCAGGCCGTCGCCGGTGACCAGGTTGATCACGCCCTTGGGCAGACCGGCCTCCTCCAGGAGCCGCATCAGCAGCACGGCGGCGTGGGTCTGGGTCGGGGACGGCTTCCAGACCACCACGTTGCCCATCAGGGCCGGGGCGGTGGGCAGGTTGGCGGCGATGGCGCTGAAGTTGAAGGGCGTGATCGCGTAGACGAAGCCCTCCAGCGGCCGGTGGTCGAGGCGGTTCCACACGCCCGGGGAGTTGGCCGGGGGCTGCTCGGCGAGGATGCCGCGCGCGTAGTGGACGTTGAAGCGCCAGAAGTCGACCAGCTCGCAGGGGCTGTCGATCTCGGCCTGCTGGGCGGTCTTGGACTGGCCGAGCATGGTGGAGGCGGCGATGGTCTCGCGCCAGGGGCCGGCCAGCAGCTCGGCGGCGCGCAGGATGATCGCCGCGCGGTCGTCGAAGGACATCGCGCGCCAGGCGGGCGCGGCGGCGAGGGCCGCGTCGATGGCGTCCTGGGCGTCCTGCCGGGTGGCGTTGGCGTAGGTGCCGAGGCGGGCCTTGTGGTTGTGCGGCTGCACGACGTCGAAGCGCTCGCCGCCGCCCATCCGCTTCTCGCCGCCGATGGTGCAGGGCAGGTCGATCGGGTTGTCGGCCAGCTCCTTGAGCCTGGCCTCCAGCCGGGCCCGTTCGGGGCTTCCGGGGGCGTAGCCGCGCACCGGCTCGTTGACGGGGGCGGGGACCTGGGTCACAGCGTCCATGGGTTCCGTAACTCCTTATCTGAGCGGTGTGGTGTCAGCCCTTGGTGATCATGCTGCGGGCGAAGAACCGCAGGTTGGCGGGCTTCTCCGCAAGCCGTCGCATGAAGTAGCCGTACCAGTCGGTGCCGTAGGCCGTGTAGACGCGCATGCGGTGGCCCTCGGCGGCGAGCCGCAGGTGTTCGTCCCCGCGGATGCCGTAGAGCATCTGGAACTCGTACTCGTCGAGCTTGCGTCCGGCGGTGCGGGCCAGTTCCTGGGCGATGGCGATCAGGCGCGGGTCGTGGGACCCGATCATCGGGTAGCCCTCGCCCTCCATCAGCGTCCGCAGGATGCGCACGTACGCCTTGTCGATCTCGTGCTTCTGCTGGTGGGCGACCTCGGCGGGCTCCTTGTAGGCGCCCTTCACCAACCGTACGCGACTGCCCGCGGCGGCGAGCCGGCGCGCGTCCTCCTCGGTGCGGAAGAGGTAGGCCTGGATGACGCAGCCGGTCCCCGGGACGTCCTTCCGCAGCTCCTCGTGGATGGCGAACATCGAGTCGAGGGTGGTGTGGTCCTCCGCGTCCAGGGTGACCGTGGTGCCGATCTCGGCGGCGGCCTCGACGACCGGGCGGACGTTGGCGAGGGCCAGCTCGTGCCCGCCGGGCAGCGCCTGCCCGAACATCGACAGCTTCACCGACATCTCGGCGCGCGGGCCGAGCTCCAGCGGCTTCAGCCGGTCGATCAGCTCCAGGTAGGCGTCACGGGCGGCCTCGGCCTGCTCGGGGGTGGTGATGTCCTCGCCGACGACGTCCATGGTGAGTTCCAGGCCCTTGCCGGTGAGCTCCTGGACGATGGGCAGGATCTCGTCCACGGTCTCGCCGGGGATGAAGCGGTCGACGACCTGCTTGGTCACCGGGGCCGCCGAGATCAGGCGTCGCATCCGGTCGCTGCGCGACGCGGCGAGAATCACGGGACCCAGCACGGGGCACCTCCACAAGCTGCATGAGGCCGCCACCCGGTCGTTCGGGGACGGCACGGAGAACCACCGTGAAACCTAAGGATGACCCCGATCCTGGGCCATCGACAGACGTCACGCATCCCTGGGCGAGATCTCAGACAGATGTATGAAGGACTCCGGTTTCTGCGGCAGAATGCCCGGGTGACGCCGGAACACAGGGACGACTACCAGGAGCTGGTGGACGAGATCTCGGAGCTCCTCGGCGCTCCGGCGACCCTGGAGAACCGCGACTTCGAGCTGATCGCCTTCGGCGCGTACGACAGCGAGGGCGACCTGGACCCGTCCGCGCTGGACCCGGTGCGCGCCCGCTCGATCCTGACCCGGCGCTCCACACCGGCCGTCCGCGCCTGGTTCGAGGGCTTCGGCATCACCCGCGCGACCGGCCCGGTCCGCATCCCGCGCACCCCGGAGGCGGGCGTGCACCGGGGGCGCGTCTGCCTGCCGGTACGCCATCGCGGGGTGGCCCTCGGCTACGTCTGGCTGCTGGAGGACGACCCCGGGCCCACGCCGGAGCAGCTCGACGCGGCCATGCGGGTGACGGCGCGGATCGGCGCGCTGCTCGCCGACGAGGCGCAGCACGGCGCGGACCTCACCCGTGAGCTGCGGGCCGTGCTGACGGCGGAGCGGGACTGGCAGCGGGACATGGCGGTCGCCGAGCTGCGCACCGCCCTCGGCGCCCGCGCGGAGGGACCGCACACGGTGGTGTGCGTCGCCCCCTGGCCGTCGGCCGGCCCCGACGACGCCCCCTCGGTCCGCACCGTGCCGGGCGCGACGGCACTGTGCACGCTGCCCTGGGGCGCCACGTCCGTGTCCCTCGCGCTGCTGCTGCGACTGCGCTCCGCCGACGTGCCGACGCCGGCGACGACCGCGGCCGGCCGGCTGCTGGAACGGGCCCGGGACGGCGGTGCGGCGGGCCGGTCCGGCCGGCCCCCGGTGGCCGCGGGCATCGCCGCGCCCCGCACGGGCCTCGCCGACCTGGGCGCGGCCTGGACCGAGGCGTCGGCGTCGGCGCGGGCGGCGCTGGCCGAGCCGCGCCTCGGACCAGTGGCCCACTGGGCGTCGATCGGCCCGTACCGCCTGCTGACCGCGCTGCCCCCCGGCGCCGCCCACGACCCCGCCGTCGGCCCGCTGCTCTCCCCCGCGCACAGCGAACTGGCCCGCACCGCCGAGGCGTACCTCGACCGCGCGGGCCAGGCCGGGCGTACGGCGGCGGAGCTGGGCATCCACCGCCAGACGCTGTACTACCGGCTGTCCCGGATCGAGCGGCTCACCGGCCTGGACCTGGACGACGGCGAGGACCGCCTGCTGCTGCACATGGCGCTCAAGGCGGCCCGGCTGCGGTCACCCTGAGTCGGCACACCGGCCAGGGCCGCGCTTCTGCTGCGGTCACCCTGGGGCAGTACACGAGCTGCGGTCGCGGCCCGGCAGCTTGCGCCGCGACGGCACTTGACGCCACCCCGCCTCCCGGTCCCACCCCGCCTCCTGCCGCGCCCGGCCTACCACCGGACCCACACCTTCCGTTCACCGCGCACCAGCAGGCCGGAGATCCTCCGCCGCGACCGGCCGTCCGGACGCAGGCCAGGGCAGCGTTGCAGAAGCGTACGGAAGACGATGCGGCCTTCCACGCGGGCCAGCGGCGCCCCGAGGCAGTGATGGATGCCGTGCCCGAAGGCGATGTGGCCGCGCCCCGCGTCCGTGCCGCGCCGGATGTCGAACCGGTCGGGTTCGGTGAAACGGGCGGGGTCGCGGTCGGCGTCCGCGAGGGCGATCATGACGACGGCGCCCGCCGGAAGGCGCGTCCCGCCGATCTCGACCGGTTCCAGGGCGATGCGAGGCGGCGCGGTCTCCACCGGGGCGTCGTAGCGCAGCATCTCCTCGACCGCGCCGTCGATGAGCCCGTCGAGGTCGGAGCGGAGCAGTGCGAGCTGGTCGGGGTGGGCGAACAGGGCGCGGATTCCCTTGAAGACGAAGTTGACGGTGGATTCGTGACCGGCGATGAGCAACAGCAGGGCCATGGAGAGGAGTTCGTCCTCGGTGAGCCGGTCGCCGTCCTCGTCGACGGTGTGGATCAGGGCGCTGAGCAGGTCCTCCGCGGGTGCGCGGCGCTTGGCTTCGATGAGTCCGTTCAGATACGGCAGGGCCGCGGCCCGGGCGGCAGCGGCCGCCTCGGCGCTGGTGGGCGCGGTGACCTCGTCGGCCCAGCCGCGAAAGGCGTCCCGGTCCAGGTCGGGTATGCCGAGCAATTCGCAGATCACCTGCATCCGCAGCGGGTAGGCGAGCGCGGCGACCAGGTCGGCGCGGCGACTGCGGGAGGCCAGCATGCGGTCGAGGAGCGTGTCGGTGAGCCGCTGTATGCGCGGGGCGAGGGCGGCCACCCGGCGCGGGGTGAACTCCCGCGTGACGAGGCGCCGTAGCCGGGTGTGGTCCGGCGGGTCACGGAAGAGCATGTGGGCGTGGCCGGGGCCATCGGTGTCCGGCGGAGTGAGGTCGGTGACGAGTCCGGCGTGGTGGGGCCAGTCGCTGCTGAGCCTGGGGTCGGCCAGGGCCGCCCGGCAGGCCGCGTCGCCGACGACGAGCCAGAAGAATTCGCTGCCGCGACCGCGCACCCGGTGCACGGGGCCCTGGGCGCGGAGCTTGGCGTAGGCGGGATACGGATCGAGCGCGAAGTCGGGATCGAGGGCATGCAGATCCACAAGGGGAAGGTCGGCCATGCCCCAGCGCTACCCGCACACCTGGCCGAATAGTGCTCTGGCTGATGCCTGAACAGCTGGGTTACCGTCCACCCGTCGAGACGGTGATCATCCAGCCGTCGGCCGGTTTCCTGCTGAGAGGGAGGTGTGAGATGGCCAAGCGCATTCTGCTCAAGGCCGCGAGCAAGCTCGGTTTCACCACGAAGGGCGCCGCCGGGGCGTACCCGTGGGTCCCGTAGCGGACCCGGCTCAGTGAAAGCCGGCCCCGCCACGCCGGCGGGGCCGGCGCCACGGCAAGTACGAGCGGAGAGCGGTGCGTTGACCGAGACCGAAGCCCTCGCCCCACGGCCCCCGGCCTCCACCGGGCTCTCTCCCGCCGCGTACCTGGAGCGCTACGAGCAGGACCGGCTCGGCTTCCTCCTGTGGGCCGCCGAGCGGTACGGCCCGGTGACCGAGCTCACCGAAGGCACCGTCCTCGTCAACGACCCCGCCGCGGTCCATGAGGTGCTGCGCCGCACCAACACCGACTTCCTGGTCACCAGGACGATCCGGCGCGACGAGGTGAGCGGGGAGCGGGGCGATCCGGCGACCGACGCCTGGATGCGGGGCCGGCGCGCCACCCAGAAGGGCATGTCACCCGCGGCACTGAGCACCCACCGGCAGTGGCTCGCGCAGGAGACGGAGCGCTTGGTCGCCTCCTGGGCGAAGCGCGGCACAGTGACCGATCCGGTGGGCGAGCTGGAGCGGCTCACCGCACGCTCCTTCGCCCGGTTCTCCTTCGGGACCCGCGACTTCGGCGCGACACCGCGTCACACCGGCGAACTCCTGGAGGCGATCACCCCGCTGATCGCCAGCCCGTTCCAGTTTCCCCGACCGATCCGTCGGCTCCTGCCCCGCTACCGGCGGTCCGTCGCGGCGCAGGCGAACCTGGAGCGAGAGCTGCGCCGGATTCTCGCACTGCCGGGCGAGGGCGGTCTGGTCGACACCCTGGCCGCCTCGGGCCTCGGCACCGAGGGGATCGTCCAGATGATGATCGCCAACGGCCTTGCCTCGTACCGTGTTCCCGCCGCCGCGCTCACCTGGACCCTCGTCGCCCTGGCCCGCCACCCCGGCGTCGCGGACGAGTGCGCGGAGAGCGGCCCGGCGGACCGGGCCGGAACGACGCCCCCGATCCTGCACTGGACGCTCGCCGAGTCGCTGCGCCTGTGGCCGCCGAACTGGCTGATCCTACGCAGCGCACGCGGCGAGCAGGTCTGCGCGGGCTGGCGGATTCCGGCCGGTGCCGCCGTGGTGATCTCGCCGTACGTGCTGCACCGCACCGCACCCGACTTCCCGGACCCGCTCGCCTTCACCCCGCACCGCTGGAGCACGCTGCAGCCCGCACATGGCGCGTATCTCCCGTACGGGATCGGCAGTCGCTGGTGCGTGGGCAAGGCGCTCGCGGACGCCGAGCTGACGACTCTGCTCACCGGCCTGGCGGGCAGTCTGCGTTTCACGGTCGAGGCGATGGACGCACGCCCTCAGGTGCGCACGACGTTGCTTCCGGCCGGCCTCACCCTCGGGGTGCGCCCCCGCTGAGCGGCTCCGCACCGCCGGCCGCCTCGACCACC
This sequence comes from Streptomyces sp. DSM 120436, assembly GCF_055778765.1. NCBI lineage: Bacteria > Bacillati > Actinomycetota > Actinomycetes > Kitasatosporales > Streptomycetaceae > Streptomyces > Streptomyces sp. DSM 120436. The sequence continues at coordinate 2,874,033 of NZ_JBSKBS010000001.1, read as the reverse complement.
TGGCGCAGGCCGACGGTGAGCCGCTCGGCGTCGGGCGCGCTGCCGGGGTCGAAGGTCCACTGGGCGATGAGACCCGTCATCAGCGTCACGTAGAAGGCGCCCAAGGTGTCGGCGGTCTCGTCGGACACGTCCTCCTCCCGGCCCCCCATCAGCAGCGGCACCAGCCCGCGCCCTGCTTCCCGCTGGGCCGCGGCCAGATGCTCGCGCACCTCGGGCAGCCGGTCGCCGAGGGCCAGCACCTCCATGCTGAGGCGCCACACCGAGCCGGGGTCCTTCATGGTGGCGACGATGTTCGCCCACACCCGCTCGAACCGCTCCAGTGAGCCCGGCGCGGCCTCGTCCACCGTCCCGTCGCCGTCGAAGGCGTCGCCCATGCCCTCCAGGAGGGAGATGTAGGCCTGCGCGAGCAGCGCGTCCTTGGAGCCGTAGTGGTAGCCGATCGACGCGAGGTTGGTGCCGGACTCCTTGACGATGTCCCGCGCCGTGGTGCGCACGAACCCCTTGGCGAGCAGGCAGCGCTTGGCCCCCTCGAGCAGATCCTCACGGTGTCCCATGGCCGCAGCCTACCCCGCTGCCCATACAGACGTATTACACAAGCGTTCTAGACAGTCGTATAAGACGTGCGTACAGTCGACGTCATGACACCGAACCCGCACCGGGCCGGCCGCCGTGAGTGGACCGCCCTCCTCGTGCTGATGCTTCCGCTGCTGCTGGTCTCGATGGACGTCTCCGTCCTCTACTTCGCGGTCCCGGAGATCAGCGCGGACCTGCGGCCGAGCGGCACGCAGCAACTGTGGATCTTCGACGTCTACGCCTTCGCCGTGGCCGGCCTCCTGATCACCATGGGCTCGGTGGGCGACCGGATCGGCCGCCGCAGGCTGCTGCTGATCGGCGCCGCCGCGTTCGGCGCCGCCTCCCTGGCGGCGGCGTACGCGCACAGCGCCGAGACCCTGATCGCGGCCCGCGCGCTGCTCGGCATCGGTGGCGCCACCCTGATGCCCTCCACCCTGGCCCTGCTCCGCTCGCTCTTCCTGGATCCCGCGCAGCGGGCGAAGGCGATCGCGATCTGGTCCGCCGTGATGACGGCGGGCGTGGCGCTCGGCTCGGTGCTGAGCGGGCTGCTGGTGGAGTTCTTCTGGTGGGGCTCGGTCTTCCTGGTGAACCTGCCGGCGATGGTCCTGCTGCTGGTCCTCGGCCCGGTCCTGCTGCCGGAGTCCAAGGACCCCGATCCGGGCCGCTTCGACTGGCCGAGCGTCCCGCTGTCCATGGCCGCCGTGCTGCCGGTCATCTACGGCCTGAAGGAGATCCCGTCCGAGGGCTGGAACGTGCGGTACGTCGTGTCGGTCACCGTCGGCCTGCTCTTCGCGGCCCTGTTCGTGCACCGGCAGCGGACGGCCGCCTCCCCGATGATCTCCCCGGCCCTGTTCCGCGGTCGCGGCTTCGGCCCGGCCGCCGCCCTCAACCTGGTCACCATGTTCGGGATGATGGGCTCGGCGTTCTTCACCAGCCAGTACATCCAGTCGGTGCTCGACAAGAGCGCTCTGGAGGCGGCCCTGTGGGCCCTGGTGCCGTCGGTTCCGATCGGCTTCGCGGCCCCGCTCGCGACCCATCTGGTGCAGAAGGGCGTCAACCGCGCCCATGTCGTGACGGCGGGCTTCGCCACCGCCGTGTGCGGTTACGCGCTGCTGGCCTCCGTGGGCACGGACGACCTGGTGCTCGTCCTGATCGCCTGCGGTGTGCTCGCCATGGGCGTCACCGCGGTGATGTCCCAGATCATGGACCTCGCGCTGGGCGCCGCTCCGGTGGAACGAGCGGGCTCCGCCTCCTCCTTGATGGAGACCGGCACCGAGTTCGGCGGGGCGCTGGGCATGGCGTTCCTCGGCTCCGTCGGCACCGCCGTGTACCGGGGCGGGATGCCGGACTCCGCTCCGGCGGCGGCCCGGGAGACGCTGGGCGGCGCGCTCGCCGTCGCCGGGCGGCTGCCGGGGCGGGCGGGAGACGCCCTCGCGGCGACGGCCCGGGAGGCCTTCACCCAGGGGATGAACGCGGCGGCGATCGCGGGCGCCGCGGTGTTCGCCGGGGCGGCGGTCCTGGCGTCGGTGACGCTGCGCCGGGTGCGGGTGCGCCCGGAAGCGCCCGCGGAAAACGCCGGACGGGCTGACACACTCAGCCCGTCCGGCGTGTGAGGACGAGCCCGTTCAGGGCGAACGGGGCGCCGGGGGCGGAGCCCCCGGGCTCTCAGACCAGGTTGACGGAGCGGGCCGAGGTGGCGCCGATCTCCGCGGCCAGCTCGCCCAGCACCGCGGTGGGCACCGTGTCGTCGACGGTCAGCACGGCGAGCGCCTCGCCGCCGACCGTCGCACGGGCGACCTGCATGCCGGCGATGTTGATGCCCGCCTCGCCGAGGATGCGGCCGACGGTGCCGACGACACCCGGGCGGTCCTCGTAGCGCAGGACGACCATGTGGTCGGCGAGCGCGAGGTCGACGTCGTACTCGCCGACCGCGACGATCTTCTGGACGTGCTTGGGGCCGGCCAGCGTGCCGGAGACCGAGATCTCCTCGCCGTCCGCGAGGGTGCCGCGCACCGTGACCACGTTGCGGTGGTCGGCCGACTCCGAGCTGGTGGTCAGCCGCACCTCGACACCGCGCTCCTGGGCGAACAGCGGGGCGTTGACGTAGGAGACGGTCTCGTCGACGACGTCCTCGAAGACGCCCTTGAGGGCGGAGAGCTCCAGCACCTTCACGTCGTGCTGGGTGATCTCGCCGTACACCTCGACGTCGAGGCGGACCGCCACCTCGCCGGCCAGCGCGGTGAAGATGCGGCCGAGACGCTCGGCGAGCGGCAGGCCCGGCTTGACGTCCTCGGCGATGACACCGCCCTGCACGTTCACCGCGTCGGGGACCAGTTCACCGGCGAGGGCGAGGCGCACCGAGCGGGCGACGGCGATGCCGGCCTTCTCCTGGGCCTCGTCGGTGGAGGCGCCGAGGTGCGGGGTGCAGACGACCTGGTCGAACTCGAAGAGCGGGGAGTCGGTGCACGGCTCCTTGGCGTACACGTCGAGGCCGGCGCCGGCGACGCGGCCCTCCTTGAGCGCCGAGTACAGCGCCTCCTCGTCGACGATGCCGCCGCGCGCGGCGTTGATGACGCGCACGGTCGGCTTGACCTTGCGCAGCGCCTCGTCGCCGATCAGGCCCAGCGTCTCGGGGGTCTTCGGCAGGTGGACGGTGATGAAGTCGGAGACCTCGAGCAGCTCGTCCAGCGACAGCACCTTGACGCCCATCTGCGCGGCGCGCGCGGGCTGGACGTAGGGGTCGTAGGCCACGACCCGCATGCCGAAGGCGGACATGCGCTGCGCGACGAGCGCGCCGATCCGGCCCAGGCCCACGACGCCGAGGGTCTTCTCGGCGAGTTCGACGCCCGTGTACTTGCTCCGCTTCCACTCGCCGTTCTTCAGCGCCGCGTTGGCCTGCGGGATGTTGCGCGCGGTGGCGACGATCAGACCGCAGGCGAGTTCGGCCGCGGTGACGATGTTGGAGGTGGGGGCGTTGACGACCATCACGCCGGCCTTGGTGGCGGCGGAGACGTCGACGTTGTCGAGGCCGACGCCGGCTCGCGCGACGACCTTCAGCCTGTTCGCCGCGGCGATCGCCTCGGCGTCCACCTTGGTGGCCGAGCGGATCAGGATCGCGTCCACGTCGGCGATGGCGGGGAGCAGTTCGGCTCGGTCCGCGCCGTTGCAGTGCCGGATCTCGAAGTCCGGGCCGAGTGCGTCGACGGTGGCGGGCGACAGCTCTTCAGCGATGAGTACGACGGGTTTCGAGCTCACGTGAGTCCTCACAAGTCCAATGCGGACGGCCGTCCCGACGGCCGCAGGCGGTGAAGAAGTGCTAGCCGCGTGGAAGACGCACGACGCTGTGGGCCTGACGCGTATGTAGTGCAGCAGTGTAGTGGCGCCGAGGGCGTCGTCTTACGCCGCTTCGGAAGGATCACCCGTCCGTGGCGGACGGGTCGGACAACGCCGTACCACCGACGTTACCCCTGGTTCGCCCGAAGGGCCGGAGCGTGCTGCCCCGACCCTTCGGAACGTGTGGCTCAGGCCTCCTCGTCGACCCAGCTCATCAGCTTGCGCAGCTGCTTGCCGGTGGTCTCCAGGAGGTGCTCGGAGTCCTGCTTCTTGTACTCGTCGTACTTCTTCAGGCCGCCGTGGTACTCGTCCATCCAGGTCTGGGCGAAGGTGCCGTCCTGGATCTCGGCGAGGACCTTCTTCATCTCGGCCTTGGTGGCGTCGGTGATGATCCGCGGGCCGGTGACGTAGTCGCCCCACTCGGCGGTCTCGGAGATCGACCAGCGCATCTTCTCCAGACCGCCCTCGTACATGAGGTCCACGATCAGCTTCAGCTCGTGCAGGCACTCGAAGTAGGCGATCTCCGGCTGGTAACCGGCCTCGGTCAGCGTCTCGAAGCCCGCCTTCACCAGCGCGGCGGTGCCACCGCAGAGGACGGCCTGCTCACCGAACAGGTCGGTCTCGGTCTCCTCGGTGAAGGTGGTCTTGATGACGCCGGCCCGGGTGCCGCCGATGCCCTTGGCGTACGACAGGGCCAGCGCGAAGGCGTTGCCCGTGGCGTCCTGCTCGACGGCCGCGATGCAGGGGACGCCGCGGCCCTCCTCGTACTGGCGGCGCACCAGGTGGCCCGGGCCCTTCGGGGCGACCATGCAGACGTCGACGCCGGCCGGGGGCTTGATGAAGCCGAAGCGGATGTTGAAGCCGTGGCCGAAGAACAGCGCGTCGCCGTCCTTCAGGTTCGGGGCGATGGACTCCTCGTAGACCTTGGACTGGATCGGGTCCGGGACGAGGATCATGATGACGTCGGCCTCGGCGGCGGCCTCGGACGGGGTCACCACGCGCAGGCCCTGCTCCTCGGCCTTGGCCTTGGACGTGGAGCCCTCGTGCAGCCCGACGCGCACGTCGACGCCGGAGTCGCGCAGCGACAGGGCGTGGGCGTGGCCCTGGCTGCCGTACCCGATGACCGCGACCTTGCGGCCCTGGATGATGGACAGGTCGGCGTCGGCGTCGTAGAACAGCTCGGCCACTGGGTTCTCTCCTTGTGTGCAGGTGTCGCGTCCCACCGTATGACGGTGAGGGAGGGGGAAGGTGGGGGGTCTCGCGATACGGGCGGCCGGCCGTGTCCCGGCCGCCCGTTCCGTGTCTTACGCCGACCGGTCCAGGGCGCGCAGCGACCGGTCCGTGATCGAACGGGCACCGCGTCCGATCGCGATGGTGCCGGACTGGACCAGCTCCTTGATGCCGAACGGCTCCAGCATCCGGAGCATGGCGGACAGCTTGTCGCTGCTCCCGGTGGCCTCGATGGTCACGGCCTCCGGGGAGACGTCCACGGTCTTGGCGCGGAACAGCTGGACGATCTCGACGATCTGGGAGCGCGTCTCGTTGTCGGCGCGCACCTTCACCAGGACGAGTTCGCGCTGGACGGCCTGCCCGGGTTCGAGCTCGACGATCTTCAGCACGTTGACGAGCTTGTTGAGCTGCTTGGTGACCTGCTCCAGCGGGAACTCGTCGACGCTCACCACGATGGTGATGCGGGAGATGTCGGGGTGCTCGGTGACACCGACGGCGAGCGAGTCGATGTTGAAGCCGCGGCGGGAGAACAGGGCGGCGATCCGGGCCAGGATGCCGGGGGTGTTCTCCACCAGGACGGAGAGCGTGTGCTTGGACATGATCTCTTCGGTCTCTCTCGCTCAGTCGTCGTCGTTGTCGCCGAAGTCGGGGCGCACGTCCCGGGCGGCCATGATCTCGTCGTTGGAGGTGCCGGCGGCGACCATCGGCCAGACCATCGCGTCCTCGTGGACGATGAAGTCCACGACGACCGGACGGTCGTTGATCGAGTTCGCCTCCTCGATGACCTTGTCGAGGTCCGCGGGGTCCTCGCAGCGGATCGCGTAGCAGCCCATGGCCTCCGACAGCTTCACGAAGTCGGGGACGCGGGTGCCCCTCGCCTCCGGGTTGACGTCGTCGGGACCGGAGTGCAGGACCGTGTTGGAGTACCGCTGGTTGTAGAACAGGGTCTGCCACTGGCGGACCATCCCGAGGGCGCCGTTGTTGATGACGGCGACCTTGATCGGGATGTTGTTCAGGGCGCAGGTGGTGAGCTCCTGGTTGGTCATCTGGAAGCAGCCGTCGCCGTCGATCGCCCAGACCGTGCGGCCGGGCGCGCCGGCCTTGGCGCCCATGGCGGCCGGGACCGCGTAGCCCATCGTCCCGGCGCCGCCGGAGTTCAGCCAGGCGGCGGGCCTGTCGTACTGGATGAAGTGCGCGGCCCACATCTGGTGCTGGCCGACGCCGGCGGCGAAGATCGTGCCCTCCGGCGCGAGCTGCCCGATGCGCTCGATGACCTGCTGCGGGGAGAGCGAGCCGTCCGCGGGCTGGTCGTAGCCCAGCGGGTAGGTGTCGCGCCAGCGGTTGAGGTCGTTCCACCAGGCGCTGTAGTCGCCGCGGTGCCCCTCGGCGTGCTCCTTCTGGACGGCCTGGACGAGGTCGGCGAGGACCTCGCGGGCGTCACCGACGATCGGCACGTCGGCGGCGCGGTTCTTGCCGATCTCCGCCGGGTCGATGTCGGCGTGGACGATCCTGGCGTACGGGGCGAAGCTGTCCAGCTTGCCGGTGACGCGGTCGTCGAAACGGGCTCCGAGGGCGACGATCAGGTCGGCCTTCTGCAGCGCGGTGACGGCGGTGACCGCACCGTGCATGCCCGGCATTCCCACGTGCAGCGGGTGGCTGTCGGGGAACGCGCCGAGCGCCATCAGGGTGGTGGTGACGGGCGCTCCGGTGAGCTCGGCGAGGACCTTCAGCTCGGCGGTGGCACGGGCCTTGACGACCCCGCCGCCGACGTAGAGGACCGGTCGCTTCGCGGAGGTGATGAGCTTGGCGGCCTCGCGGATCTGCTTGGCGTGCGGCTTGGTGACGGGCCGGTAGCCGGGCAGGTCCATGACGGGCGGCCAGGAGAAGGTGGTCTTCGCCTGGAGGGCGTCCTTGGCGATGTCGACCAGCACCGGGCCGGGGCGGCCGGTGGAGGCGATGTGGAACGCCTGGGCGACGACGCGCGGGATGTCCTCGGCCTGGGTGACCAGGAAGTTGTGCTTGGTGATCGGCATGGTGATGCCGACGATGTCCGCCTCCTGGAAGGCGTCCGTGCCGATCGCCTTGGAGGAGACCTGGCCGGTGATCGCCACCAGCGGGACGGAGTCCATGTGCGCGTCGGCGATGGGCGTGACCAGGTTGGTGGCGCCGGGACCGGAGGTCGCCATGCAGACGCCCACCTTGCCGGTGGCCTGCGCGTACCCCGTGGCCGCGTGCCCCGCGCCCTGCTCGTGCCGGACCAGGACGTGGCGCACCCGCGTGGAGTCCATCAGCGGGTCGTACGCCGGAAGGATCGCGCCGCCGGGAATGCCGAACACGGTGTCGGCGCCGACCTCCTCGAGAGAGCGGATGAGGGACTGCGCGCCCGTGACGTGCTCGACGGACTGCTGTCCTCCGGAACGGGGCCGCGGCTGCGGGTGAGGGGCCCCGGTGGCCTGCTCGGTCATCGGCATTCTCTTCTCGATGCTGAGGGTTTTTTGCGAAGTTCGTGCGGGTTACGCGTGCTGCTCGGCAGGTGCCTGTGCAACAAAAAACCCCTCGTGCCGTCAGGCAAGCGAGGGGAGCGCGCCGGGTGGTGGGTCGCTGAGCGATCGTCGCTCAGCGTCAGCCGACGCGCTGTCCAAGTACGAGAATTCGGGTGCGCATGGCACTGACCCTCCCCCCGGCGCACACTCACTGTCAAGTGGGTGGGACGGGCGTCTCATGATGTGAGCGGAGGGCCGTAGCGCTCTTGAGCACCGCCGTCACCCCTGTGGAGTACACTGGCGCACCGCCCCCGCCCGCCAGCACCGGCTCGGCCGGACCGTGCGGCACCGGGTAGTGCCCGGCGCCCAGCGCCCGGCGCAGCCGGTACTCGTCGAGCGGCCCGGAGAAGGCGAGACCCTGCCCGTGGGTGCAGCCCATCGCACGCAGCGCCTCGGCCTGCTCGGGCAGGTCCACGCCGTCGGCCACGGTCTGCAGACCGAGGTCGGAGGCGATCCGCAGCAGCCCGTGGGTGATCTTGTACAGCCGCGCGGACTCCGCCACCTCGTCGACCAGGCCGCGGTCGAGCTTCAGCATGTCGACCGGCAGCCGCCTGAGGGCCGTGATCGCCGCGCGTCCGCTGCCGAAGCCGTCGAGGGCGATCCGTACGCCGAGCCGCTTGAGCACGGCGAGCCGGCGCTCCAGCTCGTCCAGGGGGACCCGGGGGTCGGTGTCGGCCAGCTCCACGATCAGCGAGCCGGACGGCAGCCCGTGCCGCGTGAGCAGCGCCTCGACCGAGCCGAGGGGCAGCGAGCGGTCCAGCAGCCGACGCGCGCTCAGCCGCACGGCCACCGGCACGGGCAGGCCCGTGGCGTGCCGCTCGGCGGCCTGCTCGACGGCCTCCTCCAGCACCCAGCGGCCCAGCTCGGCGGTCTTCTCGCTGTCCTCGGCGACGCGCAGGAACTCCGCGGGCGTGAACAGCACGCCCTGGGAGGAGCGCCAGCGCGCCTGGGCGCACACCGACGTGATCCGGCCGTCCGCCAGGCACACCACGGGCTGGTGCAGCAGGGCGAACTCGCCGTGGTGCAGCGCCGCCCGCAGCCGCGTGGCCAGCTCCGCCCTGCGGGCGACGTCCTGCTGCATGTGCGGCTGGTACAGCTCGACCCGGCCCTTGCCGGCCGCCTTCGCCCGGTACATCGCGAGGTCGGCGTTGCGCAGCAGCTCGCCCGCGTCGATCCCCGGTTCGGCGAAGGCGACCCCGATGGAGGCGGCGACGCGGACCTCGTTGCCGTCGATGAGGTAGGGCTGGGAGAGCGTGACCCTGAGGCGGTCGGCCAGTTCGAGGATGTGCCGCTCGCGCGCGTCCCGGTCGCGGACGCCGTCGCCGACGATGAGGGCCGCGAACTCGTCACCGCCGAGCCGGGACGCGGTGTCGCCCTTGCGGACGGCGTCCTGGAGTCTGCGGGCGGCCTGCACCAGCAGGTCGTCCCCGGCCTGGTGCCCGATGGTGTCGTTGACGCCCTTGAAGCCGTCGAGGTCGATGAAGAGCACCGCCGTGCCGCGCAGGGCCGCGCCCCGGTCCGAGGCGCGGCGGCCGGAGAGGGCCTGCTGCACGCGCCGGGTGAACAGGGCGCGGTTGGGCAGGTCGGTCAGCGGGTCGTGCTCCGCGTTGTGCTGGAGCTGGGCCTGGAGGCGGACCCGCTCGGTGACGTCCCGGCTGTTGAAGATGAGGCCGCCGTGGTGCCGGTTGACGGTCGACTCCACGTTGAGCCAGGTTCCCTCGCTCCCGGCCTCGCTCGGGCGGGAGGCGCCCCCGCCGCCGGCGCGGAACCGGCACTCGATGCGCAGGGTGGGCTCCTCCACCGGGTCGGCGGCGAGGAACCTGCGGACCTCGTGCACCACGCGGCCCAGGTCCTCCGGGTGGATCAGGGAGGCCAGTTCGGTGCCGACCAGGTCCTCCGCCGGGCGGCCGTACACCCCGGCGGCGGCCGGGGAGACGTACCGCAGGACCCCGCTGGGCGCGGCGATCATGATGACGTCGCTCGACCCCTGCACCAGGGAGCGGAAGTGGTTCTCCGCCTGGGCGAGTTCCTGGGTGAGGGTGATGTTGTCGAGGAGCATGATGCCCTGGCGCACGACGAGCGCGAGCGCCACGGTGCCCCCGGTGATCAGCACGACCCGGTCGACGCTGCGGCCGTTGAGGACGTTGTAGAGGATCCCCAGGGTGCACACGGCCGCGGCGAGGTACGGGGTGAGCGCGGCGAGCGATCCGGCGACGGGCCGGGAGAGCTGGTACCGGCCCTGCCCTCCGGCGGACGGCGGTCCGTGCTGGTCGTCCGGGGCGCGACGCCGCCCCGGGAGGTGCTCGCGGACCACGCGTGTGGACGTCTCCCGCTCGGGCCCGCCGCGGCGGGGTGCGGTCCAGGGGGCGTAGGCCAGCAGCAGCGACCCGGCGAACCAGCCCGCGTCGAGCAGCTGCCCGGAGCGGTAGCCGGCGTTCAGCAGCGGGGAGGTGAACAGGGCGTCGCACATCACGGTGAGCGCGAGCGCCCCGATCGCCGTGTTCACCGCCGAGCGGTTGACCGACGAGCGCCGGAAGTGGAGCGCCAGCACCATGCTGACCAGGACGATGTCGAGCAGCGGGTACGCCAGGGACAGCGCCGTGTGCGCGACGCCCGGTCCGTCGGCCTGGGCGGCCTGGGCGAGGGCGAGGCTCCACGCCAGGGTCAGCAGCGAGCCGCCGATCAGCCAGGCGTCGAGGCCGAGGCACACCCATCCGGCCTTGGTCACGGGCCGTTTGGCGAGCACCAGCAGCCCGACGATGGCGGGCGGCGCGAAGCAGAGGAAGAACAGGTCGGCGTAACTGGGGTTCGGCACCTCGCGGTCCAGTACGACCTCGTACCAGCCCCAGACCAGGTTGCCCAGGGACGCCATGGCCGAGGAGAGCCCGAACAGCAGCCAGGCGGGCCGGTACCGGGTGCGGCGGCTGCGGGCGTAGACCACGCAGGACACGGCGGCGGCCGCGGCGGCGGCGCTCAGCCCGAAGTCCCCCATGATCAGCGCGAGTCGCTCCGACCCCCAGCCGAACGCGGCGCCGACGGCGTAGGCGCCGCAGACCAGGGCGAGCGCCAGCCGGAGGGCGGGGCCGGGGCGGCGGCCGGTGGCCGGCGCCCCGGACAGCGGGGTCCGCGGGGCGGACTCGGGACGCGGCGCTCCGTCGACGGTGGGGGTCGGCGGCGCGCTCACCGGCTCCTCCCGGTCCGCTTCGCCGCCGCACCCCAGGATCCCAGGAGCACCTGCGGCCGGGTCCGCCGGCCGGGCTGCCGGGGAGGGTGGTGAGGGCCGGCGCCGTCGGTCCGGCCGCCGCGCCGGATGTGCTGACCGTGCCTGTGCGTGTCCGCGCGCCGGTGTCGCCGCCGACGCATCCGCCGCGTCGGATCGCTGGTCCCTCGACCGTGCATCGCCCGTCGCCCCCCTCACAGTCCGCGTGTCGCTCCCCCGCGCCGTTGGTCGACGGCGCAGCCCCTGTCGGGACGATACACCAGTATCGTCACTCAGGGACATAGCTCCTCTACGCTCCGTGACGATCAACGAACCGCCGAGCACCCACCGCTCCCGGGGAGTCGCGGACGGTGCTCGAAGCGGACTACACGTCTTCCCTTCCCGTCACCAGAATCACGTTCCCGAGCTCCTCCCGGTTCATGTACCGGCGCACCTGGTCGCGCAGCAGCCGCTTCGCGCGCGGCAGGAAGGCGGACGTGGGTCCGCCGACGTGCGGGGTGATCAGGACGCCCGGCGCCCGCCACAACGGGTGGCCCGCGGGGAGGGGTTCGGGGTCGGTGACGTCGAGGGCCGCGGTGATGCGCCCGCTCTCCACCTCGGTGAGCAGGGCCTTGGTGTCGACGACCGCCCCGCGGGCGACGTTCACCAGCAGGGCGCCGTCCTTCATGCGGGCCAGGAACCCGGCGTCCACGAGATGCCGGGTGCTCTCGGTCAGCGGGGTGGACAGGACGACGACGTCCGCCTCCGGGAGCAGGGCGGGCAGTTCGGTGAGCGGATGCACCGGCCCGCGCTCCGTTGTGCGCGCGGAGCGCGCGACGCGCGCCACCCGCGCGAGCTCGAACGGGGCGAGCCGGTCCTCGATGGCCGCGCCGATCGAGCCGTACCCGACGATGAGCACCGTCCGGTCGGCGAGCGCCGGCCGGAAGCCGCCCCGCCACTCCCCCCGGTCCTGGGCGCGCACGAAGCCGGGGATGCCCCGCAGGGAGGCGAGGACCAGGGCGAGCGTGAGCTCCGCGGTGCTGGCCTCGTGCACCCCGCGCGCGTTGCACAGCAGCACGCCCGGAGGCAGGTCCCCCAGGCCGGGCCGCACGTGGTCGACGCCGGCCGACAGGGTCTGCACCACGCGCACGGACCGCATCCGGGGCAGCGGACGCAGGCACACCTCGGCGGCCTTCATGTACGGCACGACGTAGAAGTCGCAGTCCTCCGGGTCGGCCGGGTACGTCTCGCCGCCGTCCCAGAAGTGGTAGCGCGGCCCCTCGGGGAGCCCGTCGATCTCGTCCGGGGGGATGGGAAGCCACACGTCAGGAGTCATGCCCCGGAGGCTAGTTCAGGCCGCCGGGGCGGCAGAGGTTAGGTTGGGGGCCGGAGAGGGAGGGTCACGAGCAGGTGGAGCGCAGGACGATCGGCGCGACGGCGCTCTCGGTGGGCGCGGTGGGCCTCGGGTGCATGCCGATGAGCTGGGCCTACAGCACGTCCAGGCAGCGCGGCGAGGAGTCGCTGAGGGCGGTGCACCGGGCGCTGGACACGGGCTCGACCCTTCTCGACACCGCCGACATGTACGGCCCGTTCACCAACGAGCTGCTGCTCGGGCGGGTGCTGAAGGAGCGGCGTGCCGACGCCTTCGTGTCGACGAAGGTCGGACTGCTGGTGGGCGACCAGCACATCGTGGCCAACGGCCGCCCCGGGTACGTCAGGCGGGCCTGTGACGCGTCGCTGCGGCGGTTGCAGACCGATGTGATCGACCTCTACCAGCTGCACCGCGCCGACCCGGAGGTCCCGGTCGAGGAGACCTGGGGCGCGATGGCGGATCTGGTAAGGGCGGGCAAGGTGCGGGCGTTGGGCCTGTGCGCGGTCGGGGCGCGCTCGTCGCGGCGGCCGGGGGCGCGGCTGCACGACGCGACGATCCGGCAGCTGGAGCGGGTGCAGCAGGTGTTCCCGGTGAGCGCGGTGCAGGCGGAGCTTTCGGTGTGGTCGCCGGAGGCGCTGGAGACGCTGCTGCCGTGGTGCGAGGCGCGGGGCGTGGGCTTCCTGGCGGCGATGCCGCTGGGCAACGGTTTCCTGACCGGCACGCTGACGCCCGGCCAGGGGTTCGAGGCGGACGACCCGCGCGCCCGGCACCCGCGGTTCACGGCCGAGATGATGGCCGCGAACCAGCCGATCGTGGTGGGACTGCGCCGGGTCGCGCGCCGGCACGGGGAGCACGTCACCCCGGCGCAGGTCGCCCTGGCCTGGGTGCTGAGCCGGGGCCGCCAGGTGATCCCGGTGCCGGGCGCCAAGCAGGAGCGGTGGGTGACGGAGAACGCGGCGGCGGCGGATCTGCGGCTGACGGACGAGGATCTCGCGGAGATCGCGAGCCTGCCGCCGGCGCAGGGGTCGTGGGACTGAGGTTCCCGCCCGGGGCTCGGGACGGCCGGCCCTGACGGCGGCGGGCGGTCCTCGGCGAGGTTCCCGTCCGGCGGCGGGCGGTCCGGTCCCCGGCGAGCGGTCCGGTCCCCGGCGGGCGGTCCTGGCGGCGGCGGGCGGTCCTCGGCGAGGTTCCCGTCCGGCGGCGGGCGGATCCGGTCCCCGGCGAGCGGTCCGGTCCCCGGCGGGCGGTCCGGTCCCCGGCGGGCGGTCCTGGCGGCGGGCGGTCCTCGGCGAGGTTCGCGCCCGGCGGCGGGCGGATCCGGTCCCCGGCGAGCGGTCCGGTCCCCGGCGGGCGGTCCGGTCCCCGGCGGGCGGTCCTGGCGGCGGGCGGTCCTCGGCGAGGTTCGCGCCCGGCGAAGCGGGAACCTGGGAGGCGCGAGCGGTGTATGACAGACAGAACCCGCCGCGTCGAAGGGACGAGATCGTGCAACGACGAGCCGTGCCGGCCGTGCTGGCCGCCGCCGCGCTCCTGCTGACCGCAGGCTGCTCCTCCGACGACGGGGCGCCGCCGGAGAAGGACGCCGCCGCCTCCTCCTCGGCCGGCGCCGCGGCTCCGTCCTCACCCTCCGGGAAGGCCGAGGAGACCCCGCCCGCGAAGGGCTCGGTGACCGTGGTCCGGACGGTGGCGACGGGGCTGGAGAGTCCCTGGGGCCTGGCCCCGGTCGGGGACGGCGACCTCCTGGTGTCCTCCCGCGACGAGGCCACGATCACCCGGATCGACGGGACGACGGGGAAGAAGACCGAGCTGGGCGAGGTGCCCGGGGTCACGGCCGAGGGCGAGGGCGGCCTGCTGGGCATCGCCCTCTCTCCCGACTTCGCCTCGGACCACATGATCTACGCCTACTTCACCTCGGCCTCCGACAACCGCATCGTGCGGATGCTCTACAACGAGCGGAAGCCGGCCGGCGAGCAGCTCGGGGCGCCCGACACGGTGTTCCGGGGCATCCCCAAGGGCGTGATCCACAACGGCGGGCGGATCGCCTTCGGCCCGGACCGCATGCTCTACGCGGGCACGGGCGAGAGCGGCGACACGGGGCTCTCCCAGGACAAGGAGTCCCTCGGCGGCAAGATCCTGCGGATGACCCCGGACGGCGACCCGGCCCCGGGCAACCCGTTCCCCGACTCCCCCGTGTACTCCTACGGCCACCGCAATGTGCAGGGCCTGGCCTGGGACCGTGAACAGCGGCTGTTCGCCTCGGAGTTCGGCCAGAACACCTGGGACGAGCTGAACGCCGTCGCGCCGGGCGACAACTACGGCTGGCCGGAGGCCGAGGGCCACGCGGACGGGGGCGGCTTCCACAATCCGATCGCCCAGTGGAGCACCGACGAGGCGTCCCCCAGCGGCATCGCGTACGCCGAGGGTTCCGTGTGGATGGCGGGCCTGCGCGGCGAGCGGCTGTGGCGCATACCGCTCAAGGGGACGGAGTCCTCCGCGGACCCGCAGGCGTTCCTGGAGGGCGAGTACGGCCGGCTGCGCACCGTGGTCGCGGCGGGCGGCGACCGGCTGTGGCTGGTGACCAGCAACACGGACGGCCGGGGCGACCCGGAGAAGGACGACGACCGCGTCCTGGAGCTGCGGGTCCGCTAGCCGGTGCTCAGCCCCCCGCGGGGGCGTCCGGGACGTCCCCGGTGCCGTCCGTCCCCTCGTCGGCCGGGGCCGCCCGGCGGACGGTGACCTTCCCGGACGCGAGGTCTATCGGCCCGCGTCCGGGGTCGGCGTCGCCGACGTCCTCCCGGGAGAGTTCCAGGCGTTTCTGTTCGTCATGGGTGTGCTTGCGCCCGGGGGAGAACAGTTCCTCGAAGGCGTTGAACATCGTTCCCCTTTCCCAGGGCCGCGGGTGCCGGGCCGCTTGTGTCCTGGACCGATTGTCGCGCGGTGGCGGGATGCGCGGTTCCGTCGGGGAACAGGTCCAACCGGTGGGCCACCGCCGCCGCCTCGCCGCGCCCGGAGACGCCCAGCTTGGCGAGGATGTTCGACACGTGGACGCTGGCCGTCTTCGGCGAGATGAACAGCGCCTCGGCGATCCGGCGGTTGGTGTGCCCGGCTGCCACCAGACGCAGCACGTCCCGCTCCCTGCTGGTCAGGCCCAGTGCCTCGGCCGGGTCGGCGGGCGCCGGGGGCGTCTCCTCGCGCGGGGCGGGCGTGAGCGCCAGACGGCCGCGCCGGGCCAGCAGCGCGGTGTCCCGGGCCAGCGGCGCCGCGCCCAGGTGGGAGGCGACGGCGTCGACGAGGCGCAGCAGTTCGGTGGCGCGGGCCCGCTCGTCCTCGCTCCCGCCGGCGGCCAGCAGCGCCTCGGCGAGCCGGAGGCGGGCGCAGGCGAGGTCGTGGGGCCGTCCCAGCGGTTCCAGCGCCGCCACGACCGCGGACCACGCGTCCGGCTCGGTCCGGCCCTCGGCGCGCAGCAGTTCGGCGCGCAGCCACTCGTCGTGCGCCTTCCACAGGGGCACACCGGTGGCCAGGGTCTTCGCCGCCCGGCGGATCCGGTCGAGGATCTCCGGGCGGCCCGGTCCGGCCGCCGGGTCTCCGTACCGGTCGGCCTCGGTGGTGGCGGCGGCGAGCAGCAGGGGCCAGCCGTAGCGCTGGGTGCCGGGCGGGAAGCCGGCGTCGAGGGCGGCGGACAGTTCGGCGCGGGCCTCCTCCGTGCGGCCCTCGGCGGCGGCGAGGTGGAGGGCGACCCACGTCATCGGGAGGGCGTACTGGGGCATCGGGTCGTGGGTGCCGAAGTGGGCGCGGGCCTCGGCGAGGCAGCGGGCCGCCTCGGCGGTGTCTCCCCGCAGGAAGGCGAGGTGGGCCAGGCGTATCGAGCCGCCGGCCCGCGGCTTGGCGCTCTGCTCGGTCCGCTGCGCGTTGGCCGCGGCCAGGGCGGCCTCCTCCCAGCGCCCCACGGACAGCAGGGACTCGGCGAGGTTGCCCCACACCCATCCCTCGGAGTCCAGCAGGCCGAGCCGCCGGGTGACCCGGACGCCCTCCTCGAGGAGCCGCACGGCCTCCTCGGAGCGGCCGACGCCCTCGAGCACGGAGGGCAGGTTGACGAAGGCGCGCGCCAGCACCATGTCGACGCCCAGCTCGGTCGCCCGGTCCTTCACCTCGAGCATCCCGGCGAGCCCGGCCTCGATGTCGCCGGCGTCGACCATGAGGCCGCCGAGGGTGAGCCGGGCGTTGAGCTCGATGTCGTGGGCGCCGACCATGCGGGCGTACTCGACGGCGCGTTCCGCGGCGGCCATGGCGTCGGGGCCGGGTTCGTGCAGCATCGACCAGCTCGCGGCGGAGGCGAGCACCTCGGCGTGCACCTCGGAGGGCGGCAGTCCGCGCACCAGTTCCCGCGCGGTGCCCAGCTCGTCCCGGCCGTCGCCGCGGGCGAGGGCCTGGACGAGCAGGGAGCGCTGCACCCAGAACCAGGCGGCGCGCAGCGGGTCGGGGTCCTCGTCGAGGAGGCGCAGCGCCCGCTTGGTGAGCTTCAGGGAGCGCTCGCGTTCGCCGCAGAGGCGGCCGGCGACGGCGGCCTCGGCCAGCAGGTCGAGGTAGCGCAGCGGGCGCGTCCCGGGGTCGTCGCCGGGGTCCTCGCAGCCGGGCGGCGGGGGCGGGTAGGCCTCGGCGTGGTCGAGCGGGCGCAGTCCGGCGCGCACGGCGTCGGGGACGGCGTCCCACAGCTCCATCGCCCGCTCCAGCAGGCGCAGTTGTTCGGCGTAGGCGTGGCGTCCGCGGGCCTCGGCGGAGGCGTCGAGGACGGCGGGCAGCGCCTTGGCGGCGTCGTGGGCGTGGTACCAGTAGCTGGCCAGCCGGGTGGTCCGCTCGTCGGCGGGGACGAGGGCGGGGTCGGCCTCCAGGGCCTCGGCGAAGCGGCGGTGGAGGCGGGAGCGTTCGCCGGGCAGCAGGTCGTCGCTGACGGCCTCGCGGACCAGGGAGTGCCGGAAGCGGTAGCCGTCGCGTTCGGGGTCGGGGGTGAGGATGCCGGCGTTGACGGCCGCGCGCAGGGCCTCGATGAGGTCGTCCTCGCCGAGTCCGGCGACGGCGGCGAGCAGCCGGTCCTCGACGGTGGAGCCGCCCTCGGCGACGCTCCGGACGACCCGCTGGGCGCTCTCCGGCAGGTTCTCGACCCTGACCAGGAGCAGGTCGCGCAGGGAGTCGGTGAGGCCGGTGCGGCACCCCTCGTCGGCGGCGACGGCGAGTTCCTCGACGAAGAAGGCGTTGCCGTCGGAGCGTTCGAAGATGTCGTCGACGCGGTCCGGTTCGGGTTCGCGGTCGAGGATGCCGGCGATCTGCCGGTGCACCTCCTCGCGGTTGAAGCGGCCCAGTTCGACGCGCCGGACGGTGCGCAGCCGGTCGAGTTCGGCGAGGAGGGGGCGCAGCGGATGGCGGCGGTGGATGTCGTCGGAGCGGTAGGTGGCGAGGACGACGAGGCGGCCGGTGCGCAGGGTGCGGAAGAGGTAGGTGAGCAGATGGCGGGTGGAGGCGTCGGCCCAGTGCAGGTCCTCCAGGACGAGGACGACGGTGTGCTCGGCGGCGACCCGTTCCAGCAGGCGGGCGGTGAGCTCGAAGAGGCGGGCCATGCCCTGCTCGTCGCGGCGGGCCTCGCGGGCGGCGGCGGTGGCGAGTTCGGGCAGCAACCGGGCCAGTTCCTCCTCCTGCCCGGAGGCGGCGGCCGCGAGCCGGCCGGGCAGTTCCCGGCGGAGCTGGCGCAGGGCGGTGGAGAAGGGGGCGAAGGGCAGACCGTCGGCGCCGATCTCCACGCATCCGCCGAGGGCGACGCTCCCGCCCCGGTCCCGGACGGCGGCGGCGAACTCCTCCACGAGACGGGTCTTGCCCACCCCTGCCTCGCCGCCGAGCAGCAGCGCCTGCGGCTCCCCGGCGGCGGCCCGGGCGAACGCGTCGTTCAGAACGGCGAGTTCGGCGGTGCGGCCGACGAACACGGGACTGACGGACCTGGTCTCCACGCTCCCGAGCATCGCATGCGCGTCCGACGACGGCGCAGCGGTTTTCCTTTCCCGGCGTGCCAGCACGCCACCGCCTCCTCCGTGTCCCGTGTGTCCCCACCGGCTGTCCGGACCGACGACGGGGCGGCGGCCGCTTCCGTGCGGCCACCGCCCGGTGCGGTGCTCATGCGGTCCGGGCGAACCAGGACCGCCGCCTGGTATGGCTCTCGGCGGCGCCGCGTGCGCCGGACGTGTGGCGGACGGCGCGACGGCCCCGCAGCGCCTCGCGGGCCCGGCGTTCCTCCGCGGCCCGGCGGACCAGGTCGTCGTGGCGAAGCCGGTGCGGTTCGTGCGCGAACATGGTGGGTTCCCCTCGGATCCGGTGTCGGTATCGCTTTCTGCGATGCCTCCACCTTCGTCTCCGAGGCGGGTGGGTCACATCGGGAGAGTTCCATATCTTCGCGGACGGTGATGCCTCAGAAGTCGTGCGCGGTGAGCAGCAGGCCGCTGAGGCGGCGCCTAAGACCCTCTCAGGAGGCCGAGGGCGGTCCCAGCAGTACGCCCGTGTGCGTAAGCACCGCCGGCAGCGGTCCGATCACCCCGAGGGTGGCGCCGCCGCGGGCGACGGATGTGATCCACCGGGGTTCCGCGCGCGGCGGCCACCGTGCCCGGCCGGCTGCCGGTGAGGGGGACCACGCCGGGCGCCGCGGAGACGACGGCACCCGCGCCCTGTCCGACCGCGGGCGGGGCCCCGGCCGGCTCGGCGCGCTTCTTGGCGGCTTCCCGCCCCTGCTCCGCCTTCCGCTCGTCGGGCGCCACGACGGTCGCGGTCGCGGTTCCGGTTTCGTCCTCCGGCTTCTCAACCGTGTTCCGCAGGCTTCTCAACCGTGTTCCGCACCGTACGGGGGCCGTCCGGGATTCCGTTCAACGCCCGTCGGGCTGCTGGCCGCGGGCGCGCCACTCGGGAGCCAGGACGGACCAGACCTCCAGGTCGTGCCGTACGCCGTGGTGCAGGTGGGCCTCGCGGCGGATGCCGTCGCGGGTCATGCCGAGCCGGCGGGCGACGGCGATGCTGGCGGTGTTGCCGGACGCGGCGACCCATTCGACGCGGTGGATCCCGCGCTCCTCGACGGCCCAGTCGATCAGCACGCGCATGGCGCGGGTGACGAGTCCCCGTCCGGTGGCGGCGGGCTCCAGCCAGCAGCCGACCTCGCAGGTGCCGGCCGCCGCGTCGAGGTTCAGGGTGAGGACCCCGCCGACGAGCTTGCCGTCGAGCCACAGCCCGTGCAGCGAGGCCGTGTCGGCGGCGCGCAGGTCGGCGTACCGCTGGAGCGCCTCACGCGCCGTGTCCAGGTCGGTGGCGCGGGAGCCGAAGGGGACGTACCGGTTGATGAACTCACGCCCCCGGTCGAGATGGGCGAGGAACTCCTCGGCGTGCCAGATCTCCAGGGGACGCATCTCGGCGCCGTCGTCACCCAGTCGTATCGCGTACATCCCGCTGCCGCTCCTCCTCCGCCAGCACGTCCGCCACCTCGGCGTCCGTGACGGCGGCCAGCCTCTCATGGTCGGGACGGCGGTCGGGCGGCTCGATGCTGATCCGGGGCAGGATCCGGTCCAGCCACTTCGGCAGCCACCAGTTGGCGCCGCCGAGGAGGTGCATCAGCGCGGGCACGAGCAGCGTGCGCAGCACGAAGGCGTCGAGGGCGACGGCCGCCGCGAGGGCGATGCCGAACATGGCGATCACGCGGTCGCCGCTGAGCACGAAGGCGAGGAAGACCGCGATCATGATCACGGCGGCGGAGTTGATCACGCGGCCGGTCTCGGCGAGGCCGACGCGGACGGCCCGCCGGTTGTCGCCGGTCTCCAGCCACTCCTCGTACATCCGGCTCACCAGGAAGACCTGATAGTCCATGGACAGCCCGAAGAGCACCGACACCATGATCACGGGCAGGAAGGGCTCGATGGGACCGGCGCTGCCGAGGCCGAGCAGCTCGCTCCCCCAGCCCCACTGGAAGACCATGACGACCACGCCGAACGCTCCGGCGACCGCGGCCACGTTCATCGCGGCGGCCTTGAGCGGGATGCCGATGGAGCGGAAGGCGAGGAGCAGCAGCAGACAGCCGAGGCCGATCACGACGCCGATGAACAGGGGGAGCTTGTCGACGATGACGGAGGCGAAGTCGTCGTAGCCGGCCGTCACGCCTCCGACCTGCACGTCGAGCGACGTGCCCGACTCGGCGCGGGGCAGCACGTCCTCGCGCAGCCGGTCCACCAGGTCGCTGGTCTGCTTCGACTGCGGGGACGAGTCCGGCACGACGGTGAGGAAGGCGGTGTCGCCGCCCTGGCTGTACGTCACCGGCGACGCGGAGGCGACGCCCTCGGTGGTGCGCAGGGTGGCGCCCAGGTTGTCCAGGGCGAGCCGGTCCTGGGCGTCGTCGACCTCGGTGACCAGGGTGAGCGGCCCGTTCACGCCCGGCCCGAAACCGTCGGCGAGAAGGTCGTAGGCCTGGCGGGTGGTGGAGGTCTTCGGGTCGTTGCCCTGGTCGGAGGTGCCCAGGTGGAGCGAGAAGGTGGGCAGGGCCAGGACGCCCATGACGGCGACGGCGACCGCGCCGAGCAGCTTGGGGTGGCGCTCCACGAACGCCGACCAGCGGGCGGCGAACCCGGTGGGCACCTCCGGCTCCGGCCCGTGCTCGGCGAGCCGGCGCCGCTCCCGGCGGCTCAGCGCCCGCATGCCGATCAGGGACAGCAGGGCGGGCAGCAGGGTGACGGAGGCGGCGACGGTGAGCAGCACGGTGAGCGAGGCGGCCACGGCGACGCCGTTGAGGAAGTTCAGGCGGAGGATCAGCATGCCCAGCAGGGCGATGCAGACGGTCGCACCCGCGAACACGACCGCCCGCCCGGTGGTGGCGACGGCGTTGGTGGCGGCCTCGGTGACGCTCAGTCCGCGCTTCAGTCCGCGCCGGTGCCGGGTGACGATGAACAGCGCGTAGTCGATGCCCACGCCGAGCCCGATCAGCAGGCCGAGCATCGGCGCGAAGTCCGCGACGGTCATCACATGGCCGAGCAGCACGATGCCCGCGTAGGCGGTGCCGACGCTCACCAGCGCGGTGGCGATGGGCAGCAGGGAGGCGGCGAGGGAGCCGAAGGCGAGGAACAGCACGACGGCGGCGACGGCCACGCCGACGATCTCGGCGGTGTGCCCGCCGGGTATCTCGCTCAGCTCGACGGCGCTGCCGCCCAGCTCGACGTCGAGCCCGTCGGTCTCCGCGGCCTTCGCCGTCTCGGCCACGGCCCCGGCCTCGCCGGCGGTGATGTCCGCGCCGGAGCGCTCGAAGGTCACGGTGGCGTAGGCGGTGCGGCCGTCGGCGCTGACGCGTCCGGCGCCCCCGTCGTCGTACGGGCCGCTGACGGAGGCGACGCCGGGCAGGTCCTCGAGCCGGTCCAGGGTGCGGGTCATGGTCTGTTCGACGCCGCTGTCCCGGACGGTGCCGGACGACGTGTGCCAGACCACGGTGTCGCTGTCGCCCCCCATGCCGGGGAAGCCTTCCTTCAACAGCTCGGTGGCGCGCCCGGACTCGGTGCCGGGCACGTCGTAGTCGTTCGAGTAGGCGGAGCCGGCGACGAAGGCGCTCGCCGCGATCCCGGCGAGCGTGAGCAGCCACAGCAGAACGGTGAAGAGACGGCGTTGGACGCACCAACGTGCTAGGGCTGCCACAGACGTGCTCCCGGTGAGGACTCGGGGTGGATCTTTGACCGGGTACCGCCGACGAACGATCGAACAGCCCGCAAAGAACGCATGAGCAATGCCCTGCCACTGTTGCAGGCAAAAATGATCGTTTGTCGCTTTCGTGCACTAACTCACATTTCTTCTTCGGGTCGTTCGGAGCGGGCGCGCGGGCCGTTCGGGACGGGCGCGTGGGCCGATCACGGCGGGCACGCGAGCGGGTCACGGCGGGTCGCGGGCCGGTCACGGCGGGTGCGGGCCGGTCGTCTCAGTCGAACTGGTCGCCCAGCGCCATGACCATGACGCCCGCGACGGCCGTCCACAGCGCCCTGCGGGTGCGTCCGCGCGCTCCCAGCACCGCCGCCAGGACGCAGACGGCCGCCCCGCAGGCGTAGGCCACGGGGACCAGGACCGGGGCGGTGCCGGCGGCCCGGAGGAGGGCGGCGGCCGTCCCGGCGAGGGCGAGCACGGCGCCGGTGCCGGCAGCGACCCAGCGGGCCCGCCGCACCTCGTCGAGGAGCTCCTCGACGTTGCCCTCGGGTGCGGCCCCGGTCGTCTCCGGAGCGGTCTGAGTGTCCGGGGGTACGTCGGAATCAGGGCGTCCACTCATGGCGCCGGAGCGTAGCGCCTCACCTCCGGAAACCCGGATGCGGGGGCGCCCGGCCCGCTGTTAGCGTCCCCGGGTCCGACACTCCCGCGGCAGTGCGCCGCCGGCCGAAGCAGGTGCTTTGATGCTCGTCCGTCCGATCTCCGACGCGACTCCGTCCCTCTTCACGGCCTCAAGGAGCCCGTTCACCGATGTCGGACCTCACACCGCACACCTCGCACGACGACCTCGCTGACCGCCTCAACCTTCCCCGGTACCCCCGCAGCAGCGCCTACGACGCCCGCTGGACCATCGACAACCAGATGGGCCCGCACGCGCTGTGGCTGCTGGAGTGGCTCGCCCCCGCCCTCGGCCCGGACGCCCTGCGCCCCGGCGCCCGCGTGCTCGACCTGGGCTGTGGCCGCGCCATGACGTCCGTCTTCCTGGCGCGGGAGTACGACGTCCAGGTCACCGCCGCCGACCTGTGGATCAAACCGGACGAGAACGCCCGCCGGATCGCCGAGGCGGGCGTCGCCGACCGCGTCCAGCCCGTCCTCGCGGAGGCGCATGACCTGCCCTTCGGGGCGGGGACCTTCGACGCGATCGTCTCCGTCGACGCGTACCAGTACTTCGGCACCGACGACCTGTACCTGCCGACGCTGACCCGGCTGCTGAAGCCCGGCGGGCGGATCGGGATCGTCGTCCCCTCGGTCCCCGAGGAGATCGGGGGCACGGAGCCGCCGGAGCACCTGAAGCCCTACTGGGAGCCCGCGTTCTGGTGCTTCCACAGCCCCGCCTGGTGGCGCCGCCACTGGACCCGCAGCGGCGCCGTGGACGTCGGGACGGCCGACTGGCTGGAGGACGGCTGGCGGGAGTGGCTGCTGTGGTGCGACGTGGTCGCCGAGCACCACACCGACGCGTTCCACGTGCGGATGAGCCGGGAGAACGCGCGGATGCTGCGCGCCGACCGGGGCCGCACGCTGGGCTTCACTCGCGTGGTGGGCCGCCGCCGCTAGCGCGCCGCGCGGGAAGAGGACGCACGGGAGGGGGGACGCATCCGCCGGATGCGTCCCCCCTCCCTCACGTCGTACGGGCTCAGCCCTCGACGCCCAGCTTCTGCAGGATCAGTTCCTTCACCCGGGCCGCGTCCGCCTGGCCGCGCGTGGCCTTCATGACCGCGCCGACCAGCGCACCGGCCGCGGCGACCTTGCCGCCGCGGATCTTGTCCGCGATGGCCGGGTTGCCGGCGATGGCCTCGTCGACGGCGGCGGTGAGCGCACCCTCGTCGGAGACGACCTTCAGGCCGCGCTTCTCGACGACCTCGTCCGGCGTGCCCTCACCGGCGAGGACGCCCTCGATGACCTGGCGGGCCAGCTTGTCGTTCAGGTCGCCCTCGGCCACCAGCTCGGTGACGCGGGCCACCTGCGCCGGGGTGATCGCCAGCTCGTCCAGCGCCTTCTGCGACTCGTTGGCCGCGCGGGCCAGCTCGCCCATCCACCACTTGCGGGCGGAGGCCGCGTCGGCTCCGGCCTCGATCGTGGCGACGATCAGGTCCAGCGCACCGGCGTTGAGGATCGCCTGCATGTCGGTGCCGGAGATCCCCCACTCCTCGCGGAGCCTGTTGCGGCGCACCAGCGGCAGTTCGGGGAGCTGCGCGCGCAGCTTCTCGACCCACTCGCGGGACGGGGCGACCGGTACCAGGTCGGGCTCCGGGAAGTACCGGTAGTCCTCGGCCTCCTCCTTCACCCGGCCGGAGGTCGTGGACCCCGTGTCCTCGTGGAAGTGCCGGGTCTCCTGGACGATCGTCCCGCCGTCGTTCAGCACGGCCGCGTGGCGCTGGATCTCGAACCGGGCGGCGCGCTCCACCGACCGCAGCGAGTTGACGTTCTTGGTCTCGGAGCGCGTGCCGAACTTCCCGGCGCCCTTCGGCATCAGCGACAGGTTGACGTCGCAGCGCATCTGGCCCATCTCCATACGGGCCTCGGACACGCCGAGCGCACGGATGACCTCGCGCAGCTCGCGGACGTACGCCCGCGCGACCTCGGGGGCCCGCTCGCCCGCGCCCACGATGGGCTTGGTGACGATCTCGATGAGCGGGATGCCGGCGCGGTTGTAGTCGAGCAGGGAGTGGGACGCGCCGTGGATGCGGCCCGTGGCGCCGCCGACGTGCGTCGACTTGCCGGTGTCCTCCTCCATGTGGGCGCGCTCGATCTCCACGCGGAAGACCTCGCCGTCCTCCAGCTGCACGTCGAGGTAGCCGTCGAAGGCGATCGGCTCGTCGTACTGGGAGGTCTGGAAGTTCTTCGGCATGTCCGGATAGAAGTAGTTCTTCCGGGCGAAGCGGCACCACTCGGCGATCTCGCAGTTCAGCGCGAGGCCGATCTTGATCGCGGACTCGACGCCGGTCGCGTTGACGACCGGGAGCGCGCCGGGCAGGCCGAGGCAGACCGGGCAGGTCTGGGTGTTCGGGTCGGCGCCGAGCGCGGTCGAGCAGCCGCAGAACATCTTGGTCTTGGTGCCGAGTTCGACATGGACCTCGAGGCCCATGACGGGGTCGTACGACGCGAGTGCGTCCTCGTACGACACCAGGTCGGTCGTGGTGGTCACGGTGAAAACTTCCCTCTCAGCCCAGCAGGACGTCGTCGTCGCCCAGCCGCTTCAGCTCGCGGTAGAGGATGGCGAGACTGGTGACGATCGCGGCGGCGGACACGGTGGCGTCGATCAGGACCAGGGTGTCCTTCTCCGCGCGCGCCTTCTTCAGCCGCTTGGCGACGCCGAACGCGCCGAACGCGGTGGCGGCCATGGACAGGTACGTACCGGACCGGGACTTCTTGAATCCCTTGGCCTTGGTCAGTGCACTCACAGCGACGGAGCCTCCTCGAGCAGCGGGTGGCCCCACTTTTCCACGAAGGCGGCCTCGACGGCGGCACCGACCTTGTAGAGGCGGTCGTCCTTCATGACCGGGGCGATGATCTGCAGGCCGACCGGCAGGCCGTCCTCCGGCGCGAGACCGCAGGGCAGCGACATGGCGGCGTTGCCCGCCAGGTTGGTCGGGATGGTGCACAGGTCGGCGAGGTACATCGCCATCGGGTCGTCGGCGCGCTCGCCGATCGGGAAGGCGGTGGTCGGGGTCGTCGGGGAGACGATCACGTCGACCTGCTCGAAGGCCTGGTCGAAGTCCCGCTTGATGAGCGTGCGGACCTTCTGGGCGCTGCCGTAGTACGCGTCGTAGTAGCCGGAGCTGAGCGCGTACGTGCCGAGCATGACGCGGCGCTTGACCTCGTCGCCGAAGCCGGCCTCGCGGGTCAGCGAGGTGACCTCCTCCGCGGAGTGCGTGCCGTCGTCGCCGACGCGGGCGCCGTAGCGCAGGCCGTCGAAGCGGGCGAGGTTGGAGGAGCACTCGGACGGCGCGATCAGGTAGTACGCGGACAGCGCCAGGTCGAAGGACGGGCAGTCCAGCTCGACGATCTCGGCGCCCAGTTCCTTGAGCAGCTCGACCGACTCGTCGAACCGCTGGACGACGCCGGCCTGGTAGCCCTCGCCGCGGAACTGCTGGACGACGCCGACGCGCATGCCCCGGACGCTGCCGTTGCGGGCGGCCTCCACGACCGGCGGGACCGGCTCGTCGATGGAGGTGGAGTCCATCGGGTCGTGCCCGGCGATCACCTCGTGCAGCAGGGCCGCGTCCAGGACCGTGCGGGCGCAGGGGCCGCCCTGGTCGAGGGAGGAGGAGAACGCCACCATGCCGTACCGGGACACCGCGCCGTACGTCGGCTTGACGCCGACCGTGCCGGTGACGGCGGCCGGCTGGCGGATGGAGCCGCCGGTGTCGGTGCCGATGGCGAGCGGCGCCATGTGCGCGGCGAGCGCGGCGGAGGAACCGCCGCCGGAGCCGCCGGGGATGCGGGTGAGGTCCCACGGGTTGCCGGTGGGGCCGTAGGCGCTGTTCTCGGTGGAGGACCCCATGGCGAACTCGTCCATGTTGGTCTTCCCGAGGATGACGACGTCGGCGGCCTTCAGGCGCTTGGTGAGCGTCGCGTCGTACGGCGGGATCCAGCCTTCGAGGATCTTGGAGCCGACGGTGGTCGGGACGCCCTCGGTGGTGAAGATGTCCTTCAGCGCGAGGGGGACGCCGGCCAGCGGGCCGAGCTTCTCGCCGCGCTCGCGCTTCTCGTCGACGGCGCGGGCCTGCGCGAGGGCGCCCTCACGGTCGACGTGCAGGAAGGCGTGCACCTTCTCGTCGACGGCCTCGATGCGGGCCAGGTGGGCCTCGGTGACCTCGACCGCGGTCAGCTCGCCGGAGGCGATCTTCGCGGCGGTCTCGGCCGCGGTGAGCTTGATGATGTGATCGCTCATGGCGTTCTACTCCTCCCCCAGGATCTGCGGCACCTTGAAACGCTGCTGCTCCTGGGCCGGGGCGCCGGAGAGCGCCTGCTCGGGGGTGAGCGAGGGACGGACCTCGTCGGCCCGCATGACGTTCGTCAGCGGGAGCGGGTGCGAGGTCGGCGGTACGTCTTGGTCGGCGACCTCGCTGACGCGGGCGACCGCGCCGATGATGTCGTCGAGCTGGCCCGCGAAGTGGTCGAGCTCTTCGGGCTTCAGCTCCAGACGCGCCAGCCGGGCGAGGTGGGCGACCTCCTCGCGCGTGATGCCAGGCATGCAGCGATCCTCTGGGGTGAGTGTGTGTGGTTTGGGACCAATCCTATGGGGCGGGCGGGCGTGCCCGTGAAACCCTTCCCCGGCCGCCCGTCGCCACGGCCGTCCGGCCCCTCCCGGCCCCGCTGTCCCACGGCCGTCCGGAGGGCCGCGCCCTCGGGCATCCGGGTCCCGGACGGCCCCGCGGCCGGCCGGCGCGTCTCCCGGTCCACGGCGTCACACCGCCTGCCTGCGGGTGCCTTTCGGCCGCTCCCCGGTCGCCTTTCGGCCGCCCGAGTGCTGGGCGTCCTGAGCCTGCGGGTGCCTAGTCCTCCGCCGGGCCCGTCGCCGCGGGGAGTGCCGCCGCCGGGCGCTGCCAGCCTCGGGAGCCCCGGGCGAGGAGCCAGGCCGTCGTCTCGTCCGGGGGCATCGCCGCCGCGACCAGCCAGCCCTGGACCGCGTCGCAGCGCAGGTCGCGGAGGCGTTCCCAGGTCTCGTCGTCCTCGACGCCCTCCGCGACCACCAGCAGGCCCAGCGAGTGGGCCAGGTCGATGGTGCAGCGCACGATCTCCGCGTCCTCCGCGTCGAAGGCCAGCCGCGCCACGAACGAGCGGTCGATCTTCAGCTCGCTCACCGGCAGCCGCCGCAGATGCACCAGCGACGAGTAGCCGGTGCCGAAGTCGTCGAGGGACATCTTCACGCCGTGCCCGGTCAGCGCGTTGAGCGTGTCGGCGGCCCGCGTCGGGTCCTCCAGCAGCACGTGCTCGGTGATCTCCAGCTGGAGCGCGCCCGCGGGCACCCCGTACCGGGCCAGCCGTGCGGCGACGGAGCCGGCGAAGCCGGGGCTGTGGACGTCGCGCGGCGAGACGTTGACGGCGACCGGGACGAACAGCCCCTGGGAGCGCCACTCGGCGACCTGCCCGAGCGCGGTCTCCAGCACGTACTCGGTGAGCTGCGGCATCAGCCCGGACGACTCGGCTATCGCTATGAACTCGTCCGGGGGGACCCGTCCGCGCTCCGGGTGCACCCACCGCACCAGCGCCTCCAGGCCGGAGACCTGGCCGTCGAAGCGGACCTTCGGCTGGTAGTGCAGCTCCACCTCGTGCGCGTCGAGGGCGCGGCGCAGGTCGCCCAGCAGGCCCAGCCGGTCGGGGGTGTTGGAGTCCCGCTTGGACTCGTACGCCTCGACTCCCGTGCGGTCCCGCTTGGCCTGGTACATCGCCACGTCCGCCCGCCGCAGCAGCCCTTCGGCGTCGGCCGCGTGGTCCGGGAAGACGGCGACTCCCGCGCTCGCCTCCAGGACGAGGGTGAGCCCGTCGAGGTCGAGCGGGGAGCTGAGGGCCGCGACGAGAGCGCGGGCGGCGCGGGTCGCGGACGTCGTGGAGTCCGCCGCGGGCAGTAACACGGCGAACTCGTCACCGCCGAGCCGCGCGGCCTCCGCCCCGCGCGGCAGGGCCAGTCTCAGCCGGTCGGCGATCTGCAGCAGCAGCCGGTCGCCGGCGAGATGGCCGAGGGTGTCGTTGACCGACCGGAAGCGGTCGAGGTCGATGAGCATGAGCGCGGCGCGGGAGCCGGCCCGCTCCGCGTCGTCCAGCGCGGTCCAGATGCGCTCCTGCAGCCACTGCCGGTTGGGCAGCCCGGTCAGCGGGTCGCGCAGCTGCTCCTCGGCCCGTGCGCGGGCTATCCACAGGGTGGAGTCGAGGGCGATCAGCGGGATGGCGAACAGCGGCAGCAGGACGGGCTTGGCGTCGGCGACCACGCACACCAGCGGGGCGATGCCGAGCAGGGCGACCGCGACGAGGCCCTGGCGGACCAGGGCGGTGCGGGCGACGGTGGGCAGTCCCGAGCGGGGGGTGTGCAG
The DNA here is from genome assembly GCF_055778765.1 of Streptomyces sp. DSM 120436. Lineage (NCBI taxonomy): Bacteria > Bacillati > Actinomycetota > Actinomycetes > Kitasatosporales > Streptomycetaceae > Streptomyces > Streptomyces sp. DSM 120436. The sequence continues at coordinate 2,845,002 of NZ_JBSKBS010000001.1, read as the reverse complement.
GTACCACAACAGGGTGCGGGTGACCGAGAGGTAGACGACGGCGACGAGCACCACCCCGGGACCGGTGTACAGGGTCCAGGTGTCCGGGGTGGACGGCGACTCGACGGACGGCACGGTGCCGAAGGCGGCCAGGACGAGCGCTCCGGCGCCGATGCCGAGCAGGTCGACCGCGCCGTGCAGCACGCCCTGCCGCCAGCGGCCCCGGCGGGCTATGCCGACCAGGACGACGACGGTGAGGCTGACCATGCCGGCCGGGACCCAGCCGTAGAGCAGCAGCACGGCGAGGGTGAGGGCCGCGCCGGAGCCGGTGCCGCCCCACCAGCGGGAGCGGCCCAGCATCACGAGGTGTCCGACGACGATGCCGGTGAGCACCGCCAGCGACCAGCCGACGGTGCCGGACGGGAAGAGGGCGTGCCCTCCGGTGAAGGCCCGCAGGAAGCCGGCGCCGAGGACGAAGCCGGCCGCGGCGACGACCGCGGTGGGCAACGCGGGCCAGGACGGGTGCCGTTCGGTCTCCGCGCCGGCCTCTCCGATGCCGTGCCCGCCGGCCGGGCGTGCCGCGCCGGCGTCGCGCGCGTCCGCGGCGCCCGCCCCGGCGCGGCCCCGCGCGTCCGGCCGCTCCGCGGGCCGCCCGGCCTCACGGCCGCGCCGCCGGACGACCGCCAGGCGGCGCAGGCGCAGCCGTGAGCCCGGGGCGGCGCTCTCGGTCGGTTCCATTCCCGTCCCTCTCACAGCCGGCGGTGCCCACGCCACGCGGCCCGATGCCCGACATCCCTCAGCGGCTCCGCCGTGGAAAGCCCTTCCCCGGACCCGTCACGGGTACGGGGGTTGCCCCGGCCGCAACTGGGCACGGCAGGCGCACATCTCAACAGTAGGCCGCGGAAGGCTTGTACGGGCACCGGTCGTCGACGGTTGCCCGAATGCGCCCCAGCCACCCGTATGCATCTGGTATGCGCCGATCGGGTGGCCTTCAACCGTTACTCCTCGGCCGAAAGGGCGGCGTCGGCCGCGGCGTCGGGCCCCTGCTCCAGAAGCACCGTGAAACCGTCCTCGTTCAGAACCGGCACCTTCAACTGCATCGCTTTGTCATATTTCGACCCGGGGTTGTCGCCCACGACGACGAACGACGTCTTCTTGGACACCGATCCGGTCACCTTGGCGCCCCGGTTCTGCAGGGCCTCTTTCGCGCCATCCCGGGTGAAGTTCTCCAGCGTCCCCGTCACCACGACCGTGAGTCCTTCGAGCGGACGCGGGCCCTCGTCCTCGCCGGACCGCTCGTCCTCCATGCGGACGCCGGCCGCCTTCCACTTGCGGATGATCTCCCGGTGCCAGTCCTCGGCGAACCACTGCTTGAGCGAGGCGGCGATGGTCTCGCCGACGCCCGGGGTGGCGGCCAGTTCCTCCTCCGACGCCTGCTCGATGCGGTCGACGGACCGGAACTCGCGGGCCAGCGCCTCCGCCGCCACCGGGCCGACGTGACGGATCGACAGCGCGGTGAGCATCCGGGCCAGCGGGCGGTCCTTGGCCGCCGCGATGTTCTCCAGCATCGCCAGGGCGTTCTTCTTCGGGGCGCCCTCCTGGTTGGCGAAGACCGTGACGATCTTCTCCTCGCCGGTCTTCGGGTCCCGCTTGGGCAGCCCGCTGTCCTGGTCGAGGACGTACGCCTTGATGGGCAGCAACTGCTCGACGGTGAGGTCGAACAGGTCGCCCTCGTCCTTCAGCGGCGGCTCCTTCGGCTCCAGCGGGCTGGTGAGCGCCGTGGCGGCGACGTACCCGAAGTGCTCGATGTCCAGCGCCTTGCGGCCGGCGAGGTAGAACAGCCGCTCGCGCAACTGGGCCGGACACGTGCGGGCGTTGGGGCAGCGCAGGTCGACGTCGCCCTCCTTCATCGGCCGCAGCGGTGTGCCGCACTCGGGGCACTCGGACGGCATCACGAACTCCCGCTCGCTGCCGTCCCGCAGGTCGGCCACCGGCCCGAGGATCTCGGGGATGACGTCACCGGCCTTGCGCAGCACCACCGTGTCGCCGATCAGCACGCCCTTGGCCTTCACCACGTCCTGGTTGTGCAGCGTGGCGAACTCGACCTCCGAGCCGGCCACCGTCACCGGCTCGACCTGCGCGTACGGGGTGACGCGGCCGGTGCGGCCGACGCCCACCCGGATGTTCACCAGCTTGGTGTTGACCTCCTCCGGCGCGTACTTGTACGCGATGGCCCAGCGCGGGGCGCGCGAGGTGGTGCCGAGGCGTCCCTGGAGCGGGATCTCGTCGAGCTTGACCACGACGCCGTCGATCTCGTGCGCCACCGAGTGGCGGTTCTCGCCGTAGTGCGCGATGAACTCCCGCACGCCCTCCAGGCCGTCGACCACCCTGTTGTGCGCGGACGTCGGCAGGCCCCACTCCTTCAGCAGGTCGTAGGCCTGGGAGAGCCGGGTCAGGCCCTTGTAGCCCTCGAGCACGCCGATGCCGTGCACCACCATGTGCAGCGGGCGGGTGGCGGTGACCCGCGGGTCCTTCTGGCGCAGCGAACCGGCCGCCGCGTTGCGCGGGTTGGCGAACGGCTTGTCGCCGGCCTCCACCAGGCGGGCGTTGAGCCCCTGGAACTTCTCCATCGGGAAGTAGACCTCGCCGCGGATCTCCACGACGTCGGGCACCTTGTCGCCCTTGAGGCGGTCCGGGATCTCGGCGATCGTGCGGACGTTGGGCGTGATGTCCTCGCCGGTGCGGCCGTCGCCGCGGGTCGCCGCGCGGACCAGCCGGCCGCGCTCGTAGGTGAGGTTGACCGCCAGGCCGTCGACCTTCAGCTCGCACAGGAAGTGGTAGGTCTGGTCGCCCAGTTCCCGGTGGATGCGGTCGGCCCAGGAGGCGAGGTCCTCGTCGTTGAACGTGTTGTCCAGGGAGAGCATCCGGGAGCGGTGCTCGACGGAGGTGAACTCCGTCTCGTAGGACCCGGCGACCTTCTGGGTCGGCGACTCCGGCGTGCGCAGCTCCGGATACCGCTCCTCCAGCTCCTCGAGCTCGCGCAGGAGGCGGTCGAACTCCGCGTCGCTGATGACGGGCGCGTCGTTCACGTAGTACCGGAAGCGGTGCTCCTCGATCTGCTCGGCGAGCGTGGCGTGCCGCTCCCGCGCTTGTGCGGGCACGCTCGTCGTCTCCGCTTGCTTGTCGCCGGCCACCGTGTGTGTCCTCCCGTTACTCAGGGTTGTCCGCGAGGGATCTCGCCGCCCGGACGCAGTGGGCGTAGACCGACCGCGCGTACCCGGGGGACGCCCCCGCGAGTCCGCACGCCGGGGTGACCGTGACCGCCTCCGGGAGAAGTCCCGGCCGCAGCCCCAGCCTGCGCCAGAGCGTCCTGACCCCCATGACGCTACCGGCAGGGTCCGACAACGGGCCGTCCGTGCCCGGCACGACTCCGGCGAACAGCCGGGTCCCGGCCTCCACGGCCTCCCCGATCGTCTCGTCGTCACGCTCTGTGAGCAGGGAGAGGTCGAACGAGACCGCCGCCGCTCCGGCGCGGCGCAGCAGGGCGAACGGGACGTCCGGGGCGCACGAGTGGACCACGACCGGCCCGCCGTCGTGCACGCCGACGACGTCGCGCAGGGCGGACTCGACGATCTGCCGGTCGACGGCGCGGTGGGTGCGGTAGCCGCTGGCGGTCCTGACCTGCCCGCGCAGGACGGCGGTGAGGGACGGTTCGTCGAGCTGGAGGACGAGCCGCGCGCCGGGGACGCGGCGGCGCACCTCGTCGAGGTGCAGCCGCAGGCCCTCGGCGAGGGAGGCGGTGAGGTCGCGGCAGGCGCCGAGGTCGGAGAGGACGGCCTCGCCGTTCCTCAGCTCCAGGGACGCGGCGAGGGTCCAGGGGCCGACCGCCTGGACCTTCAGCAGTCCTTCGTAGCCCTGTGTGAACTCCTCCAGCGCGTCGAGGTCCTCGCCGAGCCAGGAACGGGCGCGGCGGGTGTCCCGGCCCGGGCGGTCGCCGATCCGCCAGCCGCTGGGCTCCACGCGCGCGTAGAGCTCGACGAGCAGGCCGGCGGTGCGGCCGATCATGTCGGCGCCGGGGCCGCGGGCGGGGAGTTCGGGGAGGTGGGGAAAGTCCTCGAAGCTACCGGTGGCCGCTTTGGCGGCCTCTCTCGCATCGGTGCCGGGGAGGGAGCCGACGCCGGTGGCGGGGGCGGGCGGGAGGTGAAGGGTGTCGTTCACACGGGAAGCGTACGCAGGGGGCGGCGGAGGGTTTCGCCCCCGCCGCCCCTTCCCGTCCCCGGGGCTGCGCCCCGGACCCCCTTCAGCCCTTCGGGCCTCGTCCTCAAGCGCCGGACGGGCTGGAATCGCCGGACCGGCCCACGAGAGTTCAGCGTCCCGGCCGGACCGTCAGGTCGTTGACCTCCGCGTCCCTCGGGAGGTCCAGGGCCATGACGATCGTCGTGGCCACCGACTCGGGGTCGATCCACTTCGCCGGGTCGTACTCCTTGCCCTCCTGCTGGTGCACCTTGGCCTGCATGGGGCTGGCGGTGCGGCCGGGGTAGACCGAGGTGACGCGGACGCCGTTCGCGTGCTCCTCCGCGCGGAGGGAGTCGGCGAGGGCCTTCAGGCCGTGCTTGGACGCCGCGTAGGCGGACCAGTCGGCGTGGGCGTTCAGGCCGGCGCCGGAGTTGACGAAGACCACGTGGCCGCGGCTCGCGCGGAGCTGGGGCAGGAAGTGGCGGGTGAGTTCGGCGGGGGCGACGAGGTTGACGTTGAGCTGGTGGCGCCAGCTCTTCGGGGTGAGGTCGCCGACCGGGCCGAGGTCGACGACGCCCGCGACGTGCAGCAGCGAGTCCACCCGGTCGGGCAGCGACTGGTGGGAGAACGCCCAGCTCAGCCGGTCGGGGTCGGCCAGGTCGCCGACCAGGGTGCGGGCACCGGGGAACTCGGCGGCCAGCTCCTTCGCGCGGCCGGCGTCGCGCGCGTGGAGCACGAGGTCGTCCCCGCGCGCGTGCAGGCGGCGCGCGACGGCCGCGCCGATGCCGGAGCCGGCTCCGGTGATCACATGTGTAGCCATGACCGCCATGCTCGCATCACCGCGGGGTCAGGCGACGCCCAGGCTCTCCTCCAGGTAGGCCAGCGCGCCGACCGGCTCCTCGGCGAAGAAGACCAGTTCGCCGAGCGGGCGGGGCAGGAAGCCCTCCTCCTCCATGCGGCGGAACTGCTCCTTGAGCCCGTCGTAGAAGCCCGCGGTGTTGAGCAGCACCACCGGCTTGTCGGTGTGGCCGTGCTTCTTCAGCTCCAGGATCTCGGTCGCCTCGTCGAGGGTGCCGGTGCCGCCCACCATGATCACGACGGCGTCGGCCTTCTCCAGTAGCAGCCTCTTGCGCTCGGCGAGGTCCTTGGCGACCACCATCTCGTCGACGCCGTCGCGGGCCGTCGCCGCGAGGAACTCCACCGAGACGCCGAGGAGCCGGCCGCCGGCCTCCTCCACCCCGTCGGCGACGACCTTCATCAGGCCGACGTCCGAGCCGCCCCAGACCAGGGTGTGGCCGCCCTTGCCGAGCAGGCGCGCGAACTCCCGCGCGGGGCGTGTGTAGCGGTCGGCGAGGTCGGCGGCGGAGAGGAAGACGCAGATGTTCACGGGCGTCAGCCTACGCTCGGGAAGAAGGCCGCCCCGAGGGGCGCTGCAGGGGGTGGGACGACTGCCGAAGGAGGACACCGTGACCACAGGCCATCGCATCACCGTGGAGCCCGGCGACCGGCACGTGCGCGTGGTGCGCGACGGGCGGGTACTGGCGGAGAGCGACCGGGCGCTGGTACTGCGCGAGACGGGCTGTCCCGTGCGCTACTACATCCCGCCCGAGGACGTGCGGCTCGACCTGCTGACGCCGTCCGCGACGCACACGTACTGCCCGTTCAAGGGGACCGCGTCGTACTGGCCGCTGCCGGACGCCCCCGACCTGGTGTGGGCGTACCCGGAGCCGAAGCCGGCGGTGGCCCCGATCAAGGACCACCTGTGCTTCTACGACGCGGAATACGGCGTGGAAGGGGGCGTGGAAGGGGGCGTGGAAGCGGACTGACCGCTTCCCTCGGATGCGATCGGCGGACGCGCCGCCCGCCTCACGGACGATTCCCGCGCCGTGCGGCAGTCTGGTGAGGCATGGACCAGAACATCTCCTCGCGCGACGGCACCTCCCTCGCCTACGAGAGCGCCGGGCGCGGCGCCACGATCGTCCTCGTCAGCGGCGCGATGTCCACGGGCGCCACGGTGGCGCCGCTGGCCGCCCCGCTCTCCGAGCGGTTCCGGGTGGTGGTCTACGACCGCCGCGGCCGGGGCGCGAGCGGTGACACGCCGCCGTACGCGGTGGAGCGCGAGGTGGAGGACCTGGCGGCGCTGATCGGGGCGACGGGCGGCGAGGCGGCGCTGTACGGCGTCTCCTCGGGCGGCGCGCTGGCGCTGCGGGCGGCGGCGAGCGGGCTGCCCGTGCGTCAGGTCGCGGTGTACGAGACGCCGTACGCCCTGTCGGAGGAGCACCTCGCGGAGCGCGCCCGGTACACCGAGCGGCTGACGGCGGCCCTGGAGGAAGGGCGGCGGGGCGACGCGGTGGAGCTCTTCCTCCAGCTCACGGGGCTGGGCGACGAGGTGATCCAGAGCGCGCGGCAGTCGCCGCTGTGGGCCGGCATGGAGTCACTGGCGCCGAGCCTGGCGTACGACGACGCGGTGATGGGGGGCGGAGGCGTGCCGCGGGAGATGCTGGCGTCGGTCGCGGTGCCGGTGCTGTCGATCGCGGGCGACGCGAGTCCCGCGTGGATGCGTCAGGCGGCGCGGGCGATCGCGGAGTCGGTCCCCCAGGGGGCGTACCGCACCCTGGAGGGCCAGACCCACATGGCCGAACCGGATGTCCAGGCGCCGGTGCTGGCGGAGTTCTTCTCACGGTGATCCGGTCCGGGGTGGCATCCGGAGGGGGCGGGATTGCGGCCGAGGGCTGCGGTACGGGTGCGCACCGGTGGGGGCGCGGTGCGGGCGGGTGCCTCTCCGCGAAGTCGTGAACACTTCGGGGGAAAGTGCTCACGACTTCGCGCGGTGGGGTGAGAGGGGTGCCGACAGGAGGGCCGGCCGGTCAGGCGGCGAGCACGGGTGGGCCCGGACGCCGTGGTCCGGGGCCATGGTCGGCGCCTCCCCCACATCACCTCGTTGGCGATCCCGTTCAGCGTCGGCGCTTTTCACGGAGCCGGGCAGTCCATCCTCTACGCCGAGGGACCGGTGCGGCAGTTGGACACCGTTCAGCTCGACACCGCCCTCGGGGCCAATTTCGTGGACGCCCCGACGCCACTGGCCACCTATCGTTCGCTGTTGGACCTGATGGAGCGGACGGCACTCCCGCCGGACGCGTCCCAGGAACTCATCAGATCCATCGCACGCGAACTCTGAGAGGGCCGGAGCGTTGACCACACTCGACTGGAAGCGCTCGTCGTTCTGCGGCGGGGGCGGCAACAACTGCGTGGAAGTCGCCATCGACGATGAGGGCGACGACGTCGCAATACGCAACAGCACCCGCCCGGAACACGTCATCAGGATCAGCCGCACCGCGTTCACCGCGTTCGTCGCCCGGCTGCGGACGAGCGCACCGAGTTGACGGGCGCCCTCGGTCCAACACCGCCGTCCGCATGAAACGCGGGCCGTGCAGCACGGCCGACCTCCTGACGGGGTGGGTGCCTTCACCCGCCGGGGGCGTACACCGCACGCGGCGGGCCGCGCACCGCTCACCCCCGGCTCACGCGTCAGACCGTCGCCGCCCGCTCCGCCACCCGCTCCGTCGAGGCGATCGTCGCCGAGCCCACCACGCGCGTGCCGTCGTACAGGACGACCGCCTGGCCGGGGGCGACGCCGCGGACCGGATCGGTGAAGCGCACGCGCAGCTCCTCGCCGACGAGCTCCGCCGTCACCTCGGTCTCGTCGCCGTGGGCGCGCAGCTGGGCGGTGTAGGTGCCGGGGCCGGTGGGGGCGGCGCCGCACCAGCGGGGGCGGATGGCGGTGAGGGCGGTGACGTCGAGGGCGGACGCCGGGCCGACCGTGACCGTGTTGTCCACCGGGGAGATGTCGAGGACGTAGCGCGGCTTGCCGTCGGGGGCGGGGGTGCCGATGCGCAGGCCCTTGCGCTGGCCGATGGTGAAGCCGTACGCGCCCTCGTGGGTGCCGATCCTGGCGCCGGACTCGTCGACGATGTCGCCCTCCGCCTTGCCGAGGCGCTTGGCGAGGAAGCCCTGGGTGTCGCCGTCGGCGATGAAGCAGATGTCGTGCGAGTCGGGCTTCTTGGCGACGGAGAGCCCGCGGCGCTCGGCCTCCGCGCGGATCTCCTCCTTGGTGGTGACCGTGTCGCCGAGCGGGAACATGGCGTGGGCGAGCTGGCGGTCGTCGAGCACGCCGAGGACGTAGCTCTGGTCCTTGGCCAGGTCGGAGGCGCGGTGCAGTTCGCGGGTGCCGTCCTCGCGGAGGATCACCTTGGCGTAGTGGCCGGTGCAGACGGCGTCGAAGCCGAGCGCGAGCGCCTTGTCGAGCAGCGCGGCGAACTTGATCTTCTCGTTGCAGCGCAGGCACGGGTTGGGGGTGCGGCCGGCCTCGTACTCGGCGACGAAGTCCTCGACGACGTCCTCGCGGAAGCGGTCGGCGAGGTCCCACACGTAGAAGGGGATGCCGATGACGTCGGCGGCCCGGCGGGCGTCGCGGGAGTCCTCGATGGTGCAGCAGCCCCGCGCGCCGGTGCGGAACGACTGGGGGTTCGCGGAGAGCGCGAGGTGGACGCCGGTCACGTCGTGGCCCGCTTCGGCGGCACGGGCGGCGGCGACGGCGGAGTCGACGCCGCCGGACATGGCGGCCAGGACGCGGAGGGGGCGGGTGGGCTGCGGGGTGTCAGTCATAGCCCCTCCAGGGTACGGGGGCGCGGGAACCACGGGCGCCGCACATGCGTTCACGATCACATGGGGGTCAGAGGAGCATCCGAGGACGGCGACCGGCGCATCGGGCGGCGCGCCCTGATCGTGGGCGGGCTGACGGCAGCGGCGGGGACGGCGGCGCTGGCGCGCGACGAGCTGGCGCGGCTGTGGTGGCGGCTGCCCGGGGTCGACAAGCCGCGCACCCCCGGCGCGGTCGACTTCGCGGGCGCCCGCTGGGTGGCGGCCTCGGACGCCAACTGGCGCGGCGCGGACCGGCCCGACGACTACGGCATCGACATGGTGGTCGTGCACGTCACGCAGGGCAGCCTGGACAGCGCGGTGAAGGCGTTCCAGAACCCGGGCCACCAGGCGGCGGCGCACTACATCGTCGGCAAGGACGGCAGGGTCACGCAGATGATCCGCGAGCTGGACGTGGCGTACCACGCGGGCAACCGCGACTACAACGAGCGCAGCGTCGGCATCGAGCACGAGGGCTTCGTGGACCGCCCGGAGGACTTCACCGACGAGATGTACGCGGCCTCGGCCCGCCTCACGGCCGGGATATGCGCCCGGTACGGCATACCGGTGGACCGCGAGCACATCCTCGGCCACGTCGAGGTGCCGGGCACCGACCACACGGACCCCGGCCCCCACTGGGACTGGGACCGCTACCTCAACCTCGTCCGCCGCGCCGGGACGGCGCGGACGGAGGAGAAGCGCTCGGCCGCCCCGGCGGGGGGCTCGGGGAGCCCCGCACCGGGTTCGTAGCCACCCGGGGGACGGCGGAGGCCGCTCGGCTCAGACCCGCCGCCTCAGCTCAGACCCGCCGCCCGCGCGCGTTCCACCGCCGGACCGATGGCCTTGGCGAGGGCTTCGACGTCGGCGTCGGTCGAGGTGTGGCCGAGGGAGAAGCGCAGCGTGCCGCGGGCGAGGTCGGGGTCGGTGCCGGTGGCGAGGAGGACGTGGCTGGGCTGGGCGACGCCGGCGGTGCAGGCGGAGCCGGTGGAGCACTCGATGCCCTGGGCGTCCAGGAGGAGCAGCAGGGAGTCGCCCTCGCAGCCGGGGAACGTGAAGTGGGCGTTGGCGGGGAGCCGGCCGCCGGGGGCGGGGTCGCCGCCGAGGACGGCGTCGGGGACGGCCTCCAGCACCGCGGCGACCAGGTCGTCGCGGAGCCGTCCGACCTCCAGGGCGAACCGCTCCCGCCGCTCGGCGGCGATCCGCCCGGCGACCGCGAACGACGCGGTCGCCGGCACGTCGAGGGTGCCGGAGCGGACGTGGCGCTCCTGGCCGCCGCCGTGCAGCACGGGCACGGGGGTGTGCTCGCGGCCCAGGACCAGGGCGCCGATGCCGTACGGACCGCCGATCTTGTGGCCGGAGACGGTCATGGCGGCGAGCCCGGACGCGGCGAAGTCCACCGGGACCTGGCCGAAGGCCTGGACCGCGTCGGAGTGCAGGGGGACGCCGAACTCGGCGGCGACGGCGGCGAGTTCGGTGACCGGCAGGATCGTCCCGATCTCGTTGTTGGCCCACATGACGGTGGCGAGGGCGACGTCGTCGGGGTTGCGGGCGATGGCCTCGCGCAGCGCGTCGGGGTGAACCCGGCCGTGGGCGTCGACGGGAAGGTACTCGACGGTGGCGCCCTCGTGCGCGCCGAGCCAGTCGACGGCATCGAGGACGGCGTGGTGCTCGACGGGGCTGGCGAGGACCCGGGTGCGGGCCGGGTCGGCGTCGCGGCGCGCCCAGTACAGGCCCTTCACGGCGAGGTTGTCGGCCTCCGTGCCGCCGGAGGTGAGGACGATCTCGCTGGGGCGGGCGCCGAGGGCCTCGGCGAGGGTCTCGCGGGCCTCCTCGACGGTGCGCCGGGCGCGGCGGCCGGCCGCGTGCAGGGAGGAGGCGTTGCCGGCGACGCCCAGGTGCGCGGTGAGCGCCTCGACCGCCTCGGGCAGCATCGGGGTGGTCGCGGCGTGGTCGAGGTAAGCCATGGTGCGGCCGATTCTACGGGCTCGGTGCACGACACACGGATCGCGGTGGCCGGGATGCGACGCCCCCGCGGAGGTCTCGCCGGGGGTTCCGGTCAGAGGCTCCAGGAGAGCGTGCCGTCCGCCTGCATGAACGCGACGAGGACGACGAGGTCGGCGATGCCGAGGCCCAGGCCGAGCAGGGCGCGGCCGCGGCGGGCGGTGCCCCGCCGCAGGGCGACGGACGCCAGCACGATGGCGGCCGGGCCGAGGAGGATGTTCAGGACGAGCAGGCCGAGCAGGCCCAGGACGAAGGACGCGACGGCCATGCCGTCGGTGTCGCGGATGCCGGTGCGGCGGCCGGCCGGTGCGGTGAGCTGCATGGTGATCGGCTCCTGCGGTCGGTCGGAGGGGGAGCGGAGGGGCGGCGCGCCTCCCCGCCACGAGCGGGCGCGGCGCGCGGGACGCGACGCGCGCGGGTCAGTGCGCCGAGTGGCCGCGGTCACGGCGCTGGCGCTCGCGCAGGGCGAAAAGGCCGAGCCAGACGGCGATGACGGCGCCGGCGGCGACGGAGAAGGTGAGCGGCGCGTGCGCGACGGTGCCGAGGACGACGCCCAGCAGCAGGAGCGCGGCGACCAGGAACAGCATGGGTCGGACCCCCATATCCGAGTGAACGACTGTGGTGACACTCGTTCACTGACTACCCGGTACAACACCACCCTCACGTCCCGGCGCCGCCCCCACTTCCCAACGGCGGGGAACAGTTGCCGACCGCGGGGCACGAATCGCACGACCGGCATCCGGCAGGCCCGGAAGCGGACGGGTTCGCCCGAGGCGCGGGAGCGGGTGGCGGAGACGGCGGCGCGCCGGCCGCGGCTGATCCATGTGGGGCGGCGGCACCGGCTCGACGAGACGGCCGCGGCCGGGGGCCGGTGACCCGACGACAAGGGGGGTGGCGGGGGCCGTCCAAGGCCCCCGCCACCCCCTGTCGTCGGCTCAGCCCAGACGCACCCGGGCCAGCTGGCGGGACTGGGCGACGAGGCGGTCGGCGCTGTCCCAGACCTCGGCGTCCTCCTCCAGGAAGCCGCCCGCCAGGTTGCGGGTGGTGACGGACACGCGCAGGGGGCCGGGGGCCGGGCGGCAGCGCACGTGGACGGTCAGCTCGACCGTGGGCACCCAGCCGGTCAGGCCCATCTCGAAGGCGGTCGGCGGCAGCGCGTCCACCGCGAGCAGCAGCGCCAGCGGGTCGGGGTCCCGACCGTCGGCGAGACCGAACCAGGCGCGCATCTCGCCCTTGCCGGACGGCTGTCCGAGGGCCCAGCCGAGCGTCGACGGATCGAGCTTCAGCATCAGCCGGCCGGTGATCTCGGAGCTGCCGTCGACCGGGGCGGGGCCGTCCTCGGGACCGAAGCACCGGTCCATCGGCGGCAGCGCGGGCGGTACGGCCGTCGTCCGGACGTCGTCGGGGAGGGAGTCCAGGTCGCCGTAGGAGGCGAGGACCCGGATGCGCTCCACCTCGTCGCCCCGCTCGTCGAACTGGAAGAGGGACGCCTGCCCGGTGGACAGCGTGCGCCCGGTGCGGACGGTCTCGGTGCGGACGACCGCCGGACCCGGCTGGGAGGCCGTCAGGTAGTGCGCGGAGACGGTGAACGGGTCGGAGTGCGGCAGCGTGTCCGCGAGCGCGCGGCCCAGGACGGCCAGCAGGTAACCGCCGTTGACGGCGGTGATGATCGTCCAGCCGGCGGAGAGGTCGATGTCGTAGACGCCGGGTTCCCGCGCGGTGAGCGCGGTGTCGCGGTCGAACTCGCTGTCGCCGATGACGGCCCGGGTGGCCTGGGCGGAGGCTGCTTCTGGCATGGGTGAACAGTACAAGAAGGCAATACTAAGCGGTAGCTTTGTGTCGCCCTGTGGACATGACCGCCCCTGCGGTCAGGCGGGCGGCTGCTCCTCGGTGACCGTCGAACGCCTGTGCCAGGCACGCGGCGCCCGCCAGTGGTAGCGCATCGCGAGCAGCCGCAGCACGAAGGCGGTGACGGCGGCGGCGGTGCTGGTCACCGGGTTGAGCATGTCGAAGCGCAGGCACAGGGCGACCATGGTCGCGCCGACGATGGCGGGCACCGCGTACAGGTCGCGGTCCCAGCGCAGCAGCGAGGGCACCTCGTTGGCGAGCACGTCGCGCAGCACACCGCCGCCCACCGCGGTGGCCAGGCCCAGGCAGGCGGAGGCGGTGAGGCCGAGCCCGTAGTCGTACGCCTTGGTGGTGCCGACGACGCAGAAGAGGCCGAGGCCGGCCGCGTCGAAGACGTTCACGGCGGTCTGGATGCGTTCGACGTGCGGGTGCAGGAAGAACACGAGGACGGTGGCCAGCAGCGGGGTGACGAAGTACCCCAGGTCCGTGAAGGCGGCGGGCGGCACCGCGCCGATGATCAGGTCGCGGAAGAGACCGCCGCCCAGGGCGGTGATCTCGGCCAGCACGGCGATCCCGAACACGTCGAAGTTCTTCCGGACGGCCAGCAGGGCGCCGGAGATGGCGAAGACGAAGATGCCGATCAGGTCGAGCGTGTGCAGGACGGACGGGCTGAACAGTTGCTGAAGCACTTACACATTGTGGCGCAGAAAGAACCCCTCACCTTGCAAAGCAAGGCGAGGGGTTCCTCCGGGTACCGATCAGACAGCCTTCTCGGGCTCCTCCTCGGACGCCTCAGGCTTGGCGGGCTCCTCCGCCTTGGCCGGTTCCTCGTCCTTCGAGGCCTTCTCCGCCTTCGCGGGCTCCCCGTCCTTCGAGGCCTTCCCCGCCTTCGCGGGCTCCTCGTCCTTCGAGGGCTTCTCCGCCTTCGCGGGCTCCTCGTCCTTCGAGGCCTTCTCCGCCTTCGCGGGCTCCCCGTCCTTCGAGGCCTTCTCCGCCTTCGCGGGCTCCCCGTCCTTCGAGGCCTTCTCCGCCTTCGCGGGCTCCCCGTCCTTCGAGGCCTTCTCCGCCTGGGCCGGGATCTTGGCCGGGGTGTCCTTGACCGCGGTGCCCTCGGCCCCGGTGTCCCCGGTCGCGGTGTCCGTCTCCGGGTTGTCGTCGACGCCCTCGCGGGTGGCCGAGACGACCTCGCCCTTGGTCAGCCGCAGCTTGCCGGACGCGATGTCCTCCGCGTAGTGGCACGCCACCCGGTGTCCGCCGCCGATGTCCCGCAGCTGGGGGCGCTCGGTCGAGCAGCGCTCGGCCTGGGCCCACGGGCAGCGGGTGTGGAACCGGCAGCCGCTGGGCGGGTTCGCCGGGGAGGGCAGGTCACCGGTGAGCAGGATCCGCTCGCGCTTGTCCTCCACCTCCGGGTCCGGCACCGGCACGGCCGACATCAGGGCCTTGGTGTACGGGTGCTTCGGCTCGGCGTAGAGCGCGTCGCTCGGCGCCTCCTCGACCAGCGCGCCCAGGTACATCACGCCGATCACGTCGGAGATGTGGCGGACCACCGCGAGGTCGTGGGCGATCACCACGTAGGTCAGGCCGAGTTCCTCCTGGAGCTCCTCCAGCAGGTTGATGACCTGGGCCTGGACCGACACGTCGAGCGCGGAGACCGGCTCGTCGCAGATGATCACGTCCGGTTCGAGGACGAGGGCGCGGGCGATGCCGATGCGCTGCCGCTGGCCGCCGGAGAACTCGTGCGGGTAGCGGGCGAGCGCGTTGGAGGGCAGGCCGACCTTGTCCAGGATGGCCTTGATCTTCTCGCGGCGCTCCTCCTGGTCCTTGCCGATGCCGTGGGCGATCATGCCCTCGGACAGGATCGACTCGATGTTCTGCCGCGGGTTGAGCGAGCCCAGCGGGTCCTGGAAGACCATCTGGAGCCGGCGCCGGAAGCGGCGCATCTCCTCGCCGGGCAGTTTCGCCAGGTCGGTGCCGTCCAGGACGACCGAGCCCTCGGTGATGTCCACCAGCCGCAGCACCGACCGCCCGAGGGTGGTCTTGCCGCAGCCGGACTCGCCGACCAGGCCGTAGGTCTGGCCGGCCTCGACCTTCAGGGACACCCCGTCCACGGCGTACACGTGGCCGACCGTGCGGTCGAACAGGACGCCCTTCTTGATGGGGAAGTGGACCTTGACGCCGTCCAGTTCGAGCAGGCTCATGCGGGGACCTCCTCGGCCTTCGCGTCGTCGAGTACGGGGTTGACGCACCGCACCTGGTGACCGGCGGCGCGCGGCTCGGTGAGCTGCGGGGTGCCGGTCAGGCAGCCCATCTCGTACCGGTCGCAGCGGGGCGCGAAGGCGCAGCCGTCGGCCCAGGCGATGCGGTCGTTGATCGAGCCGCGGATGGGGTTGAGCGGCTCGCCCCGGGGTGCGTCGAGCCGCGGGATGGAGCCCAGCAGTCCGTGCGCGTAGGGGTGGGTGGGGTGGGCGAACAGCTCGCGGCGCCCGGCGGACTCCACGACCTTGCCCGCGTAGAGCACGTTGACCTGGTCGCAGAGGCCGGCGACCACGCCGAGGTCGTGGGTGATCATCAGCAGGGCGGTGCCCTCCTGGTCCACGAGCTCCTTCAGCAGCTCCAGGATCTGCGCCTGGATCGTCACGTCGAGGGCCGTGGTGGGCTCGTCCGCGATGAGCAGGCGCGGGGCGCAGGCCACCGCCATGGCGATCAGCGCGCGCTGGCGCATACCGCCGGAGAGCTGGTGCGGGTACTCCTTGAGCCGCCGGGTGGGGTCGGGGATGCCGACCCGGTCCAGCAGGTGGGCGGCCTCCTTGCGGGCGGCCTCCCCCTTCATCCCGCGGTGGCGCTCCAGGATCTCGGTGACCTGCACGCCGATCGGGACGACCGGGTTCAGTGAGGACAGCGGGTCCTGGAAGATCATCGCCATTTCGCTGCCGCGCAGGTCGCGGCGGGCGGACGGGCTCATCGTGAACAGGTCCGTGCCGTTGAACTCGGCACGGCCGCCGAGGGTGAGGCCCTTGGCGGGCAGCAGGCCCATCAGGGCGAGCGAGGTGACGGACTTTCCGCAGCCGGACTCGCCGACCAGGCCCACGACCTGGCCCTGGTCGACCTCGAAGGAGACGCCGTCGACCGCCCGGGACTCCTTGCGGCCCTGGCCGCCGAAGGTGACGGTCAGTTCGTCGACAGTGAGCAGAGACATGGTGGTTCAGCCCCTCAGCTTCGGGTCGAGGGCTTCCCGCATGGCCTCGCCGAGGAGGGTGAAGCCGAGGGCGGTGATGATGATGCCGACGGCGGGGTAGACCGCCATCATCGGCGCGTTGTCGAAGAAGCGCTGCGCCTGGGTGAGCATGACGCCCCACTCGGGAATGGCCGGGTCGGGGTTGCCGAGGCCCAGGTAGGACAGGGCGGCCGCCTCGATGATCGCGGTGGCCAGGGAGAGCGTGGCCTGCACGATCACCGGGCTGAGCGAGTTGGGGATGATCTGGGACAGCACGATGCGCCGCTTGCGCACACCGAGGGACCTGGCCGCGAGCACGTACTCCGAGCCGCCCTGCGCCAGCATGGAGCCGCGCAGCAGCCGGGCGAAGACCGGGATCTGCACGACACCCACGGCGATCATCACCGTGGTCAGCGACTGTCCCATGACGGCCGCGATGGACACCGCCAGCAGCAGCGAGGGCATCGCCAGCATGATGTCGATGAACCGCATGATGACGGAGTCGATGCGCCTGCCCCTGTCGCCACCGAGGGTGGCGAAGGCGCCGGCGAGGCCGCCGATCAGGAAGCCGATGATCAGACCGATCGTCGTGGCGACGACGCCGACGAGCAGGGTCTGACGGGCGCCCACCAGCATGCGGGAGAACATGTCCCGGCCGAGGTGGTCGAGTCCGAACCAGTTCTCGCCGCGCATGCCGACGAACTCGCCCCGGTTGGCGAAGACCTCGTTGCGCCAGGTCTGGGCGGTCGGCGAGTACGGGGCGATGTACGGCCCGATGACCGCGAGGACGATGAAGACGGCGATGACGATCGCGCCGACGATCGCCATCTTGCTGCGCTTGAGGCGTCGGAACGCCTCCCGCCACAGGCTGGCTCCGGTACTGGTGTCCTTGGTCGCGGCCAGTTCGGCGAGACGCTGGATCTTGTCGGTTTTGGTGGCGACGCTCATTAGTGCACCCGCACTCTCGGGTCGATCAGGCTGTACGCCAGGTCCACCAGCAAGTTGATCAAGACGTAAACCAGCGCGATGAACATGATGAATCCGACGAGCACGGGGTAGTCACGGCCGTCGATCGCGGTCCGGATGAAGGAGCCGATGCCGCCGAAGGAGAACACGGACTCGGTCAGGACCGCGCCGGACAGCAGGGAGCCGGTGAGCAGACCGACCGCCGTCACCACGGGGAGCAGCGCGTTGCGCATCACGTGCCGGCCGCGGACGACACTGCGCTTGAGGCCCTTGGCCTCGGCGGTGCGGACGTAGTCCTCGTCCTGCACCTCGAGCACGCTGGCGCGGGTCATGCGCACGATGACGGCGAGCGGGATGGAGGCCAGGGCGACGGCCGGCAGGACCAGGTGGTGGAGGGCGCTCAACGAGGCGTCGAACTCCCCGGTGAGGATGCCGTCCAGGACGGCGAAGCCGGTCACGTCGGTGGCGTTGATACCGGTTTCCTGGCGTCCGTAGCTGGGGAAGATGCC
This sequence comes from Streptomyces sp. DSM 120436, assembly GCF_055778765.1. Lineage (NCBI taxonomy): Bacteria > Bacillati > Actinomycetota > Actinomycetes > Kitasatosporales > Streptomycetaceae > Streptomyces > Streptomyces sp. DSM 120436. The sequence continues at coordinate 2,827,551 of NZ_JBSKBS010000001.1, read as the reverse complement.
GAGCTGGACGGCGAAGATCTGCTTGAGGATCAGGGCCAGGAAGAAGACCGGGACGCAGATGCCGACGAGGGAGCCGGATACGGCGCTGACGTCGAGCCACCCGCCGCGGTTGCGGGCCGCGAAGTAGCCGAGGGGCACGCCGACGGCGACCGCGATGAGGATCGCGAGGAGGGACAGCTCCACCGTCGCGGGGAAGCGCAGGACGAACTCGTCCCACACCGGCTGTCCGGTCTGGGTGGAGGTGCCCAGATCGAGCTCGAAGATGCGCTTGAGGAAGCGCCAGTACTGAACGTAGACGGGCTGGTCGAGCCCGAGCGCACGGTTGATGCGCGCCACTTCGGCTTCGGTGGCCTTTTCCCCCAGGATCGCTGAGGCGGGTCCACCGGGCAGCCGGTCGAGCCACAGGAAGAGCAGAACCGACAGGCCGAGCAGCGTGGGTATGAGCTGGAGCAGTCTTCGTACGACGAGACGCAGCACCCCGCATGCCCCTTTCTTGCGTGAGGTCTTACATGAATGGACCCGCCCGGCCGCCGAGTTGCGGTGGCCGGGCGGACCCCCCCGTTATTGGCTTCCTGCCGTTTCCGCCTACTTGAAGGAGGCCTCGGCGAAGATCTCCTGCGTCAGCGGCGACACGTTCGGCGGGTTGACGTTCTTGCCGAAGGCGATGGCCGGCGGGGAGGACGAGACCGGGACACCCGGCAGGTAGTCCATGACGACCTCGTTGGCCTTCTGGTACGCGGCGATGCGCTCCTCGGCCTTGCCCATCTTCGAGCCGGCGTTCACCGCGTCGAAGACCTTCTTGTCCTTGAAGCCCCACTGCTTGTCGAACCCGGCGAACCAGGTGCCGATGAAGTTGTAGCCGTCGTTGAAGTCACCGGTCCAGCCGAGCATGTGCAGGGCGCAGGAGCCCGACTCGGTGGCGTCCAGGTAGTCCGGGGCCCACTTCATGGCCCGCGGCTTGACCGTGATGCCGGACTTCTCCAGGTCGGCCTTCATCAGCTCGAACAGGTCCTGCGGGGCAGGCATGTACGGGCGGGTGACCTCGGTCGGGTAGCAGAACTCGATCTGCAGCTTCTCCTCGCCGGCCTTCTTCAGCAGCTGCTTGGCCTTGGCGGGGTCGAAGGGGTACTGCGTGACGTTCTTGGAGTAGCCCTCGATCGTGTCCGGCATGAACTGGTCGGCGACCTTGCCGCCCTCGGGCAGCTGGGTCTTGACCAGGTTCTCCTTGTCGATCGACTGCGCGATCGCCTGGCGGACTTCCTTCTTCTTCAGGGCCGGGTTCGCCGACTGGCTCATGCCCACGTAGAAGAGGTTGAAGACGCCACGGGTCGGGACGACGTAGCCCTGCTCCTCGAGGGTCTTGACGTCGGCCGGGGCGACGAGGTCGTAACCGTCGATGTCACCGGCCTGGAGCGCCTGGCGGCGGCCCTCCTCGGTGTCGATGGTGCGGAAGACCAGGTTCTTGATCTTCGCCTTCTCGCCCCAGTAGTCGTCGAAGCGCTCGAGGGTGACTTCCTTGTTGCCCTTGTTCCACTTGACGATCTTGTACGGGCCGGTACCGGCGACCGTGCCGGCCTCCTGGCTGTACTTGGGGTACGTGATGGCGTCACCCTTGGCCGTGGCGTCCTGCTTCTTGTACGCCTCGATGGCCTTCGGCGAGTGGATCGCGAGGGCGTTCAGGGAGAAGCCGCCGGGGAGGTTCGCGGAGGGCTTCTTGACCTCGATGACGGCGGTGTGCTCGTCCTTGGCCGTGCAGCTCTTGTAGTTCGCCTCGGGCGTCTCCGGGTCCTCGTTCTTCGCGAACCCGCCCATGATGGTCTGCCAGTAGTAGGAGACCGCGCTCGACTGGTAGGTGCCCTTCCAGTTGAACCAGTGGTCGTAGTTCGCGCAGACCGCCGCGGCGTTGAACTCCTCGCCGTCGTGGAACTTCACGTTCTTGCGGAGGTTGAAGGTCCAGACCGTGCCCGCGTCGTTGCTCGACCAGGTCTCGGCCAGGCCGCCGACCAGCTTGGTGCCGCCCGACTCGTGCTCGAGGAGGGCCTCGAACGCCTGGCGGGTCACGCGGAAGGTTTCACCGTCACTCGCGAGGGCAGGGTCCAGGGAGCCCGGGTCGCCTGCACCGGCGAACACGAAGGTGTCCTTCTTGCCGCCGCTCTCGTTGTCACTGTCCCGCTCGCTGGCGCAGCCCGTGGCGATCAGACCGACCGCGACCGCGGTCGTGATCGCCCGAGCGGCTCGGGGCTTGAATATGCGCATACTGGGGCCACTCCGGGTCCGCTATGTGGATGCATCTTGACCGGCCGAACACTACAGACGTTCGCAGTGAGTCAGGAACAGTCCGGATAGCGGTGATACCTACCTGAGATCTGAACAGTTGACATAAGGGACTCTTCCGGCATCTTCGCGCGGTGATGTAACGCGCCGGACACATATGACACCTCGGCAAGTGCCTTTCGCCAGGCCCCGGATGATTTGAAGACGCAGTGAAACCGCAGGTGACAGGCGGTTAGCGAAAGGTAGCTGAGCGCGTTCGGCGGAATCTGACGCAAAATCAGCGGTCGAAGGGTCCGGACGGGGGCCGAACCGGATCACCGTGTCCACATGCTGGACACGGTGACGCTGCGTCACCCTGCGCGAGAGCCCCCGGCGGCGGGTCGGCCGCGCCGGGGGCTCTGGGAGGACGTACCGGTCAGAGGCGGTGCGCGGGCGGATAGCCGTAGCCCGCGGCGGGCGCCGGGGCGTGCGCCTCGCGGTCGTAGAAGGGGCGCGCGTTGACGCGCAGCCACATCGCCACCGGGTCGTGTTCGTCGGCCAGGGCGACGGTGGAGACGGGCAGCCCGTCGGGCACGGCGGGCAGGGACTGCCGCATCATCGCCCGCACCGACTCCACGGCGGGCGGCGAGGTGTCGTACACGTCCAGGCCGATGGCGAGGTACGGGGCGCCCAGCGCGGGCTGCACCCAGGCGCGGCGCAGCGCGCGCACGGCCGGGGTGCGGTGGGCGTTCTGCGCGAGGAGGGCGTAGAACTGCGGGATCTCGATGGCCGGCTCGGACAGCCGCAGCGGTCCGGCGGGCTGCTGGTCGAGGCCGCCGGCGATACGGCGCAGATCCAGCCAGGGGATGCCGACGCCCCCGCCGGGCGCGTGCGGATTGAGCCAGAGACCGTGGCGGTCCGGGTAGAGGGCACGGGCCACCTCCAGCCCGTCGACCACCTCGTACGAGCGGTTCCAGCCGCTCGCGGACAGCTCCTGGGCGGAGGTCACGCAGGGCGCGTAGCCGTGTCCTTCGACCTCCATGGTCCCGTACTGGGCGTCGGGCGAGCCGGCCTGGCCGTGCCAGAGCAGCATCCAGACCCGGCCGGACGAGGGGGTGGCGAGGGCGCGCAGCAAGGCCTCGTAGGCGTCGTAACGCCCGGGCGTCACCTGGCGCAGCATGTGCTCGACCTGTCCGGCCGCCGCGGTGCCAGCGCTCACTTGTATCGCCCCTCCGTACAACACCCAGCCGGCCAATGTCCCCTAGCTTAAGCCGACGGCCTCCGCCGGTCTGCGGTCCGTGCGCGGAAGGCGGGGAGCGGTCGGTGCGCGGAAGGCGGGGAGCGGCGCGTCAGGCCCGCTGGTAGAAGGGGCGGACCTTGGCGCGCAGCCAGTCGGCGACCGGGTCCTGGGCCACGTCGAGGACGATGAGGTTGACCGGCCAGCGGGCGGGGCTGCGGCCCAGGGCCCGGCCGAGGGCGTCCAGCGGCAGCGACCGGGGGTCGCCCTCCCAGTGCAGCAGTTCCACGCCGACGAACAGCACCGGGTCGGCCGTCTCGATGGCGGCGAGGCAGCGGCGGGCGGTCGCCACCACGCCGAGGGAGTCGAACTCCTGCGAGGCCGCGGCGAGGAAGTCCACCGGGTCGTCCTGCCAGTCGGGCTCGAACAGCCGGACCCGGCCGCCGCCCGACGGGCCGTCCAGCGGGGAGCGGCCGGCCCGGCACAGGTCGGCCACCGCGGCCGGCGGGAGCGGGACGGCGACCGTGCCGCCCGGGTTGACCACGATGCCGGCCTGCGGGGGCAGCCCGCGGGCGAACTCCACGGCGGGCGCGACGGTGCAGCCCATGTGGGAGCCGACGACCTGGCGGAACTGCTCCTCGGAGCTGAAGACCGGCACGTACGCCTGGCCGTCCAGTTCCATGGTGGGCAGGTCGAGGGGGCCGCTGTGCGGGCCGCCGCCGCTTGGCAGCGGCACCCACAGGAAGCTGCGGCCGAGCACCTCGACGATCCGGGGGCCCGCCGAGGGGACGCCCAGGGAGGCGGAGAGCGCCTCCTCCAGTTCGTTGCCGGGCCACCCGCCGTGCGGGTGGAAGTGCGTCCGGTCCGGGATGTCCGCCGGGAAGTCCATCTGTCGCCTACCGCCTGCCTGGTGCCACTGCTGTGGCGGAAAGGCTAACCGGTTCCCCGGTGAAGCCGATCCGGCGCAGGGCGTTCGCGGCGTCCCGGTCGACGAGCACCGCCGACGCGCAGCCCTCCGGCACCCGGCCGGCCTCCACCGCGTCCAGCAGCCGGCCGCACGCCGTGCGGTGCCGGCGGAAGGCGTACCGCGAGACGCCCCGGCCCCGCTCCAGCTGGCCGGCCAGGGCCTCCTGGGGCGTGACGTCCAGCAGCAGCAGGTGCAGCGCGGCCCCGCGGCGCCGGGCCTCGCGGGCCAGCCAGCGCCGGACCCAGGTCTGTGTGCCGCAGTCGTGCACGACGACCGGCCGGCCGGAGCGCAGCGCGCGGCGCAGCCCCGCGTAGTGGGCGAGCCGGACCAGCGGGCGGTACACCGCGTACGGCAGCGGGCGGGGCATGCGGCGGTCCCAGCGGTCGCGGGCGTCCTGGGAGTCGACGCGGGCGCCGCGCACCGTGCGCCGCATCAGCGTGGACTTGCCGCTGCCGGGCAGTCCGGTGACGACGACGAGGTCGCGGGGGCCGAAGAGCAGGGCGCGCGGGCTGCGGCCGGAGCGCTCGCGCAGGTCCTGGACGAGCGGGGCGGGCGCCGCGCCGCCGGCCCCGTCCGCGTGCTGCCGCGGCAGCGCGACGCCTGTGGTGCCGGCGTGCGCCGTGGGCCTGTTCACCGTGGTCGTCCTCCCCTGGGGCCGGATAAGGGGTCCGATCCCCGCCGTGTGTAAAGAGAAGGTAATGCCAGGTCGCTCTCGGTTCCGTGTTCTTCCCGATACAGGCCTGTCACAGCTCCCTGTGACCGAGCCTGCACGAACGGTGCACCCCCGGCAAGGGTCCCCCTGCCGGTGTCCGGCGATGCGTGCAATGATGTGCGCGCCAACTGCATACCGGCCGTTTGAATCCGCGCGGGAGAGTCCCCGGCACCGTGTGCCGCCGGGGCGCCGAAGGAGCAAGTCCCTCCCTTGAATCTCTCAGGCACCGTTACCGCGCGGGCGAGGCACATCTGAAAAGCGGGCCGCCGTCGCAGTGCTCCGGTGGCTCCACCCAAGGTGCAAGTCCTGACCGCCGTACCACCGGTGGTCATGGCGAACCTCTCAGGTTCCGATGACAGATGGGGAGGAAACGTCCTCGCCTTCCCCCACGCTCGAATGAACTCGCGCGGGAGGGACCCCCATCGCCTTGGGAGACCGACCGATGAGCAGTAACGAACCCCGCCGCACCGCGCTCGATGCCCTGCACCGGTCGCTCGGCGCGACGATGACCGACTTCGCCGGCTGGGACATGCCCCTGCGCTACGGCTCCGAGCGCGACGAGCACAACGCCGTGCGCTCCAGGGCCGGCCTCTTCGACCTCTCGCACATGGGCGAGATCACGGTCACCGGCCCGCAGGCCGCCGCGCTGCTGGACTTCGCGCTGGTCGGCAACATCTCGGGCGTGAAGCCGGGCCGCGCCCGCTACACGATGATCTGCCGCGAGGACGGCGGCATCCTGGACGACCTGATCGTCTACCGGCTCGGTGAGACCGAGTACCTGGTCGTGGCCAACGCCTCCAACGCCCAGGTGGTGCTGGACGCGCTGACCGAGCGGGCCGCGGGCTTCGACGCCGAGGTGCGCGACGACCGTGACGCCTACGCGCTGCTGGCCGTGCAGGGCCCCGAGTCCCCGGCGATCCTCAAGAGCCTGACCGACGCCGACCTGGACGGCCTGAAGTACTACGCCGGCCTGCCGGGCACCGTGGCCAAGATCCCCGCGCTCATCGCCCGCACCGGCTACACCGGCGAGGACGGCTTCGAGCTGTTCGTGAAGCCGGAGCGCGCCGTGGAGCTGTGGCAGGCGCTGACCGAGGCGGGCGAGGGTCACGGGCTGGTCCCGTGCGGCCTGTCCTGCCGGGACACGCTCCGCCTGGAGGCGGGCATGCCGCTGTACGGCAACGAGCTGAGCACCTCCCTCACGCCCTTCGACGCCGGTCTGGGCCGGGTGGTGAAGTTCGAGAAGGAGGGCGACTTCGTGGGCCGCGCCGCCCTCGCCGAGGCGGCCGGGCGCGCCGCGCAGAACCCGCCCCGCGTCCTGGTCGGCCTGGTGGCGCACGGCCGCCGGGTGCCGCGCGCCGGGTACGCGGTGGTGGCCGGCGGCGAGGTGATCGGCGAGGTCACCTCCGGCGCCCCCTCCCCCACCCTGGGCAAGCCGATCGCCATGGCCTACGTCGACGCGAGCCACGCCGAGCCGGGCGCCGAGGGCGTCGGTGTGGACATCCGCGGCAGCCACGAGCCGTACGACGTCGTGGCGCTGCCGTTCTACAAGCGGCGGAAGTGACACCGTCGTAGACGGCCCCCGGGCCGTCCCCGCGCGTCCGCGGGCCGGGCGCCCCACCCGTCCGGCCGCGTCCCGCGCCGTCCCCGTCATCAGCAGTTTCCCGCGTACAGGAGAATTCCAGCCATGAGCAACCCCCAGCAGCTGCGCTACAGCAAGGAGCACGAGTGGCTGTCGGCCGCCGAGGACGGCGTGTCGACGGTCGGCATCACGGAGCACGCGGCAAACGCGCTCGGCGACGTGGTCTTCGTCCAGCTCCCCGAGGTCGGTGACACGGTGAGCGCGGGCGAGACCTGCGGCGAGCTGGAGTCCACCAAGTCGGTCAGCGACCTGTACTCCCCCGTCTCCGGCGAGGTCACCGAGATCAACGAGGACGTGGTGAACGACCCGGCGCTGGTCAACTCGGCCCCCCTCGAGGGCGGCTGGCTGTTCAAGGTGCGGGTCACCGACGAACCGGCCGACCTGCTGTCCGCCGCCGAGTACGACGCGTTCATCGCGGGCTGAGGAGCCGTAGCCGCATGTCGCTTCTGAACACGTCCCTGCACGAGCTCGACCCGGCGGTGGCCGCCGCGGTCGACGCCGAGCTGCACCGGCAGCAGTCCACCCTCGAGATGATCGCCTCGGAGAACTTCGCCCCGGTCGCGGTCATGGAGGCCCAGGGCTCGGTCCTCACCAACAAGTACGCCGAGGGCTACCCCGGCCGCCGCTACTACGGCGGCTGCGAGCACGTCGACGTGATCGAGCAGATCGCCATCGACCGGGTGAAGGAGCTGTTCGGCGCCGAGCACGCCAACGTCCAGCCGCACTCGGGCGCCCAGGCCAACGCTGCCGCGATGTTCGCGCTGCTCAAGCCGGGTGACACGATCATGGGTCTGAACCTCGCGCACGGCGGGCACCTGACCCACGGCATGAAGATCAACTTCTCCGGCAAGCTCTACGACGTGGTCGCCTACCACGTGGGCGACGACGGCCGGGTCGACATGGCCGAGGTCGAGCGGCTGGCCAAGGAGAGCAAGCCGAAGCTGATCGTGGCCGGCTGGTCGGCGTACCCGCGTCAGCTCGACTTCGCCGCGTTCCGCCGGATCGCGGACGAGGTCGGCGCGTACCTGATGGTCGACATGGCGCACTTCGCCGGTCTGGTCGCCGCGGGCCTGCACCCCAACCCGGTGCCGCACGCCCACGTGGTGACCACCACCACGCACAAGACCCTGGGCGGTCCGCGCGGCGGTGTGATCCTCTCGACGGCCGAGCTGGCCAAGAAGATCAACTCCGCGGTGTTCCCGGGCCAGCAGGGCGGCCCCCTGGAGCACGTGGTCGCCGCCAAGGCGGTCGCCTTCAAGGTCGCCGCGAGCGAGGAGTTCAAGGAGCGCCAGCGCCGCACCCTGGAGGGCGCCCGCATCCTGGCCGAGCGTCTGGTGCAGGGCGACGCGAAGGCCGCGGGCGTCGACGTGCTGTCCGGCGGCACGGACGTGCACCTGGTCCTGGTGGACCTGCGGAACTCGGAGCTGGACGGGCAGCAGGCCGAGGACCGGCTGCACGAGGTCGGGATCACGGTCAACCGCAACGCGGTCCCGAACGACCCGCGCCCGCCGATGGTCACCTCGGGTCTGCGCATCGGCACGCCCGCCCTCGCCACCCGCGGCTTCACGGCCGAGGACTTCGCCGAGGTCGCGGACGTGATCGCCGAGGCGCTGAAGCCGTCCTACGACGCCGAGGCGCTGCGGGGCCGGGTCGCGGCGCTGGCCGCGAAGCACCCGCTGTACCCCGGTCTGCGGTAACTTCATCCGCTTTTTGTACGGATGTACGGGGCATCGCGCACACTGGGTCGGTGGGCGCGGTGCCCCGCACCATGCCCCGCATGAACGATTCACCCACGCTCTCGACCCACTGAACCGCCCTTCCCCCGGTGGACAGCGCCGTCCGCCGAACCTTGAGGAGTCCTCCCGTGGCCATCTCGGTCTTCGACCTGTTCTCGATCGGCATCGGCCCGTCCAGCTCGCACACGGTCGGCCCGATGCGGGCGGCCCGGATGTTCGCCCGGCGGCTGCGCAACGAAGACCTGCTGGAGTCCGTCGCCTCGGTGCGGGCCGAGCTGTACGGCTCCCTGGGCGCCACCGGGCACGGACACGGCACGCCCAAGGCGGTGCTGCTCGGCCTGGAGGGCGACTCGCCGCGCACGGTGGACGTGGAGTCGGCCGACGAACGGGTGGAGAAGATCAAGGACGGCGGCCGGATCCGCCTGCTGGGCGAGCACGAGATCGGCTTCTCCTTCGACGACGACCTGGTGCTGCACCGCCGCAAGGCGCTCCCCTACCACGCCAACGGCATGACGCTGTGGGCGTACGACTCCTCCGGCGCGGAACTGCTGACGAAGACGTACTACTCGGTCGGCGGCGGCTTCGTCGTCGACGAGGACGCGGTGGGCGCGGACCGCATCGTGCTCGACGACACCGTGCTGAAGTACCCCTTCCGCACCGGTGACGAGCTGCTGCGCCTGACCAAGGAGACCGGCCTGTCGATCTCCGCGCTGATGCTGGAGAACGAGCGCGCCTGGCGGACCGAGGAGGAGATCCGCGCGGGGCTGCTGGAGATCTGGCGCGTGATGCGGGCCTGCGTGGAGCGGGGCATGTCCCGCGAGGGCATCCTGCCGGGCGGGCTGAAGGTCCGCCGCCGGGCCGCCACCACCGCCCGCAAGCTGCGCTCCGAGGGCGACCCGCAGGCGCTCGCCATGGAGTGGATCACCCTCTACGCGATGGCGGTGAACGAGGAGAACGCGGCCGGCGGCCGGGTCGTCACGGCCCCGACCAACGGCGCGGCCGGCATCATCCCGGCCGTCCTGCACTACTACATGAACTTCGTGCCGGGCGCCGACGAGGAGGGCGTGGTGCGCTTCCTGCTCGCGGCCGGCGCCATCGGCATGCTCTTCAAGGAGAACGCCTCCATCTCCGGCGCCGAGGTCGGCTGCCAGGGCGAGGTGGGCTCCGCCTGCTCGATGGCGGCGGGCGCCCTCGCGGAGGTGCTGGGCGGCTCCCCCGAGCAGGTGGAGAACGCGGCCGAGATCGGCATGGAGCACAACCTGGGCCTGACCTGCGACCCGGTGGGCGGCCTGGTGCAGATCCCGTGCATCGAGCGCAACGGCATGGCCGCGGTGAAGGCGGTGACCGCCGCGCGGATGGCGATGCGCGGCGACGGCTCGCACAAGGTGTCCCTGGACAAGGTCATCAAGACCATGAAGGAGACCGGCGCGGACATGTCGGTCAAGTACAAGGAGACGGCCCGGGGCGGGCTCGCGGTGAACATCATCGAGTGCTGAGGGAACGGCCCCGACCGGCCCGCTCGCACGCGATCGCCGGCGGCGCAGCGCCGCTCGCGCCGGCAGGACGACCGCGAGCAGGGCCGGGCCGGCGCCGGCGGCTGCGAAGAGCCCGTGGAGCGGCGGGGGCGGGTGGGGGCGCCGCCGCCCCGATCCGCTCACCCATCTCATTCGCCCGTCTTCACTTTCCCGAGGGGTGGCAGTCCGAGGATCTCCCGGAACTCGGCGGCGAGACGCGCGAGCGTCCGGGGGTCCGTCCCTTCCGCCGCCAGCAGGCCGGCGAGCCGGCGCACCGCGTCGCGGTACGCCTCCGCGGCGTACCGCCACTCCGCGAGCACGGAGTCCGGGTCGCCCGGCAGGAGCAGCCCGAGGGCCGTGTCCCACACCCGGGCGGCGTCCGTGTCCGGGAACGCGTTCTCGAAGTCGGTGAACGCCGAGCGCCAGATCCGGCGCGACACCGTGGCCGCGACGGCGTCGAGGGCGTCCGGCCACGGGCCGGGGCGGGCCAGCAGCAGCCGCACCTGGTCGAGCGGTGCCAGTCCGCCGCCCCGCACGCCTCCGCCGAGTTGCGCCTCGACGTCCATGCCGGGGGTGATCCCGATGCCCGCGTCCCTCAGTTCGTCCAGGGTGACGGTCTCGGACCCGGTGAACCCCGGCGGGTCGCCGGGCAGGTCGTCCGCGCCCACCTGGCCGGCGATCCACCGGCGCCGGGCCTCCTCGGGGGGCGGCTCCTGGAGCGGGGTGCCGTCGCCGGTCGTGAGGTCCCGCAGGCCGGACAGCACCATCTGCTCGGCCAGGCCGACGAGTTGCCGGCGCTGGTCCACGTCGGCGATGTCCCGGTGGCGGTGCTCGAAGGCGACCCGGGAGCGGGACGGGGGAGGCTCCGGGGCGGGCCCGGCGGGGCCGCCGTCGTCCGGCGTCGCCGTGCCCTCGGCCTGGACACCGTCGCCGCGCAGGACCTCCTCGGCATCGAGGACGTCGTCCCCGGCACCGGGTCCCGGCCGGGGGGCCGGGTCGTGCCCGTCGGGGCCCAGTGCCGCCGTCCGCGTCTGCGGGGGCTCCGGCAGGGGCGGAGGCGGAGGCGGGGGCGGAGGCGGGGGCGGGGGCGGGGGGGCGGCCGCGGCGGTCTTCACCTGGTCGGTCCGGACCACGACGCCCAGCCGGTCGCTGAACAGGGCCGCCACGTTGGTCAGCCAGTCGGCGGCCTCCGCGGCGTCCAGCCCCGGCCGGACCGACTCGCTCATGTAGCGGCCCGACTTGTCGTTCACCACCCAGGAACGCAGCTTCTCGCTCCAGCGGAACTCGCCGGACACCCGGCTGCGGCCCGGCAGCGTCCGGCCGGCCGTCTCCCCGCCGCCGTCGACGAAACCGGCGGCGATGCCGGTGTGGCCCAGTCCGTCCAGCGTCCCGCGCAGCGCCTCCGCCGTCAGACCGGGGTCCTTCTCCCGCATGCCCGCCAGCAGCGCGTCGAACTGCTCCGGCGTGACGATCCCGCTCAGGTCCTCCGTGCCGAGGATCACCCGCCCGTCATCGGTGACCGTGTACAGCCACACCGCGTCCCGGTTGCCGGTGATCAGCAGGTCGGGATCGACCTCGTCCAGCGGCACCCACAGGGGGTTGAGCCGGACGTCGCCGTCCTGGTCGCGTTCCTCGTCCTTGATCCGCTTCGGGAGGACCGGGTCGCCGAACCGGTCGCGGGGATCGGCGTCGCTGCCGTCGTAGTGGTCGACGCCGTTGTAGTAGACCTCCGTCTGCCGCGTGGCGTTGTCGGGGCCGGCACTGCTGATCCGTCGGGCGCCCGTCGGGAACCGCCGCACCACGTCGACCCGAAGGTCGAACGCGTGCGCGGCAAGGGGCAGGAAGGCCTCCCCCTCCGGCGTCCCCCAGCTGTCCTCCCAGTGGACGACGGCGTCCAGGAGCGCGGGCAGTTCCGTGTCGTCCAGCGGTGCGGCGCTCTGTGTGTAGGCGGTGGTGAGCAGCCGGCCCAGTGCGGTGTCGTCGAGGTCACGGGGCGCCGGCAGCAGATCGTGCTGCCTGAGGTACTCGAACAGTTGGCGCGGACCCAGGTCCTCGGCCTCCGCTTCCAGTACGGTCCGGGCGTCCTGCGGGGAGACGCCCGGGTCGGCGGGGCCCGACGCCATGCGGGCGTCGACGTACCGCCTCAGCAGACCGGCGGGGTCGAGGGCCTCGGGGACGGGGACCTGCCGGACGCCGTGGTGAGCGAGGAGGGAGAGCATCTCGGCCCGGTTCATTCCCCGGACCCGTGCGGCGAAGGCGTCGGCGACCGTCTGCCGGAACTGGCCGACGATCTGCGGGTGCAGCCGCCCCGCGCTGCGGCGCACGTAGTCCTCGACGTAGGACCGCATGGCACGGAGCACGGTCCGCGACGGGCCGGCCACGGTGCCGGACCCGGCCTGCCGGCGCAGGTCGGCGCGGACCGCGTCGGGGTCCCCGAGCCAGTCGTACGCGGCGCGGTCGGTGGCGGCGAGACCGCCCAGACGGCTGCGGACGTGCACGGGGTCGCCGGCCACTAAGGAGTACAGAAGGCACTCCCCCGTGCCGGGCACCGGCACCCGGCGCCCCCTCGCCCGACCGCTGTCGCTCTCCGGCGCGGTGCCCTTCTTGCCGTCCCCTCGGGGCGGTTCCGGCTCCGGCTCCGGCGCAGGCGGCTTCGACTCCGGCCCCGGCCCCGGCTTCAGCTCCGGCGCAGGCGGCTTCGACTCCGGCCCCGGCCCCGGCTTCAGCTCCGGCGCAGGCGGCTTCAACTCCGGCCCCGGCCCCGGCTTCAGCTCCGGCGCAGGCGGCTTCAACTCCGGCCCCGGCCCCGGCTTCAGCTCCGGCGCAGGCGGCTCCGACTCCGGCCCCGGCCCCGGCTTCAGCTCCGGCGCAGGCGGCTCCGACTCCGGCCCCGGCCCCGGCTTCAGCTCCGGCGCAGGCGGCTTCAACTCCGGCCCCGGCCCCGGCTTCAGCTCCGGCGCAGGCGGCTTCAACTCCGGCCTCGGCCCCGGCTTCAGCTCCGGCGCAGGCGGCTCCGGGTCGGTCGGCAGGGCCGGTTGGTAGTGGCGGTCGTCGAGGCTCAGGACCACGTGTGCGCCGGAGTGGGGGGACGCGCCGACGAGTCCCTCGAGGTTCCCGAGTCCCGCCGGATCCTCGGGGGCGAAGTCCTGGAAGCCGCCGTCGCTCCCGACCACCGTGACGCGCACGCCGAAGGTGCGGGCGGCGAGCAGCGGGAGCAGGTCCGCCGCGCCGTGGTTCCAGCCGGCCTCCGACGGGGCGTCACCCCGTCGGAGGAGCTGGGTGATCGCCAGGTTGGCCCGTACCTCGGGGGTCAGGTCGGCGATGTGCGGGATCAGACCGCCCAGGCCGTCGAACTCACGGCGCGCGGGGGTGTCCGTCCCGAGGTCCAGGCCCGCCGCGGCGATCTCCTCCGCGCTGAAGGCGTCGGTGTGGTCGGGGGCGACGGCGGCCAGCAGGTCCTCGTCGGCGTGGTCGGTGAGCCAGGAGGCCATCCTCCGGCGCATCCCGGACGTCGCCCGCGGGTCGGCGAGGTCGATGCCCTGTGCGGCCAGCAGCCCCGGGGCGACGTGTTCGAGGCTCCGGGCGAGCGCGTGGAAGAAGGCGTCGCCGTCCCTCGGCACGTCCTGGAGCGTGTACGTCTCGCTCGTGGGGGACGTGAGGACGGTGCCCGGCCCCTCGGTCGTCCTGGTGTAGCGGGGCGGGGCCGGGGGCTTGGCCCCGGGCGCCTCGGGCGGGGCCTGGTAGGTCACCTCGGGCGGCTCGGCGAGACCGTCCAGTTCCTCGCGGCCCTCTTCGGTGGCCGCGAGCCGGTGCCAGCGGGTGAGCTGGTCCGCCCCGGACCGTACCCGGTGGTACTCCGCCGCGGCCTTCTCCGCCGTGTCCCTGAGCGCGTCCAGCTCGGCACGCCGGGTCTCGAGGGCGTCGCGTGCCGCGTCCCGGCGGGTGGTGGCTTCGTCGAGCTCCCGGCCGGGTCCTCTCGCGGACAGCAGGGCCGCCTCGAGCCGCGCGTCGGCCGCCGCCTTCTCGGCGCGGGCGGCCTCCAGCCGCAGATCGGCCGCCTCCCGCAGTTTCCCGGCGGCCTCCTGCGCGTCGGCCAGGCGGGCCAGGGCGGCGTCCTCCTCCTCCCGCAGGACCTCCGCCCAGCCGTCGTGCTCGGGCGCGGAGCCGTACGCGTTCTCGGCGAACGCGTCGACCTCGGCCTGCGCGGCGGCCACGGACCCGTCCGCGAGGTCGTGGTCGCGGCGCGCGTCGGTCTCGGCCTGCGACAGGGCGGTGTCCGCGGCATCGACGTCGGCCCGGGCCAGGTCGACCGGGCGCACGGCCGCGCGGGCGACCCGGACGGCCTTGTCGAGAGCGGCCTGCGCGGCGTCGAGGTCCGCGCGCAGCCCGCCGGAGGCGCGCCGCTTCTTCCAGTAGGCCTTGTCGGCCTCGACCCACGCCTTGCTCGCCTTCCCGACCGCGTCCCACGCCTTCGAGACGCGCGGGGGGAAGTTCGCGTCGGTGATGATCCGCAGATCGCGGGCGACGTCCTCCCGGATCCAGGTGACGACGTACGCCTCGGACCTCATCGCCTGCGGACCCGGCCTGGCCTTGGCGAGAGTCCCGGCCCGGACCCGGTTCGCGAGCTTCGAGTCCAGGATGTTGCGGTGCACGTCGCCGACGCCGATCCAGGTGGCCGGGACGGCGAAGAGGAAGGACCGGCCCGTCGTGGGCTTGAGGTTGCGCGAGGTCAGGTGGTCGTCCCCGACCGGCATGCCGTCGCCGTCGAGGTCGTTGGGGCCGGGGCCGAAGGCTCCGATCTGGTTGAGTCCGGCGTTGTGGGGAGAGTCGTACAGGAAGCCTCCGCCGAGGCTCGAGGACTGGCTGTGCTCGACGGACGACGACGTGCCGGTGTTGTCCCCGTACCGTCTGAGCACCTCCAGCTTCTTGCCGTCGGCGACCGTCAGCAGCCGCGCGCGGCTGAAGTCGGGTGCCGAGCGCAGTGACAGCTGTCCGGTGTCGGTGCCCAGGAGGGACTTCTCGGTCAGCCCCGCCACCTGGTAGCCGCCCGGCTCGGTGGTGCGCGGGAAGAACGCCGTGACCGCCGTGGAGCTGGTGCCGTCCTCCAGCGCCTGCGCCGAGCCGGTACCGAGGCGGGTCAGCCCGGTCTCCCTGGTCCTGCGGAGGAGTTCGGTGAGGGCGGTGGCGCCGGAGCCGTCCCCGGCCTCCAGCCTCTGGAGGGGGAAGCCGGCGTCGTACGCCTTCGTGAGGAGGAGCTCGCCGGCCGTGCGGATGTTCTCGGTGCCGATGATCCCGCGGGGGTGCATGCCGTTCTCGGGGAAGGTGAACGACCGTACGACGCCGTCCCCGTCCCGGACCTTCAGTTCCTCCACCGCCCTGGAAAGGGGTATCGGCCGGGGCGGGCCGGCCAGGGCGGGGTCGGCCGCCGGGTCGGGCGCGGGCAGCAGCCGGCCGGTCCCCTCGTCCTCCCGCGGCCGCACCGGCTCCATCAGGCTGAGCGGCACGTGCTCGCGCAGCTCGCCGACGTCGCCCTCCTCGACGATGCGCAGCCGGCCCCGGAAGCGGGCGAGGACCGTGGACTTCGCCTCCGCCGGCTCCGCCTCTGCCGGTGCGCCGGTGTTCGGGGTGTCGTCGGCCTCCAGGGTGATGCGCATCCGGTACGGGGTGACGATCTCCGCGTGCGGTTCGGTGGACGCCGCCCGGTAGATCGTGACGGTGGTGACCGTGTGACTGGACGAGACCGTCTTCCGGTTCGAGCCGCCCTCGGTGTACGTGGGTCCGGCGGCCGGGACCTGCGTGTTGCCGGTGTACACCAGCTGGCTGGTCAGCAGGCCCAGGTCCGCCCCGGAGGAGGCCTCCGAGTTCTCCTGGGCGGTCTCGATGGCCCGCCGGTTCTCCTCCAGCTCCGCGCTGTGGTCGAGTCCCTCGAACACCGGCGTCCCGGGGATCAGCTCGACGCGCGCCCGCACCTGCCGGCTGCCGATCCGGATGCTGTCCCAGCCCCAGCCTCCGGCCTTGACCAGCGTCGACGGGGCGGTGGTCGTCATCTCCCCCTTCAGCGCCCGCGTGGCGCGGGCCGTCACCAGCTGCCGGATCCGCTCCCGGCTCTCGTCGTCGAGCCCCAGTTCCCCGATCCGCCTGTCGAACGCGAGCAGTGCGTCGGTGGGGTCCAGCGGGTTCACCGCGTACGTGCCGAAGGCGGTGCCGCGCATCCAGGGCTGCGGCGCCCAGAGCTGGTCCGTGTAGCGGGGGACGTCGCCCATGCCGTCGTCGATCAGTCCCATCCGGTGGGCGCTCTTCTCCGGCAGGTGCCCCAGCAGTCCGCCCTGGCTGGTCAGCGCGGTCCCCGCCGCTCCGGCGAAGAGGCTCGGCACGAAGGTCCTGGCCGCCGCGGCCGTTCCGGTCCGGCCCGTGCCCAGCCGGCTGGTGAACAGCGCGAACCAGTGCTGCACGTCGCCGGCGACCAGCACCTGGTGGGTGAACCCCTTGCGGTTCATGTCCGCGACGACCGTGCGCACGACGCTGCGGCTCTGCGCGTGGGACGTCGACACGGGGTTGGCGACGAGGCCGTACGCGCCCATGAGGCCGTGCCCCGGGTTCTGGGCGACGGAGTAGACGAGCTGGCCGCCGAAGACGAAGCCGGTGCTGGTGCTGATCTTTCCGGCCGCCTGACGGGTCCCGCCGAGCGTCATCTCGGTGTCCATGGACACCGACGGGGTGAGAGCCCGCAGGTTCCCGACCGCCGTGGCGTACCGGAAGGTCCCCCACAGCTCGCCGTACGGCCCCTTGCCCAGCAGGCCGCTGCCCACCAGGCCCAGCGGTCCCGAGCTCTGGTCGAATCCCGACGCCATGGACTGGGGGGTGAAGGAGCGGACGATCGCGTCCCGGGTGGCGGCGCCCTCCTTCGTCAGCTGCCAGGCGTTGCCCGACGCCTCCCCCAGGACCCGGTCCACCTCCGCGAGGAGGACGGGCGACACCACCATGTTCACGATGACGAACGGATGCTGCCGGAAGGCCTTGAACTGCTCCGTCCCGCGGTCGGCGAGCCGTCCGGCGGGCCGGTTCGCGCCGGGGTCCGCGGGCAGCACGAGGTCGCCCCTCGCCAGGGCGAGGGCCCCCTCGGTGGTCATGTGCGCGGGGGCGGGCTCGTCGGACAGGTAGGGGTTGGGCGCCCCGGCCGCGTGCGGGTCCGCGTCGGGGGTGTGCTGGACGGGGACGCCGATGAGCACCTGCCCGGTCCTCGGACCGCCGCCCCGCAGGTGGCCCAGCGGCGTCCGGCCGAAGAGCACGTTGACCGGCTCGTCCAGGACCAGCAGGCCCGGCAGCCCGAGGCCGAGACCGCGGATCAGGCCGCGGGGCCGCCAATAGCCGCTCATGGCCGCGGTGAGGGACAGGTCGTAGCGGTACAGATGGGTGGGCTGGTTGCTCACCGACATCGGCTCGTTGGTGACGGTCGAGCCGAAGCCGGTCTCCGTCTCCCACTGCCAGCCCCCGCGTGCGCCCAGGGTCAGCCCGAGCGTGTTCCGGGGCAGGCCTGCGAGGTCGTCGACGTTGTTGTCACGGCCCGAGAAGGCGCCCTCGAAGCCCAGGTCCAGGCCGCGTTTCGCGCTCGTCTGGCCGTCGATCCGGTCGACGCCCTGGGCGCTGAAGCGCATGCCCTCGCTGTCGTCCCTGCCCTCGTACCGCCGTCCGGTCAGCGTCCCGTGGACCCGGACGGTGTAGTAGGTCTGTCCGACGGAGTCGGGATCGGTGAGTCTGATCGGCAGGCCGACCGTGGTCAGCCCCTCCAGGGTCGCGGTGACGTTCTGCTGGGACAGCACGCCGAGGACCTGCAGGGTGTTCTGGAGCGCGATCCGGTACTTGACGGGGTCGGTCCACCGGGGCGGCACGGGAAGGCTCTGGGCGGCCTGGAGCACCCGGTCGGGATCGCGTGTGAGCAGGTCGCCCAGGCGGGCGCGCCAGCCCTTCGGCAGGTTCGGCGGCAGCAGCTGGTCGAGGGGCACCACCAGGCCTTGGCGCAGGTTCGAGATGGCGTCGACCAAGCCGTCGGCGAACGCGTCCAGCAGGGTGCGGCCGATGCCGTCCGCCGCGTCCGGTGTGACACGGGTGCGCCGGCCGTCGTCGAAGGCGAACTCCTTCACCCGGTGCATGCCCAGGGTGCGCGGCCGGTCCACGGTCAGGTAGGCGGGCACGAACGGCGGGGCGACGCCGTTGCGCAGGGCGAACGTGGTCCCGTCGTCCCATCCGGCCAGCCGCCGCGCCTCGGAGCTGGTCATCCGGTCCAGGCTCCAGGTGAGGAAGCGCGTCGGCGGTGTGTTGTCACCGGACCGTCGCACCCGCACCGACTTCACGACCAGGTAGAGGGCGGTCCTGGGGCCCTTCACCTGTCCGGCGGACTTCAGGGTGCCGGCCGCGCCGAGCCCCATCGACCAGGTCTTCGCGAACGAGGCCTGGAGGGTCGGTCCGAGCTGGAGCCGCAGGTCGAAGGGGGCCGTGCCGGGGTCGTGGAAGTTGAAGGCGGGTCCGGCGACGGCCTGCAGCAGCAGGCTCCTGCCGTGGGCCCGGCTCCGTTCGCTGCGGACCGTCGAGGTGTTGACGTCCCGCATCTCGGCCTGGTCGGTCTCCCCGACGAGCACCGCCGACATCGGGATCAGTTCCTCCACCACGAAGGCGCCCAGCGGTGACTTCTTCTTGTCGTCGGCGAACAGCTGCGGGGTGGTGATGCGGCCGCGCGCCATCGTGCCGCCGTGCCGCTGGAAGCTGTCGCCGGAGAAGAAGCTGTCCAGCTCGGTGTAGGCCGAAGTGCCGGGCAGGGCTCCGATCCGGGCGGCCGCCCAGTCACGGATCGCCGCGACGGGGCCGAAGCCCTCGATGCGGACGAAGCGGTACTGGGAGTCGCGGTCCAGGGTCATCGTCCGGGGGATCCGGCCCGGCTCCGGGATCTTGGTCACGCTGTCGGGCAGGCGCACGCGCAGGCCGCCCCGGATGCCGAAGGCGAACCGGGCGGGCGGGGCCGGTTCGGCCCCGGTGCCGGTCCTGGTGCCGGTCCCGGTCGTGGTCCCGGTGTCGGTGCTGCTCTCGGTCTTGTCCGTACGGGTGTCGGTGCCCGTGATGTCCTGTCCGGCGGCGTCCGTGACGCGCATCTCGTAGTGGATGTCGTCCAGGTACGCCCGCGACTTGTCCAGCGTCCGGGTCTCCATCTGGTTCATGCGCTGGTCGGTGAGGGCGTAGCCGACCTTGTCGATGAAGCCGAACCGCACGGCGATCCGGCCGAAGCCGCCGAACGCCGCGCTGCCCGCCGGGCCGATCGGCCCGCCGAGGCCGTACTGGGAGTTGGCCTGCATGTTCTTGGTCAGCCCGAAGGCCGCGGCCGCCCGGTGCATGCTGTCGATCTTCGTCGAGTCGCCGACGCCGTCGTCGAACGGGGTCCAGTTGCCGTAGTGACGCGCTCTGACCCACAGGACGCGCTTCTTCCCGTCCGCGTTGACGTACGGGAAGGGGCGCCCCTTGCCGTCCGCCAGCGTCTTCGGCTTGTCCCGGAGCGTCTGCCGGACGTCGTCCAGCAGTCGTGCGCCGTCCTCGGGCCGGGCGTTCGGCCGGCTCCCCAGTTCCCGGCCGATGGCGTCCAGGGCCTGTTCGTAGCCCCGCAGGACGACCGTGCTCTGGCCGAACGTGCTCGGGCTGGCGAGGAGTTGTTCGAGCTCGGCGGGGGTCAGGTCGGACGGCAGCAGCGACCGGAGGTCGTCGACGTACGCGGGCATCCGCCTGCCGTCCTCGAACCGGGCCGGGGTGCGGCGTACCGGCGGGGGCTCCATGGCGGGGTCGAGGCGCGGGGCGTTCGGAGACGGCGGATCCGGCTCCGGGGGCGGCGGCGGGCCGGGAGGAGTGGCGGTTCCGTTCCCGGTCGTGGCCGTGGTGGGTGACAGGCGGGTGTCCGCCGGGGACGCGGGGGCCTGCCGGACGGCCGACCAGTCGTCGGCCTGCTGGCGCCGGCCGTCCGCCTTGGGAAGCAGGGAGAGGACGTGCGGCTTCGACGGGTCGCTCTGGGCGAGCAGGCCCACGGGCCCCGGTGAGGTCCACACCCCGCGGCCGGTCCCGGCGCCGACGAGGGCCCGCCGGTCGGTGGCCTGCGGGTCCGTCGGGGCCTGGGTCGCGGTCGTGGAGGCGAGGACGATGTCGGCCGTGCGCGGGAAGTCGTTCAGCGCCGGGTCCACCGCGAGCAGTTCGGCGACCTCCTCGTAGGGGACCGCGACGCGGAGTCCGCCGGGCAGCTCCATGGTGAGGTGGTCCGGCCCGGCCTCGCCCCGCACCAGGTACGGGGCGGGCTTGGCGGTGTCGGTGGTCCACGGCATCCTCGCCTGGCGCAGCGGACGGTGGCCGCCGTCCGGGGTCGCCGCCATGACGAGGGCGGACTTGACGTCCACCGCCGCACCCGGGGGGCCCGGTGTCCAGCTCCGGCCGGCCGGGGCGCCCGAGCCGTCGAACAGCAGGGTGTCCGGCGTGAGGGCGCCCAGGGTCTCCAGGTGGAACGCGCCCAGCGCGACCGGGTCGTCCACGTCGACGCCGACGGCCGCCGCCTGCGCCACCAGGTCCAGGAGGTCGGGCAGCCGGGACGGATCGGGCCGGTCCAGGTGCAGCACCCTGCCGGTGAGGGCGACCGGGTCGGGCGTCCCGCTCTCCCACTCCAGGGCCTTCACGGTCGCCCAGAAGAACCGGGCCCGCTCGGGCGCCCCGATGACCAGCTGGTCCGGGTCGAGCCCCAGGAACCGGGCCGCCTCTTCGTTCACCTCCTCGTCCGTGAGGCCGTCCAGTCCTTCCGCCACCGTGATCACGTGCGGCAGGGTCACGAGGTCGGTGAGCACGGCTCCGGGGTCCCGGCGCACGGTGTCGGCGGCCCTGGCCAGCAGGTCCCGGTAGGCGTCGGGGCCCAGGTCGCCGTCCGGGTCGCCGTGCTCCGTCGCCCGGATCTCGCGGGCCGCGCGCTCGAACAGGTCCAGGCTGAACGGAACGGCGGCGCGCAGCACCGGGTCGGCGGCGCGCAGGGACTCCAGCGCGCCGATGCCCGCGAGGAGTTCGCCGTAGCGGCTGTCGTCCTCGATCGCCACCCCGAACGTCTGCCGCAGCGCGCGCACCAGCCGCAGCGTCCGCTCGCGGACCTCCTCCGAAGCCGGCCCCACCGGGTCGGAGTGCAGGCCCGCCGCGCGGGCGCGGTCGTCGAGCGCGGCGTCGCCGGGTTCCGGCCGGTGCTCCACCCACTTCCCGCGCCGGCCCCGCGAATCCATGACGATGTAGTGGGAGACCCGGCCGTCGTCCTCGAACTTGAAGCCGATCTCCTGGGTGGCGCCGTAGACGGTCCGGCCGGTCTCGTTGGCCGCGTGCTGGCTCTGGCTGACGTCGGCCAGCGGGT
Source organism: Streptomyces sp. DSM 120436 (assembly GCF_055778765.1). NCBI lineage: Bacteria > Bacillati > Actinomycetota > Actinomycetes > Kitasatosporales > Streptomycetaceae > Streptomyces > Streptomyces sp. DSM 120436. The sequence continues at coordinate 2,806,086 of NZ_JBSKBS010000001.1, read as the reverse complement.
CGGGGACGAAGGTGTCCGTGACCAGTTTGCGCGTGCGGGTGATGCTCGGCGGTGTCGCGGCGAAGCAGTCCTGCATCAGGATGGCGTGGTCCTTGGGGAGCCGCGCCACGCTCGGACGGCGCCTGAGCATGCCGCCCACCGCTCGATCCCGTTTCTGGTGGCGGGGGTTCGCCCGGGTCGGCAGCGCCGTCCCCCCGGGATAGCTGTGCGCGGCGAAGACGTACACCGGCTTGCCGGCGAACGGGACGGGCTCGTCGTCCTTGGTCCAGGTCCCGTCCTGCCGGTTGATGTGGTAGAGCTCGGTCGCCGTCGCCGCGTGCCGGATCCCCCGCAGCAGCCGCACGCGTTCGCCGTCCCGGAACACGGCCCTGCCGATCGGCCCTTGATCGGTGACGATGGTGTGGGACTGCAGGTCCTGTTCCCAGAAGGGGGCGCGGGCGGACTCCGCGGGGTCGGGCAGCAGGCCGGGGGAGCTGCGGATCCAGTCGGTGCGGTCACTGCCCCGGCCGCTCCGCAGGGGCACGACGTACGGGTGGGAGGCGTTCCCGTCCGGGCCTTCGGCGACGTCCACGACCCCGTTGGCCGCCCAGACGTCCCTGCCGATCCGGTCCGCCGCCCGCCGCGGCAGCTCCAGGCCCCCTCCGCCGGCGTCGGAGACGAGCAGCAGCACCGGCACGTCCGCCGGGAGCCCGCTCAGCTCGGCGTCCAGGGCGAGGAGTTCGGCGAACACGTCGAGGGGGACCTCGCGCGGGGCGCCGTCGTGGCCGCGTACGACGACCTGGTCACGGCCGCCGTCCGCCCGTACGACGTAGGGGTCCGGGCCGCCGGGCCGGTGCCAGGGCGCGGGCCCCGTCTCGTCGCGGGACAGGCCGCCGTCGGCCCGGGGCCCGGTCCTTCCGGTACGGGTGAGGTCCAGGTCGTCGAGTCCGTCCCTGCCCCGGGTCCAGTCGCGGCCGCGGGGGCGCCCGTCGAGGCCGGTGGTCAGGGCGTGGGTGGGCGACAGCACGCCCTGGCGCTGGAGGTGGAGCGCGGCGAGGGCGGCCAGACCGCCCGCCGCCCGTGCCTCCGGTGCCGTGGCCAGCCCCAGCAACCGGCCGCGCTGCACGTTGCTCACCGGGTCGGCGGGGTGCAGGAGCAGCACCCGGCGGGCCACGGCGTCCAGGTCGAGCGGGCCGGAGTCCAGCAGGGGGTCGGTCCTGCGGAGCCGGTCGAGGCGCGCGAGCCCGTCGCGGATGTCCGGGTACAGGGGGCTCGACAGGACGTCGGGGCCGTAGACGTCCGCCAGCAGTTCCCGGTGCCGGGCCTCCTCCGGGGTCGGCTCCTTCGCCCGGTCCCCGTCCGTGTCGTCGTCCTGGTGGTCCGCCGACGGGGTGTCGAGGCCGTCCGGCACGCCGTCCAGGCTCGGCAACGGAGTGTCGAGGCCCTCCAGCACACCGTCCAGGCTCGGCAACGGAGTGTCGAGGCCCTCCAGCACACCGTCCAGGCTCGGCAACGGAGTGTCGAGGCCCCCGGCCGGTCCGGGATCGAGAAGGTCGGCGAGGGCGGCGGGCGGCTCGGACGGGTCCTCGCTCCCGTGACGGTCCGGGAAGGTGACGTCGTCCGCTCCGGTGCCGTCGGCGCCGGGCCGGACGGCCGCCCAGTCGGCCGCCGCGGGACGCCCCGGCGCGCTGGGCAGGAGGGAGGGGACGTACGGCCGTGACGGTCCGGTCGGGGCCAGGCTCACACTGCCCCGCGAGGCCCATACGGTACGGCCTGTCCCGGCACTGACGACGGCCCGCGGATCGGTGTCCGGGGTGCCGCCGCCGGCTGGTGCGGTGGATGTCGCCGGGGCCGCCTTCGGGACGGCCAGGACGATGTCCGTGGTGTCCTGCGGCCGGGTGTTGAGCACCGGATCGCGGGCCAGCAGCTCGGCGACCTCGTCGTAGGGGACCCGGGCGCGGAAGCCGCCGGGCAGGGTCATGAGGAGGTGGTCCGGGCCGCCGCCCGCCCACACCAGGTAGGCCGGCGTTCCGCCGGGGGCGCTCCACGGCGGGCGTTCCTGGCCCACGGGCTGGTAGCCGCCGCCCGGTTGCGGGGCGGCGACGACGACGCGGTCGGTGAGCGTGGTCGTGGCCGCGTTCGGCGGGGTCGGGGACCAGCGCCGCCCGGTCGGCACGCCGTTGAGGTCGAGCAACTGGGTCTGGGGGGCCAGGGCGCCCAGGGTCTCCAGGTGGAACGCGCCCAGCTCGGTCGGGTTGTCCACGTCGACGCCGACGGCCGCCGCCCGGGCGACCAGGTCGAGCAGTTCGGGCCGCCGGGCCGGGTCGGGCCGGTCCAGGTGCAGGACCCTGCCGGTGAGGGCGTCCGGGTCGGGGGTCCGGCTCTCCCACTCCAGGGCCTTGGCCGTCGCCCAGAACAGCCGGGCCCGTTCGGGCTCCCCGACGGCCGCCGGTCCGCCGTACAGGTTCAGGACGCGGGCGGCCTCGGTGTCCAGCTCCTGGTCCGTCAGGCCGCCAAGACGCTGTGCGGCGGCGGTGACGTGGGGCAGGGCGACGAAATCGGACAGCACGGTGTCCGGCCCGCGGCGTACGGCGTCGGCGGCGTCGGTGAGCAGGTCCCGGTAGGCGTCGGGACCGGTGACACCCGGCCGGCGGGCGTGGGCCGCGCGTTCGAACAGGTCCATGGAGAACGGGCCGAGGTCGCGCAGGGCCGGGTCGGCCGCCCGCATGGTCTCCAGCGCGCCGATCCCGGCGAGGAGGTCGCCGTACCGGCTGTCGTCCTCGATCGCCGCCCCGAAGGCCAGTCGCAGCGCGCGCACCAGCCGCAGGGTCCGCTCGCGGGCGGCGTCCGTGACGGGCCGCGCGGGGTCCGTGTGCAGGCCGGCCGCCCGGGCGCGGTCGTCGAGCAGGTCGCCGGCGGGTTCCGGCCGGTGCTCCACCCACTGGCCGCGCCGTCCCCGCGAGTCCGTGTAGAGGCGGTGGACGAACTTCCCGTCCGGCAGCGTCGCGAAGCTGACCATGTGGGTGCCGCCGTACGCCGTGCGTCCGGTCTCGTTGGCGACGTGCTGGCTCTCGCTGACGACCGCCAGCGGGTCGGGGACGAAGGTGTCGTCGATGCCCCTGCGGGTGCGGACCACTCCCGGCGGCTTGGCGCTCGAGCACGCCTCCATCAGCACGGCGTGGTCCTTGGGGAGCTGTGCCAGGCTCGGACGCCGCCTGAGCATCCGGCCGGTCTCCCGCTGGTGGGTGTGGTGCCTCGGGTCCGTCGTGGTCGGCACCCGGGTCGCGCCCGGCCGGGCGTGGGCGCTGAAGACGTACGTCGGCTTGCCGGCGAACGGTACCGGCTCGTCGTCCTTGACCGTCTCCTTGGTGACCGGGTTGTAGTGCCACAGCTCCGACGACTCCGTCGCGAGCTTCAGCACCGCGATCCGGCGCGGGGCCTCGGCGTCCTCGAACACACCTCTGCCGATGGTCGTGCCCCCGTCGCCGACGACGCTGTGCGACAGCATCTCGCGCTCCCACTCCGGCGCGTCCTCGCGCTCCGCCGGGTCGAGCACCTGGCCGGGGGTACTGCGGATCCAGTCGGCGCGCGGCAGCCCCTCCCCGAACAGCAGGGAGACGACGTGCGGCTGCGACGGGTCGCGCTGCGGGGACACCTTCACGGCGCCGTTGGCCGACCAGACGTCCCGGCCGATCCGGTCCGCCGCCCGGCGCGGCAGGTCCAGGCCGCGGGCACCGGCGCCGGGGACGAGCAGCACCACGGGGGTGCCCGGGGGCAGCCCGGCGAGCCGGGGGTCGCGGGCCAGCAGTTCGGCGAACACGTCGACCGGCACCTGACGCGGGGCGCCGTCGTAGCCGCGTACGACGATCTGCCGGTGGTCGCCCTCCGCCATGACGACGTACGGCTCCGGCTCACCGGGCCGGTGCCAGGGCGCGGGCTGCACGTCGCCGCGGCCCAGGGCGCCGTCGGGCTGCCGGACCACCTTCCCCACCTCGGTGAGGTCGAGGTCGGGGATCGTGGCGTTCGTCCAGTTGCGGCCCCGCACGGCGCCGTCGTCGGCGGTCAGCGCCTGGGTGGGGGACAGCACGCCGCGGAGTTCCAGGTGGAAGGCGGCCAGGGCGGCCAGACTGCCCGCCGACTCCACCTCCGGGGCCATCGCCACCCGGAACAGCTCGCCGCGCTGCGCGTCGGTCACCGGGTGGGCGGGGTCCAGGAGCAGCACCTGACGGGTCAGGGCGTCCAGGTCGAGCGGGCCGTCGCGGAGCGCGGGGACGGCCTGCCGGAGCTGGTCGAGGTGCGCGAGGGTGTCGCGGAGGGCGGGGTGGAGGTGGCTCGTCCCGATCGCGGGACCGAACACGTCCGCCAGCAGCCGGTCGTACGGCGCCCCGGCGGCCGGGTCCGGCTCGGGCTCGGGCTCGGAACCGAACTCGGTTTCGGACGCGTCCTGGTCGTCCTCCCAGTCCATGATCATGTCGACCGAGTCCGGGGAACCGGGCGCGGAGGACTCCCCGGTCGGGATCCCGTCCGGCGCCCGGGAGCTGAGCGGCGTCTCGTCGACGGTGAGCGGCTGGGCGGCCGGCGCCTCGCGGGAGAGGACCGGGGCGGGCTCCGCCGTGGAGCCGGTGGTGGCCGGCAGGTCCTCGGACTCGGTGCGTACGGGCCGGTAGGGCTCCGGATCGTCGGACGTGGTCCGGGTCTCGGCCCTCGGCACCGCGGAGGACGGGCGGGACTGCCCGGACTCCTCGGGCGCGGGGGCGCGGGTGCCGTCCGGGTCGGCCGTGTCCGGGTCGGCCGTGTCCGGGTCGGGCGTCCCGGCGGTGACCGCCGGGTCGCCGGACGGTGTGGTCTGGGGCCGCGACTGCGCGGTGGCGCTCGGCGAGGCGTGGCCCGGGGATGCGGTGGTCGACGGGGTGGGCGCGGGGGAGGTCGCGAGGGGCGCCTGTGCGTTCGGCTGTTGCTGTTGCCCGTCGGAGGCGGACCGGGTCGTGTCGTCGTCCGTGGACCGCTGTCGTCCGGTCCCGTCCGGCGTGAAGTCGCTGCCGCCCGTCCGGGCCGACGGCGGATCCGGGACGGAGGAGCCGACGGTGGCGGTTCCGTCGACCGGCAGGGTGTCGTCCGTGTGGCCGGTCCAGTCGGTCCCCGGGGTCCGGGTCGCCGACGGGGTGAGGGTGGAGAAGACGGTGTCGGTGGCGGTGTCGGTGACGTCCGCCGGGGAGTCCCGGTAGGGATCCCCGTACGTGTTCGGCGAGGTGGTGGAGGACGACGGCTTGACCGTTCCCGTCGCCCCGGGAAGTCCGTACGCGTCGGCGCTGTCGTCCACGCCGTGGACCGCGTCGTGGTCCGGGAGGGACGAGGAGGAGACGGAGGAGACGGAGGAGACCGACGAGACGTCGCTGATGTGGCTGGTGTCGCTGAAGACCGACGGGACGTCGCTGATGTGGCTGGTGTCGCTGAGGACCGACGCGGTGTCGCTGGTGTCACCGGCGGAGGGGACGGAGTCGCCGTAGGCGTCCCGGTACGTGCCGCTGCTCGTGTACGGGGCGTTGTGCGTGCCGCCGGACGTGTACGTGTCGGACGTGTCGCCGGACGTGTCGCCGTAGGCGTCCCGGTACGTGCCGCTGCTCGTGTACGGGGCGTTGTACGTGCCGCCGCTCGTGCCGTCGGACGTGTACGTGTCACCGTAGAGGTCCTGGTGCGTGCTTCCGCCGCCGTACGCGCCGTCGTACCGGTTCTCGTCCTCGTACCGGTCGCCGCCCGCGCTCGTGCCGCCGTTCCCGCTGCCGCCGCCCGGCAGGCCGTTCACGTCGCCGGATCCGGTGTTCTGGAAGTAGTTCTTGTAGACGAACTTCCCGCCGAACTCCGCCCCGGTGGACGCCGCTTCGAAGATCAGTCCGCTGAGGCCGGCGCTCAGGAACGTACCGGGATTGAGGGTGAACGTGCCCAGGAAGATCAGGCCGGTGAAGGCCTCGGCGAAGGTTTCCGCCTGCCCCTCGTTGAGGAAGCTGAACGGGAGCTCGGAGGCCTCCTTCCAGAAGTTGTTGTTCTTGAAGTACTTGTTGATGAACCTTCCGCCGATCTCCCCGAAGATGCCTCCGAAGAGCCCCGCGAACGCGCCGGCGACCGCCGACTGGCCGATCTCCGTCCAGTCGAACTTGGTGCGCCGGCGCTCCGGGTCGTCCGGCGCGGTCATGGAGATCAACTGCGAGGCGAACGCGACGAACGCCTCCTGGATCGCCTCCAGCAGCACCGAGAGCGGTGTGGGGACGGCGCGTCCCAGCCGCTGGAGGATCAGCAGGATGGTGAGCGCGGTGCGCGCCTTCTGGATGGCGATCTCGGTGAGCGACGTACCGCCGGTGAAGACCGCCAGCGCGGCGATCAGGGCCAGCTCGATGTTCATCAGGATGAACTCGATGAGGATCTGGTACTTCGCCTCGGACAGCTTGATGGAACGGTTCACCTGCTGGGCGCCCAGGTCCCGGAGTTCGTCGGAGAACTTCTGCAGGTGGTTCTGGCCGTTGTCGTCGACGAAGAGCTTCATCGCGGCGACGAACTCTTTGGCGATCTGCGGGGGGAGCGAGTTCCCGGCGGTGGAGATCGCCCCCTTCATCGCGTCGGAGAGGTCCCTGACGTCGTCGGCCAGCCGTTTGTAGGGGTTACGGCTGTCGAAGCCCCGGTCCTCGTTGCCGGTGGCGACGTTCGCGCCCACCCAGACCTCGATGAACTCCCGCAGCCCGGGCGGGAACATGATGGCCATTCAGCGCCTGTTCTCGCTCTCCGAGCCGTGTGCCTCGATGTCCTCCACCGCCTGGATCTGCGGCCGCTGCACGTGGTCGGCCTCCGCGGCGACCGCGTCGACCAGCGCCATGAACCCGCTGGTGATGGACAGGACCGTGTCCCTCACCTGTTCCTGTTCGCGCCGGACCTGTTCGCCGACCGCGTTGGCGAACTCGTCGTCGCCGCCCTCCTCGCCCCACCAGCCCGCGTACTCCGCGCAGCCGGTCTCGAACCGGGGCAGCATCTCGTCGCCGTGGCGCACGGCGTCGGCGAGGTGCCGGGAACCCTGCAGGATCGCCTCGATGTCGGCGGAGTAGTTGCCGGCCATGGTCACGCGCCTCCCTGTCGTTCCCGTCGTCCGTCGCCCGCGGCGCGGACCGCCCTGGGCGGGGCCGCGGGTTCCTCGTCGTCCTCGACGATCTCGTCGCGGAGCCTGCTCATCGCCGTGGGTCCCTTCGGCACGGCGGTCTCGCTGAGCAGCGAGCCGAAGACCGACCCCCAGTCGACGCCCATCCGCTCCGGGGCGGCGCCGCGCGCGGTCATCCGGGTGAGCGGGTCGAGCACGTCGACGACCCGGCGGGCCATCTCGGCCCGCGCCGTGTTCGCGGCCTCCAGCACCGCCGCGGAGAGCTGGGCGGCGGCCATGGTCCGGTACTTGCCGTCGAGGAACTCCAGACTGGTCAGCTCCCCCTTCGCACCGACGGAGACCCGCACCGACCGGTCCGCCGAACGCGCGGTGGCCGACGCCGCGTCCAGCTCGGCCCGTGCCGAGGCCGCGGCCTCCTCCGCCGCCTTGAGGTGGGCCATCGCCTGGGCCACCCGGTCCTCCATCGGCTGACTCATCCCGCTCCCCTTTCCCTCAGCGCCCCAGGGCCTGCGGCGCGCCGCCCTCGTCGGTGCCCCAGACGTCCTCGTCCTCGGCCAGCCACGTGGTCCGTTCCCGGTCCCCGCTCTCCGTCTGCGGCCTGTCCCCCGCCCCGCCCATGGGTCCCATCGGCGGCATGAAGGGCGTGCTGCTGCTGGTCTGCGTGGTCCTGGGGACGACGCGGTGCTCCTCGTCCTCGACGGTCCGCGCGGCGGCCGTCCGGCCGGAGCGGCCGACCGCGGGCTCGATGACGGTCCTGGTGCGCTCGCCGCTGTTGCCGCCGGCCTCGCCGCCCGCGCCGCGCGTCATCGGCGGATACATCCCCGGCGATCCCGCCCCCGTGCCGGTGCCGGTGCCGTCGGCGGAGGCGCCCGCCAGGGCGTCACCGCTCTGCGGACGCCCGAGCGCCGAGGCGAGGTCGTCCTGGTTGTAGAGGTTGTCGTCGAACACGGAGGAGTACGCGGAGCCGGCGGAGCCGACGGAACCCATGGAGCCGCCCCCGTTGTAGGCGGAGAGATCGGGGGGCTGGGGAAGGTCGGCGATGCGCTGCCGGATCAGCTCGTCGATGTTCTTCTCACCGGCGTTGATCCGGTCGTACTCGGCCTGGATGTCGCGCATGCGCTGGTCGTACTCGGACTTGGCGTCCTTGCGCGCCTGCTCGGCCTCGGTACGCGCCTCCTCGCGTTCCGCCTGGGCGTCGGCCTTCGCCCGGTCGTACTCGCGCCTGGCCTCGGCCTCGGCGGCGTCCGCCCGTTCGAGGGCCTCCCGTTCGGCGGCGTCGATCTCCGCGATCCGCCGGTCGTACTCCTCGCGGGCCTCTGCCTCGTCGGTGCCGGCGGCGATCTCCCGCTCGTACTCCTGGCGGGCCTCGGCGCGTTCCTGTTCGGCGTCCCGGCGCGCCTGGTCCCGCTGTTCCTGGGCCTCGGCCTTCTCCTGCTCGTACTCCCGTCGCGCCGCCGCCTCCTGGCGGTCGGCCTCCTGGAGGGCGGCGTCGCGCTCGGCGCGGGCCTCGGCCTTCTGCTGCTCGTAGTCGGCCTGCGCCTCGGCCTTGGCGTTCTCGGCGTCCAGCCGGGCCTGCTGCCTTTCCTGCAGAGCCTCGCGGCGGGCCTCCTCCTGCTGGGCTTCCGCCCTGGCCTGCGCGTCGGCCTGGTCCTGCTTGACGGCTTCCCGCTCGGCGGCGGCCTCCGCCTTGGCCGCCTCCTGCTCGCGCTTGGCCTCGGCCTGCGCGGCCTCCTGCTCGGCCTTCGCCTCCGCCTTCTCCTGCTCCGCCTGCGCCTTGGCCGCCTCCTGCTCGGCCTTCGCCTGCGCCTGCGCGGCCTCCTGCTCGGCCTTCGCCTCCGCCTTCTCCTGCTCCGCCTGCGCCTTGGCCGCCTCCTGCTCGCGCTTGGCCTCGGCCTGCGCGGCCTCCTGCTCGGCCTTCGCCTCCGCCTTCTCCTGCTCCGCCTGCGCCTTGGCCGCCTCCTGCTCGGCCTCGGCCTCGGCGCGGTCGGCTTCGGCCTGGGCCGCGGCCCGTTCCCGCTCCTTCTTCGCCTCGTCCTGCGCCTTCTGGTTCTGCGCGAGAACGAACGCCTGCTGCTCGGCCGCCGCCGCCTTGGCCTCGGCCTTCTCCTTTTCCGCCGCTTCCTTGGCGGCAGCCTGTTCGGCCTTGGCTTCGGCCTTCTCCTTCTCCTGTTCGGCCTTGGCTTCGGCCTTCTCCTGCTCGGCTGCCGCCTTGGCCGCCTCCTGCGCGGCCTTGGCTTCGGCCTTCTCCTTCTCCTGCTCGGCCTTGGCTTCGGCCTTCTCCTGCTCGGCTGCCGCCTTGGCCGCCTCCTGCGCGGCCTTGGCCTCCGCCTTCTCCTTCTCGGCCGCCGCCTTCGCCTCGGCCTTCTCCTTATCGGCCTCCGCCTTCTCGCGGTCCCGCTCGGCCTTGGCCTCCGCCTTCTCCTTCTCGGCCGCCGCCTTCGCCTCGGCCTTCTCCTTATCGGCCTCCGCCTTCTCGCGGTCCCGCTCGGCCTTGGCCTCCGCCTTCTCCTTCTCTGCCGCCGCCTTCGCCTCCGCCTTCTCCTTCTCGGCTGCCGCCTTGGCAGCCGCCGCTTCGGCCTCCGCCTTCTTCTTCTCGGCGTCGGCCTCCGCCTTGGCGGAGATCTCGGAGAGGGGGCGGCCGTCCCTGTCGGTGATGCTGGTGTCGAACGCCTTCTCGGCTTCCTTGAACGCCTTGTTGATGGCCACGATGGCCTCGGCGCCCTTCGTGCTGAGCCAGTCCTGCACGGACTGTTCCCACCGGCGCACCGCCTCGTCGGCGATCGCCTTCCACGTGGTCATGTCGCTCGGCTTGCCGTACGGCTTCCCCTCGATGACGATCTCGTTCCGGAATTTGGCGGTCGACACCACGTAGTTGTGCCAGGTGGTGTACGGCCCGGAACCACTGGACACCGTGTCGAAGTCCGTATTGCCGAACTGGTTGTCGATGAGGAAGAACCGGGCCTCTTGCAGCATGTCGTAGAGCCAGCGCTGCGGATTGCTCTCGGCCCTCCACGCCACCCAGGCGTTGCGCAGGTTCTGCGCCTGTTCGAGGATGACAGCCTGGGCCGCGGCCAGCGCCCGGGCCGGCTCGGACGTCACCGTCACCGTGTCGATGGTGACCGCGGAGCCCCCGGTGCCCTTGCCGTCGATCTGGTCGGCGTACCCCTCGTAGTTCCGGGCCAGCTTGTGGATGAGTTCCTTGAAGATGGCGGCCGACGTGCCGTCCCAGGAGTCGCTGCCCTCTCCGATGTTCTCGTTGTCCCACTTGCCGATGGTGACCGCGCTGTCCTTGAAGAACTCGACGACCCGGTCGAACGCCTGGGCCGTCTTCGTGAAGGAGAGCAGGTCGACGTAGGCGCCGTCGCCCACCGTGATGCCGCGGTTCTCGAATCCGTGGGTGGAGTAGGGCCACATCGTCAGTTGATCGAGGGCGGCCTTGGAACCGTAGATGTACTGGACCAGGGCGCTGGTGTCCCAGTCGAGTTTCTCGCCTTCGCTGTTCGAGCCGCCCTTGTCCATCAGGACCTTGCTCGTCTTCTCGAACTTCGCGATCACGTTCTCCCCGCTCGGGGGCGCGGCCGAGGGCGTGGCGAGAAAGGTGATGTACACGCGGTACTGGTAGAGGTAGCTGCCCTCGGAGACGTCCGTGCCGTTTCCGGCCGGCTGGTAGTACGGAATGGTGTAGTTGGTGTTGCGCGTGCCCCAGCCACCGGAGTTCATGAAACCCGACGAATAGTCCGGACCGCCCTCGTCCTCCACCCGGACGTGGATCATCGGGATGTCGTCGTTGCCCTTGAGGGTGTCGAACAACGTCTTCCGCTCCGGCAGAACGTAGCCGGTGAGCAGGTCGACTGCCTTCTTCCAGTAGTCGTCGTTGTTGTCCTTGGGGCTGGCCATCGCCGAACTCCGCTACTCTTCCTCTTCGGTGCCACCCGGATTGTCGAGGTCACTGTCGACATCCTCGAAGATGTCCATGAACTCGTCCGCGGTGATGTTCTCGAGGTTCTTGCCCTGGGCCTTGGCCAGCTCGTCGATCGTGTCCCACAACGCCTGTTCGAGGTCCTCGAAGAGGACCGTCTGGTCCTCCAGGATGCGCTCGACCTCGCCCGCGCCCTGCCGGATGACCTTGTTCAGGGATCCTCCGCCGACCAGGCTGTTCTCGTCGGCCATGGGGCCGAGGACGAGCGGCTTCGAGGACAGGATCGTCGTGGTCGAGATGCTGTCCGCGATGAACGAGATCGCCGGGCCGGCGGTCGGGCTGTCCTTGAGGATGTTCTCCAGGGACGTCCGGAAGTCGTCGATCTGGTTGTTGATGAAGTTCTTCAGGAACGTGCTGTCGAGGACCGTGACGGCCATGCGATCACCCTTCCGTCACCGGTCGGCGTCAGCGGCTGCCGATCCTGATGTCGCCCCACCGCTGCGACAGGTTCTGCTCCGTGTACCGGTAGTTGTTGGAGATCTCGGTCAGCAGACCGGAGTGGTTGGCGAGCAGGTTCTTGATGTTCTCGACAGCGTTGTCCCACTTCGCCTGGACCTCGCTGTAGACGTCCCGGTCGTCACCGATCCAGCTGTTCCGGAGGTCGGCCAGTTCCATCTCCAGGTTGGCCAGAATGCTCATGATCGCCTTGGACTGGCTGACCATGTCGTCCGCCGCGCCTTCGGCGTGGTTGTAGTCGACGTAGATGTAGCCGTCGGAGAAGTCCATCGGATTCCTCGATTCACCGGGGGAATGACGAGTGGGGGAAGGGGCAGTGCCTGGCGGGTGCGCCGGGAGTCAGTTCGACGACGTGTTGGTGCCGTTGAGCTCGTCGAACACCTGCGTGGAGCGCGAGTACTCCGCGTCGATCGCGTCGTTGCTGGATCCCTGCACCAGCCCGTGCTCCCGGAGGGTGCCGTTGAGCTCGTCGACCATCCGGTCCAGGTTGATCAGGATGGTGTCGACGTGCTCGTCCCACTGCTCCAGCAGCTTCTTGTACTTGCCGCCGTCCACGCCCCCGTAATTCGAGGCGAGCGTGTGCGACGTGGTCTGCACGTCCTGCTGACAGCGCTGAACACCGGAGAAGGCCTGTTCCAGTGCCATGATCCCGTTGCGGGTCGCGCGTTCTTCGGACTGCTGCATGGCCATGAGAGAACTCCCTTTCGGCACAACTCACCGGACTGCGGCCCTCACTTCACCCTGCGGGCAGACAGGGCTTCCCCGCGCTCACGGATGACACGCCGGGGTCATGGGGTGGCCAGATGCTATGCAGGCTGCAACTTGTTTGGCAATTGCCGACGGAACCGCGAACTCCCCCATTAAGGAGCTCAATTGAGCAATGGCCCGGAATTCATGCCGCTCAGGTGAGCGGCATGGTGAATCCAGCCGGACAGACCGGACATCGGCGCCGTCCGCCGGGCGCCACCCGGTACCCGGATAAACGTGGGGTGACCGGGTGGACGCCAAGAATTTCCCTCCCGGACGATCGCCGACGGTGCCCGGCCGCCCCCTCCCGCCCCCCTACTGCCCGGGGCACCGCAGCGTCACCCGGGCCTCGCCCTCGGACGCCGCCTCCGGGGTCAGGTCCGGGCCGCTGGGCAGCATGGCCAGCATCGGGGACGGCATCGTCCGCGCCTCGACGCCCTCGTAGCCCAGCGCCGTCACCGCCTCCTGGGACAGCAGCCGGTACTTCACGCCCTCGTCCGTCACCAGGTACGTGGTGTCGCCCAGAGCGCTGCCGCTCGCGCTCAACGCCCTGACCAGCGCACCCTTTCCGGCCCGTACGGCGATGGAGTCGACCTTCAGGCACCCCGGTTCGACCTCGGGCGACGGCGCCTGCACGGCCCCGGGCAGGGCGCTCCGGGGCAGCACCGAAGCGCCCACCCGCACGCCGGAGTCCGCGGAGTCGACCTCGGCGCAGGCCACCGAGCCGGTGGCGACGGTGACCGCCCTCGGCGGCGTCGCGGGCAGCCTCGCCGACTCCGCGCTCCGCGCGTCGGGGGCGAGGTGCCCGGCCAGGGCGTCCGCGCCGAGCATCGTCACGGTCGCGTCGTCCCCGCCGTACGCCTTCTCACGGGTCCGCGGATCGCCCAGCAGGAGGGTCGCCTCCGTGTCCGTCAGCGGCACGAGCCCGTCCTTCGTGAGCAGGTGGTGGCGGGCGGTGGAGCCGGGCACGCCGGCCTTGAAGAGCTGCCCGATCCTGGTGCTCCGCCCGGCCAGTTCGGGACCCTGCTCGCCCCGGCCGGGTACGTCGGCGGGGGCCAGGTCGGGTCCCAGCGGGAAGGCGTCGAGGAACGCCGCGGAGACGGGACGCGGGGTGACGTCGCCGTACCCGAGGGCCTCGGCCGCCTTCGCCCGCTCGTCCAGCCGCAGCCGGCTGCCCTGCCACAGCAGGTACGTGGCGTCGTCGGGGCCGGTGACCAGCACGCCCTCGTCCTCGCCCAGTCGACTGCCGCCGGGCACGTCCTGCGGAGCGTCGGCGCCGAGGGCGAGCGTGGTGGTCGCCGTGACGACGCCCGTCGTCCGCGGCAGGACGTCCGAGCAGACCAGCCAGGGGCCGCGGTCCAGGTCGCCCGTGCCCGGCAGCGCCTCGGGCCCGTCGGGGATGCCGACGGGCGTTCCGTGCGGGGTGCCGGCCAGCGAGGACGTGCCCACCGTCGTGACGCCGATCTCGCCGCCGGTGACCAGCCGGGCCGAGGCGTAGTTGCGCACCGGGCGCAGCCGCCCGTCCAGGTACAGGTAACGCGCGCCGGTCTGCTTGTCGACGATCAGGTTCTCCCCCGAGCGCCACGAGTCGTTGCCGCCGGGCTTGATGAGCCCGAAGACGAAGGCGCCGGCGCACACCAGCACGGCGATGATCACGCCGATCGCGGCGCCGCGGTTGGTCCGGCCCAGCGGGCTCTCCGGGGCGTCCGGCTCGGACCGCAGCATGGCCGAGGCCAGCCGTCCCATGATGAACAGGTGCGCCTGTACTTGGTCGCGCTTGCTGTGCATGTCGCCGTTCTCCCGGGTCAGCCGTTGATGCCGCGGAGCCAGCCGTAGACGCCCATCGACCAGAGCGTCAGCGGCAGGAGGCTGATGGCGGCGAGCGAGTGCAGCAGTTCGGCCGCGCGCCCCCAGTACGGGACGAGCCGCCGTCCGGGCACGGTCCACGAGGCGATGGTGATCGCGGCGGCCAGTCCCATCAGACCGGCCGTCAGGGTCAGCCGGTCCACCGGGGTGAGGGAGCGCGCGGAGAGGAACAGCAGCAGGGCCGTTCCCCAGGCCCCGGCACAGGTCAGCGCCAGCCGCTGCCAGACGTTGCCCAGCCCCCGGCTGTGCAGCAGCAGGAGGAGGGAGAGGGCCACGACGGTGAGGACCTCGGCGAGGCCCGGCGCGGCCATGAGCGCCGCCTGGCAGGGCAGGCAGACCAGGCCGATGGCGCCGTAGAGGGCGGTCATCCAGCCGTCCGCCAGCGCGGAGCGCGCGTCGACGTCCGAGGAGGAGTACGGGTCGATGCCCTGCTGCAGCTGCTGGACGTTGGTCGGCAGGGGCGGCATCCGCATGCCGGCCAGCCGGAACGACAGGGACGGGACGAACCCGCCGAAGAGCACCACCACGACGGCCACCACGCCGGCCGCCTGCTCCGGCGCCAGGTCCAGGGTGATCAGGGCGGCGCCGAGCGCGCCCGCCGCCGCGACGCAGGCCGCGCCGATGAACAGCGCCGGGTACACCCCGACCGCCGCCAGGGCGAGCACCGCGCCCGCGCCGCCGGCCGCGGACGCCGCCAGCAGCCGCGCGCCGAGGACGGCCTCGCCGTCGGCGCCGCCCAGGTCACCGCCGGGCAGCAGCCAGCCCGCCAGGGCGAAGTAGGGGGCCGCCATGAGGCCGAGCACCGAGCCGGCTCCGGCGTCCCCGACGGCACGGGAGGCGGAGCCCGCTCCGGCGATCAGCAGCAGTCCGGCGGCCGAGGCGGCGACGGCCCGCATCCAGCCCGCCGTGCCCGGCATGGCCAGCAGCACGACGCCCAGCGTGAGAGTGGCCGCGGCCAGTCCGAGCAGCAGCCGCCGGCCGGCCTGAGGGCTCCAGCCGTGCGGCCTGCGGCCCATGCCGTCGGCGATGCCGTCGACCAGGTCGTCGATGTGCACCTCGGGCAGCGCCTCGGTGCGCGGCCGCAGATGAAGCTCCTCTCCGTCCCGCAGACCGAGGGAGTCCAAGGTACTCTCGGGATCGAGCGGGGGACCGCCGAGGCGCTGGAGCACCCACCCTCCGTGCTCCAGGCCGGACTCCTCCAGGTCGTCCCCTCCGTAGCCGATCACCGTGGGCAGCAGATCGGCGACGGGGACGTCGGAGGGCACGGCCAGGTCGACGGTCCTGGCCGGAGCACGTACGGTGACGCGGCACAGGCTCGCCGTCTGAATCTCAGTCATGGGCTCGGGGTTCACACTTTCTGGCGGACCACGCGATACGCGGTGGCTGGAAGGTGGCAGCGGCACACCGGCCGGTCGCCGAACGCGACGGAAAAGTCGGACGGGGCATGCGCCGACGAGTTTGACCGTACTCCGGGCTTTTCGCAACACCACTCCGGGAGTTCGCCTTCACGGCACCTCCCGGTCATTTTCCCGACGCCGTCGCGCGGGACTCTGACTCATTACGGAAAAACCCGCGACGTTTCCGCGAGGTTCCCCCGGAATTCCTTCCGAAATCATTGAGGAGGACGTTCGTTGAGCGTGATCCTGTTCCGCCGGCCGGCCCGCCGTAAAGGGCCGGAAATGCCGTCGGGGGAACTGAGTCTTCAGGAGCCGCCCACGCTTCCGGAGGTCGTGCCGGACAGTTCCGCGGTGTGGACGTACCTGCCGATGGCGCTGATGTCGGTCTCCATGATGCTGATGTTCATGCGGCCGGGGATGAGCCAGAGCAGCGGCGGGTTCATCTACATCGCGCTCGGTGTGATGGTGATCGCGTCGGCGGGCATGATGCTCGGTCAGGTCATGCGCCGCAACGGCGAACGCAAGCAGCGGATGAAGGGCGAGCGCCGCGACTACCTGCGGTACCTGCGGCAGACCCGGCGCATGGTGCGGGCGTCCATCGTCGAGCAGCAGCGCGCCCTCGCCTGGCGCCACCCGGAACCCGACGCGCTGTCGTCGCTGGTGCGCAGCACCCGGCTGTGGGAGCGGCGGTCGTCGGACGAGGACTTCGCCGAGGTGCGGATGGGCGTGGGCGACCAGCGGCTGGCGATGAAGCTGACGCCGCTGTCGACCAAGCCCGTCGAGGACCTGGAGCCGCTGTCGGCGCACGCGCTGCGCAGCTTCACCCGGGCCTACTCCACCGTCCGGGACCAGCCCATCGCGATCTACCTGCGGGCCTGGTCGAAGGTGCTGTTCCGCGGGGACGAGGAGCGGATACGCGCCCAGGTGCGGGCCCTGCTCGCGCAGTTGGCGGTGTTCCACTCCCCCGACGACCTGTGGATCGCGCTGTGCGTCTCGGACGAGCGGCGTGCGGAGTGGGAGTGGGCGAAGTGGCTGCCGCACAGCCTGCACCGGCACGAGGAGGACGGCGCCGGACCGGCCCGCCTGATCGCCTCGGCCTTCACCGAGCTGGAGAACCTGCTCGGCGCCGAGTTCCTGGAGCGGCCGGGCGCCGACCCCGACGCGGCCCCGGGACGTGAGGAGCCGTACACGGTCGTCGTGATCGACGGCTGCACGGTGCCGGCCGGGCACCGCTTCGACGGCCACGGCTTCCGCAACGCGGTGGTGCTCGACCTCACCGGGGCACTCGCCTGGAAGCCCGGCCGGACCACGCTGCGCCTGGAGGTGGACGAGGGCGGTGTCGCGCTGGTGCGCACCGACCGCGACCGCAAGGAGCAGTCGACGGTGCTCGGCCGGCCCGACCGGCTGGGCACGGTGGGCGCGCTCGCGCTCGCCCGGCTGCTGGCGCCGTACCGGATGAGCGTGGGCGGCGACGACTCCAAGCCGCTCGCCGACGACGTCGAACTGACCTCGCTGCTGAACATCCCCGATCTGCACCGGCACGACCCGGCCACGCTGTGGGAGAAGGCGACCGGCAGCGCCCGGCTGCGGGTGCCGATCGCGGTGAGCGGTGAGGGCAGGCCCGTGGAGCTGGACATCAAGGAGTCCGCGCAGGGCGGCACGGGACCGCACGGCATGCTGATCGGCGCCACCGGCTCCGGCAAGAGCGAGCTGCTGCGCACGCTGGTGCTGGGGCTGGCGCTGACCAACTCCTCCGAGACGCTGAACTTCGTCCTCGTCGACTTCAAGGGCGGCGCCACCTTCCTCGGCCTCGACGAGCTGCCGCACACCTCGGCGGTCATCACCAACCTCGCGGACGAGGTGGCGCTGGTCGCGCGGATGCAGGACGCCCTGCACGGGGAGCTGATCCGGCGGCAGGAGCTGCTGCGCGCCGCCGGGAACTACACCTCCGCGCTGGAGTACGAGAAGGCACGGCAGTCCGGGACCCCGCTGCAGCCGCTGCCCAGCCTGTTCGTGGTGGTCGACGAGTTCAGCGAACTGCTCGCCTCGCACCGCGACTTCATGGAGCTGTTCGTGATGATCGGCCGGCTCGGGCGCAGTCTCGGGGTGCACCTGCTGCTCGCCTCGCAGCGGCTGGACGAGGGCCGCATGCACCAGCTGGAGAGCCATCTGTCGTACCGGATCGGTCTGCGGACGTTCTCCGCGATGGAGAGCCGGGGCGTGCTGGGCGTGCCGGACGCCTACGAACTGCCCGCGCAGCCGGGCGCCGGTTTCCTCAAGAGCGGCGTCGACGCGCTGACCCGGTTCCGGGCCGCGTACGTCTCGGGGCCGTACCAGCGGCGCCGGGCCGTCGTGCAGGCGCAGGTGGCGCGCCAGGTGGTGCCGTGGACGGCGGAGTGGGTGGTGCCGCGCGCGCCCGCCGACCCGGACCTGACGGGCGGGACCGGTGAGCCGGAGCCCGAGCCGGAGGGCGAGGGGGACGGCGGCGGGGAGACCCTGCTGTCGGTGGCGCTCGACCGGCTGCGCGGGGCGGGACCGCCCGCGCACCAGGTGTGGCTGCCGCCGCTGGGCCGGCCGGCCACCCTGGACCAGATCCTGCCGCCGCTGGCACCCGATCCGCGCTACGGCCTGACCACGGTCGACTGGCCGCTGCGGGGGCGGCTCACCGTGCCGGTGGGCATCGTGGACCGGCCCTTCGACCAGCTGCGCGACCTGCTGACCGTGGACCTGTCGGCGGCCGGCGGCCACGTGGCCATCGCCGGGGGCCCGCAGAGCGGCAAGAGCACGCTGCTGCGGACCCTCATCACCGCGCTGGCGCTCACCCACACCCCGCGCGAGGTCCAGTTCTACTGCCTGGACTTCGGCGGCGGCACGCTGGCCTCGCTGGACGAGCTGCCCCATATGAGCGGGGTCGCGGCGCGGGTGGACACCGAGCGGGTGGGCCGTACGATCGCGGAGGTCACCACGCTGCTCGCCCGGCGGGAGCGGTTCTTCCTGGAGCACGGGATCGACTCCATGGCGACGTACCGCAAGCGGCGCGCGGCGGGCGAGTTCCCCGACGAGCCGCACGGGGACGTCTTCCTGGTCATCGACGGCTGGGCCACCGTGCGCCAGGACTTCGACCGGCACATCGCCACGTTCAACGCGCTGGCCGCCCGCGGGCTCAACTACGGCGTCCACCTGGTGGTCACCACCGCCCGCTGGGTGGAGCTGTCGTCCTCGGTGCGCGACCAGACCGGGACCCGGCTGGAGCTGCGGATGGGTGATCCGATGGACTCCCAGATCGACTCCCGGAAGGCGGCGACGATCCCGCGCAGCGCGGGGCGGGGGCTGACCTCGGACAAGCTGCACTACCTGTCGGCGCTGCCGCGCGTCGACGGGGTCGAGGACGCCGACGACCTCGCGGACGGGGTCGCGGGGCTGGTCGCCGCGATCGCCGAGAGCTGGACGGGGCCGACCGCGCCGCGGGTGCGGATGCTGCCGGCGAGGCTGCCGGTCGAGGAGCTGCCGGAGGCGGAGGGCGAGAACGGGCTGCGGATCGCGATCGGCCTGGACGAGAACGAACTGGCCCCGGTGTGGCACGACTTCGCCGAGAACCCGCATCTGATCGTGGTGGGCGACACGGAGAGCGGCAAGACGAACCTGCTGAAGCTGGTCGCACGCGGCATCACCGAGCGGTACACGCCGGCCGAGGCGCGGATCATGACGGTGGACTACCGGCGGGAACTGGTGGAGAGCGTTCCCGAGGCGTACCGGCTGGGGCACGCCGTGTCCCTGGACATGCTGAGGGACCTGGTGGACGGGGCGGCGCGGGCGGTCAAGCAGCGCGTTCCGGGCGAGGACATCGCTCCGTCGCGGATGCGGTTGTGCGACTGGTGGCAGGGGCCTCGGCTGTTCATCCTGGTCGACGACTACGACATGGTGGGCGGCGGACCGATGACGCAGCCGTTCGCCCCGCTGCTGGACCATCTGGCGCTGGGGCACGAGGTGGGGCTGCACCTGGTGGTGGCACGGTCGTCGGCGGGGGCCGGACGCGGGCTGAACGAGGCGTTGCTGCGGAGGCTGCAGGAGGTCAACACGCCCGGTCTGCTGATGTCGTGTCCGCCGAGCGAGGGGTATCTGTTCGGGAGTGTGAAGGGGCGGGAGCTGATTCCGGGGCGGGCGGTCCGGATCGCCCGGCGCAAGACCCTGCAGGTGCAGACGGGGCTCGTGGAGGACGCGTGGTGAGGCGTCCGCACGGGGTGAGCCGGGGTGTGCGGAGTGCGCCGCGCCGGGGTGGTCCGGGGGGCGGTCGCGCAGCCCGGCGCTTGCGGGGTGCCTCCCAGGCCGTTCAGGCACGGGGGGAGGCACGACTGCCCGCGGTCACGGGGCTAAGGGCCGGCCGGGGGGCGCCAGTTGCGGGCGCGGCCCCGGGGGATCACCGCGGCGAGGGCCGCGAGCAGGAGGACCGTGGTCAGGCCCACGGCCGCGATCGTCAGGGAGCGGGTGCGGGGAGCGGGGTCGGCGGGAGGCGGCATCCGTGCGGGGGCGGGGTCCTGCGCGGAGGGCTCCGTGCGGTCCTGGACCAGGGACAGGGCCGCGTAGGGGTCCAGGCGGGGGGTGTCCGAGGGGTAGGCGGTGTCGAGGAGACGGCGGGTGACCTCGGCCGCCGTGAGGTCGGGGTGGTAGGCGCGGACGAGTGCGGCGGTGCCCGCGACGCCCGCGGCGGCCAGCGAGGCGCCGGAGCCGATGTAGTGGCCGGCGCCCCCGGGGCCGACGCTGACCATCTCGTCGCCGGGCGCGGACAGGTCGGGCTCGTGGGCGGGCGGCGCGTTCTCCTGCCGTGCGCCGCCGGGGCCGAAGTCCACGACGGCGAGCGCGCCGGGCGCCGCGGCCGGCCAGTACGGGCCCTCGGGCATCTCGCCGTCGGGTCCCTGCTCCTCGCGGGGCACGGCGTCCGGGGCGGCGGGGGCGACGACCAGCGCGTCGCGCCGGGTGGCGTGGGCGACCGCCGCGGTGAGTTCGGCCTTGCCGGTGCGCAGGGCCTGGCCGACGTAGATGACCTGCGCGCCGCGGTCCGCCGCCGTCCGGATGCCGGCGGCCACGCGTTCCACGGAGGGCACCCCGCGGTCGTCGGTGCCCCGCAGGGCGAGGATCTCCGCCTGCGGGGCGACCCCGGTGATGCCGCTGCCCCTCTCCGGCGCGGCGGCGATCAGGCCGGCGGCGAACGTGCCGTGGCCCACGCAGTCGTCGGCCGCCGCGTCGACGGCCTCCACCCTGCCGGACAGGCTGGGGACGCCGGTGGAGACACCGGTGTCGACCACCGCGACGGTCACGCCGCCGCCGCGCGAGATCCGCTGGGCCCGGGACAGTCCGAGCGCCGTCTGCGACCACGCCGCTCCGGTGGCCGTCCGCTCCGAGATCCCGGTGCACGGACTGTCCTCGCCGAGCCGGACGGGCAGCGGGGGCAGCAGCGTGGCCACCGGGCCGTCGGCGCCGGGGCTCTCCGACGGTGCGGCCGGGGCGGCGGGGAGGGCGAGGGCCGGCCCGCCGACGGCCGGCAGGACCACGGCGATCGCCAGCACACAGCCCGCACTCCGGCTTTTCATGACATTCCGCATGAGCCGCATGATAGGCACACAAGATGTACGGCACACAACGCCAACTACCGCAGCAGCACAAGGAGGTTCGAGGCGTGGCACGGCAAATACTCACGGTCGGCCCGGAACGGTCGGACGGATTCCGGACGATCGGTGAGGCACTGGCCCAGGCCCGTACCGGGGCGGTGATCCGGGTCCGTCCCGGCCGCTACGCCGAGAACCTCGTCATCCGCCACCGGGTGACGATCGTCGGCGAGGGCGAGCCGGGCGGCGTCGAGCTCTGCCCGCGGGACGGCACCGCCGTCACCCTCATGGCCGACGCCGTGATGCTCAGCGCCCTCACCCTCCGGGGCCGCGACAAGGAGGCCGCGGTCGTGGACGTACCGGCCGGCCAGGCCGCCCTCGACGGATGCACCGTGACCGGCGCCGGATGGACGGCGCTGCTGGTCCGCGGCAAGGGTTCGCTGGCCGCCCGCGGCTGCCGGATCGGCAACCCCGGCGGCGCCGGGCTCGTCGACTCCTCGGAGTCCGAGAGCGTCGTCGAGGACTGCGTGTTCGAGAACTTCGGCACCTCCGCGGTGGTCATCGGCGAGAGCGCCGGGCCCCTGGTCCGCGACTGCCGCATCCGCGGCGCGCGGGCCAACGGCGTCCTGGCGAGCGGCGAGGCGCGGGGCACCGTGGAGGGCTGCGACATCTCCGGCACCGACAAGCCGGCCATCGCCCTGGAGGGACACAGCTCGACCCGGGTGCTGCGGTGCGTCGTGCACCACACCTCGGTGGGGCTGCTGGTGACCAGCATGTCCCGCCCGGAGGTCGAGGAGACCTCCTTCGAGTCCATCGCGCAGAGCGGCATCGTCATCTCCGGCGGGGCCGACCCGATGCTGCGCGGGTGCGTCACCCGGCGCACCAGGACCAGCGGGCTGCTCGTCCTGGACCGCTCGCGCGGAACCCTGGAGGGCTGCTCGTTCCACGGCTCCACCGAGGGCGCCGTACGGGTCGTCGAGGGCAGCGCCCCGCTGCTGCGGGACACCGTGGTGAGCGACTGCGCCGACACCGCCGGGGCGGTGCAGCTCTGGGACGACTCCACGGCCGAGTTCGAACGCCTGGAGGTCCTGGACGCGGCGGGGGTCGGCGTCTCCGTGCGCTCCGCCGCCGACCCCCTGCTGCGCCACGCCCGGATCACCGGCGCGGGCGGCCACGGCGTCGAGTTCACCGACGACGGCCGCGGCCGGCTCGAGCACTGCGCGATCGAGTCCGCAGGCGGCTGCGCGCTGCACATCGACGACGACTCCGACCCCGAGATCAGCGACACCGTGCTGAGCTCCGCCGCCCGCTCGGGCCTGCTCGTCGGCGAACGCGGCCGGGGCACCCTGCGGGACTGCGAGATCGGCGACAGCGCCGACGCCGGGGTCGGGGTGCGGGACGGCGCCGAGATCACCCTGGAGCGGGTCCGGGTGCACGGTTCGAGGGCCCACGGCGTCCAGGTGTCGCGCGGCGGCCGGGCCGTCCTCGACGCCTGCGAGATCACCGGGAGCACGGGCGACGGCGTACGGATCGACAGCGCCGAACCGGTCGACGTCACCCGGTGCGTCGTGCGCGACAACCGGGGCGCGGGGCTGCGCCAGAGCCGCGCGAGCGAACGGCTCACGGTCGAGCTGCTGACCAGCGCGGACAACGGCCTGCCGGACAGCTGGGGCGAGTCCGCCGGGACGGCCGGCGAGGACGGCGCCCCGGGCGGGACCGGCAAGGAGCAGGAGCCCCAGGGCCCGCTGGCCGAACTGGAGGCGCTCACCGGCCTGGAGAACGTCAAGCACCAGGTGCGCACGCTGGTCAACCTGAACCAGCTCGCGGAGCGCCGGCGCCGGCTCGGCATGCCGGTCCCGTCCATGAGCCGGCACCTGATCTTCGCGGGGCCGCCCGGCACCGGCAAGACCACCGTCGCCCGCCTCTACGGCAGCATCCTCGCGGACCTGGGCGTGCTCAGGAGCGGGCACCTGGTCGAGGTCGCCCGCGCCGATCTCGTCGCGCAGGTCATCGGCGGTACGGCCATCAAGACCACCGAGGCGTTCAACAGCGCGCTGGGCGGGGTGCTGTTCATCGACGAGGCCTACACGCTCACCGTCGAGGGAACGTCCAACGACTTCGGCCGGGAGGCCGTCGACACCCTGCTGAAGCTGATGGAGGACCACCGCGACGACGTGGTCGTGGTGGCGGCCGGCTACTCCGAGCAGATGGAGTCGTTCCTCACCGCCAACCCGGGCCTCGCCTCCCGGTTCACCCGCACCATCGAGTTCGGCAACTACGCGGTGGAGGAACTGGTGACCATCACCGAGAGCCTCTGCCGCCGGCACCAGTTCGAGCTCGGGCCGCTGACCCGGGAGGCCCTCGCCGTGCGCTTCGAGCAGATGACGCGCGACGCGACCTTCGGCAACGGCCGTGCGGCCCGCGGCGTGTTCGAGAACATGGTGGACCGGCAGGCGTTCCGGCTCGCGGCCATGACCGACCCGGCGGAGAACGACCTGACGCTGCTGCTGCCGCAGGACGTCGGCGACGCGGAGGCGGCGGCCGTCGGCGGCACGGCCCAGGACGCCGACGGCGCGTCCGACCCGATGGCCGAACTCACCGCCATGGTGGGGCTCGCCGCCGTGAAGCGGGAGGTCGCCGACCTGGTCAGTCTGCTGACCAACGCCCGGCAGCGGATCGCCGCGGGGCTGCCCGCCCCCCGGATCAGCAACCACCTCGTCTTCAGCGGACCGCCCGGCACCGGCAAGACCACCGTCGCCCGGCTGTACGCCAGGCTCCTGCACTCGCTGGGGGTGCTGCCCCGCGACTCCCTGGTGGAGGTGGCGCGGGCGGACCTGGTGGGCCAGTACGTCGGCCACACCGCCCAGCGCACCAAGGACGTCTTCACCAGCGCGCTGGGCGGGGTGCTGTTCATCGACGAGGCCTACACCCTGACCCCCGAGGGCTCCTCCAACGACTTCGGCCGGGAGGCCGTCGACACCCTGCTGAAGCTGATGGAGGACCACCGCGACGAGATCGTGGTCGTCGTCGCCGGATACACCGAGGAGATGGAGCGCTTCCTCGCCTCCAACCCCGGCCTGACGTCCCGGTTCTCCAAGTTCGTGACGTTCGAGGACTACAGCACGGACGAACTGGTCACCATCGTGTCCCGGCACGCCGCCGCCTCCGGGTACGAGTGCGCCGACGCCACCGTCGAGGCGCTGCGCGCCCATGTGGACGCCATCCCGCGCGACCGGTCCTTCGGCAACGCGCGGCTCGCCCGGCAGCTGCTGGAGTCGATGATGACGAGCCAGGCCCGCCGGCTGGGCGGGCTGAGTTCGCCCAGCCTCGCCGACCTCACGACCCTGCTGCCCCAGGACCTGCCCGTCCGGCAGGTCCTGGGGCAGCAGCCCTCGCGGTGAGGACGGACGCCCGCCGGCCGGTGCCGGCGGGCGTCCGCTGCGCTGTCGCGCCCCTCAGAGGCTGAGTCAGAGGTTGAACTTGACGCTCTCCAGCCACACGTCCGGGTCCAGCGACCCGCCGAACCTCCAGCCCTGGGACGACTCGCACAGATAGGCGCCCCAGTCGTGCCCGCCGAGCTTGTGGTGGTGGCAGACGTTGCCGTCGTCGACGCCGATGGCGTACCCGCTGAGGTTGGGCGCGTTCGGGGAGTCGCTGCCCAGCGTCAGATCCGTCGCGTCGGCCGCGCTCGACCAGGCGGTCGTCCAGCCGTCCTTCTGGACGAACTCGTTGGCGGACACCTTCTTGGCGCCGACCACCGCGATGTTGATGGCCGTGATCGGCAGCCCCTTGCCCGACATGGCCCCGTCGCACCTCGGGTTCGTCCAGCCGGCCCCCTTCCGGTGGACCCGGTAGCAGATGTGCCGGCCGGAGTCCTGGGCGGCCAGCCGCTGGACGGCGTAGGCGGCGGTGTTCGGCGGGAGTTCGGGAGCCTCGCGCTTCTCGGCCCGGGGCTCCGCCTTCTTCTCCGCCTTCTTCTCCGCCTTCTCCTCCGTCGCCTTGGGCGACTCGCTGACCGGGGCCGCCGAACTCACCACCGGGGCCGCCTTCTCGACGACGGGCTTCGGCTCGGCGGACGGCTTCTTCGTCGAGGGTTCCGGGGTGGGCTCCGCCGGGGCGTAGTCGCCCTTCGGCACCTCCAGGGACTCCTCCTCGAGCAGCGTGTCGGACCCGACGGCCACCGCCACGTCGTCCTTCTTCTTCCGCTGCGAGTCGTCCGTGGCCCAGATCAGCAGCGGCACGGCGAGGAGGACGACGCCCGCGATGCCGGCGGCGGCGAGCAGGGGCTTCTTCGGGTTCCCGGACGGCGGACCGTCCGCACCGGCGCCGGCGGCGGTTCCGACGGCCCCGCCGGCCTCGTCGGCTGCGGCGACCGGGACGGCCCGGACGGCGGTGGCCGGCTCGGCGGCGCTCCCGCCCTCCGCTTCCGACCGCTGCGGTGCGGCGGACGCGTCGGGTGCGGCGGACGCCGCGACCGGTTCCCCGGTCGTACCGCCCGTGGCGGCGGGCCGCTCGGGAGCGGCCTCGCTCCCGGCGGTGTGCGGGGCCGGCCGCGCCGCCTCCGCTCCCTCGGTGCCGCCCTCGTCCGGCTCCGGTGCGGCCGTACGCCGTGCGGCCGGCGCCAGCATCGGGCCGGGGTCGGCCGCCGCCGACCCGAGGGAGACGGCCCTGCGGACGGACGAACCGCCCGTGCCGTCGGGCCCCTCGGGGGGCGATTGATTGCGCATTGCCATCGTTCTCCTTGGCTGTGGGGTGATGGGTGGTGGTGTCTTCCCCGTCGCTCGCTATCCGTCCTGGCCCACGGGCCCGGAACAGCGTTCCGGCCACTGCGGGCCGTCACCGACGCGGAAGCCCTTGGCCAGCGACTCCTCGAGGTGCGTGAGGGCCTTGAGGTCCAGGCCGCTCAGTTCCTGCGACCCGTCCATGTAGGCGGTCGCGTTCCCGGGGAGCTCGCGCAGCAGTACGACGGGAGGGCCCGCGGGCGCGGTCCGCACCCCCAGCACCCGGAAGCCGGTCCCCGGCACGAAGACGATCTCCTCGTGCGTCTCCGCGGGGCCGCCCGGCCGGTCGAGCAGTTGCCGTACCTTGCGGCCGGTGACGGACCAGATCGCATAGCGCACGGGGGACCCGGCGGGGAGCGCCGAGGCCCCGGTCAGGGCGCTGACCGGGGCGGGGTCGTGCAGCAGTGCGCCGACCGCCGGTTCGGGGCCGTCGGCGTCCCCGCCGCGCAGGGCCACGCCCCGGTAGGAGGGCAGCCGGCGCAGGGCGGACGCCAGACAGCCGGCGTAGGGCAGCAGGCGTCCCTCGCCGGTGTGCAGGTCCCGGATCAGCTCGCGGTGGTGCAGCGGCCCTTCCCCGGCGGTGAGGTAGGCGTGCGCGGCGACGAGATCGGTGCGCGCCGCCTCCAGCTCGTGACCGCGCAGGGCGGGCATCCGGGTGAGCACCCGGGACACGGCGGCGGCGTGACCCTCCCAGGCGCCGGCCGCGGCGTCCCGGAACGCGGCGCGCTCGGCGGCCCCGCTGACGTGTCCGGGCACGAACGGAAGGGCGGCGCGTTCCGGGACGGGCGCCGCACCGCTCCGCCCGCGCGGTCCCGTCCCCGTCCCGGCACGCCCGGCCCGGCCACCGTCCGGCCCCGGGCCGCCTCCCCCGTCGGCGGTTTCGGGGCGTGGCCCGGCCGGGGAGACGGTCCGCGGCCCCGTGGCGCCCGGACCCGTCCCGGCGTCCGGCGCCGCACCGGGTCCGGAAGTCCCCCGCTCGCTCCCGACGCCGTCCCCGGCCTCCGGCGGCGCGGCGGGCGCGGACGCCCCGACGTCCGCGCCCTCTGGGCCGGCGGCCTCCGGTCCCTCTGGGCCGGCGGCCTCCGGCGGAGACCCCGGCAGCACTCCCCCGGGACCGGCGGCCCCGCCGTCCGGGGGCGAGTCCGGCGACGGCACGGTCCCGCCCTCCCCAGGGGAGCCCGGCGGCACAAGACCTCCGGCACGGCCCGCCGACCGACCGGGAGCACCCCCGTCCGAGCGGACGTCCGACAGCACTCCCCCGGAACCGGCGGCCCCGCCGTCCGGGGGCGAGTCCGGCGACGGCACGGTCCCGCCCTCCCCAGGGGAGCCCGGCGGCACAAGACCTCCGGCACGGCCCGCCGACCGACCGGGAGCACCCCCGTCCGGGCGGACGTCCGACAGCACTCCCCCGGAACCGACGGCCGAAAGACCGTCCGTCCCGGCGGTCCCACCGCCCTGAAGGGCATCCGGGGACTCCGCAGGCGCAGGCGTCGGCGCCCCGGGCCCGGCGGCCTGCGGATCGGCGGCGGTCACACCGCCGGGGCGGACCGCTCCGCCTCCGGGTCCGGCGGCCGGAAGGGCAGGGTCCGCGCCGGAGCCCTGGACCGTCCCACCGGGCGCCGGAGCTCCACCGGGACCGCCGGCCCGTGGGCCGGCGGCGGCCGTCCCCGGCCCACGGGTCGCCTCGCCGGCCGGCGAAGCCCCACCGGGACCGGCGGCCGACGGGCCGAGGGCGGTCCCGCCGGCCCCCCGGCCCGCCCCGGCGCCGGACTCGGCGGCCGTCCCCGGCCCACGGACCACTCCGGCGGGCGGTGGAGTCCGGCCGGACTCGACCGCCCCCGGGCCACCGACACCCGCACCGGGCGGCACGGCACGGCCCGCCTCGGCGGCGGGCGGGGCGGCGGCCGTACCGGGGCCGTGGGCCACGGTCGGCACAGCCCGGCCGGTCCCGACGGCGGGACCCGGCCCCTGGGCCGCCCCTCCGGGCGGCGGGACGCGGCCGGGCTCCGCGGTCGCGCCCGGCCGGCCGGCGGCCGGGCCGGGGCGCGAGGGCCGGCCGGCGGTGACGTAGCGGATGCCCGGTATGCCGTGTTCGGCGGCCAGGCGGCGCAGGGCGCCGTCGCCCGCCAGGAGCCTGCCGCGGACCAGCAGGGTGGTGCGCGAGCGGACGTCGGTTCCGAGGCCCCGCACGAGGCGGGACAGCGCGGGCAGCAGGGAGTCGTCCAGCGGCTGGCCGGGCATGCCCAGTTCGATGGCGCACACCTCGGGGTCGACGGGCGGTCCGAGCGGTCCCGGGCGGGGGCCGTCCGGCGTCCACAGGGCGAGGCCGGCCCGGGTCACCGTCGCCTGCCAGCGGTCCGTCAGCCGTACCGTCCCCCGCTCACCGCCGCCGAGGATCCAGTCGGGCGGGTGGACCTCCACCGGCCTGGGGACGGGAGCCCGCCCCTCGGAGTCGACCGGACCGCAGATCACGGACGACACGAACGGCCGCCAGCTCGGCCTGCCGTCCAGCCCGACCAGCGTCGGCCGGGGAGGCGTCCCGGGCGGCGCGTGGTCGTCGAGCAGCGGCAGGCCGGTGAGCACCTCCACCTCGGCGCCCAGCAGATCGGCGACCGACTGCCCGAGCCGCAGCAGGTCGCGCCGGCCGCCGGGCGCGATCCGGGTGCGGGCGCGCTCCGCCTCCGGCAGCCCGCTGAGGACGGCGGCGACCTCGTCGGCGGCGACGTCCTCCGCCTGCGGGGCGCCGACCAGCACCGTCAGCCGTTCGAAGTCGACGGGCACGGAGAAGCACAGGGCGTCGGAGGCCGGCCCGGGCGCCTCGGCCGGGCGGATCACCACGCCCGCCGGGACACGGTCCACGACACAGCCGCCGGCCGTGCGCACGGGCACCCCGTCCAGCGCCTCCTCCCAGACGGGCGCCGGGGCGCGCCGGCCCGCCTTCCGCGGCTCCGCGCCGGGCGCGAACCGCCACCACGCGCGTCCGGGACCGGAGTCGCCGTGGACGAAGAGCGCTCCCCCGGGCGTGATCAGGACGGCCCCGTCCGGGGCCGTCACCTCCAGTTCCCAGGCGTCCGCGATCCTGCGGGCGACGCTGGGCCGGTCCGGCCGGTCGTCACCGGCGCCGGACATCACGAGCCGGACCCGTTCGGTGCCCCGCGCGCGGAGGGAGTCGAGCAGCGCGCCCAGCCGTGCCCAGTGGTCGGCGTCGGGTCCCCCGCCCCCGGCGGAGCCCACGATCACCGTGACGACGTCCTCCTCCCGCCCGACGGCGCCCGCCACCTCGGCCACGACGTCCAGCGGGAACGAGTCGTCCTCGACCGAGCGCACCAGCAGCACACCGTCGACGTCCTCGACCGGCGGGCCGCCGACGCCCCGGTTCCCGGCGCCGTTCCCGGCGCCGTTCGCGCCGCCGGCCGGACTCGCCGGGCCGCGGCGGCCCGTACCGGAGCCGGACCTGCGTCCCCGGCCCGGCATCACGGACGACCAGCGGCTCACGCGTCCGTCCCCCGCACCGGGTGGACGGCCTCGGTCAGCACCCGCGCGGTACGGCCCGCGGGCGCGGCGGCAGCGGGGGGCCGCTCCCCCGCACCGTCCCGGACCGCGTCGCGCACGGCGCCGGGGTCCAGCAGCATGCTCACCGCGGCCGAGGGGTTCAGGTACAGCGCGTGCCCCTCGGGGACGCGCGTCACGAGGTCGTCCGCGCCGACGAGTTCGAACGCGAAGCGCCCCGCCGTGTTCAGGAACACCGGCGAGGTGAACACCGGGACGACCGGCGTCCCGTCCGGCGCCGCCGCGGTCAGCGGGCCGCCGCCCGGCGCCGTCAGCACGGCCACCTCGCGTCCCGCCAGCGCGGCCGGCACCGCCTCACCGGGCCCGTACCCGGTCGACGCGAGCTGGACGGCGCGGTCCACCTCGTCCTCCGGCTCGGGCCAGCCGAGCGCGCGCGGGGACGGCCGGTACTCGGGGTTGTCCTCCCACTCGACGATCTCCCCGTCGAGGCCGGACCGCCACCGGCCGGTCATCGCCCACTCCGGGGGCCTCCCCTCCCCGGACCACATCGGGTCGACCACCCCCAGCCAGTGGTCCGGGGCGAGGCGGCCCGCCTCGCGGATGTCGTCCGGAACGGGCGGAAGCGCCTCGTCCTGCTGGCTCATCGCTGTCCTCATTCGGTGGATCGGGACGACGGTGCGGTCCGTGCCGGGTCGTCCGGGTCGTCGTGCCGGAGGAGGCGGCGCGCGGTCGTGGCGTCCGTGACGACTCCGGTGAGCAGTCCGGACCTCAGCACGGCACGGACCGCCCCGGCGCCGCGTCCACCGGCCGTGACGCCGATCAGTTCCGTGACGCCGCGGAGTTCCGCGGGGCTGACGGCGATCGTGCGGGCGGTCAGCTCGGTGGGGATCACCCGGCCCGCGGCGTCCAGGACGTGGCCGGCCACCTCGGCGCACGCTCCCGCCTCCCGGAGCGCCTCCCGCTCCCGCTCGGACAGGGCGTCGTACACCGTGGAGTGCGGGGCGTCCCACGCCGTGACGCCGACCACGGCCTTGGTGACCAGGCCGAACCGGCCCAGCGTCTCGGCGGTGGCGGGCTGGCTGCGCAGGACGGCGGCCGTCACGGCGTCGGGCAGGAGGAACGGGGTGTGGAGCGGGAACGCCCTGCCGCCGCCCGCCGCGGCCGTACGGCGGACCGCGGCGATCGCGGCGTCATGGGCGAGGTCCCGCCCGTGCACCCCGGTCAGCTGGACCACGTCGCACGGCGGCAGCCGGGTGACCGCCTCGCTGAGCGCGTCCACCGCGTGACTGCCGTCCAGCCCGAGGACGTCGCCCTCCTCGACGATCTCCGAGACCAGCCGGGCCACCGCCGTACCGAGCCAGCGGCCGCTCTGCCGCTGGTCCGCCGGACCCGCCGTACCGTCCTCGTCGCGGCCCAGGTCGACGACGATCCCGTGCCGGAGGCCGAACCGTTCGGTCAGCTCCCGCCCGAGCGGGACGTCGATCTCGGCCGGGACGGTGATGTCGATCCGCACGATGTCGTGGGCCACGGCCGCGTCGAGGAGGCGGGCCACCTTGAACCGGCTGATGCCGAACTCCTTGGCGATCTCCACCTTCGACCGCTGCTCCAGGTAGAAGCGCCGGGCGACGGCGGCGGCGAGGAGGGTGTCGAGCGGTGCGGGTAACGCCACCGCCTCAGCCGGTTCGGCCATTTCGTCTCTCCACGCTCTCATCGGGCGTCGACTCACGCCACTTCTCCGGCTAGTTCATCCGTGCGAAGTGAGCGGAACATGGCGGAGAAGCGACATCGGAGTGACACCGGAGACGTCGGTGACCTCCGGGACCTGACTTTCCCCGCCCCGGACGGGTCACCCGTGCCAGGGTGGGGAAGAAGTCATTCCGACTCCCCCACCAGCACTTCAGGGAGCCCCATGCTGCGCGGCATCGACGTGAGTGCGTACCAGTCGTCCTCGTACGACACCGACGGCCTGTCCTTCGTCTTCATCAAGGCGACGGAGGGCCGTTCGTACACCAACCCCAGGCTCTCGGCCCAGACGGAGAGGGCCCGCGAAGCCGGCCTGGTCGTCGGCTTCTACCACTTCCTCTGGCCGGGCAACCTCACGGCCCAGGCGGAGTACTTCGTGGGCAGGGCCCCGGAGAAGCGGGGGGACGTCCTCGCGGTCGACTGGGAGACGACGGGCGAGGGAACGCATGCGAGCAACGCGGAGAAGGACCGCTTCATCCGGAAGGTGAAGGAGCTGCGACCCAACAACAGGGTCATTCTGTATTGCAATCGGAATTTCTGGCTGAACGTCGACACGACGTCCTACGCGGGCGACGGCCTCTGGATCGCCGACTACGTCACCGCCGGGAAGCCCCGCATCCAGGCGGAGTGGCGCTTCCACCAGTACACCGACGACCCGCTGGACAAGAACGTCGCGGACTTCTCCAGCAGGTCGGCGCTGAAGGAGTGGGCCGAGGGCGCCTGACCCCGGCCCACCCCCGGAGCACGCCTACCTGTCCAGGTGCGCCCAGAACTCGTCGAAGGACAGCAGCTTGTCGCCGTCGAGGTCCCGCGACGCGATGACGGCCTCGGCGACCGTCTCGGTGACGTTCCAGTCGCCGCCCTGGGCCAGCGCGGTCTTGAACTCGGCAGCGGTGATGAACCCGTCCCCGTTCGTGTCGATCCGCTCGAACTGCTTCCGTGCTTCCTCGATGTCCGCCACCGATCCGCCCCTCGTTCTTTTCGTACGTGTACTGACGCGGGCCAGATTATCCGGCCCGGGGGCGCCGCTGGTCAGCGGTCCGCCACGCGCATCTCGAACCAGGTGGTCTTGCCGTGGGAGAGGAGGTCGACGCCCCAGCGGTCGGCGAGTTTGTCGACGAGGAAGAGGCCGCGGCCGCTGACGTCCGTCTCCTGCACCGGCATCAGGCACGGCAGGGCGCGGGACGGGTCGCGGACCTCGACGCGGATCCAGCCCCGGCGGTGCCGCATGCTCAGGCCGAAGGCGCGGGCCCCGGTGTGGCGTACGGCGTTGCCGACCAGCTCCGAGACCAGCAGCACGGCGTCCTCGGTGAGCTTGGGGGTCAGGCCCCACCGGCGCAGGATGACGATCTGGACCAATCGGCGGGCGAGGGCGGCGGACTCGGGACGGGACGGGAGCGGAACTTCACCTTCCGCGGGGTCGCCGTACAACTCCAGTGCCTCTACCGCACGTTCGTCCTCGACCGTCGGCGACCAGCGCGACGCGGCGGCGCGCCCGTCTCCCCGCGGCTGTTCCGTGCCCTCCAGCCCCGCCATGCCCTCATCATGGCCGAACGCCGGGGAGGCAGGGGCCGTTCCGAGGCAATACGCCCCCCGCGCGCCCCCGGTCGACCCCCGTGCTCCGGTATACGCCAAAGGCATTTCCATGGCTTCGAAAGCGTGCTCGGCCTGCGACGACGCATGCTCGGGCAATCGACGGGCCCCTCGACGGAAACGGTTTAAGGGTGCGTCAAGACACCCATGATGCGCACCACCGGGGGGCCGGGCCGGGCATGACGTCAACTGCAATTCCGATGTGGGGGTTTCACCCGCCCATCACAGGAACTTCGCCTTGCCGGGGCCTTCCTCCACGAAGCTGCGCATGCCCCGCTCGCGGTCCTCCGTGGCGAACAGGCCCGCGAACCAGTTGCGCTCCACCGCGAGTCCGGTGTCGATGTCCGTCTCCAGTCCGGTGTCGACCGACTCCTTGGCCGCCCGCAGCGCGAGCGCCGGCCCCTGTGCCAGCTTCGCGGCCCAGGCGTGGGCCTGGGCGTAGACCTCGTCGGCGGGCACCACGCGGTCCACCAGGCCGAGGGACAGCGCCTCGTCGGCCCGCACCTGACGGCCGGTGAAGATCAGGTCCTTGGCCTTGGACGGGCCGATCAGCCGGGCCAGCCGCTGGGTGCCGCCCGCGCCCGGGATCAGGCCGAGCAGGATCTCGGGCTGGCCGAGCTTGGCGTTCTCCCCGGCGATGCGGTAGTCGGCGCACAGGGCGAGCTCGCAGCCCCCGCCGAGCGCGTAGCCGGTGACGGCGGCCACGACCGGCTTGGGGATGCGGGCGACGGCGGTGAAGGAGTCCTGGAGGGCACGGGCGCGCAGGACCATCGCCGTGTGGTCCATGGCCTGCATCTCCTTGATGTCCGCACCCGCCGCGAACACCTTCTCGCCGCCGTGGATCACCACGGCGCGCACGTCCTCGCGGCGCGTGGCCTCCTCGGCGAGCTCCTTCAGACGGTCCTGCGTGGCGACGTCCAGCGCGTTCATGGGAGGGCGGTCCAGACGCAGCGTGCCGACGCCCTCGGCGACTTCGAGATGTACGGTCATGCCAGCAGGTTAACGGTGACTAACGGCAGGGCAGCCGGTGCCGTGGCTCACACCCGTGCCGGGGGCCCGGGGGCCGCCCCCCGGGCAAGCACAGCACGGTGACCAACGGCGGGTGAGCCGGTGCCGTGGCTCACATCGCGGAGATACGACGACGGCCCCGGTGCGGGCACCGGGGCCGTGGATCGGGAAGAGGGCGTCCTACGCCTTCCACTTCTCCCAGGACATGTTCCAGCCGTTGAGGCCGTTGTCCGGGGCGATCACCGCGTCGTCGGAGTTCTTCACCTCGACCACGTCACCGATCAGCGAGTTGTCGAAGAACCAGGCTCCCGGGGCCTTCTTGTCCCAGCCGCCCTGCACGTCGCGCAGGCCGATGCAGCCGTGGCTGGCGTTGCGGTTGCCGAAGGCGTCGCCGCCCCAGTAGTTGCCGTGGATGAAGGTGCCGGAGGTGGACAGGCGCATGGCGTGCGGGACGTCCGCGATGTCGTACTCGCCGGCGTAGCCGACCGTCTCGCCGTTCATGCGGGTGACCGTGTGCTTCTCGCTGATCACCATCTTGCCGTTCCAGGTCTCGTAGCCCGGGGCGCCGGTGGTGACGGGGATCTTCTTGATCACCTTGCCGTCGCGGATCACCTTCATGGTGTGCTTCTTCGCGTCGACCACGGAGATCTGGCTGCGGCCGATGGTGAAGGAGACCGTCTTGGCCTGTTCGCCGTAGACGCCGTCACGGCCCTCGACGCCGTCGAGGTTGAGGTCGACGGTGACCTTGGTGCCGGCCTTCCAGTACTGCTCCGGCCGGAAGTCGAGGCGGTCGTTGCCGAACCAGTGGCCCTCGACCTCGACGGCCGGCTCGGTGGTGATGCGGATGGCCTTCTCGACGTCGTCGGGGTGGGTGATGCCCCGGGTGAAGTTGAGGGAGAAGGGCATGCCGACGCCGACGGTGGAGCCGTCCTCGGGGGTGAAGTGCCCGAGGAAGGTCTTCTTCGGCGTCAGGGTGGTGAAGCGGGAGTCCTGCGAGGTGGTGCGGCCCTCGGCGTCCTCGGCGACCGCGTGCACCGTGTAGGTGGTGGAGGCGGCCAGGTGGGTGGACGGCGTCCAGGAGGCGCCGTCCCCGGATATCGCGCCCTCGACGGCCTTGCCCTCGGCGTTCTTGACGACGACCTCGGTGAGCTTGCCGCGGGCGGCCGTCACCTTCAGCTCACCGCTGGTCCCGACCGACGTGGCGCCGTCACGCGGGGCGATGGCGACCACGGCCTCGGACCGCGTGCTGCGCGCCGCCGTGGAGTCCTTGGCCTTGCCCTTGCCGTCGTCCGGGCCGGAGCCCTGCTCCGCTCCCCCGCCGCCGCAGGCGGTGACCGCCAGCATCACCCCGAGCGCCAGCGCCGCGAGCTTCCTGCCGCCGCGCCGCGCGCCCATCGGCGCCCCCGATATCGGCCCCACGTTCACTTGTTTCTCCCCTCGGCGGGTCTGACCGGACCCGGCCCCCCCCGTGCGCCACTCGCGCACACCGCGCATGGTAACCACAGGCCAGGGGCGTGGAAGACGGCGGTTCTGTCACCGTTCCGTTCCAAGTTCACGGCGGTCACGGCGGTCACGGCGGTCACGGGGGTCACAGGGGTCACAACGGTCACGGCCCGCCGAGGGGGTGCGGTCAGCGGCGGTTCACCGCGCCGCCCGCCTTCCACTCCTTCCAGTCCATGTTCCAGCCGCCGAGGCCGTCGTCCGGCGCGACCGTGCGGGCCTTGCTGTTGACCACCTCGACGACGTCGCCGGTCAGGCTGCGGTCGAAGAACCAGCCCGCCGGGGTGTCCGCACCGCCGCCCTGCACGTCGCGCAGGCCGACGCCGCCGTGGCTGACGTTGCGGCTTCCGAACACCTCGGGCGCCGTCCAGTAGTCGCCGTGCAGGAAGGTGCCGGAGCCGGTCAGCCGGACGGCGTGCGGGACGTCGGGGACGTCGTACTCGCCGCCGGGACCGGCCGTGCGGCTGGCCATGCGGGTGACCTCGAGCATCTCGGTGATCACCATTTTTCCGTTGTGGGTGGGAGTCCCGGCCGCGCCCGCCGTGACCGGCACGGTGGCGAGCAGTTCCCCGTCCCGGCGGACGCGCAGGGTGTGGGCGGCGGCGTCGACCACGGACACCTGGCTGCGGCCGACGGTGAAGGTGAGGGTGCGGCGCTGCAGGCCGTGGACGCCGGGCGCGCCCTCGACGTCGCGCAGGTCCAGGTCGACGGTGACCTCGGTGCCGGGCTTCCAGTAGTGCTCGGGGCGGAAGTCGAGCCGGGTGCCGCCGAACCAGTGGGGCCGGATCTCGACGGCGGGCCGTGCGGTGACCCGGACCGCGCGTTCCACGGCCGCGCGGCGGGTGATCTTCCGGTTGAACTCCAGGGAGACGATCATCCCGGTGCCGACGGTGGAGCGGTCCTCGGGGGCGACGTGGCCGATGAAGCGTTCCTCCGGGACGTGGGTGGTGAAGGTGGTGCGCCGGGCGGAGCGGCGTCCCGCGCCGTCGACGGCGACCGCGTCGACGGTGTACTTCGCGGCGAGCGCCAGCCGTTCGTCGTCCGGCTTCCAGGTGCGCCCGTCGCCGGAGACGCTGCCCGGGACGGGCGACTCGCGGGCGTCCTGCGACACGACCGCCTTCACCGACTCCAGCCGGCCCTCCGCCACCCGCACCCGCAGGTGCTCGCCGGGGCGGACGCCGGTGCTGCCGTCGCGCGGGGACACCTGGACGACGTCCGCGCGCCCCGATGGCCCGAACGCCCCCGGAACGGAACCCTCCGGGCCGCACCCGGCCGTCGCGGCCAGCAGTCCCGCCCCTGTCACCACGACGGCCAGCGCGGCCCTCGCGCGCCGTGCGCGCCCTTGTACGTGCCTCACGCGGTACCCAACGACGGGCGTCGCCTCCGGGAAACGACCGTGCCGCCCCTCGGGGAAACGTGAGTGCGAGGCGCGCTCTGGGCAGAACAGGGGGAGGACGACGCACCGGGGAGCCACGGCCGGAGCCGCACGGGCCGTGGCTCCTCTGTCCGCCGTCGTCCCCCACGAGCCGCGGGAGGCTGACAGGTGTCCAGCGCAGCCGAGCAGGAGACGGTGGCCGGAGAGCGGGCCGCCGGGGACGGGCGGCCGGCCGTCGTCGTGAACGGCGCGCGGCCGGCGCGGCCCGCGCCCACGGTGCCCGTCCGGCCGGGCCGGCCGGCGCCGCTGGGCGCCCGGTTCCGCACCGGCCCGGACGGGGTGGCGGGGACCGACTTCGCGCTCTGGGCGGGCGGGGCGGAGGGGGTGGAGCTGTGCCTGTTCGACGAGCACGGCCGGGAGAGCCGGGCCCGGCTGACCGAGCTGACGCACGGCATCTGGCACGGTTTCGTGCCGGGGGTGCTGCCCGGGCAGCGGTACGGCTACCGGGTGCACGGCCGCTGGGACCCGTGGACCGGCGGGCGCTGGAACCCGGCGAAGCTGCTGCTCGACCCGTACGCCCGGGCCGTCGACGGCGACTTCGCGCTGCCGCCCGAGGTGTACGGGCACGTCCGCGACTGGCCGGAGCAGCACGTCGCGGACACCGTGCGCGACGACCGGGACTCGGCGCCGTTCGTGCCGAAGGGGGTGGTCGTCCACGACGACGACGACTGGGCGGACGACCGGCGGCCGAAGACGCCGTGGGCCGACTCGGTCATCTACGAGCTGCACGTGCGCGGCTTCACCATGCGCCACCCGGACGTCCCTCAGGAGCTGCGCGGCACCTACGC
Organism: Streptomyces sp. DSM 120436; assembly: GCF_055778765.1. Classification (NCBI taxonomy): domain Bacteria; kingdom Bacillati; phylum Actinomycetota; class Actinomycetes; order Kitasatosporales; family Streptomycetaceae; genus Streptomyces; species Streptomyces sp. DSM 120436. The sequence goes on along the minus strand of NZ_JBSKBS010000001.1, from coordinate 2,768,560 downwards.
GGGTCTCGCGCACCCCGCGGCGATCGAGCACCTGGTGCGATTGGGCGTGACGGCGGTCGAGCTGCTGCCGGTGCACCAGTTCGCGCACGAGGACCACCTGCTGCGCCGGGGCCTGCGCAACTACTGGGGCTACAACTCCATCGGCTACTTCGCCCCGCACGCCGCCTACGCGGCCTCGGGAACGGCCGGGCAGCAGGTCGGCGAGTTCAAGCGGATGGTGCGGGCCCTGCACGCGGCCGGCATCGAGGTGATCCTCGACGTCGTCTACAACCACACCGCCGAGGCGGGCGAACTGGGCCCCACGCTGTCGTTCAAGGGCGTCGACAACCGCGGCTACTACCGCCTCCAGCCGGACGCCCGCCGCTACGCCGACTACACCGGCTGCGGCAACACCCTGCACGTGGTGCAGCCGCACGTGCTGCGGCTGATCACGGACTCGCTGCGCTACTGGGTGACGGAGATGGGCGTGGACGGCTTCCGCTTCGACCTGGCGGCGGCGCTGGCCCGCTCCATGCACGACGTGGACATGCTGTCGCCGTTCCTCGCGGTGATCGCGCAGGACCCGGTGCTGCGCCGGGTGAAGCTGATCGCGGAGCCGTGGGACGTCGGCTCCGGCGGCTACCAGGTGGGCGCCTTCCCTCCCCTGTGGACGGAGTGGAACGACCGCTACCGGGACGCGGTGCGGGACTTCTGGCGGCACGCGCTGCCGGACGTGCGGGAGATGGGCTACCGGCTGTCCGGGTCCAGCGACCTGTACGCCTGGGGCGGGCGGCGGCCGTACGCCTCGGTCAACTTCGTCACCGCGCACGACGGTTTCACCCTGCGCGACCTGGTGTCGTACGACCGCAAGCACAACGAGGCCAACGGGGAGGGGAACCGCGACGGCACGGACGACAACCGGTCGTGGAACTGCGGCGCGGAGGGCGAGACGGACGACGGGGACGTGCGCGCCCTGCGGCGGCGGCAGCTGCGGAACCTGCTGACGACGCTGCTGTTGTCGACGGGCGTGCCGATGCTGGTGGCCGGCGACGAGATGGGCCGCACCCAGCGCGGCAACAACAACGCCTACTGCCAGGACAACGAGACCGGCTGGGTGGACTGGAGCCTGCGGGACGACCCGGAGTGGCGGCCGCTGTTCGCGCTGGCCTCGCGGCTGATCGCGCTGCGCCACCGGCACCCGGTGCTGCGCCGCCGCTCGTTCTTCTCCGGCCGGGCGCACTCCGCGGACGGGCTGCGGGACCTGGCCTGGTTCACCCCGCACGGCCGGGAGATGACCGAGGGCGACTGGTACGCGCCGGCCGCCACGCTCGGCATGTACCTCTCCGGCCGGGACATCCCGGGACGCGACGAGCGGGGCGCGCCGGTGCTCGACGACAGCTTCCTGGCCGTCCTGCACGCGGGCGCGGACCCGGTGGGGTTCGCGCTGCCGGGGTCCCCGTGGGCGGAGCGGTACGAGGTGGTGGTCGACACCGGGCGGGAGGAGCAGAGCGGGCCGCCGGACGTGACGTACGCGGCGGGGGCCGTGATCACGGTGCCGGGGCGGACCGTGTTGCTGCTGCGGGTGGCGTCCTGACGGGCGGCCCGTCAGCCGAGGATGCCCCGGTCGTACGCCGTCGCCACGGCCGCCGCCCGGTCCTTGGCGCCCAGCTTGGCGAAGATGTGCGTCAGATGCGTCTTGACCGTGGCCTCGCTGATGAACAGCTCGCGGGCGATCTCCCGGTTGGAGGTGCCCTTGGCGACCAGGGCCAGCACCTCGCGTTCCCGCGCGGACAGCGGTTCGGCGCCGGGGGTCCGGGGCGCGCGGACGGCGGACACCAGCCGGGAGGCGACGGCCGGGGACAGCACGGAACGGCCCCCGGCCGCGGCCCGGACGGCCGCGAACAGCTCCTCGCGCGGGGCGTCCTTGAGCAGGTAGCCGGTCGCGCCCGCCTCGATCGCGGGCAGCGTGTCGGAGTCGGTGTCGTACGTGGTCAGCACCAGCACCCGGGCCCGCGCGCCCCGGCGGGTCAGCTCCCGGATGGCCTCCACGCCGCCCGTGCCCGGCATCCGCAGGTCCATCAGGACCACGTCGGGGTCCAGCTCCGCCGCCCGCTGGAGCGCCGCCGCGCCGTCGGCCGCCTCGCCGAGCACCCGGAAGCCGGGCGCGGACTCGAACATGCCGCGCAGGCCGTCCCGGACGACCGGGTGGTCGTCGACGACCAGCAGGGAGATCACGGGCGCGGCCTCGGCGGCCTCTGCGGACGCGGCGTCATGGGTCATGGCGGACCAACGGTACGCGAGCCGAGACCGCCGTCCCGCCGCCGGGTTCGGACTCGACCGTGAGGGACCCGGCGACGCGTTCGGCGCGGGCCCGCATGCCGTCGAGGCCGAAGCCGCCGGCGGAGGTGTGCGCGGGGACGGCGAGCGGGTCGAAGCCCGCGCCGTCGTCGCGGATGTCGAGGGTGACCTCGTCCCCCATGTAGGAGAGGGTGACGCCGGCCCGGGCGGCCCGCGCGTGCCGCGCCGTGTTGGACAGGGCCTCCTGGGCGATGCGCAGCAGGGTGGCCGCCATCTCGTCGTGCAGCGGCTCGACGGTGCCGGTGACGGTGAACGCGGCGTTCACGCCGGTGCGTTCGCCCCATTCGGCGACGGCCCGCTTCAGCGCGCCGGGCAGTCCGCCGTCGGCGAGCGCGACCGGGGACAGGTTGTGCACGGAGCGGCGGGCCTCGCCGAGGCTGTCGCGGGCCAGGGCGAGCGCCCGGTCCAGATGGGCACGGCCCGCGACGGGGTCGGGGGTGTTCGCGGCGACCTGGAGCTGGGCGATGATGCCGGTCAGGCCCTGGGCCAGGGTGTCGTGGATCTCCGCGGCCAGCCTGCGGCGCTCGTCGGCGACGCCTGCCTCCCGCGCCTGGACGAGGAGCTGGGAGTGCAGGGCGGCGTTCTCGTCGAGGGCCTGCTGCAGGGCGGTGTTGGTGCGTTCGAGTTCGGCGATGGTCGCCAGCCGGGCCCGGCCGCGGTCCTCCTCCAGGTCGGCGAAGTGGCTGAAGAGGAGGACCAGGAAGCCGTTGGCGGCCAGCAGGGAGCCGAAGAGCGTCCAGCCCAGCCGGCCGTCCGGCGGCATCCCTCCCGACTGGGAACCGGCCAGGGTCACGGCGGTGGCGCACAGGCCGGCCTTGCGCAACGGGCGCGGCAGCAGGCGCTCGGTGCTGAAGTAGCCGTGGACGGCGTAGAAGGCGAACAGCGGGTTCAGCCAGGTGAGCGCGAAGCCGAGGGCCCAGCGCAGGGCGTACAGGCGGGCGCCCGCCGCGGACGGGCCGGGCGGCCGGGTGCGCGACCGCCGGCCCCACCACAGCTCCACGGCGACGGCCGCCACGACGAGCGCGCCGCCCGCCCGGCGTTCGCCGGTGCTCATCCCGAGGGGGTCCGCTGCCGCCCAGGCGATCACGGTGCTCAGCAGCAGCAGCCCGTACGGGCCCCAGCGGTCGAACACCGCCCAGCGGTCGTCGAGTCGGGCCGTTCTGGTCATCGCACCAGTGTCCGGCACAGCCCTCCTCACTCCCAGCGGAACCAGCGCACCGCGCCCGCGGTGAGCAGCACCGCCCAGCCCGCCGTCACCGCGAGGTGCGCCGCGCCGGGCCAGTCGCCCGCCGCCGCGTCGTTCAGGGCCTGGGCGGCCGCGCCGAACGGGGTCCAGCCGACGATGTCGGCCATCAGGTCCGGCATGGCCTCGACCGGGAGCCACACGCCCGCGGTGAACATGGCCGGGAACAGCGCGGTGGAGCCGATCGCGGTGGCGATCTTCGCGGTGCGGGCCAGGGCGCTGATCAGCGCGCCGAGCGCGAGGGAGGCGGCCAGGGCGAGCAGCAGCGCCAGCAGGTGGCCGAGCGGCTGCCCGGGCAGGGCGACGTCGAAGGCGAGCCGGCCGACGGCGAGGGTGACCGCCGCGGAGACCAGGGAGGCGGCGCCGAGCACCGTCATCTGGGCGGCGAGCAGGGCGGCGGGACGGACCGGTGTGGTGGACATGCGGCGCAGGATGCCGGTCTCGCGGTAGCCGGTGAGGGTGGGCGGCATGCCCTGGAGTCCGCCGATGATCAGGCCGAGGAGGAGGGTGACCGGCACGTAGGCGTCGACCGGGCGCAGTCCGCCGAGGGCGGGGTCGGCCTCCCGGAAGGAGGGGATGGACCCCAGGATCACCAGCAGCAGGGTCGGGAAGAGCATGATCCAGAAGATGCCGCCGGGTTCGCGCCGGAAGAGCCTCGACTCAGTTTTCAGCACTGCGGTGTTGACGAGTCCGGTGCTCATGCCGTGGTCTCCGTGAGGTCCAGGAAGGCGTCGTCCAGCGTGGCGTCGGTGACGCGCAGCTGGTGGGCGGTGACGCGGGAGCGGGCGAGAAGGGTGAGAACGGCGTTGACCGTGTCGTCGGTGCCGGACAGGGTGATCCGGCCGTCCTTGTGGGCGACCGAGGCGAGTCCGGGCAGCGCGCCGAGGTCGGCGTCGTCGAGCGGGGCGGACGGGGTGAAGCTGATGACGGTGGCCCCGGCCGAGCGGCGGATGAGTCCCGCCGGGGTGTCGAGGGCGGCGACGCGTCCCCGGTCGATGACGGCGATGCGGTCGCAGAGGCGCTGGGCCTCCTCCATGAAGTGGGTGACGAGGAGGACGGTGACGCCGCCCGCGCGGACGTCCTCGATGAGGTGCCAGGTGTCGCGCCGGGCACGCGGGTCGAGGCCGGTGGTCAGCTCGTCCAGCACCACGATCCGCGGGTTGCCGATGAGGGCGAGCGCGATGAACAGGCGCTGCTTCTGGCCGCCGGACAGCTTCGCGAACCGGGTGGTCAGTTTCGCGGTGAGGCCCAGCCGTTCGGCGAGCGGACGCCAGTCGGCGGGGCGGGGGTGGAAGGAGGCGTAGAGCTCCAGGGCCTCGCGGACGGTCAGCTTGGGCTGGAGTTCGCTCTGCTGGAGCTGCGCGCCGAGGATGCGGGTGACCTCCTCGTGGTCGGCGACGGGGTCGAGTCCGGCGACCCGGACCCGCCCGGCGTCGGGGACGCGCAGCCCCTCCACGCACTCCACGGTGGTGGTCTTGCCGGCGCCGTTGGGGCCGAGGATGCCGAAGATCTCGCCCTCGTCGACGGAGAAGGACACCCCGTCGACGGCGGGCCGGCCGCCGTAGGCCTTGCGCAGGTCGGTGACGTCGATGACGGACATGACGGCCAGTGTTCCGGCGGGCGGGGTGCGCGGACATCGGCCGTCGCGCTCGGCCGCGCATCGTCCGATCGGCCGATGGAGTGGTACGACTCCCCGCTGCGCGGCGCCCGTCCACCGGGACACGGCCGTCCGGCGGCGCGGGTCGTAGGTCCCGGGACCGAGGCGGACCGGGACGGAATTCGGTGGGCAGCGACAGTGGCGAACCGTACGCTCACTACTGATGCACACTCCACCTTCTCCCCGGGAACCCCGCTCCACCGTGCGGACGCTGCTGCGGCTGTGGCCGTACGTGCGTCCCGTGCGGGCGCGCCTGTTCACCGCCGCGTTCATCGCCGTCCTGGCGTCCTGCATCGGGCTGGTCATCCCGCTCGTGCTGAAGTGGATGGTCGACGGGCCGATCGCCGACCGGGACCCGGCGGGGGTGTGGCTCGGCGCGCTGTACCTGCTGCTGCTCGGGCTGGCGGAGGCCCTGCTGTTCGGGTTGCGGCGCTGGCTGGTGGCGCGGCCGCTGTCGCACGTCGAGGCGGAGATGCGGGCCGGCCTGTACCGGCATCTGCAGCGGCTGCCGATCGCGTTCCACGACCGCTGGCCCTCGGGGCAGTTGCTGTCCCGGGCCACCACGGACCTGATGCTGCTGCGCATGTTCCTGGCGTTCCCGCTGACGTTCCTGCTGGTCAACGGGGTGACGATCCTGGTCGGCGTGATCATCATGCTGGTCCAGGACTGGACGCTGGGGCTGGTCGTCCTGGTGCCCGCGGTGCCGGTGCTGATCACCTGCGTGGTGTTCGAGAAGCGGTACTCGAGCGCGGCGCGGCAGGCGCAGGACCAGGTGGGCGATCTGACGACCGTGGTCGAGGAGAGCGTGCTCGGCATCCGGATCATCAAGGGGTTCGGCCGGCACCGCAGCCAGGCGCGGGCGTTCCGGGAGCTGTCGGGGAAGCTGCGCGGCACGGAGCTGCACAAGGCGCGGCTGCTGGCGACGATCCTCGGCGTGATCGTGACCCTGCCCGAACTGGCCGTCGGGGCGGCGCTGGTGCTGGGCGCGGTGCGGGTGGCGGACGGCTCGCTGTCGGCGGGCACGCTGGTGGCGTTCCTGTCCACGGCGCTGGCGCTGCGCTGGCCGGTGGACTCGATCGGCTTCCTGCTGGCGATGAGCCAGGAGGCGGCGACGGCCACCGAGCGGTACTTCGAGGTGATGGACGCGGAGCCGGAGTCCGGCACCACGGTGTCCGCCGGGAAGCCCGGCGGACACCGGGAGGGCGGGCTGCGGTTCGAGAACGTCACCTTCCGCTACCCGGACGCCCCCGAGGGCTCGCCGCCCGTGCTGGACCGCGTCGACCTGCACATCCGGCCCGGCGAGTCGCTGGCGCTCGTCGGCGCGACCGGCAGCGGCAAGACCACGCTGACCGCGCTCGTGCCCCGGCTGCACGAGGTCACCGAGGGGCGCATCACCCTCGACGGGCGGGACATCACGGAGATGTCCCGGGAGGAGCTGCGCTCCCGCGTGGCCGTCGCCTTCGAGGAGCCGACGCTGTTCTCCGCGACCGTCGGCGAGAACGTCCTGATGGGCGGCGGCAGCGGTGAGGAGGACCTGGCGCGCGCCCTGGCCGTCGCCCAGGCCGACTTCGTGCACGCGCTCCCGCAGGGCACCGCCACCCAGGTCGGCGAGCAGGGCCTGAGCCTGTCCGGCGGGCAGCGGCAGCGGCTCGCGCTGGCCCGCGCGGTCGTGGGGCGCCCCGACTTCCTGGTGCTGGACGACCCGCTGTCCGCGCTGGACGTGCACACCGAGGCCGCGGTCGAGGCCGCGCTGCGCCGGGTGCTCGCCGACACCACGGCGCTGATCGTGGCGCACCGCCCGTCCACGGTGCTGCTCGCCGACCGGGTGGCGCTGCTGTCCGGCGGACGGATCACGGCGGTCGGCACCCACCACGAACTGCTGCGCGGCAACCGGGAGTACGCCCACCTCATGTCCGGCGCCCCGGCGGGGGAACAGGAGGAACAGCGATGACCGCGGCCACCACCGCACCCGTCCTGGACGAGGACGACGACCGGACACCGCAGAAGGGCGGCGACCCCTTCGACCGGGACGTGCTGCCCACTCCCCCGGGCGCCACCGGCGCGCTGCTGCGCTCCCTGCTCGCGCCGATGCGCGGCCGGGTGGCGCTGACCGCGCTGTTGCTGCTGCTCCAGCAGGCCGCCGTGCAGGCCGGCCCGCTGCTGGTGGCGTACGCGATCGACCGGGCGGTGCCCGCGTTCCGCGGCGACGACCACGGACCGCTGATCGCGGTGGCGGTGGGGTACCTGCTGTGCGCGTCGGCGGCCGGCGCGCTGCAGTACGCGTTCATCACCGCGTCCGCCCGGGTCAGCCAGGACGTGCTGCTCGACCTGCGCGGCCGGATCTTCCGGCACGCGCAGGCGCTGAGCGTGGACTTCCACGAGCGCTACACCTCCGGCCGGCTGATCTCCCGTTCCACCACCGACGTCGAGTCGCTGCGGGAGCTGCTGGAGGAGGGCCTGCAGGAACTGGTGACGACCGTCCTGTCCGCCGTGTACATCTCGGTGCTGCTGTTGTGGCTGGACCTGGGGCTGGGCGCGGTGGCGGTGGCGTCGTTCGTGCCGCTGTACCTGCTGGTGCGGTCGTACCAGCGGCGGGCGCGGCGGGTGTACCGGCGGCGGTCGACGGCGATCGCCGCGGTGATCGTGAAGTTCGTCGAGACGATGAACGGCATCCGTCCGGTGCGCGCCTTCCGCCGTGAGCGGGCCAACGACGCCGACTTCGCGGTGCTGAACCGGCGGCACGAGAGGACCAACGGCGACGCGCTGCTGGAGATGGCCCGCTACGTCGTCGGCTCCCGGGTGACCGCCAACACCACGGTCGCGCTGATCGTGCTGTGGGGCGCCTACCGGGTGGCCGGGGAGACGCTGGCGCTCGGTGTGCTGGCGGCGGCCGTGCTGTACCTGCGGCGGCTGTACGACCCGATCGACCGGCTGGGCATGTTCCTCAACTCGGCGCAGTCGGCGGCGGCCTCGCTGGAGAAGATCGCCGGACTGCTGGCGCAGACCCCGTCCGTGCCCGAGCCGGCGGCCCCCCGCGAGCTGCCGGGGCGGCGCCCCGCCCTCCCCGGGCGCGAGGTGGTCTTCGACGACGTGCGGTTCGCGTACCGCACCGGCGGCGAGGTGCTGCCCCGCTTCGGGCTCACCCTGCCGGCCGGGCAGACCGTCGCGGTCGTCGGCTCCACCGGCGCGGGCAAGTCGACGCTGGCGAAGCTGCTCGCCCGGTTCTACGACCCCACCGGCGGACGGGTGCTGCTCGACGGCGTCGACCTGCGCGACCTGACGGGACGGGACCTGCGGCGCGAGGTGGTGATGGTGACCCAGGAGGCGTTCCTGTTCTCCGGGACGGTCGCCGAGAACATCGCGATCGGCCGTCCGGAGGCCGGCCGGGAGGAGATCGAGCAGGCCGCCAAGGAGATCGGCGCGCACGACTTCATCGCCGCGCTGCCCGACGGCTACGACACGGACGTCCGCAAGCGCGGCGGCCGCATCTCGGCCGGACAGCGCCAGCTGGTGGCGTTCGCGCGGGCGTTGCTCGCGGACCCGGCGGTGCTGATCCTGGACGAGGCGACCAGCTCGCTGGACGTCCCCGGCGAGCGGGCGGTGCAGCGGGCGATGGCCACGGTGCTGAAGGGCCGTACGGCGGTGGTGATCGCGCACCGGCTGTCCACCGTGGAGATCGCGGACCGGGTGCTGGTGATGGAGCGCGGGCGGATCGTGGAGGACGGCAGCCCGGACGAACTCATCGGTGGCGCCGGCCGGTTCGCGGATCTGCACCGGGCCTGGCGGGACAGCCTGGTGTGACGCCCCGCCGGGGGAGCCGCCGTCGCGGGGACCGCTCCCGGGGCCGCGGTGAGGGACCGATCGAGAGGAGCACACCTGTGGCGGAGGCGACGTCGATGCTGCTCGCCCGCCTGCACGCGGCCGGGCTGACCGATGCCGGCACGGTCGAGCCGGTCTCCGGGGGCCTCGCCGCGACCGCGGGGCTGGCGCGCCGCGCGGACGGCACACCGGTGTTCGTGAAGGCGTTCGACGAGCCGCCGGCGGACGACGCCTTCGCCGCGGAGGCCGAGGGGCTGACGGTGCTGCGCGAGGCGGGCGGCGTCACCACGCCGGACGTCGTCCTCGCGGACCGGGACCTGCTCGTGCTGTCGGTGCTGCGTCCCCGGCCGGACACGGAGGCGTTCTGGGAGGCGTGCGCGCACGCGGTCGCCCGGCTGCACACCGGCACACGGCACGACCGGTTCGGCTGGCACCGGGACAACTGGCTGGGCCGCCGCCGTCAGGTCAACACCTGGACCGACGACGGCTTCGAGTTCTTCGCCCGGCACCGGCTGCTGCGCTGGCTGGAGGAGCCCCGGGTCCACCGGGCGCTGGACGCCGCCGACCGGCGGGCGCTGGAGCGGCTGTGCGACCGGCTGCCCGAGCTGCTGCCGGCCCGGCCCGCGTGCCTGACGCACGGCGACCTGTGGGCGCGGAACGTCATGGCCGCCCCCGACGGGCGGCCCGCGCTGGTCGACCCCGCCGTGTCGTACACCTGGGCCGAGGTGGACCTGGCCCACCTGTGGACGACTTCACCCCCGCCCGAGGCGCGGGTGTTCTTCGAGCGGTACGCCGAGCTGACCGGGCTCGACGCCGGCTGGCGGGACCGGATGCCCGTCCTCCAGCTGCGGCAGCACCTGGCGGTGATCGCCCAGTTCGAGCCCGACTGGGGCGCCGCCGAGCACGTACGGGCCACGCTCGCGCCGTTCCGGAAGCGCCCGTGAGAGCGGCCGACGCGACGACGGGACACACCGGCCGCCGGGCCGTACGGGGAGGGGAACGGACGTGATCGACGCCTACGAGGATCCCGGCACGCCCGACGGGCGCGGCGGGGCCCGTTATCTGTGGTGGCTGGTGCGCCGGCAGCCGGGGCGCTGCGTGGCGGGGGCGGTGTACGGCAGTGTGTGGATGGTGCTGCTGGCGGCGGTGCCGTACCTGATGTCGCGGGCGGTGGACGACGGGCTGGGGACGGGCGACCTGACGGCGCTGGCCGGCTGGACCGGCGCCCTGGTCCTGGTGACCGCCTTCAACGCCTGGCTGGGCATGATGCGGCACCGCACGATGACGATGGTCCGGATGGACGCCAACTTCCGCACGGTGAAGGTGGTCGTCGGGCACACCGTGAGGCTGGGCGCGGCGCTGGAGCGGCGGGCGGCGGCCGGGGAGGTGGTGACCATCGGGGTGGGCGACGTACAGGTGATCGCCCAGTCGCTCACCGCCGTCGGGCCGGGGTTCGGCGCGGTCGTGGCGTACGCGGCGGTGGCGGGGCTGCTGCTGTCGGTGTCGCCGCTGCTGGCCGTGGTGGTGCTGCTCGGGGTGCCGGTGATCGGGCTGGTCGTGGGGCCGCTGACGGGACGGCTCCAGGGCGCGGAGACGGAGTACCGGCAGCGGCAGGGCGTGCTGACCGCCCGGATCGGGGACCTCGCGGGCGGGCTGCGGGTGCTGAGCGGGCTGGGCGGCAAGGGGCTGGTCGCGGACGCGTTCCGCCGCGACTCGGGGCGGCTGCGGGAACAGGGCTACCGGGTCGGGGCGGTGACGAGCTGGATGCAGGCGCTGGCCGCGGGGCTGCCGACGCTGTTCCTCGCGGTGGTGACCTGGATCGCGGCGCGGCAGGCCGCGCAGGGGGACATCAGCATCGGCGAGCTGGTGTCGGTGTACGGGTACGTGACGGTCCTGGTGTGGCCGGTGATGTTCCTGATCGAGTGCGGCTACTACCTCAGCCGGGGCGTGGTGGCGGCCGGGCGGGTGGCGGCGCTGCTGCGGATCCAGCCGCCGCCGGACGCGGCCGCCGCCGACCCGCCGGCCGGGCCGGCCGCGCTGGACGACCCGGAGTCGGGGGTGCGGGTGCCGCCGGGGCGGCTGACCGCGCTGGTGTGCGCGCGGCCCGCGGACGCGGCGGCCGTGGTGGACCGGCTGGGCCGGTACGCGCCGTCGGACGTCACCTGGGGCGGGGTCCGGCTGGACGAGATCGCGCTCGCGCGGGTGCGGGAGCGGATCCTGGTCGCCGATCCGGAGGCCGCGCTGTTCGCCGGTCCGCTGCGGGAGGTGGTGGCGGGCCGGGGCGGGGCGTTTGACGCGGAGGTGCTGCGCGCGCTGCGCGCGGCGGCCGCCGACGACGTCGTGCGCGGACTGCCCGGCGGGCTGGACTCGGTGGTGTCCGCGCAGGGGCGCAGCCTCTCCGGCGGCCAGCGGCAGCGGGTCCGGCTGGCCCGGGCGCTGCTCGCCGACCCCGAGGTGCTGCTGGCGGTGGAGCCGGTCTCGGCGCTCGACGCGCACACCGAGGCCCTGGTCGCCGACCGGCTGCGCGCCGCGCGGCAGGGCCGTACGACCGTGCTGGCCACCACCTCGCCGCTGGTGCTGGACCGGGCCGACCGGGTGCTCTTCCTGGTCGACGGGAAGGTGGCGGCGAGCGGCCGTCACCGTGAACTGCTGGACGGCGAACCGGAGTACCGGCGCCTCGTGGCCAGGGAGGCCGGGCAGGGCGCCCCCGAGGAGGTGGCGGGATGAGCGGGGAGCGGCTCGCGGTGGCGGGACCGGCCGACGTCCGCCGGGCGGCCGGGGAGCTGGTGCGGGCGGACGGCCGGGCCTTCGCGGGCGTGCTGGCGCTGAACGGCCTGGCGGCCCTGGCCGGCCTGGCCGGGCCGTGGCTGCTCGGGCGGATCGTCGACGAGGTGCGGGCGGGCGGCGGCACCGCGGTGGTGGACCGGCTGGCGCCGGTCATCCTGGCGTGCGCGGTGGCGCAGCTCCTGCTGTCCCGCTGGGCCCGCTTGGTGGGACACCGGTTCGGCGAGCGGACGCTGGCGCGGGTGCGGGAGCGGTTCGTGGACCGGGTGCTGGCGCTGCCCTCCGCCGTGGTGGAGCGGGCGGGCACCGGCGATCTGACGACGCGGGGCACGGCCGACGTGACCGCCGTGGGCACCACGCTGCGCGACGCCGGGCCCTCGCTGCTGGTCAACGCGGTGCAGTCGCTGTTCGTCATGGCCGCGATCCTGTTCGTCGACCCCTTGCTGGGCGCGCTGGGGCTGCTGTGCCTCACCCCGATCTGGCTGGTGCTGCGCTGGTACCTGCGGCGGGCCCGGGACGCGTACCTCGCCGAGGGCGCGGCCAACTCGGACGTGGCCGAGGTGGTCGCGTCGACGGTGTCGGGCGTGCGCACCGTGGAGGCGCTGCGGCTGGAGGAGCGGCGGGTCCGGGCGAGCCGGGAGGCGCTGGAGACGTCCCGCCGCGCCCGCGTGCGCACGCTGTTCCTGCGCTCGGTGTTCCTCCCCGTGGTCGAGCTGTCGTACGTGGTGCCGGTGGCCGGGGTGCTGTTGTGCGGCGGGTGGCTGCACGGGCGGGGAGCGGTGAGTCTCGGCGCGGTGGTGGCGGCCTCGCTGTATCTGCTGCAGCTGAGCGGCCCGCTGGACGAGGTGCTGATGCGGCTGGAGCAACTGCAGAGCAGCGGCGCGTCGTTCGCCCGGGTGGAGGGGCTGGCCCGGGCGCCGCGCGCGGCGGGACGGAGCGATACCCCGGACCCGGCCGGGGACCGCATCGACGTGACCGGGGTGCGCTACGCGTACGACGGGGGCGGCGAGGTGCTGCGCGGGGTGGACCTGACGGTGACGCCGGGCGAACGGCTGGCGGTGGTGGGGCCGTCGGGCGCGGGCAAGACCACGCTGAGCCGGCTGCTGGCGGGGGTGGACGCGCCGACCTCAGGGAGCGTGACCGTGGGCGGGGTGCCGGTGGCGTCGCTGGACCCGGAGCGGCTGCGCCGGCAGGTGGTGCTGGTGACCCAGGAGCACCATGTCTTCCTCGGGTCGGTCCGGGACAATCTGCGGATCGCCGCACCGGACGCCGGGGACGGGGAGCTGTGGGCGGCGCTGGCCGTGGTGGGCGCGGACGGCTGGGTGCGGGAGCTGCCGCGCGGCCTGGACACCGGGCTGGGCGAGGGCGGTCACCCCACGGACGGCCCGCAGGCGCAGCAACTGGCCCTGGCGCGCGTGGTGCTGGCCGATCCGCACACGCTGATCCTCGACGAGGCCACCGCCCTGCTCGACCCGGCGACGGCCCGGCACGCCGAGCGGGCGCTGGCCGCCGTGCTGGAGGGCCGTACGGTCGTCGCCGTCGCGCACCGGCTGCACACCGCGCACGACGCGGACCGGGTGGCGGTGATGGAGGACGGCCGGGTCTGCGAACTGGGGACGCACGACGCCCTGGTGGCGGCGGACGGGGTGTACGCGGCGCTGTGGCGGTCCTGGCACGGGGACCGGCCGGCCGGCGCGCCGTGAGGCCGGCGGCCGGGGCCCGTCACGGCGGCGGGTCCCGGCCGCCTGTGCCGGGACCCCCTCCCTCGCGTCCGCATACCGGATACCTCCTCCCGGACACCGAACGGATTCCGGCCAACTTCCTGACGCGCTCCTGACAGAAACCGCGATCCCCTGCGACTCTTCCCACGGCCGCCGCACAGCAACCCCACAGCTTCGGCTGCCCGTTGCCCGACGGCCACTGCTCGGAGCACTTCCGTTCTGCCCGGCCGGCTGACCCGCCGATCGGTCTCCCCAGGCCGCGCACCCCCGCGGCCCCGCAGAAGGAGTCAGCGTTGAGAAGCAGGACGTCCCACAGACGCACCCCCCGCACCGCGCAGCGCCGCGCCGCCGCCGTCGCCCTCGCCGGGGTGGCCGCGCTGATCGCCACGGCCGTGCAGTCCGGCGCCGCCACCGCCGCCCCCGACACGGCGCCCCGGGCCGCGGGCACCGCCGCGCCCGGCGCGGAGTCGGTGCGGCTCACCCCCGCCCAGCGCGCCGCGCTGATCCGCGAGGCCGATGCCGCCACGGCGGAGACCGCCAGGGACCTCGGTCTGGGCGCGAAGGAGAAGCTCGTCGTCCGTGACGTCCTCAAGGACCGCGACGGCACCGTGCACGTCCGCTACGAGCGCACCTACGACGGGCTGCCCGTCCTCGGCGGCGACCTGGTCGTCCAGGGCGACACGGCCGGCGAGGCGGACAAGGTCGTCAAGGCGACCCGCGCCGCGGTCGAGCCCGCCACCACCGCCGCGAGGGTGCCGGCCGCGAAGGCCGAGCAGCAGGCCCTGTCCGCCGCGCAGGCCGAGCGGGCCGAGGGCGCGGACGTCGACCGGGCCCCGCGCAAGGTGATCTGGGCGGCGGACGGCAAGCCGGTCGTGGCGTACGAGACGGTCGTCGGCGGCCTGCAGCACGACGGCACCCCGCAGGAACTGCACGTCGTCACCGACGCCACCACCGGCGAGAAGCTGTACGAGTGGCAGGCCGTGCACAACGGCACCGGCCACACCGTGTACAGCGGCACCGTCGACCTGACGACCACCCGGTCCGGCTCGACGTACAACCTGACCGACGGGGCGCGCGGCAACCACCGCACGTACAACCTCAACCGCGGCACCTCCGGCACCGGCACCCTGTTCTCCGGGGCCGACGACGTCTGGGGCGACGGCAGCCCCTCCCACCTGGAGTCGGCCGCCGCCGACGCCCACTACGGGGCGGCGCTGACCTGGGACTACTACAAGAACGTGCACGGCCGCAACGGCATCCGCGGGGACGGCGTCGGCGCGTACTCCCGGGTCCACTACGGCAACAACTACGTCAACGCCTTCTGGTCGGACAGCTGCTTCTGCATGACCTACGGCGACGGCGCCGGCAACGCCAACCCGCTCACCTCGATCGACGTGGCCGCGCACGAGATGACCCACGGCCTCACCTCGAACACCGCGGGCCTGGTCTACAGCGGCGAGTCCGGCGGCCTCAACGAGGCGACCAGCGACATCTTCGGCTCGACCGTCGAGTTCTACGCGAACAACTCCTCCGACGTCGGCGACTACCTCATCGGCGAGGAGATCGACATCAACGGCAACGGCACGCCGCTGCGCTACATGGACAAGCCCAGCAAGGACGGCCGGTCCAAGGACTCCTGGTACTCCGGCATCGGCTCGATCGACGTGCACTACTCGTCGGGCGTGGCGAACCACTTCTTCTACCTGCTCGCCGAGGGCAGCGGCACCAAGACCGTCAACGGCGTCACCTACGACTCCCCCACCTCCGACGGCCTGCCGGTCACCGGCATCGGCCGCGCCAAGGCGGAGAAGATCTGGTTCCGCGCGCTCACCACGAAGTTCACCTCCACCACCAACTACGCGGCGGCCCGCACCGGCACCCTGGCGGCGACCGGTGAGCTGTACGGCACGGACAGCGCCGAGTACAAGGCGGTGCAGGACGCCTGGGCGGCCGTCAACGTCGGCACGCGCTCCGGCGGCCCCGGAGGCGGCGGCACCACCTTCGAGTCCACCACCGACGTGGCGATCCCGGACGCCGGCGCCGCGGTGACGTCCGCGATCACCGTCACCGGCCGCACCGGCAACGCGCCGGGCAACCTCAGGGTCTCGGTGGACATCGTGCACACCTGGAGCGGTGACCTGGTCGTCGACCTGCTGGCCCCGGACGGCACGTCGTACCGGCTGCGCAACCGCACCGGCGGTTCGGCGGACAACATCAACGAGACGTACACCGTCGACGCGTCGTCGGAGACGGCCAACGGCACCTGGCGGCTGCAGGTGCGGGACATGGCCCGCTACGACACCGGCCACATCAACGGCTGGAGCCTGACCTTCCCGTAGACGGACACCGCGCGGCACCCGGAGCCCACCGCTCCGGGTGCCGCCGGGATTCACCGTCCCACCGCCTAGGCTTGGGTCCCATGTCTGCGGCGGACTTCACCTACGACCACGTCGGCGCGAGCCGGGATCCCGACTTCTGCCCTCCCGGTTTCCACCGCCTGAGGGAGCGCACCCGGCTCGGCGAGGGGGAGAAGGTCTTCCGGCAGGCCGCCGACGCGCTGTTCACCTGGGAGCTGCACCGGGAGATGGGCGTCGGCATCGACGCCTCGGCGGACCGGGCGGCGCCGGACGTCGAGGTCACCGTCACCCTGGCCGGGCTGGTGAAGGCGCCCTGCCGGGTGGTGTGGACGGCGGAGGAGCACCGCACGGCCGGCTGGGCCTACGGCACGCTGGCCGGCCACCCGGAGAGCGGCGAGGAGGCGTTCGTCGTGCACCGCACGGGCGACGGGACGGTGTGGCTGACGGTCTCGGCGTTCAGCAGGCCGGCCCGCTGGTACGCCCGGGCCGGCGGCCCCGCCACCCGCTCCCTCCAGCACGCCTACGCCCGTCACGCCGGCAAGACCCTCCGCCGGCTGGCGACACGGGGGGTGGAGGACGCCTGACACGCGGCCTGCGGGTCGTCGTCCCCCCGACGGCACGGGCGGGCGCGGGCGGCGCCCCCGCCGGGCCGCACCGCCCGCGCCCGTCCCGGCCGCCGGTCACGTCACCTCATCAACAACCCCGCCGCCCCGGCCACGTCCTCCGACGGCACGGCCACCAGCCCCAGCTCCGCCCCGGACGCCAGCAGCCGATGACTCGGCAACACCCGCACGGTGTACCCGAACGGCCCCGTACGGTCCAGCGCCAACGGCCCCTCGTACACCCATTCACCCCCCGGTGCGGGCGCACCCACCGGCTTCAACGGCACGGCGGACGCCTCCGTGATGCGGTCCTCCTCGTCCACCCGCCCGGACACCGCCTGCACCTCGACGTCCTCCGGCCGCAGACCGCCGAGCCCCACCCGCACCCGCAGGGCGAGCGTGCTGCCCAGTTCCGCGGTGGCCGAGGCCACGGACGTCTCGACGTGGTCGACGGTCACCCCGTGCCACGCCCCCCGCACCGTCGCCTTCCACTCGGCCAGCTCCCGCGCGGCATCGGCGTCCATCGCCCGGTGCGCGTGCGCGGCCGGCGTGTACAGCCGCTCCACGTACTCCCGCACCATGCGCCCGGCCAGCACCTTCGGCCCGAGCAGGCTCAGCGTCCGCCGCACCATCTCGATCCAGCGGTCCGGCAGCCCGCTGCGCCCGCGCTCGTAGAAGGTGCGGGTCACCCGCTGCTCCAGCAGGTCGTACAGCGCCGCGGCCTCTATGTCGTCACGCCGGTCCGGGTCGGTCCCGGCGCCGTCCGCCGTGGGGATCGCCCAGCCGAAGTCGGGCTGGAACCACTCGTCCCACCAGCCGTCCGGCACGGACAGGTTGAGCCCGCCGTTGAGCGCGGCCTTCATCCCGCTGGTGCCGCACGCCTCCAGCGGGCGCAGCGGGTTGTTCAGCCAGATGTCGCAGCCGGGGTACAGCTTCTGCGCCATGGCCATGCCGTAGTCGGGCAGGAAGACGATCCGGTGCCGCACGCGCGGGTCGTCGGCGAACCGCACCAGTTCCTGGATGAGCCGCTTGCCGCCGTCGTCCGCCGGGTGCGCCTTGCCCGCGACCACGATCTGCACCGGCCGCTCGGGGTGCAGCAGCAGGTCCGTCAGCCGCTCCCGGTCGCGCAGCATCAGCGTCAGCCGCTTGTACGACGGGACGCGCCGGGCGAAGCCGATGGTGAGCACGTCCGGGTCCAGCACGCCGTCGATCCAGCCCAGTTCGGCGGTCCCGGCGCCGCGCTGCCGCCAGGAGGCGCGCAGCCGTTCCCGCACCTCCAGCACGAGCAGTTCGCGCAGTGACCGGCGCAGGTCCCAGATGTCCTGGTCGGGAATGTCGGCGACGGAGTCCCAGCGGTCGGAGTCGCCGATGCTGAGCGCCTCCTCCGCGCGCTGGGTGCCGATCTGCCGGGCGCCGAGCCGGTACACCTCGGGGGCGACCCAGGTGGGCGCGTGCACCCCGTTGGTGACGGAGGTGATGGGCACCTCCTCGGGGTCGAACCCGGGCCACAGTCCGGCGAACATCTCCCGGCTGACCCGGCCGTGCAGCAGGGACACGCCGTTGGCCCGCTGGGCGAGGCGCAGGCCCATCACGGCCATGTTGAACAGGCCGGGCTCGCCTCCGGGGTAGGTCTCCCTGCCGAGCCGCAGGATGCGGTCGACCTCCAGGTGCGGCAGTTCCGCGTGCGGGCCGAAGTGCCGGGCGACCAGTTCGCGGTCGAAGCGGTCGATGCCGGCCGGGACGGGCGTGTGCGTGGTGAACACGGTTCCGGCGCGGACCGCCTCCAGGGCCGCGTCGAAGTCGAGCCCCTCGGCGCGCAGCTCCGCCATCCGCTCCAGGCCGAGGAACCCGGCGTGCCCCTCGTTGGTGTGGAACACCTCGGGCGCCGGATGCCCGGTCAGCCCGCAGTACGCGCGGACCGCGCGGACGCCTCCTATGCCGAGCAGCATCTCCTGGAGCAGCCGGTGCTCGCTGCCGCCGCCGTAGAGCCGGTCGGTCACCCCGCGCTCGCCGAGGTCGTTCTCCTCGACGTCGGAGTCGAGCAGGAGCAGCGGGACCCTGCCCACCTGGGCGACCCAGACGCGGGCCCGCAGGGAGCGCCCGCCGGGCAGGGCGAGGGTGATCTGGGCGGGCGCGCCGTCGGCCTCCTTGAGCTGGTCCAGGGGCAGCTCGTGCGGGTCGAGGACGGGGTAGTGCTCCTGCTGCCAGCCGTCCCGGGACAGGGACTGGCGGAAGTAGCCGTGCCGGTAGAGCAGGCCGACGCCGATCAGGGGGACGCCGAGGTCGCTGGCGGCCTTGAGGTGGTCGCCGGCGAGGATGCCGAGCCCGCCGGAGTACTGCGGCAGGGCGGCGGTGATGCCGAACTCGGGGGAGAAGTAGGCGACGGCCGCGGGCAGCCGGCCGCTCTGCCGCTGGTACCAGCGGTCGCCGGTCAGGTAGGTGTGCAGGTCGTCCGCGACCGCGGCGAGGCGGTCGAGGAAGTCGCGGTCGCCGGCCAGTTCGGTGAGCCGCTCGGTCGGCACGCTGCCCAGCAGGCGCATGGGGTCGCCGCCGGCCGCGGCCCAGCGTTCGGGGTCGACGGAGCGGAAGAGGTCACGGGTTCCGGCGTGCCAGGACCAGCGCAGATTGCGGGCCAGATCGCTCAGCGGCCGGAGCGGTTCGGGGAGGACGGGTCGGACGGTGAATCGACGGATAGCCTTCACAAGCCACCTCGGCGCGTTCGTGAGAGACGCGGTGTGCGTCCGGGTATCGCAGCCGACAGTACCGGCGCGGACACCGTCCGCGGGGGAAGCCGGGGGATACGGGTACCTCCCTGGCCGTGTCCAAACGGTTCACCGCACAGCGGATACGGCCGGTTCCGCACGCATGTGCGGTCCTGCTCATGCGTGCCTCCGCGGGTCGTGCCGCCGCTCCGGCCCGCGCGTCCGGCCGTGCGGACCGGGCCGGTCGCCGGGCAGGGCAAGAAACCGGCCGTTTCCGCCGCCCGCCGGGCCGCCACCCCGGTCACCTCCGGGATCCAGGCCCCTCGCACCCCCTTCCGCCTCGCCCGCCCCGGCGGTCACGCGCCGCCGTCCGCGTGCGCCGCGGGCAGGTCGCCGCACTCCGGGCCGACGACGGCGGGGGCGGACGCAGAAGCCGCTGGTCACCGAGGGTGCCGGACGCCGCACCCCCGGCACGCGCGCACCGCTCGCTCCGGCGCCCGCGCGCCGGGGTGGCGCGTCCGCTCCAGGGCGCCCGCCACCCGTGCCGACCGGTGGGAACGAACCCATCACGGGCGCGCTCCGGACCGGCCGGGCGCCCGGCGGTCCCGGCCGGTCTTGTGTGTCGACATACGCGTGAGTAGTTAACAAAGGGCCGGATTGCCCACCCGGACAGTGTGGGAAGGCTCCTGCGGGTACACCCCACAAGGACCCCGCAGGACCCACCTCCCCACAGTCTTCCGCCCACCCTCGTTGACGCGGACAGGAGCGGTCATGCCCGCCACGCACCACTCGTCATCCCCTTCGCCGTCCGGCACGCCGGCCCGCCCGGCCGCGTCCGGCCCTCCCCCCTCCGCCGCGCCCCCGCGGCCCGCCGCCGGGAGTTCCGCGCCGCCCGCGCCGCCCGGGACCTCCGTCGGCCGCATCCCGGTGCTGGACGTCCGGCCGCTGGTGCGGCAGGGGCGCCGGCCCGCGAAGGCCGTGGTGGGCGAGTCGTTCGAGGTGACGGCGACCGTGTTCCGCGAGGGGCACGACGCGGTCGCGGCCAACGTGGTGCTGAAGGACCCGGAAGGGCGCCCCGGCCCCTTCACGCCGATGCGGGAGCTGGCGCCCGGCACGGACCGGTGGGGGGCCACCGTCACCCCGACCGGGACGGGACTGTGGACCTACGCCGTGGAGGCGTGGGGCGACCCGGTCACCACCTGGCGGCACCACGCGCGGATCAAGGTCCCGGCGGGCATCGACACCGAGGTGGTGCTGGAGGAAGGGGCGCGGCTGCACGAACGGGCGGCCGAGCAGGTCCCCGGCTCCGGTGACCGGGAGGTGCTGCGCGCGGCCGTGGAGGCCCTGCGCGACACGGAGCGCCCGGCGGCGGCCCGCCTGGCGGCGGCGTTGACGCCGGAGGTGGACGCGGTGCTGGCCCGGCATCCGCTGCGGGAGCTGGTCACCAGCAGCGATCCGCTGCCGCTGCTGGTCGAGCGGGAGCGGGCGCTGTACGGCTCCTGGTACGAGTTCTTCCCCCGCTCGGAGGGCACGCCCGAGCAGCCGCACGGCACCTTCGACACCGCCGCGCGGCGGCTGCCGGCGATCGCGGCGATGGGCTTCGACGTGGTCTACCTGCCGCCCGTCCACCCGATCGGGACGACCTTCCGCAAGGGCCCGAACAACACCCTGGACGCCGGCCCGGACGACGTGGGGGTGCCGTGGGCGATCGGCTCCCCCGAGGGCGGCCACGACGCGGTGCACCCGCGCCTGGGCACCCTGGAGGACTTCACCCGCTTCGTGGCCCGCGCCCGCGAGCTGGGCATGGAGGTCGCCCTGGACTTCGCGCTGCAGTGCTCCCCCGACCACCCCTGGGTGCACAAGCACCCCGAGTGGTTCCACCACCGCCCCGACGGCTCCATCGCGTACGCGGAGAACCCGCCGAAGAAGTACCAGGACATCTACCCCGTCGCCTTCGACGCCGACCTGGACGGGCTGGTCACCGAGACCTGCCGGATCCTGCGGCACTGGATGGACACCGGGGTGCGGATCTTCCGGGTGGACAACCCGCACACCAAGCCGGTGGTGTTCTGGGAGCGGGTGATCGCCGAGATCAACCGCACCGACCCCGACGTCCTCTTCCTGGCGGAGGCCTTCACCCGCCCGGCGATGATGCACACCCTGGCCCAGATCGGCTTCCAGCAGTCCTACACGTACTTCACCTGGCGGAACACCAAGCAGGAGCTGACGGAGTACCTGACCGAACTGACGGGGGAGGCCGCCTCCTACATGCGGCCCAACTTCTTCGCCAACACCCCCGACATCCTGCACGCCTACCTCCAGCACGGCGGCCGGCCCGCCTTCGAGGTCCGCGCCGTCCTGGCCGCCACCCTCTCCCCCACGTGGGGCATCTACAGCGGCTACGAACTGTGCGAGAACACCCCGCTGCGCGAGGGCAGCGAGGAGTACCTCGACAGCGAGAAGTACCAGCTCAAACCCCGCGACTGGGAAGCCGCCGCACGCGAGGGACGCACCATCGCCCCCCTCATCACCCGGCTCAACACCATCCGGCGCGAGAACCCGGCCCTGCGGCAGCTGCGCGACCTCCACTTCCACCAGGCGGACAAGGAGGAGGTCATCGCGTACTCGAAGCGGCGGGGCGGCAACACGGTGCTCGTCGTCGCCAATCTCGACCCCCGGCACACCCAGGAGGCGACGGTCTCGTTGGACATGCCGCAACTCGGCCTGGACTGGCACGAGTCCGTGCCGGTGCGCGACGAGCTCACCGGCGAGACCTATCACTGGGGCAGTGCCAACTATGTGCGTCTCGGTCCGGGCGGGGCACATGTACTCGTCGTCGGCGGGGGGTCCGGGGACGGGCCTCCCGGGGCGCACAGCGCGGTTCTGCGACCGTCCACCCCGCAGATCGGAGGGTCTTCCGCCACATGAGCGTCAACGAACCCGTCCTGGACACCTTCGAGGACACCCCCGCCAAGGACCGTGACCCCGACTGGTTCAAACGCGCCGTCTTCTACGAGGTCCTCGTCCGCTCCTTCCAGGACAGCAACGGCGACGGCGTCGGCGACCTGAAGGGCCTGACCGCCAAGCTGGACTACCTGCAGTGGCTGGGCGTCGACTGCCTGTGGCTGCCGCCCTTCTTCAAGTCGCCGCTGCGCGACGGCGGGTACGACGTCGCCGACTACACCTCGGTCCTGCCGGAGTTCGGCGACCTCGCCGACTTCGTGGAGTTCGTCGACTCCGCCCACCAGCGGGGCATGCGCGTGATCATCGACTTCGTCATGAACCACACCAGCGACCAGCACCCCTGGTTCCAGGAGTCGAGGCGCGACCCCGGCGGGCCGTACGGCGACTACTACGTGTGGGCCGACGACGACAAGCAGTTCCAGGACGCCCGGATCATCTTCGTCGACACCGAGGCGTCGAACTGGACGTACGACCCGGTGCGCAAGCAGTACTACTGGCACCGCTTCTTCTCGCACCAGCCGGACCTGAACTACGAGAACCCGGCCGTGCAGGAGGAGATGATCTCCGCGCTGAAGTTCTGGCTGGACCTCGGGATCGACGGGTTCCGGCTGGACGCGGTGCCGTACCTGTACCAGGAGGAGGGGACGAACTGCGAGAACCTGCCGGCGACGCACGCGTTCCTGAAGCGGGTCCGCAAGGAGATCGACACCCAGTACCCCGACACCGTCCTGCTCGCCGAGGCCAACCAGTGGCCCGAGGACGTCGTCGACTACTTCGGCGACTACGCCGCCGGCGGCGACGAATGCCACATGGCCTTCCACTTCCCCGTCATGCCCCGCATCTTCATGGCCGTGCGGAGGGAATCGCGCTACCCGGTCTCCGAGATCCTCGCCAAGACCCCCGCCATCCCCTCCGGCTGCCAGTGGGGCATCTTCCTGCGCAACCACGACGAGCTGACCCTGGAGATGGTCACCGACGAGGAACGCGACTACATGTGGGCCGAATACGCCAAGGACCCCCGCATGCGCGCCAACATCGGCATCCGCCGCCGCCTCGCCCCCCTCCTGGACAACGACCGCAACCAGATCGAACTGTTCACCGCCCTGCTGCTGTCCCTGCCCGGCTCGCCGATCATCTACTACGGCGACGAGATCGGCATGGGCGACAACATCTGGCTCGGCGACCGCGACGCCGTGCGCACCCCCATGCAGTGGACCCCCGACCGCAACGCCGGCTTCTCCTCCTGCGACCCCGGCCGCCTCTACCTGCCCACCATCATGGACCCGGTCCACGGCTACCAGGTCACCAACGTCGAGGCCGCCATGGCCTCCCCCTCCTCCCTGCTGCACTGGACCCGGCGGATGATCGAGATCCGCAAGCAGAACCCGGCGTTCGGCCTCGGCTCCTACACCGAACTGCCCTCCTCCAACCCCGCCGTCCTCGCCTTCCTGCGCGAATACGAGGACGACCTGGTCCTGTGCGTCAACAACTTCTCCCGTTTCGCACAGCCCACGGAGCTGGATCTCAGCGCCTTCGAGGGGCGGCACCCGGTGGAGCTGTTCGGCGGGGTGCGCTTCCCCGCCGTCGGCGAACTGCCGTACCTGATGACGCTCGGGGGGCACGGCTTCTACTGGTTCCGGCTCCGCGAGGACACCGCCTAGAACCCGGGGCGGGGCGGTTTCCCCCGCTCCGCCCGGGGCACGCATGAGTAGCACCCCGCCCACCGGCGGCGCCCCGCGGCGCGCCGACAGAGGGGAAAGGACGCGACGCCATGTCGGAAGCCGTCACACGCACTGTCACGACCCCGCCCGGCCTCCTTGCGTCACTCGATCCACTGTTGCGGGAATGGCTGCCGAGACAGCGCTGGTTCGCCGGCAAGGGGCGCCCGGTGACCGGGTTCGACCTGGTCGCGGCCACCGAGCTGCTGCCGCCCACCGCCAAGCTGGGCCTGTACCACCTGCTGGTGCGCGCCCGTCAGCCGCTCCAGCCCGGCCACGGCGGGTCCGAGCAGCCGGGCGACTGCTACCAGCTGTTCATAGGCGTGCGCGAGGCGCTGCCGCCCCGGCTGGCGCCCGCGCTGATCGGTCATGTGTCGCGGGGCCCCCTGGCCGGACGGACGGTCTACGAGGCCCTGCACGACACCCGGCCCGCCGACCTGCTCCTGGAGGCCCTGCGCACCCGGGCCCGGATCGGCGGGCTTCGTTTCGAGCGCGACCCGCGCCAGGAGATCCGGCCGGGGCTGGTGCCGCGCCTGATGACCGCCGAGCAGTCGAACTCGTCGGTTGTCTACGGCGACACCTACATCCTGAAGCTGCTGCGCCGGGTGATGCCCGGCGTCAACCCCGACCTGGAGCTGCCGCTGGCGCTGGCCCGCGAGGGCTGCTCCCGGGTGCCGCCGCCGACGGCGTGGCTGGTCGCCGACGCCGGGGACGAACCGGGCCCGCCGCACCCGGCCGGGCGTTACGTCCTGGGGGTGCTCCAGCCGTTCGTGCAGGGCGCCACCGACGGCTGGGAGCTGGCGCTGCGGGAGCTGGCCAAGGGGGAGGACTTCGTCGCCGAGGCGCGGGCCCTCGGGCGGGCCACCGCCGAGGTGCACACCGCGCTGGCGCGTGCGCTGCCCACGGTCACCCTGGGTCATGTGCAGATGCGCGCCCTGGCCGACGCCATGACCGAGCGGCTGGAGGCGGCCGTGCACGCGGTGCCCGCGCTGCGGCCGTACGCGGACGATCTGCGCTCGGCGTACACCGCGCTGGACGACCTCGCGGCCGAGGGCCGCACCTGGACCGCCCAGCGGGTCCACGGTGACCTGCACCTCGGGCAGTGCCTGCGCTCCCCGGCCGGCGCCTGGTCGCTGATCGACTTCGAGGGGGAGCCGGCCCGGCCGCTGGCCGAGCGCCGGATGCCGCAGCCGGCCGTGCGGGACGTGGCGGGCATGCTGCGTTCCTTCGACTACGCGGCGCGTACGGCGAATCCGCCGCAGCCGGACTGGGCCGCCCGCTGCCGGGCGGCGTACTGCACCGGGTACGCCGAGGCCGCGGGCCGCGACCCACGCACCGAGCCGGTGCTGCTGCGCGCCTACGAGACCGACAAGGCGGTCTACGAAGCGGTCTACGAGGCCCGGCACCGCCCCGACTGGCTGCCCGTGCCGCTGGCGGCCCTGCACCGGCTCGCCGCGGCCGACCCGACCTGATCCACCCGACCCGCGTCCAGGAGGCTTCCCTCGTGACCCCCCGCCCCGAGTCCAGCGGTTCGCATCCGGAGCAGCCGGCCGACCAGCGGCCTACCGAGCCGCCGGCGCCCGCGCGGAAGGAGCCGGCCGCGCAGCAGCAGCCCGCGGCAGCCGCGGCGAAGAAGACCGTTGCGAAGAAGGCCGCGGCGCGGAAGACGCCCGCGAAGAGGACGGCCGCCGCCGCGGCGAAGACCGCCACGACCGCGAAGGCGACGGTCCAGAAGGCGGCCGCCCAGAAGACGGCGGCGAAGAAGACGGCAGGAAAGAGCCCGGCCGCGAAGAAGACCCCGGGCGGGACGACGGCGCCCGCGGGGCCGACAGCAGTGCCGGCGGCGCCCGCCGGGCCGGCGGCGGCGAGGACCACGCCTGCCGGGACGCCCTCCGCGAAGGCGGCGTCCGCCGGACCGGCGGTTCCGACGGAGACGGCCGGGCGGGAGGCCGCCGAGACCCGTGGGCGGGACACCGCGCGGACGGCACCGGCACCGGCCGAGCGGTCCGCGCCGCCGGAGGCGGAGATCGCCGTCTCCCCCGCCGTGGACTCCGGCGACCGGGAGCGGCTGCTGCACGGGACGCATCACGCCCCGCACTCCGTGCTCGGGGCGCACCCCGTGCCCGGCGGGGTGGCCTTCCGCGCGTTCCGGCCCTACGCGCGGGCGGTGACCGTGGTGTCGGGCGGCATGACCGTCGCCCTGCACGACGACGGCGACGGCTTCTTCTCGGGGCTGCTGCCACTGCGCGAGGTCCCGGCGTACCGGCTGCGCGTCGCGTACGAGGGGACGGAGCTGGAGACGGAGGACGCCTACCGCTTCCTGCCCACGCTGGGCGAGCTGGACCTGCACCTGATCGGCGAGGGCCGGCACGAGGAGCTGTGGACGGTGCTGGGCGCGCACCCGATGACCCACCAGGGGGTGACCGGCACCCGCTTCTCGGTGTGGGCGCCGAACGCGCGCGGGGTGCGGGTGGCGGGCTCGTTCAACTTCTGGGACGGCACCGGCTTCCCGATGCGCTCGCTGGGCTCGACCGGGGTGTGGGAGCTGTTCGTGCCGGGGATCGGCGAGGGCGAGCTGTACAAGTTCGAGATCACCCGACCCGACGGTTCCAAGACGCTGCGCGCCGACCCGATGGCCCGCCGTACCGAGGTCCCCCCGGCCACCTCGTCGA
This sequence comes from Streptomyces sp. DSM 120436, assembly GCF_055778765.1. Taxonomy (NCBI): domain Bacteria; kingdom Bacillati; phylum Actinomycetota; class Actinomycetes; order Kitasatosporales; family Streptomycetaceae; genus Streptomyces; species Streptomyces sp. DSM 120436. The sequence goes on along the minus strand of NZ_JBSKBS010000001.1, from coordinate 2,741,984 downwards.
TCGTCACGTCGTCGCGGTACGCGTGGGGCGACGCGGAGTGGCTGGAGCGGCGGGCGCGGGTGCCCGCGCACCGGGCGCCGTTCTCCGTCTACGAGGTGCACCTGCCGTCGTGGCGGCCGGGGCTCACCTACCGGCAGCTCGCCGAGCAGCTCCCCGCCTACGTGAAGGACCTGGGCTTCACGCACGTCGAGCTGATGCCGGTCGCGGAGCACCCCTTCGGCGGGTCCTGGGGGTACCAGGTCACCGGGTTCTACGCGCCCACCGCGCGGCTCGGCACCCCGGACGACTTCAAGTACCTGGTGGACGCGCTGCACCGGGCCGGCATCGGCGTGATCATGGACTGGGTGCCCGCGCACTTCCCGCGCGACGAGTGGGCGCTGGCCGAGTTCGACGGCCGCCCGCTGTACGAGCACTCCGATCCGCTGCGCGCCGCGCACCCCGACTGGGGCACCCTGGAGTTCGACTTCGGGCGCCGCGAGGTGCGCAACTTCCTGGTGGCCAACGCGCTGTACTGGTGCGAGGAGTTCCACATCGACGGGCTGCGGGTCGACGCGGTCGCCTCCATGCTCTACCTCGACTACTCGCGCGAGCCGGGCCAGTGGACGCCGAACGAGCACGGCGGCCGGGAGAACCTGGACGCGGTGGCGTTCCTGCAGGAGATGAACGCGACCGTGTACCGCAGGGTGCCGGGGGTCGTGACGATCGCCGAGGAGTCCACCGCCTGGGACGGCGTCACCCGCGCCACCCACCACCGCGGCCCGAGCGGCTTCGGCGGGCTCGGCTTCGGGCTGAAGTGGAACATGGGCTGGATGCACGACTCGCTGCAGTACATGAGCCACGAGCCGGTGCACCGCGCGTACCACCACGGCGAGATGACCTTCTCGATGGTGTACGCGTACAGCGAGAACTACGTGCTGCCGATCTCCCACGACGAGGTCGTGCACGGCAAGCGGTCCCTGGTGTCGAAGATGCCCGGCGACTGGTGGCGGCAGCGCGCCGACCTGCGCGCCTACCTCGGCTTCATGTGGGCCCACCCGGGCAAGCAGCTCCTCTTCATGGGGCAGGAGTTCGCGCAGGGCGCGGAGTGGTCGGAGGCGCACGGCCCGGACTGGTGGCTGCTCGACCCGCACTACGGCGCCGAGGCCGACCACCGCGGCGTGCGGGACCTGGTGCGCGACCTCAACACCGTCTACCGCGCCACCCCGGCGCTGTGGCAGTACGACACCGAGCCGTCCGGCTTCCGCTGGGTGACCGGGGACGCCGCCGACGACAACGTGCTGGCCTTCCTGCGGTACGACGCCGACGGCGCGCCGCTGCTCGCGGTGTCCCACTTCGCCCCCGTGGTCCGGCACGACTACCGCATCGGCGTCCCGGACGACGTGCCCGCCTGGCGCGAGGTCCTGAACACCGACGCGGCCCGCTACGGCGGCTCCGACGTCACCACCCCGGACCCGGTGAAGCCGGAGCCGCAGGGGTGGCACGGCCGGCCGGCGAGCATCCGGCTGACCCTGCCGCCCCTGGCGACGGTGTGGCTGCGCCCGGCCTGACCCGGGCGCGGTCTACCCGAGGGCCTTCGCGAGCGGCTCCGGCAGCGGCTCGGTGTGCAGCACGCCGAGCCGCTGGGTGGCGCGGGTGAGCGCCACGTACAGGTCGCTGGTGCCGTAGCGGCCCGGCTCGACCACCAGGACCGAGTCGAACTCGAGCCCCTTGGCCTGGCGCGGGTCCAGCAGCACCACCCGGTGGGTGAGGTCCGGCTCGGCGCCGGCCGTCACCCCGTCCAGCCGGGCGGCCAGGGCGCGGTGCAGCTCCCGCGGGGCGATGACGGCGAGGCGGCCCTCCCGCGGGGTCAGCTCCGCGACCGCCTCGGCGGTGGCGGCGGGCAGGTCGCCGGTGCGGCGGGCCCATGGCCGCACCCCCGTGGCGCGCACCGAGCCGGGCGGCTCGAAGCCGGGGTGCGCGGCGCGCACCACCGCTGCGGCGACCTCCATGATCTCCGCCGGGGTGCGGTAGTTGACGCCCAGCCGGTGGTGCTCCCAGCGGTCCTCGACGTAGGGGGCGAGGATGCCCTCCCAGGAGCCGACGCCGCCCGCCTCCGAGGTCTGCGCCGGGTCGCCGACGAGGGTCATCGACCGGGTGGGGCTGCGGCGCATCAGCAGTCGCCACGCCATCGGGGACAGCTCCTGCGCCTCGTCGACGATGATGTGGCCGAACGCCCAGGTGCGGTCGGCGGCGGCGCGTTCGGCGGCGCTGCGGTGGTCCTCCTCCTCGTGCCGCTCGGCGAACCGCTCGGCGTCGATGATGTCGTGCGCGGACAGCACCTCGGACGACTCCGGGTCGTCCTCCTCCTTGTCCTCGAACTCGAAGGTCCGGGAGGCGTAGGAGACGTCCAGCACGCCCTGCGCGTAGGCGATCTGCCGCTGCCGCTCACGCTCGGCGCGGTCGCGGGCCAGCCGGTCGTCCTCGCCGAGGAGCTCGGCGGCCTCGTCCAGCAGCGGCACGTCGGAGACGGTCCAGTGCCGGGTGACCGGACGGCGGATCGCGGCGGCGTCCTCGTCGGGGAGGTAGCCCTCCGGGGCGGCGAGGAAGTCGGCGACCAGGCGCTGCGGGGTGATCCGCGGCCACAGCCGGTCGATCGCGGACCACACCTCGGGGTTCTCGGCGAGCTCGTCGCGGATCTGGGTGATGTCGCTCGGGTCGAGCAGGTTGGTCCCGTCGTACGGGTCGGTGCCGATGCGCTCGGCGAGCATGTCGGTGAGCGTGTTGAGGATGTGCCCCTCGAAGTGCTCGCGGGCCACGTTGTGCGGCAGCTTCGTGGCGCGGGTGCGCTCCCGGGCGACGTTCACCAGGCCGTCGTCGAGCATCAGGACCTCGCGGTCGTGCTCGATCGCGATGACCGGGTCGGGCAGTGCCTGCCGGTCGCGCACGAACTCCGCCAGCACGCCGGCCATCTCCGCCCGTCCCTTGACGGCCGCGGCCTCCGGCGTGTCCGTACGGGTGGTCCGCACCCCGGGGAACAGCTCGCCGACGGTCGCGAGGAGCACGCCGGTCTCGCCGAGGCTGGGCAGCACCTCGCCGATGTAGCCGAGGAACGCCGGGTTGGGCCCGACGATCAGCACGGCGCGGCGGGCCAGCAGCTCGCGGTGCTCGTAGAGCAGGAACGCGGCGCGGTGCAGGGCGACGGCGGTCTTGCCGGTGCCGGGGCCGCCCTCGACCACCAGGACGCCCCGGTGCGGGGCGCGGATGATGCGGTCCTGGTCGGCCTGGATGGTGCGGACGATGTCGCCCATGCGGCCGGTCCGCGCGGAGTTCAGGGCGGCGAGCAGCACGGCGTCGCCGGTGGGGTCCTCGTGGCCGGTGCGGGTCTCGTCGCCGAGGTCGAGGATCTCGTCGTGCAGGCCGGTGACCCGGCGGCCCTCGGTGGCGATGTGCCGGCGGCGGCGCAGGCCCATCGGGGTGTGGCCGGTGGCCAGGTAGAAGGGACGGGCCACGTCGGCCCGCCAGTCGATGAGGACCGGGGTGCGCTCGTCGTCGTCGGCGCGCAGGCCGATGCGTCCGATGTGGTGGGTCCGCCCCGAGGCGAGGTCGATCCGGCCGAAGCAAAGGGAGCCGTCCACCGCGTTCAGCGCGGCGAGCAGCCCGGAGCGCTCGGCGACCAGGATGTCCCGCTCCAGCCTGGCCTGCCGGGGGGTGTGGCCCTGGGCGAGGGCGTCCGCCACACCGGCCTCGGCATCGCCCCGCAGGGCGTCCACCCGTGCGTACAGTCCGTCGATGAATTCCTGTTCGTGCCGCAATTCATCGTCCGGAAATTCGGTGTTTGACAATTCCGCTCCCGCCCGGATATACTATGCTCACTGAACTTCTTTCACGACCCCCATGACGAAGTCGTGAATCCACGAATATACGCAAGGAAAACCCCCGGGTGCAATGGCCCGGGGGTTTTCCTCATCTCTGCGGCGGCCGGTCAGAGCACGTCGCCCAGTTCCTCCCGCAGCCGCCGCCCCGGCCGGGCGCCGACCATCGACCGCAGCGGCTCGCCGTCGCGGAAGACGACGAAGGTCGGCATCGACAGCACCTTGTAGGCGTGGGTGGTGGCGGGGTTGTGGTCCACGTTCAGCCGGACCACCTTCAGCCGGCCCTCCTCCGCCGCGGCCAGCTCGCGCAGCACCGGCGCCATCTGCCGGCACGGCGGGCACCAGTCGGCGGTGAACTCCACCAGCACCGGGAGCCCGGCGCCCAGCACCTCCTCCGCGAAGTCCGCGTCGGTCACCTCGGGCACGCCGCTCATCGCGGTCCCCCTCCCCCTTCGCACTTCGGTTCCGGACCTCCCGGGACCGCCGCGTCGGCGGCCAGCGCCGCCCGGGCCGCCTCGGCCCGCGCCAGCTGCCGTCCGACCTTCTCCCGCACCGCGCCCAGCTCGGCGATGAGCGCGTCCAGCTCGTCGAGCTTGCGCCGGTAGACCTGCAGCGAGGCCGGGCAGGAGTCGCCCTCCGGGTGTCCGGCCCGCAGACACTCCAGGAACGGCCGGGTCTCCTCCAGACCGAACCCGAAGTCCTGGAGCGTGCGGATCTGCCGCAGCAGCTTCAGATCGGACTCGTCGTACGTCCGGTATCCGTTTCCCGACCTCCGTGCGGGCAGCAGCCCACGGGACTCGTAGTACCGCAGCGTCCGCGTCGTGGTCCCGGCGCGTGCGGCCAGCTCGCCGATTCGCATGCCGTCGAACGTAAGGCTTGACGTCGGCGTCAGGGCAAGGGCGGGAGGCCGGAGACGCGGGAAGGCCGGGCGGCCGGACTCACGGGGGAGGAGTCCGGCCGCCCGGCGGGAGGCCCTGGAGGGGGGGTGGGCCTCCGGTGACCGGCCGGCCGGGGCGACGGGGGTGCGGCCCGGCCGGCCGGGGTGTGGGGCGCCTGCCCGGGTCAGGCCTTGACGAGTTCCTTCTCGCCGCCGGGCTCGGACGTCTCGGCGGCGTCGTCGCGGCCGGCGTCCTCGTCGTGGTCGTCCAGCAGCGTCCGCTCGTCGAACGGGGCGCGGCCGGCCAGCACCTCGGCGACCCGCTCCTTGTCGATCTCCTTGGTCCAGGTGCCGATCAGCACCGTGGCGATCGCGTTGCCGGCGAAGTTGGTCAGCGCGCGGGCCTCGCTCATGAAGCGGTCGATGCCGACGATCAGGCCGATGCCGTCCACCAGGGCGGGCTTGTGCGACTGCAGGCCGCCGGCCAGGGTCGCCAGGCCGGCGCCGGTGACACCGGCGGCGCCCTTCGAGGCGACCAGCAGGAACAGCAGCAGCGGGATCTGCTCGCCGACCGACATCGGGGTGCCCATGGCGTCGGCGATGAACAGCGAGGCCATGGTCATGTAGATCATGGTGCCGTCGAGGTTGAAGGAGTAGCCGGTCGGGACGGTGATGCCGACCACCGGCTTGCTGACGCCCAGGTGCTCCATCTTCGCGATGAGCCGCGGCAGCGCGGACTCGGAGGAGGAGGTGGACAGGATCAGCAGGAACTCGCGGCCCAGGTACCTGAACAGGCTCCACACGTTCAGGCCCGCGACGAGCTTCAGCATCGCGCCGAGCACCAGGAAGACGAACAGCACACAGGTGATGTAGAAGCCGATCATCAGCACCGCGAGGCTCTTGAGCGCCTCCAGGCCCGCCGAGCCGGTGACCGCGGCCATCGCGCCGAAGGCGCCGACCGGGGCCGCCCACATGATCATGGCGAGGACGCGGAAGACCAGCCGCTGGATGTGCTCGATGCCGCGCAGGACCGGCTGACCGGCGTTGCCCATGGCCTGCAGGGCGAAGCCGCACAGCAGGGCGATCAGCAGGGTCTGCAGCACCTCGCCCTGGGTGAAGGCGGACACGATGGTGGTCGGGATGATGCCGAGCAGGAACTCGGTGGTGTCCTTCGCCTCCGAGTCGATCTGCGCGTGGCCGGTCTCCTTGACGGCGTCGGTGACCGCGAGGCCGGTGCCCGGGTCCAGGATGTTGCCGACGACCAGGCCGATGGCGAGCGCCACCACCGACATGACCATGAAGTAGCCGAGGGCGATGCCGCCCACCGCGCCGACCTTGGCGGCCTTCCGCACGGACCCGATGCCCAGCACGATGGTGCAGAAGATGATCGGCGAGATCATCATCTTGATCAGGTTCACGAAGCCGGTGCCGATCGGCTTCAGCTCGACCGCGAAGTCCGGGGCGACCAGACCGACGGCGATGCCGAGGGCGACCGCGATGATCACCGCGATGTAGAGATAGTGCGTGCGGTCCCGTTTGACCTTGGGTGCGGCAGGTGCCGTATCGGCGGCGCTGGTCACGGCGGCCCTCCTTGACGTCGTCGTCGGCATCACCGGCGTGCGGCTCACGTCCGGGGGATGGTTCGGGGGAACGCGGTGACTATGTCGCGCCTTGTGAGCGTGGTCACCCTTCCGTTCATTTAGTTCACCGCGCGGGTGCGAGGCAGACTGGCGGGGTGCGTATCCCCCTCCCCCGGCCCCGCAGCCTCGCGGGACAGCTCTTCGCCATGCAGGCCGTGCTGCTCACGGTCGTGGTGGCGGGGTACGCGCTGGCCACCTATCTGAGCCACCGCAGCGAGGCCGAGGAGGCCGCGGGACGGCAGGCCACCTCGGTGGCCCGCTCGGTCGCCGACTCACCGTCCGTGCGGGAGGCGATCCGCTCGTCCGACCCGTCGGCCGGGCTCCAGCCGTACGCGCTGGCGGTGGTGCGCGACGCCGACGTGGACTTCGTCACCGTCATGGATCCCCGGGGCATCCGCTGGACCCACCCCGACCCGGACCAGATCGGCCTGCCCTTCCAGGGCCACACGGGCCCGGCCCTCGCGGGGCGTACCTTCACCGAGACCTACACCGGCACGCTCGGCCCGTCGGTGCGGGCCGTCACCCCGGTGCGGGACGGCGACCGGATCGTCGGCCTGGTCAGCGCGGGCATACGGGTCGAGGAGATCGGCCGGCGCGTCCAGGAGCAGCTCGCCGCGCTGCTGGCGGTCGCGGCGGGCGCCCTCGGGCTCGGCGCGGTCGGCACGTACGTGATCAACGCCCGGCTGCGCCGGCACACGCACGGGATGAACGCGACCGAGCTCAGCCACATGCACGACTACCATCAGGCCGCGCTGCACGCCGTGCGCGAGGGTCTGCTGATGCTGGACGGGCAGTACCGGGTGGCGCTGATCAACGACGGCGGCCGGGAGCTGCTCGGGGTGGACCAGGAGGAGGACGTGGTGGGCCGGTCGGTCGCGGAGCTGGGCCTGCCCGGTCCGCTGACGGGCGCGCTGCTCGCCTCCGAGCCCCGGGTCGACGAGGTGCACCTGACGGCCGACCGGGTGCTGGTGGTGAACACCTCCCCGGTCACCGGCGGCCAGCGGCGCGGCTCGGTGGTGACGCTGCGGGACGTGACCGAGCTGCAGGCGCTGATGGGCGAGCTGGACTCGGAGCGGGGCTTCACGCAGGCGCTGCGGTCCCAGGCGCACGAGGCGGCCAACCGGCTGCACACCGTGGTGTCGCTGATCGAGCTGGGCCGCGCCGAGGAGGCCGTGGAGTTCGCCACCGCCGAGCTGGAGCTGGCGCAGGCGCTCACCGACCAGGTGGTGGCGGCGGTGAGCGAGCCGGTGCTGGCGGCGCTGTTGCTGGGCAAGACCGCGCAGGCCAACGAGCGGGGCGTGGAGCTGGTGGTGTCGCCGGACAGCCGCCTGGACGACGGCCTGCTGCCGGACGCCCTGTCCTCCCGCGACCTGGTCACCATCCTCGGCAACCTGATCGACAACGCGGTGGACGCGGCGCAGGGCGGGGTGCGGCCGCGGGTGACGGTGACGGCGCTGACCGAGGAGGACGGCTCGGAGCTGGCCCTGCGGGTCGGCGACACCGGTCCCGGCGTCGACCCGGACCGCACCGAGGAGCTGTTCCGGCTCGGCTACAGCACCAAGCCGTCCGGCCTGGGCGGCCGGGGCCTCGGCCTCGCCCTGGTCCGGCAGGCGGTGTCCCGGCACGGCGGCACCCTCTCGGTGACCTCCGGCGCGGACGGCGGCGCGGTGTTCGACGTGCGCGTCCCGCTGCGGGAGAGGGCCGGTGCGGTCGTGCGCGGTGCGGGCGATGCGGTCGCGCACGGCACGGGCGGGGCAGTCACGCACGGCACAGCCGACGCGGCCGCCCACGGCACGGGCGGGGCCGGATGACCGGGCAGCCCATCAGGGTGCTGGTCGTCGAGGACGACCCGGTCGCCGCCGACGCGCACGTGATGTACGTCGGGCGGGTGCCCGGCTTCGTCGCCGTCGGCACGGCGCACACCGGGGCCGAGGCCCGCCGGGCGCTGGACCGCACCCCCGTCGACCTGCTGCTCCTCGACCTGCACCTGCCCGACGTGCACGGCCTGCGGCTGGCCCGCTCGCTGCGGGCGGCGGGCCATCACGCCGACGTGATCGCGGTGACCTCGGCGCGGGACCTGGCGGTGGTGCGCGAGGGGGTGTCCCTGGGCGTCGTCCAGTACGTGCTGAAGCCCTTCACCTTCGCGACGCTCCGCGACCGGCTGGTGCGCTACGCCGAGTTCCGCGCGGCGGCCGGCGAGGCCAGCGGCCAGGACGAGGTGGACAGGGCATTGGCGGCACTGCGGGCACCGGGACCGGCCGCACTGCCGAAAGGGCTGAGCGGGCCGACGCTGGAGCGGGTGACGGGGGCGCTGCGCGAGGCCGAGGGCGGGCTGACCGCGGCGGGGGTCGCCGAGGCCGTGGGGATATCCCGGATCACGGCCCGGCGGTATCTGGAGCATCTGGTGGAGACGGGGAGGGCCGGGCGGACTCCGGTTTATGGGCAGGTGGGACGGCCGGAGTTGGTTTACCGGTGGGTTCGGGGAGGGGAGAAGAGGCGTTAGGGAGCGGGGGTCTCCAGGGCGGCGCGAGCCCCGGCGGGGCGGTGGGCGTCCTCGTGAACGAAGGCCGGCTCGTGACGGGTTCGCCCCTCGACCGTGCCGGTCCTGAAACGTCCGGCAGGGCCTCGGAGACTCGCCGTACGCCTCGCTCGCCTCCTCCCGCGGCCCCACGTCCCCGCCACCGCACCCGCCCCGAGCACCCGCACCGGATCATGGAACCGCCGCCATCCGCGCTCACTTTCCCGCTCCGTGAGGTGGGCACGGGCCAGGGTCCTCAGAGCCGGCACCGGAGGCTTCTCGGCGCCGGCCGGCGCGGCAACGGCCTTGTTGCTCACCTCGGGCTCCGGCGCGAGGGCGTACAGGCGCTTCAGCGCCACAGCGTCAGTACGCCGACGCCTTCGACGCCGTCTTCCAGGCCGACGACGTGTGGATCCTCCTCGGCCCGCCGCAGGCGCCGAGAGCGAACGCGATCTGCGAGGGAGCGGTGGGCGCCCTCCGGCGCGAGTTCCTGGACCGGGCCCGAGCTGCAACGAGGCACGTGCCCGGACGCACTGCAACCAGCGCTGCCTCCGCCAGTCCCGGCGGCAACTCGACGGGCGCCCGGGCCGTGTCCCGTGGGAGCCGGAGGGCGACGTCGCCGTGGACGGTGGACAGGTGCAGGACGGTGTCGTCCTGCCGTCGCGACGCCGACGGCGTCGAGGTCGACGGCAGGACGACGTACGGGTTCCGCACGTCGCCGTACGACGGCAGGCACGGCGACGACGGCTGGTCGGCGTGGAGGACCTTCTCCGTCGCCGGGAGCACCGCGCTTCGGACAGCGGGTCGGGGGAGCCGTCAGGAGCACCGGAATCGGTTGTCGGCCTCGTCGAGGCACGGGACCGCCCGCCCGCCGCCCCGGCCGGAGCGGCGGGCGGGCAAGGACGACGGCCGGTGAGGGGACCGCCTAGAAGACCGACTCCGCCTCGTCCATGCGGTCCCTCGGGACCGTCTTCAGTTCCGTGACCGCCTCCGCGAGCGGGACCATCACGATGTCCGTGCCGCGCAGGGCGGTCATCTTGCCGAACTCGCCCCGGTGGGCGGCCTCCACCGCGTGCCAGCCGAAGCGGGTGGCGAGGACGCGGTCGTACGCGGTGGGCACGCCGCCGCGCTGGACGTGGCCCAGGATGACCGGCTTGGCCTCCTTGCCGAGGCGCCGCTCCAGCTCGTACGCCAGGGCCGTGCCGATGCCCTGGAAGCGCTCGTGGCCGAACTTGTCGATCTCGCCCTTGCCGTAGTCCATGGTGCCCTCGGCCGGGTGGGCTCCCTCGGCGACGCAGATGACCGCGAACTTCTTGCCCCGGTCGAAGCGCTCCTCGACCATCTTGACCAGCTGGGCCGGGTCGAAGGGCCGCTCGGGCAGGCAGATGCCGTGGGCGCCGGCCGCCATGCCGGACTCCAGGGCGATCCAGCCCGCGTGCCGCCCCATCACCTCGACGACCATCACCCGCTGGTGCGACTCGGCGGTGGTCTTCAGGCGGTCCATCGCCTCGGTGGCGACGCCGACGGCGGTGTCGAAGCCGAAGGTGCGGTCCGTGGAGGAGATGTCGTTGTCGATCGTCTTCGGGACGCCGACCACCGGCAGACCGGCGTCGGACAGCATCCGCGCCGCCGTCAGCGTGCCCTCGCCGCCGATCGGGATCAGCGCGTCGATGCCGAACTGGTGGATCATGTCGGAGGCGTTCTCGCAGGCCTCGCGCAGCCGGTCGCGCTCCAGCCGGGAGGAGCCCAGTATGGTCCCGCCGCGGGCCAGGATGCCGCTGACCGCGTTGAGGTCCAGCGTGCGGTAGCGGCCGTCGAGCAGGCCGGAGTAGCCGTCCTCGAAGCCGATGACCTCGTCGCCGTAGTTGTCCACCGCCCGGTGCACGACCGACCGGATCACTGCGTTCAGCCCAGGGCAGTCGCCGCCTGCGGTGAGGACTCCTATACGCATCGTGATGTGTCTCCTGGTCGCTGTCGATACCGGTGAGCCACTGCCGATTGTTTCACGTCCTCCGGAGCGCCGCCGACGGCCGGATGCGCGGGCACCTAAACCAGCGCCGCGGGTATTGTCAAGAGGGATCCACTCACCTGTGTGGGCGGTTTCAAGGCCCTGCCGTTGCCTTGCGGCCTCGACGAGGTCGTCTGTGCGGCCCCCGACGAAACGGAGAGCGCGCGTGACCCGCAGCGTGTACGTGACCGGCATCGACCGCGGCGACGGCCGCCAGGTCGTCGAACTCGGGGTCATGGAGCTGCTGACCCGGCAGGTCGACCGGGTGGGCGTGTTCCGTCCCCTGGTGCACGACGGGCCCGACCGGCTCTTCGAACTGCTGCGCGCCCGCTACCGGCTCTCCCAGGACCCCTCGACCGTCTACGGCATGGACTACGCCGAGGCCGGCTCGCTCCAGGCGGAGCGCGGCACCGACGAGCTGGTGTCCACCCTGGTCGACCGGTTCCACCTGGTGGCCCGCGACTACGACGTGGTGCTGGTGCTGGGCACCGACTACGCGGACACGCAGTTCCCCGACGAGCTGTCCCTGAACGCCCGCCTCGCCAACGAGTTCGGCGCCTCGGTGATCCCCGTGGTCGGCGGTCGGAGGCAGACCGCCGAGTCCGTGCGCGCGGAGACCCGCAACGCCTACCGCGCCTACGACACCCTCGGCTGCGACGTGCTGGCGATGGTGGTCAACCGGGTGGCGCGCGAGGACCGGGACGAGATCGCCGAGCGGCTCGCCTCCCGGCTGCCCGTGCCCTGCTACGTGCTGCCCGACGAGCCCGCGCTGTCCGCGCCCACGGTGTCCCAGATCGCCCACACCCTGGGGGCGAAGGTGGTGCTCGGCGACGACTCCGGGCTCGCCCGCGACGCCCTGGACTTCGTCTTCGGCGGCGCGATGCTGCCCAACCTGCTCGCCGCGTTGACCCCGGGCTGCCTGGTGGTGACCCCGGGCGACCGGGGCGACCTGGTGGTGGGCGCGCTGGCCGCGCACAACGCCGGCACCCCGCCGATAGCCGGGGTGCTGCTGACCCTGGACGAGGTGCCCGGCGAGCGCGTCCTCGCCCTCGCCGACCGGCTGGCGCCCGGCACGCCGGTGCTGTCGGTGCCGGGCAACAGCTTCCCCACCGCCGAGCAGCTGTTCTCCCTGGAGGGCAAGCTGAACGCGGCCACCCCGCGCAAGGCGGAACGGGCGCTCGGCCTGTTCGAGCGGTACACCGACACCGCCGAGCTCACCCGCCAGGTGTCCGCGCCCAGCGGCGGCCGCGTCACTCCGATGATGTTCGAGCACAAGCTGCTCGAACAGGCACGCTCCGACCTGCGCCGGGTGGTGCTCCCGGAGGGCGCCGAGGAGCGGGTGCTGCACGCGGCGGAGGTGCTGCTGCGCCGGGGCGTGTGCGAGCTGACCCTGCTCGGCGACGTCGACCAGATCCGCAAGAAGGCCGCCGACCTGGGCATCGACCTGGGCGGCACCCAGCTGATCGACCCGGCCGTCTCCGAGCTGCGCGACTCCTTCGCGGAGAAGTACGCGGCGCTGCGCGCCCACCGGGGCGTCACCGTGGAGCTGGCGTACGACGTGGTGTCCGACGTGAACTACTTCGGCACGCTGATGGTCGAGGAGGGCTTCGCCGACGGCATGGTGTCCGGCTCGGTGCACTCCACGGCGGCGACCATCCGCCCGGCCTTCGAGATCATCAAGACCCGCCCGGACGCGGACATCGTCTCGTCGGTGTTCTTCATGTGCCTCGCCGACAAGGTGCTGGTGTACGGCGACTGCGCGGTCAACCCGGATCCGGACGCCGAGCAGCTCGCCGACATCGCGGTGCAGTCGGCGGCCACCGCGGCGCGGTTCGGGGTGGAGCCGCGGATCGCGATGCTGTCGTACTCGACGGGCACCTCCGGCTCCGGCGCCGACGTGGACAAGGTGCGCACCGCGACCGCGCTGGTGCGCGAACGCCGGCCGGACCTGCGCGTCGAGGGGCCGATCCAGTACGACGCGGCCGTGGAGCCGTCGGTCGCGGCGACCAAGCTGCCCGGATCCGAGGTGGCCGGCCAGGCGACCGTGCTGGTCTTCCCCGACCTGAACACCGGCAACAACACCTACAAGGCCGTGCAGCGCTCGGCCGGCGCGATCGCCGTCGGCCCGGTCCTCCAGGGCCTGCGCAAGCCGGTCAACGACCTGTCCCGGGGCGCCCTGGTGCAGGACATCGTCAACACCGTCGCGATCACCGCGATCCAGGCCCAGTCCCCGGCCCCGAGCGAGAAGGCAGCCGCCCAGTGAGTCCCGCCCGCCCGTCTCCCGCCACCACCCCGTCCGACGAGCCGCGCCCGGCCCCTCCCGCCCGCGTCCTCGTCCTGAACTCCGGCTCCTCGTCGGTGAAGTACCAGCTGCTGGACATGAGCGACAGCAGCCGGCTGGCCTCCGGTCTCGTCGAGCGGATCGGCGAGCGGACCTCGCTGGTGCGCCACACCCCGCTGGCGTCCGGCGGGGAGCCCCGGGAGCGGACCGGGCCGGTCGCCGACCACGACGCCGCGCTGAAGGCGATGGCCGAGGAGCTGGCCGCCGACGGCCTGGGCCTGGACTCCCCCGAACTGCTCGCGATCGGCCACCGGGTGGTGCACGGCGGCAAGCACTTCACCGAGCCGACGGTGATCGACGAGCGGGTGCTCGCCGAGATCGAGCGGCTGATCCCGGTGGCGCCGCTGCACAACCCGGCCAACCTCACCGGCATCCGCACGGCGACGGCGCTGCGCCCGGACCTGCCGCAGGTCGCCGTGTTCGACACCGCGTTCCACACCACGATGCCGGAGTCGGCGGCCCGCTACGCGATCGACGTGGAGACCGCCGACGCGCACCGGGTGCGCCGCTACGGCTTCCACGGCACCTCGCACGCGTACGTCTCCCGGGCCACGGCGCGGCTGCTGGGGAAGGCGCCCGAGGAGGTGAACGTGATCGTGCTGCACCTGGGCAACGGGGCGTCCGCCTCGGCCGTGCGGGCGGGCCGCTGCGTGGACACCTCCATGGGGCTCACCCCCTTGGAGGGGCTCGTGATGGGTACGCGGTCCGGTGACATGGACCCGGCCGTCATCTTCCATCTGATGCGCGTCGGCGGAATGTCCGCCGACGACGTCGACACCCTTCTGAACAAGAAGAGCGGGCTGGTCGGCCTGTGCGGGGACAACGACATGCGGGAGATCCGGCGCCGGATCTCCGCGGGCGACGAACGGGCGCGCCTCGCCTTCGACATCTACATTCACCGTCTGAGGAAGTACATCGGCGCCTATTACGCCGTGCTCGGGCGGGTGGACGCGGTGGCCTTCACCGCCGGAATCGGCGAGAACTCCGCCGAGGTGCGCGAGGCCGCCGTGGCGGGCCTGGAGGGGCTGGGCCTCGCGGTGGACGGCGAGCGCAACGCCGTCCGCGGCGGCGGGGCGCGGCTGATCTCGCCCGAGGGGGCACGGGTGGCGGTCGCGGTGGTACCCACGGACGAGGAAATGGAGATCGCACAGCAGACCTACGCACTGGTCGGAAAGGACAACTGAGCAGCGGGAACCTCATGTGTTCATTCCGCCAGACGGAATATTCCGGAGCGAAACAAACCGATAGGATCGCCCCATGCGCCGTTCGAAAATCGTCTGTACTCTCGGCCCCGCGGTCGACTCCCACGAGCAGCTCGTCGCTCTGATCGAAGCCGGCATGAACGTGGCCCGCTTCAACTTCAGCCACGGCTCGCACGCCGAGCACCAGGGCCGGTACGACCGGGTCCGGGCCGCCGCCAAGGAGACGGGCCGGGCCATCGGCGTCCTCGCCGACCTCCAGGGCCCGAAGATCCGCCTGGAGACCTTCGCCGAGGGCCCCGTCGAGCTGGTGCGCGGTGACGAGTTCACCATCACCACCGAGGACGTCCCCGGTGACAGGACGATCTGCGGGACCACCTACAAGGGCCTCCCCGGCGACGTCTCCCGCGGCGACCAGATCCTCATCAACGACGGCAACGTCGAGCTGAAGGTGGTCGACGTCGAGGGCGCCCGGGTGAAGACGATCGTCATCGAGGGCGGCGTCATCTCCGACCACAAGGGCATCAACCTGCCCGGCGCGGCCGTGAACGTGCCGGCGCTGTCCGAGAAGGACGTCGAGGACCTGCGGTTCGCCCTGCGGATGGGCTGCGACCTGGTCGCCCTGTCCTTCGTCCGGGACGCCAAGGACGTCGCCGACGTCCACCGCGTGATGGACGAGGAGGGCCGCCGCGTCCCCGTCATCGCCAAGGTGGAGAAGCCGCAGGCGGTGGAGAACATGGAGGCCGTCGTGATGGCGTTCGACGGCGTGATGGTCGCCCGCGGCGACCTGGCCGTCGAGTACCCGCTCGAGAAGGTCCCCATGGTGCAGAAGCGCCTGATCGAGCTGTGCCGGCGCAACGCCAAGCCGGTGATCGTGGCGACCCAGATGATGGAGTCGATGATCACCAACTCCCGCCCGACCCGCGCCGAGGCCTCCGACGTGGCCAACGCGATCCTGGACGGCGCCGACGCGGTCATGCTGTCCGCCGAGTCCAGCGTGGGCGCGTACCCGATCGAGACCGTGCGGACGATGTCGAAGATCGTCCAGGCGGCCGAGCAGGAGCTGCTGTCCAAGGGCCTGCAGCCGCTGGTGCCCGGCAAGAAGCCGCGCACGCAGGGCGGTTCGGTGGCCCGCGCGGCCTGCGAGATCGCCGACTTCCTCGGCGGCAAGGGCCTGGTGGCCTTCACCCAGTCCGGCGACACGGCCCGCCGGCTGTGCCGCTACCGCGTCGCGCAGCCGATCCTGGCGTTCACCACGGACGAGTCGACCCGCAACCAGCTCGCGCTGAGCTGGGGCGTGGAGCCGTACGTGGTGCCGTTCGTCAACAGCACCGACGAGATGGTCGCGCTGGTGGAGCAGGAGCTGGTCCGGCTCAGCCGGTTCAACGAGGGCGACATCGTGGTGATCACCGCCGGCTCCCCGCCCGGCGTCCCCGGCACCACCAACATGGTCCGCGTCCACCACCTCGGCGAGGCGACCGCCTGACCCGGCACCCGCTGCACGCCCGAGGGCGCCCCTCGCTTCGCGGCGGGGGGCGCCCTCTGTGTGTGTCAGTGCCTCACGGCGGGATTCACGCCTGACCGGCCGCCTGGAGGAGCGCGGACGCCAGGGCGTCGAAGTTCTCCCGGTAGAAGCCCGTACGGATGTGGAAGGGCTCCTGCGCGAAAAGGCCTCCGCGCTCGACGAACAGGGTGGGCGCGGCGGTCAGCGCGCTGTGCACCATGTGGAGTTCCGCCACGGAGAACCGAACGTCACGCGCCTCGGCGTGCGGCCCGGCCAGGCGTTCCAGGACGGCGTCGACCGCCGCCCCGCCCGCGCCGACCAGCAAGGTCAGCGCCGCGTCGCCGGATTCCCGCTCGCGCAGACAGCTCAGCGCCTCGTGCATCGCCGACGCCTGGGAGGACGCCAGCCGGGCGACGAACACGTCCCCGTCGCGGGTCAGCCTCAACTGTGTTCGCACAGTCTCTCCTCCCGTGGCTCAGAGAGCCTCGTAGCGGCCACCGTTGTGGAAGGTCTCCCACCTCATCTTGTAGGCGTGGATGCGGTGGGGCTGAAGGATGATGATCAAACCCTTGTCCTCATCGTAGGCCACGGGATTCTGGGTCCTGGTGTCGATGTGGGTTTGCTTGCCCCGCCACTTCTTGAAGTACTCGGCCATGTCCTTCAAATTGCGGTTGATGCCCGGCAGGGCATGGTCCGCGGCGTGCTGGGCGTTGTTGCTGGCCATCCGCATCCACTGGTACTCGACGCCGTCCGCGACATCGGAGCCGTACTTCTTCTCGATGTCCGCCAGAACCTCGTACGGCAGGTCCTGCGACAGGTTGAAGTCGCAAAGGTCCAAGTCGATTTCGTCGTCACCGGAAGCCGCGACCGTCGACGCCTTCGCGAAGGAGACCGTACGCACCGCGGAGGCGGTCGCCGCGGGCTTCTTCTCACAGGACGGGAGCTCCGGCTCCTTCTTCGCCTTGTCGGCCAGCTTGCGGAGCTTGTCGAGGGTCTTTTTGGCCTTCGCCGACTTCTCGAAGAACCCGACGACGCCCGAGGCGATCCGGACGATCGCCTTGCCCACCCCGACGATCTTGCTGGCCGGGACGGCCTTCGCCAGCGTCCACAGGCACGCCTCGACATCACCCTTGGTGAGACAGTTCTTGAGGTCGGTCCAGCCGATCTCGTCGAGGAGGATCTGGCCGCCGTTCTGCTTGACCCATTCGAGCAGGCTCAGCGAGGCCAGGGCGAGCGCGGACCGGTACTCGTCCACGCACTCCTGCCCGCACATGCGCAGCAGGGCGGCCTCCTCGTCGGAGGACAGGCCCGGACCGGGGTCGGGGCCCTGCTCGGCATACTCCTTGCGGAGTTCCTCCAGCCGCTTGCGCTCCTCCTCCTCGGCGCGGGTGGCGGCAGCGTCAGCCTCCTTGGCAGCGGCGTCCGCGTTGGACGCCGCCTCCTCGGCCTTGCCCGCGTCCGACTCGGCGCGCGTCGCGACCTTGTCTGCCGCCGAGGCGTCGTTCTCGGCGATGGTGGCGGCGGAGCGGGCGCTCGTCGCGTCCTTCTCGGCCGCCGTGGCGTCGCGGTCGGCCTGGGCGGCGGCCGATTCGGCGTCGTTCGCGGCGGAGTTCGCCCAGAACGCGTCGGTGCCCGCCTGCTGGTCGTACTTCTGGGCGTTCGCGTCGGCCTTCGCCGCCGCCGCCGCGTCGGTCGCCGCCGCCGTGGCGGAGGCGTTGGCCGCAGCGGCCGACGCGACTGCCTGTACGGCGTAGTCCGCGGCGTCGGCCGCCGCCTGCAGGGCGATCTTCGCGTCGCCGGCGGCCTTCTCGGCGAGCGCTTTGGCCTGCGCCGCCGCCTTCTTCGCCTCGTCCGACTTGGCCTTGGCAGCGCTGGCCTGCTGTTCGGCCATCGTCTTGGCCGTCTGCCCAATCAGTACCGCGTACGCCGCCGAGGTGTCGCTCTCGCGGTACGGGGAGCCAATGGTGACCGCCTCGTCACCCGCCTTGGTCGCGGCGTTCGAGGCATCCCGGGCGCCCTGCGCGTACTGAGCTGTGGCGAGCGCGTACCCGGCGGTCTTTGCCGCCCACGCCGCCGTCTTGGCGGCCTCGGCCACCGCCGCGGTGGCCTCCTTGCGCGCGGTGATCGCGGCGGCCTGGGCGTCCTTCGCCTTGGCGTCCGCCTTCTTGGCCTTGTCCTTGGCGGACTGGGACGCGTCGATCGCCTCGGCCGCCGCGGCGTGCGCGGTCGCGGCCGCCGCCTGGGTCTTGGTGTACGCCGCCTGGGCCGACGCCGCCGCGGACCTGGAACGCTCGGCCGCGCCCTGTGCACGGGTCGCCGCCGCACGGGCGTTCACCGCCGCCGTGGTGGCCTCGTTCGCCGCGGTACGGGCCCGGGTAGCGGCGCCGGCCGCCTCGGTGGCGGCGCTACGTGCCTCGTTGGCCGCCTGCCGGGTCTCGCCTGCGGCCGCGGTGCCCTCGGCAGCGGCCGCAGCCGACTCCAGAGCAGCCGCCCGGGAGGCGGTCGCCTGCTTCTCGCGTTCGGCCTTGACCGCCACGTTGCGTGCCGCGTAGGCCCGCCGTTCGGCGTCCAGAGCCGCTGCCAGCTTTTGCGTGGCCGTCGAACCCGCGGCCTCCGCGGCCGTCCGCGCCGTCCTGGCCTTGTCGGCCTCACCCTTCGCCCGCTGCTCGGCCGCGTCGGCCTTCTTGCGTTCGCTCGCCGCGGTGTCACTCTCGCGCTCGGCCGTGGCCTTCTCGGCCTCCGCGATACCGCGCTGCCGCTTCGCCTCGGCGGCCTGGTCCTTGGCCGTCTGCTCCGCCTTCTCGGCGGTCGCCCGGGCCTTCTTCGCGGTGGCGGCATCGGCCGCGGCTCCGGCGGCCAGCTTGGCGGCGGATTCGGCGGCCGCCTTCGCCTGGGCCTTGGCCTCCAGCGCGGCCACCTTGCGGAACTCCGTGTTCAACGCGTGCGTCTGGGTCTTCGCGAGCGCCAGCAGCGTCTGCGAGTCGGCCACGGTTGCCTTCGCCGCGTTGGACGCCGTCAGTGTCGCCTTGGCCGCCGCCTGGGCCGCCGCGGACGACGCCTTGGCGGCCTGTACGGACTGCTGCGCGTATAGCAGACCCCGCCCGCGCGGCAGCTTCGCGGCGTCGGCGATCGCCCACGCCTTCGCCTGCTCGGCGCCCGCAGTGTCCGCCGCCGTCTTGGCCCGGCCGGCCGCCGCGTTCGCCACGGACACCTGCGCGGCGGCCTTGCTCTTCGCGGCGTTCAGGTCCGTCGTTGCCTTGGTGAACTGAGTCTTCGACGGGTAGTTGACGGACTCCTTGTGCGCGGCCCAGTACTTCTGCCAGTACAGGATCTGGTCCGCCTGCCAGGCCTGCCGGACCGCCTCGATCATCGCGCCCGTGGCGACCCGGGTCTCCTTCGACGCGGTGGACTCGGCGGCGACGATCGCCTTGCGCTGCTCGGCCTGGCCGGCGTACTCCGCCTCCCACTCCGTGTACGCCTGCGTGACCGGGCCGGTCAGTACCCGGTAGTGGTCGATGGGGTTGTTGCTGTCGCAGGACGCCCAGGCCGTCTTGAGCGCCTCGACCTCGTTGCGGAACTCCAGCGAGTCGGTCTCGGGGGCCTTGGTGGGGAAGCCGCCGAACCGTAGGAAAGTGGCGACGTCGTTGGCGGAGGAGTAGCCCAGGTTGCTCGTGTCGAGCAGTTCTCGTCCGGCGACGTCTTTGTAGGCGCCGGCCCACGCATCGTCACCGGTGTCGAACGCGTCGAGCACCTTGCGGGCCTGGTCCAGCGACGCTGTGCCGGGCCTCGGGGTCGGGTTCTCCCAGGCCTTGTCGTACAGGTCGCGCTGGGTGCCGAGGGTGAAGGCGACGACGTCCTTGCCGAAGTCGGGCGCGTGGTATTCCCGTCCGCCCCAGTAGTTCACCGACGCATAGGGCTTGTTGGCCGTGTTCAACGTGTCCTGGCGGTCACGGTTCGTCTTCCAGTCCGCCAGGCCCGCGTCCAGGTCGCGCCGGTGGGCCTCGCCCAGTTCACCCAGGGTCCAGTTGGCCACGACCGTACGCAGTCCGGCGTCCGGACCGGCGAGCTTGCCCGCCGCGTACGTCTTCATCTCGGGCCCGCCGAAGTGCACCGCCCGCGCCACTTGGCAGCGGTCCATACGGGCCTGGGCGCCCAGGCTGATCCGGAGGGTGCGCTCGTACAGGTTGGTTGGGTTGTCGCCCGGTTCGTCGGCGAACGCGGGGGCGGCGCCGACGAGTCCGCCGAGCACGGCGGTGGCGGTCGCAAGAGCGACAGCCGTGAACCCCTTCCGCACGCCGGAAAACTGGGGCCTTCTCTGTGGTCTTCGTGTTGTTCGCACGTCGATTCCTGCCTGGGTGGTCAGTCCGATGGTCGGTCTCGTCCGCACAGGAAAAAGGCACGACGAATCGTCGGCGAGCCTGTTAGTCGTTCAGATGGCGCGCCGAGCGAAAAAGGCAAGAACAGGAAAGTGGGAGAATTCCCGTTGTCCGCGTGCGGTCAACACGCGTCCCCCCGTGCCCCCCTCCCCAAGAGGACACGATCATCATGACAGAGGGAAATGCGCTGGGGAACCCTTGACTCGATTTCAGGTTCGATTTGCGCCATGCATGCCACCATGCGCTCGAAAAAAATGTGCCCCACCGCGCCGGTGCGCGGTGGGGCACATTCCTTCCCGGCTCCCGGAAGGAACACGGCGAGGCGACGGTTCAGTCGCTCACGCCGTCCCGTCGGTAGTGAACTGGTGCAGTCCGGGCACGTGCAGGGTTCCGCCGAACTGGCCGGCCTGCTGGACCGTGACCTTGGTGAAGTAGATCAGCGGGATGTTCAGCGGCGGCGGGTTCTCCGGGTTGAACGTCACCGGGATCAGGCCCAGCAGGTTGCCGGAGATGCTCTCGGTGTACATCACGGTGTCGCCGTCGCGGATGGTCGACGTGGAGCCCTTGGCGGCCTGGACGTGGTACGTCTTGCCGCTCTGCTCGTCCTTGACCGTCTGGTGCAGGTCGCCGATGTCGGTGCCGTCGGAGATGACGTACTTCAGCACCTTCTTCGTCTTGCCGCCGGCGGTGCGGACCTCGACGATGCCCTTGTAGTCGGCGCCCTTCAGCAGCAGCGAGCTGGCGTTCAGGAACCACGGCTCGTCGGGAAGCGGGACGTTGTTGTCGACCCCGCCCTCGGCGTCGGTGGCGACCGGGCAGTCCTCCAGGTCCATCCCGGACGACTCGGAGGGGCTGGGCGAGGCGGTGGCCCCGGGCTCCTCGGTCCCTTCCGCCGCGGGCTCCTTCGCCGCAGGCTCCTCGGGCTGCTCCGTGATCTCCTCCGCCGCCTCGCCGGCCTTCTCATCGGTGTCCCCGGCGGTCTCGGCGGCCTTCTCCGCGGGCTCCCGGACGATCTCCTCGCCCTTGTCGTCCGTCTCCTCGGCGGGGGCGGACGACGACGCGGGGGCGGACGGGCCGGGGCTCGGCGTCTCCTCGTCCTTCTTGTCGCCGGGTGTGAAGACGTCCTTGACGGCGTCCCCGATCTGCTCCAGCAGGTTCCGGTCGGTCTCCGACGGGGACGGGGCGGGCTCGGCCTCCGCCGCCTGTCCGCCCGCGGTCGCGGAGGGCGTGGGCGCGGGGGCGGCCTCGTCGTCGGAACCTGAATCCGGCGAAGAGTCCGAGCCCTTGTCCGCGTCCTTGTCCGCGTCCTTGTCCGGGGCCTGTTGGACGGGGGCCGAGGCGGACGGGTCCGCCGAGGGCTCCTCGTCGTCCTCGGAGGCGCCCTCGCTCGCGGTGGCGGACGGGGTGGGCGACGCGCTCGCATCCCCCTTCTCCGCCTGCTCGATGGCCTCCAGGCACTCCTTGAACTCGTCCGCCGTGAGACTCCTCGACGACGGCTGGTCGTCGGCCTGGGCGAGCGTCGGCGTGAAGCCCATCCCCATCAGTACCGCGGTCGGCATCGCCGCGATGGCTATCGCCTTCCCCGCGGGCATGTGGAACCTGGTGAACAACGGCTTCTTGGGCGCCGCGTGACGCGGCCCGGTTCTCTCACGGGACGGCTCCACATCAGCCCCGCGGGTCGCCTCGTCAGCCGGCACTGTGCCTCCCGTTCGCCCCGTTCGCCGGGCTCGTTCCTGACAGATCGTTCGGTTCGTCCGCCCCGTCCCGCGGTTCGGGGAGCGTGCCGCCGGGCACCGCGTCCGCCTCCGGGGCCGCGCCCCCGTCCTCACCCGCCCCAGCCGCCTGCGGCTCGGGCGGAACGCCCGGCGCCCACGACACGGCCATCGCTCCGCCTATGAGGGCGAAGAGGAAACCGATGAGGAAGCCGCCGAAGTTGGACACCGGGAGGGAGACCAGTCCCAGCAGGATGGCCGCGACGCCGGCGAAGACGCGGATGTGCTGCTGGACCCACAGGCTGACGCCCAGGACGACCAACAGCGCCCCGATGATCAGGGAGCCGGCACCCGCAGTCGTGGACATGGCCAGCGTCAGATGACCGATCTGGAGGTTCGCGTACGGGAAGTACATGATCGGAAAGCCTGCGAACAGGACGAACAGGCCCGCCCAGAACGGTCGCGATCCCCGCCAGGCCCGGAACTGCAGCCTCCGGCGGGTGAACTGGCCGGAGGCGGCAGATGTCTCGGCGCTCATGGAAAACAGCTCCCTGGTGCGGCGTTGCTGTGGTGATGATGGGGCCGCGCCCGGAGGACGGGCCGGGCGGGCGGGGAGCCGGTGGCGCCCCGCCCGCCAAGGAGTGCTTAGTAGCACTCCTTGTTCTTCGTGGACAGCGACATCTTCAGGCCGCTGAGCTTGAAGGTTCCGGCGGTGGTCGCCCACGCCGTCTGCTTCACGTCGGTGAGCAGCGCCGTGTCCGCCTGCTGAGCGAAGCCGAACGGGTTCGCCTCCTCCTTGCCGCCCTTCATGCCAGGGCCCTTGTTGGCGTCCTTGGCCGCAACACCGATGTCGATGCCCCCGAAGGTGGCGTCCGCCTCGAGGTTGGCGACATCGATGTAGAGGTTCTCGGCCTTGACCTGCCTGTCCTTGTCGGAGCTGTCACCCGCCGTCAGCCGCAGCGTGACGGAGCCGAGCACCGGGATGTTCGGCGTGACGACCGACTGGCACATCTTCTGGATCGTGGCGTCCTTGAACGCCGAGACGGCCACCGGGTGGGTCGCCTTACCGCCGGTGAGGGTGTAGCCCTCGGTGAGCGCGCCGTACTGCGAGAAGCCCTTGCCCTCCAGCTTCTGCGCCGTCACCTTGAACGACTGGCCCGACACGCTGAACGACGCCGCGAGGGCGCCCTGCGCCAGGCTGATGCCCACCGCCGCCGTGGCGGCCACGCTGGGCACCATGACCACGGCGAACCGCTTCCATCTGGTCCCGCCACGCACCTGGGACTCCATATTTCCTCCTTCTCGGACGTACATCTCCTGTCCTGGCTCACCGCCTTGACCGGCGGCCGAGTCGGGCAGGGATGGGAGAAGTGCTACGTCCTCGGGAAGGGGAGCGCCCGCATTCCGCGGCGCGGGTGACGCGCCCGGATTCGCCGGCGACCACCCCCGAGCGACAACCACTGGTCGCGCCTGACACGCATCACGCACAACCCTGCTGGACAGGCTTCGCCGGATGGACGAAGACCCCCCTGTCCAAGGAGCGACGTCACTGCCGACGCTCCTGCTCGGTGGGGACCCAGGGGTTCCCGCGGCCCGACCGGCTGTCGGGTGTACGGGCAAGGGACCGAGCGTCGCCGATCGTGGTGCATTCTCGCCGCCCGCACAAGGGGGTTCGTTACTGGCTAGTAACGGCCGGGTCACCGCGACGCGACCCGCCGGGCCCGATCGGCGACGCTGGGTGCACCGGCGGGGGTGGACAAAACTGTTGATCAGTGGACAGAAGCCGACAGGCCAACTCCCGCGACTTACTCGCAGTAACAGCGGCCGCGCTTACCAAGATTTGGTAAAGCGCGGCCGCTTCAGCCTCTGCCGGCGAGGCGGCACCTCGGGCCCCGTTCGTCGCCATAACGGGCGAAAGAGGCTACAACGGGCGCCCGGGTGCGGGTGGTTCAGAACAGGGCGCGGGCCAGGGCCCGGCGCGCGGTCACCACGCTGGGGTGGTCGGCGCCCACCACGTCGAACAGCTCCAGCAGCCGCACGCGCACGGCCTCGCGCTCGTCGCCCGCCGTGCGGGCCACCGTGTCGACCAGCCGGCCGAAGGCGTCGGCGACGTGGCCGCCCGCCATGTCCAGGTCGGCGGCGGCGATCTGGGCCTGCGCGTCGCCCGGCTTCTCGGCGGCGTCCTTGCGCACCTGCTGCGGGTCCATGTCCCGCACCCGGCGCAGCAGTTCGGCCTGGGCCAGGCCCAGCGTGGCCTCGGGGTGGGCCGGATCCTCGGCGAGCACGTTCTGGTAGGCCCGCACCGCGCCGTCCAGGTCGTCGGCGTCCAGCGCGCGGGCGGCGGCCTCGAGGAGGGAGTCGTAGGGGCCGGCGGGGGCCTCGTCGGCCGCCGCGCCGCCGCCCGGCTCGGCCTCGGGGTCGACGGTCAGCCCGGTCAGGCCGAAGCGCTCCTCGGCGACCTGCACGAGCTGGTCCAGGGTCTGGCGGATCTGCGCCTCGCCCGCGGCGCCCTGGAAGAGCGGCAGGGCCTGGCCGGCCACCACCGCGAAGACGGCGGGGATGCCCTGGATGCCGAACTGCTGCATCAGCATCTGGTTGGCGTCGACGTCGATCTTGGCGAGGAGGAAACGGCCGTTGTACTCGACGGCGAGCCGCTCCAGGACGGGGCTCAGCTGCTTGCAGGGCTCGCACCACTCGGCCCAGAAGTCGATGACGACCGGGACCTCGGTGGAGCGCTGCAGGACGTCGCTCTCGAATCCGGCCTCGTCGACGTCGATGACGAGATCGGCGGGCGAGACGGCGCCCGTGCCGCCCCTCCGGGCCGCTTCGGCGCGCGCCTGCTCCGCCTTCGCCTTGGCCTCCTGGGCCGCCTTCACCGCGGCGAGGTCGACGACTCCGCTCATGGACATGTTCCGTGGCTGCATGCGCCTATCCTCCCCCGTACTCCGCGTGAGTGTGAAAAGCCCCCGGGAAACCCAGGCGTACGTGTGGTGCGGGTGCGCCGGGTCCCCACCCGGCGCGGTGGTCGTCGCTCGGGCACGCCGGTCACGCGTGCTTTCGCTACGGGTCGTAGCGTAATGCCGGCCGGGGTCCGCTGAACAGGGTGCTCCGGTGATCTCCCTCACGCACCGACGTACGGGGTCCGCCGTTATCGTCGTGCCATGCAGAGCCGCACCCCAGCCGGTCGCACCGGGCGTCCGCGCAGCGTCGCGGCCGACGCCGCGATCCTCGCCGCGACCCGGCAGGCGCTGGTGGACCTGGGGTGGTCCAAGCTCACGCTCTCGGACGTCGCGGTGCGCGCGGGGGTGGCCAAGACGACGTTGTACCGGCGCTGGGCGGGCAAGAACGAACTCGTCGTGGACGCCGTCGCGGAGCTCTTCGACGAACTGACCCTGCCCGACCGCGGCTCGCTGGCCGCCGACATCGAGGGCGTGGTGCTCCAGTTCGCCGCGATCCTGGACCGTCCGGAGGCGCGCAGCGGGCTGATGGCGGTGGTCGCCGAGGCCACCCGTGACGAGGCGCTGCGCGAGCGGATCCGCGCCTCGATCGTGGACCGGCAGAAGCGTCTCGTCCTCGCCGGCCGGGCGCAGGCGCAGGCGCGGGGCGAACTGCCGCCGGAGTCCGACGCGCGGGAGGCGGAGCGCACGGTCGACCTGATCTTCGACATGGTGGCCGGCGCGGTGGTGCACCGCACCCTGGTGAGCGCGGAACCGGCCGACGAGGAGTGGGTGCACGGCTTCACCCGGGTCCTGCTGTCGGGCCTCACCTCCGCAGCGACAGCCGACCGCCCGGCGTAGTCAAAACGTGACAGGAGACGCCCCTTTCCCGTCGGTAAGATCATTTCATCCCTTCTTGCCCGCGAGAAATTCAAGAACCAGGTGCACCTCGACGTGCGGGCCGGTACCGGGCTCGTGGGTGAGGAGCGCCTCGCCACGCTCGAGGCCGAGTGCGCACGACTGGTCGCGCTCGGCGCGGTACACGAGCGAACGCTGTACGCCGGCGAGGACAACGAGTCGTGCATCGTGATGCGGGACATCGAGGGCAACGAGTTCTGTCTCGACTGAGCGTCTCCCGGGACGAGGTGGGGAGCCGTCTCCCCTGCCGCGGTGCCCCGGCCGGCGGGCCGCGCCCCAGGGGGCGGAGGCCGGCCGGGTGACCCGCTCGCCGCTCATCGGCACCGGTCACGGGTTCCGTACCGCCCCGCCGTGCGGGGCGGTCACTGCGGCACACGCGGAACCGGTCGGGAACACGCGTCGAGCCGCAGCTACGGAGTCCCGAGTTCCTGGCTCCGCGCCGCAGAATCCCGACGGCGCCGCGCGCCTCCCTCTCCGGTCGTCCCACCGGTGTGCCGCCGTGATTCGAGGGACTCCGCGCCGCAGAATCCTGGCGGGCGGCGCCCTACGCCGTCCCCTCCGGTCGTCCAACCGGTGTGCCGCCGTGACTCATGGGACACAGAAGGGCACCACCTTGCGCATACTCAGACGGGCGCTGGGCACCACGCTCACCGCAGCCCTCGGTTCGCTGCTGCTGACCGTTCCGGGAGCCGCCCCGGCGTCCGCGGCGGATGCCGTGCCGCTGCCGATGTACTCCCTCGCCGACATGGAGGTCGACGGGAGCAACCGGCAGGTCTTCCTCAGCATGCCCGCGGGGGTGGACGGCCGGGTCGTGGTGACGGACTACGACGGCGGGAACAGCACCTGGCTGGACGGCCTGCCGGGCGCCGGCGGGCTGGCCCTCTCACCCGACTCCCGGACCCTCTACGTGGCCGCGCGGGACATCGACACCATCGTCGCGTACGACACCGCGACACTGACGGAGACCGCACGGTACTTCGTGGGCGAGGACACCGCCCCGTGGAGCCTGGCTTTCGCGGGCGGGAAGCTGTGGTTCGGATACGGCGACACCGGGGGTCTCGGGTCGGTCGACGTGTCCGGTGCCGAGCCGGTGGTCGAGCTCGGTCTGGACGGTTCACTGGACTGGGGGGCGGATCTCGTCGCCTCTCCCGCCGACTCCGACGTACTGGTGGCCGGCACGGGCAACCCCAACGTCAACACCCTCACGGTGTACGACGTGGGCAGCGGATCACCCGAGGTGACCGCCCGACGGGTCTTCTCCGGGACGGAGATGAACGGTCTGCGGGACCTGGACGTGACACCCGACGGCCGGAGCGTCGTCGTGGCCGCCCTCACATCGCCCGGCTACCAGACCTTCCGCCTCGACGACCTCTCGGACCAGGGAACCCCCGCGGCTTCGCCCTCTCCCCTGGCCGTCGCCGTCGCACCCGACGGCACGGTGGCCGGAGGAACCTCCAACAACAGCGTCGACGTGCCGGACCTGTCCTTCTACGCGCCGGGCGCTCCCGCTCCACTGACCACGGTCGAGCTGGGCGGTGACACCGAGAGGCTGGTGGACGGGGGACTGGCCTGGGCGCCGGACGGGAGCCGGGTCTTCGCCGTGACGCAGCAGCCCCGCGTCATCGGACTCCGGTTCCACGCGCGGCAGGTCGCCACCACCGTGCAGACCACCCTTGCCCTCGAGGCGCCCCCGACCAGCAGGAGGTACCGGGAACTGACCGTCACCGGAACCCTGGCTCCGGCCGCCGGCTTCGCTCCCGGCGCCACCGTCGCGGTGACGCGCTACGACGCCGCCGCTCCGGAAGGCACCTCGCTGGGCACCGTCACCGTGTCGGCCGACGGCACCTTCACCGTGACCGACACGCCGAGCAGGACCGGTCAGGTGAGGTACGGCGTGACGTACGCCGGTGACCCCTGGCACACCGCGGCCTCCGCCGAGGTGACCGTGGAGATCACCCGCCGCTGACCCGGCCTCAGGCACGGAGGTCGCCGTGGCCCGGATCAGGACCGCGGACCACGGCGACCTCCCTTCCGCGCGGTCTCGGAGCCGGCCACCGGCTCCGAGACCGCGCGGAACACCTCCGACCAGCGGCACGACGGCGGGGGCGGCCGCGTCGGCGGCTCCCCCGCCGTCGTGACGGAGTGGCGTCGGGTCTAGAACCCGGCGGGCTCCGTGTAGACGCCCCACTCGTCGCGCAGGGCGTCGCAGATCTCGCCCAGCGTCGCCTCGGCGCGTACGGCGTCGAGCATCGGCTCGATCATGTTGGCGCCGGAGCGGGCCGCCTCGACCATGGCGTCGAGCGCGCCGCGCACCTTCGCGTCGTCGCGTCCGGCCTTGCGCTCGCCCAGCAGCCGGACCTGCTCGCGCTCCACCTCGTGGCTGACCCGCAGGATCTCCAGGTCGCCGGTGACGGAGCCGGTGTGGACGTTGACGCCGACGACCTTCTTGTCGCCCTTCTCCAGCGACTGCTGGTAGCGGAAGGCCGACTCGGCGATCTCGCCGGTGAACCAGCCGTCCTCGATGCCGCGCAGGATGCCGGAGGTGATCGGCCCGATGGGGTGCCTGCCGTCCGGGTGGGCCCGCAGGCCCCGCTCCTTGATCTGCTCGAAGATCTTCTCCGCGTCCGCCTCGATGCGGTCGGTGAGCTGCTCGACGTACCAGGAACCGCCCAGCGGGTCGGCGACGTTGGCGACGCCGGTCTCCTCCATCAGCACCTGCTGGGTGCGCAGGGCGATCTCGGCGGCCTGCTCGCTGGGCAGCGCGAGGGTCTCGTCGAGGGCGTTGGTGTGCAGGGAGTTCGTCCCGCCGAGCACCGCCGCCAGCGCCTCGACGGCGGTGCGGACGACGTTGTTGTACGGCTGCTGCGCGGTGAGCGAGACGCCGGCGGTCTGGGTGTGGAACCGCAGCCACTGCGCCTTCTCGCTCTTCGCGCCGTAGACGTCCCGCATCCAGCGCGCCCAGATGCGGCGCGCGGCGCGGAACTTGGCGATCTCCTCGAAGAAGTCGACGTGCGCGTCGAAGAAGAAGGACAGGCCCGGCGCGAAGACGTCGACGTCCAGCCCGCGGCTGAGCCCCAGCTCGACGTACCCGAAGCCGTCGGCGAGCGTGTACGCCAGCTCCTGCGCGGCCGTGGCCCCGGCCTCGCGGATGTGGTAGCCGGAGACCGACAGCGGCTTGTACGCGGGGATGCGCGCGCTGGTGTACTCCATCAGGTCGCCGATGAGGCGCAGATGGGGCTCCGGCTGGAAGAGCCACTCCTTCTGCGCGATGTACTCCTTGAAGATGTCCGTCTGCAGCGTGCCGTTGAGCACGCCCGGGTCGACGCCCTGGCGCTCGGCGGCGACGAGGTACATGCAGAAGACGGGCACGGCGGGCCCGCTGATGGTCATCGACGTGGTGACGTCGCCGAGGGGGATGTCCTTGAACAGGACCTCCATGTCGGCCGCCGAGTCGATGGCCACCCCGCAGTGGCCGACCTCGCCCAGCGAGCGGGGGTCGTCGGAGTCGCGGCCCATGAGCGTCGGCATGTCGAAGGCGACGGACAGGCCGCCTCCGCCGTTGCCGAGGATCATCTTGTAGCGCTCGTTGGTCTGCTCGGCGTTCCCGAACCCGGCGAACTGCCGGATGGTCCACGTCCGCCCCCGGTAGCCGGTCGGGTACAGCCCGCGGGTGAACGGGTACTCCCCCGGCCAGCCGATCCGCTCGAACCCGTCGTAGCGGTCCCCGGGCCGCGGTCCGTACACCGGCTCCACGGGGTCGCCGGAGAGCGTGGTGAAATCCGCGTCGCGCTTGCGCGCGGCGTCGTACCGGGCCTGCCAGCGACGGCGGCCCTCCTCGATGGCGTCAGCGTCCATACCCTCGAATTTACTAGGACGTCCAAGTAAATGTCGATGGCAGACCGCCGTACGCTCGTCCGTACGGCGGTGCGACGCGGGGCGTCAGGCCTGGGCGGCCTCGGGGGTCCCGTCCTCGACGGAGCCCGCCAGCTCGCGGCTGATCCCGCGCTCGACGAAGAACGCGGCGGTGGGGACGGTGCCGGCGAGCAGCACCCAGAGCTGCTTCTTGACCGGCCACTTCGCCTTGGAACCGAGGTCGAAGGCGAAGATCAGGTAGACGACGTAGAGCCAGCCGTGCGCGATGCTGACCACCTGGGTGAAGTCGGCCGCGCCGCCCATGTCGAGCACGTACTTGCCGATCATGCCCAGCGTCAGCGCGACGAGGAGGACACCGGTGACGTAGGCCATGACCCGGTAGCGGGTCAGCACGCTCTTCTTCATGCCGTCGAGCCTAACGGGCCGCTCCCCGGGCTCCGGGGCCGGGTCGCGTGCCCCTCGTCACCCCGCACGGCGGTGCACGGGCCCCGGGGTCACCCCTCCTGGAAGTCGCCCGCCGCCAGGCGGAGGGGGCGGAGGATGGCGAAGAGCTCGGCGCACTCCTCCGCGTCGTAGGCGCTCAGGCCGAAGTCCATCGCCATCAGGTCGCGGGTCGCCGACTCGACCACCTCACGGCCCTTGTCGGTGATGGACGCGAGCGTGCCGCGGCCGTCGTTGGGGTTGGGGCGCTTGGCCACCAGCCCCGACCTCACCAGCCGGTCCACGGTGTTCGTCACCGACGTCGGATGCACCATCAGCCGCTCGCCGATCTTCGACATCGGCAGTTCGCCGGACTGGGAGAAGGTCAGCAGGACCAGCGCCTCGTACCGCGCGAACGTGAGCCCGTAGGGCTTGACCACCGCGTCGACCTCGGACAGCAGGATCTGGTGGGCCCGCATGATCGAGGTGATCGCGGCCATCGACGGCACGTTTCCCCAGCGCTGCTTCCAGAGCTCGTCGGCGCGGGCGATGGGATCGAACGAGAGACTGAGCGGCTTCGGCACGGACCAGACCCTACCGGCGGGTCAGGTGCCGGTCAGCCCTGTCTCGCCCTTCGGTCCGGCGAGGCGGACGGCGGGACAGGGCGACCGGCACGCGTCAGCCGGCCAGATGCCGTTCGACGGTCTCCACCTTGGACGTCAGCCCGTCCGCCACGCCCGGGCGGATGTCCGCCTTGAGGACCAGCGAGACGCGCGGCGCACGCGCCTCCACGGCGGCCACGGCGCGCTTCACCACGTCCATGACCTCGTCCCACTCCCCCTCGACCGAGGTGAACATCGCGTCGGTGCGGTTCGGCAGCCCGGACTCGCGGACCACCCGGACGGCGTCGGCGACGTACTCCCCCACGTCCTCGCCGACGCCCAGCGGCGTCACGGAGAAGGCGACGATCACGCGTTCACGACCCCTTCCTTGCGGGCGCGGCCGGCGATCACCGCGTCCTCGGTCTCGCGCTTGAGCCGCCGCTCGGCGAAGAAGCCGCCGAGCGGCAGGACCGACATGACGAAGTAGTACGCCGCGGTGCCCAGCGGCCACTTCGCCCGGTTCCAGGCGTCGGCCCAGAAGATCGCGTAGAGGACGAAGAGGAAGCCGTGGACCGCGCCCATGACCGGCACGGCGTTGAACTCGGTGGTCCGCTTCAGGACCGAGCAGACGAGCAGCAGCAGGAACGAGATCGCTTCGGGGCCCGAGACCAGGCGGAGGCGTCGGAGTGCGGAGGCGGTCTTGATGTCCACGGGTCACCTTCGGGTGGGAGAGACGTCGGTGTCGATGGTGCGGTTGGCTTGTGAACGCGCGCACAAGCGCGTCCATTGTGACAAACCCGGTGAGTGATCACCGCAGGGGGTCGGGGACGGGCCCGTGGGGGCCGGGGTGCGTCCGTGCGGGTCGGATGAGGGCCGGATCAGGGTGCGGTCCCCCCTTCGGGGCCTGTCGGCGGGGTCCGGCGGCGGTTACCGTCGCAGCGTGGCGATGTTCCGACTTCAGAGCAGCAAGGTGCTCGCCGTCGACATGACCGGGGACGCCGTGAAGGCGAAGAACGGCTCCATGGTCGCGTACGACGGGCAGATGGCCTTCAAGAAGCTCACGGGTGGCGGCGAGGGCATCCGGGGGATGGTGACCCGGCGGCTCACGGGCGAGCAGATGACGCTCATGGAGGTGAAGGGCCACGGCACCTGCTTCTTCGCCGACCGCGCCTCCGAGATCAACCTGGTGGCCCTGACCGGGGAGAAGCTGTACGTCGAGTCCAGCAACCTGCTGGCGACCGACGGCGGCCTGCGCACGGGCACCGCCTTCACCGGCCTGCGCGGCGCCTCCCAGGGCAACGGACTGTTCACGACCACCGTCGAGGGGCACGGCCAGGCCGCGATCATGTCGGACGGCCCCGCCGTGCTGCTGCGGGTCAGCCCGCAGTACCCGCTGACGGTCGATCCGGGCGCGTACGTCGCGCACCGGGGCAGCCTGCGGCAGTCGTTCCAGTCGGGCGTGACCTTCCGCACGCTGATGGGCGAGGGCGGCGGCGAGGCCTTCCAGATCCGCTTCGAGGGCGACGGGGTGGTCTACGTCCAGCCCAGTGAGCGCAACACGATCGCGGGGGACGTCTGAGATGAGCTTCCGGGAGATCAACTCCAAGATGATCGAGGCGACCGTCGCCCCCGGCCGGCGGCTGTTCAGCCAGCGCGGCGCGATGCTCGCCTACCGGGGCGAGGTCAGCTTCACCCCGAACCTGCGCGGCGGCCGGGGCGGGGTGATGTCGATGATCGGCCGGCGCGTGGCGAACGAGGACACGCCCCTGATGACCGTCGAGGGCGACGGCACGGTGCTGTTCGGGCACGGCGGCCACCACATCCAGGTGATCCACCTCTCCGGGGACACCCTGTACGTCGAGGCGGACCGGCTGCTGGCCTTCGAGGGGACGCTGGAGCAGGGCACGGTGTTCCTGGGCTCGCAGGGCGGGGTGAGGGGCATGGTCCGGGGCCAGGTCTCCGGTCAGGGCCTGTTCACCACCACCCTCAAGGGGCACGGCGCGGTCGCCGTGATGGCCCACGGCGGGGTGATCGAGGTGCCGATCACCCCGCAGAACCCGGTGCGCGTCGACCCGCAGGCGTACGTCGCCCACCACGGCGACGTGCGCAACAAGCTGTCGACGGCGCTCGGCTGGCGGGACATGGTGGGACGCGGCTCCGGCGAGGCCTTCCAACTGGAGCTGAGCGGCAGCGGCGCGGTCTACGTCCAGGCCTCGGAGGAGAAGCTGTGAGCACGTACGGAACGCCGGGCGCCGGGCCGGCGGCCTTCGACCCGACGACGCTGCCCTGCGACGACAACGTCAACGACTACACCTTCTGCGTGGAGCTCAAGGGGACCCAGTGGTTCCTGCAGAAGGGGAAGATGATCGCCTACTACGGCGCCGTCGAGTTCAACGGCATCGGGCACGGGCGACTCGACCGACTTGTCCGCACGTCGTTCCATTCGCCACTGCACGCATCCGACTGGGTCGTGGCGGAGGGCTCGGGCAGGATGCTCCTCGCCGACCGGGCCTTCGACGTCAATTCCTACGACTTGGACGACGGCAATCTGACCATTCGCTCGGGCAACTTGCTCGCTTTTCAGCCAAGCTTGTCACTGAAGCAGTCGATCGTGCCAGGTTTTCTGACACTGATCGGAACCGGAAAGTTCGTGGCGGCATCCAACGGTCCGGTGGTGTTCATGGAACCCCCGATCAGGGTGGACCCGCAGGCGCTGGTCGGATGGGCGGACTGCCCGTCCCCGTGCCACCACTACGACCACGGCTACCTGACCGGCCTGCTGGGCGGTCTACGTGCGATGACGGGCCTGGGCGGGGCCTCCGGCGAGGAGCACCAGTTCGAGTTCGTCGGGGCGGGCACGGTGCTGCTGCAGTCGTCCGAGGCGCTGATGACGGAGCGGGCCACGGGGACGCCCCCGCAGGAGCCCGGAGTGCCCGGAGGGGGCGGACCGGGCGGATCCGGACCGGCCGGAAGCGGACCGCGCCTTCCCGGACAGCTGGGAGACCTCCAGCGTCGCTTCGGGCTGTGAGCGGTAGTGTGCGGGGTGTGACATCGAACGCCTGCACGTGACGTCACACGGAAGCCCTATTAGTTCGCCTTTCAACTTCCTTAGGTAGACTTCATTCATGGAGACCGAGACGGCCACCCGCTGGCTGACCCATACGGAGCAGTGCGCCTGGCGCACCCACCTGGAGGTCAACAAGCTGCTGACCTACCAGCTCGAGAAGGATCTGCAGCCGTTCGGCCTGACGATGAACGACTACGAGATCCTGGTGAACCTGTCCGAGTCGGAGGACCGGCGGATGCGGATGAGCGACCTCGCCGCCGCCACGATGCAGTCCAAGAGCCGCCTCTCCCACCAGATCACCCGGATGGAGAACGCCCACCTGGTCCGCCGGGAGAACTGCGAGTCCGACCGCCGCGGACTCTACGCCGTCCTCACCGACCACGGCATGGAGACGATGCAGAAGGTCGCCCCGCACCACGTGGCGTCGGTGCGCCGGCACTTCATCGACCTGCTCCCCCCCGAGGCGCTGATCGAGCTCGACAAGGCCCTCAAGCCCATCGCGGAGCACCTGCGGGAGCAGCGGGGACGCCTCTGACATCCCCTGACGCCCCTAGTGCGGGGGCGCCGTCCCCCGGTCCGCGCCGGCGAGCGGCAGGCGGAGCGCGAAGAGGGCTCCGCCCGTCGGCGCCGCGCCCGCGGTGAGCGTGCCGCCGTGCCGTACGGCCACGTCCCGCGCGATGGCCAGCCCCAGCCCGGCCCCGCCGTCGTCCCGGCTGCGCGCCGCGTCCAGCCGTACGAACCGCTCGAAGATCCGCTCGCGGTCCGCCTCGGCCACACCCTCGCCGTCGTCGGCGACACCCACCACGGCCCGGTCGCCCTCCCGGCGCACCGTCACCGTGATCCGCTCGCGGGCGTGCCGCTCCGCGTTGTCCAGCAGGTTGGCGAGCACCCGCCCGAGCTGACCGCGCGACCCGGAGACCTCGACGGGCTCCGCCTCCACCGTGACGCCCGCGCGCCCCGCGGCCTCCTCGCGGGCCAGCTCGGCCAGGTCCACCCGGGTGCCGGCGGGCCGCTCCCCCGCGTCCAGCCGGGCGAGCAGCAGCAGATCGGCGGCGAGGTTCTGCAGCCGCACGGTGTCCTCGACGGCGCCGTCCAGGTCGAGCAGTTCGGGGTGGGCGGCCGCGACCTCCAGCTGGGTGCGCAGGGAGGCGATGGGGCTGCGCAGCTCGTGCGAGGCGTCGGCGACGAACCTGCGCTGCCGCTCCACGGAGGTCTCCAGGGCGGCGAGCGTGGCGTTGGTGGTCCGGGCGAGCCGGGCGACCTCGTCGTGCGTCGCCGGTTCGGGGACCCGGCGGCCCAGGTCCTCGGAGGCGGTGATCGCGGCCATCTCCCGGCGGATGCCCTCGACCGGGCGCAGGGCCCGCCCGGTGACCAGCCAGGTCACCGAGGCGACGACGCCGAGCAGCAGCGGGAAGCCGATGAGCATGGAGGTCAGCGCGGTGCCCACGGCGCTGTGCTCGGCGGCCAGCGGGGAGCCCGCGTGGACGGTGAGGCGGCCCCGGTCGGGCGTCTCCACCTCCACGGCGGCGAAGCGGTAGTCCTCGGTGTCGCCGTCGATGGTGGCGGTGCCGTTGGTGAAGCTCGCCCCCTGCGCGATCTCGCCGGGGGCGAGGGACTCGTCGTCCGAGCGGCCGGAGTCGTCGTCCCGACCGTCGTCGCCGTCGTCGCCGTCGTCGTCACGGTCGTCGTCGAGGTCGTCGTCCGCGCCGGGCCGGGCCGGCGCGGGTGTCACCTCGGCGGTGCCCGTCCCGGTGATCCGCTCCAGGTCCTCGGAGACGGCGAGCAGGACGCCGTCCTCGTCGGTGATCTGCACGGGGGTGTCCTCGGCGTCGAGGCCGGAGAGCTTGTCGAGGGGCGTACGGGCGGCCAGTTCGGAGGCGACGGCCTGCGCGGAGCGCTCCGCCCGGGTGCCCGCCTCGCCGGTCAGGTTGGCGCGCAGGGACAGCAGGAGGGCGGTGCCGGCGGCGACGAGGGCCACGGCGACGACGAGCGTGGCGCCGAGCGTCGCCCGGGAGCGGACCGAGCCGAACAGCCGGCTCACGGCGCCGTCTCCAGCCGGTAACCGGCGCCGCGCACCGTGCGGATGAGGTCCGCGCGCAGTTTGCGGCGCAGGGCGCTGACGTAGACCTCGACGATGTTGGGGTCGCCCTCGTAGGCGAAGTCCCAGACGTGCTCGAGGATGTCGGCCTTGGACACCACCTCGCCGGCCCGCAGCACCAGGTGCTCCAGGACCGAGAACTCCTTGGCCGTCAGCTCGGTCTCCTCGCCGTCGAGCCAGACCCGGCGGGCGGCGGTGTCCACCTTCAGGTCGCCGTGCACGTGGACCGGGGACGCGCCCGCGGCCCTCCGGCGGCGCAGCAGCGCCTTCACCCGGGCGACGAGCACCACGTAGGAGAACGGCTTGGTGAGGTAGTCGTCGGCGCCGGTGTCCAGGCCCTCCGCCTCGTCGTACTCGCCGTCCTTGGCGGTGAGCATCAGGATCGGCACCTCGTGCCCGGCGGCGCGCAGGGCGGCGCACACCCGGTAGCCGTTGAGGCCGGGCAGCATGATGTCGAGGATCACCAGGTCGTACGGTTCCGTCGTGGCCCGGTCCAGCCCCTCCCGGCCGTCGTGCACGACGTCGACCGCGTACCCCTCGGCGGTGAGGCCCTTGGCGAGGGAGAGGGCGAGGCGCTTTTCGTCCTCGACTATCAGGAGTCGCATGCGGTCCAGGGTCGCAAAGGGAAGCTGAAGATCACTTCAGGCTGCTTCAGCTTCCGCTCAGCGTCGGTCGGTGACATTGATGTCGTACAGCGCGAAGCACACCGACTCGGGAGGAACGCACATGAAGCGCAACATCGTGATCGCCGTCGTCACGGCCGCGGCTCTGGTGGGCGGAGGCACGGCGACGGCCCTCGCGGTCGCGGGGGACGACGACGACACGGCGTCGGTGACGCGGACGGACGACGACAGGGACGAGCGCGACGACCGCGGTGAGGACCGCTCCGACGACCGGGACGACCGCG
This sequence comes from Streptomyces sp. DSM 120436, assembly GCF_055778765.1. Lineage (NCBI taxonomy): Bacteria > Bacillati > Actinomycetota > Actinomycetes > Kitasatosporales > Streptomycetaceae > Streptomyces > Streptomyces sp. DSM 120436. The sequence continues at coordinate 2,705,137 of NZ_JBSKBS010000001.1, read as the reverse complement.
GTGAGGGCGGCTCCGACGACCGGGACGACGACCGCGATGACGACGGCGATGACGACCGCGATGACGACGGCGATGACGACGCTGCCCGTGCCGCCGCTCCCGGTGGCGTGACCGCCGCCGAGGCCATCGCCGCCGCGCTGAAGCACACCAAGGGCACGGCCGTCTCCGCCGAACTGGACGACGGCTCCTGGGAGATCGACGTCCTCGGCAAGGGCGACGCCTGGCACAGCGTCCGGATCGACCCGGACAGCGGCAAGGTCCTGGGCGCCCAGAAGGACGACGAGGACGACGCGGCGGAGGCGCGCGCCGCGCTGAAGAACGCCTCGGTGACGGCCGAACAGGCCGCGAAGGCCGCCGCGTCCAAGGGCACGGTCGTCTCCGTCGACCTGGACGACGACGGCGACGACCGGGGCTGGGAGACGCAGACGCGCGCCTTCGGCGGGGACGAGCGGGACTGGAAGGTCGACCTGAGGACCGCTTCGGTCACGGCGGACCGGGACGACGACTCCGACGACGACTGAGCGGGCGGAACGTGAAGGCCGGGCCTCCCCCGGCACGGGGGGCCGAAGCCTTCCGCGGCGGCTTTGATCGGCTGCTCGCTCCGTGATCTCATGATCACGACGCGGCCGCACGGGCATGTCAGCGTGCACGGAGCCGGAGGCCCGACGCGCGTCCGAGCCGGGCGTAAGCGTCCTCCCCCGGCCCCTCGCCCCAGGACCCCCGTTGATCGAAGCCGTCTTCCAGGACGAGGTGCCGTTCCTCGTCGCCGCTCTCACGATCACGCTGACGGCGGGCCTCGTCGTCTTTCTCGCGACCCGCCGCCGCGCCACCCCCCGAAGAGCGGCGCTGTACGGCCTGTGGGCGGCCTCCGCCACCGGCCCGGCCACGCTGACGAGTTGGCCCGGCGGCGGGGGCGCGACCTTCGAATGCGCCGTCAACCCCGATGTCATGACGGCGCTGACCGGCACACAAGGACAGCTCAACCTCGTCCTGTTCGCGCCCTACGGCCTGTTCGCCGCGCTGGCCACCCGCCGGCCGCTCCTCGCCGCCACCACGGGCGCCCTGTTCGCCCTGGTCGTGGAGACCGCGCAGACCACCGTCCCGTTCGTGAGCCGCCTGTGCGACACCGACGACCTGGTGACCAACACCCTCGGGGCCTGCGCCGGGGCTCTCCTCGGGGCCGTACTGCTGCGTTTCCTGCCCGCGGGCGCCCCGACGGGACGGCGGGCGGTCCGCCGTACCGTGGTCGTGTGCGCGCCCGTCCTCGCCCTGACGGCCGTCGCCTGGCTGTCCGCCGTCGAGCTGGTCCGCCACCGGCCCCCCACCCACGCCCCGGCGGCGACGCCCGCCCAAGCGGCGGCCCTGGAGACGGCGCTCACCGGGGCCTTCGGGCCCGCGTACGGTCCCGGCGACAGCGTCTTCCTCGACCACGGCGACGGCACCGGCTCCGTGAGCTCGCACTTCCCCGGCGGCGTTGCGGAGCTGTCCTGGCCGGACCGTGAGCGGTTCACGGTCCTTTTCTTCTCCGAGGACGCGCGGGAGGGGGCGTACGGACACCGGGTTCCCGGCGCCGAAGGGCCCGTGGCCGACGCCGAGGACGCGAGGAAGGCGGCCGTCGCCTACGCGGAGGGTCACGCGCCCTGGGCCGCCGGCGCCCGGATCACCGTGCACCGGGACGGCGCACCGGACGACGGCTGGACGGTCTCCTGGCGTCGCCTGCGGGACGGCGTCCTCATGCCGATGCGCCTCGACGTCACCGTCGCCCCGTCAGGGCGCGTCACCGGCCTCACCGCGCGCGGTGCCGCCGACCCGGAACTGCCCGAGGCGCGTGTCGACGCGACCGGGGCGTGGCGGGTCTTCGAGCGCGCCGAAGGGCTGCGCCCCGGGGAGGGCGAACGTGAGCGGCCCGTCCTCCTCGCGCAGCGGCGTGACGGCCGGTGGCGTGTCCACTGGCTGCTGACGGTCCGCCTGGGCGGCTTCCCGCGCACGGGGGTCGTCGACGCGGCCGACGCCACCGTGCACGAGGTCCCGGCAGCCGATCAGAACGACGTACCGCTGCGCTGACCGACCGCCCCCGGGAGCTGCGCCCCCGGAGCCCCTTTCGGCCCTGGCCTGCCTCGTCCTCGATCGCCGGACGGGCTGAGCGTCAGCCCCTCCGGCGATCGAGGAGCGGGGTCCGGGACGGAGCCCCGGGCCGGGGAGGGAGGGGCGGTCAGTTGCCCGTCAGCCCCTCGACCAGTTCGTCCGCCGCCCGGTACGGATCAAGATCCCCCGCGATGATGCGCTCGGCGAGCGCGCCGAGGCGGCGGTCGCCGTGGAGGTCGCCGATGCGTTCGCGCAGGGCGGTGACGGCGATGGTCTCGACCTCGCGGGCGGCGCGGGCCAGGCGGCGTTCCGCGAGGACGCCGCGCTCCTCCATCCAGGCGCGGTGCTTCTCCAGCGCCTCGACGACCTCGTCGACGCCCTCCTGGCGGGAGGCGACCGTCTTGACGATCGGGGGGCGCCAGTCGCCGGGGCCGCGGGACTCGCCGAGGCCCAGCATGTGGTTCAGCTCGCGGGCGGTGGCGTCGGCGCCGTCGCGGTCGGCCTTGTTGACGACGTAGACGTCGCCGATCTCCAGGATTCCGGCCTTGGCGGCCTGGATGCCGTCGCCCATGCCGGGGGCCAGCAGGACCACGGAGGTGTCGGCCTGGGAGGCGATCTCCACCTCCGACTGGCCGACGCCCACCGTCTCGACCAGGATCACGTCGCAGCCGGCCGCGTCCAGGACGCGGATGGCCTGCGGCGCGGCCCAGGCGAGGCCGCCCAGGTGGCCGCGGGTGGCCATGGAACGGATGTAGACGCCCGGGTCGGAGGCGTGCTCCGACATCCGGACGCGGTCGCCCAGCAGGGCGCCCCCGGAGAAGGGGGAGGACGGGTCGACGGCCAGGACGCCGACCCGCTTGCCCTGTTTGCGGTACGCGGTGACCAGCGCCGAGGTGGACGTCGACTTGCCGACGCCCGGGGACCCGGTGAGGCCGACCACGTAGGCGTTGCCGGTGAGCGGCGCGAGGGCCGCCATGACCTCCCTGAGCTGCGGTGACGCCCCCTCCACGAGGGAGATCAAGCGGGCCACGGCCCGCGGCCTGCCCTCTCTGGCCTGGGCCACCAGAGTGGAGACGTCCTGCATCACAGCTCCGTTCACGTGAGGAAAGTCGGCAACAACCGGGTCAGGCCTTGTCAGGCCTTGGGCACCCGCACGATGAGCGCGTCCCCCTGGCCGCCGCCCCCGCACAGCGCAGCGGCGCCGACACCGCCGCCGCGCCGCTTCAGCTCCAGCGCCAGGTGCAGCACCAGCCGGGCGCCGGACATCCCGATCGGGTGACCGAGCGCGATGGCGCCACCGTTGACATTCACCTTTTCGGCGGAAACGCCCAGGTCCTTCATCGACTGCACGGCGACCGCCGCGAAGGCCTCGTTGATCTCGATCAGGTCGAGGTCGGAGACCTCCAGGCCCTCCTTCTTGAGGGCGTGCAGGATGGCGTTCGACGGCTGCGACTGGAGCGAGTTGTCGGGGCCGGCCACGTTGCCGTGGGCGCCGATCTCGGCGATCCACTCCAGGCCCAGCTCCTGCGCCTTGGCCTTGCTCATCACGACCACGGCCGCGGCGCCGTCGGAGATCTGCGAGGACGAACCGGCGGTGATGGTGCCGTCCTTGGCGAACGCCGGGCGCAGCTTGCCGAGGGACTCGGCGGTGGTGTCCCCGCGGATGCCCTCGTCCTTGCTGAAGAGCACCGGGTCGCCCTTGCGCTGCGGGATCTCGACCGGGGTGATCTCGGCCTCGAAGACGCCGTTCTTCTGCGCGGCGGCGGCCCGCTGGTGGGACAGGGCGGCGATCTCGTCCTGCTCGGCGCGGCCGATGCCGAGGCGGGTGTTGTGCTTCTCCGTGGACTCGCCCATGGCGATGTTCTCGAAGGAGTCGGTCAGGCCGTCGTGCGCCATGGCGTCGAGCATCTGCACCGCGCCGTACTTGTAGCCCTCGCGGGACTTCGGCAGCAGGTGCGGCGCGTTGGTCATGGACTCCTGGCCGCCGGCCACGACCACGTCGAACTCGCCCGCGCGGATGAGCTGGTCGGCCAGCGCGATGGCGTCGAGGCCGGAGAGGCACACCTTGTTGACGGTGAGCGCCGGGACGTTCATCGGGATGCCGGCCTTCACGGCGGCCTGGCGGGCCGGGATCTGCCCCGCCCCGGCCTGGAGCACCTGTCCCATGATCACGTACTGGACCTGGTCGCCGCCGATCCCCGCACGGTCGAGGGCGGCCTTGATCGCGAAGCCGCCGAGGTCGGCTCCGGAGAACGACTTCAGCGAACCGAGCAGCCGACCCATCGGGGTGCGGGCGCCCGCGACGATGACGGATGTCGTGCCGTTCGTTGCGGATGTTGCAGATGATGCGGAAGTCATGAGCTGCGGTCCCCTTCCGGCTGCACAGCCGAGGAGTGAACGAGGGTTTACTTCGAATGTACTGACGCGCGGTGGACCCCGTCATCGGCCTTTCGGTGTGATCGCGCGCACGTTGCGTAACCGTCGCACGGGCGCTGCACTGGATCCATGCTGACGCGAATCGACCACATCGGGATCGCCTGCTTCGACCTCGACAAGACGGTGGAGTTCTACCGCTCCACCTACGGCTTCGAGGTGTTCCACTCGGAGGTCAACGAGGAGCAGGGCGTCCGCGAGGCCATGCTCAAGATCAACGAGACCTCCGACGGCGGGGCCTCCTACCTGCAGCTCCTCGAGCCGACCCGCGAGGACTCCACCGTCGCCAAGTGGCTCGCGAAGAACGGCGAGGGCGTCCACCACATCGCTTTCGGCACGGCGGACGTCGACGCGGAGGCGGCCGGGATCAAGGAGAAGGGCGTACGCGTTCTGTACGAAGAGCCCCGGCGCGGTTCCATGGGGTCACGGATCACCTTCCTGCACCCGAAGGACTGCCACGGCGTACTGACGGAACTGGTCACTTCCGCGCCCGTTGAGCCGTCCGAGCACTGACCCACGTACATAGGGGCCGGTAGGGTTGGGTCTGGTCGCCGCTGAAAGCGTGGTGACCGAGTCCCGTCGTGTTCGGCGACGGGATCGCCGGGGTCCGGGTGGCGGGGGGCGAGCGCGGGGCGGCAGCCCATGCTCCGCCGTTGATCTGACACCATTCCCCGGGGGCTCCGTTCGGGATGGACGGGGCTCGGCCAGACTTGCGACCAGGGGACGGATGGGACCGCGCAGTGCGGGGCTACGAGAGCCAGGAGCGAGAGCCGGCGGCTGACGTCGACCACCTCTCTCGGTTCGAAGCCGAGATGAAGCGGCTGAGGACCGAGCGGGAAAAGGCGATCCAGCACGCCGAGGACCTCGGCTACCAGGTCGAGGTGCTGCGCGCCAAGCTGCACGAGGCGCGGCGCACCATCATGTCCCGGCCCGCCTACGACGGCGGCGACATCGGCTACCAGGCCGAGCAGTTGCTCCGCAACGCGCAGCTGCAGGCCGACCAGCTCCGCGCGGACGCCGAGCGGGAGCTGAGCCAGGCCCGCGCCCAGACCCAGCGCATCCTCCAGGAGCACGCCGAGCAGGCCGCCCGTCTCCAGGCGGAGCTGCACCAGGAGGCGGTGACCCGGCGCCAGCAGCTCGACCAGGAGCTGGCGGAGCGCCGCCGGACCGTCGAGTCGCACGTCAACGAGAACGTGGCGTGGGCGGAGCAGTTGCGGGCCCGCACCGAGGAGCAGGCCCGCCGCCTGATGGAGGAGACCCGCGCCGAGCGGGAACAGGCCCTGGCCGCCGCGCGCGAGGAGGCCGAGCGGCTGACCTCCGAGGCCCGCCGCCGGCTGCAGAGCGAGGCGGAGGCGGCCCGCAGCGAGGCCGAGCAGTTGCTGCGCCGCGCCCGCGCGGACGCCGAGCGGCTGCTGAACGCCGCCTCCACGCAGGCGCAGGAGGCCACCGAGCACGCCGAGCAACTGCGCACCTCCACGGCCACCGAGTCGGAGTCGGCGCGCCGCCGGGCGCAGGAGCTGAGCCGGGCCGCCGAGGAGCGGATCGCCGAGGCGGAGACCGCGCTGCGCGAGGCGCGCTCCGAGGCCGAGAAGGTCCTCGCCGAGGCGAAGGAGACCGCCGCCAAGGCGCTGGCGTCCGCCGAGGCCGCCAACGAGACGCGCACGCGCACCGCCAAGGAGCAGGTGGCGCGGCTGGTCAGCGAGGCGACCAAGGAGGCGGAGGCCACCAAGGCGGACGCCGAGCAGCTGGTCGCCGACGCCCGCGCGGAGGCCGAGAAGATCGTCGCGGAGGCCGCGGAGAAGGCCCGCACGCTCACCGCGGAGGAGTCCGCCACCCAGCTGTCCAAGGCGGCCAAGACCGCCGAGGACGTGCTCAACAAGGCCTCCGAGGAGGCCAAGCGGACCACGCGCGCCGCGGCCGAGGAGGCGGAGCGGATCCGCCGGGAGGCCGAGGCCGAGGCGGACCGGCTGCGCGCGGAGGCGCACGACATCGCCGAGCAGCTCAAGGGCGCGGCGAAGGACGACACCAAGGAGTACCGCGCCAAGACGGTCGAGCTGCAGGAGGAGGCGCGCCGGCTGCGCGGCGAGGCCGAGCAGCTGCGTGCCGACGCGGTCGCCGAGGGCGAGAAGATCCGCGCGGAGGCCCGCAAGGAGGCCGTGGCGCAGATCGAGGAGGCGGCCAAGTCCGCCGAGGAGCTGCTCGCCAAGGCCAAGGCGGACGCCGACGAGCTGCGCTCCACCGCGCAGGCGGACAGCGAGAAGGTCCGCACGGAGGCCATCGAGCGCGCCACGACGCTGCGCCGGCAGGCCGAGGAGACCCTGGAGCGCACCCGCAAGGAGGCCGAGCGGCACCGTGCGGAGGCCGTGGAGCAGGCCGACGCGCTCAAGGAGGACGCCGAGCGGACCGCGCGCGAGCTGCGCGAGGAGACCGAGCGGGCCGTCGAGACGCGTCGCGCGGAGGCCGCCGAGGAGCTGACCCGGCTGCACACCGAGGCCGAGGAGCGGCTCGCCACGGCCGAGCAGGCGCTGAGCGACGCGCGTGAGGAGGCCGACCGGATCCGCCGCGAGGCGACCGAGGAGGCCGAACGGCTGCGCACCGAGGCCGCCGAGCGGATCCGTACGCTCCGGCAGCAGGCCGAGCAGGAGGCCGAGCGGCTGCGCGACGAGGCCGCCGCGGACGCCTCGGCGTCCCGGGCGGAGGGCGAGGCCGTCGCCGTGCGGCTGCGGTCGGAGGCCGCGGCCGAGGCGGAGCGGCTCAAGTCCGAGGCGCAGGACAGCGCGGACCGGATGCGCGCGGAGGCCCAGGCGGCCGCCGAGCGGATCGGCACGGAGGCCTCCGAGACGCTGGCCGCCGCGCAGGAGGAGGCGGCCCGGCGGCGCCGGGAGGCGGAGGAACTGCTCGGCGCGGCCCGTGAGGAGGCCGACCAGGAGCGCGAGCGGGCCCGCGAGCAGAGCGAGGAGCTGCTGTCGGCGGCGCGCACCCGCGTGGAGGAGGCGCAGGCCGAGGCCGTACGGCTGGTCGAGGAGGCGGACCGGCGCGCCACGGAGATGGTGTCGGCGGCCGAACTCCACGCCCAGCAGGTGCGGGACTCCGTCGCGGGGCTGCACGAGCAGGCGCAGGAGGAGATCGCCGGGCTGCGCAGCGCCGCCGAGCACGCGGCGGAGCGCACCCGTGCGGAGGCCGAGGAGGAGGCGGACCGGGTCCGCGCCGACGCCTACGCGGAGCGGGAGCGGGCCGGCGAGGACGCGGGCCGGCTGCGGCGCGAGGCGCAGGAGGAGGCCGAGGAGGCCAAGTCCCTCGCGGAGCGCACGGTGTCGGAGGCGATCACGGAGGCGGAGCGGATCCGTTCCGAGGTCTCCGAGCACGCGCAGCGGCTGCGCACCGAGGCGTCCGACGCGGTCGCCGAGGCGGAGCAGGTCGCGGCGCGCACCCGGGCGGAGGCCCGTGAGGACGCCAACCGGATCCGTTCGGACGCGGCGCGGCAGGCGGACACGCTCATCACCGAGGCGCGCGGCGAGGCGGAGCGGCTCACCGAGGAGACCGTCGCGGAGACCGACCGGCTGCGCACCGAGACGGTCGCCGAGGCCGAGCGGGTGCGGTCGGAGTCGGTCGCCAAGGCGGAGAAGCTGGTCGCGGACGCCACCGGCGACGCGGAGCGGCTGCGCGCCGAGGCCGCGGAGACGGTGGGGTCGGCGCAGCAGCACGCGGAGCGGATCCGGCGGGAGGCCGAGCGGCTCAAGTCCGACGCGGAGTCGGAGGCGGAGCGGCTGGTGTCCGGTGCGCGCGAGGAGGCCGAGCGGACGCTGGACGAGGCCCGCCAGGAGGCCAACAAGCGGCGTTCGGAGGCGGCCGAGCAGGTCGACACGCTCATCACGGAGACCGCCGCCGAGGCGGACAAGCTGCTCACCGAGGCGCAGCAGCAGGCGCTGAAGACGAAGGCCGACGCAGAGTCGCAGGCGGACACCATGGTGGGCGCGGCGCGCAGCGAGGCCGAGCGGCTGGTGGCCGAGGCGCGGGTCGAGGGCAACTCGCTGGTGGAGAAGGCCCGTACGGACGCCGACGAGCTGCTGGTCGGCGCACGCCGGGACGCGACGCAGGTCCGGGAGCGCGCCGAGGAGCTGCGCGAGCGCCTCACCAGCGAGATCGAGGAGCTGCACGAGCGGGCCCGGCGCGAGGCTGCGGACACCATGAAGTCCGCCGGTGACCGCTGCGACGCGCTGGTCAAGGCCGCGGAGGAGCAGCTGGCGAAGGCGGAGGCCAAGGCGAAGGAGATCGTCTCCGAGGCCAACTCCGAGGCGGGCAAGGTGCGGATCGCCGCCGTGAAGAAGGCCGAGGGCCTTCTGAAGGAGGCGGAGCAGAAGAAGGCCACGCTCGTGAAGGAGGCCGAGGAGCTGAAGGCCGAGGCGGTGCGCGAGGCACGGCGCACCGTCGAGGAGGGCAAGCGCGAGCTGGAGGTCCTCGTCCGGCGCCGCGAGGACATCAACGCGGAGATCTCGCGCGTCCAGGACGTCCTGGAGGCCCTGGAGTCCTTCGAGGCCCCGGCGGGCGGCAAGGACAACGGCGTCAAGGCGGGGGCCGCGGCGGGCGCTGCCCGTACGGGTGGCAAGTCAGCCGACAACTAGCGAAACCGGACGAAATCCCGTGTAGGGTGGGGGCTTTGACCATGGGCTTGGCAAGGCTTCCGGCGGCGAGCCACTCAAAAGGGGTGTCATCTTACGTATCAAACGTGCATCCGCTCGATGACTCAGCGCTTCGGCCCCTAGGATTCCCCTATCACCTCACCGGTCTCATTCGACAGGAACCCCATGAGCGACACTTCCCCCTACGGCTTCGAGCTTGTGCGGCGTGGATACGACCGCGCTCAGGTGGACGAACGTATCTCCAAGCTCGTCTCCGACCGTGACAGCGCTCTCGCCCGCATCACCGCTCTGGAAAAGCGCATCGAAGAGCTCCACCTCGAGACGCAGAACGCCCAGGCCCAGATCAACGACGCCGAGCCGTCGTACGCGGGTCTCGGCGCGCGCGTGGAGAAGATCCTCCGTCTCGCCGAGGAGGAGGCCAAGGACCTGCGCGAGGAGGCCCGGCGCGCCGCGGAGCAGCACCGCGAGCTCGCCGAGTCCGCCGCCCAGCAGGTGCGCAACGACGCCGAGGCGTACGCCGCCGAACGCAAGGCGAAGGCGGAGGACGAGGGCGTCCGGATCGTCGAGAAGGCCCAGGGCGAGGCCGCCCAGCTGCGCTCCGAGGCGCAGCGGGACGCCCAGTCCAAGCGCGAGGAGGCGGACGCCCTCTTCGAGGAGACCCGTGCCAAGGCCGCGCAGGCCGCCGCGGACTTCGAGACGAACCTGGCGAAGCGCCGCGAGCAGTCCGAGCGCGACCTGGCCTCGCGCCAGGCCAAGGCCGAGAAGCGCCTCGCGGAGATCGAGCACCGCGCGGAGCAGCTCCGCCTGGAGGCCGAGAAGCTGCGCACCGACGCCGAGCGCCGGGCCCGCCAGACGGTGGAGACCGCCCAGCGCCAGGCCGAGGACATCGTGGCCGACGCCAACGCCAAGGCCGACCGGATCCGTTCGGAGTCCGAGCGTGAGCTCGCCGCGCTGACCAACCGCCGCGACTCCATCAACGCCCAGCTGACCAACGTCCGCGAGATGCTGGCGACCCTCACGGGCGCCGCGGTCGCCGCCACCGGCACACCCTCCACCGAGGACGAGCCGGTCTCCCGGGGCGTCCCGGCCCAGCAGTCCCGGTAACACCCGGACGGGCGACCGGACCACGGCGAAGCCCTCTGCCACTGCGGTGGCAGAGGGCTTTGTCCCGTTCTAGCGTGGCCGCATGATCGAGCTGGAGGGGCTGACCAAGCGGTACGGCGAGAAGGTGGCGGTGGACAACCTGACCTTCACCGTCCGGCCGGGCATCGTCACGGGCTTCCTCGGCCCGAACGGCGCCGGCAAGTCGACCACCATGCGGATGATCCTGGGGCTCGACCACCCGACGGCCGGTGACGTGCGCATCGACGGCACCTCCTACGACCGGCTCCAGGACCCGCTCACGGACATCGGGGCCCTGCTGGAGGCCAAGGGGGTGCACCCGGGGCGCAGCGCCTACCACCACCTGCTGTGGCTCGCGCAGAGCAACGGCATCCCCGAACGGCGGGTGGGCGAGGTGCTGGAGGCGGTCGGCCTGACGGCGGTGGCGCGGAAGAAGGCCAAGGGGTTCTCGCTCGGCATGGGGCAGCGGCTCGGCATCGCCGCCGCGCTGCTCGGCGACCCGCGGATCCTGATGTTCGACGAGCCGGTCAACGGCCTCGACCCCGAGGGCATCCACTGGATCCGCACGCTCATGAAGTCGCTGGCCGAGCAGGGCCGCACGGTGTTCGTCTCCTCCCACCTGATGAGCGAGATGGCCCTGACCGCCGATCACCTCGTCGTCATCGGGCAGGGCCGGCTGCTCGCCGACACCTCGATGGCCCAGTTCATCGAGCGCAACTCCCGCTCCTACGTCCGGGTGCGCACCCCGCAGCGGGAGGCGCTGCTGGACGCGCTGCACCAAGGCGGCATCACCGCGGTGGACGGCGCGGACGGGACGCTGGAGGTGGACGGGACGCCCGCCGGGCGGATCGGCGAGCTGGCCGCCCGCAACGGGGTGGTGCTGCACGAACTGAGCCCGCAGCAGGCCTCCCTGGAGGACGCCTTCATGCAGTTGACGGCGGAGTCGGTGGAGTACCACGCGCACACCGGCGCACCGCTGCCCCCGCAGCAGTGGGGCGAGAACTGGAGGAAGGGCCGGGCATGACGACGGCACAGGTCGTACGGTCGGAGTGGACCAAGATCCGGTCGGTGGCGTCCACCGTGTGGACGCTGTCGACCGCGGTGATCGTCACCGTCGCCCTCGGCATGCTGATCTCGGCGCTGGCGAGGAACGAGTTCGACGACCTCGGCGAGCGGGAGAGACTCGCCTTCGACCCGACGTTCATCAGCTTCGCCGGGACCAGCCTGGGCCAGCTCGCGATGATCGTGTTCGGTGTGCTGGTGGTGTCGAACGAGTACAGCACCGGGATGATCCACGCCTCGCTGGCCGCCGTGCCCAGGCGCGGCGTCTTCCTGTTCAGCAAGCTCGCCGTGGCCACCGCGCTGGCGCTCGTGGTCGGCATGGCCACCAGCTTCGCCGCCTTCTTCCTGGGCCAGCTGATGCTCGGCGACCTGAAGGCGTCCATCGGCGACGCGGGGGTGCTGCGCGCGGTGATCGGCGGCGGGCTGTACATGACGCTGATCGCGCTGTTCTCCATGGGGGTCGCCGCGATGCTGCGCTCCCCCATGCTGTCGCTGGGCATCCTGATGCCGTTCTTCTTCCTGATCTCCAACATCCTCGGCAACGTCAGCGCCACCGAGAAGGTCGGCCGGTTCCTGCCCGACCAGGCGGGCAGCAGGATCATGCAGGTGGTCACCCCGGTGGACGACGACACCCCGTACGGCCCCTGGGGCGGCCTGGGCATCATGGCGCTGTGGGTGATCGCGGCGGTCGTCGGCGGCTACGTGCTGCTGAAGCGGCGTGACGCGCAGTGAGCGACCGGGCCGGATCCGTTCCGGTCGGCCCCTGACGCGCCCTTGGGCGGAACCGTCAGCGTCCCGATAAGCTCCTAACCCTTACGGGGGGCGTGTGCCCCGCTGTCCTGAACCTTTCGATGGGTGCGGAGCATGATCGAGGCAGTCGGCCTGACCAAGCGGTACGGCGACAAGACCGCTGTGTACGACCTTTCCTTCCAGGTGCGTCCCGGCGCCGTCACGGGCTTCCTGGGCCCCAACGGCTCGGGCAAGTCGACGACGATGCGGATGATCCTCGGTCTGGACAACCCCACGGCGGGCCGGGTCACGATCTGCGGCCACCCCTACGGCAAGCTGCCCAACGCCCCCCGTCAGGTCGGCGCGCTGCTGGACGCCAAGGCGGTGCACGGCGGCCGGTCCGCCCGCAGCCACCTGCTCAGCCTGGCCCAGCTGTCGGGCATCCCGGCCCGCCGGGTGGACGAGGTGCTGGGCGTGGTGGGCCTGCACGAGGTGGCCCACCGGCGCTCCAAGGGCTTCTCCCTCGGCATGGGCCAGCGCCTGGGCATCGCCGCCGCGCTGCTGGGCGACCCGCAGGTGCTGCTGTTCGACGAGCCGGTCAACGGACTCGACCCCGAGGGCATCCTCTGGGTGCGCAACCTGATGAAGTCGCTGGCCGCCGAGGGCCGCACGGTGTTCGTCTCCTCCCACCTGATGAGCGAGATGGCCCTGACCGCCGACCACCTCATCGTGATCGGCCGCGGCCGGCTCATGGCGGACATGAGCGTGAAGGACTTCATCTCCGCCAACTCCGCCGACTTCGCCCGGGTGCGCACGCCGGACACGGAGCCGCAGCAGCGCGAGAAGCTGTCCGCGGCGGTCACCGAGGCCGGCGGTCACGTGCTGCCCGAGCAGGACGGCGCGCTGCGGGTGACGGGACTGCCGCTGCCCCGGATCAGCGACATCGCCCACGAGCACGACGTACGGCTGTGGGAGCTGTCGCCGCACCAGGCCTCCCTGGAGGAGGCGTACATGCGGATGACGCAGGGCGCCGTCGACTACCGCTCGACCACCGACCAGAAGGAAGGGCTGCAGCAGCCGCTGCCGCCGGGCGCGCAGCCTCCGGTTCCGGTGCCGGGACAGGGCCAGCCCGGCTGGTACGCCCCGCCGCCGCCCCAGCAGGGCGGGCAGCCCTTCGCCCCGCCGCAGGCCGCCCCCGCGGGCCCCTACGGCGCTCCCGCGGCCCCCGGGGCCGCTCCGGGCGCCCCGAACCCGTACGCGCAGCCTCCGCAGGCGCCGCGGAGCGCCCCGCCGGCCACTCCCCCGGCGGCCGCGGCCGCCGCTCCCCCGCCCGCCGCGGCCGCCGCTCCCCCGCCCGCCGCGGCTGCCGCTCCCCCGCCCGCCGCGGCTGCCGCTCCCCCGCCCGCCGCGCCCCCGTCCGCCCCCACCGCCGAGCCGACGAAGTCCGAGGACGTCCGATGAGCACGCCCCAGCCCCCGATGCCGCAGAGCGCCGCACCCGAGTGGCAGGCAGCACCCGGTGCCGCACCCTCCGCCCCCGGCCCGGCGTATCCCACCTACACCTCGCCCATCCCGGTGGTGCGCACCCACCTCGGGCACGCGCTCGCCTCCGAGTGGACGAAGCTCAAGTCGGTGCGCTCCACCCTGTGGACGCTGGGCGTGTTCGTCGCGCTCGTGATCGGCATCGGTCTGCTCACCGGCGCGCTGATCGTGAACGCCGACCCGAACCTGAGCGGCGAGAGCCCGCTGTCGCTGGGCTTCTTCGGGCTGCTGCTGGGCTCCATGTGCCTCATCACGCTCGGCGTGCTGACCACCGCCTCCGAGTACGGCACCGGCATGATCCGCACGACGATGGTCGCCTGCCCCAACCGCGGCCGGGTGCTCGCGGCGAAGGCCGTGGTGTTCTTCCTGGTCGCCTTCGTGGCGACCCTGGTGTGCGCCACGCTCGTCGGCCTGCTGCACGTGTCGCTGCTGGAGGAGTACAACGCCGCGGAGCCCACCGGCGAGGAGTGGCTGAAGGGCACGGTCGGCGTCTCGCTCTACCTGGCGCTGCTCGGCACCCTGTCGCTGGCGGTCGGGTCGGTCGTGCGGCACTCGGCGGGCGCCATCACCCTCATGATCGCCGCGGTGCTGGCCCCGCTGGTGATCGCGCTGTTCATGTTCTCCGAATCGCTGAGGGACGTGCAGCAGGCGCTGTTCGAGTACTCCATCCCGAACCAGATGAGCATCTTCTACGCCAACTCCCTGTCGCAGTCCGGCCCGTCCGGCTGGGACCCGCTGTGGATCATGCTGGCCGTCACGGCGGCCGCGCTCGCCGGGGCGTTCGCCCTGTTGCGGAAGCGGGACGTCTAGCGACGCGGAAGGCCGCTCAGAACCTCGGCGCGTTACGGGACCGCTGCACCCGCGTGGTGCGGCGGTCCTTCGCGTTCCAGCAGGAGGTGTGCCAGTGCCGGCGGTCGTCGACGCCCGCGTGCTCGGGCCAGGCCACCACGTGCGGCACCCCGTCCGGGATCAACTGGTCGCAGCCCGGGCACCGGTAGGACTTGCCGCGGGCGCTGCTGCCCGCCACGTGCCGCACGCTCCACTCCTCGCCCCGCCAGGGCTCCGTGGACTGCCAGCCGCCGTAGCGCCCGGAGCGGTCGTCCTCGGCGCTCCGGCCGGAAGAACCGGCTCCCTTGGGTCGGTTGCGACGCGGGGACACAGGACACCTCACGGGGCTATACAGGATGCACGGACCGCGTCCAGCCTACGCGGCACGGGCCGGGGTGCGCGTACGGCGCCAATCGCCACAAGTCGCTCCGTGGCACGGGGCGGCCCCTCGTGGGCGGCCCATTCTGCAGACAATCCGCAAAGTCGCTCACCCGCCCGTGTCCTCGGCACGTGTCGGGGGGTTATGCCCTGCGGGGGAGCTCCGCGTCGGAGCCAAGGAAGCAGGAAGAGCAATGCGCGTTGGAAGTTTCGTGTTGGCCGCCCGGTTCCCCGGGCAGGGCGAAGGGGAGGCGTTGCACCGCGCGGTCCGCTCGGCCGAAGTGGCCGAGGAGGCGGGGCTCGACACGGCCTGGCTGGCCGAGCACCACTTCGTGCCCTACGGCACCTGCCCGTCCGCCGTCACCCTGGCGGCGCTGCTGCTCGGCCGCACCCGGCGGCTGCGCGTCGGCACGGCGGTCAGCGTGCTGCCCACCGCCCACCCGGTCGCGCTCGGCGAGCAGGCCGCGCTGCTGCACGTCGCCAGCGGCGGACGGTTCTCGCTGGGCCTCGGCCGCGGCGGCCCGTGGGTGGACCTGGAGGTCTTCGGCTCCGGCCTGGAGGCGTACGAGAAGGGGTTCCCGGAGGCGCTCGACCTGCTGCTGCGCTGGCTGCGCGAGCCGTCCGTGGGCGCCGACGGCGAGCGGTACCGGTTCCGCGAGGTGCCCGTCGTCCCCCGGCCCTCGGAGGCGCTCACCGAGACCGGGGGCCCGGAGGTCGTGGTCGCCTGCACCTCCCCCGCGAGCGTACGGCTGGCCGCCGAGCGCGGGCTGCCGATGCTGCTCGGCATGCACGTCGGCGACGAGGAGAAGGCCGAGATGGTCGCCCTGTGGCGGCGCCACGCGCGCGCCGGCGGCCGGCCGTCCGCGGAGATCGACGGCGCGGCCCATGTGTCGGCCGGGGTCTGCCAGATCGCGGACCGGCGCTCGGACGCGGCGGAGACCCTGCTGAAGGCGATGCCCGGCTGGCTGAAACAGGGGCTGGAGGCGCATGTGACGGTGGACGGCCGCGAGCGCCGGATGCGCGACCCGCTGGCCTACACCGAGCTGCTGTGCGGGCTGCACCCGGTGGGCACCCCGCGGCTGTGCGCCGACCGGCTCGCCGCGACCAGCGAGCGGACCGGCATCTCCCGCTTCGCGCTGCTCGTCGAGGGCTCCGGCGACCTGGCCGCGACGGAGGAGAACGTACGGCGGCTCGGGACCGAGGTGCTCCCCCGACTCACCTGACCGGTAAGGATGTTCCAAGGACGCTTGCCGCCCCGGTACAGACCGCACCTCCCGCGTACGGAGCGGCAAGCCATCGATGGAGCGTCAGCAGTCGCGCAGTTCCGGCGACTGGTTGAGCAGTTGGCCGCGCACCGAGGTGAAGCGGGCGAGCGTCTCGTCGACCGAGGAGTCAAGCGGGAACACGGCCACCCGGTGGCAGTTCTGGAAGGCCAGCCGCACACCGAAGTGCCGTTGCAGCGCACCGCGTATCGCGTCACTCGCGAGCGCACGCAGCAGCTGACCGCGTGCCTGCTCGTCCGGCGGGGGCGTCTGGTTGTCGGCGAAGGCTCCGCCGTCCACCTTCAGCTGGGCCACCAGGGAGCTGATCATCTCCCACGCGAAGGGCAGGGAGGTCCGGACGCAGTCGACGAAGGCAGCTTCGTCGACCTCGCCTCGCTCGGCCTGTTCGAGTAGGGCCGGTGAGACGTCGAGCGACATGGGTTCTCCTCTCGCACCCCCAACACTCGGGGGTTGCCTGACAGATAAGGGAGTGCGCGAGAACGGCACGCTGCGTACACAGATCGCGACCTCCCGTTGAATACCGTAAGCAACGGACGGTGACCGCACCAGGAGAACGGGCGGATGCGGAACTTCCTGTGGGCCGGTAATCGGCCATCGCGGAACACGCGTTTTCCAGGAGATACAGGACGCGCCCCACGGGTCACGCGTGGCCCCTGTGAGGGCGGATCGCGTCCACCCCGGCCGGTCGAGTAGCGTTGCCGACCATGCGTCTCGTCATTGCCCGCTGCTCCGTGGACTACGCCGGGCGGCTCACCGCGCACCTGCCGTCCGCACCTCGTCTGATCCTGGTCAAGGCGGACGGCAGCGTCTCGATCCATGCCGACGACCGGGCCTACAAGCCCCTCAACTGGATGTCGCCGCCGTGCACCCTGAAGGAGGGCACCGGCGAACAGGAGGGCGTCTGGACCGTCGTCAACAAGGCGGGCGAGAAGCTCATCATCACGATGGAGGAGATCCTCCACGACTCGTCGCACGAACTGGGCGTCGATCCCGGCCTGATCAAGGACGGCGTGGAAGCACACCTCCAGGAGCTGCTCGCCGACCGCATCGAGACCCTCGGCGAGGGCTACACCCTGATCCGCCGGGAGTACATGACCGCGATCGGACCGGTCGACATCCTGTGCCGGGACGCCGAGGGGCGGACCGTCGCGGTGGAGATCAAGCGGCGCGGCGAGATCGACGGCGTGGAGCAGCTCACCCGCTACCTGGAACTGCTCAACCGCGACCCGCACCTCGCGCCGGTGCGCGGCATCTTCGCCGCCCAGGAGATCAAGCCGCAGGCCCGGGTGCTCGCCACCGACCGGGGCATCGGCTGCCAGGTCCTCGACTACGACGCGCTGCGGGGCATCGAGGACGACAAGCTGCGCCTGTTCTGAGCGACGGGCCGCGACGGCACGCCGGGGGGCCGGGTTCCGCGGGGAACCCGGCCCCCCGGCGTGCGCGGCGGGTCAGATGAGCGGCTCGGCGTCGCCGGGGACGCCCGGGTCGGTGCCCGGGTCGGTGCTCTGGGCGGCGCTCGTGGAGGCCTCGACGGGGGCGGAGGAGGCCGTGTCGCTGGCGGAGACGCTGGTGGACGGCTCCCCGGGCGTCGTGGTGGGGGTGTCCGTGGGGGGCTCCTCGGGGTCCGTCGGCGGCTCCTCGGGATCCGTGGGCGGCTCCTCGGGATCCGTCGGGGGCTCCTCGGGATCCGTGGGCGGCTCCTCGGGGTCCGGCGAGGTGGACGGCTCGGTGCTCGGCGACACCGACTTCGTCGGTTCGCCCGACTCCGTGCCGCCGGTGTCCTCGTCCGACGGCTCGTCGGACCCGGTGGCCGTCGGCGTCGGGTCGTCCGCGGTGCCGGGCGTGCCGTCCGGGCCGGGGTCGGAGGGGCGGGCGGGGGCTTTCCCGGTGTCGTCCTGATCGCCCGACGCCGGGTCCGCGTCGAGGCTCCCGTCGTCGACGCCCTGGCTCGCGGAGGGGTTCACCCCGACGTTCTCCGAGGGCGTCTCGGCGTCGTTGCCCGACGTCGCGCCGAGGGTGACCACGGTGCCCAGGACGGCGACGAGCAGGGCGCCCGCGCCCGCCGCGACCAGGTTGCGCCGGGCCAGGCCCTTGAGGCCGCCGGCGACGCGCCCCTTGGCCGGCCGCGGGGCCGCCGCGGCCGGCACCGGAGGGGAGACGACCAGACCGGTGTCGGCCGGGGGCTGGAGGTCGGGGAAGGCCATCGGCGCCCCGCGGGGCGGGGACGCCGGCTCCTCGACGTGCGCCGCGGGCACCTCCTCGGCCACGGTCGGCGCGAGCGCGAGCGGCACGCCGGAGCGGTCGGCGACGAGGGCCAGCGCCCTGCGGCCCGCGACCGTGCCGCGCTTGTCGGCGAGGACGCCGCGCAGGCCGATGGACGCCTCCAGTTCGGCGCGCGCCCGGTCGAGCTGTCCGGCGCACAGCGCGTGGATGCCCAGCTCGTGGTGGAAGTAGGCCTGTTCGCCCACGTCCCCGGCGATGCGGGCGGCCTCCGCGCCGGCCCGCAGCGCCCGCTCCCAGGCGCTCCAGTGGAGTCCCGAGGCGAAGGCGGGCGCGGCGGTGCGGGCGAGCTGCACGGCGGTGCTGGGCTCGTCGGCGGTGCCGGGGCCGAGGGGCGTCAGGGCGGTGAGCGCGGCGAGGACCGCGTCGGACTCGGCGCAGACGCGTTCCGGGGTCACCGAGGGGTGCCCGGTCCACCAGGCGTAGTGCCGCGCGGCCTCGCGGATCCGGATGCCGGCGTCGTCGGCGTAACCGGCGGCCTCCAGCTGGGCGGGGACGCCGGCGGCGAGCCGGTAGCGGGCGCCGACCGGGGAGACGAGGCCGCAGGCGACCAGTTCGCCGAGGGCGGCGTCGGCATGGGTGTCACCCACCAGGGCGGGCAGGTGCGCCTGGTGGGGCACCTCGCCGCCGAGCGCGACGGCGAACTCCAGGGTGGCGCGGGCGGAGGCGCTGAGCCGGGAGGCGAGCAGCGGGGCGGGCGCGGCGGCCTCGCCGAGGGAGGGCAGCGGCACCTCGTCGCCGTCGGCGGCGGGGTCGTAGGGCGCCTCGTCGGGCCGTACGTCCTCGAAGACGCCGAACTCGTCGACGGCGACGGCGCCGGCCCGGAGCCGGTCGCGCTGCCGGAGCAGGGCGCCGGCCTGGACGAAGCGCAGCGGCAGGCCCTCGGACTCGAACCACAGGTCGCCCGCCCAGGTGGTCTCCTCGTCGGTGAGGCTCCGGCCGACGGCGTGCCCGAGCAGGTCGAGGCCGGCCGCGCGGTCGAGGCCGGACAGCTCGACGTCCTCGACGCCGGCGTCGGCGGAGGGGGCGGCCACGTCCGGGGTGACGGCGAACAGGAAGGCGCACTCGGGGGTGGCGTCCAGCAGCTCGTCGAGGGCGGCCCCGCCGAACTCCAGGTCGTCCAGGACGACGACGGCGCCGATCTCGCGGACGCGGTCGAGCAGTTCGTCCCGGTCGGGGCGGTGCAGGGGCGCGTCGTGAGCGGCGTGGAAGAGGTCGTGCAGGAGGTCGTCGGCGGAGCGGCGGTGGCCGCTGAGGCGGAGGACGCCGTCGGGGGCGAGGTCGGCGCAGTCCTCGGCGACGACGTCGAGCAGCCGGGTGCGGCCGGAGCCTCCGGGCCCGACCAGACGCACGGAGCGGCCGCGGGCGAGCAGCCGCACCAGGCGCTCCCGCTCCTCCTGGCGGGCCACCAGCGGCAGTGCGGGCCGCTCCGGACCCGGAGGGGCGGGCGGGACGGCGGCGCGCCCCGCCTCGGCGCGCTCGGCCTCGGTGCGCTTCGCGGGCCGGCCGGGCAGCTCGGCGGGCGGGCAGGGCTCGATCTCGCTGCCGTCGACGGGGTTGACGGTCAGCAGGAAGTCGCCGGAGACGAGTCGCACCGTGCGGGCGGGCGCGGGCGTGTGCTGTCCGAAGTCGGAGGTGAGGGACTCCCTGGGAGGGCGCGGGCGCGGCGCGTCGCCGCCGCGGCCGTACTCCTCGGGTCCCGTGCGGTTCGGGTCCATAGGTCCTAGCCCCCAAAAGCGTCGTGGCTGAAGCCCTCGCCGGCCTCGCTGCACACCGCGCTGTCGCTTCTGGTCCGGGCCCGCTCGAGGGTTACAAGGCAGCGGGCAGCCGAACCCTAAACCTTCGGTCAGTATCCACGACAGCCCGGGGTGCCGGGGCGTCCGAGTGGTCACGGTCTCGTGAGGATTGTGCGTGCGGCGCGGGGTTCGCGGGCGTGGGCCCGGCTTCTCCCGCTCGTCCGTCGTGCACCCGTACGCCCTTACACGCGGGGCAGCGTGTCCACCCCGATGCCCCCCTCGATCGCCAGGATGCGGTGCAGCCGGGTGGCCACCAGGAGGCGCTGCATCTGCGGCGGTACGTCGCGCAGCACCAGGCGCCGGCCGCAGCGGCCGGCCCGCCGGTGGGCCCCCATGATCACCCCGAGTCCGGTGGCGTCCCAGGAGTCCAGTTCGGACAGGTCCAGCACCAGGTCGCCGGCTCCGTCGTCGACGGCCGAGTGAAGGACCGTACGGGCGTCCGCCGCGCTGCGGACGTCGAGGCGGCCCCCGACGACCAGCTCGGCGTGGTCGCCCCTGATGTGCATATGCGCTCCCCGTGATGCGTGGTGTGCTCCGCGGTGTCCTGTCGGCCGGTGTCGCACACTTCTGACGGTGTGACGACCGCGGAGGTTGCCGGCTGTGAGCGAACCGATACCGAATTCACCCCGGCGTGTGATGCACGCCGGGGTGTGCGCGGTCTCAGTGCCCGTAGAAGCCCTGCCCGCTCTTGCGCCCGATGTCACCGGCGTCAACCATCCGGCGCATCAGCTCGGGAGCCGCGAACTTCTCGTCCTGGGACTCGGTGTAGATGTTGTCGGTGGCGTGCAGCAGGATGTCCACGCCGGTGAGGTCGGCGGTGGCCAGCGGGCCCATGGCGTGGCCGAAGCCCAGCTTGCAGGCGAGGTCGATGTCCTCGGCGCTCGCCACGCCCGACTCGTAGAGCTTGGCGGCCTCGACGACGAGGGCGCAGATGAGGCGGGTGGTGACGAAGCCGGCCACGTCGCGGTTGACCACGATGCAGGTCTTGCCGACCGACTCGGCGAACTCCCGCGCCTTGGCGAGGGTTTCGTCGCTGGTCTTGTGGCCGCGCACCAGCTCGCAGAGCTGCATCATCGGCACCGGCGAGAAGAAGTGCGTGCCGACGACCCGCTCGGGGCGCTCCGTCACGGCCGCGATCTTGGTGATCGGGATGGCGGAGGTGTTGGAGGCGAGGACGGCGTCCTCGCGCACCAGCTTGTCGAGCGTGCGGAAGATCTCGTGCTTGACCTCGAGCTTCTCGAACACGGCCTCGACCACGACGTCCGCGTCCGCGCAGGCGTCGAGGTCGGTGGTCGTGGTGATCCGGGCGAGGGCGGCCTCGGCGTCCTTCTCCTCGAGCTTCCCCTTGGCGACGAACTTGTCGTACGACGCCTTGATCCCGTCCGTGCCCCGCGTCAGCGCCTCGTCGGTGACGTCGCGCAGGACGACGTCCCAGCCCGCCTGTGCGGAGACCTGGGCGATGCCGGACCCCATGAGTCCGGCCCCGATGACGGCGAGCTTGCGTGCCACTGTGCGACTCCCCTGATACGCGCTGTCCATGTTCTCCAGGAGCGGACATTAGCGGGCGTGAGGGGCCCTGTGACCGGTAAGTAACGCGCGTCACGTCTCACATGACGGACATCACACCGGCGGCAGGCGCGGCGGACCCGACGGACCGTCAGGTCGCGCACGCCCGCCGTCTCCCGGGCCCCGCACGCCGGAGGGGGCCGGGACCTGGCGGAAAGCCGTCGCGCCGGGGCGCCGCCGGTGCGAGGGTGGGGCCCGGTGTCCGCCCGTCGAAGAGGAGAGCCCGGGATGTCCGTGATCCACCGCACCACCCTCCGGCCGGCCAAGCTGGAGCTGCTGGCCGGCTGGCTGCCCACCCGGCCCTGGTACCACGGCGGTCCGGGCGGACCGCGGCTGAGCAAGGCGGGCGGCTTCCGGCTCGACGACCCCGAGGGCGAGGTCGGCATCGAGCTCATGGTGGTCCGGGACGACTCCGGCGACGCCCCGGCCGTCTACCTGGTGCCGCTCGCCTACCGCGGCGCGCCGCTCGACGGGGCGGACGCGGCCCTGCTCGGCACCGCCGAGCACGGTGTGCTGGGCCGCCGCTGGATCTACGACGCCTGCCACGACCCGGTGGCCGTCGCCGAGTTGGCGGCGCTGGTGGAGGGCCGCGCCCAGCCGCAGGCGCAGAGCGTGAGCGACGCCCCGGACCATGAGGTGACCCGCGCCCTGGCGGGCGAGGGACCGGTGCCGGCGGAGTTCCCCACGGTCGTGGACACCGAGGAGCACACCGAGCTCACCGCGCCGGACGGCACGGTGCTGCGCGTGCTGCGCACCCCGCACCCCGCCCCGGACGGCGTCCCGCGGGCGGAGCCGGGGGCGGCGGGCCACGTCGCCGGGGCGTGGGACGCGGCGGACGGCACCCGCGTCCAGGGCCTGCTGGTGCTGCTGCTCACCCCGTCGCCCGCGCCGTGACAGTGCGCACACGGGTGTCCTGAAGCCGCCGGCGCCTCACTAGGCTGGCCTCATGGTCAACCTGACACGCATCTACACGCGGACCGGCGACAAGGGCACCACCCACCTCGGGGACATGAGCCGGGTCGCCAAGACCGATCTGCGGATCTCCGCCTACGCGGACGCCAACGAGGCGAACGCGGTGATCGGCACGGCGCTCGCCCTGGGCGGGCTCCCGGACGAGGTGGCCGCGGTCCTCACCCGCGTGCAGAACGACCTGTTCGACGTGGGCGCCGACCTGTCGACGCCGGTGGTGGAGAACCCGCAGTACCCGCCGCTGCGGGTCGAGCAGTTCTACATCGACCGGCTGGAGGAGGACTGCGACCGCTTCAACGAGCAGTTGGAGAAGCTCCGGTCCTTCATCCTGCCGGGCGGCACGCCGGGCGCGGCCCTGCTGCACCAGGCGTGCACGGTGGTGCGCCGGGCCGAGCGCTCCACGTGGGCGGCCCTGGAGGCGCACGGCGAGACGATGAA
Source organism: Streptomyces sp. DSM 120436 (assembly GCF_055778765.1). Lineage (NCBI taxonomy): Bacteria > Bacillati > Actinomycetota > Actinomycetes > Kitasatosporales > Streptomycetaceae > Streptomyces > Streptomyces sp. DSM 120436. Next base: position 2,681,987 of record NZ_JBSKBS010000001.1, on the reverse strand, counting down.
CCCGCTCACCGCGACCTACCTCAACCGCCTGTCGGACCTGCTGTTCATCCTGGCGCGGATCGCCAACAAGGAGACGGGCGACGTGCTGTGGGTGCCGGGCGGCGAGCGGTAGGGCCGGTCCGGCGGACCATGCCGGGACGCGGGGCCCGGCGGTGCGCAGGGTGCGCCGGCCGCCGCGCGGGGCGATCGGCTGCGCGGCCGCCCCACCGGACCCCGCTCACCCGGGCCGCGCAGCGCCGCCGGTCTCCCCGGCGTCATCCGCCCGACGGGCCTGACGGGGCCGCCCGGCCGCTCCGGTCAGCGCGCGGAAGACGCCGAGCAGCGTCTCGGCGGCCCCGGCGCACATCAGCACCACCCCCGCCTTGGCGGGCGTCACCACCGGCACGTCCACCTCCCCGGCGTACCGCCACAGCAGCAGCCCGGCGCCCGCGGTGAGGGCGCCCGCGAGCATGTTCCGCGACGCCCTGCTCATCGGACCGCCTTCTCCCGGTCCGCGCGGCCGTCCGCGTCCGGGGCGGACTCCCCCTGTCCGGGGGGCGTCTTCTTCGGCCGGAGCCAGTAGCTGAGGGCGATCACGCCGTGGATGCCGGCCGCCCGCCAGGCGGTGGCGCGCCAGGACTCCAGGGAGGTGACGCGGCCCGGGTCGCCGACGTACCAGATGGCGAGCTGGAGCAGCACGGTCGCCACGACGGCGGCGGTCAGCGTGCCCAGCCACACCTTGGTCTCGTGCCGGGCGCGGGCCGGGCCGTAGCGCGGTGGCCGCACCAGCGGGCGGCCGTCGAGGCGGTGCGCCGCGTGCCCGTCGAGCCACTTCACGGTGCGGTGGCCGTGGCCCGCCGTGTAGCCGATGTAGAGCGCGGCGAGCCCGTGGGTCCAGTTCGGCTCGGCGCCGTTCCTCAGGTCCCACGCGGTGGCGACGAGCAGCACGACCTCCAGCACCGGCTCGCACAGCAGCAGTGCCAGGCCGGTGCGGGGCATCCGCAGCAGGTAGCGGAAGGCCAGGCCGGCCGCCAGCAGCACCCAGAACCCGATCTCGCAGGCGATGATCAAGGCGACGATCACGGTTCGCTCCTCTCGGTCACCCCTCCAGGCTTCCGTGCGCACCGGCTCCGCGCGTCGTCGCGGCCGACGAGTCCGCGGTACATCGAAAGATGCAGTCCAGGACCGGCCCCGGGGATCAGGCGCACGCCGCGCGCACCGTGTTGGATGGGGTCCATGGCCGCACCACCCCTCCGCCCGCCCCGCTTCGACGTCTCGGTCGCGCTCGCCGGGCTCCTGGGCGGGCTGCTGCTGTGGGGGTTCGGGCTGGGCGTGCGGCCGGACCACGACCCGATCGTGCTGTTCGGGGGCCGCTGGGCGCTGCTGGTGCCGCTCGGCGTGACGGCCTGCTGCGAGCTGCTGCGCCGCACCGCCCCGCGCACCGCGCTGGCGGCCGGCACGCTGGCGCTGGCCGCGGACACCCTGACGCAGGGCAGCATCGCCACGATCGTGATGTACACCGACCTGATGTACGCCGCCGTCGTCTACGGCTCCCCCGCGCTCGCCCGCCGCCTGCCGTGGATCACCGGGGTCCTCACGCTGGCGGCGATGCTGGTGCCGTACGCCGCGTGGCGGGTGCCCGAGGCGCTGCTGATCGGTCTGGTGGTCGCCGCGATCGCCTTCGCGCCCGCGTCGACCGGTCTGATCGTGCGCAACCACCGGGACGCCGCCGACGCCGCCCGGCTCCAGGCGGAACAGACCGCGCTGCTCGCGGAGATGGACCGGGTCCAGGCGGTCACCTCGGAACGTTCGCGCATGGCGCGGGAGTTGCACGACCTGGTGGCCAACCACCTCTCCGCGATCGCCATCCACTCCACCGCCGCCCTCTCCCTGGACGACCCGGCCACCTCCAAGGAGGCGCTCACGGTGATCCGGGAGAACAGCGTCCAGGGCCTGTCCGAGATGCGACGGCTCATCGGCATCCTGCGCGACGGCGCCGACGACCGGGAGCCGGCCGCCACCCCGACGCTCGACGGCCTCGCCGACCTGGTCGACAACGCCCGCGCCAACGGCCTCGACGTAGCCCTGGACGCCGAGCCCGGCCCCGTGTCCGCGCCCGTCGAGCTGGCCGCGTACAGGATCGTGCAGGAGTCGCTGACCAACGCGCTGAAGCACGCCGCTCCGGGCCGGGTGACCGTGTCCCTGTGCCGTTCCTCCGACACCCTGGAGATCCTGGTGAGCAGCCCTTACGGCGACCGCGACGGCCCGCGCGCACCGGGTTCGGGGGCCGGTCTGGTGGGGATGCGGGAGCGGGCGGCCCTGCTGGACGGTTCCTTCGCGGCGGGCCCGGAGGACGGCCCCGAGGGCACGCTGTGGGTGGTGCGGGCCGCCCTTCCGGTCACCGACGTCGAACAAGGAGAAGCCTGATGATCCGGGTCCTGGTCGCCGAGGACCAGTCCGCCGTCCGCGCGGGACTGGTGCTGATCCTGCGCAGCGCGCCGGACATCGCGGTGGTGGGTGAGGCGGCGGACGGCGAGCAGGCGGTGGCACTCGCCCGTGAACTGCGCCCGGACGTGGTGCTGATGGACGTGCAGATGCCGCGCCTGGACGGGGTGTCGGCGACCCGGAGGGTGGTCGGGGAGAACCTGGCGGACGTGCTGGTGCTGACCACGTTCGACCTGGACGAGTACGTGTTCGGGGCGCTGCGGGCCGGTGCGGCCGGGTTCCTGCTGAAGAACACGGAGGCGAAGGACCTCATCACCGCGGTGCGCACGGTGGCGGGCGGCGAGGGGATCGTCGCCCCGGCGGTGACCCGGCGGCTGATCGCGGAGTTCGCCGCGCGGCCCGCCCGGCCGGTGAGGGCCGACCCGTCGGTGCTGGACGCGCTCACCCGGCGGGAGCGCGAGGTGCTGTCGTGTCTCGGGGAGGGGCTGTCGAACGCCGCCATCGCGGAGCGGCTGGACATGGCCGAGGCCACGGTGAAGACTCACGTCAGCCGCCTGCTGGGGAAGCTGGAGCTGCGCAGCCGGGTGCAGGCGGCGGTGCTGGCGCAGGAGTTGGGCATCTGAAGACCTTTCGAAGGTTTAGAACGCGAACACCACTCCCACTGGTCCAGACCTATTGACCCGTGGTCCAGACCTTTCTATTCTCGCCGCACCGTGGGCACGAAGGCTCAGTCGTGCCCCTCTCCCCAGAAGGAGGCGCGGCATGCGCTTCAGACACAGAGTCGCGGCCGGGATCGCGACCCTCGTGCTCCCCTTCGCCGGCCTCGTCGGCCTCGCGAATCCCACCCAGGCGGCGACGGCGGCGACGGCGGCGACCGCCACGTACGTCAAGACCCAGGACTGGGGCTCCGGCTTCGAGGGCAAGTGGACGCTGAAGAACACCGGCACCACGACCATCAACTCCTGGACCCTCGAGTGGGACTTCCCCTCCGGCACGAAGGTCACGTCCGCCTGGGACGCCACCGTCACCAACTCGGGTGACCACTGGACCGCCAAGAACCTCGGCTGGAACGGCACCCTCGCCCCCGGGGCGTCGGTCAGCTTCGGCTTCAACGGCAGCGGCTCCGGCGCCCCGTCCGGCTGCAAGATCAACGGTGGCAGCTGTGACGGCGGCTCGGAGATCCCCGGTGACGAGGCCCCGTCCGCGCCCGGCACCCCGACCGCGTCCAACATCACCGACACCTCGGTGAAGCTGAACTGGACGGCGGCCACCGACGACAAGGGCGTCAAGAACTACGACGTGCTGCGCGACGGCTCCCGCGTCGCCACCGTCACCGGCACCTCCTACACCGACACCGGCCTGTCCAAGGGCACCGACTACTCCTACAGCGTGCAGGCCCGGGACACCGCCGACCAGACCGGCCCGGTCAGCGGCTCGGTCCGGGTGCGCACCACCGGCAACACCGAGGAGCCCCCGCCCCCCGGTGACAAGATCAAGCTCGGCTACTTCACCGAGTGGGGCGTCTACGGCCGCAACTACCACGTCAAGAACCTGGTGACCTCGGGCACCGCCTCGAAGATCACCCACATCAACTACGCCTTCGGCAACGTCAAGAACGGTCAGTGCACCGTCGACGACACCTTCGCCGCGTACGAGAAGGCCTACACCGCCGACCAGTCCGTCAGCGGGCAGGCCGACACCTGGGACCAGCCGCTGCGCGGCAACTTCAACCAGCTCCGTCAGCTCAAGGCCAAGTACCCGCACATCAAGGTGCTGTACTCCTTCGGCGGCTGGACCTACTCCGGCGGCTTCGGCCAGGCCGCGCAGAACGCCGCCGCGTTCGCCCGCTCCTGCAAGCAGGTCGTGGAGGACCCGCGCTGGGCCGACGTCTTCGACGGCATCGACATCGACTGGGAGTACCCGAACGCCTGCGGTCTGACCTGTGACACCAGCGGCCCGGCGGCCTTCCGCACGCTGTCCCAGGCGCTCCGCGCCGAGTTCGGCCCCGACTACCTGGTCACCGCGGCCATCACCGCCGACGGTTCCGACGGCGGCAAGATCGACGCGGCCGACTACGGCGGCGCCGCCCAGTACCTCGACTGGTACAACGTGATGACCTACGACTACTTCGGCGCCTGGGACAAGGCCGGACCCACCAACCCCCACTCGCCGCTGACCTCGTTCAACGGCATCCCGAAGGAGGGCTTCAACTCGGCCGCCGCGATCGCCAAGCTGAAGGCGAAGGGCGTTCCGGCGAGCAAGCTGCTGCTCGGCATCGGCTTCTACGGCCGCGGCTGGACCGGCGTCACCCAGTCCGCCCCCGGCGGCACCGCCACCGGCCCGGCGCCCGGCACGTACGAAGCGGGCATCGAGGACTACAAGGTCCTCAAGACCGCCTGCCCCGTGACCGGCACCTTCGCCGGCACCGCCTACGCCCACTGCGGCACCAACTGGTGGTCCTACGACACCCCCGCCACCATCAGCTCCAAGATGGCGTGGGCCAAGGCCCAGGGCCTGGGCGGCGCCTTCTACTGGGAGTTCAGCGGCGACACCAGCAACGGTGAGCTGGCGGCCGCCGTGGACGCCGGCCTGAGGTAACCCCTCCCGCCCCTGAGAAAGCGATCGCCCCTCCTCCCGGCCGGGAGGAGGGGCGATGTGCTGGAACGGAGGATCAGGCGACGTTCACCCTCCCCCAACAGCTCCGCTGCCAGGGGGAGGGGCCCTGAACGCCGCTACGCGACGTTCACCCTCCCCCAACAGCTCCGCTGCCGGGGGGACCCCCACCAGCGGGGCCCTGAACGCCGCTACGCGACGTTCACCCGCTGTCCCGGAGGCGCCGCCTCCAGCCAGGCGAGGAAGCCGGTCAGCGCGTCCTCGCTCATCGCGAGCTCCAGACGCGTGCCCTGGTGCAGACAGGCGAGGATCACCGCGTCGGACAGCAGCGCCAGCTCCTCCTCGCCCTCCGGGACGCGGCGGCCGGCCACCTCGATCGCGGAACGCTCCAGGACGCGGCGGGGACGCGGGGCGTAGGAGAAGACCCGGAACCACTCGACCCGGTCACCGTTGTAGCGTGCCACCCCGTACGCCCAGCCCTTGCCGCCGGCGTCGCCCTTCTCGGGCGCGTCCCAGCGCAGGCTGCAGTCGAAGGTGCCGCCGGACCGCTGGATGAGGCGGCGGCGCAGGCCGAAGACGAAGAGCCCCACCACCACGAGGGCCACGACGATTCCGCACACAGTCAGAGCGAGGACCATCGACACCGACCTCCTCGTCTCCTAGGTAACGGAACGGAAAAATCATCCAGATCTGCCTCAGCCGCGACCGGCTCCGGATCGCTCCGGTGCCGGCCGCGGCTGAGTGACGTCATCGCACCTCGTCGGGGTCAGCGCCCCGCCGTCGCCGCCCGGAGGCGGACATCCGCACGGCGCTGGGCCTCGGCGTCGTTCTCCGCCTTGGCGCGGGAGAGCTCCTGCTCCACCGTCTTGACGTCGATCTCCTCCGCCAGCTCGGCGGTCTCCGCGAGCAGCGACAGCTTGTCGTCCGCGAACGAGATGAATCCGCCGTGCACCGCGGCGACGACCGTTCCGTCCTCGGGCGTACGGATGATCACCGGGCCCGACTCCAGCACACCGAGCAGCGGCTGGTGACCGGGCATGACGCCGATGTCGCCGGACGTGGTGCGCGCGACGACCAGGGTGGCCTCGCCGGACCAGACCTCTCGGTCGGCCGCGACCAGCGCGACGTGCAGCTCAGCAGCCAAGGTGGCTCCTCGGGTCACCACCCGGCGGTAGTGCCGGGTGTTGGTTACAAGTCTAGTGGGCGTGGCAGAGGGGGCGGGACGCGCCCGCCCCCTCAAGGGTGAGCCGTTCGGCTCACGTCAGAGCGCGGGGGTCAGGAGACGCCCAGCTCCTTCGCGTTCTTCTTCAGGTCCTCGATGCCACCGCACATGAAGAACGCCTGCTCCGGGAAGTGGTCGTACTCGCCGTCGCAGATCGCGTTGAACGCGGCGATCGACTCGTCCAGCGGCACGTCCGAACCGTCCACGCCGGTGAACTGCTTGGCGACGTGGGTGTTCTGGGACAGGAAGCGCTCCACGCGACGGGCACGGTGGACGACGAGCTTGTCCTCCTCGCCGAGCTCGTCGATACCGAGGATCGCGATGATGTCCTGCAGGTCCTTGTACTTCTGCAGGATGTTCTTCACGCGCATGGCCGCGTCGTAGTGGTCCTGCGCGATGTAGCGCGGGTCCAGGATCCGGGACGTCGAGTCCAGCGGGTCCACGGCCGGGTAGATGCCCTTCTCCGAGATCGGACGGGAGAGCACCGTCGTCGCGTCGAGGTGGGCGAAGGTGGTGGCCGGGGCCGGGTCGGTCAGGTCGTCCGCGGGGACGTAGATCGCCTGCATCGAGGTGATCGAGTGACCACGGGTCGAGGTGATGCGCTCCTGGAGGAGACCCATCTCGTCGGCCAGGTTCGGCTGGTAGCCCACCGCGGAGGGCATGCGGCCGAGCAGGGTCGACACCTCGGAGCCGGCCTGGGTGAAGCGGAAGATGTTGTCGATGAAGAACAGCACGTCCTGCTTCTGCACATCGCGGAAGTACTCCGCCATGGTCAGACCGGCCAGGGCCACGCGCAGACGGGTGCCCGGGGGCTCGTCCATCTGGCCGAAGACCAGCGCGGTCTTGTCGATGACGCCCGACTCGCTCATCTCGTCGATGAGGTCGTTGCCCTCACGGGTGCGCTCACCGACGCCGGCGAACACCGACACACCGTCGTGGTTGTTGGCGACGCGGTAGATCATCTCCTGGATGAGCACCGTCTTGCCCACGCCGGCGCCGCCGAACAGGCCGATCTTGCCGCCCTTGACGTACGGGGTGAGCAGGTCGATGACCTTGACGCCGGTCTCGAACATCTCGGTCTTCGACTCGAGCTCGTCGAAGTTCGGCGCCTTGCGGTGGATCGGCCAGCGCTCGCCCGTGTACTCCGCGTCGACGTTCAGCACCTCACCGAGGGTGTTGAACACCTTGCCGGTGGTGAAGTCGCCGACCGGCACGGAGATGGAGGAGCCCGTGTCGGTCACCGGGGCCTGACGGACCAGACCGTCGGTGGGCTGCATGGAGATGGTGCGGACCAGGCCGTCACCGAGGTGCTGCGCGACCTCGAGGGTCAGCGTCTTGAGCTCGCCCTCCTTGGCCGGGTCGGCGACCTGGACGTGCAGGGCGTTGTAGATCTCCGGCATGGCGTCGACGGGGAACTCCACGTCGACGACCGGGCCGATGACCCGGGCGACGCGGCCCGTAGCCGTCGCGGTCTCAACAGTGGTGGTCATTAGTTGTCACTCCCCGCGTTCGCGTCGGCCAGGGCACTGGCGCCACCGACGATCTCGCTGATTTCCTGGGTGATTTCGGCCTGGCGGGCCGCGTTGGCAAGACGGGAGAGCGTGTTGATCAGCTCGCCCGCGTTGTCGGTGGCCGACTTCATCGCGCGCCGCGTGGCGGCGTGCTTCGAAGCGGCCGACTGGAGCAGCGCGTTGTAGATCCGGCTCTCCACGTACCGCGGCAGCAGCGCGTCGAGGACGTCCTCCGCCGAGGGCTCGAAGTCGTACAGCGGGAGGATCTCGCCCTTGTCGGCGGTCTCCTCGGCCACCTCCTCGAGCCGCAGCGGCAGCAGCCGGGAGCCGACCGCCGTCTGCGTCATCATCGAGACGAACTCGGTGTAGACGATGTGGAGCTCGTCCACGCCGCCGTCCGCCGTCTCCGTCTGCAGCGCCTCGATCAGCGGCGCCGCGACCTTCTTGGCGTCCGCGTAGGAGGGCTCGTCGGTGAAGCCGGTGAACGTCTCCGCGATGGTGCGCTCGCGGAAGTTGTAGTGGGCCACACCGCGGCGGCCGACGATGTACGTGTCGACCTGCCTGCCCTCGCGCTCCAGGCGCTCGGTCAGCTGCTCCGCCGCCTTGATGGCGTTGGCGTTGAAGGCGCCGGCCAGGCCGCGGTCGCTCGTGAGGAGCAGGACCGCGGCACGGGTCGGGTTCTCCGCCTCCGTGGTGAGCGGGTGCTTGGTGTCCGACCCGGTTCCGACCGCCCTGACCGCGCGGGTGAGTTCCTGCGCGTACGGCGTGGAGGCCGCCACCTTGCGCTGCGCCTTGACGACGCGCGAGGCGGCGATCATCTCCATCGCCTTGGTGATCTTCTTGGTCGCGGTGACGGATCGGATGCGACGCTTGTAGACCCGGAGCTGAGCTCCCATGAGTCAGGTCCCTTCCTTACGTCACTTGGCGGCGGACGGGGCGTCCTCGCCGAGCAGCTTGCCGTCGCTCGTCTCGAACTGCTTCTTGAACTCGGCGATCGCGTCGGCCACGGCCTGCAGGGTGTCGTCCGACATCTTGCCGCCCTCGCGGATGGAGGTCATGAGGCCCTGCTCCTTGCGGTGCAGGTACTCCAGGAGCTCCTTCTCGAAGCGGCGGATGTCGGCGACCGGCACGTCGTCCATCTTGCCGGTGGTGCCGGCCCAGACGGAGACGACCTGGTCCTCGGTCGACATCGGCTGGTACTGGTCCTGCTTCAGCAGCTCGACCATGCGCTGACCGCGCTCCAGCTGCGCCTTGGACGCGGCGTCCAGGTCGGAACCGAAGGCGGCGAACGCCTCCAGCTCACGGAACTGGGCGAGATCCACGCGCAGACGGCCGGAGACCTGCTTCATCGCCTTGTGCTGCGCGGAACCACCGACTCGGGAGACGGAGATGCCGACGTTCAGCGCGGGGCGCTGACCGGCGTTGAACAGGTCCGACTCCAGGAAGCACTGGCCGTCGGTGATGGAGATGACGTTGGTCGGGATGAACGCCGAGACGTCGTTGGCCTTGGTCTCGACGATCGGCAGACCGGTCATCGAACCGGCGCCCATGTCGTCGGAGAGCTTCGCGCAGCGCTCCAGCAGACGGGAGTGCAGGTAGAAGACGTCACCCGGGTAGGCCTCACGGCCCGGCGGGCGGCGCAGCAGCAGCGACACGGCGCGGTAGGCGTCGGCCTGCTTCGACAGGTCGTCGAAGATGATCAGGACGTGCTTGCCCTCGTACATCCAGTGCTGGCCGATGGCCGAGCCGGTGTACGGCGCCAGGTACTTGAAGCCGGCCGGGTCGGACGCCGGGGCGGCGACGATGGTCGTGTACTCCAGCGCGCCGTTCTCCTCCAGCGCGCGGCGGACCGACGCGATGGTGGAGCCCTTCTGGCCGATGGCGACGTAGATGCAGCGGACCTGCTTCTTCGGGTCGCCGGTGCGCCAGTTGTCGCGCTGGTTGATGATCGTGTCGACGGCCAGCGCGGTCTTGCCGGTCTGGCGGTCGCCGATGATCAGCTGACGCTGACCACGGCCGATCGGGGTCATCGCGTCGACGGCCTTGTAGCCCGTCTCCATCGGCTCGTGCACCGACTTGCGCTGCATGACCGTGGGGGCCTGCAGCTCGAGGGCGCGGCGGCCCTCGGTCTCGATCTCGCCGAGGCCGTCGATCGGGTTGCCGAGCGGGTCGACCACACGGCCGAGGTAGCCCTCGCCGACGGCGACGGACAGCACCTCGCCGGTGCGGGTGACCGGCTGGCCCTCCTCGATGCCGCTGAACTCACCGAGGACGATGGCACCGATCTCGCGCTCCTCGAGGTTGAGGGCGAGGCCGAGGGTGCCGTCCTCGAACTTCAGCAGCTCGTTGGCCATGGCCGAGGGCAGGCCCTCGACCTTCGCGATGCCGTCACCGGCCAGGGTGACCGTACCGACCTCCTCGCGCGAGGCCGCGTCCGGCTTGTACGACTGGACGAAGTTCTCCAGCGCGTCCCGGATCTCCTCCGGCCGGATCGTGAGCTCCGCCATCTGAGTTCCCTGCTCTCCTTGTTGGGCCCGAAGTTTCACTTGGGGGGGATGGGGACTCCCCCCTACAGGAGGTGAATCCTCTGCACGGCCCAACCAGGGCCGTAAGTACGTACTGCTATGAAGAATGTGGTGCTCAGCCCGCCAGCCGGCGGCCCGCGTCCTCGAGCCGGTCGGCCAGGGAGCCGTTGATGACCTCGTCACCGACCTGCACCCGCATCCCGCCGATGACCGTGGGGTCGACGTCGAGGTTGAGGTGCATGCGGCGCCCGTAGAGCTTCGCCAGGGCGTCGCCCAGGCGCTGCTTCTGCCGGTCGCTCAGCGGCACCGCGGAGGTGACGACGGCCACCGTGCGGTCCCGGCGCTCGGCGGCGAGCTTGGACAGGGACTCCAGTCCCGACTCCAGGCTACGTCCCCGCGGCGCGGTCACGAGGCGCGTCACCAGACGCACCGTGGCCGCGTGCGCCCGGCCGCCGAGCAGGCTGCGCAGCAGCTCGCCCTTGGCGGAGGCGGTGGCGGACCGGTTGGTGAGGGCCGCGCGCAGCTGGGTGTCGGAGGAGACGATCCGGCCGAACCGGAACAGCTCGTCCTCGACGCCGTCGAGCGCGCCCGCCTTCTGGGCGGCCGTGAGGTCGCTGGCGTCCGCCAGCTCCTCCAGCGCGTCCACCAGGTCGCGCGACTGCGACCAGCGGGAGCGCACCATGCCCGCCACCAGGTCCACGGCGGTGCCGCTGACCTGCGTGCCGAGCAGGCGCCGGGCCAGATCGGCCTTGGCCTCTCCGGGCTGCGCCGGGTCGGTGAGGACCCGACGCAGCGACACCTCGCGGTCGAGCAGCGCGGTGACGGCGGCCAGCTCGTCGGCGAGCACCGCCGCGTCCACGGACGTGGAGTCCGTCAGCGCGTCGAGACGCTCACGTGCGGCTGCCAGGGCCTCGCGGCTCGCTCCGTTCATCGTGCGGCCTCTGCCTTCTGGTCGAGCTCGTCGAGGAAGCGGTCGATCACACGGCTCTGCCGGGCGTGGTCCTCGAGGGACTCGCCGACGAGCTTGCCGGCCAGGTCGGTGGCGAGCTTGCCGACGTCCTGGCGCAGCGCGGACGCCGCGGCCTTGCGGTCGGCCTCGATCTGGGCGTGACCGGCCGCGATGATCTCCTCACGCTGGCGCTGGCCTTCCGCGCGCATCTCGGCGATGAGCGCGGCGCCCTGCTCCTGCGCCTCCTGGCGCAGGCGCGCGGCCTCGTGCCGGGCTTCGGCGAGCTGAGCCTTGTACTGCTCCAGCACGCTCTGGGCCTCGGTCTGAGCCGCCTCGGCCTTCTCGATCCCGCCCTCGATCGCCTCACGACGCTCTTCCAGAACCTTGTTGATGTTCGGGAGGAGCTTCTTGGCGAGGAAGCCGAAGACGATGACGAAGGCGAGCAGGCCGATGACGAGCTCGGGAATCGGCGGGACGAGCGGGTTCTGCTCCTCAGCCGCGATATGAAGCAGTGGGCTCATATCAGAGTGCCTTTCGTCTAGTGACCCGGTCGTGGATCAGGTGATTACAGGCCGTAGACGAACGGCATGACCAGGCCGATGAGGGCGAGCGCCTCACAGAAGGCGAAGCCGAGGATCTGGTTGGCGCGGATCAGGCCGGCGGCCTCGGGCTGGCGGGCGATGGCTTCGGTGCCCTTACCGAAGATGATGCCGACGCCGATGCCGGGGCCGAAGGCGGCGATGCCGTAGCCGATGGAAGCGATCGAGCCGGTCACGGCGGCGAGGGTCTGGGACATGCCAGTTCTTCCTTTTCTTCACGGTTTCCGATGGGGGTGGGCCATCGGACGACTGGGGCGGGGCGGGACGCTCAGTGGTGCTCGGCGAGCGCGCCCTGGATGTAGGTGACGGCCAGCAGGACGAAGACGTACGCCTGCAGAGCCTGGATGAAGAGCTCGAAGGCCGTCATCACGAGGACCATGACGAACGAGACGCCGGCGTAGGCGATCCCGATGCCGTTCAGCAGGTACCAGCTCGCGATGGTGAACAGCACCAGCAGGATGTGGCCCGCGAACATGTTCGCGAAGAGTCGCACGGCGTGGGTGAAGGGCCGCACGAGCAGGTTCGAGAAGGCCTCGATCAGCATGACGACCGGCAGGGCGGCACCGAGCGACTTGTCGTAGCCGGTGAAGTTCTTGAAGGCGCCCACGAAGCCGTGCCGCTTGAAGGTCAGCGACACCCACACCACGTAGACGAGCAGGGCGAGCACCGCCGGGTAGGCGATGATCGACGTCACCGGGAACTGGGCGAGCGGAACGATGGACCAGAGGTTCATGATCCACACGAAGAAGAACAGCGCGACGATGAAGGGAACGAACTTCTCCCCCTCGCGCTTGCCCATCGTCTCGTAGACGACGCCCCGGCGGACGAAGTCGTAGCCGGCCTCGGCGACCATCTGGAGCTTGCCGGGGACCACCTTGGGCCGACGGAAGGCCGCCCAGAAGAAGGCGATCACGACGAGCGAGCCGAGCAGCGCCAGCAACATCGGCTTGTTGAAGTACAGGTTGCTGTCGCCGTCGCCCCAGAGGGGCTTGAACAGGAACGAGTGCAGCCCGGGAGACGGAAAGCCACAGCCGTCGAAGATGTGGCAGTCGGTCTCGAAGGCGAGCACCTGCGTCGGGTCAGCACTCACCGCGGGCTCCTTCGGCGTGGCGCATGGATGGGGCAACCTCGTGGAGTCGGCGCGGCACGAGGCCGCGGATCGTCACGGGACTGGTGGAACGGATGTGGGGGCGGCTGTGAGGCGTCTCGCCTCGCGATACGGCAGGCGTCATCTCGGATGCCCGCGCCCGCGATGCCGCGGTTGGCACCGGACGATAGCAGGGCCGCCCGCGCGCCTTTATCCCGGCCCTACAGCTCACTGCTCGTGCCCCTGGTTCTTCTTGCCCGCGTCCGCCGGAGCCTCGGGCTCCACATAGGGAGTCTTGGCCGTCATGGTGGCGCGCGCCTGCGCCGCGACCCAGGTCAGGGTGCAGGCGAGCAGTCCGAGCGCGAACACCTTCGGGTGGAACAGCGTGGTGTCCTTGAAGAGGGCGATGAAGACGAAGATCAGCAGGAGCTGCGTCATGTACATCATCAGCCCCATCGCCTGGAACAGATGGGGCAGTTGCCGGGCGACCCGCTGAAGCACGTAGAGCCCGGTGCCCATGAGGACGATCACGAGCACGGCACCGATCAGCGCCCCGATCGCTCCCTTGCCGCCTTCGACGGCGGCGCCGATCGCGACGGCGACCGCACCGACGACAGCGGTGGGCACGGCGGCCTGGATCAGGATCCGGGCGTCGTTGGACGGCATGGCGGCAGCTCCGCTGGTGCAGGGGGCAAAGCGAGAAGGGGTACGAGGAGTGTCGTCGTGGACGAGCGTAAACCCCGGGCAGGGTGCACAGCACCAGTCGCCTGCGAACCGTCGTACCACGGTCCGCCGGCTCCGCCCGGCGAGACTCGTGAACGGTATCACAAACTATTTGAGCGAGACTTTACCTGCGAGGTGTGGAGCGCATCACGCACGAGGGTGAAAGCGCACGGATGAGCGTGAACAAGGGCGCGATGCCTGGTATAGGGCGCTTTGCCGCCCCAACGGAAGCCCATCGAAGCCCCAGGACTTGGCAATCTCTAGCCGGATTCTTACCTTCACCGCGACGGGTCGGCCCATTCCGCGCGAGCGCCGACAGCCGTGGCGCCGTTGACCCCCGAGACCCCGGCGGCCACCGGGTCGCGGTCGCCGCCCGAGGGAGCCGTCTGCGGGCCTCCGGCGGCCTCCTGGACCGCCTCCGGGGCCGTCTCCGGGGCCGTGGCCCCCAGGACCGTCACGGAGGCGCGACGACGGCGGTAACGCGGCGGCACGAAGGCCTCCGCCCAGCGCGGCGCACGCGGGGTGAAGCGCGGCAGCAGGAGCAGCACCAGACCGAGGGTGGAGAGGATCACCACGCTCAGCACGATCCACATCGACGCCGAGTTCACCGAGTACGCCAGCGCGCCGAAGGCGATCAGCGCCGACCAGAAGTACATGATCAGCACCGCCCGGCTGTGCGAGTGGCCGATCTCGAGGAGCCGGTGGTGCAGGTGCCCCCGGTCCGCCGCGAACGGCGACTGGCCGCGCCAGGTGCGCCGCACGATCGCCAGGATCAGGTCGGCGGCCGGCACCGCGATGATGGTCAGCGGCAGCAGCAGCGGGATGTACACCGGCACCGTCTGGTGCACGGCCTCCTTCTCCGAACCGGCGAACAGCTTCAGCGCGTCCGGGTCCACCTGGCCCGTGACGGAGATCGCGCCGGCCGCCAGCACCAGCCCGATGAGCATCGAGCCGGAGTCGCCCATGAAGATCCGCGCCGGGTGCATGTTGTGCGGCAGGAAGCCCAGGCACATGCCCATCAGGATCGCCGCGAACAGCGTCGCCGGGGCGGCCGCCTCGATGCCGTACGAGTACCAGATGCGGTAGGCGTACAGGAAGAACGCGGTCGCCGCGATGCACACCATGCCGGCCGCGAGACCGTCCAGGCCGTCCACGAAGTTGACCGCGTTGATGGTGATGACGACCAGGGCGACGGTGAGGAGCGTGCCCTGCCACTGGGTGAGCGCGACCGAGCCGACGCCGGGGATCGGCAGCCACAGGATCGTCAGACCCTGCATGACCATCACGCCGGCGGCGATCATCTGCCCGCCCAGCTTGATCAGCGCGTCGATCTCGAACTTGTCGTCCAGCACGCCGATCAGCCAGATCAGCGCGGCCCCCGAGAGCAGCGCCCGGGGCTCGTTGGACCTCTCGAACAGCGTGCCGAGGTTGGTCAGGTGGTCGGCGACCAGCAGGCCCGCGCACAGGCCGAAGAACATCGCGATCCCGCCGAGCCGCGGAGTGGGCTCCCGGTGCACGTCGCGTGCCCGGATCTCCGGCATCGCCCCCGCCACGATCGCGAACTTCCGCACCGGTCCGGTCAGGAGGTACGTCACCGCGGCCGTGATGCAGAGCGTCAGCAGGTATTCACGCACGGGCTTCCCCACAGATCTCGCTGGCCTTCACAGCCCCACACCCTAGCGAGGGGCGCATACGAGTGGGGACTTCCGGATGGCGACGATGGTTGCACGGACGGCCCCGCCGACGGCGTCCCGCCCCCGGGCACCGGGCTCAGCTCGGGTACGGCGGGAAGGCCGCGACCAGGTCCCGCACGTCCTTCCGGGCCCGGGCCGGGTCCGTGCCGCCGCGCGCCACGCTCGCCAGCAGACCGGCGACCAGCGTCATCTCCCGGGTTCCCATTCCCTGCGTGGTGACCGCCGCCGTGCCCAGCCTCAGCCCGCGGGCGTCGTGCGGCAGCGCGCAGCAGTCCAGGACCAGGCCCGCCGCCGCCAGCCGGCCGCGCGCGGTGCGGCCGTCGACGCCGAGCGGGGCCGGGTCGGCGGTGATCAGGTGGGTGTCGGTGCCGCCGGTGGTGACCACGAGCCCCTCGGCGGCGAGCGCGGCGGCCAGCGCCCGCGCGTTGGTCACCACCTGGTGGGCGTAGGCGGCGAAGGCCGGGGTCGCCGCCTCGCCGAAGGCGACCGCCTTGGCGGCGACGGTGTGCATCTGCGCGCCGCCCTGCGTGAAGGGGAACACCGCCCGGTCCACCCGCTCGGCCAGCTCCTCGCCGCACAGCAGCATCCCGCCGCGCGGCCCCCGCAGCACCTTGTGCGTGGTCGCGCACACGATGTCCGCGTACGGCACCGGGCTGGGCGCCGCTCCCCCGGCGATCAGGCCCATGGGGTGCGCCGCGTCCGCGATCAGGTACGCGCCCACCTCGTCGGCGACCTCCCGGAAGAAGGCGTGGTCGATGTGGCGGGGGTAGGCGGTGGAGCCGCACACGATCGCCTTGGGGCGGTGGGCGCGGGCCAGGGCGCGGACCTGCTCGTGGTCGATCAGCCCGCTCTCCGGGTCCACCCCGTAGCCGACGAAGTCGAACCAGCGGCCGGAGAAGTTCGCCGGCGAGCCGTGGGTGAGGTGGCCGCCGTGGGGCAGGCCGAGGGCGAGGACGGTGTCGCCGGGGCGCAGCAGGGCCGCGTAGGCGGCGAGCACCGCGGAGGAGCCGGAGTGCGCCTGGACGTTGGCGTGCTCGGCGCCGAACAGCGCCTTGGCGCGGTCCACGGCGAGCCGTTCGGCCACGTCGGCGATCTCGCAGCCGCCGTGGTGCCGGCTGCCCGGGTAGCCCTCGGCGTACTTGTTGGCCAGCGGCGAGCCCAGGGCGGCCAGCACGGCGGGCGACATGAAGTTCTCCGCGGCGATCAGCTGGAGCGTGGTCGCCTGCCGCTCGCGCTCCCCGAGCAGCACCTCGGCGAGCTCGGGGTCCTGCCGGCGCAGGACATCGGCCTCGCGCGCATGGGTGACCGTCATCGTGGACTCCCGGACGTCGGCACTGACGTACGACCAATGTAGGCCCGCCCGTCCCGGTGCGCCCGCGTTCCCGCACCCGTCCCGGTGGGACGCCGCCGGCCGCTCAGGTCCGCGCCGGCACTCCGGTCAGCGCCGTCACCACCGGGTCCAGCGCCTGGTGTATCTCGTCGCCGATGGACCGGAAGAAGGTCAGCGGGGCGCCGTACGGGTCGTGCACCTCGTCCGCCTCGGCCGTGGGCGCCAGCAGCCAGCCGCGCAGCGCGGCGGCCGCGCGGACCAGGGCGCGGGCGCGCATGACCAGCCCGTCCTCCAGGGGCGGCAGGGTCGCCGGGTCGATCGCGTCCACCAGGCGGGTGAACTCCTTCAGGGTGAAGGTGCGCAGCCCCGCCGAGTGGCCCATGGAGATGACCTGGGCGCGGTGGTCCCGGGTGGCGGTCAGCACGAGGTCGGCGCGGATCACGTGCTCGTCGAGCAGCTCCCGGCCGGTGAAGCCGGAGGCGTCCGCCCCGTACTCCGCCAGCACGGTCTCCGCGTGGGCCTCCATCGGGGCGCCCTCGTGACCCCAGGTGCCGGCGCTCTCGACGATCAGCCCGCCGCCCAGGACGCCCAGGCGCTGGTGCACGAAATGCCGGGTCAGCCGCTCGGTGATGGGCGAGCGGCACACGTTGCCGGTGCTGACGTGGAGGATGCGGAAGGTGTCGCGCGGAAAGCCGAAGGTGGTCGTCACCTCCGCGTCGGATTCCTCGTTGCCTATGCCACGCCCCGCCTCAGGGGCCGTCAATTCGCCACCTCGAGATCGGGTACCACCTTGCGCAGTTCGTCGGGCGAGAGCGCGCCTTCGCGCAGCAGCACGGGCACCGGGCGGGTGACGTCGACGATGGAGGACGGCACGTTGCCCGGGGTGGGGCCGCCGTCCAGGTAGACGGAGACGGAGTCGCCGAGCATCTCCTGGGCGGCGTCGCAGTTCTCCGGCGCCGGGTGTCCGGTGAGGTTGGCGGAGGAGACGGCCATCGGGCCGACCTCGGTGAGCAGCTCGATGGCGACCGGGTGCAGCGGCATGCGCACCGCGACCGTGCCGCGGGTGTCGCCGAGGTCCCACTGGAGGGACGGCTGGTGGCGGGCGACCAGCGTCAGCGCGCCCGGCCAGAAGGCGTCGACCAGCTCCCAGGCCATCTCGGAGAAGTCGGTGACCAGGCCGTGCAGGGTGTTCGGGGAGCCGATGAGGACGGGCGTGGGCATGTTGCGGCCGCGGCCCTTGGCCTGGAGCAGGTCGGCGACGGCCTCCGAGGTGAAGGCGTCGGCGCCGATGCCGTACACGGTGTCCGTCGGCAGCACCACGAGCTCGCCCCGGCGCACGGCGGACGCGGCCTCGCGCAGACCGGTCGCGCGGTCGGTCGCGTCGTTGGTGTCGTATCGCCGAGCCATCTAGCGGGCCTCCTCGTACAGGTGCTGCTGGGGGGATGAAGGGTGCGCCCGGCCGGTCACGGCAGCGCCTTGCGTGCGGTGGCGAACCGGGGTCGGTTGTTCAGGTCGGGGTGGTCGGCCGCGTCGGTCCAGCCGCGGTCCTCGGCGAAGATCCACGGCACCTGGCCGCCCTGGGTGTCGGCGTGCTCGACGACGACCACCCCGCCGGGACGCAGCAGCCGGTGCGCGGTGCGCTCCAGGCCGCGGATCAGGTCGAGGCCGTCCTCGCCGGAGAACAGGGCCAGTTCGGGGTCGTAGTCGCGGGCCTCCGGGGCGACGTACTCCCACTCGGTGAGCGGGATGTACGGCGGGTTGGAGACCACCAGGTCGACCTGGCCGTCGAGGTCGGGGAAGGCCGTCAGGGCGTCCCCCTGGCGCAGTTCGACCCGGGACCCCTCCACGTTCCTGCGGGTCCACCGCAGGGCGTCCTCGGACAGCTCCACGGCGTACACGCGCGAACGGGGCACCTCCTGCGCGAGGGCCAGCGCGATGGCGCCGGAGCCGGTGCACAGGTCGACGATGCAGGGCTCGACGACGTCCATCGCGCGGACGGCGTCTATCGCCCAGCCGACGACCGACTCGGTCTCGGGGCGCGGGACGAACACCCCGGGACCCACCTGGAGCTCCAGGTAGCGGAAGTACGCCCGGCCGGTGATGTGCTGGAGCGGCTCGCGGGCCTCGCGGCGGGCGATGACCTCCCAGTACCGGGCGTCGAAGTCGGCGTCCTTGACCGTGTGCAGCTCGCCGCGCTTGACGCCGTGCACGAACGCGGCGAGCTCCTCCGCGTCGGTGCGCGGCGAGGGCACGCCCGCGTCGGCGAGCCGCTGGGTGGCCTGGGCCACCTCGGCGAGCAGCAGGTTCACTGGTCCTCCGGGCTGTCTACGGGGGCTTACGCGGCGGCGAGCTTGGCGGCCGAGTCCGCGTCGACGCAGGCCTGGATCACCGCGTCGAGGTCGCCGTCCAGGACCTGGTCCAGGTTGTACGCCTTGAAGCCGACGCGGTGGTCCGAGATGCGGTTCTCCGGGAAGTTGTACGTGCGGATCTTCTCGGAGCGGTCGACGGTGCGGACCTGGCTGCGGCGGGCGTCGGCGGCCTCGCGCTCCGCCTCCTCCTGCGCCATGGCGAGGAGCCTGGAGCGCAGGATACGCAGGGCCTGCTCCTTGTTCTGCAGCTGGCTCTTCTCGTTCTGGCAGGAGGCGACGACGCCGGTCGGGAGGTGCGTGATGCGCACGGCGGAGTCCGTGGTGTTCACCGACTGTCCGCCGGGGCCGGACGAGCGGTAGACGTCGATGCGCAGGTCGTTCGGGTTGATCTCCACGTCGACCTCCTCCGCCTCGGGGGTCACCAGGACGCCCGCGGCCGAGGTGTGGATGCGGCCCTGCGACTCGGTGGCGGGCACCCGCTGCACGCGGTGCACCCCGCCCTCGTACTTCAGCCGGGCCCACACGCCCTGGCCGGGTTCGGTCTGCCCGCGGGACTTCACCGCGACCTGGACGTCCTTGTAGCCGCCCAGCTCGGACTCGGTGGCGTCGATGATCTCGGTCTTCCAGCCGACGCGCTCGGCGTAGCGCAGGTACATGCGCAGCAGGTCGCCGGCGAACAGGGCGGACTCGTCGCCGCCCGCGCCCGCCTTGATCTCGAGGATGACGTCCTTGTCGTCGCTGGGGTCGCGCGGGACGAGCAGCAGCCGCAGCTTCTCGGTGAGCTCCTCGCGCCGCTGCTCGAGCTCCTTGACCTCGGCGGCGAAGTCCGCGTCGTCGGCGGCCAGTTCACGCGCGGTCTCGATGTCGTCGCCGTGCTGCTTCCAGGAGCGGTACGTGGCGACGATCGGGGTGAGCTCGGCGTAGCGCTTGTTCAGCTTGCGCGCGTTCGCCTGATCGGCGTGGACCGACGGGTCGGCGAGCTTCTTCTCCAGGTCGGCGTGCTCGGCGACGAGTTCCTCGACGGCCTCGAACATCTTGGGCTCCTGCTGGTACGTGGGTGAAGGGGCGGGCGACCAAAAACGCCGGTCCCGGCCTGCCCCCCGGGCGGGGGCGCGGCCGTGGACCGGCGATTCGGGGCTCGCTACTTCTTGGAGCCGGCGGCCTTGCCGAAGCGGGCCTCGAAGCGGGCCACACGGCCACCGGTGTCGAGGATCTTCTGCTTGCCCGTGTAGAACGGGTGGCACTCGGAGCAGACCTCGGCGCGGATGTTGCCGCTGGAGATCGTGCTGCGGGTGGTGAACGACGCGCCGCAGGTGCAGCTGACCTGCGTCTCGACGTACTCGGGGTGGATGTCGCGCTTCAAGGTGTCTCCTAGGTTCCGGGAGGGCGCCGGGTCGCCGCCGCGGGATGCGGGAGCGTGAACCGGAGCCGACGTACCAGTCTGCCAGGACTGGGGCCGTCTCCCAAAACGGGGGTGGCCCCGGGATCATTCCCGGGGCCACCCCGCGGTCCCGCGGACGCGCTGTGGGCTCAGCCCAGCACGTCGTACTGCTGGTAGCCGGTGCCCATGGAGAGCCGCGCGGAGAAGAACGGCGCGGCGTTGCGGCCGGTGCCCCGGTACAGGTACATCGTGCCGCCCGGGGTGCGGGCCAGCAGGTCCGCCTTGCCGTCGCCGCTGACGTCGCCGACCGTGACGACGGCGTTGTACGTGGTGCTCTTCCACGTGGCCAGCTTGGTCCGGCCCGTGAAGGAGCCGGCGCCGGCCTTGCCCGTGCCCTTGTACAGGTACAGGTCGCCGGTGCTGCGGACGCGGGCCACCAGGTCGGCCCGGCCGTCACCGGTGAAGTCGCCATGGCCGCGCAGGACGTCGAACCCGGCCCAGCCCGTGCCGGTCTTCAGCCGCGCCGAGAAGGTGCCGTTGCCCTTGCCCGGGTAGGTCCACAGCACGCCCGCGGAGTCCACCATCAGCAGGTCGGGCACGTAGTCACCGGTCACGTCACCGGGGGTGACGATCTGCCGGACGGACTTCCAGCCGGTGCTGAGCCGCTTGGTGGCCCAGGTGCCGCTGGAGATCACGTAGTGCGCCCAGTACAGGGTGCCGTCGGTGGCCCGGTAGACCAGGTCCTGGTAGCCGTCGCGGTCCAGGTCGGCCTGCAGGACGGTGTTGACGCCCCGCCAGTCCCCCCACTCCTCCTGGGCGGCGAACCGGGAGCTCAGCGAGTTCCGGGAGTAGCCGACGCCCGTGGACTTCTTGCGGGCCCACAGGTCGGCGCGGTGGTCGCCGTTGATGTCGGTGTCGTCGATGCGCGGGTAGGTGACGCCCACGTAGTTGGTCACCTTGGTGAAGACGCCGTAGGCGCCCTTCGCCACGCAGTCCTCGACGCCCCAGGAGACGACGCCCACGATCCGGTTGTTGACCACGAGCGGGCCGCCGGAGTCGCCGTTGCAGGCGGTGGTGGTGCCGGCGTCGCTGCCGGTGGCGGGCGTGCCCGCGCAGACCATGTGCCCGCGGACGTAGTCGCTGCCCCAGGCGCCGGCGCAGGTGGCGTCGGACTGGATGGGCAGCGTGGCCGTCTTCAGGACGTCGGAGACCTCGTCGTTGGTGGAGGTGGTGCGCCCCCAGCCGTAGACCCGGGCCTTGGTCCCGGCCGCGTACGAGGCGGTGTCGCCCGCCGTCGTCATGCGGATCGGGGTGGCCTTCACCGGCACCGGCAGCGTGAGCACCGCGATGTCGTTGTCGATGGTGGCGTCCCGGTACGCCGGGTTGTGCCACTGCCGCCAGACACCGGTGGCGGTGCCGCCGTTCAGGTCGCCGTCCTCGGAGAGCATCTGGGCGGTGCCCGTGATGACGACGCCGTTGGCGTGCCAGTTGTAGCCCTTGACGCAGTGCGCGGCGGTGAGGATCTTCGTCGGCGCGACGACGACGCCGCCGCAGAAGAAGCCGAAGTCGTTGACCTCGTCGTAGTAGTGCAGCTGCGCCATCCAGGGCGCGGAGGCGATCGTGGTGGTGGTGCCACCGATGATCTTCGCGTCGATACCGGAGT
This sequence comes from Streptomyces sp. DSM 120436, assembly GCF_055778765.1. Lineage (NCBI taxonomy): Bacteria > Bacillati > Actinomycetota > Actinomycetes > Kitasatosporales > Streptomycetaceae > Streptomyces > Streptomyces sp. DSM 120436. The sequence goes on along the minus strand of NZ_JBSKBS010000001.1, from coordinate 2,659,897 downwards.
CGCTCTTCGTGGCGGAGCTGAGCGGCGCCTTGTCCTTCGCCCGCGCGGCTTCGTCCGCCGCCATGGCCCGGACCGCGCGGCGGATCAGCTCGGCCTGGGACGGCGACTCCATCGCCGGAGTGACCGCCGGCTGCGGCAGCACGGGCGCGGCCTGGGCGGCCGGCGCCGTCAGCAGCGCCGCGCCGACTGCCGCGGCGGCACCGGCCGCGACGACGGCGATCCGGCGTCTGTGGCGGCCGGATCCGGACATGGGTGCATCCATGCAATTCCCCCCTCGGGATGATGAGTTCGGGCTTGAGATCCCTTCAGGGACAGCCCGAGGCAGCGTGATCGTACACCTGTCCGACGACATCCGTGCACGAAAAACGGCCGCCCCGTTGAGGGACGGCCGTTCGTCGTGCCCGCGCGGGGCCCGAGAAGGGGATGACGTCAGTCGCCGTTGCCCGGCGTCGGCGTCGTCTTCTGGATCTGCATGAGGAACTCGACGTTCGACTTCGTCTGCTTCATCTTGTCGAGGAGCAGCTCGATCGCCTGCTGCTGGTCGAGCGCGTGCAGCACCCGGCGCAGCTTCCAGACCACGGCGAGCTCCTCGTTGCCGAGCAGGATCTCCTCCTTGCGGGTGCCGGACGCGTCGACGTCCACCGCGGGGAAGATGCGCTTGTCGGCGAGCTTCCGGTCGAGCTTGAGCTCCATGTTGCCGGTGCCCTTGAACTCCTCGAAGATCACCTCGTCCATGCGGGACCCGGTGTCCACCAGGGCGGTGGCGAGGATGGTCAGCGAGCCGCCGTCCTCGATGTTGCGGGCCGCACCGAAGAAGCGCTTCGGCGGGTACAGGGCGGTCGAGTCGACACCACCGGACAGGATGCGGCCGGAGGCCGGGGCGGCGAGGTTGTACGCACGGCCCAGGCGGGTGATCGAGTCGAGCAGCACGACCACGTCGTGCCCCAGCTCCACCAGGCGCTTGGCGCGCTCGATGGCGAGCTCGGCGACCGTGGTGTGGTCCTCGGCCGGGCGGTCGAAGGTCGAGGAGATGACCTCGCCCTTCACCGACCGCTGCATGTCGGTGACCTCTTCCGGACGCTCGTCGACGAGGACGACCATCAGGTGGCACTCGGGGTTGTTGTGGGTGATCGCGTTGGCGACCGCCTGCATGATCATGGTCTTGCCGGTCTTCGGCGGGGCCACGATCAGACCGCGCTGGCCCTTGCCGATCGGCGACACGAGGTCGATGATCCGCGTGGTCAGCACGCCCGGGTCGGTCTCCAGACGGAGCCGGTCCTGCGGGTACAGCGGGGTCAGCTTGTTGAACTCCGGGCGGCCGCGGCCGTGTTCGGGCGCCATGCCGTTGACGGAGTCCAGGCGGACCAGCGCGTTGAACTTCTCGCGCCGCTCGCCTTCCTTGGGCTGGCGGACCGCGCCGGTGACGTGGTCGCCCTTGCGCAGGCCGTTCTTGCGGACCTGGGCGAGGGAGACGTACACGTCGTTCGGACCGGGCAGGTAGCCGGAGGTCCGGATGAACGCGTAGTTGTCGAGGATGTCCAGGATGCCCGCGACGGGGATCAGGACGTCGTCCTCGGCGACCTGCGGCTCGGCCACGTCGTCACGGCCGCGGCGGCCACGGCGGTCGCGGTAGCGGCCGCGACGGCCGCGGCGGCCGCTGCCGTCGTCGTCGTACCCGTCGTCCTGCCGGCCTCCGCCGCCGCCCTGCTGGCTCTGCTGACGGCCGCCGCCCTGGCTCTGCTGCTGGTCGTCGCCCTTGGTGCGGCGGTCGCGGTCCCGGCCGCGGCCGCGGTCCCGGTCCCGGTCACGCCGGCGGCCCTCGCCGCCGTCGTGGTCGGACTTGCCCTCGCCCTGCTGCGACTGCTGCTGCGTCTGCTGCTGCGCCGGGGCCTCGGCCTTGGTCTCGGTCTTCGCCTCGGCCGTGACCGTCTCCGTCGCGGCGGCCGGGGCGCCCGCGTCGGCGGTGGCGCGACGGCGGCGGCGCTCGGCGGGAGCGCTCTCCACGGCCTGCTCGGCGGCGGAGGCCTTCGGCGAGGGCTGGCCCGGGATCTCGATCTGCTGCTGGGCCGCGGCCTTGTCGGCGGGCGCCTGCTCGTCCTTGGCCCCGGTCTTCTTCTCGGCCTTCTCCGCCTTCTCGGCCGTGTCGCCCGTACGGGCGCGGGAGGTGGCGCGGCGCTTGGGCTTGGTCTCGGCGGACTCGGCCTTGGCCGGGGCGGCCCCGGAGGCGGAGCCTCCACCGGCGGCCTGCGCCTCCTTGATGACCTCGATCAGCTGGCTCTTGCGCATGCGCGCGGTGCCCCTGATGCCGAGGCCGGAGGCGACCTGCTGCAGCTCGGCCAGCACCATGCCCTCGAGGCCGGTACCGCGGCGCCGCCGGGAGCCGGCACCGGAGGCAGGCGCGGAAGCGTCCGTGGCGGGCGCGGCAGCGGTCTCCTCGACACGTGCGCCCATCAGATCGGTGGTGTCGCTCACGAAGGGTCCTTCCCTGGAGCGGACGTCGGCCTGTCTGGCTCGGCGACCGGTTGTGCTGTCCGGCATCGTTCCGTGAGGTGTGGACCGTGCCGGGGCGGTTGTCCGCCTGCGCGGCGGAAGAGATATCTGGTGATGGCGCTCCCCCGAGCCGTGGCACCCAGTGTCACGTGGCGTGGTCGCACCGGTTCCGAAGCTCCCCCAGAGGGGGTGCCCCCACCTGCGGGCCGTTCAGTGTTCGCGTACGACGTACTGCCCGCATACGTAGCAGTGAACACAGTGCGGCTTGGGGAGCTCCCGGAAGAATGTCTGTCCCGGACGGGGACACGAGGCACCTCGCCATGGTGGGGTCGGGTGCAGACTTGAGGTTAACACTACCGGATCCAACAAACATTCCCCCTCTCCAAATCCGGCGACCGTGTCAGGTGGCGAGCGGAAGGACGCTCGCTCCCCGGACGTCCAGGCCCAGCCGGTTGGCGGCCCAGTCGGCGCCGGCGAGCGCTTCGACCTTGTCGGCCGTGCCCGCGTCGGCCAGCGCCATGACCGTGGGTCCGGCGCCGGAGATGACCGCGGGGATGCCGTCCCCGCGCAGCCGCTCCACCAGGGCGGCGCTCTCCGGCATGGCCGGGGCGCGGTACTCCTGGTGCAGTCGGTCCTCGGTGGCGGGCAGCAGCAGCTCGGGGCGCCTGGTCAGGGCCTCGACGAGCAGGGCGGCACGGCCCGCGTTGGCGGCGGCGTCGACGTGCGGCACGGTGCGCGGGAGCAGTCCGCGCGCGGTCTCGGTGAGGACCGGCTTCGCGGGCACGAAAACCACCGGAACGATGGAATCGGCGGGCTCCATCCTGATCGCCCGGGCGGCGCCGCCCTCCAGCCAGGACAGGGTGAAACCGCCGAGCAGACAGGCCGCGACGTTGTCGGGGTGGCCCTCGATCTCGGTGGCCAGCTCGAGCAGCGCGGTGTCGTCGAGCTTGGCCTCGGCGCCTATGGTCACGGCGCGGGCGGCGACGATCCCGGCGCAGATCGCGGCCGAGGAGGAGCCGAGGCCCCGGCCGTGCGGGATGCGGTTGGCGCAGACGATCTCCAGACCGCGCGGCTGTCCGCCGAGCAGGTCGAAGGCGGTGCGCAGGGAGCGTACGAGAAGGTGGCTCTCGTCCCGCGGGAGGGTCTCGCTGCCCTCGCCGGCGATGTCGATGTGCAGCCCGGAGTCGGCCACCCGGACGACGATGTCGTCGTAGAGGCCCAGCGCGAGGCCGAGGGCGTCGAAGCCCGGGCCGAGGTTGGCGCTGGTGGCGGGGACGCGCACCCGGACGGCGGCGGCGCGGAACGCGGGACCGGCCATCGCTCGAAGACTCTCCTTGAGCTGCGTGGACTGTCGAATGACGTTCGAGGGACCGAGGGACATTCGACGGCGGACGAGAACCCTGGGACCGCCGCCGGCCGGGCTGGCCGGCCGCTTCCGGGCCGCCCCGGGTCACTGGCGGGACCCTGGGGACGACGCACTGCCGCGGCATATGCGGCGGGCGGGTTCCCTACAGCCTATCGAAGGAAGGTTCACCTGCGACATAGGGCGCACAGGAGGCGCACGATGCGTGTCGCAAGCCCCCTGTGCACCCCCTGAGGGGAGTGTCCCCGGACAGGCGCGTCCTTACGCCGGTTACGCGGTTCCGCGGTGGCGGAAGCGCGCGGCCGGGCGGGTCGGGCGGAGCCTGTCGTGGCGGGTCGGGCGAAGCCTGCCGCCGTCGGCCGGACGGAGCCTGTCGCCGTGGGTCGGGCGGGTCGGGCGAAGCCTGTCGCCGCGGGCCGGGCGGGTCGGACGAAGCCTGCCGCCGCCGACCGGACGGAACCCGTCGCCGCCGACCGGACGGAACCCGTCGCCGTAGCTCAGACGAGACCGAGCCGCTGGGCCGCGGCGTCGGCGTCGACCGGGACGGTGACCGGCTGCGGGGCGCCGGCGACGGCCCAGTCGGGGTCCTTCAGGCCGTTGCCGGTGACCGTGCAGACGATCTTCTGGCCGGGATCGACCTTCCCCTGCTCGGCGGCCTTCAGCAGACCGGCGACCGACGCGGCGGACGCGGGCTCGACGAAGACGCCCTCCTGGGAGGCCAACAGCCGGTAGGCGCGCAGGATCTCACGGTCCGTCACCTCGTCGATGCGGCCGCCCGACTCGTCCCGCGCGGCGAGCGCGCGCTGCCACGAGGCGGGGTTGCCGATCCGGATGGCGGTGGCGATGGTCGAGGGGTCCTTGACGACCTCGCCGCGCACGATCGGGGCGCTGCCGGAGGCCTGGTAACCCCACATGCGCGGGGTCCGGGTGCTGACGCCGTCAGCGGCGTACTCCGTGTAGCCCTTCCAGTACGCGGTGATGTTGCCCGCGTTGCCCACCGGCAGGACGTGGATGTCGGGGGCGTCGCCCAGCATGTCCACGATCTCGAAGGCGGCGGTCTTCTGCCCCTCGATGCGCACCGGATTGACCGAATTGACCAGCGCCACCGGGTAGTTGTCGCTCAGCGAGCGGGCCAGCGTGAGGCAGTCGTCGAAGTTGCCGTCGACCTGGAGGATCTGCGCGCCGTGCACCAGGGCCTGGCCCATCTTGCCCAGCGCGATCTTGCCCTGCGGCACCAGCACGGCGCAGACCATGCCGGCCCGCACGCCGTACGCGGCGGCGGAGGCGGACGTGTTGCCGGTGGAGGCGCAGATGACCGCCTTGGCGCCCTCCTCCTTGGCCCGCGAGATGGCCATGGTCATGCCGCGGTCCTTGAAGGACCCGGTCGGGTTCGCGCCCTCGACCTTGAGGTGGACCTCGCAGCCGGTGCGCTCGGAGAGCACCTGCGCGGGGACGAGCGGCGTACCGCCCTCACGGAGCGTCACGACCGGCGTGGTGTCGGATACCGGCAGCCGGTCCCGGTACTCCTCGATGATTCCGCGCCACTGGTGGGTCATTGCTGGTTACTCTCCTTCAACCCGCATGATGCTGGCGACACCGCGCACGGTGTCGAGCTTGCGCAACGCCTCCACGGTCCCGCCGAGGGCCGCGTCGGACGCGCGGTGGGTGACGACGACGAGCGACGCCTCCCCGTCCTTGCCTTGCTGGCGCACCGTGTCGATCGAGACACCGTGCTCCGCGAACACGGTGGCGACCTGGGCGAGCACGCCCGGTTTGTCGGCCACGTCCAGGCTGATGTGGTAGCGCGTGACGACCTCGCCCATTGGCGAGACGGGCAGCGCGGCGTACGCGGACTCGCCGGGGCCGGTGGTGCCGCCGAGCCGGTTGCGGCCGACAGCGACCAGGTCGCCGAGGACCGCGGAGGCGGTCGGGGAGCCGCCCGCGCCGGGGCCGTAGAACATCAACTGCCCGGAGGCGTCGGACTCGACGAACACGGCGTTGTAGGCGCCCCGCACGGAGGCCAGCGGGTGGGTCAGCGGGATCATCGCCGGGTGCACGCGCGCGGTGACCGACGCGCCGTCCCCGGCCCGCTCGCAGATGGCGAGCAGCTTGATGGTGCAGCCCATCTCCTTGGCGGAGGCGAAGTCCGCCGCCGTCACCTCGGTCATGCCCTCGCGGTGGACGTCGTCGAGGCGCACCCGGGTGTGGAAGGCGATCCCGGCGAGGATGGCGGCCTTGGCGGCGGCGTCGAAGCCCTCCACGTCGGCGGTCGGGTCGGCCTCGGCGTAGCCCAGCGCGGTGGCCTCGTCGAGGGCCTCCTGGTAGCCGGCGCCGGTGGTGTCCATCTTGTCGAGGATGAAGTTGGTGGTGCCGTTGACGATGCCGAGCACCCGGTTGACCTTGTCGCCGGCGAGGGACTCGCGCAGCGGGCGGATCAGCGGGATGGCGCCGGCCACGGCGGCCTCGTAGTAGAGGTCCCTGCCGTGCTCCTCGGCGGCGGCGTGCAGGGCGGCGCCGTCCTGGGCGAGGAGGGCCTTGTTGGCGGAGACGACGGAGGCGCCGTGCTCGAAGGCGGTGGTGATCAGGGTCCGGGCGGGCTCGATGCCGCCGATGACCTCCACGACGATGTCGAGGTCGCCGCGTTTGACCAGGGCGGTCGCGTCGGTGGTGATCAGCGCGGGGTCGATGCCCTCGCGCACCTTGTCCGGCCGCCGCACGGCCACGCCGGCGAGCTCGACCGGGGCGCCGATGCGGGCGGCGAGGTCGTCGGCGTGCGTCGTCATGATGCGCGCCACCTCTGAGCCGACCACTCCACAGCCCAGCAGCGCCACCTTCAGCGGACGCGTACGCATCATCCGACCTCGTTTCCTGAATACCGTCTCGGTTGCACCAGTCTCACCCACCGAACGGGACTTTCTGTACCAAGTCCGGATCGTGAGACATCTATTTCATTTCCATGACCGGGCCGGCGAAAGATCTTCCGCCGGCCCGTCGTCTCCCCCCGGGCTTCCTCATCCGACGTCGAGCCGGAGCAGGTCCTCCTCCGTCTCTCGCCGGACGATGACCCGCGCCTGACCGTCCTTGACCGCGACCACCGGCGGCCGCAGCACGTGGTTGTAGTTGCTGGCCATGGACCGGCAGTACGCCCCGGTCGCCGGCACCGCGATCAGGTCGCCCGGCGCCAGGTCGCCCGGCAGGAACGCGTCCTTCACCACGATGTCACCGCTCTCGCAGTGCTTGCCGACGACACGGGCGAGCATCGGCTCGGCGTCGGAGGAGCGGGAGACGAGGGAGACGCTGTACTCGGCGTCGTACAGGGCGGTACGGATGTTGTCGGACATGCCGCCGTCGACGGAGACGTACGTCCGCAGCCCGTCGAGCGGCTTGACGGTGCCGACCTCGTACAGCGTGAAGGCGGTCGGCCCGACGATGGCGCGCCCCGGCTCCACGGAGATCCGCGGGGTGCGCAGCTTCGCGGCCTCGCACTCGCGGGTGACGATCTCGGTGAGCGCCTTGGCGATCTCGTGCGGCTCACGTGGGTCGTCGTCGCTGGTGTACGCGATGCCGAGGCCGCCGCCGAGGTCGATCTCGGGCAGTTCGACGCCGTGCTCGTCGCGGATGTCCTTGAGCAGCCCGACCACGCGGTGCGCGGCGACCTCGAAGCCGGACATGTCGAAGATCTGCGACCCGATGTGCGAGTGGATGCCGATCACTTCGAGGCCGTCGAGCCGCAGCGCGCGCCGCACGGCCTCGGCGGCCTGCCCGCCGGCCAGCGGGATGCCGAACTTCTGGTCCTCGTGGGCGGTGGCGATGAACTCGTGGGTGTGCGCCTCGACGCCGACGGTGACGCGGATCTGCACCCGCTGCCGGGTGCCGAGCTCGCGGGCGATGTGGGCGACGCGGACGATCTCCTGGAAGGAGTCGAGCACGATCCGCCCGACGCCGGCCTCGACCGCCCGGCGGATCTCGGCGACGGACTTGTTGTTGCCGTGGAAGGCGATGCGCTCGGCGGGCATCCCGGCGGACAGCGCGGTGGCCAGCTCGCCGCCGGAGCAGACGTCGAGGTTCAGCCCCTCCTCGTGCAGCCACCGCACGACGGCCCGGGACAGGAACGCCTTGCCCGCGTAGAACACGTCGGCGTCCTCACCGAAGGCGGTCCGCCAGGCGCGGGCGCGGGCGCGGAAGTCGTCCTCGTCGAGGACGTAGGCGGGGGTGCCGTACTCCTCGGCGAGCCGCTTGACGTCGATCCCGCCGACGGTGAGCACGCCGTCGGCGTCACGAGTGACGGTCTGCGCCCACACCTTGGGGTCGAGGGCGTTCGGGTCGGCGGGCGGCGCGAGGTAGTGCCCCTCGGGGAGGACGTCGGCGTGACGGGGCCCGGCGGGGTGTGCGGAACGGCTCATGGCAGGTCTTGGGCTTCCTAGAGATGTTCGGGTGCGTCGATGCCGAGCAGGGTCAGGCCGCCGGCCAGCACCGTCCCGGCGGCTTCGGCGAGGGCGAGCCGGGCACGGTGGGCGGCCGAGGGTTTCTCCTCGCCGAGCGGCAGCACGGCGGGCAGCAGGGGCGCCAGCGCGTCGGCGACGGCGACCAGGTGCCGGGCCAGCCGGTCGGGGGCGCGGTGCGCGGCGGTGGCGGCGAGGACGCGGGGGTGGTCGGCGAGGGTGAGGAGGAGAGCTTGGACCTCCCCCTCGGAGGTGAGAGGGCCGGGCTCGGGGGTGAAGCCGAGGTCGGCGGCGTTGCGCAGGAGGGCGCGGGTATTGCCGCCCGCGGGCTCCTGCGCGCCGGGGGTGAGAGGGCCGGGCTCGGGGGTGAAGCCGAGGTCGGCGGCGTTGCGCAGGAGGGCGCGGGTGCGGGCGTGGGCGTACCGGACGCGGAAGAGGGGGTTGCTCTCGCGCTGGGCGAGGTGCGCGGCGTCGTGACCGGAGCCGAGATGAGGGCGGTCGTGCGGGGCGGGGTGGAGCAGGGCCCAGCGGGCGGCGTCGCGGCCGAGGGGCAGGGGGTCGGCGGGGGCGGGGACGGGGTGGAGGGGGGTGGCGCCAGTGCTGGCACCGGTATCCGTGCGGATGCCGCTGGGCACGTCGAGGACACGCACCCAGGCGGCCTCGGGCGGACGTGAGCTGGACATCTCCGGGCGAGCGCCCTGCGACCGCAGCACCCGCGCGACGGAGTCCATGAGGACGACGGCCCGCACCTCGTGCGCGGCGTGCAGCCGTACGACCTGACCGGCGAGGTCGTCGGTGTGCCCGTACCGGAGACCGGCGCGCAGGATGGCGCGCACGAGCTGGACGGGGGCGGCCCCGGCGAGGGAGATGTTGAGGAACCCTGGCCCGGTGACGACGACGTCGCTGATCCCGTCGGCGCGCAGGAGGCGCGCGCGCAGCAGCTCGGCGACGGCGGGCGCGGGCCGCCCGGCCGGACGGGCGAGCTGGAGGGCGACGCTGGTGGCGTAGTCGCCGCAGCCTCCGGGCCCCGGGGGCGCGACGACGACCCGCTCGGGCACGGCCACGGAGAGTTCCCCCTCGTCCACGGCACGGCGCACCGCGTGCAGCACGGTGCGGGAGAGCTCGGCGGGGGTCACGGGACAAGCGTAGGCGAGGAGGGGGGTGGGTAGGCGAACACGTTTGGGGGCTGTCCCGGGATGTGGACGGGCGTGGACAGCGTCAAGGGCTTGGTGTCATCCCCCGGCGTGCCCGGCGGCCGCCTCGGCGTCCCCGCTCCCCCGCATCCCCCGCACATGTCCGACCGGTGCGTCGATCAGCGACCGCACGACCCGCACCAGCTCCTGCGGATCGAACGGCTTGGCGAGGAAGGCGTCGACCCCGACATCGAGCCCGCTCTCGACCTCGTGCTGCGTGCAGGCGCTGACGACGACGAGGGGGATGCCGGCGGTCCGGGGGTCGGACCGCAGCCGCCGGGCGGCGCCGAGCCCGTCCAGCCGGGGCATGACGACGTCCAGGGTAATGAGATCGGGCCGCACCTGATGCACGACTTCCAGACACTCGGCACCATCGGCCGCGGTCACCACCTCGACGCCCTCCAGCTCGAGGTTGACCCTGATCAACTGCCGGATGACCTTGTTGTCGTCCACCACAAGAACCCGGCCCGAAGTGCTCGGCACCACTCGAGAGTAGGTCGGGACCGGCCACCGCGTCCGGCGTTTGACCACTTCCACCCCGACCGGGCGACGGGCCGCATGGAGCGTCGGGCGGGGAACCGGGCGGGGCCGACCCCGCTCGACGCGGAAAGTGGTTCATGACCACCCCCGGAGAACTGGTAGTGTTCTACCCGTCGCCGCGATCACCGCGCCCGACACGCCCCCGTAGCTCAGGGGATAGAGCAACGGCCTCCGGAGCCGTGTGCGCAGGTTCGAATCCTGCCGGGGGCACCCTGTATGAGGTGCCTAAAGACCCCGTCAGCAGCGGAAACGCTGAGGGCGGGGTTTTCGCGTATGTGCAGGCATGTGCGGCCCGGAGCGGGCGTATGTCGGGGGCTGTGGACGAGGCGTGGACGGGATCTTGGAGCATCCCTGCAGGTAGTGACCTTTATTGGAGTCGAGTAGGCCTGCCCCTCGCTATCGTCATCCTGGACCTACGACCACACCGCGGGTGGGAGGTACTGGCGAAGGCAAGCAGCCGTCGCGATCAGTCGCCGGCCCGGCAGACGAGTAGACGAGGTGGGGGATCTCGTGGATATGACCACGCTTGCCGTCGCGCTCATCAGCGTCGGAGGAACCCTGGGCGGAACTCTGGGTGGGGCAGTACTCAGCCAGCGCGCCAGCAGGGAGCAAAACGAGCGTACTGATCGTCAGCGGGCTGAGGAGCGCCATGACCAAGCACAGCAGGCAAGACGTGATCTCTACGCGCGTCTGAACACCACGGCTCGTGCTTACCGGGTCGCGGCCCGAGACGCAGTTCGAGCAGCTGAGCGCGGTGAAAACGTCGAGCCGATAACCCTAAGGGCTGTCCCGCAAAGCATCGGGCCCGGCTGTCGCTCGTGAGGCGGCCGGGGACATGATGGCCTCGTGACGAACAGCCCGCAGGCAGCTCCGGCCCGGATCCCGGGTTATGACGGCGGCCCTTTTCAGTACCAGCCCGAACTCCTGGACGAGCACCTATTTTGGCTGGGCCACCTGCACAACTACTACTCCGAGAGCGAAGAGGCCGAGGAGCTCGTAGGCGGTACGGACGAGGAGGAGGCCGGAGCCTTGCAGTCCCGGCTGCTGGGAGGCGACACCTGGCCCGTCTTCACGGTGCCGCTCGCCGGTGACCATCGCCTGTACGTGGTGTATCGCGCCTTCGAGGAGAACGAGGGCATCGACTACCTGCTGCACCACCCGGACTGGGACGAGACCGAGCAGCTCGCACAAGACGATGGGCACTTCATGGGACCCGGCCTGTCCTGAGCCGAGCTGACCGCCGCGGCGGACAATCGTCTGCCCGGCGGCAGCACCACCGATGCTCACGCCCGACTGTTGCTCCTGCTACCCGCGTTCAGCGATGACGCAGTGCCGGATGGCGCCGTTGAGCGCCTGACGGCAGCATTGCGCGCCTACACCCGGCTCGGGTCGCCCGAGCGACTCGCCGCGGCACTCCTGGAAGATCAGGGGCCATGCGGTCCCGTGCACTGGACCAAGGCCGAGGGTGGCTACCCGATCAACGACGGCGAATACTCCTTCCGCAACCCCGCCAACCGCTTCGCCTGGCCCGCCGCACGTCTGGCCCGAGTCGCCACCGCTCTGGCCCCTCCAACGGCCAGATCGATGAATGAAGAGTAGATCTGCACGAAGCAGCGCCCGATCACAGCAGTCACGACCTGGAAAGATCAGGCCGTGACTGGTGTGATTACGGCGTCGGAATCATCCTGGATAGCCCCGTTCACGGGGCTGAGCCCACGGACATTCGTCAAGTTGGTGGTCCAGCTGCGCCGCGAGGGTGCCGATGCCCAGGTCCGTGGCCGGCCGTGGAAACTGTCGCTGGAGGACCGGGTGCTGCTGGTCGCGGCTTACTGGCGGACCAACCTGACGATGCGACAACTGGCACCGCTATTTGGGGTGTCGAAGTCGGCTGCCGACCGGGTGATCCGTGACCTCGGGCCGAAGCTCGCCCTGCGGCCCCGCCAGCGGTTCGCCAAGGATGCCGTGCTGATCGTGGACGGCACTCTGGTCCCCACCCGCGATCACAAGGTGGCCGAGCAGTCGAAGAACTATCGCTACTCCACCAACCATCAGGTAGTCATCGACGCCGACACCCGCCTGGTCGTGGTGGTCGGCCAGCCGCTGCCCGGCAACCGCAACGACTGCCGCGCTTGGGCCGAATCCGGCGCGCAGGCCGCCGTCGGCAACACCACGACCATCGCAGACGGCGGCTACCCCGGCACCGGACTGGTGATGCCGCACCGCCGCCGCAAGGGCGAAGAGCTACCCGCATGGAAACAGGCCCACAACAAATCCCACAAGCAAGTTCGGGCCCGCGTCGAGCACTGCTTCGCCCGCATGAAGACCTACAAGATCCTGCGCGACTGCCGCCTGCGCGGCGACGGCGTTCACCACGCCATGCTCGGCATCGCCCGCCTGCACAACCTCACCCTCGCCGGATAGGCGAGACCACCCGCCCGAGGGGGCACATCCCGAACAGCCGGAAGATCATTTACGGGACAGCCCTTAGGCAAGCGTCTGGCGTGGCCAGGTCGGCGCGGAAGAACGAGTCCTCGCCGAGCGGCCCACCGCTGACGATGACCATCCATGCCGCCCGTCGCGCAGCCATGCGGTCCCCGTCAACCTTGAAGACGGTCGTGACGCCGCGCTCGGCCAGCCACTCCATCAGGTCAAGTATGTCCACTCGCACCCCTCCCGGAGGGATCATCCCATCGCCAGGGCGCGGGCCCTGGGCCGTCCCTGGGCCGTGCGAGGCCGGCCAACGTTGACAGTCGGCACCCACGGGTGACCACCCCCACCTCGCTCTGGCCTGGGGCCTCGGAGATGATCTGCGACACTAGAAGCACCATGCCCAAGCCGGGAGATCATGCATTGCCAAGGTCGCCGATTTGGCTGACACCAATAGGGACGCACGGCGCAGTCGGCCAAGCATGGCAGCTGAAAGTGGGTTGTGGAGCACAGGGGGCAGGCCGCCGCCACAGACGCTGGATGATCGACCTCATAAGGTTGAGAACAGCTGTCAAAGCCTTGGCCCATAATGGGCGCTGCCAGCTAGTGCCCAGCCTTGGCTCACCCAATGAGACTCGACCGGTGCTTCTTGCTCAGTTCCACAACAGGGGCTGCGACGCTCCGCGTTTCTTCTTCGATCGCGTGAGCCTCGAGGCAGTTGTCAAGAAGCCTAGACCCAGCCCCGTGACCTTACATCGGGCAGCGGCAATTCCTAGGGTGGTAATTCCCTTCGCCCCAAACCGAGCCGCCCACTCTACGTAACAACACCACTTTGCGCGTCATCAGACCCAGTCGTTTCTTCATCGAGCACAGTCCCGCGAAATCGCAGGACTTCAAGCATGAAGGCCGGGATTCCCATACGCGTTGACATCTGTTGAATAAATTCGCGCGCATACGGCCGGATGACGAGGCGGCCGGTAGAATTTGCGAAGTCTTCAAGTTCCTTCTCATCGGGATCCGCATCACGGTTCACGGAGAAGGCCGCCAAGAAGGACGCATCGATGAGCGCAATCCGGTCGCCATCCGTATTAAGCAGCTCCGCAGAATATTGATCCCGGCAGGCGATCAATCCTTCGGATCCGGATTCCTTGTTGCGCGTAAAGGTTCCCTCTGACTCGACTGAAACCCGTGCTGTGCCTGGATTGTAGTGGTTGGCCGGCCCTCGTTTTATGGATGCCTCCCCTAGGACAACTTCAACCAATGAGGAGGCATCAGCGATTAGCTCGCGAGCATCACCAGTTTGCGTGTCGTTCGCTGCCATCAGTTGGCCCCCACACCTCGGCCCTCAGGTGACTCCGCGGAAGCTTCGGCTGCGTCGCTTGCTACTTCCCTAGACTTCCTTGCAGCCAAGGAGGCAAGCCAGGACGGAGGTTCCAGCACATGCCAGTCCTTCGGGCTTTCCTGGTGCCCCTTAGGCGCAGCCCTGGTCACGGACGACGCCTCATCTGGCATCACTAGAAGGACCGAAAGCGCCGGTGCGACGACATCACCGTCGGTGACGCTGCAACGGGACACGGAGACCGACATACGCTCCACCCGGGGAGCGCTAGTCGCCTCAGAGTGATTCGCTCGCCTTGTGCGAACACGCCGCCGCGTGGCGGGCAAGGACTCACCGCCGTCCACAGGCTCGGCAGTCAAGCGGGGTTCGAAGCCCATCGCACGGAGGTACCGCGCCAGCGTAGAAATACGAACGTTCCCGTCGCTGTTCAAAACCTGAGATACCGCACCTTCCGAGACACCCAACAGTGCGGCAAGTTCTTTGCTTGATTTTCCTGAAACGGCCTTGGCTTGCTCCAGGCACGCAGCTACATTCTGCGCCAGAGTTGCCGCCGAGAGCTCCTGAGCCCCACGGGGGAAACTGGCGTAGCTGTCGATCAAGCTCTTTTCGCTACGGCTTGTCATGCTCTACGTCCTCCTCTCGCACCCGCAAAGCTAGATCGATCTCCTCCGGCGGGGCCTTCTGACCTTCTTTTGCCCAGCCATTAGTAAGCCGCAAGATGGGGTCCATCTCTGGATACCACCAATAGTCGTCATTCAGTTCAGGGTCGACGACTCTACGGTCTTCCACTCGATCCTTGGGTTCGTAGGTACCTTCTCCCAAAGTGTCAAAATACGCGACTCTGTGGTGACCGTGCTTTACCTCCCATATTCCGTCCTCAAGGAAGTTTACGGACCTTTGGTAAGGCGGGTAGCCAAACTCCCCTATATGCCTCAGATGCGCCAAAAACTTGGCAGCATTATGAATTTGCTCTTCGTCGGGCGGGTTCTGGAAGTACGGATCATCAACCCACTCACCGGCACACAGGTCCGCCCAGAACGTTGCCGCAGGTGAGGACCCATCCTCCCTCAAGGCGCACTCAATGCGATCATGGAATGACTCTGCGTTACCTTGCCAAACTACCCGCCTGCCTCCTTTAGTAAACACTAAAGCCCCCTTCCCCGTGAAGCCACCCAGAAAGATCCTCAATATGAGTTAGGGCTTTCCCCAGGTGAGAGGCGTGCAGACGGGCCAACAATCACTCGATCGGCTGGATGCACAGCGTGACCCTCCGCGTCAAGGGCCTCTGAGGTGCGTCCGATGACACACTCTTGCTGAGCAGCGTCATCCCTCGCCAGCACACCGCCCCCCCCCCAGTCGGCGGCAACCACCCCGCAAAACGAAGCTCGATCGTAGCGGTCAGCAGGACTGCTCGACAGGTGTTCGTGACAACCTTGTGGCTCTTGCTTGACGCGGCTGTTAGAGGCCAGCTAGGCCGCCGAGCGATCGGCGTTCCGCAACAGACAGCTCCGTCCTGGCAGCCGGCCCCCCGGCGTGCCCGTCCAAGTCCACTGCCGCATCAGACGTGGACCATTCGTGGACGAGTCGGCCGCAGCTGCTCAGTCACAGGTCCGGTGACCAGGCCAAACGCGTGCGACGGCATCGGCCTCCGGAGTCGAGCCCTTCCCCCGTCGACGCCACCCATGAAGGACCGTCCGGGGCGGCTGGCTCAGCTTTGTTGAAAGAGCCACACGACGCCAAGGGCCTCTCAGTTGCCGTGCACACTTCGGAGCAAGCCGTGTACTGCGGCGCGTAGTAGTGAGGCCGAGCCGCTGCCGTCGGCGTAGTCGATGACGGCTGTTTTGGCGTGCTGGGTGATGAAACCCGTCGCGGCGTGCTTGGCGCAGCGGGTGGCCAATACGACTACATCCGCTTGGCGGGCTTTTTGGCGTAGTTGCGGACTGCCCACGCTGTCATGGGCGAGGGCAATCTTGACTCCTGGGGCGATTTGGTGCAGCGCATCGCCAACCCGGTCCAGGACCCGCTGGTCAAGGGAGTACAGCAGCAGGTTGCGACCAGTCGCGTCCCGCAGACCGGTTGCGGTCTCCTGCGCCTGTCCCTCGCCAGGCTGGTCCTGCCAGTCCAGTTCGATGCCGAGTTCCGCGGATAGGCGCCGCGCCATGGCGAGATCGGCGGGATCCAGGCGCCCCTGGTGCACGCTGAGCGGCAGGAGCAACGCCAAGGCGAAGGATTCACGTGCATCGGGATCGGGGTGTGCCTCCATGACCAGTCGGTCGGCGAAGTCCAGCGCGATTGCGGCCCGCTCGGGGGCGACCCAGCGTTCGCACGTGTCGGCGAGTTCCCCCAGCAGTTGGCCGTAGACGGCGATGGATGGCCCGGATCGCAGCACGATCTCGGTCAGTGCCTGCACGGCCAGCAGGTCGCCCGGTCCGAGCCAGTCGTAGGCGAGCGCGCAGGTGATCAGAGCGCGGGCGCTGAGTGGTGCGGGCTGGTCGTAGCCGACGCTTTCGATGAAGGCACCCACGCAGCGCCAGACTTTTGCCTGGCCCTCATCGTGCAGTTCTTCCAGCAGGGCGGCGATGTTTCGGTCGTCCAGGGCTGGTGAGGGCCAGGCTGTCCAGACTTCCTGTTCCAGGATGTCGGTTAGGCCGGTGTAGCTGTCGGCTATCGCGTGAATCAGCTCCGTCCAAGAGGCGGGGACGTGCTCCGGCGTGTCCGACTCGACGGCTTGCGAGGAAGGCGAAGACGTTGGTGATTCCGCGTTTTTGGCTGCAGTGTCAGTCTGGTGGGTGGGTGCCTCCTGCTGCGGAGTGCTTTGCGGATCGGCGAGGAGCGCCGCGGCTTTTCTAAGAACGGGTGGTAGGACGTCGTGGGATGCGGTGTGCTCGATGGTGGTGAGTATGTTCTGGGTGCTCTGAGGATCTTCCCGGGTCACGGCGGCCAGCAGGAGGACCATGAGTGCCTCGATGGAGTAGGACTCCGCGCTGTCTTCGAAGGGAGCGAGGGCGAGAAGACCGCGGTCGCGTAGTGCGTGTTGCGCAGCCGGCAGGTCGCCGCGGTCTAGCGGTTCCTGCAGGTCCCAGGTGAAGGCAGCATTGAGCACCGCTGCTTTCACTGGCGTGGGGGGATCCTGGCGCAAGACATCGCTGAGGCCTGGGTAATCGAGTAGTTCTTGATCGAGGCCGAGTCGGGAGAGTCGCTTGATGTGAAGGTGGGCGAGGTTGGCAGCGGTGATGCCTCCTTGTCCGGCCAACTGGTCCAGGGCGGCTTGGGAGGCGGCTTGGCCACCGGCTGCGAGGGCTGCGTCGAACTCGGCCAGCAATCGCCCGGTGGGTTTTGCTGCCCGCCACAGTCGCGGGGGACGACGAGCCAAGGTGTGCTGCATGAGCAGGGCCACGTCGGTCAGTCTCTGGCGGTAGCGGCGGTGCGGGTGTGTTTCCAGTCGGAAGGTCGTCCATGCTCCAGCGAAGTCTTGCACCGCTGCTTCGACTGGGTCGTTGGGGTCCAGTGTGCTGGGGTGTACGCCGGCGCCGATGAGATAGGTCGGCCCGGCGAAGGCGGTGATGACGTTGCCGATGAGAGTCTGCGTGTGCCTCGTCGCGGGTGATGACGTAGATCGCGAAGCGGTCCTGGGCCTGCTGGTAGCGCGGCAGTACGACAGGGAGGTCGCTGCCGCTGCGGAGCAGGTCGACGAAGGGCCTGACCCGTTCGCCTTTCTGAGGGTCGGGATCCATATCTGGCCACGCGTCGTTGCCCGGGCCGAAGAAGCGCTGCAAAAAGGCTTCCAGATCCTGAGTGGTCCAAACGGAGGAAGCCTGGCGCGCGGCGATCACTGGTACTCCTTCCATCGCTGGGCGAGTTCCAGGCGTGCCTGGGCCGCGTCGCTGCCTCCCACCTTGTAGCTCACCGCCTCGTCGTTCTCCATCAGGCCGCGCACCGTGAAGTTCATGGACCCGGTGAGCAGCCAGTCCCGCCCGCAAATGGTCTTTTCGTGCACGGCGGGGTTCTGCACCACGCGCACGGCGTGCTGCGAGGTCAAGCGGCGCAGACGCCCGAGGAATTGTGCATTGTGCGGGTCCGGGCGGGTGACCACCGTTAGGGAGGCGCCGGCCGCCACGATCCGGGCGAGCAGGTCGGACAGAGAGCAGGAGCTGGGGGGATTGTCGTCGAACAGGTCGTCGTACGTTCCCTGGCTGTTGTCCAAGACCTTCACGTCACTGATCCACGGCGAGACCAGCCACATCACGGGCCCAGGGCATACAAGTTCCCCAATCAGTGCCGTCGCCAGGATTGCGTCGGCGCGCACGCCGGTGTGTCCCCCGGTGCGTATGGGGCGCTCGAGTCGACTCACTGTGTCGCCTCCCGGATGTCCACCCGCACGCGCCAGTGCTGGCCGTCACGGCTCATTCCTTGCATCTCTCCGTACAGGCGCAGGACGTCCCGGTCCACCGTCAAAGCCGGCACCCGGGCGATGGCGTCAGACAGGGCCGTCGCAGCGTTCGTGTCGGCTGTCAACTCCACTGCGGCATGCTGGGCTATCGCGGTTTGATAGCGCTGCTCCCAGCCCTCTTCGGTGACGTCGATGCGCGGCAGTTGCTCATCGTGCGCGGCGGCGGCCAGGAGGCGGTCCAGGACGGGAGGACGGTCGAGGTAGGGCTGGTAGTGCTGAAGGTGGTGGGTGCGGGCATCGCGGCCACGCGGCCACAGCAGGCTGAAGGCCTGGTCGGCCGACAGGCGCGGGCCAGGGCCGGTGGGCAGACGCCCGGAACCGACGGCGTAGGCAATAACGCGGGCGTCGACTTCCACGCCCAAGCGACGCTCCAGGGCCTGCCACCCCTCGATCAAAGCCAGCGCGCTGACGTCGGTGGTAGGGCTGCTGCCGGGACGGAGCAGTCGGGTGGACAACGCTGCCACGGCACTGTGCCGCGGCGGACCGTCGAGTCTGCTCCAAGCGTTGCGAAGATCGGTGAGCGCTTGGCTGGAGTCGGCAGCGGAAGTGTGGGCCCGCAGAACTGCCATGGCCCGTGCTGCGACTCCGGTCGGTTCGGCCGTCACGTGACGCAGGAGTCGGGTCACGGTGGTGTCGACGTACTCATAGTCGTTGGGGGTCAGAGCCGTCTCAACCAGACGCCAAAAACGCCGCGGGTCCTCGGCATAGTAGCGGGACAGTTGTTCGATCACACCTAGACCGCCGATGGAGGTTTCGCTCAGCCACACCACGGACGGATCCCCATCCGTGGCTGCGGAGACCACGTCCACGATCAAGTCGCCGTCCTGGGCGTCCGGGCAAGCGCGCAGCGCTGCGGCGAGAATGGCCGCGGCCACGGTATCTGTGTAGGCGCGCCGTGCGAGGTCGGCGCTGCGGATGGCAACGTCTGAAGCCACCAGCAATTGTCCGGCCCGGTCCAGGGCGTCGATGACAGCGGGCACGTCGCTGAGTTCGGTGAGCGTGGCGATGAGACGTTCGTTGCTGTGGGCGGGTTTGCCTGTGGGCTCGTCGCGGTAGAGCACGCTGAGGATTTCCGCCAGGTCGTTGCGCCAACTGCCGTCAGCAAGACTGGAGCGGATCGACGACGGGTCGGGAGCGTCGTCGCTCAGGCCGCGCAGAGAGAACGACGTCAGGTACACCAGCGCTAGCCAGCCGCGCTGGAACTGGTTGGTCACCTTCCCCAGCGCTGGATCGTCTGCCACCGCCTGGAAGTAGGCCATGGTGCGCCACTGGGGCGACGTGAGGTAGCGCGCGACCTCGGGATGCGTGGTGTCCAGTGGGGCGACGGTGAAGGAGGCTGCGTCCACGTTCAGCCGGAAGCCGAGCGCGGCCGGTTCTCCGTTGCGGGTGTAGCGCACGGTGCGGGCATCCGTGGTGCCTGCGTCGTAGCTCACCTCAAAGCGCGAGCCGGCAGTCATGCGGCGCACCTCAATCGGATTGCCTGCCGCGTGCAGGGCGAAGCCGACGGAGGTGATGCGGTGTTCCCACGACGAGGGGCGGGGAACGTCACCTGGCAGGGGCTGAGTGCCTGCATCGACAACGATCTGTGAGCCCCACAGAGGAAATCCCTGTGACCGATCGGCGACCTCCTTGGGAGGCTCGCTGAGCTGCAGACGATGCGGGCGCAGTACGACCAGACCTGCCGGGTCCTGCCCCGGGGGGAACCAGCGGCCTTCGAGCGTCGGGCCTGGTACAAGGCTGTCGTCCAGTTCCAGGGTGTCCTGGCCGATTGGAGGGATGGGGAGCCAGGTGCGGTGGTCGTCACGCTGGTAGCCGTAGCGGCGGCTAACCCTGCCGGGTACGGCTTCCCTCAGAGCCCTGGCGATCGGCAGCAGTTCGTCGCTGCTGTCCTGCTCGGCGCTGCTGGCGGTAGTGCGCGAAGCGAAGGGAAGGATCAGCCCGACCTCAGGCACGTTGAGCGGATCGAACAGCGTCCGTGTCACGAACTCCGGAAGCATGGCACGGGGCTCGGCGCCGGGATCCTTCTCCTGGAGGGTCTGCCAGTTGTTCCTCAGCCGGCGTACAGCGGTGGGAACCACGCTGAGCAACAAAGAGCGCGGCTCCTCCCAGAGCAAGGCTTGCACTTCGTCAGCGGTCAACTGCAGCGCCGCTCTGAGATGGCGCGCCAGATCGTCCTGGAGAGCAGGAGTGGTCAAGAGGCTCTCCAACACCTGCGCCAAGTCCTGGCGGGCCGCTTTGTTCTTATCGTCGCCCTTTGCTGCCTTTGGTGCGGTCAACAGCGTCCTGGGGTCAGCCCACGGATGGTGAAAGCGCAGTTTGCGTCCTGCCCAGTCCAGCAGCGACTGCGTTCCTTGAATCTTGATGACGAAGCGGTTGTTGACCGGAAGGTGACGTGCTGGCACTTCCGGCTGGAACAGCGTCTCGTAGGCCTGGTAGGCCAGCCGGTCCCGGCCGTAGTCGGACAGAGTGATCACCGTGACGGGGCGCATGGCGCGCAGACGCCCGGCCCGGCCGCGTCGCTGGATGAAGGCCGCCGCGTCGTGGGGAGCCTTGTGCTGCAGTACCAACCCAACGCGCGGGTCGTTGAAACCGACTTCGAGCGAGGCGGTCGCCACCGTCAGATTTGCCTGCAGATCCACTCCGACGTCCTGGGAGGACGTGCGCGCTATCCGCAGCGCATGGTGACCAGCCCCCGGCGCGAGGACGTGGCCGATCTTTTCCATCAGGTCCCACGATTGGCCGTCGCGGTAACGGGTTTGGTGATGGGCGCGTGCTGAAGCGCGCAACGCGGCCAGGGCTGGTTTCCGACCCGGTTGACCGTAGCGGTTCTGTCCTCCCTCAGCGTCCCGCAGGTCGTCGTAGAAGCGGTTGGTGACATCCAGGTCGTCGGTAAACAAAAACCCGGTAGACCCGTACAGTGCGGCGTCTTCTTCCGGGTCAAGCATGCGTCCAAAGAGCATGGCGGCTTGGATGGAGGTCGACAGCAGACTGCTGCCGGCGATCGGATCGCCGCGCAACGCAAGCGCGTACTCGCGCCCCTCCTCATCCATGCTGTCGTCGGCGGGTTGGATGTACTCGACGTGGCTGTCGCGCAGTCCCACCAGGCGAGCGAAGAACGTACCGGCGTCACGCAGGGTGGCGCTTAGACCGACGAAAGCGACCGGCTTGCGGACGGCCTGCTGCCAGCGGCGCAGCAACAAAGCGGTCTGGGCTCCGTGAATCCCGGAGTAGGTGTGCACCTCATCAAGCAGGACCAGGGACGGGACCGCGCCTCCCTGCCAGCCCAGCAGTCGGCTAAGCCCGCCTCCGGCACTGTTCAGGTTGAGCATTTCGGTCGTGGTGAAAAGCAGGTCAGGGGGCGCGTCTTGCTGGGATTGACGGGTCAGAGCAAGGCTGCCCTCCGGAATGCTGGCCCGGCAGGCAAGGCAGACCAGTCGCTCCCTATTGCCGCGACGGTCAAGATCACGCCAGAGGAGTTCGCCCCGCTCACACGCAGGACAGGCCAAGTAAGGGCAGACGGCACCCTCTCGAGTCCGTTTCCAGGCAGTGCGGCCGCTTGCGCCAGGCTTGAGCCGGTCGTCCTCATGGTCGTAGGGCGTGTCTCCGTAAAGGGCCCCTAGTCGAAATGGCCGGCGCCCGGAGCCCTGCAGGGTGGGCTCCAGCGAGCGGGCAGTGCTCAGCGCCTCCCGCAACTGATCGCGCAGCAATTCCTTGCGCGGATACAGCGCCAGCGTGTGCAGGCGGAAGCTATTCGATCGAGCACGCTCGGCCATGGCAGCGAAAGCCGGCAGGTAGAAAGACAGCGTCTTGCCGCTACCGGTGCCAGCCCCCACGATCACACCGCTGGGGTGCGGACGTTGCAGCGCACTGGTCACCGCCGCGGTGGCGTCGACCTGAAAGCGGGCTAGGTTACGGGGCCCGATGTGGGCCTGGGCCACGAGGTGCTGAAGGCGGCCCCAGCCAGCCAGAGTGGCGAGTTCCTTCAACGCGGTCGCCGCGGGGATATTGCGCTGGGGATAACGGCGCGGCGCGGTGTGCAGGCGGTAGTCGGCCACGAGTCGCTTACCGCTCTGCCACCACTGCGCCGCCTCATCGCGGGCCTGCCAGGGGAAGAGTTGCCGCAACTGCGTTGCCAGACGGACGGTTTCGGCCAGTCGCGTGCGATATTGCGGGGGCGAGGTGTCCGGCACCTTGAACAGCCAGGCACGATCGCGGATTTCATACATCAGCTCTTCGCTCGATATGCCTGCCACCTCCCGCGGGGCGTCGGGCAGGCAGAGATCGATGACCTCGAGGACTTCACTCTCGGTCAGGGCGCCATCGGTGATGCCCCAGGAGACAAGGGGCAACTCGCGGTCCTCGAGCGCGTTGAGGACGTGGTTGTAGAAACGGGCACGGGACGGTGTGATCACGTGCGCCTCCTGCGGACTTCCAGGTCGGCGTCGAGATCGACACGACGCAGCAGCGCGATCTCCTCGTCCGTGATGTCGCTGAGCAGCAGGGCGGTGCCGGAGGCCAGGCGGTCCAGGAGCATCTGCAGTCCTTCCGGCGGCGGTGGCGCGCTGTCGAGCAACTCAGCCAGTTCGGCGTGTGCGTTGGCGAACAGAGTGATCACGGCTGCGTCGACGTCGGCGCGAGCAGTCTTGGTGAGGTCCTGGTGCAGTGCTTTGGCCCGTGCCTGGTCCTGCAGGGAGAGCATGGCCTGCCGCGCCATCTGCAAGGCCGCCAGTTGGGCTTGCGTCCACTGCCGCCATGCTTCCTGGCTGTCATGGGCTATGCGATCGGCGACCTTTTGCACAGCTGTCGAGGCCCTGGTGAAGGCCGCGTTGGGAGGCAGTCCGCCCTCACACTGGCGGGTGAACGCTGCTAGACCCGTGTCGAGCCCGGAGAGGTCGATGTCGCCAGCTGCCGGCTGGGCCATCAAGGAGCGGGCGATGCGAAGGCGTCGCTGCAGGGCCATCAACTGGTTGTGCAGGACGCTGATGCGTTCGCTGATGCGCCGGGCCTCCTCCTCTCCCTTCTCTCCCTCGTTGAGTCGGCGTGCCTCCGCCTGCAGGCGCTCGGCCTTTTGCAAGACGGACAGGGGTGCGCTCATCGGTCCTCCTCCGGTGCGCTCAGCGACCGCCACTCGGTCAAAAGTTCCTGGACACCCCTGGCCGCCTCATCGCCATGGGAGTTGGTGCGGGATGCAGCGTGCTCCAAAGCGGTGGTCAGCCACGCATCGCTGGCCTGCAGCAGGGCACGGACCACCTGGGGGGCGACCCCTCGGTCACGCACTGCCGCCGTGATGCGCGCCGCGTCGGAAGCCTCCGGTTCCTCCGCCCGCAGGAGATCGTCCTCGAGTTGGTTCAGGATCTTCCAGTCGACGTCCTGCGCCCGCGACAGAAGGTCGGTGATACCCGTCCGCGTGGCCCGGGGCACCGGGATGCTGGCGTCCTCGGCCGCAAGGAGTGCATCGCGCACGGCGGCCAGAACTTGCTGCCCGGTTGTGCCCCGCGGATGGTGTCGGCGTATGTCGTCCAACTGCCGGCGCAGTGACGCATTCTGCGCCTTCACCAGGTCCGTCCAGTTGGCGAAGGACTTGACGGCCTTCTTCACCCACTCCGGTACGTCCGATCCTGTCACCTGCCAGTCCCACTGTGCTGTCGCTCGGCGCAGCAGCGGCAGCGCCCTCGCGGCGTCGATCAGTCGGGGCTTCCCGTCACCTTGGGCCACGCCCAAGGCGTCGCGGAGCCGCTCGACGAGGGGGGGCCTGTGCTGAAGGTGGCTCTCCAGGGTCCGACTCCACGCCTCATCGCGCGATGCGGCGTCCTCACGCGCCCAGGAGCGCCCGTCGGCGAATGCGGCGGCAAGCAGTTCGGCCTCGTCCATGCCGGGCCACGCCAGCCCGGCCAGAGCGGCGCCGATCAGGGCTGCGCGCAGTCCGAGGACCAAGTCGTCATCGGTGATCTGCAGGTTCTTCTGCAGCGCGGTGGTCAGCGACGCTGTGTAGCGGTCGGATTCTGTGCTCAGCCTGCGTACATGTTCGGCTCGCTCGGCGGGCTGGCCGTTCTTCAGCAGCAGCACGCTCTGCAGGTAACGGCTGTTGCGCGCCGTTCGCTTGAACCGGATCGGCGCTGCGTCGGCGCCCTGCACGTTCTCCGTTGCGCCTTCGATCGAGACCACACGGGCATTGGAAGGCCAGGCTGAGCGGATCGTCGCCTGTGACTGTTCCCGCATCAAAGGATTGACCCAGCGATAGCGCTGCGCGACGGCGGTGGCGATGACGGTGCGCAACTCGCTGGCCACGGCCTGCTGCAGTACGTGTTCTCGCCTGAGCCAGTCCTCCACCGCATTGATCTTGGCCTGCAGAGAGGGAAGGAGTTTGCCCGTGGTGAAGGGATTTGTTTTGGTCGTCTGCTTGACCGGCTCCGTCGCCTGCACCTTGACCGGCTGCCGGGGAATTGCGCTGGCCCCGGAGAAGGTATGGGCTTCCAGGGCAAAGGCCTCTAGGACTGCCGACGGCAGCGCGCCGGCGTGGTCGGGGGCTCCGCCCCAGAACTCCAGGACGATCTTCCGGCGGTCGGCGTCGAGAGGGTCCTCTGCCTCTACGACTTCCTGCACGCCGGTAGAGAGCGGCTCGTCGATGTCCGCAGTGGGGAACTGCGTGCGGAAACGGGCGTCGGGGAAGGTGCCTTCTTTGAGTGCGCTGGCATGCTCGACCAGGACAGGACGGATCACGCTGCCGAGCACGGTGCGCGGGACGAACGCATAGGGGTCGTTGCGCGGAGCCGTCGCGTGGATGGCGCGGACCAGGGCGGACGGATTGAACGGATACAGGCCGAAGCCCTCGGAGGTGGCCCCGAACTGCTCATGACATCGGGAGACCAGTGCGCAGGTCTCACAGGGATTGGGCACCTGCCGCTCGCCCGCGTTCTCCAGGGCCTCCCGCCCGACCCGGGCGGCGTTGAGATAACGTCCGACGAAAGAGGTGATCTCGGACTCGCCCCGGTCGTCCCTGGTGAAGGGGACGTTGAGATTGTAGACGTAGCCGGCGGTCGCCCGCACACGGGTGAGTGCGGTCTCCGGAAGGTCGCTGAAGTAGCCCGTGGTGACCGCCATGAGGGTGCGGATAGGGGCCAGGGTGGTGCTGCCGAAGCGGTTGGCGGCCTCGATGACCGCATCAAGGAGATCTCTCTGCACGCCTTGGATCAGCGCGAAGTCCTCGACGAGCAGGATGATCTCTTTGCCCTTGCGGGCATACTCGCGCCGCACCTGCAGCATGGCGTCCTGCAGGCGACCGGCCCCCAGGCTCGCCACCCGTTTGACAGCTGCTTCCAGGTGCTGGTTCAGCAGGTCGACAGCGGCCTGCTGCAGTTGTGTGTTGCCGGAGATCGCATTGATCAGCTTGATCGTGACCTGGGCGGCGCGGTGGAGATCCAGCAGGTCGGTGGGGAGATCTTCCATGGTGAACGCCATCGGGCGGTCGGGCTCACCGTCTGCGCGGTCCCGCAGCAGTTGTTCCGCCAGTCGGGGAATGAATTTCCCCTGTCCGAGCATGAAGGCGCTCACGTGGGGGTCTTGCAGGACGACCGTCAAGCCGCGGGGACCGGCAAGCGGACGGGCGTGCTGCGGTACGTCACGGGCCGTCGTGGCGGCCAGGGCCTCGCTGAGGGCATTCACCAGGCGCCTACTCAAAGTGACCGCGTCCACACCTTCGGTGAACCGGTGGATGTCGGCGCGCAACTGAGCCAGCGCACCACTGTCTGCGTCGACGAGGAGGGCGTCGATCACAGCGCGCAGGCTGGTCTTGGCCTTCTCCAGATAGATGATCTTGTACTTGTCCGAGGCGGGCAGGTTCTCGCGCACCCAGCGCACCAGGTGCGACTTTCCGGTCCCGGAGTCACCGACGACCGGCAAGAGGAGCGCGCCGGTGTCGGACTGCAGCGACAGGAAGTCCTTCAGCACGGTCTTCTCGTCAATGAGGGGGCCGTCGGAGACGATGGCACGCCCGTCCAGGCCGGCCCGGCGAATGCGCAACGGCGCATGCGTGGCCAGGAAGACCGCACGAGAGGGACTGACCGCCTCGGTATTGATCGTCGCGGCCGCAGTTTCGGGCGTCCAGCACAGGAAGCCGCGGAAGTCAGCCATGCTGGTCCTCCGAGATGACGATGTCGGACACGTAGTGCGACGGACGGTCGGGGTCATGAAGGGTCAAGACGCGCTGCGCGTCGGCGTCCTGCTGCAGGACGAGCCACCCCTCGTCTTCGCCTCGCAGCAGGGCGTAGGACAAGGCCGGCCCTGCTGACTGCGCGCCCGGGTCGGGGATGCCCAGGGCGTTGGCGTAGTCCCCACCCGGCAGGACCGGCAGGGCACTGCGCAGGGTTCGGGCAGCGTCGACGGCGTTGACTCGTTCCCCGACAGCCCACAGCCTTTGCACCGACTGCTTGACGGCTGCTGTGCAGTCCGGAAGCAGGGGGCCCTTTCCGCTGCTTGACAGCAACGGGGCAGCAGCCAGGCCCAGGGCCGGCGCCCAGTGCACGAAACGGTTCCAGCGCGTGTCGTTTCGCGACGCAGTCCCCGCTTCAGGGTTGAGGTCGATGGACTGCTCGCGTTGGGCGATCTCCCAGGTGGCCGGCTCGTCGAGAGGATCCCGGGAAAGAAACCACACGAGAATTCGGGTGAGGTCGCGCGAACCGGTCTGTCCTGCGTCGTCGGCCAGACCGGCATTGAGTTCACCGGCCAAGACAGCCTGGCGCAGGGCACAACTGAAGGAGGGGAAGTCCGTGCCGTCGAGGTCGCTGGCGTGTCCGGCGAGCGAGAGTCGGCCTTCGTCAACGGCGACCATCTGCAACTCGCGCAGGCTGCGCAGGGCTTGGTCGAAGGTCTTGTTCTCCTTGCCCTCGGTCAGGGAGGGGGGAGCCAGAAGAGCCCGCGCGCGATCCGTCGGCAGCGGCTTTCGCTCTGCGGCAAGAAGACGAACGACGGCCCACATGAAAGGTGGGATCGAAGATTCCGCAAGCAACAGGGCCACTAGAACGACTCCAAGGCAGTACGCACCCACAAATGGGCGCGGTGGATTGCAACAAGTGGGGTGTCAGGGCGATCCGGGTGCGCCAAAGACCGTGGATGCAGCAGGTACGTTACATCCTGGGAATCGAACCGCATTGCCAGATCGTCTCCCATGTGGGAGGCGGAAGAGTCGAGCAGCCAGACCATCGGGTTGGTGTAGCGGCCCAGGAGGTCCTCGTCCCTGTCCAGGATGAGGGGGCGGGGGCGCACGTCGCGTTGCAGTCGTCGAGTGGCGAGGCGGGCAAGTCCCGGACCGCCGACCACCGACATTCCCCGCACGGCCAGCCGCTCGAGCAGTTCGGGCACCAGGTCGGTGAACTCCTGCTCGGTTTCCCAGTAGATGGAAAGGCACGGCAGGTCACCGCGGAACCGCATCAGGGGGTCCTCGCGTCGGCTCGGCCACGACGGCACGGCAGGCCAGGGCTCGACCGCGAGTCGGTAGTAGCCCTCCGGGGCGGTCCGCGGCGGGCCCTGCTTACGGCAGGGCGGGCACCCGCGGCAGGTGACTCCCGTGGTCAGAACACCTCCGCGGTAGGGCACGCGGTAGTGGTCAGCCAGTGCCTCGCCCCAGCAGCGGTCGCTGCGCAAAATCCTTCGCAGCCGGCCGGCGGCGTCACGTTGGTCGTTGATGATGAGCCGGCGGACGTCGTTGAAACGCTGCAGGAAGTAGGCGCGGTCGTTAGTCTGCCCATCCGCAAGGAAGATGTCGAACTGTTTCCCCAGGGACGTGTAGAACGCGTCGAGGCGCCCTTGCCAGGCCGCGTCGGTTTCCTTCTCGCTACGCTGTGGCGGTTCGGGGATGGTCACCTTGATGAGGCCGGCTCTGACCATGAAGTTGAGGATGCGTTCGTTCCAGCTTGCGGTGCCGGCCGAAACCTTCGGGCATGTCGGCAGGCAGGGCCTCGAGGCTGAGCCGGTGGGCGCCGCTGTCGGTGGGAGTGCGCCCCACCCACATGGCCCGCCACCGGGCCCAGGCACGCTCGGCCGTCAATTGCGGGCTGCGGTTGAGGCTTTCGGCCAGCGCCTCGTCCCCGGGAGCGGTGGCCATGTAGGCGATGCAGGGATGTCCGTCTCGCCCGGCGCGGCCGACCTCCTGGTAGTAGCGGTCCGCGGTCTCCGGGAGGCAGGCGTGGACCACGGTACGCACGTCGGCAAGGTCAACTCCCAGGCCGAAGGCCGAGGTGCCCACGACCACGTCGAAGCGCGTGGGCTCAGGCCCGTCGGGGGTCGAGCCCGCCCAGCCTTCGAGAGCCTGCCGCCGCTGGTCGTCAGTGGACTTTCCGGTGACCTGGGTGACGCGGCGGAAGCCGGCCTTGCGGAGCCGTTCAGCCCAGTCGGCAGCGTCCTTGACCCGAGTGGTGTAGAGCGCCAAGGGCCGAGGCAGCATGGCGACTGCGTCGATGACGGCTTCGTTCCGGCTCTGCTCGTCGGGGCAGGTGTCGACGTAGTAGCTGGGCTCGTGCCGCAGTTGAGAGGCCCACACCACCTGGGCCTGCCCTTCCTCGGCGAACAACTGCTCCAGAAGGCTGACCTGCTGGTGGGTGAGGGTGGCGCTCATCGCCACCGTCACCGGCGCCTGGTCCTGGGGGGCCTTGCGCAGCCAGGTACGCCGGTGGCTGGCCATCGTCTGAAATTCGGGCCGAAAGCCGGTGCCCCACTGCTCGACCAGGTGTGCCTCGTCGATGACGAAGTACTGCAGCAGTCCGGCTTCGGCGGCGTCCTCCAGGGGCTTCTTCAGCGCCGTCACCACCGCTTCGGGGGAGGCGAATAGCAGGCGTTGGCGACCGGTGCGGACGTCGTCGCATATCTGCCGCTTGACCTCCTCCGGCATGCCGCCGGTGTAGGCATAACGGCCGGTCGGGCTCCCTCTGCCCTGCCGTTCAAGGGTGACCTGCGTTCTAGCCTCCATGTCCAGGGCAAGAACGACCGTGGGGACGACCACGATGGACACTCCCCCGCGGGCACCGGCCAACAGGGCCGAGGCCTGGGCCACCGCGGTCTTGCCGTGTCCGGTGGGCAGACACACGATCGTCGTGCTGCCGGCAGGAGCCAGGGCAACAGCTCGCGCGGCTTGTTGCTGCCCGACGGAGACGTACTCGGTGTAGCCGAGGGCCTCTGCCCAATAGGGGTCGGCCGGCCGGGGTTCGAGGTGTCGCCGATGCGGTGAGTCCACCCCGAGATAGATCTGCTTCAGGTCCTCCCGGGCGCTTTCTTGTGCTTCGGGCGTCAACTCCCGCGGGTGCCACGGCAAGGCGAAGACCCGCAATCCCCGTGTGGTCGGCAGTGTCCGGCACGCCATCTGTTCCCACTGTTCGCGGCTGGGCAACGCGGGATCCAGGGGAACCTCCAGTCCAGCGTTGTTTCCCCGGACGGCAACCTCCAGCAGTACCTGCCGGGTGAGGGCTGCGATGTCGCGCCAGCCGACCGCGTCTGCGCGATGAGCGGCCCGGTCGGCCAAGGCGTCTTCCAGTCGCCGCAGGGTGCCGGTGGCCGTCGTCGTCGGCACCTGGGGCCAGGCCGTAAACAGTTCCTGGGCGTGCGCCCACAGATCACCCATCGCGCTTCACCGTCCGGTATCCCCCGCGCACGATGCAGGTGGCGGCGACCACGCGTATCGAAGGGCGGCTCAGTGCCTCCGTCAGATCCCGTCCCACGGCCACGTCCAGCAGGTAGCTTTCGGTGTCGCCCAGCAGGTGGCCGGCCGCACTGCGTGCCTGCGCCTGCGCGGTCGCGATCGCGAGTTGCTGCCGTGCCTGCTCCTGCGCCTTAGCGCACTTGCTCATCAGGTCGGTTGCCTGGACGAGGTGGGCACGGGCCACCTGCTCGGCTGCTTCTGCTGCCTGTCGGTATTCCTGCCAGCCTCCGAACACGGCGACCAGTTCGCCGTGGTTCTTGACGTTGTAGTTCTGATCTCCTCGCCTGCCATAGGGAGCATCCAGCCAGGCGCAGGCCTTCGGGTCAGTCAGAGCGATACGGTGCCCGGCAGGCACCCACACCTTGCGGGTGAACGGGGGAAGCAGGCGGTCAGCCTGGCGTCGCAGGGCTCGCCCGGCCTCGGGCACGTCGGCGACACGCCGCAGAGCGGCACTGATGTCGGCTTCCACGAGGTACTCGAGCCCGAAGTAGGCTTCATCTCCTGTACGACAGGTGGGGTCAAAGCGTCGGAAGGCCGTCGCCTGACCGCGTTCGTCGGCGAAGACGATGTCGGCGAGCATGTCCACGAACGGGTTGCCCGAGCGGAAGAGTCGGGTTCCCGGGGCGCGCAGAGCGGTGGAGCGGTTGAAGACACCCTGGGCCATGTGGGGATGAATACGTTCGGCGACTGCTTTATAGCGTCGTGGGTCGATCAGCGGATGCGAGGAGGCAACGTCGAACCGGTCGCGCTGGTGGCCGGCGACGGTGCGTGTGTCATGCCGAAAGCGCAGGCCGCCACTGCTGTCATCGGCGTAGTGCACCAGGCTCTCACGCAGGCGGCGCCAGTCCTGCTCCAGGCGATCGAGCGCGCTCGTGGTCTGACGGGCCTGTTCCGACGTCTCGTGTATGGACTCCAGCATGTCCATGGTGTCGATGTCCCGCTTGGCCTGGCGCAGTTCCTCGCGCACGCTGGGCGCCAGGGTCGTCAGCCCCGCGGGGCCTTCGTCGAGGGCCTGGCGCCACACGCGGGTCAGCCCTTCGGCGATGGTGTCCTGCAGGGTCGAGACGGACGCGGTAAACAGGTCGTATCCCTCGTGGAGCAGGCTGGCCCAGGCCCCACAGAACGCCTCGTTCCCTTCGCCATCGCCGATGCGGAACTGCTGCGCCGGTCGGTTCTGCCGCAGCGATTCCACTCCCCGGTACCGATCGACCCGTCCGATCCGCTGTTCCAGGCGGTTAGGGGACCACGGCAGCCGCACGTGTACCACCACGTCTGCAACCTGCAGGTTCAACCCGTCCTCAGCCGAGGCGTCAGCGACGAGCACCTGGCACAGGGCGGCGTTCTGCAAAGTACGCCAGGTCTGCACGACCTGCTCGCAGGCGTCCGCGCTGGTGGCTGTGGCGTGCAGACCCACGACGGCGTCGGGGGCCTGGGCACTGAGCGCCGCCGCGACCTGGGCCGCCAAGGTTCCCGGGCCGCAGAAGATCACCGTCCTGGTTCCGGGACGCACGACGGGCAGCAATGCTTTGGCCAGGGCCGTGGGTGCGGCGGTGCGAGGCAAGTCAGCGCGCTGCTTGCTGTAGGTCTCCCCCAGTTTTCTTTCCCGGGAAAGGGTTGCCGGTGCCGCAAGCAGGAGTCGCTCCTGCTCGGTCAGTCCGGCTCGGTCGGCGGCTTGTCGATCGCCGTGTGTGCGCCAACGCAGCGCGCACAGCAGGTCTTCCATCAGGCCGCCGGCCCGAGAGGCAAGCACCGCCAGCGCCATGGCGTAGGCCGAGTGCTGAGTGTCGTCGGCCGCGGTGTCTACCAAGTGGTCGGCGATCAGCGTGCGCCACTCCAGCAGCAGCGCCTGACCGAGGTAGTGCTCGCCAAAATCCACCGCGAGCAGACGCGGACGGGTGCGTCCTCTCACTTCATAAGGCACAAGCTCCGTCTCTTCGTCGTCGCGCAGCACGGAGGCGCGGCGGTGGCGGATGACCCGTCGGTGTAGGCGATAGGTCTCGCTGAGATGAGCCCTCAAAGCCTCGACCCGCAGGACCAATTCTGGGGCCTGATCCTCGTTTGCCAACTCGTCATCGTCGTTGAGGAGAGCCAGCACATCGGTGGCCAATGCCTCAAAGCGCTCGTCGGACGGCAGGAGTTCCCGCAGGCTATCGATGGTCATCGGCAGCAGCGTGGGGAAATAGGCGTCCAACTGAAACACGCCGTCGGCAAGGTCCTTACGCCGCTGGTAGCGCTCCTCGAAGGAGGCGCGGTCGTCCCAGCGGTACAGCTTCTCGTCCAGCAGATGCAGCAGACCCAGGTGAGTGACGTAGTGAGAGGTCACCGGGGTGGCCGACAGCAGCAGGAGGCGCGTGGCCGTGTGCGCAATGCCGCACAGCTCACGGTAGGGCGATTGCGTCGGCTCCGTGATGTCGTGGACGAGGAGGTGGGCCTCATCGACAACAAGCAGGTCGGCGTCGCGATAGCCCGCCCACTTGTGCGGCGTGTCGTGCGCGGTGAAGGTGATGCGCGCCTCGGGAAAGTCATCGATGAAGAACCTCTCGAGCATTTCGCCACGCCACTGCCTCACCAAGGACGCTGGTGCCATGACGACAACACGCGCGTGAGGGTTGTCGATCAGAGTCTGACGAATGACGTAGCCGGCCTGGATGGTCTTTCCGAGCCCGACCTCGTCGGCCAGCAAGTAGCGTTGCACCGGGTCGGACAGGACGGTCAAAGCGGCCTGCACCTGGTGGGGGTAGATCTCCGCCGCAGAAGACAGCAACGCGGGGATGCTTCCACTGGCCCCACGCTGAGCAATGAGGCTGTGCAGCATGGGCAAGCGGGCATCGTGGAAGTAACCGGACTCGTTCCCGCCGGCTCCCAGGGTCGCGACCGGATTCTTTACGGGCCGGTCCCAGCGCACGTGCAACTCCGCCGCTCGAACCGGCAGGTGCACGTCCGGATGGTTGGGGAACTGCACATAATACACACCGGGGTCACTCCCCCGCACCCGGCCCACGATCCACACGCCGGTGCTGGGATCACGCCGGTAGACACGGGTCTCCTCCGGCAAAGACACCGGCGTGCACAAGCGCGCAGCGATGCGTTGCGTGTGGGCAACGGGCTCCGCTATCGACTCGAAGTAGTCAACCTGGACACTCTCCCCCTCAACTGCTGCGACTCGACCCACCCCCGGAGAACCGGCAAAGCGGACAAAATCCCCCACCCTCAGCCTTGACATTGCAACTTCCTTCACAAGGCGTTCACATCCAGCCGGTTGAAGCGTAAACCGCACCACCGACAATCGCCGGGTAGGTGCCCGCTCCACGGCGATCACCAGGTAACGAAGTCCCCGATCGCCTGCTGGAAGCTCGCGCCTCCCCTCCCACCGTCGCCCTCCCCAGACGACTTGCACCAGCCCACTACCCCCCGAACCCCCTCCCGGGCGCAGAGGGCGAGCCCGCGATAACAATGATCTTCAACTTTCATAATGCATGCAGTTGGTCCGGTCAATGCAGTACACGTGAGCGAGTGCGCAAACTTCGAGGCAACTAGCGCAGGAGTCGATGCGGTGCACGCTGGGGTGTCGCTCAAGCGGGGCGAGAAGTCCCCTGCTGGTGCCGCCGCGTTTCAGGTGGGCAAGGGGCAGTGGGTGCGGGCGGCGCCCAGGACCAACACACGTTCGGGCGGGATCCTGCCCGTCGCCGGGTCCCCATCCGCCGGGGCATGCCTGGGATGAGGCCACGAGAGTCGATCGGGCAGCCATACCAGGGGATGGCGGACAGCGGTGCACCGCAGAGCGGCTGGCCTGTGAAGTGGGCCGCTGTCCTACCGGTGCAAAAGCACCCGCGTTCTCTTCGACCTACGCTGGCGCGCCCTCGTGCCGGAGCTTACCGCCGGGAACGCTGCCCCTGAATGGACGTGCGCCGCAACCTCCAACTCCTCGACGAGTTCCTCGCATCGCCCCGTTCGGCCATTCGCGGGCATGCAGCAAAGCCCACCGCTGGGTGGGGGCGATGGGCGGGAGGTGCGGTGTAGTCGGTTCGCCGTGCCCGAGAGGGCACGACGAACGCGATCAGGTAGTCAGCCCCGTACGGTGCGGACCAGGAGGTCGGTGAGCAGGCGGATGTCGTTGGGGGTGTTTTGCAGGCCGTTCCAGCGGCGCTGCTCGCCGTCGGCGAAGCGCCACATGCCGGAGGTCCAGGCGGTCACCGGCATCAGGCCGAGGACGGCGTTGCGGACCTGATCGCAGTCGACGTCTTCGGCGGGCATGCCGTCGGTGAGGGCGTCCATGACGAAGCCCATGGCCTGGATGCCGACGCCGTGGGTGAGGCGGGATTGGCGGGGCGGGAGTTTCCAGGCGTCGCTGAAGGTCTCCTTCACGATGGTCCAGAAGGAGCGCAGGTGCAGCAGCATGCGTTCGACGTCGCCTGAGCCGTCTTCGGGGTTGCGGTACTGGTAGAGGGCGCCTTCGAAGAGGCTGTGTTCCAGCATGCGCAGCAGGCTGGTGTCCTTGATGTTGCCGTCGGGTGAGGTGGGGCTGGCTACCCGGCCGTAGAAGGGGCCTTG
Source organism: Streptomyces sp. DSM 120436 (assembly GCF_055778765.1). NCBI lineage: Bacteria > Bacillati > Actinomycetota > Actinomycetes > Kitasatosporales > Streptomycetaceae > Streptomyces > Streptomyces sp. DSM 120436. The sequence goes on along the minus strand of NZ_JBSKBS010000001.1, from coordinate 2,625,416 downwards.
GCCGTCGGTGTTGAGGCGGGTCATCAACTGGGCCGGCAGGCGCTTGCGGGCGTATGCGGGGGGCAGGTGTCCGCTGGTTTCGGGCAGCAGTTCGTGGATGAGGCCCTTGGGTAGCGGCTTGGTGGAGTTGACCAGGATGAACTGGGAGCGCTGGTCTTCTTGGTTGTCGGCGATGAATCCGACGGCGGCGACGGGGAATTCGACGAGGTCGGCGTCGCGGATGGCGGCGCTTCGCTGCTGGCCGTCCACGATGAGGGCGGGCTTGTTCTGGTCGGTGAGGGATTCGTCGACGGGGATGACGAGGACGCCGGGGACGGAGTAGTCCACGCCGGCGTTGGGGCGGACTCCGGTTTCGAAGCGGACGGTGTCGTCGAAGGCTAGGACGAGGGCGTTGGGGAGCATGGCGTCCTCGGATTCGAGGTAGCGGCGGATGCCCCGGATATGGCTGAGGACCTCGGGGCGCTGGTAGCCCTTCAGGTTGCTTGCATCATCGCGGCGGACGCGGGAGACGGCAGCAAAGCTGTGGAGTTTCTTCCCGTCGATGGCAAAGCAGTAGATTTTTCGCTCGCCTTGGCGCACTTCGAGGGCGGGAAGCCTCAGCTCATATCGGTCGGCCATTCATATCTCCTGACAGGGTTTTTAAGAAAAGCTAGGTTAGTGCTGGAGTCTATTCGAAGGTGAGTTGTCTCATCTTCGCCTCGAGCACGGTGAGATTGTGGAATCCGCGGCGCTTGTTGCGTTCACTGCCGCGGAATATGGCGATTTCGATTCCGTGCTTCTTGCACAGGGCGCAGGGGCACGTGCGCCAGGGCGCGTCAGCCAGGGTGCGTTCGTAGTACTCGAGGTAGCTTTTCTTTTTCGGGCCGAGGACGAGGTTTTCGTAGGTGGCGAGGGCACTCATGACTTCTTCGAGTGCTGTTTCTTCTTGGTCGAATGCGCGGAGGGCGCGCAGGCAGTCTCGTTCGGCGATGATGGCTTCGGCTTGGGAGACGTGGCCGGAGAGGATGAGGCGTTTGAGGGCGGGGTTGCCGTCGACTTGGGGGACGCGGATGGCGGTGTAGGAGTCGGTAGCGGTGTGGTAGTTGTTGCGGTCGTCCATGAAGGCCTGGCGGAAGGCACTGGTGCTGTCGAAGCTGGCCACGCCGTGGCGGGCGAACTGTTCCATGCTATCGACGCGGTTGATGCCGAGCAGGTGGAGTTCGGTGTCGTGGTTGCGTACGGCGTCGATGGCGCGCAGGCAGGCGAGGATCTCGTGGGACTTGAGGGGGACCATGCCGCCGAGGGCGATGCGCCGGTATCCCATTTTCTGTAGTTGGGCGACGGAATGGGCGTAGCTGTCGGGTCCCCATCCCTGGGCGGCGCCGACGGGTTGGAAGCGGGCGCCGTGTTTTTTTGTGGCGGCGAGGAAGTTTTCGGCAAGTTCGAGGGAGATCTGCTGGCGTTCCACCCAAGCCGCTTCGGGTTCCGTATCGGATTCTTGGGGGATGTAGCCGAAGATGATGTGGTCGATGCTGATGCCGGCGTCGAATCCGCAGCGGCCGTAGAAGTCGATGACTTCGTCGACTTCGTACGGGGGGCGTTCTTCGTCGATGTAGTTGAAGGCGCCGCAGTCGCCGATGGTGGAGCAAGTGTCGGGAAGGCGGAAGAAGTTCCTCACGCCCAGACGGTAGAGGCGCTCGCGTTGCGGGGCGGAGTATTTTCCTGCGCCCTTCATGGATCCGTCGACAACCGCCTTGCTGACGAGGATCCCGTCATACGGGATCGGCGTCACGGCCTGGTGGGCGTAGACGTCATCGCGCTGACGGACTCGGTAGGGCGAGTACTCGTCGTTGATGAAGTCGTAGGTGGGGCTCACCAGGTCCTGGCTGTCAGGGAAATAGAATTTCACGCGGCTTTTGCCTTTTCCTGCACATAGATACGGAGGAGGTAGTTCGATAGGGTGCTGATGTGGCGGGGATTGTTCTGGAGTTCGTTCCAGGGGGTGTTCAGGTCGGGCCAGCGTCCCTGGGTCCAGCGGCAATGCGGGGCGATCAGCGCGAGTTCGGCCCGCGCCAACTCCACGGCATGGGGTGACGCGGGGTCAATGGCCATCATGACGCGGTCCATCAGGCGCCCCATGGAGCGGATGCCCACGCCGTGCATCAGCCGGGACCGGGTCGCCGGCAGGCCCCATGCGTCGGGGAAGGTGTCGCGCACCGCGGTCCAGTAGACAACGAGGATCTGGCGGATGGTGGCGGTGTCGACCGTGCCGTTGGACAGGTTCTTGTAAGGAAAGAAGGCGCCTGAAGGGGAGTTGAGGGATTCCTGAATCGCGGTGGTGAGGCTGTTGTCCGTGACGACGGCGTCCGCTTTCTGCTCCGCCGTGGTGGAGGGGCGGCGCACCAGGCCCCTAAACGGTGAGTCCTTGTCGTGGTTTAGGGCCTCGACCAGGACGGAGGGGAGCTTACGGGCGGAGAGCTTGGTCGGCAGGAGGGTGCCGACTTCCGGGAGGAGTTCGGTGACCAGGTTGGTGGGCAGCGGGGAGACCGTGTTCACGCGCAGGAACTGGTCGCGTTGGGTTTCCAGGTCTTCGGCGACGAACCCGGCGATGGTCACGGCCAGGCGGGTGTTGCGGGTGCGGGCCAGGGCGAGGCTGCGCTGCTGGCCGTCGACGATCCAGGCCGGCCGTGGGGCATCAGGGGCGTCGGGCAGGGGGATCTCCAGCGTGCCCGAGGTGCACAGGCCGTCGCTGCTGCCCGGGCCCGGGCTGGACTTGAACCGCACGCTGGAGGGCAGCGCCATGATCAGCCCGTTGGGAAACAGGACCTCCTCGCCGTCGAGGTACTCGAGGATCTGCTTCACGTGCTGCTTCTTCTCGGGGCGTTGGTAGCCGATCAGTTTGCCAGCCTCGTCCCTCGAAATGCGTGCCACGTCGGCGACTTGGCGCACCTCTTCTGCCGCCAGGGTGAACACGTACAGGGGGATTGTGGGGTGCTGCTCGATCCGCAGGGCCCGGCGCTTAAGCACAAGGGAGGTCATCGAGGGCCAATCGTCGCTGTGTACAGGTCGGCGAAGCGCTTTTGTTCGCAGGCCATCCCCTGGTCTCGCAGCAGGCGCAGCAGGCGGGTGCGGGAGTAGCCGGGGTGGCTGTCCTTCGACTGTTCGATGAAGTCGATCACGGCTTCGTCCGTCATCGGCCGACGCTCGTAGCGTTCGGGGCGGGCGACTTGGGCGACCCAGTCTCTCCAACGTTGCCGTGCGCTGGGGGTGATGAGGTGGCCGGGCGTGCAGCGCTCGAGCCAGGCAGCCGCCATGCGGACGTTCAAGCTGGTGCGGGTGCCGCCCAGGGCGTGGCGCAGGGCGGCGTTGGCCGGCACGCGCACGATGCCGTCCAGCTCGCAGGCTCCCCCGACCAGCACCACCTCGGCTCCCGTGGCCGCCAGCGCGGCAAGGTCGCGGTGCATGGCCCCTGCGTAGGTCTCGGACAGCACCACCAGCGCCCGGCCGGCGGCGGCTGCGATCTGGGGCAGCTGACAACTGGCGTCCATGCGTTGCAGGTGATCCCACCAGTCGGTGGCCTGCGCGCTGGAGGAAGCCACGGAATCTGCGTGTCGGGGCAGGAAAGTCGCTGCGTAGGAGGGTGCAAGGCTGGAGACTGGCCGCAGGCCCAGACCGGCCGAGGCCACGTAGAGCCGGGGAACAAAACCGGCCTGAGATGCGGCTTTTGTGATGGCTTGGGCGCGCCGCCACTGGTCGCCCTGATAGAGGTCCTCCAGCGCGATGCGCGGCCCTGGCGCGGCGTGCAGGCGGCGGGCCCATTCCGCGGCCCGCTCCGCCAGGCCCGTCTTGGGCAGGGCACGGGCCTGCAGGGTGGCCTCGGGGGGTGAGGTCTTCCGGTCCGTGCACGTGACCACGATGGGCAACTCGTTCACTGCGGTTCGACCTCTGACTTCCGTAACTCGATTCTGGTTGTGATTACTGTAGCCGGTAGTTAAGACGGTAGGCTGCCACTGTCTCAACGGAGGCAACTGGACTTCAGATAAGGGAGTGACAGCATGGACCGTCCCGCGATCGTGTTGCTGAGCGGCGGCCTGGACTCGACCACGGTGCTGGCCATCGCCAAGGACCAGGGATTCACTCCCTACGCGCTCAGCTTCCGCTACGGGCAGCGGCACTCCATCGAGTTGGAGGCGGCACAGCGGGTCGCCCAGGCCCAGGGCGTGGCCCGACACGTCATCGCCGACATCGATCTGCGGGTCTTCGGCGGCTCTGCTCTGACGGCCGACATCGAGGTGCCCAAGCACGAGTCGCTCGCGGACGTGGAAGAGACGGGGGTACCGATCACCTACGTGCCGGCCCGCAACACGATCTTTTTGTCCTTCGCGCTCGCGTTTGCCGAGACCGTCGGCGCCAGCGACATCTTCACCGGGGTCACGGCCGTGGACTACAGCGGCTACCCCGACTGCCGCCCCGAGTACATGGAGGCGTTCGCCACCATGGCCAACCTGGCGACCAAGGCCGGCGTCGAGGGCACCTCCAAGATCACGCTGCACTCCCCCCTGATCGCACTCTCCAAGGCCGACATCGTCCGCGAGGGCCTGCGCCTGGGCGTGGACTACTCCCTGACCTCCTCCTGCTACGACCCCGACGAGCAGGGCCGGGCCTGCGGCAAGTGCGACACCTGCCTGCTGCGCCTGAAGGGCTTCGCCGAAGCCGGCGTCAGCGACCCCGTCCGGTACCAGAGCGCCTGAGCATGACCTACCTGATCAAGGAAATCTTCTACACACTGCAGGGTGAAGGCGGCCACGCCGGCCGCCCGGCGGTGTTTTGCCGGTTTTCCCGCTGCAACCTGTGGACCGGCCGCGAACAGGATCGCGCCCGCGCGATCTGCCAGTTCTGCGACACCGATTTCGTGGGCACCGACGGCGAAGGCGGCGGCCGCTTTCGCACCGCCCAGGAACTGGCCGACGCCGTCGAGGCCGCCTGGCCCACCACCGACCAAGCACACCGGTTCGTGGTGTGCACCGGCGGAGAACCCCTGCTGCAGTTGGACGAGGCCGCCATCAAGGCCCTGCACGGCCGCGGCTTCGAAATCGCGGTGGAAACCAACGGCACCCGGCCCGCTCCCCGCGGTATCGACTGGCTGTGTGTGAGCCCGAAGATCGGCTCCACCCTGGTCCTCACCAGCGGCGACGAACTCAAACTGGTCTACCCCCAGGCCGGTGGCGACCCCGCCCAGTTCGAACACCTCGACTTTCGCCACTTCCGCCTGCAGCCGCTGGATGACGCCGACCGCGAGGCCCACACCCGTGCCGCCGTCGAGTACTGCATGAAGAACCCGCGCTGGACACTCTCCCTCCAGACGCATAAGTATCTGGGAATTCAGTAATGGAAATCTTTCGCGAGTTCACCTTCGAAGCGGCTCACCGCCTGCCGCGCGTGCCCGAGGGTCACAAGTGCGCCCGCCTGCACGGCCACTCCTACAAGGTCACCGTGCACGTGGAGGCACCTGTTGAGCCGGAGGCGGGCTGGGTGATGGACTTCGGCGACATCAAACAGGCTTTTAAGCCCATTGATGCACAACTCGACCATTACTACCTGAACGATATCGAAGGCCTCGACAACCCCACGAGTGAGAACCTGGCCCGCTGGATCTGGGACCGGATGGTCACCGAGCTTCCCGGCCTGTCGGCGATCACCGTGCGCGAGACCTGCACCTCCGGTTGCACCTACCGAGGTGAGTAGCGGCATGCACGACATCCAAAACGAGGCAGACTCCCGCGGCATCGCCATCGACGAAGTAGGGATCAGCGGCTTGCGCTATCCCGTCACGTTCGATGACGGTCACACGTGCCAGCATGGCATCGCCGACATCAGTGTCACCGTCGGCCTGCAGGCCGACCGACGCGGCACCCACATGAGCCGCATGATCGCCCTAGTGCATCAGGAAGTGGCCACCCTCGCCCCGCAGGACTTGCCCATCGCCCTCAAACGAGGGCTCGCCCTGCTCGAAGCCCCCAGCCTGGCCGTGACGTTGTCCCTGCCCATCGCCACGACCGTGACCGCACCCGCCAGTAAGCAGAAGTCGTGGCAAACCCACGACGTCACCATCACCGGTTACATCACCCCCGACACCTGCACCGTCGCCACCACGGTGACCACCGACGTCACCAGTCTGTGCCCGTGCTCCAAGGCCATCTCCGACTACGGCGCCCACAACCAGCGCAGCGAGGTCACCCTCACTGTCACCGGGACCGCCGACGCGCCCTACCCCCTGGCGGTCCACGAAATCGTCGACCTGCTGCGCAGCGTCGGCTCCGCCCCTGTCCTCCCCCTCATCAAGCGGCCCGACGAACGCGTCGTCACCATGCAGGCCTACGACCACCCAGTCTTCGTCGAAGACATCATCCGGGATATAAGCCTTGCATGCCGTGAAAAGGGGCTGAAACACGCGATCCGGGCGAAGAACCTGGAAAGTATTCACAGCCACGACGCCATCGCCAGCCTGACCTACACCGGTTGAAGCCCCTCACACGCCCTGGGGCAGAAAGGGGGTGCCAACCCCTTCCCTACGCCGTGCCTGCGGCGGGCGCTGGCGCCGCTGACTAGCGCGTTCGCCATTCAGGAGCCCACCCGAGTCCCTCAGGGCGGCATCGCCTGACCCCACTGGGACCTTACTCACCTCCCGGCAGCAGGCACTTCTCTCAGCACTGCAGCGCGGACCGACGCCTTAAGGATGTCAGTGTCCTGCGCTGTACTGTCTGCACGTTCGTCCCACCGCCCGTCCGCCGCTGGAGCCGAGCGCAGCAACCCCCCACCGAGACAGAAAGTAGATCGTGAAGGCCCCCGCTCCTGCCGGTATTGCCACAGTCATCGCGTACATCGCCACCATCCCGGCCGCCAACTTGGCCGTCACCCACTTCGGCGCGGTACCCGTCGGCCTCGGTTACGTGGCGCCCGCCGGCGTCTACTTCGTCGGCCTGGCACTCGTCCTGCGCGACCTTGCACGCGAAGCGACCGGCCGTGGCGCCATCCTCGCCGCCATAGCCATCGGCACCGTCCTCTCCTACCTTCTCGCGGACCCCAGCCTCGCCACTGCCTCAGCGGTTGCCTTCGCCATCGCCGAAACCATGGACTTCGTCGTCTACGAACCCCTGCGCCGCCGAGGACTTCTGGTTGCGATACTCGCCTCGAACGCCGTCGGGCTTCTCGTCGACAGCCTCCTGTTCCTCCACCTCGCCTTCGGCTCCCTCAATTACCTGCCTGGACAAATCCTCGGCAAAACGTGGATGACCGTCGCGGCCGTCATAGTCCTGGCGCTACTGCGCCGCCGTTACCGCGTTATCGCCTGAACGTCCCCGCCTGCCATCCACGTGTGGCAGGAAACCTCACCGCAATTGCCTTCGCTCAAGACTTGAGCAGGTCCCAAGCGGCCGCTCGCCGGTGTACGCCTCACTGGCCGTTCTCTATCCGTTCGTGTGCTCGGTCTGGTTCGAACGGGATACTGGATCGAGTGAGTTGGCTGACGTCAGGGCATGAAGAGAAGGGCCTCTTGGTAGCTCGCGGTTGTCGAGTCCAGCGAGAAACAAGAGGCCCTGTTGTCGAAGTGTCGCGTGGTCGTGGTTGCCGGGTCCAGTCCGTCCACTCCTGAGTGTGACTGTCTCGCCCATCGGTTCGGGAACGCGGCCGACCGGCCGGAGCGCCGGCCTCGGTATGGCTCGGACATGAGCGATGCCGAGTGGGCCCTGGTGCGGGACCTGCTGCCGGTTCCGGGTTGGCTGGCCGGCCGGGGCGGACGGCCGGAGGGCTACTGCCACCGGCAGATGATCGATGCGGTGCGCTACCTCGTCGACAACGGCATCAAGTGGCGAGCGATGCCCGCCGACTTCCCGCCCTGGCCACGGGTGTATGCCTTCTTCGCCCGCTGGCGCGATGCGGGCCTGACGGCCGAACTGCACGACCGGCTGCGCGAGGCCATCCGCCGGGCCGAGGGCCGCAGCCCGGAGCCGAGCGCGGCCGTCGTGGACTCGCAGTCGGTGAAGGCGGACGCCACGGTCGCTCTCACTTCACGGGGATACGACGCGGGGAAAAAGATCAACGGGCGCAAGCGCCACCGGCTCACCGACACCCTCGGCCTGCTGCTGGCCGTGCTGGTCACGCCGGCCTCCACGACCGACCGGGACGCGGCCCGCATCGTGCTTCCGACAGCAAAGAAGCACTTCCGGCGGCTGGCGCGGGTCTGGGCCGACGGCGGTTACACCGGCCACCTCACCGACTGGACCGCGGCGCATCTCGGAGTTGTCCTCGACATCGTCCGCCGCAGCGACAACGTCCAAGGTTTCCAGGTCCTGCCCCGCCGCTGGGTCGTCGAGAGATCCTTCGCCTGGCTCTTGCGCAGCCGGCGCCTGGTCCGTGACTACGAGCGACGCCCTGACACCAGCGAGAGCGTCGTCCTGTGGTCGATGACCATGCTCATGAGCCGCCGCCTGGCCGCCCAGCGCCGGCAGTGTCCTGCTCCGGTGCGGGCAGCATGAACCTGCCCGGTTTCTCCTCGACCAGCCAGCCCCGTTCCACCAGCCGTTTCAGCCGGGCCCGCGCTCCCTCGACACGGGAGGCGGAGGCGCTGTCCCAGCCCAGCACCACCGCGGCCCGCCGGGCACCGAGCCCATCGGCTCCCGCCTCCCCGGCGGCGGCCATCAACGCCTGGTAGTCCACCGACAACACCTCGGGGCCGGCTGCGCCCTGGCGGTGAGGCACCGCCCGGCGCGGACCCACCGGCTTCCTCTGCGACACGACGGCCACGGCGGGTGCCTTCTCCTCGGCCAGCGCCTCCAGATACTGCTCCAGGCCGATCACCCGGCGCCGGAGCACCTCTTCCGCCTCGGTCAGAGCCGCACGCACTCGCTCCAGCTCCGCTTCGAGATCCTCCACCCGCACCGCCGCGGCCTTCTGCCGCGCTTCCAACACCGCCCGCATCGACGGCATCCGTCACCCCCACGACGTCTCGGTCAGCAACGGACCCAGACTTCCGTGCCAGCCGCTATCTCATGCCGGACCAGCGGAAACCGCACACGAAGTTCGGAAAGAGAACGACCTCTCAGCGCCCCCATTCGGCAGCGGACTACGTCACCTGGCCGCCCGTGAACTCCTCGCGCTGGACCCCGGTCTCACCGCCTCGCATGCGTGCCTTATGGCGCCATCTTCATGCCCTGGAGCGACACGGAATCTGCTTGCACGCCTCCACCCCGGCAGACTGGGTGGAGGCCCAGACGGCCCCTTGAAGCCCGGCCATGGTCCTTGGCCGCCGACCACCTTCGGTAAGGCGGCGGCCGGGATGCGGAGGGCGGTGGACGGTGTCCAGCTACGGTCACCATTCGCGCCATGCGGGTCCGGGACGCACCCGATACGGACGTGGGCTCTACCTCACAGCGTCTTTCACCGTCCGTGGACTACCTGTGGACGGATCGCGCTCCAGCGGCCGATCATCAACCCGTGACCTGCGTAAACGTAGGAGCATGAAGCGCCCTCCGGAGCCGTGTGCACAGGTCAACTCCTGCCGGGGGCACCCAGCATGGGGCACCCAAAGCCCCCGTCACCATCGAAAACGCTGAGAACGAGGTCTTCGCGTGTGTGCAGGCGTATGCCGCTAGGAGCGGCCGTACGTCGGAGCTGCCCAGGTGGGACGGACAGGCCGCAGTCCTCGGAGTGGTCCACCGGTCAGGACCCTGGCGTGTCAGATGCGTGCGCTTGGATGGGCGGGTGACCGTTCATGACGTTGCTCGACACCTGCCCGAGATAGCCGTCCTACGTGAGCACTGCCGCTCCATGGCCGTCCTGGAGGCAGTCCTGAGCCCTGAGTGGGAGAGCCGTCGCCACTCCTTCGACGACCACTGGTCCGAGACGGAGTCGATGGCCTCGATGCGGAGCGGGTCGGGCGACGAGTACTCGATCGTTTTCTCGGCCGCCGGCGCCTACGTGCGAGGGTTCGACCACGAGTCGCCCATGAGCCCTTATGCAGAAGACGGGCCATGGCCCGGCGTGCTCGACGAGGTTCCTGAGGTCTTCCGGCCCTATGTCGAGGAGCCGGCGTTCTCCGACGAGGACGGGATGCCTGTTGTCACCGCCTGCACGTGGCGAGAGACGGTCGACGACCGCTGGAAGACGGGAACGATCGATTTCCCCGATACGGCAACAGAAGATCCGGACGGTGCCGGATACCTCTTCCAACTGCTGGTGGATCGCACCCCGGAGGCGTTCCAGCGATGGGCCGAGGACTACTACGAGGTCCCGGTCGACCTGGAGGCCGTCCGTCACGTCTTCTCCTCCCGCCCGCTGACCGAAGAGGTGGTCCGCGCGCTGAACTCGGAAATCGTCATGGCGGATCTCTCTGAGGACATCGCGGAGATCGGCTATCCAACGAGCTGAGACGCAGAGCACAAAGACGCCGCGGACGGGATGCCAGGGGTCTCTACACGCTCGACAACTCCGGTTCCGCTGAGTTGGGGCGGTCGGCCTGACAGTGGGGTGAGGGATGTGCTGTCAGGCCGGCCCTGCCGACCGGTTCGCCAGGTCAGCCGTCTTGGCGGTAAGCGAGGCCGGCGACCACGGAGGTGCCCCGTGTGGGGCGGGGGCGGACGGTCCAGGCGGTGGCGAGGTGGTCGACCAGGAGGAGGCCCCGGCCGTTCTCCGAGTCCGCGCTCGGGTGGGCCAGTTCCGGCTTGCCGATGCCCGGGTCGGAGACGGCGAGCCAGTAGTGTCCTTCGGCGGGCCACAGGACGAGTTCGATCAGCTCCTCGTCCTCCCCGCGCGCTCCGTGGCGGATGGCGTTGGTGACCAGTTCGGAGGTCAGCAGTCCGAGGTCGTCACCGAGGCGCGGGCGGAGGGCGCGCGGCAGGGATTCGGTCACCGCGTGGCGAGCCCGCCGTACGGAGGCGGGGTGGGCGGGGAGATGCCAGTGGATGGGCACCAGGGGGATTTCGGGCATGACGAACTCCAGTGCTGTGTGAGGGGTTTGAGTCCGCCGGTGGCCTACCGCCCTGGTCGCGGGCATACCCGCCCCAGGGCAGGTGGGCATGCTCGCGCGGTGCACTTCCGGCATTGCGGTGTGTAGCGTTCGCTGCACTGACAGTAGAGCAGCCAGTGGTAAATTTTCCACGCACTCAGGAGAATTCACCACGGAGGGTGCGGCGGGCTCCAGGAGCCGCCGAGCGACCTCTACGGGATGGAAGGAACGCCGATGCCGCCGAGGACGACCCCCACGGAGCGACAGAAGCGACTGGGGAGTGAGCTGCGGCGCATTCGTACCGCGTCAGGGATGTCGGCGGAGTTCGCGGCCGGCCTACTGGGCGTGGACCGAGGCAAAATCTCCAACATCGAGTCCGGAGTCCGGGGCATCAGCGCTGACCGTCTGCGCACGTTGGCCTGCAACTGCGATGTGACCGATGAGAAGTACATCGAGGCGCTCGTCGAGATGACTCAGGCGAGTACGGGGTGGTGGGAGCGCTACCGAGGCATCCTGCCCCAAGGCTTGCTGGACATCGCGGAGATCGAGAGCCACGCCGTGCGCATGCGCGGCGCCAACACTGTGCATGTGCCTGGGGTGCTCCAGACCTCGGAGCAGGCGATGGCCATCTTCCGGGCCGCGGTTCCTCCCCTGCCCGAACACGAGGTTGCTCTGCGCCTCGCGCTGCGCGCCGAACGCCAGCAGGTGATCACCGGTGACAAGGCAGTTCCCTACGTCGCGGTCATCCACGAAGCCGCCCTTCGGATGCAGTTCGGCGGTCCCACCGTGGCCCGTGCCCAGTTGGAGTACTTGCTGGAGGTCTCCGAACGGGACAACGTCACCGTGCTCGTCCTCCCCTTCACCCACGGTGCGTTCCCTGGGGCTGGGCAGACGGTCGTCCACATCGAAGGGCCCGTACCGCAGCTCGATACGGTGCAGGTGGACAGCTCTCACGGGCCCACCTTCCTGCACGCCGAGGGCCAGTTGGCGAAATACCGGGCGCAACTCGATCTGTTGGAAAGTCTGGCTCTGCCGCCAGAGCGGTCCAGGGACTTCGTCCGTGACATCGCACGCCAACTATGAGGAGGACCCATGCCCGACATCACCTGGGAGGACCCGTTCTGCGCCGAGGGCAGCTCCTGCTTCCGCCTCGGTACCGATGCCGACGGCAACGGGTACATAGCTGTCGCCGGTCAGGAGGAGAACCCTCTCACCGACTCCCTCGAAGCCCTGCGCACCCTCATCACCGACATCAAGGCCGGGAAGGCCGACCACCTGCTGTAGGGACGCATGCCGCGTTACGTGGCCGAGTTAAGCGAGCGTCCGCGTGTTCGGCCGCCTCGGCCGGTTTCCCGGCCCAGGCGGCGGAACTTTTCGGTCGCCGCGATGACGAATCATGCACCCGGTGGACGGGGATCATGCGGGGTGTTCCTCCGCCCACCGGTGGCGCCCGACGCCTTGCTTCTCTACCTCACCGCCATCAATCCTTGTCGCGCCCGCTCCGCGCACCCGTACACTCGCGCACCCCTCATGGTGGCGTACGGAGGAACATGAAGAGCATGAGTGAGCCCGCCCAGAAGTACTCGATCACGATGCCCCGGGACATCGCCGAGGCCGCTCGTGCGCGCAGCGGCACCTCCGGACTGTCGTCCTACGTCGCCGCGGCCGTCGCCCGCCAGATCGAGCGGGACAACCTCGACGACCTCATCCAGGCCGCCGAGGCGGACCACGGCGCCATCACCGAGGATGAGGTGCAGGCCCTGCGGGACCAGTTCCAGCAGGCGCGCAAGCAGCAGAGCCAGGGCGGGGTGGACGTGGCGTGACACTCCCCCGCCACCCTCGGCGGCGCCCTGACCCTCGGCAGTGAAAGGCCGGCCAAAGCCGTTCCGCGTGACCGCGCGGTGACCGGCTGGCTCGCTCTAGCACGCGCCGATCACCTGTGCGTGATCACATCGGTCGCCCCTCGGATGTGGAGATCCGGGAGCGAGCGTGCGCCTGGCCCGGTCGGGTCCCGTCACACCGTCCGCGCGGCCCCCGGCCGTCCGCCCGTCACCAGCCAGCACCGCGACCTTAGCCGCACCCCCTCCTCCGTCGCGTACGCCGCGAACGCCTCCGTCGCCGCCTCGCGGGCGCGCTCCACCGCCTCAGCCGGGGTGTCACGCAGCCAGTGGCGCATCGGGCCCCACGCGAAGAGGAAGGCCGACGCGTCGGACGGGTCCGTGCCCCATACCTGCTCGGTGTCCAGAGAGGTCACCTCGATCCCGTCGAAGCCCGCCGCCGACAGGACCGCCCGCGTGCGGGTCGGGTCCGCGAAGGAGGCCGGGCCCGCTTCCGACGCCGCCGTCAGGTCCGGCAGCGGCGCGTGGTGCGCCACCGCCTCGAACACCCTCGCCTGGTCCTGGCGGTCGAAGGACTGGAGGCAGACGAAGGCCAGGCGGCCGCCCGGCCGCAGAGCCCCGGCGATGTTCGTGAACGCCGCCACCGGGTCCGCGAAGAACATCACACCGAAGCGGCTCAACGCCACGTCGAAGGACGCCGGTTCGAAAGGGTGAACCTGGGCGTCGGCCTGGACGTGGGTGACGTGGGGGAGGCCTTCGGCTTCGGCGGTCGCTCGGGCGCGTTCCAGCATGGGGGCGGCCAGGTCGATGCCGACGGCGTGCCGGGCGCGGCGGGCGGCCAGTCGCGTGAGGCGGCCGTTGCCGCAGCCGATGTCCAGGACGGTGTCCGTGCCGTGGAGGGCCGCCGCGTCCAGCAGCGGGGCGTTCACGGGGTCGTTCAGGGCGTCATAGCGGGCCTGGTGGTCGGCCCAGTGCCGGCCCTCGTAGCCGTTCCAGGCCTCGTATTGGTGCGTGTTCGCGATGGGGGTGTCCGCCATGGGGTCATCCTGCCCTGTCAGGAGCCCCGTTTGGAGGGTGCGTCGCCGCGTCCGTGTCCGCGTTCGGTGGGGCCGTGGGGCGATCAGCACCGCGTTCATGTCCGCGGGCTCGCCTCCGGGGTCGTGAAGGGGTGGCGCTGAGCGCCGTGACGGGGTGGCGTTGAGGGGACGCGTCGTCCTGAGGCGCCCCGCCGCCATGAGGGGACCCCGCGCGCGACGTCCCGCCGCCACGGGGGACACCGCGCCCCGTGTCCCCCGTAGGAGCTACGCGAGGGTGTCCACTCGCTGGTGACGCTTCCCGCGGCGCGGATCCGTAGCGTCAGGGGTGTCGGAGCGGCGGTCCTCTCACCGCCGCGTTCCCCCCTTTCGCCGAGGAGCAAGTCGTGCGTGTCGTCTGGCAGTTGCTGGCCGTGGTGGTGGTGTCCATGGTCGCGGGACAGAGTGTGGCCGCGGTCCAGGACAATCCGTGGGCCACCCTCGGCGTAGGCCTGGTGGCGTCGGTGCTGGCCGTGTACGTCTACGCCTGGGTGGTGGGGCGCACCGAGCGGCGGACGGTCACGGAGGTGGCCCGGAAGGGCGCGGTCGGGGCGGTCGGCCGGGGGGTGCTGATCGGGACGCTGATGTTCGTGTCCGTGGTGGCGAACATCGCGTTCATGGGGCACTACGAGGTGGAGGGCTGGGGGTCGTACACCGGCGCCGTGGGGCTGGCCGGGTTCATGGCGGGCGCCTCCGTCACGGAGGAGCTGCTGTTCCGCGGGGTATTGTTCAGGACCATGGAGGGGCGGTTCGGTACGTGGGGGGCGCTGGTTCCGACCAGTGTGCTGTTCGGCGCGTGGCATCTGGCGAACCCCGACGCGAGCCTGTGGGGCGCCGCCGTCATCGCGCTGTCGGCGGGGCCGATGCTGGGGGCCGCGTACGTCGCCAGCCGTAACCTCTGGATGCCGATCGGCGTGCACTTCGGGTGGAACTTCGCCGCGTCCGGTCTCTTCAGCACCGAGGTCTCCGGCAACGACACCCAGCAGGGTCTGCTGGACGCCTCCACGTCCGGGCCGACCCTGATCAGCGGGGGCGAGTTCGGCCCCGAGGCCAGCCTGTACACGCTGGCGGCCGGGCTGCTGCTGACCGTCGGCTTCCTGTTGCTGGCCCGCCGGCGCGGTCACCTGACGCCCCGCCGCTCGAAGCGGGCCGACGCGGCCGTGCTCTCCCGGTGATCCGTCCGCGCGGGCTGCGGCAGGTCTGGGACCGGACGCACGTCACGGTCCGGGACCTGCCGTTCGCCGTGCTGCTGTGCGCCCTGGCGTTCGTGCCGAGCCTGCGCGGCAGCGGCACCGACATCGGCGCGGTCGCGGAGCGTCCGTACGACGCGGTGGCCGCCGTGGCGATCGGGGCGCAGTCCCTCGCGCTCGCCCTGCGGCGGCAGTGGCCGGTCCTCTGCCTGGCCCTGGTGGCGGCCGGTTTCGTCCTCGACCAGTTGCGCGGGTACCACTCGGTCGCGGGGACGGCGCTTCCCCTCGCGCTGCTGAGCGCCGGCGCCCATCTGGAGCGGTACCGGCGCACCACGGTCGCCGTGCTCTCCCTGGCGTACGTGCTGTTCGTCGCCGAGCTGCTGCGGCGCGGGGCGGGCGAGCCGCCGGCCGAGTTCGTGTCGTTCTACGTGGCGCTGTGCCTGCTGTGGGGCGGCGGGGCGTGGCTGCGCTCCACCCGGATCGCCGAGGCGGAGCGGCGCCACCAGGTGGCGGAGCGGACCCGGGCGGCCGAACGGGCCCGGATCGCGCGGGAGCTGCACGACGTGGTGACCCACCACGTGACCGCGATGGTGGTGCAGGCGGAGGCGGCGCGGTATCTGACCGCCGCGCCCGAGCGGCTCGACGAGACGCTGACCGCGGTCAGCGACACCGGGCGGCGGGCCGTCGCCGACCTGCGGCACCTGCTCGACCTGCTGAACCCGGACCACGGCGAGGGCTCCCGGACCCCGCCGGTGGGCCGGCTGCTGACGCTGGTGGAGCAGACGCGGCGGGCCGGGCAGCCGGTGGAGTTCACCGAGGAGGGGACCCCGGCGGCGTCGACCGGGAGCGCGGACCTGGTGGCGTACCGGGTGGTGCAGGAGTCCCTCACCAACGCGCTCAAGTACGCTCACGGGCGACCTACTTCGGTTCTGGTGCGGCACAGCGGGAGGGACATCACGGTGGAGGTCGGCACGGACGGTCCCGGAGCGGGGGCCGTGGCCTCGCCGGGCGGCAGCGGGCGGGGGCTGGCCGGTCTGCGTGAGCGGGTGGACGTCCTGGGCGGCGCGTTCGAGGCGGGGCCGCGTCCCGACGGGGGGTTCGCCGTGCGGGCGCGGATACCCACCGGCAGCCCGTCGTGAGCGGCGCCCCGATCAGGGTGCTGGTCTGCGACGACCAGACGCTGGTGCGCACCGGGCTGGTGACGATCATCGGCGCGCAGCCCGACATGGAGGTGGCGGGCGAGTGCGCGGACGGGCGCGCCGCCGTCGACCTGGCCGCGCGGGTGCGGCCGGACGTCGTGGTGATGGACGTGCGGATGCCGGTGCTGGACGGCATCGAGGCCACCCGGCTGCTGGCCGGCTCCGGGGTCCGTGATCCCGTGAAGGTGCTCGTGGTGACGACGTTCAACCTCGACGAGTACGTCTACGAGGCGCTGCGCGCCGGGGCGAGCGGGTTCCTGCTGAAGGACGCGCCGCCGGACCGGCTGCTGCTCGGCATCCGGACGGTGGCCTCGGGCGCGGCGCTGCTCGACCCGGACGTGACCCGGCAGCTCGTGGGCCGGTACGCCTCCCGGATCCGGCCCGTCGAGGGCGGCGACCGGGGGGTCCCGCTGACCCCGCGCGAGCTGGAGGTGCTGCGGCTGATCGCGGACGGGTTGTCCAACAGCGAGATCGCGGCGGCGCTGGTGATCAGCCAGGAGACGGTCAAGACGTTCGTGTCCCGCATCCTGTCCAAGCTCCAGCTGCGGGACCGGGTGCAGGCGGTCGTCTACGCGTACCGGCGCGGACTGGTCGACTGACCTGTTCGGGAAAGGCGTTCAGCTGGCCTGCCCGGGAAAGGCGTTCAGCGCGGGGCGGGTGTCGTCGCGAGTTCGATCTGGTCGCCGTCGCGCAGCCGGTCGTGCAGCCACTCGGCGTCCCGCGCGCTCAGGCCCACCCAGCCCGTGGTGCCCGCGAGGGCGCGCAGCACCCTGGCGTCGAAGGAGAGGGCGCCCGCGTAGAGGTGTGCGCCGCCGGGGGCGCGCAGCTCCACCAGGTGGGGCACCCTCACCTCGCGGACCTCCGTCCTGGTCCGCAGCGGCAGCACCGCGCCGGAGCTCCGGGCGACGACCGTGAGCCGGGCGCCGGGCGGGAGGCGGCCGGCGGCGCGCAGGTCGACCCGCAGCACGCGGTCGCCGAGGGTGAGGGTGCGCAGGCTCGGGTCGAGCCGGCCGGACGGGCGGGGTGCGCGGGTCGGGGTGAAGGTGGTGGAGGGCCGGGCGGGGGTGGGCGAGGCGGCCGGGGGCGCGCCGGGGCGGTGCCGCTCTCCGGTGGGGTGGCCGGTGTGCGGGGCGAGGGTCGCGACCGTGACCGCGCAGGCGGCCGTGGCCGCGGTGCCGAGCGCGAGGGCCGTCCTGCGGCGGCGCGAGCGGCGCCGGGCGCGGTCCCGGACCTCCGCGGCGGCCAGGGGCGGCGCGGCCTCGTGCCGGGCGGCCAGCTCACGCAGGGCCGCGGACAGGTCATCCGACACGGCCGCCCCCCTCCCAGGCCGGCTCCTCGGCCTCGTCCACCGCCAGGTGTCTGGCCAGCGCCGCCCGTCCGCGGGACAGGCGTGCCTTGACCGTGCCGACCGGTGCGCCGGTCTCGGAGGCTACCTGCTCGACACTGAGGTCGCACAGATGGTGGAGCACGACCGCCATCCGCTGGGACTCCGGGAGTTGGCGCAGGGCGGCGACCAGGGCGGTGCGGTCGGGGTCCGGTCCGGGCGTCACCTCGGGCGGCGGGGAGTGCCGTACCAGTTCCAGCCAGCGCTTCGCGCGACGCCAGCGGCTCACCGCGAGGCGCATGGCGACGGTGCGCACCCATGCCTCCGGCGCCTCGTCGGCCGCGAGCCGGTGGCGCCGGTCCCATGCGCGCACGAACGCCTCCTGCACCACGTCCTGGGCTTCGCCGAGGTCCCCGGTGAAGGCGAACAGCCGGCCGGTCAGACGGGGGAAGGCGGCCGCGTAGAAAGCGTCGAACTCGTTCTCGTCCATGCCCTCCACCGCAGTCTCGGATCACCCTCCGGTCCGTCCGGCCAGTCGTGCCGGCCGGTCCGGCGGGTCGCGTATGCCGGAACGCGCCCCCAGGGGAAGACGCCGGAACCGGCCGCCGGGATCAGTCGGACCGCCGTGCCGGTCGGGGGCGGAGCCCGGTGGGGCGGCCGCGCGGGACGTGAGGTGCGGGTGCGTTCCGCGGGGCGGGCAAGGCCGCTTGCTCGGGCTTCGTGGCGTTTCCACAGTGCCACTACGTCTCGGTAACTCTTCCCCAGCATCGGCGTCTTGGTGAATGTGTTCCGCGTCACCTGACTGATGGACCGGGAGGAAACGGGCACCGCTGGTGGTGGCTCACGGCCCGCCCGCGAGCCGTACAGAGCAAGGGACGGCCGCGGATCACGGAGAGGGGCGGGGTCAGGCCGGGCGTTTGCGGGAGGCCGTCTTCTTGGCGGGCGTCCTCTTCGCCGGGGTCTTCTTCGCCGTCGCCTTCTTCTCGCTCCGGCTCGTCCCGGACGTCTTCGACGCCGACGTGCGCGGTGAGGACGTCGTCCCCTCCGCCGTCGAGGTCGACTTCTTGCCGCCCGTCTCCTTCGGGGACGAGCGGGGCGTCTTACGCTGCGGCAGGTGCTCGGCGCCGGTGTCCTCGCCGCGGGACTCGCGGACCGCGCGGACGCTGTTCTCCAGGGCCGTCATCAGGTCCAGGACCGTGCCGCCGCCGGGCTCCGGGGCCGGCGCCTCCCGCGGGGTCTCGCCGGCCGCCTTGGCGACGACGACCTCCTCCACCGCCGCGCGGTACTCGTCCTCCAGGTCCTCCAGGTCCACCTCGCCGAGCGCGTCCATCAGCGCGTCCGCGAGATCCAGCTCCTTGTCCCGGACGGTGACGGCGGCGGTCGGCGCGGCCCCCTCGGGGGCCCGGACCTCGTCCGGCCACAGCAGGCCGTGCATGGCGATCGCGTCGCCCACCACCCGCAGCATGCCGAGGCGCTCCCGGCCCCGCAGGGCGTACTTGGCGATGGCCACCTTCCTGCTCCGCTTCAGCGCCTCCCGCAGCAGCGCGTACGGTTTCGCCGCGGACGTCCCGCCCGCCTGGAGGTAGTACGCGGCGTCCATCTGGAGCGGGTCGATGCGGTCCTCCGGCACGAAGGCGACGATCTCGATCGTCCTGGCGGTGGGGATCGGCAGCCCGGCCAGGTCCTCGTCGGTGATCGGGGTGATCATGCCGTCCGCGTCCTCGTAGCCCCTGCCGATCTCCTTGCCGCTGACCTCGCGGTCCTCGATCTCGCAGAACTTCCGGTACTGGATCCTGCCGCCGTCCTCGATGTGGATCTGGCGGAAGGGGATCGAATGGTTCTCGGTGGCGTTCACCAGCTTGATCGGGATCCTGACCAGCCCGAACGAGACCGCGCCGTTCCAGATGGACCTCACGTGCAGCACCTCTCCGGTCGTCCGCCGATCAGCGTCGGAGCGTTTGTCATAGTTTGCACTAGATTCTCATCGTATGACTCCCGTCACCGAGAGGCGGAGGGGCGGCGCCCGTCGGCACCCCGTCCGGGACGGAACGAGAACGGTCTCCGTCCCGGACGCTCACAGCCCCGCCCACGTCCTCCGGTCCCGTGCCGTCGCGTACAGCGCCTCCACGTCCGCCGGCTTCAGCACGCCTCCCCCGCGCGCCAGCCCCGGCACGTCCGCGTCCGTCAGGATCCGCACCCCGCGCGGCGCGGCGGTGACCGTCACCCGGCGGGCGCCGGCCAGGACCAGCACCGGCCGCACCTCGGCGGTCAGGGCGTGGGCGGCCCGGTCGGCGTCGGCGCGCACCCGGTGCAGCACGGGCTCGGGCGGGCGCCGACCGATGCGCACCCGGGGCTCCGCGACGGTCACCCGCTGCCGGTGGGCGGAGCGGGCGTGGAGGGCGTACAGGCCGCCCGGGCCGATCAGCAGGTGGTGGACGTCGTGGCCGCCGGGGAGCGGCAGCGAGTGCAGGGCGCGCCAGCCCGCGCCGTCCATCGCGTCGAGGGCCGCGCCCACCGCCTGCTGGGCGGCCAGTTCCCCGCGGCGCGGGTCCGGGCGCAGCCGGCGGGCCGGGCCGGGGTTCCGGTCGAGGTCGACGAGCAGGGCCTCGCCGGGACGGTTCGGGGCGAGGTCGTCGTCGGGAGGGAGGGAGAGCCGGGTGAGGTCGGCGGGGGTGGGGACCGGGGGCGGTCCGACGGAGACCGGGCCGGTGAGGTAGGGGCCCAGGGCGGCGAGCGCCTCCTCCTCGTGCTCGGCGTCGAGGAGGTGCACACGGGCCGCCTCGTGGTCGTACCAGGCGAGGGTCCTGCCGTCCGGGAGACGGACGTGGAGGAAGTCCCTGCCGTGCCGGCGGGCCGGCACGACGCGTGGTCCGTCCATGCGCCCTCACCCCGTCTCCCCCCGCCTTCACACGTCTCCATGGGAACAGGCGGGGTGCTGCGGGGCAAGAAGCCGGTTACCGTGGACAGGAGTTGGCCGGTGAGGGTGGGAGGCGCCGTTGCGTACCCGCGAGAGTCGACCCGACGTACCGGCTCCGGACAGCCCGTGGGACGAGATCGTGCCCGGCCTGTGGATGGGCGGGCACCAGGTCCGCGGGCCCGCGGGCCGGGTGGAGCAGGTGGTGGTGCGCCGGCAGTTCGACCTGGTGCAGACCCTGCTGCGGCTGCCGGAGCACGGCCCCGACCCCGGGGTCGAGCACCACGTGTGGCCCATCCCGGACGGCCCGCTGGACGGCACCCAGCTCGCGGGGGTGATCCGGCTGGCCGAGGCGGCGTGCGAGGCCCTGGACGCGGGCCGCACGGTGCTGGTGCGCTGCTTCCACGGCTACAACCGCTCCGGTCTGGTGGTCGCGCACGCGCTGATGCGCCGGGGCCGTCCGGCCGAGGCGGCGATCCGGCTGATCCGGTCCCGCCGCTCCTCCTGGGCGCTGCACAACGACCTGTTCGTCGACTACCTGCGGACGGGGCTCGCCACCGCGCGGATGCTGGAGGAACTGGCGGAGTGACCGGGGGCGGCCGCCGGGCCGCGGCGGGTGACCCGGAGGGCGGAGCGCCGTCCCCGATGGCGCAGCAGGGCGGGCGGGCGTCCGGGGGGCGCTCCTAATGTGGCGACGAGTCACCTTCGACCCGTCGTCTCCCCCCTGGAGGTACCGCCATGCCCCTGCGTCCCCCGCGTCTCCCGCTCACCCGTCGTCTGCCCATGGCGCTCGCCGCCGGGGCCCTCGCGGTCGCGACCGCCGTCACCCCCGCCCTCGCCGCCGACGACCCCGGCCAGAGCGGCCAGAGCAGTCAGGGCGACTGGAGCCAGCAGGGCGGCAACGGCACCGGGAACAACAGCGGCGCCGGCAACAGCGGCGGCTCCCACCAGCAGGGCGGCAACGGCCAGCAGGGCGGGGGCGGCCAGGCCGGCGGCGACCACGGCGACCAGGGCGAGTACCGCGGCGTCGTGACCACGCAGAAGCTGGCCCTGCGCAGCGCCCCGAACCGCGGCTCCAAGGTCATCCGGTACGCCCACAAGGGCGACGTCGTCTCGATCCACTGCAAGGTGCCGGGCGACAAGGTCGACGGCAACCCGCTCTGGTACCTCCTCACGGACGGCACCTGGGCCTGGGCCCCGGCCCGGTACATCGACAACATCGGTCCCGCGCCACGCTGGTGCTGATGAGCGCACCACGCGAAGCGCCACATGTGGGTAAGTTCCGGACATGAGCAAGGCCGGTACGACCCTGGCGACGGCGGATCCGCCCGCGCCCGCCGCCCGCCCCACCGGACGCCGCGGCGTGGAGCTCGCCCTCATCGTCCTGGCCGTCGGACTGTCGGTGTACGGCTACTGCGCCGTCGGCCTCGCCAGGAACGGCACCGTCCCGCCCGGCGCCGCCGGTTACGGCGCCGGGCTCGGTGTGCTCGCCCTGCTGGCCCATCTGGCGGTGCGCTGGCGGGCGCCGCTCGCCGACCCGCTGCCGCTGCCGATCGGGGTGCTGCTCAACGGGCTGGGCCTGGTGCTGATCTACCGGCTCGACCTGGAGACGCCCGGCGACCGGGCCGCCCCCGCCCAGCTCGTCTGGTCGACGCTCGGGGTGGCGCTGTTCATCGCGGTGGTCCTGGTGCTGCGCGACCACCGGACGCTCCAGCGCTACGCCTACCTCTGCGTCACCGTCGCGCTGGTCCTGCTGACCGTGCCGATCCTCTTCCCCGCGGTGAACGGCGCCCGCATCTGGATCCGGGTGGCCGGGTTCTCCATCCAGCCCGGCGAGTTCGCGAAGGTGCTGCTGGCGGTGTTCTTCGCCGCGTACCTCGCCGCGAACCGGAGCGCCCTGACCTACGCGGGCCGCCGTGTCTGGGGCGTGCAGCTCCCCACCGGGCGGGTGCTCGGCCCGATCCTCGCCGTGTGGCTGGTCAGCGTGGGCGTGCTGGTCCTGGAGCGGGACCTCGGCACCTCGCTGCTGTTCTTCGGCCTGTTCGTGGTGCTGCTGTACGTCGCCACCGGCCGCACCGGCTGGATCGCGGTGGGCCTGCTGCTGGCCTCGCTGGGCGCGGTCGCGGTGGGCCGGCTGGAGCCGCACGTGCACCACCGGATCGAGACCTGGCTGCACCCGTTCGCCTCCATCGAGGCGGGCGAGGGCCCCAACCAGATCGCCCAGTCGCTGTTCGCCTTCGCGGAGGGCGGGATCCTGGGCTCCGGGCTCGGGCTCGGGCACTCGGTGCTGATCGGCTTCGCCGTGAAGTCCGACTTCATCCTGGCGACGGCCGGCGAGGAGCTGGGGCTGGCCGGACTCTCCGCGGTCTTCCTGCTGTACGGGCTGCTGGTGGAGCGCGGCTACCGGGCCGGGCTCGCCCTGCGCGACCCGTTCGGGCGGCTGCTCGCCGTGGGGCTCGCCTCGCTGGTGGCGCTGCAGGTGTTCGTGATCGCGGGCGGGGTGACCGGGCTGATCCCGCTGACCGGGATGGCCATGCCCTTCCTGGCGCAGGGCGGCTCCTCGGTGGTGACCAACTGGGCGATCGTGGCGCTGCTGGTCCGGCTCGGCGACAGCGCGCGGCGGCAGGCCGCCCCGGGTGCCCTCCGGTGACCCGGCACATCCGGCACGCGGCGCTGTTCTGCGCGCTGCTGCTGGTCGCACTGCTGGTCAACGCGGCCCGGGTGCAGGTGCTGCACGCCGAGGAGTACGAGGCCAACCCGGCCAACCGCCGGGCCGCGATCGTGCGGTACCAGCAGCCGCGCGGCGACATCCTGGTCGGCGGTCACCCGGTCACCGGGTCCCGGGACACCGGGGAGCACCTGCGTTACGAACGGACGTACGAGAACGGGCCGTTGTACGCCCCGGTGACCGGGTTCGCCTCGCAGGAGTACGGCACGACGCTGCTCGAGAACACGGAGGACGCGGTGCTGTCGGGGGCCGCCCCGGTGCTGGCGCCGCTGCCGCTGTGGAACGAGTTCACCCGGTCCCGCAGCGCGGGCGGCGACGTGCTGACCACGATCGACCCGCGGGCGCAGCGGGCGGCGTACGAGGGCCTGCGCGGGCGGAAGGGCGCGGTGGCGGCGGTGGAGCCGTCGACCGGGCGGATCCTGGCGCTGGTGTCGATGCCGTCGTACGACCCGGAGCCGCTGTCGGGGAACGGCGGGACGGCCAGGGAGGCGTGGGCGCGGCTGAACGCCGATCCGGACCGGCCGATGCTGAACCGGGCGGTGCAGCGCACCTATCCCCCGGGCTCGACGTTCAAGGTGGTCACCGCGGCGGCGGCGCTGGACGCGGGCACGGTGAAGGGCCTGGACGAGCCGACCCGCTCCCCCGACCCGTATCTGCTGCCGGGGACGACGACCCGGCTGGTCAACGGGGCCGGGGACTGCGCGGACGCCACGCTGCGGGACGCGTTCGTGCGGTCCTGCAACACGGTGTTCGCCCAGCTCGGGGTCGCCACGGGGGTGGCGCGGATGCGGGAGACGGCGGAGCTCTTCGGCTTCAACGACCCGGACCGGCGCGTGCCGTTCCGGGTGGCGCCCAGCACCTTCGACACCACGGTGGACGCGGCGCAGCTCGCGCTGTCGTCGATCGGGCAGTACAACACGCGGGCCACGCCGCTGCAGATGGCGATGGTCGCGGCGGCCGTGGCGAGCGGCGGGCAGGTGCGCGAGCCGTACCTGGTGGAGCGGACCACGCGGGCGGGCGGCGGCACGGTGTCCGCGGCGGGGTCGCGCCCGGTGCGGCGGGCGATGCACCCGGCGACGGCGCTGCGGATGCGGGAGCTGATGCGCGGGGTGGTGGAGGACGGCACCGGCGGGAAGGCGGCGGTCCCCGGCGCGGTGGTCGGCGGGAAGACCGGCACCGCGCAGCACGGGCTGGGCAACTCGGGCACGCCGTACGCCTGGTTCATCTCCTGGGCGCAGCGGGAGGACGAGATGGAGCCGAAGGTGGCGGTGGCCGTGGTGGTGGAGGACGCCGGGGGCAGTCGGCGGGAGATCAGTGGCGGCGGCACGGCGGCTCCGGTCGCGCGGGCGGTGATGGAGGCGGTGCTGAGGCCCGGGTGATCCCTGCGGTGCGGCTCCCTGCGGTGCGTCACCGGTCCGCCCGGCCCGTATGCGCCGGACGGACCGGGCGGTCCGGCCGGCGACATGTCGTGCGCGGGGGATTGACGGGCTTGCTGACAGGCAGTCTCATAAAGGTGACCTGTCGGTAACCCGAGACGCCCCGAGGTGGAACCGTCATGACGACCCTGTCGGAGACCGACGCGCTCGACGGCCTGCGGGACGCGCTCGGGCAGCTCAAGGACCGCGAGTCGGTGGCCCGCCGGCTGCTGGAGTCCTCCGCGAAGCACTCCTTCGACCCGGACGAGGAGCTGGACTGGGAGGCGCCCTTCGAGGACGGCAAGTGGTTCTGGCCGCCGGAGCTGGTGTCGCTGTACGGCACCCCGCTGTGGCGGCGGATGAGCGAGGAGCAGCGTCTGCTGCTCTCCCGCCACGAGGCCGCCGCGCTCGCCTCCCTCGGCATCTGGTTCGAGCTGATCCTGATGCAGCTGCTGGTCCGCCACATCTACGACAAGTCCGCGACCAGCGCGCACGTGCGGTACGCCCTCACCGAGATCGAGGACGAGTGCCGCCACTCGAAGATGTTCGCCCGCGTGATCGCGCGCAGCGGCACCCCCTGGTACCCGGTGGGCCGCGTCCACCAGGCCCTGGGCCGCGTGTTCAAGACGGTCTCCACCACACCCGGCTCGTTCACCGCGACCCTCCTCGGCGAGGAGGTCCTCGACTGGATGCAGCGGCTGACCTTCCCCGACGAGCGGGTGCAGCCGCTGATCCGGGGCGTCACCCGGATCCACGTGATCGAGGAGGCGCGGCACGTCCGGTACGCCCGCGAGGAGCTGCGGCGCCAGATGATGACCGCGCCGCGCTGGTCCCAGGAGTTCACCCGGGTCTCCTCGGGCGAGTTCGCCCGGGTGTTCTCGGTGGCCTTCGTGAACCCGGAGGTCTACACGAACGTCGGCCTGGACCGGCGCGAGGCCGTCGCCCAGGTGCGGGCGAGCGCGCACCGGCGCGAGGTGATGCAGCAGGGCGCGAAGAAGCTCACGGACTTCCTCGACGACATCGGCGTGCTGCGCGGCCCGGGCCGCCGGCTCTGGCGCTCCTCGGGGCTGCTCGCCTGACCGGGCGCCCGGCCGGAGCCGCGCCCCGCGGGCTCCGGGGGCCGGGATCCGGTACGGGGACCGGCGGGCGGGCGCGGCGCACGCCCACCACAGCCGGTTACGCTGCGGACATGACCTCGCAGGCCTCCACCCCCGCCTACCGGCGCCTCAGTGTCGAGGAGCGCCGCAGCCAGCTCCTGGAGGCCGCGCTGTCCCTGTTCGCCCACCGGGCGCCGGAGGAGGTGTCGCTGGACGACGTGGCGGAGGCGGCCGGCGTGTCGCGGCCCCTGGTCTACCGGTACTTCCCCGGCGGCAAGCAGCAGCTCTACGAGGCGGCCCTGAAGTCCGCCGCCGACGAGCTGCGGGACTGCTTCGACGAGCCGCGGACGGGCCCGCTGCTCACCCGGCTGACCCGGGCCGTGGACCGCTACCTCGCCTTCGTCGGCCGCCACGACGCCGGCTTCAGCGCCCTGCTCCAGGGCGGCAGCGTGGTGGAGACCTCCCGGACGACCGCGATCGTGGACGGGGTGCGGCGGGCCGCCGCCGAGCACATCCTCCGCCACCTCGACGTCGCCGATCCCGGTCCCCGGCTGCGGATGACCATCCGGATGTGGATCACCGCCGTGGAGGCCGCCTCGCTGATCTGGCTCGACGAGGACAAGCAGCCGCCGCCGGAGGAGCTGCGGGACTGGCTCGTGGAGCAGTTCGTGGCGGTGCTGACGGTCACCGCGCGGCGGGACGCGCAGAGCGACGCGGTGGTGCGGGCGCTGGCCGCGGAGCTGTGACCCGCGCGACGGGACGCGCAGAGCGACGCGCGGGTGCGGGCGCTGGCCGCGGAGCTGTGACCCACGCGACGGGACGCGCAGAGCGACGCACTGGTGCGGACACCAGCCACGAAGCCGCGACCCGCGCGACAGGACACGCAGAGCGACGCACTGGTGCGGACACCAGCCACGAAGCCGCGACCCGCGCGACAGGACACGCAGAGCGACGCACTGGTGCGGACACCAGCCACGAAGCCGCGACCCGCGCGACAGGACACGCAGAGCGACGCACTGGTGCGGACACCAGCCACGAAGCCGCGACCCGCGCGACAGGACACGCAGAGCGACGCACTGGTGCGGACACCAGCCACGAAGCCGCGACCCGCGCGACAGGACACGCAGAGCGACGCACTGGTGCGGACACCAGCCACGAAGCCGCGACCCGCGCGACAGGACACGCAGAGCGACGCACTGGTGCGGACACCAGCCACGAAGCCGCGACCCGCGCGACAGGACACGCAGAGCGACGCACTGGTGCGGACACCAGCCACGAAGCCGCGACCCGCGCGACAGGACACGCAGAGCGACGCACTGGTGCGGACACCAGCCACGAAGCCGCGACCCGCGCGACAGGACACGCAGAGCGACGCACTGGTGCGGACACCAGCCACGAAGCCGCGACCCGCGCGACAGGACACGCAGAGCGACGCACTGGTGCGGACACCAGCCACGAAGCCGCGACCCGCGCGACAGGACACGCAGAGCGACGCACTGGTGCGGACACCAGCCACGAAGCCGCGACCCGCGCGACAGGACACGCAGAGCGACGCACTGGTGCGGACACCAGCCACGAAGCCGCGACCCGCGGCCGATGGCCGAGACTGGTGGGGTGAAGAGCGAAGACACCCCGTTCGAGGGCGGCCCCATGGACGGGCGCGTCCTGCCCGTGCTGCTCGGCATCACCGGGCACCCGCCCAAGACGTACCGCATCCCCGTGCCCGCCCCGGACGGGGGCCCGCCCACCGTGCTGGTGTACCGGCGGGTGCCCCGCGGGAACAGCCGGCTCACCGGCCTGACCGCCCGCTGGAAGTACCTCTACGACCCCGCCGGCCGGGCCGGGGACGGACCGCGCTGGCCGTGGTCGAGGCCGCGGCCGCATCCGGACGCCACGCCGCAGGGCAAGCCGGACGACGCCGAAGGGTGACCCCGTTGCGCCGAACCGCGCACACTCGGCGAGCGGACCGCGCACGCCTCCCCTGATGCTCGCGGTGCGGAGCGGACGAGCCGCCCCGCGTCGGAGGTGATGGCGTGTCAGGAATGCTTCTGCGTCTGGTGTGTACGGCGGCGCTGGCGGCCGGGACCGTTCTCGCACCCGTGCCCGCGGCGGCCGCCCCGGAGCCGGGCGGCGGCGCCACGGCGTCCGGCGACCGCTCCGTCGCCGCGCTGCTGACGGACCTTCAGACCCGGTACCGCGAGGCCGAGAAGGCCACCGAACGCTACAACGCCACCGAGGAGGCGCTGGACGAGCAGCGCGCCGAGACCGAGCGGCTGGAACGCGCGCTCGCCCGCACCCGGCTCTCCCTGCACGACAGCCGGGGCGCCGCCGGACGGCTCGCCCGGCAGCAGTACCAGAGCCTGAGCGGCCTCTCCCCCTACGTGCGTCTGCTGCTGGCCCGCGACCCGCAGCGCGCGCTGGAGCAGGGGCACGTGATCGGGCGGCTCGCGCGGGAACGGGCGCGGACGGTGGGCCGGCTGACCGGTGACGCGCGGCGGGCGGGCGAGCTGGCGCGGCGGGCGCGCGAGGCGCTGGACGAGCGGATCGCGCTCACCGAGCGGCGCGAGAAGGAACGCGACCAGGTGGTCGAACGGCTGCGGGACGTGGAGGAGTTGCTGGCCTCGCTGACCGCCGGTCAGCTCGCGGAGCTGGCCGAGCTGGAGCGGAGCCGGGTCGCCGGGGCGCAGCGGGAGCTGGTGGCGTCCGGCGCGCTGAACGGCGCCCACGCCCCGTCCGCGGCCGGTGAGCGGGCCGTGCGGTACGCGGTGGAGCAGCTCGGCAAGCCGTACGAGTGGGGCGCGGAGGGCCCGGAGGCCTACGACTGCTCGGGGCTCACCTCCGAGGCGTGGCGCGCGGCGGGCGCGGAGGTCCCCCGGACCAGCCAGGAGCAGTGGGCGCGGCTGGAGCGGATCGAGCTGGTGGACCTGCGCCCCGGCGACCTCGTCGTGTACTTCGACGACGCCACGCACGTCGCCCTCTACCTGGGCGACGGCAAGGTGGTGCAGGCGCCCCGGCCCGGCGCGCGGATCAAGGTGTCGCCGGTCGCGGCCAACCCGGTGCTGGGCGCGGTGCGGCCCGACCCCGGCGGGGAGCCCCTGGAGCACTACGTGCCGCCGGAGCTCCCCGAGGGGGCGACGGACGGGTCCGACGAGGGGTACGACGCCGCCTACGCGCCGGCCGCGGCGGAGACCTCGGCCAGGTAGGCGTCGCTCTTCTCCGGCTCGTAGAAGAAGTTCTCGAAGTCCGCCGGGTCGTCGAAGCCGTTGGCGAAGCGGTCGGCGACCGGCTGGAGCTCGCCTGCGGCGCCGATCAGGTTGAGGACGTGCTCCGGCGGCGGGGCCAGCATGGCGTTCGTCCACTTGGTGACGTGCCGGGCGGTGTCCCAGTAGCGGTCGAAGGTCCGCCGCATCCACGCCTCGTCGAAGGGCTTCTCGCCCTGCTCGAGGATGGAGGCGAGGTAGGAGGCGGCGCACTTGGAGGCGGAGTTGGCGCCCTGGCCGGTGATCGGGTCGTTGGCGACGACGACGTCGGCGACGCCCAGCACCAGGCCTCCGGAGGGCAGCCGGCCGACGGGGTGGCGGACGGTCGGGGCGTAGCGGCCGGCCAGGGTGGCGCCGGCGTCGGTCAGCTCGACCCTGGTGGCGCGGGCGTGCTCCCAGGGCAGGAACCTCTCCATCAGCTCCAGGGTCAGGGAGAGGTGCTCGGCCGGGTCCCTGACGTCCTTGAAGGCGTCGAGCGGGCCGCCGGGGACGCCCTCCCAGAACAGGATGTCGGCGCGGCCGGAGACGGTGTACGTCGGCATGACGAACATCTCGCCGACGCCGGGGACCAGGTTGCAGCGGACCGCCTCGGTGTCCGGGTGCTCCGGGCGCGGGCCGAGACCGTGCACGTAGGCGACGGCGAGGGCGCGCTGCGGCGTGCTGTACGGGGAGCGCCCGGGGTCGCGGGCGAACATCCGCACCAGCTCGCCCTTGCCGGCCGCGACGAGCACCAGGTCGTAGACGCGGGAGAGGTAGTCCAGGTCGCCGACGGCGGCGCCGTGGATGACGAGCTGTCCGCCGCGCTGGGCGAAGGTCTCCATCCAGCCGGCCATCTTCACCCGCTGGTCCACCGACTGCGCGAACCCGTCGAGGCGGCCCAGCCAGTCGACCGCCCGCCGCGCGGGGCCCGGGTCGAAGGAGCCGGGGGCGGCGACCGAGACGCCGAGGCCCTGGATCCTCGGGGCCCGCGACTCCCAGAAGTTCAGCCCGAGGTCGCGCTCGTGCCGCAGGGCGGTGTGGAACATGCACTGCGTCGACATGACCCGTCCGGTGCGGATCTCGTCCGCCGTCCGGTTGGACATGAGGGTGACCTCGTACCCGTGCGACTGGAGTCCCAGGGCGAGCTGGAGGCCGGACTGGCCGGCTCCGACGACGAGTATCTTCCGCATGCGGGGGACGCTCCTAAGAGGGCTGCTCGGGGGTTTCGTCGAGCGCGTGGCCCACGAGGGTCAAGAGGGTCTCGATGACCGGGATCCGGCGGCGCGCGTCCATGATCATGACAGGTATGTGCGCGGGGATCGCGAGGGCCTCCCGCACGTCCTCCGGGTCGAACCGCTCGCTGCCGTCGAAGTGGTTGACCGCCACGACGTACGGCAGCCCGCAGCTCTCGAAGTAGTCCAGCGCCGGCCAGCAGTCCTTCAGCCGGCGGGTGTCGGCCAGCACGACGGCGCCGATCGCGCCGCGCACCAGGTCGTCCCACATGAACCAGAACCGCTCCTGGCCGGGCGTGCCGAACAGGTACAGCACCAGGTCGTCGTCGAGCGTGATGCGCCCGAAGTCCAGGGCCACGGTGGTGGTCGCCTTGCCCGGCGTGGCGGTGAGGTCGTCGGTGCCCTCGCTCGCCTCGGTCATCAGCGCCTCGGTCCGCAGGGGCGTGATCTCGGAGGCGGTGCCGACGAGGGTGGTCTTGCCGACGCCGAAGCCGCCGGCCACGAGTATCTTCGTGGCGACCGGGGCCCGGGTGGGGTCCGTCTGCCAGGGCAGCAGGGGCTCGTCCTCCTCGGCGAGCGGGGCGACGCCCGGGGCGGCGTCAGAGACGGCGGAGTCCACTCAGCACCCTTTCCAGCAGCGCGCGGTCCGGGCGGCCCGTGCCGTGGCCGGTGCCCGTCCCGTAGACACGGATCTTTCCCTGGTCCGCGAGGTCGCTCAGCAGGACGCGGACCACGCCGAGCGGCATCTTCAGCAGCGCGGCGATCTCGGCCACCGTCCGCAGGCGGCGGCACAGTTCGACGATGGCGTGCGCCTCCGGCATGACCCGGGCGAGACCGCCGGAGGCGAGTTCCCTGCGCTCCTCGGCGGCCTCCAGCCCGGCGGCGCCGGCCGTGGCGCCGACGAACGTCTCCACCAGCAGCACGTGGCCGAAGCGGGTGCGGCCCCCGGTGAGCGAGTAGGGGCGCACCCGGGCGGGCCTGCGGTCACCGCCGCGTACCGGGAGGTGTTTCTTCGGGGGGCGGGTCATCGGGGGCTCCCGGCGGCCTCGTGCTCCCCGCCTCTCGCCGACTCGAGGTTCCTGCGGAGCTCGCCGCGCAGCTCGGGGGTCAGGACGTGGCCGGCGCGGCCCACGAAGAGGGCCATGTGGTACGCCACGACGCTCATGTCGCAGTCCGCCGAGCCGTGCACGCCGAGCAGCGAGCCGTCGCTGATCGACATCACGAAGAGGCTGCCCTCGTCCATGGCGACCATCGTGTGCTTGACGGACCCGTAGTCCATCAGCTTCGAGGCGCCGACGGTGAGGCTGCCGATGCCGGAGACGACGGTGGCCAGGTCGGCGGAGGAGCCGCGCGGGCCGGGCCGCCCCGCTCCCCGTTCGCCGGGTGCCGGTGCGGCGCCGTCCGGGCCGCTGCGGGCCCGGGCGAGCGTCTCGTCGGAGGACAGGAGCAGCAGGCCGTCGGAGGAGACCACCACGACGGACAGGATGCCGGGCACCTCCTCGACGAGGTTCGTCAGCAGCCAGTGCAGGTTGCGGGCCTCACTGCTCAGTCCGAAGGTACTGGGCGCGGTCAACTGCTTGCCTCCTCGACGGTGCCCCCCGTGGCTTCTTCGGTTGCGGCGTCCGTGCCGGACGGCGTCCGGTCCCCGCGGGACGGCTCGGCCGCCCGCTCCGCCTGCGCGTCCCGCCGTCCGGCGTCCGCGCCCCGGCGGAAGCCGCCGAGCCGCCGGCGCAGGGCCTCGGCGTCCACCGACCCCGACCGCGACCGCGGGGGGGCGACCGGCGCGGTGATCTTCGGCGTCCGCTTCGGCAGTCCCTTGGCGGTGACGGGTTCGTCCTCGGCGAGGCCGTCGGCGACCCGCGCGTGCTCGGGCCTGCCGGCGGCGTCACCGGTGACAGGGCGGCCGGGCAGCCCGGCGCGGGACCCCTCCGGGGCGGCGGCGGGTTCGGGGGCGGGGCCCCCGGGTGCCTGTGCCGCTTCGGGTGCGGACCCGCTGCCGTGCGGCCGCGGGCCGGGGACGGGTGCGGGCCCGGGTGCCTGTGCCGCCTCGGGTGCGGACCCGCTGCCGTGCGGCCGCGGGCCGGGGACGGGTGCGTGCCCGGCGCCCGGGCGTACGGCCTCGTCGGCGGGCGGGGCGGTCCCGGCGCCGTGGCCTCCGGCCGCCGTGGGGCGGTCGTCGGACGCCGCGCCCCCGGCCTCCGCCGGGGTACGGCCGTCCGACTGGGCCGGGAGGAACAACTCCATGGTGGTCTCGGCGAGGCGCTCGACGGGGGCCTGCGCCTCCGGCCCGGGGGCGGGGTCGCCCGCGCGGGCCCGGGGGACGTCGTGCGTCCGGGGCTCGTCGGCGGCGGCGTCCCGGTGCGGCTCCGGTGCGGTGTCCGGGAGCGGCACGTCGGAAGCCGTGACCGCGGCCTGGCGCGCCTCCGGCTCCGGGTCGGCGTCCGGGAGGGACGCACCGGCGCCGGGGGCAGCGGGGACATCCTGGCTCGGCTCCGACGCCGGGGCGGCCTCGCCGGGAGCGGGCTCGGCGCCGGCAGCCGAGGTGGCCGCGTGCGGCTCCGGGGCCTGGGGGGTGACGGGGGTGGCCTCGCTGCCGGGGAGCGGTTCCTCGCCGGCACCGGGGGCGGCCGCGTGCGCGGCGGGCGCGTCCGGGGCGCCCGGGGCTCCCGTGCGGGACCGCGTCTCCTCCGCGGCTCCCGGGGCGGCCTCGCCGGAAGTCGATTCCCCGACGACACCGGGGGCGGCCACCTGCACGGTGGGCGTGTCCGGGATACCCGGAGCCGCCGCGCGGGGCCTCGCCTCTTCCCCGGCGTCAGGGGCGGCCTCGCCGGGAGCCGACGCCGTGACGGCACCGGGGGCGGTCGCGTGCGCGGCGGGCGTGTCCGGGGCGCCCGGGGCTCCCGTGCGGGACCGCGTCTCCTCCGCGGCTCCCGGGGCGGCCTCGCCGGAAGTCGATTCCCCGACGGCACCGGGGGCGGCCACCTGCACGGTGGGCGTGTCCGGGATACCCGGAGCCGCCGCGCGGGGCCTCGCCTCTTCCCCGGCGTCAGGGGCGGCCTCGCCGGGAGCCGACGCCGTGACGGCACCGGGGGCGGTCGCGTGCGCGGCGGGCGTGTCCGGGGCGTCCGAGGCGGACTCGCCCTGAGTCCGTTCCCCGGCGGAGTCGGCAGCCGCGTGCGGGGCCGGGGGTTCCTGCTGGGTCACGGCGGCCGGGGCGGCCTCGTCCGGGCCGTGCGGCGTACCGGCGTCCGGCGTCGCCGGGGTGTCCGCGGCGGGCGGCGTCTGCGTCGCGGCCGAGGGCTCCGGGGTCTCCCCCGCCTCCTGCGCACCCCGCGCGGGCGGCGTCTTTGAGGCGGCCGAGCCGGACGTCCCGGCCGCCGCTCGGGCCTCCAGGGCCTTCTCCGCGAGGTCGACCAGCGGGTCACCCGAGGTGCCGCGGCCCCGCAGCTCGTTGGAGTTGGCCTCGGCGTCGGCGCCCGGCAGGGACACCGTGGGGGCGCCGCCGGGGACGGCCGTGGGCGTGGCGGGGGCCAGCAGGGGGTCCGGGAGGACGACCACCGCGGCGATCCCGCCCTGCTTCTGCTTGCGCAGCCGCACCCGCACCCCGTGCCGGTGGGCGAGCCGGGCCACGACGTACAGGCCGAGGCCGAGACCGTCGTCGGACTCCGCGTCGTACGCCGTCTCCGGGTCGAACTCGGACAGCCGGGTGTTGAGCCGCTCCAGCCGGTCCTCGGCCATGCCGATGCCCTCGTCCTGGACGGAGAGCATGACCTCGCCGTTCTCCAGCAGCCAGCCGGAGACCTCGACGGGCCGGTCGGGCGGGGAGAACGAGGTCGCGTTCTCCATGAGTTCGGCGAGCAGGTGGGACAGGTCGTCCGCGGCGAACCCGGCGATGTGCGCGTGCGGCGGCAGCGCGGCGATCCGTACCCGCTCGTACCGCTCGATCTCGCTCACCGCGGCCCGTACGACGTCGACCAGCGGGACCGGGCCCGCGGTCTGCCGGCCGTGCTCGGTGCCGGCGAGGACCAGCAGGTTCTCGCTGTGCCGGCGCATCACCGTGGCGAAGTGGTCGAGCTTGAACAGCGTGGCCAGGCGATCGGGGTCGTCCTCCCGCTGCTCCAGCCCCTCGATGACGCCGAGCTGCCGCTCGACCAGGCCGAGGGTGCGCAGGGCGAGGTTGACGAAGGTGCCGCCGATGCTGTGGCGCATCCGCTCCATGCGGGCGGTGGCCTCGGCGAGTTCGTTGCGCAGCTCCTCGCGGGCGTCGGCCATCTTCTGCCGCTGTCCGACGAGGTGCTTGCGGTCGGCCTCCAGCGTGGCGATCCGCTGGGCGAGTCCGGCGGCGTGCGCGTGCAGGGTGTTGACGGAGCGGACGACCTGCGCGAACTCGTCGTTGCGGCCGGTGAAGGTGACCGGCTCCTCGGCGGCCGGGTCCTCCGCCTCGGCGAGCCGGGCGGAGCCGCGGCGCAGCACCGACAGCGGCCGGGTGAGGGTGCGGGCCATCGCGGTGGCGACGCCGACCGCGAGCAGCATGAGGGCGCCGAGGACGGCGATCCGGATCTCCAGCTCGGTGACGTCCTCGTCGCGGAGCTGGGCGAGGTCCTTGGTGCGCTGGTCGAACAGCGCGGCCTCGACGCCCCGCATCATGTCGATCCGCGCGGTGAGCGCCGCCGCCAGCTTCTGGGTGCCGGTGTCGAGTTCGGAGTCGGAGAGGGTCGGCTTGTCGGTGAGCTTCCCGAGGTACTCCTCGGCGGTGTCCGCCTCGGGGCCGGTGACCGTGGAGTCGTAGGAGGCGCGGGCGGCCTCCGGGGCGGTGTCGCGGAAGCCGGCGAGGGCCGCGTCGGAGCGGACCCGTGCCTGGAGCGCGGCGGCGGTCAGTTCGTCGCGCCGTTCCTCGTCGGCCTCCGACGCGCTGTCGACGGTGACCGGCAGGCCGGTGACCGGGTCGGTCACGGTCTCGGTGGTGCTGGGCACGTTCAGCGCGGCGAGCAGCAGCCCGCGGGTGGCGGCGGCCTGCTGGACGGCCGTGTCCAGCTCGGCGAGCGCGTGGCCGCCGGAGCTCGCGCGGGGCGGGGTCCGGTCGGCGAGCCGGACGGCGAGCCGGTGCAGCTGGGTGATGACGGTGGAGTAGGCCTGGTGCGCCTCCAGCGCGCCGCTCTTGCCGGTGAGGGCGGCGCGGCGTACGGCGGCGACGGCGTCGAGCTCGTCGCGCAGGTCCTGGGAGGTGTCCTCGTCGGCGCGCAGTTCCTCGACCTGGCGGTCCACCCGGGCGCTGTGCTCCTTGGAGGGCGCCTCGGACTCGGGGCGGCCCGCCGCGATGTAGGGGACGACCTCGTCGCGCTCGTCGGCGAGGGAGTGGGCCAGGGTGAGCGCGTCCTCGGTCCGCTCGGCGAGGGTCACCAGTTCCTGGGCGTCGTGCAGCTGCCGGGAGGCCGCCAGCACGGAGGGCGCTCCCGCCCCGGCGATCGCCGCGGCCACCACGGCGACGGCGACGACGAGACGGTTGCGTACGTGGGTGGGGCGGCCCCTGCCGACGGTGGGCGTCTGCTGCGCGTCCCCCGCGAGGGCCGCCTGCTTGTCCTTGCGACGAGGCCGCGTCTTCTGCACCGGTGCTCGCATTCCTGCTCGTGTACCCGTGGGCCCGGGTGACGCTCCGTCAACGGGCGCGGGCGCGTTCCCCGAGCCGCTGGCCGCGCTCGGACAGCGAGGCGCCCCCCACGCTCCCCGACCCTCCCAGTGGCCGTGGACAGTGGATGCGCATCACCTGACCCGCCACTCGAAGGAGTGAACATCGGAGGCGAGTTGAGGAGCAAGTTCCGTTGTGCCCCACGGCGGGCTCCGGTGGCACGCCGGTTGGACGTCTGCGGCGGGCGGTGGCAATATTCGCCGCCACGCCTTCCCCGACCCCTGCATTCCCTCCCAAATCAGGCGCTTGACCTGCGCGCCCGCGGGAGAACGGGCGGTCGTCGCCGGGCCCCGGCGGCCGACGCGGGGAGCTCGTGCAGACTGGCCGGATGCGCACGGAACTCGTCTCGGAACCCGGTGATCCGGGGCGCCCCAACGAGGACTTCGCGAGCGTCGCGCTCCCGGCGTCCGGGCAGGGCGGCGCGCTCGTGGTCCTCGACGGTGTCACGCCGCCGTCGGACGGGGGCGGTTGTCTGCATTCGGTCCCCTGGTTCACCGCCCGGCTGGGCGGCGCGCTGACCGAACTGACCGTTTCCCTCCCGGATGTTCCGCCGGCCGGGCTGCTGTCCCGGGGCATCGCGCGCACGGCCGAGAGCCACGCCGCGATCTGTGACCTTTCTCACCCCCGGACGCCGCAGGCGACGGTGGTGCTGGCCCGCTGGTCACCCGACGCGGTGGACTGTCTCGTGCTGTCCGACTCGGTCCTGCTGGTGGAGTCGCCGGACGGCGCGGTCACGGCGGTCCGGGACGACCGGCTGGACCGGCTGCCCCGTTCGGCCCTGGCCAGCCACACCGTCGTGGACACCACCCTGCGCAACAAGGAGGGCGGCTTCTTCACCGCCGCGGCCGACCCGGCGGTGTCCTCACGCGCCGTCACCGTCTCCCTGCCCCGGGACCGGGTGCGCGCCCTGACGGCGCTGACGGACGGCGCGACCCGCTGGGTGGACCGCTTCGGCGAGGGCGACTGGGCGGACTGCGTGGCCCTGATCCGCCAGGAGGGCGCCCGGAGCCTGGTGAAGCGCGTCCGCGCCCTGGAACGGGGCCGTCCCCCGGGCGGCAAGACCCACGACGACGCGACGGTCGTCCACGTCGAGCTGCCGCCGAGCTGACGACGTCACCCGCACGGCCGACCGGTGAGGCCGCGCCACCCTTGACGCGCCGTGGCCACCGTCGTCCGGGCGGCGGACCCGTCGACGCGAGGCCTCCGCACCGCGGGGGTCCCGCACCGCGGGGGTCCCGCACCGCGGGGGTCCCGCACCGCGGGGGTCCCGCACCGCGGGGGTCCCGCACCGCGGGGGTCCCGCACCGCGGGGGTCCCGCACCGGGGAAGCCCTACCTCTCCATCCCCCGGTTGAGCCGGTGCAGCAGCCGGGCCAGCTCGGCGACCTCCTCCGGGTCCCAGTCGGCGAAGCGGCCGGCGTAGCGGGCGCGGCGGGCCTCGCGGACGCGGCTCACGCGGTGGCGGCCCTCCTCGGTGAGGGTGACGAGCCAGGCGCGGCCGTCTGCGGGATCGGGCTCGCGGCCCACCAGCCCGAGGTCCTCCAGGGCGCGCAGTTGACGCGACATCGTCGCCTTGCCGATGCCGATGTAGGCGGCGAGTTCGGTGGCCCGCTGCCGCCCGCACTCCTCCAGACGGACCAGCAGCCCGTACGCGGACGGCTCGAGGTCGGGGTGGACCTCGCGCGCCATCTCCCCCTGGTTGGCCCGGGCGCGTCGCAGCAGGACCGTCAACTCGCGTTCCAGCGCCAGGAGCGCGGGCTGTTCCGCACCGGACCCGGGTTCCGGCGAGGCGGCGTGCTCCCCGCCGCCGTTTCCGTCTTCGTGCACGTTGGCCCCTGCCTCGGTTTCCCGTTCTGAAAGTTTCCGTCGAGTGGCGGCGTCGTCGCAGCTCCACCAGTATTTCGCAGGCGTAGACCAGCGGCGGTGCGCGGTGCTCGCGCCCGCCGCCGCGGTCGGCGCCCCGCGGTTTCTCCCTCAGGCCCTTACGTGGCATGCCCACCGCATGCGAGGTGGGTCGCCTTCCGGGTTCGTCCCCTGACCGTTCGGAGATGCGTCATGCCTGTGCCCAGATCCCGACCACTCGTCCGCATGCGCGCGCTCGGCGTCGCCGGCGCCGTCCTGCTCGCGCTGCTCGCCCTTCCGCAGGGCGCCGCCGTCGCCGACGGCGCCGCCCCGACCGTCCCGCCGCGCGGCTCCGCCCACATGGGCATGGGCGTCCTCGCCCACGACGGCCGGGCCGGTCTGCCCACCGCCCGCTCCACCCAGACGGAGGGCGTGGACGTCTCCAGCCACCAGGGCGACGTCGCCTGGGCCACCCTGTGGGACAGCGGGGTGCGCTGGGCCTACGCCAAGGCCACGGAGGGCACGTACTACACCAACCCGTACCACCCGCAGCAGTACAACGGCTCCCACGACGTCGGCATGGTCCGCGGCGCCTACCACTTCGCGACGCCCGACACCGCGAGCGGCGCCGCACAGGCCGACTACTTCGTGGACCACGGCGGCGCCTGGTCCGCCGACGGGCGCACCCTGCCCGGCGTCCTGGACATCGAGTGGAACCCGTACGGGGACGCCTGCTACGGCAAGTCGACGAGCGAAATGGTGAGCTGGATCCGCGACTTCCTCGACCGCTACCGCGCCCGTACCGGCCGCGACGCCGTCCTCTACACCGCCACCAAGCTGGTGGAAGCAGTGCACCGGCAATCACGCCGGCTTCGCCGCCGGCACCCCGCTGTGGATCGCCCGGTACGCCTCCACCGTCGGCGAACTGCCCGCCGGCTGGAGCACGTACACGATGTGGCAGTACACCTCGACCGGCCCGGTCGTCGGCGACCACGACCGCTTCAACGGCACCCTCGACCGGGTGCGGGCCTTCGCCGCCGGCGACTGACCCGACGGCCCCGGCGCCGGTGCGACGCCTCGGGCACGGGACGGGCCCGGGCGCCCGGCACGGAAGCGGACCAACGGCCCCGGCGCCTCCGGCACGAGACGGCCCCGGGCACCCGGCACGGAAGCGGACCAACGGCCCCGGCGCCTCCGGCACGAGACGGCCCCGGACGCCCGGCACGGAAGCGGACCAACGGCCCCGGCGCCTCCGGCACGAGACGGCCCCGGGCACCCGGCACGGAAGCGGACCAACGGCCCCGGCGCCTCCGGCACGAGACGGCCCCGGGCGCCCGG
Organism: Streptomyces sp. DSM 120436; assembly: GCF_055778765.1. Taxonomy (NCBI): domain Bacteria; kingdom Bacillati; phylum Actinomycetota; class Actinomycetes; order Kitasatosporales; family Streptomycetaceae; genus Streptomyces; species Streptomyces sp. DSM 120436. Next base: position 2,586,321 of record NZ_JBSKBS010000001.1, on the reverse strand, counting down.
CACGGAAGCGGACCAACGGCCCCGGCGCCTCCGGCACGAGACGGCCCCGGGCGCCCGGCGCAGAAGCGGACCGGGCCGGGGAAGGGCCCGGGCCTCCCTCACGGAACCCGGGCCCTCCTCATCCGGCAGCCCCGGTCACGCGGCCACCGGAACCTCCGGCGCCGCCTCGTCGGCGGCCGGGGACAGCGCCAGTTCCAGGACCTGGCGGACGTCGGTGACGGCGTGCACGTCCAGCTTCTCCAGCACCTCCGCCGGGACGTCGTCCAGGTCGGGCTCGTTGCGCTTGGGGATGATCACGGTGGTGACGCCGGCCCGGTGCGCGGCGAGCAGCTTCTGCTTCACCCCGCCGATCGGCAGCACCCGCCCGGTCAGCGACACCTCGCCGGTCATCGCCACGTCCGTGCGGACCAGCCGCCCGGAGAGCAGCGAGGCCAGGGCCGTGGTCATCGTGATGCCCGCGCTCGGGCCGTCCTTGGGCACGGCGCCCGCCGGGAAGTGGATGTGCACGCCCCGGTCCTTCAGGTCGCCCACCGGCAGTTCCAGCTCGGCGCCGTGGCTGCGCAGGAAGCTCAGCGCGATCTGCGCGGACTCCTTCATCACGTCGCCCAGCTGGCCGGTCAGGGTGAGTCCCGCCGCGCCCGTCTCCGGGTCGGCCAGGGACGCCTCGACGTAGAGGACGTCACCGCCGGCGCCGGTCACGGCGAGCCCGGTGGCGACACCGGGCACGGCGGTGCGCCGCTCGGCGGGCTCCTGGGCGGACTCCGGCACGTGGTGCGGCCGTCCGATCAGGTCCCGCAGGTCGCCCTCGGTCACGGTGAACGGCAGTTCCCGCTCGCCCAGTTCGTGCTGGGCCGCCACCTTGCGCAGCAGCCGCGCGATGTACCGCTCCAGGTTGCGCACGCCCGCCTCGCGCGTGTACTCGCCGGCCAGCTTGCGCAGCGCGCCCTCGTCGAGGGTGACCTCGTCGGTGTCCAGACCGGCGCGCTCCAGCTGGCGCGGGAGCAGGTGGTCGCGGGCGATGACGATCTTCTCGTCCTCGGTGTAGCCGTCGAGGCGGACCAGCTCCATGCGGTCGAGCAGGGCCTCCGGGATGGCCTCCAGGACGTTGGCGGTGGCGAGGAAGACCACGTCGGACAGGTCGAGCTCGACCTCCAGGTAGTGGTCCCGGAAGGTGTGGTTCTGCGCCGGGTCGAGGACCTCCAGCAGGGCCGCGGCCGGGTCGCCGCGGAAGTCGGAGCCGACCTTGTCGATCTCGTCGAGCAGGACGACCGGGTTCATCGACCCGGCCTCCTTGACGGCGCGCACGATCCGGCCGGGCAGGGCGCCGACGTAGGTGCGGCGGTGGCCGCGGATCTCCGCCTCGTCGCGGACGCCGCCGAGGGCGACCCGGACGAACGTGCGGCCCATGGCGTGGGCGACGGATTCGCCGAGGCTGGTCTTGCCGACGCCGGGCGGGCCCACCAGGGCCAGCACGGCGCCGCCGCGCCGCCCGCCGACGACGCCCAGGCCCCGGTCGCTGCGCCGCTTGCGCACCGCCAGGTACTCGGTGATGCGCTCCTTCACGTCCTGCAGGCCCGCGTGCTCGGCGTCCAGCACCTGTCGGGCGCCGCGGATGTCGTAGGAGTCCTCGGTGCGCTCGTTCCACGGCATCTCCAGCACCGTGTCGAGCCAGGTGCGGATCCAGGAGCCCTCCGGCGACTGGTCGGAGGCGCGCTCCAGCTTGTCGACCTCCTTGAGCGCGGCCTCGCGGACCTTCTCGGGGAGCTCGGCGGCCTCGACGCGGGCCCGGTAGTCGTCGGACTCCTCGCCCTCCTTCTCGCCGTTCAGCTCGCGCAGCTCCTTGCGGACCGCCTCGAGCTGGCGGCGGAGCAGGAACTCGCGCTGCTGCTTGTCGACGCCCTCCTGGACGTCCTTGGCGATGGTCTCGGCGACGTCCTGCTCGGCGAGGTGGTCGCGCAGCTGCTGGGTGGCGAGCTTCAGCCGGGCCACCGGGTCGGTGGTCTCCAGCAGGGCGACCTTCTGGTCGGTGGTGAGGAACGGCGAGTAGCCGGAGTTGTCGGCGAGGGCGGAGACGTCGTCGATGGCCTGGACCCGGTCCACGACCTGCCAGGCGCCGCGCTTGCGCAGCCAGGCGGTGGCGAGCGCCTTGTACTCCTTGACCAGTTCGGTCACGTGGCCGGGCAGCGGGTCGGGCACGCTCTCGTCGATGCGGACGCCCTCCACCCACAGCGCCGCGCCCGGCCCGGTGGTGCCGGCGCCGATGCGCACCCGCCCCCGGCCGCGGATCAGGGCGCCCGGGTCGCCGTCGGCCAGCCGGCCCACCTGCTCGACCGTGCCCAGCACGCCGGTCCCGGCGTAGGTCCCGTCGACGCGCGGCACCAGCAGCACCCGGGGCTTGCCCGGTTCGTCGCGGGCGGCGGCCTGGGCGGCCTCCACGGCCGCGCGCACCTCGGAGTCGCTCAGGTCCAGCGGAACCACCATCCCCGGCAGCACGACCTCGTCGTCGAGCGGCAGCACGGGCAGGGCGAGCGGTGTGGACTCAGCAGCCATGATCTCCCCTTCGGCAGTCAAGTTGAGCTATGTCGACTCAATGCAGGGGAGCCGCCGAATGTTCCCGGAGTGGCGTTCGCTCTGAGCGATCACCGGGCCGGGCGCCACGGCCCCGGACCGCCGGGACGGGGGACCTGCCAGGATGAACGCATGTCCACCCCGTACGACATTCCCGAAGCTCCAGAAGTCCTGGACCGCCGCGAGGGCCCGTACGGCGAGGTCGCGCTGCGCAGGCACGGCGGTCTGCTGCAGATCATCGCCAACGGCTGCTTCCTGATGGACACCTCCGACGGACGCTCCGAGCGGCTGCTGGTGGACGCCGCCCTGGCCGCCCTGGACCCGGAGGCGGCGGATCCACGGGTGCTGATCGGCGGGCTGGGCGTCGGCTTCTCCCTGGCGCACGCGGCCGGGCAGCCGCGCTGGGGGCGGATCACGGTGGTGGAGCGGGAGCTCGCGATCATCGAGTGGCACCGCACGGGCCCGCTGGCCGAACTCTCCGGCGAGGCGCTCGCCGATCCCCGGACGGAGGTCGTCGAGCAGGACCTGGCGACCTACGTCAAGGAGACGTCCGTCACCTTCGACGCGTTGTGCCTCGACGTCGACAACGGGCCCGACTGGACCGTGGACGAGGGCAACGAGGGGCTGTACACGCCGGACGGACTCGCGGCGTGCGCAAGGGTGTTGAAGCCGCGCGGGGTCCTCGCGGTATGGTCCGCCAAGCCCTCTCCGGAATTCGAGGGAACCTTGCGGAATGCCGGGTTCCGGCAGGTGCGTACCGAAGAGATCCCCGTTGCCCGGGGCGTTCCGGACGTCGTGCACATCGGCGTCCGCCCTGGATAGCAAACCCGTGGCGCGTCCCCGTACGCTGCTGCCCTGGCGCAGATCATCCAAGCGTCGGTCGCAGTGATGCGCAGACGACGGATCACCCCACGGATTCCGGAAAAAGCACACTTCAGGGGCGGGCGATGGAGCAGACACACACCTCCCACAACGGCACGGCGGCGACCACCCCCGGCGCGCAGCGCAGGGTCCTGGTGGTCGAGGACGACGCGACGATCGTGGACGCCATCGCGACCCGCCTGCGCGCCGAGGGATTCCTCGTGCAAACGGCGGGCGACGGCCCCTCCGCGGTCGACACGGCCGAGGCCTGGCAGCCCGACCTGCTGATCCTCGACATCATGCTGCCGGGCTTCGACGGCCTGGAGGTCTGCCGGCGCGTGCAGGCCCAGCGGCCGGTGCCGGTGCTGATGCTCACCGCGCGCGACGACGAGACCGACATGCTGGTGGGCCTCGGCGTCGGCGCCGACGACTACATGACGAAACCGTTCTCCATGCGCGAGCTCGCCGCCCGCGTGCACGTGCTGCTGCGCCGCGTGGAGCGCGCCGCCCTCGCGGCCACCACCCCGCGCAGCGGCATCCTGCGCCTGGGCGAGCTGGAGATCGACCACGCCCAGCGCCGGGTGCGGGTGCGCAGCGAGGACGTCCACCTGACGCCCACCGAGTTCGACCTGCTGGTGTGCCTGGCCAACACTCCGCGCGCGGTCCTCTCCCGCGAGCAGCTGCTCGCCGAGGTCTGGGACTGGGCGGACGCCTCCGGCACCCGGACCGTGGACAGCCACATCAAGGCGCTGCGCCGGAAGATCGGCGCCGAGCGCATCCGCACCGTGCACGGCGTGGGCTACGCCCTGGAGACGCCGACGCCATGAGCGGGGGTCCGGCGCGGCGCGGACAGGGGAAGAAGGATCCGTGGGGCGGTGTGCGCCCGTTCTCGATCAAGACCAAGCTGGGCGCGCTGGTCGTCGTCTCGGTCCTGATCACCACCGGGCTGTCGGTGATCGCCGTGCACACCAAGACGGAGCTGCGCTTCATCACCGTCTTCTCGATGATCGCCACGTTGCTGATCACCCAGTTCGTGGCGCACTCCCTCACCGCTCCGCTGGACGACATGAACGCCGTCGCGCGGTCCATCTCGCACGGCGACTACACCCGCCGGGTGCGCGAGAGCCGCCGGGACGAGCTGGGCGACCTGGCGCAGACGATCAACGTCATGGCCGACGAGCTGGAGGCGCAGGACCGCCAGCGCAAGGAGCTGGTGGCCAACGTCTCGCACGAGCTGCGCACGCCCATCGCGGGACTGCGCGCGGTACTGGAGAACATCGTCGACGGCGTCACCGAGGCCGACCCCGAGACGATGCGCACGGCCCTGAAGCAGACCGAGCGGCTCGGCCGTCTGGTGGAGACGCTGCTGGACCTGTCCCGCCTGGACAACGGCGTGGTGCCGCTGAGGAAGCGCCGCTTCGAGGTGTGGCCGTACCTGTCGGGGGTGCTGAAGGAGGCCAACATGGTCGCCTCCGCCCGCGCGGGCATGGCCTCCGGCTCCGGCAGCCACACCCGTACGGACGTGCATCTGCACCTGGACGTCTCGCCGCCCGAGCTGGTCGCGCACGCCGATCCCGAGCGGATCCACCAGGTGGTCGCCAACCTGATCGACAACGCGGTCAAGCACAGCCCGCCGCACGGCAGGGTGACCGTCCGGGCCCGGCGGGGCCCCGAGCCGGAGTCGCTGGAGCTGGAGGTGCTGGACGAGGGTCCGGGCATCCCGCGCACGGAGTGGCACCGGGTCTTCGAGCGGTTCAACCGCGGCAACGTCAACCGGCCGCACGGCCCCGGCAGCGACGGCGGCACCGGGCTGGGCCTGGCGATCGCCCGCTGGGCCGTGGACCTGCACGGCGGGCGGATCGGGGTGGCGGAATCCGAGCGGGGTTGCCGGATTCTGATCACTCTTCCAGGGCCCTCCGCTCTGCCAAGTTGACGTAAAGTTCGAAGCGGAGCCTCAAGATCCATCTGTGTTCGCCCTGGCGGACACGTGTGATCAGGCACAGACCCGCGCGCGGGGCGCGACGGGCCCTGGTCCAGCGATGCCTGATACCGTCGAAAGAAGCGGAACTTCGCTTGTTTCCCGCCAATTCCAGAGGCGAAACACCCGCCGAGATGTGATGTGCACGACGTTGCACGGGCCCGGCCTGACCTTCTCGCGCGGGGAGGCGTAGCCTTTATTTCCGCTGTCCATCATCTTGCGAAGCGGAAGAGGGCGGTTGACGCCGTGTCGCCACAGTCCCCCAGTAACTCGAGCATCTCGACCGACACCGACCAAGCGGGCAAGAACCCCGCTGCGGCCTTCGGTGCCAACGAATGGCTCGTCGACGAGATCTACCAGCAGTACCTCCAGGACCCGAACTCGGTGGACCGAGCCTGGTGGGACTTCTTCGCCGACTACAAGCCGGGCGCGTCCGCGACCCCGGCTCCGGCGGGTGACGCGGCCGCGGGGGCCGCGGTGACCCCCACCGCTCCGTCCCGGCCGGCCGCGCCCGCGAAGGCCGAGACGCCCGCCCCGGCCGCGAAGCCCGCCGCCGCTCCGGCGGCCGAGGCCCCGGCTCAGGCTCCCGCCAAGGCCCAGGCGCCCGCCCAGCCGAAGAAGCAGGCCGCTCCCGCCGCCAAGCCGGCCCCGGCCGAGAAGGCCGAGCCGGCGGGCGGGGCGAAGAGCGGCCCCGAGCAGGTCACCCTGCGCGGTCCGTCCGCCGCCGTGGCGAAGAACATGGACGCCTCGCTGGAGCTGCCCACGGCCACGTCCGTGCGGGCGGTCCCGGTGAAGCTGCTGTTCGACAACCGCATCGTCATCAACAACCACCTCAAGCGCGCCCGGGGCGGGAAGATCTCCTTCACGCACCTCATCGGCTACGCGATGGTGCAGGCCATCAAGGCCATGCCGGCGATGAACTGGTCGTACGCCAAGGTGGACGGCAAGCCCACCCTGGTCAAGCCGGAGCACGTCAACCTCGGTCTCGCCATCGACCTGGTCAAGCCCAACGGCGACCGCCAGCTCGTCGTCGCGGCGATCAAGAAGGCCGAGACGCTGAACTTCTTCGAGTTCTGGCAGGCCTACGAGGACATCGTCCGTCGCGCCCGCGACAACAAGCTGACGATGGACGACTTCACCGGTGTCACGGTCTCCCTGACCAACCCCGGCGGCCTGGGCACCGTGCACTCCGTGCCGCGCCTCATGCCCGGCCAGTCGGTGATCATGGGCGTCGGCTCCATGGACTACCCGGCGGAGTTCCAGGGCACCTCCCAGGACACCCTGAACAAGCTCGGCATCTCGAAGGTCATGACGCTCACGTCGACCTACGACCACCGGGTGATCCAGGGCGCCGCCTCCGGCGAGTTCCTGCGCCAGGTCGCGAACCTCCTGCTCGGCGAGAACAAGTTCTACGACGAGATCTTCGAGGCCCTGCGCATCCCCTACGAGCCGGTCCGCTGGCTCAAGGACATCGACGCCAGCCACGACGACGACGTCACCAAGGCCGCCCGGGTCTTCGACCTGATCCACTCCTACCGGGTCCGCGGCCACGTCATGGCCGACACCGACCCGCTCGAGTACAAGGTCCGCAAGCACCCCGACCTGGACATCGTCGAGCACGGCCTCACCCTGTGGGACCTGGAGCGCGAGTTCGCCGTCGGCGGCTTCGCCGGCAAGTCGATGATGAAGCTGCGCGACATCCTCGGCGTGCTGCGCGACTCGTACTGCCGCACCACCGGCATCGAGTTCATGCACATCCAGGACCCCAAGCAGCGCAAGTGGATCCAGGACCGCGTGGAGCGCGGCCACACCAAGCCGGAGCGCGAGGAGCAGCTGCGCATCCTGCGCCGGCTGAACGCGGCGGAGGCCTTCGAGACCTTCCTGCAGACCAAGTACGTCGGCCAGAAGCGCTTCTCGCTGGAGGGCGGCGAGTCCGTCATCCCGCTGCTCGACGCGGTGCTGGACTCGGCCGCCGAGTCCCGCCTGGACGAGGTCGTCATCGGCATGGCCCACCGCGGCCGGCTGAACGTCCTCGCCAACATCGTCGGCAAGTCGTACGCGCAGATCTTCCGCGAGTTCGAGGGCAACCTCGACCCGAAGTCGATGCACGGCTCCGGCGACGTGAAGTACCACCTGGGCGCCGAGGGCACCTTCACCGGCCTGGACGGCGAGCAGATCAAGGTCTCGCTGGTCGCCAACCCCTCGCACCTGGAGGCCGTCGACCCGGTCCTCGAGGGCGTCGCCCGCGCCAAGCAGGACATCATCAACAAGGGCGGCACGGACTTCACCGTCCTGCCGGTGGCCATCCACGGCGACGCGGCCTTCGCGGGCCAGGGCGTGGTGGCCGAGACCCTGAACATGTCGCAGCTGCGCGGCTACCGCACCGGCGGCACGGTCCACATCGTCATCAACAACCAGGTCGGCTTCACCGCGGCCCCCGAGTCCTCGCGCTCCTCCATGTACGCGACGGACGTGGCCCGCATGATCGAGGCCCCGATCTTCCACGTGAACGGCGACGACCCGGAGGCGGTCGTGCGCGTCGCGCGCCTGGCCTTCGAGTTCCGCCAGGCGTTCAACAAGGACGTGGTGATCGACCTCATCTGCTACCGCCGCCGCGGTCACAACGAGTCGGACAACCCGGCCTTCACCCAGCCGCTGATGTACGACCTGATCGACAAGAAGCGCTCGGTGCGCAAGCTCTACACCGAGTCCCTCATCGGTCGCGGCGACATCACCCTGGAAGAGGCCGAGCAGGCGCTGCAGGACTACCAGGGCCAGCTCGAGAAGGTCTTCACGGAGGTCCGCGAGGCCACCTCGCAGCCGACCGCGGTCGCCCCGGCCGACCCGCAGGCCGAGTTCCCGGTCGCCGTGAACACCGCGGTGAGCACGGAGATCGTGAAGCGGATCGCCGAGTCGCAGGTGAACATCCCCGACCACATCACCGTCCACCCGCGCCTGCTGCCGCAGCTGCAGCGCCGGGCGGCGATGGTCGAGGACGGCACCATCGACTGGGGCATGGGCGAGACCCTCGCCTTCGGCTCACTGCTCCTCGAGGGCGTCCCGGTCCGGCTCGCCGGCCAGGACTCCCAGCGCGGCACCTTCGGCCAGCGCCACGCGGTCATCATCGACCGTGAGACGGGCGAGGAGTACACGCCGCTGCAGTACCTCTCCGAGGACCAGGCGCGGCTGAACGTCTACAACTCCCTGCTGTCCGAGTACGCGGCCATGGGCTTCGAGTACGGCTACTCGCTGGCCCGCCCGGACGCGCTCGTGCTGTGGGAGGCGCAGTTCGGCGACTTCGTCAACGGCGCGCAGACGGTCGTGGACGAGTTCATCTCGTCGGCCGAGCAGAAGTGGAACCAGACCTCCGGTGTGGTCCTGCTCCTCCCGCACGGCTACGAGGGCCAGGGCCCGGACCACTCCTCGGCCCGCCCGGAGCGCTTCCTGCAGCTCTGCGCCCAGAACAACATGACGGTCGCCATGCCGACCTCGCCGTCGAACTACTTCCACCTCCTGCGGTGGCAGGTGCACAACCCGCACCACAAGCCGCTGGTGGTCTTCACCCCGAAGTCGATGCTGCGCCTGAAGGCCGCCGCGTCGAAGGCGGAGGAGTTCACCACGGGCCAGTTCCGCCCGGTCATCGGCGACGACACGGTCGACCCGGCCGGTGTGAAGAAGGTCGTCTTCTGCGCCGGCAAGGTCTACTACGACCTGGTCGCCGAGCGGAAGAAGCGCGGCGCGGACGACACGGCGATCATCCGCATCGAGCGCCTGTACCCGCTGCCGGGCGCCGAGCTCCAGGCGGAGATCAAGAAGTACCCGAACGCCGAGAAGTACCTGTGGGCGCAGGAGGAGCCGGCGAACCAGGGTGCCTGGCCGTTCATCGCGCTCAACCTGATCGACCACCTGGACCTGGCGGTCGGCGCCGACCTGCCGCACGCCGAGCGTCTGCGCCGCATCTCGCGGCCGCACAGCTCGTCCCCGGCGGTCGGTTCCGCCAAGCGCCACCAGGCCGAGCAGGAGCAGCTCGTGCGCGAGGTCTTCGAGGCCTGACCGGCGCGAAGACGCGGTGACCGAGCGGGCCGCACCCCCTCCCCGGGGGTGCGGCCCGCCCCGTTCTCCGCCCCATATCCTTGACCTCATGTACTTCACGGACCGTGGCATCGAGGAACTGGAGAAGCGGCGCGGCGAGGAGGAGGTCACCTTCGAGTGGCTCGCGGAGCAGCTCCGCACCTTCGTCGACCTCAACCCCGACTTCGAGGTCCCGGTGGAGCGCCTGGCGACCTGGCTGGCCCGCCTGGACGACGAGGACGAGGACGAGTGAGCCGCGCCCGTCCGTGCCTCCGAGCGGGCACGGACGGGCGCGACGGCGCTCCGTAGGCGCCGGGCCGCACCTCCGCCCCCTTGCGCACCTCCCCCCATCGCGCACCTCCCCCCATCGCGAACCCGAGGCACCGTTCACCAGAACGAGTGCCTTGACTTTCATGCGCCGCGATATATCGTGAATCGAGTAATACGCGATATGACGCAACGCATGCCCGCACCGGGAGCACATCCGCGATCAGGAGGCCGTCCATGCCCGAGTGGTCCGTGAAGGACACGACAGACCTCACCTTCGACGCCCCCCTGACCCGCCTCAACGTCCGCCTCGTCAACGGCACGGTGAACGTCGTGGGGACCGACGAGGACGAGGCCCGCCTCCAGGTCTCCGACGTGGAGGGCCCGCCCCTGGTGGTGACGCAGGAGGACGGCGTCCTGACCGTCGCCTACGACGACCTCCCCTGGAAGGGCTTCCTCACCTGGCTGGACGGCAAGGGCTGGCGCCGCAGCGCGGTGGTCTCCCTCGCCGTCCCCGCGCGGACCCGCGTGGAGGTCGGCGTCGTCGGGGCCGGCGCCGTCGTCTCGGGCATCCGGGGCCCCGCCGCGGTGAAGGGCGTCGCGGGCGACACCACCCTGGTGCGCCTCTCGGGGCCCGTCCGCGCGGACACCGTCTCCGGCAGCGTGGAGGCCCAGTCCGTGACCGGCGACCTCCGCTTCGCCTCCGTCTCCGGCGACCTCACCGTCGTCGAGGGTTCCGGCCCCTCCGTCCGGGCGGACACCGTCAGCGGCTCGCTGATCGTGGACCTGGACCCCGAGGGCCCCACCGACGTCCGGCTGACCAGCGTCTCGGGCGAGATCGCGGTCCGGCTGCCCGACCCGGCGGACGCCGAGGTGGAGGCCAACACGGCCAGCGGCGCCATCTCCAACGCCTTCGACGACCTGCGGGTCCAGGGGATGTGGGGCGCCCACAAGCTCACCGGCCGCCTGGGCGCGGGCAGCGGCACCCTGCGGGCCACCACCGTCTCCGGCTCCATCGCCCTGCTGCGCCGCCCGCCCCGGGAGGACGAGCCGGACCGGCGCGGCGGCCCGGAGGACAATGCCGGTACGACCGACAAGAAGGTGCTCTGACATGCCCCCCGTCTTCGCCCACGGACGCCTCCGCCTCTACCTGCTGAAGCTGCTCGACGAGGCCCCCCGGCACGGCTACGAGGTGATCCGCCTCCTCGAGGAGCGCTTCCAGGGGCTGTACGCGCCGTCCGCGGGCACGGTCTACCCCCGTCTGGCCAAGCTGGAGGCGGAGGGGCTGGTCACCCACACCACCGAGGGCGGCCGCAAGGTCTACTCGATCACCGACGCCGGCCGCGCCGAGCTGGCCGACCGCAGCGGCGAGCTGGCCGACCTGGAGCTGGAGATCCGCGAGTCGGTCGCCGAGCTCGCCGCCGAGATACGGGCCGACGTCAGCGGCGCGGCGGGCGACCTGCGCCGCGAGATGCGCGCCGAGGCCGGCCGGGCCCGGCAGTCGCGGGGCGGTGGCGCGTCCGGCGGCAAGGAGGCCCCCTTCGGCGACTTCGGCCTCGGCGACTTCTCGGTGTTCGGCGACAAGGACGCCTGGCGCGCCGCCAAGGAGGAGATGCGCCGCGCCAAGCAGGAGTGGAAGGAGCAGGCCCGGCGCGCCAAGGACGAGAGCCGGCGCTCCCGCGAGGAGGCCCAGCGCGCCCGCCGCCAGGCCAAGGAGGCCCAGGACCGGGCACAGGAGCAGGTGCAGCGCCTCGTCCGGCAGGTCCAGGAGCAGGTGCAGGGCCACTTCGCCCGCGGCGACTGGCCGTCCGGACTCCGCGAGGGCCTGGGCGAACTGGTCAAGGAGATGGGCGAGTTCGGCAAGGACTTCCCCTTCGGCCGCACGGATTCCGGGAAGGCGGCGGACTCCCGTCCGTCGTACTCCACGACCCCCGAGGACTTCCCGGCCGACTACGCCCCCTCCTGGGGCCACGCGAGCGCGGCGGAGTCCACCGGCGACCCGGCACGCGACCTGGAGCGGCTGCTGGACCGCTTCCGGGACGACGTCCGGGACGCCGCGCGGGACCACGGGGTCACCGAGGAACAGCTCCGCGACGCCCGTGGGCACCTGTCGGAGGCGGCGGCCCGTATCAGGGCGCTGCTGCGGGCGCCGAAGCCCTGAGCCCCGTCAGCCCGCCTTGGCCTCGCCGTCGCCGTGGAGCACACGAGTGACCGACGCGTGGGTCACGCCGTGGTCGGCGAGGACCTCGGCGGGCACACCGGGGCGGGCGGTGAGGGCGAGGAGCAGGTGCTCGTCGCCGATGTGGCGGTGGCCGCGGGCGGTGGCGGTGCGCAGCGCCCCGGTCAGGACGTCCTTGGCCGTCCGGTCGAAGGGCCGGTGCCCCCGCCACCGGGTGCGGGGCCGCTCCCCCGACAGGGCCCCGGGGCCGTGCGCCTCCTCCACCCGGGCGACGATCTCCGGCACGTCGATGCCCAGTCCGGCGAGGGCGTCGGTCTCGGCCTGGGTGAGCCCGCCCCGCCGTCGCGCCCGCTCCAGGGCCTCCCGTACCGGCTCGCGGCGCTCGTCGAGCCCCAGGGCGGTCAGGGCGAAGGAGGCGCGGCTGCCCTCCCGGTCGAGCAGGGCGAGGAGCAGGTGCTCCGCGCCGACGCGGGCCGCTCCCACCCGTTCGGCCTGGGCGACGGCCTCCTTGACCACGTCCCGGGCGTCCTTGGTGAACCGCTCGAACATCAATGCCTCCCGTACTTCTTGTGCACGGCCTGCCTGCTGACCCCGAGTTCGGTGGCGATCTCCTGCCACGACCAGCCGTGGTTGCGCGCGTTGCGCACCTGCACGGCCTCCAGTTGCTCGAGCAGCTTGCGCAGCGCGGCGACGGCCCGCAGGCCGACCCGCGGGTCGCGGTCGCCCGCCCGCTCGGCGAGATCGGTTGCCTCAGTCATGATGTCAACGTACGTTGACACGCCGATTACGTCAACCCTAGTTGACAAAACCGCGGCCGGCCCGGAGAACCGGACCGGCCGCAGGGGTGCCGCGGGAGGGAGGCGAGCCGCGTCAGGGGTTGGTGAGCACGATCTTCCCGAACAGCTCGCCTGACGCCATCCGTTCGAAGCCCTCACGGGCCCGGTCCAGAGGCAGCACCTCGTCGATGACGGGCCGCACCCCGGTCGCGGCGCAGAAGGACAGCAGGTCCTCCAGCTCGTCCTTGGTGCCCATCGTCGACCCCACGATCTTCAGCTCCAGGAAGAAGACGCGGGTCAGCTCGGCGTGCGAGGGCCGGTCACCGCTGGTGGCTCCGGAGATCACCAGCGTGCCGCCGGGGCGCAGCGACTTCACCGAGTGGGACCAGGTGGCCGCCCCCACGGTCTCGATCACCGCGTCGACCCGCTGCGGCAGCCGCGCGCCGGGCTCCACGGCCTCCACCGCGCCCAGCTCCAGCGCCCGCTTGCGCTTGGCCTCGTCCCGGCTGGTGGCGAAGACCCGCAGCCCCGCCGCCTTGCCGAGCACGATCGCGGCGGTCGCGACACCGCCGCCGGCGCCCTGCACCAGCACCGCGTCACCGGGCCGCACGCCGGCGTTGGTGAACAGCATCCGGTAGGCGGTCAGCCAGGCCGTGGGCAGGCAGGCCGCCTCCTCGAAGGACAGCTCCCTGGGCTTGGGCAGGATGTTCCAGGCGGGCACGGAGACCTGTTCGGCGAAGGTGCCCTGGTAGCGCTCGGTCAGGATGGAGCGGGGCTCCTTCGGGCCCACGCCGTGACCGGTCTGGCCGATCACCGAGTGCAGGACGACCTCGTTGCCGTCCTCGTCGACACCGGCTGCGTCGCAGCCGAGGATCATCGGCAGCTTGTCCTCCGCGAGGCCGACGCCGCGCAGGGACCAGAGGTCGTGGTGGTTGAGGGAGGCGGCCTTGACCGTGACGGTGCTCCAGCCCGGCCGGGACTCGGGAGCGGGTCGCTCTCCCGACTCCAGTCCCGTGAGCGGCTGGTCGCGATCGATTCGGGCGGCGTAGACAGCGAACATGACCTCGACGATAGGTTCCGCGTCCCGCCGAAGGAACCGTGCCCGGCTGTGACACACGCCCTCTTGCGCCGGACCGGGCCCCGCTCGCGGTGCGGCCCCGGACATGCGTGAGCCCCGTCCACGGCCTGGACGGGGCCCCTCACACGTGCGCTCAGCGCCGGGCGACGCCCTCGGCCCGGGCGGCCGCGGCCACCGCCGCCGTCACCGCGGGGGCGACCCGCTCGTCGAACGGGGACGGGATGACGTAGTCGGCGGCGAGGTCGTCGCCGACGACGGAGGCCAGCGCCTCGGCCGCGGCGAGCTTCATGCCCTCGGTGATCCGGGAGGCCCGCACCTGGAGCGCGCCCGCGAAGATGCCGGGGAACGCCAGGACGTTGTTGATCTGGTTCGGGAAGTCCGACCGGCCGGTGGCCACGACGGCCGCGTACCTGTGCGCGACCTCCGGGTGCACCTCCGGGTTCGGGTTGGCCATGGCGAAGACGAACGCGCCCTCGGCCATCGACGCCACCGCGGGCTCGGGGACCGTGCCGCCGGAGACGCCGATGAAGACGTCGGCGCCCGCCAGCGCGGACTCCAGCGTGCCGGAGACGCCGGCCTTGTTGGTGAACGACGCCAGCTCGGCCTTGACCGGCGTGAGGTCCTCGCGGTCCCGCGAGACGACACCCCTGCGGTCGGCCACCGCGACGTCCCCGATGCCGGCCTCGACCAGCATCCTGGCGATCGCGACACCCGCCGCGCCCGCGCCGGAGATCACCGCCCGCAGCTCGCCCAGCGGACGCCCGCTGAGCCGCGCCGCGTTCCGCAGCGCCGCGAGCGTCACCACGGCCGTGCCGTGCTGGTCGTCGTGGAAGACCGGGATGTCCAGGCGCTCCTGGAGCCGCCGCTCGATCTCGAAGCACCGCGGCGCCGAGATGTCCTCGAGGTTCACCCCGCCGAAGGACGGGGCGAGCCGGACCACGGTCTCGACGATCTCGTCGACGTCGGTGCAGTCCAGTGCGAGGGGGACCGCGTCCACACCGCCGAACTGCTTGAAGAGGATGGCCTTGCCCTCCATGACCGGGAGGGAGGCCTCGGGCCCGATGTCGCCGAGCCCGAGCACGGCCGTGCCGTCCGTCACGACGGCGACGACCGAGGACTTCCACGTGTAGTCGTGGACCAGCTCCGGCTGCTCGGCGATCGCGCTGCACACCTTCGCGACGCCGGGCGTGTACGCCAGGGACAGGTCGTCCTTGTCGCGGACCGGCACGGTGGCCTGCACGGCCATCTTGCCGCCGCGGTGCAGCGCGAACGCCGGGTCGAAGGACTCCAGGGGCTCCGCCCCGCCGTCCTGCTCGGAAGCGTCCCGGTTCTCGCTGTCGCTGCGAGGATTGACAATCTCCGCTGCCACTTGGTTTTACCCCTTAAGTGTTCATGGTTTGAGGGTTGCCACTCCTGGTGAGGAGCGGGCGGGACCGCGCCGGGCCCGGAGGGGTTGATACGTACGGGCCGAACGCGACGGGCGCGCCGCACACGCGCCCTGAGCCCCGGATGAGGGGTGTGAAGAACCTTCTTACCGGACGGACGCCGTCGGCGACGAGTCCATAACGCGAAGGTCACATGCCGACGCCATGAATCTTCGTCCGATATCAGGACAAGACCCGGACGAAGTCTCAGCAAACCCTCAAGTGGAGCGCGGACTCGGCGGGTCGTCCGCCCAATGGGCGTATTAGTGAAGATCTTGCGGCCGGAATTAAGGATTCCCGAAGAGTCTTCGGTCGCGATGTACCGGAGTGGTCGGGTTGGAGAACCCTCCGTTATCCGATTTTGACATCACAGGCCCCCTGAACGGCCCAATCCGAATGGCAAGATGCGGTAATCACACGAGGTCGCGGCACTCGAAGGTGTGTGCCTCCGTCGACCCCGCGGCGACGCCGACCGGCCGTCGCCGGCCCATCGGCAACTCCACCCATCCGCCGGAGGAACCCACCATGACCGCAAGCACCACCCGTCGTACCACCGCAGCGCGCTCACGGATTGCAGCGGTCGGCGCGATCGCGGTCGCAGGCGCACTGCTTCTCACCGGCTGCGGTGACCAGACCGAAGGCAGCGGCGACTCGGACGCCAAGGGGTCGGACGCGTCCAACTCCGCTCCGCTGTTCGACAAGCTGCCCAAGAAGATCCAGGAGGCCGGCGTCCTGAAGGCGGGCACCAACGCCGAGTACGCCCCGATGGAGTTCCAGGAGGGCGGGAAGATCGTCGGCGTCGACCCCGACATCGCCGCCGCGCTGGGCGAGAAGCTGGGTGTCGAGGTCGAGTTCACCTCCGGCAACTTCGACGGTCTGATCACCGCGCTGAACTCGGGCCGCTACGACATCGCGATGTCGTCCATCACGGACAACAAGCAGCGGCAGGAGGGCCTGGACGACAAGGGCAAGAAGCTCGGCCCGGGTGTCGACTTCGTCGACTACTTCATGGCCGGCACCGCCGTGTACGTCCAGAAGGGCAACCCGAAGGGGATCAACTCCATCGAGGACCTCTGCGGTCAGCCGGCCGCCGTGCAGCGCGGCACCACGTACGAGAAGGCGCTGCAGGACCAGTCCCAGAAGTGCGTGGACGCCGGCAAGAAGAAGATCACCATCCAGTCGTTCGAGAACGACACCGAGGCCCAGACCCGTGTGAAGTCCGGCGGCGCGGTGGCCGGTGTGAACGACTACCCGGTCGCGGTCGACCTGGCCCGCAAGGCGGACGACGGCAACGCCTTCGAGGTGGTCGGCGAGCAGGTGGACGCCGGTCCGTTCGGCATCGCGGTCAACAAGGACAACAAGCAGCTCACGGAGGCCCTGGAGGCCGCCGTCAACGCCATCATCGAGGACGGCACGTACAAGAAGATCCTCGAGAAGTGGGGCGCCGAGACCGGCGCCATCGACAAGGCCGTGATCAACGGCGGCAAGTGACGGTCCCGGGCACGTACTGAAGGGCAGTCACAGTGACCGACAAACTCGACAAGGGGACGGGCGGCGCCCGGCCGGCGGCCCCCGTCTCCAAGGACGACGGGCCCGCCCCCGTGGAGCCCGCGGCGATCAAGGCCATCCCGGTCCGTCACTACGGCCGGTGGGTCAGCGCCGTCGTCGTGCTGGCCCTGGTGGGCCTGCTGATCAACGCCTTCGCCACCGCTGAGAAGATCCAGTGGCAGGCCGTCGGCGACTACGTCTTCGACGGCACCGTGCTGGCCGGCGCCGGCCGCACCCTGCTGATCAGCGTCCTGGCCATGGTCATGGGCGTGGTCCTCGGCGTGATCCTCGCCGTGATGCGGATGTCGAAGAACCCGGTGACCAGCTGGGTGGCGTGGGCCTACATCTGGTTCTTCCGCGGCACCCCGGTCTACGTGCAGCTGCTGCTGTGGTTCAACCTGGCGCTGATCTTCCCGGTGCTGAACCTCGGTCCGCTCTACAAGGACGAGATGGTCGACGTCATGACGCCGTTCATGGCGGCCCTGCTGGGTCTCGGCCTGAACGAGGCGGCGTACATGGCGGAGATCTGCCGCGCCGGCCTGCAGTCCGTCGACGACGGCCAGACCGAGGCGGCGCACGCGCTCGGCATGAGCCACGGCAAGACGCTGCGGCGCATCGTGATCCCGCAGGCGATGCGGGTGATCGTGCCGCCGACCGGCAACGAGTTCCTCAACATGCTGAAGACCTCGTCGCTGGTGTACGCGGTGACGTACAACGAACTGCTGCGCGCCACCTCGACGATCGGCTCCACCTCGTACGCCGTGATGGAGATGCTGTTCGTGGCGTGCATCTGGTACCTGGTCATCACCAGCGTGTTCAGCGTCGGCCAGTACTACCTGGAGCGCCGCTTCGCGCGCGGCTCGTCCCGGAACCTGCCGCCGACCCCGTGGCAGAAAGTCAAGGTCAACCTGATGGCCTTCAGCCGCGAGAGGAGCAGCACGGTATGACGGCCATGGTGAAGGCCGAGGGCGTCCACAAGTCCTTCGGCGGTGTGCAGGTCCTCAAGGGCATCGACCTGGAGGTGCGGACCGGCGAGGTGTTCTGCCTCATCGGCCCCTCCGGCTCGGGCAAGTCGACCTTCCTGCGGTGCATCAACCACCTGGAGAAGATCAACGCCGGCCGGCTCTACGTCGACGGCGAGCTGGTGGGCTACCGCCAGAAGGGCGACAAGCTCTACGAGCTGAAGGACAGCGAGGTCGCCCAGCAGCGCCGGGACATCGGCATGGTCTTCCAGCGCTTCAACCTGTTCCCGCACATGACGGCCGTCGAGAACGTCATGGAGGCGCCGGTGCAGGTCAAGGGCGTCAACAAGACCCAGGCCCGGCAGCGCGCGCTCGAGCTGCTGGACCGCGTGGGTCTCGCCGACAAGGCCGGGAACTACCCCTCCCAGCTCTCCGGCGGCCAGCAGCAGCGGGTGGCGATCGCGCGCGCGCTCGCCATGGACCCCAAGCTGATGCTGTTCGACGAGCCGACCTCGGCGCTCGACCCGGAGCTGGTCGGTGACGTCCTCGACGTCATGCGCGACCTGGCCGAGTCGGGCATGACGATGATCGTCGTCACGCACGAGATGGGCTTCGCCCGCGAGGTGGGCGACAGCCTGGTGTTCATGGACGGCGGTGTGGTGGTCGAGTCCGGCCACCCGCGTGACGTGCTGACCGATCCGCAGCACGAGCGCACCAAGTCGTTCCTGTCCAAGGTCCTCTGACCTCGGACCCGCACGCGCGCGGGAGGGGGCGGTACGGGCATCCGTACCGCCCCCTCCCCTCTGCTCCGGGCGCGCTACTTCAGGGCCAGCAGCAGGGTGTCCGACGGTGAGCACCACACCGGGCGCGCCTCCGCGAAGCCCGCCTCGCGCAGCACGCGCGCGTGCCACGCCGGGGACGGCATGTCGCCCTCGGCGTGCTCCCCGTAGATCTCGAAGTGGCGGGCGGTGGGGCCGGCGAGGACGGGGTCCTGCGCGGCGAGCTGCCACCACTCGGCCCAGTCGAGGGCGCCCTGCTCCTTGGCCCGGTCCATGCGGGCGTGGCGCTGGGCGCGCTCGGCCGCGTTGATCCGGGGCGTGGTCTCGTCGATCATGTGGTCGGCGTTCATGAGGACGCCGCCGTCGCGGACCAGGTCCGCGAGGTGCCCGTAGAGGTCGGCGAGGGGTTCCCGGTGCAGCCAGTGCAGGGCCGTCGCGGTCAGCACGGCGTCGTAGGAGTCGTGCGGGAGCTGGGCCGCCCAGTCGGGGTCCTTGAGGTCGGCGGTGACGAAGGTGACCCGCTCGTCGCCCGCGAAGGTGCCCTCGGCGATGGCGAGCAGCGCCGGGTCCAGGTCGACACCGGTGCTGGTGGCGTCCGGGAAGCGGGCGAGCAGCCGGGCGGTGATGCTGCCGGTGCCGCAGGCCAGGTCCAGGACGCGCGGGGCGGTGCCGACGAGCGCCTCGACCATGTCGAGCATGACCCGGAAGCGTTCCTCCCGGTCGGGCAGGTACCACTCCTGCTGCCGGTCCCAGCTCTCTTGCCAGGCCTGCCAGTCCGTACCGGCCGTGGTGGTGTGCGAGTCCGTCATGGGCCCTCCCTCGCGATGCACTCCGTAATACCCTGGGGGCACGATCGTCTGTTACCCGACCGCACGCACGACCCTAGAGCCCCTGCGTAAGGACTACAAGTGGAACTGGCCTATTACTCGGACTACGCCGTACGTCTCGTGAACACCGAGGAGCCGGGCCGGGGCACGGACACGCTCACCTCGGTCGAGGCCGTGCGCGACCTGTTCGGCGGCAACCGGTCGGCCGCCCGGCGGGCCACCGAGGCGGACGTGACGCGGTTCCGCTCGGTCCGGGCCAGGCTCCGGTCGGTCTTCGAGGCGGCCGACGGCGGCGACGAGACCCTCGCCGTGGACCTGCTGAACTCGCTGCTGCTGGAGTTCCCGGTGAGCCCGCAGATCTCCGGCCACGACTTCCGCGACGACGACGGCAGCCCGCTGTGGCACATGCACCTGGCCGACCACCCGTCCAACGCGACCGCGGGCTACGCCGCGATCGCCGCGATGGGCCTGGCCTTCCACCTCACCGAGTACGGCGTCGACCGCCTCGGCCTCTGCGAGGCCGCACCCTGCCGCAACGCCTACCTGGACACCTCCACCAACCGCTCCCGGCGCTACTGCTCGGACCGCTGCGCCACCCGCGCCAACGTGGCCGCCTACCGCGCCCGCAAGCGCCTGGAGGCGGACCGGTCGGAAAGCACCGGCCGGACCGACGTCAGCGCCCGGGCCAGCAGCGACAGCGGCGACCGCCGGCCCGCGGAGCGCGGCCGGTAGCGGAAGCGGACCCGGCCCAGCACCAGCTCGTCGGGGACGACGCCGTAGTCGGTGCTGTCACCGCCCGCGTACGCGTTGTCCCCGAGCACCCACCAGCCGCCGTCGCGCCGCTCGGCCGCCCGCTTGACGACCAGCAGGTCCTGCTGGAACGGATGGCGCAGCACGATCACGTCGCCGCGTCTCACCCGCGCCCCGTAGTGGACCAGGAGCCGGTCCCCGTGGTGCAGCGTCGGCACCATCGACGGTCCGGTCACCTCGGCCACCCCGAAGGGCAGCGGCGCCCTCACCCGCTCGGCGTCCTGCGGCAGCTCCGGCATCTCCCGGCACCTCCCCGGTTCTTCCCCACCAGTCTCAGTCTGACCCCGGACTTTTGTCCTAAGCCCACGGGGGCACCCGCGAAAACCGGTCCGCCACGGAGTAATGTCCCCTGTGAGAAGACGATCACGAGGAAGGAACGCTTCATGCTTTCCCGCCTGTTTGCCCCCAGGGTCAAGGTCAGCGCGCACTGCGACCTGCCCTGCGGTGTGTACGACCCGGCCCAGGCCCGCATCGAGGCGGAGTCGGTCAAGGCCGTCCAGGAGAAGATGGCCGGCAACGACGACCCGCACTTCCAGGCCCGTGCCACGGTCATCAAGGAGCAGCGCGCCGAGCTGGCGAAGCACCACGTCTCCGTGCTGTGGAGCGACTACTTCAAGCCCCCGCACTTCGAGAAGTACCCGGAGCTGCACCAGCTGGTCAACGACACCCTGAAGGCCCTCTCGGCCGCCAAGGCGTCGACCGACCCGGCCACCGGCCAGAAGGCGCTGGACTACATCGCCCAGATCGACAAGATCTTCTGGGAGACCAAGAAGGCTTGATCGTCACCTGGGCCCCTTGACCCGCGAAAGCGCGGGTCAAGGGGCCCAGCCGTCCGCACCCGGCCCGCAGACGCCGAGCACGGCGTCCATGGCGGCCCGGGTGCGGTCGCCCTCTCCCGGCCGCGGGTGCGCGTGGATCCGCCGCGTGATGACGGCCGAGACGCGCCCGAGGCTCCACCGGACCGGCGCTTCGGCGCCCGGCGGGACGAGCCCGCCCGCAGTCCGCGCCGAGCCCTTCCAGAGGGCGGGCGTCCGTCTTCGCGGAGGCGCGCGAAGAGGCGTTCGAAGACCCGTGCGGAACGGATGCCGGCCCGGACGACGGCGGGCCGGCGGCTGAGCCCCGGGCGCTTTCTTCGCCCATTCGGGTCAGCACTTCGTTACGATACCCAAGGGGGTATCCAGAAGGAGTGTGGGCGTGGAACTGGCGATGGCGGCTGAGGAACTGAAGACGGTGGTCAACCGGCTGCGCCGGGCGCAGGGCCAGATCGCCGGCGTGATCAAGATGATCGAGGAGGGGCGGGACTGCGAGGACGTGGTGACCCAGCTCGCGGCGGCGTCCCGGGCTCTGGACAAGGCGGGTTTCGCGATCATCGCCACCGGCCTGCAGCACTGCCTGACCGACGAGGACATGGCCGCTTCCGGCGACCGGGAGCAGATGCGCGCCCGGCTGGAGAAGCTGTTCCTCTCACTGGCCTGAGCCGTGACACCCGATCGCCCGTCCCGTCGGCCGGTGGCCCTCTGACGGTCGCGTTCCTCGGCGGTCTGCTGGCTCCGCTCAGCCCGTGCGGCGCCGCCCGTGCGGCGCCCTGTTGCTGCCGGCCTTCCTCGCCTGCTCCTTCACCAGCCGCACCCGGCCGGTGGCGCGCACCGGCCTGTTCCACCGCAGCGCGTGCACGACACGCGTGCCGCTCGGTGTGGCCGGCTCGTTCGCCGGCCGCCTCTTCCACGGCCATCGGGACGCCCTGGTGACAGCGGGAGGGTGGACGGTCATCGTGCTGGGCGTGGCCCGGATCGCCGGAGTGGGCTTCGGCTCCCGCCGGATGGCGCAGGCCGCGGGCGGGCGCCGTTCGGGCTCGGCGCCGTCGGTGTTCGCGCCGGGCGCGGTGTACGGGCCGGCGGGGTTCTGTGCGGGGCCGGTCCTCGGCTCCGTCCTGACCGTGGCGGCCGTGACCGGCGGCCCCCTGCACGGCGGGGCGCTGCTCGCCGTCCACGCCTGGGGGACGGCGGTCCCGATGTGCGTGCCGGCGTCGGTGGGGGACCGCTTCGGCCTGGTCCGCACGCGCTGGCGGCGGGGCCGGGTCCTCCGGGTGGACCCGGCCCCGCACAGCACCTCGGCCGTCGGCGGCGTGCTGTGCATCGCGCTCGGTGCGGCTTTCCTGGCCTTCGACGGCAGGTCCGCGCTGCCGTCGGTGTTGGGCACCGACGCCGGGTTCGCCCTGGAAGAGCGGTTGTCCGGCCTCGGCGCGGGGGTGGGCGCGGGGGCGTCGGGCCGGCTGGTGCTGCTGGTCCTGGCCGCGGTGGCGGCGCTGGGCGCACTGCTGGTGCTGCTCCGCACCGGTGAGGAGGCGCGATCCGCGGCCGTCGCCGGACCAGGAGACGTCCGCGCGCGGGTGACCGGGCCGGTGGCCGCGTGCCCCGGCGTACGAGAGGGGGAGGGATCCGGATCCCTCCCCCTCTCCCGCGTGGCTCAGCGGCCGCTTTCCCGCGTGGCTCAGCGGCCGCGCAGTGCGGCCAGCGCGTCGTCGAGCTCGGCGGCGCGGGGACGGTTGTGGGGCAGCTTGGCGAGCAGGGCGGCCATGCCGCAGGTGTCGGTCAGGGCGGAGAAGACCAGACCGCCCGCGATGCCGGCGGAGAGGAGCTGGAAGGCGGGGTGGACGACGTACCCGAGCAGCAGGCCGAGCAGCACGATCACTCCCGCGGTGAGCCGCACCTGCCGTTCCATGCCCCAGGTGGCACGCGAGGCGCCCTGGGGCCGGTGGAGTTCGTGGCCGCCGGCCGCCCACGCGCCGGTGCCTCCCGACAGGGTGGCGGCGGTGACACCGTTCTCCGCGAGGATCCGGCAGGCGTTCTCGGAGCGGGCGCCCGAGGCGCAGACGACCAGGAGGTCACCGCGGTCGGCGGCGTGCCGGAGGTCGGGCAGGGCGCGCTGGATCCGGTCGAGGGGGACGTTGAGCGCGCCGGGGAGGTGGCCGCCGGCGTATTCGCCCGGGGTGCGCACGTCGATGACGGTCAGCTCGTGCAGGCGGGCGCGTGCCTCGTCGGTGGCGAGGGCCGTGGGTGTGGTCATGGCAGATGTCATCCTTGTGTGTCGGAATGGGGTGGGGTTCGGTCCGACGGGAGCCGGGCCGAGGGCGGTCCTGGGACGCGCGGCCGGCCGCAGCGGCTCTCCCGGTCCGTGTCCTGGGCCGTCGGCGGCTCCGGTGCCGGCTCCGGCGGCTAGGCGATCACGTCGACGAGCATGAAGGCCGCCACCGCCAGCAGGACCCCGGCGAAGACCTTCTGGAGGGTGGTGCCGGAGAGCTTCGCCGCGAGCCGCTTGCCGTCCCAGGCGCCGAGGATCGCGGCTCCGGTGAAAGGCCCGATGATCTCCCAGTGCAGTGCGCCGCCGCCGGCGCCGGTGCGGGCGGCGAGCGCGGCGAGCGCGTTCACCGTGACGACGAGCAGGCCGGTGCCCACCGCCCGTCGCATGGGCAGTCCCAGGACGTTCACCAGGGCGGGCACGGCGAGGAACCCCCCGCCGACCCCCAGGAAGCCCGTCACGGCGCCCAGGCCGGCGCCGGCTCCGGCCGCCCTGCCGGGACGGATGCGGTCCGGCGGCGCGGACGTCGGCGGACGCAGCATGCGCAGGGCCGCCAGCGCGGCGATGACGGCGAACGCCGCCGTGAGCGCCGCTTCGGGCAGGCGTCCGGCGACAGCGCCGGCGAGGAAGGCGGGGGCGGTGCCCGCCGCGGCGAACAGCGCTCCCGTCCTCCAGGCCACGTTCCCGTCGCGGGTGTGCGCGTACAGGGCGGTGACGGAGGTGGCGGTGACGATGATCAGGCCGGCGGTGGTGGCGGCGGCGGGGGTGAAGCCGAGCAGGTAGATCAACACCGGTACGGCGAGCACGCTGCCGCCGCCACCGAGGGATCCGAGCGCGAGACCGACGACGGCGCCGGCGACGAGGGCGAGAACGAGGACGGTCACGTGATCCGGCCGCTGTTCCCGCGTTCGTCGACGACCGGGTGCCCGGCGGCGGTCCAGGCCTTCATGCCGCCCTCGACGTCCACCGCCTGCGCTCCCCGCCCGGCGAGGAGCTTCGCCGCCTGCTGGGAGCGGTGGCCGCTGCGGCAGATCACCACCAGCAGACGTCCCCGCGCCTCGGCGGGCAGGGCGGCGCCGGCGACCAGCTTCGTCAGCGGTACGTGGACGGCGTCCGGCGCGTGGCCCGCGGCCCACTCGGGTTCCTCCCGGACGTCCAGCAGGACCGCCTCGGGCCGGTCGCCGCCGGTACGGCTGCGTGCCTCGTCGACCGTGGCACGGGGACCGGGTCGGCGGAAGAGGGACATCACACGCTTCCTTCCTTGTAGGCCTTGCGGGAGAACGGTCGCCGGTCAGCCGGAGGTCAGGGACAGCCCGGCGTCCGCCGCGGCGTCGAGGCCGTCGTCGACGGCGACCACGTCACGGCCGGCGGCGTCCAGCAGGGAGGCGGCGATCGCCGCGCGCATCCCGCCGGCGCAGTGCACCCACACCGTCCCGTCCGGCACCTCGCCGAGGCGGCCGTGCAGCTCGTGGACCGGGATGTGGACCGAGCCCTCGATGTGGCCGCCGGCGCGCTCGGAGTTCCGGCGCACGTCCAGGACGACCACCTCCTCGCCGCGCCTGCGCACGTCGGCGAGGTCGGCGAAGCGGGCGCGGGGGTAGGAGGCGAGCTCCTCGCCCTCGCGGACCCAGCCGGCCGGGTCGCCGGTGGCGGCGGCGGCCGGGCGGTCGATGCCCACGCGTGCCAGCTCCCGCTGCGCGGCGGCGATCTGCTCCGAGGTGTCGGCGAGCAGGGTGACGGGCTTGCCCCACGGGATCAGCCAGGCCAGGTAGGTGGCGAGCTTGCCCTCGCCCTCGAAGTTGAACGACCCGGCCACGTGCCCCTCGGCGAAGGCCACCCGGCTGCGCAGGTCCACCACCCACTCACCGGCGGCCAGCCGGGCGGCGATCTCCTCGGCGTCCGCCCGCCCCGGCGGGGTGAGGTCGACCGGGGTTGGTCCCGCGGCGTTGGCCGGGCCCATGTGCGCGTAGTAGGCGGGCACGTCGTCCAGCCCGGCGAGCAGCCGGGTGACGAAGGTGTCCACGTCCAGGGTCAGCGCGTCGTTGGCCGTGCGCTCCGCGCCGATCGTGGTCGTCTCCCCCTCGGCCTGGGAGGAGGAGCAGAAGCTGCCGAACCCGTGGGTGGGCAGCACCGGCACCTCGTCGTCCAGCTCGTCGGCGAGCCGGTGGGCGGAGGCGTGCTGGGCCCGGGCGAGCTGCTCGGTCAGCCGCGGCTCGACCAGGTCCGGCCGGCCGACGGTGCCGATGAGCAGGGACCCGCCGGTGAACGCCGCCACACCGCGGCCGTCCTCGGTGAGGGCGTAGGAGGTGTGGTGCGGGGTGTGCCCGGGGGTGGCGATCGCGCGCAGCACCAGTCCCTCGTCCACCGTCACGGTGTCGCCGTCGGCGACCGGGGTACGGGCGAAGGACACGTGGGCCCCGGCCGGCACCAGGTACCGGGCTCCGGTGACGCGTGCCAGCTCCGGACCGCCGGTGACGTAGTCGTTGTGCACGTGGGTCTCCACCACGTACGCGATGCGCACCCCGCGTTTCGCCGCGGCGGCGATCACCTGGTCGATGTCGCGCGGCGGATCGACGACCACCGCGGCGGCGGACCCGCCGGCCAGGTAGCTGCGGTTGCCCAGGCCCTCGAACTCCAGAGTGTCGACGAAGAACACGGCTACGGCTCCTCCACAGGAAGCGATGTACCCCGGGGGGTATGTACTGCCCACCTTAACAGCATTACCCCGGGGGGTATTCCGCGAGGCGTGGAGGGGCCCGGCCTCGCTGTTCGCGACGGGTCCGCTTCACTGTTTCCCAGCGTCCCCCGCACAGGGCGTGGAATGCTGGGCGCATGGAGCTGGAGGACCTGGTCCGGCTGCGGCGGGCCCGGGACCGGATGGACCGGGAGTACGCCGAGCCGCTCGACATCCCGGAGCTGGCGCGGACGGCGCTGATGTCGCCCGGGCACTTCCAGCGCAGCTTCCGGGCCGCGTACGGGCAGACGCCGTACGCCTATCTCATGACGCGGCGCATCGAGCGGGCCAAGGCGCTGCTGCGCAGGGGCGACCTCTCGGTGACCGAGGTGTGCCTGGCGGTCGGCTGCACCTCGCTCGGGTCGTTCAGCTCGCGGTTCACCGAGCTGGTCGGGGAGACGCCGAGCGCCTATCGCGCCCGCTCGCACGAGGAGAGCGCGGTCATCCCGCCGTGCGTGGTGCGGACGTACACCCGCCCGGTCCGGGTGCGGCGGCGGGCCGATCCGAGCGGGAACTTCTAGCAGGGACGGCATGGACGGCAGGAACGGTATGGACAGGGCGACGGACGTGAGGCTCGCGCAGTGCTTCATCGCGGTCGACGACCACGACAAGGCGCTGGCCTTCTACTGCGACGTGCTGGGCTTCGAGGTGCGCAACGACGTGGGGTACGAGGGGATGCGCTGGGTGACCGTCGCTCCCCCCGGCCAGGACGTCGAGATCGTCCTGGAGCCGCCCGCCGCGAGCCCGGACGCCTCCCCCGCCGACAAGCAGGCGATGGCCGAGCTGCTGGCCAAGGGCATGCTGCGCGGGGTCAACTTCACCACCACCGACTGCGACGCCCTCTTCGAGCGGGTGCGGGCCGCGGGCGCCGACGTCCTCCAGGAGCCGGTGGACCAGCCGTACGGGATGCGGGACTGCGCGTTCCGCGACCCGGCGGGGAACATGGTGCGCTTCCTGGAGCGCCCCGCGGACTGAACGCCCGCCCGTTCAGCGCTTCCCGCGGTACGTCCGCACCAGCGCGCCGGCCGGCTCGGCCCCGCCGCACGGACGGACGCCGTCCGCGCCGGCCTCCGCCTTCAGCGCGCGCCCGGCCGGCCAGGCCGTCGGAGACGGTCCCGGCGTCGGGACCGGGGGGCTCCCCAGCGTGCGGGAGGCGATGCACCGCCGCACGAGGGCGCAAGGAGCTGTCCGCGCCCCCGGTGTGCCGTCGCGCGGTGCGCCGCGCGGCCGTGCCGGACGGCGGTGACCAGCCCCAGCCCCACCACCAGCGCGGCCGGCGCCACGCTCGCGACCGGGACCAGCACGGCCGCCGTCACGGCGACCGGGAGGCCGACGGCCAGGGCGGCGACCACCCCGCGCGGGACGGAGCCCGGCGGCAGCGGGCCGCCGGGGATCAGTCCGGCCCACAGCCGTGCCGTCTCCCGCCGCTCGCCGGCGCGCCGCACCGCGGCCCGCACCCGCAGGACGGCGGCGGCCGTGCCGCCCACCGCCGCCACCGCGCACGGCGCCCACCGGACCGGCGCCACGAGCAGCGCCAGTCCGAGGCGCCGCGACCGTGCCCCAGCCGGTCAGGCAGGCGAACGCCGCGGTCCGGCGGGAGGGCGGCCGGTCGGCGGCCCCCGCCCGCAGGTCGGCGAGGGCCGGCAGGTACCAGACGCAGCCGGCGCCGGTGACCAGCGCGCACCCGAGGGCGAGGACGGGCTGCGCCATCGCTCACTTCCCCGTTCCCAGCGCGGCGACCTCGGGGATCAGCCTTCGGGGCAGCCGGCGCCGGCCCGCGGGTCAGCGCTGCGGGCCGCTGAGGCGGGGTTCGCGCCACATGGGGTACATCAAGGGACCGTCCGGGAGGCGCAGGGGTTCGCCGGTGGGCTCGAAGCCGAGGCGGCGGTACAGGCGGACGCTGCGTTCACTGCTCGCCTCCAGGTACGCGGCGCGCGCCTCGCGGTCGCAGCGGTCGAGGACGGAGCCGATCAGCGCGGTGCCGAGGCCCTCGCCCTGCCGGCCGGGAGCCACGCCGATCATCCACAGGTACTCGTGGGCGCGGCCCTGCGGGTGGATGCCCGCGGTGAGCCGGCCGATCAGCTCCACCCGCTCGTTGTCCGGGTCGACGGCCCGGCGCAGCTCGGCGAACTCGTCCCCGCCCTCGGTCTCTTCGCCGTGGCCCGGGTCCTCCGCCGGCACGGACGTCCACAGGGCGCACGCCGAGCCGTCCTCGACGAGGTCGACGCGCCCCTCGGCGAGGGTGACGTCGGTGAAGGCGGCCATGAGCCGGTGGTGCGTCCTGCGGCGGTACTCCGCGCCCGGGAACACCCAGCTGCTGACCGGATCGTCCTGGAACGCCTCGTCCAGCAGCCGGACCACCAGCTCCCGGTCGTCCCCGCCGGCCGTCCGGATCGCCACGCCCATGTGCGCCCCTTCATATCAACCACCGTTGTGTGTACGGGGGTTGAGACTAGCTGGACGGCCGGGGAAGAGGGGCGGATCCCGCACACCGTGGGGAAGTGCGGGACCCGCCCGTCCGGAACCACCGCGCCGTACGGGTCAGGTCCGCACGGCGGCGCGTGGTCCCGGGGCCGGGGGGGACGGCCTGCGCCGTCCCGTCAGGTGGTGCGCCGGGTCACGAACTCGGCCAGGGCCAGCAACCCTCCCGCCGCCTCCGGGTCCGGCACCGCTCGGGCCACCTCCTGCATCGCACGGGCCATCCGGTCCGCGGCCTGGGTCTGCGCCCAGTCGCGTCCGCCGGCCCGCTCCACGAGCCGGGTGAGGTGTTCGACGTCTCCCTCCCGGTGCGGGGCGGCGTACACGGCGGCCAGCTCCGCCGCTGCCGGCGTGCCGGAGGTGAGCGCGGCGACGACCGGCAGTGACTTCTTGCGGGCGGCGAGGTCCGCGCCGGCCGGCTTGCCGGTGCGGCGCGGGTCGCCCCAGGTGCCGATCACGTCGTCGATCAGCTGGAACGCCAGCCCGGCCTCCCGGCCGAACGCGTCCATCGCCGCCACCTCCGCGTCCCCGGCGTCCGCGTACAGCGCGCCGACGGCGCAGGCGCAGCCGAGCAGCGCCCCGGTCTTGGACTCCGCCATGGCGAGGGCCTCCCCCAGGGCGACCTCGTCGGGCGGGCGCCGTTCCATGGCCGTGTCCACGTGCTGCCCGGCGCACAGTTCGACCACGCACTGGGCGAGCCGGGCCGCCGCGGCCGGGGCGGCCGGGTGGGGGTCCTCGGCGAGCAGCCGCAGGGCGAGCGCCTGGAGGGCGTCCCCCACGAGGATCGCGTCGGCGTCCCCGAACACCGCCCACACCGTGGGGCGGTGGCGGCGGGTGGTGTCCCGGTCCATCACGTCGTCGTGGACGAGCGTGAAGTTGTGGGTCAGCTCGACCGCGGCCGCCGCCCGCAGGGCCGCCGTCCGGGCGGCGGGGCCGCCCAGGGCGGAGGCCGCCGCGAGCACCAGGGCGGGCCTGATCGCCTTGCCCGAGCCCCCGCCGGCCGGGGTGCCGTCCGCGTTCTGCCAGCCGAAGTGGTAGAGCGCGATGCGGCGCATCGGGGCGGGCAGGGACCCGAGGGCCGTGCGCAGCACCGGGTCGACCGCGGCCCTGGTGCGCTCCAGCAGGACGGCCGCCTCGTGTCCGTCCCCGGTGTGCCGGTCCGGTCCGGGCGCGCTGTCGGGCGCGGTGCGTGCCGTGCGCTGCTCCGGCCGGCCCGTCGTGGGCCGGGCCATGAACTCCGTCATCGGCTGCCCCCTGGGACCGACTCGGTGGAGGCACGGGAGGACGGCGCTTCCGCACCCGTCGAGCACGTTCCCCCCCGGTCTACCCGTCCGGGCGGGCGGGGACACGGTGCGCGCGGCGGGAGCCGGCGGGCGGTCACCGCCACCGGCCGATCTCGACGTTCTCCAGGACGCCCAGCGCGTCCGGGACCAGCACCGCTGCCGAGTAGTAGGACGTGACCAGGTATTTGATGATGGCCTGTTCGTTGATGCCCATGAACCGCACGGACAGGCTCGGCTCGATCTCGTCGGGGATGCCGGCCGCCCGCAGGCCGATGACGCCCTGGTCCTCCTCGCCGGTGCGCAGCGCGATGACGGAGGTGGTGCGGGCCTCGGTCACCGGGATCTTGTTGCACGGGTAGATCGGCACGCCGCGCCAGGTGGGGATGCGGTTGCCGCCCACGTCGACGGTCTCCGGGACGAGTCCCCGCTTGTTGAGCTCGCGGCCGAACGCGGCGATGGCGCGCGGGTGGGCGAGCAGCAGCCGGGTGCCGCGGCGCCGACTGAGCAGTTCGTCCATGTCGTCCGGGCCGGGCACGCCGTCGTGCGGCTGGATCCGCTGGTCGTACTCGCAGTTGTGCAGCAGGCCGAAGTCGCGGTTGTTGATGAGCTCGTGCTCCTGGCGCTCCTTCAGCGCCTCGACGGTCAGCCGGATCTGCTGCTCCGTCTGGTTCATCGGCTGGTTGTAGAGGTCGGCGACGCGCGTGTGGATGCGCAGCACGGTCTGGGCGACGCTGAGTTCGTACTCGCGGGGCCGGGCCTCGTAGTCGACGAACGTGTGCGGGATGTCCGGCTCGCCGCTGTGACCGGCCGCGAGGTCGATCTCCTTCTCGCCGTACTTGTTGGTGCGCTGCCGCGGGAGGTCGACCCGCCGGCGCAGGTGCTCGCGCAGGGACTCGGACCGCTCGGCGACCTGGTCGACCGCGTCGCGGGGCAGCACCAGGGCCGTGCAGGCGGTGAGGGTGCGGACCGTGTACTCCCAGATGGCGTCGTCGTCCTGGAGGGCCTGCTCGCCGAAGTAGGCGCCGTCGGCGAGCACCCCGAGCGACTCGTCCTCGCCGTAGGGGCCGGTGCCGACGCGCTCCACCCTGCCGTGCGCCAGCAGGTACACCTCGTCGGCCGGGCTGCCGAAGGAGGCGATGACCTGACCGGCCTCGATCTCCCGCTGCCGGCAGCGGGAGGCCAGCTCGGTGAGCACCTCCTCGTCCTCGTAGTCGCGCAGCACCGGCAGTTCGCCCAGCTCGGCGGGGATGATCTCCACCCGGTCGCCCGTCTTCACGAACGTGAGCCGGCCGTCGCCCACGGCGTAGGTGAGCCGCCGGTTGACCCGGTACGTGCCGCCCTGCACGTCGACCCAGGGCAGCATCCGCAGCAGCCAGCGGGAACTGATCTCCTGCATCTGCGGCACGGACTTGGTCGTGGTGGCCAGGTTCCGCGCCGCGGCCGTACCGAGGCTCTGCTGCTGCCTGGTCTGCTCCGTGCGGACCTCTTCGCCTGCCGACATAGAGAATTGCCCTCCCCGATAGATCCACGCCCGGCCGTGCCGGGCGTCGCAGTGCGTGATCAAGCGTTCCTCACACACCGTGCCCGCGCCATTACCCGATCGAGCGGGGTTGGGTCTTGGGGAGACTGGGCAGGCTGACCGGCTGTTCAAAGACGCGCAGGCGGAAGGAAGTTGTCCGGATCGACTCGCACGGCCTCCGAACGAGTACTTGAAAAGCTGACTTTCGGCTATAGGCCCTGTACCAGACGGCCGCGCCCGGCGGCCGTCGTCCGGCACGGAGGAGGGCGGCATGGCCCCACCCATGTCCGCGAGCGCGTTCCTGCGCGCTCTCAAGGCCGAGGGTCTCACGGTCGTCGAGGTCGGCGACTGGCGCGAGCACAACCGGAACCACAAGGGTCCCTGGGGGCCGGTGCACGGTGTGATGATCCATCACACCGTGACCAAGGGCAGCGCCAGAACGGTGGACATCTGCCGCAGGGGCTACTCGGGTCTGCCCGGCCCGTTGTGCCACGGCGTGATCACCAAGGACGGCCGGGTGCACCTCGTCGGCTACGGCCGGGCCAACCACGCGGGGCTCGGCGACGACGACGTGCTGCGGGCGGTGATCGCCGAGAAGAAGACGTTCCCGTCGGACAACGAGGCCAACACCGACGGCAACCGGCACTTCTACGGTTTCGAGTGCGAGAACCTCGGCGACGGCAAGGACCCGTGGCCGGCGGCGCAGCTGGAGGCCATCGAGAAGGCCGCGGCGGCGGTCTGCCGGTACCACGGCTGGAACGAGCAGTCGGTCATCGGCCACCTGGAGTGGCAGCCGGGCAAGGTGGACCCGCGCGGATTCACCATGAACGCGATGCGCAAGCGGATCCGTGACCGTCTGAAGTGACCCGGACGAAGCGGCCCGGATGAAATGCCCCGGACGGCGTGACCGGGACGAAGTGCCCCGTCCGGCCTGACCCGGCGCCGGGGCCCTCGCCGCAGGTGTTCCGCCCTCCTGACACCCCCCACGCGGAACACCGGCGCCCCCGTCCGGCCGCCGCCCGGGACGCGCCCGTGTCCCGCCCCGGGCGACAATGGCGCGCGTGACCAGCTCTGACGCCCCCGGCCCCGACGCCCTGACCGCCCTGCGCCCGCGGCTCCCCTCGCCGCTGGAGGAGGCCGTCGACGCGCGGTTCGAGCGGCACGGGGTGCGGCTGCTGCTGAAGCGGGACGACCTCGTCCATCCCGAGCTGGTCGGCAACAAGTGGCGCAAGCTCGCCCCGAACCTCGCGGCGGCCCGCGGGCGGACGGTGGTCACGTTCGGCGGGGCGTACTCGAACCATCTGCGGGCCACGGCCGCCGCCGGCCGGCTGCTCGGTCTGCCCACGGTGGGCGTGGTGCGCGGCGAGGAACTCGCCGGCCGGCCGCTCAATCCGTCGCTGGCGCGGTGCGCGGCCGACGGCATGCGGCTGCACTTCGTCCAGCGGTCGGTGTACCGCCGCACGACCGATCCGGACACCCTCGCGGCCGTGCTGCGCGCGGCGGACGCGGAGGACGCGTACGTCGTGCCCGAGGGCGGCAGCAACGCCGCCGCGGTGCGCGGGTGCGTGGGTCTCGGCGGGGAGTTGGCGGGAGCGGCGGACGTGGCCGCGGTGGCCTGCGGCACCGGCGGCACGCTCGCGGGGCTGGCCGCCGGGCTCGCCGGCAGCGCGCGCGTCCTCGGCATACCGGTGCTCAAGGGCGGCTTCCTCGGCGCGCGGACACGGGCGCTGCAGACGGAGGCGTTCGGCGGGCCGCGCGGGGACTGGAGCCTGGACGAGCGGTTCCACTGCGGCGGCTACGCGCGCGTCCCGGCGCACCTCGAGGCGTTCGCCGCGGACTTCGAACAGCGCCACGGCGTCCCCGTGGAACGTATCTATGTCGCCAAGCTGCTTCGTGCCCTGGTCACCCTGGCCGGAGAGGGCGCCTTCCCGCGCGGGAGCACGGTCGCCGCGGTCATCACCGGACGTCCGTTCCCGTGAGCCGCCGGGACCTGCCGCGTCTCCGGCGGGCCGCGGCCTCCTCCGGGGCCGGCCGGCGCGTCAGCGTCCGCAGCGCCTCGTCGCCGACGGGGCGCCCGTCGCGCGGTCTCACGGACACCGCATGCCCGACGCCGGCCATCCCCTGGGACGGACGCCGGCGGGTGTCGTCCACCGGCTCGGCCGAGGCGCTCCTCGGCGGCCCGGGACGCCCGCGCCCGCGCCTCGGCACCGGCCAGGACCCCGGCCCGCGGGCCGCGCCCGGGCAGCCGCAGCGGCAGGGGCGTCCCGTCCGCGTCCGGCCCACCCTCCTTTTTCCGCGCGGGCGTCCGCGCGCCCGTCGTAATCTGGCCATCATGAACCAGTGCACGCACGTCGAGGCGTTGCCGTACCCGGAACCGGCGCCGCTCGGTGGGACGTGTCCGGAGTGTCCGCGGAAGGGGACGGATCCGGTGCGGTCGCGCCTCCGTCCCACCTGCGGGCACGCCGGCCGCTGCGGCGCCTCGCCGCAGCGGCACGCGACGCGGCGCCGCGGGGAGACCGGCCGTCCCGTGACGCGGACCCACGAGCCCGGCGAGGACCGGCTCCGGCCCTCCGTCGACCGCGTACCGGTGTGACGCGGCGGGACTCCCGGTGCCGGACGGTTCGACGGTCCGGCGCCTGGGTACGTCAATGCGGCGCGCGCTCTTCCCATTTGGTCGCCGCAGACCCCTAGCCACGGAGCGTGTTCAGGGTTTTACTATGAGTGACGGAAGCGGGTCGGGGTCCCGGCGACAGGACCGCCGGGAGCGCGATAGCGTCACGGCTGAACCACGTAGCGCGTTGCCCGGGGGCGAACACAGGCCCTGAAACGCTTGTACCACCTTGGAGGTGAGGGTGTCCCAGATCGCAGGCGAGCCCGCGACCCAGGACTTCGTGGAAGTCCGGCTGCCGGCCGCGGGGGCCTACCTGTCGGTGCTGCGTACGGCCACGGCCGGTCTCGCGGCCCGTTTGGACTTCACCCTCGACGAGATCGAGGACCTGCGCATCGCGGTCGACGAGGCCTGCGCGATCCTGCTGCAGCAGGCCGTGCCGGGATCGGTGCTCAGTTGCGTCTTCCGGCTCGTCGACGACTCGCTGGAGGTCACCGTCTCGGCGCCCACCACGGACGGCCACGCCCCCTCGCGGGACACCTTCGCCTGGACCGTGCTGTCCGCGCTCGCGGGCAAGGTCTCCTCGGCCGTGGACGAGGACAAGACCGTGTCGATCAGCCTCTACAAACAGCGCGGCGCGGGACCCGGGCCGGCGTGAGGAGCGAGGACGGGCCGGTGCGGGACGAAGAACGCGGCACACGAAAGCTGCCGGCCGAGCGCGTGCCGGACGGCATCGACGGCATCCCCGAGCAGGCCCGGCCGCATCCGGAGGACGATTCCGCCAGGGACGTCCGGCCGGGCGGCGGGCAGGCCGGCGGTGCCGTGCGGGGCACGTCCGCGGCCGGACCGGCCGCTCCCGGCGGGGACGCCCCCGCCCGGGCCGAGCCGGCGGCGGGGGACGAGGCGAGCGCTCGGGGAAGGGCGACGGGCGGGACGATGAGCGAGCACGAGCGAGAGGCCGAGGAGCGGGCGGCGCCCGCCCCCGGCGCACGGAGCACACCGGGTGTGCCGGGCACGCACGCGCACCACGACCCGCAGGACCGCAGCGGGGCGCGCGCCCTCTTCCTCGAACTGCGCACGTTGGAGGACGGCACTCCGGAGTACGCGGAGCTGCGCAACCGTCTGGTGCGGATGCATCTGCCGCTCGTCGAGCACCTGGCGCGCCGCTTCCGCAACCGCGGCGAGCCGCTGGACGACCTCACCCAGGTCGCCACCATCGGGCTGATCAAGTCCGTCGACCGCTTCGACCCGGACCGCGGCGTGGAGTTCTCCACGTACGCCACCCCGACGGTCGTCGGCGAGATCAAGCGGCACTTCCGCGACAAGGGCTGGGCGGTGCGCGTGCCGCGGCGGCTCCAGGAGCTGCGGCTGGCGCTCACCACGGCCACGGCGGAGCTGTCCCAGCTGCACGGCCGCTCCCCCACGGTGCACGAGCTGGCGCAGAAACTGGCCATCTCCGAGGAGGAGGTCCTGGAGGGCCTGGAGTCGGCGAACGCCTACTCCACGCTGTCCCTGGACGTCCCCGACACCGACGACGAGTCCCCGGCGGTCGCCGACACCCTCGGCGCGGAGGACGAGGCGCTGGAGGGCGTGGAGTACCGGGAGTCGCTCAAGCCGCTGCTGGAGGACCTCCCGCCGCGCGAGAAGCGGATCCTGCTGCTGCGCTTCTTCGGCAACATGACCCAGTCGCAGATCGCGCAGGAGGTCGGCATTTCGCAGATGCACGTCTCCCGGCTGCTGGCCCGCACCCTGGCCCAGCTGCGGGAGAAGCTGCTCGTCGAGGAGTGAGCGCCGGCGCCGCCCCGGCGCGTCACTTCGCGGCGTCGCCCGCGTTCCCGGGCCCGCGGATGCCGAGGGCCCGGGTGGTCTCCGCGTTGACCAGCAGCACCAGCGCGGTCACGGCGACGACGGCGAGCACGATCCCGGCGGGAATCGCCGCCCCGTCGGACAGCAGCATGTTGTAGGCCACCGGCAGCGCCATGATCTGCGTGATGACGGCGGGCCCGCGGCTCCAGCTCCGCCGGGCGAACAGGCCGCGCGCGGCCAGCAGCGGCAGCAGCGCCAGCACGATCAGGGTGACCCCGCCGGTGACGGCCTGCGCCCGGCCGTCCGGATCGCCCGCGAGACCGAGCACCAGCAGCCAGACGCCGCCCACGACCAGCGCCAGTCCCTCGAACGCGGCCAGGGCCGCTGCGTACGTCAGGCGGCGCGGACGGGCGCCGGTGTCGTCGGGGCTGGTGGCGGGGGTCTGCTCGCTGCTCACCCCTGCAGGGTAGCCGCCGCCGGGGAGCCGCCCCGTGGCGAGGTTCACGCCCGCGCCGTCCGCGGGGGCGGGACCTCGGTCTGGGCCGGGTACCGCTCAGTAGGTACCCTGCACGTCATGCGTGCACTCCTCGTGGTCAACCCGGCGGCAACCACCACCAGTGCGCGCACACGCGACGTGCTGATCCACGCGCTCGCCAGCGAGATGAAGCTGGACGCGGTGACCACCGAGTACCGCGGACACGCCCGCGACCTGGGCCGGCAGGCGGCGGAGAGCGGCGAGGTCGACCTGGTGGTCGCCCTGGGCGGCGACGGCACGGTGAACGAGGTGGTCAACGGCCTGCTGCACGCGGGACCCGACCCGGAGCACCTGCCCGGTCTCGCCGTGGTCCCCGGCGGCTCCACCAACGTCTTCGCCCGCGCCCTGGGGCTGCCCAACCAGCCCGTGGAGGCGACCGGCGCGCTGCTGGACGCCCTGCGCGAGGGCCGGGAGCGGACCGTGGGCCTGGGGCTGACCTCGGGCACCCCCGGCACCGAGGACGAGGCGGTGCCGGCCCGCTGGTTCACCTTCAACGCGGGGCTGGGCTTCGACGCCGGCGTGGTCGGCCGGGTGGAGCAGCAGCGGGAGCGGGGCAGAAGGTCGACGCACGCGCTGTACATGCGCCAGGTGGTGCGTCAGCTGCTGGGCGACCCGCACCGCCGGCACGGGATGATCACATTGGATCTCGAGGGCGAGGAGCCGGTCGAGGACCTGGTGCTGTCCATAGTCTCGAACACCTCGCCGTGGACGTTCCTCGGCAACCGCCCGATCTACGCGTCGCCCCGGGCGTCGTTCGACGCGGGACTCGATCTCTTCGGTCTCACGCGGATGTCCACCGCCGCGGTTGCCCGGTATGGCACGCAGTTGCTCACTTCGTCCCCGGAGCGCGGCCCTCGCGGCAAGCACGCGGTGTCGCGGCACGATCTGACACGCTTCACCTTGCATTCGAAGGTGCCGTTGCCCCTTCAGATGGACGGTGACCACCTGGGGCTGCGTACGAGCGTGACGTTCACAGGCGTACGCCGTGCACTGCGTGTGATTGTGTGAGCAGAAAGGCCCAAAGTCCTTTCAGTCGAACGTTTAGGCCAGGATCCACCCCATGGAAGTACGGCTGTGACCTAGTCGACACCGAAGAATCAAAAAAAACTTTTCGGAAGGGGTTGTATCCGCCGCCGAGGTTTGCGAGTCTCTTCTTGGCGATCGGGACGGCCCGCCACACCGGCCTCCACAGATCACCGGAACCCCTCTTCAAACCCAAGGACCACGCCAGGGACCCTGGCAGTCGGCCCTTCCCTTGTTGAGGGATTCGTGAAAGCGTTCACATTCACAAGCTAACCGCAGTAATACCAAGGAGAGGTAGCAGCCATGGACTGGCGTCACAACGCCGTTTGCCGCGAAGAAGACCCCGAGCTCTTCTTCCCCATCGGCAACACCGGTCCCGCGCTGCTGCAGATCGAGGAAGCCAAGGCCGTCTGCCGCCGCTGCCCGGTGATCGAGCAGTGCCTGCAGTGGGCGCTCGAGTCCGGTCAGGACTCCGGCGTCTGGGGTGGTCTCAGCGAGGACGAGCGTCGCGCGATGAAGCGCCGCGCTGCCCGCAACCGGGCGCGTCAGGCCTCCGCCTGACGACCCCGCCCCCGCGAACAGCCTGAGCTTGGCGGCGCGTGTGCGCCCGTCCGGATGATTCCGTGGACGGCGCACACGCATCTCCCGCCCCGAGCCGCAGCGCGACGTTCCCCCGGTGCCCGACCCGGTCGGGCAGGGGAAGCGAAGGAACGAGCATCAGCCCCGGACCGTGGTCCGGGGCCTTTTGCTGTCCGGGCCCGCGTCACGTCGGGCCCGGCGGCTACGCGGGGGACTGCACCGGGATGTCGAGGATCACCCGGGTCCCCCGCTCCGGCGCCGGCACCATGTCGAAGGCGCCGCCCAACTCCCCCTCCACCAGCGTCCGTACGATCTGCAGGCCCAGGTTGCCCGCGGTGTGCGGGTCGAACCCCTCGGGCAGCCCCACCCCGTCGTCCTGCACGGTGACCAGCAGACGCGCCTCCCGGGAAGTGCCGCCGCGCACCGCCGACACCTCGACGGTGCCGGTCTCGCCCTCCCGGAAGCCGTGCTCCAGGGCGTTCTGCAGCACCTCGGTCAGCACCATCGACAGCGGCGTGGCCACCTCGGCGTCGAGTATCCCGAAGCGGCCCGAGCGCCGGCCGGTGACCTTGCCCGGGGAGATCTCGGCGACCATGGCGAGCACCCGGTCGGCGATCTCGTCGAACTCCACGCGCTCGTCCAGGTTCTGGGACAGCGTCTCGTGGACGATGGCGATGGACCCGACCCGCCGCACGGCCTCCTCCAGCGCCGCGCGCCCGCGCTCCGACCCGATCCGGCGGGCCTGGAGCCGCAGCAGCGCGGCCACCGTCTGGAGGTTGTTCTTCACCCGGTGGTGGATCTCCCGGATGGTGGCGTCCTTGGTGATCAATTCGCGTTCGCGGCGGCGCAGTTCGGTCACGTCCCGGAGCAGCACCAGCGAACCGATGCGGGTGCCCTTGGGCTTGAGCGGGATCGCGCGGAACTGGATCACGCCGTCGCCGGACTCGATCTCGAACTCGCGGGGCGCCCAGCCGCTCGCGACCTTGGCCAGCGCCTCGTCCACCGGCCCGCGCGAGGGTGCCAGTTCGGCGGTGGTCCGCCCGAGGTGATGGCCCACCAGGTCCGCGGCCAGGCCCAGCCGGTGGTAGGCGGACAGGGCGTTGGGCGACGCGTACTGGACCACGCCGTCGGCGTCGAGCCGGATCAGGCCGTCGCCGACCCGCGGCGAGGCGTCCATCTCCAGCTGCTGGTTCGCGAAGGGGAAAGCGCCCGCCGCGATCATCTGGGCGAGGTCCGAGGCGCTCTGCAGATAGGTGAGCTCCAGCCGGCTCGGGGTGCGCACGGTGAGCAGGTTGGTGTTGCGCGCGATGACGCCGAGGACCCGCCCCTCGCGCCGTACCGGGATGGACTCGACGCGGACCGGGACCTCCTCCCGCCACTCCGGGTCGCCCTCACGCACGATGCGGCCCTCGTCCAGGGCCGCGTCCAGCATGGGCCGGCGGCCGCGCGGGACCAGATGGCCGACCATGTCGTCCTGGTAGGAGGTCGGGCCGGTGTTGGGCCGCATCTGGGCGACGGAGACGTAGCGCGTGCCGTCGCGCGTGGGGACCCACAGCACCAGGTCGGCGAAGGAGAGGTCGGAGAGCAGCTGCCACTCCGAGACCAGCAGGTGGAGCCACTCGAGGTCGGTGTCGTCGAGGGCGGTGTGCTGGCGTACGAGTTCGTTCATGGAGGGCACGTCAGCGAGCGTACCCGCGGGATCGTCCGGCCTTGGAACACCCGCGGGCCGCGGCGCCTGAGAGGGACCCTCAACCCTCCCGGCACCGCAGCCCGGAGCAATATCGGCCGGTGGGGTGTGCGGTCCCGGTCGGCCGAAGGATGAGGAGCCGGGGCAGTCAGGGCAGAGAGCCTCGGATCCTCGGTCCGCCTTCCTGTGCGGGGAAGGCAGGTCTGTGTGTCCTGCTACGCATTGTGGACTAGACCACTGCGCCTGTAAATGCGTCGTACGAGGGTTCTTCGCCGTCCCTCGGCGTCCCCGCGGACGCGGGCGGGTCCAGTACGCAGCCTAACCCGAGAGGTGTGCCGGCGGGGCCGGTCGGACGCGGGATTTCCGGGGCACCCGGACCCGGGCGCCGGTTCCGTCCCAAGGGCCGGTCTCACCTGGGCGGACGGGCGCTCCTCTGCTAGATTGAGATTGGTCTACACCACCTGGCCCCGGTGCCCCGGGGCCCGTCCCAGTCGAGTCCACCGGAAGATCGGCAGGCCCATCGTGGAAGTTGTCATCGTCGCGGACGCCAAGGCGGGCGGCGAGCTCGTCGCCGAGGCCATGGCCCAGCTGCTGCGGCGCAAGCCCGACGCCCTGCTCGGCGTGGCCACCGGTTCCACCCCGCTGCCCGTCTACGAGGCGCTGGCGGCGAAGGTCCGCGCCGGCGCCGTGGACACCTCCCGTGCGCGGGTGGCCCAGCTCGACGAGTACGTGGGGCTGCCCGCCGACCACCCCGAGTCCTACCGCTCGGTGCTCCGGCGCGAGGTCCTCGATCCGCTCGGCATCCCGGTGGACGCCTTCCTGAGCCCCGACGGCACGGCCGAGGACGTCCAGGCCGCGTGCGAGCGCTACGACCGGGAGCTGGCCGAGGCCGGCGGTGTGGACCTCCAGCTCCTCGGCATCGGCACCGACGGCCACATCGGGTTCAACGAGCCGTGCTCCTCGCTCGTCTCGCGCACCCGGATCAAGACCCTGACCGAGCAGACCCGGGCGGACAACGCCCGCTTCTTCGACGGCGACGTCGACCAGGTCCCGCGCCACGTCATCACCCAGGGCATCGGCACCATCCTGGAGGCCCGGCACCTGGTGCTGCTGGCCACCGGCGAGGGCAAGGCGGACGCGGT
Organism: Streptomyces sp. DSM 120436; assembly: GCF_055778765.1. NCBI lineage: Bacteria > Bacillati > Actinomycetota > Actinomycetes > Kitasatosporales > Streptomycetaceae > Streptomyces > Streptomyces sp. DSM 120436. The sequence continues at coordinate 2,545,721 of NZ_JBSKBS010000001.1, read as the reverse complement.
CGCCGCCACCGTCGAGGGCCCGGTCGCGGCGGTGTGCCCGGCGTCCGCGCTGCAGCTGCACCCGCACGCCACCGTGGTGGTCGACGAGGCCGCCGCCTCCAAGCTGAAGCTCGCCGACTACTTCCGGCACACCTACGCCGGCAAGCCGGAGTGGCAGGGCATCTGACCCCCGCCCGTGGTCTGGACCATCACGGTCACAGGGGTATACAAAAGGGATCACGGAGCGTGCGAGGGGCCCGCCCCCGCCCGGAGCCGTGCCACGATGTCAGCCGTGGCCGACGGTCCGTCGGCCGCTTCGGCAGCCGGAGCCGGGAAGGCAGAGCATGAGCACCGACGTCAGCAGTGCGGAGAACGAGGGCGGGACCGTCGTCCGTACGGCGCGCGTGCCCAAGTACTACCGGCTGAAGAAGCACCTGCTCGACATGACCGAGACCGCGCCTCCCGGCACGCCGGTCCCGCCCGAGCGCACGCTGGCGGCCGAGTTCGACACCTCGCGCACCACCGTGCGCCAGGCGCTGCAGGAACTGGTGGTCGAGGGCCGTCTGGAGCGGATCCAGGGCAAGGGCACCTTCGTCGCCAAGCCCAAGGTGTCCCAGGCGCTCCAGCTCACCTCGTACACCGAGGACATGCGCGCCCAGGGCCTGGAGCCGACCTCGCAGCTCCTGGACCTCGGGTACATCACGGCCGACGACCGGCTGGCCGGCCTGCTCGACATCACCGCCGGCGGCCGGGTGCTGCGCATCGAGCGGCTGCGCATGGCGAACGGCGAGCCGATGGCCATCGAGACCACCCACCTCAGCGCCAAGCGCTTCCCCGCGCTGCGCCGCAGCCTGGCCAAGTACACCTCCCTCTACACCGCCCTCGCCGAGGTGTACGACGTCCACCTCGCGGAGGCCGAGGAGACCATCGAGACGTCCCTGGCCACGCCGCGCGAGGCGGGCCTGCTCGGCACCGACGTCGGCCTGCCGATGCTGATGCTGTCCCGGCACTCGCTCGACCGTGGGGGGCAGCCCGTGGAGTGGGTGCGGTCGGTGTACCGGGGCGACCGGTACAAGTTCGTCGCGCGCCTCAAGCGCCCGCAGGACTGAGACCGGACGCCTCCGGGCAGCCCTCCGCCGTCCCGCACCGCCCGGCGGACCGGGCGGCTGACGGGGTTTTCGTCGCTGTCGCCTCGCGGGTGCGCTGCTGCCGCACACCTCCCCCCTTACGGGGGGTTCCGACGGCCCCGGTCCCTCCCCTACATTGCCGCGAGCCAACGTCGGCGATCAGTGAGGGGACGGGAGCCGTCTGATGTCACAAGCCCCGGAAACACCACGAGAGCCGGTGGTGACGCCCGTGCGCGTCGTCATCGGCCTCTGTCTCGTCGCACCGTTCGTTGCCATGCTGTGGGTCGGGTCCTACGCCAAGACCGACCCGGTGTTCATCGGCATCCCGTTCTTCTACTGGTACCAGATGGCCTGGGTGCTGATCTCGACCGCGCTGACGATGGTCGCGTACAAGCTGTGGCAGCGTGACCAGCGCGCCCGCTCGGCCGGGAAGGGCGGTGCGCAGCGGTGAACGACGGCGTGAACGGCGTGGCACTCGCGGTCTTCGTCTTCTTCTTCGTGCTCGTCACCGTGATGGGCTTCCTGGCCGCGCGCTGGCGCAAGGCCGCGAACGAGCACACCCTGGACGAATGGGGCCTGGGCGGGCGCTCGTTCGGCACCTGGGTCACCTGGTTCCTGCTGGGCGGCGACCTGTACACCGCGTACACCTTCGTGGCCGTCCCTGCGGCGATCTACGCGGCGGGCGCGGCCGGCTTCTTCGCGGTGCCGTACACGATCCTGGTGTACCCGCTGATCTTCACCTTCCTGCCCCGGCTGTGGTCGGTGTCGCACAAGCACGGCTATGTGACGACGTCCGACTTCGTGCGCGGGCGGTTCGGCTCGAAGGGGCTGTCGCTGGCCGTCGCGCTGACCGGCATCCTGGCGACGATGCCGTACATCGCGCTGCAACTGGTCGGCATCCAGGCCGTCCTGGACGTGATGGGCGTCGGCGGCGGCGAGCACACCAACTGGTTCGTCAAGGACCTGCCGCTGCTCATCGCGTTCGGTGTGCTCGCGGCGTACACCTACTCGTCCGGGCTGCGGGCGCCCGCGCTGATCGCGTTCGTCAAGGACACGCTGATCTATCTGGTCATCGCGGTGGCGATCATCTACATCCCGATCAAGCTGGGCGGGTTCGACGAGATCTTCGCCTCCGCGCGGGAGGCGTACAGCGAGACCAACCCGGCCACGGGCGCGCCGCGCGGCTCGCTGGTGCCGGGCGAGGCGGGCCAGTGGACGTACGCCACGCTGGCGCTGGGCTCGGCGCTCGCGCTGTTCATGTACCCGCACTCGATCACCGCGACGCTGTCCTCCAAGAGCCGTGAGGTGATCCGCCGCAACACCACGATCCTGCCGCTGTACTCGCTGATGCTGGGCCTGCTGGCGCTGCTCGGCTTCATGGCGATCGCGGCCGGGGTGGAGGTGCAGAACGGCCAGCTGGCCATCCCGCAGCTGTTCGAGACCATGTTCCCGGACTGGTTCGCCGGCGTGGCCTTCGCGGCGATCGGCATCGGCGCGCTGGTGCCGGCGGCGATCATGTCGATCGCGGCGGCGAACCTGTTCACCCGCAACATCTACAAGGACTTCATCAGGCCGGACGCGACGCCCAGGCAGGAGACCGCCGTCTCCAAGGTCGTGTCGCTGCTGGTGAAGGTGGGCGCGCTGGCCTTCGTGCTGACCATGGACAAAACGGTCGCCATCAACTTCCAGTTGCTGGGCGGGATCTGGATCCTGCAGACCTTCCCGGCGCTGGTGGGCGGCCTGTTCACCCGGTGGTTCCACCGCTGGGCGCTGATCGGCGGCTGGGCGGTCGGCATGATCTACGGCACGGTCGCCGCGTACGGGGTGGCGTCGCCGACGCAGAAGCACTTCGGCGGCTCCGCCGAGAAGATCCCGGGCATCGGCGAGATCGGCTACATCGGTCTCACCGCCTTCGTGATCAACGTGCTGGTCACGGTCGTCCTGACCTTCGTCCTGAGGGCGGTCAAGGCGCCGGAGGGCGTCGACGAGACGAAGCCGCAGGACTACACGGCGGACGCCGGCGACCCGGGCGTGCGGGTCGAGCTCCCGCCGGCCACGGCGGGCAGCGCGCACTGACGCGGCAGGGCACGGGGGCGGCGGGCCGCCGGTGGAGAACCGGCGGCCCGCTGTCGTACCCGTGCGGCAGACTCCCCCGCATGGACATCGTCATCCGGCCGGTGACGCCCGGCGAGCACGCGGAACTCGGTGAGATCACCGCGCAGGCCTATCTCGGCGACGGTCTGCTGGACTTCGGGGAGAGCGACGCCTACCTCGGCGAGCTGCGGGACGTGGCGAAGCGCGCGGCGGCCGCCGAGGTGCTGGTCGCCGTGGAGCACGGCACGCTGCTGGGCGGGGTGACCTTCGTGCCGGGCCCCGGACCCATGGCCGACATCGCGGAGCCCGGCGAGGCGGAGATACGGATGCTGGCGGTGTCCCGCGCCCACCGCGGCCGGGGCGCCGGCGAGGCCCTGGTGCGCGCCTGCGTCGACCGGGCGCGGGCGCTCGGGTGCGCGCGGATGGTGCTGTCCACCCAGCACACCATGCACGCCGCACACCGGGTGTACGAACGGCTGGGCTTCACCCGCGACCCCCGGCGGGACTGGAACCCGCTGCCGGAGCTGGACGACATCACGCTGCTCGTCTACGGGCTGACGCTCTGACGGTTGCGCCCGGCCCTTCCGCCCGGCACCACCCTAACCCCTGCGCGACACAACATATGGGTCCGTCGGCGGCACCCGGCACAAGATGTATGCTCATGCTCGCTGTCGCCGCAGGGGAATCCGGTGCGAATCCGGAACTGTCCCGCAACGGTGTACCCATGCCTGCCCACGGGCGCGCACGGGAGTCAGTCCGAGGACCTGCCGACAGTGCGCCCGGCCCTTCCGGTCCGGGTGCCCTGACGTCCGGGCCTCGTGGAATGGGCCGGTGGACGCGACGCCGCGTGCGCTCGTGTGCTGCCCCCTGCGCTCTTCGAGGCCCCCGTGCCGAGCGAGGGAGAGCCCCACGTGACCATCGCGCCAGCCGATCCGGCTTCAGCGACCGGCGTGACCGAGGAGAGCGACCGCCCCGGGGCCGCGCTGCTGCGGACCCTGACGGAGCTGACCGCCGACCTGCCCGACGCCGACCCCGGCCGGGTGGCCGCCGCCGCGCTGCGCGGCCGGTCCGCCGCCGCCGACGAGGCGGAGCTGCGGGACCTGGCCACCGAGGCGGCGGCCGGACTGATCTCCGAGGACCCCGCCTACTCCCGGCTCGCCGCCCGGCTGCTGACCCTCGGCATCCGCGCCGAGGCCGCCTCGCAGGGCGTCACCTCGTTCACCGGGTCGGTGGCCGCCGGGCACCGGGAGGGCCTGATCAGCGACCGGACCGCCGCCTTCGTCCGGCTGCACGCGGCCCGTCTGGACGCGCTGATCGACACCGGCGCCGACGACCGCTTCGGCTACTTCGGGCTGCGCACCCTGCACAGCCGCTACCTGCTGCGCCACCCGGTCACCCGCAAGGTCGTCGAGACGCCCCAGCACTTCCTGCTGCGGGTCGCCTGCGGTCTCGCCGAGGACGACGGCGTGCGGGCGCTGGAGGAGGTCGCCGCGCTGTACGGGCTGATGAGCCGGCTGGACTACCTGCCCTCCTCCCCCACGCTGTTCAACTCCGGCACCCGCCACCCGCAGATGTCGTCCTGCTACCTCCTCGACTCCCCCAAGGACGAGCTGGACTCCCTCTACGAGCGCTACCACCAGGTCGCCCGCCTGTCGAAGCACGCCGGCGGCATCGGCCTGTCCTTCTCCCGGGTCCGCGCCCGGGGCTCGCTGATCCGCGGCACCAACGGGCACTCAGGCGGCATCGTGCCGTTCCTGAAGACGCTGGACGCCTCCGTCGCCGCCGTGAACCAGGGCGGCCGGCGCAAGGGCGCCGCCGCGGTCTACCTGGAGACCTGGCACGCGGACATCGAGGAGTTCCTGGAGCTGCGCGACAACACCGGTGAGGACGCCCGCCGTACGCACAACCTGAACCTGGCGCACTGGGTGCCGGACGAGTTCATGCGCCGGGTCGCCGACGACGCGGCGTGGTCGCTGTTCTCCCCGGCCGACGTGCCCGAGCTGGCCGACCTGTGGGGCGAGGAGTTCGACGCGGCCTACCGCGCCGCCGAGGCCAGGGGCCTGGCCCGCAGGACGCTCCCGGCCCGCGAGCTGTACGGCCGGATGATGCGCACCCTCGCGCAGACCGGCAACGGCTGGATGACCTTCAAGGACACCGCCAACCGCACCGCCAACCAGACCGCCGAGCCGGGTCACGTCGTCCACTCCTCGAACCTGTGCACGGAGATCCTGGAGGTCACCGACGACGGGGAGACGGCGGTCTGCAACCTGGGCTCGGTCAACCTCGCGGCCTTCACCGACGGGGACGGCATGGACTGGGAGCGCCTGGACGCCGCGGTCCGCACCGCCGTGACGTTCCTGGACCGGGTGGTCGACATCAACTTCTACCCGACCGAGCAGGCGTCCCGGTCCAACAGCCGCTGGCGCCCGGTGGGCCTGGGCGTGATGGGGCTGCAGGACGTGTTCTTCCGGCTGCGGATGCCCTTCGACTCCCCTGAGGCGAAGGCGCTCTCCACGAGGATCGCCGAGCGGATCATGCTCGCCGCGTACGAGACGTCCGCCGAGCTGGCCGAGCGGCACGGCCCGCTGCCCGCCTGGGAGAAGACCCGTACCGCCCGGGGCGTGCTGCACCCCGACCACTACGACGTCACACTGGCCTGGCCGGAGCGCTGGGAGGCGCTGCGGAGCCGGATCGCCGCGACGGGCATGCGCAACGCGCTGCTGCTGGCGATCGCGCCCACCGCGACCATCGCGTCCATCGCCGGCGTGTACGAGTGCATCGAGCCGCAGGTGTCCAACCTGTTCAAGCGCGAGACGCTGTCCGGGGAGTTCCTCCAGGTCAACTCGTACCTGGTGGAGGACCTCAAGCGGCTCGGCGTGTGGGACGCGCGCACCCGGGAGGCGCTGCGCGAGGCGAACGGCTCGGTGCAGGACGTCGCGTGGATCCCCGAGGACGTGCGGCGGCTGTACCGCACCGCGTGGGAGATCCCGCAGCGCGGCCTGATCGACATGGCCGCCGCCCGCACCCCGTTCCTCGACCAGGCGCAGTCGCTCAACCTGTTCCTGGAGACGCCGACCATCGGGAAGCTCTCCTCGATGTACGCCTACGCCTGGAAGCAGGGGCTGAAGACCACCTACTACCTGCGCTCCCGCCCGGCGACCCGGATCGCCCGCGCGGCCCGCGCCGCCGTCCCCGTCCAGCAGCCGGCCGACCCCGAGGCCGTCGCCTGCTCCCTCGAGAACCCCGAATCCTGCGAGGCCTGCCAGTGACCACCAGCACGACCAAGAACCTGCTCGACCCCGGCTTCGAGCTGACCCTGCGCCCCATGCGCTACCCCGACTTCTACGAGCGCTACCGGGACGCGATCAAGAACACCTGGCACGTCGAGGAGGTGGACCTGCACTCGGACGTCGCCGACCTGGCGAAGCTGACACCGGAGGAGCAGCACCTGATCGGCCGGCTCGTGGCGTTCTTCGCGACCGGCGACTCGATCGTGGCGAACAACCTGGTGCTGACGCTGTACAAGCACATCAACTCGCCCGAGGCGCGGCTGTACCTGTCGCGGCAGCTGTTCGAGGAGGCCGTGCACGTCCAGTTCTACCTGACGCTGCTGGACACCTACCTGCCCGACCCGGACGACCGGGCGGCGGCGTTCGCGGCCGTGGAGAACATCCCGTCCATCCGGGAGAAGGCCGAGTTCTGCTTCCGGTGGATGGACTCGGTGGAGGAGATCGACCGGCTGGAGACGCGGGCCGACCGGCGCCGCTTCCTGCTCAACCTGATCTGCTTCGCCGCGTGCATCGAGGGCCTGTTCTTCTACGGCGCCTTCGCCTACGTCTACTGGTTCCGCAGCCGGGGTCTGCTGCACGGTCTGGCGACCGGCACCAACTGGGTGTTCCGCGACGAGACGATGCACATGTCGTTCGCGTTCGACGTGGTGGACACCGTGCGCAAGGAGGAGCCGGAGCTGTTCGACGAGGAGCTCGGCCGGCAGGTCACCGACATGCTGCGCGAGGCGGTCGAGGCGGAACTGCAGTTCGCGCGGGACCTGTGCGGCGACGGCCTGCCCGGCATGAACACCGAGTCGATGCGGCAGTACCTGGAGTGCGTCGCCGACCAGCGGCTGGTGCGGCTGGGCTTCGCGCCGGTGTACGGCTCGGAGAACCCGTTCCCCTTCATGGAGCTGCAGGGCGTCCAGGAGCTGACCAACTTCTTCGAGCGCCGTCCGTCCGCGTACCAGGTCGCCGTGGAGGGCACGGTCGACCTGGACGAGGACTTCTAGGACCCTGGCACCGGGTCCGGGAACTTCCGGGGCCCGCAGACCGGGCCGGGTGTCTCCTCACGCCGCCCGAGCGGTGCGGCGGGAGGAGGTCCCGCGCGCCGGACGGGCCGGGCGGGCGGCGGCCGGCGGGGCGGGGGCTCGGCGGCCGCCGTGGCCGCGGCCCGGCGGATCTGCCGGGCCAGGCGGCGGTCGCGCAGGATGCCGATCACGGCGGGTGCGGTCATGAGGACGAACAGGCCGAGAACGGCCACCATCGAGATCAGTGCTTCCCTCTGCGTCGTGTTCATGGACACCACTGTCGCGCCGGACGCTCCTGACCGGGAGTGGCAGGACTGCCGTACACCATCGATTTACTGCCAGCCGTGCGGCACACTGGAGGCATGCTCCGGAATGTGGCGGCCGTCCTCCTCGACGGCGTGAACCCCTTCGAACTCGGCGTGGTCTGCGAGGTGTTCGGCATCGACCGCAGCGACGACGGGCTGCCGGTCTACGACTTCGCCGTCGCCTCGGCGGACGGGCCGGCGGTGCGCGCCAGTACGGGCTTCTCCCTCCAGGTCGAGCACGGTCTGGAGCGTCTGGAGACGGCGGACCTGATCACCGTGCCGGCCGGCGCCTCCTACGTGACGCGGGAGTTCCCGCCCGAGCTGCTGGACGCCCTGCGCCGGGGCGTCGACCGGGGCGCGCGGGTGCTCAGCGTGTGCTCGGGGGTGTTCGTACTGGCCGCCGCCGGGCTGCTGGAGGGCCGCCGCGCCGCCGTGCACTGGAAGCACGCGGAGGAGCTGAGCCGCAGGCACCCCCGTCTGACGGCGGAGCCCGACGTGCTCTACGTCGACGAGGACCCGGTGTTCACCTCGGCGGGCACCGCCGCGGGCATCGACGCCTGCCTGCACCTGGTGCGCAAGGAGCAGGGGCCCGAGGTGGCCAACCGGATCGCCCGGCGGATGGTGGTGCCCCCGCACCGCGACGGCGGGCAGGCCCAGTACATCGAGCGCCCGCTGCCGCAGTCCGGGGGCGACTCCGTCGCCGAGGTGCTGGTGTGGATGGAGCGGCACCTCGACGAGGAGGTCACCGTCGAGCAGCTCGCCGCCCGCGCCCACATGTCCCCGCGCACCTTCGCCCGCCGCTTCCAGCAGGAGACCGGCACCACGCCCTACCGCTGGATCCTGGGCCAGCGGGTGCTGCTGGCCCAGCACCTGCTGGAGCGGACGGACGAGACGGTGGACGCGATCGCCGGCCGTACCGGCTTCGGCAACGCGGCCGCCCTGCGCCACCACTTCGTGCGCGTGGTGGGAACCACACCACAGTCCTACCGGCGCGCGTTCAGGGGCCCGGAGGCCGCCTGAACGCGCGCCGCACGGCCGGTCAGCGGGGCAGCGCCCGCAGCATCAGCCGGCGGGGCCGCAGCGTGATGCCGATGCGCGGCCGGGCGTCGGAGCCGGCGGCGTGCTCGAAGCGGTACGCGTCGGCGACCACGGCGGTGATGAGCGTGAGCTCCGCCATGGAGAAGTGGTCGCTGGGGCACTTGCGGTTGCCCACGCTGAACGGGCTCATCGCGTACTTGGGCACGTCCTTGGACCGCTCCGGGAGCCAGCGGTCCGGGTCGAAGTCCTCGTTCCGCTCGTACGACCGCCGGTCGCGCTGGATCGCGTACGGGCTGTAGATCAGGTCCGCGCCCTTCGGAATGCGGTAACCGCCGAGTTCCGTGGCGGCGACCGCGCGGCGGGTCAATATCCATACGGCCGGATACAGCCGCAGGGTCTCCGTGACGACATTCGCGGTGTACGTCAGCTTCCGCACGTCCTCGAATGCGACCGGTCGGTCGCCGACGACGGTTTTCACCTCGTCGCGGATCTTGTCGCCGAGTTCCGGGTGCTCGGTGAGGACCAGGAGCAGCGACATGATCGTGGACCCGACGGTTTCGGCGCCGGCGGTCAGGATGGCGAGAACCTGATCGTGGATCTCCTGTTCGCCGATGGGATCGCCATTGTCGTCCTCCGCCTCCAGCAAAGCCGTCAGCAAATCGTTCGGTCTTTGACCGCTCGCCCGTCGGTCGGCGACGATCTCGTCGACCAGGACGTGCAAATCGGCCAGTGCGCGGTTGAATTCCCGATTGGCCGGGAGCGGAACCTTGTAGAGCGGTCCGAGCGGCACCACCATGCGCTGGTACATTCCGGCGAACAGAGTGGTGAGGTCGGCGCATATGCGCTCGGCGCGGGCGTCCATGTAGCTGCCGCGCATGAGGCAGCGGGCGGCGACCCGCACGGCCACGCGGAAGGACTCCGCCGTGACGTCCAGCGCCCCGCCCGCGGTCCGCCAGCGCTCCACCAGCGCCTGGGCCTCCCCGGCCATGATCGGGCCGTAGGCGGGGATCGCGTCGAGCCGGAACGCCGGCTGGATGGTGCGCCGCTGGCGGCGGTGCAGTTTGCCGTTGGCGGTGGCCACGCCCTCCTTGCCGAGCAGGCTCTCCAGCGACTCCCACAGGGGCCCGGCGATGATGTAGTCCGGGCTGAGCGCCACCGCGCCGGTGAGGGCGGGGGTGGTGACGGCGTAGACGGTCTTGGGTCCCAGTTTGAGGCGCACCACGTCGCCGTGGTCGCGGAGCTGGGACAGGAAGGCCAGGGGGTCGCGCGCCAGGCGCCAGCCGTGGCCGAGGAGCGGGACGGCGCCGCCCGCCACGGGCGGCTCGACCGGTGCGGCGGCGTCCCTCGGGCGTACCGACTCGACGGTCATTTCTCACCTTCCGTCGCGTTGCTGACGTACGGGGGCGTGGACCGGTCGTCCCAGCTGTCGACCCGGTACCGGCCGGACTCGTGGTGGAACCAGTAGACGGAGCTGAACCAGTTCCGCATGTTGCCGACGCAGGCGCGCACGGCGGCGCTCGTCTCCTTTCCGCCCACCGTCCCGTCGTCGAGCCGGTCGGCGAACCGTAATGCCTCCTGTTCCGCGTCCATGAATTCGCTGATGCATTCCTCCACGCGGCGCCGCACATCGGCGATCGCCTCTTCGAGAGTCATTCCCTCGTGGGTGACGAGACTGATGCCGAGATTGTGCACCTCGTTTCCGGCGATCTCCTTCGGCAGCGAGCAGAGGTCGTTGTACCAGGCGGCGAATTCCTGGCTGAGCAGTGCCGCTCTCCGGTACGCCGGGTTCTTCCGCACCGCATCCGGGAGTTCGAGACCCGCGCTCGGTTCCAGAAGGTCGGTCCAGATCCGGTGCGCGAAGGTGAGGCGGCGCAGTTCCAGATATTCCTCGACGGTCGGGACGATGCCCTCGGTGCGGTTGTGGAACTCCCGGTCGTACGCGTCGATCACGGTGTGGAAGTGGCGCGCGAAGCGGGCGTTCCAGCCGCCCGGCAGGAAGGCGTAGAGCCGCTGCACGCTGTCGGCGAGGCCCGCGACCACGGGGTCCTGGTGACCGAGGTGGTCGCCGGGGCGGTCGAGGGCGCTGTGCAGCAGGTCCTTCAGCCGGCGCCAGGCGGCGGGACGGCCGTGCACGATGTCGCGGTCGTGCCGGTCGTCCCAGACGAAGAACCAGGCGCTGTAGTCCGCTATCGCCTGGAGGACCTCGTCGGGGGCGCCGATGTAGTAGCCCGCCATGAGGTCCGTGTAGCGCAGGCCGTCGGCGTATTCCTCCACCTTCTCCGGTGTCATGAGCCGCTTTTCGAGCAGCCACGCCCGGGTCTCCCTCTGGAGCTTCGGCCAATACGGGTGGAGTTGCCGGGGAAACGCCGTCTCGATCACCGGGAGGGACAGCGCCGGTGGAACCGCGATGGTGGTCGGTGTCGATGTGGTGCCGTGTGACAAAGCATGCACGAACAATCCCCTCTCAGCCGCCAGTTGAGCGCCCGCCCCTGAGCCGGGCGTACGCCGTGTGTGTCCCCGCACCTCCATTCAGCACCACAAGCGACCGTTCTGGGAACGGATTTGCTTCTTTCACTCCCTTCGGGCGCGCACGGACGCGCACGGACGCGCACCGAGGGGCCCGCACAACGGAACGGCGCCCGTCCGGGATGTGCCGGATCGGGCGCCGTGCGCGCGAGGGGAAGGGGGCCGTGACGGCGGTCAGTCGTTGGCGACCACGGGGTAGCGCGGCTCGTTCTCGGCCATCTGCTTGAGCGCGGCCTTGCGCTCCCGCTTCGACAGCCGGTCGATGTAGAGGTAGCCGTACAGGTGGTCCGTCTCGTGCTGGAGGCAGCGCGCGAAGTAGCCCGTACCGCGTACCCGGATCGGGTTGCCCTTCTCGTCCTGGCCGGTCACCTCGGCGTAGTCGGGGCGGGCCAGCGGCGCGTACGCGGTGGGCACCGACAGGCAGCCCTCGCTGCTGTCGTCCAGCCGGCGCCGCTCGGCGGGCAGTTCGACGAGCTCGGGGTTGCAGACCACGCCGACGTGACGCACGCCCTCGTCGTCCGGGCAGTCGTAGACGAAGACCTTCAGGTCGACACCGATCTGGTTGGCCGCCAGGCCCACGCCCTCGGCGGTGCGCTGGCTGGCGAACATGTCGGCGACCAGCTGCTGGAACTCCTCGCCGAAGTCCGTGACGTCCTTGCACTCCTTGTGCAGCACCGGGTTGCCGACCACGGTGATCGGACGCGACGTGCCGCGCTCCCGCCAGGCCGCCTCGCGCTCCTCGCAGTCCTCCGTGTCGATGACGTACCCCTCGTCGTCGACGGGGAGCACGCCCGCGTGCTGCTGATCGGTGTCCTGCTGAGCCATGACCGACGTGTGCCTTCCTGGGTGAAACCGGAGTGTGCTGCTGATACAGGGTACGGCGAACGGTCCGCGGCCCCGGCCCTAACAGACCTCCTCGAGATCACGCCAGTCCCGGGAGTCCGGGCTGTCCGCGACCCACCCGTCCAGCAGCCCCCGCACCAGCGACGCCGGCGCGGCGAGACCGCACTCGCGCTCCGGCACCCACAACTGCCCGTCGGTACGGTGCCCGAGCGGCCCGGGGTGCCCCGGCTCGCTGTGGTCGTGCGGGTCGAGGTGCTCGCCGTCGCCCTCGTCGGACGGCATCCGCGACTCCGAGCACATGCGGCACAGCAGCCGCACCGACGACGACCAGTCCTCGGCCGCGAACCCGGCGTCGGAGGCGAGCTGTTCCAGCGCGTCCCGGTCGGCCTCGGACGCGGCCTCCAGCAGCACCACCCAGGTCGGCACCGGCGAGGGCGCCCACAACTCGATCTCGTCGAACACCGGGTAGGTGTGCCCGGCGGCGGTGCTCCGCTCGCCGTGCGGCACCCCGTCGTGCAGCACGACCTCGCCCCAGCGCCGCCCGGAGGACGGCAGGGGGATGGACAGCACCTCGATGCGGGCGGGGTCGAGCCGCCGCCCCCACACCACTTCGGCCTCCCCCTCCGGCGACAGCCGTACGGCCGCGCTGCCCAGGTCCATGCCGAGGGGCTCGCCGGAGTCGGTCGCGGGGCCGGGCACCTTCAGCCCGTACGCCTGCCAGGCGCGGCGGGCCAGCGGCCAGTCCTGGAGGGCGGTCGCGGCGATGCCCACGTTCCACCAGTCCGGCGCCCCGGTGTCGCGGTCGAGCAGCGCGACGGCACGCAGTCCCGCCGCGCGCGCCTGCTCCCAGTCGTGCCGGAACTTGTGCAGCAGCGCGAGGTTGAACCAGGACTCCGACAGCCAGGGCTCCAGGTCGGCGGCGCGTGTCAGCAGCGCGCCCGCGTCCTCGTACCGGCCGTCGCCGATGAGCGTGAACGCGCGGTCCGTGGCCTGCCGCCAGGAGGCGGAGGGCCGGTGACGTCCCTTGCCGAAGATCCTCACGATTCCCGCCTGCCCGTTCCGTTCGGTGGGCCGGCCGCAGCGGTCGGCGCCCCCGGACACCCTCTCCTTCGCATCCAACCACGTACGGCCGCGAGGGCGCTCATTACCCATGGGTTACCCAGCACGGCCGGGGACCAGACCGCCTGCTCCGGCTTCTCACCACGACCGATCCACCTGCTCACGCGTCCCCTCCGCGTCCCGGGACAGCACCCTGGCCAGGGCCTCGACGACCTCCGGCGCGTACTCCCCGGCGGCCTCGAGCCGCAGTTCCTCCAGCGCGGTCAGCGGCCCTGTGGGCCCTCCTTCCCGGGACTTCTCGTCGTACGCGTTCACCACCCTGACGATCCGGGCGGCCGGCGGCTGCTCGGTGTACGGGTCGGCCTGGCGTTCGACGATCCCGGCGACCCGGGGGTCCACCCCGGTCTGCCGCACCACCGCGCCGCCGAGGAGCGCGATCCGCCGCTGCTCCTCGGGCGGCAGCCCCGCCGTGGCGCCCGCGGGCACCGGGTCGACGAGGCTGAGCTGTCCGATGTCGTGCATCAGCGCCGCGTACTCCAGCACGGTCAGCTCCGGCTCCGTCAGACCGAGGTCACGGCCCACCGCCTGGCTGAGCGCGGCGACCCGGCGCGCGTGTCCGGGCGGGGTGCACCCGGCGATCTCGGTGGCCCGCGCGAGGGACGCGATGGTCTGCCGGTAGGTGGCGCGCACCGCCGTGTACCGCCGGTGGGAGAGCTGCGCGAGCAGCAGCGGCACGGAGAACACCGGCAGCGCCCACAGGCCCACGACCGCCACGCCCAGCGCCATCACGGCGCCGGTGGCGATGACGGCGGCCCCGATGCCGGGCACGGCCCGCAGTTCGTCGCGCAGCAGCGGCGGGAAGGGCCAGCCGGTGCGGGAGCGGGCCAGCGCGGCGGCGAGCACGGCGTCGCACAGCGCGGTCAGGGTCAGCAGCACGAGCAGCAGCAGCGCGTGTCCCGGCCCGCCGAGGTCGTCGAACGCGCCCCGGGCGTGCAGCGGGTGGAAGCAGACGGCGACGAAGCCGACGGTCAGCACCCGGCGGGTCACCGGGTCGAGGGCGGGTCCGTCGCCGCGTCCGACGTGCGGGACGCTGCCGAGCAGCGACGCGGCGAGCACCACGGTGACGGCCTGGGCGGCGCCGTGCTGGGCGGGCCGCCCCGCGACCTCGCCGAGCAGCGCGTACGCCAGGGAGCCGGCCGCGGCGAGCGGCGCGGCCTCGCGGATCCCCCGGCCGCCCCTCCGGGTGAGCTCGCCGACCGCGACGAGCGTGCCGAAGGCCAGCGCGGTGGAGCGGTCCTCGACGCCGTGGTACAGCGTCGCGCCCAGCGCCCCGGCCGCGAGGACGGCGGCGCACAGATGCACGACGGTGTGCAGCCGGGGCCTCACCGGCACGCCCCGGGGCGGCCGGTGACGGGTGCGGCGGGGCCGGGGACGGCCGCCCGCCGCGGCTCGTCGGCGGTCACCGCCGGGTGCCAGCCGGTGCGGCCGATCGCGCGGACCAGCGCCTGCACCATCCGCGGGTCGAAGTGCGTCCCCGCGCACCGCTGGAGCTCCTCCAGCGCCACGGGCACCGGGCGCGCCCTGCTGTAGCTGCGGGTGGAGGTCATCGCGTCGAAGGCGTCGGCGACCGCGACCACCCGCGCGGACTCCGGGATCTGACCGCCCGCCAGTCCGTACGGGTAACCGGTGCCGTCGATCCGCTCGTGGTGGTGCAGCACGGCCGCGCGGGCCTCGCCGAGGAAGGAGATGCCGCGCACCATCTCGTGCCCGTACTCGGGGTGCAGTTCGATGACCCGGCGTTCCTCGGGGGTGAGCGGGCCGTTCTTGGTGAGCAGCCGGGTGGGCACGCCGAGCTTGCCGACGTCGTGCAGGATGCCCGCGAACCGCAGCGTCTCGACCCGCTCGTCGTCCATGCCGAGCTCGCGCGCGATGAGCATGGAGGCGCGGCCGACGCGCTCGCTGTGCCCGCGCGTGTAGCCGTCCTTGATGTCGACGGCCTGCACCAGCGCGCGGATCGTGGCCTGGTGGGCGGCGCGCTCCCGGTGGTACTGGGCGAACGCCCACCAGGAGACGCCCATCGGCAGCAGCACCAGCAGCGCCGCCACCGGGCCGTACGGGCTGCGCCACAGCAGGGCCATCATCAGTCCGGCGAGGCCGTGCACGGTGAGCGGCGCCAGGGAGCCGAGGAACAGCCGCCACCAGGCGGCCGCGGGACGGCTGCGCGGGAGGCCGCCGGGTGCGGGCGCCGGGACGCCGCCGTCGAGCAGGGTGAGGACGAGGCAGAACGCGAGCACCGCGGCGCCCGCCGTGGCGAGGGCGCCGGGCATGTCGCACCGCGCCACCGCGTCCCGGCCCCCGGTCCTCAGATGGACCAGGCTCGCGGTCCACACGGCGACCACGAGCCGGCCGGTGCGCCACAGCCGGCGCGCGAGGCGGGGACGGTGCTCGACGGGGAGCAGCAGCGCCCCGGGCAGCGCGACGAGGGCGGCGGCGGTGGGCGGCAGCAGGAAGGCCCCGGCGAGCAGCACGGGGTGGAAGGCGCCGCCGGGGTGCGGGCCGGCGACGAGACGGGACCGGGCGAGCCGCTCGCATCCCGCGTACAGGGCGGCGAGCAGGACGACCGGCCACCAGGGGAGGCGCGGGCCCGGCAGGGACGACAGCACTCCCGGCCAGGACACACCCGGCAGGGGAAGCAGACAGAGCAGAGCGAGCAGGGTGACGCCGACGAGATACACCCGGGCCCGCGCCGGTAACGCCTCCATGAGCCCCTCCCCCGACCGTGCCGCGCGCGTCCTTCACGTCGCCCGCCGGCTTCTGGAGCCTAGGACGGGCCGGGGCGCCGCGGCGGGGGGACCGCCCGCGGATTAGCACCATCGGGTGACGCGGCCCTTGGGGAGGGGTCAGGACTCCTGCGGAGCGGCCGTGACGTCCTGCTCGGGCACGGCCTGGCCGGAGCGGATCAGCTCGATCCGGCCCATGACCTTCGACCGCAGGTCGCCCGGCACGTCGTCCTGCCCGCAACACCGCTTGACGAGCTTCTTGACCGCCTGCTCCAGCCCGTACTTCTCCAGGCAGGGCGAGCACTCCTCGAAGTGGTGCTCGAACTTCCGGCAGTCGGCATCCGGCATCTCACGGTCGAGGAACTCGTAGAGATGACCGAGGATCTCGCTGCAATCCGTCTCGTGCGGCTCTCCGCAGCTCATGACCCCGAGCCTTTCGCTTCGTTCGACTCTCCGGCACCGGCCGGGACCAGTCCGCGCTCACGCGCGTAGTCCTCGAGCATGCCGCGCAGCTGACGACGTCCCCGGTGAAGACGGGACATCACCGTACCGATGGGTGTCCCCATGATGTCGGCGATCTCCTTGTAGGCAAAGCCCTCCACATCGGCGAGGTACACCGCGATGCGGAACTCCTCCGGGATCGCCTGCAGGGCTTCCTTCACGTCCGAGTCCGGCAGGTGGTCCAGCGCCTGCGACTCGGCGGAGCGCAGACCCGTGGACATGTGGGACTCGGCGCGCGCGAGCTGCCAGTCCTCGATCTCCTCGGCACCGCTGCGCTGGGGCTCGCGCTGCTTCTTGCGGTACGAGTTGATGAAGGTGTTGGTGAGGATCCGGTAGAGCCATGCCTTGAGGTTGGTGCCCTCGCGGAACTGGTGGAAGGACCCGTACGCCTTGGCGTACGTCTCCTGCACCAGGTCCTCGGCGTCGGCCGGGTTGCGCGTCATGCGCAGGGCGGCCGAGTACATCTGGTCGAGGAACTCGAGCGCGTCCCGTTCGAAGCGCGCGCTGCGCTCCGCGGCCGATTCCGCGCCCGTGCCGCCCCGGCCCTGGGGCTGCTCCGCCTGGCCGTGTTCGGTCCCTGCGTCGGTACCGGGAACCGGACCCACCTCCTCAAGTGTCGTCGTGAGACCGAGACCGGCCTCACCCGAATCGGAGGATAGACGACGATCCGGTCCGCCCGCCGCCCGGATCGGGACGGTCCTGGCCGCGTGCAGCACCGTCCAGTCGAGGTCGGCGCGGGCACTGCGGCTCGGGCAGAACGTGGAACCCATGCGGTGGACTTCCTCTCCTACGACGGCGGCGCCGTGCGACCGGCACGTACGCTCCCCACAACAGCGGGGGACGGTCCACGCATTCCCGGCACCGCTCAGCCGAGGGCCGCGGTCCACCGCACGACCGCGTCCGTGATCACCCGCAACGCCTCCTCCTGGGTGAGGTCCGCCCGCCCGGGCACCGCGAAGCCGTGGTCGGCCCGCGCCACCTCGACCAGTTCGTGGTCGCCCTCGGGGAACTCGGCCGGTTTCCCGAAGGGGTCGTTGCCGCCCTGGACGACGAGCGTGGGGACGCCCGCGCCCAGCAGCTCCTGCGCGCGGGACTTCTCCGGCCTGCCCGGCGGGTGCAGCGGGAAGCTCAGCGCGAGCACGGCACGGGCGCCCAGGTCCGCCGCGGTGCGGCAGGCGACGCGGGCGCCGGCGCTGCGTCCGCCGGAGATCACCGGCAGGCCCGGCTCCGTCAGCGCGGGCCAGACGCCGCGCCAGCCGGTGTCCAGGGTCTTCGGCGCCGGGGCGACCTTCCTGCCGGCCACCCGCCAGGGCTGTTCGACGAGGGCGACGGTGACGCCGTGCGCGGGCAGGACGGCGGCGAGCGCGGCGAGGTCGCGGGCCTCGATGCCGCCGCCCGCGCCGTGGCCCGCCGCGAGGACGAGACGGGCGCGGCCGGGGGCGTGGTGCCAGGTGACGCGGGCGGTGCCGGCGTCGGTGAGGACGTCCTGGGTGCGCGGGGTGGTGTCGGTGGTCACGTCAGAAGAGTGTGCCCTCTTCCGGGGCGGCCAGCTCCTCCAGCAGCTCCGGGCCGTTGTTGCGGACGTTGCTGACGGTGGTGGCGACCGGATAGGCGCGCATCAGGCCGGGCGCCGGCGGGGCGAGCAGCGCGCGCAGGTCCTCGGGGTCGGTCCGGGCCGGGTCGAGCCAGGCGTCCCAGCGGTCCGGGGTGAGCATCAGCGGCATGCGCGGGTGGATCTCGGCCAGGGAGCGCGGGCCTTCCGCCGGGGCCACGGCCAGCGGGCTCGTCTCCGCCTCGGTGGTGATCACGGAGCAGGTCGCCCACCAGGCCTGCGGGTGGTCGTCGGGCAGCGTGCGGTCGCGCCAGAACTCGTACAGTCCGGCCATCGCGAAGACCGAGCCGTCGGCCGGGGTCACGAAGTAGGGCTGCTTGCGGGGCCGCTTCTTCTTCCCCTCGACCTCCAGCTCGCGCTCCTGCTTGCCGGTGACCCACTCGTAGTAGCCGTCGGCGGGGAGGATGCAGCGGCGGGAGGCGAAGGCGCGGCGGTAGGACGGCTTCTCGTGGACGGTCTCCGCGCGGGCGTTGATCATCCGGGCGGCGCCCTCGGGGGTCTTGGACCACGAGGGCACCAGTCCCCACTTGAGGGTGCGGAGCTGCCGAACCGGGCGGGGGTCGTCCGCGTCCTTCAGAGGGCGGTCGAGGACGGCGTGGACCTTCTTGGTCGGCGCCACGTTGTAATCGGGTTCCAGGGTCTCCTCGGGCTCCCACTTCTCGACCCCGAAGATCCCGGCGAGCTCCTCGGGCCTGCGACTCGCTGCATACCGTCCGCACATACATGCAACACTGCCAGACTCCGCACGCGCACAGGGAGCGATCCGAAACACATGACGAGCATGGTCAGCACCGCGTCCGCCTCCCTCGCCTCCCTCTGGGACGAGGTCTCGGGCACCCAGCCCGACCCCGACCTGTGGGTGGTCGTCGCGACGCTGGTGACGGCCGCCGCCGTGGTCGTGCCCCAGGCGCCCTGGCGGGTGGCGCGCAACGCCGTCACCATCGCCCACGAGGGCGGGCACGGCCTGGTGGCGCTGCTCACCGGCCGCACGCTGACGGGGATACGCCTGCACTCGGACACCAGCGGCCTGACCGTGAGCCGGGGCAAGCCGACCGGCATCGGCATGATCCTCACGGCCGCCGCCGGCTACACCGCTCCCCCGCTGCTGGGCCTGGGCGGCGCCGCGCTGCTCGGCACGGGGCGCATCACGCTGCTGCTGTGGCTGGCCACCGCACTGCTGCTGGCGGTGCTGGTGATGATCCGCAACGCCTACGGGGCGGTGTCGGTGCTGGTCACCGGGAGCACGTTCGTGCTGGTGTCGTGGCTGACGGGCCCGCAGGTGCAGGCGGCGTTCGCGTACGCCGTGGTGTGGTTCCTGCTGCTGGGCGGGGTGCGCCCGGCGTTCGAGCTGCAGGCCAAGCGGCGCCGCGGGGGCGCCGGGGACTCGGACGCGGACCAGCTCTCCCGGCTGACGCATGTGCCGGCGGGGCTGTGGCTGTTCCTGTTCCACGCGGTGTCGCTGTGCTCCCTGCTCGGCGGAGGGCGCTGGCTGCTGGGGCTGTGACCGGGCGGGCGGCGAGGCCCCCGACCGGGTGAGGCACCTGACCCGACCGGCAGCGGAAACCACCGGCCGGGACGGGACGCCCGACCGGACGAGACCCGCGACCAGACCGGGCGGACGGCGAGGCCCCGGCCGGGCGGGGCGCCCGACCGCACCGGTGACCGGTGCCTTCCGCCGGGCCGGAAGCGTACGGAGGCCCACGATCACGCCGGGCTCCGGCCGGGCAGGGCACCCGCCCGCACCGCCGGCTGGAACCCTCCACCAGGCTGGGGCGCACGGAAGCCCGCGCTCGCGCCGGGGCGCGCGGCCGGCCGGGCGGGCGGCGGGGGCCACCGGCCGGCGTGTTCCGCCCGGCGGGCACGGAACGGCCTGTCTCCCCGCCTCCTTATAAAGTGGCCCCATGGCCCCGAACCCCACGCACACCGCCCTCTGGCCCGCCCCGCACGCGAGCGGAGCCGTCGACGCGACGGTCCACGTGCCCGGGTCCAAGTCGGTCACCAACCGCGCCCTCGTGCTCGCCGCCCTCGCCTCCGAGCCGGGCTGGCTGCGCCGCCCGCTGCGCTCGCGCGACACGCTGCTGATGGCGGGCGCGCTGCGCGCCATGGGCGTGGAGATCGAGGAGGGGATCGGTCCCGACGGGACGGGCGAGGCCTGGCGGGTGGTGCCGGCCGGTCTGCACGGCCCGGCCACCGTGGACGTGGGCAACGCGGGCACGGTGATGCGGTTCCTGCCGCCGGTGGCCACCCTCGCGGACGGCCCCGTGCGCTTCGACGGCGACCCGCGGTCCCACGAGCGTCCCCTGAACGGCGTCATCGACGCGCTCCGCCGGCTGGGCGCCCGGATCGACGACGACGACCGGGGCGCGCTGCCGATGACGGTGCACGGCGGGGGCGCGCTGGACGGCGGCACGGTCGAGGTGGACGCGTCGTCCTCGTCGCAGTTCGTCAGCGCGCTGCTGCTGTCGGCGCCGCGCTTCAACCAGGGCGTGGAGGTGCGGCACACCGGCGCGACGCTGCCGTCGGTGCCGCACATCCGGATGACCGTCGACATGCTCCGCGCGGTCGGGGCCCAGGTCGACACCCCCGAGTCGGGCGGCGAGCCGAACGTCTGGCGGGTCACCCCGGGCGCCCTGCTCGGCCGGGACCTGACGATCGAGCCGGACCTGTCCAACGCGCAGCCGTTCCTGGCGGCCGCGCTGGTCACCGGCGGCAAGGTGGTGATCCCCGACTGGCCCGCGCGGACCACCCAGCCCGGCGACCGGCTGCGGGAGATCTTCACCGAGATGGGCGGTTCCTGCGAGCTGACCGAGTACGGGCTGGTCTTCACCGGCTCCGGGGCGGTGCACGGCATCGACGTGGACCTCGGCGAGGTGGGCGAGCTGACGCCGGGCGTCGCGGCCGTCGCGGCCCTCGCGGACTCCCCGTCGACGCTGCGGGGCGTGGCGCATCTGCGGCTGCACGAGACGGACCGGCTGGCCGCGCTCACCAAGGAGATCAACGAGCTGGGCGGCGACGTCACCGAGACGGCCGACGGCCTGCACATCCGCCCCCGACGGCTGCACGGCGGGGTCTTCCACACCTACGAGGACCACCGCATGGCCACCGCCGGTGCGATCATCGGCCTGGCGGTCGAGGGCGTGCAGATCGAGAACGTGGCGACCACGGCGAAGACCCTGCCGGACTTCCCCGAGCTGTGGACCGGGATGCTCGGGGCGTAGGGGTTCACGATGCGCCGCTACGGCAAGCACACCGACGAGGACGACATCCGCTCCCGCCCCAACCGCAGGGGCAACCGGCCGCGCACCCACATCAGGCCCAAGCACGAGGACGCCGCCGAGGGCCTGGTCCTCACGGTCGACCGGGGCCGGCTGACCTGCCTCGTCGAGGACCGCGTCGTGACCGCGATGAAGGCCCGCGAGCTGGGCCGCAAGGCCGCCGTGGTGGGCGACCGGGTGGCCCTGGTGGGCGACCTGTCCGGGAGGAAGGACACCCTCGCCCGGATCGTGCGGATCGAGGAGCGCTCGTCGGTGCTGCGCCGCACCGCCGACGACGACGACCCCTACGAGCGGGTGGTCGTCGCCAACGCCGACCAGCTCGCCGTGGTCACCGCTCTCGCCGACCCCGAGCCCCGGCCGCGGCTGATCGACCGCTGCCTGGTCGCCGCCTACGACGGCGGCCTGGAACCGCTGCTGGTGCTCACCAAGTCCGATCTCGCCCCGCCCGACAAGCTGCTGGAGCTCTACGGCGACCTGGACATCCCCTACGTCGTCACCAGCCGCGCGGAGCTGGAGAGCGGCGCGGCGGTGGAGCGGGTGCGCGAGCAGCTCGACGGCCGGATCACGGCGTTCGTGGGCCACTCGGGGGTCGGCAAGACGACCCTCGTCAACGCGCTGGTCCCGGAGGAGCGGCGGCGCTCCACCGGCCACGTCAACGCGGTGACCGGGCGGGGGCGCCACACCACGACGTCCGCGCTGGCGCTGCCGCTCGCGGGCGCCGAGGGCTGGGTGATCGACACGCCGGGCGTGCGGTCGTTCGGGCTGGCCCACGTCGACCCGTCGCGGGTCATCCACGCCTTCCCCGACCTGGAGTCGGGCACGGAGGGCTGTCCGCGCGCGTGCAGCCACGACGAACCGGACTGCGCGCTGGACGACTGGGTGACGGAGGGCCACGCGGACCCGGCGCGGCTGTACTCGCTGCGGCGGCTGCTCGCCTCGCGGGAGCGCACCGACGGGGACTGACCCGCGTCGCGTTCGCCCCGACCCGCAGCCGGTAAGTGCATAATCACACCGAGCCTGACACGAACCGGACGAAGCGGTCACTGTACGCGGGGCATGCGGGAGGACACACATGGCGTGGCTGCTGGTCATCGTCGCCGGGTTGCTCGAGACCGGTTTCGCCGTGTGCCTGAAGCTGTCGCACGGCTTCACCCGGCTGTGGCCGACCATCGCCTTCTGCGCGTTCGCCCTCGGCAGCTTCGGCTTGCTGACGCTGGCGCTGAAGAAGCTGGACGTGGGGCCGGCGTACGCGGTGTGGACGGGCATCGGGGCGACGGGGACGGCCGTCTACGGGATGGTGTTCCTCGGGGACCTGGTGTCCACCCTGAAGATCGTCTCCATCACCCTGGTGATCCTCGGGGTGATCGGGCTCCAGCTCTCGGGCTCGGCCCACTGAGCCGCTCCCCCTCCGTACGGCTGCTCGCTACGGCACCGGCTGCCGGTGCAGGGCGCCCCTGACCAGTCCGGCCACGCCGTCGTCGGGCGGGGGCGCGACCACGCAGGACAGGGCGAGGCGGATCACCAGCTCGCAGGAGCGGGCCAGGTCGGCGGTGTCGCCCCGGGCGTGCCCCGGCCCGGCGAGCACGGCGACGGCCCGGTCGCGGACCAGGTGCACGAAGTCGGCGGGCGCGGGCAGCGGCCCGTCGGCGCGGCGCTGCGCGGGCTCCGGGGAGCCGGACGGGACGGCCCCGGGGACGGGCGCGGGCAGACGTTCGCCCCAGCAGCCGGTGAGCATGGCCCGCACCAGGGCGTTCTCGCGGGCGCTCAGCATGGTCCACTCGGCGGTCGCGGTGAGGCGGTCGCGGGGGTCGGCGTGGGCGGTGAGGGCCCGGTCGACGCCGGCCAGGTAGCCGTCGGCCTCCCGGCGGACCAGGGCACGGGCGAGACCGTCCTTGCTGCCGAACTCGTTGTAGAGCGTCTGGCGGGAGACCCCGGCCGCGGCGGCCACGTCCACCATGCGCACGGCGGACCACGGACGGCGGGCCAGGGCGGCGTGAGCGGCGTCCAGCAGAGATTCCCGCGCTGCAGGCATCATCGCCTCCCTCGGGGCGAGCGGCCGACCCTGCGGTCAGGTTTGACGGGCCTCCGGGCGCTGTCAAGGGGTCGCGGAACCGGGCCCCGGTGGCCCGGGACCGACCTCGGCCGATACCGTTCGTCACATGCCCGACTACCTCGACGACCTGCGTCTCGCCCATGTCCTCGCGGACGCCGCCGACGCCGCGACCATGGACCGGTTCAAGGCTCTCGACCTCAAGGTGGAGACCAAACCCGACATGACGCCGGTGAGCGAGGCGGACAAGGCCGCCGAGGAGCTCATCCGCGGCCACCTCCAGCGCGCCCGCCCGCGCGACGCCGTCCTGGGCGAGGAGTACGGCGTCGAGGGCACCGGTCCGCGCCGCTGGGTGATCGACCCGATCGACGGCACCAAGAACTACGTGCGCGGCGTGCCCGTCTGGGCCACGCTGATCGCGCTCATGGAGGCCGACGACGGGGGAGGCTTCCAGCCGGTCGTCGGCGTGGTGTCCGCCCCCGCCCTGGGCCGCCGCTGGTGGGCGGCGCGGGGTCACGGCGCCTATGCCGGGCGCAGCCTGTCCTCGGCCACCCGGCTCCAGGTCTCCCGCGTCTCGCGGATCTCCGACGCCTCCTTCGCGTACTCCTCGCTCACCGGCTGGGAGGAGCAGGGGCGGCTGGACGGCTTCCTCGACCTCACCCGCGAGGTGTGGCGCACGCGCGCGTACGGCGACTTCTGGCCGTACATGATGGTCGCCGAGGGGTCGGTCGACCTGTGCGCGGAGCCGGAGCTGTCACTGTGGGACATGGCGGCCACGGCGATCGTGGTGACGGAGGCCGGCGGCGCCTTCACCGGGCTCGACGGCCGCCCGGGCCCGCACAGCGGCAACGCCGCCGCGTCGAACGGTCTGCTCCACGACGAACTGCTGGGGTACCTCAACCAGCGGTACTGAACCGGCCGCGGCCGGCTCCCGCGCCCCCGGCCGGCCGCGTGCGCCCTCTTGTTGACCCCCGCTTTGCCTGCCACTCTGAGAGCCTCCCCCACTTGTGAACTTGTGAAAGCGCGCACGAGCGGGTCCGCCCGCCCGTGACCTCGTGCTTTCCGGTAGGAGGTGGCTCCATCCATGCTCGTCCGTGACGCCATGAGCACCGTGGTCCTCACCATCGGCCCCGCCCACACGCTCCGCCAGGCCGCCGCCCTGATGTCCGCGCGCCGGGTGGGCGCGGCCGTGGTCCTCGACCCCGACGGCACCGGCATCGGCATCCTCACCGAACGGGACGTCCTCAACTCCGTGGGTCTCGGCCAGGACCCCGACGCGGAGCGCGCCCACGCCCACACCACCACCGACGTCGTCTTCGCCACCCCCTCCTGGACCGTCGAGGAGGCGGCGGCCGCCATGACCCACGGGGGCTTCCGGCACCTGATCGTCCTCGACCGGGACGAGCCCGCGGGCATCGTCTCGGTCCGCGACATCATCCGCTGCTGGGCGCCCGTGCGGCAGCGGGTCCCGCAGGTGCCCGCCTGACGGCACGGGAACGGGCCGGACCCCCCGTGAGGGAGTCCGGCCCGTCGATCGACAAGCGGTCCAGCGCTGGAATCAGCCGCGCAGGGCCTGCACCGCGGCCTCCAGCCGCTTGCCGAAGTCCTCGTCGGCCTGGCGGAAGTTGTTGATCGCGCGCTCGGCGATGTCGTCGCGCGTCACGCCCGAGATGGCGTTCGCCAGGTTCTTCACCAGGCGCTCCTTCTCGTCCTCCGACATCAGCCGGTAGAGGTTGCCCGCCTGGACGAAGTCGTTGTCCTCGGCGTGGACGGGCGTGACCGACTCGCCGGTGACCCCGGTGACCGGGACGGGCTGCCACAGCGGGCGGTCCGTCTGGAAGGGGCCGCCGAAGCTGTTCGGCTCGTAGTTCTTCGCGCCCTTGTGGCGGCCGTCGTACAGGTAGCCGTCACGGGAGTGGGTGCGCGCCTCGGTGGCGTGCGGGCGGTTCACCGGCAGGTGGTCGGCGTTGATGCCGACGCGGTAGCGGTGGGCGTCGCCGTACGCGAAGAGACGGCCCTGGAGCATCTTGTCCGGGGAGGGACCGATGCCCGGCACGAAGTGGGCGGGGCTGAAGATCGACTGCTCGACCTCGGCGAAGATGTTCTCCGGGTTGCGGTTGAGCTCCAGCTTGCCGAACTCGATCAGCGGGTAGTCCGCGTGCGGCCAGACCTTGGTCAGGTCGAACGGGTTGAAGCGGTAGGTCGGGGCCTCGGCCGCCGGCATGATCTGGACGTAGACGGTCCAGGACGGGTACTCACCGCGCTCGATGGCCTCGCGCAGGTCGCGCTGGTGCGAGTCGGGGTCCTTGCCCGCGAGGATCTCGGCCTCTTCGGCGGTCAGGTTCTTGATGCCCTGGTCCGTCTTGAAGTGGTACTTGACCCAGAAGACCTCGCCGGCCTCGTTGTTCCACTGGTAGGTGTGGGATCCGAAGCCGTCCATGTGGCGGTAGGACGCCGGGATGCCGCGGTCACCGAACAGCCAGGTCACCTGGTGCGTGGACTCGGGCGACAGGCCCCAGAAGTCGAAGACGTTGTCCGCCTCCTGCGAACCGGTGTACGGGTCGCGCTTCTGGGTGTGGATGAAGTCGGGGAACTTGATGGCGTCCCGGATGAAGAACACCGGGGTGTTGTTGCCGACGAGGTCGTAGTTGCCCTCCTCGGTGTAGAACTTCACCGCGAAACCGCGCGGGTCACGCACCGCGTCGGCGGCGCCCAGGTTGCCCGCGACCGTGGAGAAGCGCAGGAAGACCTCGGTCTCCTTGCCGACCTCGGACAGGAACTTCGCCCGGGTGTACTTCGTGACGTCGGCGGTCACCTTGAAGGTGCCGTACGCACCGGCGCCGCGGGCGTGCACCACGCGCTCCGGGATGCGCTCACGGTTGAAGTGGGCCAGCTTCTCGAGCAGGAGCTGGTCCTGGACGAGGACCGGGCCGCCGACGCCCGCGGTCTCGCTGTTCTGGTTGTCGGCAACCGGGGCACCGGCCTCCGTAGTAAGCGGTCCCTGCGTCACGTGCGCCTCCTGCGTCATTTACCGACCAACTGGTCCCTTGGCCAAAGCCGAGCTCGATCCTACAATGGACAATGTCTAAGTCAAGTAAAGCTCCAAAATCGCATCCGTTCGGGGGCTCGACTCCCCCCTGCTGTTAGGCTGGTGCCTATGAGTGACCTTCTGGAACGACTTCGCGGACGCGGCTGGCGGATGACCGCGCAGCGCCGTGTGGTGGCCGAGGTCCTCGACGGCGAACACGTCCACCTGACGGCCGACGAGGTGCACGCCAGAGCTGTCGTCAAGCTGCCCGAGATCTCCCGGGCGACCGTCTACAACACCCTGGGCGAGCTGGTCTCGCTCGGTGAGGTGCTGGAGGTCGCGACGGACCAGCGGGCCAAGCGCTACGACCCGAACGCGCACCGCCCGCACCACCATCTGGTGTGCGCGCAGTGCGGGTCGATCCGCGACGTCCACCCGACCGGCAACCCGCTGGCCGACCTCCCCGACACGGAGCGGTTCGGTTTCACGGTGTCCGACGTCGAGGTGACGTACCGCGGCCTGTGCCCCGCCTGCGCGGCGGCGTAGCCGGCACCCAGGGCCTTCACGAAGCCCCGGCCACTTCCGAGCGACCGGGGCTCTTCGTCATGCCTGAACACTGGACGGTCATGCCTGAACACTGGACGCCTCGCCAGGGGAACGACCGAGGGCCGGAACCCTTTTGGGTTCCGGCCCTCGGCCATCAGTAGCGGGGACAGGATTTGAACCTGCGACCTCTGGGTTATGAGCCCAGCGAGCTACCGAGCTGCTCCACCCCGCGGCGATGTCCCCAACGCTACGTCAAGACGCCCGACGGAAGCAAATCCCTTCCCCGAGCCTGCCCGGGGCCCGCCCGAGCGGGTCACTCCCCTGGACTACGGGGCCGTTGCCGGCCCTGGGGCACGTCTCAGCGGACGCCTGCCTCCGGCTCCCTCCCCGGCGCCCCGCCTGAACCGTCCCTTCGGGCTTACGCGGACCGGCCCCCGGAGGCACCGGGAACCTGCCCGGGCCCAAGGGCGCGCCCCAGCAGGCGCCTGCCCCCGACTCCCTCCCCGGCTCCGCCAGAACCGTCCCTTCGGGCTTCACGTCGGCCGACCCGGCCCGGAAGCACCGGGAACCTGCCCGGGCCCAAGGGCGCACCCCAGCAGGCGCCTGCCTCCGGCTCCCTCCCCGGCGCCCCGCCTGAACCGTCCCTTCGGGCTTACGCGGACCGGCCCCCGGAGGCACCGGGAACCTGCCCGGGCCCAAGGACGCACCCCAGCAGGCGCCTGCCCCCGACTCCCTCCCCGGCTCCGCCAGAACCGTCCCTTCGGACTTACGCGGACCGGCCCGGAAGCACCGGGAACCTGCCCGGGCCCAAGGACGCACCCCAGCGGGTCCCGTCCCGGACCCCGGCCCGCCTGTACCCCTCGGCCGCCCGTACCCCTCGGCCGGCGCCACGCGCCGGCGCCTTCCCATCGGGGGCGCGCCTCCCTCGGCCCCCGATGCCCCGGGCGGGCCGCGCCCACCGGGGTTACGCGGAGAGTTCCTCCCGGAGGGCGTCGCGGAGGCGGGTGGCCCGCTCCTTGACCGCCTGGGGGCCCAGTTCCGCCGCGCGGTCGGCCCAGCGCTGGCCCTCCGCGAGTTCGCCCCTGCGGGCGTGGACCAGGGCGAGGCGCAGGGCCGCGCGGCCGTGGCCGGCGTCGGCGGCGCGGGTCCACCACACCACCGCCTCCGGCTCGCTGCCCTCCCGCGCCAGCAGCAGCCCCAGGTTGAACGCGCCGTTGCGCGAGCCGGCCTCCGCGGCCTCCCGGTACCACCGGGCCGCCTCCGTCACGTCGCCGCGGGCCGCGGCCAGCATGCCGACCCGCACCTGCGCCCGCCGGTGCCCCTGCGAGGCCGCCCGCTCGTACCACTCCTCGCACTCGCTGCGCCGGTGCACCGGCTCCCCCAGCTCGTGCGCGGGCTCCGGCGGGCGCCGGGCGTCCAGCACGGTCGCCAGCCGGTACGCCGCCTCCGCGCTGCCGCCCCCCGCAGCACACCGCAGGAACCGCTCGGCCTCGCCCTCCTCGCCGTCCCGCAGCCGGGCCATGCCGACCTGGAGCGCCGCCTCGGTGTGCCCGGCCGCCGCCGCCCGCTCGTACCAGCGCAGCGCGGCCCGCTCCTCGCCCCGCCCGGCGTGCAGGATGCCCAGGTTGAAGGCGGCGTCCACGCTGCCCGCCTCCGCGGCCTTGGAGAACCACGGCTCCGCGCCGGTCTCGTCCCCCGCCCGCAGCAGCAGGATCGCCAGCGCGTTCGCGGCCTCGCGGTGTCCGGCGTAGGCGGCCCGGCGGTACCACTGCTCGGCCTGGGTGGTGCGCCCCTGGTCGGCGCAGAGCAGACCGAGGTTGTACGCGCCGTTGATGTCGCCGGCGTCCATGGCGGCCCGGTACCACCGCTCGGCGGTCTGCGTCTCACCGCGCTCGGCGTGCAGGGCGCCCAGCGCGTTGGCGGCGTTGCCGTCACCGTCCTGGGCGGCGCGCAGCCACCACACGGCGGCGTTCTCGGTGTCCCCGGCGTCGCGCAGCAGGAAGCCGAGCGCGCACGCGGCGCGCGGTTCGCCGTCCTTGGCGGAGGTCAGGTACCAGCGGCCCGCCTCCTTCAGCTCGCCGCGCTTCTCCAGGATCGTGCCCAGGTGCAGCGCGGCCCGGCGGTGTCCGCGCGCGGCGGCCTGCCGGTACCACTGCTCGGCCTCCTCGACCAGCGCCGCGCCGTCGTCGCCGGAGACCCGAACGGCCTTGCGGTCCAGGGCGCGGGCGAGCCGGTAGGCGCCCTCGCGGTGCCCGCGTTCGGCGGCGGCCCGCATCCAGCGCTCGCTGCCCTCGGTGTCCCCCCGGTGCTCCAGGAGGTCGGCGAGGGCGTACGCGCCGAGGGTGTGGCCCTGTTCGGCGGACTGGCGCAGCCAGTACTCGGCGGCGGGTTCGTCGCCGCGCTCGCGGTGGTGGCGGCCGAGCGCGTGGGCCGCGGCCGTGGAACCGGCGACGGCGGCGATCCGCCACCATCCGGCGGCCTCGTCGGGGTAGCCCCGCTGATGCAGCAGGACGCCCAGGTTGTTGGCGGCGGCACGGTCGCCCGCGGCGGTGGCGGCGCGCAGATGGGGTTCGGCACCGTCGAGGTCACCACGGCGCAGCAGCATGGCGCCGAGGACGCTCATCGCCTCGACGTCACCGGCCTCGGCGGCGAGCCGCCGGCGCAGCTCCTCCGCCGCCTCGTCGGCCGGCTCCCCCGCGTCGTGGGGGGGTTCCTCCCGAGGGGAGGACTGCACAAAACGCCCTGACTCGAACAGAGTTGCCTTGTCCCCCATAACATCCATCGTCGCACCACCTGCAACCTGGGTACACCTGGTATACCGCAGTCAGTGAGGTCACTTCAGCGTTTTGTCGACATGCCCACAGAGAGACAAGTCAAACACAAACCGCCCAACTCCCGTCGGCGGCACGGCCGTCGGAAGAGCGGGCACATGCGTTCGCCCACCACAAAGGCCCGGATTCCCTGGGGAATCCGGGCCTTTGGTGTCGCTGTCGTGCGACGTCAGTAGCGGGGACAGGATTTGAACCTGCGACCTCTGGGTTATGAGCCCAGCGAGCTACCGAGCTGCTCCACCCCGCGCCGTTGTGCTGCAACCGTAGCACGGCGCGGGGTGGGCCTGTGACCAGGCCTCCTGGTCAACTGTTCGAGCGTGGACTCGTGCTCTGGTCGGCGCTCGGACTGCTCCGTGCGCCGCCGGCCCCGCCGGACTGCGCCTCCTCGGCCCTGCGCAACGCGTCCTCGAGGTCCTCCTGCGCCCGGCCGTAGGCCTCCCAGTCGTTGTTCTTCAGGGCTTCCTGGCCGGCCTCGAAGGCCTCCTGCGCGTCGTTCAGGGCCTCCTGGGCCGTCGAGGGCCGCTCCGTGCTCGGCGGGGGCGTGGTGCCCTCGTCCTCGCCGGTGCCCTCGTCCTCGCCGGTCCCTTCGTCGGCCGGCGGGTCGACGGGGGTGCCCTCGCCGCCGAAGACCTTGTCGAGCGCCTGCTCCAACGTGTCCTCGAACGCCGTCTGGCCGCCGTAGGTCACCAGCACCTTGCGCAGCAGCGGGTACTTCAGTCCACCACCGCGTACGTAGACCGGCTCCACGTAGAGCAGTCCGCCGTCCAGCGGGACCGTCAGCAGGTTGCCGTACTCGACCTCGGAGTCGCCGCCTCGCAGCAGCCTGATCGTCTCGGCGATGTCCTGCTGGGAGTTGAACTGGCTCTGCACCTGCTTGGGTCCGGAGACCGTGGTGCTGGTCGGCAGTTTCAGGATTCTGATCTTGCCGTAGTCCTTGGTGCCCGGATCGGCGTTGACCGCCATGAACGCGCTCAGGTTGTCACGGCCGTTCGGCGTGAACGTCGTGGTGAGCGAGAACACCTGCTCCTGCTGGTCCGGCATCCGCATGCTCAGGTAGTACGGCGGGACCGTCTCGCCCGTCTTGTTCGTCGGGTCGTCCGGCACCTGCCAGACCTCGCTGCCCGAGAGGAACGTGTTGGCGTCCTTCACGTGGTAGCGGGTGAGCAGCTCACGCTGGACCTTGAACAGGTCCTGCGGGTACCGCAGGTGGTCCATCAGAGCCTTGGAGATCTCGCTCCGCGGCTCCACGGTGTCCGGGAACGCCTTCATCCACGTCTTCAGGACGGGGTCCTCGGTGTCCCACTGGTAGAGCTTGACCTCGCCGCTGTACGCGTCGACGGTCGCCTTCACCGAGTTGCGGATGTAGTTGACCTGGTTCTGCTGGGCCACCACCGCGCGCTGGTCGTTGGTGGCGGTCAGCGAGTCGGCCGTGGTGTCGCCGAGCGTCGTCCGGGACGCGTACGGGTAGCCGTTGGTCGTCGTGTAGGCGTCGACGATCCACTGGATCCGGCCCTCGACGACCGCCGGGTAGGCGTCGCCGTCGATGGTCAGCCAGGGCGCGATCGCCTCGACGCGCTCCTTGGGCGTGCGGTTGTACAGGATCCGCGAACCCTCGCCGATGGCGCCGGAGTACAGGATCTGCGGCTCGCCGAACGCGACCGCGTAGGCGGCGCGGTTCACCGGGTTGTCCAGGTTGACGCCGCTGTCGCCCTTGTAGCTGTACGTCTTCTCACCGCTGTCGTCGGAGTAGTCGATCTCCTTCTGGGGACCGCCGACGATCGAGTACGTGGTCGTCCGCTCGCCGTAGTAGACGCGCTGCTCGTACGTGCCGAGGTCGCCCTTGGACGGCAGGTCGGACTCGGTGAACGCCGGGCGTCCGCCCGCGTCGGCGCTGGTGCCCTCGGCGGCGACGACACCGTACCCGTGGGTGTAGCGGAAGTGGTCGTTGATCCAGTTCCGCTTCGGGATGCCCGCGTAGTTCAGCTCGCGCAGGCCGATGACGGTGTCCTGCTCCTTGCCGTCCTTGGTGTACCGGTCGACGTCCAGGTTGGTCGGGAAGGCGTAGTAGTTCCTGATCTGCTGGAGCTGCTGGAACGTCGGGGAGACGACGTTCGGGTCCATGATCCGGATGCTGGCCGCGTCGGTGACGTCGTCCCGCAGCTTCGCCTGGTCCTCGGTCTGGGCGACGCCCGGGTAGTCGGTCACCTGCGAGTCGTCGATCCCGTAGGCCTCACGCGTGGCCTTGAGGTTCTTCTCGACGTACGGCGCTTCCTTGGCCTGCTCGTTCGGCTGGACCTGGAACTTCTGCACGATCGCCGGGTAGAGGCCGCCGATCAGGATCGCCGACAGCACCATGAGGCCGAAGCCGATCACCGGAAGCTGCCAGGTGCGCCGCCACAGGGTGGCGAAGAACAGCAGCGCGCAGATCACGGCGATGCAGAACAGGATCGTCTTCGCGGGCAGGTAGGCGTTCGCGTCGACGTACCGCAGACCGGTCCAGCTGTCGGTGGCCTTGAAGTCGCTGGACTTCACGGCCAGTCCGTACCGGTCGAGCCAGTACGCGACCGCCTTCAGGGCGACGAAGATGCCGAGCAGCACCGACAGGTGCCCGGTGGCGGCGGCCGTGGCGCGCGCGCCCGGGCTGGTGATGCGCAGCCCGCCGTACAGGTAGTGGGTGAGCGCGGCGGCGATCAGTCCCAGGACGGCGGCGGCGAAGCCGAAGCCCAGCAGGAACCGGTACCAGGGCAGGTCGAAGGCGTAGAAGGAGACGTCCAGGTTGAACTGGGGGTCCTTCTGGCCGAACGGCACGCCGTTGACCCACATCAGCCAGGTGCGCCACTGGCTGGACGCCGAGGCGCCCGCGATCAGGCCCACCAGCGCGGTGACGCCGAGCAGCAGCCACTTCTTGTAGGGCGCGATCCCCATCCGGTACCGGTCGAGGTTCTGCTGCTCCATCGACATGGCGCTCAGCGGCGGCCGCAGGCGGTGGGCCAGCCAGACGTTGAAGCCGACCGAGACGGCCATGAGCAGACCGAAGACGAAGAACAGCCCGATCTTGGTCCACAGGGTCGTCGTGAACACCGACGAGTAGTTGACCGATCGGTACCACAGCCAGTCGGTCCAGAACCCCGCGAACATGGTGAACACCATGCCGAGGACGGCAAGGACGCCCAGTGTCATGAGGAGGGTCCGGACCCGTCGGGACGGCCGGCCCACTCTGATCCGTGGCCCCGTCGGGCCTCCGCCGCGGTCCGGCATCTGGAAAGCCAAGGTAGGCACCTCGAAGTTCGCTGTTGATTCGTCGAGCCCGCGTCTTCACGGACCGTCGTGGTCCCCCGTGATCGTGGGCCCACACCTATGCAACTTACTCACCCTTTACTCGGTTCCCGATTCGGGCCGGGAACGAGAGAGGATTGTGACCATGTCCAACACACCCATGGCCGCGAACCCCCTCACCCGGGCCGTGCTCGAGATCGACGAGTACGTGTCCGGACTGGGCTGGGACCAGCCCGCCCGACTGTTCGCCCTCGTAGACACTGCCCGGCTTCGGGCGGAACAGCCCTCCCTCGCGGACCGCCTCGGCCTGGACGGCGGGGAGGAGTCCGCCGCCCTCACCCCGATCGAGCAGGAGGAGATCCCCGCGGGCAAGCCGCTCGACGAGTTCCTCGGCACCATCGCCTGGCCCGACGCGGTCACCGGCTGCGCCCTCAGCGTGGAGCGGCTGATGCTGCCGCCGTCCGCGGAGGCCGAGGTCCCGAAGGACCTGGACGAGGCCGCCCTCACCAGGTGGGTGGCGGAGCACCCGGAGCGTCAGGAGGTCCGGATGACGGTCGCGGTGCTGCGCGACGGCTCCCGTGAGTCGGCGCTCCGGCTGCGGGAGAAGGACTCCCCGACCGAGGTGCTCACGGGTTCGGACCTGGTGCCGGGTCTGGCCCGGGCGCTGACCGCGACGTTCGAGGAGTAGCCGCTCCGGTCAGGACGCGGTGCACGTCGGCAGGCCGGCGGTGTCGCCCGCCCGGATGTCCTTCAGGGCGTCCAGGGCGTCGTCCATGGTGCCGACCTTGACCAGGGTGAGGCCGTCGGGGGTGTCCTTGGCGGCGGCGGCGCAGTTGTCGGCGGGCGTGAGGAAGTACTCGGCGCCCTTGTCGCGCGCGCCGACCGTCTTCATCTCGATGCCGCCGATCGGCCCGACCTTGCCCTCGTCGTCGATGGTGCCGGTGCCCGCGACGAACGCGCCGCCGGTCAGAGCGCCCGGGGTGAGCTTGTCGTAGATGCCGAGGGCGAACATCAGTCCGGCGCTCGGGCCGCCCACGTCGGCGAGCTTGATGTCGATGGCGAACGGGAAGGTGTGGTCGGTCCCCGCCGAGATGCCGACGACGGCGCGCTCCTCGCCGGCGTCGTCGGAGGCCCGGGTGGTGACGGTGACCTCCTCGGTCCGCACCGCCGTCCGCTTCTCCTTCTCGGCGGCCGCCTGCTCCTTGGCGGGCACGACGGTGAAGACGACGTCCTCGCCCGGCTCGTGCTCGGTCACCAGCTCGGCGACGTCGGAGGGCTCCTTCACGGCCTTGCCGTCGACGGCCTTGATCACGTCTCCGGCGTGCAGCTTGCCCTCGGCGGGCGCGCCCTTGACGACCGTGGAGACGATCACCCAGGACTTCACCGGGATGCCCAGCTCCTTCAGGGCCGCCACCTTGGCGCTCTCCTGGGACTGGCTGAACTCCTCGGCGTTCTCCTGGGTCGACTCCTCCTCCGTCTTGCCGTCCGGGTAGAGGGTGTCGTGCGGGACGACCTTGGTGTCGTGCGCGAGCCAGCCGTACACGGCCTCGACGAGGTTCATGCGGTAGTCGGCGCTGGTGACCCGCACGGTGGTCATGTTGAGGTTGCCGTCCGCCGGGTAGGTCTTGCGTCCGGCGATCTGGAGCACCGGCTCGCCCTCGTGCTCACCCAGCGTGTTCACCGTCGGCCCCGGCGACATCTCCGCGTAGGGCACGGGGATGAAGACTCCCGCGCACAGGAGCGCGATCAGCATCAGGGTGGAGGCGAGCATCGTCACCGTACGGCGTGGCATGCAACGACAGTACGGGACGGACCTGTCAGCGCACCGTCAGGGCCGCCCGGTCGAGCGGCCCCGGCCCCACCGTCCGTCCCGGCCCGCGCTCTCCGGGCTCAGCGGCCCGCCCGCTCCTTCTCCATCGCCTCACGGAAACGGGCGTAGCCGATGAGTTCGGGACCGTCGCTGCGCACCTTGCGGGTCCGGTTGGCCCAACTGCCCCACAGTCCCGCTCCGATCACGGCCATCAGCGGAATCAGCAACCAGGCAAGAGCCGCCATGCCGACCTCCCAACCCCATGAGCGTCCGCCATACTGACTGATCAGCAGATTAACCATCCGCAGTGACCACGCTCACCTCAGGGGTGCGGTCACGCAACCGCACGGGACGGGCGCGCTCCGGCCTGTCCGGCGGATCCTGCCGGGCACGCGGGGCCGGGCACGCGTCCCCGCGGCGCTGCCGCCGGCCGGCCCCGCTCACCTGTGCCGCGCAGCTCTGCCGGTTTCCCCGGCTCGGTCCCGCCGGCCGGACCCTAGACGCCGACCCACTCCTCCGAGCCGTCGGAGAAGCGCTGGTGCTTCCAGATGGGCACCTCGTGCTTGATGTCGTCGATGAGCTTGCGGCAGGCCTCGAAGGCCTCGCCCCGGTGCGCGCACGACACGCCGACGACCACGGCGAGGTCCCCGACCCGCAGGTCCCCCACCCGGTGGGCCGCGGCCAGCGCCCGGACGGGGAAGTCCGCGACGACCTTCTCCGCGATCCGCCGCATCTCGTCCTCGGCGCTCGGATGACAGGAGTAGCCCAGTTCGTCCACGTCGGCGCCCCCGTCGTGGTTGCGCACGGTCCCCACGAAGAG
The DNA here is from genome assembly GCF_055778765.1 of Streptomyces sp. DSM 120436. NCBI lineage: Bacteria > Bacillati > Actinomycetota > Actinomycetes > Kitasatosporales > Streptomycetaceae > Streptomyces > Streptomyces sp. DSM 120436. Next base: position 2,509,921 of record NZ_JBSKBS010000001.1, on the reverse strand, counting down.
CGCCGTCCCGCCGGCCGCGTCGTCGCCGACCGCGCGCAGGATCTCGTCCACCGACAGCGGGGTGTCACGGATCGCGATCAGCTTGACCGGGTCCTGGGCGGGCTGCTCACCGGGGTGGTCCGTCGTAGGTGCCATGGGCCCCATCGTGCCCCACCCCGCCGACCGGGCGGAACAGCGTCATCGCCCGGTACGCGCGCGTGGTGCCGCGGCGGCTCCCCCAAGGGGGTCCGTCCGCGTCAGATCCGCCGGCGCGCCTTCCGGGCCCGGCGCACCACCGCCGCGGCGCCGAGCAGCGCCACCGTCGCGCCCGCCGCGCCGGCGGCCGTCGCGTCCTTGCGGCCCAGGCGGCGGCCCGCGACCGTGTGCCGGCCGGACACCTCGTCGAGGAGCTGCTCGAGCACCTCCTCGTTGGTGTACGCGGGACGCCACCCGGCGTCGTGCAGCCTGCTGCCGCTGACCACCCAGGGGTACATCGTGTACGCCAGGTCCCCGGCCGGGGACGGGGTGAGCCCGATCCGGTGCAGCCGGGCCGCCGCGCCGAGCGCCACCGCCGACGGCAGCTCCATCCGCCGGATGCCGCTGAGCTCCTCGATCTCCTCCTGCTCCAGCCACCCGTCGCAGCCCACGGCCAGCTCGCCGTCGACCTTCTCCAGCACGGCGTACTCCAGGGCGCTGCACAGGTCGTCGACGTGGCAGAACTGCCACGCGGGCCGGGAACCGGCCACCACCAGCAACCGGGGCGACTCGAAGTACCTGGTCAGCGCGGTGTCGGTGCCGCCGACCAGCACGGCGGGGCGCACCACGGTGACGTTGAGCCCGGGGTGCGCGCGGGGCGCCCGGCGGCCCAGCCGCTCGATCTCCAGCAGGTCGCCGACGCCCGTGGCCTCGGCGGTGGCGCGCAGCTCCGCGTCCTCGGACAGCGGCAGCTCGTTGTCGGGCAGCGCCCCGTAGACCATGGTCGAGGTGCACAGCACCACCCGGTGCACCCCGGCGGCCGCGGCCGCGGTCAGCACCGTCTGCGTGCCGCGGACGTTGTAGGCCGTCCGGGCGGCCGCGTCGGTCTCCAGGTCCAGGTCGAGGGCCAGGTGGACGACCACGTCGGCGCCGCGCAGCCGCTCCGCGATCGCGGGGTCCCGGACGTCCAGGATGTGCCACTCGGCCTCGGCGCACTCGCCGCGCCGCTCGTCGATGGCGACGACCTGCTTGACCTCCTCCGACGCCGCGAGCCGCTCGGTCAGCAGGGCCCCGACGCCGGAGGCGGCACCGGTGACCGCCACGACGGGCCCGCGGGGCGGAGGACTGGTTGACTTGTTTCGCGCTGCGCGAACCTGCGGATCTGGGGAACTCACCGGGCGTCTCCAGCGGTTGTCTTCAGTACGAGCGCGAGCGACGCGTGCGTACCAGGTGGCATCCATCCTGCCGCAGGCTCTCTGTCGGCGAAGCACCGAGGCCCGAACCGTCTCAGGTGTCTACGCTGGGTGGTGTTGTCGGGCAGCCGTGCCGCCGGAAAGAACCGGTGGCCCTACAAGCCGAGGAAACCCGTGAGTGACACCCCATTCGGATTCGGCCTTCCGCCGGAGGAGCCGGACGACGGCGACGAAGGCAAGAAGAAGGACCCGCAGGGCGGCGGTGGTCAGGGCCCGGCCAACCCGTTCGGCTTCGGCATGCCCGGGGCGGGCGGATTTGGCGGACCCGGTGCGGACAATCCGTTCGCCGCGATGTTCGGGTCGATGAACCCGGGCGATCTGGGCGCCGCGTTCCAGCAGCTCGGCCAGATGCTCTCCTACGAGGGCGGACCGGTGAACTGGGACATGGCCAAGCAGATCGCCCGCCAGACGGTCGCCCAGGGAACCGCGCAGGGTTCCAAGGACGCCAGTGTCGGCCCCGCCGAGCGCAGGGCCGTGGAGGAGGCCGTCCGGCTGGCCGACCTCTGGCTGGACGACGCCACCTCCCTGCCGTCCGGCGCGCACTCCGCGGTGGCCTGGAGCCGTGCGGAGTGGGTCGAGGCGACCCTGCCCGCGTGGCGGGAGCTGGTCGACCCGGTCGCCGAGCGCGTCGGCAACGCGATGGGCGACGTCCTGCCGGAGGAGATGCAGGCCATGGCCGGCCCGCTGATCGGCATGATGCGCTCCATGGGCGGCGCCATGTTCGGCACGCAGATCGGCCAGGCCGTCGGCGTGCTGGCCGGCGAGGTCGTCGGTTCGTCCGACATCGGCCTGCCGCTGGGGCCGGCCGGCAAGGCCGCGCTGCTGCCGCTGAACGTCGGGACCTTCGGCAAGGACCTGGGCGTCCCGCAGGAGGAGGTGCGGCTGTACCTCGCCCTGCGCGAGGCCGCCCACCAGCGGCTCTTCGCGCACGTGCCGTGGCTGCGGTCGCATCTGTTCGGCGCGGTCGACGGCTACGCCCGCGGCATCAAGGTCGACACCGGCAAGCTGGAGGACGTGGTCGGCCAGTTCGACCCGCAGAACCCCGAGCAGCTGCAGGAGGCGCTTCAGCAGGGCATGTTCCAGCCGGAGGACACGCCCGAGCAGAAGGCGGCCCTGGCCCGGCTGGAGACGGCACTGGCGCTCGTCGAGGGCTGGGTGGACGCGGTCGTGCACGCGGCGGCCAAGCCACGGCTGTCGTCGGCCGACGCCCTGCGGGAGACGCTGCGGCGCCGCCGCGCCTCGGGCGGCCCGGCCGAGCAGACGTTCGCCACGCTGATCGGCCTGGAGCTGCGTCCGCGCCGGCTGCGTGACGCCTCGCGTCTGTGGGCCTCGCTCACCGACGCGCGCGGGGTCGACGGCCGGGACGCCCTGTGGCACCACCCGGACATGCTGCCGACGGCGACCGACCTGGACGACCCGGACGGCTTCGTGCACCGGGAGCAGATCGACTTCTCCGAGCTGGACAAGATGCTCGGCGAGGCCGCCGACAAGCCCGGCCTGCGCAAGAAGGACGCCGAGGACACCCAGAACCCCCAGGGCGACGGCGAAGGCGGCAAGGGCGACGAGAGCAAGGGCGACGGCGCCGAGTGAGCCTGCACGACGACGCGATGCTGGTCCTCAAGGCGTACCAGGACCAGCCCGGGCTCAGGGACGCCTATCTGGAGCACCTGGCCGCGCATCAGGACGGCCTGTGGAAGGCCTGCGGGGCCGGCCACCTCACGGCGAGCGCGCTGGTGGTCGATCCCGAGCGCGGCCGGGTGCTGCTGACGCTGCACCGGAAACTGCGGATGTGGCTCCAGACGGGCGGCCACTGCGAGCCCGGTGACGCCACGCTCGCCGCGGCGGCACTGCGGGAGGCGACCGAGGAGTCCGGTGTCGCGGGTCTGACGCTCCTCCCGGGCGGTCCCGTGCGGCTGGACCGGCATCCCGTACCGCCGCCCTGCCACTGCCACTTCGACGTGCAGTACGCGGCCCTGGCCACGCCGGACGCCGTCCACGCGGTCAGCGACGAGTCCCTGGACGTGCGCTGGTTCCCGTACGACGAGGTGCCGGACGTGGCGGACGACTCCGTCGTGCGGCTGCTCGACGCGACGCGCGCGAGGCTCGGGGCCTGAGAAGTACGCCGGGGCCGCACCCTCTCGAGGGTGCGGCCCCGGCGCATCGGTGCGCGCTCAGCTCCAGACGTTGCCCTGGTTCTGGCCGCGGGCGCCCTGCTGGCCCATGCCGTACTGCGCGGCGAGGCCGGAGCCGGTCTGGGCGTTCTGCGGCGGCAGCAGTTCACTCGGCTGGACCAGCGCGAAGCCGTTGCCCATGAAGCTGAGCTCCCAGCCCTCACCGGTGTTGCCGCGGCGCCGCCACACCCCCGAGGAGTGCGTCTGGGCCTGCATCTGCACGCGCAGCGAGGTGGACCAGGCGACGATCGCGTCGGCGTCGCAGTTGACGTACTTGTCCGGCGTCACCTGGAGCAGCAGCGGCATGCCGGAGGTCATCAGCGCGACCTTGCCCCGGCCGGTGATGTTGAGCTGGTACTTCCCCGAGCCGGAGATGCCGTAGAGGCTGTCCACGGCGATGACCTCGTGGTGCAGCGAGGAGTCCATCGCGAGGACGTAGCTGCTGTCGACCGTCAGGCCGTCCGGCTCCACGTCCATGATGTGGATGCGCTGGGCGAGGTTGGCGAGGTAGACGGTGCCCTGCCCGTGGCAGCGCATCAGGTCGAGGCCCTCGCCGGTGTGCGCCCGCGCGTGTGCCCCGCTGTTGCTCTGGTACTCGGCGTCGAACTCGACGAGCCCCTGGTAGGCGACCATGGCGCCCTTGCGGGCGAGGACGTCCTCGTGGCCGTCGAGGGCGACCCGGAGCATCTGCTGGTTCTGCAGGCTCCAGCGGTCCTGGGTCTGCTGCTCGTTGTACGCGAAAAGCGGACTCTGCATGGTGTGCTCGCTCCCCCTCAGCCCCGGATCCGGAGACGGTCGGTGCTGTCCTCACTGGGCTGGACGACGACGATGCCCTGACCGGAGAAGGCCATCTGGTAGGCCTCGCCGCTGCCCCGGCCGATCAGCGACTGGGCGCGGAAGCTGCGCTTGCCCTTCACCTTGAGGTTCGGGGACCAGGCGACCAGCGCGTCGGGGTCGACGTACGTCTCGTCCTCACCGCCTCCGCAGTCGACGACGATCGGCTTGCCGCGCGAGGTGAGCGCGACCCAGCCCTGCCCGGAGATCCTGGTGTTCCACAGGCCCTGCCCGGCGAACTTCGCCAGGCCCTTGACCCGCTCCACGCCCCAGGTGAGGTGCGCGTCGAAGGCGAGCAGGTTGGTGGCGTTGACGGAGATGCCCTCGCCGTTGAGGTTGATCACGACGACGTTGGCCCCGTAGTCGGCCAGGTAGAGCAGACCGTCGCCGGAGCACTTCATCAGGGGCGCGCCCTCACCGGTGAGCCAGTCCTTGGCGATCTGGCGGACGGCCGGCGGGTTGGGCTCGTACTGGACGAAGCCCTCGTAGGCGACCATCGAGCCGACGCGCGCGAAGAGGTCGTGCCCGGTCTGCATGGCGACCTTCAGCATGTGGTTGCCGTGGTTCTCCATGCGGGCGGTGACGGGGGCGGGGGCGTAGCCCGCGAGTGGCTGGTTCATGACGGGCTCCCTCAGATCTCGTACGGCTGGACGACGATGAAGTTGCCGGGCGCTCCCCGGAACTGCAGGTTGACGCTCTCCCCCGTGGCGCCGGGGTAGGAGTTGCGGCGCATCCGGACCTGACTGGAGACGACCACCTGGGCGGCGGCCGACCACGCGACGACGGCGTTGGCGTCGGCGAACGTGGTGGGCGTGACCGGCAGCACCACGGGCGTGCCGTGGGTCTTGACGACGATCGTGCCGGTGCCCTGGAACTGCATCGTGAACAGCGCCCCGCCGGGGATGCCGTGCCCCTCGATGCGGCGGACCTCGTACTGGAGGCCCTCGTCGAAGGCGAGGACGTTCTCCGCGGAGACGCACACGGCGTCGCCCTGGAGTTCGATCGGGTGCAGCATCGTGGAGTTCTCGGCGAAGAACACCTGTCCCTGGCCGGTGCAGCGCATCAGCTGCATCTCCTGGCCGGTGGCGTTGCCGACGATGCGGCCGGTGAATCCGGCGCCCTTGTAGCTGAAGTCGACCTTGCCCTGGTAGAGCACCATGCTGCCCTGCCGGGCCAGCACGGCCGTACCGCCGATGCTCAGGTCGGCGCGGACCAGCTTCTTGTTCTGCTGGGTCCAGCGCTGTCCGGTGGGCGTCTCCTTGAACTGCTGGAGCGCGCCGAGGACGCCGGCCGCCTGCGGGGCGCCCTGCGGCATCCCCTGGGGTGCGCCGTAGGAGGCCTGCTGGTGGGGCACCTGACCGGGCGGTACCTGTCCGGGCGGCGGCTGCTGGCCGTAACCGGGCGGCGGCGCGGGGGCCTGGGGCGCGGCGGGCGGCTGGCCGTAGCCGGGGGGCGGGGCAGGGGCCTGCGGCGGGACCGGAGACTGGCCGTAGCCGGGGGGCGGGGCAGGGGCCTGCGGCGGGGCGGGCGGCTGCCCGTAGCCCGGAGGCGGCGGGGGTGTCTGGCCGCCGTAGGGAGCGGGCGCCGGGGCCGGGGGCGGCACCGGCGAGCCGCCGGGCGGTGTCTGCAGGGGCGCCACGATGGTCGGCGCGGCGTGCACCGGCGGCGGGGCGGGCGCGGGAGGCGGCGGGGGCGCGAACCCCTGGGCGGCGGGCTGCGGCGCGGGGGCGGGGGCAGGCGCGGGGGCGGGGGCAGGCGCGGGGGCGCCGAACGCGGGCGGGGCGGCTTGCGCGGGTGGCGCGAAACCGGGCGCGGCCTGCGGGGCCTGCGGCTCGACCGCGGGCTCGTCCTCGGCCACCTCGCCGCCGAAGTTCCGCAGCAACGCGTCCAGCCCGCCGTCGAAGCCCTGTCCCACGGCGGCGAACCGCCACACGTCCTTGAAGTAGAAGTCGCCGAGCATCACGGCCCGCTCGGTGGAGAACTCCGAGCCGCTGAACGGGTACCGCGCGACCTCCTCGCCGCCGGCGACGATACGGATGTACCCGGGACCGATCTGCGACATCTGCCCGGCGCCGTCGATGGTCGCCGTGAAGGACAGCTTCTTGATCCGCTGCGGGATCCGGTCCAGCGTCACGCGGAAGGATTCCGTGTCGCCCGCCTGGGCGCCCAGCAGCTGGATGGACTCCTCGGGGGACTTCGGCTGGTTGTAGAAGATGAAGTACCGGTCGTCGGAGAGCCGCTCGTCGGCGTCGAGTCCGAAGCAGCTGATGTCGAAGCCGAGTCCCGGGCCGGAGATCTGTACCCCTACGTACAGGTCCGTGCCTGCGGTGAGGTCACTGATCCTGGCCTTGTGGCCGCGTTGGAATTCCCTGGCCATACGTACGACCGTCCCCCATCCCGTATGTGAGTGCGTCGCGCCAGGCTAACCGCAATCCCCGACACCGGAAGAAGTCGGTACAGACCCGGTACACAGCGCGCAGGCGCCCTCGCTCCGCGTTCACTCCGGGCGGCTCGGGGCGGCGGTCACTCGTCCCGGGCGCCGGGGACGTGCGGCAGCCGGTCGGCCGCGACCACGCCCTCGAGGTAGCCGCGGGCCCGTTCGGTCCGCGGGTACGCCTCGAGCAGCCGCCAGAACCGGGGCCCGTGACCGGGCACCAGGAGGTGGGCCAGCTCGTGGCAGAGCACGTAGTCGACCACGTACTCCGGCATGCCCTGGAGCCGGTGGGACAACCGGATGCTGCCGTCGGACGGGGTGCACGAACCCCAGCGGGTGTTCTGGTTGGTCACCCAGCGCACCGAGCGGGGGCGGGCCCGTCCGCCGAAGTACTGCTCCGACAGCCGCTGGGCGCGCTCGGCCAGCTCGGCGTCCCCGAGGGTCCGTCTGCTCTCCTGCGCGGCGAGCTTGTCGAGCATGACGCGCACCCAGCGCTGCTCCTCCGCCTCGGACATCCGGGCGGGGATGAGCACGACGGTGCGATCGCCCTCGCGGTACGCGGAGACCGTCCTGCGTCGGCGGGCACTCCTGCGGACCTCGATCGCGCTCGCCCGTGAGCCGTCCGTCGGCTGGCTCTTCGCGCTGCGCTGGGACGTTCCGGCGCGGTGCAGTGGGTCGGCGGGCACGCCCCGACGGTACCCGGTGGACCGGGGGAAGTCCCGGCTCCGGGACGCTTCTCCGACGATCCCGCCACCGGCCGCCGGATTTGTACGATGAATTCGGTCACCTGTGGACAACTCTAGACGGCCCCTCGGCGGCTCCGGGCATGCTGGCAGCGCCGGCCGGGACCCGCGGCGGACCCGGCCCGGCCATCGGCACGTATCAGAACAGACGGGGGTCAGTCATGCATCCGATGCTCAAGCCCGCCCTCAGGCGCGGCTGGCGCGACCGCGACACCGTGCAGTTCGGGATGACGCCGGCCCAGGCGCTGACCCTGGGTCCGGTGGACACCGCCACGGGCAGCCTGCTGGAGCTGCTCGACGGCACCCGGGGGCTGGAGCTGCTGCGCGAGGAGGGCCGGCGCATGGAACTGCCCGACGGTCACGTCGACCGGCTGGTGCGGCGGCTGTCACGGGCGGGACTGCTGGACGACTCCCGGGGCGGCGGGCCGGCCGCCGACGCCCTGCGCGGGAGGCCCGGTGTGCTGGACCGGCTGCGCCCGGACTGGGCCTCGCTCGGCCTGACCACCGCCGGGCCGGGCGACCCGCTCCAGGCGCTGGCGGCGCGGCGGAGCATGCGTGTGCAGGTCAGAGGCGCGGGCCGGGTGGGGGCGGCGGTGGCGGCGCTGCTGTCGGGGGCGGGCGTCGGCGAGGTCGAGGTGCGGGACGTGGGGCGGGTGGAGCCGTGGGACGTGGCGCCGGGCGGGCTGCCCGTCGAGGCGGTCGGCGAGCGCAGGGAGGACGCGGCCCGCCGCGTCGTACGCCGGTGCGCTCCGGATCCTCCGCCGCGCCGCACGGCCCGCTCGCCCCTCGCCGAGAACACCGGCCATTCCCTGGTGGTGCTCGCCCCGCGCGACGACGTCGCGGTGCACGCGCCGGATCCGGTGTCCGCCGAGCCCCTCATGGCGTCGGGCACCCCTCATCTCCACGCCGGGGTCGTCGAGGGCACCGGTGTGGTCGGTCCGCTCGTCCTGCCCGGTGAGACCGGGTGTGCCGGCTGTCTCCAGGAGGACCGGATCGACCGTGACCCGGTGTGGCCCCGGCTGGTGGCCCAGTGGCGCTCGGGCCGGCAGCGCAGGGTGGGGGCCTGCGATCTGGCGCTGGCCTCGACCGTGGCGGGGCTGGCCGCCGCGCACGCGCTGGTCTTCCTCGACGGACGCCTCCCGTCCAGCGCGGGCAACCGCTGGGAGGTGTCCCTGCCTCAGCTGCACTGGCAGCCGCGGCCGGTCGTGCCGCACCGCCGCTGTCCGTGCGGGGCCGCCGGCGGTCCGGGTCCGGGTGACAGCGACCCGGGCGAAGGTAAGGGAGAACACACCTCCGCCGACGGGGGGTCGCACGAGACAATGGCTGGGCACGGGCCGTCGAAGGATTCGCGCCGCCAGGCGGACGCGGAGCGGCCGGCAGGGACCTGGAGGGCGCATGTCTGATCTTCCCCGCAAGGCGGTCACCCGCACCGCCAAGCTGGCCGCGCTCCCGCTCGGCTTCGCCGGGCGGGCCACCTGGGGACTCGGCAAGCGGATCGTGGGCGAGTCCGCGGAGCTGGTCGGCCGGGAACTCCAGCAGCGCACCGCCGAGCAGTTGTTCAAGGTGCTCGGCGAGCTCAAGGGCGGCGCCATGAAGTTCGGCCAGGCCCTGTCGGTCTTCGAGTCGGCCCTGCCCGAGGAGGTCGCCGGCCCCTACCGCGCCGCCCTGACCAAGCTTCAGGAGGCCGCCCCGCCCATGCCGACCCGCGCGGTGCACGGGGTGCTGGAAGAGCGGCTGGGCGAGAACTGGCAGGAGCTGTTCCAGGAGTTCGACGACAAGCCGGCCGCGGCCGCCTCCATCGGCCAGGTCCACCGGGCGGTGTGGCACGACGGCCGTGAGGTCGCGGTCAAGGTGCAGTACCCGGGCGCGGGCGAGGCGCTGCTGTCCGACCTCAACCAGCTGAGCCGCTTCGCCCGGCTGCTGGGCCCGCTGGTCCCCGGCATGGACGTCAAGCCCCTGATCACGGAGCTCAAGGACCGGGTCTCCGAGGAACTGGACTACGGCCTGGAGGCGCAGGCCCAGCGGGCGCACGCCGAGGAGTTCGCCGGCGACCCCGACGTGGTGGTGCCGGACGTGGTGCACCAGTGCGAGCAGGTGCTGGTCACCGAATGGATCGACGGCACACCGCTGTCGGAGATCATCGCGGACGGCACCGAGCAGCAGCGCGACCGGGCCGGACAACTCCTGGCCCGCTTCCTGTTCTCCGGTCCCGCCCGGACCGGCCTGCTGCACGCCGACCCGCACCCGGGCAACTTCCGTCTGCTGCCCGGAGGCCCCGGCGGCGAGGACGACTGGCGTCTGGGGGTCCTGGACTTCGGCACCGTCGACCGGCTCCCCGGCGGGCTGCCCGCTCCCATCGGCGAGGCGCTGCGGATGACCCTGGACGGCGAGGCGGAGGCCGTTTACGACATGCTCCGCACGGAGGGCTTCGTCAAGGAAACCGTCGAGCTGGACCCCGACGCGGTCCTCGACTACCTCTCGCCGATCATCGAGCCGGCGCGGGTCGAGGCGTTCACCTTCACCCGTGGCTGGATGCGCAGTCAGGCGGCCCGGATAGCGGACGTCCGGTCCCCGGCCCACCAGTTGGCCAAGCAGCTCAACCTCCCGCCGGCCTACCTGCTGATCCACCGGGTCACGCTGAGCACGATCGGTGTGCTGTGCCAACTCGGGGCGACGGTGCGGCTGCGGGACGAACTGGAGGACTGGCTGCCGGAGTTCGTCCCCGGGCAGCCGGGCGAGGAGGAGGAAGCGGCGCAGGCCTGACCGCGCGCGGGGCCGTCGTGCGCGCGTGAGGCACGGCGGATCCCACCACCACCGGCTGTCGAGGCGTCCCTCGATCGCGCGCAGGTTCTCGCGGGACCAGCGCTCGCGGTAGTGCAGGCGGGCGCCGTTCTCCACGGAGAGGGTCCAGGCCGGCCGGGGCCCGTCGGCGCGGACGCCGCGGCGGGCGCACACCGGTGGCTCCGGCTCCCTGGCGGAGCCGTCGTCGCCATCGCCGTCGTGGGGACTGGTCACGCGGCGACGACAACCCCGTGCCGAGCGCGCCGCTCCCTCAACGCACCGCGGGGACCGGCCCGTTCACACGGACCGGCCCCCGCGGAGAGATCGGGGCCTCCGACTGGGGAGACCGTCGCTTCAGGCGGCGTGCCCTACTGCATGACCGCCATGGCGAGCGCCCGGCGGGCGCGCCGCGAGGCGCGCTCGGCCCGGCGCTGCATCCGGCGCGCGGTGAGCAGACCGTTGGCCTGCCGCTCCCGGTGCGCCTCCTGCAGTCGGTCGTGCATATGCGCACGAGCCAGGGCTTCTGGGATGAGTTGCATCTCTCGGGTCCTGTTCTGGCGCGAGTCGTTCGCACCGCTGGTGGTGAAGTCTTCGGTCGCGGAGCCTGCGGGCTCGTGGGTGGACGGCGTCATCGGGGCCTGCTTCTGGGGGTCGTGCGTGAGGGGGCGGTCGATCGTTCCGGGGGTGTTCATGCCGAGACCGGGTTCTTGCGCGGGCGGCCACGCGGCCGCTTCCGGGCGACGACAACTCCCTGGACGAACAGCTCGCCACCCCAGACGCCCCAGGGCTCACGCCGCTCCTTGGCGCCGGCGAGGCAGGCCTCGACCAGCGGGCAGGTGCGGCAGAGGGACTTGGCGTACTCGACGTCCGCGGGCGACTCGGCGAAGAAGACCTCCGGGTCGTAGGAACGGCACGGGACGGGCACGCCGAGGTTCTCGATGGCGTCGTCGAGCGCGGTGAGCGCGGTGAGCGGAGTCAAGGTCGGGTCCTCCGTGGAGCCGGGCTTGGGGATCGTGTCGGAAGGCGGTACGGACGGGGCGTGCGCTTCGAGTTGCACGGCTGGTCTTCCTCGTCTGGTCGTTTCCGGCCGGTCGGCCGGGTGTGCGGCTGGTACCGGGTTCTTTTCTTGTCCCGAGGCGCCTTGTCCTGTTTTCCCGTTCGGGCAAACAGAAGGGCCGCGGATCCCGGATGGGGTTCCGCGGCCCTGAAGGCGCCGGCCTGAGCGAATCAGGCTGGATCACTCCAGGGTTCTGGCCCACGGAAGGCCCACATCAGGTGGTGCTGCGTCGTCTGCTTCCGGAATCCGGCACCGGTCGCCGCAAAGGCATAGGCCTGCGCCTGTGCCACTACTGCCGCTTCCAGTGCCTCGGTCGGTCGCTCATCGCGCTCACGGACGACAAGGCCCGCGGGAGCGACGGAGGACGCCGGACGCACGGCACGGATGCCGGACAGACCGGTGCCCTGGTTCGAGGCGCCGAGCATGCACAGGGAGACGGCCGAGCGATCGGTCAGTTTGACGCTGGTGCTGATGTTGATGCTGATCACTGGACTCGCCTCCTCTCGGCGTCTCAGGGACCGGGCGAACCGGTCCGCGGATGTGCAAGTACAACACGGAATCAGGGCCTCCGAGAAGGCCGCTGTCCCCGTGGCTAAGAACCTATGGGGATTCCCGGGGCATGCGCAAACTATTTTTCCGACGAGTTCGCGTCAGTCCTGATCTTGCCTCTCGGCGGGGTCCCGGCCCGCGCAGAGGGCCAGCACGTCGGCGCCGTAACGGCGCAGCTTGCGCATGCCCACCCCGGGGATGCGGGCCAGTCCGTGCTCGTCCTCGGGGACCGCCTCCGCGATGGCGATCAGCGTCTTGTCGGTGAAGACGCAGAAGGCCGGCTGGCCGCTGCGCCGCGCCTGCTCGCCGCGCCACTCGCGCAGCCGCTCGTACAGTCCCTCGTCCATGTCGGAGGGGCAGTCCTCGCAGCGCATCAGTTTCATCTCACCGCCGTCGGTCAGCGTGCGGCCGCAGACCCGGCAGCGGGCGGGGGTGCGCTGCCGGCGGCGCGGGGCCTGCTCGGGGACGGCGGCGGCCGTCGTGTAGGAGCCGCGCTCCACTCCTCCCGCGCCTGCCGCGCCCGCACGGCCCGCGACGGCGTGCGAGCCGGGGCGCAGTCCGGTGAGGAACCGGCTGGGGCGCCGGTTCGGGCGGCCGCCCGGTGAGCGGGAGAGCGCCCAGGAGAGGTGGAGACGCTCGCGGGCACGGGTGACGCCCACATAGAGGAGGCGGCGCTCCTCCTCGATCTGCTCGTCGGTCTTCGCGTAGGTGATCGGCATCATGCCCTCGGCGACGCCGACCAGAAAGACGACGTCCCACTCCAGACCCTTGGCCGCGTGCAGCGAGGCGAGGGTGACGCCCTGGACCGTGGGGGCGTGCTGGGCGCCGGCCCGTTCGTCCAGTTCGACGACGAGGTCGGCGAGCGTGGCGCCGGCCCGGGCGGCGGCGAAGTCCTGGGCGAGGTGCACCAGGGCGGCCAGGGACTCCCAGCTCTCCCGGACCGCGCCCGACCCGGCGGGCGGCTGGGGCGTCCAGCCCTTGCCCGAGAGCACGGCGCGCACCTGGGAGGGCAGGTCGGGGGCGTCGTCGAGCAGCGCGTCGTTGCCGCCGAAGCGGGCCGCGGCGCGCAGGGCGGTGATCGCGTTGCGCACCTCGGGACGGTCGAAGAACCGCTCGGCCCCGCGCAGCTGGTAGGGCACGCCCGCGTCGGCGAGGGCCTGCTCGTAGGTCTCGGACTGGGAGTTCGTGCGGAACAGGACGGCGATCTCGCTCGCCGGGACGCCCGAGTCGATCAGTTCGCGGATGCTCCGGGCGGCGCCCTCGGCCTCGGCGGGCTCGTCGGTGTACTCGGTGAAGACCGGGTCGGGTCCCGCGGGACGCTGGGAGACCAGCTCCAGCCGGTGGTCGGCGGCGCGGCCCTTCGCCTGGGCGAGCAGACCGTTGGCCAGGCGGACCACCTGGGGGGTCGAGCGGTAGTCGCGGACGAGCTTGACGACGGTGGCGCCCGGGTGGCGGACGCGGAAGTCGAGCAGATGATCCGGGGTCGCGCCCGTGAAGGAGTAGATGGTCTGGCTGGCGTCGCCGACCACGCACAGGTTCTCCCGGTCGCCGAGCCACAGCTCCAGCAGGCGCTGCTGGAGAGGGCTGACGTCCTGGTACTCGTCGACGACGAAGTGCTGGTACTGGGCCCTCACCTGCTCGGCGATGTCGTGCCGGTCCTGGAGGACGGCGACGGTCAGCAGGAGCACGTCCTCGAAGTCGATGACGGAGCGCTCGCGCTTGAGGTCCTCGTAGGCGGCGTAGAGCTGGGCGATCTCGGCGGGGTCGCGGGGCGCGTCCCGGCCGGCCTTGTCGGCCGCGGCCGTGTAGTCGGCGGGGACGGTCTGGGTGACCTTGGACCACTCGATCTCGGCGGTGACGTCCCGCAGCTCGCCCCGGTCGAGGCGGATCCGGCAGGCGGCGGCCGCGTCGGCGACCAGCTGGATCTTGCGGTCGACGAGCCGGGGCAGGGGTCCGCCGACCGCCTTCGGCCAGAAGTACTGGAGCTGGCGCAGGGCCGCCGAGTGGAACGTGCGCGCCTGGACGCCCACGGCGCCGAGCTGGCGCAGCCGTCCGCGCATCTCCCCCGCCGCGCGGTTGGTGAAGGTGACGGCGAGGACGCTGGAGGGCTGGAGGATCCCGGCGCGCACCCCGTAGGCGATGCGGTGGGTGATCGCCCTGGTCTTGCCGGTGCCGGCGCCCGCCAGCACGCACACCGGCCCGTGCAGCGCGGTCGCCACGGCGCGCTGCTCGGGGTCGAGACCTTCGAGCACCGCGTCGGCCGAGTCCGGTACCCGCGGGAAGAGGGTGGAGTGCGTTGCTGCTGTCACACCGCCATGCTGCCAGGTCGCCCGGGACAGGTGAGCCGGTTGTCCACAGGGGAGGCCTCGCGGTCGTACGAATGCGACAAGCGTCACGTCACCGGCTGCGGGGGCGGGATGAGGCGGGGCGGCGGCGGGAATGCCCGCGCTTTCCCATACGTTTCCCCCGAGACCGAGGACTTCCCCGAGCCGCCGAAGGAGCGCGAGAGGCATGCAGGGCACTGTGACGATGTACAGCACCACGTGGTGCGGCTACTGCCGCCGGCTGAAGAGCCAGATGGACCGCGAGGGCATCGCGTACACCGAGATCAACATCGAGCAGGACCCCGAGTCGGCGGCCTTCGTGGAGAAGGCGAACGGCGGCAACCAGACGGTGCCCACCGTGCTGTTCCCCGACGGTTCGACGCTCACCAACCCCTCGCTCGCGCAGGTGAAGCAGAAGATCGGCGTCTGAGCGGCCCGCGCGTCACGAAGCGGGGCGGCCGTCCCTCACGGGACCGGCCGCCCCGCTTCGTCGTGTGACGCCCCGGGTCAGAAGGCGTTGCGGGTCGGCAGGTCCTCGCCGTACCAGCGCTCGATCAGCCGGGCCGCGATCGAGATGCCGTAGGGCGGGAGCACCTCGCCGGACTCGAAGGCGGCGCGGAGTTCGTCGCGGGAGAACCAGCGGGCCTCGTGGATCTCGTCGCCGTCCACGGTGATCTCGGAGGAGGTGGCGCGGGCGAAGAAGCCGAGCATGAGGCTGGAGGGGAACGGCCAGGGCTGGCTGGCGACGTACTCGACCTCGCCGATGGTGATGCCGACCTCCTCGTGCACCTCGCGGCGCACCGACTGCTCGATGGCCTCCCCCGGCTCGACGAACCCGGCGAGGGTGGAGAAGCGGCCCTCGGGCCAGTGGACCTGGCGGCCGAGCAGGATGCGGTCCTGGTCGTCGATCACCGCCATGATCACCGCGGGGTCGGTGCGCGGGTAGTGCTCGGCTCCGCAGGCGGGGCAGCGGCGGATGTGGCCGGCGGCGGCGATGACGGTGCGCTCGCCGCAGCGGGAGCAGAAGCGGTGCAGCCGCTGCCAGTTCTCCAGGGCGACGGCGTGCACCATCAGGCCTGCCTCGCGGGGTGACAGCAGCAGCCCGGCCTCGCGCAGGCCCGCGGGGCGGGCGGAGTCGTCCATGCGTCCGGGCAGGGAGTCCTTCTGCAGCGCGAAGTAGCTGACGCCGTCCTCGTCGATGCCGAGGAAGTAGCGGTGGGCCTCGGTGAGCGGGGCCTCGAAGGACGGGGTCATGACGAGTTCGGTGCGCCCGTCGGGAGTCTCGTCGAGGAGGACCTGGCCGCCGGAGACCACGAAGCAGCGGGTCGAGGGGTGGCTCCACGCCGCCGCGAGCCATGCCTCGTCGAGCCGGTGGTGGGCGGCGCGGTCGATGCCACTCGGGGCGGTGAGCGAGATGGGCCGGTCGGCGGTGTGGTCGGTCCTGGTGGTCACGGGTGCTTCCAACTCCCCCGGGGGAACGGATCGGGTCGCGGGCGGTCTGGCGGACGAGAACGGGAGGGACCGGGTCCGGGGACGCGGCGACGGCGCGGCTCTTCCAGTGTGCCGCGCGCGGGCGCCCGCTTCGGACGGCGCGGGTGGTCAGGGGGCGTGCCGCCAGTGCTCGGCGAGGTCGCCCCAGAGGTGGGCGCTGGTCTCGGCGCCCTTGAGCAGCAGGTCCAGCTCGACCTTCTCGTCGGGGGCGTGCCAGCCGTCGGACGGGACGGAGATGCCGAGGAAGAGCACCGGTGCGCCGAGGACGTCCTGGAGGTCGGCGGCCGGGCCGGATCCGCCCTCGCGCGTGAACAGCACGGGCTTGTCGAAGGCGCGGCCCATGGCGCGGACCACCGACCGCAGGGCGGGGTGGTCGAGCGGGGTGAGGCAGGGGCGGGTGGCGGGGCTGAAGGTGATCTCGTGCCGGACGCCCTCGGGCAGCCGGGTGGGCACCCAGGCGCCGACCGCGTCCCGGATGTGTGCGGGGTCCTGGCCGGCGACCAGCCGGAAGGAGAGCTTCACCAGCGCGGAGGACGGGATGATCGTCTTGCTGCCGGGGCCCTGGTAGCCGCCGCCGATGCCGTTGACCTCGGCGGTGGGGCGCGCCCAGACGCGCTCCAGGGTGCTGTAGCCGGCCTCACCGCCCGTGCCGTGCGACTTGGCGGTGCGCAGCCACCGCTCCTCGTCGAAGGGCAGCCGGGCGAAGAGGTCGCGTTCGCGGTCGGTGAGCTCGACGACGCCGTCGTAGAAGCCGGGGATCGCCACCCGGCCCTGCTCGTCGTGCAGGGCGGCGACCAGCCGGGCGGCGGCGGTGGCCGGGTTGGGCACGGCGCCGCCGAAGGAACCGGAGTGGATGTCCTGGTCGGGTCCGTACAGGCGGATCTCGCACTCGGCGAGGCCGCGCATGCCGGTGCACACGGTCGGGGTGTCCTCGGACCACATGCCGGTGTCGGAGACGATGACGGCGTCGGCGGCGAGCCGGTCCGCGTGCTGCTCGACGAGTGCCCGGAAGTGCGGGGAACCGGACTCCTCCTCGCCCTCGATCAACAGCTTGAGGTGGACGGCGGGGCTGGTGCGACCGGTGGCGGCGAGGTGGGCGCGCACGCCCAGGGTGTGGAAGAAGACCTGGCCCTTGTCGTCGGCCGCGCCGCGCGCGTAGAGGCGGTCGCCGCGGACGACGGGCTCGAACGGGTCGCTGGTCCAGCCGTCCTCACGCGCGGCGGGCTGGACGTCGTGGTGGCCGTACACCAGGACGGTCGGCGCCCCGGGGTCGTCGCTGGGCCACTCGGCGTAGACCGCCGGGGCGCCGGGGGTGTCCCAGACCTCGGCGGCGGGGAAGCCGGTGTCCTTCAGGGCGGCCACGAGCCAGTCGGCGCTGCGGCGCACGTCGGGGGCGTGATCGGGCTGGGCCGAGACGGACGGGATGCGCAGCCACGCGGTGAGGTCGTCGAGGAACGCCGTGCGGTGGTCTGCGATGTACGTACGGACGGCGTCGACGGCACTGTCAACGGGCTGGCTCATGTCTACGAGCCTATAGGCCCGCGGAAGTGTCCTCGGAGTGCGGTATCTCACCGTGCGGCTCGTCGAGCAGCAGTCGCTCCAGCTCGGCGCGGCCGGGGAGGGGCTCGGGGCGGACCACCTCGCCGGTGCGCACGTACAGGAACGCGGCGGTGACGGATTCCGGCGGGACGCCCTGCTGCTCGGCCCAGGCGAGCCGGTAGACGGCGAGCTGCAGCGGATCGGCGGTGCGGCTCCGGCCGGTCTTCCAGTCGACGATCTCGTACGTGGTCACGTCGCCGTCCTCGTGCCGGTACACGGCGTCGATGCGGCCCCGGACGACACGGCCGGCGATCGACAGCTGGAAGGGCGCCTCCACGCGGTAGGGCGTGCGGTGGGCGTACTCGGTGCGCTCGAAGGCCTCCTTGAGCTCTTCCAGGTCGCGCTCGTCGGCGATCTCGGCATCGCCGCCGGGCAGCTCGTCGGGGTCGAGCATGGGCAGGGTCAGCTCTTCGAAGCGCGCCTCGACCCACGCGTGGAAGCGGGTGCCCCGGCGCGCGGCGGGCTGCGGCGGGCGCGGCATGGGGCGGGCCAGCTCCCGGGCGAAGCCGTCGGGGTCGGCGGCGAGCCGGAGCAGCTGGGACGCGGTGAGGGAGGCAGGCAGCCGGACCTCGGTGACGGTCTCGCGGGCGCGCAGCAGCTCCCCGGTGAGGGCGTCCAGGTCGCGGTCCCAGGAGGCGACGGTGCGCGCCTCCTCGGGGGCGAGACGAGACTCCGCGGGCGCGGGGGCAGGGAGGGGGGCGGGCACGCGCGGCGGCTGTGCGCGGGGCGCGTCCGGGGCGGCCGCCTGGTGCGGGACGACCGGGCGTTCGGTGGCCCAGGAGTCCCAGTCGCCGGGGGCGGCGTCCACCGCGCCGGGCTCGTCGGGACACGGCCCCCCTGGGTGTGGGGCGTCCGGGTACGGGTCGTCGGGGTACGGGTCGTCGGGGTACGGCTCTTCCGCGTACGGATCGTCGGGGAGGTCCTCCGGGAACGGCTCCTCGTCGTCCGGCGGGGGCGGCCACTCCGGGTCGTCGTGGGCGTCCGGGTCGTGGACGGCCGCCGTGCCGTGCGGGTGGGCGGCGAGGCGGTCGAGGTGGGCGAGGACGATCGCGGCGGCGGCGCGGCGCCGGGCGAGGGCGGCGTCGTCCAGGGGCAGCGGCCACGCCTGGACGTCGCCGGCCTGCCGCAGCGCCGGGTTCTCCTCGTCCTCGGCGGGCTCGTCCGCCCACGCCTCGGTCTCGCCGTGTCCGGCGGCGCAGTGGTCGTGGAGAGCGAGCAGGAACGCGGAGGGGCCGCGCGGCTTCTTCTGGCTCGGTCCCCACCAGTGGCCGGAGCCGAGCAGCAGGGAGCGGGGCCGGGTGAAGGTGACGTAGCCGAGGCGCAGCTCCTCGGTGTGCTGGTGCTCCTTCATGGCCTCGTGGAAGGCCCTCAGGCCACGGGAGTCCCAGGACGGCACGTCGGGGAGGGTGTCGGCGTCGCCGCGCAGCCGGTGCGGCAGCACCCTGCCCTGAGCCGTCCACTTGTCGCGGCCCCGGTCGCTGGGGAAGGCGCCGGTGACCAGGCCGGGGACGGCGACGACGTCCCACTCCAGGCCCTTGGACTTGTGGGCGGTGAGCACCTTGACGGTGTTCTCGCCTCCCGGGAGCGCGTTGTCCAGGCCCTTCTCGTACTGGGCGGCGGTGCGCAGGAAACCGAGGAAGGCGAGCAGGGTGGCCTCGTTGTCGCCGGCGGCGAAGGACGCGGCGATGTCGAGGAAGTTGGACAGGGTCTCCCGGCGCCGGGCGGCCAGCGCGTGCGGGGACGCGGACAGCTCGACCTCGAGTCCGGTGACGGCGAGCACCCGGTGCAGTACGTCCATCAGCGGGTCGGCGAGGGAGCGGCGCAGGTCGCGCAGTTCGGCGGCGAGGCGGGCGAAGCGCACGCGCGCGTCCGGCGAGAAGGGCAGCCCGTCGTCGTCCCCGCCGCCCTCCAGCGGGGTCTCCAGGAAGGTGTCGAGGGCGTCGGCGAGCGAGATGACCTCGGCGGGGTCGACGCCCTCGACGGCCTCGGCGAGCCGCCGGTCGGGGTCGTCGTCGCCGTCCACGCGCGCGTGGGACACCAGCAGGCGCGCGCGGCGGCCGAGCAGGGCGAGGTCGCGGGGGCCGATCCGCCAGCGGGGGCCGGTCAGCAGCCGGACGAGGGAGGCGTTGGCGCCGGGGTCCTGGAGGACTTCGCAGACGGCGACGAGGTCGGCGATCTCCGGCAGGTGCAGCAGCCCGGACAGGCCGACGACCTCGACGGGCACGTCACGGGCGACCAGGGCGGCCTGGATCTCGGCGAAGTCCGTGGCCGTGCGGCACAGGACGGCGATCTCGCCGGGGGCCTTCCCGGTGTTCACCAGGTGCGCGATCGAGTCGGCGATCCAGTCGATCTCCTCGGTGTGGGTGCGCAGCAGGGCACAGCGGACGATGCCGTCACGCTCGGCGCCCGGGGCCGGGCGGAGGGCCTCCACGCCCGCGTGCATGGCGCGCAGCGGCCCGGCGAGGCCGTTGGCGAGGTCGAGCAGCCGGCCGCCGCTGCGGCGGTTCTCGCTGAGCGACTGGCGGGTGGCGGGGCGGCCGTCGGCGTGCGGGAAGTGCTCGGGGAAGTCGTCGAGGTTGGCGACGGAGGCGCCGCGCCAGCCGTAGATGGCCTGGCAGGGGTCGCCGACGGCGGTCACCGGGTGGCCGGTGCCGCCGCCGAAGAGGCCGGCCAGGAGGACGCGCTGGGCGACGGAGGTGTCCTGGTACTCGTCGAGGAGGACCACCCGGAACTCGTCGCGCAGCAGGCGGCCCACTTCGGGCAGGGTGGCGAGCCGGGCGGACAGCGCGATCTGGTCGCCGAAGTCGAGCAGGTCGCGCTCGCGCTTGGCGGCCCGGTAGCGCAGCACCAGCTCGGCCAGTTCACGGCGGGCGGCGGCGGCCTCGGGCACCTTGCGCAGGTCGGCGTTGCTGAGCTTGGCGTTCTCCAGGGCGCGCAGCAGTTCGGTGTCGTGGGCGCGCAGGTCCTCGGGCCGCACCAGGTGCTCGGAGAGTTCCGCGTCGAGGGTGAGGAGGTCGCCCACCAGGTCGGGGAAGGAGCGGGTGAGGGCCGGGTAGAGGCCGGGCGCCTCGCGCAGCACGCGTGCGGCGAGCTGGTAGCGGGTGGCGTCGGCGAGCAGCCGGGAGGTCGGTTCGAGGCCGATGCGCAGCCCGTGGTCGGTGAGCAGACGGCCGGCGAAGGCGTGGTACGTGGAGATGACCGGCTCGCCCGGGGGGTCGTCCGGGTCCGACGGGGAGGGGCCGGCGCGAAGCGCCGTCGTCGAGGGGTGGTGGTCGGGTGACGGGAGGGGGTCCGGGTCGGTGACGCCGGCCTTGATCAGGGCCGTGCGGACGCGCTCGGCGAGTTCGCCGGCGGCCTTGTTGGTGAAGGTGAGGCCGAGGACCTGCTCGGGGGCGACCTGGCCGGTGCCGACGAGCCAGACCACGCGGGCCGCCATCACCGTCGTCTTGCCGGAGCCCGCTCCGGCCACGATCACCTGCGGGGCGGGCGGCGCGGTGATGCAGGCCGTCTGCTCCGGGGTGAACGGGATCCCGAGCAGCTCCTTGAGCTGTTCGGGATCGGTGATACGGGCGGGCACACCGAGAATCTAGCGGCGGTCACTGACAACGCGGGCCCGCCGAGCCCACCGGGCGGGAAGAACCGCAGGTCGGCGGGGGTGGTGCGATACGTCACGCGTGCCGTTCACGCGTTTCACTCGACGACGTGGCGGCCCTCGGGGCGGGCGCTGCAGGACGCCCGGAAGGCGCAGTGCGCGCAGTGCTGTCCCGCGGTCGGGGTGAACCGTTCGTCGAGGACCTTGCCCGCGGCGGTGGCCAGCAGGTCGCCGATCCACTCCCCCTCCAGCGGCTTTTGCGCCTGCACCTTGGGCAGGGTCTCGCCGCCGTCCCGCTTGGCGGCGCCCTGCCGCAGCTGGACGAGTTCGGCGCCGCCCGGTTCGGGGCGTGCCCCGTCGAAGACCTCGTCGACGGCGCCCTCGCGGACGGCGAGCTGGTACACGGCGAGCTGGGGGTGGCGCTCGACCTCCTTGGAGCTGGGCGCCTGCTTGCCGGTCTTGAAGTCGACGACGTAGGCGCGTCCCTCGCCGTCGGCCTCGACTCGGTCCATCTGGCCCCGGACGCGGACCCGGTAGTCGCCGGCCTCCAGGGTGACGTCGAAGTCGTGCTCGCTGGCCACCGGGGTGCGCCCGGTGCGGTCCATGACGTGCCACTCCAGGAAGCGCTCGAGCGCCACGCGCGCGTTCTCCTTCTCCTGGACCGACTTCCAGGGCGCGTCGAAGGCGAGGGCGTTCCACACGGAGTCGAGGCGTTCCATGAGGACGTCGAGGTCCGCGGGGGTGTGCCCGGAGGCGACCTCGTCGGCGAGGACGTGGACGACGTTGCCGAAGCCCTGGGCGGCGGTGGCGGGCGCGTCGGCCTTCACCTCGCGGCCCAGGAACCACTGGAGGGCACAGGTGTTGGCCAGCTGGTCGAGGGCGCTGCCGGAGAGCACCACGGGCTGGTCGCGGTCGCGCAGCGGCACCTTGCTGTGCGTCGGTTCGTCCATGCCCCACCAGCGGTAGGGGTGCGCGGACGGCACCAGGGGACGGCCGTCCTCGTCGGCGAGCGCCGCGAGCCGGGCCAGCCGCCGGGCGGCGGCCTCCCGCAGGGCCTCGGAGACGCGGGGGTCGACCGTGGTGGCGCGCAGTTCGGCGACGAGCGCGGCGACGGACAGGGGGCGGCGCGGGCGTCCGGTGACGTCCTCGGGTTCGACGCCGAGCTCGGTCAGGAAGCGGGAGGGCTGGTCGCCGTCGTCGGACGGCGCCTTCACGGCCGTCACGACGAGGCGGTCACGCGCGCGCGTGGCGGCGACGTAGAACAGGCGGCGCTCCTCGGCGAGCAGCGCGCCGGGGGTGAGCGGCTCGGCGAGTCCGTCGCGGCCGATGCGGTCGGCCTCCAGCAGGGAGCCGCGGCGGCGCAGGTCGGGCCACAGGCCCTCCTGGACGCCGGCCACGACGACGAGGCCCCACTCCAGGCCCTTGGACCGGTGCGCGGTCATCAGGCGTACGGCGTCGTGGCGGACGGCACGTCGGGTGAGGGTGTCGGCGGCGATGTCCTCGGCCTCGATCTCCTCCAGGAAGTTGAGGGCGCCCCGGCCTCCGGTGCGCTCCTCCGCGCGGGCGGCGGTGGCGAACAGCGCGCACACGGCGTCGAGGTCCCGGTCGGCGTTGCGTCCGGCCGCGCCGCCACGGCGGGCGGCGCGCTCCAGGCGCTGCGGCCAGGGGGTGCCGTCCCACAGCTCCCACAGGGCCTCCTCGGCCGTGCCGCCGCCGGCCAGGTGCGCGCGGGCCCGGCGCAGCAGTGCGCCGAGCCGTTGCGCACCACGCGCGTGGACGGGGTCGTGCACCGCGAGCCGCTCGGGCTCGGCCAGCGCGCGGGCGAGCAGTTCGTCCGAGGGCGGCGGCAGGGGGTTCCCGGCCGCCCGCTCCTCCTCGCGCAGCGCACGCCCGAGCCGCCGCAGGTCGGCGGCGTCCATGCCGGCGAGGGGGGAGGTGAGCAGGGTGAGCGCGGTCTCGGTGTCGAGCCAGCAGCGGTCGCCGGGAGCGGCGTCCTCCGCGTCCACGGTGTCCTCCCGCTCCCCCGCCTCCGCCGTGGCCACCGCGCGCAGGGCGGTCAGCAGCGGGGCGACCGCCGGTTCGTGGCGCAGGGGGAGGTCGTCGCCGTCGACGTCGACGGGGACGCCCGCGGACGTGAGGGCGCGGCGCACCGTCGGCAGGGTGCGGCTGCCCGCGCGGACCAGGACGGCCATGTCGTTCCAGGGGACGCCGTCCTCCAGGTGGGCGCGGCGCAGGATGTCGGCGATGTTGTCCAGCTCGGCGCCGGCCGTCGGGTAGGTGTACACCTCGGCCCGGCCGCCCTCGCGCACGGGCGCCGGCTCCCGGTGCAGGCGGACCTTCTCGGCGGGGAGCCGGGGCAGCGGCATGCGCCGGGTGATCCGCCGGGTGGCCTCGAGGAGTCCGGCGCCGGAGCGCCGGGAGGTCCGCAGCACCTGGACGGGCGCGGGGCGGCCGTCCGCGCGCGGGAAGGCGTGCGGGAACTCCAGGATGCCGCCGACGTCGGCGCCCCGGAACGCGTAGATCGACTGGTCGGGGTCGCCGAAGGCGACGAGGGTGCGGCCGCCGGACGCCAGGGCGTGCAGCAGCCGTACCTGGGCGGGGTCGGTGTCCTGGTACTCGTCGACGTAGACGGCGTCGTAGCGGTCGGCGAGCCGCCCGGCGGTCTCGGGGCGCCGGGCGAGGAGCACCGCGCGGTGGACGAGTTCGGCGTAGTCGATGACCCCCTGGAGGTCGAGGACGTCGAGGTACTCGGCGAGGAAGGCGGAGGCGGCGCGCCAGTCGGGCCGGCCGATGCGGCGGGCGAAGGCGTCCAGGGCCTCGGGGTCGAGCCCGAGCTCGCGGCTGCGGGCGAGCACCGCGCGGACCTCGTCGGCGAAGCCGCGGGTGGTCAGGCAGGCGCGCAGTTCGTCCGGCCAGCGCACGTGGGACAGGCCGAGCCGCTCCAGGTCCACCTGGCCGGCGAGCAGCTCACGCACGGTGACGTCCTGCTCGGGCCCGGACAGCAGCCGCAGCGGCTCCACGAACAGGGCGCTGTCCTGGTGGGCGCGGACCAGGGCGTAGCAGAAGGAGTGGAAGGTGGTCGCCTGCGGGGCGCGGGCGGCGCCGATGCGCAGCGCCATGCGGTCGCGCAGCTCGACGGCGGCCTTGCGGCTGAAGGTGAGCACCAGGATGCGCTCGGGGTCGCCGCCGCGGGCGATGCGGGCCGCCACGGACTCGACGAGCGTGGTGGTCTTGCCGGTGCCCGGACCGGCGAGGACGAGCAGCGGTCCGGAGCCGTGCTCAACCACGGAGCGCTGGGCGGCGTCCAGTGGAGGGGGATCCACGCGGGCCGGCGGGGTACGCACCAGTCGATAGGCGCCACGGCTCCCCCGCCGCACCGGGGGGTGCGACAGGCCGCTGGTGGAGGAAGAGGAGCTCACGTGGTTCGCCGGTCCTGGTGGGTGTGCTGTGGGGCGTTCCGCCGCGCATGCGGGGCGGTGGTCGGGGGGTGAGAGGGACACGCGCGGCCGACGCTACGCCGGGGGCAAGAACGGAAGCAGGGTTTCCACCTCTTCCCTCCCGTCACTCCGGGCACTCGCGTCCCTCGACTCACGAACGTACGTCATGCTGCGGATGTGCCTCATGTCCCCCTGGAGGATCACAGGTCACACGGCGGCGGCCGGGATGGCGGAAGCTGTCAGGTGTGACCCCCGGTGTCCGCGCCGCCGTCCCACCGCGCGCGTCTCATGTCGAGGCGTGGCACATGGCCCTCCGCCGCCCGGCCCGCCTCCCGCAGCGGTGTGCCCTCCGCGCGGTAGTGGCCGAGGGCCCGCAGTTCGTGGCCCGGCAGCAGCACGCCGTCCGCGCGGACCACGCGCCACCAGGGGACGGCCCCGCCGTACAGCGCCATCACGCGCCCCACCTGCCGGGGCCCGCCCTCCCCGAGCCACTCGGCCACGTCCCCGTACGTCATGACCCGGCCCGGCGGGATCAGCTCGGCCACCTCCAGGACCCGCTCGGCGTACGCGGGCAGGGCGTCCGGGTGCCCCGGGCCGCCGTCGGACGGAAGACTCTCCTGGCTCATCCGGACCATCCTGCCCCACCCCACCGACAACGCGGCGCGGCCGCGGACCCGGACGGGCGACTCGCCCCGGAGCAGCGCTTCGGGCAGACTGTGCCGCCCCGCTTGCGGACCCTGGCGCCCCCTTGTGGCGGTACGGCATGCCACCATCATGCGGGCGGTGACCGGTGATACGAGATCGAGAAGAGACGATGAAGCAGCAGGGTGCGCACCCCGAGGACGCGGAGGGCACCCCTGACGCCTCGTCGCGCCCGGACACCGCACAGCAGCCGGACACCGCGCACCGGGACGTCGCGCACATCGACGAGGTGGAGGGCGACGAACCGCTGCTCCCCGCACGCGTGCACCGCCCGTCCGACCTCATGCGGCTGGTGGGCGGCGTGCTCGCGGTGGTGGTGCTGCTGACCGTCGCCGCGTTCGCCCACGGCACCACCTCGGGGCTGGAACAGGACATCAACAAGGGCACCGGACAGGCGCCCGACCTGCTGATCAAGATCGCGGGCCTGGCCTCCAGCATCGCCATCCTGCTGGTCCCGGTCGCCTTCGCGATCGAACGTCTGATCAAACGGGACGGGCTGCGGATCGCCGACGGCGTGCTCGCCGCCGTGCTCGCGCACGGGGTGACCCTCGCCACCGACCTGTGGGTCGCGCGGGCCGCCCCCGGTTCGATCCAGGACGCCCTGACCCAGCCCTCGCCCGGCGACGTCCACGCCCTCACCGACCCGGTGCACGGCTACCTCGCGCCCGTCATCGCGTACATGACGGCCGTCGGGATGTCCCGCAGACCACGGTGGCGCGCGGTGCTGTGGGTGGTGCTGCTGCTCGACGCCTTCTCGATGCTGGTCACCGGGTACACCACCCCGTTCTCGATCGTCCTCACCGTGCTGATCGGCTGGTCCGTCGCCTACGGCACGCTCTACGCGGTCGGCTCGCCCAATGTCCGGCCCACCGGGCGCACCCTGATGGCGGGACTGCGGACGGTCGGCTTCCGCCCGGTGACCGCGTCCCGCGAGGAGCCTGCCGACGCCTCCGAGGGCGGCGACCGGGGACGCCGCTACTTCGTCACCCTGGAGGACGGCCCGCCCCTGGACGTCACCGTGGTCGACCGCGAGCAGCAGGCGCAGGGCTTCTTCTACCGCGCGTGGCGCAACCTGACGCTGCGCGGCTTCGCCACCCGCAGGAGCCTGCAGTCGCTGCGCCAGGCGCTGGAGCAGGAGGCCCTGCTGGCCTACGCCGCCATCGCGGCCGGCGCCAACGCGCCCAAGCTGATCGCCACCTCGGAGCTGGGCCCCGACGCCGTGATGCTCGTCTACGAGCACACCGGCGGCCGCACGCTGGACTCGCTGCCGGACGAGGAGCTCACCGACGAGCTGCTGCGCAGCACCTGGCACCAGGTGAAGGCGCTGCAGTCCCGCCGCATCGCGCACCGCAGGCTGGTGGGCGACGCCATCCTGGTGGACCGTTCCGGCGCGGTGATCCTCACCGACCTGCGCGGCGGGGAGATCGCCTCCGGCGACCTGGTGCTGCGCATGGACGTCGCCCAGCTGCTGGTGACGCTCGGCCTGCGGGTGGGCGCCGAACGCGCGGTGGCCTCCGCGCTGAGCGTCCTCGGTCCCGACGCCGTGGCGGACTGCCTGCCGATGCTCCAGCCGATCGCGCTGAGCCGCTCCACGCGCGCGACGCTGCGCAGACTCGCCCGGGAGCGGGCGGAGCGGGAGCGCGAGGCGGTCCTGGAGGCCTCCCGGCAGTCCCGCCCGGCCCGCGCGCACGACGCCGACGCCGAGTCCCGTCCCGCCGCCCTGGACAAGGCCGGCAAGAAGGCCGTACGCGCGGAGCAACGGGCCGAGAAGCGGGCCATCGACGAGGCGCTGGAGGAGGCGCGCGAGGAGGACCTGCTCAGCCAGATCCGGCACGAGGTGCTGCGGATCAGGCCGCAGGCGCCGGTCGAGCCGGCCCGCCTCGAACGGGTGCGTCCGCGCACGCTGATCAGCTTCATCGCGGGCGCGATCGGCGCGTACTTCCTGCTGACGCAGCTCACCCACATCGAGTTCGGCCCGCTGGTCTCCAACGCGGAGTGGGGCTGGGTGGCCGCGGCGGTGCTGTTCTCCGCACTGAGCTATGTGGCGGCCGCGATGGCGCTGCTCGGGTTCGTGCCGGAGCGGGTGCCGTTCCCGCGCACGGTGGCCGCCCAGGTCGCCGGGTCCTTCGTGAAGATCGTCGCCCCGGCGGCCGTCGGCGGCGTCGCCCTGAACACGCGCTTCCTCCAGCGCGCGGGGGTGCGTCCGGGGCTCGCGGTGGCGAGTGTCGGCGCGTCGCAGCTGTTCGGGCTCGGCTGCCACATCCTGATGCTGCTGGCGTTCGGCTATCTGACCGGTACCGAGAAGACGCCCTCGCTGACGCCGTCCCGCACGGTCATCGGCGGTCTGCTGACGGTCGCGGTGCTGGTGCTCGTGGTGACCTCGGTGCCGTTCCTGCGGAAGTTCGTCGTCACACGCGTGCGGTCGCTGTTCGCGGGCGTCGTGCCGCGCATGCTCGACGTGCTGCAGCGGCCGCAGAAGCTGATCACCGGCATCGGCGGCATGCTGCTGCTGACCGCCTGCTTCGTGATGTGCCTGGACGCCTCGATCCGGGCGTTCGGCGACGAGTCGACCTCGGTCAGCATCGCCAGCGTCGCCGTCGTCTTCCTCGCGGGCAACGCGCTCGGGTCCGCGGCGCCGACGCCGGGCGGTGTGGGCGCCGTCGAGGCCACCCTGACCGTCGGTCTGATCGCGGTCGGCCTGCCCAAGGAGGTCGCCGCGCCGGCGGTGCTGCTCTTCCGGCTGCTGACCCTGTGGCTGCCGGTGCTGCCGGGCTGGCTCGCCTTCAACCACCTCACCCGCAAAGCGGCCCTGTGACCGGCTGAGGCACCGGCCGTGCCCTGTGACCGGCCAAGACACCGGCCGTGCCCTGTGACCGGCCGAGACACCGGCCGTGCGCGGTCCTCCCTCGTACGGCCCGTGTCCCGCGCACCCGGCCACGGACGACCGCAGGATGGGGACATGTCCCGTCCCTCCCGGCTGCGCGCCGCCGCCCTGTCCGCCTGTGCCGTCCTGCTGCCCGCACTGCTGACGGGGTGCGTCGTGGGCGACGACCCGGCCCGGGACCTGACGCGGCAGAAGCTGGACTGGACGGCCTGCCCCGCCCCCGACGAGGCCCAGGGCGGCGGTCCGGCGCCCTCGCCGCTGCCCGGTGCCCGGGGCGCGTGGGAATGCGCGACGCTGAAGGCGCCGCTGGACTGGGACGATCCCGAGGGCGACACCATCGGTCTCGCCCTGATCCGCGCCCGGTCGAGCGGCCCGGAGAGCGAGCGCATCGGCTCGCTGATCTTCAACTTCGGCGGTCCCGGCGGCTCCGGCGTCACCACGCTGCCGGCGTTCGGCCAGGACTACGCCGCCCTGCGCACCCGGTACGACCTGGTGAGCTTCGACCCGCGCGGGGTCGGCCGCAGCGCACCCGTGACCTGCGAGGACGACCAGGAGCTCGACGAGCACCTCCAGCAGGACGGCACCCCGGACGACAACGCCGAACGCACGGAACTGCTGGACAGCATCAAGGAGTTCAACGCGGCCTGCGAGGACAGCTCCGGGCGCGTCCTGCCGCACGTGCGCACCACGGACGCGGCCCGCGACCTCGACCTGATGCGCCGGGTCCTCGGCGACGACAAGCTGTACTACTTCGGCATCTCGTACGGCACCGAGCTCGGCGGCGTCCACGCCCACCTGTTCCCCGACACGGTGGGCCGCGCGGTGTTCGACGCGGTCGTCGACCCGGCGCAGAACTACGAGCAGGCCTCGCTCGGACAGGCCCGCGGCTTCCAGCGCGCCCTCGACAACTACGCCGAGGACTGCGTGTCCCGGACCGAGGACTGCCCCGTCGGCGACAGCGTCCAGGACGTGAAGGACCGCATCGCCGGGCTGCTGCGGGACCTGGACCGCCGGCCCGTTCCCGGGGTCTTCCCGCGCCGGCTCACCGAGACGACGGCGACGAGCGGGATCGCGCAGGCCCTGTACTCGCAGGACTTCTGGGAGTTCCTCACCGACGGCCTGGAGCAGGCGTACGACGGGGACGGCACGATCCTGACGGTGCTGGCCGACTCCATGAACGGCCGCGCCGAGAACGGCGAGTACAGCAACCTCGTGCCCGCCAACGTCGCCATCAACTGCGCCGACGCCAAGCCCCGCTACACCCCGGCGGACGTGGAGCGGCTGCTGCCCGCGTTCCGCGAGGCGTCCCCGCTCTTCGGGGACTTCATGGCCTGGGGAATGCTCACCTGCACCGACTGGGCGGTGCCGGGCGCCGCCGACCACCCGGACGTCAGCGCTCCGGGCGCGGCCCCGATCCTGGTGATCGGCAACACCGGCGACCCGGCCACCCCGTACGAGGGGGCGCGCAGCATGGCGAGGGCTCTCGGCGAGGGGGTCGGCGTGGAACTCACGTACCGGGGGGAGGGGCACGGCGCCTACAACAGCGGGGACCGCTGCGTGCGGAACGCGGTCCACGGCTATCTGCTGGACGGCACGGTGCCGGAGGCCGGGACGATCTGCCCCTGACACGCCCGGCCTTACCGAGCGGGATCCGGCGAAAGCCCAGCTCAGCGGGTTTTCCACAGGCTTCCCCGGTCGGCGCCGGAACTGCCTACGATGTCGGGACAGCCGTCCGCCGCACGACGTGGACGGCCCGCGAGGGGGGAAGTGGCACATGACCCGGTTCACACGGTGGACGGCCCTGACGGTCGCCGCCGCACTGCTGGCGGCGGGCTGCAGCGGCGGCGGCCCGCCGGACGACGGCTCCGGCAAGGACGACAGGGGCGGTGGCGGGACCGCGCTCGACTGGGGGCGCTGCGAGGCGACCGCGGACGCGCCGGCGCCCGGTGACGAGTGGCAGTGCGCCACGCTCCAGGTGCCACTGGACTGGTCGGAGCCGGACGGCGAGACGATCGGCCTGGCCCTCATCCGCGCCGGGGCCACGGGTGACGACCGCATCGGCTCCCTGCTGTTCAACTTCGGCGGGCCGGGCGGCTCGGGCGTCTCCACCCTGCCCGCCTACGCCGAGACGGCCGCCGAGCTGCGCGAGCGGTACGACCTGGTGAGCTGGGACCCGCGCGGGACGGGCGGGAGCAGCGGCGTGCGCTGCCGCGGCGACAAAGCCATCGAGGCCGCCGAGTCCTCCGTGGACTGGACCCCGGACACCCCGGCGGAGGAGCGGGTGTTCCTGGCGGACGCGGCCGACTTCGGCAAGGGCTGCCGGAAGGCCGCCGGGAAGCTGATGGCGCACGTCTCGACCACCGACACCGCCCGTGACATGGACCGCATCCGGCAGGCCCTCGGCGACGACCGGATGCACTACTTCGGCATCTCCTACGGCACCGAGCTGGGCGGGGTCTACGCCCACCTCTTCCCCGACAAGGTGGGCCGGATGACGCTGGACGCGGTGGTCGACCCGACCGCCGACACGATCGGCCACGCCAAGAACCAGACCCGCGGCTTCCAGACCGCCCTCGACAACTACCTGAGGTCCACCGGACGCGACCCGGAGCAGGGTTCGCGGGAGATCGCGGACCTGCTGGACCGGATCGACGCCGAGCCGTTGCCGACCTCCTCCTCCGGCCGGGAACTGACGCAGTCGCTGGCGGTCATCGGCATCGTGCTGCCCCTCTACAGCGAGTCCGGCTGGCCGGCGCTGACCAGCGCGCTGGAGGCGGCGGAGGAGGGGGACGGCACGGAGCTGCTGGCCCTGGCGGACGGGTACAACGAGCGGGACGCCTCCGGGCGCTACGGCACCACGACCCACGCGCAGCGGGTCATATCGTGCCTGGACGACAAGCAGCGGCCGACTCTGGCGGAGACGAAGAAGCTGCTGCCCGAGTTCGAGGAGCTCTCCCCCGTCTTCGGTCCGTTCCTGGGCTGGGACACGGCGGGCTGGTGCCACGACTGGCCGGTGCCGGGACAGTTCGAGACGCCGGAGGTGAGCGCCCCGGGCGCGGCGCCGATCCTGGTCGTGGGCAACACGGGCGACCCGGCCACGCCGTACGAGGGGGCGCGGCGGATGGCGGACGAGCTCGGCGAGGACGTCGGGGTGGTGCTCACCTGGAAGGGCGAGGGACACGGCGCCTACGGCAGCGGCAGCGACTGCGTCGACTCCACGGTGAACGCCTACCTGCTGGACGGCACGGTGCCGCAGGACGGCAAGGTCTGCTCGTAGCGGCGTCGGGGGCTCCGGGCACCCGAGGTGGTGTCCGGAGCCCCCGACGAGGACCCGGTGACGGCCGGCGCGACCCGGAGGACCGCTTCGGCCGGGGCGGTCTAGTAGACCGGCTTCTCCGGCTCGATCTGGTTGACCCAGCCGATGACGCCGCCGCCGAGGTGGACGGCGTCGGAGAAGCCCGCGGACTTCAGGACCGCAAGGACTTCCGCACTGCGGACACCCGTCTTGCAGTTCAAGACGATCTTCTTGTCCTGCGGCAGGCCCTCCAGGGCGTTGCCCATGAGGAACTCGTTCTTGGGGACCAGCCGGGCGCCCGGGATGGAGACGATCTCGAACTCGTTCGGCTCGCGGACGTCGATGAGCTCGACGTTCTCACCGTCGTCGAGCCACTCCTTGAGCTGCTTGGGAGTGATCGTGGAGTCGGCGGCGGCCGCCTGGGCCTCCTCGGACACGACGCCGCAGAAGGCCTCGTAGTCGATGAGCTCGGTGACGGTCGGGTTCTCGCCGCAGATGGCGCAGTCCGGGTCCTTGCGGACCTTGACCTGGCGGTACTGCATCTCCAGGGCGTCGTAGACCATCAGGCGGCCGACGAGGGGCTCGCCGATGCCGGCCAGCAGCTTGATGGCCTCGTTGGCCTGGATGGAGCCGATGGACGCGCAGAGCACGCCGAGGACGCCGCCCTCGGCGCAGGAGGGGACCATGCCGGGGGGCGGGGGCTCCGGGTAGAGGCAGCGGTAGCAGGGGCCGTGCTCGGACCAGAAGACGGAGGCCTGGCCGTCGAAACGGTAGATGGAGCCCCACACGTACGGCTTGTTCAGCAGCACGCAGGCGTCGTTGACCAGGTAGCGGGTCGCGAAGTTGTCCGTGCCGTCGACGATCAGGTCGTACTGGCTGAACAGGTCCATCACGTTGTCGGCCTCGAGCCGCTCCTCGTGCAGGACCACGTTCACGTAAGGGTTGATGCCCTTGATCGTGTCACGCGCGGACTCGGCCTTGGGGCGGCCGATGTCGGCCTGGCTGTGGATGACCTGGCGCTGCAGGTTCGACTCGTCGACCTCGTCGAACTCCACGATGCCGAGCGTGCCGACGCCCGCCGCGGCCATGTACATCAGACCCGGCGAACCCAGGCCGCCGGCGCCCACAAAGAGCACCTTGGCGTTCTTCAGCCGCTTCTGCCCGTCCATGCCCACGTCGGGGATGATCAGGTGGCGGGAGTACCTGCGGACCTCGTCTACGGTGAGCTCGGGGGCCGGCTCGACCAGGGGTGGCAGCGACACGGGGACTCCGATGGTCGGTCGATCACTACGGTTGTTCTCCGGCCAACACTGCCACGGCCTTTTTCATTCCGAGACACCCGTTCCGACCCGCGAGACGATGTCGTCCCAGTAGCCGGGCAGCGGCCCCCACGGATCCGCCGGTCCCGCGCGACCGGAGAAGCGGTCCGAGTGGTCGGTGAAGTAGAGGGTGGCGGCGCCCTGCCAGCGGGCGATGCGCAGCGCCTCCTCCAGG
Organism: Streptomyces sp. DSM 120436; assembly: GCF_055778765.1. Taxonomy (NCBI): domain Bacteria; kingdom Bacillati; phylum Actinomycetota; class Actinomycetes; order Kitasatosporales; family Streptomycetaceae; genus Streptomyces; species Streptomyces sp. DSM 120436. Next base: position 2,477,107 of record NZ_JBSKBS010000001.1, on the reverse strand, counting down.
TGCGGCCGGGGCACGCCGTGCACGAAGTGGCAGAACCGCTCGGGCGGATGGTCGGCGGTCCACTCGGCCGCCTGGGACCAGCGGTAGTCGCTCCACGGGCCGGAGTAGGTGACGAGCTGGTCGGCGTGCTCGGCGTAGCCGGGGTACGGGTGGGTGCCGTGGCCGAGGACGATGTGGGCGTCCTCGTGGATCACCCGGAGGGCGGCGACGGCGCGCCGCAGCCCGGGCAGGTCCTCGCGGCCGGCGGGACAGCGGCCGAGGAGGAAGCCGTCGACCCGGTACCAGTCGAGGAAGCGGTGGGCGTCCGAGACGATCTCCCCGAAGCTCCGCAGCCCGTGGGCGGTGTCGACGTGGCCGAGGACGCGTACGCCCGCGTTGCGCAGTCGGCCCGCCGCGTCCAGGCAGCGCGGGTCCGGCTGCACGCCGGGGCCGTCGGCCACGTTCAGCACCACCCAGTGCAGGGGGGTGCCGGGCCGGTTGAGCCGGTTCCACTCGTCGGGGGCGAGGAGCGGGTGGGCGACGCCCGGAACGCCGAGGCCGGTGCCGAGCCCGGTGGCCGTGGCGCCCTGTCTCGGCCGGGTCAGATACGGCATGCCGCCTCCATCCAGATGTCCGCCAGCGACTCCTCGAGGTGGATGCGGGGGCGCCAGCCGAGGCGGTCGCGAGCGGTGCGCACGTCGGCCTGCTGCCAGGCCCCGCACCCGTCGGGGTACGGGAGGGCGGCGGTCGCGGTGGGGTGGTGGTCCGTCTCGGCGCGCGGATGCCCGATGGTCGCCCGCAGGTGGGGCGCGTGGGCGGTGTGCGTGGCGGGGACGGGCCCGTGGTGCGGCAGGCCGTCGAGCTCGTTGAGGGCGCCGCCGTAGCCGGCCACCCGGGCGAGGAGCGCGGCGGCGTCCCGGAGGCGGACGGCGCGGCCGGAGCCGATGTTGATGACGCCCTGCGCGGCGGAGAGCGACGCGGCGTGCACGGCGCGGGCCACGTCCCGGACGTCGACGAAGTCGCGCTGGACCCCGAGCCCGCCGAGCTTCAGCTCGCCGTCGCCGGACTGCATGGCGCGGCGCATCGCCTCGGCGAGCCGGCCGAGCGGGGAGCCGGCGGGGGTGCCGGGGCCGACGGGCGAGAAGACCCGCAGCACCACGGCGTCCAGGCCGGAGCCGAGGACCAGTTCGGTGGCGGCGAGCTTGCTGACGCCGTACGGGCCGCCGGGGCGGGGGACGGCGTCCTCGGCCGTGGAGGAGCCCGGCTGGCTGGGCCCGTACTCGGAGCCGCAGCCGATCTGGACGAGCCGCGCCCCGCAGCCGCTGCGGCGCAGCGCCTCGCAGACGGTGGCGACGGCGACCGTGTTGTGCCGGGTGAGTTCACGGGCGCCGCCCCGGGTGGTGCCCGCGCAGTTGACGACCACACCGGGGTGAACGGCGTCGAGGAAGCGGGTGAGGGCACCGGGGCTGCCGGTGGCGAGGTCGAAGCGGACGTCGGCGTCGTCACCGCGGCCGAGGGCGGTGAGCTGGACGGCGGGGTCGGCGAGCAGGCGGTCGGCCACGAAGCGGCCGATGTAACCGTTGGCTCCGATCAGCAGGACCCTCATCGGTCGGCTCCTTCGCGGTGGTCGGTGACGGGACGGCAGTTCATGCGGGGTTCTCCTTCGAATCGGGCCGGGTGCTCCGGGCCGCGGGCGTCGCGGCCGGTCACCGCGGCTGCTCCGGCCGCTGGTGCGCCGAGGCGCGGGTGAGGGTGCGGGAGGCGTGGCCCAACAGGATCAGGGCGCCCGCACCGCAGGTCAGAACGGGTACGGCGGCGGGACCCCAGGCGGTGGTGAGGGCCTCCACCGGCGCGCCCAGCGCGGCACAGCCGGGCAGCCGGGCCGCGAAGACGGCAGCGGGCGCGAGCACCTGGGCGGTCGCGGTGAGCATGAGGATCACGCGCGGGGCGCGGGTGAAGCCGTGCACGGTGAGCAGGCGGGCGACGAAGAGGAGGGCGCCGAGCGCGAGGACGGCCGGGGAGAAGGGCTCCGTGCCGAGGAACGGCGCGCACAGGGCGACGAGCGCGGCCAGCGCCCCCAGGAACAGGGCGACCGCGCCCAGCAGCGCGGGCCGTACCGAAGCGGCGAAGTCCTCGAGGCCGCGGCTGGAGGCGAGCCTACGGCGGGCGCGGGTGGTGAAGAGACCGGCCGCCCAGGTCGCGGGCGCGGCGGCGAGGGTGAGGGTCAGGAGCGGCGCGAGGGTCAGCGGCCAGTCACCGTCCGCGGTGCCGTCGGGCAGTCCGTCGGGGCCGCCGGCGATCGCGGTGCGCAGCAGGCCGTCACCCAGCACGGCGTAGGCGAGGAGCCAGCAGGTCCAGGAGCCGGTGGCCGCCCGGGAGGAGAGGCCGTCGGGGGCGGCCAGCGGCCCGCGGCGCAGTGCGGCGCGCAGGGTGAGGGCGACGGCGAGCGTGCCGACGGCCGCCGCGTACAGGCGGGTCTGGCCGTGGGTGCGGAGCAGGGCGGCCAGGAAGGCCGCGCAGAGCGCGCCGGGCAGCAGCGGGAGCAGGAGCACCGCCGCGAAGGACCGGCGGCCGGCCGTCTCCCGGCGCGGGGCGTCCGGTGCGGCGGGGCCGTCCGCCGCGGTGTCGGTGTCGCGCGGGACGCGGGCGTAGAGCTCTTCCGCGAGGGAGAAGACGTCGCGGTGGCGGAAGCGGGCGGCGGTCCGGTCGGTGATGCCGTGGGCCTCCAGGCCCGCCGCGATCTCCAAGGGGTCCACGGCGCGTTCGCACAGCTCGCGGTGGCGGTGCAGCAGCACCTTGACCGGGTCGGCCGCGCCGGGCGCGGCGCCGCGGTCGAGTTCGCTCAGGTCGGTCATCGGACGGTCTCCGTGACGGGCTCCGGCGTCTCCACGGCCCAGGTGGGGACGGCGCGGGCGGTGGGTTCGGTCCAGCGGCCGGGGACGTGGGCCTCGGCGGGCGCGGCGAAGGGCAGCGGCTCTCCGGTGCCGTCGAGGACGGGCCGGCGTACCGGGGTCCGCGCGACGGTCTCGAGGTAGAGGCCGCGGTAGGCCGTGACGTTCTGCTCGACGCTGAACAGTTCGAGCGCCCGGGCGCGCGCGGCCGCTCCGAGCCGTGCACGACGCTCGGGGTCGCGCAGCAGCGAGACGCACGCCTCGGCGAGCGCCCGCGGATTGCGCGGCGGTACGACGAGGCCGGTGCCTCCGATCACCTCGACGACCGCGCCGACGTCCGTGGAGACCGTCGCGCGTCCGCAGAACATCGCCTCGACCAGCCCGTACGGGAACCCCTCGACGACGCTGGAGAGCACGGTGACGGTCCCGCCGGCGTGGACGTCGGCGGCCGTCTCCGCGCCGGGGCCGCCGAGTTCCTCGAAGGACACCGGGTTCTGCCCGACGGCGTGCGGGCCGTCGGCCTCGTCCGGGAAGAGCTGTGCGGCCAGGGCCCTGCAGTGGCCGAGGTAGGCGCCGCCCTCCGGGCCGGAGGGGCGGCCGACCATGCGCAGCCGGGTTCCGGGCTCGGCCGCGCGGATCTCCGCGAAGGCGTGCAGCAGCGAGACCAGGTCCTTGGCGGGCTCCACCCGGCCGATCCAGACGAGCGTGCGCGGGTCGGCCCGCTCGCGCTGCTCCCGGCCCCCCGGTCGGTCCTCCCCGACGCGCGCGAACGGCGCCGCGTCCATGCCGGGGTGGATGGTGCGCAGCCTGGCCCGGTCGGCGCCGCAGCGCTCCTGCCACCGGCGGGCGTGGGCGTTGCCGGGGACGAGGTAGGAGGCCGTGCGGTAGGTCTCGGCGGTCAGCAGGCCGTGGAAGGCGGCGAGCAGCGACCGCACGGCGGGTGTGGCGTCGGGGCGCGTGAGGTAGTGGGTGCGCAGGCGCACCCCGTACTCGGTGACCAGGAGCGGGACGCCGAAGAAGTGGTGGGCGAGCAGGCCCGGGAGCGCCGCGGCGCCGCCGGACGCGGCGTGGCAGAGGTCCACCGCGCCGAGGCCGTCCTCCTCGTACCAGTCGAGGGAGAGGGGGCGCAGGGCGCGCTCCAGGTACGCGGCGACGGCCAGCAGATCGGGGACGCGGGCCTCGCGCGCCGCGCGGCGGACCCCCGGCGTACGGCAGGCGCGTTCCAGGGCGCGCACGGCCTGCTCGGAGCGCAGCGCGGCGACCAGTCCGCCCTCGTCGCGGGAGAGCTCGGCGAGTCCGTGGAGGGCGTTGGCGAAACGGTCCGCCTCGGCGGTGCCGGGCTCCGCGGCGGTGCAGAGGGCGGCGGCCAGTTCGCCGTAGTGCTCGGTGAAGCGCCGACGTGCGCGGCGGCCGTACGCCGCTCCGTCCCCCTCGGCGGTCCACAGCGGCGCCGTGCGCACCCTGGTGACCTGGGGCGGCAGCTCGACCCAGCCCGCGTCCTCCTGGTCCTGGCCGGCGCTGAACGCGTAGACGTCGAACTCGTGCCGGTCGAGCCCGCGCACCAGGCGGTCGCACCACACCCCGCCCTCACCGCCCACGTACGGATAGCCACCCTCCGTAAGCAGTCCGATGCGCACGTGTGCACCCCCGTTCTCCCGTCTCGGGAGCCGCCGTCGGCCCGGCGGCTCGCAGCGGGACGAACGTATGCGGACAGGACGGTGGCGTGATGGACGGTTGTCCATCACGCCACTAAAAGGGGTGAACGGGCGTGACTTTCCCGCGCGGATCGCGTTCGCCGTGCTGAGACCGGCGCACGACGGGTGCGCGCCGGGCCGGGGCCGTCACCCGGCGAGCGCCCCGTGGCGAACGGGGCGGGGGACCCGGCGGCCGGGGCTCTAACCCTTGGGGTAGGGCCAGGGGTTGGGGCGGCAGCTGATCCCGTCGTGGTCGAGGAACTTGGTCTGCTGCTGCATCACCGGGGCCAGGTCGCCGTCCTTGTCACAGGTGACGTGGTTGTGGCCGAGGCGGTGGCCGATCTCGTGGTTGATCAGCATCTGACGGTAGGCGAGCATCTCGTCGCCGTACGTCTCGGCGCCCTGCGCCCACCGGAAGGCGTTGATCAGCACGCGCTCGGTGGCCGCGGAGTCGCAGGAGACGTTGTCCTGGGTGGTGTCCAGGCCGGACTTGGCGCACCAGTCGGCGGTCGTCTCGGGGCTGGCCAGGGTGATCACGAAATCCGGCTGTCCGGACTGGATCCGCTCGAAGGCGAGGCCGTCGTGCGCCCAGCTCCGGCGGTCGTTGAGCGTCCGGTGCACGGCCTCGGCGAACAGGGCGCCGTCGAGGTCGAGCCCCCGCTCCACATCCACCCGGTACGCGATCTTCCGCCCCTTGCCGGGCGCCTTGTCGATCCCCCGGACGGCGTCGAACTTCCCCGTGCCCGCACGGGTGGCCGCCGGGCTGAACTTCCGGTCCATCTTCTGCTCGTACGTCAGCGGGCGGGGGGTGGCCGCCCCGGGCGTCTCCCGGTCGATCCCGCGTGAGGCGGGGTCCCGCGCGTCGCGCGCCTGTTCGCCGGCGGACTGTGCCTGGACACCGGGGGCGTCGTGCTTGTCGGCGACCTGCCCGGCGACGACGACGGCCAGCACGGTGGTGACGGCGGCGGCCGCCATCCCGGTGAACGCGCGCCCCTTGCCGCCCCTGGTCTGCGCGGGGACGCCCGTCGGCGGCCCGCCGTCGGCGGTGCCGGTGTCCGAGGGGACGCCGGCGGCCGGGGTGCCGTCCCGGTCGGTGACGGTGCCGTAGAGATCCGCCGGGCTGCGGGTGACGGGCTTGCGCGGGGTGAAGAGGTCGTCGGTGTCGTCGAACGCCTCCACGTAGTCCCGGCGCGGCCCCTCGGAGGGCGCCTGACGCTGCCTCGGCAGGGGCACGTCCTGCCGCCCGGCGGGGGGCGCGCCGTACCCGGCTCCGGCGGCGGTACGTCCGTGCAGCGTCCCCCAGCCGTCCCCGGGCTCCCGCTGCTCGGGGTGCCCGCCCCGGACCCGTGGGGTGCCGTGCGCGGGGGTCCCGTCCGCGTACCGCGGGACACCGCGCGGCGGGGTTCCGTCGCCGTACCGGGGGGCACCGTGTGCGGGGGTTCCGTCGCCAGGACGCGGGACGCCACGCGCGGGAGTTGCCTCACCGTACGGCGGCACACCGCGCGGCGGGGCTTCGTCGCCGTACCGGGGGACACCGCGCGGAGGAGTTCCGTCCCCGTACCGAGGCGCGCCCCGCGCGGGATCGTCGTACCGAGGAACGCCCCGCGCGGGATCGTCGTACCGAGGAACGCCCCGCGCCGGGGTTCCCTCCTGCTGCCAGCCGTCCGGCAGCGGCGGTACGCCCTGACCCGGCCTGCCGTGCCCCGGCGTCCCGTACCCGTGCCCCGGCGTGCCGTGCGGCGGGGTGCCCTGCGGCGGGGCGCCGGTGGAAGAACCGCCGTGGGACGGGTCGCAGGACGGGCCGTACCCCTGCTCGGCGCCCGGCTGCGGCCGGCGTGTCCGCTGCTGTGCCTGCGCCGCCGCGTGGCGGGCGTCCCGGCGCTCGTCGTACCGCGCCTCGGCCGCGTCACGTACGCCGCGGGCGGCGGCTGTGGTGTCCGCGGTGTCGCCCTTCGGAGCGGGTCCGCGACGGCTGTGGCGTCCCACGTCGCGCCTCAGCCCCTCGTCGTCTCGGTCGTGATGGTCGGGCCGCCGGGGTCGGCGGACGGACCCGGGTCGCCCTGTGCGTCCGGCTGCACAGTACTCCCCTCGTCCGCGGAATCCGTCGCATCCGCCAGGAGTTCACGGAACGACGACGCGACGGTCTCGGGATATTCCATCATCGCCACGTGTCCCGCGTCCGGGAGTGTCACGAGCCGGGAGCCGCGGAAGGCGCGGGCGGCGCGCTGCGCCATGCGGAAGCCGACGAGCCGGTCCCGGCCGCCGTAGACGAGCAGGGTCGGCGCGAGCACCCGCTCGGCCTGACGCCACAGTCCCTGCTGGCCACCGAGCATGTAGGCGCTGACGAGCCCCCGCGCGGAGCGCGCCGTCGCGTCCCAGAAGTAGGGCAGCCGCTGCCGCCGCTCCATCTCCTGCACGGCGTGCCGGAAGCCTTCCGGCGTCACCCGCGAGGGGTCGCCGTAGCAGAGGTTCATCACGCCGCGGACCCGTTGTTCGGCGGTCCATTCACGGGTGAGGCGGGTGAACAGCGGCGCGATCCCGGGCACGGCCAGCAGTCCGGTGGGGACGGCGGTGCGCTGCGGGCGCAGTTCGGGCAGGGCCGGGGAGACGAGCGTGAGGGTGCGGACGAGGTCGGGGCGCACGGCGGCGACCCGCGTGGCGACCGCGCCGCCGAGGGAGTTGCCGAAGAGGTGCACCGGCCCGCGGCCGGCGGCCTCCAGACAGCGGATCACCGCGCGGGCGTGCGCGGTGATCGAGTAGTCGCCGTCGTCCGGCGGCGGGGAGTCGCCGAACCCGGGGAGGTCCACGGCCTCGCTGTCGACGACGTCGTCCAGCAGGGCCATCAGGGGCGACCAGTTGAGGGACGAGCCGCCGAGCCCGTGGACGAAGAAGGCGGGCGGGAGTCCTTCACGGGCCGGGGGGCGGGATCTGACCGTGAGCGTGACGCCGGGCAGCCGCACCGACCTCAGCCGCTCACCCTCGGCCACCCTGACCGCGGCCGGCTCGGGCAGCGCGCTGGTGGGCGGCACGAACGGCAACTCGGTCGAAGACATGCGGCAATGTTACGAGACGATCACACCCTGGTTCACGTGTTCGGTGTCACAGGAGGGCCGCGTGACTCCGTGCGCCGCTGTCGCGCCCCCTTCGTACCCGCTTCGTACCCGCTTCGCACGCTCTTCGCGCCGGGCGCGCGTCCGCGTCACGCTCCGGCCGCGGATCGCATGGCGTCGAAATCGGGTGTCTCCTAGGCTCGTACAGAGGGCACCCGTACGTGGCCCCCGCATGCCTCGGGGGCGTGACCGAGAAGGGAGCCCGGCGATGGCCGTGGATCCGACCGACCCCGAGACGTTCGAGGAGGACGAGGACGTGCAGGAGGGCCTGGAGTACGACGTCGAGGCGCCGGATGTCGACGCGGCCGAGCAGCAGACGGAGGTGCGGCCGGAGGAGGACGACCCGCTGACCGAGGTCGACCCCGGCCGCGCGAGCGAGGCGGACCTGGTGGAACAGGCCCGTGTCGTCTCGCTCGACGAGGACGACTACCGGTGAGGAGCGCTCCGGCCGAGACGTCGGCGACCGGGACGTCAGCGACCCGGAAGGGGACAGTCCTTGCCCGCTCTGACAGCGTTTGAAACCGTCCGCACCCCTTCTTCCGTTGTCCGGTCCGTGAAATCCTGCACGTGCACCGCGCACATCAGGGTTACCGAAAAGTACGATGGCGGCGCGGCTGACCCCGCATGTGGACGACAATGGGAGGCGGCGTGACAGCCATCGAGCAGACGGACGCGGTACGCCCGAGGGGTACACGCCTTCCGCGCCGTGCCCGGCGGAACCAGTTGCTGGGCGCCGCCCAGGAGGTCTTCGTCGCGCAGGGTTACCACGCGGCGGCGATGGACGACATCGCCGAGCGCGCGGGTGTCAGCAAGCCGGTGCTGTACCAGCACTTCCCCGGCAAGCTCGACCTGTATCTGGCGTTGCTGGACCAGCACTGCGAGGCGCTGATCCAGTCGGTGCGGCACGCGCTGGCGTCGACGACGGACAACAAGCAGCGCGTGCGGGCGACCATGGACGCCTACTTCGCGTACGTCGAGGACGACGGCGGTGCCTTCCGCCTGGTCTTCGAGTCGGACCTGACGAACGAGCCCGCCGTGCGCGAGCGCGTCGACAAGGTCACCAACGACTGCGCGGAGGCCATCTGCGACGTCATCGCCGAGGACACCGGCCTGTCGCGCGCGGAGTCGATGCTGCTGGCGTCGGGGCTCGGCGGGCTCGCCCAGGTGGTGGCGCGGTCCTGGCTGCACAGCGACCGCAGTGTGCCGCGCGACCAGGCGGTGCAGCTGCTGACCTCGCTGGCCTGGCGTGGCATCGCCGGGTTCCCGCTGCACGGCAGCGACCAGCACCACTGACCGGCGGGGACCGACGGTCGTCTGTTCCCGTCGGCTGTTCGCTGTTGGCGTTGCCGGGCGAAGCGTGCACATCCCCTCACCGGGCTAATGTGTGCAGGTACGGCGCGGAAGGCCGCGCACTTCACTGACCGTCGGAGGGACATAGCCGTGGAGGTCAAGATCGGCGTGCAGCACGCGCCCCGCGAGATCGTTCTGGAGAGCGGTCAGAGCGCCGAGGAGGTCGAGCGCGTGGTGAGCGAGGCGCTGGCCGGGAAGTCACAGCTGCTGAGCCTCGTGGACGAGCACGGCCGCAAGATCCTGGTCCCGGCCGACCGTCTCGCCTACGTCGAGATCGGCGAGCCCGCCCCCCGCAAGGTGGGCTTCGGCGCGCTGTAGGGCGGGCCGAGAGCGGAACGCGTACGAGAGGGGCCCGGCTGTGAGAACCGCCGGGCCCCTCTCTCGCGTCCGGTCCCGGCCCGGGTCCGCTCCGGGACCGGGAAACCCCCGGACGGCCTACACCCGATGCCGTCCGGGGTGGATTGGATTCCGCAGGTCAGGGGTAAGTCGGGACAGGACAAAAACACTGGACGAGCAGGCCGGCCATGTGGGAGGGACCCCGACGTGCTTCTGGAAGCGCTCAGCTCCGCGATCCTCGGCCTGTCCCTGGCGTGGGGGGCCTACCACCGCCTGTCGCACCGGCTCCCCCGGCGCGCGCTGGTCCTGGCGACCGGTGTGGTCGGAGCGCTGTTCGGCGCCTTCCTCATGAACACCGCGCTGGACGCGGGCAACCTGCTGACGATGCTGCTCGGCGCGGCGATCGTCTCGGCCGCCTCGCTGTCCCTGCTGCTGCGCCCTGCGGGCCGCCTCCGCCACTCGGCGCCGGCCTGACCGCCCTGCCGGGCGGTCGTCCGCCTCTGCGGCCGGGCGCTGGGCGCCGACCACCGCGACCGACCACCTGCCCGGGCCGTCCCGCCGGCCACCGGACTCCGTCCGCCCCGCCGGGCGGCCCTCCCCTTCTTCGGCCGACCACCGCCACCGACCGCCTCCCCGGATCACCCCGCCGGACCGTACCGGTGCCGCCGTCGTCGGGCCGCCGCCGCGCCTGACGCCTCCGCCGGGGGAACCGGCCGGCCGCGGCGGTCGGGCACCTGCGCCGGGTGCCGTCAGGCGGCCAGACCCAGCGCCGCCATCCGCTTGGTGTGGGCCTCCGTGATGCGGGAGAACATGCGGCCGACCTCGGCCAGGTCGAACCCGTCCGCGACGCCGCCCACGAGCATCGTCGACAGCGCGTCCCGGTCGGCGACCACCCGCTGGGACTGGGACAGCGCCTCGCCCATCAGCCGACGCGCCCACAGCGCGAGCCGTCCGCCGACGCGCGGGTCCGCCTCGATCGCCGCGCGCACCTTCTCCACGGCGAAGCCGCCGTGCCCCGTGTCGTCCAGGACGGCCAGGACCAGCGCGCGGGTGTCGGAGTCCAGGCGCGCCGCGACCTCGCGGTAGAAGTCGCTGGCGATGGAGTCGCCCACGTACGCCTTGACCAGGCCCTCCAACCAGTCGGACGGCGCCGTCTGCTTGTGGAAGCCGTCGTAGGCGGCGACGAACGGCTCCATGGCCTGCGTCGGCTCCTCGCCGATCTCGGCCAGCCGGTCCCGCAGCCGCTCGAAGTGGTGGAACTCCGCCGAGGCCATCTTCGCCAGCTCCGCCTTGTCCGCCATCGTCGGCGCCAGCTTGGCGTCCTCCGCGAGCCGTTCGAACGCCGCCAGCTCCCCGTACGCGAGCGCGCCGAGCAGATCCACGACAGCGGCGCGGTACTGAGGGTCGGCGGAGGCGGCGGCCCAGTCCATGGCGGCGACGCCGGTCCGTTCGGCGGGGGTCTCGGGGGTGTCGGCGGCGTTGTCCGGGCTGGCAGGGCTGTCAGGGCTCGTCATGCTGCGCACAATAGTCCGCCCGGCCTGCCCCGGAGGATCCGGCCGATCAGTGTGACGACGGCTACGTGACCAAATCGGCCATGGCGTGTGCGCGAATCCGGGGTATGGTGGTAATGCGCCTGCTGAGCATTCCGACGTACTCCCACGTACTCGGACGTGCCCGACGGGCCGCATGTATATGAGGATGCCCGGTCGGTGGCCCGATCGGCTCCGACCCGACAGCCCTCTGAAGTCGTACGGCACATCGCGTACGGAGTCCGGAGGGACACCTCAGCGGTACGAGCGCTCGAGCGTCGGCAGTGGTCCCGTGTCCTACGGCCTCGACCGTACGGCAGCCGTCGTCCCCGGCACGGTCCCTACACGACCCCCGCGCTCGCCTCGCACCGCGTACACAGAAGAGGCAGCACCCTGACTACGACGTTCCGAGAGCTCGGGATCCTCCCCGAGACCGCCGAAGCCCTTGAAGCCGTCGGCATCACCACGCCCTTCCCCATCCAGGAGATGACGCTCCCCGTGGCCCTGTCGGGCACGGACGTCATCGGCCAGGCCAAGACCGGCACCGGAAAGACGCTCGGCTTCGGCCTTCCGCTCCTCGAGCGGGTCACCGTCCCCGCCGACGTGGAGGCGGGCCGCGCGAAGCCCGAGGACCTCACCGACACGCCGCAGGCGCTGGTCGTCGTCCCCACCCGCGAGCTGTGCACGCAGGTCACCAACGACCTGCTGACCGCCGGCAAGGTGCGGAACGTGCGCGTCACCGCGATCTACGGCGGCCGGGCCTACGAGCCGCAGGTCGAGGCCCTGAAGAAGGGCGTCGACGTGGTCGTCGGCACCCCGGGCCGGCTGCTCGACCTCGCCGGGCAGAAGAAGCTGAACCTGTCCCACGTCAAGGCCCTCGTCCTCGACGAGGCCGACGAGATGCTGGACCTCGGCTTCCTGCCCGACGTCGAGAAGATCATCAACCTGCTTCCGGTGAAGCGGCAGACCATGCTGTTCTCGGCCACCATGCCGGGCGCGGTCATCGGTCTGGCCCGCCGCTACATGTCGCAGCCCACGCACATCCGCGCCACCGCGCCGGACGACGAGGGCGCCACGGTCGCGAACACCAAGCAGTTCGTCTACCGCGCGCACAACATGGACAAGCCCGAGATGGTCGCGCGGATACTGCAGGCCGACGGCCGTGGCCTGGTCATGGTCTTCTGCCGCACCAAGCGCACCGCCGCGGACCTGGCCGACCAGCTGAAGCAGCGCGGCTTCGCCTCCGGCGCGGTCCACGGCGACCTCGGCCAGGGCGCCCGTGAGCAGGCTCTGCGCGCCTTCCGCAACGGCAAGGTGGACGTGCTCGTCTGCACCGACGTCGCCGCGCGCGGCATCGACGTCGAGGGCGTCACGCACGTCATCAACTACCAGTCCCCCGAGGACGAGAAGACGTACCTGCACCGCATCGGCCGCACCGGCCGCGCGGGCGCGAAGGGTACGGCGATCACGCTGGTCGACTGGGACGACATCCCGCGCTGGCAGCTGATCAACAAGGCGCTGGACCTGGGCCTCGGCGACCCGGCGGAGACCTACTCCACCTCCCCGCACCTGTACACGGACCTGGGCATCCCCGAGGGCACCAAGGGCATCCTGCCCCGGTCGGAGCGCACCCGGGCCGGGCTGGAGGCGGAGGAGATCGAGGACCTGGGCGAGGTCGGCGGCCGTGGACCGCGCGGACGCGGCGGCCGTGACGGGCACCGCGGTTCCCGTTCCGAGGAGCGTGAGGCGTCGTCGCGTACGCCGCGCCGCCGTCGCCGTACCCGTAACGGGGCGCCGGTCGACGAGGCGGGCCGGCAGTCCGCCGCGCCGGCCGCCGTGGACGCCGGGGAGGCGGAGGCCGGTGAGGCCCCCGCGCGCACCCCGCGCCGTCGTCGCCGCACCCGCGGCGGGGTCACCGCCGCCGCGGTGACCCCGGTGGAGCAGGGGGCGGCACAGACCGCCGTCGACACGGCCGAGGGCCCGTCGGTGGACGGCCCCGAGACGTCCGCGGCCCCCGCCGAGAAGCCACGCCGTCGCCGTACCCGCCGGTCGGCCGAGCAGGCCCAGGACGTGGCGGACCAGCCGTCGGTCCCGGAGCCCGCCGCCGAGGAGTCCGCCACGGCGGAGCCCGCTCCGGCGGAGCCCGCTCCGGCGGAGGACGCCGCGCCGCGCCGTCGCCGCACCCGCAAGACGGCCCCGGCCGCCCAGACCGCCGAGACGACGGTCGACACCGCCGAGGGCGTCACAAAGGCCGCCGAGGCCGCGCCCAAGCGCACCCGTAAGGCCGCCGCGAAGGCGGAGACCGCGGTCGAGACCGCCGAAGGCGCCGCCGAGGCCACGCCGCGCCGCACCCGCAAGAAGGCGGTCGCCGCCGAGGCCGACGCCACGGCCGAGGCCGCGCCGAAGCGCACACGGAAGACCGCTGCCAAGAAGGCGGAGGCCGCCGTGGACGCGGCCGAGGGCGCCGAGGCCGCGCCGCGCCGCCGGACGCGCAAGGCCGCCGAGGCGGAGGCCGTGGAGATCCCGGCGCAGGCCGCTCCGGAGGCCGAGGAGAAGCCGAAGCGTACGCGGAAGACCACGGCCAAGAAGGCCGAGGCCGCCGCCGACACGGCGGAGGGCGCCGAGGCCACGCCGCGCCGCGCCCGCAAGACGGTGCCGGCGCAGGCCGCCCCGGAAGGGGAGACCGCTGAGGCCGCCGCGCCGCGCCGCCGGACCCGCAAGGCCGCCGCGTCCGCGCCGGAGGCCACGGAGACGGCGGAGCCGAAGGTCCGCCGCACCCGTAAGACCGCGGCCCCCGCGGAGACCGCGGAGAGCTGACACCGCACCGACGCCGACGGCCCGGCCCCGCTCGTGGGACCGGGCCGTCGGCGTGTGCGCGTCCCGCTACCCTCACCCGGGTGATCACCACCTCCTCCCCCGCTCACCTCCCCGCCCTCCGCCCTCGCCGGTTCCCCACCGTGCGGGGCGAGTTCGCCGTCCTGGACGTGCCGCCGGCCGCCGGGACCCCGGTGCGGGGGACCGTGCTGCTCCTGCCCGGATACACCGGCAGCAAGGAGGACTTCACGCTGGTCCTCGCACCGCTCGCGGCGCGCGGCTACCGTGCCGTCGCCGTGGACGGGCGCGGCCAGCACGGGTCGGACGGGCCCGCCGACGACGAAACGGCGTACGCGCAGGACGAGTTGGCGAAGGACGTGCTGGCGCAGGCGCGCGCGTGCGGCGCGCCCGTGCATCTCGTCGGCCATTCGATGGGCGGCCAGATCGCCCGCGCGGCGGTCCTGCTGGACCACTCCCCCTTCCGCTCGCTGACGCTCGTCTCCTCGGGCGCCGCCCGCGTCTCCGCCTCCCAGGAGCAGCGGGTGAGGCTGCTGCGGGACGCCCTCGCGGTGATGTCGATGGAGGAGTGCTGGGAGGCCATCCTGGCGATGGGCCCGCCGGAGGAAGTGGGCGGTCCCGCACGCGGGATCGGCGGCCCGGAGCAGCTCAGGAAACGCTGGCTGAGCACCAGGCCCGCACAACTGCTCGCCACCGGACGGCAGTTGTGCGCGGAGCCGGACCGGGTCGCGGAACTGGCCGCCGTTCCCCTGCCGTTCCACGTCCTCTCCGGCTCGCACGACGACACCTGGCCGGTCCCGGACCTCGACGCCATGGCCCGTCGCCTGTCGGCCCGCCGTACGATCGTCGACGGCGCCGGTCACACGCCCACCGTCGACCGCCCCGCCCCCACCGCCCAGGCCCTCGCCGGCTTCTTCGACACCTTGGTGGCCTCATGAACCACGCCCGCAGCGCCGGCGTCCTGCTCCTGCTCTCGGCGGCCGTCGGCTGCACGGCGGAGGCGGCCGCCCCCGGCCGCCCCGCCCCCTCCCCGCCGGCCACCACCAGCAGCAGCCCCGCCGCCCGGCCGAGCGCCCCGGTGACCCCGCCGGCGCTCGACGGCAGCACGGCCGGCGCGCACGGCCCCGCCCACGGCAACGCGGCCTTCTCCTACGCGGCCGGCGCCCGGGACGAGGCCCTGACCGTCGCCGTCAGCTGCCGGGGCGCCGGGACCGTGCGGGTGCGGATACCCGTGCTGCGCGCGGACTTCCCGGCCGTGTGCGGCGCCGGGAAGCCCTCCGTCACGTCCCACGCGCTCGCCCTCCCGGCCGCCCGCCGGGCCGGGACCGTGCGCGTGACCGCCCCGTCCGGCGTGACCTGGGCGGTCGCCGTCGGCCGGGGCGGCCTCGCGGAGACCCCGTCGGCCTAGTACTGCGCCTGGAGGTGGTCCCAGAAGCCGTCGCGGAGGGCGCGGCGGAGGTCGGCCTGGCCGCGGAGGGAGTACTGGAGGAGGCCCTCGGCCTCGACCAGGAGGTCCTGGTCGACGGAGCCGGGCAGGTACGGATGGCCGGGGAGCAGTTCCATCATGGGTTCGCGGCCGCGCGAGACCAGCCACTTCGCGGCGATCTGCGCGCCGACGAAGCGGACGTCCTCGCGGGTGGGCCGGCCGCCCGCCGACTCGTACGCGGGCGCCGTGCGCCGGGAGACGTAGGGCTTGAAGAAGTCCAGGTCGAGGGTGCGCTGGCTGTCGACCTCCCAGAGCAGCGGCTCGGCCTGGTTGCGGCCCTCGGGCGCCTCGATGCCCCACAGGTGGACCCGGGCGCCGTACCCCTGGGCCGCCTCGACGGCGGAGACCAGGTCCTCGTCGCCGCCGAGCAGGGCCGCGTCGCTGATGGCACGGTGCCGGGCCAGTGACTCCAGGTCGGAGCGGATCAGGGAGTCGACGCCCTTCTGCTGGTTGTTGGCGTTGAGGTTGCCGAGGCGGACCTTGACGTCGGGCAGTTCGGCGATGGACTGCTGCTCGGCGGTGTGGATGCGGCGCCGGGCCCCGTCGTACCAGTAGACGCGCAGCAGCCTGCTGTCGGCGAAGACCGTGCGGGCGCGGTCGATGAGCGCGTCGATCAGCCCCTCGGCGTCGAGGTCGAAGGCGCGACGGTCCTCCGTCCCCGCGACGAGCCGCCCGGCGGCCGCGTAGAGGTAGCCGGCGTCCACGAAGATCGCGTGGGTCGAGGGCGTCTTGGCCACCTCGGCGAGCATGCGCTGGAGCAGCTCGTTCGTGCGGTCGATACGGGCGTGCAGGGCCGCGAGGTCGTCGTTCATCACCTGTCATTGTTCCGCTGGTCACGCTGCGAACACAACCGGTCCCGGTCGGTCCTCCTCGAAAACCTTACTCGCCAGTATTTAGCCGATTGAAAGTTTTCCTTAGTGTAGGGAATGTTTGCACCACACAGCCCGTTGGACCCTGTGCGGCACACGGGCCCGTCCGGTCCGTGGGCCTTCACCCAGTAGTTCTCCTTCAGGAGGATGACCAGACGAAGGGAGAAGCCCTTGCGCTTCGAAATCATGCGACTCGACGACGTCGACGGCACGCCCGTGGACTCGACCGTCGTGGACGCCGCCTCCGTCAACCGCATCGTTCAGCAGGCTGCCGCCGTGGGGCAGCGCCTGTGGATCCGCCCGGCCGACACACCGGCCTCGTAACTCCCGCACCGCGGGCGGGCGGCCGTACGAGCCGCTTCCCGGTGCACTGCGCGCATGCTTGAGGAGCCCCCGTACCCGCTCGGTACGGGGGCTCCGGTGTGCCTCGCGGCACCGGGGCCGGGCGCGGGTCAGGCGCCCTGGATCACCTGCGTGACGCCGTTGATGATCTGCTGCACGGCGATGGCGGAGAGCATCATGCCCGCCAGTCGCGTCACCAGCACCACGCCGCCGTCCTTGATGACCCGGATGATCAGCAGCGAGTAGCGCATCACCAGCCACAGGACGACGTGGATGGCGAGGATCGCCGACCAGACCGACACCTGCCCCGTGGCGCCGTCGGCCTTCTCCACGGCGAGGATGACCGACACGATCGCGCCCGGCCCGGCCAGCAGCGGCATGCCCAGCGGAACCAGCGCGACGTTGACGTCCTTGGTCTGCTTGGGCTCGTCGGTCTTGCCGGTGAGCAGGTCCAGCGCGATCAGCAGGAGCAGCAGACCGCCGGCGATCATCAGCGCCGGGACGGAGACGTGCAGGTAGTCCAGGATCTGGTGGCCGAGCAGACCGAAGACGGTGATCACACCGCCCGCCACACAGACGGCCTGGAAGGCCATGCGCCGCTGCGCCTTGGCCGGGCGGCCCGCGGTCAGCGCGAGGAAGATCGGGGTGATCCCCGGGGGATCCATGATGACAAAAAGGGTCAGGAAGAGAGAGCCGAAGACGGCGACGTCGAACATGACTGCCTTGCGCGAGAACGAAGAAAGAAAAGGAGGGATGAAGAGAAGAGGGAGGGAGAGCGGGGGTGCGGGGCTCAGGGCCCGCCGGTCCCCGCGGGGCTCAGGCCGCCCCGCCGGCCCCCGGCACCGGGAACGCCCCGGTCGCCCGCCGCGTGATCTCGCCGTAGATCTCGGGGTCCGTGGTGAACTCGCCGAGGGCGCAGGTCTTCCGGCTGCCGTGGTAGTCGCTCGATCCGGTCACCAGCAGCCCCAGCTCGCCCGCCAGGCCGCGCAGCCGCGCGCGCGTGCCGGGGTCGTGGTCCATGTGGTCGACCTCGATGCCGTCGAGACCGGCCCCGGCCAGCTCCGCGATCGCGGACTCCGGCACGGTCCGGCCCCGCTTGACCGCGGCCGGGTGCGCGAAGACGGCGACGCCGCCCGCGTTCTTCACCAGCCGTACGGCCTCGAAGGGGTCGGTCTCGTGCTTGGGCATGTACGCCCGGCCGCCGTCGGCCAGCCACTCCGGGGTGAACGCGTCGTTCACGCTCGCCACCACGCCGAGTTCGACGAGCGCGCTGGCCACGTGCGGGCGGCCCACCGAGCCGTCGCCGGCGATCCGGGCGACCTGCTCCCAGGTGACCGGCACGCCCAGCTCGTTCAGCTTGGCGATCATGCCCTTGGCGCGCGGTACCCGGTCGTCGCGGACCAGCTCGCGCTCGGCGAGCAGGGCGGGCTCCTCGGGGTCGAACAGGTAGGCCAGCAGATGCATGCTGACACCGTCGAGGCGGCAGGAGAGTTCGGCGCCGGTGACCAGGGTGAGGCCCTGCGGCAGCGCCGCGAGCGCCTCGGCGTGGCCGCGCGTGGTGTCGTGGTCGGTGAGGGCGACGACGTCGAGCCCGGCCGCGGCGGCCTTGCGGACCAGCTCGGCCGGGGTGTCCGTGCCGTCGGACGCGGTGGAGTGGGTGTGCAGGTCGATGCGCACGACGCGTTACTCCAAGCGTGACGGACGGATGGGGACGCTCCAGGATAACCGGATTTTCAGCCGCCCCTGTCACACCCGAACCCGGCAAGCGCCCCCTACATCGTCGGCCGCGCCCGGCTACGCCTCCAGCAGCCGCGGCGACAGGGCGCCGCAGGGCACCAGCTCCACCTCGGCGCCGGCGTCCCGCAGGTCGGCGAGGACCAGTTCGTCGTACATCAGCAGCCCCGACTGCTCGGGCCACACCACGGCCCACAGCCACAGGCCGAGCGCCTCGCCCGCGAACACGGCGCGGTCGTCGGGCGTGCGGGAGACGTGCCAGAGCGGGGTGGGGCGTCCCGCGGCCAGCACCTTGACCGGAGGCGGCTTCTCGACGTCCATGGAGGGCCCGGGATCCGGGCCGTCGATGCCCGCGTACCGCGCGCCGAGCCCGACGCCGAGCTCCTCGGCGACCAGGATGAGCTCACCCATCCCGCCGAGCGGCCCGGGGCCGGTGCACGCGACGGCCGTCGCCCGGCCCCCGCCGCGGTCGTCGCCCGCGGACGCCACGCCGGTGAAGAGCCAGCCCACCGGCAGCGGCCACGGCATCCACACCGGCACCTTGGTGCGGCGCACGACGACCTCGAGGGCCTCGACGCTCGGCGGTATCACGGGCTGCAGCGGGTGCACGGCGCCGTGCGCGTCACACTGCCAGGCATCCGAGAAGAGGCCGGGAGCCCTGACCCGGCCACCGCACTTCGGGCAACTGGGTTCGCCCCTCATAGAGCCCCACGGTCCTAGGTCCGCGGCGCCACGTCAAGGACGATCACCCGACCGGGCGGAACGGCGGCGCACGGACCGAGGCAGATGCCCTAGGCATCAAGCATGTGCGGCCCGTCTGTCGCGTGCGCTTTCCGTCCCTCTCCGGCCCGCCGTCCGGCGCCTCCCCACGCCCCGCGGCTGAAGCATCGGGCCGACGTGCTCACCGCCGAGGCGGGAGAGACTCCGGCCCCGGCACGCCACCGAGGTCGGCGTCTTCGCCAACTGAGCCTCCCGGCGGCGGCGTTGGTGAGCTTGCTCACTCCAGCGGCACGGACTTCCGGGACGGGTCCCTGAGGTCCGTGCCGTGGTTCAGCCACCGCTCCCGGAGCGCCTGGGCGCCGTGCACGCGCTTCCAGGCGGCCTCGTTCGGCGTCATCGGCAGCAGCGGCAGGAAGCGCACGGGCTCCAGGGGCGCGTCGAGTTCGAGGTCCTCCACCAGGCCGCCCGGCTCGGCGACCAGCACCGAGGTGAACGGGGCGCCGGGCCACAGCGGCTCCCCCACGTCGAGCGAGGCGCCGGGGGCCACGACGAGCCCCTCGACCTGCGGGGACGCGGCGAGCACGGCGAGCGGGCGGAGCACCTTGTCGGTGTCGGCGACGCCGCCGCGCACGGACAGCACCAGCTCGGCCCGGGGTCCCGCGACCGGGTCCGCGACCATGGCCGTGGGGTCCGTCATGGGCTGCGCGGACATGCCGAGGGACGCGTAGCGCACGATGTCCCCCTCGTGGAACCGCAGCACCTCGATGCGGTCCGTGCCCAGGAAGGTGACCGCCGCGCGCGCGTCCGGTTCGCCCAGCGCGGTGCGCAGCCGGGCCTCGACCAGAGGAAGAACATCAGCCATGCGGCGAGCATAGAACTCGTCAGTACCGGGCAAAGCAAGGCCTTGACACAGCGGTCGGCTGATACGCTTGGCCGGTGGTTCGGGCAGCACGGCATGGCGGCGCCACCCAGGCCTTCAGGGGGCTCCGGGGAAGTCCGCTCGATGCCCGAACGCCCGTATGACACTCCCCGTTGACAGGGGAATCCTTTAGGGGATCACGATCGTCCCTCACGAGGGACCGGCCGGAGGAGGTGGGGCTGGCATGGACCGAAGTCGACCGTGCAGTATCACCCGCTCTTCCGCCCGCTGAGGTAGCTGTTCTCCTTTCGGCTCCCGCCTTTCGCTTCGCGCGTCTTCATCGGAAGAGCACTCGTTTCGTTCTGACCGATCTGCCCCAGTAGCTGTGTCAGCGACGAAGCCCGCCACCGCGACGGTGCGGTGCTGCCCGCTTTGTGGACGTGCCAAACATCCGCAGTCCAGGACGTCTTCATTCCGGGTTGTTCCACCCGTCGCCCCGGCGCCTTTCGTTGCCCGTTCGCGAAGGAGCCCGCCATGTCGATGATCCGCGACCTGCGCGCCGTGGTCCGTCCCTCCCGTGTCTCGCTGCGCAAGAACAGCGGCCCGTACGAGACCACGCGGGAGCCCGCGACGGCCACCGCCGTCGTCGACTGCGCCGTCTACCGGGACGGCCGCCGCCTGGACACCGAGGGCGGCCCGCTCGGCCCCCAGGACGCGATGCGCCGGGTGCGCCGCGACGGGGGCTTCGTCTGGATCGGCCTGCACGAGCCCACGGAGGCCGAATTCGCGGGAATCGCCGCCGAGTTCGGACTGCACCCGCTGGCCGTGGAGGACGCCGTCCAGGCCCACCAGCGACCCAAGCTGGAGCGCTACGACGACTCCCTGTTCACGGTCTTCAAGACCGTCCACTACCTCGACCACGACCGCACCTCCTCCAGCAGCGAGATCGTGGAGACCGGCGAGGTCATGTGCTTCACCGGCCGGGACTTCCTCATCACCGTCCGGCACGGCGGCCAGGGCTCCCTGCGCGCCCTGCGCCACCGCCTCGAGGACGATCCGGAGCTGCTGGCCAAGGGCCCCTCGGCGGTGCTGCACGCCATCGCCGACCACGTGGTGGACGGCTACATCGCGGTCGCCGACGCCCTGCAGGACGACATCGACGAGGTCGAGACCAAGGTCTTCTCCCCCGGCCGCAAGGGCACCCCGCGCGGCACGGACGCCGGCGAGATCTACCAGCTCAAGCGCGAGGTGCTGGAGTTCAAGCGGGCCGTGGCCCCGCTGCTGCGGCCGATGCAGCTGCTCAGCGAGCGGCCGATGCGTCTGATCGACCCGGAGATCCAGAAGTACTTCCGGGACGTCGCCGACCACGTGGCCCGGGTGCAGGAGCAGGTCATCGGCTTCGACGAGCTGCTGAACTCCATCCTCCAGGCCAACCTCGCGCAGGCGTCCGTGGCGCAGAACGAGGACATGCGCAAGATCACCTCGTGGGCCGCGATCATCGCCGTGCCGACGATGGTGTGCGGGGTGTACGGCATGAACTTCGACTACATGCCGGAGACCCACTGGAAGTACGGCTACCCGGTGGTCCTCGGCGTCACGGTCGCCCTCTGTCTCGGCATCCACCGCATGCTGAAGCGCAACGGATGGCTCTGAACCGGGTCCCCGCGCCTGGATAGGCTGGGCGCATGACAGGCGAGCTGCTCGACCGGGCCCTCATCGAGGAGGCCACGAAGAAGTCCGGCCTCATCTGGGTCGGGGGACCCGGCGTCCCGGCCCGTCCGCTGTGGCACGTGTGGCACGAGGGCGCCGCCTGCGTGGTCGGCGACGGCCCCGGTGAACAGCCCCTGACGGGACTCGCCGAGGGGGTCCGGGCCGAGGTGACCGTGCGCAGCAAGGACAAGGGCGGCCGGCTGGTCACCTGGACCGCCGCGGTCCGTGAACTGGCCTCGGGCTCCGAGGAGTGGACGGCGGCCGTCGACAGCCTCAAGGGCAAGCGGCTCAACGCCCCCGACGGCGAGGCGATGCCGCGGCGCTGGGCCCGCGAGTGCCGGGTGCTGCGCCTGGAGCCGACGGGCGCGACGGCCGCGCTGCCCGACGGCGACCTCGCCGCGGTCCCGCCGCCCACCCCCGCGACGACCCGGACGCCGGTGCCGGCCGGGCCGCCGCGCCGGCCGGGCAGGCGCAAGCGGCGCGGCTGACGCGGCAGCGGCCCGCGTCGCTCAGAGGATTTCCCTGAACACGTTCAGCGCTCCAGTGGCGGCGCACGCCTCCAGGTGGTGACGGTCACTGCCCTGCCGGGAAGGACGTGACCGAAGTGGGCCGTCCGGCCGTTGGGCCGGGGCCGGCGTTCGCCAGGACGAAGATCCGTTCCGGTCGGGCGGTTCGCCGTCGCGACGGGGGACCCGCCGCTCGCCCAGGGCTCGGGAACCGGGTGAGCCCGCTGAGCGGTGGCGCTGTCACCGGTCCGGCCTCACGTGCTCATCCGGTCGTCCAGCCCTTGCCGATGCTCGCGGGGCTGCCGTACGACCACCCGCATCCGGATGGCCGTCCCCGCCCGGCCCCGCCCCGCTGAAAAGGACTCCTTGACTGCCGTGCGCACTCCACGTCACGGCCGTCGGACGGCGGCCGGCCCCGATGCTTGCCGGATTCCGGCAGGATCTCGCCGTCGAGGCTGCCGCGGCCCAACGGGGTGCGCGCCGAGCGGCTCGATCATCATGGTGGCGCGGGCCCGGGCCCCTGATGAAGGCCGGGGCACCCGCACCGCCTCGAGCCGGTCGGCCGAAAGGCCGGAGAAGCCAGAGAAGCCAGAGGAGACGCGGTGGTCGAGTCCGTGGTCGATGTGGTCGTCGACGTGGTCACGTTGCTGATGGGACCGCTGATCTCGTGGGTCGGCTGGAACACGTGGCGCAGGCCGGACGAGATTCCCTACATCGCGTCGGGCGGACCACGGTGGACACAGCGCTGCTGGTCCGTCGGTTTCGTCCTGCTCGGGGGCACGGTCACAGCCCTCGGCTGGTCCGGCCTCACCGGTCGCGAGGAGGCCTGGCCCGTCGGCCTGGTCCGCCTGATCGCCGCGGGGCTCATCGTCCCGCCGATGATGGTCGCGACCGTGTCCCGGTTCCGGAAGCGTCGCAGACCAGCGGGAGGGCCGGGGCTCGGGTCAAGGTGACCGACGTCCCTGCCTCGTGCCGGGTCGGCCGGTGAGCGCGCCCGCTCAGCAGCCGCGCTTCATCCTTGGCCGACAGGGCGGGGGAACGCGGTCTAAGAGGTCGGGAGACTGCTTGCCGTAGTCGAGGGTGTCGTCCTTGGCCGGCTTCTCCAGCGGGAAGTCGGCGCCCCAGGCGGAGAAGGTGAGGGTGCCCGCCTCCCCGGCGCGCACCAGCCGCAGCGGATACGGCGTGCCCTCGAGGGAGACGTCCAGGGTGCCGCCGGCCCCGTCGTCGCCGGTGACCCGGACGGTGCGCACGCCTCCCTGCTCGTGGTGGCCGTCCGTGCTGAGCTCCCCGTGCAGCGTCAGCAGACCGCTGAGCAGCACGTTCTTGTCGGTGAAGCCGATGAACTTGGTGTACGAGGGGTCGTCCTTGGGCACCTTGACGTACTTCGCGGCGAGCTTGTCCGCGGCCTTGGAGTCGTTCTCCCCGCCGCCGCTGCCCTTCCCCCAGAACGCGGCGTCGGCCTTCAGGAAGAGCTCCTGGCCGACCCGCAGCAGTCGGAAGGTCTGTCCCTGGGCGGTGACCGAGCCGATGCCGCCCCGCTCCTTCAGCCGCATGTCGAGCGTGTAGGCGCGGCCGCTGGTCTCCACCGTCCCGTGCAGCCGCACGGTGCCCACGGACGCGGCGGCCTTCTGGGCCTTGGACTGGATCTGGTCGGCGGGGAGCCTGCCGACGCCGTTCGTCCCCTCGTTCGGATCCTCGGAACATCCCGTGAGCGCCGTCCCCGCCACGAGCAGTGCGCACACGGCGCCGGCCAGCGTGGCCCTGCGGGTACGGCCCTGGGAGATCGGAATCACAGGTGGGCTGCCTCTCTGACGGGGGACCTGAACGGCGTACCGCAGAGTACCGGGGTCGGCGGCGCCGGTCGGAGTCAGTCCGTCCGGACCGGCCGCGGGCGCACCGCCGATCGGGACGGGCTAGCCTGAAGCCCACCCGAGCGGGCAATCCGGATAACAGACGCACCAGACAGCACACGGCGGGGAAGCACCCCGCACGCACGCAAAGGAGCCGCCGGAATGGCATCGGGCGCACCCCGATTCTTCGTCTCGCACATCTCCGGTGTCGCCGTCTTCGACCCGGCGGGCGACCAGGTGGGGCGGGTGCGCGATCTCGTCGTCATCCTCCGCCCCGGCCGGCGCCCGCCCCGGCTGCTCGGCCTGGTGGTCGAACTCTCCACCCGGCGCCGCATCTTCCTGCCCATGACCCGGGTGACCGCCGTGCAGGCCGGCCAGATCATCACCACCGGGGTGCTCAACGTCCGCCGCTTCGAGCAGCGGCCCACCGAGCGGCTGGTCTTCGGCGAACTGCTCGACCGGCGGGTGACGCTGGTGGACGGCGGCGAGGAGGTCACCGTCCTGGACCTGTCGGTGCATCAGCTCCCGGCGCGCCGCGAGTGGGAGATCGACCGGGTCTTCGTGCGCAAGGGCAGGAAGGGCGGGGCGTTCCGGCGGGGCAAGGGCGAGACGCTGACCGTGGAGTGGTCCGCCGTCACCGGCTTCTCCCTGGAGGAGGACGGGCAGGGCGCCGAGAACCTGCTGGCCACCTTCGAGCAGCTGCGCCCCGCCGACCTCGCCAACGTGCTGCACCACCTCTCCCCCAAGCGGCGGGCGGAGGTGGCCGCCGCCCTCGACGACGACCGGCTCGCGGACGTCCTGGAGGAGCTGCCCGAGGACGACCAGATCGAGATCCTGGGCGTGCTGGCGGAGGAGCGGGCCGCCGACGTGCTGGAGGCGATGGACCCCGACGACGCGGCCGACCTGCTGGGCGAGCTGCCGGAGGCGGACAAGGAGCGGCTGCTGAGCCTGATGCGGCCCGCGGACGCGGCCGACATGCGCCGCCTGATGTCGTACGAGGAGCACACCGCGGGCGGGCTGATGACCACGGAGCCGATCATCCTGCGGCCGGACGCGACCGTCGCGGACGCCCTCGCCCGGATCCGCGAGCCGGACCTGTCGCCCGCGCACGCGGCGCAGGTGTACGTCTGCCGGCCGCCGGAGGAGACCCCGACGGGCAAGTACCTGGGCACCGTGCACTTCCAGCGGCTGCTGCGCGATCCTCCCTACACCCTGGTCGGCTCCATGCTGGACGACGACCTGCAGCCGCTGGAGCCGGAGGCCTCGCTGCCCGTGGTCGCCGGGTTCTTCGCCACGTACGACATGGTGGCGGCGCCGGTGGTGGACGAGGCGGGGTCGCTGCTGGGCGCGGTGACGGTGGACGACGTGCTGGACCACATGCTGCCGGGCGACTGGCGGGAGACCGAGTTCCATCTGGAGGAAGGGGAGGTGCCCGATGGCGGGTGAGCGCGACGGCGTGCGCGAGCGGCTGCCGGCGGGGGCCACGGCCGCCGGACGGCCGCGGACGCCCCGGCTGGACCAGCCGCGCCCTCCCCGGCGCCGCATCCTGCCCGAGTGGGACCCGGACGCCTTCGGGCGGCTCTCGGAGCGCATCGCCCGCTTCCTGGGCACCGGGCGGTTCATCGTCTGGATGACGGTCGTCATCATCCTGTGGGTGCTGTGGAACGTCTCCGTGCCGAAGGAGCTGCGGTTCGACGAGTACCCGTTCATCTTCCTGACCCTGGCGCTGTCCCTCCAGGCCTCCTACGCGGCCCCGCTGATCCTGCTCGCGCAGAACCGGCAGGACGACCGCGACCGGGTCAACCTGGAGCAGGACCGCAAGCAGAACGAGCGGTCGATCGCCGACACCGAGTACCTGACCCGTGAGGTCGCCGCGCTGCGCATCGGGCTCGGCGAGGTGGCCACCCGGGACTGGATCCGCTCGGAGCTGCAGGACCTGGTCAAGGAGCTGGAGATCCGGCAGAACGGCCACAAGGAGCAGCACGGCCCGCACCCGGCGATGCGGGCGGAACGGCCGCCGGGACGTGACGCAGACGACCGTTGACTTCCTTACCGGCGGGTGTGCCCGGAGCCGTACCATCGTCCTTATGGCTACGGAAGACGCGGTGCGCGAAGCACTGGCGACGGTGAACGACCCCGAGATCAACCGGCCCATCACCGAGCTCGGGATGGTCAAATCGGTGGAGATCGGTGCGGACGGTGCGGTCGCGGTCACCGTGTACCTGACGGTCTCCGGCTGCCCCATGCGCGACACCATCACGCAGCGCGTGACGGACGCGGTCTCCCGCGTCGAGGGCGTGACCGGGGTCGACGTGACGCTGGACGTCATGAGCGACGAGCAGCGCAAGGAGCTGGCGAACGCCCTGCGCGGCGGCCAGACCGAGCGCGAGGTGCCCTTCGCCAAGCCGGGCAGCCTCACCCGGGTCTACGCGGTGGCGTCCGGCAAGGGCGGCGTCGGCAAGTCCTCGGTGACGGTGAACCTGGCGGCGGCGATGGCGGCCGACGGCCTGAAGGTCGGTGTCGTGGACGCCGACATCTACGGCCACTCGGTGCCGCGCATGCTGGGAGCCGACGGGCGTCCCACCCAGGTCGAGAACATGATCATGCCGCCGTCGGCGCACGGCGTGAAGGTCATCTCCATCGGCATGTTCACCCCGGGCAACGCGCCCGTGGTGTGGCGCGGCCCGATGCTGCACCGCGCGCTCCAGCAGTTCCTGGCGGACGTGTACTGGGGCGACCTGGACGTACTGCTGCTCGACCTGCCGCCCGGCACCGGCGACATCGCGATCTCGGTCGCGCAGCTCGTGCCGAACGCGGAGATCCTGGTCGTCACGACCCCGCAGCAGGCCGCGGCCGAGGTGGCCGAGCGCGCGGGTTCCATCGCCGTGCAGACGCACCAGAAGATCGTCGGCGTGGTCGAGAACATGTCGGGGCTGCCCTGCCCGCACTGCGGCGAGATGGTCGACGTGTTCGGCACCGGCGGCGGCCAGACCGTCGCCGACGGCCTGACCCGCACCACCGGCGCGAACGTCCCGGTGCTGGGCGCCATCCCGATCGACGTGCGGCTGCGTGAGGGCGGCGACGAGGGCAAGCCGGTGGTGCTGTCCGACCCGGACTCCCCGGCGGGCTCGGCGCTGCGCTCCATCGCGGGCAAGCTGGGCGGCCGGCAGCGCGGCCTGTCGGGCATGTCCCTGGGGATCACCCCGCGCAACAAGTTCTGAGCCCCGTGCACACGCCGGAGGGCGCCGTCCACGGCGGACGGCGCCCTCCGGCGTTCTCGAGCGGCTGTACGGGCCCGCTCAGCCCTCGTACGCGGCGATGTCCTCCACCACGGCGAAGCCGAGCCCGTACGCGCTCATCCCCCGGCCGTACGCGCCGACGTGGACGCCGGACCGGGTGGAACCGGCGAGCACCCAGCCGTACTCGGACTCCCGGTAGTGGAACGGCGTCGGCACGCCGTCCACCGGCAGGGACAGCGTCGACCAGTCCTCGCCCTCCAGGTCGTCGGCGAGCACCCAGGCGGTCTCCGTCTGCTGCTCCAGCCAGTCGTCGCGCAGGGAGTGGTCCATCTGGCCGGGCCAGGTGAAGGACAGCAGCCCCACGCCGGCGAGCCAGGCGGCGGAGGAGACCGAGGTGGCCTCCAGCAGGCCCGTGCCGTCGGCGCTGCGGCGGACCGGGTTGGCGGCCACGGTCACCACGACCGCGAACTTCTCCTTGGCGTCCTGGTCGCCCCCGGCCGCGAACTCGCTGCGGACGGACGGCTCGTCGCCGTGTCCGACCGATCCGTGCTCCACGGCCCCGTCGGCCGACAGGCCGACCTGCATCAGCCAGCGCGCCCCCGTGAAGGCCTCGTCGAGGCCGTACCACGGGAAGGGCGCACGCAGGTAGCCGTCGACCGTACGCCGGGCGGAGGGGACTGGTTGTCCGTCCTCCGCGGCCGGCGCCTGCGCGACTGCCGAACTCGTCGTCTCCATGTGCCCGGACGCCTCCTCGCTCTCGTCGGACCGGGCGGCCCGCCCCCCTTTCGGGCGTACTCGTCCGTTCCGCACAACAACTCGGCAGCATAACCACCCTGCCGTCACGGGCAGGGAAACCGCCCGGCGCGTAGGGCGTTCGGACGCCCCGATCGGGCCGTCCGCAGCTCAGGTGGAGTATGAAACGCGTCACGTACGCGCGGGCGCACGCCCACGGGGACCGATCAGGTGGCGTCCATGTCGAAGGGCGGGCGGTCGTCGGCCGCCGGCTTCTCGGGCTTCTTCGTCATGTCCACCCGTCCGCCGGAGGGGGCGGGCGAGGGGGACGGGTCGGCGTCGCGCCCGTGGACGGCGTCCGTGACCTCGGCCATCTCCTTCTTCAGGTCGAAGCCGTTGCGGATCTCCTTCAGCCCCAGGTCGTCGTTGTCCAGCTGCTTGCGGATGTACGTCTTGGGGTTGAGGTCCTCGAACTCGAAGTCCTTGAACTCCGGGCCCAGTTCCTGCCGGATGTCCTGCTTGGCGCTCTCCGAGAAGTCCCGGATCTTGCGGATCGTGCGGCTCACGTCCTGGATGACCTTGGGGAGCTTCTCCGGACCGAAGATGAGCACGGCGAGGACGATGAGCGTCACCAGCTCGAGCGGTCCTATGTCATTGAACACCTGAAGCTCCTCGCGATGCCTTCGGTCATCGGCCCCCGGTGCCGGTCGATCGCCTTCCGTGGTCCGGGCCGGGTCCACGGTACCCGGACCTCCCGTACGACCGGTACCGTTCCGGCGTCCCGCGATGTCCTCCGGCCGCCGTCCGCGTCAGCCGCCGTCCGACGAGCCGAGCACCAGGGACACCGTGCGTTCCTCGCCGTTCCGCTCCAGGGTCAGCTCCAGCCGGTCGCCGGGGCGGTGGGCGCGGGTCTTGACGATCAGTTCCTCGCCGGAGCGCACGGGGCGGCCGTCGACCTCGGTGATGACGTCGCCGGGCCGGATGCCCGCCTCGGCGCCGGGACCGCCGGTGCTGACCGGGGGTCCGCCGTCGCCGCCCTCGGTCGCGACCCGGGCGCCGTCGCCGCTGTAGTCCATGTCGAGGGTGATGCCGATCACCGGGTGGGTGGCCTTGCCGGTCTCGATCAGCTCCTCGGCGACCCGCTTGCCCTGGTTGATCGGGATGGCGAAGCCCAGCCCTATGGAGCCGGACCCGCCCTCCGGATCCAGGCCGCCGTCGGCCGAGCGGATGGCCGAGTTGATGCCGATCACCCGGCCCTTGCCGTCGAGCAGCGGGCCGCCGGAGTTGCCGGGGTTGATCGGCGCGTCGGTCTGCAGGGCGTCGACGTACGACACGTCGCTGCCGTCGCCCTTCTCACCGCCGGCGGTGATGGGCCGCTCGCGGGCGCTGATGATGCCGGAGGTGACGGTGCCGGCCAGGTCGAAGGGGGCGCCGATGGCGACGACGGGGTCGCCGACCCGCACGTTGTCCGAGTTGCCGAGCGGCAGCGGGGCGAGCCCGCGGACGCCCTTGACGCGTACGACGGCGAGGTCGTAGCCGCTGTCCCGGCCGACGACGGTCGCCTCGGCGGTGTCGCCGCTGTGGAAGGTGACGGTGATGTCGCCGTCGGCTCCGGCGGGCTCGACGACGTGGTCGTTGGTGAGGATGTGGCCCCGGTCGTCCAGCACGAAGCCGGTGCCGGTGCCGGCCCTGCCGCCGCCGCTGACGTGCAGGGTGACGACGCTGGGCAGCGCCTGCGCGGCGATCCCGGCGACGCTGTCGGGGTCCCGGTCGGGCGCCTCCACACCGGCCTGCGGCAGCTCCACGGCACCGATGCCGCCGTTCCGCTCCAACTGGACGCCGACGACGCCTCCGGCGATGCCGGACACGAGCGCGATGAGCACGGCGGCGCCGATCAGTGCGCGCTTACGGCGACCCCGACGCCGGTTCGCGTCCCCGTCGGCGGGGCCGGCCTGCTGCAGCGGGGCGCTCGCCGCGACCGCCCAGGGGTCGTACCGCGCCCAGGGGTCGGCCGCGGGGGCGTCCTGGGCAGCGGGGGCCGCCTCCGGCACCGTGGGAGGCGCGCCCACGGGCACGCCGTGCGCAGGGGTGGCCGCCGGGTGCTGCACCGGCGGCGCGGGCGCCCAGGGGCCGGGCTCCCCGTAGGGCGGGGTGCTGTAGGGGTCGGGGTCGTGGAGAGGCCTCGGCTGCTCGTCGGCGGGCGGGGCGACGCCGGGGGCGGGCACGGTGCCGATGGAGCCGGGCGCGGGGGTCTCGGCAACCGACGCGGGCACGGTGCCGATGGGGCCGGGCGCGGAGGTCTCCACATCAGGCGCGGGCACGGTGCCGATGGGGCCGGGCGCGGAGGTCTCCACATCAGGCGCGGGCACGGTGCCGATGGGGCCGGGCGCGGAGGTCTCCACATCAGGCGCGGGCACGGTGCCGATGGGGCCGGGCGCGGAGGTCTCCACATCAGGCGCGGGCACGGTGCCGATGGGGCCGGGCGCGGAGGTCTCCACATCAGGCGCGGGCACGGTGGTACCGGTGACACAGGAGGAGGGGACCTCCGCACCTGGCGCCGGCACGGATCCCGACCCGGTGTTCGCGATGCCGTCAGGCGCCCCGTCCTCCGGTGCCGGGGCGGGCGCCGTGTCGAGGGGCCGGTCCAGTTCGTAGTCGCCGTCCGGGCCCGTGCGGGGGGACCGCACGGGCTTCGGGCGGGCGAGTTCGAAGTCGCCGTCGGGCTCTTCGGACTCCCCCGGTGTGCCCGGCTTCCCCTCGTTCATGCTCTCCCCACGGCTGGACCGGCACGGATCGTCGGCACCGTGCTCCGGTACCGTCCGTGCGGTGGAGCCCGGCTCGGCGCCCGGCCGCGGAGGGCCTGGGCGCGCCACCCGGAATCTAATCAGGTTCGCGCGCCCCCGCGCAGGGGCCCGGTCAGCGGGCCGCCTGCGAGCTGTGCGTGGGCGAGGGGGCCGGTGACGGCGCGGCGGTGACCAGGCCGGGCGTCTTCAGCCCGGCCGCCGCAGCCCACGCGCCCAGTCCGAGCGGCGGGGTCGTGTTCAGCGGCCGTATGTGCGGGGGCGCCGGGATGCCGGGCAGCAGCGGGGCCGCGACGCCGGTGGGGACGACGGGAGCCGCTCCCAGCCCGCTCTGGCCGCCCGCCACCTGACCGAGCAGCGGACCGACGCCCCGGCGCCGGGAGTCCGGCGTGGTGGCGGCGCCCGCGCCCTGCGTGCGCATCGGTGTCACGTTGCTCCCCTTGCCCTGGCCGCGCGTCTCCGCGTCGGCGGGGGCGACGGTGGAGACACCGCCGAGGGCGATCGCGGCCAGCGACACCGCGCCGGCGGCGACGAACGCGAGACGCAGACCGCGTGAGGACGGCCGGTCGGCGTGGTGCCGGCCGGTGAGGGCCACCGCGGCGGCCGCGGGCTGGTGGCGCCGCACGGGCGCGTAGGCGAATTCGAAGCGCTCGCCCCGCCGGGCCCCGAAGACGCCGGCGGAGGCGCCGCCCGGCAGCGCGGAACCGCCCGGCGGGGACCCGCCGTCGCCGAGCCCGCCCCCGGCGGGCAGCCCTTGCAGGCGCGCCAGGAGGCTCTCGGAGGGCGGCGGCGGGGCGGCCGCCGCGAAGACGTTCTTCAGACGGCGCTGCTCGTCCACCTCCGTCTTGCACTTGGCGCAGGTGGCGACGTGCGCCAGTACGCGCTCACGCGCGTCATGACCGAGCTCTCCGTCCACCAGGGCGGCGAGCCGGTCTCCCAGATGATGCTCCGCGAGGCGCCCCTCGGAAGACTTCGGCAGTGAACTGCTCACGCGCTCGCGCCCCCTCCCCCCAGTGCGGGGACACGCGACACGAAGGAGGGGCGGTCCGCGCGCGCCTTGGGCGAACGGTGCGCGAGGGCCTTGCGCAGCTGGGAGCGGCCTCGGTGGATGCGGGACCGGACGGTGCCGAGCTTCACGCCCAGGGTGGCCGCGATCTCCTCGTACGACAGCCCCTCGATGTCGCACAGCACGACGGCGGCGCGGAACTCCGGGGCGAGCGTGTCGAGGGCCTGCTGGACGTCGGCGTCGAAGTGCGCGTCGTTGAAGACCTGCTGCGGCGTGGGCTCCTTGCTGGCCAGCCGCTCGGCCGCGTCGTCGCCGAGCGCGTCGAAGCGGATGCGCTGCTTGCGGCGGACCATGTCCAGGAAGAGGTTGGTGGTGATGCGGTGCAGCCAGCCCTCGAAGGTGCCGGGCGTGTACGTCGACAGGGAGCGGAAGACACGGACGAAGACCTCCTGGGTGAGGTCCTCGGCGTCGTGCTGGTTGCCGGTGAGGCGGTAGGCGAGCCGGTAGACCCGGCCGCTGTGCATGCTGACGATCTCCTCCCAGGTGGGGGGAGTCCACGCGTGCCCGTCCGCGTCGCCGGAGAAGGTCGCGGTCTGGGCCGGGTCGCCGGCGCGGTCATGGTCAGCAGCGGTGTTGTTCACGGATTTCGGCCTGCCCGCCGACCCGAGGAAGCGCCGCAGCCCTCCTGCACGATCCACAGGCGCAGCCGCACCTCCCCTGTCGGCTCTGGTGGTGTCCAGTGGAGCCCCTACCATAGCCACCTCGCCCGTTAGCTCCGGATAAGCGGTTTTACGAGAATTTGATCTGCGCTGCCACGGCTCGTACGACTGCGTCTGCACTTGCTCGGCGTCCGCGTCCACTCCTCGCCCCCCTTCCCGGCACGCACCTCTCTCCTGCCCCTTTGAACGACTGGTCCCATCTGCGGGTTCCCGGCGCCAACGGATACAGTCACGCCCAGGCAACCATGGGGACAGGAGAGGGTCATTACCGCCAACCGGCAGACGAGCTGGGCGTTCGCCGACGCCTATGTCGCCGAGGACGAGGCGCTGCACCGGGCTCGCGACCGGGCTCGCGAGGCAGGCCTGCGTTCGGTGTCGCCCGGCACGGGCGCGGCCCTGCGGTTGCTCGCCGCCAGCGTGGACGCCAAGGCGGTCGCGGAGATCGGCACCGGTTGCGGCGTGTCGGGGATCCATCTGCTGCACGGCATGCGCCCGGACGGGGTGCTGACCACGGTCGACCAGGATCCGGAGCGCCAGCAGTCGGCCCGGCAGGCCTTCCGTGAGGCCGGTTTCGCCGGCAACCGGGCCCGTTTCATCCCCGGTCCGGCGCTGGACGTGCTGCCGCGCCTCGCGGACTCGGGCTACGACCTGGTCTTCTGCGACGGCGACCGGCAGGAGTACCAGGACTATCTCGCCGAATCGCTGCGCCTTCTGCGCCCTGGAGGCCTGGTCGCCTTCGAAGGCGTCTTCGCGAACGGGCGCACCGTGGACTCCGGCCCCCAGCCGACGGAGGTGCTGCGGCTGCGGGAGCTGGTGCGGACCGTTCGCGAGAGCCAGGAGCTGGTGTCCTCGCTCCTGCCCGTGGGGGACGGGCTGCTGTGTGCCGTGAAACGGTGACGAACCGTCGCACGGCGCGCCGCTGACACCCGCCGCCCCGACGCATGCGCGAAACAGCCGCCCCGGCACCGCGTGCGGCACCGGGGCGGCTGAAAGGGTATGGTCGCTTGCGCGTCAGCCGACGACCTTCTTGAGGGCGTCGCCGAGCGCGTCGGCCTCGTCCGGGGTCAGCTCGACGACGAGCCGACCGCCGCCTTCGAGCGGAACGCGCATGACGATGCCCCGCCCCTCCTTGGTCACCTCGAGCGGGCCATCACCCGTCCGCGGCTTCATGGCCGCCATGCTCGTTCCCCTTCCTGAAACCCAGCTAAACCGTCTGAGCCGACGGCCCACTGAAGGGCACCTGCGGTCCTTGAAGCAGGACACACGCCACCGGCATCGAACACATTGCTTCCAGGCCATTATCCCGCATGGCGGGACCCGATGACCAACATCAGTTGGCATCGCTTGGGCAACGCACGTGAGCAAAACCACTCAATTCGGCGATGTGGCTGCGATACTGCGCTCCCCCACCGACGTCCGGGCACCGGAAACCCGACATGGCCGTTTGACGCAGGTCACACCGAGGCCGTCCGCCGGGCCCCGTGAACTGGGTCATGCTGTCCTCCGGAAGAGGATGTACTCACCCGTACGCCCCGAGCCGCACACGGAGGGATACGACCATGGCCGACACCGTGCTCTACGAGGTGAGCGACGGACTCGCCACGATCACGCTGAACCGCCCCGAGGCGATGAACGCGCTGAACGTCGCGGCGAAGGTCGCTCTCCGGGACGCGGTCCGGTCCGCCGCGGACGACGACGCCGTACGGGCCGTGCTGCTGACCGCGGCCGGGGAGCGGGCGTTCTGCGTCGGGCAGGACCTCAAGGAGCACATCGGGCTGCTGGCCGCCGACCGGGAGAACGGTTCGGGGCGGACCATGAGCACGGTGCGCGAGCACTACAACCCGATCGTGAAGGCCATCGCCGGTGCGCCGAAGCCGGTGGTGGCGGCGGTGAACGGCGTGGCGGCGGGCGCCGGTTTCGGGTTCGCGCTGGCCGCGGACTACCGGATCGTCGCGGAGACGGCGGCGTTCAACACCTCGTTCGCCGGTGTCGCGCTGACCGCCGACTCCGGCGTCTCCTGGACGCTGCCGCGGGTGATCGGCCCGGGCCGCGCCACCGACCTGCTGCTCTTCCCGCGGAACATCTCCGCGCAGGAGGCGTACGAGCTGGGCATCGCCAACCGGCTGGTGCCGGCCGGCGAGCTGCGCGCGGAGGCCGAGAAGGCGGCCCGCGCGCTGGCCCAGGGTCCGACGGTGGCGTACGCGGCGCTCAAGGAGTCGGTGGCGTACGGGATGAGCCACTCGCTGGAGGAGACGCTGGAGAAGGAGGACGAGCTGCAGACCCGGGCGGGCACCTCCGAGGACCACGCGATCGCGGTGCGGGCGTTCGTGAACAAGGAGAAGCCGAGGTATCTGGGGCGGTGAGGCCGGGTCGCGGCGGGGTCGCCGGGTGCGGGTCCGTCGTGGCCGGGCGCGCAGTTCCCGGCGCCCCTATCCCCTTGCCGCGCATGTTTCCAGGTGGTCGTTGACCAGGCCGCAGGCTTGCATCAGGGCGTAGGCCGTGGTGGGGCCCACGAAGCGGAGGCCCTGTTTTTTGAGGGTCTTGGCGAGGGCCGTGGACTCCTTCGTCACCGCGGGGACGTCCGCGAGGGTGCGGGGGGCCGGGCCGGGCTCCTGAGGGGCGTGGGACCAGATCAGGGCGTCCAGTTCGCCCGGCTCCCAGCCGGCCAGCAGGCGCGCGTTGGCGAGGGTCGCGTCGATCTTCGCGCGGTTGCGGATGATGCCGGTGTCGGCGAGCAGGCGCTCGCGGTCGACGTCGGTGAACTCCGCGACCGCGGCGATCTCGAAGCCGGCGAAGGCGGCGCGGAAGCCGGGGCGGCGGCGCAGGATCGTGATCCACGACAGCCCGGACTGGAACGCCTCCAGGCTGAGGCGCTCGAAGAGGGCGTCGTCGCCGTGCACCGGGCGGCCCCACTCCTCGTCGTGGTAGGCGAGGTAGTCCGGGGCGGACAGCGCCCAGGGGCAGCGGGGCAGACCGTCGGGACCGGCCGGCTGCCCGCCCGCGGTGGCGCTCACCGCTGATCGTCCTCCGGGTGCGGGGCGGGCTTGTCCGCCGACAGGTGCGCCGCGGCGGCGCGGGCGCCGGCCAGCGCGGCCTCCAGGTCGGCGATCCGCGCGTCCCGCTCGGCGAGTTCGGCGGCGAGGCGGCCGAGGGCGTCGTCGACGTCCGCCATGCGGTAGCCGCGGGCGGCGAGGGGGAAGCGCAGGCGGTCGACGTCCGCGCGGCTGACCGGGCGGTCCGGCGGCAGGAAGTCCTGGAGCCGCTCCGGCTCCGCCTCGGGCAGCGGGGCGTTGTCGCCGCCGCCCACCACGGCGAGGGTCACCGCGGCCACCACGACGGCCAGCGCGACGACCAGGAACAGGAACATAACCATCGCCGGGGCCCCCACGGTCGGATGAGTCGGAGTCGGATGTGTGGCTCCGATCGTGCCATGCGAGTCTGACACCCGGGGCCGCCGGCCGGACGGAGGTGGCCCGGACGGCCGGACGAGGAGAGGTTCCAGGGGATGCTCAGGCTGGGCAGGCGGGAATTCGCACCGCACGAGCGGGTGATCATGGCGATCGTGAACCGGACCCCGGACTCCTTCTACGACCAGGGCGCCACCTTCCGCGACGAGCCGGCGCTCGCCCGCGTGGAACAGGCGGTGGCCGAGGGCGCCGCGATCGTCGACATAGGAGGGGTGAAGGCGGGGCCCGGCGAGGAGGTCTCGGCCGAGGAGGAGGCGCGCCGGACGGTCGGTTTCGTGGCCGAGGTGCGCCGCCGCTTCCCGGACGTGGTGATCAGCGTGGACACCTGGCGGCACGAGGTCGGCGAGGCCGCCTGCGAGGCGGGCGCGGACGTGCTGAACGACGCGTGGGGCGGGGTGGACCCGCGTCTGGCCGAGGTGGCCGCGCGGTACGGCGCGGGGCTGGTGTGCACCCACGCGGGCGGGGCGCAGCCGCGGACCCGGCCGCACCGGGCGACGTACGACGACGTGATGGCGGACATCCTCGACGTGACCGTGGGGCTGGCCGAGCGGGCGGTGTCGCTGGGGGTGCCGCGGGAGTCGGTGATGATCGACCCGGGGCACGACTTCGGGAAGAACACCCGGCACAGCCTGGAGGCGACCCGGCGGCTCGGGGAGATGGTGGCCACCGGGTGGCCGGTGCTGGTGTCGCTGTCCAACAAGGACTTCGTCGGCGAGACGCTGGACCGCCCGGTGAAGGAGCGGGTGGTGGGGACGCTCGCGACGACGGCGGTGTCGGCGTGGCTGGGCGCCCGGGTGTACCGGGTGCACGAGGTCGCCGAGACGCGTCAGGTGCTGGACATGGTGTCGTCGATCGCCGGGGACCGGGAGCCGGCGGTGGCGCGGCGCGGGCTGGCGTAGGACCGGACGGGACGCCGCGGGGCGGCGGGGCCGTCGGCCCCCGCCCGCCCCTGGGGGTCCTGGGCCGTCAGCGGCCCGCTTCCTTGGAGACCAGGGCCACCGCCTCGTCCACGTCGTCCGTGACGTGGAACAGCAGCAGGTCCTTCTCGGCCGCCTTGCCCTGGCCGATCACCGTCTTGCGGAGCCAGTCGACGAGGCCGCCCCAGTACTCCGTGCCGAACAGCACGATGGGGAACTGGGTCACCTTCTGGGTCTGCACCAGGGTGAGCGCCTCGAAGAGCTCGTCGAGCGTGCCGAGGCCGCCGGGCAGGACCACGAAGCCCTGCGCGTACTTGACGAACATCATCTTCCGGACGAAGAAGTACCGGAAGTTCAGGCCGATGTCGACGTACCGGTTGAGGCCCTGCTCGAAGGGCAGCTCGATGCCGAGGCCGACCGAGACGCCGTCGGCCTCCAGCGCGCCCTTGTTGGCCGCCTCCATGGCACCCGGGCCGCCGCCGGTGATGACGGCGAAGCCCGCCTCGACCAGGCCCCGGCCGAGCCGCACCCCGGCGTCGTACTCGGGTGAGTCCGCGGGGGTGCGGGCGGAGCCGAAGACGCTGATCGCGGGCGGGAGTTCGGCCAGGGTGCCGAAGCCCTCGATGAACTCCGACTGGATGCGCAGCACCCGCCAGGGGTCGGTGTGCACCCAGTCGCTCGGCGCGCGCTCGTCGAGCAGCCGCTGGTCGGTGGTGCTGGACTGCACCTGACCGCGCCGTCGGAGGACCGGCCCCAGACGCTTCTCCTCCGGCGGCTGCCGCTTCCCCTCAGGGTTGCCCGTGGCCATGTGCGCTCCCTCCGATTGCCAGGTCGTACCGCCTCAGCGTAGATCTACGCGGGTTACGTGCGGGGGACGTCAGCATGTCCACGGACGGGCGTTCCAAACGCGACGCCACCCGTACGGGTGATGTCAGGCGGTCAGCCAGGACCGCAGCCGCTCCTCGCCCGCGAGGATCTTGGCGGTGTCGACGCGCTCGTCCCTCCTGTGGGCCAGGTGGGGGTTGCCGGGGCCGTAGTTCACGGCGGGGACGCCGAGCGCGGAGAAGCGGGAGACGTCGGTCCAGCCGTACTTGGGCTGCGGGGTGCCGCCCACCGCCTCGATGAAGGCCGCCGCGGCCGGGTGAGACAGGCCGGGCAGGGCCGCGCCGCTGTGGTCGTCGACGACGAACTCGGTCACGCCGCAGTCCGCGAAGACCTCCCTGACGTGCGCCAGGGCCTCCTCCTCGCTGCGGTCGGGGGCGTAGCGGAAGTTCACGGTGACGACGCACTCGTCGGGGATGACGTTGCCGGCGACGCCCCCGGAGATGCCGACCGCGTTGAGGCCCTCGCGGTACTCCAGGCCGTCGACGACCGGCCACCGGGGCTCGTAGGAGGCCAGGCGCTCCAGGATCGGGGCGGCGGCGTGGATGGCGTTGGAGCCCATCCAGCCGCGCGCGGAGTGGGCGCGCTCGCCGGAGGTCTTCAGCAGCACCCGCAGGGTGCCCTGGCAGCCGCCCTCGACCTGCCCGTCGGAGGGTTCGAGCAGCACCGCGAAGTCGCCCTCCAGCCAGTCGGGGTGCGCCTCGGCGACGTGCCCCAGCCCGTTGAGGTCGGCGGCGACCTCCTCGTTGTCGTAGAAGACGAAGGTGAGGTCGCGGTTGGGCTCGGGGACGGTGGCCGCGATGCGCAGCTGGACGGCGACGCCCGCCTTCATGTCGCAGGTGCCGCAGCCCCACAGGACGCCGTCCTCGTCGAGGCGCGAGGGGACGTTGTCCGCGATCGGGACCGTGTCGATGTGGCCGGCGAGGATCACCCGCTCCGGGCGGCCCAGCCGGGTGCGGGCCACGACGTTGTTGCCGTGCCGGTCGACCCTCAGGTGCGGCAGCGCGCGCAGCGCCGCCTCGATCGCGTCCGCGAGCGGCTTCTCGGTGCCGCTCTCGGAGGGGAAGTCGACGAGCTGCGCGGTCAGGCGCGCGGCGTCCAGCGTGAGGTCAAGCGGGGTGTCGGCCATGCCGTCGACCCTAGCGCGGGGCCCGCGGCCCCACTGTCCACACCCGGCTCCCGCGCGAACGTACTCTCCAGTACCTTGTACGCGTGCCAGAGCAGTCCCCCCCTCTCAAGCGCAAGCGCCGTGGCCGTCTGCTCCGCTGCGGCGCGGCCTTCGCGGTGCTGTCGGCGGTCGCCGGTTACCTCGCGGTGCAGTACGTCACCGGAGGCACGGGCGGCCCGGGCTGCGAGGTCGTGTCCGGCGAGGGTGGCGGGGCGACGTACGAGTTCACACCCGAACAGGCGGTGAACGCGGCGACGATCACCGCCGTGGGCACCGCGCGCGACCTGCCCGAGCGGGCCGTGACGATCGCGCTGGCGACCGCCCTGCAGGAGTCGGCGCTGCGCAACATCGACTACGGCGACCGTGACTCGCTGGGCCTGTTCCAGCAGCGTCCCTCGCAGGGCTGGGGCACGCCGCGGCAGATCATGGACCCGGCGTACGCGGCGGAGAAGTTCTACGAGCACCTGGAGGAGGTGCCCGGCTACACGCGGCTGCCGCTGACCGTGGCCGCGCAGAAGGTGCAGCGCAGCGGTTTCCCGCAGGCGTACGCCAAGCACGAGCCGGACGCGGCGCTGCTGGCCGCCGCCCTCACCGGCCGCTCGGGCGCGACGCTGACCTGCGACGGCCGTCCCGCGGCGACCCGGGCGAAGGGCGCGGACGCGGTACGGACCGCGCTGGCCCGGGACTTCGGGCGCGACGTGCTGGAGCCGGCGGGCGCCGAGGTGGACGACGCCAAGGGACGGCCCTCCTCGCCGGGCGCGCCCAGCCTGGAAGCGGAATCCGGCGGGGGCACCGTGACACTGCCGGTCACCACCGTCTCCGGTGACCGGCGGGACGCCACGGCGCGGGGCTGGCAGCTGGCCCACTGGGCCGTGGCCAACGCCTCCGAGCTGCACATACGGAGTGTGTCCTACGCGGGCCGGGAGTGGATCGCCGGGCGCACCGACAGCCAGTGGCGGCCGCTGGACGGCAAGGGATCCGCGAGCTCCGACGCGGAAGCGGACGCGGTCCGGATCACCACGGGGCGGTAGCCCGGGGCGTTCCCGCGCAGGCGTGCGGGAGATCACCCGGAGGCGTTGCGCGGGACCGACATTGCGCCGCATTGCCGACTCTTTGCCGGACACGCGCGCAACCTTCCCGGCGGTCGGGCGGTAATCAGTGCGTCCGGGCCCGGTCACGGACGGCCGACCGCCAGTGGGTCGTCCCCGGGCGGCCGGACCCCACCGTTGTCTGCCGTCGAAGGAGCATCATGTCCCTCCCCCTGACCCGTCGGATCGCCCGTGCCGCGCTGCTCGTCGCTGCGGGAGCGGCCGCCGGGGTCGGTGCGGCCGGTTCCGCGAGCGCGGCGCCGGCGCTGCCGTCCGCCCCGAACCTCGGGCTGAGCGCCCTGGACGGTGCGCCCGGCAAGACCGTGGACAACGTGACGCGGGGCGTCGGCAAGACCGCCCCCGACGCCACCGAGGTGGCCCCGGCGGCGGGCACGACCGTGAAGAAGGCCGTGCCGGTGGTGAAGGAGCTGCCGACCGACTCCCTCGGCAAGGGCGGCCCCACGAAGAACCTGCCGGTCAAGGGCCTGCCTCTCGGCTGATCCCCTCGCCGAAGGCGACCCGAGCAGCGAGCCGAAGGGGCCCGGGACCTCTCCCCCGGGCCCCTTCGGCACGTCCTGCCGCACGTCCCGCCGCACTCGCCGCGCTGTCCCGGCGCCGGGGCGACGCGGCGGCGTGGGGAGGCCGCGGGAGCTCGGCGGGGCCGGCCTGCCGCGACCGCTCGGCCGTGTCGGCCCGTGCCTTCCGCGCGGTCGGCATCCACGCCTCGCCACCCCGCGACGCTCAGCCGCGTTCGCCGCGGCGGGCGGACCCGGCGCCTCACCGTCGAAGGCGAGGCGGTCCGTCGCCGCGTGACCGCCCACGGCTCGAGGGCCACGGCGTGGCGCCTCGCTGCGGGGCGGGGGCCGGTCGCCGCGTTGCCGTCCGGCGGCCGGCCCGGTCCGGTGGTGGGTCCGGCGTGCCGGTGTCAGGCGGTCAGGCGGCGCGCCGCGGCCTGGACCCGTTCGTCCGTCGCGGTCAGGGCGACGCGGACGAAGCGGTCGCCTGCGGGGCCGTAGAAGTCGCCGGGGGCGACCAGGATGCCCCGGTCGGCGAGGTGGGCGACGGTGTCCCAGCAGGACTCGTCACGCGTGGCCCACAGGTACAGGCTGGCCTCGCTGTGCTCGATGCGGAAGCCGTGGGCGAGCAGCGCGTCGCGCAGGGCGGTGCGGCGGGCCGCGTACCGCTCGCGCTGGACGCGGACGTGCTCGTCGTCGCCGAGGGCCGCCACCACGGCCGCCTGGGTGGGGGCCGGGGTCATCATCCCGCCGTGCTTGCGGATCTGGAGCAGCGGGCCGAGCACGGCCGGGTCGCCTGCCAGGAACGCGGCGCGGTAGCCGGCCAGGTTGGACCGCTTGGACAGGGAGTGGACGGCGACGATGCCGTCGTAGGAGCCGCCGTTGACGTCCGGGTGCAGCACCGAGACCGGGTCGGCCTCCCAGCCCAGCTCGATGTAGCACTCGTCGGACAGGACGAGGACCCCGTGCGCGCGGGCCCAGGCGACGATCCGGGTCAGTTCCTCCTTGGGGAGCACCCGGCCGGTCGGGTTGGACGGCGAGTTGAGCCACAGCAGCTTCAGCCGCGCCGGGTCCAGCTCGGTCGGGTCGTCGTACGCCACGTGCTCGGCGCGCGCCAGGCGGGCGCCGACCTCGTACGTCGGGTAGGCCAGGCGCGGGAAGGCGACCTGGTCGCCGGGGCCGAGGCCGAGCTGGGTGGGGAGCCAGGCGACGAGTTCCTTGGAGCCGACGACCGGCAGCACGTGCCGGTGGGTCACCTCGCGGGCGCCGAGCCGGTGTTCCACCCAGCGGGTGATCGCGTCCCGCAGTTCCGGGGTGCCCCACACCGTGGGGTAGCCCGGCGAGTCCGCCGCGGCGGTCAGCGCCTTCTGGATGTGCTCGGGCACCGGGTCGACGGGTGTGCCGACCGAGAGGTCGACGATGCCGTCGGGGTGCGCTGCGGCCGTCTTCTTGTACGGCTCCAGCTTGTCCCAGGGGAAGGCGGGCAGCCGGTCGGAGACTGCGGACACGGGTGGTGGCTCACTTTCTGGTACGGCAAACGCCTCGGTCCCGTACGGCGGGCGGGCCGTACGGGACCGAGGCGGCGCGTCGGTGCGGACCGCCTGCGGGACGGGCTACGCCTGCGGCGGCAGCGCGGCGATGAACGGGTGGTCCCGCTCGATCAGACCGAGCTTGCTGGCGCCGCCGGGGGAGCCGAGCTCGTCGAAGAACTCGACGTTCGCCTTGTAGTAGTCCTTCCACTCCTCCGGAGTGTCGTCCTCGTAGAAGATGGCCTCGACCGGGCAGACCGGTTCACAGGCGCCGCAGTCGACGCATTCGTCCGGGTGGATGTACAAGGACCGCTGGCCCTCGTAGATGCAGTCGACCGGGCACTCCTCGATGCACGCCTTGTCCTTGACGTCGACACAAGGCTGCGCGATGACGTAGGTCACGCTGTCGTTCCTCCTCGGATAGGGCGCTGGCGGGCCTCCTCAGGCTCCGCCGCCTGGCGCGCGGGAGCGCGGCGTCGTCGATGCCCGCCCCTAGTATCTCCGTTCCGGAGCATGATCCGAACAGGAGGGGTGAACTGACCTGTGGAAATCTCAGCCGCCGGGCGCCTCGAGGTCCGTGTCACCGCTGCTGACGTGGGGAAACGGGTCTCCGTGAGGAGCCTGATCGAACATGGCCCTTCGGGTGAGAAGTTCAGCGACACGGTCGGCGTTCTCACATCATGGGACAACGGTGTGTTGCAGATCACAAGGAGGAGCGGGGAGAGCGTCCGTGTCGCCGAGTCCGCGCTGGTGGCGGGCAAGGTCGTGCCGGCCGCCCCGGCGCGCCGGCGTGGCCCGGCGGCCTCCTGCGCGGAGCTGGCGCGGGTGGCCGCGCGGGGCTGGCGGCCGGTGGAGAGCGAGCGGCTCGGCGACTGGGAGCTGCGGGCGGCCGCCGGCTTCACCCGCCGGGCCAACTCCGCGCTGCCGCTGGGCGACCCGGGCCTGCCGCTCGACGACGCGCTGACGGCCGTGCGCCGCTGGTACGCGGCCCGGGGGCTGCCGGCGTACGTCCAGGCCGCGACCGGCGCGGAGGGCGCGCAGGAGCTGCTGTGCGCGGAGCTGGAGCGGCGCGGGTGGGTCCGCGAGGTGACCGCCGAGCTGTGGACGGGCGGGCTGGCCCCGGTCGCCGACCTGGGCGGCGGGACGGCCTCCGGTGTGCTGCTGTCCCGGCGGGCGGACACGGCGTGGCTGGCGCGGTACCGGCGCAAGGGCGTGAGCGAGGTGGCCCTGCGGGTGCTGGGCGGGGGCTCCCCGGACGAGGCGTCCCCGGGTGAGCCGTCCCCGGGTGAGCCGTCGGTGTGGTTCGCGACCGTGCCGGGTGAGCCGGGCGCCGAGGCGCCCGCCGCGATCGGGCGGTGTGTCGTGGACGGCCGGTGGGCCGGGTTCGCGGCGGTCGAGGTGGATCCGGCGCGGCGGCGGCGGGGGCTGGCCACGACGGTGATGGCGGCGCTGGCCGCCCGGGCCCTGGAGGAGGGCGCCTCGGCGGCCTGGCTGCAGGTCGAGGTGGACAACGAGGGCGCGCGGGCGCTGTACGACCGCCTGGGCTTCGCCCCGCACCACGCGTACCACCACTACCGCGCGCCGGAAGAACCCGTACCGGACTCGCCGGACCCGTCGGAGGGCTCCGCTCAGGATGCGCCGGCCCGGGCGGGTGACGGGCCGCTGTGAGCGGGCACGAACCGGGTATGCGCTCCCCCTGGCCCCCGCCGCCCGGACGCTCCGCCGAACTGCGCCGGCGCTTCGCCGAGGAGGCCCGCTGCGAGCGGCCCGGCCTGTCCGCGCTGTGCCTCCTGGTGGCGGCGGAGGGCGACGGCACGCTCGACGAGGCGGGCATGGACGCGGTGGAGATCGAGCTGGACCGGCTGGCGGGCGAGCTGCCGCACCGGCCGGGATCGCCGCACGCGTGGGCGGTGGCGCTGCGGGACCTGCTGGGCGGGCGGTACGGCTTC
Source organism: Streptomyces sp. DSM 120436 (assembly GCF_055778765.1). Classification (NCBI taxonomy): domain Bacteria; kingdom Bacillati; phylum Actinomycetota; class Actinomycetes; order Kitasatosporales; family Streptomycetaceae; genus Streptomyces; species Streptomyces sp. DSM 120436. The sequence goes on along the minus strand of NZ_JBSKBS010000001.1, from coordinate 2,433,298 downwards.
CACGGCCTGCCGGACGACTACCGGCGGCTGGAGTCCTCGCTGCTGCACGCGGTGCTGCGGCGGCGGCGCGGGCTGCCGATCCTGCTGTCGGTGGTGTGGATCGAGGTGGCCCGCCGGGCGGGCGCGCCGGTGTACGGCGTGGCGCTGCCCGGGCACTTCGTCGTGGGCTTCGGCGACCCGCACGGGGCGGGCCCCGGGCAGGTGCTGGCCGACCCGTTCGACGGGGGCCGGGTGCTGACCGGACCGGACGCGGAGCTGCTGGTCGCCGGGGCCACCGGAGGCCCGCTGGAGCCGTCCATGCTGACCCCGGCGGGGGCGCTGGAGGTGGTCGCGCGCGTCCTGAACAACGTCCGGGCCTGGGCGGCGACCCGCCCCGAGCGCACCGACGTCGGCCTGTGGGCCCTGGACCTCTCCCTGCTCCTCCCGTCCCGCCCCGCCCGTCTGCGCTACGAACGCGCCCAGCTCCTCGTGCAGCGCGGCGAGTTCACGGCGGGCGCGGCCGAACTGGAGGCGTACGCGGACGTCGTCGCGGCGGTCGACCCACAGGCGGCCGACCGCATCCGGGGGGAGGCGCTGGCCGCCCGGGCCCTGCTCAACTGACGCAGGCCCGGCGGCGCGGCACCGCCCGCCTTTGACATAGATATGTCTGGATACCTATCCTCACGTACATGTCCCCCACCCGTGCCTCCGAGGAGCGCGTCGCGCACCTGGCCGCCGAGCTCGCGGCGTGCCTGCCCGCGCTGCACCGGGCACTGGACCGGCGGGTCGCGGGCGAGTACCCGCATCCGAAGCCGCCGGAGGGACAGCTGGCGCTGCTGCGTCACGTCGCGCGGCACGAGGGCGCCACGGTCGGCGAGGCGGCCTCGGCGCTGCTGATGAAGCCCAACAACGTCAGCGCGCTCGTCTCCCAGCTCATCGAGCGGGGCGAGCTGGAGCGCCGCCAGGACCCCGCGGACAAGCGGATCGCCCGCCTCCACCTCACCGCCGTCTCGCGCCGCCGGATCGCCGAGGTCCGCGCCCTCGAGGAGCGTCTGCTCGGCGAGGCCCTGCGCTCGGTCACCGACGGCGAGATGGACGCGCTCGGTTCGGCGCTCGGCGCCCTCAAGGCCCTCGCCGGCCACCTTCACCCGGCGACCCGCTGACCCACGCCCGTTCCGGGCGCTCCCCCGTCACGCGCGTCGCCCCGCGCGGCGGTGCCCCGGGCGCCGTTCCGCGCGCAGGTCGCTCTCCCCCTCTGAGAAAGAAACGGCTTCCCCATGTCGTCGTCCACGTCCGTGGATCGCTCCACCGCGCGCCGGGGCAATCCCTGGCTCGCCCTCGTCGCCGTGTCGTTCGGCCTGCTCATGGTGCAGCTCGACGGCTCCGTCGTCGCCATCGCCAACCCGGTGATCGGCAAGGACCTCGACGCCGGCACGGCCGAGCTGCAGTGGGTCACCAACTCCTACCTGCTGGCCCTCGCCGCCTCGATGATCCTCGGCGGCAAGCTCGGCGACCGGTTCGGCCGCCGCCGGTACTACCTCGCCGGCGTCGCCGGCTTCGTCGTCGCGTCGGTCGGCATCGGCCTGGCCGGCACCATCGAGGGCGTCATCGCCTTCCGCGCGCTCCAGGGCCTGTGCGGCGGCATCCTCATGCCCAACACGCTGGGCATCCTGCGCGCGGTGTTCCCGCCGCGGACGTTCGGGCTCGCGGTGGGCATCTGGGGCATGGTGTCCGCCGTGTCCACCTCGCTGGGCCCGATCCTGGGCGGTCTGCTCGTCGAGCACGTCGACTGGACCTGGGTGTTCTACCTGAACCTCCCCATCGGCGTCGTCGCCCTGCTGTTCAGCGCGGCCGTGCTGAGGGAGTCGAGGAACGCCGACGGGGAGCAGCGCTTCGACGTGGCCGGCGTCGCCGTGCTCGCCGCCGGCCTGCTCGCCCTGGTGTTCGGCATCGTGAAGGGCGAGACCTGGGGCTGGGCCTCCGGCGGCACCCTCGGCTCGATCGCCGCCGGCGTCGTCCTGCTGGTCCTCTTCGGCTGGTACGAGACCCGGCAGGAGCACCCGCTGCTGCCGATGCGCCTGTTCCGGGACCGGTCGCTGACCACCGGGTCCGTGATGACCGCGCTGAACTTCTTCGTGATGCTCGGCGGGATCTTCTTCATCATGCTGTACCTGCAGAACGTCCGCGGCTACACGCCCGTCGAGGCCGGCATCAGCACGCTGCCGATGTCGCTCGCCTCGCTGGTCGCCTCACCGCTCGGCTCGCAGCTCACCGCGCGCTTCGGCCCGCGGGCCACCATCCCGCTGGGCCTGGTGCTGTCGGCCGCCGCCATGTTCGGCATGCTCACCTGGTCCACCGACTCCTCCTACGCCACCATGTGGCCGCCGTACATCGCGCTGGGCCTGGGCGTCGGCATCGTGCTGCCCGCGACCGCCGCCGCGATCATCGGCAACGCCCCGGTCCGGGACGGCGGGGTGGCGTCCGGGCTGCAGTCCACGATGCTGCAGATCGGCGGCGCGCTGGGCACGTCGGTGCTGATCACGGTGATCGCCGGCAAGGTCGGCTCCTCGCTGTACGGCGAGCTGACCGGGGCGGGCGTGCCGTCCGCCGTGGCGCACGGCCTGGAGGGGGCGGAGGACGCCGTGGCGATGGGCATCGCCCCGGTCTCCCCCGGCATGCCCGAGGGGCTGCGGGCCGCGGTCGTCGAGGGCAGCGCGCAGGCGTTCGTCAACGGCATGCACGCCGCGGTCACCGTCACCGGCGTCCTGTGCCTGATCGGCGCCGCGGTCGCCGTGGCCGGCATCCGCCGCCGCTCCCCCGAGGAGACCGCCGCCGAGGCCCCGGTGCCCGTCGTGGCGCACTGAGACCCGCACGCACGGCGGCGGCGCCGCACGGAGCACTCCGTGCGGCGCCGCCGCCGTCGTCGTCCGTCGCGTCAGCTCGGGTCCGTCTCGATGACGGCCGTGCGGTCGGTCGTGCTGACCAGCGCCTGGCGCAGGGCGCCGTAGACGTCCTGCGGGGTGACGGGGGTCTTCTCGCCGTTGCCCCGGGTGATGAGCACGCCGTCGAAGGCCTGGCCGTACAGCTCCTCCAGGGCCTTCAGGTCGGGCTTCTCGACGAGCTTGCCGTTGACCGCCTCGACGCGCAGGAACTTCCACAGCGACTTCTCGGGGCTCATCGGCACCGAGTGCGCCGGGTCGGTCTGCACGGTGACCCGGTCCGACATCGCGGGCTCGGCGAACTCCTTCATCATCCGGTCGACCTCGGCCTTGGTGACCTTCGGCTGCTGGGCCGTCGTGGGGACGTTCACCGCGGCGGCGGCGCCCGTCTCCACCTGCGTGCGGTACGCCTCGGCGACCACGTCGGCGGCCTTGGCGACGTCGACGCCCTTGCCCGCCTGCGGGTACACCGGGACGGCCTTGCCGGACTCGAAGGTGATCGAGCCCTCCTTGACCGTGCCGGCGCCCCCGGCGGCGTCCTCCAGGGCGGCCTGCAGCTTCTCGTGGTCGACCGGGATCTCCGGCTCGACCACGCGCGACTGGCCGAACAGCGAGCCGATCACGTTGACCGGGTTGTAGTCGCTGGTGGCGGCCTTGCCGACGGTGGCGTCGATGTCGACCTGCAAGCCGGCGTTGTCCGGCTGGAGTTCGACGGTCCTGCCGTCGACCGACAGCTTCAGCGGTTTGTCCAGCCGGCCGTCGAGCGCGCCGTCCAGCTTCTTCACGGCCTCGTCGCGGGTGCCGCCGCCGATCTCGACGCCGAGCACCGTGGTGCCCTTGGGCACATCGGAACGGTTCATCAGCAGACCCGCGCCGTAGGCGACGCCGGCGACGAGGACGACACCGGTGGCGAGCAGGACGAGCTTGCTGCGGCCCTTCTTCTTCGGCGCCTTGGAGGAGCTCGCCGGGGCCGGGGCGACCGGATCGGGCAGCTTGGGCAGGGGGCGCGGACCAGGGGCGCCGGGGCCCGTGCCGGGCGCGTCGAAGGAGGCGCCGGGCGGGACCACGGGGCTGCCGCTGGTCACGGTGTTCCCGGGGACGTTGTCGTGGCGCGGGTAGCCGGGGTCGCCGGGCGCGGCGAGCTTCTGCGGGGTGAGGATCGCGGTGTCGTCGCTCAGTCCGCCGCCGGGGACCGCGTGGGAGCCGGTGCGCTCCTCCGTGAAGGGCGTGCCGCCGGCGGGCGGGGCCATCGGGCCGTCGCCGGTGACGGGGCCGCCGGTGGGGCCGGAGGGCGCCTTCGGGCCGCCGGGACGCCCGGCGCCGGGCACGCCGCCGCCCGGACGGGCTCCGGCACGGCCACCGGGACCTCCGGGGCCACCGGGACCTCCGGGGCCGCGCCGGGGGCCGCCCCCGGCGTCGTCCGCGGCGTACGGCAGGTCGTCGCGGCGCGGTTCGCCGCCGCGGTCGGCTCGGTTGCCGCCGGGGGCGCCGGGGGCGCCGGGGGCGCCGGGGGCGCCGGGGGCGCCGGCCAGCGCCTCGGTCACGTCGAAGGAGCCGGTGCCGCCGCCGTGACCGGGGGCCACGGGTCCGCCGGTCGCACCGGTCGCGCCGGTGGGTCCGGGCGCCTTCGGGCCGCCGGGGCGGGGTCCGCCCGGCGCGCCCGTGGAGCCGACCACGCCGCCGGGCCGTCCGGCGCCGGGACGCGCGCCGTTCGGGGGCTTGGGCGCACCCGGCGCGGCTCCCGTCGGACCGCTCGACGGGCCGCCCGACGGCACACCGGGAGCGGTGCCGGAGGGCGCGCCGGAAGTGCCGGGCGCGGCAGCGCCGTCGGCCGCACCGCCGGTCTGACCGGGCTTGGCGGCAGGGGGCTTGCGGGGCGCGAACCAGTCGCTGGCCGGCTTCTCCCCGGCGGCGGGCTTCTCGGCCGCCTCGGGCCGCGCGGGCGGCTCGACCGGGTCGGCGGGCGGTGCGGCGGGAGCGGGCTCGGCGGCGGCCTCGGCGGCGCCGGCGCCCTTCTTGCTCTCCGCGTCCGTGACGGGCTTGCGCACGACGACCGGCGGAATGGGCCGCGATCCGGGGATGTTGATCCGGATCCGGGTCGTCAGCGTGGTCTCGGTCTTGCGGTCCTCCGGCCGCGCGGCCGGACGGCCCGCGTCCGTGTCCTCGTCCGGAATCGCCGGGATCCCGTAGGGCGGGGTGCCCGACGGGTAGGCGGCTCCGCCGCGCCCGTCGGGCCCGGAGGACGGGGTGTCAGTTTCACGACTCAAGGCAGGTTCTCCCGGTTGGCTCCGCCGCCCGTCACGACCTCACGGTGGGGGTCCTCCCAGCTCGGGCGAGGCCGAGGGTGCGAAGGAGGCTCGGCGGCGCGCACCACCTTACTGGCCATATCCGGCCGGTATCCCAGTACCGTCGGGGAAACCCGCACCGGACCGTCACGCCCTTGGCACGGCGAAGCGGTACGTCACTTGCGAAGTCGGGCGGGGTCCCCGTCCGGTTGCTTCCCGGGCCCGATGGTGGCGCAGATCACAGCCACGGCCATGCCTCCGATCAGGAAGAGGTAGGAGCCGATTCCCGCGGCGAACAGGAAGTCACCCTCCGGACGGCTGGCCGTCAGCAGGATGACGGTGATCATCCAGCCGGCGGCGACGGCCACCCCGCCCGACCGGCCGCGGGTCATCCGCGCCGCCCCGAGCACCAGTCCGGCCTCGCCGACCAGGGCGAGCAGCAGCCCGCCGGGGAACCACGCGGGCTGGACCAGCGCCCCGGCGACGCCGACCACGGCGCCGAGCACCAGCAGTCCGAGCAGGGCCGCGGCGCGTCCCGGGGAGGGCGGACGCAGCGGCTGCGCCAACGCGGGCACGCGGTCGCCGCTCACGACGCCTCCCCCGTGCCGACGCCGGCGAACAGGTCGTCCTCCCGGCCCGCGGGCCGCTCGCCGCGCACCAGTTCGTAGTACTCGGTGGTGAACAGCGGCTGCGCGAGCTCGTTGGACAGCACGAAGTACGGCTGGTCGGCGACGGTGATCTGGGTGGCGTGGGCGCGCATCGCGGCGGCCTTCGCGCCGGCGTACGCGGTGCCGTCGACGGCGGTCGTGATCCGTGCGTCGTCCACCACGCCGGGGACGTCCCGCACCGCGGCGGACGTGTCGAAGGGCAGGGCGGGCAGGTCGCGCTCCAGCCGGGCGAAGGCCTCCTCGGCCACGGAGCGCGGCACGCGGTTCCAGTAGACCTTGGGCACGTCCCACCCGCCCTCGGCGGCCAGCTCGACGGCGCGCATGGCGACGCGGTGGGCCTGGATGTGGTCCGGGTGCCCGTAGCCGCCGTTGTCGTCGTACGTGACCAGCACCTGCGGCCGCACCTCGAGGATCACCTCGGCGAGCAGCCCGGCGGCCTGGTCGACGTCGGCCCGCCAGAAGCAGGCCGGGTCGTCGTTGTCGGGCAGGCCCATCATCCCGGAGTCGCAGTACCGCCCGGCCCCGCCGAGCAGCCGGAAGTCCGTGACGCCGAGCGCCGCCATGGCCTCCCGCAGCTCACCGAGCCGATGTCCGCCGAGGGCCGCGCCGCCGAGGTGCCGCAGCTCGGGCGGGATGACCTCGCCGCGCTCACCGAGGGTGCAGGTGACCAGCGTCACGTGGGCTCCCTCGGCCGCGTAGCGCGCCATGGTCGCGCCGTTGTTGATCGACTCGTCGTCCGGGTGCGCGTGCACCAGCATCAGACGCCGCTCGGGCAGTTCCGTCATGGACCCCACCCTATTTGGCGCGGGGCGCTTCCGGCGGACCCGGCCGGCCGCACGGGGGGACGTCGACGCCGGTGTCGACCGTCACCGGCGCACTGCCGAGCGGGGCGTCCGCGCAGGAGCGGCGGATCCGCTCGCCGGAGGAGTCCCGGAGGAACCGGAAACGTCCCTCTGTCGCGCGACGGCCCGGGGAAGACGCCGGGGGCCGGGGCGGGACGGTCGACGGGACGCCGCTCAGTAGTTGATGTTGATGGCGGCGACGAGCCGGCCGGCGCCGTCGGTGACGATCGCCGCGCCCGCCTCGGTCGAACTCCCGTAGGTGAGCGCGGTCTTGTGGCCCGGACTGTTGAACCATGCCTCGATCATCGCCTCGGGGGTGTTGCCGCTGCCGCCCATGAAGAGGACCTCGTGGCCGCAGTGCGTGAGGCTTCCGTTCCGGAGGTTGCGCGCGGAGCACTCCTCGGCCTGGCCGGCCAGGCCGGCGCTCTCCGCGACGGGCGGGAGCCCCAGGGCGCGGCGACGTTCGTTGAGCAGGGAGATGAGCCGGCGCTCGTCGGCGGACATGCCGGTGGAGGACGAGCCGCCGGACTGCGAACCGCCGGAAGCGGAGCCTCCGGGGTTTGATCCGCCGGAATCCGAGCTGCCGGAAGCGGAGCCGCCGCTGCCCGAGGTGGCCGCGTCCGCGGCCTCCTTCTGCCGTTGCTTCGTCCTGGCGGCCTTCTCACGGGCCTCCTCCGCCGCGGCCTCGCTCTTGCGCTCGGCTTCCCGCTGGTTCTCGTGCGCCGCCTTCGCGGCGTGCGCGCGGGCCTTCTGTTCCTCCTCGCGTATCCGCCGCTCGGCCGCCTCGTCGGCCTCGCCCTCTTCCGCGTGCATCGCCTCGACGCGCGTGTCGTTCGCCTCGACGGCACGGGCGTCGGCGGACTGCCGCCCCTGCGGCTTCCCGGACGCCGCGGCGCCGGTGGTGTCCGAGCCGCTCTGCCACGTCAGCGCGGCCGCTCCGCCCAGCGCGAGGAGGACGCCGGACGCCGCGAGGATCCGGATACGCGGGGTGCCGGTCTTCGCATGGGAACGGCCGGTCTTCGCGCGGGTCCTGCCGTGTGACGCACGGTGCTGAGACATCAGGGAGGTCCAGTTCTCTCCGGGGAAGGGATCACCGGTGAGGAGTGGGCGAGGCCCGACCCGTCCCGCCCTGTTATGACTTCGTTACCCCGACGTGCCGTCACGACGGGCACCGGCCCGTGACGGCGCCCGCCGATCCGGTGCCGGGCGCCCGCCACCGCAGACGTGTGCGCCGCCCCAGGCGACGGCGATCAGCCCTTCGGCCCCGTGAACACCGGGAAGGGAAACGTCAGCCAGGCGCTCAAGTGAGCACCCCGAGAACAGTGAGGGCCGACATGCTCACGGTTTCGCCGACACCTTCCCCGCCCCCCCTCAGTCGTCCTGGAGCCGCCGGAACGGCCGGTCCGCCTCCAGCTCGAACGCCAGCTCCAGCAGCGTCCGTTCCGCGCCCGGGCGGCCCGAGAACATGACGCCGACGGGCAGGCCGTCCGGGGTCGTGTGCGCGGCCGGGAGGGAGATCGACGGGGTGCCGACGACATTGTTGACCGGGGTGAACGCCACGTAGGCGAGGATGCGTTCGATCAGGGTGGCGTACGGGACGGACGGGCTGAGGTGGCCCAGCGGCGGGGTGGTGTGGGCGAGGACGGGGGACAGGATGACGTCCAGGCCCCGGAACGCCGCCGCGTACGCCTCCCGCGTCCGCTTCAGCCGCCGCAACACCTCCGGCGTACGGCGCCAGTTGGCGACGTAGGTCGCGCGCAGGCCGTGGCTGAGGCCGTCCATGCGGCGGCGGTCGAAGTCCGTGCCCAGGGTCCGGCCCGTGGTGCCGATGAGGAACGACAGCATGCCCCAGTAGGTGAGGAAGTCCTCGGTGAAGTGCGGGTCGACGGCCAGCTCCACCGGGGTCACCGTGTGGCCCAGCCGCTCCAGCCGCCGGGCCGTCTCCGTGACGGCCGCGCGGGTGTCCTCGTCGGTGCGGGCGCCGTTCGGGGAGTCCACCAGCAGACCGATCCGCAGCCGGCGGCTCGCCGGGCCCTCGACCAGCCCGACAGCGGGCAGCCTCGGGTTGCGGTGGTGCAGTTCGGCCGCCGTGAGGAACGCCGCGCTGTCCCGGACCGTGCGGCTCACGATGCCGTCCACGACGATGTCGATGGGGAGCCGGCGGCCCTGCGCGTTCGGCACGGTCCGGCCGCGGGTCGGCTTGAGGCCGACGAGTCCGCAGGCGGCGGCCGGGATGCGGATGGAGCCGCCGCCGTCGTTGGCGTGCGCGACCGGTACGGCGCCCGCGGCGACCAGGGCGGCGCTGCCGCCGGAGGAGCCGCCCGCCGAGTGGCCGGTGTGCCAGGGGTTGCGGACCGGCGGGCCCTCCTCGAACTCCGTGGTGGGGCTGAAGCCGAACTCGGGCAGCCGCGTCTTGCCGAGCACCGTGACGCCGGTGCTCAGCAGCTGGCGGGTGAACGCGGCGTGCCGCCGGGCCGGACGGGGCACGAACGCGGCGCTGCCGTGGCCCGTGGGCAGACCCGCGACGTCGGTGTTGTCCTTCACCAAGGTCGGCACCCCGGCGAACGCGCCACCGCCGGCCGGGGCGTGGGCGGGGATGTCGAGGTGCACCTGGACGGCGTCGAGCCGGGCGTCGGCGTCCCGGACCCGGGCCGCCGCGTCCCGTGCGACCTCGGCGGCGCTCACCTCGCCCCGGCGGATCGCCGCGGCGAGGCCGACCGCGTCCAGGTCGCGCAGGGCGTCGTCACGGAAGACGTGGACCCTGGTCCGCGCCTCGTCGCGTCCCTGGCTCTGTTCCTCGGAAGTCGTCACCGTCGGCTCCGCCCTGCGCGCGTGGATGATGGCTCGCCCATCATCGCTTACCGACGGGTAACACGCGAGAGGCCGACGGCGGCCGCGCTCAGAAGCTGAGGCTGCCGATCATCCCCGCGATGTTGGAGGTGACTTCGTTGATCGTGGGCGCGATCGTCGACGAGGCCAGGTAGAAGCCGAGCAGCATGCACACGATCGCGTGCCCTGCCTTCAGTCCCGACTTCTTGATCAGCAGGAAGACGATGATCGCCAGCAGCACCACCGCCGAAATCGAGAGTGCCACGGCGGCTCACCTCCAAGGATCCCAGGGGCGCGGGGGTCAGGAATATGGGGGCAGTACGTTCACACAGCACATTCACACAGCGGGCAGCAGGTTCATACCCACTATGCGCTAACGATCATAACTATCCGTACGTGCGCATCGATCGGCGCACAGCCGCACAAGGGGGCGCATGGCCAATATGGTCAGGGCATGACGACCGAGACGGACTCCTTCCCCCGGCGGCACGCCCGCACCCTCCGCTTCACGCTCGGCGCGCCGCGTTCGTTCAGCGTGGCGCCCGACGGCTCACGTGTCGTGTTCCTCCGCTCGAGTTCCGGTTCGGACCGGGCCAACGCCCTGTGGGTGCTCGACGCGGACGAGGGCGGGGAGCGCGTGGCCGCCGACCCGCGCGCTCTGCTGAACGGCGCCTCCGAGCAGCTCTCCGCCGAGGAGCGCGCACGGCGCGAACGCAGCCGTGAGGGAGGCGCCGGCATCGTCGGCTACGCCACCGACGCGGCCGTCGAGTTGGCGGCTTTCGCCTTGTCAGGGCGGCTTTTCACGGCGGAGCTGAGGGCCGGCACGGCGCGCGAACTGCCCACCCCCGGACCGGTGATCGACCCCCGTCCGTCACCCGACGGACGGCACGTCGCGTACGTCGCCCGGGGCGCGTTGCGGGTGGTCTCGGCGGAGGGGGCGGACGACCGCGCGCTCACCACCCCCGAAGCGGAGGACGTCACGTACGGATTGGCCGAGTTCATCGCGGCCGAGGAGATGCACCGTTCGCGCGGCTTCTGGTGGGCCCCGGAGTCGGACCGGCTGCTGGTGGCGCGGGTGGACGACACGCCGGTACGGCGGTGGTGGATCTCCGACCCCGCCCACCCGGAACGTGAGCCGCGTCACGTCCGCTACCCGGCGGCCGGCACCCCGAACGCGGACGTACGGTTGTTCGTCGTGGACCTCGCAGGGGCGCGCACGGAGGTCTCCTGGGACCGGGCGCGCTACCCGTATCTGGCACGAGTGCACTGGTCAGCGGCGGGTGCCCCCCTGCTGCTCGTCCAGGCGCGCGACCAGCGGGCGCAACTGATCCTGGCCGTCGACCCGGACACCGGGGCGACCCGGATGGTGCACGCCGACGAGGACCCGGATTGGCTGGAACTTTTCCCCGGCGTGCCGTGCTGGAGCCCCTCGGGACAGCTCGTCCGGATCGCCGACGAAGGGGGCGCCCGGCGCCTCGTCGTGGGGGAACGGCCGCTCACCGGACCGCAGTTGCACATCCGTGCGGTCCTCGACGTCTCGGACGACGACGTGCTGGTCTCGGCGTCGGCGGGCGCGGAGGCGGCCGACCCGGAGATCGGCGAGGTGCACGTCCACCGGGTGAACGAACTGGGCGTGGAGCGGGTCTCGGAGGAGCCCGGCGTGCACACCGCGGTGCGCTCCGGAGGGGTCACGGTACTCGTCTCGGCGACCCTGGATCGGCCAGGTTCGCGCGTGCGGGTGCTCCGTGACGGGAAACAGACGGCGGCTGTCCCCTCGTACGCCGAAGACCCCGGTTTGTCCCCCCGGGTGACGCTGACACAGGGGGGCGCACGCCGTATTCCGTGCGCCGTGCTTATGCCTCGGGACTACGCCGGTGACACCCCTCTGCCGGTGCTCATGGACCCCTACGGTGGCCCGCACGGCCAGCGGGTGACGGCCGCCCACAATCCGTACCTGGCCTCGCAGTGGTTCGCCGACCAGGGCTTCGCCGTGGTCGTCGCCGACGGCCGCGGCACCCCCGGCCGCTCCCCCGCCTGGGAGAAGTCCGTCAAGGACGACATCGCGGCCGTCGTCCTCCAGGACCAGGTCGACGCGCTCCAGGCGCTGGCCGGGGACTTCCCGCTCGACCTGGACCGGGTCGCGATCCGCGGCTGGTCCTTCGGCGGCTACCTGGCGGCCCTCGCGGCGCTGCGCCGCCCCGACGTGTTCCACGCGGCCGTGGTGGGCGCCCCGGTCACCGACCTGCGCCTGTACGACACCCACTACCAGGAGCGCTACGTGGGGCACCCGGACGAGCGGCCGGAGCTCTACCGCCGCAACTCGCTGGTCGACGACGCCGGCCTGGTCGACGCGGCAGAGCCGCACCGGCCCATGATGATCATTCACGGGCTGGCGGACAACAACGTGGTCGTCGCCCACTCGCTGCGGCTGTCCTCCGCCCTGCTGGCGGCCGGCCGCCCGCACGAGGTGCTGCCGCTGTCCGGCGTCACGCACATGACGCCGCAGGAGGAGGTCGCCGAGAACCTGCTCCGTCTCCAGCTCGGCTTCCTCAAGCGCGCCCTGTCCCTCCCGGACGCACCCGCCACGCGTTGACACCGGGGCAACACCGCGGAAACGGCGCCGCCACACGGGCCGGGGAGACTGGTCGGCGTACGGCCGTGCGGGTGCCGTGAGCGGGCCGGGGTGCGCCATGTCGCCCCGGCCCGTCACCCGCTGTCGCCGCCGGCGCCCCGTCAGCCGGGGCCCTCGCCCCGCTCCTCCACCGGCACCACGTGCTTCTCCTCCGCGAAGTGGCACGCCGAGTCGTGCGCGGCCGGGCCTCCGGTCTCCGCGAACCAGGGCGGCACCGCCAGCGCCGGAACCTCCACCGCGCACCGCTCCCGCGCCTTCCAGCAGCGGGTGCGGAAGCGGCAGCCGGACGGGATGTTCGTCGGCGACGGCACGTCCCCGCTCAGCACGATCCGCTCCCGGTGCTCCCGTGCCCGGGGGTCCGGCACCGGCACCGCGGACAGCAGCGCCTGCGTGTACGGGTGCGTGGGGTGGTCGTAGATCTCGGTGTCCGTGCCGGTCTCCACGATCCGGCCGAGGTACATCACCCCGACCCGGTCGGAGATGTGCCGCACGATCGACAGGTCGTGCGCGATGAAGACGTAGGACAGGTCGAACTCGCTCTGCAGCCGGTCCATCAGGTTGATGACCTGGGCCTGCACCGACACGTCCAGCGCGGACACCGGCTCGTCCGCGACGATCACCTCGGGGCGCAGCGCGAGGCCCCGCGCGATGCCGATGCGCTGCCGCTGGCCGCCGGAGAACTGGTGCGGATAGCGGTTGATGTACTCCGGGTTCAGGCCCACCACGTCCAGCAGGTCCTGCACCCGGCGCCGCCGGTCCCCCTTCGGCGCCACCTCGGGGTGGATGTCGTACGGCTCCCCGATGATGTCGCCCACCGTCATGCGGGGGTTGAGCGAGGTGTACGGGTCCTGGAAGACCATCTGGATGTTGCGGCGCACCGCCTTGAGCGCCTTGCCGGACAGCCGGGTGATGTCCTCGCCCTTGTAGCGGATCGAACCGGCCGTCGGCCGCTCCAGGTTGACCAGCGTCTTGGCGACCGTCGACTTGCCGCAGCCGGACTCCCCCACGATGCCCAGCGTCTCGCCCCGGTCCAGGCGGAAGTCCACGCCGTCGACCGCCTTCACGGCGCCGACCTGTGTGCGGAAGACGACGCCCCGGGTCAGCGGGTAGTGCTTGACCAGGCCGCTGACCTCCAGGATCGGCTCAGCCATCCAGGCACTCCCTCCAGAAGTGGCAGGCGCTCCCGCGCGTGCCGGAGACCTCGTACAGCGGCGGGTCGTCGGTCGTGCAGACGTCCCGGGCCAGCGGGCAGCGCGGGTGGAAGGGACAGCCCGGCGGGATGCGGGTGAGGCTGGGCGGCAGGCCCTTGATGGCGTACAGCTCCCGGCCCTTGTGGTCCAGGCGCGGGATGGAGTCCAGCAGACCGCGGGTGTACGGGTGGGCCGGGGCCTTGTAGATGTCGTGCACCGGCGCCGACTCCACGATCCGTCCCGCGTACATCACCGCGATGCGGTCGGCGACGTCGGCGACCACGCCCAGGTCGTGGGTGATGAGGACGAGCCCCATCCGGTACTCCCGCTGGAGGTCCGCGAGCAGCTCCATCACCTGGGCCTGGACGGTGACGTCGAGGGCGGTGGTCGGCTCGTCGGCGATGATCAGGGCAGGTTCCAGGGCGATCGCCATCGCGATCATGATGCGCTGGCGCATGCCGCCGGAGAACTGGTGCGGGTACTGCCGCACCCGCTCCCGCGCGGCCGGGATGCGCACCCGGTCCATCAGCTCGACCGCCTTGGCCCGCGCGTCCTTGCGGGACACGCCCCGGTGCACGGTGAACATCTCCGCGAGCTGGTCGCCGACGGTGAGCACGGGGTTCAGGGCGGACAGCGCGTCCTGGAAGATCATCGCCATCTCGGCGCCCCGGATCCGCCGCCGCTCCTCCTCCTTGAGCGTCAGCAGGTCCCGGCCCTGGAAGACCACCTCGCCGCCGGTGATCCGGCCGGGCGGGGTGTCGAGGATGCCCATGACCGCCTGCGCGGTCACCGACTTGCCGGAGCCGGACTCGCCCAGCACGGCCAGGGTCTCCCCCGCGTCCACGCCGTAGGTGACCCCGTTGACCGCCTTCGCCACCCCGTCCCGGGTGCGGAACTCCACGTGCAGGTCGCGCACTTCCAGCAGCACCGCGGCTCACCTCAGCTTCGGGTCGAGGGCGTCGCGCACCGCGTCGCCGAGCATGATGAACGCCAGCACCGTGATCGCCAGCGCCCCCGAGGGCCACAGCAGCGCGTGCGGGGCGTTGCGGATGTAGGGCGAGGCCGCGGAGATGTCGATGCCCCAGGAGACGCTGGGCGGCTTCAGCCCGACACCGAGGTACGACAGGGTCGCCTCCAGCGCGATGTACGTGCCCAGCGCGATGGTCGCGACGACGATGACCGGGGCGACCGCGTTGGGCGCGATGTGGCGCAGCAGCAGCCGGGAGTGGGAGGCGCCGAGCGCCCGCGCGGCCTGCACGTAGTCGTTCTGTTTGGCGGTGATCACGGCGCCGCGGGCGATGCGGGAGATCTGCGGCCAGCCGAGCAGCACGATGAAGCCGATGACCGGCCAGACGGTGTTGCTGGTGATGACGGAGAGCAGCACCAGACCGCCGAGGACGACCGGGATGGCGAAGAAGACGTCGGTGATCCGGGACAGGATCGCGTCGGAGACGCCGCCGAAGTACCCGGCGAGCGCGCCCAGCACGCTGCCGAGGACGGCGACCCCGAGGGTGGCGAGCACCCCGACCGCGACGGAGGTGCGGGCGCCGTACACGGTGCGGGTGTAGACGTCGCAGCCCTGCCCGTCGAAGCCGAAGGGGTGGCCGGGCTGCGAGCCCTCCTGCGCCTTGGACAGGTCGCACGTGAGCGGGGAACCGGAGGTGATCGCCGACGGCCACAGGGAGATGAGGACCAGGAACAGGATGACCAGCGCGGAGACGAGGAACACGGGGTTGCGGCGCAGGTCCCGCCAGGCGTCGGACCACAGGGAGCGGGGCCGTTCCTCCGGCCCGGCGCCGTCCGGTCCGGCCGGCCGCTTCTCCAGGCTCTCGGCCTCGTCGACGCCCAGGTCCATGGCGCCGCCCATGCCGGTCCCCGCGATGGCGGGGTCGCGTTCGTGATGACGGTCAGACATAGCGGATCCTCGGGTCGAGTACGGCGTACAGGAGGTCGACGACGAGGTTGGCGACGAGGAAGACCAGTACCAGGACGGTGACGAAGCCGACCACCGTCTGCGTGTTCTGCCGCAGGATGCCCTGGTAGAGCTGGTAGCCGACGCCGTGGATGTTGAAGATCCGCTCGGTGACGATCGCCCCGCCCATCAGGAAGCCGATGTCGGCGCCGATGAAGGTGACCACGGGGATCAGGGAGTTGCGCAGCAGGTGGCGGACGACGACCCGGCGCCGGGGCAGGCCCTTGGCGATCGCGGTGCGGACGTAGTCGGAGCGGCGGTTCTCCGCGATGGAGGTGCGGGTCAGCCGGGTGACGTAGGCGAGGGAGACCGACGCCAGCACCAGGCCGGGCAGGATCAGCTCGCCGAAGGGCGCCTCGGAGGACACCGAGGGCCGGATCCAGCCCCACTTCACGCCGAGCAGCAGCTGGAGCAGCAGACCGGTGACGAAGGTGGGCACGGAGATCACGACGAGGGTCAGCAGCAGCACCCCGGTGTCCACCGGCCGGCCCCGGCGCAACCCGGTGACCACGCCGAGGGTGACGCCGACGACGATCTCGAAGAGGATCGCGATCAGGGTGAGCCGGACGGTGACGGGGAACGCCGTCGCCATCAGCTCGGTGACCTCCTGGCCGTTGAAGGCCGTGCCGAAGTCGCCGGTGAAGACGTTCCCCATGTACGTCAGGTATTGCTGCCAGACCGGCTTGTCGAGGCCGAACTCCTGCTCCAGGCGGGCGGCCGTCGCCGGGTCGCACCGCCGCTCCCCGCACAGTCCCGCGATGGGGTCGCCCATCACGTTGACCATGAGGAAGATCAGCAGCGTGGCCCCGACGAAGACCGGGATCATCTGGAGCAGCCGCCGGACGACGTAGCGCCCCATGGCCGCTCAGCTGACCTTGATCTCGTGGTAGACGGGGACGCTGAAGGGGTTGAGCTTGACGTCGGAGAGCCGCTCGGACCAGCCGGCGCTGCCGTTCTGGTACCAGAGCGGGATCGCGGCCATGTTGTCGCGGACCACTTCCTCCGCCTGCTGGAACAGGCCGACGGCCTCGGCGGTGTCGGTCTCCTGGTTGGCGCGGTCCACCAGGGCGTCGAACTCCTCGTTCGACCACTGGCCGTCGTTGGACGAGGCGTTGGTGTAGTACAGCGGCTGGAGGAAGTTCTGGATGAGCGGGTAGTCCATCTGCCAGCCGGCCCGGAACGGCCCGGTCATCTTCCGGTCGGTGATCTGGTTGCGGAAGTCCGCGAAGGTGCCGACCGGGTTGGCGGTGCAGGCGCGCTCGTCGTCCAGCGCGTTGTTGATGGAGTTGCAGACGGCGTTGACCCACTCCCGGTGGGAGCCGGTGTCGGCGTTGAAGGTGATGGTCACCCTGCCGCCGGGCAGTCCGCCGCCCTCCTCGATCAGCTTCTTCGCCTCGTCGGGGTTGAACTCGCAGTACTCGCCGCACAGTCCCTCCTGGAAGCCGCCGTCCTCGCCGAGCACCGGGGAGGTCCAGTCGGTGGCGGGGGTGCGGGTCTTCTGGAAGATCGTGTCGGTGATCTGCTCGCGGTCGATCGCCATGGACAGGCCCTGGCGGACCTTCGTCGCGCCCTCGGTGTTCCAGGCGTCGTCGTAGAACGGGAAGGCGAGGGTCTGGATGATGCCGGCGGGGGTGTTGAGGTAGCGGTCGCCCAGGTCGTCGTTCACGTTCTTCAGCTGCGCGGCCGGCACGTCGTCGACCAGGTCGAGGTTGCCGGCCAGCAGGTCGGTGTAGGCGGTGTTGTTGTCGGTGTAGACCTTCAGGTCGACGCCGCCGTTCTGCGCCTTGTCGTCGCCCGGGTAGTCGTCCCACGCGCGCAGCGACATCTGCGAACCGCGGGTGTACGACTCGACCAGGTAGGGACCGTTGCCGACGGGCTTTCGCACCCAGGCGTCGTGGTCGTCGAAGAACGCCCGGGGCAGCGGCGCGAACGCCGCGTAGCCGAGGGTGTCGGGGAACGTGGAGAACTTCTGGCTGAGCCTGACGGTGAAGGTGCGCTCACCGGTCACCCTCAGCCCGGACAGGGTGTCCGCCGTCTGCTCGCCCTCCTCCGGGTGCACCTGGTCGTAGCCCTCGATGTAACTGAAGAAGTACGCGTTGCGCTGGTTGTTGCGCAGGCTCGCGCCGTAGTTCCAGGCGTCCACGAAGGACTGGGCGGTGACCTTCTCGCCGTTGCTGAAGGTCCAGCCGTCCTCGACGGTGACGGTGAAGTTCTGCGAGTCCGAGGTCTCGATGCTCTCGGCGAGCATGTCCTGTGCCTCGCCGGTCTCCGGGTCGTACCGCTTCAGCCCCCGGAAGATCATGTCGAGGACCTTGCCGCCCTGCACCTCGTTGGTGTTCGACGGCTCCAGCGGGTTCTGCGGATCGCCCCAGGAGGCGCTCAGCACGGCCTCGGAGTCGCCGCTGCCGCCCCCGCCTCCGCACCCCGCCGCGGCGAGGACGAGCGCCACGGCGCAGACGGCCCATTTGGCATGCATGGCTCCGCGCATGGGGTGCCTCCTCGTGTTCACGATCCGTCACAACGAAATATGCGGCGCCGCCTCACACTCCGCACGCCGACGCGGCCCGTTCGGGGGTCTTGCCGTTGGATAGCGAGGGCGTCTGACGGCGTGGTGCCGGTTGTTCCTGCCGCATTCCGGGCTGCCTCCGGTTTCAGATCCGTCCACCACCCGGGGAGCCCGTGAAAGTGGCGCCCGATCACCGTCCTCATCCACTTCGACGTCAGGCGCCGGTCCGGTCTGCCGTCGCGGCCGGCTCTTTGACCAGCTGTCCCTCCTCGCGGACTGCGAACTGCGCATGGGTAAGCCTGGATACGACCCGCCGACCCCTTCGAGGTCGGCCATACGGGCCGCCCTCGAGCCAGGTTGGGCGCCAGCGTTCCACCGAGCACGCTCACTCACCCCTTCGCGTGGCGAGGAGAGGCCTGCCCCCAGTACGGCACGACAGATCGCTGACATACCACTGACAAGACCGGATCCGATGCTGGCCCAGGAGTGAGTCGGCTCCGAAGAACCGACCAACTGAGAACGGATCACCCTAGATTCCCGACAGCTGCGTTGTAATGAGCCTTTTCAGCGTTGCCTCTCCAGGGTGAGGACCACGGCAGCGATCGCGATGAGGCGTGTCGGGCTACAGCGGGCGCGTCGGAAGCTCCGCCAGGACTTCAGGCGGGCGACTCCGCGTTCGACAGGCGCCCGGGCGGCGGACAGGGCCCGGTTGACCGTCCGCTCGGTGGGGGTGAGTTCGCTGCCCGGCGGGCGGCGCTTCGCGGTGGTGACCCAGTCTCCGGTTCCGATGTAGGCCATGTCAGCCAGATGGGGACGCTCTGGCGCTCACAGATTCAAATGATCTTGTGAGTGCGGGCTGCCGTCAGATCTTGGGTCCGGCCCGGCAACGCCGGCGACAGCCACAGAATCTCGCCGGCCGGATCCGTGACGGCCTGCACGTTCACTCCGTGCCGCTTGCACTTGAAGGAGTAGTCGGCCTGTCCGTCGCCGACCCGGTCGCACTCGGCGAGGGTGCCGTCCAGGAGCGCGTAGTCGGGGTCTGTCTCGCGCAGTACCTTCAGCAGTCCTGGCGCCTTGTTCGCCAGGTGCCGGACGACGGTGGTGCCGTAGGCGTGGGCGGTGCCCACGGATATGCCGAAGCCCGCAGCGAGCTGCGCGAGGGTGTCGTGCCGCCGGAGGTAGACCAGGGCGACGAAAGTACGCTGGTGCGGCGGGAGCTTGTAGCGGCGGTCACCCTCACGGTTGACGATAAGCATGGTTACCCACTCGGCCAGAGCGTGAGGCAGGTCGAGTACGGCAGGATATGGAACCACCGGGGCTCCCGCGCTGATGAGTTGAGACGTCGAACGCCTCTCTCAACGGCACGGGAGCCTCGTGCGTTGCGGGCGCCGGCCTCGTCACCCATCCGGTGGCCACTCTGCAAAGGCTCAATGAGCCTTTTCAGCTTGGCCACCGATCGGGTGACGGGGCTGTTGGCGGGGGCGGGCCGCAACGCATGAGGCCCCCGTGACTGTTGAGGGAGTGGTCGAAGCCTCACGCCCTGGTCGAGTGGGCCACGATGCTCATCGTCACCGTGAGGGTGAGTGCCGCTGCGAGCTCCCGCCGCACCTCCTTGCCCACATCGCCGCGGCCTTCGGAATGTTTGCGGCCACCAGGGAACCGCCTCTTGCGGGGGAAACGCGTCAAACCTGTGTACCAATCTGGTGCCGATGCCCAGATTGCCGAGGTGACGCGGGTGTCCACACAGGATGATCACCTTGCTCTGCACGTTTACTTGGCTTCTGACTGCACTTCGGGGGACCCTTTGTACCGCTTCACTCGCCGCACTGGCAGTGCTCTGACTGCCGTCGCGCTGATTACCGGTATGGCATCCGCTTGCTCTGACTCGCCTACGGTGTCCAAGGCTTCGCAGTCCGAGAAGGCGGGGAGCTCCGCCGCGGCTCCCACAGCTCAGCCGCCCTCCCAGTCCGGCAGGGAGCAGTTGGACATGGAAGCTCGCGACTTGCTCAACATGGCGGATCGCCTGGAGTCGGATGAGGCGGGCTTGGTCTCGGCCGGTTCCCTCGCGGTGCCCGGAGAGAACCTGGACGAAACCATCAAGTCGGGCACGGCCCTGCGGGTGGAGGTGGCGTGCGCAGGGGAGGGCACGGTCACCTTCACGGTCGTCTCAGGCGCCGCCAAGACAGCTAAGCGCGTCGACTGCACGCAGCCGATGACGAACGGGTTCGACTTCACCACGGCCGGGCCGAGTCTCGCGATCCAGGCGGACTCACCCGAGGAAGATAGGGTAGGCACCGCCTACATAATGGGCCGCATCTCCTAATTTGTCCCAGCTGACAGCCCCGGTCGCCCTGGTTTCGGATGCGGAGCACGTCCCGCAGCGCGCCGGCCAGGTCACGCAGGTCATTTGGGGCCGCGAGCGCTCCAGGGTGAGGATGGCCTTGGCGATTGACGTCATGCGGTTCGGGCTGCATCGCGATCTTCGGAAGATTCGCCAGGACTTGAGTCGTGCCATGCCGCGTTCGACGGGTGCTCGGGAGGCGGCGAGGGCCCGGTCGATCGTCTGCTGAGTCGGGGTCAGTTGCCTGCCGGACGGTCGTTTGCGTCCGGTGGTGACCCAGGGGCCGGCGCCCGCATAGGCACGGTCGGCCAGGATGAGGACGCCCTGGCGTTCGCAGATCCGGATGATGCGGTGGGTGCGGGCCGCGGTCAGGTCGTGACACTGGCCGGGCAAGGCAGGGGAGATCCACAGCACCTGGCCGGTCGGGTCGGTGACGACCTGCACATTCACACCGTGGCGGCGGTGCTTGTGCGAGTAGTCGGCCTGCCCGTCGCCCACCCGGTCGCACTCCGCGAGCGTCCCGTCGAGCAAAACGTATTCCGGGTCGGTCTCGCGCAGGACCTCAGCAGGCCCGGTGACCGGTCGGCCAGGAGGTCGATGACCGCGGTGGTGTAGGCGTGGGCGGTGCCGACCGATATGCCGAAGCCCGCGGCGCTCTGGGTCAGGGTGTCGTGCTTGCGTAGGTACACCAGAGCGACCAGCGCACGCTGGTGCGGCGGAAGCTTGCAGCGGCGGTCACCCTCGCGGGTGACGATGAGTATGGTTACCCACTCGACCAGAGCGTGTGACAGGTCGAGTGCGGCAGGATAGGGAACAAACGAGGCACCTGCGCTGATGAGTTGAGACGTCGAACATCTCCCTCAACGGCACGGGTGCCTCGTGCGTTGCGGCCTCCCAGCCGTCACCTGATCGGTGGCCACGCTGAAAAGGCTCAATGAGCGACGGCGGCGGAAAGAGAGCTGAAAGAACCTGGAAAGTACGGCCGTGGAGAGTGGCTGCAGAGGCCGGGCAGATAGGAAGTCCGGCAGGTGAACCCGAACTATAGGAGAGTGCCGATGTCCAGGATGCTCAGTGGCATGGTGGGTCGGATTGCCGACAGGCTACTTCCCCAGACGTCCGCAGCCGCGGGCTGCGGGGGTTGCGAAACCTTCACCGATTACAAGAACGGTCAGATGTACACCTACAAGTGCTGCTGGACCCCCAAGTGCGTACTGCGGTGCCCCTGAGGTGTGTCGCCGCCGCCGCGCTGCGCGCGGCGGCGGTTCCGCCCACCACGTCAGACCTGACCTGAGGAAGCCATGCAAGTGGTCGAGGCGTTTGGTCAGCTGTGCCTGATCACGGTGTTCGCCTGGTCCGGCGGGCAGAAAATGCACGGGTTCCGTATCTTCCGCGGTCACGTGTCGACTACGGTCCCACGGCTCGGCCGACTCTCATCAGGCATGCTCGCGACGGCTGTTCTTCTGATGGAGCTGGGTGTCGTCGCGTCCCTGATGGTCCGCCCTCTGAAACGCGTCGGGCTGGCTACGGCCTTGCTTCTTCTGGCCGCTTTCACCGTCTATCTGCTCAACCTTCTGCGCACACGGTCCAACGCTTCCTGCGGCTGTGCGGGAGCGAGCGGCACGCCGGTGTCGGGAGCGCACCTGCTACGCAACGCCATTCTGCTGGCCCTGACCACGGGCACTTGGTGGGCAGTGGTCTTCACGAGCGGGCCGAGCTTATCCCACTACGCGATCGCCGCCGCGCCTGCGGCGGTTACCGGCATCACCCTGCTCTACCTCGCGGAGCTGGTCTCACTTTTCCGTATGACACATGTGAAATGAAAATGGAGTGCACATGGGCATCGCACTGTCAGCCCTCGGTCTGCTGCTGGCGTCTGCCGCATGCGGTCTATCCGTGACCGTGGCGCTGCGGGTCAAGAAGCTCCTCGACCCGCTGACCCAGGAGGGATTGCTGAGTGGCCGCCGTGTCGAGGGCCCCGAGCCGGGATCACTGGTTCCCAGGCCGGGCGCTGTGGTTGATATGGACGGGGCGCAAGTGGAATTGCCTGCCGACGGTTCGGAGCCTTGGGTCCTGACTTTTCAGGCCGTCGGGTGCACCGGCTGCAAGCAGCAGCTTCCGGTGTACAAGAAGTTCCTGCGGAACATGGCACTTGCCCGGGGCCGGGTGTTCGCTGTCGTCGTCGGCGACGAAGACGGAGTATCCCTTTACAACGACGAACTCGGTGAGTACGCCCATGTCGTCCACGGGGCGGACAACGCGCTGCGGCTCGTGGAGGAGCTCGGTATTTCGATGTTCCCGACATACCTCGTCGTGGACGGGAACGGACGGGTGCTGGCGTCTCCCCAGAGTTCGTCCCGACTGGCCGAGGTCGGTGCCGGGCTTCTCGCGCCGGTTCCTGTGAGTGCCTGATCCCCATGCCTCTACACGCGCCACGGAGCCAACGCGGCAAACCGGCTCATGAAACGGTCCTCGCGTCACCGGGGCCGTCCCGCCTGAGGGGCGCTCTGTCCCTCGCCTACGAGTCCGCCGGCCCGAAGCTGATCATCTACGCCGTACTGGACCTGGTCAGCGGTGTCGTGCCGGTCGCCGTCGGCTGGCTCACCAAGATGGCCCTCGACCGGCTCAGCGGTCAGGCCCCGGCGCACACCTTGATGGCAGTGGCCGTCGGACTCGCCGCCGTCGGTGTCGTCCAGGGTGTCGTCCCACACGTCATCACCTATCTGCAGGGTGAGGTCGATCGTGCCACCGGGACGCTCGCCCAGGGGCGGCTCTTCTCCGCTGTGACACGGTTCGTGGGACTGGGCCCCTTCGAGGACCCGACCCTTCTCGACAAGCTGCGGATGGCCAAGCAGTCGGGGAGAACGGCGCCAGGCATGGTGGTCAAAGGGTCGCTGGGAGTTGTCCGGGCTGGTATCACCATCTCGGGATTTCTGGCTTCGCTCATTGCACTCGCCCCGTTGATGGCCGCCTTCGTCCTCGTCTTTGCCCTTCCCGTCCTCGCTGCGGAGATCGTCCTGTCCCGGGGACGCGCGCACATGCTCTGGCGCATCAGCCCACGGGAGCGTCGTGAGATGTTCTTCGATCACCTGCTCTCCGATGTTGACGCGGCCAAGGAAGTGCGCCTGTTCGGTACTGGCAGCTTTCTGCTCGGGCGTATGCAGGACGAACGGCGGGCAGCGGACGCCGAACGACGCCGCGTCGACCGTCACGAACTGGCCGCACAGTCGCTCCTGGCCCTGCTCGCGGCGCTGGTCTCCGGAGCCGGCCTGGTCTGGGCCGTCCACGCGGCCCGGTTTGGCACGCTGACCTTGGGTGACATCGCCATTTTCATCGTGGCCGTCGCGGGAGTCCAGATGTCGGTCGCCCAACTGGCGACCAACCTGGCCCAGGCACACCAGGCACTGGTCCTGTTCGGGCACTACCAGGAGGTGAGCACCGCGGGCCCGGACCTGGAGCGCCCCAAGAGGCCGCCCACCCTGCCGGCCCTGCGTGAGGGGATTGAACTCCGGGGCGTCTGGTTCCGCTACAGCGAGGATCAGCCGTGGATCCTCAAGGGCGTCGACCTGATGATTCCCCAAGGCCAGAGCCTTGCCTTGGTGGGGCTGAACGGAGCGGGCAAGTCGACTCTGGTCAAACTGCTCTGTCGGTTCTACGACCCGACACGCGGCGCGATCCTCTGGGACGGCGTCGACATCCGGGACGTCGACCCGGACGAACTGCGTCTCAGAACCAGCGCGGTGTACCAGGACTTCATGCACTACGACCTAACGGCGCGGGAGAACGTCGCCCTCGGCGATCTGACAGCACTGGACGATCAACCCCGGGTGACCGCAGCCGCCCGAAGAGCGGGAGTGCACGAGAAGATCGCCGACCTCCCTCAGGGGTACGACACCCTCATCACCCGCACCTTCTTCGGCGGCACCGAGGAGGACACCGCGGCGACGGGCGTCCTGTTTTCCGGTGGCCAGGCGCAACGGCTTGCTCTGGCACGCGCCCTGGTACGCGAACGGCGCGATCTCCTGATCCTGGACGAACCCAGCTCTGGGCTCGACGCCGAGGCCGAGTACGAGATTCACACCCGGATAAGGGAGTTCCAGCGGGGCAGGACCAGCCTGCTCATCTCCCACCGGCTCGGGTCCCTCCGGGATGCAGACCGGATCGTCGTGCTGTCCGAAGGGCGGATCGTGGAAGAGGGGGATCATGGCGCGCTGATGGCGCAGGGTGGCGCGTACGCACGTCTGTTCGCTCTGCAGGCATCCGGCTACACCGGGGAGCTGGTGTCGCCATCCGTGGAAGGTGCCGCGTTGTGATCGGCATCGGTCTCCTGACCGGGATGACCTTCTCCTGCCTTGCCGGCGCGGTGCTTCTGGTCCTGCGCAGACGGCTCGTGTCGGTCACGGTCGTGGGACACAGCATGCTTCCCGCCTACCGGCCCGGTGACCGGGTCCTGATTCGGCGCGGAACGGTACCGGAACGCGGGGGTGTGGTCGTCGTGGAACAGCCGAGCACGGAACGCAGAGCCTGGGACTTGCCCCCGGCCGGGCTAGGCAGCACCCGACGGCCTGTCACCGAGAGCCAGTGGCTCGTCAAGAGGGTCGCCGCGACGGCGGGGGACACGTGGTCGACGGAGGCGGGCCTGATCGAGTGTGTTCCTTCAGGTCATCTGCTGCTGCTCGGGGACAACGCCGCCGTCAGTTTCGACTCGCGCCAGATGGGTCCCTTCCCGGTAGACAGGGTCCTCGGTGCCGTGTGTCGACGACTCTGACGCACTGGACGGCGCCGGTCGTCGGTGGGGTCCCGCTGTGTGGTGCAGGGGATCTCTGATGTTTTCCTGTGATCCTGGGCACTCGCTCGTTATGCCGTGAGGGTGTGTTGGTGCCGCTGTCTGGTCTCGGCTGGGGTGAGGTAGCCGAAGGCCTTGTGCTTGCGCAGGCGGCAGCGGTTGCAGAAGGTCTTGATGAAAGTGAAGACCTCGGCGCGGGCGGTGGCCCGGTCGGACCAGGTTCGGGTGCCGATCTCTTCTTGAGTAGAGCCCAGAAGCTCTCCGCAGCGGCGTTGTCGAAGCCTGAGCCGGTGTGTCCGCAGCTCTGCCGTAGCCCCAACTCACTTAAGGCGTCGCGGGATTGGGCGGATGCGTACTCGCTTCTGTGATCGCTGTGTATGACGCATCCGGGCTCCGGATGAGCCCGGCCATGGGCCACGTCGAGAGCATCGACTCGGCGCCCTGTGAGCCAAAGGCGTGGAGGTCAGCCAGTGATGGGCACCCCTCGCCCAGGACCATGCGGTTTCCATGCAGCATCCGAGCGCTTCGGAACCACAGTGGTCGTCGGCAGATGATCGCTGGCGATGAGGGGCATCATGAACGTGCAACTTCTGGGCTGCATCGAGACCGAGATCCCGGGCCATGGTCCGGTCCAGGTCCCGGGTGGAGCCAATGTGCTGCTGGCTGTCCTGGCCTGGACTCCTGGCAGCCTCGTGCCCGACGAACTGGCCATCGACCGGGTCTGGCAAGACCGTCCGGCTCCCCGGAACCCACGGGACGCCCTGTACGTCGTGGCGACGCGACTGCGCAAGGCGCTGGGTTCCCGGGGTGAGCACGTGATCCGCAGGAACGGCGGATATCTCCTCACGCTCAGCAAGGAGTGCATCGACGTCGCCAGGTTCCGCAGTCTGGTACGGCGGGCGGGCCAGGCTGCTTACGGCGGGGTCGACGAGACGGCGACACGCCTGTACGCCGAAGCCCTGGCTCTGTGGCACGGGGAGCCCCTCTGCGACGTGCGGACCGGCTGGGCCGACGCGGTCAGGGTCGCTCTCAGACACGAGTACCGTGAGGCTCTCGTCGGCGCCGTTCGGCTGGCTCTGCGCTCGGGACGACCCGAGGAATACGTGCCCGCGCTGCACTGGTTCATGGCCGACGACCCGTTCGACGAACAGCTCACCGGTCTGCTAATGCTCGCGCTCGCCCGCAGCGGACGCCGGACCGAGGCACTTGGGCTCTACAGGCTGACGCGCAGCCGTATGGTCGACGTCCTCGGTTGCGAACCCGGCCCTGACCTGCGCGGCCTTCACGAACACCTCCTGTCCGGGGAAGGGACGGCCCGGACACTCCCCTACGCGTCCGCGTCGGCGAAGTAGTCGGCCAGATACCGGTCCACGCGCGCTACTGCTTCCAGGGGCAGCTCATGGCCGTCGACGTCCCATACGCCGCGTGGCAGCTCGGGCAAGGTACGCGGCGCGTCAGCCGGCACGTGCCAGGACAACGCGCAGCGGTGACTCGGCGGGGTGCCGATGCCGTCGAACAGGTCATCCGCCTCTCGACGGACGGCCTCGGCAGCCCCGGTGGCCCCGGCCGCCCCGAGCGCCGCCGCCAGGCTCAGACAGGCCCGTGCCAGCGACATCGACTGCCCGGTGTCCCGCGCCAGCACGGTCGCCTCCTCGGCCGCACGCACGGCGGCATTCACGTCCCCGCGCGCCAGCAGGTTCGCCGATGCGGCGCCGCGCAGTCGCGCCTGGCCGAGGACATCGCTCTCCTCGGCCAGGCGCGAAGCCTGCTGGAGCAGGGAGCGGGTCTTGCCAGTGTCACCCCTCACCTCATGCAGTGCGGCGCGGGTGAACAGCAGGCCGATCAGCCCCGCGGGGTACTCCTTCGGGTCGATCAAGCTCTCGGCCCGGTTGAGAAGGCGGCACACCTCGTGGTGGAGTCCCGCGCGGAGCGCGAGGTGACCGAGCTCCACGAGGCAGTCGACCTGACAGTTGCGGTTCTCCGCCAGGCGGGCGACCGACAGGGCGTCCATGAACGCCAGCCGTGCTGTCACGTCCCGCCCCGCGTCGGCGTGCACCCGGCCCAGGATCTCCAGGGTCAGTGCTTCCGCGTACGGGAAATCCGAGTCCCGGCACAGCGACAGCGATTCCCGCAGCAGTGGTACGGCCTCGGTGAGCCGGCCCTGTCTCTGCCTGATCCGGGCCAGTGTGGCCAGCCCCATCGAGCGCAGGTGCCACCGTTTCGTCGACATGCCGAGCGCGGCGTCCGCCGCCGCCTCGGCCTCGTCAAGGCGGCCGAGGGAGATGTCCAGCGAGGCCATGTTCATCATCATCACCGCCTCGCTGCTCGTGTCACCGAGCGACCGGTACAGGGCGATCGCCTCCTCGTAGCACGGCAGGGCTTCGCGCACCTTGCCCAGGACCTTCAGAGAGACGCCCTTACCCTGGAGACTGATCGCCTCGCCGTGCGGCCACCGCGCGCGACGCGCCGCCGCTTCGGCGTGCTCGTATGCACCGAGCGCTCCGTACAGATCGCCGTCTCGCCATCGCACGTGTCCGAGCGACATGGACATGCACGCCCGACCGACCTCGTCGCCGCATCGCTCCGCCGCGTTCCTGGCGAGGTCGGCGAGGCGTATCCAGTCCGCGAGCGGGCGCCGGTGGTGGAACAGGTCCTGCAGGGCGTCCACCAGCAACCAGGCGTAGCGCACGGGCCCGTGCTCGGCCGCGTAGTTGATCGCCGCCGCGATGTCGTCCCACTCGCCGTCGAACCAGGCGACGGCCTCCTCCTGGGTACCGAACACCTTCGGGGCCGAGCCCGCGACCTCAGGTAGTTCGACTCTGGGCAGGTAGTAGCCCGAAATCCGTGCAGCAGCGACGACACTGAGCAGATAATGGGCGAGGAGGCGTTCCACGGTCGCCCGTCGGGTCGGTTTGTCGTCCTCCAACCGTGCACGCGCACCGGCGTACTCGTGCACCAGGTCGTGCCAGGCCCAACGTCCGGCCCCCCGATCCTGCACCAGGTGCACCCCTTCAGCGAGCCGCAGCAACTCCGCGGAGCGGCGGGCGTCGGTTCCAGCCGCCGCTCCCGCCGCCGCGGCGGAACGTCCCGTTCCTGGCATGAGACCAAGCGAGCGGAAGACCAGCCGGGCCTCCTCGGACAGGGTGTTGTACGACAGGTCCAGTGCCGCCCGGACCGCCACGTTCTCGTCGTGGTCCGCGTGCAGCCGTGCAAGTCGTCCGCAGTCGGCTAGCTCTTCGACATAGGCACGCAGTGCGTCGGGACGCCCTCCGTCCAGCCAGGAACGTGCGATGCACAACGCAAGGGGCAGCCCGTCGCAAAGCGTCACCAACTGCCGTGCGGCATCCGGCTCCGCGGCCACCGCCTCCGCTGCGGCCGCGGAACTCAACAGCCGTAGCGCGTCCTGCGAGTCAAGGAGACTGCATGTGATTCGACGGCCCCCATCCAGGGCCACAAGGGAGCCGAGCGTCTTACGGCTGGTCACCACCGTCATAGAGCCGCCGGACGCTGGTAGCAGGGGGCGCACCTGGGACGCATCGGCGGCGTCGTCCAGGACGACCAGCACCTGGCGATCGGCCAGCAGGCTGCGGTAGAGGGCCTTCTGAGCGTTCAGTCCCAACGGGACGTCTTTCGGGAAGTACCCCATACCCTGCAACAACACCGGAAGCGCTTCCTCCGGTGTCATCGGCTCGGCGTCGTCGAATCCGCGCATGTCAAGAAAGAGTTGGCCGTCCGGAAAGTGCTGTGCGGCGGTGTCGGCCCAGTGAAGTGCCAGCGCACTCTTGCCGATGCCTGCCGGACCGACGACCAGGACGAGGGGTTCCCCCTCGTTTCGACATGCATCCAGATGTGCCAGTTCTCTGTCTCGGCCCACGAAATGGCGTGGCGGCAGAGGAAGCTGGCGTGGCCTGGTGAAACGAAGTCGCCGCTCCCCGATGGCGGATGCCGGCGCGGCCTCTCCGTCACCGTCCGCACTTAGGAAGCGGCGGTACAGGGCGTTGAGCTCAGCGGAGGGCTCCATACCCAATTCGTCCACCATGCGACGCCGCAATGCCGTGTAGACGCCCAGAGCCTCGGCCACACGCCCGTCACGTTTCAGGGCTCGCATGAGCAACGCGTGCGGGCGCTCGCGAAACGGGTACTGTACGACGAACTGCAGGAGCTCACCGATGGCCCGTCGGCAGTCCCCCTCCTCGATCTCCGCCGAGGCCGCTCCCTCAGCGGCAACCAGGCGCAATTCCTCGAGCCGTTGGCGCTCCACCGTCGCAGCGACCGTCGACAGGTCCGGCAGCGGGTCGCCGCGCCACAGACCGAGCGCCGCGCGGTAGCGGGCCGCCGCAGCGGCCCACTCCCGGCGGGCTTCGGCCCTGCCTCCCTGCCCCACCAGCTCCCTCGAACTGCGCCAGGTCGAGGGCGTCCTTGCTCAAGGTTAAAATGTATCCGGGGCTTCGGGTCTCGAGTGACAGTCGCCCCTTCTCACCGAGCGCACGCCGCACCTCGGCCACCAGTGCCCGAACCCGGGCGGCACCGGCCTGCGGAGGCCGATCCTCCCAGAGCTGATCGATGATCCGATCGACCGACACCACGTGATTGGCGTACATCAGCAGCACGGTGCACAAAGCACGTTGACGAGAAGTCAACGCGACCGCATGTCCCTGGACCTCCACCCCGAACGGGCCGAGGAGGTTGAAGCGAACACCGCTACCGATCACGTATCCGAAAGTAGACCAGCAGTGCACAGACAGTCAATGATCATGGTCAGGAGGTGCCCGAGCGTGTCACGGGCCTGACAGTCCGGATGGTGGCCTTGACCGCGGTCCGTACACGAGGGCCGTGCCGCCGCCACCACACGCGCGCCCAGAGAGCCTGGAGTGCCACGAGGACCAGGGTCGTTACGGCGCTGTCTAGCCACAGCACCGGGTTCCCGGAGTTCATGAGCCGGTTCATGGACCTGTTGAGCAACGGCATGGTGACGTCCAGGAATACGTGCAGGCCAACGAAGACGCAGACGGCAGTCCCCAGTGAGGCGACCAGGGCATAGGCTCGGACGACTGTTCGTTCGACAGGGTGCAGGGCGTCAAGTGGATGGATGCCTCGCCACCACCCTGCGGCACGCTTCACCAGATATCGGAGGTACCTCCCGGCGTCGCTGTAGAGATTGCGGCAACCAAACAGGTCCTGGACCACGAAGTACAAGTCCGTACGCATGAAGATCATGCACTGGTTCGCGAAGGAAAGCACCAGTGTCATTACGACGACCGTCAGCAAGGGGGTCCGTGCGCCAAACCCCATGGCCAGGAGGCACCAGCCGCAGATCGCTCCGTTCATCGCGAGACCCGCCAGATACACGGTGAGCCGCTCGCGCCGCCCCTTGAGCCAGATTCCCGAAGCCTCCGTCTGGGCCACCAGGAATTGGAGCCGCGTACCCAGCCGCACCCGTGCCTGGACGCCGGCGGCCCGCGCGGTGATCAGATGCGCGAGCTCATGAAGGCCGATCAGGCACCAGGCGATGATGGACTGCACCACGAGGTTGACCGAGCCGTACTCGGACCACAGCAGACCGCTCCAGGACGGCAGAGGCCGCTCACTCAGCAGGAGTACGGCCAGGCCCACCACTGGCACGGCCAGGACGGCGGCATGCACAGCAGGGCGGAGTGTCCAGCGCAAGCGGCGGCCGTCGAGCCAGGGCAACGGCACACGCCCGTGCGACGCCTGGAACGACCTGTCTCCGATGGCTGCTACAAATCCGACAGTCGTGAGCCCCGCTACGAAGGCGGCGATGTCGAAGTGGCGTCCGGTCTCCACACGCAACCGCTCCTGTGTCTCCCCGACCGTGTGGCCGGACTCCAGCAGCCGCAGTGCGGTCAGACCGACGTGGGGCAGGGCGATGACCTGATCGTTCCCCTGCCGGCCTACGACCCACTCGGCGCGGTCCTGGCGGAACTCCAGCGGATGGAACGAGACCCGGGCGTCAAGCGGAGCCGCCGAACCGGTCACGGGCTGCAGACCTGGCACTCGGGCCGGGCTGGATGCCGGACGTGGACCAGATGGTCGGGGGCAATCAGGTTCACCCCGCGGACGTAGCCGGGGCGGACCCTGGTGACGCCCGTGAGCAATGAGACGGCCTCATGCGCGAGGAGTCTGACCTGAGATGCCGGCCGCGGGGGCCAGCACGCCGATGCCGCCAATGTCTGGCGTCCAGCCGGGCTTGAGCTTCGCTTCCTCGCCCGCCCCGACGCACTCGTAGCACGGCCCGTCCGGACCGTACACGCCCACCGTGGTGAGTGGGCCGCTGTATCCCGCGCACACCCAGGGAGTTCGGGAGTCTGCGCAGACCCGATTGGTCATTTTTGCGATGAGATCATTGCGGGGTTCATCGGCGCACAGGGCGAAAACATCGCAGTTCGCGACGAGTTCGCGCAGGCCGTCCTCGGTGTCAACCTTCCGGACGTCGCAGATGACACGGGCAGCCGAGTTGACCGCGCGTAGACGTTCGGCGGCCACTTCGGCCTTCGGTCTTCCCACGTCCCCTTCCGTGTACAACGCCTGACGCGTGAGGTTGGACTCCTCGACGACATCGTGATCCACCAGGTGAATTCCTCCCACGCCGGTGGCGGCAAGCGCCCAGGCCGTATGGCTCCCGGTGCCACCGAGCCCGAGCACCACGACCCGTGCCTCCTTCAGCCGGCGCTGCGGCTCCCAGGAGCTCATCCCGGGACGGAGATCCACGCGACGAAAGTACGAGTGGTTCCTGCTGTACCGCTCCTTCTCGCGCGCGGACAACCCAGCCGGTTCGCATACGGCCGTGTCCTCGACGTAGCCCGAACGGAACAGAGCGTCCAGCACCTCCCGGACGCCGTCCGGCCCCAGGCTCGGATAGGCCACGAGGAGACGCTTCTCCACCTCCTCGACAGGTGTGACGCCGTCCATGAGCATCAGCGCGTCCCAGCCCCATCCGCCCGTGTCCCGTATCTCCGCCGCCATCCCGTAAACGGCCCCACCGATCCGGATGATGCCGTCCGTGAAACGGTGCGGTGCGTGTTCGGGCTTGACTCGTGGAAACCTCATGGCACCCTCCGACGAAGCCTGTGCCGACGGCGGTTCGACCGCCGGCACAGGACCCACTACCGCGCGACGGCCTTGCTCTCGATGGTCTCGATCTTGTCCAGAAGCCGGATCTCGATGAACTCGCTCGACTCCGTCGGCACCGTCTCGGCACGCTCGGTCTGCGAGTGGAAGGGGTCGACGTGCTCGTTCCGCTCCACGGTTGCTTCCTTTCGCCGGGTTCGATCGCTTACTCGGAAAAGTTTCGACCGCAGCGTTTTCACGTGCCTTTCAAACATCCTTCAGCACACCCTGGCCGGCAATCGCTGGACTCATTACCCGAAGCAAAACGGGGAGGTTCCACATCAGTGGCGTCGCCCCGGCTGTTCTCCAGGCCTGCGCTGCGGTTCCAGGCGTCCGCGAAGGACCGGGCGGCGACCTTCTCGCCGTTTCCGAAGGTCCAGCCGTGCTTGACAGTGATGGTGCAGCCGGCTC
Source organism: Streptomyces sp. DSM 120436 (assembly GCF_055778765.1). Lineage (NCBI taxonomy): Bacteria > Bacillati > Actinomycetota > Actinomycetes > Kitasatosporales > Streptomycetaceae > Streptomyces > Streptomyces sp. DSM 120436. The sequence goes on along the minus strand of NZ_JBSKBS010000001.1, from coordinate 2,400,793 downwards.
CCAGTGGCTTCTGCGGGTCGCACCAGGAGGCCCCCGGCGCTGCGGCTGATATCGTCGCTGCCGCTTCCTGCCGCAGTCCAAAGCGGCTGCCGTCCGGCCTCTTTGGGGACCGGACGGCAGCCGCGGGTGTCGCTCTTGGAAATCAGTCCTTCCCGGCCGACTCCTCCATGGCCTTCAGCGTCGGGTCGAGGACGATGTCCTCGCCGCGGGACTCCGTGGTCGGCTCTCCGGGAAAAGGCACGCCGTCAGGTGGCCCTCGGTGCTGCCCTCGATCCGCACCAGCGGCGGCTCCTCGGTGGCGCACTTGCCCCGCGCCTTCCAGCACCGGATTCGGAACCGGCAGCCGGACTGCGGCGAGATCGGCGAGGTCCGTCACGCCCTCGGCCCACGTGGAGCCGATCTGCTGGCCACCCGGAAACCCGGTTGCATTTTCCGCGTCGCCCCCTCCGAGGTGGACGTGTTCGTCTTTGATTCCCTTATCAGGGAAGGATTGCGGGCACCGGCGCGCGGTAACTGGTCGGAGGCATATCGTCTGCAGGACGATGCTCTCGCCTTGTGCGCGGCGACCCCCTGCCCGACCTGCCCGTCATGGTGACGGACCGCCAATGTCTCCCCGAGCTCCGCATCATGGCCGAGGAGGCCAGGGCAGAGGCGGAGCTGGAACTGGGCCGGTCGCGTTCAGCAGTCGCCGACCTGGTGCGGCTCACAACAGAGCATCCGTTGCGGGAGCGCCCTCACCTGTTGCTGATGCGAGGCTTGAAGTTTCCCCGTGATTTCGGACACGTGATCGTTATGCCGCGAGGGCGTGCTGATGCCGCTGCCTGGTCTCGACCGGGGTGAGATAGCCGAAGGTCTTGTGCTTGCGCAGGCGGCGGCGGTTGCAGAAGGTCTCGATGAAGTTGAAGACCTCCGCGCGGGCGGTGGCCCGGTCGGGCCAGGTGCGGGTGCCGATCTCCTCTTTGAGCAGGGCCCAGAAGCTCTCCGCGGCGGCATTGTCGAAGCATGATCCGGTGCGTCCGCAGCTCTGCCGCAGCCCCAACTCCCGTACTCGTTCCCGGAACTGGGCCGATGTGTATTCACCGGATTCAACCGGTCAAGGCAACACTTTCGGCTGGTGTGCGGAATCCCAGGCACTTGCGTGGACGGTTGTTGAGCTTCGTCGCGATGGCGTCAGGGCCGTCCCGGCTGAACGTCGACAGGTTGGTGCCTTTGGGCAGGTACTGCCGGAGGAGCTTGTTGGTGTTCTCGTTGGTGCCGCGTTGCCAGGGCCACGCGGGGCCGCGAGGAACACGTCGACACCGGTGTCGGCGGTGAGCCGCTTGTGGGCTGCCAGTTCCATGCCGCGATCCCAGGTCAGCGTGCTGCGTAGTCGGGGGTCCATACGTTCGTAGGTTTCGATGAGAGCGGGAACGACCACGGTGGTGTGGCGGCTGGTGAGCTTCACGACTGTGAGGAACCGTGACTTCCGGGCGACCAGCGTGGCGACCTGGCTGTTGTTCGAGCCGATCACCAGATCGCCTTCCAGGTGCCCGGACTCGCTGCGGTCTTCTGCCGCCCGGGGCCGCTCCTCGATCGGCCGGGCATCGGTGATCTGTGAGCGCCACTGGCCTTTCACCGTGTGGTGCTTGTTCTTCCGGATCGGGCGGCCAGTCCGCAGGCGCTTGCACAGCTCGCGCGGGATCACTTTCCAGCGGGTGGTGCAGACCGATCGGTAGATCGTCTCGTGGCTGATCCGCATGACGGGGTCGTCACCGTGATGCCGACGCAGGTGGCCGACGATCTGCTCGGGCGACCACTCCTCTTCCCGCAGCCTCACCACCGTCTGCCTCAGCACGGGTCTGCGGGCGAGGAGGCACCGCTTCGGGCGTCGAGCGCGGTCAAGTGCGCGCTCCCGTGCAGCAATTGCCCGGTAAGCGTCGCGTCCGCCGTTGTTGACTTCACGGCTGATCGTCGACACCGCGCGTCCCAGGAGGCCGGCGATCGTTCGGTAGGACTCACCGGCACAGAGCCGGCGCGAGATTCCCTCCCGCTCGTCCATGGTCAGGCTTCCGGACCGTGTCTTGCGGGATTCAGGAGCGATCCCTCCGTGGTGCTTGAGGACGGTGAACACCGAGCCCGGCGGCTTACCGATCTGCCTGGAGATGACGCTGATCGACTCCCCGGCCCTCCACCGTCGCCACAGGTCGGCCTTCATCTCGTCCGACATCCCCGGCCGACCCAGTCTCGCCACGTATACCGCCCTCAACCAGCACTGTTGCTCTGACCGGTTGAATCTAAGGTCGCTTTTTTCAGGATCTCGATCGTCTGCTGCTGTTCGCGGACCTCCCTGCGCAGCCGCTTGAGTTCCTCGTGCTCGGCGCTGGTCAGCTCACCGGACTCGCCCTCGCCCCGGCGATACCAGCCGCGCAGGGACTCCGAGCTGATACCGAGCTCCCGAGCAACAGCGGTGACCGTCTTGCCCGAGGAATCCACGAGCGCGATCGCGTCCCGCTTGAACTCCTCGGTGTACCTCTTCGTGTACTTGCTTCCCACCTGGTGCTACTTCCTCTGAAACCACTCAGGTCCCAGTCTCCAGGTGTCCACGATCAAGGGGAAGCTTCAGCTTGTGGCAGGACGGCCGTACCCCAGAAGCCCTAGGCCGTGTTTTGAAAGTCGGCTTCGCTCCCCGTCCCGCATCGTGATGATTTCGGTGTGGGGCGAGGGGATCTTTCTGACGAGCAGTGGTCGGTGCTGGAACCGTTGTTGCCGGTCGCGGTGTTGGGCAGGCCGTCGGTGGGTCGCCGGAAGCTGATCGATGGGATTCGCTGGCGGGTGCGGACGGGTGCTCCCTGGAGGGATCTGCCGCGGGAGTACGGACCGTGGCAGACGGTCTACGGACTCTTCCGCCGCTGGCAGCGCGACGGCACCTGGTCCGAGCTGCTGACCAGACTGCAGGCCCAGGCAGACGCGGCAGGGCTGATCACCTGGGAGGTCAATGTCGACTCCACGATCTGCCGGGCCCATCAGCACGCCGCAGGTGCCCGCCGTGACGGACAGACTCAGAAGGAGCCGCCTGGCGGTATCCGCAACGAGCCCGACGATCATGGACTGGGCCGGTCCCGGGGAGGGTTCACCACCAAGATCCACTTGGCCTGCGAACAAGGCCAGCGGCCGCTCTCCTTGCTGGTCACCGCCGGACAGCGCGGCGACAGCCCCCAGTTCACGGCCGTTCTTGAACGCATCCGGGTGCCTCGAATCGGACTGGGACGTCCGCGAGTCCGTCCGCTGCGCGTGCGGGGAGACAGAGCCTATTCCTCCCGCGCCAACCGGTCCTATCTGCGCAAGAGGGGGATCCGGTGCACGATCCCGGAGCCGGCCGATCAGGTCAGGAACCGCAAGCGACGTGGGAAGGCCGGCGGACGGCCTCCAGCCTTCGACCCCGAGGACTACAAGGCTCGGCACGCTGTCGAGTGCGGGATCAACCGGCTCAAGCGCAACCGGGCGGTGGCCACACGGTTCGACAAACTCGCAGTCCGCTTCGAGGCCACCGTCCAGATCGCCGCGGTAGGCGAATGGCTGTGACGTGTCGGATGCGTCGGCCCCGCATGCCATGCTGACCGCGACCAAGTCGAGCGGAGCGAGAGGAAACACGCTGATGGGCGCTCGGTACTACGGTGCCGACAGTGAGAACGGCGACCGCATCGACGACCCTTCCGAGGACGCGCTGTTCATGATGATCAGCGACCTCAACGACTCCGACAACACCTTCGTGGTCGTCCAGCCCGACGAGGACGACCCCGTTTGGTTCGCCTCGGTGGCCGTGCTGGACGAAGGCCGCTACGAGGTCGTCCGCCGCGACACCACGCGAAACGAACACGAGGTGACCACTTTGACCAGCATCAACGGCATCGCTCGCGACCTCACCATCTGGATGGTCGCCCGCAGTATCAGCGCTCGCTAGCCCTGATCTCACCCTGGCGTCGAACCTCTGCAGCCTGCTCCCGGGCCACTGCTGCCTCTGCTCTGGCTCTGACCCGGTCCTCCTCGAAGACCAGCACGCAAGCCAACGCGTCCAAGGCCTCGGCGATCCTCTCCCGCCAGTCAGCGAACTCGACGGAGTCCGCATCGGACGGCTGCTGCGACTTCACAGAGCGGAGATGACGCAGGGCGTGCTTGAGTACGGGGTCAACCACAAGGCTTCTTTCGATTGACACGAGGTCGACCCCATCGTGCACCACTTTCAAAACACGGCCTAGGTGAATGAGTCCAATGAACCTCTTTCATCCTGTGCTGGCGGGTGAAACGGGCTGGTCAGCTGGTGTGGTGACGAGGCAGGGCCCCTCGTCGTTGGTGTGGTGATTCCACTCAGCACACCGGCGACCGAAGGGGCCCTGTTGGTTTCCGTATCCTGCCACGCTCGACGTCCCGCACGAGCTCGTCGAGCATGTCTCGTGGCTGCTGTACGAGCACCGCCGGACCCGCAACACCCGCTGGCGCAAGCTCGGCTGCTTCGACCAGGCACTGCTCACGCTGGTCCACCTACGCAAGAACGAGACGTTCGCCCAGCTCGGCGCCGGGTTCGGGATATCGCAGGCCACCGCCTGGCGGTACGTCGACGAAGCCCTGGAGGTGCTGGCTGCCTGGGCTCCCGGCCTTCATGAAGCCCTCACCGGTCTCGGTGAGGGCGACCATGTCGTCGTTGACGGCACTCTGATCCCCATCGACCGCGTCCGCGCGGACGAACCGTACTACTCGATGAAACACCGCAAGCACGGCATGAACGTGCAGGTCATCGCCCGCCCCGACGGCACCCCGCTGTGGTTCTCCCGCGCAACGCCGGGCAGAACCCATGACCTGACCGCGGCCCGGGCCCACGGCATCGTGCAAGCCTGCCTCACCCGGCAGATCCTTGTCCTGGCCGACCGCGCCTACCAGGGTGCCGGCGCCACCTTCCGCACCCCCTACCACCACCACAGCGAACAGCCCGAGCACTACCAGCAGTTCAACCGCAACCACGCCCGACTGAGAGCCCCCGGCGAACGCGCCTTCGCGCAGTTGAAATCCTGGCGGCTGCTTCGACGAGCCAGATGCTCCACGCGCCGCACCGGCACCATCGTCCAAGCCGTTCATACACTGCTGACCTGCAACTATTCAGGATGAAAGAGGTTACTGACCGTCCTTCCTCTTGGCCCAGATCCAACACTTACTCCGGGCAGCTTGGAATCCTCTACATGGCAGACTTGACCGTCGATCTTGCACTTCTGAGGAAGTCCGCAAAGCAACTCAAAGCAATTCAAAAGGAATTCAGCAACCTCGGCGAGTGGAAGGGTGAGATCACCTCCGCAGTCGGGGCCACTGAACTCAAGAGCGCCATGACGGACTTCATCGACAACTGGGATGACAACAGGAAGCGTCTACTTGAGTCGTTGGAGAACGTTGGAAAGATGGTTGAGGCGACACGCGAAGCTTTCCAAGGGCTTGACGACGAGTTGGCCAAAACCGGCAAGAAAAAAGACAAGTAACGACTTCATCTGATTACTTCATACAGCCCCTGAGGGACAAATAATGGCAAGGCCTAAGGACTGGCATCCACTACGCGAGAGCGACCCAGTACCTGGCGATCCAATTGAGATCCGCGAACAGGTCAAGCACATGAAAAAGATCGCCGAGTATTTACGCACTCAGGCGGAGGCGCTTACCGCCATGGCGGATGCCGACAACCTGAAAGGTAAATATGCCGACGAACTGGCCGAGAACGCCCGTGGGCTGGGACGCAAACTCGATCTAGCAGAAGATCGCTATCGCGAGGTAAAGGGACACCTATCCAACTGGGCTGATGAGCTGGAGGAATTTCAAAAGAAGGCGGACAAGGCACTCAGTGATGCCCAGGACGCCCAACGGTCCATTGAAATCCGCTCCAAGAGCGACGATCAATCCTCTGACAACAAAAAGAAAGACGAGGGAGGCAGATCCGACGAAGACCCGGTCCTTAAACAGGCCAAGGAAGACCTCGAGGACGCCCGTAATCGCCTTAACTCGGCAGAGGAGGGCTACCAGGAACGCTCCGGTCACTTTGCCAGCAAAATTAGGTCGTCCATCGATGACGACATGAAGGACAGACTGGTGGAACGATATCAAGGGCTGGGTGGCTGACGCAGACTGGCTGGGAGAAATCGCTGAATGGGCCAGCAAGGTGGCAACTCTTGTCGGCGTCGTGGCTATGTTCTTCCCTGCCGTGGGCGTGATTGCGTTTGCCCTCACCGTTGTCGTTGCGGCTATCCACATCACACAGGCCGTCACCGGAAACGGGTCTTGGTTCGACGTGGTGATGGACCTTGGTGCACTAAAATTGGCGCGTAACGGATTGAAGGCGGCGAAGGCCGTCAAAGCTTTGCAGCAAAATTCGCGCAAGACAGCAGCTGGTCTAGCTAAACAAAAGTCTACCGCGCAGGCCGCCCAGACCAACGCAGGGGCTCGGAAAACTGCGGCCAGAGCGGAAAGAAGGCGCGGCGGTACATCACGGAAGAACCGCGAGCGCGCCCGAGCCAAACGGTTGCGCCTAGAGGGCGAGAACCGCACTGCAGGGAAGCGTGCCGCCGATGAGGTGCGCGATTCCGAGATGCCTCAGATCACCGCGCGGGAAAAGACCAGCGCCATCGGCGACAGGAACCTTGCCCAGCAGGTGAAGGACATTAGAAAATGGCGTGACACGTACCCGGACAGCGCCGAACTCGCCTCCAACGCCAGTCAAGCTCAGCGCCACAAAGACGTGGTCCAGGGCTCATGGGCTGTTTCCACTGGATTGGACGTAGCGGACAAGGGCGCGGACTCCTTGATCAATGATGGTTACAGAAGAATGAAGGACCGCATGACCGCGCCCGTAGGGTCCTAATGGTGAAGGAGTTCCGATCGATGAAAGAACCTCGTAGACCAGAGCAGCAGACCAAGCGGTTCCTTGGCTCCCATACGGCGTCGCAGGCGTCAAGGTGGTCTTCGTCCTGGCCGTCTTCCGCGTGCTGGCCGGCCCCTTCACCGGGGACATCTTCGGGGAAGAGTTGCTACCCATGCCCACCTGGGAGTGGGCCCTGTGTTCTGTCACACCGGTGGTTCTCCTCTGGCTGGCACACCGCCCGGCCGACTGGGAGACACTGTCCGGTGAGCGGATGTTCCTCAGAATCGCGCTGACGTTCTACCTGCTCTACGCGTTGGCGTTCGCGCTGTTCCAAGGTGAGTGGATCCTCTGGCTGGGGGTGGCCGCGAGCCTTGGCGGGTTGGCAGGAATTCACTACCTCGACCGCAGGAAGTCCGTTCATGACCACTGAGCAGACCGCTGCGGCGGATGAAATTAGCAAGCCTGCGAGAGGTTACCGCCTTTTGCTACCTTCCCAATGGTCTCAAGTACCTCTACGTCAGGGCACAGAAGAAGCTGTCAACCGCATCCTCGCGGACGTGTTCTCGCGCATTCCGAAAGACGCACCCCCGGACAAGATCGAACCTTACAAAAAGGAAATCGCGAAACGACTTCGAAACTCCGTTGTCCAGGCTCAGCAGAGAAACGGACTCGATCTATATATTCCGGTGAAGCCTATGGGTGATCAAGAATTTAACCTCGGCGCGTCAATTCTCGTGACGGAAACTACCCTACCGGAAAGAGAACGGGGAGCAACGTACGCAAATCCCACTGATCTGGTGGTTCAATTGCTATCCCGAGAGGGTTTGAACGCTGATCTCAGTTCTGGTGAGGTCGACGGTGCAGTCGCTGTCCGGCGTGAGTTCATGGCAGAGGCAGATTCCAACCATGGAGTAGAGGTTGCCTCTCGCCGTGTCGAGTACATCGCATCTATCCCCGGGGATCCTGCCCGGTGGCTCGTGGCCGCCTTCTCGACGGTCGGAGGAGGGGACCCGAGAGATGAACTGGCAGAGGTTCTCGTCGAGTGGTTTGATGCAGTTATGGCAACCTTTCGCTGGAGGGTTGAATGAGCAGCGTTTTCTGGCCAATCATCGACATTGAATACGTCGACCCCTACCCATGGGTAATTATCCCTCCACGGTCAGGCGCCTCAGCTCCCTTCGAGGAATGGGATGACATCAAATCCTGGTGTTTGGAACGGGCCGAGGACCTGTGGGCGGATCGAGAACTCGATCCAGGCCCCAGGGGCGTGGAGTTCGTAGGTAATACCCTGGCGCGTTGCGCCAAATCCTTCTGCCCTCCCGGGTCGGACCACTGGCTGTTTCTACATCTTGACCATCCAACAGATGTCCCGCTCCCGGTCTGCGCAGCAATCGGCCCGGCGAAAGAACCGCGCTACCCGACCCTGCGCGCTCTGACCGAGGCAGACGACCCGAACGCCGTGGAGCCACCTGTGGTGAAGCCCTTTCGCTCCGAATACCTGGGCGAGGGTATGACAACGTTCCGGTACGTAACTCAGGAAGATTCGCCGCATGTACTGGCCTGTGTGCGATATGCGTGGCAAGTAACTGAACATGAAGCGGATGTAGTTGTCTGGACGGCCACCGAAGACGTTGCCAGGATCATGCACGCTGCTGCTGACCTGGAAGAACTGGCACGTTCACTCGCCATCTTCATTCCTTGAAATCGATCGCTTGACCGTTTACCGGATCCGATGGGCTTTCTGATTGCGCCATCGCTCCGGTGAGGAGTGAGCTTCGCCATACAAGATGGCAAGCCATTAGAGGAAACTATTGAGCGATGGGGTGCAAGAAAAACCTCACAAGTTCGAACGCCAGCCCGAAGCTACGATCGCCTGTGTGAGGGACCGACTACACTGGCGAAACTGCGCCTTTTCACTGGGACGTCCTCCATCTTCCTGGTGAGGATCGCAGGGGATTTTCCACTCTCTGTAAAGGAGGTCGCCCACTGGATTCAACGCATCATTTTGACTACAGCCGCCCTCACTGAACCTCTTTCATCCTGAATAGTCGCAGGTCAGTAGTACGTGGATGGCTTGGACGGTGCGGCTGATACGGCGGGTCGAGCAGCGTGCTCTGCGTATGATGTGCCAGGACTTGAGTCGGACGAAGGCGCGTTCGCCGGGGGCTCTCAGTCGGGCGTGGTTGCGGTTGAACTGCTGGTAGTGCTCGGGCTGTTCGCTGTGGTGGTGGTAGGGGGTGCGGAAGGTGGCGCCGGCACCCTGGTAGGCGCGGTCGGCCAGGACAAGGATCTGCCGGGTGAGGCAGGCTTGCACGATGCCGTGGGCCCGGGCCGCGGTCAGGTCATGGGTTCTGCCCGGCGTTGCGCGGGAGAACCACAGCGGGGTGCCGTCGGGGCGGGCGATGACCTGCACGTTCATGCCGTGCTTGCGGTGTTTCATCGAGTAGTACGGTTCGTCCGCGCGGACGCGGTCGATGGGGATCAGAGTGCCGTCAACGACGACATGGTCGCCCTCACCGAGACCGGTGAGGGCTTCATGAAGGCCGGGAGCCCAGGCAGCCAGCACCTCCAGGGCTTCGTCGACGTACCGCCAGGCGGTGGCCTGCGATATCCCGAACCCGGCGCCGAGCTGGGCGAACGTCTCGTTCTTGCGTAGGTGGACCAGCGTGAGCAGTGCCTGGTCGAAGCAGCCGAGCTTGCGCCAGCGGGTGTTGCGGGTCCGGCGGTGCTCGTACAGCAGCCACGAGACATGCTCGACGAGCTCGTGCGGGACGTCGAGCGTGGCAGGATACGGAAACCAACAGGGCCCCTTCGGTCGCCGGTGTGCTGAGTGGAATCACCACACCAACGACGAGGGGCCCTGCCTCGTCACCACACCAGCTGACCAGCCCGTTTCACCCGCCAGCACAGGATGAAAGAGGTTCAATGAGCCTTTTCAGCTTGGCCACCGATCGGGTGACGGGGCTGTTGGCGGGGGCGGGCCGCAACGCATGAGGCCCCCGTGACTGTTGAGGGAGTGGTCGAAGCCTCACGCCCTGGTCGAGTGGGCCACGATGCTCATCGTCACCGTGAGGGTGAGTGCCGCTGCGAGCTCCCGCCGCACCTCCTTGCCCACATCGCCGCGGCCTTCGGAATGTTTGCGGCCACCAGGGAACCGCCTCTTGCGGGGGAAACGCGTCAAACCTGTGTACCAATCTGGTGCCGATGCCCAGATTGCCGAGGTGACGCGGGTGTCCACACAGGATGATCACCTTGCTCTGCACGTTTACTTGGCTTCTGACTGCACTTCGGGGGACCCTTTGTACCGCTTCACTCGCCGCACTGGCAGTGCTCTTGTCGGTAACGGCGCAATCGTGGACCAGAGGCAGCGGATGAAAAGTGGACCGCTTGTCAGTTGATGTTGGTCATTCCCTGGTGTTGGCGGCGGGGACCCGTCCGAGGTCGCGGCCGCGCATGCGGTAGCTGTCTCCCTTGAGGGAGACGACTTCGGCGTGGTGGACGAGGCGGTCGATCATGGCGGCGGCGACGGTGTCGTCGCCGAAGACCTCGCCCCAGCGGCCGAAGGGTTTGTTGCTGGTCACGATGACCGAGGCCCGCTCGTAGCGGCCCGAGATGAACTGGAAGAACAGGTTCGCGGCCTCGGGCTCGAAGGGGATGTAGCCGACCTCGTCGACGATGATCAGCGGGATCCGGCCGAGCCGGACCAGCTCGTCGTCCAGGCGGCCGGTCTCGTGGGCCTTCGCGAGGCGGGCGACCCACTCGGCGGCGGTCGCGAACGCGACCCGGTGACCGGCCTGACAGGCCCGGATCCCCAGACCCGTGGCCAGGTGCGTCTTGCCCGTGCCGGGCGGGCCGAGGAAGATCACGTTCTCCTTGCCCGCGACGAAGTCGAGGGTGCCCAGGTGGGTGATCGTCTCCCGTTTCACCGACCGCTGGTGCTCGAAGTCGAAGTCCTCGAGCGACTTGCGGGAAGGGAACCGGGCCGCGCGGATGCGGCTCTCGGCGCCGTGCGCGTCGCGGGCGGCGACCTCCCGCTGCAGACAGGCCGCCAGATACTCCTCGAAGCCCCACTGCTCGGCCTTCGCCCGCTCCGCCAGCCGGGAGGCTGCCTCCCGCAGGGCCGGGGCTTTGAGGACCCGGGTCAGATAGGCCAGTTCGGAGGTGACGTCCCGGCCTGACGAGGTGGCCGTGGTGGTGGTCATGCGATCTCCTCCTCCTTGCCGAGGCCGCCCTCGATGACGCCGAAGATCCGGTCGTAGGTGTCCAGCGACCGCTGTTCGACCTCGACCTCACCGTCGTCGGCGGCGGGTTCCTTGCAGGCCGCCAGGCGGGCGGCGCCGGCCGCCGCGGAGTGGGCGGGGTCGGTGATGCTCTGGTGGCGGGCCCAGCAGCGGACGTGCCGGGCGACCTCGGTGCCCTCGCAGAACACCAGGACCTCGTCCAGGCCGGCCTTGACCTCGATCCGGCGGCCGATGGCGAGAGGGTGGACGGAGTAGTCGCAGGTGTCGACACGGACGTAGTGGTCGCGCGGCAGCCGCAGCGACGTGCGCCACCAGCCCGGCGGATCGACCGGCGGCAAGGGCAGCATCCCCGCCCGATCCGCGTCGATGCGGTCGACGGGACGCGCCTGCAGAGTGCGGTGGACCCGGCGGTTCGCCCGCCGCAGCCAGTCCTCCAGCTGAATGTTGAAGTCGGTCGGCGAGGCGAACACCCGCCCGGGCAGGAACGAGGTCTCCAGATAGCCGTTGGCCCGCTCGACCAGGCCCTTCGCCTCCGGATCACCCGGACGGCACTGGATGATCCGGATTCCCAGCAGTCCGGCGAACGCGGCGAAGTCCTCCGTCAGCCGCGGCCGCCCGCCCCGCCAGGAACCGACCGCACCCTCGTTGTCCCAGACCAAAGCCCTGGGAACCGCTCCGAGCCCTGACAGCAGCCGCCAGTGCCCCGCGATCAGATCCGCAGCCGACCGGGTCGGCAGCATCCTCGCCATGATCCAGCGCGAGTAACCGCTGACCATCACCAGGACCGGTGGGCTGCCGGTCTGCCCGAACCCCAGCGGAATCTCCGCCGACGGGAACCACAGATCGCACTGGACCAGCTCACCCGGCTCATAAGCCGTCCTGGACGCCGGGTCCGCCGGAACATAGTCCCGGCGCAGGTCCCGCAGCCGGTCCCGCAGGACCGTCATCCCCCGCTGCCAGCCAATCCGCTCGGCCACCACCGTTGCCGGCATGTCCGGCCAGACCTCGAGCAGTTCCCTGATCCTCGGCTCGACCTCATCCACGACCGATCCCTTCGAGGCCCGCTCGTACTTCGGCGGCCGGTCACTGGACACCGCCCGCCGCACCGTCGTCCGCGAGATCCCGAGCTTCCGAGCAATCGCTCTGATCGGCATGCCCTCGGACCGGTGCAACCGGCGGATCTCCGCCCAGTCCTCCACGCTGATCACCCTTCCTCCCTGCCTGGCTCAACGAGCCAGACGGTTCAGACGGGCCACTTTTCATCCGTTGGAGGTGGCACGTTTTCAGGCGTTGCCGACATGCTCTGACTGCCGTCGCGCTGATTACCGGTATGGCATCCGCTTGCTCTGACTCGCCTACGGTGTCCAAGGCTTCGCAGTCCGAGAAGGCGGGGAGCTCCGCCGCGGCTCCCACAGCTCAGCCGCCCTCCCAGTCCGGCAGGGAGCAGTTGGACATGGAAGCTCGCGACTTGCTCAACATGGCGGATCGCCTGGAGTCGGATGAGGCGGGCTTGGTCTCGGCCGGTTCCCTCGCGGTGCCCGGAGAGAACCTGGACGAAACCATCAAGTCGGGCACGGCCCTGCGGGTGGAGGTGGCGTGCGCAGGGGAGGGCACGGTCACCTTCACGGTCGTCTCAGGCGCCGCCAAGACAGCTAAGCGCGTCGACTGCACGCAGCCGATGACGAACGGGTTCGACTTCACCACGGCCGGGCCGAGTCTCGCGATCCAGGCGGACTCACCCGAGGAAGATAGGGTAGGCACCGCCTACATAATGGGCCGCATCTCCTAATTTGTCCCAGCTGACAGCCCCGGTCGCCCTGGTTTCGGATGCGGAGCACGTCCCGCAGCGCGCCGGCCAGGTCACGCAGGTCATTTGGGGCCGCGAGCGCTCCAGGGTGAGGATGGCCTTGGCGATTGACGTCATGCGGTTCGGGCTGCATCGCGATCTTCGGAAGATTCGCCAGGACTTGAGTCGTGCCATGCCGCGTTCGACGGGTGCTCGGGAGGCGGCGAGGGCCCGGTCGATCGTCTGCTGAGTCGGGGTCAGTTGCCTGCCGGACGGTCGTTTGCGTCCGGTGGTGACCCAGGGGCCGGCGCCCGCATAGGCACGGTCGGCCAGGATGAGGACGCCCTGGCGTTCGCAGATCCGGACAAAGCCATTATCGATCAGACGGGGGAAGTGGCACGAAAACGGCCGGTTCCCCGCGCCTGGGGAGGCACCGGGAACCGGCCAGGGCACTGTGTCGGATCAGGCCGCGTGGACCACGTCCTTCTCCTCCGCGAAGTGGCACGCCGACTCATGGGCCGCCGGGGAATCGGTCGACTTGAAGCGCTCGGGGATCGCCAGCAGGGGCACCTCCTCGGCGCACTTCTCCTGGGCTTTCCAGCAGCGCGTCCGGAAACGGCAGCCCGAGGGCGGGTTGGCCGGGGAAGGAACGTCGCCGGTGAGGATGATCCGCTCGCGGTGCTCGCGAACCTCGGGGTCCGGGACCGGCACCGCGGAAAGGAGCGCCTGGGTGTACGGGTGAGTCGGGTGATCGTAGATCTGGGTGTCGGTACCGATTTCCGCGATCTTTCCCAGGTACATCACCCCCACCCGGTCGGAGATGTGACGGACGATCGACAGGTCGTGCGCGATGAAGATGTAGGAGAGGTTGAACTCGTCCTGCAGCCGCTCCATCAGGTTGATGACCTGTGCCTGGACCGAGACGTCCAGCGCGGAGACCGGCTCGTCGCAGATGATGATCTCGGGGTTCAGGGCCAGACCGCGCGCGATACCGATGCGCTGACGCTGACCGCCGGAGAACTGGTGCGGGTAACGGTTGATGTACTCGGGGTTCAGACCGACCACGTCGAGGAGTTCCTGCACGCGCTTGCGCCGGTCGCCCTTCGGCGCCACCTCGGGGTGGATGTCGAAGGGCTCACCGATGATGTCACCCACCGTCATACGGGGGTTGAGCGAGGTGTACGGGTCCTGGAAGACCATCTGGATGTTGCGGCGCACCGCCTTGAGCGCACGCCCCGACAGCCGGGTGACATCCTGGCCCTTGTAGAAGATCTCGCCGGCCGTGGCCGTCTCCAGCATCATCAGCAGCTTGGCCACCGTGGACTTGCCGCAACCGGACTCGCCCACGATGCCGAGAGTCTCGCCCTGATACAGGTCGAAGCTGATTCCGTCGACAGCCTTGACCGCACCGACCTGCTTCTTGAACAGGACGCCCCGGGTCAGCGGGAAGTGCTTGACCAGGTTGCGTACCTGAAGGATCGGCTCACCCCGCTCGACGGGGGCGTCGAGCGCGGCGACCGCCTCCGACTCGACGGCCGCTTCCACCACCTCGACGTCGGAGACGTTCGGAGTGGCGTCCGCCGGCTCGTTGCTCTTGCTCAGCTCAGCCATGGATCGTCTCCTTCCAGAAGTGGCAGGCACTGCCGCGCCCGGCCAGTTCGCCGCCGTCCCGCTCGGTCACCGGGAACAGCGGTGGGACGTCCGTGCGGCAGACGTCCTGGGCCATCGGGCAACGCGGGTTGAAAGCGCAACCACTCGGAATCCGGGTGAGGTTGGGCGGCAGGCCCTTGATCGCGTACAGCTCCTGGCCCTTCTGGTCCAGGCGCGGGATCGAGTCGAGCAGGCCCTTGGTGTAAGGGTGGGCCGGACGCTTGTACAACTCGTGCACGGGCGCGGTCTCGACGATCCGGCCCGCGTACATCACAGCGATCTTGTCCGCCACGTCGGCGACGACGCCGAGATCGTGGGTGATCAGGATCAGACCCATGTGGTACTCGCGTTGGAGCTCGGCGAGCAGATCCATGACCTGGGCCTGGACCGTCACGTCGAGTGCGGTGGTGGGCTCGTCCGCGATGATCAGGTCCGGCTCCAGAGCGAGCGCCATCGCGATCATGATGCGCTGACGCATACCGCCGGAGAACTGGTGGGGGTAGTCGTTGACCCGCGCCGCGGCAGCAGGGATCTTGACCTTGTCCATCAGCTCGATGGCCTTGGCCTTGGCGTCCTTCTTGGACATGCCCAGGTGCACGCGGAACATCTCGCCGAGCTGGTAGCCCACGGAGAGCACCGGGTTGAGTGAGGAGAGCGCGTCCTGGAAGATCATGGCGATCTTCCGGCCCCGGATCCTGCGCCGCTCCTCACCCGACATCTTGAGCATGTCCTGCCCGCGGAAGAGGATCTCTCCCTTGGAGACATGGCCCGGCGGCATGTCCAGGATCCCCATGATCGTCTGCGCGGTCACGGACTTGCCGGAGCCCGACTCGCCGAGTACGGCGAGGGTCTCGCCGGCGCTGACGGTGTAGTTGACACCGTTCACGGCCTTGGCGACGCCGTCCCGGGTCCTGAACTCCACATGCAGGTCACGGACTTCGAGCAGCGGTCCGGCGTAGTCGTCCGAGCCGTCGAGGTCGAGGACGCCGGACGATGTGTCGATGGTGGTCACGTGTACGCCTCCCTCAGCGCAGCTTGGGGTCGAGGGCGTTGCGTACCGCATCGCCGAACATAAGGAACGAGAGCACCGTGATCGAGACCATCACCGAGGGAATGATCAGAGTGTGCGGAGCGATACGGAGTTGCTCACGCCCTCGCGCCACGTCGCCGCCCCAGGACACCGCGGTGTCACCGAGACCCACGCCCAGGAAGGACAGGGTCGCCTCGGCCGCGATGTAACCGCCGAGCGCGATGGTCGCCACGACGATGATGGGCGCGAGCGCGTTGGGCAGGACGTGACGGATCAGGATGCGGGAGGTCGACGCCCCCAGTGCCTTGGCCGCCACCACGTAGTCGGCCTGCTTGATGGTGATCACCGAGCCGCGGGCGACACGGGCGATCTGCGTCCACCCCAGGAAGGCGAGGGCCAGGATGACGACGATGACGGTGCGGTCCGTGAACGAGTTCAGCACCACCAGGGCGCCGAGCAGGAACGGGATGCCCAGGAAGATGTCGGTCATCCGCGAGAGCAGCGCGTCGACCCAGCCGCCGAAGTAGCCGGCCACCATGCCGATGACGGTGCCGAGAACCGTGACGCAGACGGTCACCCCGAGGCCGACGGCGATGGACGCACGGGCGCCGTACACCACCCGCGCGTAGATCGACCGCCCCTGGACGTCGTAGCCCAGCCAGTCGGGGGCGAAGAAGTGGCCCCAGTTCGGCTTGCCCAGGTAGTGCTTGGCCAGGTCGGCGTCACGCGGCGAAGCGCTGGTGAACAGGCCCGGCCAGATCGCCATCACCAGCAGGAACACGATCAGGACGCTCGATATGAGGAACAGCGGGTTGCGCCGCAGATCGTGCCAGGCGTCGGACCAGAGGCTGCGCGCCTTGGCCGGAGCGGGTCCGGCGTCCGTGGGCACGACGGCGGCGATCGGCTCGCCGGTCGCGGTCGCGACCTTTTCAGCGGTCTTGTCAGGCATACCGGATCCTCGGGTCCAGGACCGCGTAGAGCAGGTCGACGATCAAGCTGGCAACGAGGTAGACGAGCACCATCAGCGACGCGATGCCCACGACCGTGGCACCCTCCCGCCTGGTGAGCGCCTCGTAAATCTCGATACCGATACCTCGCACGTTGAAGATGCCCTCGGTCACGATGGCGCCGGTCATCAAGCTGCCGATCTCGATACCGAGGAAGGTGACCACGGGGATCAGCGAATTGCGCATCAGGTGGACGCCGATGATGCGGCGGCGAGGCAGGCCCTTGGCCACGGCGGTACGGATGTAGTCGGAGCGGAGGTTCTCCGCGATCGACGTGCGGGTCAACCGGGCGACGTACGCGAGCGACAGCGACGCCAGCACGGTGGCGGGGAGCGCGAGCTGGGAGAAGTTCATCGAGTCCGTCACCGTGGGGGTGGTGACGGACCACTTGAAGGCGAGCAGGTACTGCAGCAGGAAGCCCAGCACGAAGGACGGCATCGAGACGAGCACCAGCGTCAGGGTGAGCAGTCCACGGTCGCGCAGCGTGTCCGGCTTCAGACCGGCCACGACACCGAGACCGATGCCCACCAGCGCGACGAAGGTGAAAGCGAAGATCGTCAGCCGGATCGTCACCGGGAACGCGTCCGCGATGATGTCCGCGATCGGTCGCTGGCTGGCGATCTGGGTGCCGAAGTCACCCTGGAGCAGCCCCGTCATGTAGTTCACGTACTGCTGGATGAGCGGCTGATCCAGTCCGAGGTCCTTCTTGATGTTCGCGACCACCGTCGGGTCGTATGCCTGATCCCCCATCATCGCCCGGACGGGATCCCCGGGCAGGGCGTACATCATGCAGAAGATGAGCAAAGTCGACCCGATGAACACCGGGATCATCTGGAGCAGTCGTCGTGCGACATAGCGCCCCATAGGTGCCTCCGTGAGGGGTTACTACAGGTACCGGGGCCGCCTCCTGATCCAGGGGGCGGCCCCGTGCAACCTTCCACCGCGCCTCGCGGCGGCGGTGGGTCAACGGCCAAGTTGGGGATGAGACCCAGGGGCTCGACTACTTCGTCGTGACGGCCCAGACCTCGAGGTCACCGTGGAAGTCGACGTTGACGTTGTCGACGTTCTTACCGTGACCACCGTTGATGCGGTAGTACCAGAGCGGAATGGCCGGCATGTGCTCGACCAGCTTCTTTTCGACCTCCTGGAAGGCCTTCACCGACTCGTCGAGGGTCTTGGCCTGGTCGGCCTTGTTCATCAGCGTGTCGATCTCCTTGTTGGAGAAGCGACCGTTGTTGGCCTCGGCGGTGGTGTGGTAGAGCTCCTTCATGAAGTTGGCGTTGATCGGGTAGTCGGCGACCCAGCCGCCGCGGTACATGCCCTTCACCTGGTCGTTGTCACGGGCCTCGAGGTCCGTGGCGAAGTCGGGCTTGGGGTCACCGACGCAGTCGACGCCCGTGGCCTTGCGGATGGACTCGCAGACGGCGGTCACCCACTCCTTGTGCCCACCGTCAGTGTTGTACTGAATGGTGAACTTGTTGCCCGGAACGCCGCCGCCCTCCTTGATGAGCTGCTTGGCCTTCTCCGGGTTGTACGTGAAGACGTCGGTGTCCAGGTTTTGGAAGCCCTTGACTCCCGGCGGCGTGAAACCCTTGGCCGGCGTACGGGTGTTGTTCAGAACCGTCTTGGTGATCGTCTCGCGGTCGATCGCCATCGACAGGCCCTGCAGGACCTTCGGGTCGATGTCCTTGAAGGTCTTCGAGTAGAACGCCGGGTTCAGCGACTGGATGGCCGCGTACGGCTGCTCGATGGCCCCGTCACCCAGGTCCTGCTTGTACTTCGGCAGGTCCGTCGGGCCGACCTGGCGGATCATGTCCAGGTTGCCGGAGACGACGTCCTTGTAGGCGGCCTCGAGCGTCGTGTAGGCCTTGAACTGGACGCCCTTGTTCTTGGCCTTGTTCGAGCCCTGGTACTCGTCCCAGGCCTTGACCTGGATGAGCTTCTTGTGGTCCCACTTCTCGAAGGTGTAGGGACCGTTGCCGATCGGCTTCTGGCCGAAGGCCTTCGGGTCGTCGTGGAAGACCTTGGGCAGCGGCGCCCAGGTCGCGTAGCCCAGCTTGTAGTTGAAGTACGGCATCGTGTACTTCAGCTCGATCGTGAAGGTGTGGTCGTCCACGGCCTTCAGACCGGACATGGCGTCGGCCTTCGGCTCACCCTTCGCCGGGTGGACGTCGTCGTAGCCCTTGATGTCCTGGAACCAGAAGGCGTTCTGCTGGTTGTTCTTGATGTTGGCGTTCCAGTTCCAGGCGTCGATGTACGACTTGGAGGTGACGTCCTCGCCGTTGTGGAACTTCCAGCCCTTCTTGAGCTTGACCGTCCAGGTCTTCGAGTCCTCGGTGGTGATCGACTCGGCGTTCATGTAGACGATTTCGCCCTTGGCGTCGAAATCGATCAGCGGGGTGAACAGGGACTGGATGACATACGCGCCGTTGGTCTCGTTGGTGTCTGACGGGATCAGCGGCTTCTGCGGCTCGCCCACGTCGATCGAGACATAGCCCTCAGGGCCCGAGCCCTTGCTCTTGCCCTCGCTGCCACCGTCGCCGCCGCCGCAGGCGGTGGCGGCCAGGGCGACCACTATCGCCCCCGCGACCCACTTGGCGCTCCTGGCACCGCGCATGGGTTCCTCCTCATGAGTCCATTGGTTCACCACAAAGAAGAGCACGCGACGCGTCACCGTCCACCGCCCGTCGCCGGTGTCCGAGATCATCAGGTGCCCCGCGCTCGTAAGTCGGCGCCGTCAGCGCATGACCTGTTCAGCCGAGCTCTACGCGCCTAACTATCTGCCATGCGCCACGACTGAGCCACACCCCCGAGGTTTCGGTTCGATCACAGCTGTGTCCTACATCTTCCAAAATCCGGACAAACGGTTTGGCGAAAGATCCCTGCGAAACGGACTTGTTACACATCTACCGGTGACCGGTGTCCGCATGTCGGACGTTCCGCCGGGAAAACCGATGGCGCCGGACTGCCCGGCGTGCAGGGTGCCCCTGAGGGGCGACCGGGCGCTGAGCCCGCCGAGCCGGCGCGACCACGGTGGCGGGCCTCGCCGACCGGGAACCTCCGGGCGCGGACGCGCCGTTCCGGGAGCAGGGTAGTGCGTATACGAGCCGATTCGGCCTGATCAGCTCGTCATCAAGGGTTTTCCCTATCCTCCTCCCGTCGCCTTCCCGTACCCGGACCGCCCTGCCCGGGGCAGTGCGGCGGGGCCTCGCTTCGTGCCCGGTCCGGGTACGCGAACGGCACCGGACCCCCCTCGCCGGGGTGTCCGGTGCCGTGTACCGGTGCGGTGGCGTCAGCCGTGTTTGGCGCGGCTCGCGGCGCGGGCGCGCTCGCGGGCGTCCAGGTTCACCTTGCGGATGCGGACGGCCTCCGGGGTGACCTCCACGCACTCGTCGTCACGGCAGAACTCCAGGGACTGCTCCAGCGACAGCTTGCGCGGCGGCACGATCGACTCGGCCACGTCGGCCGTGGACGACCGCATGTTGGTGAGCTTCTTCTCCTTGGTGATGTTGACGTCCATGTCGTCGGAGCGGGAGTTCTCACCGACGATCATGCCCTCGTACACCTCGGTGCCGGGCTCGACGAAGAGCACGCCGCGCTCCTGCAGGTTGGTCATCGCGAACGCGGTGACCGCACCGGCGCGGTCGGCGACCAGCGAGCCGTTGTTGCGGGTGGTCAGCGTGCCGAACCAGGGCTCGTGGCCCTCGTGGATGGAGTGGGCGATGCCGGTGCCGCGGGTCTGGGTCAGGAACTCGGTACGGAAGCCGATCAGACCGCGGGAGGGGACCACGAACTCCATGCGCACCCAGCCGGAGCCGTGGTTGGACATGTTGTCCATGCGGCCCTTGCGGACGCCCATGAGCTGCGTGACCGCGCCCATGTGCTCCTCGGGGACGTCGATGGTCATGCGCTCGACCGGCTCGTAGACCTTGCCGTCGACCTCCTTGGTGACCACCTGCGGCTTGCCGATGGTGAGCTCGAAGCCCTCACGGCGCATCTGCTCGACCAGGATGGCCAGCGCCAGCTCGCCGCGGCCCTGCACCTCCCAGGCGTCGGGGCGGTCGGTCTCCAGGACGCGGAGCGAGACGTTGCCGATCAGTTCGCGGTCCAGGCGGTCCTTGACCTGGCGGGCGGTGACCTTGCGGTCCTTGACGGCCGCCTTGTTGTCGGCGCCCTTGCCGGTGCCGCCGCGGCCGACCAGCGGGGAGGTGTTGGTGCCGATGGTCATGGAGATCGCCGGCTCGTCGACCGTGATCAGGGGCAGGGCGACCGGGTTCTCCGGGTCGGCCAGCGTCTCGCCGATCATGATGTCGGGGATGCCCGCGACCGCGCAGATGTCACCGGGGCCGGCCTTCTCGGCCGGCTTGCGGGTGAGCGCCTCGGTCATCATCAGCTCGGAGATGCGGACGTTCTGCACGGAGCCGTCACGCTTCATCCAGGCGACGGTCTGCCCCTTCTTCAGCTCGCCCTGGTGGACGCGGAGCAGGGCGATGCGGCCGAGGAAGTTGTCGGCGTCGAGGTTGGTGACGTGGGCCTGGAGCGGGGCGCCCTCCTCGTAGGTGGGGGCGGGGATGTGCTCGAGGATCGTCGAGAAGAACGGCTCGAGGGAGTCGGAGTCGGCGGGGACCGTGCCGTCCTCGGGCTTGGTCAGCGAAGCGACGCCGTCACGGCCGCAGGCGTAGACGATCGGGAACTCGATCTGCTCCTCGTCGGCGTCCAGGTCGAGGAAGAGGTCGTAGGTCTCGTTGACGACCTCGTCGATGCGGGCGTCGGGCCGGTCCGTCTTGTTGATGCAGAGGATGATCGGCAGCCGCTGCTGCAGCGCCTTGCGCAGCACGAAGCGGGTCTGCGGCAGCGGGCCCTCGGAGGCGTCCACCAGCAGCACGACGCCGTCGACCATCGACAGACCGCGCTCGACCTCGCCGCCGAAGTCGGCGTGGCCGGGGGTGTCGATGATGTTGATCGTGATGGGCTCCCCGCCGTCCTTGGGGTGGTACTTCACCGCCGTGTTCTTGGCGAGGATCGTGATGCCCTTCTCACGCTCCAGGTCGTTCGAGTCCATCATGCGGTCGTCGACCTGGTCGAGCTGGTGGGCGGCGAAGGCGCCGGCCTGCTTGAGCATGCCGTCGACGATGGTGGTCTTGCCGTGGTCGACATGGGCGACGATGGCGACGTTGCGGATGTCGTGACGCGTTGCGGACGGTGCCATGAAAGGCGTATCTCCCGGAGTGCTGAGGAAGGCCCTGCACGAGAAGCTCTGGCGAGCGGGGGCCCTGCCGGGCTGAACACGCCACGGCCTCACCCTATGGTACGGCCCCGCGGCGGCTATGGCTCGCGGCCGGCGCCGCCAGGGTCGCTCCCGGGGCCTCAGTCCTCCGTGCCGGCCTCGTCGTTCCCCGCCCCCGGCGACCCCTCGGCCCCCTGCGCCGACTTCTTCAGGAAGCCCATGTCCTCGTAGACCGGGGTGGCGAAGCCGAAGGCGCCGGCGTTGGCGAGGTTCTCGCGGGCCGCGACGAGCTGCGGGCGCTGGTAGAGGGGGATGGAGCCGGCCGCCGCCCAGATCCGGGAGTCGGCCTTGCGGATCAGGTCGCGCCGCTCGGCGTCGTCGAGGGTGGCGACGGCCTGGTCGAAGAGCTGGTCCACCTGGTCGGTGCCGACGCGGGTCCAGTTCTGCTCCACGTTCAGCGAGCCGTCGGCGGCCGGGACCGGCTTGGAGTAGACGGGGCGGGCGTCGGTGGCGGGGAAGGCGGTCGCGGGCCAGGAGTACAGGGCCAGGTCGAAGTCGCCGGACGCGATGTGGTCCTTGAAGTAGCTGTCGTCGTCGACCTTGGAGATGTCGGTGCGGACGCCGATCCTCTCCAGCATCGTCGCGATCCGGCCGGCCACGGTCTCCAGCGTCTGCGAGCCGGGCCCCGACGGGAGCACGAACCGCAGCACGAGCGCCTTGCCGTCCTTGGCGACCGGGGCCGTGTCCGCGCGGGCCGGGGCCGCGGTGCCCTGGGGGGCGTAGGCGCCGGCGGGGGCGCCGCCGCTCTGCTTCAGCGTGCCGGCGCCGGTGTCCGGGTCGTGCGAGGCCTTGCCGTCGCCGTGGTTCTTCCCGTCGTCCTCGCCGACGATGTACGTGCCGTCGTCGCCGTCTCCCGAGTTCTCCGAGTCCCCGGATTCGTCCGAGTCCCCGGAGTCCCCGGAGTCCCCGGAGTCGTCCGCCTCGGAGCCGGCCGCCTTCTCCCCCTCGTCCTTCTTCTCGTCCTCGTCCTTCTTCTCCCCCGCGTCCTCCTCCTTCTCCTTCTCCTTCTCCTCCTTCACCGGACCGCCCGGCACCCATCCGGCGTCCGAGAGCAGGGCCCTGGCCTCCTTGGCGTCCGGCGTGCCGAGGGCGCCGCTGCCGTCGGCGTAGGCGGCCTGGCCGGGCAGCGCCAAGTGGCTGCCGACGGGCTCGGCGGGCAGGCCGAGCGGCTTCAGCACGGTCCCGGCGAGGTCCTCACGGTCCAGGGCGCGGGCCACGGCCCGGCGGACCCGCTCGTCGGAGAGGGGTCCCTCGGCGCCGTTGAGGGCGAGCTGGGTGTAGGCGGGCTCCAGTGACGTGCGCACCTCGAAGCCGCCGAGCGCCTTCTGCTGCCGGGCGTACTTCTCGGCCTTCTTGCGCAGCTTCTCGCGGGCGGAGATCTCCTCGTCGGCGGCGTCCTCGTCGGAGCCGTGGGCGACCGCCCAGGAGCGCAGCGCGTCCGCGGCGGAGCGGTCGACCTCGGGGCCCGTCAGGGGGGTGCCGCCGTCCTGCGGCAGGGCGGCGGCCGTGATGCGGCGGGCGGCCTCGGGGCCGATCTCGGCCAGGTCGAGGGTGCCGTCGCTGAGCGCGGAGACGCGCTTGTCGTGCGGCACGGCGCGCAGCACGATCTTCTTCAGCATGGCCGGGCTGCCCCACCAGCGCGGATTGCGGGCGAGGACGACCTCGTCCTCCTCGGTGTCCACCTCGTCCACCGTGAACGGTCCGGCGGTGACCTTCAGCTTCTTGCGCGCCCCGTCGTTGAAGGAGTCCGGGGTGCCCATGACCTCCTTGGGGTAGAGCGGGGTGAACAGCGACTTCCAGTCGGCGTAGCGGCGGCTGAAGGTGACCTTGACCTCGAGGTCGTTCGCGCCGCGCTCGACCTTCTCGATGCGGTCGTAGCCGGCGTTGCGGGCGGTCCAGTAGGCGGTGTCCTTGCCGGACAGGGCGCGCCACTGCGCGGCGAAGTCGGCGGCGCCGATCTCCCGGCCGTCGCTCCAGACGGCCTGCTGGGCGAGCCGGTAGACGACCACCTGCTTGGGCTCGGTGTCGACGACCTCGGCGGAGGCCAGGTAGTCGGGGTTGCGCACGGTCCGGCCCCGGCCGTCCGTGCGGTACATCGACGGCAGCACGGCCTCGGCGATCCGGGCGGTGGTGGTGTCGGCGTCGGCCTGGAAGGTGTTCAGGGTGTCCGGGACGGTGTCCACGGCCCAGCGCAGGGTCCCGCCGTCGGCGATGTCCGACCGGTTGGCGGCCGCGACGTCCGCGCCCGCGAGCGGCTTGCCCGCGGGGTCCTCGGAACCGCACCCGGCGAGGGCGGGCACGGTGAGCACGCCGGCGGTGAGGAAGGCGACCGAACGCAGGACCGCGCGCGGTCCGATGCCGTCGTGGGACATCTCTGGATACCTCCGGAAAGCCGCGGGCACGGTGATCACACGTGATATGGGGTGTTCATCCGATGTATGCGGCCCACTGAAGAGGAAAGGGTTCTGCATTCCCGGGCGACACGGCGGCCGGGGACCGCGCGCCACCCGTGCGGCGCAACGCACCCGGCGGGACACGGCCGCGCACCGGACGATGCACCCATGGGCCTCGGCCAATCGATGCACATCCCTTCACAGCGCAAGGTGTGACGCGCGACACTCTCAGGCGCATGACCGTTGCACCGCCTTGGGCCTGAAGGACCCGTGGAAGTGAGGTCACGTCATGTCCGTGCACGATGAACTGACGACCGTCCAGCGCTGCCTCGACGACCTGGTCAGGTCGGTGGGGCGGCTGGAGAAGCAGCTGGGCGGCGGCGGTCTGGAGATCCGCCGCGTCCGCTCCGACACCAACCACCTGCGCGAGAGCCTCGCGCTGCTCCGGGAGACCGCCGTCGCCGCGGCGGGCCCGGCCGAGCGGCTCGACCTCGTGACCATCTCCGACACCCCCTACGACCCGTCGCTGTGGGTGGACACCGACGACGAGGGTCTCGGCGCCCGCGACCGCCGCGCCCCCTGACCCCGCCCGACCGCCGCCCCCCGCCGAGACCGGCGCCCCCGACCCCTACCGGAGTGGACGACGTGGCCACTGGTACGGAACCCCCCGCGACCGAACCCGAGCGCCGCGGCGGCGTGAGATCCGGCACGCGCGCCGCGATCTCCGCCCCGCACCTGCGGACCGACCGCTGGTGGCTGGCCCCGGCCGCCACCGCGGCCGGGCTGCTCGCCTTCGTCGTCTACTCGACCTGGCGGGCGCTCTCCCATGCCGACTACTACGCGGCGCCGTACGTGTCGCCGTTCTACTCACCGTGCCTGGCGGAGAACTGCGAGCCGATGCGCGGCGGCCCGAACTGGGAGCTGTTCGGCGGCTGGTGGGGCCTCTCGCCGGCGGTCATCATCCTGATCTTCCCGCTCGGCTTCCGGCTGACCTGCTACTACTACCGCAAGGCCTACTACCGCAGCTTCTGGGCGTCCCCGCCGGCCTGCGCGGTCGCCGAACCGCACACGAAGTACACCGGCGAGACCCGCTTCCCGCTGATCCTGCAGAACGTCCACCGGTACTTCTTCTACGCCGCGCTGCTGGTCGCGCTCGTCCTGACCTACGACACGGTGCTGGCCTTCCGGGACGAGGACTACGCCTGGGGTCACATGGGCCTCGGCACGCTCGTCTTCCTGGTCAACATCGTGCTGATCTGGCTGTACACGCTCTCCTGCCACTCCTGCCGGCACATCGTCGGCGGGAAGCTCAAGCACTTCTCGAAGCATCCGGTGCGCTACCGGATGTGGCAGTGGGTGAGCCGGCTGAACGCCCGGCACATGCAGCTCGCCTGGGCCTCGCTGGTCAGCGTGGCGCTCGCCGACCTCTACGTCTATCTCCTCGCGTCCGGTGTCTTCGACGATCCGCGCTTCTTCTAGCTGGGGGCCTTGCCTATGTCCGTGGTCGACCGACAGGAGTGGGACGTCGTCGTGGTCGGGGCCGGCGGCGCGGGCCTGCGCGCCGCGATCGAGGCGCGCGAGCGGGGCGCCCGTACGGCCGTGATCTGCAAGTCGCTGTTCGGCAAGGCGCACACCGTGATGGCCGAGGGCGGCATCGCGGCGGCGATGGGCAACGTCAACTCCGGCGACAACTGGCAGGTGCACTTCCGCGACACCATGCGCGGCGGGAAGTTCCTCAACCAGTGGCGGATGGCGGAGCTGCACGCCCAGGAGGCGCCCGCGCGGGTGTGGGAGCTGGAGACCTGGGGCGCGCTGTTCGACCGGACCGAGGACGGGCGGATCTCCCAGCGCAACTTCGGCGGCCACGAGTACCCGCGCCTGGCGCACGTCGGCGACCGCACCGGCCTGGAACTGATCCGCACCCTCCAGCAGAAGATCGTCGCGCTCCAGCAGGAGGACTTCGCCGAGACCGGCGACCACGAGTCCCGGCTGAAGGTCTTCCAGGAGTGCACGGTCACCCGGGTGCTGAAGGACGGCGACCAGGTCAGCGGCGTCTTCGGCTACGCACGCGAGTCCGGCCGCTTCTTCGTCCTCCAGGCGCCCGCGGTGGTGATCGCCACCGGCGGCATCGGCAAGTCCTTCAAGGTCACGTCGAACTCGTGGGAGTACACCGGCGACGGGCACGCGCTGGCGCTGCTCGCGGGCGCGCCGCTGCTGAACATGGAGTTCGTGCAGTTCCACCCGACGGGGATGGTCTGGCCGCCGTCGGTGAAGGGCATCCTGGTCACCGAGTCGGTGCGCGGGGACGGCGGGGTGCTGCGCAACTCCGAGGGCAAGCGGTTCATGTTCGACTACGTCCCGGACGTCTTCAAGGACAAGTACGCGGAGTCCGAGGAGGAGGCCGACCGCTGGTACGACGACCCGGACCACCACCGCCGCCCGCCCGAGCTGCTCCCCCGCGACGAGGTGGCCCGCGCCATCAACGCCGAGGTCAAGGCGGGCCGCGGCTCCCCGCACGGCGGGGTCTTCCTGGACGTGTCCAGCCGGATGCCCGCGGAGGTCATCAAGCGCCGGCTGCCGTCGATGTACCACCAGTTCAAGGAGCTGGCGGACGTCGACATCACGGCCGGGCCGATGGAGGTCGGGCCGACCTGCCACTACGTGATGGGCGGCATCGCCGTCGACTCCGACTCGGCGGCGGCGCGCGGGGTGCCGGGGCTGTTCGCGGCCGGTGAGGTCGCGGGCGGCATGCACGGCTCCAACCGGCTCGGCGGCAACTCGCTGTCCGACCTGCTGGTCTTCGGCCGCCGGGCCGGCCGGTACGCGGCGGACCACGCGAGCGCCCGGGCCGGGGCGCGGCCCCGCGCGGACGACGCCCAGGTGGACGCGGCGGCGGCCGAGGCGCTGCGGCCGTTCTCGGCGGAGGGCGGGGAGGCGGTGGACGACGGCCCGCCCGAGAACCCGTACACGCTGCACCAGGAACTCCAGCAGACGATGAACGACCTGGTCGGCATCATCCGCCGGGAGCACGAGATGCGGCAGGCGCTGGAGAAGCTCGCCGAGCTGCGGGCCCGGGCCCGTCGCGCGGGCGTGGAGGGCCACCGGCAGTTCAACCCGGGCTGGCACCTGGCGCTGGACCTGCGGAACATGCTGCTGGTCAGCGAGTGCGTGGCCCGGGCGGCGCTGGAGCGCACCGAGTCGCGCGGCGGCCACACCCGGGAGGACCACGCCGCCATGGACCGCGCCTGGCGCAACGTGAACCTGCTGTGCACGCTGACCGACCCCACGGGCGGGCTCGCCGCCACCGACGCGGTACGCGGGCAGATCACCCTCACCCGCGAGACCACCGAACCCATCCGCCCCGACCTGCTCGCCCTCTTCGAGAAGGACGAGCTGGTCAAGTACCTGGCCGAAGAGGAGCTCTACGAGTGAGCAGCTACGAGGCCCGCTTCGAGGTGTGGCGGGGGGACGTCGACGGAGGCGGCCTGGAGGACTTCCGGGTCGAGGTGAACGACGGCGAGGTGGTCCTCGACATCATCCACCGCCTCCAGGCCACCCAGGCCCCCGACCTCGCCGTGCGCTGGAACTGCAAGGCCGGGAAGTGCGGTTCGTGCTCGGCGGAGATCAACGGGCGCCCCCGGCTGCTGTGCATGACCCGCATGTCGGTGTTCGGCCGGGACGAGACGGTCACCGTGACGCCGCTGCGGGCGTTCCCGGTGATCCGGGACCTGGTGACGGACGTCGGTTACAACTACACCAAGGCGCGGCAGGTGCCGGCGTTCGTGCCGCCGGCCGGGCTCGGTCCGGGCGAGTACCGGATGAAGCAGGAGGACGTGGACCGCCCGCAGGAGTTCCGCAAGTGCATCGAGTGCTTCCTGTGCCAGGACACCTGCCACGTCGTCCGCGACCACGAGGAGAACAAGCGGGCGTTCGCCGGTCCCCGCTTCCTGATGCGGGTGGCGGAGCTGGACATGCATCCGCTGGACGCGGCCGAGGAGGCCGGCCTGGACCGCGGGCGCACGGCCCAGGACGAACACGGCCTCGGCTACTGCAACATCACCAAGTGCTGCACGGAGGTCTGCCCCGAGGGCATCAAGATCACGGACAACGCGCTGATCCCGCTGAAGGAACGGGCGGTGGACCGCAAGTACGACCCGCTCGTGTGGCTGGGCGACCGGATCCGCCGCCGGTCCTAGCAGGTCAGCGGAGCCAGCCGTCCTCGAACTCCTTCCAGTTGGTCTCCGTCGCCGCGAAGTCGATGTAGGGGGCGAGGCCGAAGAGCTTCCGGTCGGGGTCCGTGCGGGACAGGCCGAGGCGGGCGCCCCGGACGGCGGCGGCGACGGTCTCGGCGTGGCCCCAGTGGCTGGGGTTGTTCTCGTAGTAGAAGGGCAGGCCCATCAGCAGGTGGGTGGTGGGCGGGGTGACCTCCAGGGCGAGCGAGGTCTGCTGGGCCACGTATCCGCCGTAGGTGCTCTCGAAGGGGCGCGCGGTGTCGTACGACATCACGGCGATCTGGTCGACGCGCCGGGCCACCTGGCCGAAGAACTCCTGCGACCACCACTTGGGGTGGTCGGCGAAGAATCCGGCGACGGTGTGCAGGTGCGGGAGCGGGTCGATCTGGTGCGCGGCGACGGACAGTGTCGCGTCCCGGTCCCGGGTGAGTCTCCGCAGGTCGTCCAGCAGGTCCAGGTAGTCCTGGTCGTCGGAGTGCAGCGGCTCCAGGTCGAGGTGGACGCCCTCGTAGCCGGCGTCGAGGACCTGGCCGGCGCTGCGCACCACCTCGGCGCGGGTGGCGGCGTCGCTCAGCTCCAGGCCGTCGGGACCGCCGTTGGCGAGGACGTCCCCGAGGAACGCCTGGACCCGGACGCCGGGCAGTTCCCGGTGCACCGCGCCGATGAACCAGCGGGCGCGCGGATACGCCGACTCCGGCAGCGTGCCGTCGTGCTCCAGCGGACCGGAGTGGACGTACAGGTCCCGGATGCCGGTGTCCTTCAGACGGCGGGCGAGGCCGGTGACGTCGGCGTCCTTCTTGCGTCCGTCGACCCAGGCGTGGCCGAGCCACATGGCGTCCCGGTCGCGGGTGCGGGTGCCGTCCGCCGGGTCGCCCGTGTAGTTGACCCGCAGCGCGGTCTCGATGGCGAGGAGCGGCACGATCAGCGCCAGGGCGAGCACCAGGGCGGTGCGCCCGACCCGCCGCACCCAGGGTCTGCGGCGGCGTTTCTCCTCGGGCGCGGGATCGGGAGAGGACTCAGGCGAGGACTCGGGCGCGGACTCCGTGCCGCTCTCGCCGGGTGTCCCGTCCCGCGGCTCCGTGTGCTCCATGCCGCCGTTCCCCTCGTCGTCGGATGTTGCGGGTGAGGACGAGGGGAACGGGTGTTCCGGTTGCGGTCACGGCACATGATCACGAGGGGTCACCGCCGGGTCGACGGGGCGTCAGAAGAGGCTGAGCAGCGCCTCCGCCGGGTCGGTGAGGCCGGTGTCGGACCCGGGCAGCGGCAGCTCGAACCACACCGTCTTGCCCCGGTGGGTGCGCCGCGAGCCCCAGGCGGCGCTCAGCAGGCCGACGAGCTGGAGGCCGCGGCCGCCCTCATCGGTGTCACGGGCGCGCCGCCTGCGCGGCTGGACCAGGCCGGAGTCCCAGACCTCGCAGACCAGGGTGCGGTCGAGCAGCAGCCGGAGTCTGATCTCCCCCTCGCCGTACCGCAGGGCGTTGGTGACCAGCTCGCTGACCAGCAGCTCCGTGGTGTCGACCAGGGGCTCCATGTCCCAGGCGAGGAGCTGGGCACGGGCGTGCTCGCGGGCCCGGCCGACGCTGCGCGGCTCGCGCGGCAGGGTCCAGTCGCCCACGGAGTCGGCGGGCAGGCCCTGTACACGTGCCATCAGCAGCGCGATGTCGTCCTCGCCGTGACGGGTGTCGAGCGTGTTGAGGACGTGGTCGCAGACGTCCTCCAGCGGGGCGGAGGGGTCGGTGAGCGTGCCCACGAACGCCTGGAGGCCCTCGTCGAGGGGGTGATCGCGGCTTTCGACCAGTCCGTCCGTGTAGAGCGCGAGCAGGGCGCCCTCGGGCAGCTCGACCTCCACCTCCTCGAAGGGCTCCCCGCCGACGCCGAGCGGCATGCCGGGCGGCACGTCGAGCATGAGCGCGTTCTCACCGGGCTCGACCAGGACGGGCGGCAGGTGGCCCGCGTTGGCGAAGGTGCAGCGGCGGGTGACGGAGTCGTAGACGGCGTAGACGCAGGTGGCCAGGTACACCTCGGAGAGGTCCGCCTCGCGCGGGCGGCGGGCGGCTCTGGTCGCCTGCTGGACGCCTCCGGCGAACGCCTGGGAGGGCCCGCCGGGCGCGCCGAGACCGCGGGCGATCTCGTCGAGCTGGGCGAGCACCTCGGCCGGTTCGAGGTCGAGCTGCGCCAGGGTCCGCACGGCCGTGCGCAGTTCGCCCATCGCGACGGCGGCGCGCAGGCCGCGGCCCATGACGTCGCCGACGACCAGCGCGGTGCGGTGACCGGGCAGCTCGATGACGTCGAACCAGTCGCCGCCGACCTCGCCGGCCCGTCCGGTCGCCGCGTTGCCGGGCAGGTAGCGGCAGGCGATGTCCAGGCCGGACGCCTCCGGGTCGCCGGGCGGGAGCAGGGACCGCTGGAGTATCAGCGCGCGTTCGTGCTCGCGCCGGTACAGGCGGGCGTTGTCGATGCAGACGGCGGCACGCGCGGCCAGTTCGACGGCGAGGTCGCGGTCGCGGTCCCCGAACGGCTCGCTGCCCTTGGTGCGGGCGAACTGGGCGAGGCCCACCACGGTGTCGTGGGCGACCATCGGCACCGCGAGCGTGGACTGCACCAGGCCGCCGTCCTCGCCGGGCACGGTCTGCGGGCGGGCGGTGCGCAGGGCCCCCGCACAGGGCGAGTTGAACGGGTAGTGGTGGACGGCGCCCAGCTTCACCGGCTCCCCGGTGCCGCTGATGGGGCCGTCGGACACGGCGCTGGCGAAGGCGACCCGACGCACCTCGGCGCTGCCGTCGGCGAGCCCGGGCGGGGTCTCGTCGCCGGCCAGCAGCCCCTGGTAGAGGTCGACGGTGGCCAGGTCGCAGAAGCCGGGCACGACCACGTCGAGCAGTTCGCGCGCGGTGGTCTCCAGGTCGAGGGAGTTGCCGATGCGCGCACCGGCCTCGTTGAGGAGGGCGAGATTGCGCCGCGCGGCGGCGGCCTCGCGGGCGGCGGCGCGCCGGGCGGTGATGTCGGTGCCCAGCCAGGCGACGCCGATGGGGCGGCCGCTGCCGCTGTGCACCCGGTAGAGGTTGACGGACCAGTGACGGCGCTCGTCGGAGCCGGGGACGGACCCGGTGACGTGCATGTCCGTGATCGACTCGCCGGTCTCCAGCACCCTCCGCAGGGTCGCCGCGACCCGCTCGGCCTCCCCGCGCGGAAGGTAGTCGTGGACGCCCTTGCCGCGGTGGTCGTCGGGCGTGCCGCCGAAGAGGGACGCGAACCGCTCGTTGGCCCGGCGGACCCGCAGGTCGGGGTCGATCAGCACGAAGCCGAAGGGAGATTGGCCGAATATGGCCTGCGAGGCGGCCAGATCCGTCTCGATACGGCGCAGGGTGCGGACGTCGACGACGATGCAGACGGCGGCCTTCTCGCCCGCCTCGGTCCGCGTCGGCATGACGTAGACCTCGGCGATGCCCTCCCGGTCGCGCTCGTCCGCCGCCAGGCCGGCGGGCAGCCGGAACGGCACGACCCCGGTCCACTCCCGGCCGTCGAGGATCTCGGCCATCTTGCGCTGGCCGCGCTCCCTGCGGACGGGTTCGAGGAACGCCTCGATCGGGTCCATGCCGACGGCGCGCTCCGCGGGGATCCCGAAGATCTGCTCGGCGCGCAGGCTCCACTGGTCGACCAGCCCGTCGGGGCCGATGGAGAAGGACGCGACCTTGATGTAGTCGTACATGGAGCCGGGCGGGGCGGTCTGCCACATCGCGTCGCCGGACGGAGCGTCGCCGGACACGAGGCCGTCGGCGGCCTCGTCCCTCGAGCCGCCCGACGAGTCCTCGGACTCCGTGGCCTTCGCTGGTATCTCGCTCACGCGAACCGTCCCCTCCAGCTCACCGCGTCCGGCACCGGTCGCCGGGGGCGGCTGCCCGCAGTATCCAGCACTACGGCGCCGCGCAACACGGTGTTCACGATCACAGCACGGTCCCGATGCTTTTCGGTCCGCGCCGTGAGAACACTCCCAGTCTTCTAACCAGCGGACACGCCGTCGAATCCCCGGTTCGACAACCGTCACGGAAGGGGACCGGTCACGCAGGCGGCTCGAGCACGTCGAGACCCGCGAACGGCCGTGCGGGACCTCACCGGGGGACCACGAGTTCGCACCACACCGTCTTGCCGTGCGGACCGGACCGGTGCCCCCAGCGACGGGAGGAGCGGGCCAGCAACTGGAGACCGCGCCCGCCCTCGTCCTCGGGCCGGGCGACGCGTTCGTGCGGCGGCTCGGGGTCCGGGTCGGACACCTCGACCAGCAGCACCCCGGACCGTCCCGCGGGCCGGGTCAGGCAGACGCCGACGGGTCCGGTGGCGTGCCGCAGGGCGTTGGTGACGAGTTCGCTGACCAGCAGCACCGTGAGATCGGCGACGCCGTCGAGCTCCCACCGGCCGAGCTGTTCGCGCACGGCACAACGGGCGGCACGCACCGCGTCCGCGTCCGGGGCCGCGGCGAGGGTCCACGTGGCCCGGTCGCCGTCGGTGTCGGTCACGCGGATCACCTCCCCGCCGAGCGAGTCAGGCAGTCCGACCGTGTCCGGTTTCATGTGGTCAATAGCCACATACCCGGTATCCCGGACGGAGTACCGCGCACAACGGCGCGAGCCGCAGGCCGCCCGCGCGGGACGACGCCCACGGCGCGCTCACACACCGTCACTCCCCGCGGATGCGCCGGAAACGCGTCACACGCCGTCGCGTGACCCGAGATGGATGAGGGTGTCCCGCACGGCGGGCACGTCGTGCTCGATCCAGTCGACGTCCCAGACACGGTCGGGGGCGAGCCATCGCAGCTCGTCGTGGTCCTGGAGGGGGCGCGGGGCGGCGGACCCGGGGCGCAGGCGCGCGGTCCACACCTGCATGACGTACGGCGTCCGCAGCGGCCACTGGCCCGGGACGCGCTCCCCGGCCTCGGCGTCGACGCCGAGTTCCTCGCGCAGCTCCCGGACGACGGCCGCGTCCGGAGCCTCCCCCGGTTCGACCTTGCCACCGGGCAGCTCCCAGAGCCCGGCCAGCTCGGCGGGCGCGCTCCTGCGGGCGGCGAGGAGCCGTCCCCCGTGCCACAGGGCGGCTCCGACCACCACGATCCGCTCGCTCATGCGCCGGAGCCTACGGGAGGGACGGGCCATCATCTGTCCGGGACCGGCTCAGCCGACGGTGCGGCCGTTCTGGCCGATGCGCTCGACCCAGTAGAGCTGCTTGTGGCCGCGGCCGTCGAGGCTGTCCGCGATCTTCTCCGCCTCGGCGCGGGTCGCGTAACGGCCCACCCGGTAGCGGTTGCCGTTGTCGTCCTGACGCACGACGAGCCAGGGAAGAGTCACCGTGCCGTCGCTCATCGCTCCCCTCCACTTGCCTTCCGCGGCCTGTGCCGCACCCCGCCCGGTAAGGAAACCGCAGTCCGCATATGCCCGAGCCTACGCCTTACCTTCACTGAGCGAATACGCCTTTTCACGAACAGGCACGCAACCGGCCAGCGCGAAGGGGGCGCACGGCGGCGGATGCGCCGTGCGCCGGGGGTGACATGTCCGGTCAGCGGCGTAGGGCCGTCCTCGCCCGGCCACTGGAGCGACCTGCGAGAACGGCCAAATTGCTTCGGCCGCGGGGCCGGTGCGACACGCATGACGCGCCGGAGCGGAGGCGTGGTCCGGGGCGCGGAGGGGAGCGCGAGGGGGTGATGGGGCGGATGGGGAGGCGCGGGTGCCTTTGGGCGAGCTGCGGGGAGGGCGAGTTGCGGAGAGAGCGGGCTGAGGCGTTGACGGGATGAGGCGCCGGCGGGCGGGCGGGGGCGGGGCTCCGGGCACCCGGGTGCGGGCCCGCGCGCCGCGACGATCGGCGGGCGGGTGCCGAGAGCCCTGCGGCCTCGGGACCCCCCGGCCGCTCCGCGCGCCGCGCGCCCGGGCGGGCGGGAGCCCTCCGCCCCCGTCCCCGTGCCACGCTCGGCGCGACGACCGGTCAGGGAGATGCGGGAGCCCTCGATGCCGGTCCCCCACGCCCCCCGCCCGTGACGGCCGGCCCCACGCGGGCCGCCCGGAACCCCCTACTTCACCGGCAGGTGGTACGCCGCCCTGTACCGGTCCGCCGGGATGACGACATCCGCCGTCTCCACCGGGCGGCCCGACGCGCAGTACGTGCGCTGGATGACCAGGACGGCGTGGCCGGGGACGCCCCCGAGCAGCAGCAGCTCCTCCGCGAGGCCGGGACGCGCGCCGACCTCCTCCGTGACGTTGTCCACGATGACGTCGATCGCGCGCATGCGCTCGACGACGCCCATGCCGCCCAGCGGGCCCTCCTCGGGCAGCATCACGGGCGTGCGCCCGGTGAGGGCGAGCGGCTCCCAGGACGTGGAGAGCATCATCGGCTCACCGGCCTCCCGGAAGAGGTACTTCGTGCGCATCACGCGGTCCCCCACGTCGATGCCCAGCCGCTGGGCGATCGACGCGCTGGCGTCCGTCTGCTCGCTGCTGGACTCCCAGGTGCCGCGCACGCCGACGTCGGCCTGCTCCTGCCGGAACGGCGTCGCCCCGCGCTCCGGGCGGAACCCGGACCGGGCGACCCGCCGCGGCACGGGCCGCTCCCGCACGTACGTTCCCGAGCCCGAGCGGCCCTCGACGAGCCCCTCGGCCATCAGCACCTTGCGCGCCTCCAGCGCGACCGTGTCCGAGACGCCGTACTCCTCGCGGATGCGGGCCTGGGAGGGGAGCCGGGTGTGGGGCGGCAGCTGACCGTCGACGATCTTCTTGCGGAGATCACCCGCGACGCGCAGGTACGCCGGCTGCTCACCGAATGTCACTGGCCACTCCCCTCAGGTTGCACAGAAAGCAACAGAGTGGCAACTCTGGGTTGTCCGAAGCAAGCGAAGGCCAAAGAATCACTCGAAGTGATGATTTCTGCCGCGAGAGGGCTTCACGCAGGCACTTTCTCCCCACTATGGGAGCTCTCACACCTGCATCTCACCGGCTTCCGGCTCCGGTTCGGCCCCCTCGTCGTATGCGGGCGGTGAGGTGGCCAGCCCCAAGGCTTCGCGCACGGTGACAGAAAGGGACGGGTCGGTCGCGTCCCAGGCGTCCTCCTCGTGGGTCCAGTAGGAGTCCGGGTCGGTGGCGCTCGCCGCCCGCCCCCAGGCGACCCGCGCCCTGCCCAGGTCCACGATCAGCTCGTTCACCGGCCCCCGCGCCTCCTTCGGCCACTCGTGCGCGCGCAGCAGCCGCGCCTGCTCGGCGACGGCCTCCTCGACCTGCCCGGCCCACTCCCGGTCGTCGCTCACGTCGTCGTCGGGGTGGTCGGACCCCGGCGCCTCGTCCAGCACGGCGTTGAGCACCCCGGCCGCCTCCAGGTAGGTGAGCTGGTGGACGTCGAGGGTGGTCTCGTCGCTGCGCAGCGACCCGGTGAGGCGGGTCCCGTCCTCACGGCCGAGCACACAGGCGATGGAGCGGTCGCCGTACCTCCAGCTCTGCCGGGACGGGACGAAGTAGTAGACGCCGACCTCCTCCGGCAGGGACCAGGTGTCCATGACGTAGGCGGCCCGCAGTGCGTAGCAGCGGTCCTCGCTCAGCTCGACGAGGCTGTCGTCGCCGGGGAAGTCGCTCCCGGGGACGGTGACGAGGGCGAAGACCTCGCCGTCGTGCTCGTCGGCGCAGGGCACCCGGACGGCCTCGGTGGTCCAGCCCTCCAGTCCGCCGGGCGAGGTGAAGCAGTCGCCCTCGCGCAGGGACAGGACGCTGTCGGCGCGTGCCCCGTCCTTGAAGCCCTCCCAGACGTCCGAAGCGAACCCGGTGGCGAGCGACACCGTCCACAGCGCCAGCCCGAGCGACGACAGCGCGACGCCGGCGACCGCCATCCCCCGCCCGCGCTCCCCCCGCCGTTCGATCTGCCGCAGCGCGATCAGCCCCAGCACCAGCCCCGCGGCGGGCAGGAAGCACAGCACCCCGAGGACCAGGGCGGCGATGGCGACACCGTTGACGGGGGCGGGCGGCCGGGGCCCGTACGGGCCGTAGAGGAAGTACGGCGCGGGACCGGGCGCGCCCTGGTGGGGGAAGTGCGGCGGCTGGGCGCCGCCTTCGTGCTGCGGCCCGGCGGGCGGAGGTATCGACACGACGCGCATCGTAAGCGGACGGTGACGGGCCCCGCCCCGGGGGATGCCTCCCGGGGCGGGGTGCCGGTCCGCCGGACCGGCGCTCTGTGTCCGCACCTCGGCGGGTGCGCCCCGCGCGTACGGAGCGGGTGCGCTCAGCACGCAGGGAGCGCGTGCGCCCGGCGCGTACGGAGCGGGTGCGCTCAGCCCACGTACAGCAGGCGGTTGGGCGAACCGCTGCCCGGGCTGGTGACCACGCCGGTGGTGGCGGAGGAGGTCAGCGCGGACGAGACCTGGGCGGGGGTGGCCGACGGGCTGCCGGCCAGGTACAGGGCGGCGGCGCCGGCGACGTGCGGGCTGGCCATCGAGGTGCCGGAGATGGTGCTGGTGGCCGTGTCGCTGGTGCGCCAGGCGGAGGTGATGGAGGAACCGGGCGCGAACAGGTCCACCACCGAACCGTAGTTGGAGTAGCTGGCGCGGGAGTCGGTGGACGTGGTGGCGCCGACCGTGATCGCCTCGGACACCCGGGCCGGGGACTTGGTGGAGGCGTTGGTGGACTCGTTGCCGGCCGCGACGACGAAGGTGACGCCGGCCGCGATGGCGTTGCGGACGGCCGCGTCGAGCGTGCTGTCCGCGCCGCCGCCGAGCGACATGTTGGCGACGGCCGGCTTGACCGCGTTGCGCGCCACCCAGTCGATGCCGGCGACGACCTGCGCGGTGGTGCCGGAGCCGGAGTTGTTGAGCACGCGGACGCCGACGATCCTCGCCTTCTTGGCGACGCCGTACGCGTTGCCCGCGACGGTGCCGGCGACGTGGGTGCCGTGGCCGTTGCCGTCCTGGGCCACGTTGTCGCGGTCGACGGCGTCGTAACCGTTGGACGCGCGGCCGCCGAAGTCGCTGTGGCTGATGCGGACGCCCGTGTCGATGATGTACGCCGTCACGCCCTGCCCGGCCGAGTCGGGGTAGGTGTAGGCCCGGTTGACGGGGCGGTTGCGCTGGTCGATCCGGTCCAGGCCCCAGGAGGGCGGGTTGGACTGGGTCGCGGTGACGGTGAAGGTGCGGTTCTGCACCACCGAGGCGACGGCCGGGTCCGCGGCGAGACGCTTCGCCTCGGCCTCGGATGCCTCGATCTCGTAGCCGTTGAGCGCCTTGCTGTAGGTGCGCTCGATGGCGGCGCCGTACTTCTCGGCCAGGGCACGGCCCTCGCCGGTGGTCGAACGGGCCTCGTCGGCCTTCAGGGTCACGATGTAGCTGCCGTCGACGGCGTTCGCGGCGCCCGCGTACTGGATGCGGCCTTCGGGTGCGGCCGGCGCCGCTCCCGCGGGGAGTGCGGAGACCAGGCTCGTGACGAGCGCCGCGGAGGCCGCGGCGCCGAGGACGGCCAGTCTTCGCCGGGGGTGACGCATCACTGCCATGGAGGGTTCCTCCTCAATCGGTGGTGCGCGTTCATGTGGGGGATGGTGCGGGGCGGTGCGGCGACGCACGGGTGCGCACGTGCCGGAGCACGCTTGCGTGACAGGATCATGACAATGCAGCCGTCACATCCAGGCGCGTCAGCCGAAAGATTGAGGGTTCTACAGGAATTGCACAAGGGTGCCTCGACGACCTATGGACCCCGCCGTTCCGATCCGGACACCGGACACCCGGCACAGATGCGGCGCAACCGCCCGGCACGGATGCGGCACGACCGCCCGACACAGCTGCGACACAGCCGCGACACAGCCGACCCATGGACTCCCCGCCCACCCCCGTTAACATGTTCGAGCTCACGACGGATGTCCTCATTCACCGGCTGTCCACCGGAAGACCCAGCCCACCCTGCCCTTCGGCGCATATGCGCCCCATGCCCGTGAAGCCACCTGCCCGCAAACGAATCACCAGGCGAACCAGTTGACAACCGAACCCACTCGAATACCGCCGCGGGACGACCGCGGGACGCAGCCCGCCACGTGGCGCCGGCCCCGCGTGGTCCTGTGGACCGCGGCGGGTGCGGCGACCCTGGGCTTCCTCGTCGCGCTGGAGATCGTGGCGCGCGGCTACGGCTTCTCGGGGCCGATCACCGAACAGTCGCGGGAGGCGATCTTCGCCCCCGAGTCGGGTCCGCTGCTCTACGGCGGTCTGGCACTGACGATGGTGGTGCTCACCTGGCGGCAGCGGCTGATCGCGCTGAGCGTCGCCGCCGGCGTCGACGTCGTCTTCTTCCTGGTCCGGTGGGCGCTCGACGCCGAGATGAACTTCGGCAACGGCGCGCTGTGGGTGGTGCTGGGCTGCGCGGTCCTCGGCCTCACGCGCCGCACCGGGCAGGAACGGATGCTGCTGCTGAAGGGCACCGGCCTGGGCCTGCTGCTGGTGGCCGGCCACAAGACGGGTGACACCTGGCTGCTGATCACGTCGGAGACCCGGCCGACCGTCCTCGACGCCTACGTGGCGGCCGCGGACCACGCCCTGGCCGATCCGTCGTGGCTGGCCGGCCGCCTCCTGGACGCCACCGCGCCGGTCAGCACGGGCGTCCTGAACGTGGTCTACGGCCAACTCCCGCTGGCCGCCGCCCTCGTCGGCCTCTACCAGTTGCGCCGGGTCGCGGTGGAGCGCCGCTTCCCCGCCCACCACCTGGTGCGCACGTTCCTGGTGATCGGCCTGCTCGGCCCCGCGATCTACATGATCTTCCCGGTGGTCGGTCCGGTCTTCGCGTACGGCACGGACGGCGGCGCCTGGGCGACGGCGGACCTCTGGCCGGAAACCCTGCCGCCGGTGACCGACCCGCAGCCGATCCCGTTCGACGGCGTCACCCCGCGCAA
Source organism: Streptomyces sp. DSM 120436 (assembly GCF_055778765.1). Classification (NCBI taxonomy): domain Bacteria; kingdom Bacillati; phylum Actinomycetota; class Actinomycetes; order Kitasatosporales; family Streptomycetaceae; genus Streptomyces; species Streptomyces sp. DSM 120436. The sequence goes on along the minus strand of NZ_JBSKBS010000001.1, from coordinate 2,361,412 downwards.
CTGCATGCCCAGCCTGCACACCGCGTGGGCGGTCACCCTGTTCGTCCACACCCGCGACGGCTCCCGCGCGGTGCGCTGGGCGGGCGCCTTCTGGCTGGCCGGCACCCTCGCCGCGACCCTGGGCTTCGGCTACCACTACGGCGCCGACCTGCTCGCCGGCGTGGTGTTCGCCCTGACGATCGAGACGGCGGTGCGGTGCTCCGCGCACGGCTGGGACCGCGCGAGCGTCCGCCTGGTCGCCCTCGGTACGAGCGTCTTCGCCGCGCTGCTGTCGGCGTACCGCTGGCTGCCGGCGGAAATGGCCGCCCGCCCGTGGCTGTTCGGCCCGCTCCTGCTGCTGGTGACCGGCGGGGTGATCCACGCGTACGTGCGGACGGCGCGGGGGCGGGACGCAGAGGTGTCCATTCCGGGCCCTCGGTCCGCACCGGAGGCGGCAGGATTCCGGAAGCCGACCGAGGTGACGGAGGCGGCCGAGTCACAGGGGACGGCCGACTCCCCGAAGTCGCCTGAATCGCCCGAGTCGCCGGACGCACGGCCGGAACTGGTCTGACGCCCGCCTGTTGCTGACCTCACAGTCACTAACATCGATGTTACTGACCTACCGCCCGCATGACCGGACGGTTGGCGGCCGTGTACTCCTCAGCGATGGTGAAGGCGCTGGCACAGCGGGGGCATTCCGCTCGGCCGAAGAGGTGGGCGATGCCGTCGGCGAGCAGGTCCTGGCCATCGCGGACGGCCGTCTCGTGCATCCACCGTCCGACACCGGAGAGGGCCGCCGAGTCCGCGCGCCGCAGTTCGCGTCGGTCCACGTCCCCGAGGTTCCAGTCCCGGACCGCCGAGTACCGTCCGTACTCGCCGATGGCGATCGTCACGTCGGCGGCGCAGTGCGGGCAGGCGACCTCGTAGAAGTCGTCCGAGAAGTCCCCCAGTACCGCGCTCCAGTGGTGCTGCTCCTCGGTCGCCAGCAGAAAGCGGAAGCTCGCCAGGTAGCCTTCCGGCCTCGACCGCAGGTGCCGGTCCAGGATCTCGCGGAACGCCGCGATCGCGTCGGCGCAATCCGCCAGCAGATCGTCACAGCCATGAGGGCCGGCGGCGCACATCACGATCGACCCGGCGAGCTCACGCGCCTGCGCACGGTGCGACGCGAGAGGCACCAGCCGCGGCAGTGCGGCGAAGCTGGCGGGAAACACGGTGTCGTGCTCGAGCAGCAGCCGGCGCCCCAGCTCCTCCCACGCCTCGGCGTCGTCCCCACGCTCGACCCGCGCCAGCAATTCGGGAACGCGGCCGACGTCCCCGAAATAGTCATACGTCCCTGCCCGGTTCATGTCCCGAGTATGAGCGCACGCGGCGGACCGACCGAACACCCGAACCGAACGACAAAACCCCCGTTGAAGCGGCCGACACGGCTGACGCCGCATCCGTTCCCGGGAAGGGCCCTGTCCGGCCCGTGTCCGTGTCGCTGCACGAGAGCGCCATCGCCGCCTTTAAACAGCGCACCGGGCGGCGCGCGGGATGTTCGCACCAGCAGCCGACCAGCATGCGGCAGCACTCCGCGGACCAACGGCTTGGCAGCTCAGTCGGGCAGCCACGTCATGCGATGGCCGCGATGTCCCCGTTGTCGAAGTAGATCGTCTGGTGCAGTTCGCCGCCCAGTGCAGCGGCGTACCGGATGAGCGCCTCTTGGCCCGAGATCGCATCGGCCCGGACCCTGTCCAGCTCCCCAGCCGCGATCCGGTCGCGCAGCTCGGCCAGCGCGCCTTCGGGGCCGGCCTCGGCCCGGGCCGCGAACGCCCGCTCGTGCGGCCACAGCAGGACCGCGGAACGTCGGTACCAACGGTCAAGGGTGTTGCCGTAGTTGCCCATGTAGCCCTCATACTCCGACCGGAAGGGCTCCAGGTTCTTGTTCGGCGTGGAGGCACACCGCTCCTCATAGGAGACGGGCAGACAGATCGCCTCGCCGCCCCCGGCGTCCGGGCGGGTCCACCAGCCGAGAGTGATCTCGTCGTCGATCAGGTCGTTGAGCTCGTAGTCCGCATAGTCTTCGTGGGCGCCGCTCCCGGCGCCGGGGGCCAGGTCCTCCTCATCCTCCTCGTCATAGGAGTCGTCGTAGTAGTTGCGGTCCCACGGGTCACCGCCGCCGGGCGGACAGGCGTCCCAGGTCTCCTTCACCTCGGCAAGCGCGAGCACCGCCTCGCAGCCGGCCCGCGCCGCGGCGGTACGCAGCAGCGCGGCGCGCTCGGCGTCCGCGCCCTTGAGGCGGCTCCAGGACAGTCCGCGCTGGGTGTACTCGTGGTCAAGCAAGTAGACCAGCCGGTTCGGCGGAGGCAGTTCCCGGCCTCCCCAGCGCGGGAGGGCCGGCTCGGCGAAGTGTTCGGTCAGGCAAACCGCGAGGTCGGCGACCGGGCCGACGTCCCCGGACGCGGCTTCGGCTTCGGCTTCGGCTTCGGCTTCGGCGAGCAGGTTGAAGGTGAGGGTCACCCGATAGCCCGACTTCACCGGCTTGACCTCGTGCCGGCAGTCGGCGTAGAAGGCGACGAAGGTCAGCCGCTCCTTCGACGCCCGGTAGACCCTGCTCTCACCGCCGTGCTCCACCACCAGTTCGCCGCCGGTGTGCGCCGAAGGCAGCGACACCACCAGCGTCCCCACCATCGCGTCGTCCTTCTCGGAGTCCTGGTGGGGGAAGGAAGAACTGGCCCTTGCCGTACACGAGAAGCGCGTGCGGCTCGGCCCGCAGCCGGGTCTTCGCCGGCAGCCCGAGCTCGTCACGGAAGTATTCCAGGGCGGCGCCCAACATCGGCGCCCCCCTGTCCCGCCCAGTTCGAACCGGTCAGGAGTGATCTCCCAGGTGTCGCGGACACCGGAGTCGCTCAACGTCTCCTCACCGCGCCCGAACTTCGCCGGCCGCGCCACCTCGATCAGCTTCTTCGTACGCGGCGCGCGCAGCGGAAGCACCACCGGCCCAACACCCTCCACGTCCAGCCGGAGCGCGTCGGCCGGCGCGTTCATCCAGGCGGCGAACGAGCCGCCCGGGTCCGAGCCACCGAGCAGTCGCGCCAGCCGCTACCGTGCCGAGATCGCCACACTCCGTCCCCTTTTCACGTCCATGCCCCGCTTCGCGCCGCCGGGGACACCCCGGCTTCCCTGACGATCGCAGTGACGGCGGGCACCGCTCCCGCTCGAACAACCGACCGTCGGCACCGTGCTGGTCCTGCTCGATGGCGCGTATGCGGCTCCCCCCTTGAAGCTCGGACCAGGCACATCAGCAATGACTTTCCGTTACCGCCACGCGCGGGACAGGGCCGTTAAATTGACACACCCGGCCCCAGCGGTCGAGCGGAAAAGACACAGGGGTCATCCCCACCCCCTTGAAACCCGTCCCACATCGGCGCCATACAGGAGTATGGTGTTGATATGGCTACCAAGAAGGTGACGATCACCCTCGATGAATCCTTGGTCGCGGCCCTGGCGGACGCCGCCGAGGACGAAGGCATCCCGCTGTCCCGGCTCGTCGCCGGAGCAGCTGAGCGGGAGTTGCGGCTGAGAGCCGGACGGGCCGTGGTCCAGGAGTGGCAGGCGGAGCACGGAGGCTTCACCCCCGAAGAGCTCGCCGCCGCCCGCTCCGAGATGGCCGACGCCGACGCCGAGTACCTCAGCAGCTCAAGGACCTCGGCCGCGTGAACATCCCCTACCTGTACGACGCCGGTGCGCTCCTCGCCATCGACAACGGCGACCGGCGCATGTGGGCCCGCCACCATCTGGCTCTGGAGGACGGCCGGGACATCCACGTCCCCTCTGTCGTCGTGAGCCAAGCGTGGCGGGACGCCCGGCGCCAGGTCCGGCTCGGCAAGTTCCTCGCCGGATGCGATGTCGCGCCCATGGGCCTGGAGACCGCCAAGGCTGCGGGCATCCTGTGCGGCAAGGCAGGCACTGCCGATGTCGTCGACGCCACCGTCGTCGTCATGGCCGCCACCCTCGGCGCCGTCATCTGGACCTCCGACCCGGACGACATCCACACCCTCATCAACGCCCAGGACATCAAACCCGCCCCTGTCATCCGTACCGTCTGACCTCCCGTGATCCCCGGCCGACACCCGGCCGGAGGGTCGGCGCCAAGTCAGCGCACGACCCGGAAACGGCCCACATCCGCAGGAGAAAGAAGGAAGGGGCCAGACCCGAGGATCTGACCCCTGACCTGGGGTTTCCTACCCCGACCAGCCGCTTCCGGCGATCAGGCGCTACACGTTGAAGCGGAATGTCTGCGGACTGATCCTGACCTGCGGCGGAGCTTCACTCAGGGCTCTGACCTGAGGTTTCCTGGTTGGCATGCGTTGGCTCCCGACGGCCATTCACGGGTGTCCTGCGGACTGGCTGCGGACTGGCCAGGGGTCCCGAGGCAGAGAAAACCATGGCACACGGGCGGGGTCTACAAGGAGACTGCGCAGGTGAGCGGCTGCTGCCCCTGCCCGTGCTGCGGGCACCGCGTGCTGGACGCGATGCCCGGCTCGTACGAGATCTGCCCCGTCTGCTTCTGGGAGGACGACGGGGTCCAGTTCCGCTGGCCGACGATGGGCCGCGGGGCGAACAAGGTCTCCCTGATCGAGGCCCAGCGCAACTACCAGGACTTCGGCGCCTGCGACCAGCACGGCCGACGATACGTCCGCCCGCCGGCCGAGGACGAGCCGCTCGACCCCGCCTGGCGCCCCATCGACCTGACACGGGACTCCTTCGAGGACTGGGCGACGGAGGACCGCACCCCGTGGCCCGACGACCACTCGGTGCTCTGCTGGTGGCTGCCCACCTTCTGGCGCCGGGACCACTCCGCGTCACGACCTCCCACACCGAAACACTCGTCCAGCGGCTCGACGGCAAGGCCAACGAGTCCTACGACGCCCGCGCGGAGCTGATCCGGCTCGGCTCCGACGCCATCCCCACCATCGTCGACGGGCTCCCCTCCCTCAGCGGCTTCGGCCAGCTGGCCGCCATCGAGGTCTTCGAGGAGGTGGGCGATCCCCCTTGCGGCCCCTCTCTCATCGGCCTGCTGGACAGCGACAACCCGACCGTCCGCGAATGGGCGGCCATGGCCCTGGCGAGCCTTGAGATCGACGGCGCCATCGAGCCCCTGCGCCGCGCCTACCGCGCCTGCCTGGAACGGGCGACCCCACCGGACTGGACCGAGTCCGTCGGCATCCGCTGGGCGACCAGCCCGCAGCCCTCGGCGCCCTTCTCCGCCTCGACGCCCAGCTCGGCACCCACCACGCGGACCGCTTCACCCAGCCTGACGGTCTCTGGGACCAGTGGGTCAACGCCCTGGCCCACCTCCGCGACCACCCCGGTCACACCCCCGCCGAGCAGCGCTGCCAGACGGACCTCCCGTGCGACTTCGCCGACGGACGGACACGTCCATGACGTCGAGGAGCGCTGCGAGACGCGCCGAGGATTGTTGCTCTGCCGGTGCCTGTTGTCCCCCTCTGGCCGTCTCCCTCTTCACAGGTTCGCCAGAGTGGACCTCGCGTCCGATGGCGCTGTCACCTTCCGCCCATGACCGCATCAGACGCTCTGCTCCGCCGCCTCGAGCAAGACCCGTCGCCGGCTGCCGCACCGGCCCGGCAGGCGACTTCGACATCGATCGCCGGACCTCCGTCGAGAACCTTGTCCTCCCGCCGGGAAGGCCACTGCACCCGATAGCCGGCGGCACGTACTTCCTCTGCGGGGAGGGCGGGGAGCGGCCTGTCCCGTATGCCGACTCCGACCGAGAACTCAGTAGTGATAGCGAGCCGCGAGAATCACGATCTCCTTGTCCGTGACCAGGTAGACCAGGCGGTGCTCGTCGTCGATCCGCCGCGACCAAGCACCTGGCAGGTGGTACTTGAGTGGCTCGGGCTTACCGATTCCAGTGAAGGGGTCGCGTTTGACGTCCTCGATGAGCTTGTTGATCCGAGCGAGCATCTTGCGGTCGTTCTTGAGCCAGGACGTGTAGTCCTCCCAGCCCTGGTCTTCGAAGACGAGCCTCACTCAGCACCCTCACTGGCCGCATCCGGCGAGTCGGGGTCGATCAGCTCTCGCTCTGACACGTTGATGTTGGCCAGGGCGTTCTCGTACGCCTTGAGCAACCGGCGAGCGTTCGCCGGCGAGCGCAGCAGGTACGAGCCCTCACGCAATGCCGCATAGTCCTCGGCTGAGACGAGCACGGCATTGCCGTGCTTGGAAACGATCTCGATGGCCTCGTGGTTGTCGTTGACCTTCTTGATCAGCGGAAAGAGAGCCTTGCGGGCCTCGCTCGCAGTTATGGACATGACCTCACCCTTCCCCGCAGTGGTACCGAATAACGTACCACTTTTACTGCTCATGGACAGAGCAGACGCCCGGCGAAGGAGCAGACACCCCAGCGACACCCCGGCGCGGGCAACAACAAGGGGTCGACCCCCGGAAAGGCCAACCCCTTGCCGCCTGCGGACTTGACGAAGCCCTTGACTTACAGCGACGAATCGCTCACACGTTGAAGCGGAACTCCACCACATCCCCGTCCTGCATGACGTAGTCCTTGCCCTCCATGCGGGCCTTGCCCTTCGCGCGGGCCTCGGCGACCGAGCCGGTCTCGACCAGGTCGTCGAAGGAGATGACCTCCGCCTTGATGAAGCCCTTCTGGAAGTCGGTGTGGATGACACCGGCGGCCTCGGGGGCGGTGGCGCCCTTCTTGATGGTCCAGGCGCGGGACTCCTTGGGGCCGGCCGTCAGGTAGGTCTGCAGGCCGAGGGTGCGGAAGCCGACGTGCGCGAGGGTGGCGAGGCCGGGCTCCTCCTGGCCGACGGACTGGAGCAGCTCGAGCGCCTCGTCCTCCTCCAGCTCGGCGAGGTCCGCCTCCAGCTTGGCGTTGAGGAAGATCGCCTCGGCGGGGGCGACCAGCGCGCGCTGGTCGTTCTTGAAGTCCTCGTCGGTCAGCTCGTCCTCGTCGACGTTGAAGACGTAGAGGAACGGCTTGGTGGTGAGCAGGTGCAGGTCGTGGAGGAGCTCCGCGCGCTCGCTGCCCTGGACGATGCCCTGCGAGAACAGCGTGTCGCCCTTCTCCAGGATCTCCTTGGCCTCCTCGACCGCCTTGACCTTGGGCGCGACGTCCTTCTTGATCCGCGACTCCTTCTGCAGGCGCGGGAGGACCTTCTCGATGGTCTGCAGGTCGGCGAGGATCAGCTCGGTGTTGATCGTCTCGATGTCGTCCTTCGGCGAGACCTTGCCGTCGACGTGGACGACGTTCTCGTCCTTGAAGGCGCGGATGACCTGGCAGATCGCGTCGGACTCGCGGATGTTCGCGAGGAACTTGTTGCCCAGGCCCTCGCCCTCGGACGCGCCGCGCACGATGCCGGCGATGTCGACGAAGTCGACCGTGGCCGGGAGGATCCGCTGCGAGCCGAAGATCTCCGCCAGCTTGGTCAGCCGGGGGTCGGGGACGCCCACGACGCCCACGTTGGGCTCGATCGTGGCGAACGGGTAGTTGGCCGCCAGCACGTCGTTCTTGGTCAGGGCGTTGAACAGGGTCGACTTGCCGACATTCGGCAGACCGACGATTCCGATCGTGAGCGACACGTTGCGACTTCCCGTACGTGAGGAGGGGGGCGAGGACCGGCCGAGGGGCCGGCGTGGACCGATCCACCAGTCTACGGCGTGTCCGCGGCCGACCGGCGGTTGTGCCGAACACCCGGCCGATGGCCGGATACCGGCGTGTCTGCGGGGCTGCCGGGCACATAAAACGACCTAAGTTGGTCCGGTGGAGCAACCCAGGACGCGCCCCGCCCAGCACGGACCGCGACGTGAGCCGGCGCCGAGCCCGTCGGCGACCCCCCGTACGTCACGGCTGCCCGGGCCGCCGCTGCCCCCGCGGGCGGGGCGGGCGGCGGGCAGCGGGGTCACCCGGTCCCCGCGCGCCCAGGGGTCCCCGCGACACCGGCCCGCTCCCCCGCCCACCGCGCGGCGCGTGCCCGGCCCCCGGCTCACCGGGCTGGGCGGCGGACTGTTCTGCGGGGCCGTGATGCTGGTGCTCGGGCTGCTCACGGAGGTGTTGTTCGGCGCCTCGCCGACCGTGTACGGGGTGCTGTTCCTGCCGGTGTGCGTGCTGACCGCGCTGTGGGTGCGCGACGGGGACCTGCTCATCGCGCCCGTGGTGGTGCCGATCGCCTTCGCCGTGGGGCTGGTGCCGGTCGCCGACGAGGGCGGCGGGAGCACGCCGGACCGGCTGATGGGCATGGTGACCGGTCTCGCCACCCAGGCCGGGTGGCTCTACGGCGGGACGCTGGTCGCGGGTGTGCTGGTGATCGTCCGCCGGGTGCGGCGGGTCCGCACGGCCAACCGGCGCCTCGCACAGGAGCGGGCGGACGAGGCGGCTGCCTGACGGCGCCCGCCCGGCGATCGCCTGCGGGCCCGGCGCGACGCCTGCCCCCACACGACCGCCTCCGGGCCCGACGCAACGCCCGCGCCCGCGCGCCCCTGCGGGCCCGGCGCGACGCCTGCCCCACAACCGCCCCCGGGCCCGACACGGCGCCCGCCCGGCAACAAGCCCCGGGGCCCGGGGGTCCGACGCCCGCCGCCCGCACGGACCCGGCCGGCCCTCCCGGCCTACACCCCCGTCGCCGCCCGCATCGCCGCCCCCACGATGCCCGCGTTGTTCTGCAGGTGGGCCGGGACGATCTCCGCCTTGATGCCCTCGATCCTCGGCAGGAACTTGTGCGCCTTGCGGCTGACGCCGCCGCCGATCACGAACAGTTCGGGCGAGAACAGCATCTCCACGTGGGCGAGGTACTTCCGCACCCGGTGCGCCCACTCGTCCCACGACAGGTCGTGGTCCTCCCTGGCCTTGCTGGACGCCCGCGTCTCCGCGTCGTGACCCTCCAGCTCCAGGTGCCCCAGCTCGGTGTTGGGGACGAGGACGCCGTCCGCGAACAGGGCGCTGCCGATGCCGGTGCCGAAGGTCAGCACGATCACCGTTCCCTTGCGGTGCCGGCCGGCGCCGAAGTGCATCTCGGCGATGCCGGCCGCGTCCGCGTCGTTGACCACCGTCACCGGCAGGCCCCCCAGGCGGTCGCCGAGCAGGACGCGCGCGTCGGTGTCGATCCAGCCCCTGTCGACGTTGGCCGCCGTGCGGATCGTGGTGCCGTCGGTGACGACGCCGGGGAAGGTGACGCCGACCGGACCGGTCCAGCCGAAGTGGTCGACGACCTGCTTCACCCCGTCGGCCACCGCGTCCGGCGTGGCCGGGTGCGGGGTGAGGACCTTGCAGCGCTCCTGCGCCAGGTCCCCCTTGTCGAGGTCGACCGGGGCGCCCTTGATCCCGGATCCGCCGATGTCCACGCCGAAGATCTGCATGGCACCACGGTACGACGACCGGGGGACGGCCACGGGGTCGAACGCCGTGACCGCGACCGCCCCCGGGTGAGCACGCGGGGCAATACGGCTAGCCCTCGCCGCCGGCGCCGCCGCGCTCGGCCGCCAGCGCGGCGGCCTCCTCGCGCAGGTCACGGCGGAGCTCCTTGGGCAGGGAGAAGATGATGGACTCCTCGGCCGCCTTGACGATCTCCACGTCCTCGAAGCCGCGCTGCGCCAGCCACTCCAGGACCTGCTCGACCAGCACCTCCGGCACCGAGGCGCCCGAGGTGACGCCGACCGTGGAGACGCCCTCCAGCCAGGCCTCGTCGATCTCGTCGGCGAAGTCCACCAGGTGGGCGTCGCGGGCGCCGGCCAGCTTGGCGACCTCGACCAGCCGCTTGGAGTTGGAGGAGTTGCGGGAGCCGACCACGATGACCAGGTCGGCCTCGGCGCCCATCTGCTTCACCGCGAGCTGGCGGTTCTGCGTGGCGTAGCAGATGTCGTCGCTCGGCGGGGAGATGAGCTGGGGGAACTTCTCCTTGAGGGCGTCGACGGTCTCCATGGTCTCGTCGACGCTGAGCGTGGTCTGGGAGAGCCAGACGACCTTCGACGGGTCGCGGACCTCGACCTTCTCCACGTCACCGGGGCCGTCGACCAGCTGGATGTGGTCGGGGGCCTCGCCGGAGGTGCCGATGACCTCCTCGTGGCCCTCGTGCCCGATCAGGAGGATGTCGTAGTCCTCCTTGGCGAAGCGGACCGCCTCCTTGTGGACCTTGGTGACCAGCGGGCAGGTGGCGTCGATGGTGGCGAGCCGGCCGCGCTGGGCCTCCTCGTGGACGACCGGGGCGACGCCGTGCGCGGAGAACATCACGATGTTGCCCGGGGGCACCTCCTCCGTCCGCTCGACGAAGATCGCGCCCTTCTTCTCCAGGGTCTGCACGACGTACTTGTTGTGCACGATCTCGTGCCGGACGTAGACGGGAGCCCCGTACTGCTCCAGGGCCTTCTCGACGGCGATCACGGCGCGGTCCACCCCCGCGCAGTAGCCCCGGGGGGCGGCGAGCAGGACACGGCGGCCAGTCGAAGCGGTCATGCGTCCCATCGTACGGGCCGTGTGCGCGGGGTCCGGGCGCGGTGCTCCGCCGGTGGCGGCGTACCGGTGTCGGCGGGGCGCACTACGCTCGCGGGCATGGCTGTGAACACGTCCGCGGACGCCCCCCTGCCGGTGGGAGAGGTGTCGCGGCTCATCGGCGGGTGGATCGACCGGCTCGGCGCGGTGTGGGTGGAGGGGCAGATCACCCAGTTGTCGCGGCGGCCGGGTGCGGGGGTGGTGTTCCTGACGCTGCGCGACCCCTCGTACGACGTCTCGGTGGGGGTGACCTGCTACCGGCAGGTGTTCGACGCCGTCGCGGACGTCGTGAGCGAGGGCGCGCGGGTGGTGGTCCACTGCAAGCCGGAGTGGTACGCGCCCCGGGGGCAGTTGTCGCTGCGGGCCGCCGAGATCCGGCCGGTGGGGGTCGGGGAGCTGCTGGCGCGGCTGGAGCAGCTGAAGAAGTCGCTGGCGCGCGAGGGGCTGTTCGCGCCGGAGCGCAAGAAGCCGCTGCCGTTCCTGCCGCGGCTGGTCGGGCTGGTGTGCGGGCGCGCGTCGGCGGCCGAGCGGGACGTGCTGGAGAACGCGCGGCACCGCTGGCCGGCGGTCCGCTTCGAGGTGCGGAACGTCGCGGTGCAGGGGGTGCACGCGGTGCCGCAGGTGGTCCAGGCCGTGCGGGAGCTGGACGCGCTCGACGAGGTGGACGTGATCGTCGTGGCGCGGGGCGGGGGCAGCGTGGAGGACCTGCTGCCGTTCTCGGACGAGCAGCTGGTGCGGGCGGTGGCGGCCTGCCGTACGCCGGTCGTCTCGGCGATCGGGCACGAGCCGGACAGCCCGCTGCTGGACCTGGTCGCCGATCTGCGCGCCTCCACGCCGACCGACGCCGCCAAGAAGGTGGTGCCGGACGTGGGCGAGGAGTACGAGCGGGTGCGGATGCTGCGGGACCGCGCGCGCCGCTGTGTGGGCGCCCTGCTGGAGCGGGAGGAGCGGGGGCTGGCGCACGCGCTGGCCCGGCCGTCGCTCCAGGATCCGCACCGGATGGTCGACGCGCGGGCCGAGGAGGTCACGGCGCTGCTGGACCGGGGCCGGCGGGCGCTGCGCCACCGGCTGGACCGGGCCGACTCCGAGCTGACGCACACGCACGCGCGCGTGGTGGCCCTCTCCCCGGCCGCCACGCTGAAGCGCGGGTACGCGGTGCTGCAGCGGGAGGACGGGCAGGCGGTGCGCGCTCCCGGTGAGGTGGAGGCGGGCGAGGTGCTGCGGGCGCGGGTGTCCGCGGGCGAGTTCACGGTACGGGTCGATGCGTGAGGTGGATGGGATGACCGGCAGGACGGAGCAGGCGGCGGCCGAGGCGCTCGGCTACGAGCAGGCGCGGGACGAGCTGATCGAGGTCGTACGCCGTCTGGAGGCGGGCGGTACGACGCTGGAGGAGTCGCTCGCGCTCTGGGAGCGGGGCGAGGAGCTGGCGAAGGTGTGCCGGCGCCGGCTGGACGGGGCGCGGGCCCGGCTGGACGCGGCGCTCGCGGAGGAGGAGGAGGCCGGGGCCGCCGAGGAGGACTGACTTCGGTTGAACGTTGAACTTCATAGGGGTACGCTCGTCCCGTAAACCGGACCGTGGTCCGTTAATTCCGTACGGGCCGTCACACACCCCATGAGGTCACGCATGTCTCTCCTTCTCGACCCCGCCGCCCAGGACCTGCTGTTCCGCGAGGCGCGCACCGCCAACGCGTTCACCGACGAGCCGGTGACCGACGAGCAGGTCCGGGCGGTCTACGACCTGATCAAGTACGGCCCCACGTCCATGAACCAGTCGCCGCTGCGCATCACGCTGGTCCGCTCCCCCGAGGCCCGCGAGCGCCTGGTGCGGCACATGGCCGAGGGCAACCGGGCCAAGACGGCCACCGCGCCGCTCGTCGCGATCCTCTCCGCGGACAACGAGTTCCACGAGGAGATGCCGCACCTCTTCCCGCACTTCCCGCAGGCCAAGGACGCCGTCTTCGGCGAGCGCCCGGTCCGGGAGGCCTCCGCCGCGCTGAACGCCTCCCTCCAGGCCGCGTACTTCATCATCGGCGTCCGTGCCGCCGGTCTGGCCGCCGGCCCGATGACCGGCCTCGACTTCGAGGGCGTGCGCAAGGAGTTCCTGGACGACGACCACACCCCGCTGATGGTCGTGAACATCGGCCGCCCCGGCCCCGACGCCTGGTTCCCGCGCAGCCCGCGCCTGGAGTACGAGCAGGTCGTCACCACCGTCTGAGCCCCGGGCGGGACGACGGAGAGGGGCGGGGCCCCGGATCGGTGATCCGGGGCCCCGCCCCTCGTGCGTGCGCGCCGGTCACTCCGTGCGCAGCGCCTCCGCCATCTTCGTCAGCTCCCCGAAGGACGCCGTGCCGGTCACCACGGTCGTCGAGTCCGGGGTGCCCTCCAGCACCAGGGCGTCGTAGTGCTCGCCCTCGTAGCGCGTCCAGGTCTTGCCGTCGATCCGCTGGGTCGCCCCGGTCGGCTCGGCCCGCTGCGTCTTGTCCTCGATGAACGCCGCGCGCTTGCCGGTGGACTGCTCGACCGCCGCGTACTCGCCGTCGGGGGTGCGGAAGCCCAGGTGCCAGGACTCGTCCTCGGCCGCGCGGTAGCGCACGGACGTGGGCTTCCACGCCTCGGGCAGCCCCTCGGGGGCGGCCACCGGGTAGGAGGCGGCCCGGCGGGCGGTCAGCAGGTCGATGCGGTAGTCGACGCGCTTGATCTCGGGCTCACCGCCCGTGTGCGGGAGGAACAGCCACACCACTCCCGCCGCGAGCACGATGAGCGCCAGGGACAGGACCATGTCCCTGGCCGACTTCTGGATGCTGTTCGTTCCTGCCACGCCTCCTATCGTCGCAGGTGTCCGCGGCGCTCATCCGTGGGGTCCCCTGCTCATTCTGCCTGTCTGGCGATAGAGTCATGGCCATACCCTCAACCGGCCGTCGTCGTACAGAAAGGTGCGCTCCGATGACCGAACACCACCATCTGCCGTCCGAGCTCGATGTCCCCTCCGAGGCCCCCGACCGCAACCTCGCCCTGGAGCTCGTACGGGTCACCGAGGCGGCCGCGATGGCCGCGGGCCGCTGGGTAGGGCGCGGTGACAAGAACGGCGCCGACGGAGCCGCGGTCCGCGCCATGCGCACCCTGGTCTCCACCGTCTCGATGAACGGCGTCGTCGTCATCGGCGAGGGCGAGAAGGACGAGGCCCCGATGCTCTTCAACGGGGAGCGCGTGGGCGACGGCACCGGCCCGGAGTGCGACATCGCGGTCGACCCGATCGACGGCACGACGCTGACGGCCAAGGGCATGACCAACGCCATCGCGGTGCTGGCGGCGGCCGAGCGCGGCTCGATGTTCGACCCGTCGGCCGTGTTCTACATGGACAAGCTGGTCACCGGTCCGGAGGCGGCCGACTTCGTCGACATCAACGCCCCGGTGAGCGTGAACATCCGCCGGGTCGCCAAGGCGAAGCGGGCCACCCCCGAGGACGTCACCGTGGTGATCCTGGACCGGCCGCGGCACGAGGGCATCATCAAGGAGATCCGGGAGACCGGGGCGCGCATCAAGCTGATCTCCGACGGGGACGTGGCCGGCTCGATCCTGGCGCTGCGCGAGGGCACCGGCATCGACCTGCTGCTGGGCGTCGGCGGCACCCCCGAGGGCATCATCTCGGCCTGCGCGGTGAAGTGCCTGGGCGGCACCATCCAGGGCAAGCTGTGGCCGAAGGACGACGAGGAGCGGCAGCGGGCGATGGACGCGGGGCACGACCTGGACCGGGTGCTGACCACGGAGGACCTGGTCACCGGCGACAACGTGTTCTTCGTGGCGACCGGCATCACCGACGGCGAGCTGCTGCGGGGCGTGCGCTACCGCTCGGAGACGGCGACGACCGACTCGATCGTGATGCGGTCCAAGTCGGGGACGGTGCGGCGCATCGACTCCGAGCACCGGCTCAGCAAGCTGCGGGCCTACAGCGCGATCGACTTCGACCGGGCCAAGTGACCCCGGAGCCACCGGAAGAACGACGGAGCCACCGGAAGGAGAGGCGTCCTCTGTGCGGGGAGGGCGCCTCCTTCCGTCGGGTGCGGGGATCAGCCCGCGGCGGCTATGCGGTTCTGCCGGGCGGTCTTCTTCAGCTCCATGTCGCGGCGCCTGCGGCGGGCCAGGACGACGCGGCGCTCCGCCGCGGTCAGGCCGCCCCAGACGCCGTAGGGCTCGGGCTGGAGCAGGGCGTGCTCGCGGCACTCCACCATGACCGGACAGCGGGCGCAGACCCGCTTGGCCGCCTCCTCCCGGGACAGCCGCGCGGCGGTCGGTTCCTTCGACGGCGCGAAGAACAGGCCCGCCTCGTCGCGCCGGCACACCGCCTCGGTGTGCCAGGGGGCGTCCTGGTCCCTGTCCCGCGCTGCCACTCGCTGGGCCGGAACGGCGGCTACCTGCAGGGACGAATGCGGCGGTTGCAGCACGGTCTACTCCTGACGACGGCTTCGCGAGCTGGCGAGTGCCGTGGATGCACGTGGGACGGCCCGGCGTGAATCCCTGGCGCCCTCCAAGGAGACGATGCGTCAAGGCTTACCCGATGTGCGCGCGCCTATGCACAGAGTCCCCGACCGGCCTCGGCCCGCGCCGTGTTCAGTGCCCCAGGTGCTTGCGCATGCCGCGGTCGACCGTGCGCTGCACGCGGTCGAGGATGTCCTTCACGAGCTTGCCGCGCTTCGGGCGGGCCTCGACGCTGCCCAGGACCGCCCAGCCGTCGACGTAGACCACCGGGGCGCTGTCGTCGGACGAGTCCTGCGGGACCACCTCGAAGGCGCCGAGCACGCCGCCGCCGGTGCCGCGCAGCGACACGTTCTCCGGGACGCGGATCTCGACGCTGCCGAAGACGGAGAACGCCTTGATCATCACCTGCTGGTGGTCGAACAGCGCCTCGCTGAGGTCTATCTCCACACTGCCGAAGACCGCGTACGCGTGGATGCGGCGGCCGGTGCGCCAGCGGCCCTTGCGGGCGGCGGCGCTGAACACCGCGACCACGTTCTCGTCGGGGTCCACCGGGAAGACGCCCGCGGCGGGGCGGCCGGGCGCGGCAGCGGGGGCCGCGTGCCGCCGGTGGGCGGCGGGCAGGTCCTGGATGAACCCCTCCAGCTCGCCCAGCGTCTTGGCGGACAGCACGCCCTCGACGCGCTCGGCGTGCTCGTCGGCGGTCAGCCGGCCCTCGGCGTGCGCCTCGTGCAGGAGTTCGGCGATACGGTCACGGTCGGCGTCGGAGGCGCGCAGCCCGGCGCTCCGCGGCGCCGGGTCCGGCTGCTGGGCGTGCTTCTGAAGGTCCACGGCAGCAGCGTACCCAAACGCGATAGATCGCGACTACCCCGCGGAGCGGGCGACTGAGGACGACCTCACAGGACCGCCGTCCGGGGCAGGTCCTAGGCTGGGAAGGCCCGCCGACGGAGGCGGGCGGTCTTCCGTCGAGTGAGGAATGGGCGAGATGCCTGAGTTCGAGTACGCCGATCTGCTCCCCATGGGAGAGGACACCACCCCCTACCGGCTGGTGACCTCCGAAGGTGTGTCCACCTTCGAGGCCGACGGCCGGACGTTCCTCAAGGTCGAGCCGGAGGCGCTGCGCAGGCTCGCCGAGGAGGCCATCCGCGACATCCAGCACTACCTGCGCCCCGCGCACCTCGCCCAGCTGCGCCGCATCATCGACGACCCCGAGGCCTCCGGCAACGACAAGTTCGTCGCCCTGGACCTGCTGAAGAACGCGAACATCGCGGCGGCGGGCGTGCTGCCGATGTGCCAGGACACCGGCACGGCGATCGTCATGGGCAAGCGCGGACAGGACGTGCTGACCGAGGGCCGCGACGAGGAGGCCCTGTCCCGGGGCGTCTACGACGCCTACCAGAAGCTCAACCTGCGCTACTCGCAGATGGCTCCGCTCACCATGTGGGAGGAGAAGAACACCGGCTCCAACCTCCCCGCGCAGATCGAGCTGTACGCGACGGACGGCGACGCGTACAAGTTCCTCTTCATGGCCAAGGGCGGCGGCTCCGCCAACAAGAGCTTCCTGTACCAGGAGACGAAGGCCGTCCTGAACGAGGCCTCCATGATGAAGTTCCTGGAGGAGAAGATCCGTTCGCTGGGCACGGCCGCCTGTCCGCCGTACCACCTGGCGATCGTCGTCGGCGGCACCTCGGCCGAGTACGCGCTGAAGACGGCGAAGTACGCCTCCGCGCACTACCTGGACGAGATCCCGAGCGAGGGCTCGCCGCTCGGGCACGGCTTCCGGGACAAGGAGCTCGAGGAGAAGGTCTTCGAGCTGACCCAGAGGATCGGCATCGGCGCCCAGTTCGGCGGCAAGTACTTCTGCCACGACGTGCGCGTGGTGCGCCTGCCGCGGCACGGCGCGTCGTGCCCCGTCGCCATCGCGGTCTCCTGCTCGGCCGACCGCCAGGCGGTCGCGAAGATCACGGCCGAGGGCGTGTTCCTGGAGCAGCTGGAGACCGACCCGGCGCGCTTCCTGCCGGAGACCACGGACGAGCAGCTCGACGACTCCGGCGACGTCGTGCGGATCGACCTCAACCAGCCGATGAAGGCGATCCTCGCGGAGCTGACCAAGTACCCGGTGAAGACCCGGCTCTCGCTGTCCGGCCCGCTGGTCGTGGCGCGCGACATCGCGCACGCGAAGATCAAGGAGCGGCTGGACGCGGGCCAGGAGATGCCGCAGTACCTCAAGGACCACCCGGTGTACTACGCCGGCCCCGCGAAGACGCCGGAGGGCTACGCGTCCGGGTCCTTCGGGCCCACCACGGCCGGGCGGATGGACTCCTACGTGGAGCAGTTCCAGGCGGCCGGCGGGTCGCTGGTGATGCTGGCGAAGGGCAACCGCAGCAAGCAGGTCACCGACGCGTGCGCCGCGCACGGCGGCTTCTACCTCGGCTCCATCGGCGGCCCGGCGGCGCGGCTCGCACAGGACTGCATCAAGAAGGTGGAGGTCGTCGAGTACGAGGAGCTGGGGATGGAGGCGGTCTGGAGGATCGAGGTCGAGGACTTCCCCGCGTTCATCGTCGTGGACGACAAGGGGAACGACTTCTTCCAAGACCCGGCGCCCCAGCCGACGTTCACGTCGATCCCGGTGCGGGGGCCCGGACTCGCCTGAGACTTCAGCGGCCTTTACGGGCCCGGACGTGGGCGGGGCGGCGGGGGTGGACTCCCCCGCCGCCCCGCCCACGTCCGCATAGCGGAACCCCTGTGCTGCTTTCGGACAAAAGCGGTTCCGCCCCGTCCGACGCCGTTGACGGCCTCAACCACTTGCTGTGACTCTTCCTGGCAGCCAGGCATGCACATGCCATGCCCGGTCCCCCGCGTGGCGACCCCACAGCCACCGTCCGGAGGAGTCCAGGTGAAACGAAGATTCGCCCTGGCGGGCACCCTGCTCGCCCTCGTGCTCGGCTTCGGCACACTCCCCGCCGCGGCCACCCCGTCCGGCACGTCCCCCGCCTCCACCACCACCGCCCTCGCCGCCCCCGACATCAGCGTCACCGCGGTACGGGCCCACCTCGAGGAACTCAGCGCCGTCGCCGCCCGCAACGGCGGCAACCGCCGGTCCACCACCCAGGGTTACCGCGACTCCGTCGCCTACGTGAAGGGCAGGCTGCAGGCCGCCGGCTACACCGTCACCGAGCAGCCCTGCACCTCCGGCTGCACCAGCGGCGCCGGACCCAACCTGATCGCCGAGTGGCCCCGGGGCGACGCCGACAACGTGTACATGTTCGGCGCCCACCTCGACGGCGTCTCCGCCGGACCCGGCATGAACGACAACGCCTCCGGCTCCGCCGCCCTGCTGGAGAACGCCCTGACGCTCGCCCGGGAGAACCCGGACCTGCGCAACCGGGTCCGCTTCGCCTGGTGGACCGACGAGGAGCAGGGCCTCAACGGCAGCTACTTCTACGTCCGTTCGCTGTCGTCGGCGGAACGCTCCCGGATCAGGGCGTACTACAACTTCGACATGATCGCCTCGGTCAACGGCGGCTACTTCATCAACCACATCACCTCCGCGGCCGCCGCTCCGATGAAGGCGTACTGGGATTCCCTCGGCCTCCGGCCCGAGGAGAACACCGAGGGCGCGGGCCGCAGCGACGACTACTCCTTCGAGCGGTACTCCATCCCCACGTCCGGCTACGCGATGGGCGCGGGCGCCCGGAAGACCGCCGCGCAGGCCGCCAAGTGGGGCGGCACCTCCGGCGCGTCGTACGACCCCTGCTACCACCGGGCGTGCGACACCCTCTCCAACATCAACACCACCGGCCTCGACCGCGCGGCCGACGGCATCGCGTACACCCTGTGGCAGCAGGCCGTCGGCGCCGGCGGCGGCGGCGCCTGCGACACCGCCGGCGTGATCGGCAACGGCGGATTCGAGAGCGGTACCGCGCCGTGGACCGGGACCACCGCGGCCATCGCCGCCCACACGGGCCGGCCCGCGCACGGCGGCACCCGCTTCGCCTGGCTCGGCGGCAACGGCTCCACCGGTACCGAGTCGATCAGCCAGACGGTGACCGTGCCGGCCGGCTGCACGCGCGCGTCGCTGGACTTCTGGCTGCGCGTCGAGACCGCCGAGTCCGGCACCCGGGCGTACGACACGTTCACCGTCCGGGTGAACGGCACCACGCTCGGCACCTGGTCCAACGTGCACGCGGGCGGCGGCTGGACGCAGCGCTCGGCCGACCTGTCCGGGTACGCCGGGCAGACGGTGACCGTGACGTTCACCGCCACCGAGGACTACAGCCTGCAGACCGGCTTCCTGCTGGACGACGTGAGTCTGCGGAACGCCTGACGCCCCCCACGGGTGGTTCCGCCCCGCCGCGCGCCGTCGCGGCGGGGCGGACGGCCTTTTCGGGGAATACGCTCGTCCGACACCGCTGCCGTGCTCCACGGAGGTACACACGATGACGACCACGGACGACACCCGGAACCACCGCGTCGAGCACGACTCCATGGGGGAGGTGCGCGTCCCCGCCGACGCCAAGTGGCGGGCGCAGACCCAGCGGGCGGTGGAGAACTTCCCGGTCTCCGGGCAGCGCCTGGAGCGCGCCCACATCGAGGCGCTGGCCCGGATCAAGGGCGCCGCCGCCAAGGTGAACGCCCGGCTCGGGGTGCTGGACGAGGACATCGCCGAGGCGATCCAGGAGGCGGCCGCGGAGGTCGCCGAGGGCCGGTGGGACGAGCACTTCCCGGTGGACGTGTTCCAGACCGGGTCCGGGACCTCGTCCAACATGAACGCCAACGAGGTCGTCGCCACCCTCGCCACCGAGCGGCTGGGCCGGGACGTGCACCCCAACGACCACGTCAACGCCTCGCAGTCGTCCAACGACGTCTTCCCCTCGTCGCTGCACATCGCCGCCACCGCCGCGGTCACCCGGGACCTGATCCCGGCCCTGGAGCACCTCGCCGCCGCCCTGGAGCGCAAGGCGGAGGAGTTCGCCGACGTGGTGAAGTCCGGACGCACCCACCTGATGGACGCCACGCCCGTCACCCTGGGCCAGGAGTTCGGCGGGTACGCCGCCCAGGTGCGGTACGGCGTGGAGCGGCTGCACGCCTCCCTGCCCCGGCTGGCCGAGCTGCCGCTGGGCGGCACCGCCGTCGGCACCGGCATCAACACCCCGCCCGGGTTCTCCGCCGCCGTGATCGAGGAGGTGGCGCGGGCGACCGGGCTGCCGCTGACCGAGGCGCGGGACCACTTCGAGGCGCAGGGCGCCCGGGACGGCGTGGTGGAGACCAGCGGGCAGTTGCGGACCATCGCCGTGGGCCTGACGAAGATCGCCAACGATCTGCGGTGGATGGCGTCGGGGCCGCGCACCGGCCTCGCCGAGATCGTCCTGCCCGACCTCCAGCCCGGTTCCTCGATCATGCCCGGCAAGGTCAACCCGGTGATCCCGGAGGCCGTGCTGATGGTGTGCGCCCAGGTCATGGGCAACGACGCGACCGTCGCCGCGGCCGGCGCGTCCGGCAACTTCGAGCTCAACGTGATGCTGCCGGTGATCGCCAAGAACGTGCTGGAGTCGGTGCGGCTGCTCGCCAACGTCTCCCGCCTGCTCGCCGACCGCACGGTCGACGGGATCGTCGCCGACCGGGAGCGGGCCCGTGAGTACGCCGAGTCCTCGCCGTCCGTGGTCACCCCGCTGAACAAGTACATCGGCTACGAGGAGGCCGCGAAGGTCGCCAAGAAGTCCCTCGCGGAGCGCAAGACCATCCGTCAGGTGGTGCTGGAGAGCGGCTACGTCGAGCGCGGCGACCTGACCGTGGAGCAGCTCGACGAGGCGCTGGACGTCCTGCGGATGACACGCCCGTAGGGCCCGGCGCGCCGGGGGGTGGACCGTGACCGGGGCCGCAGCGTCGCGTGGCCGGGCCACCTAATATCTGCCCATGACAGAGGGTGGAACCACGACGCACGGCCGCGCGGGCGGGGCGGCCCGCCACTGGGAGCCCGGGGCGCAGATCCTGTGGCGGTACCGGGAGAACGGCGGCGCGCGCATCCACATCGCGCGCCCCGTCACGGTCGTGCGCGACGACCCGGAGCTGCTGGCCGTGTGGATGGCGCCCGGCACCGAGTGCGTGAGGCCCGTCCTCGCCGACGGCACCCCGGTCCACCGGGAACCCCTCGCCACCCGCTACACCAAGCCGCGCACGGTGCAGCGGGACCGCTGGTTCGGCACCGGCGTGCTGAAGCTGGCCCGGCCCGGCGAGCCGTGGTCGGTGTGGCTGTTCTGGGAGCCGGGCTGGCGGTTCAAGAACTGGTACGTGAACCTGGAGGAGCCGCTCGCCCGCTGGGCGGGCGGGGTGGACTCCGAGGACCACTTCCTGGACATCTCCGTGCGGCCGGACCGCGGCTGGCACTGGCGGGACGAGGACGAGTTCGCGCAGGCCCAGCGGGACGGCCTGATGGACTCCGCGCTGGCCCGGCGGGTGCGCGCGGCCGGGCGCGCCGCGGTCGCGGTGATCGACGCCTGGGGGCCGCCGTTCTCGGACGGCTGGGAGAACTGGCGTCCGGATCCGGCGTGGGCGGTACCGTCACTGCCACAGGACTGGGACCGCACACCGGCGCACGCGTCCCCGTGAGACCCTTGCTGCGCCCCCGGGCGGGAAACGTAGGATCGTCGTCCGCAAGGGCGCGGAGCAGCAACCACAGGAGCGCGCGCGAGGCTTGACCGGACGTCACCGAGGGGCGGCAGGACGTGAGCGAGGGGTACGGAAACACCGGTACGGGCCGAGGACGGCCGGCCGGCGTCGCAGGAACAACCTCTGACCACACGCGGGATCCGTTCCGGGGGCGCCTGTTCCGGGTATCGGAGTTCCGGCGGAGCGAACCGCGCGCACGGCGTGCGCCGGACGGATGGACTCGACACGCGTGACGGAGCAGCCGACCTCCTTCGAGCGCCCCCAGCCGGGCGTGGACCCCGCGGATCCCCGTGGGGCGTTCCCGCGTTCCCCGGCCCCGGAGCGGGCGGCCGGCACCGGGGCCGCCTTACCGGCACAGGGCCGCTCCGGCGGTGAGCCCCCCGCGCCCGGCGGTTCCGGCTCCGATGCGGCGGACGGTCCCGTCTCCGAGCACTCCCAGCCGGGCGCCGGTCCGGACGCGGAGCCGGACGCCCACCGTCCGCGGCCCGCGCCGGACGGCATCCCGGTGCAGCCCGCCGACGGGCAGGACCGGGTGGCCCGGCCCCCGGGCGGCACCGAGCGCCGCACGGGCCAGGTGGCACGGCCGGGCCGTCCCACGCCGATGCGGCGGGACGGGGACCGGTTGCGCTTCGTCGGGGCGGCCACCCGGCGGATCGCCCGCGGCATCGACCTGGACGAGATCGTGATGGGGCTGTGCCGGGCGACCGTGCCCACCTTCTCCGACGCGATCCTGGTGTACCTGCGGGACCCGCTGCCGGTCGGCGACGAGCGGCCGACGGGCCCGCTGGTGCTGCGGCTGCGCCGCACCGACCGGATCCCGCCGGAGCGGGACACCGAGGGCGGCGGGTTCATGCCGATCGCGCCACCGGAGCCGTCCGGGCTGGACGCGGTCGGCGAGGAGCTGTGCACGGTGCGGCCCGGCAGCGCGCTCGCCGAGGTGCTGCGCGGGGTCCGCCCGGTGTTCACGGACGCCCCCGCCGCGCGGGCGGCGCTGCCCGAGCTCCTCGGCGAGGAGGGCGCGGCGGCGGTCCCGGACGGCCAGCGGGCCGTCCTCGCGCCGCTGCGCGGCCGCCGCCGGGTGATCGGCGCGGCGCTGTTCCTGCGCCGCCCCGAGCGCATCCCGTTCGAGGCCGACGACCTGCTGGTGGCGGCGCAGCTCGCCACGCACAGCGCGCTCGGCATCGACAAGGCCGTGCTGTACGGGCGCGAGGCGTACATCGCGGACGAGCTGCAGCGCACGATGCTGCCGGAGACCCTGCCGCGCTGCACCGGCGTACGGCTGGCGTCGCGGTATCTGCCGGCCGCGGAGACCGCCCGGGTGGGCGGTGACTGGTACGACGCGATCCCGCTGCCCGGCAGCCGGGTGGCGCTGGTGGTCGGCGACGTGATGGGCCACTCCATGACGTCGGCGGCGATCATGGGCCAGCTGCGCACCACCGCCCAGACGCTCGCCGGGCTCGACCTGCCGCCGCAGGAGGTGCTGCACCACCTCGACGAGCAGGCCCAGCGGCTCGGCGTGGACCGCATGGCGACCTGCCTGTACGCGGTGTACGACCCGGTCGCGCACCGCATCACCATCGCCAACGCCGGCCATCCGCCGCCCGTGCTGCTGCACCTGGGCGGGCGCGCGGAGGTGCTGCGGGTGCCCGCGGGCGCCCCGATCGGCGTGGGCGGGGTGGACTTCGAGGCCGTGGAGCTGGAGGCGCCCGCCGGGGCGACCCTGCTGCTCTACACCGACGGCCTGGTGGAGTCCCGGCTGCGGGACGTGTGGACCGGTATCGAGCAACTGCGCGAGAAGCTCGCCGCGACCGCGCAGCTCACCGGTCCGGACCATCCGCCGCCGCTGGAGGCGCTGTGCGACGAGGTGCTCGACATGCTCGGTCCGGGCGACCGGGACGACGACATCGCGCTGCTCGCCGCCCGCTTCGACGGGATCGCGCCGAGCGACGTGGCGTACTGGTTCCTGGAGCCGGAGGACGCGGCGCCCGGCCGGGCCCGCCGACTGGCCCGGCGGCAGTTGGCCCGCTGGGGCATGGAGGAGCTGAGCGACTCGGTGGAGCTGCTGGTCAGCGAGGTCGTGACCAACGCCGTGCGGTACGCCACCCGGCCGGTGACGCTGCGGCTGCTGCGCACCGACGTGCTGCGCTGCGAGGTCGGCGACGACGTGCCGCAGCTGCCGCGGCTGCGGCAGGCGCGCGCCACGGACGAGGGCGGGCGCGGGCTGTACCTGGTGAACCGGCTGGCCCGGCGCTGGGGCGCGACCCGGCTGAGCACCGGCAAGGTGGTGTGGTTCGAGCTGAACCACGGCTGAGCGCACGCGGGGCGCCGGCGCCGTTCCCCGTGAGTGCGGCCCGCCCCGCCGCGGGGGTCCCGGCCGGTGCCGGGCGCGGCGGGGCGTGGGCTGCTCGCGCAGTTCCCCGCGCCCCTCGGGGGCGCGGGGCGCGGTGGTCTACTCGCGATCGTCGAGCGGGTCCTCCGGGCCGTCCGGCAGGTCGAAGGTCGGCGGCGGGGAGGTCGTCGTCGTCTCGGACTGCGACGGGCTCGTCGGCGTCTGCGTCGGCGGCTCCGTCGTCGTCGGCGGCGGCGCGGTCGTGGTGGACGGCGGCGCCGAGGTGGTCGGCTCCTGCGTCGTCGGCTCCTGACTCGGGGTCGACGACGGCGTCTCGGACCGCGAGGGGCTCTTGGTGGGCGTCACGGCCGCACCCTGTTCGGTCTCCAGGTCGAACTCGGAGACCTCGTCCGTCACGCCGAAGGTGTACGCGGCCCAGATCTCGGCGGGGAAGCCACCGCCGTTGACGCGGTGGTCGACGCCGCCCGCCCCGTACATCGGGACCTGCTCGCCGTTCTCCGGGTCCTCGCCGAAGAGGCCGACGGAGGTGACCAGTTCGGGTGTGTAGCCGGTGAACCAGGCCGACTTGTTGTCGTCGGAGGTACCGGTCTTGCCCGCCACCTGCTGGCCGTCGCGCAGCGGGTTGTCGCGCACGGAGGCGCGGGCGGTGCCGTCGTCGACCACTCCGGTGAGCACCGAGGTGACCGTGTCGGCGGCCCCGCGGCTGATGACCGACTGCCCGACCGGGTCGGGCATCTCGACGGTGCGGTCCTTGTGCTCGACCGACTTCACGATCGACGGCGTGATCTGCTTGCCGTGGTTGGCGAGGGTGGCGTAGACGCCGGCCATCTGCAGGGGGCTGGCGCCCATGGTGCCCAGGGTCTGCGCGGGGAACGGGTCCAGGTCCTCGCTCATGCCGAGCGCGGTCGCGGTCTCCATCACGTCCGTCATGCCGACGTCGACGCCCATCTGCGCGAAGACGGAGTTGACGGACTTGTTCATCGCCTCCTGGACGGTGATGTCGCCGTAGTCCTTGTCGTCCTCGTTGGGCGGGGCGAAGCCGACCTCCTCGCCGCCGTCGACGACGGGGCGCTCGCTGTCGCCGTCGTAGACGCTGTCGGCCGTGATCGGCTCGCCGTCCTGGGTCTCGGCGCCCCGGTCGACGGCCGCGGCGAGGATCACCGGCTTGAAGGTGGAGGCCGGCTGGTAGTCCGAGCGGGTGGCGTTGTTGGTGTAGTGCTTCACGTAGTCGACGCCGCCGTACATCGCCACGACCTTGCCGGTCTTCGGGTCCACGGAGACGGCGCCGGCCTGGACGTCGGCGTCGACGTCCCGCTCCTCGGGGTCGAGCTTGCTGGTGAGCCGTTCCTCGACCGCCTTCTCCAGCGCCTTCTGCTTCTTCTTGTCGATGTTCAGCGTGATGGTGTAGCCGCCGCGGTCCAGCAGCGCCTTGGCCTGTTCCAGGTCCTCGGCGGCGCCCTGCTCGACGAGCTGCTTCCTGACCGCAGCGTTGGCCGCCTCGACCAGGTAGCCGGTCTGGCCCTCCATGCCGGGGGCGGTCTTGGGCTCCTTGGGCACCGGGAACCTCATGCCGGCCCGCTCGCCGGCGTCCAGCCACTTCTGCTCGACCATGTTGTCCAGGACGTAGTCCCAGCGCTCCCGGACGAGCTTCTTGCCGGTGTCGCCGGCGATCGCCCAGTCGTACTGGTTGGGCGCCTGGAGCAGCGCGGCGAGGTAGGCGCCCTGTTCGACGGTGAGGTCCTCGGCGTCGACGCGGTAGTAGGCCTGGGCGGCGGCCTGGATGCCGTAGGCGCCGCGGCCGTAGTAGCTGGTGTTGATGTACCCGGCGAGGATGTAGTCCTTGGACTTCTCCCGGTCCAGCTTCAGGGAGATGACCAGCTCCTTGAGCTTGCGGGAGACGGTCTGTTCCTGCGTCAGGTAGTAGTTCTTGACGTACTGCTGGGTGATCGTCGAGCCGCCCTGCGCGCCCTTGCCGGACAGGGTGTTGAGGACGCCGCGGGCGGTGCCCTTCAGGTCGACGCCGGCGTCCTTGTAGAACGTCTTGTTCTCGGCGGCGACGAACGTGCGCTGCACGGGCTTGGGGACCCGGGACAGGTCGACGATCTCGCGGTTGCGGTCGCCGTCGCGGGCCAGCAGGCTGCCGTCGCTGTACTCGTAGACGTTGCTCTGCAGCTCGGCGTCGGCGTTGCCCTCCGGGATGTCGATCACCATGTACAGCACGATGAAGGCGCCCATGCCGAGCAGGCACAGGCCGATGAAGGTCCCGGCGATCTTCTTCAGGGTGAAGAGGCGGCGTATGCCGGTGCGGCCGCCCGCGCCGACGGCGCGGCCCTTGGGTGCCGCACGGCGCCCGCCGCGCTGCCGTGCGCGTCTTTCTTCCGCTCGTCCCATACGCCTGTTCCGCTCCGCTTCGTATCTGTGCGCCCAGGTGGCACACGAGTTCGCCGCTCAGGTCAGCTCAGCAAGCTAACACCGGGAGCTATGACAAAGGGCTGCCGATCCGGTCTTTACGGACGTGACAATCAGCACCCGCCCCAACGGAACCGACGTACGAGAGAGGCCTGAGGTTGCCGTGAACCAATAATGTGATATCACTTAGCTAGGAAAGAGCTAGACGATCGGACGCCGTGCCGAGGCGCACGGGGAATCGGGGGCACCCATGACCACACACGACCCGCAGATCACGGCCGACGTGCCCGAGATGCCGGCCCCGCGCGTCCGGGAGGTCCCGGCGCACAGCATCGGCGGCGGGCCGGCCCTGCTCCTCGGACTGCTCGGGCTGCTGGCCGGCGCGGCGATGATCGTCGTCGCCACGACGGTGGACGGCACCGGCGCCAAGGCCGGGCTCATCGCCGGCGGCATCGCCGTCGTGCTCGCCGCGTTCATCGCGATGTGCGGGCTGAACATGGTCGCGCCGGGCGAGGCCCGGGTGGTGCAGCTCTTCGGCCGCTACCGGGGCACCCTCCGGCAGGACGGTCTGCGCTGGGTGAACCCCTTCACCTCCCGCACCAAGATCTCCACCCGGGTGCGCAACCACGAGACCGCGGTGCTGAAGGTGAACGACGCCTACGGCAACCCGATCGAGCTGGCCGCGGTCGTGGTGTGGCGGGTCGAGGACACCGCGCAGGCCACCTTCGAGGTGGACGACTACGTCGAGTTCGTCTCCACCCAGACCGAGGCGGCCGTGCGGCACATCGCCATCGAGTACCCCTACGACGCCCACGACGAGGACGGCCTGTCGCTGCGCGGCAACGCGGAGGAGATCACCGAGAAGCTGGCGGTCGAGCTGCACGCGCGCGTCGAGGCGGCCGGCGTGCAGATCATCGAGTCCCGCTTCACGCACCTCGCCTACGCCCCCGAGATCGCCTCGGCGATGCTCCAGCGGCAGCAGGCGGGCGCGGTCGTCGCGGCACGGCAGCTGATCGTGGAGGGCGCCGTGGGCATGGTCGAGACGGCCCTGGCCCGGATCCAGGAGCAGGACATCGTGGACCTCGACCCGGAGCGCAAGGCGGCCATGGTGTCCAACCTGATGGTCGTGCTGTGCGGCGACCGCTCGGCGCAGCCGGTCCTCAACACCGGGACGCTCTACCAGTGACCGCGCCGTCCGGGGACCCGGCCCCGCAGCGCCGGCCGCAGCGCAAGCAGGTGCTGCTGCGGCTGGACCCGGCGGTGTACGAGGCACTGGCCCGCTGGGCGGGCGACGAACTGCGCTCGGCGAACGCACAGATCGAGTTCCTGCTCCGCCGGGCCCTGGCGGAAGCCGGCCGCCTCCCCGGCGAGACGAGGCCCCTGCCCCGGCGGGGGCGGCCCCCCGGCTCCGGCACGACGGCCGGCGGCGGACGCCCGAGGCCGGGCCCGGCCTCGGGCTCCGGCCCGGCTCCCGCGCCTCCGACTCCCCCCGCCGGGCCGCCTCCGGGCGGCGCCCCGGCCCCCGGGCAGCCCGGGGACTGAACCGGCCCTCGCCGCCATCCGGGCGAGGGCCGCACGCACGCCCGCGGCAGGGCCGGACCGGTGACGCAACCGTGACAATGCCCCCTCACCAGGGGCGTTCCCCTCTCCCGCACGGACTCTGCACCGCATGTATACACAGCGCGTATACATGGTGTGTAGAGTGCTCCGCATGTCCATCGGTCACACCCTTCTGGGTCTCCTGGAGTCGGGTCCGCGTCATGGTTACGACCTGAAGCGCGCCTTCGACGAGAAGTTCGGCCACGACCGGCCACTGCACTACGGCCAGGTCTACTCGACGATGTCCCGGCTGCTGAAGAACGGCCTCGTCGAGGTCGACGGCATCGAGGCCGGCGGCGGTCCCGAGCGCAAGCGGTACGCCATCACCGAGGCCGGCGTCACCGATGTCGCCCAGTGGCTCGCCACGCCGGAGAAGCCCGAGCCGTACCTCCAGTCGACGCTCTACACCAAGGTCGTCCTCGCCCTCCTCACCGAGCGCGACGCCGCCGACGTCCTCGACACGCAGCGCTCGGAACACCTGCGCAGCATGCGCGTCCTCACCGACCGCAAACGCAAGGGCGACCTCGCCGACCAGCTCATCTGCGACCACGCACTCTTCCACCTCGAGGCCGACCTGCGCTGGCTGGAGCTGACCGCCGCACGCCTCGACAGACTCCGTGAGGCGGTGGCCCGATGACCACGTCCGCACCCGCCGGTTCCCTGCTCGTCGCGAGGGACCTGCAGAAGGCCTACGGCCCGACCAAGGCCCTCGACGGGGCCGCGTTCTCGATCCACCCGGGCGAGGTCGTCGCCGTGATGGGTCCCTCCGGCTCCGGCAAGTCCACCCTGCTGCACTGCCTCGCCGGCATCGTCACCCCCGACGCCGGGTCGATCGCGTACCACGGCCGTGAGCTGACCGCGATGAACGACTCCGAGCGCAGCGCCCTGCGCCGCTCCGACTTCGGCTTCGTGTTCCAGTTCGGCCAGCTCGTGCCGGAGCTGACCTGCGTGGAGAACGTCGCGCTGCCGCTCCGGCTGAACGGCACGCCCCGCAAGGAGGCCGAGCGCACCGCCCTGTCCTGGATGGAGCGCCTGGAGGTCGACGACGTCCGCGGGAAGCGGCCCGGCGAGGTGTCCGGCGGTCAGGGCCAGCGGGTCGCGGTGGCCCGCGCGCTGGTCACCGGACCGCGCGTGGTGTTCGCCGACGAGCCGACCGGCGCGCTGGACTCGCTGAACGGCGAGCGGGTGATGGAGCTGCTCACCGAGGCCGCCCGGTCCACCGACGCCGCCGTCGTCCTCGTGACGCACGAGGCGCGGGTCGCCGCGTACTCCGACCGCGAGATCGTCGTCCGGGACGGCAAGGCGCGCGACATGGAGCGGGTCGTATGAGCGCGCGAGGGGACGAGCGCCCCGCCCGGGCGGAGCCGAGAGCCTGGGGGGCGGCGCGGGACCTCGCCCTGGGCGTCCGCTTCGCCGTCACCGGCGGCCGCGAGGGCTGGACCCGGGCCCTGCTCACCGCCGTGGGCGTCGGACTGGGGGTGGCGCTGCTGCTGCTCACCACCGCCGTGCCGAACCTGCTCGACGGACGCGACCGGCGGGAGGACGCCCGCCAGGACAACGCGTACATCCAGGACACCCTGCGCCCGTCGGACGACACCCTGCTCATCGCGCACGCCAACAGCGACTTCAGGGAGCGCGACCTCCGCGGCCGCCTGGTCGAGCCCGAGGGGCCGGACGCCCCGGTGCCGCCCGGCGTGAGCGAACTCCCCGAGCCCGGTTCGATGGTGGTCTCCCCCGCCCTGAAGGAGCTCCTCGCCTCCGACGAGGGCGCGCTGCTGCGCGAGCGGCTGCCGTACGACATCGTGGGCACCATCGGCAAGCAGGGGCTGATCGGCTCCCGGGAACTCGCCTGGTACGCGGGCGGCACCGGCCTCGCCGAGCAGCTGGACAGCCCGACGGTCATGCGGATCGACGCCTTCGGCATGGACCAGTCCGAACTGGCCGAGCCGCCGGACCCGGTCCTCATGATGCTGACGCTGGTCGTCTTCGTGGTGCTGCTGGTGCCGGTCGCCGTGTTCATCGCCACCGCCGTGCGGTTCGGCGGCGAGCGGCGCGACCGCAGGCTCGCCGCGCTGCGGCTGGTCGGTTCCGACAGCCGGATGACCCGGCGGATCGCCGCGGGCGAGGCGCTCGCCGGCGCGGTGCTCGGGCTGGTCTTCGGCACCGGGTTCTTCCTGGCCGGACGCGAGTTCGCGGGGTCCGTCGAGCTGTTCCACGTCAGTGTCTTCCCGAGCGACCTCGACCCCTCGCCGCTGCTGGCGCTGCTGGTCGCGGTCGCGGTCCCGGCCGCCGCGGTGCTGGTCACCCTGTTCGCGCTGCGCGGCGTGGTGATCGAGCCGCTGGGCGTGGTCCGCACGGCACGGCCGGCCCGCCGCCGGCTGTGGTGGCGGCTGCTGCTGCCGCTCGCCGGGATCGGCCTGCTCCTCCCGATGACCGGCCAGGGCCGCGACAACGGCGACTTCAACCAGTACCTGGTCGTCGGCGGTGTGCTGTGCCTCCTCATCGGCATCACCGCCCTGCTGCCGTGGGTCGTGGAGGCGGTGGTCGCCCGGCTCGGCGCGGGCGGTCTGGCCTGGCAGCTCGCCGTGCGCCGGCTCCAGCTGAGCAGCGGCACGGCGGCCCGCATGGTCAACGGCATCGCCGTGGCGGTGGCCGGCGCGATCGCCCTGCAGACGCTGTTCGCCGGCATCGACGACCAGTACACCCGCGACACGGGGCAGGACGTCTCCCGCGCCCAGATGCAGGTCGAGCTGCCCGACGGCGTCCCGGCGACCCCGGCCGCGGCGGACTTCGAGCAGACCGAGGGCGTGCGCGACGTCCACGCGCTCTCCTACGGATACCTCCACGAGAAGCCCGCCGACTCCGCGGAACCGGGCCGCGGCACCCAGCTGACCGTCGGCGACTGCGAGGCCCTGCGCATGGTCGCGAAGCTGACCGGCTGCGCGGACGGTGACGTCTTCGCGCTGACCGGCGCCGACTACGACACGGACACCCCGGTCCTGAACAAGCCGGGCCGCGCACTGCACCTGGAACCCGGCGAGACGCCCGGCACGCGCGGCGACGCCGTCTGGACCGTGCCCGGGGGCGTGAAGCGCGCCGTCGCCGTGCAGGACCCCACCGGGATGCTGAGCAGCGGCTTCCTGCTGACGCCGGGCGCCGTGACGCCCGACGTCGGGAAACGGGTGCACGGAAGGCTGTGGCTCGCCATCGACGAGTCGGCGCCCGACGTGCAGGAGCTGGTGCGCAACACGGCCGCCGCCGTCCACCCGCTGGCCCACGCGTCCACCTGGGTCGCCACCGAGCGCACCGCCCGGTTCGACTCGCTGCGCACCGGCCTGTTCGTCGGCGCCACCGCCGTGCTGGCGCTCATCGGGGCGAGCCTGCTGGTCTCGCAGCTGGAGCAGTTGCGGGAGCGCCGCAAGCTGCTGTCGGCCCTGGTCGCCTTCGGCACCCGGCGCCGCACGCTGAGCCTGTCGGTGCTGTGGCAGACGGCGGTCCCGATCGGTCTGGGCCTCGCGCTCTCCGCACTGGTGGGCACGGTCCTGGGCGCGGTGCTGCTGCGGATGACCGCGACCCCGGTCCGGGTGGACTGGGGAACCGTGCTCGGGGTGACGGGCGTCGGCGCGGGCGTGGTCGCCCTGGTCACCCTGCTCAGCCTGCCGCCGCTGCTGCGGATGATGCGCCCGGACGGCCTGCGGACCGAGTGACGGGACCGCGGTCCTCCACCGTATGGACCGGCAGGTCGCGCAGCGCCTCGCGCAGCGCCGCCGCGAGCTGTTCGTACTCCGCCGCCCTCGCCGCGCCCGTGCGCATGGCGAGGGCGATGCGGCGTTTCGGGGCGGGGTCGGCGAAGCGCGCGGTGAGGAGGCGGTCGGCGCGGCTGGTCTCCACCTCGACGGCGGTGCGCGGCAGCAGGGTGACGCCGAGACCGCCCGCCACGAGCTGCACCAGCGTGGACAGTCCGGCCGCCGTGGTGGTGGCGGCCACCCCCGCGCTGCCGGCCTCGCGGCAGATGTCGAGGGCCTGGTCGCGCAGGCAGTGCCCCTCGTCGAGCAGCAGCAGGTTCAGCTCGCGCAGCACCGTGCGGGGTATGCCGCAGCGCCCGCCGAGCGGGTGTCCGGGCGGGGCGATCAGCACGAAGTCCTCGTCGAACAACGGCAGTTCGGTCACCCCGGGGACCCCGAGGGGCACGGCGAGCAGCAGCAGGTCGAGCCGGCCCGCGGTCAGCCCGTCGAGCAGGCCGGCGGTGCGCTCCTCGTGCACCTGGAGGTCGAGGCGCGGATAGCGTTCGTGGACCAGCCGGAGCACCGTGGGCAGCAGATACGGCGCGACGGTCGGGATGACGCCGAGCCGCAGCACCCCGGTGAACGGCGCCCGCAGCGCGTCCGTCTCCTCCATGAGCGCGCCGACCTCCGCGAGCACGCCCTTGGCGCGGGCGGCGAGCCGCTCCCCGGCCGGAGTGAGCAGCACCCTGCGTGTCGTACGCTCCACGAGCGTCATGCCGAGCGTCTCCTCCAGCGCCGACAGCGCGCCGGACAGCGCGGGCTGACTCATCCCCAGGGCCGCGGCCGCGTCGCGGAAGTGCAGATGCTCGGCCACCGCCGCGAACGCCCGGAGCTGCGCCAGGCTCGGCTGCCGACGCCGGTCACCCACAGTCACTGATAGGTCCCTCCGATCAACACGCCCGAGTGTAGCTATTTCTTTGATCAATGCACTCTGTGCCAACATCAACTCGGTCCAACCGTTGGGAAACACCCGCAATCGGGGTGTTTCTTCGCTGCAAGGAGAGTCTGTGCTCACTGTCGGTGACAAGTTCCCCGAGTTCGAACTGACCGCCTGTGTCTCGCTGGAGAAGGGCAAGGAGTTCGAGACGATCGACCACAAGACCTACGAGGGCAAGTGGAAGGTCGTGTTCGCGTGGCCCAAGGACTTCACCTTCGTGTGCCCGACCGAGATCGCCGCGTTCGGCAAGCTGAACGACGAGTTCGCCGACCGCGACGCCCAGATCCTCGGCTTCTCCGGTGACTCGGAGTTCGTCCACCACGCCTGGCGCAAGGACCACGACGACCTGCGCGACCTGCCGTTCCCGATGATGGCGGACCCGAAGCACGAACTGATGCGCGACCTCGGCATCGAGGGCGAGGACGGCTACGCCAAGCGCGCCGTGTTCATCGTGGACCAGAACAACGAGATCCAGTTCTCCATGGTGACCGCCGGCTCCGTCGGCCGTAACCCGAAGGAGGTCCTGCGGGTCCTGGACGCCCTGCAGACCGACGAGCTCTGCCCGTGCAACTGGTCCAAGGGCGACGAGACCCTGGACCCGGTCGCGCTGCTGGCCGGGGAGTGAGCTGACATGTCCCTCGACTCCCTGAAGTCCCGCATACCGGACTACGCCAAGGACCTGAAGCTCAACCTGGGTTCGGTCATCGGCAACTCCGACCTGCCCGCCCAGCAGCTCTGGGGCACGGTGCTGGCGACCGCCATCGCCTCGCGCTCCCCGATCGTGCTGCGCGAGCTGGAGCCGGAGGCGAAGGCGAACCTGTCGCCGGAGGCCTACACGGCCGCCAAGGCCGCCGCCGCGGTGATGGCGATGAACAACGTCTTCTACCGCACCCGCCACCTGCTGTCGGACCACGAGTACGGCAACCTGCGGGCCGGTCTGCGGATGAACGTCATCGGCAACCCGGGCGTCGACAAGGTCGACTTCGAGTACTGGTCCTTCGCCGTGTCCGCGATCAACGGCTGCGGCATGTGCCTCGACTCGCACGAGCAGGTGCTGCGCAAGGCCGGCGTGGACCGTGACGTCGTCCAGGAGGCGTTCAAGATCGCCGCGGTGGTCCAGGCCGTCGCCGCGACCCTCGACGCCGAGGCGGCGCTCGCGGAGTGACGCCTCCGCGGCCGTCCCGTCACCCGCGTGACACGGGCCCGTCCACCCCCCGGGGGTGGGCGGGCCCGTCGCCGTTCCGGGACGCCGCCGCGCGGAACGGGCGTCAGTCCGCGGGCCCCTGGGGCCGGTCGGACTCCGTCTCCGCGGGCTGCGGTTCGGGCTGCGGTTCGGAATGTTCGGAATGTGCCGGGGCCGGGGCGTCCGGCGCGGACATGGCCGTGGCGCCGCGCGGCCGGGGCGACTGCACGGCCACCTCATGGGAGTAGGCCCGCAGATAGCCCACGACGGTGTTGGCGACCGCGACGAGCGGCACGGCGACCACCGCGCCCCCGATGCCCGCGACGAGGCCGCCGGTGGTGACGGCCAGCACCACCGCGAGCGGATGGACCCGCACCGCGCGCCCGAGGATGAACGGCTGCAGGATGTGGCCCTCGATCTGCTGGACCGCCAGCACCACCACGAGCGTCATCACGCCGGTGAACACGCCCTGGGTGACGAGCGCGACGACCACGGCCAGCGCGCCGGACACCACCGCGCCCACGAGCGGGATGAACGAGAACAGGAAGATGAAGACCGCGAGCGGCACCGCCAGCGGCACGTCGAGGAAGTAGATGCCGAGGCCGATGAAGATGGCGTCGATCAGCGCCACGACCACCGTGCCGCGCACGTACGCGGTGAGCGTGCGCCAGGCGACCGGGCCGGCGCCGGCGACGCCCGGACGGGCCACGGCCGGGACCAGCTTGAGCGACCACTGCCAGATCCGCTTGCCGTCGTAGAGCAGGAACAGCGTCGAGAAGAGCGCCAGCAGCAGGCCGGTGAGCGCCTCGACGACGACCGTCACGCCCTCCAGGCCCGCCGAGGTGATCTGCTCGGTGTTGGCGCCGACCGCCTCGCGCAGGTTCTTGGCGATCTCGTTGATCTGCTTGTCGGTGACGTGGAACGGGCTGTTGAGCAGCCAGTTGCGCAGTTCGTCGATGCCGTCCTGGATCTGGTCGGCGAGGGTGTCGATGTTCTCCATGACCTGCCAGGTCACGAACCAGCCGATGAGTCCCATGACGACGAAGCCGGACAGCGCGGTCAGCACGGTGGCCGGTCCGCGCGGCACCCCGAGCCGCCGCAGCCGGGCGACCGTGGGCTGGAGCAGCGCGGTGATGAGCAGCGAGGCGACGAACGCCAGCACCACCAGCTGGACGGCGCTGATGATGCGCATCAGCACCCAGACGGTGCCCGCGAGCACCAGCAGGCGCCAGCCGGCCTCGGCGGCGACCCGGACGCCCCAGGGCACGGCCTGCGCCGGGTCGGGGCGCACCGGGAGGACGACCTGGGCGTACTCGGGGGGCGGGGGCGGCCGGTCGGGGTCGGCGGTGAGGCGCGCCGGGTCGTCGCCCGGCCCGCGGTCGCCCGTGACTTCGGCGCGGCGCTCCTCCAGCCGTTTGCCGACCTTCGTCAGCCCGGCTCCGACCCGGCCGAGCCACCCTGGCAGTCGCGACATGATCCGTCCTCTTCCCCCGTTTCTCCCCACCAGTCCCCCTGGAACCGTCGGTCAGACGGTACAGGGCGAAAGCCCCGCACCGTAGGACGGTGCGGGGCTGTGCCGGAGTCGAGCGCGCCTCGCGGCGACGGACGGGTCCGCGGACCTAGTACCAGTGGTTGGCCTGCCAGAACTCCCAGGCGCCGCACGGGCTGCCGTAGCGGTCGTCCATGTAGTTGAGGCCCCACTTGATCTGGGTGGCCGGGTTGGTCTGCCAGTCGGCGCCGGCGGAGGCCATCTTGGAGCCCGGCAGGGCCTGCACGAGGCCGTAGGCGCCGGAGGAGGGGTTGGTGGCCTGGTAGTTCCAGGTGGACTCGCGTTCCACGATGTTGCTGAAGCACTGGAACTGGTCGGCGGGCACCATCTGGCGGGCCATGGCCTGGACCTCGGCGACCGAGTAGGAGGCCTGGACCGCGAAGGAGGACGCGTCACGCGTGGCGGAACGGCTGGCGGCGGCGGCCTTGTCGGCCTGCTCGCGCTCCTGGGCGTCGCGCTTGGCCTGCTCGGCCTTCTCGGCTGCCTTCTTCTTCGCGATCGCGGTCTTGGCGGCGGCCTTGCGGGCCGCCTCCTCCGCGTCCTTCTTGGCGGTCGCGTCCGCGGCGATGGCCATCGTCTGGGCCTGCTGCGTCAGCGACGCGGTCTGCACCTGCGCCTGCTCCCCCGCGGGGATGTCCGCGAGCAGCGTGGTGCCGGCTGCCGTCGCTTCGGCGTCGTTGTTCTGCGCTGCGGTGCTGCCCGAGGCAACGCCGACGACGCTTCCGACAGCGGTGACCGCCGTGGCCGAGGCCACTGCGAATCCCCGGACCGAGATCCGGCTCACACGGTTTCCTTCCAGCATCGCCCGCTCCGGTGACCCTCGCGGACGCAATCGTGCCCCTGACACTGGCCTCCCCAACTACGGGTCACGGGAGGCACGGGCCCGGTGGGCAACTCCTTCGACAGGAGCGCCGCGTGGTGCTCGGGCGGCATACGACGACGCTATGGAGTTGAAAGGTCGTTCCTGTGCGGTTGTGTACCTCCCCCGCCGCCTTGACGGCTCGGGGGCACCCCCACGGGGTACAGCTGTGTCGTATGCGGGGCCTGACAGGAGTGAGACTTTGCCGTAACCGGGTGGCGCAAGGCAATTCTCTGCCGCGTGTGAAAGCTCACATGTCGTTCGCCCCCAGGGATCACCGGAAAGCCGCACACGCGCCGACGCCGCCCGGTTAGGCTCTACACCTTTCCCGGACGGCGCCAACTACCGCGTCACCGACTCGCGTTGGGGCGCGAGATTCAGATGTGACCGTCTTCGAGCATTTCGGTCACAAGAGCCGCGATCTGGGATCTCTCGGACCGGTTCAGGGTCACGTGGGCGAACAGCGGATGCCCCTTCAGCTTCTCGACGACGGCGACCACACCGTCGTACCGGCCGACCCGCAGGTTGTCCCGCTGCGCCACGTCGTGTGTCAGAACGACCCGGGAATTGGCCCCGATCCGGGACAGAACGGTCAACAGGACGTTCCGCTCGAGGGACTGGGCCTCGTCCACGATGACGAACGCGTCGTGCAGCGAGCGGCCCCGGATGTGGGTGAGCGGCAGGACCTCCAGCATGCCGCGCGCGGTGACCTCCTCGATGACCTCCCGGCTGGTGACCGCCGACAGCGTGTCGAACACGGCCTGGGCCCAGGGGCTCATCTTCTCGGCCTCGGAGCCGGGCAGATAACCCAGCTCCTGCCCGCCCACCGCGTACAGCGGCCGGAAGACCATCACCTTCTGGTGCTGCCGCCGCTCCAGCACGGCCTCCAGGCCCGCGCACAGCGCGAGCGCCGACTTGCCGGTGCCGGCCCGGCCGCCCATGGACACGATCCCGACGTCCGGGTCGAGCAGCAGGTCGAGCGCGATCCGCTGCTCGGCGCTGCGGCCCTTGACGCCGAACGCCTCCCGGTCGCCGCGCACCAGACGCACGTTGCCCTCGGCGGTGACCCGGCCGAGGGCCTTGCCGCGCTCGGACTGGATGGTCAGACCGGTGTGCACGGGCAGGTCCGCGGCCTCGGGCACGTACACGTGGCCTTCCTCGAAGAGGATGTCCACCTGCTCGCCGGGCAGGGTCAGCTCGGACATTCCGGTCCAGCCGGAGGAGTCCGTGATGGCGAGCTCCGCGCGGTACTCCTCGGCGAGGAGGCCGACGGAGGACGCCTTGATCCTGAGCGGGAGGTCCTTCGACACCACGGTGACGTCGAACCCCTCGGCCTGCAGATTGCGGGCGACCGCGAGGATGCGGGAGTCGTTGTCCCCCAGGCGGTAGCCGCTGGGCAGCACGCTGGGGTCCGAGTGGTTGAGCTCGACCCGCAGGGTTCCGCCGAGGTCCCCGGTCGGGATGGGGGCGTCGAGACGGCCGTACCGCACCCGGTAGTCGTCCAGCAGGCGCAGGGCCTGGCGGGCGAAGTAGCCGAGCTCGGGATGGTTCCGCTTGGCCTCCAGCTCGGTCACCACGACGACGGGGAGCACGACCTCGTGCTCGTCGAAGCGGGCCGGGGCATGGGGGTCGGCCAGCAGGACGCTGGTGTCGAGAACGTAGGTGCGCCGGTCGGGCTTGTGGCGCTTTGCGCTGGTCACCACGGAAGGACGAACCCCCTCGGATGAGGTCGGGGAGCGACGAGGCGGAGCTGGACCGGTCGACGGCCGCGATGCACAGCGGGCCGAGAACCGGCCCTCCGCCGCTTCTTCCGTGCCGTGACCGCACGGTCGGGCTGGTGCAAAGGGCCTCCCGGGCGGACGGCACCCGTGCCGTCCGCTGAGATACGACACCCGTGGTTCGGGCGTCGACCTGACTCAGTTATGCCCTCGAACAAGCGCCGCCATGCCACGGTCCCTGACGGCGCGCAGGTGAACGGCGCGTGACGCCCGGTGACCCGAGGGTGGTGCGGAAGGGGTGTGGGGGCGCACGAGGGGAAGGCGTGGCGATACGCGCCGGCGCGCGATGACCGTACGCGGTGGCACCCGGTGGAGCGGGTGCGGCGGGTGCGGCGATCAGCCGCCGAAGCGCCGGTGGCGCGCGGCGTAGTCGCGCAGCGCGCGCAGGAAGTCCACCTTGCGGAAGGCCGGCCAGAAGACCTCGCAGAAGTAGTACTCCGAGTGGGCCGTCTGCCACAGCATGAATCCGGACAGCCGCTGTTCGCCGCTGGTGCGGATGACGAGGTCCGGGTCGGGCTGCGCCTTGGTGTAGAGGTGACGTCCGATCATCTCGACGTCCACGGACTCGGCGAGCTCGTCCATCGAAACGCCCTTGTCCTGGGCCTCGAAGAGCATGGAGCGCACGGCGTCGGCGATCTCCTGGCGTCCGCCGTACCCGATGGCCACGTTGACGACTATCCCGTCGACGTGCGCGGTGGCCGCCTCGGCCTCCTTCAGGACGGTCTGCATCCCGGCGGGCAGCAGATCGAGGGTGCCCACGTGGTGGACCCGCCAGCGGCCGTCGGCGGCGAGCGTGCACACCACGTCCTCGATGATGCCGAGGAGCGGGACGAGTTCCTCCTCGGGCCGGTCGAAGTTGTCCGTCGACAGCAGCCACAGGGTGACCACCTCGACGTCCGTCTCGCTGCACCAGCCGAGGAACTCCTCGATCTTGTCGGCGCCGGCCCGGTGGCCGTGCACGGTGCTGGAACCCGCGGCCTTCGCCCAGCGGCGGTTGCCGTCCATGATGACGCCGATGTGCTTGGGCACCTGAGCGGTGTCCAGGTGACCTTCCACCCGGCGTGCGTACAGCCTGACCAGCAGGCTCCGCAGCTTGTCGCGCAGGTTCACGTGATCGTCAGCCCCTCCGTGCGGATCGGACAGGCGCGGCACCCCGCCGCGTCGCGCGGCAAGCGGCCCGGTCCCGGCCGCGGGCGGTCCCTGCCCGGATGGCGGTCCCCAGAGGCGAAGCGTACCCCCGCGGGGGCAGGGGTCCCCAACGTCCGGTGTGGCGCGCTTTGTCAGCCGCACTGCGGGGGCACGCGGTTTGCCTGGTGCCGCCGGAACCAGTACTGCGCGGGCTTCCCGCAGAGCAGCACCAGGACGGCGACGGCGGAACCGAGCGGCAGGATGCCGAGCGGAACACCCCGTCCCACCGCGCCGAGCGCGAAGAGGATCTGCACGCAGGCCAGCGCCATCGAGGCCACGCGCACGCCGTTGCCCGCCTCCGGGAACCGGAACGCCGGCCCGAACAGCACGGCGGTCATCAGGTACGCGCTGAAGAACCGCCCCGCCTCCTCCGCTCCCGCGCCGGCGGCGACCAGGACGGTCAGCAGCACGACGATGCCGAACGTCGCGAAGATCACGATCTGCGCGGCGCGGACGGGGCCGGGCATGCCGACGGGCACGGCAGCTCCCGGGTAAGGCGCGGCACCGGGCCGGCCGTGGGGGTGGGGGCCGGAAGGGACCGGAGGGGGCCGGAGGAGGCGAAGGGGCCGGAGGAGGCGAAGGGGCCGGAGGAGACCGAGGGGGTCGTCGCGGGCGGGGTGCGCCGGCGCGGAACGGCGGGCAAGAAAAACGGGCCGGTCCGTGGGGGGGAGACGGACCGGCCCGAGGGGGGGTTTCCACCATAACCCTTCGTAAGTGATGCTGCGTGCATCGGCGCGCCACAACTACTCTCCGGAACCGCCCGGCGACGCCTGGATGCCTTTGGAGAGGCCGATTCAGGGGTCTTTCCTGGCCGGAATCCGGCGAAAACATGCGAAGAACGAGCACGGAGGGAGCGCTGTGGGGACTCTGTGCACGGGGTGACACCAACCCTGCACCTTTCCGGCCACTCTTCCGGCTGTCCCCCCGACGAGTGACCCCGGCGGCGGCTCCGGCTTGACCCGGAGGCGGGGCGACGGGGAAGGGCTTGCCCCGGGAGGCGGAGGCCGCCGGGGGCGAAGGCTGCCGGGGGGGCGGGTGGTGCGGACACCGCGCAGCCCCCTCCACTGCGCGGTGACCCTTCCGCGCAGCTTTGCTGACGCGAATCGACTTGGTCCGAACCTAAGTGCCGGGCCGCCTCCGGAACCAGCCCTCACCCATAACGATGCGGCAACTACGCGCGTCGACCGGATGCGGCTGCCTCCGGACCGCCCGGACCGCCCGGACCGCCCGGACCGCCCGGTCCACGTGGCCTGCGCGCCTCGACGAGGTGACGTGAGCTGTGGGCCACGAAGGAGCCCTCGGCCTCGATCCGCTCGTGCAGCTCCCGCAGCCTCGGCCGGTACTCCTCGACGGTGAAGCCGGGGACCATCCAGATCACCTTGCGCAGGAAGTGCACCACCGCGGCGATGTCGAAGAACTCCATGCGCAGCCGCTCGGCCCGCAGCTCCACGACCTCGAGCCCGGCCGCTTCGGCGTCCCGCCGCTCCCGCTCCGGATCGCGCGCGGTACGGCTCTCCTCGGGCCGCGGGCCGAGGAGGAACTCGACGAGTTCGAAGGCGCTGGCGGGCCCCACGTGCTGGGCGAGGTAGGCGCCGCCGGGCTGGAGCACCCGGGCGATCTCGTGCCAGT
Source organism: Streptomyces sp. DSM 120436 (assembly GCF_055778765.1). NCBI lineage: Bacteria > Bacillati > Actinomycetota > Actinomycetes > Kitasatosporales > Streptomycetaceae > Streptomyces > Streptomyces sp. DSM 120436. The sequence goes on along the minus strand of NZ_JBSKBS010000001.1, from coordinate 2,320,524 downwards.
GCGGCCGGACGGGGTGCCGACTGGTGACGAGGGGAAAGGAACCGTCGGCGAACGGCAGCGGCACGGCCTCGGCCGCCGCGACAAGGGCGGCGCCGTACGGCCGGAGCGTCCGCGCGGCCTTGCGGACGTTGGGCGGCCAGCCCTCGGTGGCGACGACGAGCGGGGGTCGTCGCCGGGCCCGGCCGAGGGCGAACGCGAGGACCTCTCCCCCGCCGGTCTGCACGTCGAGCACGGGCCCGTCCACCGTGCCCAGCCGGCCGGCCAGGGTGGTGGCGTACCCCCAGGAGGGACGGGCCTCGACGGCGCGCCCCTCGAACCAGGAGAAGTCCCACCCCTCGGTGGGCACGGAGGCGCCTTCGGCGAGGAGTTCGTCGAACGTGCGGGTGCGGGTGCGGGGTCGTGGCTGGGGTCGTGGCCGGGGACGGGGCATGGGGCGAGGATGCCCGAGCGCGGGGCCGACCGTCGCGCGCTTTTCCCGTCCCGTCCCGCCCCGCGCACGCGTGGGTTCACGCCACGAGGGGCCGTACCTCCTCGGCGGCGAAGCGCACGAAGCCCTCCGGGTCGGGTTCGTCGCCGGTCGGCTGGAGGACGACCGAGTCGGCGCCCGCCTCGGCCAGCCGCCGCACAGCCTCGGCGACGGCGCGGGCGTCCCCGGCGACCCCGAGCTGGGCGTCAGCGCCGTGCCCCTCGGCGACCAGCTCGGCCCGCAGCCGCTCGCGCGCACCGTCGCCGGTCGCGGTCAGCAGATAGACGACGACCCGGTGACCGGCCGGGTCACGCCCCGCCGCGACCCGTCCCTCCTCGATGAGCCGGCGTGCCTGCCGGACGCCGTCGGCGGAGGTGTCGGCGGTGAGGATGGTGCCGTCGGCGGCCTCCCCGGTGAGTCGTACGGTGCGGGGGCCCATACCGCCGGCCAGGACGTCGACGGGGCCGGGCGGGGGCCAGTCGAGCGCGACGTCGTCGAGGGTGACGTACCGGCCCTTGGTCGTGACCGTCTCGCCGGCCAGCAGGGCGCGGAGGGCGAGCAGATGCTCCCGGAGCAGGGTGAGGGGCGACGCGGCGCGCGCGCCGACCTGCCCCATCCAGTCCTGCACGCCGTGCCCCACGCCGAGGACCGGACGGCCCGGGAACATCCGGTGCAGGGAGGCGGCCTCCATGGCGGTGACGGCGACGTTCCGCAGCGGGACGGGCAACAACCCGATGCCGACGCGCAGGCGCTCGCTCCACGCGAGGGCGGCGGCTCCGGTGGAGATGCCGCCCTCCCGGAAGCAGTCCTCCCACAGCCAGAGCTCGTCGAGCCCGGCCGCGTCGGCGGCCCGCACGACGGAGCGAAGCCGCTCGGGGGCGAGCTGGGGGCGGAACACCGCACCGAGTGTCGTGGTCATGCGGGTGTACCTACCCACGCGGGCCCGCCCCGGCAAACCTTTGCCGGGGCGGGCGCGCACGTGGAGGTGCGGTCAGCGGTTGACGGCCTGGATCTCCTGGACGACGACGTCCTGGGTCGCTCCGAACTCACCGTCGGGCAGGTCGCCGCCCGCGCCGCCGGAGCCGGTCCAGTGGACCTCCCAGGTGACCGTCGCCTGCAACGGGAAGGTCCCGTCACCCGAGGAACGGAGGTACTTCACGCCGCACGGGGGCGTCCGGTCCGCCTTGCCCTTGGCGTAGGGCTCACCGATACGGCCGTTGTCGATCGCGCAGACACCGGAGGCGGGGTACGTCTCGGCGTCCGGGGTACCGGGCTGGATCTTCAGCGAGACCGGCTCCGCCGTGGCGGTCGCCTCGATGCCGATCTCCGGCACGGACGCGGTCACCGAGACCGGTTGGAACTGCGCGCCGTCCAACCACGACCAGGTCGGCAGGTTCACCTTGGTCGCCTGGGCGGGTGCGAGGGTGACCTCGGTGCCGGGGACGCGGATCTCCGCGTAGGCGAGTTCGGCGAGGAGCTCGGGCGTGACGGCGTTCTCGATGTCCGCAGGTGGGGCCTCGCCCTCGTCCACCCAGAAGTAGTCCTCGTCGCAGGAGTCCCAGCCGGGCGGGTAACTCTTGTTGACGTACGAATCCCACCAGTAGCCCTTGCCGGACTTGTCCTTGTTGAAGTCCTTCTCCGGGTCGTCCGGGTTCAGGTACTTCTCGCGCTGCTCGTTGTCCCACTCGTGGCCGGTGGACCCGGCCTCCCAGATCGGCTCCAGGTACGCCTGCAGCTCCTCCGGGGTGTACTTGGGCGCGTACCAGCAGGGCGGCGGCGTCCACGAGGTCGTCGACGTGAGCCCGCCGACCTTTCCGCCCTTGCCGTTCTTCGAGTGGTCGAAGACGACACCACCGGCGGAGACGGAGAGGGTGCCGTCGTCGTCGAGGTTGGCGTTCTGGTCCGTGTCCCCGTGGTTTCCGTGCTTGCCCCTCTCGGCGAAGGCCGCCTGGGCGGTGAAAAGGGAGGCACAGACGACTGCCAGAATCGTCGCCGCCCTACCCGCGCTCCTTACGGCTGACACTCCTTGGCCCCCCTCTGCGAGACGATCTCGGTGGTCTGCCAGACACCCTCGGCGTTCTCGGTGAGCGCCGCGTTGTAGAGCACGTAGCTGTCCGAGGACGCCGGCGACTTGTCGACCTTGCCGGTCTTCTTGCTCTTGATGTACGACTTGCTCTCGTCCGAGCAATAGGTGACGTACGCCTTCTTGGCACCGTTCAGCGTCACCTTGCGGTTGAAGTACCGCGTCTCGCCCGTCCATGTGTCATTGGCGTCGATGTAGCGCTGTACGTAGGTGATGGCCGAGCTCAACGCCTTGCCGGCGTTGTAGAAGCCGAGCGCCTCCGTGTCCGTACTGCCCTTGAAGATGGCCTCGTCGACGGAGTTGATGCCGGAGGCGCTGTCGGCGAGGACCGCGTCCTTCGTCGGGTCGCCCGTCTTACCGCCCTCGAAGACGTTCTTCGCGTCGGCCGGGAAAGTGATCTCCGGGCGTCCTTCGGATGCAACGGGGTCACTCGGGGAGGGCGAGGCCGACTTTCTGTCGCCCGTGTCGGCCCCCGCGATCTTGTCGCTGTCCTTCGCGGGAGAGTCGTCGTCGCTTCCGCACGCGGACAGCGTCAGAGCCGCGGTGGCGGTCAGCGCGAGCGCTGCGAGCAGGGTGGGACGGCGGTTCACAGTCGGCTCCCGGTGGGGCGAGGCGTCACATGGGCGCGCCAACGCTACCCAGCCCACGCAGTGCGGCACCAGAGCGAACGGGTCAACTGCAACACAGCCCATACCGAATGGGGACGCGGACGCCCCACCTCAGGGCTGGCACTGGTCGTGCCCCCTCTCGGACAGCAACTTGGCGATGACCCACACGCCCTTGTCGTTCTTCTTCAGCTGCGTGTTGTACAAGACGTCACTGTTCTCGGTGACGGGCGTCTTGTTGACCTTCTCGTCCTTGGGGTACGTGTCGAACGCCTTGCTCCGGTCCTCGCAATGGACCCACCAGGCCGAGCCGCCGTCGCCCACCTGGCCCGCAGGTTCGTAGGAGCGGTACTCCCCGGTGACCCGCGCTCTCGCTTCGACATAAGCCTCGATGAACTGCTCGGTTTGAGCCGCGGCGTGGGGCGAGGCGTCGCTTTCGTGGGGTCACGTTGTCCAGTGCGGGGTACGTTCGCCGGGGGCGAGGGGAGGCGCGGTCGTGCGGTGGCGGGACGGGCGTGGGGAGTTGGTCGTGCGGGGGCGGGACGGAGCCGTCAGCGCGCGCGTGCCGTTGGAGGTCGCCGCCTCCTATCGGGCGCGGACCCGGGGGCTGCTGGGGCGGGACAGCCTGGAGGGCGCTCTGTTGCTCACCCCCGCGAGCAGCATCCACACCTTCCGCATGCGCATGCCCATCGACGTCGCCTATCTGGACCGCCGGCTCCGGGTCCTCGCCGTGCGCACCATGCCGCCCGGACGGCTGGGGCGGCCACGCGTCCGGGCACGGCATGTGATCGAGGCCGAGGCGGGGGCGATGGAGGGGTGGGGGCTGGTCGGGGGGGCCGTGGTGGAGGTGGTGGGGCAAGAGGGGGGTTGAGTCGCCTTAGTTCTCTCCTCGCGGGAAGGAGATCTCCACCCTTCGGTTCTTCTTCCGGCCGGCCTCCGTCGAGTTGTCGGCGATCGGGTAGTCCTCGCCGTAACCGCGCACCTCGTACGTGATGTTCGCGTCGCTCAGCTCCTGTTCGAGGATGCCGTGCACCGCGTTGGCCCGCTTGCGGGACAACACGTCGCCGTGGGCGGACGAGCCGAGGTTGTCCGTGAAGCCGAAGACGCGGATGCGGGTCGCGTTCTGCGTCTTGATCTCGTTCGCGATGACGGTGATGCGGGACCTCGCCTGTGCGGAGATCTTGGCGCTGTCCTTGCCGAAGAGCACTTCCGCCTGGAGGGCGAACTTCACATCCGTGTTCGTGTCCTCGCGTCGCTCGTCCCCGCTCTGGTCCTCGACGACGGACTTGATGTCCAGGACCTTCGGTTCCGCGAGGGTGGCACCGTCCGGGAGCTTCAGGTCGGGGTCGTTGGGGTCCAGCTCCACGGGCGCGGAGGCGCTGGCTTCCGTGCCCGGGGGGACGCTCGGTCCGTCGTCGGCGTGGGCTACGGCCGGACCGGTGGCCAGCAGGGTGGCCAGCGTGCCGATGAGAAGGAGGCGCGTGTGTGTCATCCTCTGCCTCACCCAGAGATCTGGATGGTGCCGCTGGCGAATGTCGGCAACTGAAAGGTGACCTCTGACGAGTTGGCTGGCGGGGCCGGGAACTGCATGAACACCGGAATCGACTCGCCGGCCTTCAGACGCGGCATGTTCGTCGTGGTGAGCGGACGACCCTCGGTGTCCCGCAGAACGTAGTAGCGCTTCTTGCTCGCGCTGTCGACGAGTGTGGCACCGCCGAGCGACCGCCCGTGCGCGATGATCTCCGTCTCGTTTCCCGAAGCTTGGACCGGAACTCGTGCAGGCTCAGAGCTGTCGTTTTTGATCTCCCCGTTCACCGTGACGAAGCCGCCCGCGTCTCTCATCGCCGAGGTGATCTTGAGGGTCAGACCTCCCTCGCCGCGAAGTTCCGACAGAGTCTCGTCGGCGCCCTCCTGAGTGCTCGGGTCGGAGCCATTCTCCTTCGAAGCGGAGGCCGATTCCTTCGACTTCCCTTTCTCGCTATCGCCGCCTCCACCACACCCGACGACGCCAAAGGCCAGCCCGGCCGCAACAACCAGCGCAACTGCCCCCGTTCGGGATCTCGCTGTGAACCGAACACTCATACCCTGCATCCTCAGTCGCTCGTCGTTTGCTTGTCAGTCAGCCAGGTGCACGTCGAAAAGATCCTCAGGCTTCGGCAACAGGTTCTTAGGAGTCTCCGGGTCCAATTCCCAGTCGGCTCCGCCCTTGCAGTTGAGCGTGGGGAGCGTTTCCTCCGCCTCCGCGTCCTCGTCCGCGGCGGGGAGTTCGAAGCCACAACGGGGCTCGATCACCGCAGTGGCCGTCGCCCGTGACTTCTTCGTTTCGGTGCCGGGAACAATGGAGTCCCCGACTGTCTTGTTCGTCTGCACTTCGACCGTGTACCTGAGGGGACCATCCGCATTGCAGCTCAGGACCGTGGCATCGTTGCTGGCGGCCAGTTGCTCGGCTCGCCAACAGGACGGTGTCAGCCCCTGCGTCATTCCGTCGAAGATGTCCTGCCACTTCTCCGGGTCAAGGAGATTGCCCAGCCACGCCCCGGACAGTTGGTCACGCCTTTCCTGAGCGGCCGCAAGTGCTGCTGCGTCGGCGGCGGTCTGGGCGCCGTTTCTGTTCGCTGCAGCTTGGCCGACTGCCAGATAGGCGAACGCGAGGAAAAGCAGGCCCCCCACCACCGTGATGTAGATGGGGAATGCCTGCCCTGTGTCAGCGCAAAGGTGTCGCCGGGTCAGCCGACGAGCTCGTCGACCTTGTCCACGATGGCTTGATAAATCGTCTGCCCGATGTCCGTCCCCGTGATCGCCAGCACAATGGCCACCACCACCGCGATGATGCCCAGGTACTCCACCGCCGTCTGGCCCCGGTCGTCGTGACGGACCGCGCGGGACTGGAGGTGCCTGACCGTCGTGTTGATCCAGTTGCCCATGGTGTTCCCCTCCGGCTGACGCGGTGGCGGCCTGGGTCCCGGGGCCGCTGTCGACCTCGGCACCGTACGAGTGGGCGGCGAGGCCCGTGAAGGGTCCCGAGGCCCAATTCCGGACCCACATGCGGGCCCATCGCATTGTGCGCGTGCGCCTCACCACCGTCCAACCCCCTCCTCGGCCGAATCGCGTCCCGTCCCCAGCCACTTCGCGATGGCCTCGGAACGGCTCGTGCTGTGCAGCTTCGCGAAGATGCGGTTGATGTGGTTCTTGACCGTCTTCTCGCTGATGAAGCAGGTGGCGGCGATCTGCTGGTTGGTCATGCCGGACGCGATGAGCTCCATGATCTCCGCCTCCCTCGCGCTCAGCCCGTATGTCGACCTGTCAGACACCGACTGTGCCACATCCGGTTGCAGCTGCGAAAGGTTTTCCCTAGAAGTACGTCTTTCGTTGGACCGACTCCCGCCGGATTCCGCCACGGGCACGGGGCTTCCCGCGCCCCCCGCCCGCAATTGCGCGAGCAACTTCCCCGTCGCCGTCGGCGTCAGGTGCGGTCTCCCCCGCCGGGCGTCCCGTACCGCCGTCACCAGTTCGTCGGACGTGAACTCACCGTGCACCAGGTACCCGTTCGCGCCCCGCCGCAGTGCCTCGTGGACGATGTCCGACTCCCCGCTGTACGTCAGCATCAGGACCGCCGTCAGCGGCACCAGGTGCGGGAGGGCCGTGAGGCCGTCCACCCCCGGCATGCGGACGTCCAGGAGCACCACGTCGGGACCGTGGGCGAGCGTCGCCTCGTACGCCTCCTTGCCGTCCGCCGCCTCCGCCACCACCTCGAGGTTCTCGTGGCCGGTGAGGAGCGCCGTCAGCCCCGCGCGGACCACGGGGTTGTCGTCGGCCACGACCACGCGGACGGGTTCCGGGGGCGGGACCTCCCCGAAGGGGTTCGGTTCACCGGTCATGGTGGGCCTCCAGGACACTGCTCGTCGTCACCGCCGCGAGCGGCAGTTCCAGGCGGATCTCCGTGCCGCGCCCCCGTTCGCCCCGCCCGAAGCTGATGCGTGCGCCGACCGAGGCGGCCCGTTCCGCCATGCCGACCAGACCGAAGTGGCCCGAGCGGCGTAAGCGGGCGAGGTCGGTGTCGGCGGGGAGGCCGGTGCCGTCGTCGCGGACGGTGACGGTCAGCAGGTCGCCCTGGACGCCGGCCCGGACGTCGATGCTCGTCGCCCGTGCGTGGCGGTGGGCGTTCTCCAGCGCCTCCGAGGTGATGGAGAGGAGTTGGCGGGCCACCGCCGGGGGGACGGGCGGGGCGGGCGCCTCACCGGTCCTCGTGTACGACACCGGCGCCTCACCGCGTGCCCTGAAGTCACGGACCGCGCACGCCAGTTCGGACAGGACGTCCACCTCCCGGCCCGGGTCCCCCTCCCGCCGCAGGTCCGTCAGCAGCTCGCGCGACTCGGCCGCGGCCCTCCGCGCGGACCGGGCCACGAGTCCCGCCTGGCGTCGGACCAGGGCCGGGTCCATGCGGGCCGCGCCGGCCGAGCAGGCCAGGCCGTCCGCCGCGAGGGCGACCCCGTGCAGCGTCTTGGCGACCGAGTCGTGCATCTCCCGTGCCAGCCGCGCCCGTTCGGCGTTGACCGCCTCGGTGACGGCGAGCCGGGCCCGGACGGCGGCCAGGGCGCGGGTCGCCTCGCCGAGGCGGAGCATCAGCTTGCGCAGGCTGGAACCGACCGCTCCCGCGATCACGCACAGGCCGGGCAGGATCAGCGTCTCGGCGGGTTCCGTGTGCGGGTTGTCCAGCGCCGCGTGGACCAGCAGCAGGATCAGGCCCTGGAGCGAGGCGAAGACGGCGGCGCCGCGCCAGCCGTAGATGAGGCCCGCGAGCAGCGGGGTGCAGACGCTGACGTAGGCGAGGGTGGTGTCGGGGCCGGCGGAGACCAGCAGCAGGGCGCCGAAGAGGGTGTCGGCCGCGAGGAGGGTGGGGTGGCGCAGGAGGAGGGGGCCGAAGCGCTCCCAGTCGCGGAAGAGGGCGTACGACGCCGTGAAGGTGACGACGACCGCGATGCCGACCAGGCGTACGCCCCAGCCGGGTCCCGCGTTGAGGAGGGCGGACGGGGCGGCGACGGCGATCATCGCGAGCCGGAAGCCGAAGGCCTGGCGGCAGAGCGCCTGGAGGGCGTTCACCTGGAGCTGGGTGTCCGCGACCGGCGGGGCGGCCGGCTCCTGGGGAGCCTCGGGCGCGGGCGCGTACCGCCGGGCGGGGCCGGGGGCCGGGGGCGTCCCCGTGAGTCCCTGCGGGGTCCGGGCGCACGCCGCTGCCGGCGTCCCGGCCCCCCGCTGAGCCGCCGGACGGCGGCGCCCTCGCCGCCACGTCCGTTCCCTCGTCGTCGTCATCACGTCCCGCCCCTCGTCACTCGCCCGTGAGCGAGCCGAAGTCGGTGCCGGAGCCGAGGATCAGGCCGGCTCCGAGGAGGATCATCGTGGCCGGGACCATGAAGGTGGTGATCATCATGGTGGCCTTGGGGACCGCGCGGGCCGCCTTGCGGCGGGCGTGCTGCGCGTCCGTGCGGCGCATGTCCTTGGCGAGCGCCACCAGCGTGTCGACGATCGGCGCGCCCAGCTCCTCGCCCTGCTGGAGCGCGGTGACGAACATGGCGACCTGCTCGGAGTCGTTGCGCCGGCGCAGTTCGGCGAAGGCCTGCCGGCGGCTCATCCCGAGGTCCATCTGGCGCAGGGTGATGCGCAGTTCGTCCGCCCAGGGGCCCTCGTACTGGGACGCGACGCGCTCCAGGGCCTGCCGGAAGCCGAGGCCGGCGCTGACCACGACCGCGAGGACGTCCAGGAAGTCGGGCAGGGTGCGCTCGATGACGTCCCTGCGGACGCGGATCGCCGACCAGATGCCGACCTCCGTCCAGAACGCGCCGAACGCGAGCAGGAGCAGGGCCACGAGGAGCTGGCCGCGCATCAGGAAGACCAGGAAGCCGAAGCCGCCGAGGGCGCCGTAGACGGCGCGGCGGGCGGCGTAGCGGTGGATGGTGAGACCGCCGGGGTTGCCCGCCAGGTCGATCTTGCGGCGGTACTTGGCGACCAGCGTCGGGCCCATGAGGCGCAGCACGGCGGGGGCGTAGCGCATGCCCATGCGGTCGATGAGGGAGTCGACCGCGCCGGTGCGGGTGGAACCGACCTCCAGGGCGAGCATCAGGTCGCCGGGGAGTTTCGCCTCCGCCCGGTACATGCGGATGCCGGCGAAGATGCCGCACACGGCGAGGGCCATGAGCGCGGCGAGCAGCAGTGCCATGTCGTCGTCCCCTTCCCGGCTCAGACGTCGATGCGGGACAGGCGGCGGATGAGCAGGAAGCCGACGGCGTACAGGCCGAAGGCGACGAGGACGGCGATCTGTCCGGCCGGTGAGCCGGTCATGCGCTCCAGGGCGCCGTCCTTCACGCCGTTCATCAGGAACAGCGAGCCGACGCCGAGCACGGGCACGGCGTACGAGGTCAGGCTGACCTGGGAGAGCTGGGTGCGGACCTCGCGCCGGGTCTCCTTGCGTTCCTCCAGCGTCTCGGTGAGGTTCCGCAGGGCGCTCACGACCTGGCCGCCCGCCCGGTGGGACAGCACCAGCGTGGTGACGAGGACGACGAGTTCGCGGGAGGGGAGCCGGTCGGACAGTTCGCCGAGGGCGTCCTCCATCGAGGCGCCCATCGCGAGCTGGTTGGCCACCTTGGCCAGTTCCTCGCCGGCCGGGGCCTCCAGCTCCTCGGCGGCGATGCCGATGGCGGTGCGCAGGGCGAGGCCCGCCTGTGCGGCGTTGGCGAGGATGCGGGCCAGCTCGGGAAGCTGGTTGATGAACCGCTCGATGCGCTTCTGCCGCTGCCAGGTGAGGAACTGCACGGCCGCCCACACGCCGAGCAGCCCCGCGACGGGGCCGAAGAAGGGGGCGAGGGCGGCCTGGCCGACCAGCCACAGTCCGGCGACGGCGGCGAGCATCGCCACGAAGAACTCGCCGGGCGTGACGTCCAGGCCGGTGGCGAGCAGGCGAAGCTCCAGTCTGCGGCCGAGGCGGGTGCGGCGCAGCCTGCGGTCCAGCGTGGGGAAGCGGCGCCGGCGTCCGGCGGACGGGAGCTCCCCGGTGGCCGAGAGCCGGTCCACCAGCGCCTGCCGCTGCGCCCGGCCGGCCGCGTAGAAGTGCACGCCGGCGACCGCGAGGACGCAGGTCAGCAGGGTGACGCCGGTGGTCAGCGTGATCAGGTTCTGCAGCTCCATGGGGGTGGTACCTACCTGGCTTCTCGGGTGGCGAGCTGGTCGGCGTGGTGGGCGATGCCGAACGCCTGCGGGACGGGCTGGCCCGCCATGTAGAGGCGGTCGGCGGTCCGCCGGGGCAGGGGATGGTGGACGTAGGAGCCGTGGACGCGGCCGTCGGGGGTCATCGGGAGCGCGTCGAAGCGGGCGGCCGTGGCCAGCCGGTACGGCTCCCCGCCGTGGCTCTCCAGCAGGGCGATCTCGGTGATGCGGCGGGCGCCGTCGGCGAACCGGGTGAGCTGGACGATCACGTCGACGGCGCTGTTGATCTGGTCGTGCAGGGCGACGAAGGGGATCTCCACGTCGGACATGGAGGCGAGGGTCTGCAGCCGGGTGAGGGCGTCCTCGGCGCTGTTGGCGTGGACGGTGGCGAGGGAGCCGTCGTGGCCGGTGGACATGGCCTGGAGCATGTCCAGGGACTCGCCGCCGCGGACCTCGCCGACGACGATGCGGTCGGGCCGCATGCGCAGGGAGTTGCGCACCAGGTCGCGGATGGTGACGCGGCCCTTGCCCTCGACGTTGGGCGGGCGGGACTCCAGGCGGATGACGTGCGGCTGCTGGAGCTGGAGTTCGGCGGAGTCCTCGATGGTGATGATGCGTTCGCCCTCGGGGATCAGCCCGGACAGGGCGTTGAGCAGGGTCGTCTTTCCGGTGCCGGTGGCGCCGGACACGATGATGTTGAAACGGGCCTGCACCAGTCCGGCCAGCAGGTACAGCATGGGTTCGTCGAGCGAGCCGAGGCCGATCAGCTCCTGGAGGGTGAAGGAGCGCGGGAAGCGGCGGATGGTGAGGACCGCGCCGGTCAGGGACAGCGGCGGGATGATCACGTTGACGCGCTCGCCGGACGGCAGCCGGGCGTCGACCATGGGGTTGGACTCGTCGACGCGGCGGTTCACGGTGGAGACGATGCGTTCGATCGTCTGCATGAGCTGGTCGTTGGAGGCGAACCGCAGCGGCAGCTGCTCCACCCGGCCGCCGCGCTCGACGAAGATGGCGTCCGGGCCGTTCACCATGATCTCGGTGACGGACGGGTCCTCCAGCAGCGGTTCCAGGATGCCGAGGCCGAGGGCCTCGTCGACGACGCGGCGGATCAGCTGGGAGCGTTCGACCGTCGACAGGACGGGGCCCTCGCGGCTGATGATGTGGCCGAGGACGCGTTCCAGCCGGGCCCGGCGCTCGGCCGGGGACAGCGCGCTCATCTCCGCGAGGTCGATCTCCTCCAGGAGCTTGGCGCGGTAGGACGCGACGAGGTGGCCGTCCTCGCCCCGCCCGGTCCTCTCCTCGGGGGAGTTGATGCGTGCCCGCAGGCTCATGAGTCGCTCGCTCCTCGTCCTCGTCCTCGTCCCGGTCCTCGTCCGCTTCCCGGTCCTCGTCGTCGGTCGTCGGTCGCCGTCGGGCGTGTCGGTCGTCGGTCGCCGTCGGTCGCCGTCGGGCGTGTCGGTCCTCGGCCGTCGTTCGATGCGGCCCCGGTCGTCGGTCGTCGTCCGGCCGGTCGCCGGTCGGTTCAGTGGTCGACGGGCATCGTGGCGCTCCTTCCCGCCGACCCGAAGTCCCAGCCGGGCACGATCGACGGGATGTCGATCCGGGCGGTGACGGTGACTTCCTCGCCGCCCCCCGCCGTGCCGCAGGAGGTACCGTCGGCCAGCCAGGAGCTGACGGCTGCCGCGCAGGCGGCCTGGGCGCCCCGGTCCAGGGAGGCGCTGCGGGCGCCCGCGCGGGCGGCGGTGCCCGCCTGCTGGGCGGTGTAGGCGATCAGGCCGAGCTGCACCCCGGCCATCGCCACGATCAGCAGGATCGGCAGGAACCCCAGGTACTCGATCGCCACCTGCCCGCGGTCGCGGCGGCGGCCGTCAGGGCGTCGGTACGGCAGCTCAGTGTCTCGGTACGCCATGTCACTGCGGCGGTACGGCAGGTCAGCGCGTCGGTACGGCATGTCAGTCCGTCTCCTCCTCGACCGCGCCCGCGTGACCGGTCACGTCGAACGGGAACGACAGGGTGCCGGGGAAGAGGATCGGCACCGTGAGCTTCACGTCGGCGGTGACCATGCCGCCGCCCGTCGCGCAGGTCACCGTCGCGCCGCTCCCCCAGGCCCCGGACAGCTTGTCCAGGCCGGCCTCCTGGCAGGCGCCCTGGCGTGCGCCGGGGGACGCGGCGGTCCCGGCCCGCGCCGCCTCGTCGGCGGCGTTCCCGGCGAGCGTGAAGGTGTAGCCGACCAGCACGAGCTGCCACAGCACGACCAGCGTGACCAGGATCGTCGGGGTCATGCCGAGGAACTCGACGGTGACCTGCCCCCGGTCGCCGTACAGCCGCCCCCGGTCGCCGTACGGCCGTCCCGAGTCGCCGTACAGCCGCCCCGAGTCGCCGTACGGCCGCCCCGCACCGACGGCCGGCCGTCTGCGTCCCGTCGTCCCCGCGGCCCGCCTGCCGCCGCTCATCCCGTGCCGTCCCTGCGCCGCCGGAAGCTGACCGCGCCCCGGTCACCGCGCAGCCGTCCGCCCTTGTGGACGGTCTCCGCGGCCCGCACCAGGCCGAGTTCGCCGGCCAGCGCCCACATCGCCTGCTTCACGGTGCTCTTGGCCTCCAGCTCGTGCACGCGCCCGGCGTCCACCACGCCCTGGAGCTCCTTGAAGTGGGCGGGGACCGTGGTGGCGGCGACCGCGGTGCCGGTGATCCGCGCGATGAGCGGCGGCTGGATCTCCGTGGACCGGGTGTGCCGGTTGACGACGACCGTGGTCTCCTCCGCCTTGCGGATCTGCAGCCGGTCCCACATCCGCACCGTCCGCTTGGCGCCCCGTACGGCGATGACGTCGGGGGTGGTGACCAGGAGGGCCCGGTCGGCCCTCTCCACGGCCGCCGCGCCCGCCCCGCCGAGCTGGGCGCCGCAGTCGATGACGACGACCTCGTAGCGGGAGCGCAGGGCGCTGACGATGTGGCGGGCGGCCCGGTCGGTGACCTCCTCGCCGCGTTCGCCCTCGGCGGGGGCGAGGAGCAGGGCGAGGCCGCTGTCGTGGCGGAAGACGGCGTCGGCGAGGACGCGCGGGGAGATGTCGCTGATCGCGGCGAGGTCGACGACGGACCGGCGGAACTGGACGTCCAGGTAGGAGGCGACGTCCCCGGTCTGCAGGTCCATGTCGACCAGGGCGGTGGCCCGTCCGGAGGTCTGGGCGGCGAGCGCGAGCTGCACGGCGGTGAGGGTGGCGCCGACCCCGCCCTTGGCGCCGCTGACGGTGACGACGGTGCCGCCCGCGCCGGTGAACGGGTCGCCGGCGGCGCCCAGGTGGCGTCGTACGCCGGCCGACCACTGGGCGACCGCCTGGACCCGGTTGGCGAGTTCCTCGTAGCCGAGCGGGAGGGCCACCAGGCCGCGGGCGCCGTGGTCCATGGCGGCCTGGAAGAGGCCGGGGCTCGCGTCGGAGGTGACGAGGACGACGCCGACGGCGGGGAAGCGGAGGGCGACCTCGCGGATCAGTTCCAGTGCGGGGACGGGGCCGATCCGCTCGTGGACGACGACCACTTCGGGCAGTTCGTCGAGGGATTCGGCGGCCAGCCGGGAGAGGGTGTCGACGAGCTGCGTGGAGTCGGTCGCCGGGGGCAGCGGCTCGGCGTCGGGGAGCTGGCTGAGCAGGGTGGTGAGGGACCGGACCGCGTCCGCGTCGCCGGTTGCCGGGAGGATCCTGGTGGACATGCGGGCCTCTCACTTGTCCTGCGCGAGTTCGTACGTCCGGTCCTTCTCGGGGACGCCGGTGTCGCCCCCGGGGCCGACCAGCGCGAGCCGCACCCGCTGGGCGAACGACTCGGCGTAGGTGATGCGCTGGGCGTCGAGGGGGGACAGCGCGAAGGTGATCGGGACGGCGTCGGCGGGCCCGCGGCGGTCGTCCTCGTCCGGCTGGAGGGCGGTGAGCCGGCCCACGTCGAGGACCTTGGCGCCGGTGACGATGATCTTCGACTGGTCCGGGTCGCCCTCGCGCTGCCCCTCGAAGGTGGCGTACACGTTGACCGTGGAACCGGGGGTGATCTTGCCGGCCACGCCGGTCGCCGCGTCGATCATGATGGCGACCTCCTGCTGCCCCGGCCGGAGGGCGGGCCGGTCCACGATCATGTCGCTCTGCAGCAGCGACCCCTTGCGCAGGGTGGTGACGGCGATCTTGCCGCGGAGGTCGTCGAGGTCGGTGACGGCGTTCTCCGACAACCACCGCTCGGGCATCTCGATCCGCTCGAACTGGTCGGCGCCGAGCGTGGTGTAGGGCGCGATGTCGGTCTTCAGGCGGTACGCGGCGACCTCGGGGCCGACCTTGGAGCGCACGTCGTCGATGACGGAGAGCACGCCGGCGAACGCGCCGAGGGCGCACAGGACCGACAGGAGGATGAGTATCACGCCGCGGCGCTGACGAGAGTTCATGAACCGTGCAACCTCGTTGGGGTGGGGCGGTCGGGCGGGGCGGTGCGGGTTCGTGCGGTGGGCGGACGGGTCAGGTGCCTCGGGTGAGGGCCGGTCTGCCCTCGGGTGCGGGCGGGGTGGCCGAGCAGAACACGCAGCGGTCGCCGATGACGTCGATGCCGCACCAGTGGCAGGCGCCGCGCCGTACGGACGTGACCAGTTGGTAGAGCACGGACAGGTCGGGCAGGTAGGTGCAGAACTCGACGAGCTTGCCGGTGCCCCACCAGGCGCCCGACTCGGCGGGCAGCGGGGCCTCGCGCAGGCCCTGCACCCGCCAGGCGGGCGCGAGGGTGGTGGTGACCCAGTCGGACGGGAGCTGGCCGCGGGCGACGAGCATCCAGGTGCCGAACTCGGGTCCGTCCAGCGTGGTGCCGGGGCCGAGGCGGACAAGCTGCGGCTGGGGGTGGGCGAGGACGGCGAACTGGCTGCCGGGCATCCAGGACCTGGCGTGCTGCTTGAGGTCGACGGGCACCCGGTCGAGGCGGGCGACGGAGCTCAGCAGCGCCCCGGCGTGGAGGTAGTGGGTGAGCAGGCGGCCGGCCGAGGCCAGCACGCCGGGTCCGATGTCGCAGGAGGCGAGCTGGCGTAACTGGCGGGCCAGCACGGCCACGGCGAGCGGCGGCAGGTCGGGGCGGAACAGGGCTATCCGGTCGCTCTCCAGGAGGGAGCGCAGGGTGTGCAGCCGCCGCAGGACGGGGGCGGGGGTGGCCGGGGAGCACACGACGACGACGTGGCCGTGCAGCTCGACGACGGCCTGGAGTTCGGCCAGCACCTGGTCGAGCGGGCGGGTGCCGACGTCGCGCAGCACCACGGCGGGCAGGGTCCGTTCGTCCTGCGCCGGCAGCGCCATGTCGGCGCCGGTCACGGCAATGGCGGTTGGCACGCGCGGCTCCCCGTTCTCCCCATGCCCGTCGGCCCACCGGGTGTTACTCCGGTGCACCCTCGTGACTTCACTGCGTGACTACCTCAGCACTGTATCCGCGGGTCTGTGGCCGGAGAACAGCCTTCGAGCAGCCGGTCGGCAACTCCCGGGCACACAGCGCACCAAAACGGGGCAGGTCGATCATCTCGCCGGTCTCGGTACGGCACCGACGGTGCGGGTTCCGCGCACCGGGTTGACGCCGGACCCGCCCCGGGTCCTCCGGGCCACGCTTCCCATCCGCCCGCCGCCCTACGCGCGGACGGACGCCCCCGTTTCCGGTCTGGACCTATTGACAAGGGGATTGGTCTGGACCACGGTGTGGGCATCAACGGTGGCCACCGTCGCTATCCCTCCCCAACTCCCCCACCGGAGGCCCCAAGTGGACCGCGCACCACGCACGCCCGGACGCGGCAGACGCCCCTGGGCGGCCGCCCTCGTCTCCGCCCTGGCCCTCGCCCTCCCGCTCGCCGGCGCGGGCCAGGCGACCGCGGCCGACGTCAACAACGCGAAGAACCCCGGCTTCGAGTCGGGACTGAGCGGCTGGACCTGCTCCGCGAACAGCGGCAGCGTCGTCCCCTCCCCGGTGCACGGCGGTTCGGCCGCGCTGAAGGCCACGCCCGCCGGGCAGGACAACGCCCGCTGTTCCCAGACGGTCGCGGTGCGGCCCGACTCCACGTACCGGCTGTCCGGGTGGGTGCGGGGCGGGTACGCCTACCTGGGCGTGACCGGCACCGGCACCACGGACGTGTCCACCTGGACGCCGGACTCGGCCGCCTGGAAGCAGCTGTCGACCAGCTTCTCCACGGGCGCCGACACCACGTCGGTGACGATCTACACGCACGGCTGGTACGGCCAGCAGCCCTACTACGCGGACGACGTGTCCGTCCTCGGCCCCGACGGGGGCGGCGGCGGTGACCCGGAGCCGTCGGTCCCGGGCACGCCGGGCGGGCTGACCGTCTCCGGCACGACGGCGACCTCGGTGACGTTGGCGTGGAACGCGGTGTCCGGCGCGACCGGCTACACCGTCTACCGCGACGGCGCCCGGGTGACCGCCGTGACCGGCACCTCGGCGACGGTGACCGGGCTGGCGGCCTCGACGTCGTACTCCTTCCAGGTCGCGGCGACCAACGCGGCGGGCGAGTCGGCGAAGTCGGCGGCGGTGTCCGTGCGGACGCGGGAGAACGGCGGCGGCGGGGGCGGCGACCTGCCCCGGCACGCGGTGACCGGCTACTGGCAGAACTTCGACAACGGCGCGACCGTGCAGCGGATCTCGGACGTCCCGGACCAGTACGACATCATCGCGGTCGCCTTCGCCGACGCCACCGGCACCCCGGGCGCCGTCACCTTCACCCTGGACACGGCGGGCCTGGACGGCTACACCGTCGACCAGTTCAAGGCGGACGTCCGGGCCAAGCAGGCGGCCGGCAAGAAGGTCATCATCTCGGTGGGCGGCGAGAAGGGCACCGTCTCGGTGAACGACTCCGCCTCCGCGACGAACTTCGCCAACTCGGTGTACGCCGTGATGCAGGAGTACGGCTTCGACGGCGTCGACATCGACCTGGAGAACGGCCTCAACGCGACCTACATGACGCAGGCGCTGCGCGCGCTGTCCGCGAAGGCGGGCCCGTCGATGATCCTGACGATGGCGCCGCAGACCATCGACATGCAGTCGACGTCCAACTCCTACTTCCGGACCGCGCTGAACGTGAAGGACATCCTCACGGTCGTCAACATGCAGTACTACAACAGCGGTTCCATGCTGGGCTGCGACGGCAAGGTCTACAGCCAGGGCTCGGTGGACTTCCTCACCGCGCTGGCCTGCATCCAGTTGGAGAACGGCCTCGACCCCTCGCAGGTGGGTCTCGGCCTGCCGGCCTCGACGCGGGGCGCGGGCAGCGGCTACGTGGCGCCGTCCGTGGTGAACGCCGCCCTGGACTGCCTGACCCGCGGCACCAACTGCGGCTCCTTCAAGCCGTCGAGGACCTACCCGGACCTGCGCGGCGCGATGACCTGGTCCACCAACTGGGACGCGACGGCCGGCAACGCCTGGTCCAACGCGGTGGGCCCGCACGTCCACGCCCTGCCGTAGCCGGACACACGCGGCCCTGACGCGGCCCTCGGACGCGTGAGCCGCGTCGCGGACCGCCGCCCCTGCCCGGGGCTCACCGGGCAGGGGCGGCGGCGTCCGTGCTCAGTTGATCCGGACCAGGACGCCGTCCCCGTCACGGGCCGCCGCCCGGACGTACGCCGCCAGGGCCTCGTGGTGGGCGGTCACCTCGTCCCGCGGCCCCCGCGCTCCCGGACGCTCGTGGGGCGGACGCCGGCCGCGGCCGGGGCGGCCGGGGCGCCCCCCTCGGTCAGCCGGGCGGGAGGCGTGGCGGCGACCACCCCACGCGATCGAGCGGACCCGGCACGCCCGCACGGCGCACCGGTCCGTCAAGGCCGTGCGGGAAGGGCAGGCCGTGCGGGGCGCGCCGGCCGTACGGCAGGCATCCCGGCTCACGTGCGGCTCCAGGGGAGATCGGCGGTCGGCGGTCGTGTGCGCCGACGGCGCGGTCGTCCTGACAGCGGCCACTGACAACGGGCGGCGCGGGCTGTGGCCGGCGCCACATGAAACATTTCCCGGGGCCCACCGCATCAATGAGGTGAGAACGGTTCGGGGGACGCGACGGGGGACGGCGGAATGCGACAGCAGCGCACGGCGGACTACGCGGAGTTCGCCGCCGCGCGGGCGGGACACCTGTACCGGTCCGCGTGCCTGTTGACGGCCGGGGACACTCACCTCGCCGAGGACCTCGTGCAGGAGACCTTCGGCCGGCTGTACGTCCGCTGGGGGCGCGTGTCCCGGGCCGAGAACCCGGCCGCGTACGCGCAGACCGTGCTCACCCGGACCTTCCTCGCCCACCGGCGGCTGCGCAGCAGCCGGGAGCGGGCGACCGACACGTTCCCCGACCTGCCCGGCGCCGCCGACGGGGACGCGCCGCTGCGGCTGACGCTGATGGCCGCGCTCGCCCGGCTGCCCGCCAAGGACCGGGCCGTCGTCGTCCTGCGCTACTGGGAGGACCGCTCGGTGGAACAGACCGCCGACGTGCTCAACGTCAGCTCGGCGGCCGTGCGCACGCGGTGCGTCCGCGCGCTCGGCCGGCTGCGGGAGCTGCTGGGCGAGGACGTCCACGAGTACGCCCGCCCCTGACGCCGGCCGCCCGGCCCTCCCTTTGACGTCCGGCTTCACACCTCAGACCCCAGACCTCACGCCTCACACCCGCGGAAAGGGTGGTTCGTCATGCCCGAGAACCAGGACCACGACCTCTTCGAGGACCGGTTCGCCGCAGCTCTGCGCGACGCCGGCCACGGTTTCCGCACCGACGACCCGGCCGCCCTCGTCACCGGGGGCCGGGTGCGCGGGCGCCGGGCCCAGCTGCTGCGGCGGACGGCCGTGCTGGGCGGGGCGGCCGGCGTCGCCCTGGCCGGCGTGGGCGGGGCGCTGCTCCTGCCGTCCGACGCGACGGACCCCCGGCGGACCTCCGCGGCCGCCGGTCCGGCCGCGACCGCGAGCCCCTCGGCCGCGAGCCCCTCGCCCGCCGCGGCCTTCTCGGGCGACGACGTCCTGCGCTCGCTCAAGGAGCTGCTGCCGAGGGGCACGTACCTCGAGGGGGAGGCCCAGGGCACGGAGTCGCTGACGCCCCCGCACGCGCAGGTGGTGTTCGACGACGGCAGGGGTGCGGCGGCCGTCGGCCTGAGCCTCAACCGTGTGGAGCCCGGCAGCGAGCAGGCCCGCGAGCTGGCGAACTGCCCGGACAAGGCGCTCGTCCCCCACGACGACTGCACCTCCGTCACGCTGCCCGACGGCTCCCGGCTGATGCTGTTCCGCGGCTACGAGTACCCGGACCGGCGGGTGGAGACCAAGTGGTGGAACGCCGAGCTGGTCACGCCCCAGGGGCATCACGTGTCCCTGAGCGAGTGGAACGCGCCGGCGCAGAAGGACGCCCCGGTCTCCCGCCCGCGGCCTCCGCTGACCGTCGAGCAGCTGAAGGAGGTCGTCACCGCCGACGTGTGGCGGCGGGTGGTGGACGCCATGCCGAGGAGCCCGAAGCCGTCGGTCACCGGCCAGGCGCCTCCGGCGGGGATGCCGGGCAGGGCGATCGCCGAGACGCTCACCGGTCTGCTGCCCGACGGGCTCACCGTGACCGGCGAGGGCGGCCAGGAGAGCGAGTACGCCTACCTCGTCGTCGACGACGGCGAGGGCGGGAGCCTCGTCCAGATCAACGTGCAGCCCGGCATGGGCGACGTGGCCGGCGCTCTCTTCGGGGACGCCGAGACGCTGCCCGACGGCACCCTGGTCACCACCCGGAAGTCGCCCGGGGAGAAGGGCGGCGCGGGCGTCGTCATGTGGACCGCCGACACCCTGCGTCCCGACGGGCTGCGGGTCGTGGTCAGCGCCTTCAACGCGGCCGCCCAGCACGAGGACGCCACCCGTGACGCCCCCGCGCTCACCCTCGGGCAGCTGCGGGAGATCGCGCTGAGCACGGAGTGGGACGCGGGGGCGTGAGGCGGGCCGGCCGTCGCCTCAGAAGAACTCCGACCACGGCTGGTCCCAGATCTGCTTGACGGCCAGGACCAGGAAGAGCAGGCCCGCGGCCGCCAGCATGCCGTTGCTCAGGGGGCCGTTGCGCCATTCGCGCGGGGTGCGGGAGGAGTTGAGGAGCCACAGCAGGGTCAGGGCGAGGAACGGCATGAAGGCCGCGCCGAGGACGCCGTAGACGATGATCAGACGGAACGGCTCGTCCTGGAACAGCAGGATCATCGGCGGGAAGGTGAGCCACAGCAGGTAGGCGCGGAAGGCCCAGGAGCGTTCCCGGCGCCCGGAGGCCAGCTCGTCGGCGTGCGCCCGCCGCTCGCCGCGCTGCCGGGTCAGGAAGTCGGCGAACATCAGGCTCACGCCGTGCCAGACGCCGATCAGGGAGGTGAAGGAGGCGGCGAAGAAGCCGACCAGGAACAGCGTGCCGGTGGTCGTTCCGTACCGGTCCTCCAGGATGTCGCCGAGCTGGACCAGCCCCTGGTCGCCGCCGGAGAGGGCGATGCCGGCCGAGTGCAGCAGCTCCGCACCGACGAAGAGCATCGCGACGACGAAGACGCCGGTGGTGAGGTAGGCGACCCGGTTGTCCAGCCGCATGACCCTCATCCAGCCGGCGCCGGTCCAGCCCTTGGCGTTGACCCAGTAGCCGTAGGCGGCCAGCGTGATGGTGCCGCCGACGCCGCCGATCAGGCCGAGGGTGTTGAGGACGGAGTCCTCCTCGTCGGGCAGCACGGGAAGGAGGCCGGCGAAGGCGTCGCCCAGGTGGGGCGTGACGCGGAACGCCAGGTAGACGGTCACCACGAACATGACGCCCACCAGGACGGTCATGACCTTCTCGAACACCGCGTACTTGTTGAACCAGACGAAGGCCAGGCCTGCCAGGCCGCAGGCGATGCCCCAGTACTCGAGGTCCATCACGCCCGGGAACAGCGCCTGGAGCGGCAGCGCGCTGGACGACATGGCGGCCGCGCCGTAGACGAAGCCCCAGATGACGGCGTAGACGGCGAAGAACCAGGTGGTCCAGCGGCCCAGGCCGGCCCAGCCGTCGAACAGGGTGCGTCCGGTGGACAGGTGCCAGCGTCCACAGGCCTCCGCGAGGGAGATCTTCACCAGGCAGCCGACGACCGCGGCCCACAGCAGGGTGTAGCCGAAGTTGCTGCCGGCGATGAGGGTGGCCACGAGGTCGCCGGCGCCCACGCCGGTCGCGGCGACGACGATGCCGGGGCCGATGTGGCGCCAACTGGACGTGCGCGCGTGGGGGCCGGGCCCGGCCTTCGCCCCGGTGTCCTGGGTGTTTCCCGTGGTGTCCGCCATGGGGTCAAGAAAGCGGACGGGTGCCGGTCCGGCAAGAGGGCGTGCCGGGATCCTCACCGGTTCCACCTGGCCGCGCGGCGACTTCGCACCCTTGACCTGATCATGTCATGTCTCGACGATGACCCCACCGCACCGCACCCGCACGTCGCCGTGCGCCACCCCACCTCCCCACAAGGAGCATTCATGCGACTCCGTTCCCGCGGCAGACGCCCCGCCGCGCTCGCCGCACTCCTCGCCCTCGCACTGGCCGCGCCCCTGTCGCTCACCGCGGCCGCCCCGGCCGGCGCCGACGGGGCACGCCCGGCGGCCTCCTCGGCGGACGACGTCCGCCAGTACGAGATCCACCAGCACACCACCCCCGTCACCCGCACGGCGATCCAGCAGGCCGGCGTCACCGTGGACGAGGCCGACGAGGAGACCGTGGTCGTCTCCGGCCGCGCGGACCAGATCCGCGCACTGCGCCGCCAGGGGTACGAGATCACCCCGCTGGGCGCGGCCCCGGACCGCTCGACGGCCGCCGACGGCCTGCGCCTGTTCGACTTCCCCTCGGCCGACTCCCGTTACCACAACTACGCCGAGATGACCGCGGAGATCGACCAGCGGATCGCGGCGTACCCGTCGATCATGAGCAAGCGCGTGATCGGGAAGTCCTACCAGGGCCGGGACATCGTCGCCGTCAAGGTCAGCGACAACGTCGGCACCGACGAGGCCGAGCCCGAGGTCCTGTTCACCCACCACCAGCACGCCCGCGAGCACCTCACCGTGGAGATGGCGCTGTACCTGCTGCGCGAACTCGGCGCCGGGTACGGCACCGACACCCGGATCACCCGGATGGTGCAGCAGCGGGAGATCTGGATCGTCCCCGACCTCAACCCGGACGGCGGCGAGTACGACATCGCCACCGGCTCCTACCGCTCCTGGCGCAAGAACCGCCAGCCCAACTCCGGTTCCACGGCCGTCGGCACGGACCTGAACCGCAACTGGAACTACCGCTGGGGCTGCTGCGGCGGGTCGTCGGGCAGCAAGTCCTCGGACACGTACCGGGGTTCGGCGCCCGAGTCCGCGCCCGAGGTGAAGGTGGTCGCCGACTTCGTGCGCAGCCGGGTCGTCGGCGGGGTGCAGCAGATCAAGGCCGGCATCGACTTCCACACCTACAGCGAGCTGGTGCTCTGGCCCTTCGGCTACACCTACGCCGACACCACCACCGGCATGACGGCCGACGACCACGCGGCCTTCAAGGCCGTCGGCCAGAAGATGGCCGCCAGCAACGGCTACACGGCCCAGCAGTCCAGCGACCTGTACATCACCGACGGGTCGATCGACGACTACCTCTGGGGCACCCACAAGATCTTCGGCTACACCTTCGAGATGTACCCGAGGTCGGCGTCGGGCGGCGGCTTCTACCCGCCCGACGAGGTCATCGAGCGGGAGACGTCCCGCAACCGTGACGCCGTCCTCCAGCTCCTGGAGAACGCCGACTGCATGTACCGGGTGATCGGCAAGGAGGGCCAGTACTGCGGCTAGGCGCGGTCGGCCCCGGCCCTGTCCTCATCCGGCTCGTCGCCCGCCCCGGGTCCGGCCTGCTCATCGGACCCGGCCGTCTCCCCGGATTCGGCCGTCTCCCCGGAGCCGTCGTCGAAGTACGCGTCGAGGACCTCGTCCAGGGCGGCGTCCCACTCGTCGAACCGGCGGCGTGAGTCGGCGTCGATCTCGATGGGGTACCAACGCCGGTCGGGGGTGTGGACGGTGACGGTGTACCGCTTGCCGAAGCGGGCCGTCTCCGTCTCCACCGCACCGATCTCGTCCCAGCGGAACTCGCACTCCTGGTCGTCCAGCTTCAGCCGTACGCCGCGGTGGTCGGCGACGAGGGCGGCACGGCGGTCGGACGCCTCGAAGACGGGACCGTCGGGGACGGGGCCCGGCTCGTCGTCCCCGGTGTCACCGGCGGACCCGACGGGCTCGGGGGCCTCGGCGGACCCGGCGGCCGGGGAGTCGGCGGGCTTCTCCGACTCCCCGGTCCCCGGGACGCCTTCGGGGGCCGCGTCCTTCGCGTCCTCCGCGTCCTCCTCACGGCCGGTCGCGGGCGCGGTGAGCCCGGGGACGAAGGCCGGGTCGAACCCGGCGCCCTCCAGGGGCTTGCTGCTGCTCGAACCTATGCGCTGCTCCACACCGCAGGAGTATGGTCGACAATCCCGTGCGCGTCACAGTCAGCCCCGACTTCGTTATCGGACGCCTACACGGACGCCGCCCCTCCACCGGCCCCGCCGGGCTCACACGACCAGGCTCAGCGCCGCCGCGACGACGAAGCCGGCGACGGACAGCGCGTTCTCCGGCACGGTCCACGGCGTGAGGGTGTCCCGCTCGCTGATGCCGAAGTGCTCGGCGACCGTCCGGAACCCGCCGTCGTTCACGTGCGAGGCGAAGACCGAGCCCGCCGGGACGGCCATGACGACGAGCGCCACGCGGGCAGCGGGGATCGCGGCACGGCGCCTGCGGGGTGCGGGGCGCCGTGCCGTGCGGCATGCGGGTGTGCCGCGGGAGGGGGCGGCTCAGCCGAGGACGGCGAGCGCGTCGATCTCGACGAGGAGGCCGGCGGGGAGACCGACGTAGACGGTCGTGCGGGCGGCGGGCGGCTGGGTGAGGCCCTGCTCCTCGAAGTAGGCGTCGTAGATCTCGTTCATCTCGGCGAAGTGGTCCACGTCGGTCAGGTAGACGCGGATCATCATCACGTCGTCCCAGCTCGCGCCGCCCTCCTCGAGGATCGCCTTGACGTTGGCGAGGGTCTGGAGGGTCTGCTCGCGCAGGGTGGGGCCGGCCGGCGTGGGCGGCTCGCCCTCCTCGGCGGGCAGGAACCCGACCTGGCCGGCGACCTGCAGGATGTCGCCCTTGCGGACGCCGTGCGAGAACCGCGCGGGCGGGGTGGTGTGGGTCTTCGGGGTCAGCGCGACTTTCTCGGTCATGCGGGGGTGTCCTTCACTTCGGTTCTGCCGGGGTCCGGCCGGAGTACTCGCCGCTGATGGCGTCCGCGGTACGGCGCACCTGCGGGAGCAGGGTGAGGAGTTCGTCGGCGGTGACGACGACGTTCGGCGCGGAGACCGACATCGCGGCGACCACCCGGCCGTCGGCGCCGCGGATCGGCGCGGCGACGCAGTTGATGGACTCCTCGTGGCCGCCGAGGTCGGTGGCCCAGCCCTGTTCGCGCACCCTGGCCAGCTCCTGGAGGAACGCGGCCGCGTGGGGTGTCGAACGGGGCGTGTACATGGGGTAGTCGAGCTGCTCCGCGAGGGCGCGGCGCTCGGGCTCGGGCAGGTCGGCGAGGAGCAGCTTGGCCACGGCGGCGACGGTGATGGCGACGGGCTTGCCGATCCGGGAGTACATCCGCACCGGGTAGCGGCTCTCCACCTTGTCGATGTAGAGGACCTCGTTCTCCTCGTACACGGCGAGGTGGACGGTGTGGCCGCAGCTCTCGTTGAGGCGGACGAGGTGGGGGTGGGCGATCTCGCGGACGTCGAGGTTCTCCATCGCCTCCTGGGCGAGGGCGAAGAGGCGCGCGCCGAGGCGGTAGCGCTGGTCGGACTGGCGGTAGACCAGGCCGTGCTCGTGGAGGGTGCGCAGCAGGCGCAGCGCCGTGGACTTGTGCACGCCGAGGCGGTCGGCGACCCGGCCGAGGTCGGCGGGGCCCTCCGCGAGCAGCGGAAGGATGCTCAGGGCGCGGTCTACGGTCTGGCTCATGGGGTGCGTGCCTCCTCTACGGCCCCTGCGTCGGCTGCTGTCCAGCCGGGGCCGAGTCGCAGTGTCCCCCACGCGGTGTCGTCGAGGGCGGCGAGGCGGTCGGCGAGGGCGCGGGCGGGGGGCGTGGCGAGGTCGCCGGGGGCGGTGAGGGCGGCTGCCGCCATGAGGTGGCCGTGGCGGAGCCGTGTCCTGAGCGGCAGGCCGCGCAACGTCGCGGAGAGGAAGCCTGCTGCGAAGGCGTCGCCTGCGCCGGTCGTTGCGACTACGTCGACTTTCAGGGCGGGGGCTGTTGCGGCTGGGCGGGGGGCGTCGTCGCAGCCCGGCGCTTGCGGGGTGCCTCCCGGGCCCTCAAGGCACGGGGGGAGGCACGACTGCCCGCGGCTGGTGCGGAAGGCGACCGCACCCTCCGCGCCCTGTTTCACCACCAGGGTGTTCGGGCCGGGGAGGGCGTCCCGGACGGCGGCCGGGCCGCCCGAGATGCCCCAGGCCGCCTCCGCCTCGTCCTCTCCCACGAAGACGATGTCCGCCCCCCGGGCCAGCTCCAGCAGGACCTCCGGGCCGTACCCGTCCCGCCGCAGCCCCGGGCGGTGGTTCACGTCGAAGGAGATCAAGGGGCGTCCCGGGTGCGGGGACGTCAGCTCCCGCAGCAGGTCCAGGCAGCCGGGCGAGAGCGCCGCCGTGATGCCGGAGAGGTGCAGGACGCGTCCGGCGCGCACGGCGTCCAGGTCCACGCCGGCCGGCGTCATCGCCGACGCCGCCGAGCCCGCCCGGTAGTAGGCGACCTCGTGCGAGGCGCCCGCCCTGTCGCCGGCCGTGCGGAAGTAGACGCCGGTGGGGCGGTCCGGGTCGCGGCGGACGTACGACACGTCGACGCCGTGGCCGCCGATCGCGGCGAGGAGGTGGTCGCCGAAGCCGTCGGCGCCGACCCGGCTGACCCACCGGGTGGTGTGGCCCGCCGCCGCGAGCGCGCACGCCACGTTGGACTCCGCGCCGCCGATCGACCGGTGGAAGGAGGGGACGTCGGCGAGGGGGCCGGGCCGGGACGGCAGGAACGTCACCATGGACTCGCCGAGCGCGACGACGTCCACGACGTCGGGGGCGTTGCCGTTTCCGGTGACGGTCACGATGCCGGGCTCCTCGTCGGGGCGGGGGTGCGGTGTCCGTTGACCGCGTGTGGCGGAGATGTTAGACAGCGGTGAGCGATATACGCAACGAGTGTTGCAATTAGTGCAACGCTGCTGATCAGGGAGGCTCCATGGTCCTCGATGCTCTCGCCCGCCTCGCCGGGGAACGGGTCGGCCACCGCTTCAAGGGTCTCCCGCCGGACGCCGCGGACCTCACCGTGGGCGAGTTGGCCGCGCAGCGCCGGAACCTCTTCACGGGAGGCTTCACGACCCCCGTGCTCGCGCTGTCCGCCGAGCGTCTGGAGCACAACCTGGCGGCGCTGGAGAGGTACGCCGAGCGGCACGGCCTCGCCTTCGCCCCGCACGGCAAGACCTCCATGGCGCCGCAGCTCTTCCACCGCCAGGTCGAGCGGGGGGCGTGGGGGATCACGCTGGCGGTGCCGCACCAGGTGCGGGTGGCGCGGGAGTTCGGGATCGAGCGGGTGTTCCTGGCCAACGAGCTGGTCGACCCGGCGGCGCTGCGGTGGATCGCCGCCGAGCAGGACGCCGATCCCGCGTTCCGGTTCGTCTGCTGCGTGGACTCCGTGCGCGGGGTGGAGCTGATGGACGCGGCGCTGGGCGGGGCGTCCCGGCCGGTGGACGTGGTGGTCGAGCTGGCCGCCGGCGAGGGTGCGCGCACCGGGGCGCGGACCGAGGCGGAGTGCGCGGCCGTCGCCGGCGCTGTGGCCGCCGCGCGGGTGCTGCGGCTGGTCGGGGTGGCCGGGTACGAGGGCGAGGTGCCGCGGGCCGATCCGGAGCGGGTGCGTGCGTGGCTGCGGCGGTTGGTGGCCCTGGCCGTGGACCTCGATGCGGCGGGGCGGTTCGCGGGGCTGGACGAGATCGTGGTGAGCGCGGGCGGCAGCGCCTGGTTCGACGCGGTGGCGGACGTCTTCGCGGAGGTTCCGGAGCTGTCGGCGCCGGTGCTGAAGCTGCTGCGGTCCGGGGCGTACGTGTCGCACGACGACGGGCACTACCAGCGGCTGACCCCCTTCAACCGGGTGCCGGGAGAGGGCGGTCTGGAGCCGGCGTTCCGGTTGTGGACGCAGGTGGTGTCCCGGCCGTCGGCGGAGCAGGCGTTCACCAACGCGGGCAAGCGGGACGCGGCGTACGACCTGGACCTGCCGGTCGCCCGGGTGGTCCGCAGGGACGGGACGGAGCGGCCGGCCACGGGGATCGAGGTGACCGGCCTGTCCGACCAGCACGCGTGGCTGCGCACCTCCGCGGAGGCGGATCTGGAGGTGGGAGACTGGGTGGGGCTCGGGCTGTCCCACCCCTGCACGTCCTTCGACAAGTGGGCGCTGATCCCCGTGGCGGAGGCGGACGGCACGGTCGTCGACTACATCCGCACCTTCTTCTAGGAGGCAGGGCCGTGGAAGAACTCGTCATCCGGGACGCGGACGTCGTCGACGGCTCCGGTGAACACGCGTACCGCGCGGACGTGGTGGTGGACGGCGGCCGCATCGTCTCCCTCGTGAAGGAGGCGGCGGACGCGGGGTGCCAGCGTCCGAAGGCGCGGCGCGAACTGGACGCGGAGGGGCTGGTGCTGGCCCCGGGCTTCATCGACATGCACGCGCACAGCGACCTGGCGCTGCTGCGGGACCCCGACCACAGCGCCAAGGCCGCGCAGGGCGTCACCCTCGAGGTGCTGGGCCAGGACGGGCTGTCGTACGCGCCGGTGGACGACCGGACGCTGGGCGAGGTGCGGCGGGCGATCGCCGGGTGGAACGGCCCGGGTGACGACGTGGACGTCGACTGGCGGTCGGTGGGCGAGTACCTGGACCGGCTGGACCGGGGCGTCGCGGTGAACGCGGCGTACCTGATCCCGCAGGGCACCGTGCGCGCGCTCGCCGTCGGCTGGGAGGACCGCGAGGCGACGCCCGAAGAGCTGGACCGGATGCGGCGGCTGGTCGCGGAGGGCATGGAGCAGGGCGCGGTCGGCATGTCGTCGGGGCTGACGTACCCGCCCGGCATGTACGCCCCGGACGCCGAACTGACCGAACTGTGCCGGGTGGTGGCCTCGTACGGCGGCTACTACTGCCCGCACCACCGCTCCTACGGCGCCGGCGCGCTGGAGGCGTACGCGGAGACGGTGGCGCTGGCCCGGGAGGCGGGCTGCCCGCTGCACCTCGCGCACGCCACCATGAACTTCGGCGTGAACAAGGGGCGGGCGCCCGAACTGCTGGCGCTGCTGGACGAGGCGCTGGACGCGGGCGCCGACATCACCCTCGACACCTACCCGTACACCCCCGGCTGCACCACCCTGGTGGCGCTGCTGCCGAGCTGGGCGAGCGAGGGCGGCCCGGAGGAGATCCTGCGGCGGCTCGCGGACGAGGGGACGGCCGCGCGGATCCGGCACGACCTGGAGGTCACCGGCTCGGACGGCTGCCACGGTGTGCCGGTGGAGTGGGAGACCATCGAGATCTCCGGGGTCGGCGACCCGGCGCTGACCGCGTACGTGGGCCGTACGGTGCTGGAGTCGGCGCGGGCGCGCGGGGAGGCCCCGTGGGCGGTGGCGAGGGAGCTGCTGCTGAAGGACCGGCTCGCCCCGACGATCCTCCAGCACGTGGGCCACGAGGAGAACGTCCGGGCGATCATGCGCCACCGGGTGCACACCGGCGGCTCGGACGGCATCCTCCAGGGCGCCAAGCCGCACCCGCGGGCGTACGGCACGTTCCCCCGCTATCTGGGCCACTACGTGCGGGAGCTGGGGGTGCTGTCGCTGGAGGAGTGCGTGGCGCACCTGACCTCGCGCCCGGCGGCGCGGCTGCGGCTGGCGGACCGGGGGCTGGTCCGCGAGGGCTACAAGGCGGACCTGGTGCTGTTCGACCCGCGCACGGTGGACGCCGGTTCGACCTTCGCCGAGCCGCGCACGCTGCCCAGGGGCATCCCGTACGTCCTGGTCGACGGGCGGTTCGTGATCGAGGACGGGCGGCGCACGGACGTGCTGGCGGGGCGGGCGGTGCGCAGGAGTCCGCGCTGACCGTCCGCCCCGCCGGGCCTGTCAGGGCTTGGGCACGGTACAGCCGCTCGCGCTCAGGTCGAGCCGGTTGCCGGTGGTGAAGCAGGCGGTGAAGGGGTAGGTCTGCTGGGCGTAGTTGACGCCCTGGCGGACCGTGACGCCGCCGTTCGCGTCGACCTCGCACGGGTTGTTGAGCGTGCAGCGGCCGCCGTCCTCGTTGCCGGTGTTGTTGACGGCGACCACCTGTCCGGTGGCGTCGTCGACCACCGGGGAACCGGAGGTCCCGCCGATGGTGTCGCAGGCGGAGGTGTAGCGGACCGAGTCCTTCCAGGTCCAGTCGCCCTCCTTCAGCCGGTGGGCGAAGCCGTCGACGGAGCAGCGGTAGATCCGCTTCCAGTAGCCGGAGACCACGCTGATGGCGGTGCCGGCGGCCGGGCGGCTGCCGCTGAGGGTCAGCGGGTCGATCCCGTACGAGCTCTTGATGCGCGCGTACGTGGTGTTCAGGCGGTAGATCGCGGCGTCCGTGTCGGTCATGGTCGCGTAGACCAGCCGGTCGGCGCGCAGGGTGGCGACCCTGGTGCCGGAGGCGTTCAGCAGGCCGAAGGTGCGGCTGGACGCCCGGTCGGTGAGGACCTGGCCGGGCGCGGGGAAGCCGCTCTCCAGGCAGTGGCCGTTGGTGAGCACCAGCGCCGGGTCGGTGGCGGCCGAGCCCGGCATGCGGACGACGGAGCCGGAGCAGTTGCTCAGCGAGACGGTGCCCGCGAAGTTCACCGCGGCGGCCTTCGGCGCGGTGCGCCCCGGCAGGGTGTCCGCGACGGCCCCGGCCGGGGCCGGGGCCGCGCCCGTGGGGTGAGGCGCGGCGGCGACCGCGGGGGCCGCGCCCGCCCCGGCGAGCGCCAGGGCGCAGAGCGCGACGACGAGAGGTTTTCTCATGTGGGGTCCCCTCAATGCGGCGTCGGGCGGCCGGATCGCTCCGACCGCCCACAAAATTGTCATGCGCATTGTCAGCATGGGGACGCCGGGCGGACAAGGGCGCGTTT
This sequence comes from Streptomyces sp. DSM 120436, assembly GCF_055778765.1. Classification (NCBI taxonomy): domain Bacteria; kingdom Bacillati; phylum Actinomycetota; class Actinomycetes; order Kitasatosporales; family Streptomycetaceae; genus Streptomyces; species Streptomyces sp. DSM 120436. Next base: position 2,290,011 of record NZ_JBSKBS010000001.1, on the reverse strand, counting down.
CCGGCGGCGGCCGGACACGGGACGGCCAAGAGGCCCATCCCTGAACGCCGGGCACGCGGAGGCCCGGCGCAGGGGCGGGGGAGACGCGCGCCCGCGACCGCCCCACCGGGGACGAAAACACCCGAACCGACGCGTCTCACGTGGCGGAAAACACGGCCCGAGGGGCCATACCGGGCCGTAAGCTCCCAGCATGCAGGTGATCCAGTCGACCAAGCTCGCCAACGTCTGTTACGAGATCCGGGGCCCGGTGCTCGAGGAGGCGATGCGGCTGGAAGCGGCCGGTCACCGCATTCTCAAGCTGAACACGGGCAACCCGGCGGCGTTCGGCTTCGAGTGCCCGCCCGAGATCCTCGAGGACATCCTCCGCAACGTGTCGACGGCGCACGGCTACGGCGACGCCAAGGGCCTGCTGGCCGCGCGCCGGGCGGTCGTCATGCACAACCAGACGCTCGGCATCGAGACCGACGTCGAGCACGTCTTCATCGGCAACGGCGTGTCCGAGCTGATCGTGATGGCGATGCAGGGCCTGCTCGACGACGGCGACGAGGTGCTCGTCCCCGCGCCCGACTACCCGCTGTGGACGGCCGCCGTCTCCCTCTCCGGCGGCACGGCGGTGCACTACCGCTGCGACGAGCAGTCCGACTGGATGCCGGACCTCGCCGACGTGGAGCGCAAGGTCACCGACCGCACCAAGGCGATCGTGATCATCAACCCGAACAACCCGACCGGCGCGGTCTACGACGAGGCGGTGCTCAAGGGCCTGACCGACATCGCCCGCCGCCACAACCTGCTGGTCTGCTCGGACGAGATCTACGACAAGATCCTCTACGACGACGCGCGGCACGTGCCGACCGCGTCCGTCGCCCCCGACCTGCTCACCCTCACCTTCAACGGCATGTCGAAGGCGTACCGGGTGGCCGGCTACCGGGTGGGCTGGATGTCGATCTCCGGCCCGCGCGCCCACGCCGACTCCTACATCGAGGGCCTGACCGTCCTGGCCAACATGCGCCTGTGCGCGAACATGCCGGGCCAGCACGGGGTGGTCGCGGCGCTCAGCGGCCGCCAGACGATCGACGACCTGGTGCTGCCGGGCGGGCGGCTGCGCGAGCAGCGGGACGCGGCCTACGAGCTGCTGACCCAGATCCCGGGCGTGAGCTGCGTGAAGCCCAAGGGCGCGCTGTACCTCTTCCCGCGCCTGGACCCCAAGGTCTTCACGATCGAGGACGACCGGCGGATGGTGCTGGACCTGCTGCGCAGCGAGAAGATCATGGTCGTGCAGGGCACCGGCTTCAACTGGCCGGACCCGGACCACTTCCGGGTGGTCACCCTGCCGTCGGTCACCGACCTGCGGGACGCGGTCGGCCGCATCGCCCGCTTCCTCGACGGTTACAGCCAGCACTGAGGGCCGGCGCCACGCCGGCCCGGCCGGCCGCGCACGCCGGAGCGACCCGCGCACCACACCTGAAACCGGTCAATTCCAAACCCGACTCAACTTTAGACAGAATCTAAGCTAGGATGTCTTCCTGTCAGCACCCAGGAGGCCATCCATGTACGAACCGATCCGCTCCAAGTCGGTCCACAGCACGATGGCCGGCCCCCACGACTTCCCCCACAGGTCCCGCGAGGAGGAGCTGGACATCCAGCTCGCGGGCCATCTCGCCGCCCTGCTCGCCGTCACCGACGAGCTGCGCGCGGCAGCGCCCTCGGCCGATCTGGAGACCGCGGCCGAGCGGCTCGCCCAGGAGATCACCCGCCTGCGGGGAGGACGTACGCCGGCCCGTGCGACGGCGGCCGCGCACCGCCGCGAGCCCGACCCGGCGGCCCTGCACCGGAGGGCGCACGCGCTCGCCGGACGCGCCCTGGTCGTCGCCGCGTCCCGGGCGGACACGACGGCGGCGATCCTGGCCGCCGAGCGGATGGACGCGCACACCGCGGCCCTGAAGCCGCGCCCCCTCGCGTCCTCCGCCCACTGAGCCCCCACGGGGCTCCCCCGTACGGCCCCGGTCCGCGCGCAACCCGCAGCGACGCGCGGACCGGGCGCCACACCACGTCCCGGCTCGGGCTGTACGCACCACCCGGCCGTCCCCGGCGCACGGCCCCTGTTACTCGAGCGCCTCCACGAAGGAGGCCCGGGCAGGGGCCGCGACGGTCGGGACGGGACCGCCGGGGCCTTGGAGTCGCGGACGGGGACGCCGGCGGTGCGGGCGTCGCAGGCCTCGACGCAGTCGCCGCCGTCGCCGTTGCTGCTCCTGCGCCGGACGGCAGCGCCCAAGTCCATCCCGCTGCTTGCCCCTCCGCACATCCTCAGCCGCTTGGACGGGGCACCGGCTGAGCCGTAGCGCGACAGGTGCCGCACAGGCGGGCTCGTCGTCACCTGCGGGGTGGATCGTTGTCGATCATCTCGGCCCCGTTGTTCGGCGCGGGGATCACGCAACGGGGACCGAGGTGACAGCGGGAATGCCGTGAGCCCATCTGTCCGCCCGAGTGAGCACGGACGGCGTGCCACTGCCGGCTTCAGATGGCGAGGGAGCAGGGGCGGTGGGCGATGTGCGGTGGGCGGAGCCCACGTCGAGCGCGGGACCCGCGGCACTCAGCTGTAGTAGGCGATCTTGTCGTCGAGGACCTCCAGGGCCCGGCGCAGCGCCGCCACCCGCTGCTCCAGGGTGGCACGGCGCTCGCGGAGGAAGGCGACCCGGTCCTGCGCAGAATGCTCGGCGCGCAGGATGGCGACGAATTCCCGCAGATCCGCGATGCCGAGGCCGGCGTCACGAAAGCACGTGACCAGACCGATCCAGAAAAGGTCGTCCTCGGTGTACTCCCGGCGCCCCCCGGGGGAGCGCCGGATCGGTCCGATCAGCCCTTCGCGCTCGTAGTAGCGCAGTGTGTCGATGGAGACGCCGGTGCGGTCGGCCGCTGCTGCCGGGGTGAGGAGAGTGGTCACAGGGCTCCTTGTCCGGCCGTTGCTACCGCGCTTCGGCGAAGCGCGCCAGGTGTTCGTCGCTCAGCCGCACACGGCGTGCGGCGAGTGCCTCCTCGATCTGCTCCACCCGGCTCACGCCGACGATGGGGTCGATCCCCCGGCGCATCAGCCATGCGAGGACGACCTGGTTCCTCGTGGCCGCCAGTTCGCCGGCCACGTCGTCCAGAACCGAGAGCACCCGGGTGGTACCGGGGTGATCATAGGTCCGCGGAAGGGGCTTGTCCGCGCGCACGTAGGAACCCCACATCAGCGAGCTGTACGACCACATGGTGAGCCCCTCCGACCGCGCGAGGTCCAGGTCCTCGTCGGTGAGCAGGCGATGGCCGCCCTCCGCGAGCGGGGTGAGGGGGCGCGGCTGGACAAGTGAGTGGCGCAGCTGCAGGGCCGTCCACGGCTCCACGCCCTGCTCCCGGGCGAGTGACCGGGCGCGCTCGACGCGCCAGGCAGCATGATTCGCCGCCCCGACGCGCAGAGCCGCTCCCTTCGTGACCAGCTCGCCGAAGGCGCCGACGGTCTCCTCCAGCGGCACAGTGCGGTCCTCGGCGTGAGCCCAGAGGAGATCGACGTGGTCGACCCCGAGGCGCCCCAGGCTCCCCTCGACACCCATGCGTACGGCAGGGGCGGAAAGCCCTTCGGCGCTCTGTGGCCAGGAGTGCGGAACGAGCGGATTCTGCCGGACCTTCGTCGCGATCCGCACCGCGTCGCGCGCGCCGGGGCGGGATCGGAGCCACGCGCCGATGACACGCTCGCTGGCACCGCCGACGCCACTCGGATCGGCCCAGAAGGAATAGCAGTTCGCGGTGTCGAGCCAGACACCGCCTCCGCCGACGAAGGAATCGAGGATCGCGAAAGCGTCGTCCGGGCCCACGCGGGTACCGAAGTCCATCGTCCCGAGGACGATCTGGGGGTCAGTGGTGTCGATGTCCATGCCCCCCATCCTCAGATCTGGAGCGCGCTCCAGGTCAAGTGCGATCGGGGGGACGGCCCGAGACCCGGCCTCCGGCAGCCGTCGCCGCGTGCGGCGGGCGCGTGCCGCGTGCGGCGGGCGCGTGCGGCGGGCGCGTGCCGCGAAGCCCCCTGGACGACGACGGCGCGCGCGTGACCTTCACCGCCCACGACCACGCGGCCTGAGCGCCGTCGCGGGTGCCTCGGCGGACAGCCGGACGCCCCGGTCCGGGAGGACCGGGGCGTCCGTCGGGTCCCGGCACGTTCGTGAGCCCCTGGGCGGGCCGTGCCGAAAGAGGCGGGGGCGGGCCCGGTGCCGCGTGGTCGTCCGTCGGGGCGGACGGACGGGGCGGCGCCGGGACCGGTGTCCCGCACGCCGTTGTGCGGGGTCCCGCCGGTGTGTTCCGCGGCCGGCCGGATCGTGACGATCGCTGGTCAGGGCATCCTCATACCGGCCGGCCGCGGGGTCTGTGCGGGCGTGGTCAGCCCAGGCGCTCCACCAGCGCCCGGTGCTGGTCCCACAGCTCCTTCGGGGTGTGGTCGCCGAAGGTGTCGAGGTGCTCGGGGACCAGGGCGGCCTCCTCGCGCCACACCTCCTTGTCCACGGTGAGCAGGAAGTCCAGGTCGCTGTCGGAGAGGTCGAGGCCGTCCGTGTCGAGGGCGTCCTTCGTCGGCAGGATGCCGATCGGCGTCTCGACGCCCTCCGCCTTGCCCTCCAGGCGCTCCACGATCCACTTCAGGACGCGGCTGTTCTCGCCGAAGCCGGGCCAGACGAACGCGCCCTCGTCGTTCTTGCGGAACCAGTTGACGTAGTAGATCTTCGGCAGCTTGGACTGGTCCTTGTCCTTCGCCACGTCGATCCAGTGGGCCATGTAGTCGCCCATGTTGTAGCCGCAGAACGGCAGCATGGCGAACGGGTCGCGGCGCAGCTCGCCGACCTTGCCCTCGGCGGCGGCGGTCTTCTCGGAGGCCACGTTGGCGCCGAGGAAGACGCCGTGGTTCCAGTCGAAGGACTCCGTCACCAGCGGTACGGCCGTGGCGCGGCGGCCGCCGAAGAGGATCGCCGAGATCGGCACGCCCTTGGGGTCCTCCCACTCCGGCGCGATGATCGGGCACTGGGACGCGGGCACCGTGAAACGGGCGTTGGGGTGGGCCGCCGGGGTCCCCGACTCCGGGGTCCAGTCGTTGCCCTTCCAGTCGGTGAGGTGGGCCGGGGGCTCCTCCGTCATGCCCTCCCACCACACGTCGCCGTCGTCGGTGAGGGCGACGTTGGTGAAGACGGAGTTGCCCCACAGGGTCTTCATGGCGTTGGCGTTGGTGTGCTCGCCGGTGCCGGGCGCGACGCCGAAGAAACCGGCCTCGGGGTTGATGGCGTAGAGGCGGCCGTCCTCGCCGAAGCGCATCCAGGCGATGTCGTCGCCGATGGTCTCGACCGTCCAGCCGGGGACGGTCGGCTCCAGCATGGCGAGGTTGGTCTTGCCGCAGGCGCTCGGGAAGGCGGCGGCGACGTACTTGGACTCGCCGCGCGGCGGGGTGAGCTTGAGGATCAGCATGTGCTCGGCGAGCCAGCCCTCGTCGCGGGCCATGACGGAGGCGATGCGCAGGGCGTAGCACTTCTTGCCGAGCAGGGCGTTGCCGCCGTAGCCGGAGCCGTAGGACCAGATCTCGCGGTCCTCGGGGAAGTGCGAGATGTACTTGGTGCTGTTGCAGGGCCAGGGGACGTCCTCCTGGCCGGGCTCCAGCGGGGCGCCGACGGAGTGCACGGCCTTGACGAAGAAGCCGTCGGAGCCGAGTTCGTCCAGGACCGGCTGTCCCATGCGGGTCATGGTGCGCATGGAGACGGCGACGTACGCGGAGTCGGTGATCTCCACGCCGAGGGCGGACAGCGGCGAGCCGAGCGGGCCCATGCAGAAGGGGACGACGTACATGGTGCGGCCGCGCATGGAGCCGCGGAAGACGCCCTTCTCGCCCTGGAAGATCTCCCGCATCTCGGCGGGGGCCTTCCAGTGGTTGGTCGGGCCGGCGTCCTCCTCCTTCTCGGAGCAGATGAAGGTCCGGTCCTCGACCCGGGCGACGTCGGTCGGGTCGGAGGCCGCGTAGTAGGAGTTCGGGCGCTTGACCGGATCGAGCTTCCTGAACGTGCCCTTGGCGACGAGCTCCTCGCACAGGCGCTCGTACTCGGCTTCCGAGCCGTCGCACCAGACCACGTTGTCCGGCTGCGTCAGCTCTGCGATCTCGTTGACCCAGGAGATCAGTCCCTGGTGGGTGGTGGGGACGCCGGGTTCCGCGATGTCGCGCGCCACGTTTGCTCCTAAATGAGGGTTTTGTGGTTGTGGAGGCCCCGTGGGGGCTGCGACCCGGATGCGGGAAGTGGTGACTTGGGCGCTCATCCGGTGTCGACCGCACTCATTTGATCATCCGATGTGCGCGCCCATCTGTCCAGAGGGCCTCACAAGTGAGCAACGTGACGCTGACCACGGTTGTCGTGCGGCTTTACGCGCACATGGAGGGGACGAGACCGAATCTTTGCGTGACGGGGCGCACCGGCCGGCGTGAGAGGATGGCCACTTCGCAGGGCCCGACAGATCGTCCAGAGGCGTAACTTACGGTCCCGTAGGTACCATGCCGACATGACTGCGTTCGCCCCCGACACGCCCAAGGACCCTCAGGCCGAAGGCCGGGGCCCGGTGGCGACCTCTCTGCCGCATCCCGTCAAGCCGAAGCTCCGCGGCTGGCTCCACCTCGGCATGTTCCCGGCCGCACTGGTCGCCGGGCTGGCCCTCACCGCGTCCGCCGACTCCCCCCGGGGCCGCCTCGCCTGCGGTGTCTACGCCCTGACCGCCTGCCTGCTCTTCGGCGTGAGCGCGCTGTACCACCGGGGCGACTGGAGCCCCCGCATGGACGGCGTGCTGCGCCGCCTCGACCACGCCAACATCTTCCTGATCATCGCGGGCACCTACACCCCGCTGACGGTCCTGCTGCTGCCCGACTCCGAGGGCCGCTGGCTGCTGTGGGGCATCTGGGCCGCGGCGGCCGCCGGGATCCTCTTCCGCGTCTTCTGGGTCGGCGCCCCGCGCTGGCTCTACACGCCCTGCTACATCGCGATGGGCTGGGCCGCGGTGTTCTACCTGCCGGACTTCCTGCGCGCCGGCGGCGTCGCCGTGGTCGTCCTGGTCATCGTGGGCGGCGTGCTCTACAGCGTCGGCGGCATCGTCTACGGCCTCAAGAAGCCCAACCCCTCGCCCCGCTGGTTCGGCTTCCACGAGGTGTTCCACTCCTTCACCCTGGCCGCCTTCATCGCCCACTACGTGGGGATCTCGCTGGTGGCCCACCAGCACGCGTAGGGGCCCCGGGGAGCGTTCCGCCCCGCACGCAAGGCCGCGGCACCGATGCCGCGGCCTTTCTCGTGCCCGGACGCGCTCCGGTCTCGTGCCCGGACGCGCTCCGGCCGCCGGCCCTGGGGCGGACGCGGCCCGGCCCTGCGCCACCGGGCACGACGCCCGGCACTACCGGCGCGACGCCCGGGCCCGCCGCCTGTGCGACGCCCACGCCGTCGCCGAGCGGCTCGCCCTGCCCGCCCTCGCCCCCGCCCGCTCCGCCGACGCGGCGTACCCGGACGGGACGCCACCGCGACGGCCACGGCGGCCCACCGGCCCCACCGACCGGGCCGTCGACGCCATCGACGCCGCCGAGCACGGCCTGCCCGCCGCGACCTCCCGCGGCGCCGCGCCCCGGACGTGCCATCCTGACCGGGTGAACGGTCCCGAGATCCGCGTCGAGTTCGCTCCCGAGCTGCTCCTCTTCGTCCCCCGGGCACGCCCCACAGGCACCCTCCGGACACCCACCGACGGCGTCTCCAGCCTCGGCCACGTCGTCGAGTCCCTCGGCGTCCCGCTGACCGAGGTCGGCACGCTGCTGGTGGACGGCCGCGAGGTGCCCGCCGGACACGTCCCGGCCGCCGGCGAGTCGGTGACCGTCCGCCCCCACGCCCACCCGCAGCGGGTGCCCGGCGCCCCCCTGCGCTTCCTGCTCGACGTCCACCTCGGCACCCTCGCCCGCCGGCTGCGGCTGCTGGGCGTGGACACCGCGTACGAGTCGACCGACATCGGCGACCCCGCGCTGGCCGCCCGCTCGGCCGCCGAGCAGCGGGTCATGCTCAGCCGCGACCGGGGCCTGCTGCGCCGCCGCGAACTGTGGGCGGGCGCCTTCGTCTACAGCACCCGCCCCGAGGAGCAGCTGGCGTACGTCCTCGACCGGTTCGCCCCCGAGCTGCGGCCCTGGACCCGCTGCACCGCCTGCAACGGGCTGCTGCGCGCGGCCGGCAAGGAGGACGTCGCCGACCAGCTCGAGGAGGGCACCCACCGCACGTACGACGTGTTCGCCCAGTGCTGCGACTGCGGGCGTGCCTACTGGAAGGGCGCGCACCACGAGCAACTGGAGGCGATCGTGGAGCGCGCGGTGGCGTCGCGGGCGGAGCGCGGCTGACGACGCCGTACGACGACTCTCACGCCCGCCCGCCGAGCGCCGTCCGCAGCCGGTCCGGGTCGGTGGTCGGGGCGTCGCAGGTGAAGTCGCGGCAGACGTAGGCGGCCGGGGCGCCGTCGACGAGGGGGCGGTCCGCGAGCAGCGGGAACTCGTCGCCGCCTGCCGTGCCCACGGCGACCACCGCGCCGGGCGCGGTGCCCAGCAGGGCCGTGCGGTGCAGCTCCGCGGTCGCCGGGTCGTCCGGGCCCCGCCCGACCACCGCGACCTCGCGCGGCCCGTCCAGCACGGCCTCGGCGACCGCCAGGCCCCAGCCGATGAACCGCGGCACGCGCGGGCCGAGCGCCTTCACCACGCCCAGGGCCCGCTCGGCGGCCGTGCGGTGCGGCTCGGAGCCGGTGTGCGCGGCGTAGCCGAGCAGCGCGCCCGCGGCGGCGGTCCAGCCGGACGGGGCCGCGTTGTCCGTCGGGTCCTGCGGGCGCCGGATCAGCCGCTCCGCGTCCGACGCCGTGTCGTACAGCGCGCCCGACCCGGCGTCCCGGAAGCGGGTCAGGATGTGGTCGACGAGCAGGCCCGCGAAGTCCAGCCACACGCCCTCGCCGGTCACCGACGCCAGCGCCAGGAAGCCCTCGGCGACGTCGGCGTAGTCCTCCAGCACGCCCGCGTTGCCGCCCGCCCGGCCGTCCTTGCTGGTCCGGGCGATGCGGGCGTGCTCGTCCAGGTGCACCCGCACCAGCAGGTCACCGGCGGCCACCGCGGCCTCGACCAGGTCCGGCCGGCCGAAGTACGCGCCGGTCTCGGCGAGCGCGGCGATCGCCAGGCCGTTCCAGGCGGCGACCACCTTGTCGTCCCGTCCGGGCGCGGGCCGCCGGTCGCGCGCCGCGAGCAGCCGCTCCCGGATGCCGTCGACGCGGGACGCGTCGAACACCTCGTCGCGCTGCGGGAGCTGGAGCACCGACGCGCCCTCCTCGAAGGTGCCCTCCTCGGTCACCCCGAAGTACCGGGCGGCCAGCTCCGCGTCCGCGTCGCCGAGCACCTCGCGCAGCTGCGCCGGCGTCCACACGTAGTAGGCGCCCTCCACGTGCCGTCCGGTGCCGTCGTCGCTGTCGGCGTCCAGCGCGGACGCGAACCCGCCCTCCGGTGTGCGCAGCTCGCGGACCATGAAGTCGGCCGTCTCCAGCGCGACCCGGCGCGCCGGCTCCGAGCCGGTGCTCCGCCACAGGTGGGCGTAGACCCGGCAGAGCAGGGCGTTGTCGTAGAGCATCTTCTCGAAGTGCGGGACCACCCAGTCGCGGTCCACGGAGTAGCGGGCGAAGCCGCCGCCGAGCTGGTCGTAGATGCCGCCGCGCGCCATCCGCTCGCAGGTGTCCGCCGCCATCTGCAGCGCGCCCTCCGCGCCGGTGCGGGCGTGGTGCCGCAGCAGGAACTCGATCACCATGGACGGCGGGAACTTCGGCGCCCCGCCGAAGCCGCCGCGCCGCGCGTCGTACTCGCGGGTCAGGCCGAGCAGCGCCTGCGCCAGCTCCTGCTCGCCGGGCACCTGGTCGTCGCCGACGGACAGCTCCCGGCCGGCCAGGTCCCGCGTGATCTTCCCGGCGACCTCGCCGACCTCGTCCCGCCGTTCCTCCCAGGCCTGCCGGACGCCCTCCAGCACCTGCCGGAACGACGGCATGCCGTGCCGGGGCTCCGGCGGGAAGTAGGTGCCGAAGTAGAACGGCTCGGCGTCGGGGGTGAGGAACACCGTCATCGGCCAGCCGCCGTGCCCGGTCGCCGCCTGCACCGCCTCCATGTACACGGCGTCGACGTCCGGCCGCTCCTCGCGGTCGACCTTGATGTTGACGAAGTGCGCGTTCATCTCGTCGGCGGTGGCCCGGTCCTCGAAGGACTCGTGGGCCATGACGTGGCACCAGTGGCAGCTGGAGTAGCCGACGCTCAGCAGCACCGGCACGTCGCGCCGCCGCGCCTCCGCGAAGGCCTCCTCGGACCAGGTCCACCAGTCGACGGGGTTGTCGGCGTGCTGGAGGAGGTAGGGGGACGTGGCCTGCGCAAGTCGGTTCGCCATGTCTCCATCCTCGCGCACTCCGCCCGCCCGGCGCGGGACGGGCGGCGCCGCGGCACGTCCCGCGCCCCGGGCGCCCCGGCGCGTGAAGGGAGCATGACGGCGCGGTCGAGGGCCGTCACACCCTCGCGCCGGGGCCCCGGCCGCAGCACACTCGTAGGGACGCGATCGCCGCCGGAGGGGGACGGGACATGAGGGACGGTCATCGGGCCGATGCCGAACGGCTGTTGGCGCGGGCCGTGGAGGAGGAGGTGCGCCGGTCGGGCGGGCGCACCGACGGCAAGGTGCTGCTCTCCCGGGCGCGTGGCGCGCTGGACGCGATGGCGCGCACGGCGGCCGAGGAGTACGCGGCGTACACCCGCGCCCTGGACGAGGCGGAGGCGGACCGGCTCACGTTCCGGCAGCGGTACGCCCGTGAGGGCGGCGGGACGCCGTTGCTGGTGGCCGGGGTCGCGGGTGTGGCGGCGGTCGTCGCCGACATGGCGCTCGGCACGGGCACCGGGACCGCGCTCGGCGCGGGCGTGGCCGTCGGGGTGGCCGGAGCGGCGACGACCGTGGTGAAGGTCGCCGGGTCGCACCTGCCCGCCGCTCACCACCGCGCCGGCGCGGCCGGCCAGCCGGGCGGGGTGGAGCAGCTGCGGCTGCAGTGGCTGACGGCGCTGGAGGTGCGCGGCATCCGGCCCTTCCTCGACCAGCAGCGGATCCTCGCCGCGTCCACGGCGCCGAAACGGACCGGGCCGCGGCTGCGGGGCGCCGACAAGAGCGCGGCGGCCCGCGGACGGAGTGTCCTGGAGCAGTCGTTCGGGCAGCTCCCGGAGCCGCACGGCCCGTTCGCGGGGCGGCGGCAGGAGATGGCGCGGATCCGGCAGTGGGTGCAGGCGGCCCGCGCGAGCACGGAGACCAGACCCACGGTGGTGGTGCTGCACGGGGCGCCCGGCAGCGGCCGTACGACGCTGGCGGTGCGGGCGGCGCACGAGCTGAAGGACTACTTCCGCGGGGCCTGCGTGGTCGACCTGCGCGGCGACGGCTCCGGCGAGCCCGCGCTGTCCACGCGGGACGCGCTGCTGCACCTGCTGAACCGGCTCGGCGCGCCGCGCGAACAGCTGCTGTTCCGGGAGCGGACCTCCCCGGACCAGCAGGTCAGACGGCTGAGCGAGCTGTACCACCAGCATCTGACCGGCACACCGGTCACCATCGTCCTCGACGACGCCTCCGACCCGCAGCAGGTCCGCACGCTCCTCCCCGAGCGCTCCGACAGCCTGGTGCTGGTCACCTCCCGCTCCCCGCTGGGGCTGCCCGAGGACCTGCCCGCGCGGGTGCACCGGCTGCCGGTGGAGCCGCTGGACGCGGCCGGCGCGGAGGAACTGCTGACCGCCGCCGCACAGGACGCCTCCGGCCCCTACGACGCCGAGTCCGCGGAGCGGGTACGGGAGCTGTGCGGGGGCCTGCCGCTGGCGCTGCGGCTGGCCGGTGCCGCCCTCGGGCCGCGCTCCGCGCTCACCCTCGCCACCGACCTCGGCGGCTACGGGCCCGTCGAACCCGTCGAGCGCGCCCTGTGGCTGCGCTACACCGACCAGCCGGACACCGTACGGCGGCTGCTGCGCCGGCTGGCCCTGGCCGGGCGCGCCTCGCTGGGCGCGGCCGCCGCGGCGGCGCTGCTCTCCACCGACGAGGCGGAGGCCACCCGGCACCTGGAGGCGCTGCACCGGGCCGGGCTGATCGACCGCGTCCGGCACGGCCGGTACCGGCTGCACGCCCTGGTGCGCGCCTTCGCGCAGGCCCGCCTCCTCGACGAGGAGGACCCGGAGGAGCGCGCCGCCGCGCACGAACGGCTGATCGTCACCTACGCCGAGCTCGCCGACTCGGTGCTGCGGCTGGTCGACGGCAACATGTCGACCCGCTCCGACCGCTTCGGCCCGTACGGCTTCACCTCCCTGGACGAGGCGCTGCGCTGGCTGGACGACGAGTCCAGCTTCATCACGGCGGCGCTGCGGCACGCCGAGGGCGTGAACCGGGCCGCGGTGCTGAACCTGCTGGGCGCCCTGTGCGACTACTGCCTGCTGCGCGGCGACCTCTACCGGCTGGGCGAGATCAACGAGCTGGCGCAGACCGTCGACGAGGGGCTGCTGGTCCGCTCCGTGCAGTGGCGCACGGGCATCGCGGCACGGCAGCTCGGCGAGCTGGACACGGCGCGGACCACCCTGACGTCCGTGGTGGACCTGTACCGGGAGGCGCGGCACGAGGCGGGGGCGGCGCGGGCGCTGACCTCGCTCGGCATCACCCTGCACCACCAGGGCAACCTGACGGAGGCGTCGGCGCGGCTGCGGGAGGCGATGGACCTCCAGGCGTCCGACGCGCTGGCCACCGACCGCGCCTGGACGATGCACGCGCTGGCCGCCGTGGAGCGGGACCGGGCCCGGCTGGCGGAGGCGCTGGAGCTGCTCACCGGGTCGCTGGTGCTGCACCGCGCGGGCGAGTCCCTGCACGGGCAGGCGTGGGCGCACTTCCAGCTCGGACAGCTGCACCTGCGGCGCGGCGACGTGCCCCGCGCGGAGGAGGAGCTGCGCACCGCCCTCGGCCTGTACGGCCGCACCCGCGACGCGCGCGGCGAGGCGTGGGCGCTGACCGAGCTGGCGCGGGCCCGGCTGGTGGACGGGGACGCGGGGCCGGCGGTGGAGGAGCTGCGCCGGGCCACCGCCCGGCACCGGGACAACGAGGACGCGCGCGGCGAGGCGTGGACGCTGTACTACCTGGGGCAGGCCCTGGAGGAGAGCGGCGACCTGGACCGCGCGGTGCGCGAGCTGGAACGCGCCCGCACGATGTTCTCCCGCATGCGGGACGTCTACGGTCTGGCCTGTGCCCGCCACCACTCGGCGCGGGTGACCCGCGACCAGCGGGCGGCCCGGACCGGCTCACTGCGCAACTCCGGCTTCGCCCGGCAGCTCCTGGTGGACGCGCGCGCCGACTTCCAGCGGATCCAGGTGGCGCACGGCGAGGCGTGGACGTGCCTGGAGCTGGCGGTCGTCGACGCGGGCAACGCCCGCACCCAGCAGGCGCTGGCGCTGTGCGACGAGGCGGTGACGCTGTTCGCCTCCTACGGCGACCGGCGCGGCGAGGACTGGGCGCGCTTCCTGCGCTGCACACTCCTGCCGTACGCGGCCCCGGGCGGCACGGAGGTCGGCACGGCGGTGGCCCAGCAGGAACTCGCCGACCTGGCCGCCGCGGTCCACCCGGCCCGCGACCCGAAACTCACCGACTGCGTCGAGGCCTACCGGCTCCTCCTGGAGCGCGGCGTCAGCCTCGACGCCGGCTGGCAGGCCTGGAACCTCGGCCTGGTCCCGGGCCGCCACGCCCGCGAGGTGATGGGGGTGCCGGTCCCGCTGGACGCGTGAGAACCCCCTCCGGGGCGCCTCCGGGGCACGCGGGGGCGCGGCTTGCGGGCCGGATTCCTCGCGGCTGCGCCCAGCCGCCGGGACGGGCCGCCGGGACGGCGGTCGCGAGGCGTGTGCAAACGCCGCGGGCCGAGCGCCGGGGGCCGGCCCGGGGCCGCTCAGCCACGCCGTCGGCGTGCGCCGCCCTCGCCGGGGGCGCGCACCGGGCGCGCGGTGCACGGCGACCGGGGCCGGCCGCAGGCGCACGGCATGCGGCACCCGGCGTAGCTGCCGGGTGCCGTAGGGCTGTGGGCCTGGTGTCAGGCCGTGGAGTTGCCGCCGTCGGAGACGGCGCCGTCCGCGGCGGTCTCGTCCGCCTCCGCGAAGTTCACGCGGCCCATGTGCCGGTTCATCGACTTCATCAGCCCCCAGACCGCCACGGCCATCACCGCGAAGACGATGAAGCCGAGGACGCCGGGGGTGACCTTGTCCTCGTCGAATTCCTGGGCGAGGGGGACCAGGTGGGTCATTGCCAGGCTTGCGCTTGCGCTCATGTCAGCCATTGTCCCGGATGCCCGCGAAGAGGTCGTCCTCGGGGAGGGAGGTGTCCACGAGCGACTTCGCGAGCTCGTACTCCTCCGTCGGCCAGACCTCCTTCTGGAGGTCCAGCGGCACCCGGAACCAGCCCCCGTCGGGGTCGATCTGCGTGCGGTGCGCGATCAGCGCCTTGTCGCGGATCTCGAAGAAGTCGGCGCACGGCACGTGCGTGGTGAGCGTGCGCTCCTTGCGCTCGAACTCGTCCCACCGCTTCAGCCAGTCGCCGTAGGGCGACTCGAGGCCGCGCTCCAGCATCGCCCGGTGCAGCGCCTCGGTGCGGGGCCGGTTGAAGCCCTGGTTGTAGTACACCTTCAGCGGCTGGTACGCCGGGCCGAACTCGCCCTCCGGGTACTTCTCGGTGTCCGCCGCGCCCTCGAACGCCACCATCGTGATCTTGTGGGTCATGATGTGGTCGGGGTGCGGGTAGCCGCCGTTCTCGTCGTAGGTGGTGATCACCTGGGGCCGGAAGGAGCGGATCTTGCGCACCAGCTCGCCCGCCGCCTTGTCGACGTCCTCCAGGGCGAAGCAGCCCTCCGGCAGCGGCGGCAGCGGGTCGCCCTCGGGCAGCCCGGAGTCCACGAAGCCCAGCCACTCCTGCTTCACGCCGAGGATCTCGCGCGCCTCGTCCATCTCCTTCTTGCGCACCTCGTGGATGTGCTCCTCGATGTACGGGTCCCCCTGGAGCTTGGGATTGAGGATGGAGCCGCGCTCCCCGCCCGTGCAGGTCACCACCAGCACGTCCACCCCCTCGGACACGTACTTCGCCATGGTGGCCGCGCCCTTGCTCGACTCGTCGTCGGGGTGGGCGTGCACGGCCATCAGTCGCAGCTGGTCAGTCAAGACTCAATCCTCAAGTCGTTGGGCGCCCTGTGTGCGGCGGCGCAGTGGCAGGCTTCTATAGTGACGGAACCGGGGGGCGAAAAATTCCGGAGCGCCGCTCCCGGGGACGGTCCGGGGACGCCGGTCCCTTCCTGCCGAGGAGACGATCATGAGCACGTCGAGCACGCGGACCCCCGAGGGCCGTTACGGCCGCTCCTCGGACCAGCGCGCCGACCGCACGCTCAAGGTCGTCGGCGGGGTGCTCGCCGTCCTGTTCGCCGCCATGATCGGCTGGTTCGGCTACCACTACGTCGCGCAGAACGAGATCAGCGCCGAGCTGATCCGCTTCGAGACCGGCGAGGACGCGGTGAAGGTGCACCTGGAGGTGCACAAGGACGCCGGCGTCGTCGGTTACTGCACCGTGCGCTCCCAGTCCGCGGACGGCGCCGAGGTCGGCCGCGCCGACTTCCGCTTCGACGGGGACGCCACCCGCATCGACGAGGTGGTCACGCTGCGCACCACCTCCCCCGGCACCAGTGCGGAGCTCCTCGGCTGTCACGCCGAGTGACGCGACGGGGAATAACGGGCCGCTGACCTGCGCTGACGCGGGTACGGCGGCTTATGTCCTCCCCCTACGGGCACTCAATTGTTAGGCTCGTGGTTTCGCCCGTCCCCGGAGGACCATCCTTCTGGGAGGGCGTTGCTTTGTATTCCCGGTAACTACGAGGAGCACCTGTGACCCAGACCAGCGAGAACGTCACCTGGCTGACCCAGGAGGCGTACAACAAGCTCAAGGAAGAGCTTGCGTACCTTACTGGTCCCGCGCGCACGGAGATCGCCGCCAAGATCGCCGCCGCGCGTGAGGAGGGCGACCTGCGTGAGAACGGCGGGTACCACGCGGCCAAGGAGGAGCAGGGCAAGCAGGAGCTCCGTGTGCGCCAGCTCACCCAGCTCCTCGAGAACGCCAAGGTGGGCACGCCCCCTGCGGCCGACGGCACGGTGGCGCCGGGCATGGTCGTGACGATCGCCTTCGACGGTGACGAGGACGACACGCTGACCTTCCTGCTCGCCTCCCGCGAGTACGCGAGCTCCGAGATCGAGACCTACTCACCGCAGTCCCCGCTGGGCACCGGCGTGATGGGCCACAAGGTCGGCGAGGACGCGGAGTACGAACTGCCGAACGGCAAGAAGGCGTCGGTGAAGATCCTCAAGGCCGAGCCGTACGACGGCTGACCCGACGCACGCGAGTCCCCACGGGCCCCCTGCGCCTGAGCGGCGCCGGGGGCTCCGTCATGCCGCCGCCGAGCGGTACCGGCGCACGGCCAGGGTCCGGAAGACCGCGATGATCAGCACCGAGTAGATCACCGACGCCCACACCGGGTGCTGCATCGGCCAGGCGTCCGAGGTGGAGACGCCCGGGTTGCCGAACACGTAGGTGAACAGCACCACGAACCTGATGAGCTGAACCAGCCCAAAATGAGCATTTCGGGGCTAGAAATCAGCTGTTCGCTCAGTTACGACGCTGCGTACTCTCAGCCTCGATCGAACACCGTGAGGCGCGACGAGATCATCAAGACGCGAGGAGTTGATCCTGATCAAGGTATTGACGAAGATACTCGGAACGGGTGTGGCGGCGGCGACCCTGGTGATGGGCACGGCGTTCTCGGCCCAGGCGGGTGCGCAGGCCACTGGCGTGGCCAAGCTCCCCTACCTGTCTGGTGGCAGGGTTTACGCCGAGGCGACCCTGTACGGGCCCAACCCGATCGGCACCGAGCTCTGTGTCTACCTCAATACACAGCACCCTTACTACCCGGACATCACAGTCGCGTCCGGCTGCAAGACGTTCACCGCCGGCACTCACAGGGTGTCGGCCCCCAAGCCGGCATGCGGAAACATGACCACGTGGGCCGCTGCGGTCTACAACGGGCGCACCGTCTGGCAGGGCAGCACGCCCTACAAGCTCTTCTGCTGACGTCATGCAGCAGCAGGCGGCCCAGAGCTGGAGGGTTCGGCTCTGGGCCACTTGCTGTCCGCTCCATGTCAGACGCCGCCCGGAGTCGCGCTCAGTGCGCTGCCTTGCGGTACTTGCGCACTGCCAGCGTTCGGAAGACGACGATGATCAGCACGGACCAGGCCAACGAGGCCCAGACCGGGTGTTCCATCGGCCATGCGCCAGTCACCGACTTCGGCACACCGTCAAACGTGTTGCCGAACAACCCGCGCGCCGCCGCCACTGTGGCGCTGAACGGATTCCACTCCGCGACGTACTGAAGGAACGTGGGCATGCCGTTGACCGGGACGAAGGCGTTCGAGATGAACGTCAACGGAAACAGCCAGATCAGGCCGCCCGAGGTCGCGGCCTCGGGAGTGCGTACGGACAGGCCGATCAACGCGCCGATCCAGGTGAACGCGTACCCGAGGAGAAGGAGGAGACCGAAGCCCGCGAGCACCTTGCCGAGGTTCTCGTCGGCTCGCCAGCCTACGATCAGGGCCACGCCCGCCAGCACGGCCAGCGTCACGGCCGTCTGCACCAGGTCGGCGAGGGTGCGGCCGGTCAGCACCGCACCACGTGACATCGGCAGGGAGCGGAAGCGATCGATGAGGCCCTTGTGCATGTCGTCGGCGATGCCCGCCCCCGCGCCCGCCGTGGCGAACGTGACGGTCTGGGCGAAGATGCCGGCCATCAGGAATTCCTTGTAGGCGCTCGCGCTACCCGAGGGCGCCCCCGGAATATTGATGGAGCCGCCGAAGACGTACGTGAACAGAACTACGAACATAACTGGCTGGATGACACCAAAAAGGATCATTTCAGGAATCCTGGTCATCCGAATGAGGTTCCTGCGGGCGATGACCAGCGAGTCGGCGACCGTGCTCATGCGGCGCCCCCCTCTCTCCCGATCAGGCGGCGACCAGGGATGCAGCGTGAGTGGAAACGAAATCCAGCTGAGCGGACAAAATTCGGGATGCGGGCCATGCGGATCAGCTTGCGCTTGGCGACGACCGGCGAGTCGCGGACCGAACGGCTGAAGGCGTTGCCGGGGGACGCGACCCGCGTGGATTCGGTGACGGCGCTCACTTCGCGGCCTCCTCGGCGTCGGACGGGGCGGACTCGGCGGCGTGGCCGGTGAGGGAGAGGAACACGTCGTCGAGGGTGGGGCGGCGCAGCCCGATGTCGTCGATCTCGATGCCGTCGGCGTCGAGCTCGCGGATGATCTCGGCGAGCAGCTTCGCCCCGCCGGAGACCGGTGTGGTGATCTTGCGCATGTGCTCCTCGACCGTGGTGTCGCCGTGGCCGGGGCCGCGCAGGCTGTACTTGTCGAGGAGGGCGGCCGCGGTGCGGATGTGCTCGCGCTCGTGCACCACGACCTCGACGCGCTCGCCGCCGGTGCGGGTCTTGAGCTGGTCGGAGGTGCCCTGGGCGATGACCCGGCCCTGGTCGACGACCGCGATGTCGTGCGCCAGGTGGTCGGCCTCCTCCAGGTACTGCGTGGTGAGCAGCAGGGTCGTGCCGCCGGAGACGAGGTCCTTGATCACGTCCCAGAGCTGCTGGCGGTTGCGCGGGTCGAGACCGGTCGTCGGTTCGTCCATGAACATCACGGGCGGGGAGACGACCAGGGCGGCGGCGAGGTCGAGCCGGCGGCGCATGCCGCCGGAGTAGGTCTTCGCCGTGCGGTCGGCCGCGTCCGCCAGGTGGAACTGCTCCAGCAGCTCGTCCGCGCGGGCCCGGGCGGCCCTGGCCCTCATCTGGTACAACTGGCCGACCATCTGGAGGTTCTCCCGGCCGGTGAGGTACTCGTCGACGGCGGCGAACTGGCCGGACAGGCCGATCGAGCGGCGCACGGCGTCGGGGTGCTTCAGCACGTCGATGCCGGCGACGACGGCCCTGCCGCTGTCGGGACGCAGCAGGGTGGTGAGACAGCGGACGGTGGTGGTCTTGCCCGCGCCGTTGGGCCCGAGCAGTCCCAGGACGGTTCCCTCGGGGACCTCGAGGTCGACGCCGTCCAGTGCCTTGACGTTTCCGAAGGTCTTCACCAGACCTTCGGCTTGAATGGCACCTGGCATAGGAACCTCCCCGTCGTCGTGATTCTTCGGAAAAGCCTAGGTTCGTGCCCCGGCATGTGCCGGGTGTGCGCCCGGGAGGGCGCCGGGGCGCCGACGGCCACACCGTGACGAGAGACACACGCTAACGCGATGTATCGCGTCTCTCAACGGATTTACCCGAAAGGGTGAAGCCGCCTCCGGCCTCAGCCGATCACCGGGTAACCCGCGTCGCGCAGCGCCTGCCGGACCTCGGCGCAGTGCGCCGGCCCCTTGGTCTCCAGGTGCAGCTCGACCTCCGCCTCCGTGAGTCCCAGCCGCGGGTCGGTCCGCATGTGGCTCACGTCGAGGACGTTGGCGTCGACCGCGGACAGCGCCCCCAGCAGCGACGCCAGGGCGCCCGGCCGGTCCGTCAGCCGCAGCCGGACGGCCAGGTAGCGGCCCTGCGCCGCCATGCCGTGCCGCAGCACCCGTTCCATCAGCACCGGGTCCACGTTGCCGCCGGACAGCACCGCGACGACCGGCCCCTCGAAGGCCCCGGGCCGGCTCAGCAGCGCCGCGACCGGGCTCGCCCCGGCCGGCTCGACCACCAGCTTGGCCCGCTCCAGACACAGCAGCAGCGCGGTCGACAGCTCGTCCTCGGTGACCGTGCACACCTCGTCCACCAGCTCGCCGACCAGTTCGAACGGCACGTCACCGGGCCGGCCCACCTTGATCCCGTCGGCCATCGTGACCGGGTGGTCCAGCGACACCGGGTGCCCGGCGGCCAGCGACGGCGGGTAGGCCGCCGCGCCCTCCGCCTGCACGCCGACGATCCGCACGTCCGGCCGCAGCGCCTTCACCGCGACCGCGACCCCGGCGGCCAGGCCGCCCCCGCCGACCCCGACGACGATCGTGCGCACCTCGGGGCACTGCTCCAGGATCTCCAGCCCCACCGTGCCCTGGCCGGCGATGACGTCCGGGTGGTCGAAGGGGTGGATGAACACCGCGCCCGTCTCGCGCGCGTACTCCTGCGCCGCGGCCAGCGACTCGTCCACCACCTGGCCGTGCAGGCGCACCTCGGCGCCGTACTCCCGGGTCGCGCTGATCTTCGGCAGCGGGGCGCCCTTCGGCATGAACACCGTGGACCGCACCCCGAGCAGCGCCGACGCCAGCGCCACGCCCTGCGCGTGGTTGCCCGCGCTCGCCGCGACGACCCCCGCGGCCCGCTCCTCGGGGAGCAGCCCGGCGATCCGCACGTACGCGCCGCGCAGCTTGAAGGACCCGGTCCGCTGAAGGTTCTCGCACTTCAGCAGCGTCGGCGCGCCCACCTGCCGGGACAGGTGCCGGCTGCCCTCCAGAGCGGTCGTGCGGGCCACGCCGGAGAGCGTCTTCCGAGCGCCGTGCACGTCGTCGAGGGTGACGGTCCGCAGTCGGCCGGCCGTGCTGTGGCTCATGTCCCCAGCATCGCAGTTCCCCCGGGGAGGGCGGGCGCTGTGACCGGCCCGCGGACAGCCGCTTTCCACAGCCCCGGTACGGTCCGCGCCCCGGCCGCGTACCCTGTCGTCCCATCAGCAGCCCATCACGAAGTGAGCCCCCCGCCATGCCCACTACACCTGACATGTCGATGGACCTGACGACCGATCCGGCCGCGGACGGTGACACCGGTCTTCTCGACACTCTGCAGCACGAGGTGGCGCTCTTCGCCCGCCGTGCCGAACAGACCCGGCTCGGCGGGGTCGGCCAGGTCCGCAACTCCATGGACCGCGCCGCCTACCTGCTGCTCAACCGGCTCGACAAGGAAGGCCCGATGGGCGTCAAGGCCCTGGCCGCGAGCATGGGGATCGACTCCTCCACCGTCACCCGGCAGGTGGCGCCGCTCGTGGACACCGGCCTGGTCAAGCGGGCCTCGCACCCCGAGGACGGCCGCGCGGTCGTGCTCCAGCTCTCCCCGCGCGGCCAGGCCCGCCTGGAGGAAGTGCGCTCCTCCCGGCGGCAGTTGATGGCCGAGCTGACCGAAGACTGGGCGCCGGGGGAGCGCGAGGCGTTCTGCGCGCTCCTCACCCGGTTCAACGGCGCACTGTCCGCCCGGATGGCCGGGCACGACCGCGGCGACTCCTGATCCGGCCGCGCGCCCGCATCGTGCGCGCCTCTTGACCCGGGCGCACGCCCTGGCCTGATATGGGGAGGGGGTCCCCGTCCGCCGCACGGCACGGGGCGGCCCCCCGCGGGGGCCACGGGAGGTGCGGGTGCAACCAGGGCATGCGTGCGACGACGTCCGTCGCGCCCAGGAGTTCCGGGCGTACGTCGCGGGCGCGGGCGGACGGCTGCTGCACACCGCGACCCTGCTGACCGCCGAGCCGCGGGACGCCAACCCGCGGGCCCGGCGCCTGCTCACCCTCGCCCTGGCCCGTACGTACGCCTGCTGGGACCGGCTGCACGGCGAGGACCCGTACGACCACACCCGGCAGTACCTGGTGATCAGGTTCGCGCTCGGCACCCTGCGTCACGGCGGGCGGCTCCCCTTCCGTCCGCGTCCCGGCGGCCCGCTGGCCGGGCTGAGCCCGCAGGAGCGGCTGGTCCTGGTCATGCGGCTGCACGAGGGCATCGGCGAGGACCGGACGGCGGCCCTGCTGGGGCTCCCCGCCGAGCGCGTACGGGCCGTGCAGAACCGCGCGATGGCCGTCATGCTGCGCCCCGCGTCGCAGCCGGCCCCCGCGCCGGGACGCGTCGGCACGGTGCCGTCATGACCGGGGAGGCGGCGTGAACCGGACGGACCGCGAGGAGCGCGTGCGGCGGCTGATGGGGCAGGGGCCCCCGGTCCTGCCGCCCGACCTCGCCGCGGAGGCCGTGCGCCGCGGCGCCCGCGTGCTGCGGCGCCGGAGGTACGCCCGGCGCGCGATGTGGCTGCTGCTGTGCGCGGCGGCCGTGGCGTTCACCGTGTGGGCGCTGACCGCCCGGCCCTGGGTGGAGCCGCCGTCGGAGACGACCCCACCCCTGACCGGCTGGTGAGCGGACTTCTCGTCCGGACCCTAGCGGCCCAGCGCCTGCTGCAGGTCCTCGAGCAGGTCGTCGACGTTCTCGATGCCGACGGACAGGCGCACCAGGTCGGCGGGCACCTCGAGCTGCGAACCGGCGACCGACGCGTGCGTCATCCGGCCGGGGTGCTCGATCAGCGACTCGACGCCGCCCAGGGACTCGCCGAGGGTGAACACCTGCGCGCGGTCGCACACCTCGACGGCCGCCTGCTCGCCGCCCTCGACGCGGAAGGAGATCATGCCGCCGAAGGCGCGCATCTGCTTGGCGGCGACCTCGTGACCGGGGTGGTCGGGCAGGCCCGGGTAGAGCACGCTCGTCACGCGCGGGTGGCGGGTGAGCATGTCGGCGACGCGGGTCGCGTTCTCGCTGTGCCGGTCCATGCGCACCGACAGCGTCTTGGTGCCGCGCAGCACCAGCCACGCGTCGAAGGGCCCGGCGACCGCGCCCATCGCGTTCTGGTGGAACGCCAGCTCCTCGCCCAGCTCCGCGTCGGCGGTGACCAGGGCGCCGCCGACGACGTCCGAGTGGCCTCCCATGTACTTGGTCAGGGAGTGCACGACGACGTCCGCGCCGAGCGCGAGCGGCTGCTGCAGGTACGGCGTGGCGAAGGTGTTGTCGACGACCAGCCGGACGCCGGCGTCCCGCGCCACCTGGGCGACGGCGGCGATGTCGGTGATGCCGAGCAGCGGGTTGGAGGGGGTCTCCACCCAGATCGCCCTGGTCTTCGGGGTGATCGCGTCCCGCACCGCGGCCGGGTCGGAGGTGTCGGCCACCGACCACTCCACACCCCAGCGGGCCACGACCTTGGCGAACAGGCGGAACGTGCCGCCGTACGCGTCGTCGGGGATGACCACGTGGTCGCCGGGCGCGAGCAGCGTACGCAGCAGGCAGTCCTCGGCCGCCAGTCCGGACGCGAACGCGAGCCCGCGGCGGCCGCCCTCCAGGGCGGCCAGGTTCTCCTCCAGCGCGGTCCTGGTCGGGTTGGCGCTGCGGCTGTACTCGTAACCGCCGCGCAGGCCGCCGACGCCGTCCTGCTTGTAGGTGGACACCTGGTAGATCGGCGGGACGACCGCGCCCGTCAGGGGGTCGGCGGTGTTGCCCGCGTGGATCGCGAGCGTCTCGAAGTGCTGACTGATGTGCCTGTCGCTCATGCGCCCGAGGGTAGTGCGCGGAACGCCGTGATGACGTCCGCGGCCGGCCGGGCGGGGCGGAGGGGCCTTTCCGAGGGCGGGCGGCGGGGTTTTTCCACAGGTCCGGGCAGCGGGTTGGCCATCCGGCCGCGCGGTCTGGTTCGCTGGTGACATGGAGATTCTGTGGGTCCTGATCGCCCTCGTCATGCTCGGCTTCGTGGTGCTGCCGTTCCTTCGCCGCCGGCGCGGCGCCGTGGGCCTGGTCCCGCCCGGCCACCCGGACGCGGCGGACCCGGCGGACTACGGCTTCGCGCTCCAGGAGGAGCTGGACATCCGCATGCCCGGCCCCGACCAGGACCTGCTGGACGTCCTCGACGTGGTGCAGCGCACCCAGGACTACCGCGCGGCGCAGCAACTGCTGGCGGGCACGCCCGCGGACGGCGAGCAGCGCTGGCAGCGGGTGCAGGCCTTCGCGGGCGCCGCGTCCCTGGAGCTGGCGCAGCGGCCCGGCGGGGTCTCCGAGGCGCCGGGCGGCCAGTGGCTGCGGGTGTGGCGCTCCGAGGCGCCCAAGGACGCGGGCGGCGCCGCGGTGCACGCCGAGTTCCTGGTGCAGCAGGCCTGGCGCACGGCCGCGCCCGGCACGGACGAGTTCCGGATCATCATGGAGGAGGCGAAGGCGGCGTGCGGCCAGGCCGCGCTGCTGGCCCCCGGCGACCCGGTGCCGTACCTCGTGGAGCTGTCCGTGGCGCGCGGACTCGGTTACTCGCAGCAGGAGTTCGAGCAGGTCTGGCTGAAGATCCTGGACCGCGCCCCGGCGCACATGGGCGCGCACCTGGCCGCGCTGCACTACTGGTGCGAGAAGTGGCACGGCTCGCGGCAGCAGGCGTTCGACTTCGCGGAGGCCGCGGCGGCGCGGGCGCCCCAGGGGTCCCTGCTGGCCGCGATGCCGCTGTTCGCGGTGTTCGAGCACCTTCCGGAGGTGAATCTGGTCAGCGGGTTCTACCAGAGCGAGACCGTCTCCAAGGCGATCCACGGCGCGCTGCACGCGGTGCACGCGGCCCGCCCGGACGACCCGATGCTGGCGCACGTACGGCACATGCTGATCTTCTTCCTGGTGCGCGCCGAGCGCTGGGCGGAGGCCATGAGCCAGCTCATACACGTCGACGGGCACGTCGGCGCGCTGCCGTGGACGCTCTCCCCGGACCCGGCCGCCGAGTTCGCGGTGTACCGCGCCCTGGCGGTCGCCGGCTACGAGGCGAACGGCGGCAGTCCGGCCTCGCTGCCCCACTGACGTCGGCCCACGCCGCCGCACTGACGTCAACACCCGCGCGACGCCCCGGCGTTTGTCCGTATATTGCCCCGTCCGCACCCATATTCTTGACCCCTGCGAGGCCAGGACGGGCCTCCGGTGGAGGAGTCGGGTGTGGCGAACGTACGGGTCTACGAGCTGGCCAGGACAGTCGGGGTCGACAGCAAGGCCGTCCTGGACAAGATGACCGAGCTGGGCCACTCCGTACGGTCGGCGTCGGCCACGGTCGAGGCGCCGGTGGTCCGGGAGCTGATCGACGCCCTCGGCGTCGTGCGGGAGGCCGCCGCGTCCCTCCCCCGGGTGCCGTCGCCCGCGGCGCCGCCTGCCGGTTCGGTGCTGCGGCCCCAGCACCACGAGTGGGACCCCACGTCCCGCTGGAAGCCGCTGCAGCCCTTCGACCCGCGCCGGGTCGGGCCGTACACGGTGCTGCGGCGGATCGGCAGCGGGTCGATGGGCCGGGTGTTCCTCGGGCGGACCCCGGCCGGGCGGCTGCTCGCCGTCAAGGTCGTCAAGGAGGAGCTGGCCGACGACCCGGAGTTCCGCAGGCGCTTCCAGCGCGAGGTGGCCGCGGCGCGGGGTGTGAACGGCTTCTACGCGCCGCCCGTCGTGGACGCGGACACCGCCGGCGACATCCCCTGGCTGGCCACCGCGTACGTCTCGGCGCCGTCCCTGAAGGACCTCGTCGACGCGTGCGGGCCGCTGCCGCTGCGGGCGCTGCGCTGGGTGGCGGCGCAGCTGGCCGAGGCGCTGCGGTCGGTGCACGCGGCGGCGATCGTCCACCGCGACCTCAAGCCGTCCAACGTGCTGGTCGGCGTGGACGGTCTGCGGGTGATCGACTTCGGGCTCGCCCTGGCGGCGGCCGCGGCGGCCAGCAAGCTGACCGTCGCGCACACCACGCTGGGCACGCCCGCCTACATGTCGCCCGAGCAGGCGCTGGACGCCCGGAAGGTCACGTCCGCGAGCGACGTGTACGCGCTGGGCGCCGTGCTGGTGTTCGCCGCGACCGGGCACAGCCCGTACCCGGGCAGCGACCCCGTGCGCACCATGCTGCGCATGCAGTCCGAGGAGCCCGACCTCCGCGGCGTGCCGGACGCCTTCGTGGACGTCGTCGCGCCGTGCCTGCGGCCGGACCCGGACGGACGGCCGGGCCTCGACGAACTGCTGGACCGCATCGTGCGGGACATGGAACCGGGCCCGGACGGGCTCTGCCGGCCCTCGGAGCTGCTGCCGCCGGCGGCCTTCGAGTTCCTCGGTCTCCAGGACGTGTGAAGAACGGAGCAGGAGTGCAGGAAGTCATCTACCTGTCCGACCGGAAACTCTCGCGGTTTCTGCCCGGACTGCGGTCCGCGTGGCCCCGGCAGCGGGTCAGCGTCTCCACGCCGTTCGGCGGGGTGGAGGTGGACCCGTCACCCGGCCCCGCGTCCGACCTGTGGGGCCGGCACCTGCTGCGGGTGGTGCGCCGCGTCGAGGAGTCGGCGCGCTGGTACACGGAGGCGGGGGTGCGGCCGGGGCAGTGGATCGCCTTCGAGGCGCCGCTCAACTACTTCGTCCTGGACGGCGCCGACCCGACGATGGTGTTCTTCGCGGACGCCCCGGAGCCGGACCGTCCCGTCCGGCTGCTGCTGCACGGCTCGGCCGACCACCTGATCGCCGGACCGCCGCCCCGCGTCACCGACGAGACCCGCCAGTCCGGCGCGCTCGTACGGAACCTCCTCGGCTCCGACGCCAGCGCCCCCGGCGCGCTGCTCGCCGCCCTCTCCGACGACCTCGGCACCGGCCCGGACGGCCGCCGTCCCTCCCTCGTCACCGCCCTCCACGCCCTCCTGGCCCGCGTCGACGCCCAGACCCACCCGGAGACGGCGGCGACGATGCGCGGCTACGCCCGCGTCACCACGGGCTTCCCCGCCACGCAATCCCCGGGTCTCCTGGTCGCCAGTCCCCTGTACGTGGAGTACGCGGACGCGTGAGGCGAACGGCGGGCGGGGCGCCCCGGGGCACCTCGCCCGTCCGGACGACGCGTGCGGCGCCCACCGGTCCGGCGGGCGCCGGAGCCGGTCGCCCGGCCCACGGGGCGCCGCCCCGCACGCGTGCGGCCCACGGGTCCGCCGCAGGGTCGCCCGCGGGGCGCTGACGCGGACCCGCGCGGCGGCGTGGCTCAGATCGTCGCCGTGTCGATCACGAAGCGGTAGCGGACGTCGCTGTTCTCGACGCGTTCGTAGGCCTCGTTGATCTCGGACGCGGCGATCAGTTCGATCTCCGCGCCGATGCCGTGCTCGGCGCAGAAGTCCAGCATCTCCTGGGTCTCCGGAATGCCGCCGATCATCGAACCGGCCAGGGTGCGGCCGCCGCCGATCAGCGAGAAGAGGTTCAGGGAGACCGGGTCCTCGGGCGCGCCCACGTTCGCCAGCGTGCCCTCCGTCTTCAGCAGCGACAGGTACGCGCCGAAGTCCAGCGGCGCCGACACCGTCGACACGATCAGGTCGAAGGCGCCCCGCAGCTCCTCGAAGGTCTTCGGGTCGCCGGTGGCGTGGTAGTGGGCGGCGCCCAGCCGCAGCCCGTCGTCCTTCTTGCGCAGGGACTGCGACAGCACCGTCACCTCGGCGCCCATCGCGTGCGCGATCTTCACGCCCAGGTGGCCCAGGCCGCCCAGGCCGACGATCGCGACCTTGCGGCCCGGCCCCGCGCCGAAGCGCTTCAGCGGGGAGTACAGGGTGATCCCCGCGCACAGCAGCGGCGCGGCGACGTCGAGGGCGAGGCCGTCCGGGATGCGCACGACGAAGTCCTCGTCGACCACGACCTTCTCGGAGTAGCCGCCGTAGGTGGGCTCGCCGTCCCGGCCGATGCCGTTGTAGGTCGGAGTCTGGCCCTGGACGCAGTACTGCTCCTTGCCCGCCCGGCAGTTCTCGCACGCGCGGCAGGAGTCGACCATGCAGCCGACGCCCACCCGGTCGCCGACCTCGAACCGGGTCACGCCGGGGCCGACCTCGGACACGACGCCCGCTATCTCGTGGCCGGGCACCATCGGGAAGATCGCCTCGCCCCAGCCCTCACGGACCTGGTGGATGTCCGAGTGGCAGATCCCGGCGAACTTGATGTCGATCAGCACGTCGTGCTCGCGGACGGCGCGCCGTTCGATCGTGGTGCGCTCCAACGGTGCCTTGGCGGCGGGCGCGGCGTACGCGGCGACAGTGGTCATACGGCGTTTCTCCTCCTCGGTGGGTCGTGCGCCCGGAGCGTCCTCCGCCGGGCCCACGGGTGTCCAGCCTGCGACAACGCGCAACGCGTACCCAGACTTCCTGGTGTGCCCACGCTCACTGTGCCCACGCTCGCTGTGCCTGCCGCCGGCGGGGACGGGCCGCGCACGCCCGGGCCACGACGCGGCGGCCCGCCGGAGGCGGATGCCTCCGGCGGGCCGTCGTGCGTCGCGCGGTCTCACCGCGCCGTGGTCACGTCCGTCGGGGACTACTTGCCGCGGTAGGCGTTGTAGACCGAGATCAGGGACGCGTTGCCCTTCTTGTCGGTGATCTTGGCGCGGAAGGAGATCGCCTTGCCCTTGGCGGGGTTCTTGACGGTCACCTTGCCCTTCTTGACCGTGGTCTTCTTCCAGGTCTTGCCGCCGTCGTAGGAGACGTACACCGCCAGGGACTTGAGGTTCTTGCCCTGGGCGGCGCCCTCCACGACGACCGGGAAGGTGGCCTTCTTGCCGGCCGGGACCTTGCTGTCCAGCCCCGTGACCGCGGCGAACCGGGCCGAGGAGACGGGCAGGTGCTTCTCGCCGGAGGTCTTCTTGGACCGGAAGGTCCAGCTCGCGTCGACGCGGGTGGACGCGGCGGCGACCTTGGCGCTCCGCTTGACCGAGGTGGTCAGCCGGTAGGCGGCGTCACCGGACGGGACGGTGAAGGCCTCACCGGACAGCGGGTCCTTGTTGGAGCCGACCTTCTTGCCGTTGCGGTAGAGGGTCGTCGTGGCGGACGTGATCTCCGAGGAGCCCACGTGGCCCTTGCCGTCGGAGAACAGCGGGATCATGCCGTAGAGGTCGTTGCCGTCGCGGAAGACGCCGTGGTCCGAGGTGAGATGCGGCCCGAAGACGGCCGTGTTGACGGTCTCCCGGTAGCTCTTGCCGCCCTTGTAGGCCTTGTCGACGCCGATGGTGTAGCCGGCGTCGTAGACGGGCCAGCCCTCCTTGTCGACCCCGCTCTGCTGCTCGAAGTCGAGGTCCCACTTCACGCCGTTGACCGCGGACAGGTACAGCGTGCGGGTGCTGGGCAGCTTCTGCTCCATGCCGAACCCGGAGGCGCCGGAGCCGCCCGGCAGCCAGCCGTACGCGCTGACGGAGCCCTTCTTGCCGCTCGCCGCCGCGCCCATGCCGACCTGGACGGTGGCGAACTCCTTGGCCTTGAGGGCGCGGGTGTAACCGGTGGCGACCTTCTTCACCTTGCCGCCGGTGACGGCGCTGTACTGCGTCGTGGAACCCTTGCTGAAGTGGGCGTTCCACTGCTGGATCAGCGTGCCGTCGGTGACCTGCGGTCCGAGGTGGGCGGTGCGGAAGCCGCTGAAGGACGCCAGCCACCAGCCGTAGGAGACCGCGCTGTCATTGGTCTCGACGGTGTAGTCGGCCAGGGCGAACTCCGTCTTGGCGCCCTTGCCCGGCACGGTGACCTTCACCGGCTTGGCCTTGCGGGCGTCCACCGTCACGGTGGTGTTCCTGGTGACGTCCAGCTTCGGCTGGGCGAGCCAGTCGGCGCCCCGCCACTTCTCCGGGTCGGCGCCCACGAACACGCTGGCGTCCAGGACGTAACTGCCCTTGGGCACGCGCACGCTGACGGTGCCGTCGGCCTCGTACGGCGCGAACGACCGGTCCTTGCCCAGGCCGGCGAGGCCCGACAGGTACGTCGAGTAGTTCGCGGTCGCCTTGCCGGAGCGGTCGAGGACCTTCAGCGTGACGGTGTGGGACTCGACCTCGCGCTCCACCACGGCGGCGGTGCGCACGGTCTGGCCGCCGCCCGTGGCGACCACGTACGCCGAGTACGCGCCGTCGACCGTGCCGCCGAGGCGGGTGTCGGCGGTGACGTCCACGGAGGCCGTGCCGCCCGCCGGGACGGTCAGGGTGGAGGCGCCGAGGGTGAAGAAGCCGGCCGGGGCGGCCTTGCCCTTCGGTCCGGTGGCGGTCGACGTCAGCTTCAGCGTGACGTCCTCGGTGCCGAGGTTGCGGTAGGTGAGCTTCTTGGTGACCGGCTTGTCGTCGGTGTGCGGCCACTGCTGCACGCCGAAGTTCAGCGACACCGGCTCCGCGATCACGGTCTGCGCGATCGCCCTGTCCACCTGGACGCGGCCCGAACCCTGCTCGAAGGGGGTGTACGTGCCGCCCTTGGTGGAGGCGGTGAGCGCGCCCTTCAGCTCCGCGTACGTCCACTCCGGGTGCTGCTGCTTCAGCAGCGCGGCGGCGCCCGCGACGTGCGGGGTGGCCATCGAGGTGCCGGAGATGGTCATGTAGCCGGCCGGTTTCTCGCCGACCTCCCCGGCGATGTCGTTGCCCTTCGCCGAGGCGGCCGTGATGTCCACGCCGGGGGCGGTGACGTCCGGCTTGACGGCCCCGTCGCCGAGGCGCGGGCCGGTGGAGGAGAAGTCGGCGAGCCGGTCCTTGTCGTCGACGGCGCCGACGGTGAGGGCGGAGTCCGCGCTGCCGGGCGAACCGATCGACTGCGGACCCTCGTTGCCCGCCGCGATGGCGAACAGGACGCCCTTCTCGGCGGAGAGCCTGTCGACCGCCGCCTCCAGCGGGTCGGTCTCCGGGGTGTCCATGCCGCCGAGGCTCATGTTGACGATGTCGGCGCCCTGCGCGACCGCCCACTCCATGCCCGCGAGGATCCCGGAGTCGTCGCCGAAGCCGCTGTCGTCGAGGACCTTGCCGTTGAGGATCGTCGCGCCGGGCGCGACGCCCTTGTACGTGCCCTTCGACCGGGCTCCCGTGCCGGCCGCGATGGACGCGACGTGGGTGCCGTGGCCGACCACGTCCCCGGCCGTGGGCGCGGAGGTGAAGTTCTTGGACGCGCTCACCTGGCCCTTGAGGTCGGGGTGGGTGGCGTCCACGCCGGTGTCCAGGACGGCGATCCTGACGCCCTTGCCGTCGTAGCCGGCCTTCCAGGCCTTCGGGGTGCCGATCTGCCCGACGGACGTGTCCAGGGACGCCTTGCGGACGCCGTCCAGCCAGACGCGGGCGACACCGGAGGCGGTGCGGTCGCCGTCGGTGACGGCGTCCCACAGCTCGGCGGCGGCCTCGTGCGGCGTCTGCACCGCCTCCGCGTTCAGGGACGTCAGCGCCCGGCGGACCGTGCCCGCGTCACGGACCTCGGCCTTGGCGGTCCTCGCGGAGCCCTGGTAGCCGACGATGACCTTCAGACCGCTCCGGTGCGCGGTGCGGGTCACCGCCTTGCTCAACTCCGTGACGTCGAAGAGCCGTCGGTCCAGCTTGCCGGACGCGACCAGCCGGGCGGCGTCGGCCGGCACGACCAGCGTGTGGCCGTCGTCGCGGCGGATCTGGACGGGTATGCGCTCCCGGCCCTCGGCCGGCTCCAGGCCCACCACGCGGCCCTCGGCGTCCAGCGTGACCCGGTCGCCCGTGATGAGGGTGATCCGGTGCTTGCCCTTGAGTGCGGCCGCGCTCGCGGACGAGCCGGCGGCCGTGGCGCCCTCCCCGTTCGCCGACGCGGGGCCGGCCATGCCCGCCGCGAGCGCCACGGCGGTCGCCGTGGCGATCGTGGCCGCGCGTGCTCTTTTCACTTGTCTGCGCAAGGTTCCCCCTAGCGGAGTCGCCGGGCGGCCGAAGCACCACCCGGCCGGGGGTGGTCTCGTACGCCTGCGCGCACCCCCCGGTGCTCGGAGTATGCCGACGGACGATCAACCGGCTCAAGGGGGATCGGAAGAGGTGGGGAAGTCGCCGGGTGACTGTGATGTCATCGCCGGAACTCCGTTACAGAATCGCGCGGTTGGGGACGGAGGGACGGAAACGGCCGATGCCCCCGTCACCGCTCCCGAGGGAGGGTTCGAGGGCATCGGCCGGGTGGTGTGGGTCTTCCGTCGTGGCGGAGGGGGCGTCAGATCGCGGAGCCCGCCTTCCACTGCTCCCAGTCCATGTTCCAGCCGTTGAGGCCGTTGTCCGGGGCGATGGTCTTGTCGCCGGTGTTCTGCACGACGACCACGTCACCGATGATCGAGTTGTTGTAGAACCAGGCGCCCGGCGTGCTCGGGTCGTTCGCGCCCTTGGTGTCGGCGAGGCCCACACAGCCGTGGCTGGTGTTGACGCTGCCGAAGATGGACTTCGCGCCCCAGTAG
This sequence comes from Streptomyces sp. DSM 120436, assembly GCF_055778765.1. Taxonomy (NCBI): domain Bacteria; kingdom Bacillati; phylum Actinomycetota; class Actinomycetes; order Kitasatosporales; family Streptomycetaceae; genus Streptomyces; species Streptomyces sp. DSM 120436. Next base: position 2,257,931 of record NZ_JBSKBS010000001.1, on the reverse strand, counting down.
TTGCCGTGGATGAAGGTGCCGGAGGTGCTCAGACGCATGGCGTGGGGCACGTCCGCGATGTCGTACTCGCCCTTGCCGTCGTCGTCGGTGAAGCCGACCGTCGCGCCGTTCATCCGGGTCTCCTTGAACTTCTCGGAGATCACCATCTGGCCCTCGTACGTCTTGGTCTCGGGCGCGCCGGCGGAGATCGGGATGGTCTTGACGGTCTTGCCGTTCTGCGTGACCTTCATCTGCTTGGTCTTCGCGTCGACGTAGGAGACCTGGTTGCGCCCGATCTTGAAGGTGACCGTCTTCTGCTGGACGCCGTAGACGCCCTCGGCGCCCTCGACCCCGTCGAGCGCCAGCTTCAGGGTGACGGTGGAGCCCTCCTGCCAGTACTGCTCGGGGCGGCAGTCCATGCGGTTGGCGTTGAACCAGTGGCAGGCCACCTCCTGGCCGCTGGTGGAGGACACGGTGATGCCCTTCTGCACGGCGGCCTTGTCCGTGATCGCCTTGTCGAAGTTGATCGACACCGGCATGCCCACGCCGACCGTGGTGCCGTTGTCCGGGGTGAAGGTGCCGATGAAGCTGTTGGCCTGGGAGACCGTCGTGAAGGACGCGTTCTCGTGGGCGACGAGGCCCCGGGAGTCCTTCGCGGCCACGGCCAGCTTGTAGGTGGTGGCGCGCTCGAGCTGGACGCCGGGCTTCCAGCTCTTCCTGTCGGCCGATATCTCGCCCTCGACGACGGTGCCGTCGGAGCTGGTCATCGTGACCTTGGTGAGCGTGCCCTTGTCGACGGTCACGGTGGCCGAGTTGTTGATGGAGGCGTTGTTCGAGCCGTTCTTGGGCGTGATCTCGATCCGCGCCTCGGAGGACTTCTTGGCCGCCGCCTCGTCGACCTGCGCCTGCGAGGTGTCCTTGCCGTCGGACCCCGCGGCGGCGTCGTCGTCCCCGCCGGAACACGCCGAGAGCACCAGCACTCCGCCGAGCAGAGCGGACGCGGCCGCCAGACCCCTGCGCCGCCGCTTACCGTCCGTCATCACACGCTTCTCCATCGTCGCCAGAATCCCAACCCCACGAGACCCCGGCAAAAGCCGAGGCGTCTCGTCCACAACGTTCAACGCTACGACCGGGTGATCCGGTTCCCGAGGCCCACGCGTGTGGGACTCACCACGTCCGCCGACGCGGACCGCGGGAACGCCGGTCTTGGCGTCGTTTGAGACGTTCCGATCCGGTGCGCCGGTTGCCTCGCGGGTCAACATTTCCCCAAGTCGTCCCCGTGGGCGCGGGACCCGCCGCCGGAGGACGCGTCAGGGAGGGGCTCTTCGCCGTCGGACTCCCCGTCGCAGCTCTCGCCGTCCCCGTCGAACAGGCTCTCATCCTCGCCGCCGACGCCCCCTTCAGGCGAATCCGGGCCGCGGTCGATCCGCTCACCGCCCCAGGAGGCCCGCGGCAGCTCCACCCCGACACCTCTCCGACCAGCGCGAACGGGCCCACGAGATGAACCAGGGCTTCCATTGTGTCCTCCGTCACAGCCCTTTCCGCCCGGGCCCGTTCGCCGCCCGCCGCCCCCTGCCGTCCTCGACGCCCCGCAGTGCGGCGCCGGCCGGCGGCCCCGCGTCACCGGTCCCGAGAACACCCTCCGGACGAATCCGGCAAACCATGAGGTCTCCGACGCGCTCACGCCCGGAGCGCACGGGGACGGACGCCCGTGACTTTCCCGTGACCCGCGCGGTTCACTACCATCAGCCCACACGGCCAATTCGCCAGCGCCACAAGGGGATCGATATTCCGTGTCATCCGCGCTCCGTCCGTTGCTGACCGCCACCGCCGCGGGCACCCTGCTGTGCGTCCTGTGGTTCGTCCCGTCCGCGAACGCGACCTCGGACGCCCCGGCGGGGACCGCGCCGTCCGCGGGTCCGTCCCCGCAGGTCACCGAGCAGGCGAGAGGCGTGTCGAGCGTGACGTCGGCCTCGCTGGAGACCACCGGCCAGGACGTCCGCCTCGCGGACACCGGCAGCTTCGACAGCACCCCGTACATCGTCGGCGGCACGGCCTGTCTGGCCCTCGGCGCCGGCTTCGTCGTCTATTCGGTCCGCAGGGAGCGCCTGGAGTTCTGAACTCCCCCACGGCGTACCGGGGCCCCGCGGACGCGTCCGCGGGGCCCCGGCCGCCTCACCTCAGCGGCCCGGTGACCCGCTCCACGGCCGCCACCAGCCGCCCGTCCCGTACGAACGTCTCCGCGGCGGCGAGGTCGGGCGCCAGGTACCGGTCCGGGCCGGGGCCGCCCACGCCGGCCTCCCGCAGCGCCTTCAGCACCGCCCGCGTCGCCGGGGCCGGGGTGAGCCCCTCGCGCAGTTCCACGGCCCGCGCGGCGGTGTACAGCTCGACGGCGACGACCCGGGCGAGGCCGTCGACGGCGGTGCGCAGCTTGCGCGCCGCCGACCAGCCCATGGAGACGTGGTCCTCCTGCATCGCGGACGACGGGATGGAGTCCGCCGACGCCGGTACGGCCAGCCGCTTCAGCTCGCCGACCAGGGCGGCCTGCGTGTACTGGGCGATCATCAGCCCGGAGTCGACGCCGGCGTCGTCGGCGAGGAACGGCGGCAGTCCGTGGCTGCGGTTCTTGTCGAGCAGCCGGTCGGTGCGGCGCTCCGTGATGGAGGCGAGGTCGGCGACGGCGATGGCGAGGAAGTCCAGCACGTAGGCGACCGGCGCCCCGTGGAAGTTGCCGTTGGACTCCACGCGGCCTCCCCCGGAGCCGGAAGCCCGGGAGGTGCCCCCAGGAAGAACCACCGGGTTGTCGACGGCGGCGGCGAGTTCGCGCTCGGCGACCAGCCGGGCGTGCGCCAGGGTGTCGCGTCCGGCGCCGGCGACCTGCGGGGCGCAGCGCACCGAGTAGGCGTCCTGGACCCGGGGGGCGTCGTCCTGGTGATGTCCCGTCAGGCCCGAACCCTCCAGCACGGCCAGCATGTTGGCGGCGCTCGCGGCCTGTCCGGGGTGCGGGCGGATGGCGTGCAGCTCGGGGGCGAGCACCTTGTCGGTGCCGAGCAGCGCCTCCAGGCTCAGCGCGGCGGTGACGTCGGCGGACCGGTAGAGGAGGTCCAGGTCGGCGAGGGCCAGGACCAGCATGCCGAGCATGCCGTCGGTGCCGTTGAGGAGGGCGAGTCCTTCCTTCTCGCGCAGTTCGACCGGGCGGATGCCGTGGGCGGCGAGGAGTTCACCGGCCGGCCGCACGCCGCCGTCGGGGCCCTCCGCCTCCCCCTCGCCCATCAGCGTGAGCGCACAGTGCGAGAGCGGGGCGAGGTCGCCGGAGCAGCCGAGGGAGCCGTACTCGTGCACCACCGGGGTGATCCCGGCGTTCAGCACGTCGGCCATCGTCTGCGCGACCTCGGGCCGGACACCGGTGTGTCCGGAGCAGACGGTCTTCAGCCGCAGGAACATCAGCGCCCGGACGACCTCCCGCTCCACGCGCGGCCCCATGCCGGCGGCATGCGAGCGGACGATGTTGCGTTGCAACCGGGCGCGGAGCTCGGGGCTGATGTGCCGGGTCGCCAGGGCGCCGAAGCCGGTGCTCACCCCGTAGACGGGGTCCGGCTCGGCGGCCAGGGCGTCCACGATCTCGCGGGACGCGGCGAGGGCGGCGACCGCCTCCGCGGACAGTTCGACGCGGGCGCCGTCGCGCGCCACGGCCCGCACGTCGGACGCGGTCACGCCCGACGTCCCCACCACCACAGTGTGCATATCCATATTCAGGAGCCTACGCAGTGAATGTCGCACTGTCACCACCGGACCGGACCCGCGCCCCTCACCCGGGCGCGTGCCGCCCGCGGAACCGGCGCCGCTCCCCGTCGGCCGCCCGCGACGGCTCGTCCGCGAGCCGCACCACGGGGTCGCCCGGCCCCTCCCGCCCGGCCACCACGGGATGCGCGGCCCGCTCGGCCTTGGCCCGGTACTGCGCCGCGTCGGCCAGCCGGAACAGCCGCCGGGCGGAGTGCACCGGTCCGATCGGGTCCTCGGTGGACGCCACCCCGCACGCGACCCCGTCCCCGATGCCCAGCTCGACGGCCCGCCGGCACACCTCGTCGGCCGCCTTGACCACCTCGTCGGCGGGCGGCCCGACCGCCAGCAGGCAGAACTCGTCCCCGCCGAGCCGTGCCGCCAGGGCGCCCGGCAGCATCGCCCCGCACAGCGAGAGCACCGTGCCGAATCGTTCCAGCAGCCGGTCGCCCACGGCGTGCCCGAGCGTGTCGTTGACCCGCTTCAGCCCGTTCACGTCGCACACCACCAGGCTGACGACGGCCCCGTCCCGCCGGTGCCGCTCGACCGCCTCGTCCAGCCGGGCGTCCACGGCCCGCCGGTTGGCCAGCCCGGTCAGCGAGTCCGTGAAGGCCAGCCGCCGCGCCTCCTCCAGCCGCTCGGTCTGCGCGATGCCCGCGGCCGCCACGGCGGCCAGCACGGTCGCGAAGTCGGCGTCCGCGCGCCCGAACACGGGCTCACCGACCGGCCGGGCCACGTACAGCTCGCCCCAGGCCCGCCCGTGCAGCACGATCGGCGCGACCACACAGCAGCCGCGCCCGCGCCGCCGCAGCGCCGCGACCCGCTGGTGGCAGTAGCCGGCGCGCCCCTCCTCGGGGCCCTGCGCGGTCTCCACCCAGGCGTCGGGCTCGCCCCCGCCGGCCCACCGCTCGTGCAGGAACTCGGTGATCTCGGCGAACTGGTGCACCGGGTACGACTCGTCCTCGGGGAACTCCTCCTCCCCCTCGGCCAGCTCCCCGACGTTCACCAGCACCCGCAGCCGTCCGAGCTCCCGCTCCCACACCGACAGCGCGGCGAAACTCCCGCCCAGCGCCCGGCGGGCCCCGCCGGCGGCGGCCCGCCACGCCTCCCGCGAACTGTGCGCGGCGGCCATGCCCTGAGCCAGCGCCACCACGGCCGCCAGCCGGCTCTCCTCACCCATTCCCCCAGATTAGGGAGATTCTCCGCTCATCGAGACATCGAGGACGACGCGGGAGTCACTCCCCCGGCCACTCCGGCCGCCGCTTCTCGTTGAAGGCCGCGACACCCTCCGCCCGGTCCCCGGAGAACGCCACCGACCGCCAGGCCGCGTCCTCGACCTCCAGCCCGGCGGGCAGATCGAGCCCGTGCCCGAGCCGCAGCGCCCGCTTGGCGGCCCGCAGCCCCACGGGCGAGTTCCCGGCGATCCGCGCGGCCATGGCGAGCGCCTCCTCGCGGTCCCGCCCCTCCTCCACCAGCACGTCCACGAGCCCGATCTCCCGCGCCTCGGCGGCCTCCACCCGCCGCGCGGTGAAGATGAGCTCGGCCGCCCGCGCCGCGCCCACGCGCCGGGGCAGCAACTGCGTACCGCCCCCGCCCGGGATCACCCCGACGGACACCTCGGGCAGCCCCAGCACAGCCGTACGGTCGGCCACGATCACGTCGCACGACAGGGCCAGCTCGCACCCGCCCCCCAGCGCGAACCCGTGCACGGCGGCAACGGCGGGCACCGGCAACCGCAGCACCCCCGTATAAGCAGCGCGCGCCACCGGCCGCTGCCGCACCAGGTCCGCGTCGCTGAACGCGTTCCGCTCCTTCAGATCGGCCCCCACGCAGAACGCCCGCTCGTGCGAGGAGGTCAGCACCACCGCCCGTACGTCACGGTCCTCCCCCAGCGCCGCGCAGGCCCCGGCGATCGAGCGGGCCATCTCCGTCGACACCGCGTTCATGGCCTTCGGCCGGTCGAGGACGAGCTCCGCGACATGCCCCCGCTCGTGCCGCCGCACCAGCACGAACTCCCCGAACCGCTCCTCACTCATGACACCCTCCGGTTAACGCGGGTTAACGTGACTCGCCCCGATCATGGCAGCCGGGAGCCGCCGAGGAAAAGGGTCCACCCGTTCGAGTGACATACGACCGACTCGGCTGAGCCGCGCCCCGCCCGGCGCGTAGCGTGCGCACACCGCGGCGCGCCGCAGGGGGGAGACAGACGATGACACCGCACGAGACCCGCGCCGTCCCCCGAGGACGCCACCGCAGACCCCGCGACCGCCGCGCCCTCCTGGCCGCGGGCGCCCTGGCCCTGACGACGTGCGCGGCGGCCCTCCTCCACCTGGCGACCCCGGACACCCCGCCCAGGGCCACGAAGGCGGCCCCACTCCCCCGCCCCGAGACCAGCGCCCCCACACCGAGCCCGGGCGCCACACCCCCCGAAGACTCCACACCCCCGCCGCCCCCTCGCCCCGGCCCGACGTCCCCGAGGCCCCTGGGCGGCAGAGCACAAGCTCCCCTCATCCCACCCGGCGTCGAAACGCCACCCCCGAAACCACGGACCACACCACCACCGGACGAACGCACCCGCCCCCGCACCACCCCGCCCCGGACGTCACCGGCGCCCCAGCCCTCACCGGACCAGCACCAGCCGACGACACCACCCCCGCCGGCGACCACGCCCACCCCCACGCCCCCGCCCCCTCCGCCTGACGACGGCGGTGACCGGAGCCTCTGCCTGCCGCTGCTCAGCCTCTGCCTGGGCGGCTGAGGGGACTCAGGCGGAGGGCTCCGCGTCGTTCCGGCGGGTCAGCAGCCAGGGCTCGACCACGCCGAGACCACGCACGGGCCGCTGCCACATCGGCCGGAGGGCGAAACGGTACGAGGGCGGCTCCTCACCCTCCTTCTCGGCCGCTGCCGCCGCCTCGGCCGCGGCGGCCTCACTGGCCGGCGCGTCACCGGTGCGGATCAGCTCCTGGGCGAAGTCGGCGTCCACGAGCACCGCGTCGCGGGGGGCTATGGAGGTGAGACGGGAGGCCAGATTGACGGTCGTGCCGAAGACATCGCCCATCCGGGTGGTGACGGTGCCGAAGGCCATGCCGACCCGCAGTTCCGGCATGGTCTCGTCGTTCGCCATGGTCTCGATGAGCCGCAGGGCGATCTCCGCGGCGGTCCCGGCGTCGTCGGCGGCGTACAGCACCTCGTCGCCGAGGGTCTTGATGAGCCGTCCGCCGCGCGCCGCGACCAGGTCGGCGGCGGTGGTCTCGAACGCCTCGACCAGCTCGCCGAGCTCCTCCTCCTCCATCCGCCGGGTCAGGCGGGTGAAGCCGACGAGGTCGGCGAAGGCGACGGCGAGCCGCCGGTCCACCATCTCCTCGTCGTCGGCCGCCTGCACCACGCGCCCGGCCGAGGCGGCGAGCTGCCGCCGCCAGACATAGACGAGGAACTCCTCCAGCTCGGGAAGGAGCAGCTCGACGATCGGATAGGTGACCTCGGTGCGGGTCATGCCGGGCTCGGGCGGCTCCGTGAGCCCTTCCAGGAAGGAATCGATCTGCCATTCGGCCAGACGTGCGGTGGTCTGGCCGGTGGACCGGGCGACCTGCACGGCCATCGCCTCACTGAGCAGGCCCGCCTCCACCAGACCGGCGAGGCGGCGCAGGGCGAGGACGTCCGCCTCCGTCAGGGCCTTCGCCTGGCCGACGTCGGCGAAGCCCATGGCGCGCCAGAAGCGGGTGGCGAGCTCCATCGTGACGCCGGCGCTGCGGGCCGCCTGGAACGGCGTGTAACGGCGCTCGGCGCCCAGGATGAGCTGCTCGAGGCGCAGAGCAAGCGGATCCTCGCCGTCGCCCTGCGCGTCCGCACCGGAACCCGAGTCGTCGACGCTCACGCGTTGCTGCCCTTCCGATCTGTCACGGCCATGTCTCGACCGGGCTCAACTCTACGGCAGGTGTGCGGTAGCTCACTCCGCCAGGTTGGGCCGCGGGTGAGGCACGGGTCGCGCCCCCCTGCCCCGCGCGCCCGGGCGCGACCCCGGGGACCCTTTTCAGCCACGGTCGCGCGGACGGGGCGGGTGGCGCGCACCGGCGCGGGCGGGTAGGCGCTACGCCCGCCCCCACCGAACAGAGCCCTGCGCCACCGGCGTCAGACCGTCTTCCCCACCGGACGGAACACTGCCCCACGCGCCGGCCCCCGCCCACAGAACCCGCACCGCACGCATCCCCCGTCTCACGCCCGCAGATGGACGATGTCCCCCGCCCCCACCGGCTCCTGCACCCCCGCCTCCGTCGCCAGCACCAGCCGCCCGTCCCCGTCCACGGCCACCGCCTCCCCCACCAGCGCCCGGTCCCCCGGCAACTCCGCCCGTACGACCCGCCCCAGCGTCGCGCACCCCGCCGCGTACGCCTCCTGCAGTCCGCACGCCCCCGCGTCACCGCCGGCGGCCCGCCAGCGCCCGTACCAGTCCTCCAGCCCCCGCAGCATCGCCCGCAGCAACGGATCCCGGTCCGTACTCACGGCCCCCGCCAACGCCAACGATCCCGCCGTGGGCACCGGCAGCTCGTCAGCGCGCAGGCTCACGTTGACGCCGACCCCGACGACCACGCCACCGCCCCCCGAGGCCCCCGCCGTCCCCGCGGCCTCCGCCAGGATCCCCCCGGCCTTCCGCTCCTCTCCCCCCACCGTCACCAGCACGTCATTGGGCCACTTCAACGCCGTGTCGACGCCCCCGGCCCGCGCCAGTCCGGCAGCCACGGCGACCCCCGTCAGCAACGGCAGCCACCCCCACCGCTCCACCGGCACGTCGTCCCCCGGCCGCAACGACACGGAGAAGAACAACCCGGACCGAGCAGGAGCCACCCACTTCCGGTCCAGCCGCCCCCGCGCGGCGGTCTGCTCCTCCGCGACGAGGACGACCCCCTCCCGCAGCCCCCCCGCACCGGCCCGCGCCACAAGATCGGAGTTCGTGGACCCGGTCCGCTGCACCACGTCCACCTCCCGCCACAGACTTCCCTCCCGTACCAGAGCCCGCCGCAGCGCAGCGGCGTTCAACGGCGGCCGGTCGAGGTCGGACCACCGGCTACGACGGGGCCCGGCGGATTCGGAGTCATCTCGGGGTGTCATGCAACCCACACTAGGTGTGGGAAACACCGCACTGCCGAACACACGGCCCCCCACTACGCTACGGCTGAGTAACCGTCCCCCCTTTTGAGCAGGCAGGGAGCCGCATCCCGATGTCCGAGCCGGAAGAGCAGCAGCCTGACGTCCACACCACCGCGGGCAAGCTCGCGGATCTCCAGCGCCGTATCGAAGAGGCGACGCACGCCGGCTCCGCACGCGCCGTCGAGAAGCAGCACGCCAAGGGCAAGCTGACGGCCCGTGAGCGGATCGACCTCCTGCTCGACGAGGGCTCCTTCGTCGAACTGGACGAGTTCGCCCGGCACCGCTCCACCCACTTCGGCCTCGACGCCAACCGCCCGTACGGCGACGGCGTCGTCACGGGCTACGGCACGGTCGACGGCCGTCCGGTCGCCGTCTTCTCCCAGGACTTCACCGTCTTCGGCGGCGCCCTCGGCGAGGTCTACGGCCAGAAGATCGTGAAGGTCATGGACTTCGCGCTGAAGACCGGCTGCCCGGTCATCGGCATCAACGACTCCGGCGGCGCCCGCATCCAGGAGGGCGTGGCCTCCCTCGGCGCGTACGGCGAGATCTTCCGCCGCAACACCCACGCCTCCGGCGTGATCCCGCAGATCAGCCTGGTCGTCGGCCCCTGCGCGGGCGGCGCGGTCTACTCCCCCGCGATCACCGACTTCACGATCATGGTCGACCGGACCAGCCACATGTTCATCACCGGCCCGGACGTCATCAAGACGGTCACCGGCGAGGACGTCGGCTTCGAGGAGCTCGGCGGCGCCCGCACGCACAACGCCACGTCCGGCGTGGCGCACCACATGGCGGGCGACGAGAAGGACGCGATCGAGTACGTCAAGCAGCTCCTCTCCTACCTCCCGTCCAACAACCTCTCGGAGCCCCCGGCGTTCCCCGAGGAGGCCGACCTCACGGTCACCGACGAGGACCGCGAACTCGACACGATCGTCCCGGACTCGGCGAACCAGCCGTACGACATGCACACGGTCGTCGAGCACGTCCTCGACGACGCGGAGTTCTTCGAGACGCAGCCCCTGTTCGCGCCGAACATCCTCACCGGGTACGGCCGCGTCGAGGGCCGCCCCGTCGGCATCGTCGCCAACCAGCCGATGCAGTTCGCCGGCTGCCTGGACATCACCGCGTCGGAGAAGGCGGCCCGCTTCGTGCGGACCTGCGACGCCTTCAACATCCCGGTGCTGACCTTCGTCGACGTCCCCGGCTTCCTGCCCGGCGTGGACCAGGAGCACGACGGCATCATCCGCCGCGGCGCCAAGCTGATCTACGCCTACGCCGAGGCCACGGTCCCCCTCATCACCGTCATCACCCGCAAGGCGTTCGGCGGCGCGTACGACGTGATGGGCTCCAAGCACCTGGGGGCCGACCTCAACCTCGCCTGGCCCACCGCCCAGATCGCGGTGATGGGCGCGCAGGGCGCCGTCAGCATCCTGCACCGCCGCGCCATCGCCGAGTCGGACGACCCGGAGGCGACCCGGGCCCGGCTGATGCGGGAGTACGAGGACGCCCTCCTCAACCCCTACGTCGCGGCCGAGCGCGGCTACGTCGACGCGGTGATCATGCCGTCCGACACCCGCCGCCACATCGTGCGCGGCCTGCGCCAGCTGCGCACCAAGCGCGAGAGCCTGCCCCCGAAGAAGCACGGCAACATCCCCCTGTAAGGAGCCGCTGTGACGATCAAGGTCGTACGGGGCAACCCGACCCCGGAGGAGCTGGCCGCCGCACTGGCGGTGGTCAGGGCGCGCGCCGCGGCGGCGGCCGCCCTGCCGTCCGGCGCGCCCGCGGTCCGCGACGCCTGGTCCGACCCGTCGCGCATCGCCGCCCGCCGCGTGCCCCGGCCGGGCCCGGCGTCGTGGTCGCGGACGTACTGGCCGGGCGCCTGATCCGGCGACGGCGTCCCGGACGGGCCGTACGCACGGCGTACGGCCCGTCCCGCCGCACCGCGCCGCGCCCCCGCCGAATCTCCCCGCCCCGCCAAGTTGAGTACGCGTACTCAGGCGCCCTCCTCCGATTCCGCCGCACGCTGGGGGAATGCTGTGGTCCGACCCCGAGAACAAACCGCCGAAGGAACTGCGCGACGCGCAGGAGATGCTGCGGCGGCTGGGTGTTCTCATGGCGCTGGCCATGGTGCTCGCGATGCTCGTGATCGGCGTGAGGTGAGGCGTCCGGGCGACGTCGCTACGCTGACCGTATGACAGATCAGCCGCGTCGCCGCCTCGTGCTCGCCTCCCAGTCCCCCGCCCGGCTCGGGCTGCTCCGCCAGGCCGGACTGGACCCCGAGGTGATGGTCAGCGGGGTGGACGAGGACGCCGTCTCCGCCCCCACCCCCGCCGAACTGGCGCTCGCCCTGGCCGAGGCCAAGGCGTCCGTCGTCGCCGCGAAGCCCGAGGTGCGGGGTGCGCTGGTGATCGGCTGCGACTCGGTGCTGGAGCTGGACGGCCAGGCCCTCGGCAAGCCCGCGGACGCCGAGGAGGCCACGGCGCGCTGGAAGGCGATGCGCGGCCGGGCGGGCGTCCTCCAGACGGGTCACTGCGTCTACGACACCGTCAGCGGGCGTTACGCCTCCGCCACCGCTTCGACGGTCGTCCGTTTCGGCGAACCTTCCGAGGAGGAGATCGCGGCCTACGTGGCGTCCGGCGAACCGCTGCACGTGGCCGGGGCGTTCACCCTGGACGGCCGCTCGGCCCCGTTCATCGACGGCATCGACGGCGACCACGGCAACGTGATCGGCATCAGCCTGCCGCTGGTCCGCCGCCTGCTGGCCGAACTGGGCGTCGGCATCACGGAGCTGTGGGCGCCGCGGGCGGACTGACCGGCGCGCCGGTCCCGCCCGGGCCGCCGCTCCCCGTCCCCGCAGCGGCGTCCGCCGGCTCCTCGGGCTTCCCGTCGTACGTCATCAGGAGCAGCACGATGAGCGCGAGGACGACGACCATGAAGAGGAACGCCGTCCAGCCGACGAGCCCCCACGCGAACGCGCCGAGCAGCGCGTGCACCACCGCGGCGCTGATCAGCAGCACCGTGCCGGATCCGGCCGGGGCCCGGTCGCGCACGGCGACCAGCAGGGACACCAGGCCGCACAGCGCGAAGTAGAGGCCGAACACCACTCCGCCGGCCTTCGACGACACCGACATCACGTCCGGGTCGAGGCCGGCCAGCGACATGTCCTGCCGGTCCACGACGACCCCGAGGAACCAGTTCAGCCCCAGCACGCCCAGCGCCTCGGCGAACAGCACGAGCGCGACGATCCACGCCACCGGTCTGCGGAGCACCGGCCCCCACCCACCTTCGAGCACGACTGTGGTCACCCCGGGTACCTTCGGGACGACGCGAAGGCTACTAACCGGTAAACCTCGGTACAAGGGATCCGCCAAGGGCAAAGAACCATTGGGCCATTCGTAGGGACTCCACAAAGAAACCAAGTGGGCCGCGGCACGCTCTCACAGAGACCTTGACCACACGACGGGGCTAGTGTTTTCGGGAGGAGTCCTGCGTACCGAGGTGCGACAAGGGCTTTCGCGGGTCGAGCAAGCCTCGCGTCACGCTCCGTGTGGGCAAGCTCACCACTGGGGACGGGTCGAAGTGCCGTGTCGGCAGTCCCTAAACTCGGCTTGTTTCAAGGAGGGAGCCTCAATCGTGCGCAAGGTGCTCATCGCCAACCGTGGCGAAATCGCTGTCCGCGTGGCCCGGGCCTGCCGGGATGCCGGAATCGCGAGCGTTGCCGTCTACGCCGACCCGGACCGGGACGCTCTGCATGTCCGCGCCGCGGATGAGGCGTTCGCCCTGGGCGGTGACACTCCGGCCACCAGCTACCTGGACATGGACAAGGTGCTGCAGGCGGCCAAGGACTCCGGTGCGGACGCGATCCACCCGGGCTACGGCTTCCTCTCGGAGAACGCCGACTTCGCCCAGGCGGTGCTGGACGCGGGCCTGATCTGGATCGGCCCGCCCCCGCAGGCCATCCGCGACCTCGGCGACAAGGTCGCCGCCCGGCACATCGCGCAGCGCGCGGGCGCCCCGCTGGTCGCGGGCACGCCCGACCCGGTGAGCGGCGCGGAGGAGGTCGTCGCGTTCGCCGAGGAGCACGGCCTGCCGATCGCCATCAAGGCCGCGTTCGGCGGCGGCGGACGCGGCCTGAAGGTCGCCCGCACCCTGGAAGAGGTCCCCGAGCTCTACGACTCGGCCGTCCGCGAGGCGGTCGCCGCCTTCGGCCGCGGCGAGTGCTTCGTCGAGCGCTACCTCGACAAGCCGCGGCACGTGGAGACCCAGTGCCTGGCCGACCAGCACGGCAACGTGGTGGTCGTCTCCACCCGTGACTGCTCGCTGCAGCGCCGCCACCAGAAGCTGGTCGAGGAGGCCCCCGCGCCGTTCCTCACCGACGCCCAGGTCGAGGAGCTGTACCGCGCGTCCAAGGCCATCCTCAAGGAGGCCGGCTACGTCGGCGCGGGCACCGTGGAGTTCCTCGTCGGCAACGACGGCACGATCTCCTTCCTCGAGGTCAACACCCGCCTCCAGGTGGAGCACCCGGTGACCGAGGAGGTCGCCGGCGTCGACCTGGTGCGCGAGATGTTCCGCATCGCCGACGGCGAGGAGCTCGGCTACGGCGACCCGGTGCTGCGCGGCCACTCCTTCGAGTTCCGCATCAACGGCGAGGACCCGGGCCGCAACTTCCTCCCGGCCCCCGGCACCGTCACCGCCTTCGCCCCGCCGTCCGGCCCGGGCGTGCGGCTGGACGCGGGCGTGGAGTCCGGCAGTGTGATCGGCCCGGCGTGGGACTCCCTGCTGGCCAAGCTGATCGTCACCGGCCGCACCCGCAAGGAGGCGCTGGAGCGCGCCTCCCGTGCACTGGAGGAGTTCACGGTCGAGGGCATGGCCACGGCCATCCCGTTCCACCGCGCGGTGGTGAAGGACCCGGCGTTCGCCCCCGAACTGACCGGCTCCGGCGAGCCGTTCACGGTGCACACGCGCTGGATCGAGACCGAGTTCGTCAACGACATCAAGCCCTTCGCCTCGCCCGCGGACGCGGACGCCGAGGAGGAGGCGGGCCGCGAGACGGTCGTCGTCGAGGTCGGCGGCAAGCGTCTGGAGGTCTCCCTGCCCGCGTCGCTCGGCATGAGCCTGGCGCGCACGGGCCTGGCCGCCGGCGCCAAGCCCAAGCGCCGTGCCGCCCGCAAGTCGGGCCCGGCGGCCTCCGGTGACACCCTCGCCTCCCCGATGCAGGGCACGATCGTCAAGGTCGCGGTCGAGGAGGGCCAGGAGGTGCAGGAGGGCGACCTGGTCGTCGTCCTGGAGGCGATGAAGATGGAGCAGCCCATCAACGCCCACCGCTCCGGCACCGTCAAGGGCCTGACCGCGGAGGTCGGCGGCTCGGTCACGTCCGGCGCCGCGATCTGCGAGATCAAGGACTGACACCCGCCGGCACCGCAGCGCCCGGCGCTCCTCCTGCGAGGGGACGCCGGGCGCTGTCGTATCGGCGGTCCCGGTCAGCGCCGCCGCAGGTCCGCCACCCGGGCCGCCCGCTCGGCGCCCTGCCCCTGGTCGGGCGCGGCGCCCAGCCCCACCGCCGTACGCAGTCCGGGCGCCTGGCGTCGGGGGCCGGGCAGCGGGACGTCACGGCGCTGCCGCCCCGACGGCGGCCCGTCATGTCCCGCGCCGCCGTTTCCCCCCGGCGCCCCCGCGACGGCGATCTGCACGCCCTGGTCGGCCAGCGCCTGGAGCTCGGTCGCCGCGCGGTCGTCGTGCGCGGGCGGCTCGTCGGTCACCAGGCGGGTGATCAGGTCGGTCGGCACGGTCTGGAACATGGTGTCCGTGCCGAGCTTGGTGTGGTCGGCGAGGACCACCACCTCGGCCGCCGCCTGCACCAGCGCCCGGTCGACGGACGCCGACAGCATGTTGGACGTGGACAGCCCGCGCTCGGCGGTCAGACCGCTGCCCGAGAGGAAGGCCCGGGAGACCCGCAGCCCCTGCAGGGACTGCTCGGCGCCGCTGCCGACGAGGGCGTAGTTCGAACCGCGCAGCGTGCCGCCGGTCATCACGACCTCGACCCGGTTGGCGTGGGCGAGCGCCTGGGCGACCAGCAGGGAGTTGGTGACGACCGTCAGTCCGGGCACCCGGGCCAGCCGGCGGGCCAGCTCCTGCGTGGTGGTGCCCGCGCCGACCACGATGGCCTCGCCCTCCTCCACGAAGCTCGCGGCGAGGTCGGCGATGGCGGTCTTCTCGGCGGTGGCGAGGTGCGACTTCTGCGGGAAGCCGGACTCGCGTGTGAAACCGCCCGGCAGTACCGCACCGCCGTGCCGGCGGTCGAGGAGTCCTTCTGCCTCCAGCGCGCGCACGTCCCGCCGTACGGTCACTTCGGAGGTCTGGACGACGCGGGCGAGCTCACGGAGCGACACGGCTCCGTTCGCTCGCACCATTTCGAGGATCAATTGGCGACGTTCTGCAGCGAACACGAAACTGACAGTAACGCCGGCGACCGTCTGTTTTCAGCAGTTTGCGCTGAATAGCAGAAGTTGTTCGCACGGCCCCACGGCAAGTGGTATAGGGCCGGGTCAGCCCTCGCCGCCCGCCTTCCGCGTGTGCAGCTGCCGGGCGACCTCGGCGATCGAGCCCGACAGCGACGGGTACACGGTGAAGGCGTTCGCGATCTGTTCGACGGTCAGGTTGTTGTCGACCGCGATCGAGATGGGGTGGATGAGTTCCGAGGCGCGCGGCGCCACGACGACACCGCCCACCACGATGCCGGTGCCCGGACGGCAGAAGATCTTGACGAAGCCGTCGCGGATGCCCTGCATCTTGGCGCGCGGGTTGCGCAGCAGCGGCAGCTTCACCACGCGCGCGTCGATCTTCCCGCCGTCCACGTCGGCCTGCGTGTACCCGACGGTGGCGATCTCGGGGTCGGTGAAGACGTTGGAGGAGACCGTCTTCAGGTTGAGCGGCGCGACCGCGTCCCCCAGGAAGTGGTACATCGCGATCCGCCCCTGCATGGCGGCCACCGAGGCGAGCGCGAAGACACCGGTGACGTCACCCGCCGCGTACACGCCCGGGGCCGTGGTCCGCGACACCTTGTCGGTCCAGATGTGACCCGAGTCCCGCAGCCGTACCCCGGCCTCCTCCAGGCCCATGCCCGCGGAGTTGGGGACGGCGCCGACGGCCATCAGACAGTGCGTGCCGGTGATGACCCGGCCGTCCGCCAGCGTCACCTCGACCCGGTCCCCGACCCGCTTGGCGGACTGCGCGCGCGAGCGGGCCATGACGTTCATGCCGCGCCGCCGGAAGACGTCCTCCAGCACGGCCGCCGCGTCCGGGTCCTCGCCCGGCAGCACGCGGTCGCGCGAGGAGACCAGCGTCACGCGGGAGCCGAGCGCCTGGTAGGCGCCGGCGAACTCGGCGCCGGTGACACCCGAACCGACCACGATGAGCTCCTCGGGGAGCTCGTCGAGGTCGTACACCTGGGTCCAGTTCAGGATCCGCTCGCCGTCGGGCTGCGCGTCCGGCAGCTCACGCGGATGACCGCCGGTCGCGATCAGCACGGCGTCCGCGGTGAGCGTCTCGTCGGTGCCGTCGGCGGCGGTCACGACGACCTTGCGCGACCCGTCGAGCGCCTGCATCCCGTCCAGCCGCCCGCGCCCGCGCATCACCCGCGCGCCGGCGCGCGTCACGGAGGCGGTGATGTCGTGCGACTGCGCCAGCGCGAGCCGCTTCACACGCCGGTTGACCTTCCCCAGGTCCACGCCGACCACCCGGGCGGACTGCTCCAGCGGCGGGGTGTCGTCGGCGACGATGATCCCCAGCTCCTCGTAGGAGGAGTCGAAGGTGGTCATCACCTCGGCCGTGGCGATCAGCGTCTTGGACGGCACGCAGTCGGTCAGCACCGACGCCCCGCCCAGGCCGTCGCAGTCGACGACGGTCACCTCCGCGCCGAGCTGCGCGGCGACCAGCGCCGCTTCGTATCCGCCGGGTCCGCCACCGATGATCACGATCCGAGTCACGTACTCCATTGTCCCGCACACTTCACCGTGCGACCGCCCGGGGGTGACTCCTCCCCGATGACCGCGGTCCCCGGCACCCCCTGCCGTACCCTTCCCCCCATGTCGCTCTACGCCGCCTACGCCGGCAACCTCGACGCACGGCTGATGTCCCGCCGCGCCCCGCACTCCCCGCTGCGGGCCACCGGCTGGCTCAACGGCTGGCGGCTGACGTTCGGCGGCGAGCACATGGGCTGGGAGGGCGCGCTGGCCACCCTGGTCGAGGACCCGCTCTCCCAGGTCTTCGTCTCCCTCTACGACATCGCGCCCATGGACGAGGAGTCCCTGGACCGCTGGGAGGGGACGGGCCTGGGCGTCTACCGCCGCACCCGGGTCCGCGCGCACACCCTGGACGGCGAGGAGGGCGCCTGGACCTACGTCCTGAACTCCTACGAGGGCGGCCTGCCCTCGGCCCGCTACCTGGGTGAGATCGCCGACGCGGCGGAGTCCGCGGGGGCGCCCCACGACTATGTGATGGAACTCCGCAAGCGTCCCTGTTGAGGGAAACGACAAGACAACGATCGCCATCCCGTCGCCTCCCACATCTACGCGCGTAGGCGAATTGCGGCTACCCTCGTCGACGTGAACGCTTCTCTTCTTCCGGACGACATCCAGGGCGACCCGTACGCCGCAGCCGACGCCGCCGCAGCCCGTCTGCGCGACCTCACAGGCGCCGAGACCCACGACGTCGCCCTCGTGATGGGCTCCGGGTGGGCCCCGGCCGTGGACGCCCTCGGCACCCCCGAGGCCGAGCACCCGGTCACCGAGCTGCCGGGCTTCCCGCCGCCGGCGGTCGAAGGCCACGGAGGCAAGATCCGCTCCTACCGCGTGGGCGCGAAGCGGGCCCTGGTCTTCCTGGGCCGCACGCACTACTACGAGGGCCGCGGGGTGGCCGCCGTCGCGCACGGCGTCCGCACGGCGGTCGCGGCGGGCGCGAAGACGATCGTGCTGACCAACGGCTGCGGAGGGCTCCGCGAGGGGATGCGCCCCGGGCAGCCGGTCCTGATCAGCGACCACATCAACCTGACGGCGACCTCGCCGATCGTGGGCGCGAACTTCGTGGACCTCACCGACCTGTACTCCCCGCGCCTGCGCGCCCTGTGCAAGGAGATCGACCCCTCCCTGGAGGAGGGCGTCTACGCCCAGTTCCCCGGCCCCCACTACGAGACGCCCGCGGAGATCCGCATGGCCCGCGTCATCGGGGCGGACCTCGTCGGCATGTCCACGGTCCTGGAGGCCATCGCCGCGCGCGAGGCCGGCGCGGAGGTCCTCGGCATCTCCCTGGTCACCAACCTGGCCGCGGGGATGACGGGCGAGCCCCTCAACCACGAGGAGGTCCTCCAGGCGGGCCGTGACAGCGCGACACGCATGGGCGCGCTCCTCACCCAGGTGCTGGGGCGTCTGTAACCCACCTGGGAGCAGCGCGGCTCCTTTGTCGGCGGGGCGGGTGCGGGCCGGGGGGTGTTCGCTCGACCCGGCGCCGGCGGAGCGCCTCCCCCGGAGGGGGCGCCTCCCAGGCCCTCAAGGCACTGCGGAGACACGACTGCCCGCAGTCGGCGAAGGGCCGCGCCTGACCGTCCGGCCGGGGCGGGAGCCGCGTACGGCGAGGCGGGGAACCTGGCGTGGGCGGGGCGTAGCCGCGTACGGCGGGGAGGGGACGGAGTGGGGGTGGGCGCCCGCAGCGGCTGGCGCGTCCACGCCCTTCACTCACCAAGACGCACTCTCGCGCCAGACCGAGGACGACCGCCCCCACCGCGGCCCCGCACCACCCACCCCCCGTAGGCGCTACACCCGCCCCCACCGCACAGCAACCCTGCGCCGCAGGCGTAGAACCGCACCCCCACCGCACAGCAACCCTGCGCCGCAGGCGTAGAACCGCACCCCCACCGCACAGCAACCCTGCGCCGCAGGCATCAGACCGCGCCCCCCACCGGACCTCCCTCACCGGGCGGAACCCCGCACCACACGCATGAACCCCCCACCCCCAGGAACCTGACCACACGACCACCCAGAGAGGCCGACCGACCGTGGAACACGACGCGCTCATCGCACAGGCCCGGGCATGGCTCGCCGAGGACCCCGACCCGGACACCCGCGAGGAACTCGCCCGCCTCATCGACTCCGGCGACCACGCCGAACTCACCGCCCGCTTCGCCGGCACCCTCCAGTTCGGCACCGCCGGCCTCCGCGGCGAGCTCGGCGCCGGCCCCCTCCGCATGAACCGCTCCGTGGTCATCCGCGCCGCCGCCGGACTCGCCGCGTACCTCAAGAGGAACGGCCACACCAACGGCCTCGTCGTCATCGGCTACGACGCCCGCCACAAGTCGCGGACCTTCGCCGAGGACACCGCCGCCGTCATGACCGGCGCCGGCCTCCGCGCCGCCGTCCTCCCCCGCCCCCTCCCCACCCCCGTCCTCGCCTTCGCCATCCGGCACCTCGGCGCGGTCGCCGGTGTGGAGGTCACCGCCAGCCACAACCCGCCCCGCGACAACGGCTACAAGGTGTACCTGGGCGACGGCTCCCAGATCGTCCCCCCGGCGGACGCGGAGATCGCCGCGGAGATCGAGGCGATCGCCTCCCTCACCGCCGTCCCCCGCCCCACCACCGGCTGGGAGACCCTCGACGACACCGTCCTGGACGCCTACCTCGCCCGCACGGACGCCGTCCTCTCCCAGGACTCCCCCCGCACCGCCCGCACCGTCTACACCGCGATGCACGGCGTGGGCAAGGACGTCCTCCTCGCCGCCTTCGCCCGAGCCGGCTTCCCGGCCCCCGACCTCGTCACCGAGCAGGCCGACCCCGACCCGGACTTCCCGACCGTCGCGTTCCCCAACCCGGAGGAGCCCGGCGCGATGGACCTGGCCTTCGCGAAGGCCCGCGAGACCGACCCCGACCTGGTCATCGCCAACGACCCGGACGCCGACCGCTGCGCCGCCGCCGTCAAGGACGGCGGCGCCTGGCGCATGCTCCGCGGCGACGAGGTCGGCGCGCTCCTCGCCGCCCACCTGGTCCGCCGCGGCGCGACCGGCGCCTTCGCGGAGTCGATCGTCTCCTCCAGCCTGCTCGGCCGCATCGCCGAAAAGGCGGGCCTCCCCTACGAGGAGACCCTGACCGGCTTCAAGTGGATCGCCCGCGTCGACGGCCTGCGCTACGGCTACGAGGAGGCCCTCGGCTACTGCGTGGACCCGGACGGCGTACGCGACAAGGACGGCATCACCGCGGCCCTCCTCCTCACGGAACTGGCGTCCGAGCTCAAGGCCGAGCACCGCACGCTCCTCGACCTCCTCGACGACCTCGCCGTGGAGCACGGCCTGCACGCCACGGACCAGCTCAGCGTCCGCGTGCAGGACCTCGGCCTGATCGCCGCCGCGATGCGCCGCCTGCGCGAGCAGCCCCCCACGGAGCTGGCGGGCCTGCGCATCACGAAGGCGGAGGACCTCACCGAGGGCACGGAGAAGCTGCCGCCCACGGACGGCCTCCGCTACACGCTGGACGGCGCGCGGGTGGTCGTCCGCCCCAGCGGCACGGAGCCGAAGCTGAAGTGCTACCTGGAGGTGGTGGTCCCGGTGGCCGCCAAGGCGGACCTCCCCGAGGCCCGTACCGAGGCGACAGCGCTCCTGACCACGATCAAGCAGGACCTGTCCAGGGCAGCGGGCATCTGAGAACAACCCCCCGAACAGCCCCCCACGGGACACGGCAGCGGGGGCGGCCGAAGACCGCCCCCGCTGCCGACGGACCGCCCCCGCTGCCGACGGACCGCCCCGCTGCCGACGGACCGCCCCGCTGCCGACGGATCACCCGACTGCCGACGCACCGCGACGAAACGTCAGCCCAGCCCCCACAGCACACCCAGCAGCACAGCCCCCGCCACGGCGGGCGCGATGATCTCGTAGGCCCACCGCACGGTGACCTCCCCCTGCGCGCCCGCCTCCTCCTGCCGCCGCTCGTGCAGCTCACGCAGCTCGTCCATGGCCTGGTCGGTCTCGGCCCGCCGGGGTCCGCCCGCGGCCACGGCGGCGCCCGCGCCCAGATCGGCGCCCACCGCACCCCCGAGACCTCCGCGGCCGCCACGGCCTCCGCTCCCCTGCCCCGCCTCGGCGCGCGCCGCCCGCGCGGCCGCCCGCGACTCCTGCCGTGCGGCCTTGCTGCGGGCCCGCAGGGAGACGGGCAGCGCCCACAGCTGGTACTTCGTGCCGGAGTCGTCGACGACCTCGTTGGAGAACCCGGACCGCAGCGAGGCGACCCGCCCCCACGGCAGCACGATCAGCCGCAGCGGGTTGCGGACGCGCAGCCGGTCGTCGTTGACGTGGATGGCGGGCCGCACGGTGTAGGCGAAGACCGGGGGAGCGAGGAGGAGCAGGACGGCGAGGGCCAGCCACGGGGTGCGGCCTTCGCCGGTGACGACCGCGTCGATGCCGAGCCAGCCGATGACGGCGAGCACCAGCACGCCGCCGGCGACGCCCGCGGGCGAGCGGTAGACGCGGTCCTTGTACTGGGTGGTCGCGGTCCCGGCGGGCTTCGTGGGCTTCGGTTCGCGCGACGGGTCGGGGGTCGTCATGCCTCCGATTCTGCACGACTGCCGCGCCCGGCCCGAAGGCACTCCTCCGCTCCCGCCCCGACCGGAACTCCCGCCCCGGCCCGCGCTCCGGATCCCGGTCCGGGGCTGTACAGCAGCTACGCGCGTAGATATGCTCGTCTGGTGACCATGCCCACCACTGCACCCCACGCTCTGAGCGACGTCACCGCGTCCGACAGCACGCTGCGCCGTTTCCTCCACGGGCTGCCCGGCGTCGACGCGGTCGGCCTGGAGGCGCGTGCCGCCTCCCTCGGCACCCGCTCGATCAAGACGACCGCGAAGGCGTACGCCATCGACCTCGCCATCTCGATGGTCGACCTGACGACGCTGGAAGGCGCGGACACCCCGGGCAAGGTCCGGGCGCTCGGCGCGAAGGCGGTCCGCCCCGACCCGACCGACCGCTCGACGCCCGCCACGGCCGCGGTCTGCGTCTACCCCGACATGGTGGCCACGGCGAAGGAGGCCGTCGCCGGCTCCGGCGTCAAGGTCGCCTCCGTCGCCACCGCGTTCCCGGCCGGCCGCGCCCCGATCGCCGTGAAGCTGGCGGACGTCCGTGAGGCCGTCGCCGCCGGAGCGGACGAGATCGACATGGTCATCGACCGCGGCGCGTTCCTCGCGGGGAACTACCGGAAGGTGTACGACGAGATCACCGCCGTGAAGGAGGCCTGCGGGAGCGCCCGCCTGAAGGTCATCTTCGAGACCGGCGAGCTGTCGACGTACGACAACATCCGCCGCGCGAGCTGGCTCGGCATGCTGGCCGGGGCGGACTTCATCAAGACCTCGACCGGCAAGGTCGCGGTGAACGCGACCCCGGCGAACACCCTCCTGATGCTGGAGGCGGTGCGCGACTTCCGCGCGCAGACCGGCGTCCAGGTCGGTGTGAAGCCGGCCGGCGGCATCCGCACCAGCAAGGACGCGATCAAGTTCCTGGTCCTGGTCAACGAGACCGCGGGCGAGGACTGGCTGGACAACCACTGGTTCCGCTTCGGCGCCTCCTCGCTGCTGAACGACCTGCTGCTGCAGCGTCAGAAGCTGGCCACCGGCCGCTACTCCGGCCCCGACTACGTGACGGTGGACTGATCACCATGGCACCTGTTTTCGACTACGCCCCGGCGCCCGAGTCCCGCTCGGTCGTCGACATCGCCCCGTCCTACGGCCTGTTCATCGACGGCGAGTTCACCGAGGCGGCCGGCGGCAAGGTCTTCAAGACCGTCTCCCCCTCCACGGAGGAGGTCCTCTCCGAGGTCGCCGAGGCCGCGGAGGAGGACGTCGACCGGGCCGTGAAGGCCGCCCGCAGGGCCTTCGAGAAGTGGTCGGCGCTCCCCGGCTCCGAGCGCGCGAAGTACCTCTTCCGCATCGCCCGGATCATCCAGGAGCGCAGCCGCGAGCTGGCCGTCCTGGAGACCCTGGACAACGGCAAGCCGATCAGGGAGACCCGTGACGCGGACCTCCCGCTGGTCGCCGCGCACTTCTTCTACTACGCGGGCTGGGCCGACAAGCTGGAGCACGCCGGCTACGGCGCGCACCCGAGGCCGCTGGGCGTGGCCGGCCAGGTCATCCCCTGGAACTTCCCCCTCCTCATGCTGGCGTGGAAGATCGCCCCCGCGCTCGCGACGGGCAACACGGTGGTGCTGAAGCCCGCCGAGACCACCCCGCTCTCGGCCCTGTTCTTCGCGGACATCTGCCGTCAGGCGGGTCTGCCGAGGGGCGTCGTCAACATCGTCACCGGTGACGGCCGCGCCGGGGCCGCGCTGGTCGCCCACCCGGACGTGAACAAGGTCGCCTTCACCGGTTCGACCGCCGTCGGCAAGGAGATCGCGCGCACGGTCGCGGGCACCCGCAAGAAGCTGACGCTGGAGCTGGGCGGCAAGGGCGCCAACATCGTCTTCGACGACGCGCCGGTCGACCAGGCCGTCGAGGGCATCGTCAACGGCATCTTCTTCAACCAGGGCCAGGTCTGCTGCGCGGGCTCGCGCCTGCTGGTCCAGGAGTCGGTCCACGACGAGGTGCTGGACTCCCTGAAGCGCCGGCTGTCCACACTGCGCCTCGGCGACCCGCTGGACAAGAACACCGACATCGGCGCGATCAACTCCGCGGAGCAGCTGGCGCGGATCACCGCGCTGGCCGAGCAGGGCGAGGCGGAGGGCGCCGAGCGCTGGTCGCCGGCCTGCGAACTTCCGGAGAACGGCTACTGGTTCGCCCCGACGCTGTTCACGGGCGTCACCCAGGCGCACACCATCGCCCGTGACGAGATCTTCGGCCCGGTGCTGTCGGTGCTGACGTTCCGCACGCCCGACGAGGCGGTCGCCAAGGCCAACAACACCCCGTACGGCCTGTCGGCGGGCATCTGGACCGAGAAGGGTTCGCGGATCCTGGCGGTGGCGAACAAGCTCCGCGCGGGCGTGATCTGGTCCAACACGTTCAACAAGTTCGACCCGACCTCGCCGTTCGGCGGCTACAAGGAGTCGGGCTTCGGCCGCGAGGGCGGCCGCCACGGCCTGGAGGCGTACCTCGATGTCTGACAAGCCCGAGAAGACCGAGCGACTCTCCGTCTTCAAGACCTACAAGCTGTACGTCGGCGGGAAGTTCCCGCGTTCCGAGAGCGGCCGGGTGTACGAGGTGACTGACGCCAAGGGCGAGTGGCTGGCCAACGCACCGCAGTCGTCCCGCAAGGACGCCCGTGACGCGGTGGTCGCGGCCCGCAAGGCGTTCGGCGCCTGGTCCGGCGCGACGGCGTACAACCGCGGCCAGATCCTGTACCGGATCGCGGAGATGCTGGAGGGCCGCCGGGACCAGTACGTCCGGGAGGTCGGCGAGGCCGAGGGCCTGTCGAGGTCGAAGGCGGCGGCGCAGGTGGACGCGGCGGTCGACCGCTGGGTCTGGTACGCCGGCTGGACCGACAAGATCGCCCAGGTGGTGGGCGGCGGCAACCCGGTCGCGGGCCCGTTCTTCAACCTGTCCTCCCCGGAGCCGACCGGCGTGGTGGCGGTCCTCGCCCCGCAGGAGTCGTCCTTCCTGGGCCTGGTCTCCGTGGTCGCCCCGGTGATCGCGACGGGCAACACGGCGGTGGTGGTCGCGAGCGAGAAGCACCCGCTCCCGGCGCTCTCGCTCGGCGAGGTGCTGGCCACCTCCGACCTGCCCGGCGGTGTGGTCAACATCCTCTCGGGCCGCACGGCGGAGATCGCCGCGCCGCTCGCCGCGCACCAGGACGTCAACGCGATCGACCTGGCGGGCGCCGACGAGGCGCTGGCGAAGGAGCTGGAGATCGCGGCGGCGGACAACCTGAAGCGCGTCCTGCGTCCACAGCCTGTGGACGACTGGGCGGCTACGCCCGGCACGGACCGCATGACGGCCTTCCTGGAGACCAAGACGGTCTGGCACCCGACGGGCTCGCTGGGCGCGTCCGGCTCCGCCTACTGAGCCGCCCCCGGCCCGCACGGCGGGAGCGCCGTGCCCCTCCTCCACCCGGGAGGGGCACGGCGCTCCGCCGTGTCGTGCGCGCCCGGTCAGCCCCTGAGCGCGTCCGTGGCCGGGGCCACCCCCGGGATGCCGTCCACCGACTCCGCCTGGGCGACCGGGCCGGTCACCTCGCGCGAGTCCACCGCGCGGAAGTCGGCGACCTGCGTCGCGACGCCGTTGTCGAGCGGGTCCACGCCGGTGCCCGCGAGCGGGTTGGGCTTGAGGTCCGCGACCGTCCCCACGACCTGGCCGGCGTCGTCGGGCAGCAGCCGCGCCTCCGCGGCGGACGCGGCCGCCGCCCCGACGCCGAGCGCCACCCCGGCCGCCGCGAGAACGGCCGTACCCCGCCGGACGGCGGACGTCCTGGGTGCCTTGTGTCGGGCCATCGCTGTGCCACCTCTTGACTTCGCAGGGTCAACGGTCCGACGCGCAGCGTAGTGGAGATGTGACGCGCGCTTCAAAGCCGGGCCGCCGGGTCGTACACCGCCCGCGCGATGCCTCACACTGGTGTCCCGTGAGTTCCCAGTCGCCCCTATCCGCGCGAGTCGTGCTGCTCTGCGGCCCCTCCGGCTCCGGCAAGTCCCTCGTCTCGGCCCGCTCCGGCCTCCCGGTGCTGCGCCTGGACGACTTCTACAAGGAGGGCGACGACCCGACGCTGCCGCTGGTGGCGGGCACCTCCGACATCGACTGGGACGACCCCGCCTCCTGGGACGCGGACACCGCGGTCGCCGTCATCGAGCACCTGTGCAGGACGCGCACCGCGCAGGTCCCGGTGTACGACATCGCGCTGAGCGCGCGCACCGGTGAGACGACCGTGGACATCGGCGGGACGCCGCTGTTCATCGCCGAGGGCATCTTCGCCGCGGAGATCGTGGAGCGCTGCCGGGAGCTGGGGCTGCTGGCCGACGCGCTGTGCCTGAGCCGGGGTCCGGTGCGGACGTTCCGGCGGCGCTTCCTGCGGGACCTGAAGGAGGGCCGCAAGTCGGTGCCGTTCCTGCTGCGGCGCGGCTGGCGGCTGATGCGTCTCGAGCGGTCGATCGTCGCCCGTCAGACGGCGCTGGGCGCGTACGCCTGCGACCGCGAGGAGGCGCTGAGCCGGCTGGCCGCCGCGGCGGTCGCCGGACGTCCGGCGCCGACGGGCGCCCCCTGAGCGGCCGCGGGACGCGCTTCGACCCAGGCGGCACGACACGAAAAAGCGGGACCGCGTGACGGGCCCCCCGGCCCTGCGCAGTCCCGCTGTTTCCGCACCCCCCGTGGTGCCCCCCTCGCTCCCCCGGACCCCCCGGTCCCCCGTTCACCGCGCGGACGCCCCCCGACGTCCTGGCGGTCCCCCCGTCTCACGCTCCCGGCCCCTCCGGCCCGGGAGCCCCCGGTTCCCCTCGGTCCCCCCTGGTCCCCCGAACCCTCAGGCGACGAGCTCCCCGAAGGCGTTCTCCTCGTCACGGCCGAAGCTGAGGACCTCGTCCTCGCGCAGTCGGCGGAGCGACCGCCAGATGCTGGACTTCACCGTGCCGACACTGATGTTGAGGATGTCCGCGATCTCCGGGTCCGTACGGCCCTCGTAGTAGCGCAGGACCAGCATGGTGCGCTGGAGTTCGGGCAGCCGGGCCAGCGCCTGCCACAGCACGGCGCGCAGCTCGGTGCCGCGCATCGCGTCCGTGTCGCCGGCCGTCTCCGGCAGCTCCTCGGTCGGGTACTCGTTCAGCTTGCGGCGGCGCCACGCGCTGATGTGCAGGTTGGTCATGGTGCGGCGGAGGTACCCGCCGACCGCCGCCTTGTCGCTGATCCGGTCCCACGCCCGGTAGGTCGAGAACAGCGCGCTCTGCAGCAGGTCCTCGGCCTCGAAGCGGTCGCCGGTCAGGTGGTAGGCGGTGGCGTACAGGGAGGCGCGGCGCTCCTGGACGTAGGCGGTGAACTCCGCCTCGCTCACCGAGCGGCGCTCCCCCGGTTCCTCCCTGTACGCGCTTCCCCCGTCGGCGTCCCCCGTGGACGCGTCAACCACCGCCATGATCGCGGTGTGCTGACGCCCGGCGCCGCGAGCGCACCCCCGCATGCCCGCGGCGCCGGACTTCCCGGAACCCCGGTGCACGTCGTGCAGACGCGTGACCACTGCGCTGGTGCTGGTGCCGTGCAGCGTGTTCATCTCGCGCCCCCCGTCGTGGACTTCCGGTGTTCTGCCTGCCGTTGTGCTGTGCAAAAGCTTGCCGCGCCACTTTCATGGCCGTGTCCGCCGACTGTCACAGACCTGTCACAGGGGCCGGCCGCCGTGACCGCGCACGTCCCTCACCGTTCGCGGGGCGCGAAGCGGCACGTGCCGGGCCCGGGGGGCGTGCCTGGCGCACGGGTCGAACAGGAAGCCCTCCATGGGCCAGAATGAGCGCGTGCCTTCCCTGTTGCTGATCGAGGACGACGACGCCATCCGCACGGCCCTGGAGCTCTCACTGACGCGCCAGGGTCACCGCGTGGCGACCGCTGCCAGTGGTGAGGACGGTCTGAAGCTGCTGCGCGAACACCGGCCGGACCTGATCGTGCTGGACGTGATGCTGCCCGGCATCGACGGCTTCGAGGTGTGCCGCCGCATCCGGCGCACGGACCAGCTGCCGATCATCCTGCTCACCGCGCGCAGCGACGACATCGACGTCGTGGTCGGCCTGGAGTCCGGCGCCGACGACTACGTGGTCAAGCCCGTGCAGGGCCGGGTGCTGGACGCCCGGATCCGTGCGGTGCTGCGGCGCGGGGAGCGCGAGTCCAGCGACTCGGCGACCTTCGGCAGTCTGGTCATCGACCGCGCGGCGATGACCGTGACGAAGAACGGCGAGGACCTCCAGCTCACACCGACCGAGCTGCGGCTGCTGCTGGAGCTGAGCCGGCGGCCCGGACAGGCGCTGTCCCGCCAGCAGTTGCTGCGGCTGGTGTGGGAACACGACTACCTCGGCGACTCGCGGCTGGTGGACGCGTGCGTCCAACGGCTGCGGGCCAAGGTCGAGGACGTGCCGTCGTCCCCGACGCTGATCCGCACCGTCCGCGGTGTCGGCTACCGGCTGGATCCGCCTCAGTGACACAGGAGCACCAGGAGGGGAGCCGCGGCTGGTCCGCGGCGCGCAAGGGAGTCTGGTCACGGCTGCGCCTCACGAGCCTGCGCCTGCGGCTGGTCGTCGTGTTCGGCCTGGTCGCGCTGACCGCCGCCGTGTCCGCGTCCGGGATCGCGTACTGGCTGAACCGCGAGTCGGTGCTGACCCGCACGCAGGACGCGGTGCTGCGCGACTTCGAGAAGGAGATGCAGAACCGCGCGGGCGCGCTGCCCGAGCACCCCGCTCAGGACGAACTGCAGCGCACGGCCGGGCAGATGGCCAACAGCAGCCAGCGCTTCACCGTGCTGCTCGTCGCCGAGAACCCCGAGGGCCAGACGGTGTACGGCAGTTCGGGCGGGCTGAACGGCTTCTCGCTGGGCGATGTGCCGGAGTCGCTGCGCGAGGCGGTGACCGAGCGGCAGAAGATCACGTCCGGCAACGCGTACCCGCACCGCCTGTACTGGCAGCGGATCGTCGAGGACGGCACCCCGTACCTGGTGGCCGGGACCAGGCTGATCGGCGGCGGGACGACCGGCTACATGCTGAAGTCGCTGGAGCCGGAGGCGAAGGACCTGAGCTCGCTGGCCTGGTCGCTGGGGATCGCCACCGGTCTGGCGCTGATAGGTTCCGCCCTCCTCGCGCACGCCGCCGCGACGACCGTGCTGAAGCCGGTGCAGCGGCTGGGGACCGCCGCGCGGCGGCTCGGGGAGGGGAAGCTGGACACCCGGCTGAGGGTGTCGGGCACCGACGAACTGGCAGATCTCTCACGGACGTTCAACAAGGCCGCCGAGGCGCTGGAGAAGCGGGTCGCGGACATGGCGGCGCGGGACGAGGCGTCCCGCAGGTTCGTCGCGGACATGAGCCACGAGCTGCGCACCCCGCTGACCGCGATCACCGCGGTCACCGAGGTCCTCGAGGAGGAGCTGGAGTTCGAGGGCGGCGGCATCGACCCGATGATCCAGCCCGCGGTGCGGCTGGTCGTGAGCGAGACGCGGCGGCTGAACAACCTGGTGGAGAACCTGATGGAGGTCACCCGCTTCGACGCGGGCACCGCCCGGCTGGTCCTCGACGACGTCGACGTCGCCGACCAGATAACCGCCTGCATCGACGCGCGGGCCTGGCTGGACGCGGTGGAGCTGGACGCCGAGCGCGGCATCCACGCCCGGCTCGACCCGCGCCGGCTGGACGTCATCCTCGCCAACCTGATCGGCAACGCGCTCAAGCACGGCGGTTCGCCGGTACGGGTGTCCGTGCGGGAGGAGCCCGCCGAGGGCGCCGAGGGGGCGGGCGCGGCGGACGACACGGTCGTCATCCAGGTGCGGGACCACGGGCCGGGCATCCCGGAGGAGGTCCTGCCGCACGTCTTCGACCGCTTCTACAAGGCCAGCGCCTCCCGGCCGCGCTCCGAGGGCAGCGGTCTGGGCCTGTCCATCGCACTGGAGAACGCGCACATCCACGGCGGCGAGATCACGGCGGTCAACTCGCCCGAGGGCGGCGCCGTGTTCACCCTGCGGCTGCCGCGGGACGTGTCCGCCGCGGAGTCCGGGGAGAAGGCCGGCGACGCCGGGACCGAGGGCGCCGAGGGGGACGCCTGATGAGAGGACGACGCAGGGCGGCCCTGTCGGCCGTCGTGGGGGCCGCGGCGCTGGGCGCGCTGCTGTCCGGGTGCGGCATCCGGGCCACGGAGGTGCCGACCGACTTCGGTCCGGCGCCCTCGCGGGTGGGCTGCTCGCTGGGTGAGCCGGAGGGGTCCGGCCGGACCGCGGGCGGGCTGGTGGTGCAGGTGTTCCTGGTGTGCGGGCCGTCGCTGGTGGCCGTGGACCGGGCGGTGCGGGTGCGGGACGGCGCCACGGACGCGCGCCGGGTGCTGGTCGCGCAGGGCCTGATGGACGAGCTGACGCGGGAGCCGACGGCCGCCGAACGGGAGGCCGGCTACACCACGCGGGTACGGCCCGGGACGACCGTGACCGGGCCGCGGGCCGGCGACCCGGAGGACACGCTGCGACTGAGCACGCCGCCCGCCGAGCTGTCGGCCACGGCGCTCGCGCAGATCGTGTGCACCTTCTCCGACTCGGCCGCGGCCGAGGGCGACGGCTCGGTGATCCTGGGCGGCCCCGACGAGGCGACGCCGCGCCGCTACCGGTGCACGGACGACGTACGGGCCCGTCCGGCGGCGGGGAAACCGCCCTCCGCGGAAGCCCTCGGAGGCTGACCCGCCAGGCGCTCGGAGGGACGGCGCCGCGGTGTGGCGCACGCCTCAGCCGTGGAACGGGTGACCCCCCGGAACCGGCCGAGGCGCACGCCGCGTCTTGGGGGTCGTGCAGCGTCAAGGCTTCATCGGCGGCAACGCCGCATCCCGTATCCGTGTGACCGGAGGTGTTCTCCTGGCCGCGCATCTGGCGTTCGTCGCCTGGTACACGCTGCGCCCCCTGGACGTTCCGTGGGTGATGCCCGCCAATCTGCGGCCGCTGGACGGGATCCGGGCCGACTTCGCGCTGGGCTGGGCGACGGGGCTGCGCCGGACCGGGGAGTCGATGGCGCTGCTCGCGCCGCTGGGCGTGCTGCTGCCGATGGCCGGGGGCCGGCTGGCCGTGTCCCGGCTGGGCTCGCTGATCCGCACCATGGCCGCGGCCGCTCTGGTGTCGCTGGCCGTGGAGCTGTTGCAGACCGCGGTGCCGGGCCAGGTGGTGGACGTCGACTCGCTGCTGCTGAACACGGCGGGCGCCGCGCTCGTCCACGCCGCCGTGGTGCCCGCGGGACGTGCCCGGCTGCGCCGCCGGGTGGTCCTGGGGACGGACGGGGCCGCCTTGCGGGAGGAGGCCCCTCCGGGGCGGACCCCGACGATTCCCAGGGTCGGGATCGCCCCGTGGAGTGACGCTTTGCCCCCTTCGTCTCCGTAACGTGGAGGTACGGAGGCAGCCGGACAGGCGGCCTCGCACCGTTCACGAAGGAGTCGCGATGAGCAGCCTCGCCCGCCCGACCGACGGCCGGATGATCGGCGGTGTCTGCGCCGGGCTGGCCCGGCGGTTCGGCACCTCCGCGAAGACGATGCGCGTCGTGTTCCTGGTCTCGTGCCTGCTCCCGGGCCCGCAGTTCCTGCTGTACCTGGCGCTGTGGATCCTGTTGCCCTCGGGGGACAAGGCCCGCACGGCCTGGTAGGGCGGCCGTGCGGCGCCCTCACCCCCGAGGCGCCGCGCGCCGTCCGCCCGGTCCCCTCCGGCATCGTCTCCCCGAGGCTCGCACGGGACCGTGTACCTCCGAGCACGCCGATGGGGCGCGACCCGTTCCCGGGTGCGCCCCATCGGCCCGTCGTCGACCGGGGAGGTCAGCGGCCGCCGCCCAGCGGGACGCCGTTGACGTTGAGGCCCTGGGTCGGCGGCTGGTTCAGCGGCAGCCCGCCGAGGAGACCGGCGCCCGGGACCTTGGAGCCCAGCTCGTCGGCGACCGGCTTGGCGGCCCCGAGGCCCTTGCCGGCCGCGTCCTGGCCCGTCGACAGCGCCTCGGCCGGGCCCGGCAGCGCGCTGGACACCTGGTCCGCCGGCACGGCCTGGGTGACGGTGTCCAGCCCCGGGGCGTCCGGCAGGGCCGGGGCCGCCTGGGCGGCGCCCGCACCGGCGGCGGCGAAGGCGGCACCGAGAGCGGCGACACCGAGGGTCTTGGCAGCAGATTGCTTCATGAAAGGCGTCCTCGACATGGGATACGGGGATGTGAGCGGTGCTGTGACCGTAATCAGGCATCCCCGCCCGCCGCAAACATCGAAATACGGACGGATGGTGAAAGCGTTGCGCGCTCACCTTTCCCGGTGATGCGCTTTTCAGCCGCCCTTGGGGGAGGAATCGCTGGTGGAAGCGGTCTGACGGAACAGCCATTCGGATTTCAGCCCTGCGTATCCGGGCTTGATCACGTCATTGATCATCGCCAGCCGTTCATCGAAAGGAATGAACGCGGACTTCATCGCATTGACGGTGAACCACTGCATGTCGTCGAGCGTGTACCCGAAAGCCTCGACCAGATGCTCGAACTCGCGGCTCATGCTGGTGTGGGACATCAGCCGGTTGTCGGTGTTCACCGTGGCCCGGAAGTGCAGCCGGCGCAGCAGTCCGATCGGGTGCTCGGCGTACGAGGCGGCGGCGCCGGTCTGGAGGTTGGAGCTGGGGCACAGCTCCAGCGGGACGCGCTTGTCCCGGACGTAGGCGGCGAGCCGGCCGAGCTCCACCGTGCCGTCGTCGCGCACCCGGATGTCGTCGATGATCCGCACCCCGTGCCCGAGCCGGTCCGCGCCGCACCACTGGAGCGCCTGCCAGATGGACGGCAGCCCGAACGCCTCGCCGGCGTGGATCGTGAAGTGGTTGTTCTCCCGCTTCAGGTACTCGAAGGCGTCGAGGTGCCGGGTGGGCGGGTAGCCGGCCTCGGCGCCCGCGATGTCGAAGCCGACGACGCCCAGGTCGCGGTAGCGGTTGGCGAGTTCGGCGATCTCCAGGGCGCGGGCGGCGTGCCGCATCGCGGTGAGCAGGGCGCCGACGCGGATGCGGTGGCCGTTCTCCCGGGCCCGCCGCTCGCCCTGGCGGAAGCCCTCGTCGACGGCCTCGACGACCTCCTCCAGGGTCAGCCCGCCGGCGAGGTGCTGCTCGGGCGCGTAGCGCACCTCCGCGTAGACGACGCCGTCCTCGGCGAGGTCCTCGGCGCACTCGGCGGCGACCCGGACCAGCGCGTCGCGGGTCTGCATGACGCCGACGGTGTGCGCGAACGTCTCCAGGTACCGCTCCAGGGAGCCGGAGTCGGCGGCCTGGTGGAACCACAGGGCGAGCTGGTCGGGATCGGTGTGGGGCAGGCCTGTGTAACCCGTCTCCCGGGCCAGGTCGACGACGGTGCCGGGGCGCAGTCCGCCGTCGAGGTGATCGTGCAGCAGAACCTTGGGCGCCCGGCGGATCCGGTCCGCGGTCGGGGCGTTCGCGATGGTCTGGCTCGTCATCTCCGCACCATAACTCCTACGCGCGTAGATCACCCGGCGCGCAAACGTGCCGATACGGAAAGGTGACCGCACGGACGGGTCGCGTGCCCCTGTTTTCTGAGAATGTTCAGCCATGGCACAGCAAGCGACGCCGGTCCGCACGGCCCGGCTGGGGAGGGCGCTCGGCGCGGAGCCGGCCACGGTGAACGGGGTGGTGCTGCTGCTCCCGAACGGGGAGGAGGCCTCCGCCCGCAGACCCTCGCCGATGGCGGCGGTCCCCGTACGCGGCCTGGGGCGCCGGCTGGCCCGCGCGGGACGGGACCGGCATCTCGCCGTCCACGCCGTCCACTACCGCTACCGCGGCTGGAACGGCGACGAGGCGCGCCTCGCGCACGACGCCGCCTGGGCCGCCGACGAGGCCGTGCGGCGCTACGGGGACGTGCCCGTCTGTCTGGTGGGCCTCGGCATGGGCGGCAGGGCGGCGCTGCGCGCGGCGGGCCACGAGGCCGTCACCTCCGTGGTGGCGCTGGCCCCCTGGCTGCCGGAGGAGGACGGGACGGCCCCGGCCGAACCGGTGCGGCAGCTCGCCGGCCGGCAGGTGCTGATCGTGCACGGCACGAACGACGCGCGGACCGACCCCGAACTGTCCTTCCGGCTGGCGGCACGGGCGAAGAAGGCCAACCGTGAGGTGTGCCGCTTCGAAGTGCACGCGGACAGCCACGGGTTGAGCCAGTACCGCGAGGAAGTGCTGGCGCTCGTCGAGGACTTCGTGGTGGGCGTGCTGTTCGGGCGGGCCTTCTCCCGCCCGGTGCAGGACGCGCTGGCGGCGCCCCCGCCGCTGGGGCTGCGGATGCCGCTGGCGGCGGGGTTCGGGACGTCGTCACGGCGCTGAGGCCGCCCCCCTGCTACCCCGGCAGCAGGCTCCCCCGCTTCGACAGCAGGAACTTCTTGAACGCCGCCACCGGGGGCGTGTCCGGGCGGCCCGCCGGCCAGGCCACGCCGATCTCGCGGGCCGCCCTGGGGGCGGTCACCGCCAGTTCGGCCACGCCGGGGCGGGGGAAGGGGGGCGGAGGCAGCAGGGCCACGCCCAGGCCGGCCGCGACCAGGCCGCGCAGGGTCTCGGCCTCCTCGCCCTCGAAGGCGATGCGCGGCGCGAAGCCGGCCCGGGCGCACAGGTCGTCGGTGATGCGGCGCAGTCCGTAGCCGGGTTCCAGGGTCACGAAGGTCTCGTCGGCGGCCTCGGCCAGGCGGACCCGGCGGCGGTCGGCGAGGCGGTGGTCGGCGGGGACGACCAGCCGCAGCTTCTGCTCGTCGAGGCGGCGGGCCACCAGGTCCGGGGCGGACGGCACGGGCGAGGTCAGGCACAGGTCGAGCTCGCCCGCGCGCAGTCCCTCCAGCATGGCCTCGCCGTGGTTCTGCACCAGGCTGAAGCGGATGCCCGGGTGGTCGGCGCGGAAGGCGTGCAGCAGGCCGGGCACGGTCTCGGCGCCCATGGTGTGCAGGAAGCCGAAGGCGACCTTGCCGGTGGCGGGGTCGGCGTCGGCGCGGACCTCCTCGGCGGCGCGTCCGATCTCGTCCAGGGCGCGGTCGACGGAGGCGAGGAAGGTGCGGCCGGCCGGGGTGAGGGAGACGGTGCGGCCGTGCCGGGCGAACAGGTCGACGCCGAGGTCCTCCTCCAGCCGGACCAGGGCGCGGGAGAGGGTGGACTGCGGCACCTGCATCTCCTGGGCGGCCCGGGTGACGTGCTCGGTGCGGGCCACCCCGGCGAAGTGGGCGAGGCGCGGCGCGAGCAGCCGCGCCATCTCCTCCCTGTCTCGTATGTCACCGGTCCGTGACAGCCGACCGCCTGACCTCTGCTGATGCTCCATGGGAACGATTATGGCGATTCCGTGCATTGGACGGATGAGCGGAGGCCTCCGTACGTTCGAGGCATGACTCCCGCCAGTACCGGGGCGTCCGCCCGCGTGGACGCCGTCGCATCCGTTCCCTCCTCCCCGCCGCCCGCCGACGAGACCCGGATGTCCCCGGGCGGCCCCGGCTACCGCCGGATGAGTCTCGCCCTGTTCCTCGCGGGCGTCGCGACCTTCGCGCTCCTCTACTCCACCCAGGCCCTCCTCCCGTTGGTCTCCGGCGACTTCACGGTCAGTGCGAGCGACGCGAGCTGGACGGTGTCGGCGGCGACCGGCGGCCTGGCGCTGTTCGTGCTGCCGATGAGCGCCCTGTCCGAGCGGTTCGGACGGCGCACGGTCATGACGGCCTCGCTGGCCGTCGCGGTGACCCTCGGGCTGCTGGTGCCGTTCGCCCCGTCGCTCGGGGCGCTGGTGGCGCTGCGGGCGCTGCAGGGCGCGGCGCTGGCCGGGCTGCCCGCGTCGGCGACGGCGTACCTCGCGGAGGAGGTCACGCCGAAGGCGCTGGTGACCGCGATCGGGCTGTTCGTGGCCGGCAACAGCGTCGGCGGGATGAGCGGCCGGGTGATCACCGGATGGGTCGCGCAGGAGTGGGGCTGGCGGGTCGCCGTCGGCGTGATCGGCGTCGTCGCGGTGGCGTGCGCGGTGGCCTTCCGGCTGCTGCTGCCGGCGCCGCGGCACTTCAGGCCCGGGTCGCTCGCGCCGCGCGTGCTGGCCGGCACGGTCCGCCGTCACCTGGCGAACCCGCTGCTGCGGCGGCTGTTCGCGATCGGCGCGCTGTTCATGACGGTGTTCGGGGGCGTGTACACGGTCATCGGGTACCGGCTGACCGAGGAGCCGTTCTCGCTGCCGCAGGGTGTCGCCGGGTCGGTGTTCCTGGTGTACCTGGTCGGCACGGTCTCGGCGTCCGCGGCCGGACGGCTGGTGGGCCGGCTGGGCCGCCGGGGCGCCCTGTACGCGGGCGGCGCGACCACCGCGGCCGGGCTGCTGCTGTCGCTGGCCGGGTCGCTGCCGGTGGTGCTGCTGGGCCTGGTGCTGATCACGGCCGGGTTCTTCGCGGGGCACGCGGTGGCGTCGTCGGCGGTGGGCAGGACCGCGACGGAGGGCCGGGCGCAGGCGGCGGCGC
This sequence comes from Streptomyces sp. DSM 120436, assembly GCF_055778765.1. Classification (NCBI taxonomy): domain Bacteria; kingdom Bacillati; phylum Actinomycetota; class Actinomycetes; order Kitasatosporales; family Streptomycetaceae; genus Streptomyces; species Streptomyces sp. DSM 120436. The sequence goes on along the minus strand of NZ_JBSKBS010000001.1, from coordinate 2,221,916 downwards.
TGTACCAGTCCGCGTACTACATCGGGTCGAGCGCCGGCAGCACGGTGGGCGCGCTGGCCTTCCACGCGGGCGGCTGGGCCGGGACGGTCGCGGTCGGGCTCGTGGCCGTGACGGGCGTCGCGGGGATCACCCTGGCCGGGACCCGGGCGGCGGTCCGCGCCGGGGAGGCCCGCACCGCCTGACGGCTGTCCCTGGGGCGCACGCACGGCCGGTCCCGCCCTGCCCCTCACCTGCGGATTCGTCCACTCGGAGGGCCGCTGTCAGTGGGCTGCGGTAGCTTCCGAGGTGGTGGACGCGACGGCGCGCCGCCACGAGTGCGCTTGGGGTGGGTGGACGATGACGAACGGCACGGCGACGACGGATCCGGACGCCACGCTGGAGCAGTACCGGGTCGAGCTGACCGGGTACTGCTACCGGATGCTCGGCTCGGCCTTCGAGGCCGAGGACGCGGTGCAGGACACGATGGTCCGTGCCTGGCGCAGCCTCGACAAGTTCGAGGGCCGGTCCAGCCTCCGCTCCTGGCTCTACCGCATCGCGACCAACGTCTGCCTGGACATGCTGTCCGCGGGCAACAAGCGCGCCCGCCCGATGGACCTGACGGAGTCCACGCCGCTGGCGCGGGCCGCCCTCTCCCCCCGCCCCGACCACACCTGGCTGGAGCCCATGCCCGACGACCGGGTGCTGCCCACCCCCGCCGACCCGGCGGAGGCCGCGGTCGCCAAGGAGTCCGTGCGGCTGGCGTTCATGGCGGCGCTGCAGCAACTGCCCGCCAGGCAGCGGGCGGTGCTGATCCTGCGCGAGGTGCTGGCCTGGAAGGCGAGCGAGGTCGCCGAGCTGCTCGGCACGTCGGTCGCGTCGGTCAACAGCGCGCTGCAGCGGGCCCGGGCGACGCTCGCCGAGCGCCGGGAGGCGGGCGCCGACGCGGCGGTCTCCGACCCGCTGGACGAGGACCAGAAGAAGCTCCTCGACCGCTACGTGGCCGCCTTCGAGGGGTACGACATGTCGGCGCTGACCGCGCTGCTGCACGAGGACGCCGTCATGACGATGCCGCCATTCGACCTGTGGCTGACCGGCGCCGAGGACATCACGGGCTTCATGACGACGCTGGGCGCCGCGTGCGCGAACTCGCGGCTGGTGCCCGTCGAGGTCAACGGCCTGCCCGGGTTCGCGCAGTACAAGCCCGACCCGGAGAACGGCGGACACACGCCGTGGGCGGTGCAGGCGCTGGAGATCTCAGACGGCCGGATCACCGGGTTCCACTGCTTCCTGGACACCCAGCGGTGGTTCCCGCTGTTCGGGCTGCCCCTCCGTCTCGAAGCGGAGACCGACGAGGTCGAGCAGGGCGCATAGCGCCGGGGAGGGGGCGCGCAGCCGGATCCGCCCGCCGGCCCGGCGGGCGGTGAGCTGCAGCCGGGCCAGCAGGTTCACGGCGGCCAGGCCCGGCGGCCCCAGCCCGGCGACGTCGCACACCACGACACCGCCGCGCCCCCCGCCCTCCAGCAGGGCGCGCAGCGCCTGGCACGGCCCGCTCACCTCGTCCGTGGTGAGGGGGCCGCTGAGCACGAGTACGGGCGGTGTCATGGCGTCCACGACCGGTAGACCGGCCGGGGACCGGTAACTCATCGCGCGGCGCCGAGGATCACATTGACCGGGCGCGGCCCTCCACGGAGGGTTGGCTGTATGCGCCACAGATCATCTCCGCCCCTGGTGTCCGGTGCCCTCCGCCGCCACGGGGAGCCGCCGTGCAGGGGGTGCTGAGCGGGTTCCTGGTGATCGCCGTCGTCATCGGCGTCGGCTACGTCATCGGCCGGCGGGGGGATCTCGGCGCGCAGGGCGGCGAGGTGCTGACCACCCTGGCGTTCCACGTGGCGTCCCCGGCGCTGCTGTTCACCACGCTCGCCCGCGCGGACCTGTCGGTGGTCTTCTCCGGCCGTCTGCTGGTCACCGCGGTGAGCACGGCCGCGGTGGCGGGCGTCTTCGTCGCGGTGGGCGTGGCGCGCGGCTGGGGTGTGGGCCGTACCACCATCGGCGCCCTGTGCTCCGGCTACGTCAACGCCGGCAACCTGGGCATCCCGATCGCCGTGTACGTGCTCGGCGACGCCTCACTGGTGGCGCCGGTGCTGTTGTTCCAGCTCGTCGTGGTCACGCCGATCGCGCTGACCGTCCTGGACCTGTCCACGGCGGGCGGGAAACAGCCCCTGTGGCGGCGGCTGCTGACCCCCGTGCGCAATCCGGTCGCCCTGGGGTCGCTCGCGGGGGTCGCCGTGGCGGCGTCGGGGGTGGAGATCCCCGGCCCGGTGTGGGACCCGGTGCGGCTGATCGGCGACATGGCGGTCCCGGCGGTGCTCCTCGCCTTCGGCATCTCCCTGCGCGGCAGCGCCCTGCCGCTGCGCGGCGGTGACCGCGGTGCGGTGCTGCTGGCCGTGGGCCTGAAGGCCGTGGGCCAGCCGCTGGCCGCCTGGGCACTGGCGGCCGGCGTCTTCGGCCTGCGCGGCGCACAGTTGCTGGACGTGGTGGTCACCTCGGCCCTCCCGGCCGCCCAGAACCTCTTCACCTACGCGAGCAGCTACCGCGTGGGCGAGCGACTGGCCCGCGAGGCCATCCTCGTCTCGACGGCCCTGTCGGTCCCGGTCCTGGTGACGGTGGCGGCGGTGCTGGGGTGATCAGGCCTCCGGCGGGGTGTGCCGAGCAGTTCGGAGACGCGGCCGGGCAGGATGGGCCGTGAGTACAGCCGGCCCTGACCGGTGTGGCCTGCGTGGAGGTCTCCACGCGCTCCGCGGTGACGGTCAGCCCCAGCCGGTGGGCGAGTCGCACCGTCGCCTCGACGATGACCTCGTCCGCCGGGCCGGCCTTCGCCCTGCGGTCCTCGATCCGGAAGCCGCGCACGAAGGAGCCGTCGAGCTTCAGCACCGACACCGGGAGCCTGCTGAGGCAGGCGAGGCGGGAGCCGGGGTGATCAGGCCTCCGGGAACTCGGCCGTGTCGATGACCAGGCCGAGGGGGGCGGGGAGCGTGAGGGGCTCGCCGAACTTCACGGTCTTCAACGGCCGGTAGACGTCGCCCCTCGGTTCACCGTAGAGCGTCACGGTCGGACCGTCCGGGGCCCAGGCATCGACCAGCAGATAGAGGGGGACACCGGCGGCCGCGTAGGCGGCGGGCTTGCTGACGCGGTCGTGGCGGGTGTTGGACTTGGAGGTGATCTCGACGACCAGTTCGGCCAGACCGGCCGGGATGTGGGTTTCGAACTCGGTGTGGTCGTGCACGGGCGCGACCACAAGATCCGGGATGAGCATGCCCAGTCGGGACGGCACGGCGACGGCGAGGGTCTGAAAGATCTCCCAGTGCTCGGGGATCGCGGAGTAGAGGCGACGCTGGATGCGGGCCGCGATCACGTTGTGGCGATACGCGGGAGCGGGTGACACGGTGACGATCCCCTCGATGATCTCCACCTTGCTGCCCTCGGGCCACTCCATCTCCTCCCAGAACCGGACGAGGTCGTCCCAGCTCTGCTCGGGGTCCTGGCTCACGGTGAGTGCGCTCACGGCGGTCTCCTATCGGTACGTCGCCGAGTACAGCATGACGAACGGGACCGGCGGAGGTCCACCGGTCCCGTTCACCCGAAAGGGGAAAGCCCAGGTCAGGCGATGCGTTCCCGGACCACCGGCGTGGCGGTGAAGTCCGCGCCGGAACCGATGTCGAAGGAGCCCTCCAGGGACCGGAGCGCGTACTCGAAGCGGTCCGGGGTGTCCGTGTGGAGGGTGAGGAGGGGCTGGCCCTCGGTGACGCGGTCGCCGGGCTTGGCGTGCATCTCGACGCCCGCGCCCGCCTGCACCGGGTCCTCCTTGCGGGCGCGGCCCGCGCCGAGGCGCCAGGCGGCGACGCCGATGTCGTAGGCGTCCAGGCGGGTCAGGACGCCGGAGGACGGCGCCTTCAGCACGTGCTGCTCGCGGGCGACCGGGAGTTCCGCGTCCGGGTCGCCGCCCTGGGCGCTGATCATGCGGCGCCAGACGTCCATCGCGGAGCCGTCGGCGAGGGCCTTCGCCGGGTCGGCGTCCTTCAGGCCGGCCGCGTCGAGCATCTCGCGGGCCAGGGCGAGGGTCAGCTCGACGACGTCCGCGGGGCCGCCGCCCGCCAGGACCTCCACCGACTCGCGGACCTCCAGGGCGTTGCCCGCGGTGAGACCGAGGGGGGTGGACATGTCGGTGAGCAGGGCGACCGTCTTCACGCCGTGGTCGGTGCCGAGGCCCACCATGGTCGAGGCCAGCTCGCGGGCGTCCTCGATCGTCTTCATGAAGGCGCCGGAGCCGGCCTTCACGTCCAGGACCAGCGAGCCGGTGCCCTCGGCGATCTTCTTCGACATGATCGAGGAGGCGATCAGCGGGATCGCCTCGACGGTGCCGGTGACGTCGCGCAGGGCGTAGAGCTTCTTGTCGGCGGGGGCGAGTCCGTCGCCGGCCGCGCAGATCACCGCGCCGGTGGTGTCGAGGACGTGCAGCATCTCCTCGTTGGAGAGCAGGGCGCGCCAGCCGGGGATCGACTCCAGCTTGTCGAGGGTGCCGCCGGTGTGGCCGAGGCCGCGGCCGGAGAGCTGCGGGACGGCGGCGCCGCAGGCGGCGACCAGCGGCGCGAGCGGCAGGGTGATCTTGTCGCCGACGCCGCCCGTGGAGTGCTTGTCGGCGGTGGGGCGGGACAGGGACGTGAAGTCCATGCGCTCGCCGGAGGCGATCATCGCGGCGGTCCAGCGGGCGATCTCCCGGCGGTTCATGCCGTTGAGCAGGATCGCCATGGCGAGGGCCGACATCTGCTCGTCGGCCACCTCCCCGCGGGTGTACGCGTCGATGACCCAGTCGATCTGCTCGTCGGTGAGTTCGCCGCGGTCCCGCTTGGTGCGGATGACGGAGATGACGTCCATGGCCATGGCTGGCGTTCCTTCCGGAGTGCGAAGAGCACGGCCCCTCCGCTCGACGCCGCCCGGGGTGCCGGGTGCCGTCGGGAGGGGCCGCACGGGAGTTACTTGGTGAGGTGCTGGGGGCCGAAGGCCTGGGGCAGCATCTCGGACAGGGGCAGGATGCCCTCGGGCGTCTCCAGCAGCAGTCCGGGTCCGCCGAACTCGTACAGCAGCTGGCGGCAGCGGCCGCACGGGACGAGGATCTCGCCGCCGCCGTCCACGCACGTGAAGTGCGTGAGCCGGCCGCCCCCGGTGCGCTGCAGCTCCGAGACGAGTCCGCACTCGGCGCACAGGCCGAGTCCGTAACTGGCGTTCTCGACGTTGCAGCCGGTGACCGTGCGTCCGTCGTCGACCCGGGCCGCGACGCCGACCGGGTACCCCGAGTAGGGGGCGTAGGCGTGGGACATGGCGTCCCGCGCCGCCGCGCGCAGCGCCTCCCAGTCGACGTCGTCGGCCGCGGTCACTTGCCCTGTCCCTTCCGGTACTGCATGCCGTTCGCCTTCGGCATGCGCAGCCGCTGGGCGGAGAGGGCGAGGACGACCAGGGTGATGACGTACGGCGTGGCGGCGACGACCTGGCTCGGGACCTCGTTGGTGCCGGCGTACCAGGCGAAGACGAGGGCGCCGACGATCAGGGTGATCACCGCGTGGACGTACTTCTTGCGGACGGCCAGCCAGATGGCGCCGATGACCAGCAGCAGCGCGCCGAGCAGCAGCAGGGCGTGCACGTTGGTGGAGCCGCCGCGCAGGTTGAGGCTGTCGGTGTAGCCGAAGAGGCCGGCGCCGATGGCGAGGCCGCCCGGCATCCAGTTGCCGAAGATCATCGCGGCGAGGCCGATGTAGCCGCGGCCGCTGGTCTGGCCCTCCAGGTAGAAGGGGTTGGCCACGATGGACAGGAAGACGCCGCCGAGGCCGGCCAGTCCGCCGGAGATGATCACGGCGAGGTACTTGTACTTGTAGACGTTGACGCCGAGGGACTCGGCGGCCACCGGGTTCTCGCCGCAGGAGCGCAGCCGCAGGCCGAACGGGGTGCGCCACAGGATCCACCAGGTGGCGGGGATGAGCGCGACGGCGATCAGGGTCAGCCAGGAGACGTCGGTGACCAGGCCGCCGAGCAGGCCGGCGATGTCGGAGACGAAGAACCAGCCCTTGGCGTTGAGGTCGGTCAGCCAGTCGGAGAGTCCGGGCACGGTGAAGTTGCCGAGGGACTCGACCGCCGGGGACTGCTTGGCGGAGCCGCCCTGGTGGCCCTCGAAGGCGAGCGGGGCCAGGTAGCGGGTGGCGCCGAGGGCGAGGATGTTGATCGCCACGCCGGAGACGATGTGGTTGACGTTGAAGGTGACGGTCACGATCGCGTGCAGCAGGCCGCCGAGGCAGCCGCCGATGATGCCGACGAGGACGCCGGTCCACGGACCCCACTGGAATCCGGCCCAGGCGCCGAACCAGGTGCCCAGGATCAGCATGCCTTCGAGGCCGATGTTCACCACGCCCGCGCGCTCGGCCCACAGGCCGCCGAGGCCGGCGAGGCCGATCGGCACGGCGAGCTGGAGCGCGGTGGACATCTGGCTGACGTTGGTGATGCCGTCGGCGCCGGTGATCAGGCGCACGATCGAGGTCAGCGCCAGCCCTCCGGCGATGACGAGCATCAGGACGGGCAGCGACATGCGGCGGCCGGTCTGCGGGGCGTGCTCCAGCGACGGCTGGTTGACGTCGGTCGCTGTGGTCGGAGCGGTCATCGGCCGGCCACCTCCTTCGTGGTGTTGTTGTCGGCGCCCAGGACGTGTCCCGCGGCGAGTTCGGCGCCGACCCGGCGCTGCTGGCGGCGCAGGCCCCACTCGCGGACGGCCTCGTAGGAGACGACCACCGAGAGGACGATCAGGCCCTGCATGATGACCGCGATCTCCTTGTCGTAGCCGTGGAAGTCCAGCTCGGGCGACGCCTTGTCGAGCCAGGCCCACAGCAGGGCGGCGAAGACGATCCCGACCGGGCTGTTGCGGCCGAGCAGGGCGATGCCGATGCCGAGGAAGCCGATGCCGGTGGGGAAGTTGAGGTTGTAGGTGTGGGAGTCGCCGAGCAGGATCGGCAGGCCCGCGAGGCCGGCGATGGCGCCGGAGAGCAGCATGGCGGTGAGGACCATGCGCTTGGGGTCGACGCCGCTGGCGGCCGCGGCGGAGCTGGAGGCGCCGGAGGCGCGCAGGTCGAAGCCGAAGCGGGTGCGGTTGAGGACGACCCAGTAGCCGATGCCGAGGAGGACGGCGAGGATCACCAGGCCGTAGATCTCGCCGGCCGCGCCGAGGTCGATGCCCGGGATCCAGCCGGACTCGTGCATCTCGCCGGTGGTGCTGTTGTTGCCGATCTTGACGCCGAAGACGTCCGGCTTCCACATGTAGACGATCAGCGAGGTGGCGATCGCGTTGAGCATGATCGTGGCGACGACCTCGCTGACGCCGCGGGTGACCTTGAGGACGCCGGCGACGCCCGCCCAGAAGGCGCCGGTGCACACGGCGGTCAGCAGCAGCAGGGGGACCTGGAGGAACGCCGGGAGGTTGGCGTGCGCGCCGACGATGGCGGCCATCATCGCGCCGAGCTGGTACTGGCCGTCGACGCCGATGTTGAACAGGTTCATCCGGAAGCCGATGGCCACCGCCAGGGCCGCGATGTAGTACATCGAGGCCTGGTTGAGGATCAGTACCTGGACGTCCGAGTACCCGACCTGCTCGAACATGAGGGCGAACGGCTCGACCGGGTTCTTGCCGGAGGCGACCAGCACGATCGCGCTCAGCGCGAAGGCCACGGCGAGCGCGATGACCGGGCCGGCCACCGCGAGGAGCACGCGCTCCTTGTCGAACTTCTTCATCAGCGGGCCTCGTCTTCCGGAGACTCGGCGGACTTGGACAGGTCGGCCTGGGTCTCGGCAGGGGTCTCTTCGTGTTCGAGGTGGCCCTCGGCGGCGCCGGTCATGGCGGTGCCGAGTTCCTCCGGGGTGATGGTGGCCGGGTCGGCGTCGGCGACCAGCTTGCCGTCGTAGATCACGCGGAGGGTGTCGGACAGGCCGATCAGCTCGTCCAGGTCGGCGGAGATCAGCAGCACGGCCAGGCCCTCGCGGCGGGCCTCGCGGATGTGGTCCCAGATCGCGGCCTGCGCGCCGACGTCCACGCCGCGGGTGGGGTGGGCGGCGATCAGGAAGCGCGGCTTGTGGCTCATCTCCCGGCCGACGATCAGCTTCTGCTGGTTGCCGCCGGACAGGGAGGCCGCGGTGACGTCGATGCCGGGGGTGCGGACGTCGTACTCGGTGACGATCCGGCGGGTGTCCTCCTGGGCGGCCTTCGGGTCCAGCCAGATGCCCTTGGCGTTGGGCTTCTCGGTGACGTGGCCGAGGATGCGGTTCTCCCAGAGGGGGGCTTCGAGGAGCAGGCCGTGGCGGTGGCGGTCCTCGGGGATGTAGCCGATGCCCTCCTCACGGCGCTTGCGCGTGGGCCAGGCGGTGATCTCCTCGTCGGCCAGCCGGATGACGCCGGAGTCGGCGTGGCGCAGGCCGATGAGGGCGTCGACCAGTTCGGTCTGGCCGTTGCCCTCGACGCCGGCGATGCCCAGGACCTCGCCCTCGTGGATGGTGAAGCTGATGTCGTCAAGGAGGGCCTTGCCGCCGGGGGCGGCCAGGCGCAGCTTGTCGACGGTGATGACGGGCCGGTCGGTGACCGTGGACTCGGCCGTCTCCGGCGTGGGCAGCTCGCTGCCGACCATCAGCTCGGCGAGCTGGCGCGGGGTGGTCTCGGACGGCACGGCGGTGCCGACCGTGGTGCCGCGGCGGATGACGGTGATGTCGTCGGCGACGGACAGCACCTCGCCCAGCTTGTGGGAGATGAAGATGACGGACAGGCCCTCGGCCTTGAGCTCGCGCAGGTTGTCGAAGAGCGCGTCGACCTCCTGCGGGACGAGCACGGCCGTCGGCTCGTCGAGGATCAGGGTGGTGGCGCCGCGGTAGAGGACCTTGAGGATCTCCACGCGCTGGCGGGCGGCGACGCCCAGCTCCTCGACCAGGACGTCGGGGCGCACGTCCAGGCCGTAGCGCTCGGACAGCTCCTTGATGCGGCGGCGGGCCCTGCCGCCGATGCCGTGGAGCTTCTCGCTGCCGAGGACGACGTTCTCGAGGACGGTGAGGTTGTCGGCCAGCATGAAGTGCTGGTGCACCATGCCGATGCCGCGGGCGATGGCGTCGGCGGGCGAGGAGAAGTTCACCTGTTCGCCGTGGACCGTGATGGTGCCCTCGTCCGGCTTCTGCATGCCGTAGAGGATCTTCATCAGGGTCGACTTGCCGGCGCCGTTCTCGCCGACGAGGGCGTGGACGGTGCCCTTGCGGACGGTCAGGTGGATGTCGTGGTTGGCGACGACTCCGGGGAAGCGCTTGGTGATACCGGCGAGCTCCACGGCGGCCACCGCCGTGTGGGCCGCCGCTCCGGCCGGAGGGCTGCTGGACGCGTTGATGACGCACTCTCCTGGGGACGGGGGCCGTCTACGCGCGTAGCGCCCCTTCGGCAGACAAAGGGGTGGCACACCTGACCGACGGGGTGCGAGGAGCCGGGCTCCTCGCACCCCGTCGAGCGGTCGCGACCCCGCGGTGGTTCAGGGTGTGACTCAGCTCGACTTGACCTTGATCTCGCCGCTGACGATCTTCTCCTTGGCCGTCTCGATGGCTTTCTGGAGCTCGGCGTCGTCCGCGAACTTCGGGTTGGAGTTCGACAGGCTCACCTCACCCGTCTTCAGATCGCCCTTGACGATACCGGTCGCGGGCTTGCCGTCCTCGACCGACTTCGCCAGGTTGTACACCGCCTTGGCGACATCCTTCATCGCCGAGGTGAGGATCGAGTCCTTGTACTTGGCGAGGGCCTCGTGCTTGTACTGGTCGGAGTCGACGCCGATCGCCCACACCTTGTTGGCGGCGGCGGCCTCGATGACGCCCTGACCGGACAGACCGGCGGCCGCGTAGACCACGTCGGCCTTCTTCTCGATCTGGCCCTCGGCGGCGCTCTTGCCCTTGTCCGGACTGGAGAAGCCGCCCTCCTCCGCGGTCTGCGTGAGGAACTGCGAGATGACCTTGACCTTGGGGTCGGTGTCCTTGACGCCCTGCTCGTAGCCGGCGCGGAACTTGTGGATCAGCGGGATGTCCACGCCGCCCACGAAGCCGACGGTGCCGGTCTTGGTGGTCTTGGCCGCGGCGACGCCGGCCAGGTAGGAGGCCTGCTCCTCGGAGAACACCAGGTCGGCGACGTTCTCCGCCTCGACGGTGGCGTCGTCGACGATGCCGAAGGTGGTGTCGGGGAACTTCTCCGCGGCGCCCTTGACGGCGGACGCGTAGGCGTAGCCGACGCCGACCACCGGGTTGTAGCCCTGCTTCGCCAGCGAGACGAGACGCTGCTCCTTGTCGGCGTCCGTCTCACCGTCGGTGGGCTCGACGTCGGCCGTCTCGTAGCCGAACTCCTTCTTGGCCTGCTGCAGGCCCGCGAAGGCGGCGTCGTTGAAGGACTGGTCGCCGCGCCCGCCGACGTCGTACGCGATGGCGAGGCCCTTGCCCTCCTTCGACTCCGAGGAGCCCGAGGAGGTCGAGGTGCCGCCGCAGGCGGAGAGGGCGAGGGCCAGGGAGGCGGTCGCTGCGCCTGCGACCGTGATCCGGGAAATCCGGCGCATGTGTGGTGCTCCTAGTCGTACAAAGCGCCGGGACGGTACAGCTACGGCGCTGGCTTCGCCGCAGATTAACGCGCGTAGACCTGCCTGAAAACCCCTTCTGTCCACCTTGTTATGCGCCCGTGTTCAACCCGGTTCCGTCCACCGGGACAAGGGGTTGCTGTTCGCGAACGGAGGGTGGCTTTGGGTGAGCGTCCGGCGCTTTTCGGGAGGGTCCGGAGGGAGGCGGAGAGGGGCGCGGAGGGGGGACGGCGAAGCGGGCGGGCGCCGTGTGCGCCCGCCCGCTTCGTACGGGAGGCCGGTGCCGGGGACGGCCCGGCACGGGGGTCACTCCGTGTTCACCTCGATGGTGCCGTCGGTGATGCCCTTCTTCGCCTCGTCCACGGCCTCCTGCAGGCCGGCGACCTCGGCCATCCTGGGGTTGCTGTCGGAGAGGCCGACGCCGTTCACCTTCAGGTCGAAGACCTGGGTGCCGGTGAACGGCTCGCCGTCCTGGACGGACTTGGTCAGCGTGTACACCGCGCCGCCGACGTCCTTCAGGGCGGAGGTGAGGATGTAGTCCTTGTAGCCGGCGAGGGCTTCCTGCTTGTACTGGTCGGAGTCGACGCCGATCGCCCAGACCTTCGCCTTGGCCGCCGCCTCGATGACGCCCTGGCCGGAGAGGCCAGCCGCCTGGTAGATGACGTCGGCGCCCTTCTCGATCTGGCCCTCGGCGGCGGCCTTGCCCTTGTCGGGGCTGGAGAAGCCGCCCTCCTCGGCCGTCTGGGTGAGGAACTGCGAGATCACCCGGACCTTGGGGTCGGTCTCCTTGACACCCTGCTCGTAACCGGCCCGGAACTTGTGGATCAGCGGGATGTCCACACCGCCCACGAAGCCGACGGTGTCGCTCTTGGTGGCCTTGGCGGCGGCGACACCGGCGAGGTAGGAGGCCTGCTCCTCGGCGAAGACCAGGGAGGCGACGTTCTCGCCCTCGACGACGGAGTCGACGATGCCGAAGGTGGTGTCGGGGTACTTGGCGGCCACGGCCTCCATCGCGGGGCCGTAGGCGAAGCCCACGCCGATGACCGGGTTGTAGCCCTGGCGGGCCAGCGAGGCCAGGCGCTGCTCCTTGTCCGCGTCGGTCTCGCCCTCGGTGGGCTCGACGTCGGCGGTCTTGAAGCCGAATTCCTCCTTGGCCTTGGCGAGGCCGGCGAACGCGGCGTCGTTGAAGGACTGGTCGCCCTTGCCGCCGATGTCGTAGGCGATGGCGACGCCGAGGTCGTCCTTGGAACCCCCGCTGTCACCGTTGTCACCGCTGGTTCCGCCGCAGGCGGTGGCGGCGAGCGCGAGCGAGGCGACCCCCACCGCTACGCGGGTCAGTGTGGATATCCGACGCATCTGAAGTTCCCCATTCTCCAAAGCCCCGCAGCGGGTGCTCGGTTCGGCGCACATTAACGCGCGTAGACACTCCTGGGAACGGGATGGCGCGGGGCCGTTATCCATTCGTGCCGATGGCCGGTCACGCCCCGGTGAGCCGTGGGGTCGCAGGGGAGCCGGGCGGGCGTACGCGTCTGCACGGGGCCCACGCTGCACCTCCCGGGGCCGGGCCGCAAGCGGAGGGCGCCGGGGCAGGTGACGCACGCGAGGGCGGCCGTGTCCGCCGGGGACACGGCCGCCCTCGTCACGCGTGCGCCGTCATCGCAGGGCGTCCAGCAGGGCGGCGGCGGTGAACAGTTCCACGCCCACCGTGATGGCGTGTTCGTCCACGTCGAAGTCGCCCTGGTGCAGGTCGCGCACGATCCGCTCGCCGGGGGGACGGACGCCGAGGCGGGCCATGGCGCCGGGGACGCGCTCCAGGTACCAGGAGAAGTCCTCGCCGCCGAGGCTCTGTTCGGTGCCCTCGACGGACTCCGTGCCGCGCCGGGCGATCATCGCGTCGCGCAGCAGCTCGGTGGCCCCGGCCTCGTTGACGACCGGGGGGACGCCGCGCACGTAGGTGATCTGCGACTTGGCGCGGTGCAGATTGGCCACCTCGTCGATGGCCTCGACCACGATGTCCGGCGCCTGCCGCCAGGTCTCCAGGTCCAGGCAGCGGATGGTGCCGGAGAGCTCGGCGTGCTGCGGGATGACGTTGGGCGCGTGGCCGGACTCGACCCGGCCCCAGGTGACGGCGAGGCCGCTGCGGCTGTCGACCCGGCGGCCGACCAGCGCGGGCACGTCGGTGACGACCCGGGCGGCGGCGGTGACCAGGTCGGTCGTCAGGTGCGGGCGGGCGGTGTGGCCGCCGGGGCCCTCCAGCGCGATCTCCAGCCGGTCGCAGGCGGAGGTGATGGCGCCCTGGCGCAGCCCGATCCGCCCGGCGTCGACGCGCGGGTCGCAGTGCACGGCGAGGATCCGGCCCACGCCGTCGAGCGCGCCGTCGGCGATGACCTCGGCGGCGCCGCCGGGCAGCACCTCCTCGGCGGGCTGGAAGATCAGCCGGACCGGGCGGGGCAGCAGGCCCTGGCGGTGCAGTTCGGCCAGCACCAGGCCGGCGCCCAGCACCACGGTGGTGTGCACGTCGTGACCGCAGGCGTGGGCGCGGTCGGGGACGGTGGACCGGTAGGCGCAGCCGGCCTTCATGTCGGGGATGGGCAGGGCGTCGATGTCGGCGCGCAGGGCGAGCATCGCCGCGTCGGTGCCGGCCTCCTCGTCCGTCCCGATGTCACAGATCACCCCGGTCCCGCTGGAGAGCACCCGGGGGCGCAGGCCCGCGCGCTGCAGGCGTTCCTTGATCGCGGCGGTGGTACGGAACTCCTGGTTGCCCAGCTCCGGGTGCATGTGGAGGTCTCGTCGGAACGCCACGAGTTCCGTGCGCAGCGCCTCGGGCAGCGCGCCGGGGAGCACCGCTCCCCCGGGGAGATCGATCTCGGACTCCAGTGACATCAGTGGCTTCACCCTTTGAAGGGTAGGGCTCCGAAGCGCTCCACTGTCCCCTGATCAAGAAAAATCAGCCCGTTGGAGGGAGAAAATCCGGCTGCCCTACGCATAGCTGTCCAGTGAGATGGGTACACTCACCGCCCCTTTTGTGAGGGTAGGGGCGTTCCGGCCTGCCGGGCCATGAGGCCGGTCACAGCCCCCGCGCGGGCGTCGGCACCATCCGTACTTCCACGGTTACCACGCTCGGCCCAACCCACGCTGAGCGGTTCATACGGCGGACAGCGGGCGACGGCCCCGGGGCGTCCGGGGCGGGTTCAGCAGGGGCGCGGGGGCGGGTTCAGCAGGGGCGCGGGCGCGGGGCCGCCGGGCCGGGGCCCGCGGGGCGGTGCGGGGCGACGGCGCGCAGGTGGTGGGTGTCCCGCGCGGTGCCGGCGACGTCGGCGAGGAAGCCCCGGGCGCGCGGGGAGGCGTGGGCGGTGAGCCACTCCGGGTCGATGTCGCACACCGCGATCCGCACACCCGTGCCGGCCAGGGCGAGCGGCAGGGTGTGGACGACGGTGGAGGGAAAGCTGACGACCGTACGGCCGACGGGGCCGCGGCGGGCGACCAGTTCGAGGGGCAGCTCGGGGCGGACGATCTCCAGGCCGGTCTCCACGGCCAGCCGGTGCAGCTTCTCGGTGGTCTCGCGGCGGTGCGCGAAGTAGCGCCGGGCGCCGTGCGTCCGGGCGAGGGCGCCGACCGCCCGCACGTAGGCGTCGGCGTCCACCACGCCCGTCTCCACCAGGGAGGTGCCCACCAGGTCGGCGCCCCGGGTGACGCGCGGTGGTCCGAAGCGGTCGCGGGTCCAGGCGAAGGTGTGGGCGCGGACGGTGACGCCGGGCGGGACGTCCGCCATCGGCATGGAGGTGAAGACCTCCACCGTGCGGTCCTCGCCGGGGGTGAGCCGGCGCCGGGCGGCGGCGGACACCGGGGCGAGGACCAGGTCGCGGGGGCCGGGGCGGCCGCCCTTGCGGTGCCAGCGCACCAGGCGTTCGCCGCGGGCGAGCTGGCCGGCGAACTCCATGGTCGCCGTGCCGTCGTCGACGACCACCACCTCGGGGGCCCGGGTGAGGGTCAGCAGCAGTTGCACGTACCGGGAGAACGGGTCGCCGAGGACGACCCGCCGGGCCCGGCGCAGCGGCGCGGCGAGGCCGCCTATGGTGCGCAGCGGGGCGCCCGCTCCGCCGCGCGCCTCCTCCCAGCGGACGTCGTGCCCCTCCTCGCGGGCCAGCTCCGCCATGCGGCGGAGCTGGCCGCGGGTCATCGGGTCGACCGGGGACAGCACGACGAGGGCGAGTCCCGCGCCGGGCGCGTGGGCGTGCGCCCACTCCAGCACGTTGAGCAGCTGGACCGGGCTCTCCACGAAGGCGAGCGTGCGGGGGCCGGTGCGGGGGCTCATCGACGTACGACCGTTCCCGTCGTAGGGGTGGGTGGGGGCGGGTCAGACGGCCACGGGCTCGCCGGCGGCCGTGGCGATCTCCGCCTCGGCGACGACACCGGCCACGCGGCGCAGCTTCTTCATCGGGCCGAGCTCGGAGTCGTAGACCTTCTTCACGCCGTCGCCGAGGGAGGCCTCGATGGTGCGGATGTCGCGGACCAGGCGGGCCAGGCCCTGCGGCTCGACGGAGGCGGCCTGGTCGGAGCCCCACATGGCGCGGTCGAGGGTGATGTGCCGCTCGACGAAGCAGGCGCCGAGGGCGACCGCGGCGAGGGTGGTCTGCAGGCCGGTCTCGTGGCCGGAGTAGCCGATCGGGACGTTCGGGTACTCCTGCTGGAGGGTGTGGATGACCCGCAGGTTCAGCTCCTCCGCCTTCGCCGGGTAGGTGGAGGTGGCGTGGCAGAGCAGGATGTTGTCGCTGCCCAGCACCTCGACGGCGTGGCGGATCTGCTTCGGGGTGGACATGCCGGTGGACAGGATGACCGTGCGGCCGGTGGCGCGCAGTTCGCGCAGCAGCTCGTCGTCGGTCAGGGACGCGGAGGCCACCTTGTGGGCGGGCACGTCGAACTTCTCCAGGAAGGCGACGGCCTCGGTGTCCCACGGGGAGGCGAACCAGTCGATGCCCTTCTCCTTGCAGTAGGCGTCGATCTGCCGGTACTCGTCCTCGCCGAACTCCACGCGGTGCCGGTAGTCGATGTACGTCATCCGGCCCCAGGGGGTGTCGCGCTCGATGTCCCACTGGTCGCGCGGGGTGCAGATCTCCGGGGTGCGCTTCTGGAACTTGACGGCGTCGCAGCCGGCCTCGGCGGCGGCGTCGATCAGCTTGAAGGCGTTCTCGAGGTCGCCGTTGTGGTTGATGCCGATCTCGCCGGTGACGTAGACGGGGCGGCCGGGGCCGGCCTCGCGGGAGCCGAGGGTGCGGATACGGGAGTCGCTCATGACCAGGGGTTTCCTTACTGGGGGAGGGTTTCGAGAGAGGGACCGAGGATCCAGCCGGCGATCTCTCGGATCGCGCCGTCACCGCCGGGGAGGGTGGTGACCGCGCGGGCGGCGCCGCGTACGGCGTCGTGGGCGCTCGCGACCGCCACGGGCCAGCCGACGAGGGCGAAGCACGGGAGGTCGTTGACGTCGTTGCCGACGTAGAGCACGCGCTCGGGCGCGATGCCCTGCTCCTCGCACCACTGCTTGAGGGCGAGGTCCTTGCGGTCGACGCCGTGCAGCACGGGGAGCTTCAGCTTGCGTGCGCGGGCGGCGACGACCGGGTTCTGCTCGGTGGACAGGATCAGCAGCTTCAGGCCGCTGCGGCGCAGGGCGGCGATGCCGAGGCCGTCGCCGCGGTGCACGGAGACGAACTCCCGTCCGTCCGCGTCGATCAGCACCCGGTCGTCGGTCTGGGTGCCGTCGAAGTCGAGGACCACCGCGTCGATGTCGCCGGCGGTGGGCGGGCCGGTCCGGCCGGCGTCGAGGAGCGGCGCGAGGGCGCGGGCCCGCGCGAGGTCGTGCGGGTCGTCGATCTCCAGGACGCGCGCCGGGTCGGTGCGCACGAGGTCGGTGCGGCCGAAGAAGCGGTGGCCGTGCTCGCGCAGGCCGGCGGCGTCCATGGCGTAGGCGGCGCCGGTCTCCAGGAAGTCCTGGGGGCGGTCCTGGCGGCGGGGGCGGACGGCCTTGTCGTGGTTGACGCCGCGTCCGCCGCCGGCCGCCGGGTCGCCGCTGCCGGGGCCGTGACGCCAGACGAAGCCGTGGAAGGGGGCGACCGTCACCGCCGTGTCGGCGCCGCCGTGGGCGACCGCGGCGGCCACCCCGTCGACGTCCTCGCGGGTGAGGAAGGGGCTGGTGCACTGCACGAGCAGGACGACGTCCACCCGCGCGCCGTGCAGCGCCTCGTGGGCGTCCAGGGCGTGCAGCACGGCCGCCTCGGAGGTGGCGGTGTCCCCGGCGAGGTCCGCGGGCCGCAGCACGACCTCGGCGCCCGCCTGGCGCGCGGTCTCGGCGATGGCCGCGTCGTCGGTGGAGACCACCACGTCCGTGACGTGCCGGGCGGCGCGGCACTCCCGTACGGCGCGGGCCACCAGGGGCACGCCGCCGACGGGGGCGAGGTTCTTCGCGGGGACGCCCTTGGAGCCGCCGCGTGCGGGTATCACGGCGAGCACCCGGCGGGCGGCCGGAGAGTCGGACATGGGGTCAGCTCCTCGAAGGGGGGTCGGGGCGGTCACAGCTCGCCCATCCGGCGGATCGCGGGAGCCACGCGCTGCACGCCGTGGCGGTAGGCGCCGCGTGCGGTGCGGCGCACGATCCGCCGGACCGGCCCGGGGTCCCGGCCGGCGGCGGGCGCGCCGGGCAGCGGCGTCCCGTCGGGGCCGAGGTGGTGGCGGGCGAGGATGCCGGGCAGGTAGCCGGGCGCGGTGACGGGCGTGTAGTACGGGGTGAGCGGCGGGAGTCCGCCGGGCTCGTCGAGCAGCTCGGCGATGCGGGCGCGGGCCGCGTCGAAGGCCGTCGCGTACGAGCCGTCCGCCGCGACGCCCTGGCGGGCCAGCCACTCCTCGTCGGGCACCGGGCGGTGTCCGGCGTCGAGCTGGTCCCAGGAGGCGAGGCAGCCGGAGCCCACGAAGTGGTGGTTGCCGAGCGCCTCGCGGATGCCGAGGTCGGTGAGGACGGCGGTGGGGACGCGCCGGTGCAGCGCCTCCAGGGCGGCCGTCGAGCTGACGGTGACGAGGAGGTCGGTGCGGTCCAGGACCTCGCCCATGTGCCCGTAGACCAGGCGCAGGTTGGCGGGGAGGACGAGGCCGCGGGCCAGCTTCTGGTAGGGCAGTTCCTCGATGTGCGTGGTGTGTTCGCCGGGCCGGG
Organism: Streptomyces sp. DSM 120436; assembly: GCF_055778765.1. Classification (NCBI taxonomy): domain Bacteria; kingdom Bacillati; phylum Actinomycetota; class Actinomycetes; order Kitasatosporales; family Streptomycetaceae; genus Streptomyces; species Streptomyces sp. DSM 120436. The sequence goes on along the minus strand of NZ_JBSKBS010000001.1, from coordinate 2,204,069 downwards.
AGCGCAGCTTCAGCAGCACCTCGCGCTCGGGGTGGCGGCGGGCGTGCTCGACCAGCCGGTTCAGCAGGTACGTGCGGTCCGCGCGGGTGTCCGGCACGGACGGCTGGGCGGCGAACACCACCCGGCGGGGCTCGTGGTCGCCGGTGTGGGGCGCGCCGCCGAGGAACGGCAGCGCGACCTCGGTGACCGCGCCGGCGTCGGCGCCGACCCCCTCGTAGACGGCGCGGAAACGCTCCGCGTCCTGGCGGGAGTTGGCCAGCACCAGGTCGGCGCCGTGGCGCAGCAGCAGGCCGTCGGTGAGCTTCTCGTAGACGACGCCGACGTAGCCGGTGACGACGACGGGCCGTCTGGGCCGGCCGGCCCAGACGCGTCCCAGCCCGTGCAGCATCGCCTGCACCCCGCCGCCGACCAGCGCGAGCACGAGAACGTCGTACGACCCGTACGTCTCCTCGCGCAGGGCGTGCAGGAACTCGGCCGCGGTGACCTCCCGCAGGGAGTCCGCGCGGACGCCGACCTCGCCGAGCTGGCGGGCGGTGGGCGTGGCGCGGCCCCGCAGCAGGTATCCGTCCAGGCGGATGTCGCGCGGCGCGATGCGTTTCGCGGTGAGCGTGCCCCATTTCCAGCGGGTGTCGGAATCCGCGAGGACCGCCACCCTGAGGGGCTTCGTTGCACTTGCTGGCACGCCGGAGAAGTTAGGAAGCGAATTCCGCGAACGGCCCAACCGCACCTCAACGAAACGTTAACAACAGCCCACCGAGAACCGAACCCGGCCGGGAAAACGCCGGAGTCGGACGCGGTCCACCGGACCGACACACGGAGTTCACCGCCCGTACGGCCGGCGGACGGAAAGCGCGCCGGGCGGTCTCCTAATGTTTTCCGGGTGCCGAAGCTTTCCGTGATCGTGCCTTTTCGAAATGTCCGTCCGTACGCGCCGGACGCGCTCAGAAGTCTGCGCGCGAATGCCCGCGCGGATTTCGAGTTCGTTCTGGTCGACGACGGTTCGGAGGACGACACCCCGGTGCTCGTCGAGCGGGCCGCCGAGGAGCTGGCCCGTGTCGCGCGGGTGCGTCACGTCCGCCGGGAGCGCGCCGGCGGGATCGCCACCGCGCGCAACACCGGGCTGGACGCGGCGGGCGGCGAGTACCTGACCTTCCTGGACGGCGACGACTGGTACGCCCCCGGCCACCTGCCCCGGCTGGTCGCCGCGGCGGAGGAGCTGGGCTGCGACTTCCTGCGCACCGACCACGTCCGGGTCACCGGGCGTGCCCGGACCGTGCACCGGGTGCCGGTCGGGCCGCGGGACGAGGTGCTGGACCCGCGGGCGGCGATCCTGCCCGCCGACCGGACCACCGCCGTGGACTACCCGCAGGCGTGGGCCGGCGTCTACCACCGGCGGCTGCTGGAGCGGGGGCTGCTGCACTTCCCCGACGGGCTGCGCACCGCCGAGGACCGGCCGTGGATCTGGCGGCTGCACCGGGAGGCGGAGTCATTCGCCGTGGTGGGCCTGCTGGGCGTGTTCTACCGCAGGGGCGTCGCCTCCTCCCTCACCCGGATCGGGGACGAACGGCAGCTGGACTTCGTCCCCGCCTTCGACCGGGTGGTGGCGGAGACGGCGGCGGACCGGGACGCGGACCGGCTGCTGCCGAAGGCGGTGCGGACGTACTGCGCGGTGATCGACCGTCACCTGGCCGAGCGGGACAAGTTCGAGCCGGCGGTGGCCGCACGGCTGCGGGCGCTGTGCGCGGACGCGTTGCGGCGACTGCCGCGGGACGTGCTGGACGAGGTGCTGGACTCGATGGACGCCGGGCGGGCGGCGCGGCTGCGGCGGCTGCGACGGGCGCCGCTGCGCGCGGGGAAGGGAGTCGCGTGATGGGGGCCGGCACGCAGATCTTCTGTGCGGCCGCTCCGTCGGCGGTCGTCGTGATGGCGGCCGCGGCCGAGGCGGGGCTGCTGCCGGAGACGGGGCGCCGGATGCTGCTGGTGTGCGACGACGCGCCGGTGCCGGAGGCGGCCCCGCCGTGGGACGAGGTGCCGGGCTTCGCCCGGCTGCGCGCCCGCTTCGACGCGGTGCTGTCCTGGAACGAGACGATACGGCCCTTCCACCCGGCGGCCTGGACGCCCCGCACGGAGGACGTCCCGCTGCTCGAACGGCACGTCCGACGGCTGTGGGGGCTCGGGGACGACCGCGTGGAACTGGTCCTGGGCGCCCCGGACGCCCCGCCGGCGCAGGCGGTGGCCCGCGTGTTCACGGGCGCGCCCCTGCACGTCTGCGCGGGCGGACCGGCGGACTACGGGCCCACACGGGGCAAGCTCGACCCGTTGATCGGCACGCGGGTGCGGCAGGTGCTGCACCTCGACCTGGTGCCGGGCCTGACACCGCTGCTGCTGAGCGAGTTCGGGGCGCCGGCGCGGGTGGTGCCGGCGGACGCCTTCCGGGCGGTGACGGGTGAGATCGCCTCGGCGGTGAGGGGCGTGCCGGAGGGCGCGGCGCTGGTCGCCGGACAGTGTCTCTCCGCCCTCGGGGTCGCGGCCCCGGACGGGGAGGACGCGCTGCACGCGGAGATGGTGCGGGCGGCGGCCGGGCGCGGCCACCGCCACGTGGTGTTCGCACCCCACCCCGCCTCCCCGTCCCGGCACGGCAGCGCACCGCGGGCCGAGGCGGCACGCCTGGGCGTGGACCTCACGGTCCTGGACGTCCCCGTCCCGGCGGAGGCGCTGTACGAGGCGTGCCGCCCGGCGCTGGTCGTCGGCTGCTCGTCGACCGCCCTGTTCACGGCGTCCGCCCTGTACGGCCTCCCGGTCGCCCGCGTCGGCACGGAGCGCCTGCTGGACCGGCTGACGCCCTATCACCATCCGCACCGGGTCGCCCTGGTCCTGGCGGAGGCGGTGCTGCCGGGGGCGGGGTCCGGGGCGGGGCCCGCGCGGTCGGGGGCGGGGGCGGGCACGGTGCCCGCCGCCGGGTCCGGCGGCGAAGCCGCACGGCTCGGGGGCGGGGAAGCGGCGAGGGGCGCGGGGCAGGGCGGCGGGGGCGCGCCGGCCGGCACCCGGCCGGACGGCGGAGGCGCGCCATCCGGCGCACGGTGGAGCGGCGACGGCACGGAGACCCGCGCACGCCACGGCGGGGGGAGCGCCCCGACCGGCGCACGACACGACAGCACGGACGTGCCCCCCGGCAGCCCGCGCGGCAGCGGGAACCCCCCGGCCGGCCCTCGACCCGACAGCGGCGACACGCCGCCCGGCGCACGACACCGTGCCGCAGACACGCCGCCGGCCCCACGCGGCGGCGGGGACGCGCCCGCGGGTGCTCGGCCCGCCGCCGGGGACGGGGCGGTCGGTGACGACCTCCAAGGGCTTCTGGGCGCCCTCGCCTTCACCATGCGGCCACAGGTGCGTCCCTCGCTGCGTGCCGTCGCGGAGCGGTATCTCGGGGCGGGGACGTGGGACCGGCGGTGGTTTCCGCGGAGGCGGCTCGCCGCGTCGGGACTGCCGGGGGGTGTGCCGAGGCAGGTGGTGTTCCTGTCGCGGAGCCGGGTCGCCCGGCGGGTGGTGCGGCGGGTGCGCACGGCCGTGCGGGGCTGAAAGATGTCACAGGTCGCCCCGCGCGGCGGGTTCGTCGGCCAGGATCACATGGCGGCCCGACACGTCCACCGCCGGACCGGGGAGCGGCACGCGCACCGGGCGGCCGACGGGTCCGTCGTCGAGGTTCAGGCCCGATCCCCAGGCCCAGAGTCCGCCCCGCGTGTCCAGGGCCAGGCCCGCGAGGCTGTACGCGGCGATCCTGCGCACCGGGGGCAGGCCCGTCACGCGGACCGGGGTGGCGGTGCTGTGGTCCGCGGTGTCGCCGTCGCCCAGCGCTCCCCCGGCGCCGCGGCCCCAGGCCCGTACCGCCCCGTCCCGGTCCAGGGCGTAGGCGACGTCGTGGCCGCCCGCGACCTGGACGACGTCCGTCAGCCCGGTGACGTGGACCGGGCGGCCGGTCTGGCCGCCGCGGGGCTCGACGCCCAGCAGGCCGTGCGCGTTGTTGCCCCACGCGCAGACCAGCCCGTCGGCGCGGGCGACGACCACCGCGCCGCCCGCCGAGGCCACGTCGACGACCCCGCCGACGCCGTCGATCGTGGTGAGCCGGGTGCCGTCGGCGTCGCCGAGGACCTCGGTCAGGTTGATGCCCCAGCCCTGCACCCGCCCGTCGGAGCGCAGGGTGAAGGCGTTGAGGGAGCCCGGCCCCATCGAGACGACGTCCTTCACCCCGGGCACGGGGCGCGGCCGGGTCACCCCCTCGTGCCCTTCGCGCTTCCCCGCGCCGACCAGGAAGCGGTCGCTGCCCCAGGCCGTCACGGTGCCGTCGCGCCGCACGACGTAGAAGGTGGGGCCGCTGTCGTACACCGCGCGGGCGTCGTCGATGCCGGGGACCTGCCGGGGCGCGGCGAGGTGGTGGCGTTCCGCGGAGCCCCGGCCGAGGCTGCCCTTGATGTTGGTGCCGTAGGACCAGACGGTGCCGTCGGCGCGGACCGCGACGGTGGTGAAGCGGCCGTCCGCGACGGAGACGACGTCGGTCAGGACAGGCGCCCCCGGGGAGGCGCCGGCCGTCGGGTCCCAGACCCACAGCGTGCCCGGCCGGGCGGGCGGCGGCCCGGGGCGCGCGGCGGGACCGTCGGGGCACGGGGGCGCGCCGAGCACCGCCCGGTCCGCCGCACCGCACCCGGTCAGGCCGAGCAGCACCGCGCCGGCGGCCAGTATTCGCGGCCAGGTCCTCACAGCCATGCGCCCGTCCCTCCGTCGGTCGTCCCGCGCGCGGCGGGGACGCGTCCTTCCGCCGGTCACCACGGTGCCGGGCGCCCGCCCCGGCCCGACAGGGCGAAGGCGCCCAGAAGTGTCCGGGTATCCGCGCCGGGTCCGGCCGGGCGCCGTCTGAGTACGAACACCCGGGCACGGGTCGGCTGTTGGCCGGTGACTGTTCACCGGATGTCCACCCGGACGCCATCGGCGGACCGCCGTGCCGGGGCACATTCGGCGTCCGGAACGAGGACGGTCCCGCACCCGGTGCTCGCCTGCCTCCTGTCCGGCATCGGCCGCGAGGAGGGGGAACCGCCGGTGCACGACCGGGACCTCGGCCCGCTGCTCCCGGAGCGGGCGTCCGCGGTCCTCGACGACCACCCGGCCGCCGTGGCGGACGCGCACGCCGCGCGGCGGCCCCCGTGGGAGACCACGCGGGCGGACCGCGACGAGCTGAGGGAGGTGTCCGGCCCGGCCCGAACCACCGCGACCGCCGCCGCTTCCCGTCCCGAAAGAGAGAAACCCCGTGCCGAAACTGTCCGTCGTCGTCCCGATGCACAACGTGGAGGCGTTCGCGGAGAGCACCCTGCGCAGTCTCGCCGCCAACGCGCACCCGGACGTCGAGTTCCTGATCGTCGACGACTGCTCCACGGACGCCACGCCCTGGGTGATCGACCGGTGGGCGGAGAGGCTGCCGGGCGCGCGGGTGATCCGGCACGACACCAACCGGGGGATCGCCCAGGCGCGGAACTCCGGCATCGACGCGGCCGACGGGGAGTACCTCGCCTTCCTCGACGGCGACGACTGGTACGGTCCGGGGCATCTCGCCGCGATGGTGCGGGCGATGGACGAGCTGGGCTGCGACTTCGCCCGCACGGATCATGTGCAGGCCACCGGCACCGAGCGGGTGGTCAAGCGGCCCCCGGCCCCGGTGCGGAACGCGGTGATGGACCCGCGCGACGGGATCACGCCCGTCGACACGGAGACCATGGTCGACTACCCGTTCGTCTGGGCGGGCATCTACCGCCGCCGTCTCTTCGACGACGGCGGGATGCGCTTCGTCACCGAACTGCGCACCGCCGAGGACCGGCTGTGGATCTGGCGGCTGCACCTGACGGCGCGCACCTACGCGTCCCTCGGACTGCACGGGGTGTTCTACCGGCGGGGCGTCGCGACCTCCCTCACCCAGATCAAGGACTCCCGCCAGCTCGACTTCATCCCGGCGTACGACCTGCTGCTGCGGGACGTGCAGGGCGACCCGGAGTGCGACCGCTTCCTCCCGAAGGCCGTCCGCACCTACTGCGCCATGATCGCCTTCCACCTCGGCAAGGCGGACGCGTACGAGCCGTCGGCGGCCCGGCGGCTGCGGCAGGAGGCGCGGGGGGCGTTGCTGCGCATGCCCCAGCACGCGCTGGAGGAGACCCTGGCCACCATCGACAGCACCCGGAGCAGGCTCCTCGGCCGCCTGCGCGACGGGCGGAAGGCTGCCTGACCCATGCACCGCACCACGCAGATATTCCAGGTCTCGACCCTCTACGGCGCCGCCACCCTGGCCGCGGCGCTGGACGCGGGCCTGTTCGGACCGCGCGGCCGGGCCCGCCGGATCCTTCTCGTCTCGCACAACGCCGCCGTCCCGGAGACCGCGCTGCGCCTGGACGAGATGCACGGCTACGGCCCGCTGGCCGCCCGCTTCGACACGGTGGTGAGCTGGAACGAGGCGATCAGCCCGTACCACCCGAGCGCCTGGGGCCCGCGCGGCGCGGACACGGTGCTGTGGCAGCGGGCGCTGCGGCTGCTGTGGGGCATCGACGAGGACGAACGGGTCGATCTGGCCGTCGAGTCGATCCAGGCCAACCCGGCCCGCGCGCTGGTCGCGATCTTCTCCGAGGCGTCCGTCGACGTCTACGCGGACGGTCTGATGAGCTACGGACCGACCCGGGAGAAGCTGCCGCTGACCCTCGGCCGGCGCGTCCGGCGGCTGCTCCACCTCGACCTGGTCCCCGGGCTGCGGCCGCTGCTGCTGTCCGAGTACGGCGTGGAGCCGGTGATCGTGCCGGACGGGGCGTTCCGCGCGGTGCTGGACGAGGTCGCCCGGGAGGCGGCGGACGACCCGCTCCTCGCGCCCGTGCGCGAGGAGCGGCCGACGGCGGTGCTGCTCGGCCAGTACCTGGCGGCGATCGACATCCTGAGCGCGCGCGAGGAGGAGGACCTGCACGTGCGCATGCTCACCGGGGCGGTGCGCGCCGGGCACCGCTCGATCGTCTTCAAGCCCCACCCGACCGCTCCCGCCGGCTACTCGGCGGCACTGCACAAGGCGGCGGCCGACGCGGGCGTGCGGCTCACCGTGCTGGACGCGCCGCTGCTCGCGGAGACGCTGTACCACCACGCCCGGCCCGAGCTGGTCGCCGGCTGCTTCTCCACGGCGATGGTGACCGCGTCCGCCTACTACGACGTGCCGGTGGCACGGGTGGGGACGGCCCTGGTGCTGGACCGGCTGCGGCCGTACCAGAACAGCAACCGGATCCCGCTGACGCTGGTCGACCACCTGGTGCCGGACCTGGAGCGGGACGAGACCCCGGCCGTGCTGGGCGCGGCGCCCGCGTCGCTGGAGCCGCTGGTGCGGACGATGGGCTTCTGCATGCAGCCCCGGACGTATCCGGCGCTGCGGGGGCCCGCGGAGGAGTGGCTGCGCGCCCACCTCGCGGACAGTCCCGCCCCGTACTTCCCCGCCCTGCGCCTGGCCGAGCTGGGGCTGCCCGGCAGCAGTCCCGCCACCCGGGCACGGGTCCGCGCGGCGCGCGCCAGGCGGAAGGTGGGGCGGGCGGTCCGCCGTACCCGGAAGCGGTGACACGGGGCCGCCGCGCCGGTCCCGGTGTTCCCGGTGCTCCCAGCGCTCCCGGTGCTCCCGGCGGTCCCGCGTGCCGCCGGGAACGCACCGGCCACGGGCGCGCCACCGTCCCGTCAACTCCCGTACACACCGGGGGTGCACGGTGGCGCGGTGACCGACGACATCGCCGTACGCATGCCGCAGCAGAAGGGCGGCACCGGCTCTCCCCCGGCGCGGACCGCCGCGCGGGAGCACCGTTACGACATCGACCTTCTGCGGCTGGTCTGCTCCGCGACCATCATGGTGGGCCACGTCGGCGCCCTGTTCATCCACGCCGCCGGCAACGACCCGGCGAACGGCGCCGGCTCCTACTGGGCGGGCCATGTCGCCGAGGCGGTCAACCCGTTCGCCGTCCCGGTGTACTTCGCGGTCGCCGGCTGGGCGGTGCTCGTGGGGGCGCCTCCGCGCGACGGCGCGCACATGCGGCGGCGGATCGTCCACAACCTCGTGCCGCTCTTCGTGTGGACGGGCGTCTACCTGGCGTGGGCCTGGCTGCGCGACCGCAACGAGCGGCCCATGACGGAGCTGGCGGCGGACTCCCTCTTCGGCTCGGTGCGGCCCGCCTACCACCTGTGGTTCATGTACAACTACATCCCGGTGATCGCGCTGCTGGCCTTCGTGGTCCTGCTGCGGTCCGGCCGTCGCCCCTGGGGGCTGGGCGCGGCGCTGCTCGGCATCGCGGTGACGCCCAGCGTGCTGACCACGGCAGCCGAGGTGACGGGCCGGGAGATGCCCGCCTCCTCCTGGGGTTTCGCCTTCTACGCGATCGTCTACGCGGTGGGCGGGGCGCTGCTGCTGTCCCTGCCGGCCGGGGCGGTACGGCCACGGTGGCCGCTGTTCGTGCTGCTGCCGCTCTCCATGGCCGGGGCGCTCTGGTACAACACGCGGGTCCACTACGTGATGCCCAACGCGCACCTGTTCGTCGCCGTCATGTGCGTCTGCGTCCTGCTGCTGGTCAGCAGGGTGCGGGTGCCGGAGCGGTGGCGGCCGGCGCTGCGGAGACTGGCCGGCGCGGCGCTCGGCGCGTACATGGTGCACGTGCTGTTCGTCGAGGAGATCGCCGCCCCCCTCGTGTCGCCGGACCTGAGCGGACCCGCGGCCGCGCTGCTGCTGGCCGGTCTGCTGGTCACGGTGATGACCCTGTCGTTCGCCGCCAGCCTCCTGTGGGGCCGGCTGAACCTGCGCCGCCTGCTCGGCTGACGCCGTGCCGGCCCTCCCGACCGCCCTCCGACGGATCGAGGTCCCCGTGCCCCTGAACAGCCACGCCCTGCTGACCAGTTCCCCCGCCCGGCGGTTGCTGCGGCCGGTCGCCGACCTCGTCGACCGGCGCATCGAACGGCGGCTGCGCGCCGTGGAGGCCGCGGGCCGGGAGCGGCTGCGGGAGATCGCCGGGACGGTGGAGCGCCAGCAGCTCACCCTCGACCTGCTGCTCGGCCCCGCCGGGCGCGGCCTGTCCCGGGTGGTGTCGCCGGGACCGCTGGGCCGGTTGCACGCCGAGGTGGCGGAGCTGGCCGGGGACCGGGACGCCGCCGTGCGCAACGTCGCCACGGCCTACCGGCTGCTGGTCGGCCTGGAGTCGCTCGGGGCCGGGCGGATCGCCGGGGGCACGATGAACATCTGCGGCAAGCTCGGCACGATCCCCCTGCTGGACCCGCCGAACGACGAGGTGCTGGAGATCGGCACGCTCCACGGCATGTTCTGCGCGGGGCTGATCCGGATGCTGGAGCGCGACGGCCGTGAGCCGTCCGTGACGATCGTCGACCCGTTCGCCGGGATCCAGCTCCAGCCCGGCACGCCCCGCCGCTCGGACCCGTCCGGCACCCCGGTCGACGCGCGCACGGTGCGGACCAACCTCGCCCTGGCCGGTCCGGCCGGCCTGGCCGCGCGGATCGAGCGGGGTTTCTCGCAGGACCCCGCGGTCCGCGCCGCCGTCTCGGACCGCCGCTACGGTGTGATCGTCGTCGACGGCGACCACTCGGCCGAGGGCGTCGCGGGCGATCTGCGGTGGGCGGAGGAGATCGCCGCCCCGGGCGGGATCGTCGTGCTGGACGACTTCGGCGACCCCAAGTGGCCGGGGGTCGCCGAGGCCCTGGAGGCCCACCTGGCGGGCGCCACCCGCTTCACGTACCTCGGGAAGGCGTCCCTGTCGGCGTTCCTGCGCGCGGACTGATCAGCTCGGCCCGTAGCGGGCCTCGATGCCCGCGACGATCAGGGCGAGGCCCTCCTCGAAGTGCTCGTCGTAGTCGCCGAAGAGGGCGGCTCCGGCCTCGGCGGCGAGCGGCCGGCCGGCCATCGCACGGGCGCGTTCCCCGACGTCGAAGCCCGCACGGCGCTCCCCCGGGCGCGGCTCGACGCCCTGCTCCTCGGCCACGAAGCCGAGCGTGTAGAGGAACGTCGTCTGGAGCGCCCGTACCGCCTGGGTGAGGGTGAGCCCCGCGGACGTGAGCAGACGGAGGTCGGCCTCCTGCTGCTCGGCGTGCTCCAGGCCGGTGAAGCGGGTGCCGCTGAACACCTTGGCGCCGTCGCGGTAGCCGAGCAGCGTCCGGCGCAGCACCCGGTTGACCCTGAGCAACCGCTCCCGCCAGCCGTCGTCCGGGTCGGGTTCGGCCCCGTCGAGCATCCGGCGGAACATCTCGGTCGCCATCTCGTCCAGCAGCGCCTGCTTGTCCTCGAAGTGCCAGTAGAGGGCGGGCGCCTTGACGTCCAGTTCCCTGGCGATGGCGCGCAGGGTCAGGCCGTCCAGGCCGACCTCGTTCAGCAGCTTCAGTGCCGTCCCGGCGACCCGTCGGCGGTCCAGCGGCGCGCGTCGTTCCGTGCTCACGCTTGACAACTTAACACCGTTAGGGAGACGCTCGGACGGCGGATCACTTAACGCCGTTAAGGAGGCGGACCGTGAACGACACCTCTGTCCTGATCGTGGGCGCCGGGCCGACCGGACTCACCCTCGGCATCGACCTCGCCCGGTTCGGCCGGCGCTGACGGCGCGCCCGGGCCGTGAACCCCGGACGCCCTACGCGCTCGCCAGCGACAGCTTCACCGCGAAACCCAGGAACAGCGCGCCTGCCGCCGAGGTCGCTCCTGCGCTGAGCGCCTTGCGCCTGCGGAACGCCGCTGCGAGCCGGGCTCCCGCGAAGATCAGCACCGACAGGTACAGGACGCTTGCGACCTGGGCGAGGAAGCCGAGGAACATGAAGCCGGGGAAGGGGTTGGACTTCGGCACGAACTGCGTGAAGAAGGCGATGAAGAACAGGATCGCCTTGGGGTTGAGCAGGCTGACCACCAGCGCCCGGCGGAACGGACGCTCACCGGGCGTCCCGGCGGCGGAGGCCCGCTCCGCGCGCTCCTCCCCGCGGGTGCGCCACATGCCCCACGCGGCGCGCAGCATCCCGACGGCCAGCCAGGCCAGATAGCCGGCGCCGGCGTACTTCACGATGCCGAACAGCACGGCGTTCGCCTGGAGCAGGGAGGCGACCCCGGCGGCCGACAGCGTCATCAGGACGGCGTCCCCGCACCAGACGCCGGCGGCGGCCGTGTAGCCGGCGCGCACCCCGCGGCGGGCGGCGACGGACAGGACGTACAGCGAGTTGGGCCCCGGCAGCAGGATGATCAGCACCAGGCCCGCCAGGTAGGTGGGAAGGTCGACGACACCGAACATGGCAAGGAGTGTCGCACGCCGTGCGCCCCTCCTTGACCCCGTCCCGGCCTGCGGGAACGACGCTCAGAAGGCGTCGCTCGGCACGTACGTGCCCCACACCTCGCGCAGGGCGTTGCACACCTCGCCGACCGTGGCCCGCGCCTTCAGGGCGTCCTTCATCGGGTAGAGGACGTTGTCGTCGCCCTCGGCGGCCTTCTTCAGCGCGGCCAGCGCGGTGTCGACGGCCTGCTGGTCGCGTTCGGCGCGGAGCTTGGCGAGGCGTTCGGCCTGCTGGGCCTCGATGGCGGGGTCGACGCGGAGGGGCTCGTAGGGCTCCTCCTCGTCGAGCTGGAAGCGGTTGACGCCGACCACGACCCGCTCGCCGGAGTCGGTCTCCTGGGCGATGCGGTAGGCGGAGCGCTCGATCTCGCTCTTCTGGAAGCCGCGCTCGATGGCGTTGACCGCGCCGCCGAGGTCCTCGACCTTCCCCATCAGCTCCAGCGCGGCGGCCTCGACGTCGTCGGTCATCTTCTCGATGACGTAGGAGCCGGCGAAGGGGTCGACGGTGGCGGTGACGTCGGTCTCGTAGGCGAGGACCTGCTGGGTGCGCAGGGCGAGGCGGGCGGACTTGTCGGTGGGCAGGGCGATGGCCTCGTCGAAGGAGTTGGTGTGCAGCGACTGGGTGCCGCCGAGCACCGCCGCCAGGCCCTGCACGGCGACGCGCACCAGGTTCACCTCGGGCTGCTGGGCGGTCAGCTGCACCCCGGCCGTCTGGGTGTGGAAGCGCAGCATCAGCGACTTGGGGTTCTTCGCGCCGAACTCCTCGCGCATCACCCGCGCCCAGATCCGGCGCGCGGCGCGGAACTTGGCGACCTCCTCCAGGATGGTGGTGCGGGCCACGAAGAAGAAGGACAGTCGGGGGGCGAAGTCGTCGACGTCCATGCCGGCCGCGACCGCGGTGCGCACGTACTCGATGCCGTCGGCGAGGGTGAACGCGATCTCCTGCGCGGGCGACGCGCCCGCCTCGGCCATGTGGTAGCCGGAGATGGAGATGGTGTTCCACTTCGGGATCTCGGCCCTGCAGTACTTGAAGATGTCCGCGATCAGCCGCAGCGACGGCTTGGGCGGGAAGATGTACGTGCCGCGGGCGATGTACTCCTTCAGCACGTCGTTCTGGATCGTGCCGGTCAGCTTGTCCGCCGGCACGCCCTGCTCCTCGGCGACCAGTTGGTACAGCAGGAGCAGCAGCGCGGCGGGGGCGTTGATCGTCATCGACGTGGAGACCTTGTCCAGCGGGATCCCGCTGAACAGCACCCGCATGTCGTCGATCGAGTCGATGGCGACGCCGACCTTGCCGACCTCGCCGCTCGCGATCGGCGCGTCGGAGTCGTGGCCCATCTGGGTGGGCAGGTCGAAGGCGACCGACAGGCCCATCGTGCCGTTGGCGATGAGCTGCTTGTAGCGGGCGTTGGACTCGGTCGCCGTGCCGAAGCCGGCGTACTGGCGCATCGTCCACGGACGGCCCGTGTACATCGTCGGGTACACGCCCCGCGTGAAGGGGTACGCGCCCGGCTCGCCCAGCTTCTCCGCCGCGTCCCAGCCCTCGAGAGCGTCGGGCCCGTAGACCGGCTCGATGGGCAGTCCGGACTCCGACTCACGCGCCATGATGTGCATGCCTCCCGCTGAGCAGCGTTGCTCGATCCGATCGCCGGTCACTCGCCGGTCACTCGTCAGTCACTCGTCAGTTACTCACCAGTACAGGCCGACCCCTCGACGGACTGTAGCGGTGCGCGTGCGGCCCGGTGGAGGGGCACACGCTGGGACCTTCCTCACAGCCACCGTGGGACCCCGCTCACAGGGTCTCCCCCGGCGGCCATGGTCCGGTCACTCCCCACCATGCCCGCTTGTTCCGCCCCGGTCACGTCCGGGGTAGAAGTCAGGTGACGACCGGGCAGGGCCGGTGCGGCGGGACGACGGGGGACCGGGGTGCGTGGGAGGGGCAGGGGCGTGGGGAAGAGGGGCATGACCGTCCTGGCGGCGCTGGGCGCGATGGCCGTGGGCACGGCGGGGTGCACGGTGCATCCCGCCGGTACGGACGGGCGGGGCGGACCGCCGGTGCGGATCGAGGTGCCGTCCCGGACGCCGGACGCGCCACGGGCGCCCGCGTCGCCGGGCCGGACACCGGAGGCGCCCGCGTGGAAGTCGCCGTCCGTCACGCCGTCCAGCCGCCCGACGCCGGCGCGCGTGCTGTGGTCGCCCGGCGACCAGGGGCGGGACATACGCGAACTCCAGGCGCGGCTGCGGCAGATCGCCTGGATCTTCCACGGCCCCACCGGCACCTACGACGACCTGACGGCGGAGGCGGTCCGCGGCTTCCAGGGCAAGCGCGGGCTGCCGCGGACCGGGGTGACGGACACCGTGACCTGGGAGCGGCTGCGCGCCATGACGCGGGAGCCGGGACGGTGGGAGCTGTACCTGATGGGCGGCCAGCCGGCCGACCCGCCCGACCCGCGCTGCATGACCGGCCGGGTGATGTGCATCAGCAAGTCGAGCCGCACCCTGCGCTGGATGATCGACGGCCGGACGGTGTCGACCGTGCCGGTCCGCTTCGGCTCCGAGTACACGCCGACCCGCGAGGGCGTCTTCCGCGTCTACTGGAAGTCCCGGCACCACGTCTCCACGCTGTACGACTCGCCGATGCCGTACGCGATGTTCTTCAGCGGCGGGCAGGCGGTGCACTACTCGGCCGACTTCGCCGCCCGTGGCTACGCGGGGGCCTCGCACGGCTGCGTGAACGTGCGCGACGAGGACACGATCGCCCGGCTGTACGAGCAGGTGCGCGACGGCGACAAGGTCATCGTCCACTGGTGAGAAGAGGGGCGCGGGCGGGACCGGGGGAACGTGTCCCGCCCGCGCCAGGTGCACGAGCCGCGGGTACGGGGGGAACCCCGGCTCCGTGCGACGGCCGATGACCAGTCGGCTCACTCAGTACTGCGTCACGAGAGCCGGAAGTGTCACACCGGGCGGTACGGAACCGCTCCGTGGGGGGAGTTTGTGCAGGTAACGGGGCTTACGGGCGGGTTCCGGCCGCCCGCCTAGTCCTGCTTGCCGTTGCCCTTGCCGTTCCCGTTCCCGTTGCCCTGCCCCTTGTCCTTGCCCTTGCCCGGGTGGTCCTCGGCCTTGTCGGTGCCGGAGCCGCTGTTGCCGCGGCCCGCGCCGTTCCCGTTCCCGTTCCCGTTCCCGTTGCCGTTGTTGCCCTCGCCCTCGCCGCTGTCGCCGGTGTCCGGGCGGCCGTCGCCCTGGTCGGGGCGGGTGTCCTGCTGCTCGCCCTCACCCTCGCCGGTCCGCGTCTCGGCGTCGTGCGCACCGGTCCCGCCCCCGGCGCCCTCGCCGCTCTTGTCGTCCTTGCGGCCGGCATCTTCCTTGGCGGTGACGGTGCGGCAGTACGCGGCGACGCGGGAGGCGCCGCCTGCCGCCTCGTGCAGGGCGCGGCGGCGTTCGCCGTTCACCGGCTGCCCCTCGTGCCAGGCCCGGCAGGCGGACACGACGAGCTTCCGGGTGCCGCGGACGAGCGTGCCGTCGCCGGAGGAGGCGGCCGGCGTGCGGTCGGGATCCTCGCCGCCCGGGGCGCTCGCGCCGCCCTCGCCGGCGGGCTCGCCCTGGCGACGGTCCTGCGGGGAGACGTCCTGCGCCGGCGGGGACTCCAGGGGGTGCTGGGGGTGGGTGGCCGTGGCGGCGCCCGCAGGGCCGGAGCGGGAGTCGTCGAAGGGCGTGCGCAGCAGCCCGGTCCCGGCGAGCACGGCGGTGCCCCCGACCATGCCGGCGACCAGCGCGGCGGCCAGCAGGAGGCGTGCGGGACGCGGCCCGCGGGATCCGCCGGGCGTTCCGGAACGGCCGGTGCGCGGGGTGCCGAGACGGATCAGGCCGACATCGGCGTCCCCGGGGCCGGTGCCGTGACCGGTGTGCGGGGCCGAGTCGGCCTGCCCTGTCCGTTCGTCCCTCGACTTGCGGAAAGCGGCCAGCGCGGCCGCCTCCCCGGGAAGTTCCGCGTCTGCCGTGGGCGGGGGCGCGGAGAGCGCGCGGAGCACGCCGGCGAGCCGTTCGGCCTGGTCATCGGCGGGGGGACCGGCAGCCTGGGGTGACTCACCGTTCAGCAGGCGCTCCGCCGCCTCCGCGTCCAGCCACCGGTACCGCTCATCGGCCATCACATGTCCTTCTGCGTCCGCGTTCGCAACTGCGTCACACTCGCGGACGTCACCGTACGACGGCGTGGTTCTCTCTGGGGCGGAAGAGCGTCGAGCACCCCTGCGGATTCCGGATGGCCGTCCGGATCGTCGCCGAGCAGTTCGGCCAGCCGGCGCAGGCCGCGGTGCGCGGCCGTCCGTACGGCGCCGGGACGCTTGCCCAGGGTCTGCGCGGCCGTCTTGGCGTCGAGGCCCACGACCACGCGCAGGACGACGGCCTCGGCCTGGTCCTGCGGCAGCCGGGAGATCAGGTGGAACGCGCCGTCGGTGGCCAGCGCCTCGATCGCCTCGCCGGCCGTGTCCGACTCGGCGGGCCGCCCGGTGAGCTCGGTCTCGTCACCGCCTATGGCCGGGCGGCGGCCGCGCATGCGGATGTGGTCCAGCGCACGGTTGCGGGCGATGCGGGCGGCCCAGCCGCGGAAACGGTCCGCGTCCCCGGAGAACCGCTCCAGGTCACGGGCTATCTGCAGCCACGCCTCGGACGTCACGTCCTCGGCGTCGGGCTCGCCGACCAGTGTCCGGACGTACCCGAGGAGCCGCGGGTGCACGGCGCGGTACACGGTCCGGAACGCGGTCTCGTCCCCGTCCTGTGCCGCGCGCACCGCGGCGGTCAGCTCCGCGTCGTCCCCCAGCACGCGTGCGCCCTTCTGCGCCTCAGCCGGCGCCGCTCTCGCGGACCGGGTCGTTCGCCGTCGTCATTGCCCAATCGGTCGTTGCGGCCTCAAGGCCGCGTGCGGAGGTTGTGGTCGTTTGTCTCCCGCGGCCTGGCGCGAAAGGCACGTTACGACCTGAAACCGCGGCCCGTCCATGACCGTACAAGATGCAACTAACCCGTGACACGGGACGTGTGACAGAAAACGCATGCCCGGCGCTGTAGAAGGTACGGGCCGCGACGCGGCCCGTACCGCGCGACGGCCGGGGCCTCTCCTGTGGGGGGTGGCGGCCCCGGCCGTCCCCGCGCGGCACTTTGACGGCGCGTCACCCTTCGCGCCCCGTCGAGCAGGCGCGGCGGGCGCTGGGGGTGCCCCCTCCGAGGGAGGCGCCTCGCACATGCCGGGCCGCGCGAACACCCCCCGTTCAGGTGACAGGCGTCGGCGCTCAGGGCTGACGCCCAGGAGGCACACCGACGCCCCCTCGACCGCCTTCGCCCTTGGCCGCGCCGCCCGCTTCGCCCCGCGGAACGGCACCGGCCTCCGACGCCGCGGGCGTACCGGGCCGCACCGGCGCGGGAGGCGCGGCGACGGAGCGCCCCGCACAGTACGCGTCCACCCGCTCCGCACCCCCCGCCGCGGCGACGAGCCGCTCCCCCATCGGCGCGTCCACCGCCCGCCCCCGTCCGGCGACCCGCTCGTAGGCCCGGCACCACGCCTCGACGTCCCCCGCGGCCTCGGCCCGCCCCGCGCCGCCCCGCGCTCCGTCGCGCCCCGGCCCGGCGGACGCCGACGCCTCCGGAGCCTCAGAGGCGCCGGCGGCTCCGGAGGAAGGGGAGGATCCGGAGGAAGGGGGGGAAGGGGAGGGACCGGAAGCGTCCGGAACCTCCGGAATCTCCGAGGACTTCGGGACCGAGCCGGCGGACGGCGTCCGAGCCGGCCCCGTGTCCTCCGGCGGCCGTCCTCCGCCCGGCGCCCCCACCGCATGGATCCCGGCCACCGCCACCCCGCTCAGGGCGCAGCCCGCGACCAGCGCGCCCAGCGTCGCGCGCAGCGACCTCCCGCCGAACCGCCGTCGAGGGGCCCGCCAGTCGTCCCGGCGGCGGGTGCGCGCGCCATGCGCTCCCGACTGCCGGGCGGCCACGAACGCGGCGACGGCCCGCTGCTCGGCCCCGGCGTCCACCTCGTCGCGGACCAGGGCGGCGGCGAGCAGCGCCTCCAGGCGGGCCGTGTCCCCGGCCGGCCCCTCGACGGAGGCGGATGCGGGACGGCCGGGCGCGGACACCGCACCCTCGGGGCGCCCGGGGTGCCCGGGGTGCACACGCCGGCGGCCGGCCCGCCCGCCGTCGCTCTGCCGTTCACCCATGTCCGCTTCCGTCCCTGCTCGATCATGTCCGGGCCATCCGGATGTTCCCCACAGTCCGGACCGCCCGGTCCCGCCCGGTGGCCCGGCGCGACGCGGCCCCGCGCCTGCCTCACGGCCGGCGCGCCCCCTCCCACCAGGTGGGAGTCCCGTCCGGCCCCGGACAGACGGATACGGCCCGTCCGCCCGGACCGTTCACTCGCCGGCCCGGCGGGCCCCGCCGCGTCGTCCGGCGCGACCGCCGTCCCGGCCCACGGTCACGTCGACTCACCCAGCGTCCGCGGCGCCCCGTCCGTCACACCGTCGGCGCCGAGCTGCCGCGCCAGGCGCCGCAGGCCCCGGTACGCGGCCGTCCGCACCGCGCCCGGCCGCTTGCCGAGCACACGGGCGGCGGAGGGCCCGTCGAGGCCCACGACCACCCGCAGCAGCACGGCCTCGGCCTGGTCCCGGGGCAGCCGGCCCACGAGGGCGAGGGCCCGCTCGGTGGACAGGGCCTCCATCGCCTGGTCGTGCGTGCTGTGCGGGGCGGGCAGTTCCAGGACGTCCTGTTCCAGCGGGGACGCGCGGGGGCGCACCCGCCGGCGGCGCAGGTGGTCCAGCGCGCGGTGCCGGGCGATGGTGGCCGTCCAGCCGCGGAACCCGGCGCCGTCGCCCTTGAAGCGGCCGAGGTCCCGGGCGATCTCCAGCCAGGCGTCCGACATCACGTCCTCGGCGTCGGCGCCGACCAGTCCGCGTACGTACGCGAGGAGTCCGGGCTGCACGAGCCGGTAGGCCACGGCGAACGCGGCCTCGTCGCCCTGCTGGGCACGCGCGACGGCGTCGCCCAGTTCCCCGTCGAACGCCTGCGTGCGGCGGGATTCCCCTCCGTGGCCCAAGAACCGTCCTCGTCCGTACCGAGCGCGAAGCGCCTCGCATGATGTGCGCACGTCCGCCGTGTCACGCCCCCAGCGACCTCAGCGTGCGCGGCCGGGAAAGTGTCACAGGTCACCCCGCGTCCCGGCCCTCGCACGGGCCCCGCGGGACCCGACGGCACGCTTCCTCCGGACGCGTCCGAGCACTCCGCCCGGGGCCCGGCCCGGTCGGCGCGCCCCACCAGGTTCATCCCCACCAGGTTCAGCCCCGCCGGGATCCGGCCCCGCCAAGGTCCGCCCCACCGGACACCGCCCGGTCCGCCAAGGCCCGGCCCCGCCATGCTTCAGCCCCGAGGCCCGGACCCTTCGGGACCGGGACCGGTCCCGCCAAGCCCCGGCCCCGCCCCGGTCCGGCCCCACCACGTCCCGGACCCGCCGGATGCGGCCCCGCCGTGCTTCAGTCTCGTCGGCTCCGGCCCCGCCCAGGCCCCACCCCCGCCCGGAGTTCAGCCCGCCCAGGCCCCACCCCCGCCCGGAGTTCAGCCCGCCCAGACTCCACCCCCGCCCGGAGTTCAGCCCGCCCGGACTCCACCCCCGCCCGGAGTTCAGCCCGCCCGGACTCCACCCCCGCCCGGGGTTCAGTCCCGCCGCTCCCCCGTCGTCGCGTCCCGGCACAGGAGTCGCAGGGAGCCGTCCCGGGTGTAGCAGCGGCGGGCCTCCTCGATGGGGTCCCAGAGGCGGCCGTCGGGGGTGCGGACCCAGTGGTCGCCGCCGGAGGACCACCACTCGCCGCCGGTCCGGCGCACGATCACCTCGCCGGCGTAGGCCCCGAAGCCGCGCAGCACCAGTTCCACGGCGGCGTAGGGGGCCGACTCCCGGCGGATGTCCTCGATCACCCGGTCGACGCTCCACAGACTGCGCGCCGAGTAGTCGAGGCGCAGCCGCGCCCCCTCGCGCATCGCCGCCACCGCGTCCGCCGCCCAGCGGACCGGCTTCGCCGCCGCCGAGGGCCTGGTCTCCTGCTGTGTCGTCACAGTCGTCGCAGTCGTCACACTCTGGAGAGCGCTGCGGCGAAGCGTTTCGTCACCCGACCCGGCGGGCTTCCCGCAACGGGTGCACGGCCACCCCAGGACCGTCACCGCACGCCCTCGCCTCCGCCTGTCGCCCGCGGTCGCCCGCGGTCGCCCGCCGGTCAGCCGTCGCGGCGGCTGCGGCGTGAGACCGCCGCGCGCAGCACCCGGCGCCCCTCCGTGGACACCTCCAGCGCGCCGCGCAGCCCCGCCGTTCCGTGGGCGGCGACCAGTTCCAGGACGGCGGTCTGGCGGCGCAGTTCGGCGGCGAGCAGCGGGGACAGGCCGTCGGTACGGCCCTCGCGGCGCGCGGCGGTCAGCTCGGCGTCGCCCGCGCCGTCGAGCAGGAGGTGGATGCGCAGCGCGTCGGCCGAGCAGCCGTCGGCCCACGTCCGCAGCGCGCCCCCGGACCGGTCGGCGGGGGCGGCGGCGAGCATGCCCCGTGCGAGTTCCGCCGCCTCGTCGCCGCCGTCCGCGGTCTCGGCAGCCGCCGCGTCCAGCTTCTCGCACATCTGCCGCAGCACCTCGCCCCAGTCGCCGCCGGCGGCGCCCTCCGCGAGGGTTCCCCACAGCGGCCGCAGCACCTCGTCGTCGCCGCCCAGCAGCGGCACGCACCGATCCAAACAAGCCACGCCGCTCACGGCCAGTGCGCGCTCGTCGGCCCGCGCGATCAGTTCCTCCAGGCTCATCCACGCCTCCCTCCGCGGGTTCCGCAGGCCCCCGGACGAGGCCTTGACGGGCCTCTTCCCTCACGGAACCCGCATTTCCCCTTACTGCGTGCGACAGGCCGGGAGTGTCACTCGGGCACCACGCCCAGCCGGTCGAGCTGTCGGAAGAAGAGGTTTTCGGCCACCGGTCCGGGGTCCGCGGTCAGCACCTCCAGGACGTCCCCGGCGACGGCCGTGCGCCCGGCCTCCTCGGCCCGGAAGACGGCCCGCTCGGCGGCGTCGGCGGGCTCGAGGAAGTAGTCGTCGACGGTGAGCCCCTCCTGGCGCCCGTCGAGGTACCCGGCCATCGCGTCCCGGCCGAGGCAGGCCGTCCACACCCCGCTCCCGGGGGACGCCGCCTCCACCGCCACGCAGTCGCCGTCCATGACGTAGCCGAAGAGCGCGGGCGCGCCGGTCTCCTCCGCCAGCTCGTTCATGCTGCCCAGCTCGCCCTCGCGGCCCGGCAGCTCCCACACCTGCCAGCCGTCCGGCGCCCCGGTGCGCAGGGTCAGGTCCGCGCCCGCGCCGCCCAGCGCGTCCAGTGCGGCCAGCGGCCGCTCCGCGCGGCCCACGACGAAACAGCCCCAGTGGCCCAGGTGCCGGTGTTCCCCCCGCATGTCGTCTCCCGGCCCGGCGCGCCGAGCCGCCGGCTCGCCCAGAACATCACCACAGCCGTGCGGGGCTTCCGCAGGCGTGCGCGGCGACCCGTCAGCCCAGCCGGCCCGCCAGGGCGCGGAACCCGTCCCACGACAGCTCGGGTTCGCCCGCGTCCCACAGCTTCTGGGCGAGGGCCCGCAGCGGCATCCGGATGCCCTGCGCGACCTGCTCCTCGGTCTGGGAGCGGGGCAGGTCGCCCCAGACGGCGAAGGACCCGCCGAGGATCTGGCGGTCGTAGCGCGCGGGGACGGGGTCGGTGCCGCGCAGCACCCGTGGCGTCCACTGCTCGTAGATCCGCTCGCCGGTCGGGTAGACGAAGGTGAGCGGCTCGCCGAGGACGTAGTAGAGGAACTCGTCGTTGTAGTTGATCACCTCGCGGCCCTCGGCCAGGTACTCGGCGGGCTTGCGCGCGCCGATCTCCTTGCCGGTCCAGTAGGCGGCCCGGAGGTCCTCGCGGGCCCGCACGGACCCGTCGCGGAAGAAGCCGTCGTTCCAGGCGCGGGGGACGCGGTCGTGGGCGCGGACGGTGGCGGCGCGGTCGTTGAGCCAGCCCGTGGTCAGGTCCTCGACGGTGGCGCCGGGGCCGTACTTCTCGCGGGCCGCGGCGGCGAGGCCGGGGAAGGACGCCTCGGGGTCGGACACGACGAGGGCCTGGTACTCGTCGCCGCCGAGGTGCCACTGGTCGCCGGGGAAGAGGTCCGCGTACTCCTCCAGCAGGTCGTCGACGATCTCGGCGGCCTTCGGGTTCGCGATGTCGATGGCGCCGCGCACCGCCTCGCCGTTCGCCCTGCGCAGCTGGAGGTCGGGGTGGGCGTCGAGGACGGCGCCGAGGTGTCCGGGCGAGTCGATCTCGGGGACGACCGTGATGTGCCGGCTCTCCGCCAGCTCGACGATCTTCCGGACCTGCGCCTTGGTGAGGTGCTCCGCCGAGACGATCTCCGGGTGCGTGTCGGACGCGACGCGGAAGCCCTGGTCGTCGGAGAAGTGCAGGCCGATCTCGTTGTACTTCAGGTCGCCCAGCTCGCGTATGCGGTCCTCTATCCAGCCGGCGCTGTAGTGCTTGCGCGCGATGTCCAGCATCATGCCGCGCCGCGGCTTGGCCGGGGCGTCCCGCACCACGCCCTCGGGTGCGGCGCCGGCCCCGCGTATCTCCTGCTTGAGGGTGCGGGTGCCGTAGAAGACGCCCGCCTCGCCCGGCCCGCTGACGGTGACCCGTCCGCCGCGCACGGTCAGGGTGTACGACTCCGGGTCCGCGCCCGCGTCCCGGTTCAGCTCCAGGCGCACGTCGCCGGGCCGCTCGTCGTCGCGCTCGCCCGCGTACGCCAGCCCCAGCTCGCGGGCGGTCAGCCGGCCCTCGTCGGCCAGCGCCGGGTCGGAGACGACCACCCGGTGCCCGGGGGCCGGCCGCCACCCGGGGCCGCGCTCCGCCGTGTGCTCGCGCACGGCGGGTATGGTCCGCGGCGCCTCGGACAGCGGGTGACTGCGGGTGGGACTCGGCGACGGCGACGACGGGGCGGCCGCCGGGCCGCCGGACGCGCCGTCGTCCCCCGAGGCCCACAGCCCCAGCCCCACACCGGAGGCGGCCACCGCCGCCCCCGCGGCCACCGCGACGGCCAGGACCCGCCGCCGTCCCACCGTCGCCTCCGCCCCGGGACGCCGCCTGCGCTGACCGTGCCGCCTGTGCCTGTGCCGACTCACCCTGCCAACGTACGACCCGTTCGGGTGAGAGGCGTCCATGGGCCGTTCCCAAACCCTGCCGTGCGGGTGAAATGGGGGCACCGATCGGACACGTCCCGGACCCACTCGATAACGTGACGTCACAACTCTCACAGCATCTGCCAACGACACACACACCACGCCCACGAGGACCCACGCTGCCTGCGCACCGACTCCCAGACCTCCCCGGCCGAGTCGCCATACCCGGACAGTCCCGCGGCGCGCCCGGCGCCCCGTCCCCGCTCGAGCGGTTCAACGACGCTCCCGGGCCCGACGCCGAGCGCGCCCTGCTGTCCTGTCTGCACAGCCCCCGCTGGGCCCGGCTGCTGGCCGGCCACCGCCCCTACCCCGACCCGGCGTCCCTCCTGGCGGCCGCGGACGAGGCGACGTACGACCTCTCCCCCGAGGAGATCGCCGAGGCCCTGGCCCGTGAACCCCTCCCCGCCCTTCCCGAGGGCGCCTACTCGGCCGCCCACACCGCCCTGAACGCCGCCCACGCGGCCTACGAGGCCAGGTTCGGCCACGTCTTCGTCCTCTGCCTGGACGGCGTCCCCGCGAACGAGACCCTGGACCGCGTCCTCGAGAGCATCCGGTCACGATTGGCGAACGATCCGGAGGAGGAGCACGCGGTCACCAGGGACCAGCTCCGCCTCCTCGCCAGGGAGCGCCTGAACGACATCCTCGGGGGCGCGGAGAACCGCGCGAGCGGCCCACCGGCCGCCGCACCCGGCGAATAGCCGCATACCCCCCGCTCCGGTGGCCGCCCCGAAACCCCGCACCCCCTTTTCGAGTGCAAGTTTGATCACACAAGCAGGCCCCCTGTAAGCACCGCGGGCATCCGTCGCTACCATGCTGGGGGCCGGTGGACCGTACCCGGCCGGGCCCGACCGACAAGGAAAGCCGGCGCGGCCCCGAACCCCGCTCCCGGAGGAAAT
Source organism: Streptomyces sp. DSM 120436 (assembly GCF_055778765.1). Classification (NCBI taxonomy): domain Bacteria; kingdom Bacillati; phylum Actinomycetota; class Actinomycetes; order Kitasatosporales; family Streptomycetaceae; genus Streptomyces; species Streptomyces sp. DSM 120436. Next base: position 2,180,582 of record NZ_JBSKBS010000001.1, on the reverse strand, counting down.
TTCCGTGCCGGCTGGAACGCTGTACCGCGGCCGGGAAGGAATGTGGTCCTGGGTGGCTCACCGAGTCACCGGCGTCCTCATCTTCTTCTTCCTGTTCGTTCACGTGCTGGACACCGCCCTCGTGCGGGTGTCCCCGGAGGCCTACGACACCGTCGTGGCCACGTACAAGACGCCGATCGTCGCGCTGCTGGAGTACGGCCTCGTCGCCGCCATCCTCTTCCACGCGCTCAACGGTCTGCGCGTCATCGCCGTCGACTTCTGGATCAAGGGCGCCCGGTACCAGAAGCAGATGCTCTGGACCGTCGTCGCCCTGTGGACCGTGCTGATGCTCGGGGCGATCTACCCCGTCCTCGGCCACGCCGCTCGTGAACTGTTCGGGAGCTGACGCTGATGTCCACCACTGAAACCCCCGCCTCGGGCGTCGGCCCCGTCGAGGGCGGCTCGCTGTACTCCGTCGACAACCCGGCGCCGGTCATCGAGCCCCCGCGCAAGCGGACCAAGAAGAGCCCGAAGAGCACCCGCGGCAACTTCGAGCTGGCCGCGTGGCTGTTCATGCGTCTGTCCGGTGTCGTCCTGGTCGTGCTGGTCATCGGCCACCTGCTGATCCAGCTGGTGCTGGACGGCGGCGTGTCCAAGATCAGCTTCGCCTTCGTGGCGGGCCGCTGGGCGAGCCCCTTCTGGCAGGTCTGGGACCTGCTGATGCTGTGGCTGGCGATGCTGCACGGCGCCAACGGCCTGCGCACGGTCATCAACGACTACGCCGAGCGGCCGAGCACCCGCCTGTGGCTGAAGGGCCTGCTCTACACGGCCACGGTGTTCACCATCCTGCTGGGCACGCTGGTGATCTTCACCTTCGACCCGAACATCCGCTAGGCACGGGGCTGCGAGAATCATGAAGATCCACAAGTACGACACCGTCATCGTCGGCGCCGGTGGCGCCGGTATGCGGGCCGCCATCGAGGCGACCAAGCGCAGCCGCACCGCCGTGCTGACCAAGCTCTACCCCACCCGCTCCCACACGGGCGCCGCGCAGGGCGGCATGGCCGCCGCGCTGGCCAACGTGGAGGAGGACAACTGGGAGTGGCACACCTTCGACACGGTCAAGGGCGGTGACTACCTGGTCGACCAGGACGCCGCCGAGATCCTGGCGAAGGAGGCCATCGACTCCGTCCTCGACCTGGAGAAGATGGGCCTGCCGTTCAACCGCACCCCGAACGGCACCATCGACCAGCGCCGCTTCGGCGGTCACTCCCGCAACCACGGCGAGGCCCCGGTCCGCCGGTCCTGCTACGCCGCGGACCGCACCGGCCACATGATCCTCCAGACGCTGTACCAGAACTGCGTCAAGGAGGGCGTGGAGTTCTTCAACGAGTTCTACGTCCTGGACCAGCTGATCACCGAGGTCGACGGCGTCAAGAAGTCGGCCGGTGTCGTGGCGTACGAGCTGGCGACCGGCGAGATCCACATCTTCCAGGCGAAGTCCGTGATCTACGCGTCCGGCGGCACCGGCAAGTTCTTCAAGGTGACGTCCAACGCGCACACCCTGACCGGTGACGGCCAGGCCGCCGTCTACCGGCGCGGGCTGCCGCTGGAGGACATGGAGTTCTTCCAGTTCCACCCGACCGGCATCTGGCGCATGGGCATCCTGCTCACGGAGGGCGCCCGCGGTGAGGGCGGCATCCTGCGCAACAAGGACGGCGAGCGCTTCATGGAGAAGTACGCGCCTGTCATGAAGGACCTCGCCTCCCGCGACGTCGTCTCCCGCTCCATCTACACGGAGATCCGCGAGGGCCGCGGCTGCGGTCCCGAGGGCGACCACGTCTACCTGGACCTCACGCACCTGCCGCCGGAGCAGCTGGACGCCAAGCTGCCCGACATCACCGAGTTCGCGCGGACCTACCTCGGCATCGAGCCCTACACGGACCCGATCCCGATCCAGCCCACCGCGCACTACGCGATGGGCGGCATCCCGACCAACGTCCAGGGTGAGGTCCTCGCGGACAACACCACGGTCGTGCCCGGCCTGTACGCGGCCGGCGAGGTGGCCTGCGTGTCGGTGCACGGCGCCAACCGCCTGGGCACCAACTCGCTGCTGGACATCAACGTGTTCGGCAAGCGGGCCGGCATCGCGGCGGCGGAGTACGCGCAGACCGCGGACTTCGTCGAGCTGCCGGAGGACCCGGAGTCCTTCGTGGTCGGGCAGATCGAGCGGCTGCGGTCCTCCACCGGCAAGGAGCGGGTGGCCGAGCTGCGCCGCGAGCTGCAGGAGACCATGGACGCCAACGTCATGGTGTTCCGCACCGAGCAGACCATCAAGACGGCGGTCGAGAAGATCGCCGAGCTGCGCGAGCGCTACAAGAACGTCGCCATCCAGGACAAGGGCAAGCGGTTCAACACCGACCTGCTGGAGGCCGTCGAGCTGGGCAACCTGCTGGACCTGGCCGAGGTCATGGCCGTCTCCGCGCTGGCCCGCAAGGAGTCCCGCGGCGGTCACTACCGCGAGGACTACCCGAACCGCGACGACGTCAACTTCATGCGCCACACGATGGCGTACCGCGAGGTCGGCGCCGACGGCACCGAGACCGTCCGTCTGGACTACAAGCCGGTCGTCCAGACCCGCTACCAGCCGATGGAGCGTAAGTACTGATGGCTACTCCCGTACTGGACAAGGCGGACGCGGCCGGCTCCCCCGAGCCCGGCTTCGCCGACTCCCCCTACATCACCGTCACCCTGCGGATCCGCCGGTTCAACCCGGAGATCTCCGCGGACGCGACCTGGGAAGACTTCCAGATCGAGATCGACCCCAAGGAGCGCGTCCTCGACGCGCTGCACAAGATCAAGTGGGACCTGGACGGCACCCTGACCTTCCGCCGTTCCTGCGCCCACGGCATCTGCGGCTCCGACGCCATGCGGATCAACGGCAAGAACCGCCTGGCGTGCAAGACGCTGATCAAGGACATCAACCCCGAGAAGCCGATCACGGTCGAGGCCATAAAGGGCCTGACGGTCCTCAAGGACCTGGTCGTGGACATGGAGCCGTTCTTCCAGGCGTACCGGGACGTGATGCCCTTCCTGATCACGAAGGACACCAACGAGCCGACGCGTGAGCGGCTGCAGTCCGCCGAGGACCGCGAGCGCTTCGACGACACGACCAAGTGCATCCTGTGCGCCGCGTGCACCACGTCGTGCCCGGTGTTCTGGAACGACGGCCAGTACTTCGGCCCGGCCGCGATCGTCAACGCGCACCGCTTCATCTTCGACTCGCGTGACGAGGCCGGCGAGCAGCGTCTGGAGATCCTCAACGACCGTGACGGCGTGTGGCGCTGCCGCACGACCTTCAACTGCACGGACGCCTGCCCGCGTGGCATCGAGGTCACCAAGGCGATCGCCGAGGTGAAGCGCGCGCTGATCACGCGCCGCTACTGACGCCCGCCGTCCGTTCACCCCACGAGGGCCCCGTCTCCCCTGGAGACGGGGCCCTCTGGCATATGCCACACGCTCGGGTGAACGTGCCCGGAACGGACGCGAGGGCGTCCTCCGCCCTACGATGATGCTCTCGGCACCAGCCCTCAGGAGGCACGCGATGCCCGCAGCATCCGTCGAGCGGCCCCACCACGACCGGTCCCCCGACGAACGTCCGCTGACCGCGGAGGCGAACCTTCTCATGGACCGCCTTCCGGGCCACCGCGTCGAGATCACCGGAGACCAGCTCCTCGTGGCCCCGCCGCCGGACGGCCCGCACGCCGTGGTCCTGACCGGCCCGGTCGGGAGCGAGTACGCCACCCACCGCTTCCACTCCCCCGGGCAGCTCGTCACCCTCCCCGACCCCATCGGCGCCAAGGTCACCCTCGACGTGACCGGGATCCTGGAGGCCGGCAGTGCGAAGCGGACCCCTGATCAGAGCCTGAGCCAGAGCTAGAGCTGGCTCAGGATCGTCGGGTCCGTGATGGCCGTGTCGTCGGCCAGCAGCATCGCCTTGCTGAGGATCACCGCCAGCATCCGGTCCCCCTCGAAGGGGAGGTAACCCGCCTGCGGGGCGGCCGGGTCGGACTTCTGGACGATGCACAGGTACTGGTCGTTCGGGGTCATGAGGATGTTGCCCGAGCCCAGGTGGATCTTGTAGGTGTGGCGTTCGCCCTTCACGTGCAGGAAGCGGCCCTCGACGGTGCACCGGTCGGCTATCGCCAGTCTGGGGACCAGCCGCTCCAGCAGGGCGCGCCGGGTCTGGGCGCTCTGGTTCAGCTCGCCGAAGCCGTACGACGTCCAGTACGCCCCGAAGCGGCCGCCGGGACCGCCGTCCTGCCAGGTGGGGTCGTTGCCGACGCTGGCCACGCCGACGAACAGGTCGACGTCGCGCAGCACTTCGGAGAGGACCAGGGGCGGTATGTCCTCCAGCGGAATCGGGTCGACGGGTTCCTGTCCGTCGCGCGGCCACATCGAGTACTCGCCGCCGTAGCAGTGCGCCGAGTTCCCGGGCGCGTCGATCGGGTAGAAGCGGACCTGGTCGGTGCGCAGGCGCAGGTAGGTGCCGGAGTCGGTGGTGTCGACGCCGTGTTCCTGGCCGTCGCCCTCGATCCAGTACTCGGCGCGCAGGCCCCAGGCGGGCAGGGCGCGGGTGGCCGGCGGCGCCGAACCGTCGACGCACAGCCGCAGTTGGTTGCGCCAGCCCCGGACGGCCGCCAGGGAGTGGAACTGGTGCTGGCGCAGGACGTGGGCCGCGAAGCGGTTGGAGTACGTGCGCGTGGCGCGCTCGGCGTCGGTGAGCAGGTACACCTCGCGGTGGGCCTGCTTGAACGGCTGGGTGACGCCGTGCCGCTCCAGCCAGTCCCGCCAGGCGACGATCTCGGCGGGTTTCCGGCCGACCGGGTGCCACAGGGCGACCTCGGCGCCCCCGGTCACGGGATCGTCGGTGAGGGTGCGCAGGGCGCCGTCCGCGTAACCGGCCGGCGTGCCGTCGACCGTCCACAGCAGGCGGCGGGCCAGGGTGCCGACCAGGGGGTGGTCGAGGTAGCGCTCGCGCCAGGCGGCGTAGGACCAGGTGCGGCGGGCCAGGAACAGGCGGTCCAGGCGCTCGCTCTGCGCCGAGAGCATCCTGTCGGCGTCCTTGACCGCGGCCTTCAGCTCCTTCAGCTCCTCGGCGTGGTCCCGCCGCACTGCGGCGGGCACGCTCCGCACCGTCTTGCCGGCCGCGTTGCGCCAGGTCAGCCGGGCGCGGGTGCCGTGCACCTCCAGTACGGCGGTGGCGTCGCCGAACCGGTGCTCCGCGCGGCCGACCCCGGTCAGCCCGTACGCCGGGACGGCCAGCTCCTCGATCTCCTCGCGGCCGAGCCCGAGGGCGGCGGCCCGCTCCTGGAGGGCCGCGTCGAGGAGCTTGGCGGTGGTCTTGAACGTCACGCGGGTGGCGAGCCGGGCGAGTTCGGCGAGGGCGGCCTCGCCGTCGGTCCGGGCGAGCCCGAGGACGCCGGCGCCCGCGACCTTGGGGCTGCGGGGGCCGAGGCCCGCCACCTTCTTGAGGGACGTCTCGACCAGCGCGCCCAGCGCCCGGACGGTGTCGGGGTGCGGCGGCAGCAGGGAGAGCAGCCAGGCCAGTCCGCGCAGGGCGGTGGCGTTGCAGGGGTCGAAGGTGTCGTTGGGGTCCGGCCCGTACCCGGGGCGGGCCAGCGGGAGGGTGCGGGGGCGGCCCACGAGCGCGAGCCAGGACAGGACGGTCTCGCGGACCCGGTCGGCGCCGAGGGCCTCGACGAGGGCGCGGGCCCGGGTGTCCCACTCGGCGGTGGGCCTGGACGAGCCGGCGGTGGCGGCGTGGGCGAGCAGGGCCTCCCAGTCGGGTCCTGTGGCGTCGCGCAGGGCCTGCTCGGACCACTGCTCGCCGACGTTGAGGACCGGGTCGGTGAGGCTCTTCCCCAACAAGGCCAGCTCCTTGCAGGTGGCGGCGTTCAACGCCGAACGGCGGACGACGGCCACGACGGCCGGAGCGAGCGGGCGGCCCGCGGACAGCTCCGCCTCGGCCAGTACGTCGAAGCGGGAGGTGTACCAGAACGAGTGCCACCGGCCCACCTCGTCCAGGGCCTCGCGGCGCTCGTCGGCGAGGGGGTCGTCGGCCGCGCCGTCGAGAAGGCGGTGGCACAGGGCGAGGACGCGACCGCGCTCCTCCAGGTCGTCACCGACCGAGCCGAAGCGGTCGGCCACGGCGCGCACCAGCGCGCGGCGGTGCTCCGCCGGGAGGTCCCGCAGCGCGTCGAGGACGGAGTCCCACTGCCCGCTCCAGCCGCCGCTGCGCGAACCGAGCGCCTTCATCGCCTCGGCGGCGGCCCGGTCCAGGTCGCCGCCGTCGATCCGGGCGCGCAGCCGCGCCAGGTGCGACGTGGGCGTGCGCATCAGCCACCCACCAGCGGCACGAGCTTCAGGAACGTGACCTCGGTGCCCAGCGGCAGGTCGATCTCCTCGTCCGGGTCGGTGACCTGACGGTCCCCCACCAGGACCAGGAAGCCGTTGCCCGCGAAGGCCCGCAGCGCCAGCCCGGTCTGCGCCTCCGGGTCGATGCGGCGGGGCTCCTTGAGCGCGTAGCCGTTGACGGCGCGCTCCGCGTCCGTCGGCCGTACGAGCCCCTGGAACACCTCCGGCGTACGGGCGTTGTACTCGGCGACCTCCTGGAACACCCTGCGCCTGATCAGCTCGCGCACCGTCAGCCGTTCCTCGGCGATCTCCAGCCCCCAGGCCGCGCGCCGCTCCCCCGTCGTCGTCTCGTCGACGAACGTCACGATTCCCATGGCGAGGACAGTACGGGCCGCCACTGACAACCACCGTACGGGGCCGGGACGACGGCCGTGACGAGGCCCGTCCGCAACCGGGTTGAACATGTTCAAAAAAAGGGTCTAGAGTCTCTCCCGTCAGCGTTTTGAACGCGTTCAAGAAGGGCTGGGGGACATGGACCGCACGGTCATCGCCTATGTCATCTATCTCGTCGTCAGCATCGGGCTGACCGTCTGGGTGGCTCGCACGCTCAGCAGCAACGGACGGGTCTTCCTCGCCGACGTGCTGCACGGCAACGAGAAGCTCGCCGACGCCGTCAACCACCTCCTGGTGGTCGGCTTCTACCTCGTCAACCTCGGGTTCGTCGCGCTGTACCTGAGCGACGACGAGACGATCACCGACACCCGCGGCATCTTCGAGGCCCTGTCGACCAAGCTCGGCGTGGTGCTGCTGGTGCTCGGTGTGATGCACCTGGGCAACGTGTACGTGCTCAACAGGATCCGGCGGCGCGGGGTGATGGAGCGGGAGCAGAACCCGCCGGTGCCCCCGCAGGGCTGGACCGCTCCGGCGGCGCAGGCGTGAGCGCCGCGCCGGCGCACGGGGGCCGGGACGCGCGCCGCGTCCCGGTCCGCGGGCTGACCGTGCTGTACGACGCGGACTGCCCGCTGTGCGTGTTCGTCCGGGACTGGCTGGTGAAGCGGCCCCAGCTCGTCCCCCTCCAGCTCGTACCCGCGGGGTCGCCGGCCGCCCGGGACCGCTTCCCCGGTCTCGACCACCGGTCCACCCTGTCCGAGATCACCGTGATCGGGGACGGCGGGCAGGTGTACCGGGGCGCCGCCGCCTGGATCGTCACCCTGTGGGCGCTGCGCGACCACCGGCGGCTGGCGCACCGGCTGAGCACCCCCTCCGGGACGCGGTTCGCCAAGGGTGCCGTGCTGGCCGCCGCCAAGTGGCGCGGGACGACCGCCTCGCGGGGCGGCGGCGGGCACCGCCGGGGCGACGGATGGGCGTACGACCCGCGCGACGGCTGGCATCACACCCCGCCGGGCTGCGGCTCCGACGCCTGCGCCGCCCCGTAGGCCGCGCACGGCGGGCGTTAGGCTCTGTTCCCGTGCCCGCGAAGAACGACGGCCCCGCCCCCGGCGCCCCCCTCAGCAAGTCCGAGCAGACCCGCGCCCTGATCCTCGAGACCGCCATGCGGCTCTTCCAGGAGCGCGGGTACGACAAGACGACCATGCGGGCCATCGCCAAGGAGGCCGGGGTCTCCGTCGGCAACGCGTACTACTACTTCGAGGGCAAGGAACACCTGATCCAGGGGTTCTACGACCGGATCGCCGCCGAGCACCAGGCGGCGGTCCGGGAGATCCTCGCCCGGGAGACCGACCTGGAGGCGCGCCTCGCCGGGGTGCTGAAGGCGTGGCTGGACATCGCCACGCCGTACCACGAGTTCGCGGTGCAGTTCTTCAAGAACGCCGCCGACCCGGACAGCCCGCTCAGCCCCTTCTCCCCGGAGTCGGAGCACGCGCGCGAGGAGGCGATCAGCGTGCACCGGGCCGTGCTGGCCGGGACGAGGACCAAGGTGCCCGAGGAACTGCGGGACGCCCTGCCCGAGCTGATGTGGCTGTCCCAGATGGGGCTGTGCCTGTACTGGATCTTCGACCGCACCGAGGGCCGCGGGCGCAGCTACCGGCTCGCCGAGCGGGGCGCCCGGCTCACCGCGCGGGGCGTCGCCCTGGCCCGGTTCCGGGTGCTGCGGCCGCTGGTGCGGGACGTGCACGAGCTGTTCACGGAGTTCCTGCCCGGGATGACGCGGGCCCTGCCCGACCCCGCCGGCCGGCGGGGCGCACGCGGGAAGGGCGCGCAGGACGACGGCGAGGGAACGCCCGCCTCCGACGGACGCCCCGACGACGCCGGCTGACGGCGTCCGCCCCGCCGGGCGTGAGCTCCACGTCGTGCACGTGCGGGCCGTCCCCCACGGTCACACGCGCCGCCCGCGCCCCGCACGGCGAGGCCGTCACCGCCGGCGGACAGGTGACCGGCGACGGGACGGCCACGACGCACGCCCCGTCGGCGGGAGGGACCCGCCCCCGGTCCACCTGACGGTCGCCGGCCGCGCCCCGCACCGGCTCGCCCTCGGAGCGCGGACGCGGCCGTGCACGGCGTGGTCACGCCTGGCGGGAGGCCAGCTCGATCACCGTGATGTCCGACGGCGCCCCCACCCGGGTGGGCGGTCCCCACGCGCCGGCGCCCCGGCTGACGTAGAGCTGCGTGTCGCCGTACCGGTCGAGGCCCGCCAGGGTCGGGTTCGCGGCGCCCGCGATCAGGCTGGCCGGCCAGAGCTGGCCGCCGTGGGTGTGGCCCGAGAGCTGGAGGTCCACGCCGTGGTCCACGGCCTCGTGGATCTGCACCGGCTGGTGGGCGAGCAGCACGCAGGCCCGCTCGCGGTCCCGGTCGCCGAGGGCGCGGGCGAAGTCCGGCCCCTGGCCCTCGTCCTCGCCCGCCACGTCGTTCACCCCCGCGAGGTCGAAGTGGGGCAGTTCCGTGCGGGCGTTCTCCAGCGGGTTCAGGCCGAGCCGGCGGACCTCCTCGACCCACTGCTCGGCGCCGGAGAAGTACTCGTGGTTGCCGGTGACGAAGAAGGAGCCGTGACGCGCCGTCAGCTGGGCAAGCGGGGCGGCCGCCGGGCCGAGGTCCTGCACGCTGCCGTCCACCAGGTCGCCGACGACGGCGATCAGGTCGGGCTGCGTCGCGTTGACGGTGTCGACGACCCTCTGCGCGAAGCCGCGCCCGAGCACCGGGCCCAGGTGGACGTCGCTGACCACGGCGATGCGGTAACCGTGCGCGGCGCGCGGCAACTTGGCCAGCGGCACGGTGACCCGCTTGACCTTCGGCCCGCGCAGGACGCCGTACGTCCCGTACCCGACGGTGCCGACCGCCGCCGCGGCGGCGGCTCCGCCGACGACGCGGGAGACGAAGAGCCGGCGGGAGGGACCGGCGCCCGGCCCCTCGGCTCCGGCAGCCGCCGTACCGTTCTCCGGCGTGCCGCTCTGCGCCGAGCCGCCTTCCGCGGGGACGGCCTGCGCCGGGGCGGTCGTCTCCGGGCCCTCGGCCGGTTCCGGGGCCGGGCCCGTGTTCTGACCCGCCGGTATCGGGTCGCGGACCGGCGTGGGCGCCGGCGCCCGCTCCGCCGCCCTCCGCTCCAGGACCCTGCGGAGCACCGGGCGGACCAGTTCGCCGACGAGCAGCGCCAGGAGCAGGTACAGGGTGAGGGCCAGCCACAGGTAGCCAGGCCAGGCCAGCACCCGCTGGAGGGTGAACGGCGCCTCGGTGCGGGAGGCGACCATGCTTCCGACGAACAGCAGCCACCCCCCGGCGATCACCGCCGCGCCGATGCGGCGCACGGGGCCGGGCCCCGCTGTGGTGTCCCGGAACAGACGGCGCCACACGTACCAGTTGCCCGTCACCAGGACGGCGACGACCAGCAGTGCGACGAGTACGAAGACGATGGCCACGAGGCGGACTTCCCCTGCTTCCCGTTACGGCGTCACGACGTCCGTGACGTCCGGCTCAATGCGCGCAGACCGCGCAACCCGATGCCCCCGACGACCGTCCCCAGTACGAAGGAGACGACGGCGAGCGTCAGGTGAACGAAGAAGTACGCCGTGGGGTGCCCGTCGTCGAAGGCGAGCCCGCTGCTGTCCTTGACCAGGTTCTTGACGAAAGTGATCCAGATGACCCAGCTCCACACCCCGAAGGCGAGCAGGAACCAGGAGACGGGGCGGCTGAGCTTCATACGTCCAGTATCGCCGCGCCGTGTCCGGTTCCCTTCGCGGGGTGGGGACCGGGACGGGACGCCCACCGGCATGGCATGTACCTTGCGGACCGTGCCCGCTACCGAGAAGACCGTCCGGCGCTCCCTGCTGGTCGCCTCCGCCGTCCTGCTGTCCACCGCGCTGACCGCGCCGGCCGCCCTCGCGGCTCCCCGGCCGTCGCCGTCCCCGTCGGCCGCTCCCCCGGCGAAGATGTCGACCGTGGGCGGCGAGCGGCTCGGCAGGCCGGGGACGCAGGTGAACCTGGCCGCCGGGGTGCCGGTGCTGCCGAAGGAGCTGTCCGCCCGGTCGTGGATCGTCGCGGACGCCGAGAGCGGCGACGTGCTCGCCGCGCACAACGCGCACTGGCGGCTGGCCCCGGCGAGCACCCTGAAGATGCTGTTCGCCGACACGCTGCTGCCGAAGTGGCCGCGCACGACCACGTACCGGGTGCGGCCCTCGGACATGGCCGGTGTCGGGCCGAACTCCAGCATGGTCGGCATCAAGGAGAACGAGACCTACACGGTCCACGACCTGTGGCTGGGCGTCTTCCTGCGCTCCGGCAACGACGCGGTGCACGTGCTGTCCGCGATGAACGGCGGCGTGGAGAAGACGGTCGAGGAGATGAACGCGCACGCCGAGGAGCTGCGGGCTCTCGACACGCACGCCGTCAGCCCCGACGGCTACGACGCCCCGGGCCAGGTGTCCTCCGCGTACGACCTGACCCTGATCGCCCGCTCCGGGCTGCAGAAGAAGGACTTCCGGGAGTACAGCTCGACGGTGCGGGCGCAGTTCCCCGGGGAGACCGAGCGGAAGAAGGGCAAGCGGGTCCGCGGGTCCTTCGAGATCCAGAACACCAACCGGCTGCTGAGCGGCGACCGCGACGTGCCCGTCTACCAGGGCATAGCCGGGGTGAAGAACGGCAACACCACCAACGCCGGCTCGACCTTCACCGGCGTCGCCGAGCGCGGCGGCAAGGTGCTGCTGGTGACCGTGATGAACCCGCAGGAGAAGGAGTCGAACGGGGTCTACAAGGAGACCGCGCGGCTCCTGGACTGGGGCTTCGCGGCGGCCGGCAAGGTCGAGCCGGTGGGCGAGCTGGTGCCGCCGAGGAGCGTCGCGCAGGCCACCGCCGCGCCCGGTCCGTCCGCGTCGCCCGGTGAGGCGGGCGGCGTCGTGGCCGGGACGAAGCCGGTGGCGAGCGCGGACACGGGCGGCGGCGCCGACGGCATGGGCGTGGCGCTCGGCGTCACCGGCGGGGCGCTGGTGCTGCTCGCGGGCGGCGCGTTCCTGGTCAACCGGCGCTGGCCGCTGCCGGACCTGGTGCGCCGCCGTCCCCGTCCGTGACCGGCGGGGCCTCGTCCTCCTTGTTCGGCTTGCTCGGGGTGGCCGTCCAGGCGGCGCAGAACAGGACGAGTTTCGTGGTGAGGTTGATCCACAGCAGCAGCGCCACCGGGACGCCGAACGCGCCGTACATGCTCTTCGCGGCCACGCCCTGGATGTAGCCGCTGAGCAGCAGCTTCAGCAGTTCGATGCCGACGGCGCCGGTGAGCGCGGCGACCGTCACCCGGCGCCGGGACGGATGGACGCCGGGCAGCAGGGTGAGGACGTACAGCAGGATCAGGAAGTCGGTGCCGGCGGCGACGGCGAACGCGGCGGTGCGCAGGACCACCCCGCCCCAGCCGCCCTCCTCCAGCCCGGCGGCGGCGCTGATCCGGCCGACCAGCGCGGTGGCGACGGCGGAGGCGGCCAGGGTGACCAGGACGGCCCCGCCGAGCCCGACGAGGATGCCCGCGTCCTTGCCCTTGCGCAGGACGGGGTTCTCCTCGTCGTCGGGCAGTTCCCACACCGCGCGCAGGCACTCCCGCATGGCGCCGGCCCAGCTGATCCCGGTGAACACCAGGGCGGCGCCGGCGATCAGACCGGCGGTGCCCGCGTTGTCCACCAGTTCCCCGACGTCCAACTGGTCGGAGATGCCGGGCACCTGGTCGGTGAGGGTGTTCTGGAGGGCGTCCTGCCGCTCCCGGCCGAGGGCCGCCGCGCCGATCGCCGCCGCCAGCGTGAGCAGCGGGAACAGCGCGACGAAGCTGCGGAACGTCATCGCCGCGGCCAGCCGCGTCCAGTGCACCCGGTCCAGCCGTTCGAACGACCGCCACGCGTGCGTGAGCGACAGCCGGGTCACCCACGGCCCCACCACCGGGAGCTTTTTCAGCCAGTCCACGTTCCGACTCTGCCCGCATCCCGGAAGACCAATGTCCTGGTGCCCCAGAAACGGACGACGGTGGCCAGTGCCATGCCGACCACCGCGCCGGACACGGTGTCCGCGCGCTGCGAGGTGAGCCCCAGCCCGTAGTGGCTGACGGCCAGGCACAGCAGCTGCACGGCGGCGCCGGCGAGGTTGACGGCGAAGAACACCGCGTAGGGACGGGCGCCGTGCACGCGCCGGTGGCGGTAGGTGCCGTGGGCGTTGGCCGCGTAGGCGACGGTGCAGCCGGCGACGAAGGACAGCGCCTTCGCGGTGAGCGGGCCGAGTCCGCCGGGGCCGCGCAGCCAGAGGAAGAGGGCCAGGTCGACGGCGTAGGCGAGCAGTCCGGCGGTCGCGAAGCCGAGGAGTTCCCGCCGGTGCCGGCGCAGGCGCTCCCTCACCAGTCGACCACCGCCAGGGCGTACATCGCCGCCCACACCAGGCCGATGAGGGCGAGCGCGCGGTCGCCGAGCACCACGTCCTCCGGTTCGCCGGCGGTGCCCCGGTCGGCGAAGACGGCGTAGCGCAGCACGGCGAGGACGAAGGCCACGACGGAGAGCTGGCGCCAGGGCAGCACGCTGGTGTGCGGCACGCCGCCCTCCTCCAGTGCCCACAGGCAGTAGCCGAGGACGGCGACCCCGGCCGCGAGCTGCCAGACGAACCGCAGGTAGCCGGTGGTGTACTCGGTGAGCAGCGCGCGCGTGGCGCCGCCGTTCCCGGCGAGCTGCACGGCCTCGGAGTAGCGCTTGGCCGCGACCATGAACAGCGCGCCGAAGCCGGTGGTGATGAGGAACCAACGGGACAGCGGGATGCCGAGGGCGAGCCCGCCGGCCACCGCGCGCATCACGAACCCGGCGGTGACGACGGCGAGATCGACGACGAGGACGTGCTTGAGGCGGACGCAGTAGGCCAGTTGCATGACGAGGTAGCCGGCGAGCAGCGCGGCGAGCTCGGGTGGGCAGAGCAGCGCGGCGGCGGCCGGGGCGAGCGCGCCGAGGGCGGTCCCGGCGGCGTAGGCGACGGGCACGGGGACCTGTCCGGCGGCGACCGGGCGGCGGCGCTTGACGGGGTGGGCGCGGTCGGCCTCGGCGTCGCGCGCGTCGTTGACCAGGTAGACGGCGGCGGCGCAGGCGGTGAACAGCACGAACACCAGCGCGAGCCGGGTCAGGGCGGGGACGGAGAAGAGGTCGCCGGCGGCGGCCGGGGCGGCGGCCACCAGGACGTTCTTCACCCACTGCTTGGGCCGCGCGGTGCGCAGCAGACCGGTGAGGAGCCCGCCCCGGACGGACGGTTCCGCCCGCTCCCGCTCGGGGCGCTCGCGCAGCAGCGTCACGCCGGGCCCCCCGTCATCCAGCGGGCGCCCAGCCGGGCGGTGAGCGCGCCGAGGGCGGCGCCGGCCGCCACGTCCGACGGGTAGTGGACGCCGGCCACCAGGCGGGACACGCACACGGCGACGGCCAGCGGGGGCACCGCGCGGGCGCCGAGCGCGCCGAAGGCGACGGCGGCGGCCGCCGCGGAGGTGGCGTGGGAGCTGGGGAAGGAGTGCCGTCCGACGGTGCCGACCAGCGGCTCGACGTGCGCCGGGCGGGGACGGCGCACGACCCGCTTCACCAGCGAACTCGTCGCGTGCGCGCCGGCGGTGAGGGCGGTGCCGCGCAGCCAGGCGGTGCGTCGCGGGCGGTCCGCGACGGCGCCCGCGAGGCCCGCCGCGACCCATAGGGCGCCGTGCTCCCCCGCCCAGGACAGGGCGCGCGCGGCCCCGGCCACGCGGGGGTCGGCGCCGCACGCCCTGAGCGCGGAGACGATCCGGTGGTCCACCCCGTGCAGACCGCGGGGCCGGGAGAGGTCGTGCTGGTCGTCCATGTGGCTCACTGTTCACCCCCGGCGCACCGGAATTCCATCCCTTCGGGACGACATCCCATTAATCACCCGTTTCGGGGATGGGATTGACGTTTTTAAACCAACGGCGCACAGAGGGGCGATACGGTCGCCGCCATGCCTGCCGACACCGTTCCCGTCACGGGGTGGGGCCGCACCGCCCCGTCCGCCGCCCGGCTGGTCCGTCCGCGGACGTGCGAGGAGGCCGCCCTGGCCGTCCGGGGGTGCGGGGCGCGCGGCGGCATCGCGCGGGGCCTGGGCCGGGCGTACGGGGACGCGGCGCAGAACGCGGGCGGCGAGGTCTTCGACATGACCGGCCTGGACCGCGTCCACGCGATCGACGCCGACGGCGGCACCGTGCGGTGCGACGCGGGCGTGTCCCTGCACCGGCTGATGGAGGTGCTGCTGCCGCTGGGCTGGTTCGTGCCGGTGACGCCCGGCACCCGGTACGTGACGGTCGGCGGGGCGATCGGCGCCGACATCCACGGCAAGAACCACCACGTCAGCGGATCCTTCTCGCGCCATGTGCGGTCGTTCGAGCTGCTCACCGCCGACGGCCGGGTCCGCACCGTGGCGCCGGGCACGCCGCTGTTCGAGGCGACCGCGGGCGGCATGGGGCTGACCGGGGTGATCCTCACCGCGACGGTGCGGCTCCAGCCCGTCGAGACCTCCTGGATGTCCGTCGACACCGAACGCGCCGGTGACCTCGACGACCTGATGGCCCGTCTCGCCGGCACCGACCACCGCTACCGCTACTCGGTCGCCTGGATCGACCTGCTGGCGCGCGGCCGGGCCACCGGCCGGGCGGTCCTCACCCGTGGCGACCACGCCCCGCTGGACGCCCTGCCCCGCGGCGCCCGCGCCCGCCGGGAACCGCTGTCGTTCCGCACCTCCCGCCTGCCCGCCGCTCCCTCCTTCGTGCCGGAGGGCCTGCTCAGCCGGACGACCGTGGGCCTGTTCAACGAGCTGTGGTACCGCAAGGCGCCCCGCGCCCGGACCGGGGAGCTGCAGCGGATCCCCGCCTTCTTCCACCCGCTGGACGGCGTGCCGCACTGGAACCGGATCTACGGGCGGGGCGGCTTCGTGCAGTACCAGTTCGTCGTCGGGCACGGCCGGGAGGACACCCTGCGCCGGATCGTGCGCCGGATCTCCGAGCGCCGCTGCCCGTCGTTCCTCGCCGTCCTCAAACGGTTCGGGGACGCCGACCCGGGCTGGCTGTCGTTCCCCGTGCCGGGCTGGACCCTGGCCCTGGACATCCCCGCGTCGCTGCCCGGCCTCGGCTCCTTCCTCGACGAGCTCGACGAGGAGGTCGCCGCCGCGGGCGGCCGCGTCTACCTCGCCAAGGACTCCCGGCTGCGCCCCGAGCTGCTCGCGGCCATGTACCCCCGGCTGGACGACTTCCGCGCCCTGCGCGCCGAGCTGGACCCGCGCGGCGTGTTCACCTCGGACCTGTCCCGCCGCCTCCGCTTGTGACCCCCTCTCCCCGCCCCGGCCCCTTGAGGAGCTGTCGTGAAGGACGCCTTCGGCCTCCCCCAGTCCCTGCTCGTGCTCGGCGGCACGTCCGAGATCGCGCTGGCGGTCGCGCGGCGGCTGATCGCCCGCCGCACCCGCACGGTGTGGCTGGCCGGCCGCCCCTCCCCCGGTCTCGACGAGGCGGCCGGGCAGTTGCGCGGCCTCGGCGCCGAGGTGCGCACCGTCGACTTCGACGCGCTCGACCCGGCCGGCCACGAGGAGACGCTCGGCAAGGTGTTCGCCGAGGGCGACGTCGACCTGGTGCTGCTCGCCTTCGGCACCCTGGGCGACCAGGCGCGCGACGAGCGGGACCCGCGGGCCGCGGTGCGGGTGGCGCAGACCAACTACACCGGCGCGGTCTCCGCGGGCCTGGTCTGCGCGGCCGCCCTCCAGGCGCAGGGGCACGGCTCGCTGGTGGTGCTGTCCTCCGTCGCGGGCGAGCGGGCCCGCCGCGCCAACTTCATCTACGGCTCCAGCAAGGCCGGCCTGGACGCGTTCGCGCAGGGCCTGGGCGACGCGCTGTACGGCACGGGCGTGCACGTGATGGTGGTGCGCCCCGGGTTCGTGCGCACCCGGATGACGGCGGGGCTGCCCGAGGCGCCGCTGGCGACCACCCCGGAGGCGGTGGCGACGGCCGTCGAACTGGGGCTGCGGCGCCGCTCGGAGACGGTGTGGGTGCCGGGCGCGCTGCGCGTGGTGATGTCGGCGCTGCGGCATCTGCCGCGCGGGGTGTTCCGCCGGCTGCCGGTGTGAGGCCGGGCCGCCGGGGTCACCGCGCGGAGACCGACCCCCGGTCGGCGTGTCCGGTCTGCGGGGGCACCACGAGGGTCCCGAAGGGGAAGTCGCGCAGCTTGCGCCACACCGCGTCGGCGCCCTGCTCGTAGAGGGCGAAGCCGGTGCAGGCCCACTCGGCCTCGTAGCCGGCGAGGTCCTCGTAGGCGCGGTCCATGGCCGCCTCGTCGATGCCGTGCGCCACGGTGACGTGCGGGTGGTAGGGGAACTGCAGCTCGCGGGCGACCGGCCCGGAGGGGTCACGGACCTGCTGCTGCAGCCGGGCGCAGGCCTCGGCGCCCTCGACGACCCGGACGTACACCACCGGCGACAGCGGCCGGAAGGTGCCCGTGCCCGACAGCCTCATCGGGAACGGCCTGCCCGCCGCCGCGACCTCGGCGAGGTGCGCCTCGACGGCCGGCACGACCGTGTCGGCGACCTCCGTGGGCGGCAGCAGGGTGACGTGCGTGGGGATGCCGTAGGCGGCGGCGTCGCCGAAGCCCGCGCGCAGCTGCTGAAGCCGGCTGCCGTGAGGCTCCGGGACCGCGATCGACACACCGATCGTTACGGTCCCCACGTCGTCTCCTGTCGTTGTGGTGGTGAAGCGCGGTGGTGGAGCGGGTGCGCGTCCGGGCGGCCGCCGAAGCGGTCACCCGTTCCTCGACTGTACGACCACGACCCGGACGCGGGCAGGCGCAGTCGGAGTGATGTAGAGCGCTGCGCGGTGGTACGGACGGGCCCGTGGGCCGGTTCACTGCGCCGGTTCGATGCGGTGGCTCAGTGGTCGGCCGGGTGGTCGGCCCCGTGGTCGGCTCAGTGCTTGGCGGGCAGGAAGCCGACCCGTTCGTACGCCCGGGCGAGGGTCTCGGCCGCGACGGCGCGCGCCTTCTCGGCCCCCTTGGCGAGGATCGAGTCGAGCGTCTCCGGGTCGTCCAGGTACTGCTGGGTGCGCTCCCGGAACGGGGTCACGAAGTCGACCATGACCTCGGCGAGGTCCGTCTTGAGCGCGCCGTAGCCCTTGCCCGCGTACTTCTCCTCCAGCTCGGGGATGCCGGTGCCGGTGAGGACGGAGTAGATCGTGAGCAGGTTGCTGACGCCGGGCTTCTCCACCACGTCGTAGCGGATCACCGTGTCGGTGTCGGTGACCGCGCTCCTGACCTTCTTCGCGGTGGTCCTCGGCTCGTCCAGCAGGTTGATCAGTCCCTTGGGCGTGGACGCCGACTTGCTCATCTTGACCGCCGGGTCCTGGAGGTCGTAGATCTTCGCCGTCTCCTTGAGGATGTACGGCTTCGGGAGCGTGAAGGTGTCGCCGAACCGGCCGTTGAAGCGCGTGGCGAGGTCGCGCGTGAGCTCGATGTGCTGGCGCTGGTCCTCGCCCACCGGCACCTCGTGGGCCTGGTAGAGCAGGATGTCCGCGACCTGGAGGATCGGGTACGTGAACAGCCCGACGGAGGCGCGGTCGGCGCCCTGCTTGGCGGACTTGTCCTTGAACTGGGTCATGCGGGAGGCCTCGCCGAAGCCGGTGAGGCAGTTCATCACCCACGCGAGCTGGGCGTGCTCCGGCACGTGGCTCTGCACGAAGAGGGTGCAGCGGTCCGGGTCGAGACCGGCGGCCAGCAGCTGGGCCACGGCGAGCCGGGTGTTGTCCCGCAGCTCCTCGGGGTCCTGCGGGACCGTGATCGCGTGCAGGTCGACGACCATGTAGAAGGCGTCGTGGGTCTCCTGGAGCGCCACCCACTGGCGGACGGCGCCGAGGTAGTTGCCGAGGTGGAAGGAGCCCGCGGTGGGCTGGATCCCGGAGAGCACACGAGGACGATGCCGCATGGCGGAGCCATTCCCCTGGGGGTGCTGGGGGGAGACGGAGGGGCGATCAGAGGCCATGCCCCCCATTCTCTCAGGTCCCGCGAGGCGCTCCGGAACGGACCGGGAACAGGTGGGAACCGATCCGTTCCGCGGGGTGTAACAAAGGTGTGAGGACGCGGGAGGGGGGCCGCATCGTCGATGAGGCCGCGGTGATCGCCCGCGTACGCGCCGGACAGCCGGAGGCGTACGCGGAGCTGGTGCGGGCCCATACGGGCATCGCGCTCAGGGCGGCCGCCGCGCTCGGGGCGGGGGCGGACGCGGAGGACGTGGTGCAGCAGGCCTTCGTGAAGGCGTACTGCGCGCTGGGGCGGTTCAAGGACGGCGCGGCCTTCCGGCCCTGGCTGTTGTCGATCGTGGCCAATGAGACGAGGAACACAGTGCGCGCGGCGGCACGCAGGACGACCCTGGCCGGCCGGGAGGCGGCCCTCGTCGGGGCCGAGCCGGTGATACCGGAGTCGGCCGACCCCGCCGTCGCCACGCTGGAGACCGAGCGCCGCGCGGCTCTGCTGGCGGCCCTGGAGAAGCTGAGCGAGGAGCACCGGCTGGTCGTCACCTACCGCTACCTGCTGGAAATGGACGAGCGCGAGACCGCCGAAGCCCTCGGCTGGCCCCGGGGCACGGTGAAGTCACGCCTGAACCGCGCCCTGCGCAGGCTCCAGAGGCTGTTGCCGGACTTCCGCCCCGGAGCGGCCCGGGAAGGGGGTGCGCCGGCGTGAGCGGAGAGCAGGAGGAGGAGCTGCGGCGCCTGCGCGAGGAACTGCGCGCCTACGGCCGCTCCCTGGACGCCCCGGACGGGGCGACGGGCGGGACGATGGCCGAGCGCGTGCTCGCCCAGCTGCTCGCCGAGGAGACGCCCGTCCCGACGGCGGCCTCCCGGTCCCGCCTGCGGGCGGTGCGGCACTGGACGCGGGCGCGCCGGCGCTCCCTGCTGGCGGCGCTGTGCGGTCTGCTGACGGTGCTGGCGCTGACGCCCCCGGTGCGGGCGGCGGTGAGCGACTGGTTCGGCTTCCACGGCGTGCAGGTCCGGCACGACCCGTCCGCGGTGCCCTCGCCGGGCGCCCGGGTGCCGGACTGCGCGGACCCGGTGCCGCCGGGGGAGGCGGAGCGACGGGCCGGGTTCGTGCCCGTGGTCCCGGAGGCGCTGGGCGCGCCGGACGCGGTGGCGGTCGGCACCTTGCCGCAGGGGCGGTCCCTGATCAGCCTGTGCTGGCGGGAGGGCGGCCGGACGGTCCGGCTGGACCAGTTCCCGGGCCGCCTGGACTTCACGTTCGTCAAGGCGGTCCGGGAGGACCCCGAGTGGCTGGACGTGGGCGGCCCCGCCCTGTGGTTCCCCCGCCCGCACGTCCTGACCTTCTGGATGACCGACGCGGAGGGCCGCCGGTTCACCCGCGAGGACCGCACGGCGGGGCCGACGCTGCTGTGGAGCCCCACGGGCACGGTGACGCTCCGCTTGGAGGGCGTGCCGTCCCGCACGCGCGCGCGAGACATAGCGGCGTCCGTCACCGACCAGCGCCGAAGGGGCTGATGTCAGCCCGTCCGACGCTTGAGGACGAGGCCCGCCGGGGCCGAGAAGGGGGGGCTGGGGCGCGGCCCCGGGGACGGGACGGGAAGGGGCGGCGAGGGCGAGGAGACCCCGCGGGAACCCGACCGGACCGGCCGGTGTACCAGTAGTGACAGGCGGCCCGCGGAAGGGGCCGCAAAGGTTCGACCAGCCACGTGGGGGACCGACATGCACATCTGGAAGGACGGCGTAAGACAGAAACTGACGGCGACCGTGATCGCGGCGCTGGCCCTGCTCCTCTGGGCCGTCTCACCGGCCTCCGCGGGAGGCCCCACCAGCGTCCTGATCGTCTCGGCGACGAGCGGCAAGACCGCCTCGCTGTACCACGCCGACAAGCGCTACACGGAGCTGGAGCGCCTGCTCGGCCCGATGCACCAGGGCACGCGCGCCAGGCCGCCCCGGCTCGCGACGGCCTCGGGCCACCACATCAACGTGACGTGGATGGTTCACGACGTCACCCCGTGGCGGGTGGACCAGATCGTCCTCCCGGACGGCAGCCGGGACGCCTGGATCCACACGTCCACCCGCATCACCGACGGCGACGGCGACGACGGCGTCTGGCGCTCCGCCGAGCACCCGGCGGAGCTGCGCAGGCTCCTGTCGGAGCTGGGCGTGACGGGCGCCGGCACCGGACGAGAGGCGCAGCCGGCGCCGCGGGAGGACCTGCACATAGCCCCCGCCCAGGCGGCCGCCCCCGTCGCGGACGACGGCACCGACTGGTGGTGGGCCGTACCGGGTCTGGCGGCCGGAGCCGCCCTGACCCTGACACTGCGCCCGTACGCGCTCCGGGGAGCGGCCGCCGTCCGCGCCCGCAAGGACCCGGGGGGCCGCCCCCGCCGGGGGACTGCTGGACACATGACCGGGCAGCCGGCGGCCGGCCTCAGCCGAGGTCGACCTCCGGGTACAGCGGGAAGCCGGCGACCAGGTCGGTGGCCCGCCGCGCGACCTCGTCGGCGACCTTCTCGTCGAGCACGTGCGACGCCTTGGACGGCGCGCCGGACTTGGTGGTGCCCGGCTCCGCGGTGGTGAGGACGCGGTCGATGAGACCGGCGACCTCGTCCATCTCCGCCGTCCCGAGCCCCCGCGTGGTCAGCGCGGGCGTGCCGACCCGGATGCCGGAGGTGTACCAGGCCCCGTTGGGGTCGGCCGGGATGGCGTTGCGGTTGGTGACGATGCCCGAGTCGAGCAGGGCCGCCTCGGCCTGCCGGCCGGTGAGGCCGTAGGAGGTGGCGACGTCGATCAGGTTGAGGTGGTTGTCGGTGCCGCCGGTGACCAGCGTGGCGCCGCGGCGCATCAGGCCCTCGGCGAGCGCGCGGGAGTTGTCCACGATGCGCTGGGCGTAGTCCTGGAAGGCGGGCTGCCGGGCCTCGGCGAGGGCGACGGCCTTGGCGGCCATGACGTGCGGCAGCGGGCCGCCGAGGACCATCGGGCAGCCGCGGTCGACCTGGTCCTTCAGGGAGTCGTCGCACAGCACCATGCCGCCGCGCGGGCCGCGCAGCGACTTGTGGGTGGTGGTGGTGACGATCTGGGCGTGCGGCACGGGGTCGAAGTCGCCGGTGAGGACCTTGCCGGCGACCAGGCCCGCGAAGTGGGCCATGTCGACCATGAGCGTGGCGCCGACCTCGTCGGCGATCTCGCGCATGACGCGGAAGTTCACCAGGCGGGGGTAGGCGGAGTAGCCGGCGACGATGATCAGCGGCTTGAACTCCCGGGCGGAGGCGCGCAGGGCGTCGTAGTCGATCAGGCCGGTGGCCGGGTCGGTGCCGTAGGAGCGCTGGTCGAACATCTTGCCGGAGATGTTGGGCCGGAAGCCGTGGGTGAGGTGGCCGCCGGCGTCCAGGGACATGCCGAGCATGCGCTGGTTGCCGAAGGCCTGGCGCAGTTCGGCCCAGTCGGCCTCGGAGAGGTCGTTGATCTGGCGGACGCCGGTCTTCTCCAGGAACGGCGCCTCCACGCGGTCGGCGAGGACGGCCCAGAAGGCGACCAGGTTGGCGTCGATGCCGGAGTGCGGCTGGACGTAGGCGTGGCGGGCGCCGAACAGCTCCTTGGCGTGCTCGGCGGCGAGCGACTCGACCGTGTCCACGTTGCGGCAGCCGGCGTAGAAGCGGCGGCCGACGGTGCCCTCGGCGTACTTGTCGCTGAACCAGTTGCCCATCGCCAGGAGGGTGGCCGGGGAGGCGTAGTTCTCGGAGGCGATCAGCTTGAGCATCTCGCGCTGGTCGGCGACCTCCTGGCCGATGGCGTCGGCGACGCGCGGCTCGACGGCGCGGATCACGTCGAGGGCGGAGCGGAAGGCGGTGGACTCGGGGGTGAGCGGCTGCTCGGCGGACATGGGGACCTCCGGACGTAGCGTTCAGCGTTCACGGTACGGATGGCCCAGGCGCACGGCACGTTTCTCCCGGGCCGCTCCCCGATGGTTGGTCCCATCCCAGCGCGCCAGTCACGGCCCGTGGGCCAGGTTACCGGGTGTGCCGGGGCGGCGCGGGGGATGTCCGCGATGCGGGAGCCGCACGCTCCTTGTCCGCCCGCTCCTTGTCCGCCGGCTACAGGATCACGTGCGGCAGGAAGCGGGCGTACTCGTCGGTGATCAGTCCGGAGGACTCGCGGATGCCGAGACCCGCGGCCTCGTTCTCCACCACCCAGGTGCCGAGGACGACGCGGTTGCCGTCGAAGTCGGGCAGCGGGGCGAGCCCCTGGTAGCAGCAGGGCTCGTCGCGGGGTTCCGGGGCGGTGCCGGGCTCGTGCACGGTGACGCCGGCGCCCTCCCGGCCCAGCAGCGGCTTGGCGACCCAGCCCGTGGTGTCCGCCAGTTCGCGCGGGCCGTCGAGGTAGGCGGGGAGGAGGTTGGGGTGGCCCGGGTTGAGTTCCCAGAGGATCGCCAGCAGCGCCTTGTTGCTGAGCAGCATCTTCCAGGCGGGTTCGATCCACAGGGTGGAGCCGGTACCGCCGCCGTTGTCGAGGGTGTCGAGCACGTGGTCGGCGAAGCGGTCGGTGGTCAGCCACTCCCACGGGTACAGCTTGAAGATGCTGCGGATGAACCGCAGGCGGTTGTCGACGAAGCGGCCGGAGAGCCGGTCCCAGCCGATCTCCTCCATGGCGAGCCAGTCGGTCTCCAGGCCGGCCTGCTCGGCGGTCTCCTTGAGATAGGCGACGGTCATCAGGTCCTCGCCGCTCTCGTCGCCGGCGGTGTGGGCGAAGTACAGCGGGCTGCCCGGCGGGAGCAGGGCGGACTGCTTCTTCCAGGCGTCGACGAGCCGTTCGTGCAGGGAGTTCCACTGGTCGGCGCCGGGGAAGCGCTCCTCCATCCAGAACCACTGCGGGGAGGCCGCCTCCACCAGGGAGGTCGGGGTGTCCGCGTTGTACTCCAGCAGTTTCGCCGGGCCCGTGCCGTCGTAGCGGAGGTCGAAGCGGCCGTACAGGGACGGCAGTTCGTCCTTGCGGTGCCATGCCTCGGTCACCGCGTCCACGACCCGGGGGTCGGTGATGCCGAGGTCGGCGAAGCGGCCCTCGGCGACGATGTGTCCGGCCGCCGCCAGGCTCATCGCGTGCAGTTCCTCGACGGTCTCCTCGAGCGCCTCGACCTCGTCCAGGGCGAAGACGTAGTAGGCGCTCTCGTCCCAGTAGGGGCGCAGGGAGTCGTCGGGGTAGCGGGTCAGCGGGTAGATGAGCCCCTGCTCCTCGACGGTCTGCTGCCAGCCGGGGCGGGGCTCGGTGGTGCGCCGTTCCACGGCGGATCAGCCCCCGCCGCTGCCGGAGCAGCCGAAGCCGCCCCGGTCGACGGCCTCGCTGCGGCTGAAGGTGCCGTTGCGGGCGTAACCGCTGCGGACGTCGGAGTCGTAGTACCACTCGGCGTCGGCGGTGCGGGACGACCGGCCCTTTCCCACGGAGCCGGAGGAACGGGAGCCGCTGGAGCAGTTCTTGTCGGAGACGACCTTGTAACCGTCGCCGAGGGTGTAGCTGTCGCGGTCCACGCACCGCCGGTCCGGGTCGGACCCGCAGGCCGACAGTGCCGCCGCGAGCACTCCCATGCCGCCCAGCACCACCGTGCTGGACCGCAGTCGTCGCCGTGTCTGCGCCATGCCTTTCGCTCCCCCTCGTGTCGCGCCGAATCGTTTCCGTGTCGTCCCGGCTCGCGGCGGACAGCCTAGAGACCGTTCGGCCGGGCCGCACGGGAGCCCCCGGACCCGCCCGTTCCGCCGCTGGCTCTTTGTCACCCTTTGACGGGAAATGGCCGTTCAGCGCTCACGGGAGACCCGCAGGAACCGGTCACGGGAGGGCGCGGGACCCCCGGTCACGGGAGGGCGCGGAGCAGGGCCTCCAGGGTGCCGTTCCAGGCGTGGTCGGGCGGGGTGGCGTAGCCGACCACGAGGGCGTCGCCGGCCGGGTCGGTGACGTCGGGGTGGCGGAAGAAGTCCAGGCCCTTGACGGCGAGCCCCTGCCAGGTGGCCGCCCGCTGGACCGCCTGCTCGGTGCCGGGCGGCAGTTCGAGGACGGCGTGCAGTCCGGCGGCGATGCCGGTGACGCGGACGTGCGGCGCCCGTTCGACGAGGGCCCGTACGAGGGCGTCCCGGCGGCGGCGGTAGCGCAGGCGGGCGGCGCGGACCTGCCGGTCGTGGGCGCCGGAGGAGAGGAACTCGGCGAGGACGAGCTGTTCCACGACGCTCACCGTGCGGCCGCCGCCGTGCGCGGCGACGTCCGGCAGCAGCCACGGCGGCACCACCATCCAGCCCAGTCGCAGGCCGGGGGCGAGGGACTTGCTGGCGGTGCCGAGGTAGACCACCCGCCCGGGGTCGAGGTCCTGGAGGGCGCCGACGGGCTGGCGGTCGTAGCGGAACTCGCCGTCGTAGTCGTCCTCCAGGATCAGGCCGCCGGTGCGGCGCGCCCACGCGACCACGGCGGCCCGGCGCTCCGGGCGCAGCGCCCCGCCGAGCGGGAACTGGTGGGCCGGGCTGAGCAGCACCGCGTCGGCGTCGCCCGGATCGTCGGCGCGGGTGCCGAGGTCGTCCCGGGCCAGCGGGACGGTCTCCAGGCCGGCGCGGCGGACCAGGTCCCAGTGCGCGTCGAGGCCGTACGGCTCGACGGCGAGGGTACGGGCGCCGCGGGCGCGCAGCACCTCGCACAGCAGCCGGAGGCCGTGTGCGAAGCCGGAGCAGACGACGACGTGCTCGGGGTCGGCGCGCACGCCCCGGACCCGGGACAGGTACCCGGCGAGGGCCTCGCGCAGCTCCGGACGGCCGCGCGGGTCGCCGTAGCCGAAGGCGTCGTGGGGCGCGGCGGCGAGGGCGCGGCGGGTGGCCCGCAGCCACGCGGCGCGGGGGAAGGACGCGAGGTCGGGGGTGCCGGGCATCAGGCTGTAAGGGAGCCGGCCGGGGGTGCGGCGGGGCGTGGGGGCCGCGGCCGGGCGGCCGGGGACGGCGCGGTCGGCGACCCGGGTGCCGGAGCCCTGGCGTGCGGTGAGCCAGCCCTCGGCGACCAGGTCGGTGTAGGCGTCGGCGACGGTGTTGCGGGCGATGCCCAGGTCGGCGGCGAGGGAGCGGGAGGAGGGCAGCCGGGTGCCGGGGGCGAGCCGGCCGCCGCGGACGGCCTCCCGCAGGGCGTCGGTGAGGCCGCGCCGCAGTCCGGACCCGCGCGGGTCGAGGTGGAGGTCGATGCCGAAAGTGGCCCAGCGTTCCGCCATGGAAGTGGACCATACTCCTGGGCTGCCTCGCTCCTAGGGTCGACGGCATGACGCACACCGACACGACCGGGGCAGTCCCGTACGCGGCGGAGGAGCCCGCCCGCCTGGAGTGGGCGAAGCACGCCCCCGAGGTCTACAAGGCGATGGTCCGGCTGGACGTCGCGGCCCGGCAGGGGCTGGACCCGAAGCTGGCCGAGCTGGTGAAGGTCCGCGCCTCGCAGCTCAATCACTGCGCGTTCTGCCTGGACATGCACACCAAGGACGCCCTCGCGGCGGGCGAGAGCGTCGAGCGGATCGTCCAGCTCTCCGCGTGGGAGGAGTCGCGGCACTTCTACACGGAGAAGGAGCTCGCCGCGATCGAGCTGACCGAGGCGGTCACGGTCCTGGCTGGGGGCGCCTCCCAGACGAAGTCTGGGGGAGGCTTCGTGCCGGACGAGGTGTACGAGCGGGCCGCCCAGCAGTTCGACGAGGCGGAGCTGTCCCAGCTGATCGCCGTCATCACGGTGATCAACGCCTGGAACCGGTTCGGCGTGACCTGCCGGATGGCGCCCGGTCACTACCAGCCGGGACAGCACCGCTAGGGGGTCGGGGCAGCCGCTTCTCCCGTCCGTCGGCGCGGGGCCCGAGGACCGGCCACGGACCGTCGGCGCAGAGGACGGGCGGGGCCCCCGCGTCGGACGCGGGGGCCGGAGCGGCGGCGGTGACGTTCGTGGCCGGCGCGCTCAGCGGGCGTCACCGCCGAGGAGATCGACGGCGCGCTCGCCGACCATCAGCACGCCGATCATCGGGTTCACGGCGGTCATGGCCGGGAAGACGGAGGCGTCCGCGACGCGGAGGCCCTGGAGCCCGCGAATGCGCAGCTCGGGGTCCACGACCGCGAGTTCGTCGTCGGCGGCGCCCATCCTGCAGGTGCCGGCCGGGTGGTAGACGGTGTGCGCGACCTTGCGGGCGTACTCGCTGAGCTCCTCGTCGCCGGTGACGTCCGGGCCGGGCGCCACCTCGCGCTTGAGCCAGTGCGCGAGCGGCTCGGTCCTGGCGATCTCACGGGCGATGCGGATGCCGTCGACGAGCGTGCGGCCGTCGTAGTCGTCCTCGTCGGTGAAGTACCGGAAGTCCAGCGCCGGTTTCACCTCGGGGTCGGCGCTGGTCAGGTACAGCCGTCCGCGGCTCTTCGGCTTGGGGATGTTCGGGGTCATGGAGACGCCGAACTCCGGCCGCCGGTAGCCCAGTCGCTCCGGATGGTCGGTGAACGGGATCTGGTAGAAGTGGAACATCAGGTCCGGGCCCGCGTGGCCGGGGTCGCGGCGCACGAACAGACCGGCGTCGGAGTCCATCGCCGAGTTCTCCGGGAGGGGTCCTTCGGTCTCCCACACGATCACCGACTCCGGGTGGTCGAGCAGGTTCTCGCCGACACCCGGCAGGTGGTGCGCCACGGGGATCCCGAGCGCCTCCAGGTCGGCGCGCGGCCCGATGCCGGAGTGCAGCAGCAGCCGCGGCGAGTCGACGGCGCCGGCACACAGCACCACCTCGTCGCGGGCCCGGATCAGCACTTCCTCGCCGTCCTTGGTGCGCACGTGGACGCCCTCGGCGCGGGTGCCGTTCAGCTCCAGCCGGTACGCCCAGGTCTCCAGCCAGAGCGTCAGGTTGGGCCGCTCGTCCATCACCGGGTGCAGGTACGCCACCGACGCCGAGGACCGCTTGTTGGTCTCGGGGTGGTAGGCCAGGTCGAAGAAGCCGACGCCCTCGTCGAACGGCTTCCTGTTGAAGCCCTCGATGCGGGGCACCTGGAGCGCGGTCTGCGCGGCGTCGACGAAGTCGCGGGCGATGGCGTTCCGGTCCTTCTCGTCGACCGGGACGATGTTGTTCTTGAGGCGCGCGTAGTACGCCTCCATCTGCACGGCGCCCCAGCCCGTGGCGCCGGCCGCCTCCCACTCGTCCCAGTCGGACGGCAGCGGCTTGAAGGCGATGAGCGTGTTGTGCGAGGAGCAGCCGCCGAGGACGCGGGCGCGGCTGTGCCGGATGTGCGAGTTGCCGCGCGGCTGCTCGGTGGTGGGGTAGTCGTAGTCGAGCTCGCCGCCGAGCAGACCCATCCAGCGGCGCAGCGTCAGCACGTCGTCGCGGCCGACGTCGCTGGGGCCGCCCTCGATGACGGCGACGGTGACGTCCGGGTTCTCGGTGAGGCGGGAGGCGATGACGGAACCTGCGGTGCCGCCGCCTATGACGACGTAGTCGTACTCGGTCTCACGCGCGGGGGTCTCGGCGGGCATCGGGGCGGTGCTCCTCGGGGCTCGGGGCAGGTGGGCGGGGCGTCCCGTGGCGTGCGGGACGGGGGTCTCGCGGCGGCGGCCCGGTGGGGCCGCTCGGGGACGGCTGCTCGTACGGGACGCGGACCGCCCGGAAGGGCTAGAGGAGCGCGTCCCGTACGGGGCGCGTACGGGGTGGACAGCGCGGGCGCCGGGACGGCCGCCGTCGTGGCGGTGGGGGGGACATCGCCCGGCGGCCCGCGTCCGCCGCTCAGCCGGCGAACCAGCGCACCGGCGCCGGCGCCAGGTTCTGGTAGACGTGCTTGGTCTCGCGGTACTCGGCGAGCCCGGCCGGGCCGAGTTCGCGGCCCGTGCCGCTCTTGCCGAAGCCGCCCCACTCCGCCTGCGGGAGGTAGGGGTGGAAGTCGTTGATCCACACGGTGCCGTGACGCAGCCGCCCGGCCACCCGGCGGGCGCGGCCCGCGTCGGCCGTCCACACGCCGCCGGCCAGTCCGTACTCGGTGTCGTTGGCGAGGGCGACGGCCTCGTCCTCGGTGCGGAAGGTCTCGACGGTGAGGACCGGCCCGAAGACCTCCTCGCGCACCACCCGCATCTCGCGGTGGCAGCGGTCGAGGACGGTCGGCTCGTAGAAGTAGCCGGACGCGGGGCGCTCGGGCGCCGGCTCGGGCCGCTTGCCGCCGCAGCGCAGCACCGCGCCCTCCTTGAGCGCGGACTCGACGTACGCCTCGACCTTCTCGCGCTGCTGCGCGGAGACCAGCGGGCCGCACTCGACGCCGTCCTCGGTGCCCCGGCCGAGCCGGATCCTCTCGGCGCGGCGGGCGAGTTCGGCGACGAAACGATCCCGCACGGACTCCTCGACGATCAGCCGCGCGCCGGCCGAGCAGACCTGGCCGCTGTGGATGAAGGCCGCGTTGAGAGCCTGGTCGACGGCGGTGTCGAACCCCTCCTCGGTGGCGCAGGCGTCGGCGAACACCACGTTGGGGTTCTTGCCGCCGAGTTCGAGGGCGACCTTCTTCACGGTCGGTGCGGCGGCCTGGGCGACCTTGGTGCCGCTGACCAGGCCGCCGGTGAAGGAGACCAGGTCGACGTCGGGGTGCTCGGCCATCCGCGCGCCGACGGTGTGGCCGGGGCCGGTCACGATGTTGGCGACGCCGGCGGGCAGCCCCGCCTCGGTCAGCAGGCCGATCAGGGCGACCGTGGTCAGCGGGGTGATCTCGCTGGGCTTGACCACGAAGGTGTTGCCCGCGGCGAGCGCCGGGGCGATCTTCCAACTGGCCTGGAGCAGAGGGTAGTTCCAGGGGGTGATCAGGGCGCAGACGCCGACCGGCTCGTGCACGACGACGCTGTGGACGTCGGGCGAGCCCGCGTCCACGACCCGGCCGGGCGACTCGGCGGCGACCAGGTCGGCGAAGTAGCGGAAGGCGTCGGCCACGCAGTCGATGTCGACGCGGCCCTCCTCGAGGGTCTTGCCCGCGTCCCGGCTCTCCAGGAGACCCAGCTCCTCGCGGTCCCGGACCAGCAGGTCGGCGACGCGGCGCAGCAGCGCGGCCCGTTCGGCGGCGGGGGTGCGCGGCCAGTCGCCCTCGTCGAAGGCGCGGCGCGCGGCCGCGACCGCGAGGTCGGTGTCCTGCTCGTCGCCCTCCGCGACCAGGGCGAACGGCCGGGCGTCCGCCGGGTCGAGGATCTCCCGGGTGGCCCCGGAGACGGCGGCCCGCCACTCGCCTCCCGCGTGGATGGTGTCGCGTGCCCGCAGTTCTGTGCTGTCCGCCATGATCGGTTACTGCCTTCCGTTCTTCTCCACGCCCGTGAGTCACCTTCCTGCTACCCCCGAGACCGGGTGCTCCTGCCCTGCCGGACGGGATGCATGCGGAACGCGGGCCCGGAGTGCGCTTCGTCACGGCACCGCCGCGGGGCCGTCCCGCGCGACGGGGCCCTCCGGCGGGGGCGGGTCCGGTACGCACCGGCCGGGCGGGCCGGATGCGGGACGGCGCGGAGTCGGATGCTGAGCGTGCACGGTCACGGCACGGCGGCCTGCGCGGGCGCCGGGCGGAGGGGGCCGGCGCGCCCACCGGCCACGCCGCGATGCCCGGCGCCCGCGCAGGCCGCGGGGAAGGGCCACGGCGGTCACCGGGAGCGGAGAGGACGGCGGACCCGCCTCAGGTCAGGGCGACGGGCACGGCGCCGACGGGGGGCAGAAGTGGGCGACCGCCGTGAGGACCAGGGCGAGTTCGGGGTCGACGCCGTCCGTGGGGGCGCCGTACGCGGCGATGGCGTACACCTTGCCGTCGGCCGGTGAGCGGAAGCGCACGTCCTGGACGTGCCAGCTCCCCACGTCGGGCTCTCCGCGCAGCGAGTCGGCGCGGTACTCGAGGCGCAGGCCGGAGGCCCCCTCCATCTCCAGGGGCGCCAGCGCGACCTTCTCGAAGCCGTCCGCCTTCGGTGTGCGGTCGGACAGGTACAGGTCGAAGGACTCCTCCGGCGAGCGCTCCTCGACCTCGTACACCTGGAGGCGGCGGAAGCCGTCCGGGTCGCGGTAGTTGACGACGTCGAAGCCGTGCTGGGAGGGCACCGTCTCCCGTTCCCAGCCCGTCGGGCGGGCGACGGTGAAGCCCTCGGCGTCACGGTGCAGTTCGAAGCCCTCGGGGAGGGGTGACGGCTCGGGGGCGGACGACGGCTCGGCGGTGTCGAAGCCCTCGTCCGGCGCCACGGGTTCCGACTCCCCCGCCGGTGACGGCGACGTCCGCGCCGTGGCCGTACCGCCGGCCCGGTCGTCCGCACGAGCGTCCGTGCCGTCGTCGCCGACGACGAGGCTCAGGAGCAGGGCCCCGGCGACCCCCGCCGCCGCGGCCCCGCCCAGCACGCCCCACACCAGCCGCCGTCGGCCGGCGAACGGCCGGCCGCGCCCCGGCGGTTCCGGGGCGGACCAGTCTCCGCCGGGCGACGCGTGCAGCACGCCGGCCGGCGCGTCGGGGTCGGTCACGCCGCCCCGCGCCGGGGCCGGCGCGGACGGCGCGGACGGCGCGAAGGACGGCGGCGGCGGGGGCGGCGGGGTCACCGGGGCGGTGGCGCCAGCGCCGTCCTCCCAGCGCTGGGTGTCCTCGTTCCAGTACCGCTGTCCCCCGGTCATGGCGTTCCTCTCACATTCCCAGCAGCCCGGCGACGGTCCCGGCCGACGCGAACAGGGCCAGGATGCTCTGGGCGTCCGTGAGCGCCTCGCGCAGCCGCTGTATGCGCCCTTCGCCGGCCGTCCCGGTGCGGGTGATCTCCTCCTCGGTGTCGGCGAGGGTGGTGTCCAGCCGCGCGGCCTGCTCGTTCTCCCGCAGCCGGGCGAGGTCGGCGCGCAGTTCCCGCACGGCGGCCAGCAGGTGCTCGGCGGACTCGTCGCGCGCCGGTGCCGCGGTGTTGCGGGTCTCGGCGCGGGCGTGGGCGCCGAACGCGAAGGAGGAGTGGTCGGCGCGGCCGATGCTGACGTTCGGTTCGTCGGTCGCCATCGTCAGTCGGATCCCTTCTGCGGCCCGGGGCCGCCGGTCGTGGTCTCGGCGCGCGCGTGGTCGCCGAAGGCGAACGACGAGTGGTCGGCGCGTCCGATGTGCACCGCGCCGCTGCTGATGTTGACGATCTTCTGCACGAACTCGCCGGTCTCGTAGCCCGCTTCGCCCAGCGCCAGCCGCACCCCGCGGCTGATGCGGTCCTGGACGCTGCGCAGGTACCGGGCGACGTCCATGTCCTGGAAGGTGGACCCGGCGGGCGCCGCGGCCAGCTCCCGCACGGACAGGGCGGGACCGTCGGGCAGCGCGTGCGCGTGACCGCCGGTCAGCAGCCGCCACAGGTAGGCGGCACCCCGGCCGAGGGTGATGAGCGAGTCACCGGCGGAGCGGGGCACCAGGGCGGCGGAGCCGGTGATCCGGCCGGCCCGGTCGTGCAGGAACCGGTGCGCGGTGCGGTCGGCGTCCTTGAAGTCCTCGCGCACCGGCAGCAGCACGTGCGGCGCGATCTCCAGCATCAGCATCCGGCCCTGCGTGTGGACGCGGACGAAGACGGTGACGACCAGCTCCTCCTCCCAGCCGCCGACGCGGACGCGCAGGAAGTGCCGCCGCTTCTCGCCGCCCTCCTCGACGGCCCGCGCCCGGTGCTGCTCGAACTCCGCCTGCCCGTACGGCGCCTCGTCGCGGCGCAGGAGTCCCTCGACGGGCAGGAACACGCACTCGTCGATCTCCAGCCGGCGCAGCCGGTCCCGTACCCCGGGGCCCGCGTGCTCGGCGGGGACCCGCAGCTGCTCGATCAGGGGCCTGACCCGGTCGAGGATCGCCCGGTTGCCGAGCGGCTGCTGCTCCGCGTCCTCGTCGGGCCGCAGTTCGACGGCGAGCACCCAGGTGTCGTGCGCCGTGCCCGCCCCGCAGAACGGGCGCGCCTCGTGGTACATGACGAGCGGGGTGTGCTGCTCCAGCCGGATGCGCTGCGACAGCCTGCGGAACCGCGGTCCGCCGGCCTGTTCGGCGGGGTCGCCGGCGGCGTCGGGGA
The DNA here is from genome assembly GCF_055778765.1 of Streptomyces sp. DSM 120436. NCBI lineage: Bacteria > Bacillati > Actinomycetota > Actinomycetes > Kitasatosporales > Streptomycetaceae > Streptomyces > Streptomyces sp. DSM 120436. The sequence goes on along the minus strand of NZ_JBSKBS010000001.1, from coordinate 2,147,728 downwards.
AGCGGGCCGGGGACAGCTCGGCGGCGATGACCCGGGCGGACTGGGTGCGGCGCCCCGCGACGCACAGGCCGATGACCACGAGCACGCCGATCCCGAACCACGCCTGCCAGGGCTCGGCGCCCTCGGTGAGCCCGTCGGTGACCGCACCCAGCAGGTCGTCGTCACCGGAGGAGCTGTAGGAACCGTAGGAGGAGGACGCGTACGAGGAACTCCCCCGTTGCTCGCCGAACGCCACGGAGACCAGGGCGAACAGGGCGAAAACGGTCAGGACGCGCCCGCCCCAGCGGGCCAGGAACGCGGCGAGCGAGCGGTACCAGGGCGGCCGGGCGGCCCGCCCGCGCAGCAGGGGCGCGACGGCGAGCAGCAGGCTGGGCCACACGAAGTGGAGGAGCAGGTTGCCGCTGATCGGGATGCCCACGATCCACAGGCCGAGGACGGCCGCCGCCCACAGCGTCTCCAGGCGCCGGGCGCGCAGCGCGTGGGCGAGGACGCGGGCGGCGTCGAAACCGAGCGAGGGCGCCACGGCCCGCTGTTCGTGGAGGTACAGCTCCTCGATGACACGGTCGCGGTAGCCGGGGTCCAGGTAGGCCCCCGCGCACAGCAGCCGGGACGCCTCACTGGCGTGCGGGGGCACGGGCGGCGGACCGTCCGGCGCCCCGCCCGGGTGCTGTGGCTGCTGCTGCGGCACGAACACGGTGCTCACGCGGATCCCCCGATACGCGAACGAACGTCACCACCACGTGGGGTGACGGGGCATCAGCATAGGGGAAGGGCGGGCGTGTGCGAACGGGTTTCGACGGCGGTGGCCTGGGGGACGGCGCCGGTGCGGAGCCCGTGCCGGACGCGCGCGGGGCCCCGCGCCGGCGAACCGGTGCGGGGCCCCGTGAAGGCCGTGGTGGCCGGGCTCAGATGAGGCCGAGGCCGCGGACCGCCTCGCGCTCCTCCTCGAGCTCCTTGACGGAGGCGTCGATGCGGGCGCGGGAGAACTCGTTGATCTCCAGACCCTGGACGATCTCGTACGTCCCGTCCTTCACGGTGACCGGGAAGGAGGAGATGAGGCCCTCGGGCACGCCGTAGGAGCCGTCGGACGGGATGCCCATGGAGACCCAGTCGCCCTCCGGGGTGCCGTTGACCCAGGAGTAGATGTGGTCGACGGCGGCGTTGGCGGCGGAGGCGGCCGACGAGGCGCCGCGGGCCTCGATGATGGCGGCGCCGCGCTTGGCGACGGTCGGGATGAAGTCCTCGGCCAGCCACTTCTCGTCGTTCACGACCTCGGCGGCGTTCTTGCCGGCGACGGTGGCGTGGAAGATGTCCGGGTACTGGGTGGCGGAGTGGTTGCCCCAGATCGTCAGCTTCTTGATCTCGGAGACCGGGACGCCGGTCTTCTTCGAGAGCTGGGTCAGCGCGCGGTTGTGGTCCAGGCGGGTCATGGCGGTGAAGCGCTCGGCCGGGACGTCCGGGGCGGCGGCCTGGGCGATCAGCGCGTTGGTGTTGGCCGGGTTGCCGACGACCAGGACGCGGATGTCGTCCGCGGCGTGGGCGTTGATGGCCTGGCCCTGCGGCTTGAAGATGCCGCCGTTGGCCTCGAGGAGGTCGCCGCGCTCCATGCCCTTGGTCCGCGGCCGGGCGCCGACGAGGAGGGCGACGTTGGCGCCGTCGAAGGCCACGTTCGGGTCGTCCGTGATGTCGATGCCCTGCAGGAGCGGGAACGCGCAGTCGTCCAGCTCCATGGCGGTGCCCTCGGCGGCCTTGAGCGCCGGGGTGATCTCCAGCAGGCGCAGCTTGACCGGCACGTCCGCGCCGAGCAGCTGGCCGGAGGCGATGCGGAAGAGCAGGGCGTAACCGATCTGGCCGGCCGCGCCGGTGACGGTGACGTTCACGGGAGTGCGGGTCATGGCGTTCTCCGTATGACAGCTGGCGGTGGGGCGGTCCCTGCCCCCTGGTGCGGGATCCCGCTCCGGCTCGTGACCGGCGTCCGCCACGATGATCGATCACCGGTTCGAATGATCGATCTCTTGGCGTCAAGAGAGATCCAGCGGTCAGGCTATCGCGCATCCGTCGGCGCGCACGGCCGGGCTCCCTGTGGCCCGTCCCACAGAGTGACCGCCCGCGTACGCGGGTAACCGGGGCGGCGGAGAGGTGAAGGAGAGGGGCGGCCGCCCCGCCCGGGAGAGGTGGGGACGGGGCGGCCGCCGCCGGGAACCGACCGTGCCGGAATCCCGTGGGGGTACTTCTCGCGTGCCCGCCCCGCGCCGCCGCATTCGCGTCACCACGGATCCCTCACATGTCATGCCCCGGACGGCCCACACGGACATGGCTCCGGCCGCCCCGCCGCCCCTCGCCGGCTGTGACGGACGCCGCCGCCCGCGTCCACGCGGCCTCGTCGGCGCCGGGTCACCGAGCCGTCTCCGGCGAGCGGCCGGACGCCGGTGCCGACCGGTGTGCACCGTCGGCGTCCACACACCGTGCCTGCCGCTCGCGTCGCACGGACAGAAGTCACGTCGCACGGACAAGAGTCGCGTCGCACGGACAGAAGTCGCGTCGCACGGGCAGGACGCGGGGCGCGCCGCCTACTCCGTGCAGCCCTTCTCGCCCGTCGCGGCCAGCACCGCGCAGGCCTTGGCCTCGGTGGCGGCGGCGACCGGGACCATCATCGTGTAGGTGACCGTGTCGCCCGGCGCGTCGACGGAGTCGGTCTGCTGGTACGCCCCCGAGGTGATCTCGACCGTGTCCCCCTGCGTGGCCTGGGTGATGCGTCCCCAGGCGGCACCGCAGACCTCGCTGTAGCGGACCTCGACGGTGGTGGCGCCGACGGTCGCGGTGCCGGCCGTGGTGACCAGGTCGCCGCTGCACCCCATGACCTCGGCGTCCTTGCCGTCGCAGCTCTCGCCGCTGCACTTCACGCCCGGCGGCAGTTGCGCCTCCTTGGTGACGGTGGGCGACGGGGAGGGCTTCGCCTTCGTCGTGTCGCCCTGCGTCTCGGTGACGTACAGCCCGGCGGCGACCACCACCAGCGCGCCCAGCGCGCCGACCAGGAACATCGCCGTGCGCCGCTTGCCCTCGGGACGGCCGGGGCCGCCACCGGGACCCGACGGGGCCGCGGACGGCGGACCGTACCCGCCCGCCGCGGGCGCGCCGGGGCCGTACGCCCCCGGGTGACCGGCCTCCCGGTCGGCGACCCCCCAGGAGTTGCCGCTGCCCGACGCGTCGCGGACGTCGGTGGCGGTCGGCTGGGCCGGCACGCTCGGCGACACCCCGGCCGGACCGGCGACCCCCGTACGGGCCCCGCCGCCCCGGCGTCCGCCCCCGCCGGACGGCGGCCCGGCCGGCTCGCTCAGCGCGGCGCGCGCCTGCGAGATCCGGATCGCCTCCATGGTCATGTCGTGCCGCATCTCCGAGCGGCTCCAGGCGCGCTCGGCGAGCTCCCACATGGTGGTCAGGTGCACCGGGTTGGTCTTGGTGACCTCGGCCAGCGCCACGACCGCGCCCTTCGGCGCGAGCAGCCGGCCGTTCAGATAGCGCTCCCAGGACGTCTTGCTGTAGCCCGTGCGGTCGGCGACCGACGCGACGCTCAGGCCGCTGCGGTCCACCAGCCGCCTGAGCTGGCTGGTGAACTCTCTGATCTGCGGATCGAGCTCATCCGGCAAAGCCTTCCAACGAGGCATTGCTCTTCCCCTCTTCCCCCCGGTTCGTGCTGGTGTTTCCCTCGCGCATGGTGCCCTCTGCCACGCCCCGCCCGGCTGCCCACAGGGATGCCGCCGGGACGGGCCTCAGTTCCCGGGGTGGGGGCGCACGGGAGCGACAGGGCGCGTGCGGCATTGCACGCCCAGTCGCTTGTGCATCAGTGTCCCACCGGTCGGCCCCCCGGCCGAACGGAACCCCGGAACCCACGGACCGGGTGAACCGGACCGGTACGGCCGTCCCACCGTCTTCCTGTCCTACCACCCCGGCGCCCCCGCGCGGAGGTGTCCGTGACCACATCACCCCTGGGCGGAGCTCCCTGCCGCGCACACGTGCCGGAGCCGTCACAAGGGTGTAGGGGGCTTCCGGGGCACGTAGCGGAACGGTCACTCCCGTGCCACAGCGGCCGGGCCGCCGTTGAACGGGCCGTCCGCCGTGCGGGAACGTGGTGCGCGGCCCGTCCGCCCACGGGGGTGCGGACGGGCCGCCGCTCTCCGCGCCGGCGGCTCAGCCGTCGACCGTGAAGTGCAGCATGTCCTGCAGGAACGGGATCCGCAGCAGCGGGTCCGGCTGCACCATCAGCGCCAGCAGCACGATCACCAGCCCCAGGCCGCCGTAGGTGACGATGTCGGTGAAGCGGGAGCGCACGGCGAGCATCCCGACGTGCGGCACCGCCCACCGCAGGACCGCCCCGACGACCAGCGCCGCGCCGATCAGCAGCAGCCCGACCCGGAACACGTCCACCGCGGTCAGCAGCAGCCCCAGCCCCACGGTGAGCAGCACGGCCAGGATCGGCCACTGCCGGGCGGGCGCGGGGGCGTCGCCGGGGGCCGCCCGGCCGCCGCCCTCGGGCCGCGCGGTGTCCCGGGTGAACAGCGGGAACCTGCGAGTGGCCCGGCGCGGGACGCCCTCGGCGTCGGGCGCGCTGACCGGGTCGCGGACCGTGAGCTCCTCCGAGGCCCCCGCCGCCGCGGGGGCCTCGGAGGCGTCCGGCGCCTTCCGCTCAGCCGACACTGCGCTCCGCCGCCTCGACCACGTTGACCAGCAGCTGCGCCCGGGTCATCGGGCCGACGCCGCCGGGGTTCGGGGCGACCCAGCCGGCCACCTCGGCCACGCCCGGGTGGACGTCGCCGACGATCTTGCCCTCGGCGCTGCGCGAGACGCCGACGTCCAGGACGGCCGCGCCCGGCTTGACGTCCTCGGGACGGATCAGGTGGGCGCTGCCGGCCGCGGCGACGATGATGTCCGCCCGCTTGAGGTGGGCGGAGAGGTCGCGGGTGCCGGTGTGGCACTGGGTCACGGTGGCGTTCTCGCTGCGCCGGGTCAGCAGCAGCGGCATGGGACGGCCGATGGTGACGCCGCGCCCGACGACCACGACCTCGGCGCCCTTGATCTCCACGCCGTGGCGGCGCAGCAGGGTGATGATGCCGTTCGGCGTGCAGGGCAGCGGGGCGGGCTCGTTGAGGACGAGACGGCCGAGGTTCATCGGGTGGAGGCCGTCGGCGTCCTTCCCGGGGTCCATCAGCTCGAGGATGCGGTTCTCGTCGATCCCCTTGGGGAGCGGGAGCTGGACGATGTAACCGGTGCAGGACGGGTCGTCGTTCAGCTCGCGGACGACCGCCTCGATCTCCTCCTGCGTGGCGGTGGCGGGCAGTTCGCGCTGGATGGAGGCGATGCCCACCTGGGCGCAGTCGCGGTGCTTGCCGGCGACGTACTTCTGGCTGCCGGGGTCGTCCCCCACGAGGATCGTGCCGAGGCCGGGCGTGACGCCCTTCTCCTTCAGCGCCGCCACGCGGGCGGTCAGATCGGACTTGATCTCGGCTGCGGTGGCCTTGCCATCGAGAATCTGGGCGGTCATGACCCCATCCTCGCGGATGACCGGGCCGCTGTTCCAATCAGCCCGCATTCCGGCCGGCCGGGACGCCCGCACACCCGCACCGGGCATTCGATCACGACCGGTATCAATACGAGCAAGATCGCGATGTTGCACTTGCACAACACATATGTCGTACCGCTGGACAAGGAAAGGAACGGTCAAGAACGATGAACACGCAGTGCCGCGGGCAGAACCGGGGGGACGGACCGCATCTGTAGCACCTCCTCCGCGCCGCGCCCCGCGCCGTCCCCGCACCAGAAGCGCAACGGAGGAAGAACCGCCATGAGTTTCGGCGACCCGAACAACCCCTACGGGGCTCCGCAGGGCCAGCCGCCCGGTTACGGCTACCCCCAGCAGCCCGGCCAGCCCGGTTACGGGTACCCCTCCGCCCCGCCGGTCCAGCCCTACGGCCACCCCGGCGGGCCGGTGCCGATGCCCGGCAGCGTCAAGGCCGCGCGCGTGATGCTCTTCGTGCTCGGCGGCCTCCAGGCGCTCGGCGGCCTCCTCATGGTGGTCGTGAGCGGCTGGTTCGCCGAGCAGCTGGAAGACCTCATGTCCGACGACCCGGCCTTCACCGCGGAGGACGTGGACAACGTGTCGAGCGTCGGCGCGGGCGTCATGATCGTGCTCGGAGTGCTCGTGCTGGCGTTCGCCGCCTGGGGGATCCTCACGGCCGCCAAGTTCGGGACGGGCCGTGGCGGAACACGCGTCTCCGCGATCATCTACGCCTCGGTCGTCACCCTGTTCAGCGTGATCAGCCTGCTGGGCGCCAACGTCTTCGCGCTGGTCAGCCTGGTGCTCGGCATCCTGATCATCGTGTTCTGCGCCAACAGGAACGGCAGCTACTGGTTCACCCGGCCGCCGCAGTACTGAGCCGTCCCGGTCCGCGCGCCGCGGCACACCTCACGGGGCCGTGTCCCCCTCCGGGGCGAGGGGGACACGGCCCCGTCGTACGCACCGCCCGGTGCGCGCCGGGCCCGCCGCACACCCGTGTCGCACCCGATCGGGGGAGGTCCGGCGGCGGGGCGTCCCCCTACCCTGGCCGAGTAGCCGTCAGGCATGGGGGGACGCACCGTGTACAGCCTCATCGTCGTACCTCCGGCGACCGCGCCGGAGGACCCCGGCCGCCGCGACCAGTACCGTCTGGCTCCCGGCGAGCGCCTCTCCTTCGGCCGCGCCCCGCAGGGCGACGGCCTGCGCATCGCCCACGACGGCGTGTCCCGCAGAGCGGGTGAGATCACCGCGCAGGGCGCCTTCTGGCTGCTGAGCAACCTCAGCCGGGAGCAGACGTACGTCGTGGAGAACCCGGAGGGCGCGGGCGAGCACATCAAGGTCGGGCCGGGCCGCCTGGACGCGCCGGTGCCGTTCGAGTTCTCCCGGATCGTGCTGCCGGCCTGCGGCGACCTGCTGCCGCTGGAGGTGTGGGCGCCGTGCCACGAACACGTCCGCCACGACGCCGGTGACGACGGCGCCGCCACCGCGCCCGCCTTCTCCCTGGACCGCTCCAAGCGCTACTTCGCCGTGCTGGCCGCGCTGTGCGAGCCCCGGCTGCGCGGCGAGCCGCACGCCCCGCTGCCCACGGTCGAGCAGGCGGTGGAGCGGCTGCGCCCGCTGTGGCCGGCCGCCTCCCGTGCCTCGGTGCAGTGGAACATCGACTACCTGGCGGTGAAGCTGCGCCTCAAACCCGGCCCGGAGACCGCGGAGCCGGGACCGCGGCTGAACGGCAAGAAGGAGTCGCTGGTCTCCCTGGCGCTCCGTTTCGACCTGGTCCGCGAGGACGACCTGGCGGTCCTGGCGGCCCCGCCCCGCCAGGGGGGCCGGTGACCGGGACGTACGCCGTGCCGGTGCCCAAGGGGTACCGGGTGGGCGCGTGGGAGGTGCGCGAGCCGCTCGCGACGGGCGCGTTCGGCAGCGTGTACGCCGGCCGCCGCGCCGAGGGCGGCGCGGACGGGCCGCGCACGGTCGCGCTGAAGTTCCTGCCCACCGGCACCCGCACCCCGCGCCAGCTGCGCCACCTGCGCGAACTGGCCGAGCGGGAGGTGGACGTGCTGCGCCGGCTGAAGCAGCCGCGCCTGATCCGCATGTACGAGGCGCTCACCGTCGACGACCCCGGCCACCCCGAGCTGGACGGCGCCACCGTGCTGGTGCTGGAGAAGGCGGAGGGCTCCCTGTCGGCGCTGCTGGCCGCCTCGCCCCGCCCCGGCGCCGGCCCCGGCCTGCTCGCCCAGACCTGCGAGGGGCTGGCCCAGCTGCACCGGGCGGGCTGGGTGCACGGTGACCTGAAGCCGGCCAACGTGCTGCTGATGGCGGACGGTTCGGTCCGCCTCGCCGACTTCAACATGGCCGCCGAGCTGGAGGGCACGCACGCCTACACGTCCGCGTTCTCCACGCCCGACTACACCCCGCCCGAGCTGCTGTGGTCCGAGATCGGCGAGCGGGGCCGCCGGATCCGCGCGTCCGCCGACGTGTGGGCGTTCGGGGTGCTCGCCCATCTGGTCCTCACCGGCGCCTTCCCGCTGCCCGGCGCCACGCCCGCGGCCCGCCGCGCGGCCGCCGCCGCGTACGCCTCCGGCACGGACGAGCTGCGGCTCTCCCCCGAGCTGCCGGACGCCTGGCGGGACATCGTCCGGGCCTGTCTGGCCCGCACCCACGAGGAGCGGATCGGCGTGGCGGACCTGCTGCGGCGGGTGCGGGAGGCGGCCGGCGCGGGGCGCCCGTTCCCGCTGCACCGGCTGCTGCCCGCCCGGCGCCGCTCCCGGCGGGCGGTCGCCGTCTCCGCGGCCCTCGCCACCGCCACGGCGGCCGTCCTCGGGTACGGCGTCGACCGGTGGGCCGTGTCCGGCGGCGAGCCGAGCGCGCGCACGGACGCCGCCGCCACGTACGGCGCCGACGTGCTGCGCACCGGCCGGGGCGTGCCGGCCGCCTACCGGCTGCTGATCGTGGAGACGGCGCACGACTGCCCGAGCGAGGACGTCTCCGCCCCGCTGATCGCGGCGATGCTGAAGGTGGAGAGCGACTTCGACCCCGACCTGGCCGACCCGGCCGCCGACGAGTACGGCATCGCGCGCTGGACCCCGAAGGTGCTGCGGTGGTGGATGAACGAGGACGGCACGCCCGCCGAGAACGTGCCCGAACCGCCGTTCCCGCCCGCCGAGTCGGTGCCCGCGATGGGCCGCTACCTGTGCTGGATCGCGCCGCGGCTGGACGAGGGGCTGCGGGAGGACCGGCGGGTGCTGATCGCCGCCGCCTACCGCACGTCGTGGCGCCGGGTGAACGACGCGGGGGGCGTCCCCGCCGAACACCGCGCCTACGCCGACCGCGTCGCCCACTACCTCGAGGAGTACACCCCGCCGGGCGGGAGATGACCCTCGCAGCTGTGAGGTACCGGGCGGGGGGATCCCCCGGCACGGTGTGGGCACACCGCCTCGGCGGTGCCACCCACCCGTTCGTTCATGGGGGAGACAGTCATGAGGGAAACAGTGAACACGTTCAGGTCCGCCGCGCTGCTCGTCGCGGCCACCGCACTCGTCGCCGGCGGCTCGGTCGCGGCCACCGCCGCCCCCGGCCCCGACGGCACCCGGGTCACCTCCGTGCGGGAGGGGAAGGACGGCACCCGCGTCACCGCGCTCCAGAAGGCGGCCGAGCGGGTGGTGGGCCGCGACGCGAAGCCGCGGGAGGTGACCGCCGACGCGGTCCGCTACGACGGCCTGACCGTCACGGCCGCGCCCCGGGGCGAGGCGTCCACCAAGGCCCTGTCCTGCGGCTACGGGCACCTGTGCATGGTCGTCAACGGCACGAAGTTCGACTTCTACACGTGCCGGACGTGGAAGCTGAGCAACTGGACCGGCGACGGTCCGTTCGTCAACAACCAGACGCCGGGCACGGTCGCCCGCTTCTACAACCAGGACGGCAGCGTCCGCTGGACGTCCACGGCGTACGAGTCGGGCACGGCCACCTGGGACCCGGTCTGGTACCTGCGCCCCTGCTGACGCGGCGGGTGTGACGGGGGTGGCCCCGGTCCCTCCTCGGGGACCGGGGCCACCCCCGTCGTGCGCGGGATCGGCGGGATCAGTGGAAGAAGTGCCGCGTCCCCGTGAAGTACATCGTCACGCCCGCCTTCTCGGCGGCCTCCACGACCAGTTCGTCACGGACCGAGCCGCCGGGCTGGACGACGGCCTTCACGCCGGCCTCGGTGAGGATCTCCAGGCCGTCGGGGAACGGGAAGAACGCGTCGGAGGCGGCGAAGGAGCCGCGGGCGCGTTCGGCGCCGGCCCGCTCGACCGCCAGCTTCGCGGAGTCGACGCGGTTGACCTGGCCCATGCCGACGCCGACGGAGGCGCCGTCCTTGGCGAGCAGGATCGCGTTGGACTTCACCGCGCGGCAGGCCTTCCAGGCGAAGGCCAGGTCGGCCAGCTCGGCCTCGGACAGGGCCTCGCCGGTGGCCAGCGTCCAGGTGGCCGGGTCGTCGCCCTCGGCCTGGAGCCGGTCGGTGACCTGGAGCAGCGCGCCGCCGTCGATCGGCTTGACCTCGACCGGGGCGGACGGCGCCTGCGGGGCGCGCAGCACGCGGATGTTCTTCTTCTTGGTGAGGGCCTCGAGCGCGCCGTCCTCGTAGTCCGGCGCGACGATGACCTCGGTGAAGATCTCCGCGACCTGCTCGGCCATCTCCTTCGACACCGGTCGGTTGACCGCGATCACACCGCCGAACGCGGACAGCGGGTCGCAGGCGTGCGCCTTGCGGTGCGCCTCGGCGACGTCCGCGCCGACCGCGATGCCGCACGGGTTGGCGTGCTTGATGATCGCGACGGCCGGGGCGTCGTGGTCGTACGCGGCACGGAGCGCGGCGTCCGTGTCCGTGTAGTTGTTGTACGACATCTCCTTGCCGTGCAGCTGCTCGGCCTCGGCGAGACCGCCCGTCCCGGACACGTAGAGGGCGGCGGGCTGGTGCGGGTTCTCGCCGTAGCGGAGGGTGTTCTTGCGCTCCCAGGTGGCGCCGAGGAAGTCGGGGAACTGCGAGTCGTCCACCGGGGCGTACTCGGAGGCGAACCAGGAGGCCACCGCCACGTCGTAGGCGGCCGTGTGCTGGAAGGCCTCGGCGGCGAGCCGCTTGCGGGTGGCGAGGTCGAAGCCGCCGTCCCGGACCGCGGCGAGGACGTCGCCGTAGCGGGCGGGGCTGGTGACGACGGCGACCGACGGGTGGTTCTTGGCGGCGGCGCGGACCATCGAGGGGCCGCCGATGTCGATCTGCTCCACGCACTCGTCGGGCGTGGCCCCGGAGGCGACGGTCTCGCGGAACGGGTAGAGGTTCACGACCACCAGGTCGAACGGCTCCACACCGAGGTCCTCGAGCTGCTGCTCGTGGTCGGCGAGGCGCAGGTCGGCGAGGATGCCGGCGTGCACCTTCGGGTGCAGGGTCTTGACCCGGCCGTCCAGGCACTCGGGGAAGCCGGTCAGCTCCTCGACCTTGGTCACGGGGACGCCCGCGGTGGCGATCTTCGCGGCGGTGGACCCGGTGGAGACCAGCTCCACCCCGGCCTCGTGCAGGCCGCGCGCGAGATCCTCGAGGCCGGTCTTGTCGTAGACGCTGACGAGCGCCCGTCGAATGGCCCGCTTGTTGCTCTCGGCGGTCACTGGATAACTACCTTTCGTCCCTCGATGCGATAGCCGTTGCGGGCGAGGCGCCCCACGACCTCGACGAGCAGCCTTCGCTCGACTTCCTTGATGCGCTCGTGCAGAGCGCTCTCGTCGTCCTCGTCCCGGACCTCCACCACGCCCTGCGCGATGATCGGGCCGGTGTCGACGCCGTCGTCGACGAAGTGGACGGTGCAGCCGGTGACCTTGGCGCCGTACGCGAGCGCGTCCCGTACGCCGTGGGCTCCCGGGAAACTGGGCAGCAGGGCGGGGTGGGTGTTGACGAACCGCCCGCCGAAGCGCGCGAGGAACTCCTTCCCCACGATCCTCATGAACCCGGCGGACACCACGAGGTCCGGCTCGTACGCGGCGACGGCCTCGGCGAGCGCCGCGTCCCACTCCTCACGGGTCGCGTGGTCCTTGACCTTGCACACGAAGGTCGGCAGCCCGGCGCGCCCGGCCCGGGCCAGCCCCTCGATGCCCTCGCGGTCCGCGCCGACGGCGACGACCTCGGCCCCGTAGGCCTCCGCTCCGACGGCGGCGATCTCGTCGAGGAGCGCCTGCAGGTTGGTGCCGGATCCGGAGACCAGCACGACGAGACGCCTGGCGCGCTCGGCCACGGGCTTGGCGGCCACGGTGGGGCCCTTTCTCGGGGAGCGTCTGTACGGTCGGCGGCACAGCGCTTTGTACATTCCTCCGAATGCTTCGCGCCCCCTGATACGGGGAAGCCTACGAAGCGGCCGACCGGCAGCAACGATACCGGCACCCCGACGGGCCCCCACGGGACGGGGGCGCGGCCGGAAGGTAGCGTCTGGTGCGAGCCGGCCGGGGTACGCGAGTCCTGGACGCCGGGGCGCACGGGAACGTGGACCGCGCACCGATCGTTCACAGGGCGACGGACCCGGGCCGCACGGAGCTGACGGGAACGCACCAGCTCACAGCTCACTCGTAGTCGATACGTCGTGCGAGGCGGTCACACCGCACCCACGCCGTGCTTCACAAAGGGGAAGACGCTCACTTGATGCCGGACCGCAGCCTGCGACTCCTCACGTTCCCCCAGCAGTCGGCCCAGGGAGGGGAGCGTGGCGCCGTGCTGCTGCGGGAGCGCCCGTCCTCGTCCCCCGACGCCTCCCAGGGCGAGGCCGGCGACGACCGCCGCGACGCCCGGGGCCAGGGCTCCCGGGGCGGCCAGGACGACAACCCGTTCGCGCCCCCGCCGGAGGGCGCGCCCGACCGCCCCTGGCAGCCCCGCCACCCCTCGGGCGGCGAGGACGGGGGCGGCCGCTCCCCCTGGGGCCGCAACTGGAGCGACCGGCAGCCCGGCCGCTCCCCCGGCGGCTTCGGCGAGCGCCCGCGCGGTCCGGAGGGGCAGGGCGGCGGCCAGCAGGGTCCGGGCATGCGCTGGGACCCCACGGACCCGGCCCAGCGCCGCGCGCGCTACGCCCTGCTGGGCGGCATGTGGGCCTTCTTCTTCGCCCTCTTCAACTGGCCGTACCTGGCGCTGCTGCTGGGCGCTCTCGCCCTGTACTGGGGCATCAGCGCCCTGCGTGCCAAGCCCCACGGGCAGGACCCGGACACCCCGGCGTCCGAGCAGAAGGCCCGCCCGCAGACCACGGCGGCGATCAGCGGCCTGGTCCTGGGCTCCCTGGCGCTGCTCCTGGTGGCCGGGGTCTTCGGCGCCCGCCTGGTCTACAGCGACTACTACGAGTGCGCCGGCGACGCCCTCACGCAGCAGGCGCGCCAGTCCTGCGGCGACCATCTGCCGGAGCAGCTGCGCGGTCTGCTGGACGAGGAAGGCTGACGGGAGGCACGCGGGGAGTCCGCCGGCCCCCGTCCGCCCGCTCACGCGGGCGGACGGGGTCCGGCGTTTTCGGGGCCGAACGCCACGGGCGTACGTCGAAGGTGTCACCGCCGTCGTCCCTGTCGCTGCCGTCGTTGCCGTCGTCCCTGTCGCTGCCGTCGTCCCCGTCGCTGCCGTCGTCCCCGTCGCTGCCGTCGTCCCCGTCGCTGCCGTGGTCGAGGAGCAGGCGGGGCTCGTCCTGGGCGGCGGCGAGGCCGGCCACGGGACGCCCTACCCGTGGTTCCGGGTGAATCAGCGGTGGCGGGAGCGCCGCGCCCCTCCGGCCGGACGTGGAACGACCGGCCGGTGGCGGGCCGCGGCCCCATGGCCCGGACGGCCCGGACGGCCCGGACGGCCGTCGTCCCCGTCCCGCCCGTAGGACCGCCGGCGACGCCAGGCCCGTACGGCCAGGGCCGCCGGGACCGCCGTCAGCCCGAGCCACACCGCCGTCGCCGCGCCCACCTGCCACCACACCGGGCCGAACCGGGCCAGCGCGGCCGCGCCCAGCGGGCCGCCCGCCAGCCCGGCGAGCAGCGCCAGCAGCATCCCGCACAGCGCCGCCGCGAGCACCGCCGCACCCGCGGTCCGGCCCACCGTCCAGGCGCCGAGCCGTCCCCCGCCCGTCACGGCCCCCCGGCCGACGAACCAGCCGACCACCATCCCCGCCGTCAGCGGCACCGCCACGACCGCCCCGTGCAGCGCCGTGCCCGCACCCGGCTCCGGCACCGCCGCCAGCAACGGGAACGACGGCAGAAGCGGCGCGGCCCGCGAACCGAACGGCGTCACCGAGACCCCGGCGCCGAGCAGGAAGCCGGGGCCGAGGGCGTAGGCAGCCGCCCACACCGCCGCGTTCGGCAGCAGCGTGACGCAGAGGAGCGCCACCGCCACCCACCCCGACCAGCCCTCGGCCAGCCGCCCGAACGCCCCGCGCGTCTCGCCGGCGTGCCGGCCCAGCGACGCCGCCAGCAGCACCGCCCCGCCCGCGACCAGCACCGTCGCCCCCGCCGCCGACGCGCGCACCGCCACACCGGGGCGGCCGTCCGGGCCCAGCACCAGGTGGCGCGCGCCCCGGGGCAGTACCGCGCCCAGCAGCTGCTCCAGCGGTCCGCTGGGCCGTCCGTACGCGGTCCACACCCCCGCCCCGGCGGCCACCACCGCGACCAGCGGCACGCACACCGCCGTCGACGCCCACGCGGGCCGCAGCACACCGCCGGCGGCGTGGAGGGCGGCGGGGGCGCCGACGGCGAGGTAGCCGAGGACGACGCCCGCCCACGCGGTACGGCCGGGCACCAGCGGGGCGTCGTCGCGGACGCCGCCCTCGGCGGTGTCCCGCGCCGCCCGGTGCAGCAGCCACAGCGGCACCGCGAGGAGCAGCATCGGGGGCACGCCCATCGGGGCGGGGGCGCCGGAGAGGGTGTCGACGCGGACCAGTTCGGCGCCGTGCGCCAGCAGCCAGAGGGCCGCCGCGACATGCAGGGCGCCGCCGGGTCCGCTGTCCGGGTACGGCGAGCTGACCCACAGCAGCATCACGAGCACGGTGAACGCCGCGAGGCCCAGCCCGGCCGCGAGGGCGCCACCGGCAAGGCCGGAGGCCAGTCCGGGCGAGCGGCGGCGCCGCCGGAGGAGCAGGGAGGCCGGTGTCGATCGGCGTACGGTCGTCTGGATCACGCCCGCCATGCTCCCAACGACACGCGCTTTTCCGGCGTAACGAGCGAAGATCGGTTGTGTCGCTAAAAATACGCTTATGTACTTTTCTGTACTGAGGGACACCCAGTGACACGGAGCCCCGCCATCCCGCTCCCCCCGCCCAAGGAACGCCGACGCCTGCGTGAGGCCGGCTCGCTGACGCGCGCTCAGCTCGCGGGCCGGCTCGGTGTACGCCCCGAAACGGTGCGGGCGTGGGAGTCCGGCCGCAGCACGCCACGCGGCCGGAACCGCAAGGCGTACGCGGACCTGCTGACCGCCCTCGCGACGGAGAGCCGGCCGACCGATCGGCCCGCTGTGGTGACGATCCGTGTGGTGGCGGCCGGAAGCGGTGACGGCTCTGCCCGGGGCACACCCACCGACCCCGCCGCGTTCGTCCTGGCACCGGCGTTCGGGCTCACGGTGACGGCCTCTCCGACGGAAGCGGACACACCGTCACCTCCGGCGCCGGAGGCTCGACCGTGCCCTGCCGACGGCCCGCGGCCGGAGACCGAGGGGGATGCACCGGAGTCGGCGAACGGACCGACGCCGGGAAGCGGACCAGTACCCGAGGACGAACTCGCGCCGCACGGCGAACCGGTGCCGGAGGCCGAGGCGAAGCGGGACGCCGAACGGGAATCGGCGGGCACGCGGGAGCCTGGAACCGGACCGGCGCGAGAAGCGGAACGGGGGTCGGGCGGTGGCCGGGAGACGAAAGGCGCGGCCGAGTCGGAGAGCGGGCCGACGTCGGTGGACGAACCGATGCCGGGGAGCGGACCGAAGCCGGAGGACGCACCCCGGACGGAAGGTGGACCTCAGCCGGAGGGCGCACCCCCGTCGGGAGGCGGACCGGAGCCGGAGAGCGGCCGGGAGCGGGAGAGCGGGCCGGTGTCGAAAGACGGACCGGAGTCGGCAGACGGGTCCAGGTCGCAGAGCGCAGCCGAGTCCGGGAGCGCAGCCGAGTCCGGGAGCGCACCCAAGTCCGGGAGCGCACCCGAGCCGGAAGACGGACCGATGCCGGAAGACGGACCGATGCCGGAAGACGGACCGATGCCGGAAGACGGACCGATGCCGGAGGACAGAGCCGAGCCGGAAAGCGGATGCGCGTCGGAAAGCGGATGCGCGTCGGAAGACGGACCGGGTTCGGCAGGCGGAGCCGAGCCGGAGGACGAGCCGGGGGCGCAGGACGAGCCGGGGTCGAAGGACGAGCCGGGGTCGAAGGACGAGCCGGGGTCGAAGGACGAGCCGGGGCCGAAGGACGAGCCGGGGCCGAAGGACGAGCCGGGGCCGAAGGACGAGCCGGGGCCGAAGGACGAGTCGGGTTCGAGCCGCGGCCGCTCGTCCGGCACCGGGTCACGGAGGCAGGGGCGGAGGGGGCCGTCCCGGGCGCGGGCGTTGTTGCCGGGGCGGGGTGGGCGACCGGCGGGCAGGGGCCGTGCGCCGGTGACCGCCCCCGCCCCGCGGGAGGCGTTTCCGTACCTGACGCCCGCTCAGGCCTTCGACGCGCTGTACGCGTACTGCGCGCCCGCCCTCGTCCGGCAGGCGTACCTGCTCACCGGGCGGCGCGACCTCGCGCACGAGTCCGTGGAGCGGGCCTTCCAGCGGGCGTGGGACCACTGGCCTGAGGTGGCGCGCGACCCGGACCCGGCCGGCTGGGTGCGCGCGGCCGCGCACGACTGGGCCCTCTCCCCCTGGCACGGCCTCCGCCGCCGCCACCGGCGCCCCGGGCCGCCGCCGCCCGAGGAGGAGGACCGCGCACTGCTGGACGCGCTGCTGATCCTGCCGCCGCCGTACCGCCGCACGCTCGTGCTGTACGACGGCGTCGGCCTGGACCTGCCCGAGACGGCGGCGGAGACGGAGGCCAGCACCCGGGCGGCGGCCGGGCGGCTGATGCACGCGCGGGAGGTCCTCGCGGAGCGGCTGCCGGAGCTGGCCGATCCGGGGGAACTGCACGACCGGCTGGCGGAGCTGGCGTCCACCGGACGGACGCGGGCGGCGGAGCCGGCGGCGGTGCGCGGCGGCGGTGAGCGCCGGGCACGTGGGTGGACGCGGACGGTGGTGGCCGTCACCGTCGTCCTGATCGGCAGCACGGCGATGACCCTGCACACGGCGCCCACGCACTACGTGCCGCCCGTGCCGCCGGGCGAGACGGTGCGGGGCGTGCCGCCCCGGGCGGCGCCCGGCCCGCTCTCGGACGAGCGGCGCGAGCTGCGCGCCCGGCTGCGCGAGGCCCTGCTCGACGGCCCCGAACGCCTGACGCCCCAGGCCCGCTGACCCCGCCGGACGGGGCGGGGGCGGCGCGCGAAGACGGGTGGGCCCGTCCCCGGCGCGGGGAACGGGCCCACCCGTACGATGCGCTGTCGCGCCGGCGGGTCAGCCGGCGAGGATGGCGCGCGCCAGCTTGGCGGTCTCGGTCGGCGTCTTGCCGACCTTGACGCCGGCGGCCTCGAGGGCCTCCTTCTTCGCCTGCGCGGTGCCGGAGGAACCGGAGACGATGGCGCCGGCGTGACCCATGGTCTTGCCCTCCGGCGCGGTGAAGCCCGCGACGTAGCCGACGACCGGCTTGGTCACGTTGTCCTTGATGAACGCCGCGGCACGCTCCTCGGCGTCACCGCCGATCTCACCGATCATCACGATGAGGTCGGTCTCGGGGTCGGCCTCGAACGCGGCGAGCGCGTCGATGTGCGTGGTGCCGATGATCGGGTCGCCACCGATGCCGACGGCGGTCGAGAAGCCGATGTCACGCAGCTCGTACATCATCTGGTACGTCAGCGTGCCGGACTTCGAGACCAGGCCGATGCGGCCCGGCTTGGTGATGTCGCCCGGGATGATGCCGACGTTCGACTGGCCCGGGGTGATGATGCCGGGGCAGTTCGGGCCGATGATCCGGGTCTTGTTGCCCTTCTTGCCGGCGTACGCCCAGAAGGCGGCCGTGTCGTGCACGGCGATGCCCTCGGTGATCACGACGGCCAGCGGGATCTCGGCGTCGATGGCCTCGACGACCGCGTCCTTGGTGAACTTCTCCGGCACGAAGATGACGGAGACGTTGGCGCCGGTCTTCTCGATGGCCTCCTTGACGGTCCCGAAGACGGGTACCTCGGTGCCGTCGAAGTCCACGGTCTGACCCGCCTTGCGCGGGTTCACGCCGCCCACGACGTTCGTGCCGTCACCGAGCATGAGCTTGGTGTGCTTCATGCCCGTGGCGCCGGTCATGCCCTGGACGATGACCTTGCTGTCCTTGTTGAGCCAGATAGCCATGGTGTGTTGGTGTCCTCGTCCTGAGTGCTTACTTGGCGGCGTGGGCCAGCTCGGCGGCCTTGTCGGCCGCGCCGTCCATGGTGTCGACGCGCTGCACCAGCGGGTGGTCGGCGTCGGTGAGGATCTGCCGGCCGAGCTCGGCGTTGTTGCCGTCGAGACGGACGACGAGCGGCTTCTCGACCTTCTCGCCGCGCTCCTCCAGCAGCTTCAGGGCCTGGACGATGCCGTTGGCGACCTCGTCGCAGGCGGTGATGCCGCCGAAGACGTTGACGAAGACGGACTTGACGTCCGGGTCGCCGAGGATGATCTCGAGGCCGTTGGCCATGACCTGGGCGGAGGCGCCACCGCCGATGTCCAGGAAGTTGGCCGGCTTGACGTTGCCGTGCTTCTCACCGGCGTACGCGACGACGTCCAGGGTGCTCATGACGAGACCCGCGCCGTTGCCGATGATGCCGACCTCGCCGTCGAGCTTGACGTAGTTGAGGTTCTTCTCCTTGGCGGCGGCCTCGAGCGGGTTCGCCGCGGCCTTGTCCTGGAGCTCCTCGTACTCGGGGTGACGGAACTCGGCGTTGTCGTCGAGCGACACCTTGCCGTCCAGGGCGATGACGTCACCGGAGGCGACCTTCGCCAGCGGGTTGACCTCGACGAGGAGGGCGTCCGACTTGATGAAGGTGTCCCACAGCTTGATCAGGACGTTCGCGACCTTGTCCGCGACCTCGGCCGGGAACTTGGCGGCCTCGACGATCTCGCGGGCCTTGGCCTCGTCCACACCGTCGATGGCGTCAATCGCGATCTTGGCGACGGCCTCCGGACGGGTGGCCGCCACCTCCTCGATCTCCACGCCGCCCTCGACGGACGCGATGGAGAGGAAGGTGCGGTTGGCACGGTCGAGGAGGAAGGAGACGTAGTACTCCTCCAGGATCTCCGGGGCCGTCTCGGCGATCATCACCTTGTGGACCGTGTGGCCCTTGATGTCCATGCCGAGGATGTCCGTCGCGCGGGCGACGGCCTCGTCCGGGGTCGCGGCGAGCTTGACGCCGCCGGCCTTGCCACGGCCGCCGACCTTCACCTGGGCCTTGACGACGGACTTGCCACCGAGACGCTCCGTGGCTGCGCGGGCCGCCTCAGGCGTGTCGATGACTTCACCGGCCAGCACCGGTACATCGTGCTTGGCGAAGAGGTCCCTCGCCTGGTACTCGAACAGGTCCACGCGCTTCCGTCCCTATCAGTGATCTCGCGGTTCGTTGGATGCGTGGGCGTGCCGCGAAGGGCAACGTGACGTCCGCTCTGTCACAAGGGAGGCGCACACGGTGTCCGAGCGCGCGGCATGTCCGTCTCGCAGGCTATCGCCGCACAGGGGGAGGTTCTAAATCGCGAGTCACACGTGAGCGGTGATACCTGTCACATGATGTCGCCTTCTCCGGCACGCCGTGCCGTGCGTGAGGGGCCTCACCGGGCTGGGGTCGGCCCGGTGAGGCCCTGCCGGACAACCCGGACGGGGGTGTGGCACGCCCGTGGTCCGGGTTGCGGGGCGGCCGGCCTCCCTTCCCCGATGAGGGCCGTCCGTCCCTACGCGAGGTCGCGGCCGGACGAACCGACGGCTTTCGGCTGTCCGGGGTCCTGATGCCTCGCGGAGTCCTTTGTTACCCGTGAGTCAGGAACGGGCTGCAGGCGGGTGCGCTCCGGAGCACATGGGGAGGGGTGGTTCATGGCGGTTCCGGCCGGGACGGGGGGTGTGTCCGTACGGGTGCCGCGCGCCTGTGCGGGAGGGCGTGCCGTACGGCCTGGGCGGGCGGGACGTGGACGTCCCGGCTGTGCTCCCGCGCCCCCCGGGGCTCGGCGCACGCCGTGGCGCCGGGCACGGGCCGGCGCACGGGCCGGTGACACACGGGAACGGCCCCGGTCTCGCACGCGGCGCCCGCGCGCCCGCAAGCCCCGCGTCGCCGACGGGCGCTCAGGTCCGTCTCAGCGCGGGGAGCCCGGTCCGGCCCCCGCGTCCGGTATCGGCAGCGGCCGCTTCTCGATCGCCGCCGCCATCACCTCCGGGAACAGATCGGGGGTGCAGGCGAACGCCGGCGCGCCCAGCGCCGCGAGGGCCGCCGCGTGCTCCCTGTCGTAGGCGGGCGCCCCTTCGTCGGACAGGGCGAGCAGCGTCACGAACTGCGCGCCCGACGCCTTGACGGCCGCCACCCGCTTGAGCATCTCGTCGCGTATCCCCCCTTCGTAGAGGTCGCTGATCAGCACGACGACCGTGTCGGCGGGGCGGGTGATGCGCGACTGGCAGTAGGCGAGCGCCCGGTTGATGTCCGTGCCGCCGCCGAGCCGGGTGGCGAAGAGCACGTCCACCGGGTCGTCGAGACGCTCGGTCAGGTCGGCCACCTCGGTGTCGAAGACGACGAGCCGGGTGGTCACCGCCCGCATGGACGCGAGGACCGCCCCGAACACCGAGGCGTACACGACCGACGACGCCATCGACCCGGACTGGTCCACGCAGAGCACGACCTCCTTCTTCACCGACCGCGAGGCGCGCCCGTAGCCGACGAGCCGCTCGGGCACGACCGTGCCGTGGTCGGGGAGGTAGTGCCGGAGGTTGGCCGCGACGGTGCGGTTCCAGTCGATGTCGTGGTGGCGGGGCCTGCGGACGCGGGCGCCGCGGTCGAGGGCGCCGGTGAGGGTGGCCCGGGTGCGGGTGGCGAGCCGCCGCTCCAGGTCCTCGACGACCTTGCGCACGACCTCCCGGGCCGTCTCCCGCGTCGTCTCCGGCATCGCCTTGGCGAGGGAGAGCAGCGTGCCGACGAGGTGCACGTCGGCCTCGACCGCCTCCAGCAGCTCCGGCTCCAGCAGCAGCGTGCCCAGGCCGAGCCGGTCGACGGCGTCGCGCTGCATGACCTGGACGACGGAGGTGGGGAAGTACGTGCGGATGTCCCCGAGCCAGCGCGCCACCGAGGGCGCCGACGCCCCGAGCCCTCCCGCCCGGTCGCGCCCCGCCCCGGGCGTGTCGTCCTTGCCGTAGAGGGCGGTGAGCGCGTCGTCGACCGCGGCGTCCCGTCCGGACAGCGCGTGTCCGGTGCCGTCGGCCGTGTCCCCGCCGAGCACGAGCCGCCACCGGCGCAGCCGCTCCCCCGCCGCGTCCTCCGTCATCGCCGCGCCTCCGCTCGTTCCCCGCGTGTCTCCTCGTCGGCGTCCGGCCCCAGCAGCAGCCGCAGCACCGGCAGGACGGCGTCCGCCCGCGCCGCGTCCAGACCCGGCCCGAAACCGGGCGCGCCGGCCGTGGCGGCGTCCGTGCGGCCGGATCCGCCCGGCCCGCGGCGCACCAGTTCCCCGAGCGTGCGCCGCACCCCCGGCTCGTAGGCGGAGAACGTCCGCCGCAGCAGCGGCAGCACATCGGTGAACGCCTCCGCCGGGACGGCCGTCAGCCACCGGTCGACCAGGCCGAACAGCCGCTCGTCGTGCACCAGGAGCAGCCCGCCGCCGGAGCCTCCGACGAACCCCTCGATCCACGCGGCCGCGTCCGCCGGGGGTGTGCCGGGCGACAGCACGAGCCCCATGAGCCGCGCCGCCTCGTCCTGCGCCAGTTCCCCCTCGTCCAGCAGCAGCCGCACGGCCCGGCCGCGCAGCACCCCCGGCACGGTGTCCCGCGCGGACAGCGTCCGCAGCACGGAGCGCCAGCGTGCGCGCAGTCTCCCGTCGCGCGCCGCGGGGGCGTCGCCGAGCAGGCCCAGCGCGCCGTGCACCGCGTCGACGTGGCGCCGCATCTCCTCGGCCGCGCCGGCGTCCAGGCCGGCGCAGGCGGGGGGCAGTCCGACGAAGACCCGCTCGGCGAGGCCCGCGGCGACGTCGGCGAGCGCGGCGGTGTCGGTGCCCCGGACGTCGCCGTAGCGCAGCGAGCGGACCAGGGCGGGGAGCGCCTGCGCCAGGTGGGCGACGTCGGTGTCGAGGGCCGCCCGGTCGGCGAGGACCCGCATCACCGTCGGCAGCGCCCCGGGCAGGGCGGCCAGCAGGCAGTGCTCCGCGAGGCCGGTGACGTCGGCGAGGCCGCGCGCGGCGACCGCGTCCGCCTCCGCCTTGGCGGTCGCGGCGGCGGGCACGGTCGTCCCCCACACTCCCGCCTCCGCCGTGCGCACGGCCAGCTCCGGCTCCCAGCGCAGCCGCCAGGTCTCCCGGAAGGTGCCGGTGCCGCCCCGCGAGGCGGCCGGCCGGCCCCAGGCGACGCCGAGGAGCCGCAGCCGGTGCAGCAGCCGGCTGCGGCCCGCGTCGGTCTCCTTGCGCAGGTCGAGGTCCAGCTCCCGCTCGGCCGCCTCCGGTTTCAGCCGCAGCCGGCGCTGCGTCCGCTCCAGGTCCCGCTGCAGCGGCACCGCGGGCACCGAATCCGGCACGTCCCCCAGCACGTCGCCGACGACCAGCCGGTCGTGCACCAGCGCCAGCGGCACGTCGGACCCCTCGCACATCACCGCCCGCACGGCGTCGGTGGCCTCGCCCAGGCCGGGCAGCGGCCGTCCGCGGAGCGCGGCGAGGGTCTCCGCGAGCCGCACCGCCTCGATGACGTGGCCGGGCGACACGGTCCGGTCCTCGGCCCGCAGCAGCCCCGCGACCTTGGTCAGCCACCGCTCGACCGGCCGGTCCGGGGCGGCGAACAGGTGCGCGTACCAGCCCGGGGAGTCGATGCCCGCACCGTAGCCGCCGGCCCGGGACAGCCTGCGGTGGGTCCAGGGCACCCAGGTCACGTCCGTCTTGACCCTCGGCAGGCCCTTGAGCAGCGCCCGGTCGGCGGTCACGCCCGTGCGCCGCCGCAGCGCCGGCACGTGCCAGGCCCCGCACACCACGGCCACGCCGTCCCCGGCCTCCCGCTGCGCCTCCCGGATCCGCAGCCGCATGTGGGCCTCCCGGATCAGGTCCCGCCGGTGCCCGCCGCTGCCGTACGTCTCCCGCAGGGCCGTCATGGCCTCCTCGAGGGCGGTGAACGGCGCGAGCGCGTCCCCCTCGCCCGCGCCCCGGTGTTCGACGACGTCCTCCCACCAGCGCTCGGCGTCGTCGTACCCGGCGGTGCCGGCGAGCACCCCCAGGGGATCGATCCGCACGTCGTCGTCCACGGCGCCCCGTTCCGCCCCGGCCTCCGCGCCGCCGTCCCGCTCGTCCTCGTCCCGTCCCCAGGCCAGGGTGTGACCGGCCGGCAGGTCGATGAAGCGGGCGGGCACGCCGTGCCGCAGGGCCCAGCGGAGCGCGACCCACTCCGGGGAGAAGGCGGCCAGCGGCCAGAACGCCGACCGGCCGGGCTCGTCCACGGCGTGGGCGAGCAGGGCGACCGGTGGACGCATGGCCTCGTCCGCGGCCAGCGGGACGAGCGGGTCGGCCTCGGGCGGGCCCTCGATCAGCACGACGCGCGGCCGGACCGCCTCCAGCGCGGCCCGCACGGCCCGCGCCGACCCGGGGCCGTGGTGCCGCACCCCGAGCAGCAGCGGCTGCCCGGCGGCCGGTGCCCGGCCGCCGTTCACGCGCCGGCCTCGCGGCAGGCCCGGTAGAAGTCCGACCAGCCGTCGCGCTCGCGGACGACGGTCTCCAGGTACTCCTGCCAGGCGACACGGTCCGCCGCCGGGTCGCGGACGACAGCACCGAGAACGCCCGCGGCGACGTCGCCGGCCCGCAGCACGCCGTCGCCGAAGTGGGCGGCGAGCGCCAGTCCGCCCGTGACGACGGAGATCGCCTCGGCGGTCGACAGCGTGCCGCTGGGTGACTTCAGCTTCGTCCGGCCGTCGGTGGTCACCCCGTCGCGCAGTTCGCGGAAGACGGTGACGACCCGGCGGATCTCGTCGATGCCCTCGGGCGCCTCCGGCAGGTCCAGCGACCGGCCGATCTGCCGCACGCGGCGCGTGACGATGTCGACCTCCGCCTCCGGAGTCTCCGGCAGCGGCAGCACCACCGTGTTGAACCTGCGGCGCAGGGCGCTGGACAGCTCGTTGACCCCGCGGTCGCGGTCATTGGCCGTGGCGATCAGGTTGAAGCCGCGGACCGCCTGCACCTCCTGCCCGAGCTCCGGTATCGGCAGGGTCTTCTCGGACAGGATCGTGATCAGGGAGTCCTGGACGTCGGCCGGGATCCGGGTCAGCTCCTCGACGCGGGCCGTCCTGCCCTCCGCCATGGCCCGCATCACGGGGCTGGGGACGAGGGCGTCGCGGCTGGGGCCGTGAGCCAGCAGCCGGGCGTAGTTCCAGCCGTAGCGGATGGCCTCCTCCGGGGTGCCGGCCGTGCCCTGCACCAGCAGGGTGGAGTCGCCGCTGACGGCGGCGGCCAGGTGCTCGGAGACCCAGGTCTTGGCCGTTCCGGGCACGCCGAGCAGCAGCAGGGCGCGGTCGGTGGCGAGGGTGGTCACCGCGACCTCCACGACCCGGCGCGGGCCCACGTACTTGGGGGTGATCACCGTGCCGTCCGGCAGCGTGCCGCCGAGCAGGTAGGTGGCGACGGCCCAGGGCGACAGGCGCCAGCGGGCCGGACGCGGGCGGTCGTCCTGGGCGGCCAGCGCGGCCAGTTCGTCCGCGAAGGCGTCCTCGGCGTGCGGACGCAGGGTGTCCGCTCCCGCGAGCCCGGTGTCGGCGGGCGCGGAGCCGTCGCGCCGCGGGTCGACGGACGTCGGTTCTGCGGACACAGACATGGCTGGGTCCCCCCTCCAGCTCGGCCGGTTCGGATCTGTCACCCACCGTGCACCACGCCACTGACAATCGGCCCCGACCTGCGCATACATCCACCGCACCCCGACTGTCAGTGGCGGGACCTACGGTCGACGGCATGACTGATCAGGGGGTGCGCCGGACCGTCGGCCAGGGTCCGGCACAGGCGTCCGACGCCACGTCGGACGGGCGGTGCGAGTCCGTGTCCGGCGGGGCGGACGAGTCTCCGCCCGACGGGAGTGGCGAGTCCGTGTCCGGCGGGGCGGGGGCCGGACTCGCCGCGTCCGCCTCGCCGGTGTCCCCGGCGGTGCGGGCGCGGGCGGAGCGCCGGGCCGAGCGGATCACGGCGGGCGTGACCGAGCTGGAGCGGCGTCTGGCGGATCTGCTGCGCGGCGGCCTGGTGCCGGCCGTGCAGTCCGGCCCCGCCCTGTGGGAGGAGACCGCGGCCCGCATGGTCGACGCGCAGGCCCAGGGACTGGCCAACCGCGTGCGGGAGTTGGGGGAGCTCGCGGCCGTCGGGGCGGACGCTCCCGTACGGCTGCTGGAGGAGTGCGCGCTGCTCCATCTCCTCGCCCGGGCCTGGCTGCGCCGGGAGCGGTTGCCGGAGCCGCTGGCCGCGACGGTCCGTTCCCGCGTCGGCCTGACCGCGTCGCCGGTCGGTCCCGCGATCCGCGACGACTGGCTCGTCCTGGCCCGGTACGACACCTCCGACAGCCGCCTGACCACCCGTCGCACATGGCTGTACGGCGCGGCGTCCGGGCGCACGGCGCTGCTCCTCTCCTACGGGCCGGCCGGCCGCGTCCCCGGCCTCGCGCTGCCGGCGGGGCTGGCCGTCGACGCGGAGCTGACCGCGTATCCGGGCGCCGGGCAGCCGCGGATGGCGCTGACCGAGCAGTTCGCGCCGCCCGCGCCGACGACGGTGCGCCCGCCGGGCACGACGACGTCCGGGGCGCTCGCCCGCTACGGCGCCGCGCTGCGCGACGACCCGTGGCGGGAGTCGGTCCCGGTGACGCTGGACGGTGTCGTGCCGGTCCCGGACGGTGACGGCTGGCAGCTGGCGGACGCCGACGAGGACCACGCCCTGCCGATCGGCGCGGCGGCCCGGTCCCGCCCGGGGCTGTGGCGCCTGGTCGCCCTGTCCGGTGGCGCTCCGGTCCGGGTCTTCGGCGAGTGCGGCCCGCGGGGTTTCACTCCCCTGGCGGCCTGGCCGCGGGGCCGTGGAGAGGCGGTCCCCCTGTGCTGACCGGCCCCGTCGGCCCCTCCACCCCCACCGGACCCGGCGGCCCCATGCATCTTTCGGACATCGCTGGACACTCGGTGCGCGTGAGTCTTCGACCGCACCGGGACGCCCGTCGGAAAGGAAGCTCATGAGCAGGACGACCGCCCCCGTGGCCGCGTCCCTCCCGGACCACTGGGAGGAGCTGGTGACCGCGGCTCTGCTGGGCACCGACCGGCGCACCCCGCCGGGCCTGGCGCCCGGCCCGCGGGCGCCGTCGGCCCTGCTCGACGCGGCCGCCGCGGCGACCGTGCGGCGCCGGGCGGGGCTGCGCCCCGCGCGGCCCGCCGAGCGGCTCCGTCCGGCCCCCGCGGACCCGCGCCGTCCGCTGCCGCCCGCCGCCGCGCGCCGGCTGGCGTCGTTGCTCGCCGACCGCCCCGGCGCCTCCGGCGGCGGCCGCCGGGGCGCGGCGCCGGATCTGAGGGAGCTGCTGCCGCAGTGGCTCCAGGCGGCGAACGCCCACGGCTACGCGGCACCCCCGCAGGCGCTGCCCGCCCTGCTCGACGCCGCGCGGGGCCGCACCGACCTGCGCCCGGCGGCGCTGCGGTTCGCGGGCCCGCGTGCGCTGTGGCTGGCCCGGCTCAACCCGGACTGGCGGTTCGCCCTGCGCGCGGCTTCCGGTGGCGGCCCCTCGGCGCCCGACGTCCGTGACCCGCAGGGCGTACGACGGCTCTGGCGGGAGGGCCTCTTCGCCGAGCGGGTCACCCTGCTCACCGCCCTGCGCTCCCGCGACCCGTCCGCCGCGCGCGCCCTGCTGGAGGAGACCTGGGCGACCGAGCGGGCCGAGGACCGGCTGATGTTCCTGGACTCCCTGCGCGCCGGCCTCGGCCCGGACGACGAGGCGTTCCTGGAGAGCGCCCTGGCCGACCGCAGCCGCAACGTACGGGCGACGGCGGCGGAGTTGCTGTCGGCGCTGCCCGCGTCCGCGCTGGCCGCGCGGATGGCGGTGCGCGCCGCCGCGTGCGTGGCCGTGGACCGCACCCGTGACGTGCCGACGGTCGTCGTGGAGGCGCCGGCCGAGTGCGACGCGGCGATGGAGCGCGACGGCGTGATGGCCAAGGCGCCCGCCGGACGCGGCGAACGGTCGTGGTGGCTGGGCCAGTTGGTGGAGTCGGCGCCCCTCGGCACCTGGTCGCGGCGGCTCGGCGGGCGTACCCCTCAGGAGATCGTGGCGCTGCCGGTCGCGGACGGCTGGCGGGACGAACTGCACGCGGCCTGGTGCCGGGCGGCGGTACGGCAGCGGGACGCGGCCTGGTCCCGGGCGCTGCTCGGGGAGCCCTCCGCGCCGGAGGCGGGCGGCCCGGGGGCGGTGTCCCTGGCCGAGCGCGCCAGGCTGCTGGCCACCCTGGACGCCGGCGAACGGGCGGCGTGGGTGGCCGGGTTCATCGAGACGCACGGCCTGTCCGAGGCGTTCCAGCTGCTCGGGGTGTGTGCGGTGCCCTGGGCCCCGCCGCTCGGGCGGGCCGTGGTCGACGCGCTCGACATCGCGCGGGACGCAGGGAGTTATCCATGGAGTTTCAGCGGAGTCATGGGCCTGGCCGAGCGCTGTCTCGACCCGTCCGAGGCGAGTCGTCTGGACGCGCTGCTGGCGACACCGGACGAGCCGGAGGACGCGGCGCCCGGCGCCGGGGGCTACTGGTCCGAGGCGTTCCAGCGCCTGGTGACCACGTTGCGCCTGCGCGGCGCGATGCTGGCCGAACTGGCTCCGGAGGAGCCGGCTCCCTGACCGGACCGGCCGGCCTCGTCATGCCACGGCCCGCCGTCCGCACCGGGCGGGGCGGCTCCCCTGCCGGCGGACGCCCGCAGCACCGGCCTCCGGAGACCGGCGTCCCGCCGCCCGCCGCCACACCGATGGCAGCGGCTCTCACGCCGCCGGCACCGGCCCCCGCGGCTCTCCCGGCGCCGGCCCCCGTGCCCGTCACGGACCCGGCACCGACCGCCCCGGCGCCCTCGGCACTTCTCACCGAGGCCGATGCACCCGCCCCGGCGGTGCGCCCCCGGCCGGTCACCGCGACGGCCGGGTTCCTACGCCTCCGCCGGCTGGCGCACGTTCTCCCGCACCCAGTCCACGATGGACGCCGTGGTCGCACCCGGCGTGAAGATCTCCGCGACGCCCTTCTCCTTCAGCGGAGGGATGTCCGCCTCCGGGATGATGCCGCCGCCGAAGACGAGGATGTCCTCCGCGTCCCGCTCCTTCAGCAGGTCGATGACGGCGGCGAACAGCGTGTTGTGCGCGCCCGAGAGGATGGACAGGCCGATCGCGTCGGCGTCCTCCTGGATCGCGGTGTCGACGATCTGCTCGGGGGTCTGGTGGAGCCCGGTGTAGATCACCTCCATACCGGCGTCGCGCAGGGCCCGCGCGATGACCTTGGCCCCGCGATCGTGGCCGTCGAGCCCCGGCTTGGCCACCACCACGCGGATCGGACCGGCTGCCACACCCATCACTGCCTCCATGAAGCGACTACATCCATCCGTATCGACCAGTACCGCACACAGCGCACGGACACCCCGGCCCGAACCGGCCGTGGAAGTGAACGAACGTTATCCCCAGCATCCCGCAACCGGCAGTTTCACGGTGCGCAGGGAGGGGGAAATCACACGGTGGGACACGTCCGTCGCGCAGCGTTTCCCGGGCCCGGCCCGGGACCGGGTGCCCGTGCGACACAGGGACACCAGTGGGAACATGCGCATAAGGGATGCGCCTCGAGGTCGACCCGCCACCGCGCACCGTCCACGCGTCACCGGCGCGCACCGTCGACCGTTCTCGGAGCGCCGTTCCACGAGGGCACACGGGGGACGAGGCGGTCCCCTCGCGTGCCGACAGGAGGTCGGCCATGAAGGTCACCCAGGCAGCTCTTCCGTTCCTGCCCCTCTGCCGGCGCCTCCTGCCGGCCCGGCTGGCGGATCTCTCCGTGAGCCTGTTGAAGGCGACCGCCCTGGAGCTGGCGATCCTGGCGGGTCACGCCCTCCTGTATCCCGCCGGCATCGTCCAGGAGCGGCGCGGGCCCGACCGTTCCGCGCTGCCCGCCCCGGAGGGGACGGCGCGGCTGCCGGCGGAGGCCAGGCCGCCGGTCGTGCTGCTGCACGGCTTCATCGACAACCGGTCGGTCTTCGTCCTGCTGCGCCGCAGCCTGGCGCAGCACGGCCGGCAGCCGATCGAGTCGCTCAACTACTCTCCGCTGACGTGCGACATCCGCACGGCGGCCGAGCTGTTCGGCCGTCATGTCGAGCAGGTCTGCGAGCGCACGGGCAGCGACCGGGTGGACGTGGTGGGGCACAGCCTGGGCGGGCTGATCGCGCGGTACTACGTGCAGCGGCTGGGCGGTGACCGCAGGGTGCGGACGCTGGTCACGCTCGGCACCCCGCACTCCGGCACCCGCGTGGCGCCGCTGGCCAACGCCCACCCGATCGTGCGGCAGATGCGTCCGGGCTCCCCGGTGCTGGAGGAGCTGGCCCAGCCCGCCCCCGGCTGCCGTACGCACTTCGTGGCGTTCTGGAGCGACCTCGACCACATCATGGATCCGCTGGAGGCTGCGTGCATCGAGCACCCGGACCTGAGCGCGGTCAACGTGCGGGTGAGCGGTGTGGGGCACCTGGCGCTGCCCGTGCACCCGGCGGTGGCGACGGGCATCCGGCAGGCGCTGGACACGGCGCACCCGGGTGAACCGTCCGGTGGACGGGCGAACGGCCTGACGGTGGCCTGAGGCGCGGGGCGCACGACACGCCCGATGCCCTCCCTCCGGGGGGAGCGATCCTTCACGCCCACAAGCGAACAACATCGGTCGGAGACGGCCGACTTGCCGACGGCCGCGCGCCACAATTTCGAACGGCTGTCGAACAAAGAGCCAAGACCTCGCCCGCCGACCGCCAAAACCGAACCGAATGCCCGTTTCCTGCGGCCGCGAAACCTGGGGAAGATTGTCGCGCCCGCATACCGCCGGGTACAGTCGCCGCACTGCTCTGCCAGCCCCTGTTGTCGAGGCGAAAGAGAAGTTGGTGAACGACCGTCACCCGTCGGGGACCATGACCCCGGCCGCGGCTTCCGATGACGCCTCGGCGCCCTATGCGCCGTACGGCAGCCAGGAGGCCCCGTACGGCGACGTCACCTCGTACGGCGGCTACGACGCCACGTACTACGGCACCGGCGCCTTCGCCGCCGACCCCCTCTTCGGGAACATGCCGGGCGACGACCCCGCGCAGGCCTCCTGCACCACCGGCCACTGGCAGGTGGGCACGCAGGACACCGGGCACTACGACGCCTACGCGTTCCAGCAGGCCGCGTACGACACCGGCGGGCACGACGCGACCGCCTGGACCACCGGCCCGCAGCCGATGGCGGTGATCCCCCCGCAGGGCGGATCCCCCGAGACCGGCCAGTGGGACGCGAACGCCTGGCTCCAGCCCGACCGGGCCGAGCAGCCGGCGGACTCGACACAGCAGTGGGACTGGGGCACGCAGACCTTCGACAGCGGCGTCTACGACGCCACCCAGTGGAACTCCGACGGTGGCGAGACCCCCGCGCACACGTCCGCTCCCGACGCCGATGCCTACGACGCCGACGCCTACGACACGGAGACGTACCCGCCGGAGCAGTACGGCGGGGAGCAGTACGGCGGGGAGCCGTACGAGCAGGGGAACGCCGCGCAGGAGTCCTACGACCAGGACGCTCACGACCAGCCGTACGCGCAGGACGCGTACCGCGGGGAGCCCGGCCCGGACGAACGCGGGGCCGGTGAACCGGCCGACACCGGCGAACTGCCCGCCGTCTCCCTGCTCGACGGGCAGGAGGAGGTCGTCCCCGCTCCGCGCGCCTCCCGTTCCGCGTCCCGCTCCCGCCGCCGCACCCCGCCCAAGCGCTCCGCGCTGCTGACCGTCGCCGTGCCCTCCGCCTGCGTGATGGGGGTGGCCGGCATCGCCGCCGCCTCGGTGGGCGATCTGGGCGAGGAAGGCGGCCCGGACGCCCGGACGACCGCCGCGGACGCCCAGCCGGTCCAGCCCTCCGTCGCCAACGGCAAGCTGGACACCCAGCTCGAGAGCCTCGCCGCCGGCGCCGACGACTTCGCCGACCGGGCCAGCCGCGCCCAGGGCCGCATCGACCTCGAGGCCGAGCAGGAGCTCGAGCGCAAGCGGGCGGCCCAGGAGGCGGCCCGCTTGGAGCGGCTCCGCCCGAAGTTCGCGCTCCCGGTGGCGCAGCACGGACTCAGCGCCTACTACGGCCAGTCCGGCATCAACTGGATGTCCCTCCACACCGGCATCGACTTCCCCGTCTCGTACGGCACGCCCGTGCTGGCCGCGACCGACGGCACGGTGCGCACCCAGTACAACTCCGCCTACGGCAACATGATGATCGTGACGGCGATGGACGGCACGGAGACGTGGTACTGCCACCTCTCCACCTATCAGGTGCCCTCCGGTTCGACCGTCAAAGCCGGCGACCAGATCGCGTTCTCCGGGAACTCGGGCAACTCGACCGGCCCGCACCTGCACTTCGAGGTGCGCCCCGGCGGCGGCTCGTCGATCGACCCGCTCGCCTGGTTCCGCAGCCACGGCCTCGAGCCGACGTAGCACTCGGGTCCGTCGCGGCGCTCGACCCGTACCCGCACGCGCCCCGTCGTGGCCCCGGAGCGTGCTCCGGCCCCACGACGGGTCCCGCCTCGACGGCTAGAGCTTCTCCACCGGCGCGTACCGCAGCAGCAGGCGCTTGGGCTTGCCGCCCCCGAAGTCGATCGTCGCCTCCGCGTTCGCCCCCGTGCCCTTCACCGCGACGACCGTGCCCAGGCCGAACTGGTCGTGCGTGACCCGGTCCCCGGCCGCCAGCGCCACCACGGGCTTCTCCGACGTGCGCCGGGTGGCGAAGCCGGACGCGCCCGACGCGGACGAGCGGGAACGGGAGGACGACAGCGACGCCGCCACCCCGGACGCGGGTCCGGAGGACACCGGCGCGCTCGCCCCGGTCCGCTTCCACTTCACATGCGTGGAAGGGATCTCCTCCAGGAACCGCGAGGGCGGGTTGTACGACGGCTGGCCCCAGGCGCTGCGCATCGTCGACCGGGTGAGGTAGAGCCGCTCCCGGGCGCGCGTGATGCCGACGTACGCCAGGCGGCGCTCCTCCTCCAGCTCCTTGGTCTGGCCGAGGGCGCGCATGTGCGGGAAGACGCCGTCCTCCATGCCGGTGAGGAAGACGACCGGGAACTCCAGGCCCTTGGCGGTGTGCAGGGTCATCAGCGTGATGACGCCGTCGCCGTCCTCCTCGTCGGGGATCTGGTCGGAGTCGGCGACCAGGGCGACCTGCTCGAGGAAGTCGGCCAGCGTGCCGGTCTCGCCCTCACCGCGCTCCTGCTCGAACTCCAGGGCGACGGCCGCGAGTTCCTGGAGGTTCTCGATGCGGGTCTCGTCCTGCGGGTCGGTGGAGGCCTGCAGCTCGGCGAGGTAGCCGGTGCGCTCCAGGATGGCCTCCAGGACCGTCGCCGGTCCGGCTCCCGACTCGACGACCGTGCGCAGGTCCTCCATCAGCGTGTTGAACCGCTTGACCGCGTTCACCGACCGGGCGGCCATGCCGTACGCCTCGTCGACGCGGCGCAGCGCCTGCGGGAAGCTGATCCTCTCCCGCTGGGCGAGCGCGTCGATCATGGCCTCGGCACGGTCGCCGATGCCCCGCTTGGGGACGTTGAGGATGCGGCGCAGCGGCACCGAGTCCTCGGGGTTGGCCAGCACCCGCAGGTAGGCCAGGACGTCCCGGACCTCCTTGCGCTCGTAGAAGCGCACGCCGCCGACGACCTTGTAGGGCAGGCCGACGCGGATGAAGATCTCCTCGAAGACACGGGACTGGGCGTTGGTGCGGTAGAAGACGGCGACGTCGCCCGCCCTGGCCTCGCCCGTGTCCGTGAGGCGGTCTATCTCGTCGGCGACGAACTGGGCCTCGTCGTGCTCGGTGTCGGCGACGTAGCCGGTGATGAGCGCGCCGGCGCCGGCGTTGGTCCACAGGTTCTTCGGACGGCGGGACTCGTTGCGCTCGATGACGGCGTTGGCGGCGGACAGGATCGTCTGCGTGGAACGGTAGTTCTGCTCCAGCAGGATCGTCGTCGCGTCCGGGTAGTCCTCCTCGAACTGGAGGATGTTGCGGATCGTCGCGCCGCGGAAGGCGTAGATGGACTGGTCGGCGTCGCCCACCACGCACAGCTCGGCGGGCGGCACCTCGGCCTCCGGCCGCGCGTCGGCGGGACGTCCGTCGGCGCCTCCGACCAGTTCGCGCACCAGGGCGTACTGGGCGTGGTTGGTGTCCTGGTACTCGTCGACCATGACGTGCCGGAAGCGGCGGCGGTAGTGCTCGGCGACGTCGGGGAAGGCGCGGAGCAGGTTGACCGTGGTCATGATCAGGTCGTCGAAGTCCAGCGCGTTCGCCTCGCGCAGGCGGGACTGGTAGAGCGCGTAGGCCTGGGCGAGGGTCTTCTCGAATCCGTCGCTCGCCCGGGCGGCGAAGTCCTCCTCGTCGATCAGCTCGTTCTTCAGGTTGCTGATCTTCGCGCTGAAGGACTTCGGCGGGAAGCGCTTGGGATCGAGGTCCAGGTCCCGGCAGACCAGGGCCATCAGGCGCTTGGAGTCGGCGGCGTCGTAGATCGAGAAGGACGACGTGAAGCCGAGCTTCTTGGACTCGCGGCGCAGGATGCGGACGCACGCGCTGTGGAAGGTCATGACCCACATGGCGTTCGCCCGGGGGCCGACGAGCTGCTCGACGCGCTCCTTCATCTCGCCCGCGGCCTTGTTGGTGAAGGTGATCGCGAGGATCTGGCCCGGGTGGACGTTCCGCTCGGCGAGCAGGTGGGCGATGCGGTGGGTGAGCACACGGGTCTTGCCGGACCCGGCTCCGGCCACGATGAGCAGGGGGGAGCCGGAGTGCACGACCGCGGCGCGCTGGTTGTCGTTCAGCCCTTCCAGCAGTGCGGCGGGGTCGAGCACCGGGCGGGGGGCGCCGTCGCGGTAGTAACCTCCCACGCTCTCGTCCCCGCTCGAACCGGAGGCCCCCCATCGCTCCGGGGGCACGTCGAACTTCCCGCCGAACAGGTCGTCCGGAAGGGGTTCCGGCGCGTGCTCGTCCTCGGGTGGCGGCGGGGGCTCGTCCTCCGGGCCGCGCTGGGCCTGGAGGTCCGCCAGGAAGCTGTCGTCAAAGAGGCTGCTCATCGCTCTCCGAGTCTAGGCCGCTCCGCCGACAACCCGGGGCCGCCCCGGAAACATCCGCGGTCCCCCCGGGGAAGTCGCGGCGGGCACCCTCCACGGTCACCGCCTCACCCTGCGTGACACCGCGGACAAGGTCACGAAAATGTATCGGGCATATCACCCGTCAACCTTCACAAGCGCCACACCCGTTGGCTACGGTGCGGTCCGGGCCGCTCGTCCCCCGCCGGCGAACCTCGCCGGGCCGCGCGGCCCCGCCGAGTCCGTCACTGTCCGCCGTGACAGCCGGAGCCGGGGACCCACCGAGACATGGGGTGAATCGGCCCACTCCGCCCGGAGCGGCCGCAGGGCAACCCTTCCGACCCACCCGCCCGGACCCTCCCCCCGCGCCCGAACGGCCTGGGGGCGCCCCCACCGCCACCCCGGTAGGCGGAGCACTGGAAGGAGTCGCCTCCCTTGGCGTCGCACCGCAAGTCGCGCACCCCTGGCACGCTCGTGGCAGGCATACGCACCCCGGCCCTGGCCACGGCCGCGCTCACCTCCGTGGCCCTGCTCTCCCAGACCGCCCACGCCGCTCCCACGGATGACGACCGGCCGAGCCTGGAGGAGGTCCAGAAGAAGGTCGACGACCTCTACCGGCAGGCCGAGGCGGCGACCGAGAAGTACAACGCGGCCAAGGAGAAGACCACCGAGCAGCGCACGCGCGTCGACACCCTCCTCGACGACGTGGCGAAGCGCGCACAGAAGCTGAACGAGGCGCGCGCGGAGCTGGGCTCCTACGCCGCCGCCCAGTACCGCACCGGCGCCGGCATGCCCGACACGGCGATGTTCCTGCTCGCGAAGACCCCGCAGGACGTCTTCGACCAGCGTCAGGTGCTGGACCGGATGACCGGCCGCCAGAAGGCGGCGGTCGACGACTACGTCACCCAGCAGTCCGCGACGATGAAGAAGCGCCAGGAGGCCGCCGAGAGCCTCCGGACGCTCACCGAGACGCAGGGCGACCTGAAGACGGCGAAGGCGACCGTCCAGAAGAAGCTCGCCGACGCGCGCGAACTGCTGTCACAACTGACCGCCGAGGAGAAGGCGCGGCTCGCCGCGATCGAGAAGCGCAAGCAGGACGAGGCCGCCCGCAAGGCGGCGGAACTGGCCCGGCAGCAGGCGGAGCAGGAGAGGGCCCGTGAGGAGGCCGTGCGGCAGGGCGGCGGCGCCTCGGAGGGCTCCGGGTCCACCGGCTCGACCGGCTCGACCGATGCCCCGCCGGCCGGCTCCTCGTACACCACCAAGGCCGAGAAGGCCCTCGCCTTCGCCCGCGCGCAGATCGGCAAGCCGTACGTCTGGGGCGCCACCGGTCCCGGCTCCTACGACTGCTCCGGGCTCACCCAGGCCGCCTGGAAGGCCGCCGGAGTCTCCCTCCCGCGCACCACCTACGACCAGGTGGACGCCGGCACCACCGTCCCGGTCTCCCAGGCCCTCCCCGGCGACCTGGTCTTCTTCTACGACGACGTCACCCACGTGGGCATCTACATCGGCAACGGCATGATGATCCACGCCCCCAAGCCGGGCACGTACGTCCGCGAGGAGTCCGTCTACTACGACGGCGAGTCCTCGATCCACAGCGTCGTCCGCCCGGCCTGACGGGCGCCCTGCGGAGCGCCGGCACGAAAACCGCCGACCGGGCCGGTGACGGCTCGGCCGGCGGTCGACGGCGGGGCCCGGCGGGCCGGGGCGGAGGGCCGGCCGGGGCGGAGCGCTCAGGTCCAGAGGACCGCGATGAAGATGTTCGCCACGGTCAGCAGGCCGACCAGGCCGAAGACCCCCTTGTCCACCTTCTCCTCGTCCCGCTTCACGTAGACGAGGCCGAGGATCACGATCAGCACGGCGAGCTTCACGCCGATCTTGATGTGGTCGACGGAGTAGTCCTGGGCCTCGTTGAGACCCACCAGCGCGATACCGGTGACCAGCATCGTCAGCGCGCCGTGCAGCATCGCGGGGACGAAGCGGGCGGTGCCCGCGCCCATCGCCTTCATCTGGGTGAGGAAGCCGCCGAGCAGCGCCGCGATGCCGATGATGTGCAGACCGACGAAGAGGTGGATGAGTACGTCCATGAGGCCGGAGCCTAGCCACGGGCGTCCTCCGGCATTCCGCCGCCCTCGCCCTCCCCGCCTTCACCCCATCGGCCATCACCCTGCGTGAAGACGAAGCGTCGTGCGCGGCACGACAGTCACTTACGGTCATCTGCCGGTCGGGGCAGGAGCAGCGGCCGGACACCACCGCCAGGCAGACGCCCGGCCCCGGCGGGCGCCACCGTCGTCCTCGGCTGAGCGGCTACGGATGCAGGGCTGTATCCCGGTGGTAGTTGGCCGGATTCCGGTGGTCGCGGGCGGCGCGTACGGCTTCGCGGGCGAGGGCGGCAGCGGGGACCGGTACCTGGCGTACGGCGTGGCGCACGGCGCCCTGCGTGCCGTGGCCCGGCGCGGCGGTACGACAGCCCTGGCACAGGCCGCCGACGAAGGCGGCCGGGCGGCCCGGGACGCCGCACTCGGTGCACTCCGGCATGAGACGGCCGAGGAGACGGGGTTCGGGGGCGTCGGGCCGCGCGGACGGCAGGGGCACGGGGGGCAGTTTGTCCCGCAGGCGGCGGGCGACGAACCCACGCGGGGAGTGAACGTCGTCGGGCAGGCCGGCCGTGAGGGCCTTCATCAGGGAGACGGGATCGGCCCCTCGTTCGAACCAGGGCACGGCCAGGTCGGTGAGGGCGTGGCAGTCGGCGTCGGAGAGGGCGAGGCGGGGCTCGACACGGCCGAGACGGGCGAGGGCGCGGTAGGCGGTGACGCGGTGCGTGTCGGGGGTGGTGGGCACGGGCGCGGGCGCGGGCTCACTCGGTGGGGTGACCTCGGGTGTGTCACCGGCTGGCGTCGTGGCCTCCACGGTGGGGTCGCCGCCCAGAAAGCGGGCCCACCAGGAGCTGTCCCGCGCGGTGCCGGACCAGAACGTGCGGAACACCCAGCGCGTGCCGCCGTCACCGGTCGTGGCGAGACCCCGGACGCGGTGGAGATGCCCGGCGCGGGAGAGGAGGTTGAGCGCGCTGCGGACGGCTTGCTGGCCGTAGAGGGGGAGCGCCTTGGCGAGGCTCTTGACGTCCATCGCGGCACCCTCGGGGAGCCGGTGCACGTAGGCGGCGATGTAGGCCTCGCGGGCGGGGAGGTGCGAGAAGTCGAGGGGCGCGGAGGCTGCGCCGGGTTCGGCGGGGACGGTGCGTTTCCCGTAACCGGGATTGGCCATGGGATGAGCTGCGGGTGCGGGCAGGGCGGCGTTAGAGTCTTCGTAAGCCACGAGATCGTTCCTAGGGTTTGCGATCTTGGGGTCAGACCCCGGCGAGTGCTGCGAACACTCGACCGGGGTTGTTTGTTGCTGCGCACGCTAGAGGGCGGCGACGGCGCGTCGCAACCTGATCACGAATAGTCATCCCGGCTGGCAGAGCGGCCGGTTGCCGCCGGGAGGGTGGGTGGTGGGATCAAACCCCACCACCCATTCCTCACAAACGCCGCTCGGATCCCGAGGCTCGCCCCTCGAAGCTCAAGCGCCGGTACGGGCGTACGCGACGAATGCCGTCCAGGCGCCCCCGGCGACGGCGAACCGAGGGCTCCGGGACCCGAGCTTCGAGTCCCGGACGTGGACGGTATGGGGGCAGGGGGCTACTTCGAGGCATGCCCCGCCTTGGCTGTCGCTGTGGCTGGACTTGCGCCAGTCCAGGGCTACTTCGAGACAGTTGCCGCCCTCGGTGCCGCTGTACGTGGACTTGAACCACCGCAGGTCCGTGTTCATTGCTCCTCCGCCACCTTGCCGATGAATCGCGCGGACTCCGAAAGACTCAACGCCAGCCGAAGGATCATCGCATGGCGCTGCGTGGCGATACTGACGCGATCGGGATCCGAGTACAGGACGCCGGCCGTTTGTCCCTCCTCATACCCAACATGCTCGTGCTCCGGGGTCTCAAGCAAGACGAGCGGCCCGTTGAGACCGGGATGCGCACCGACGATGGGGAGCACTTGCACTGTGACGTTCCGCTGTTCTGCCACCGTCAACAGGTGGAGAAGCTGGCGACAGTGCACTTCGGCTCCTCCGACCTTGTTGCGCAGCGCAGACTCGCCGATCACGAAGCTGAAGGACCTGGTCTGCTTCGTCAGTAGCTCCTGCCGCTTGAGTCGCGCCGCCACGCGCTCTTCAACGGTCTCGTCATCGAGCGGCGGCCAGTGGGCCTTGAGCAACGACCGAGCCGTCTCCTCGGTTTGCAGAAGCCCAGGGATGAGCAGCGGCTCATAGGTGCTGAGCGAGATGGCCTCTGACTCATACCGAATGAAATCCTGCGAGAAAGCAGGAAACGGCTCCGGCTTCAGGTACTCCTGTGCCGCAACGAGCTTCCCGCCCGCCCCACACAGCTGGTCCGCGATCTGCAGGAACCGCAACGTGGGCCGACGGCGGCCGTTCTCCATCGACTTGACGTACTCGTAGTCGTACCCGGCCTCTTTGGCCAGCGCGTCCCGGCTGACACCGGCCTCCGCCCGCCACATCTTGATCTGGCTGCCGCAGTACCGCCACGCGATCGGCGGCTGGGAGTTCACGTCGGTCGCCATACACACCCCCGCAGGTCCACGCAGGGTACGGACACGCACCGTACCCACTCCGTCACTCGCGACGCTACGTGCGAGCCGGGACGGTGTTCTCGCCAACCGCGAAACATCAGCGCAAGGGATGAACAGGCACATGCAGACCCCGCGGCTTCCGCTGCCCACGACCGCCCCGAAGGACATCGAGTGGCGTCTCCCCCGTCACGCCCGCAGCGCCGGCCGCGCACGCGCCCTGTTCCGCGAGCAGGCGGCGTCCTGGAGCATCCCTCAGGACGTGACGGACACGGCGGAACTCCTTCTGAGCGAGCTGGTGGCCAACGCCCACCGCCACGCGAAGACCCCGGCCGGCCGCGAGATCCGGGCCCGCTGCGCCCTCACCGACGACCGCCTCCGCATCACGGTCACGGACGCCGACGACACGCTCCCGACGCCGAGTGCGGCTTGCCCGGACGACGAGTCGGGCCGAGGTCTCGCACTGGTGGCAGCCCTGGCGGCTGACTGGGGCGCACAGAGGAGGGGGTGCGGCATCGGTAAGGAAGTGTGGTTCGAGGTGGCCCTTGAGCCAGCCGACTTGTAGCCGATGCGACACGCACCCTGCAATAAGTCGTCAACCAGCCCGGCCTTCACCTCAGCCAGCCTCCCGGACCTGTGGGCGCCCCTTCGGGCAGACATGGAGCCGCTCCGTCTCGACCCGCCGGTCGCCCAGCTCGAAACCGGACGGCCAGCGGACTCCGTCCTCCAGGCGGATACGCCTACCGGACGGTCACACCAGGCGCCGCGCCGTCGCCCAGCGGGTCAGCTCGTGGCGGTTGGACAGCTGCAGCTTGCGGAGCACCGCGGAGACGTGCGACTCCACCGTCTTCACCGAGATGAACAGCTGCTTGGCGATCTCCTTGTACGCGTAGCCGCGGGCGATCAGCCGCAGCACCTCCCGCTCGCGCTGGGTGAGACGGTCGAGGTCCTCGTCCACCGGCGGGGCGTCGGTCGACGCGAAGGCGTCCAGGACGAACCCGGCCAGCCGCGGCGAGAAGACCGCGTCCCCCTCCTGCACCCGGAAGACCGAGTCGATCAGATCGGCGCCGGTGATCGTCTTGGTGACGTAACCGCGCGCGCCGCCCCGGATGACACCGATGACGTCCTCCGCCGCGTCCGACACGGACAGCGCGAGGAAACGCACCGGCCGCTCCGCGTCCCCCATCAACGAGGCGCAGCGCCGCAGCACTTCGACGCCGCCGCCTCCGGGCAGGTGCACGTCGAGCAGCACCACCTCGGGCCGGGTCGCGGTGATGACCGTGACCGCCTGGTCGACGTCGGCGGCCTCGCCGACCACCTCCACACCCGTCTGCTCGGTCTGTCCGATCTCCGCCTGGACCCCCGTGCGGAACATGCGGTGGTCGTCGACGAGGACCACGCGCAC
Organism: Streptomyces sp. DSM 120436; assembly: GCF_055778765.1. Classification (NCBI taxonomy): domain Bacteria; kingdom Bacillati; phylum Actinomycetota; class Actinomycetes; order Kitasatosporales; family Streptomycetaceae; genus Streptomyces; species Streptomyces sp. DSM 120436. Next base: position 2,107,604 of record NZ_JBSKBS010000001.1, on the reverse strand, counting down.
ACGACGCCCCCCGGTGCCGCCGGCCGGCTCCGCGGGCCCGTCCCCCGGTGCCGCTTCCGCCGCTGCGTTCGCCTCGGTCGGCTCGCTCATGACGTCTTCTCCGCCCTCTCCATCTCCAGCTCGACCTCCGTGCCGCCGTCGGGCACCGCGCGCAGCCGCGCCGTGCCGCCGTTGCGTTCCATGCGGCCGATGATCGATTCTCTGACGCCCATGCGGTCGGCGGGTATCGAGTCGAGGTCGAACCCGGGACCTCGGTCCCGGACGGACACGAACACCGTCCTCCCCTCGACCTCCGCGTAGACCTGGACCGCGCCTCCCTCGCCACCGTACTTGGCGGCGTTGACCATCGCTTCCCTCGCGGCCTGCATCTGCGCGCCGATCCTCTCGTCGAGGGGGCAGTCGCCCACGACGACGACCTCGAGGGGGACGCCGTGCTTGTCCTCGACCTCGGCGGCGTTGCGCTTCACCGCCTCGGCGAGGGTGGTGGGCTCCTCGTCCTCGTCCTTGCCGTTCCCCTCCGGCTTGTAGAGCCAGGCGCGCAGGTCGCGCTCCTGGGCGCGGGCCAGGCGGCGCACCTCGCCCGGGTTGTCCGCGTTGCGCTGGATCAGCGTGAGCGTGTGCAGCACGGAGTCGTGGACGTGGGCGGCGACCTCGGCCCGCTCCTGGGCGCGGATGCGCATCAGGCGCTCCTCGGAGAGGTCCTGGGTCATGCGCACGAGGTAGGGGCCGGCGAGGAGCGTGATGCCGACGAGGACCGCGAGGGCGGCCTGCAGCACCGCGCCGAGGTGGCTGCCGGAGCCGCGCAGGACGAAGATGCCGGAGGCTCCCGCCGTCACCAGCAGCACACCGGCCACCGCCCGCAGCAGCGTGACCGTGCGCCGGCGGCGGCCGACCTCCATCCAGCGGGCCCGGCGCGCGTTGTCCGCCTGTCGCCACACCAGGGCCACGCCCGCCCCGACCAGGACGGTCGGCCAGAGGTAGGCCCGCGCGCCGTTGGTCAGGTCCACGCTGCCCACGAAGATCATGGCCACCACGACCATGAGAAGCAGGGCGACGATCTGCCCCTTGTCCGGTTTCCGCGTGACGAGTCTGCGGCGGCCGTCCGGGGCCGTCTCGGTGGTGACGGGCGAGGGCGGCCTCTGGGCGTCGACGCCGCCCACCCCGAGCGGCACGAAGAACCAGAACGCGGCGTACAGCAGGGCCCCGAGACCGTCGGCCATGAACAGGGCGACGAACGCGAGGCGCACCCAGATCACGGGCAGGCCGAGATGCCCGGCGAGCCCCCGCGCCACCCCACCGAGCCAGCGTCCGTCACTGCTGCGGTAGAGCTTGCGCGGCGGCCGCGGTTCGGTGGGGGACGCTGCTGCGGCTTCCGACATGGCAACGATGGTCACACGCCGCGCAAGCCGGGACATCAGGGTCCGCCCCGGAGACGCCCCTGATCTCGGCCCGTGGGCGGCCGACTCGGGCCGAGGAGCAGTCGGCCTCGGGCCGAGGGCGACCGGAGCCAGGCCGAGAGGCGACCGGCTCCGGCCGCAGTGCTCCGACACCGGACCGAGAGGCGACCAACTTCGGCCACGGACCCCCGGCACCGGACCGAGAGACGGCCAGCCCCGTTCGCGGGACCCCCGGCTCCGGGCCGAGCGTCCCGCTGCCCGCTGCCCGCTGCCCGCGTCCCGGACGTCCCGGGCCCGGCTCAGGGACGGATATCAGGGTCCGGCCAGGGTCGTTCCGACTGCCGCCGGGGCGGCTCGCCCGTCACCATGGACCCATGACGGATCACCAGCATGCCGCGGGGGATCCGGGACCGGGCTCGGGCCCGCGTCCCGGATCCGGTCCCGGCGCGCCCGCCGCGGACTCCGCGGGCGCGGGCGGGCGCACGGACGCGGGGAAGGAGGGGACGGCCGGAGCACCGGCCGGGACCACGGCCGGAGCGGAGCCGGCGGGCCCCGGCCGGCACTTCCGCCGCGACCGGCGGCACCAGATGTTCGGCGGGGTCTGCTCCGGTCTCGCCCGGCAGTACGACATGGACCCGGTGATCTTCCGGATCACGCTGGCGGTGCTGTCCGCGACCGGCGGCATCGGCCTGATCTTCTACGGCTTCGCCTGGCTGTTCGTCCCGTACGACGACGAGGAGGAGAACCAGGTCCGCCGGCTGCTCACCGGCCGGGTCGACGGCCACACCCTGGCGGCGGTGCTGTTCGCGCTGGTCGGCTGCGGTGTCTTCCTCTCCATGCTGAGCAACGACGGGGTGCTGAGCTTCGCCGTCATACTGTCCCTGCTGCTCGCGGGCGCCGCCTACTGGTCGAAGCAACGTGGTACGCCGAGCCCGGACCCGATAGCCGCGCAGGCCGCCGCGGACGCCCCGCCGGAGCCGCAGGCCCCGCCCGCCCCGGCCGCGTACCCGTCGTGGTGGCGCGAGCCCATCGTCAAGGACGGCACCTACGTCGGGGGCACGGGCTATCTGTGGGGCCCCGAGGACTCCCGGGACCTGGACATCGCCACCGCGGTCGGTGTCGGCGTCCGCTCCGGGACCGGCGGCGGAGCCAAGGACACGTGGCGCCCGCCACAGGCCCGCCCGCCGAAACCCAGGGGGCCGCGCGGGATCGGCGGCTGGGTGTTCCTGTTGGCCCTGCTCGCGGCCGGTCTGGGCACAGGCCTCACCTGGGAGACGCAGTCCCTCGGCACCAGCCTCCAGACGGGCCTGGCGTGCGCCCTCGGCGTCACCGGCCTCGGCATCGCCGTCAGCGCCTTCCTGGGCCGCACGGGAGCCGGGTCCATCGTCCTCGCGATCCTCACGGCGGGCCTGCTCGCCGGATCGACCGCGATGCCCGACGACATCGGCACCGACTGGCACCGCACCGGCTGGCAGCCCGCCTCGGTCGCCCAGATACACCCGGTGTACGACCTGGGCGCCGGCGAGGGCCGGTTGGACCTGTCGACGGTCCGCGTTCCCGAGGGCGACACGGTCTCCACCGAGGTCGAGGTGGGACTGGGCCGGATCCATGTGATCGTCCCCCGGGACGTGACCGTGCGGCTGCGCGTCGAGGTGGGGCTCGGTGACATCCAGCTGCCGGGCGACGGACGGAAGGACGTGGACGTGGCACCGGGCAAGTACAAGGAAGCAACCCTGAAGCCGCCCGCAGGCGCCGGAAAGGCGGGCACGCTGCGGCTGGACCTCAGGGTCGGCGCCGGACAGGCGGAGGTGAGCCGTGCTGCGTCATGAGTTCCGGCCCGGCCGGCTGATCGCCGGCACCGCCCTCGTCGCGACCGCGGTGGTCTACGGCGGGGACGCGGGAGGGGCCTGGGAGACACCCTGGTTCGTGGTGATCCCGCTCGTCGTGGGCGGCCTGTGCCTGGCCGGGACGGTGGGCTTCGTGACCGGGCGGGTGCGCCACCGCCGCGCCCGCCTGCACCCGAGAGGAGCGGAGGCGACTGACGGCTGACGGCTGACGGGAGGCTAGGAGGTCTCGCGTCGGCGGCGCGCGCGGGGGCGGCGTCCAGGGACAGCAGCCGCGGAGGGCGGCGTCCAGGGACAGCAGCGGGGCCCCGGCCAGGATCAGCGGGGTCCAGGCCATGAGGTACGGCAGGTTACTGGCCTACTGCTGTTACAGGGTCCCCTCATGAAGACAGTGCGGGTACTGATCGCCCTCCGGATCAGCAATGAGACCGACTCGTCCACCTCTCTGGAACGGCAGTTGCGGGACTGCATGGCCTACGTCCACGAGAGGCGACACCTTGAGTGGCAGGTCGTAGGAGTGGCCAAGGACGCCCACATCTCCGCTACCAAATCTCATCCGTTCGAGAGACCGGAACTCGGAGAGTGGCTGAACAACAGAGCACCTGAATTTGATCTCCTGCTTTTCTGGAAGATGGACAGGTTCGTCCGCAAATTCGTTGACATGCAGGACATGATCAAATGGGCGACTGCACATGGCGGCAAGTCTCTGGTTTCCGTCAAGGAATCGGTACTCGATACGCTCGGCCCTTTTCGGCACGTCATCATCGATCTATTCGCGGCTATTGATGAGAAACTCATGGGGTTCTCGTCCAGGGTGTAACGGACGTGTGGGCTGCCGAAGTAGCCGCGGACGATGTGCGGTTGTCGCTGGCGTCTGCGGAAGAAGCGGCGGCTCTCTGCGGCGAGTTCGGCCTGGTCCCGGGCCCGGTGCTGCTTGGGCAGGCTGTGCTTGAGGTCGGCGTTGACCAACTCGTCAGGGTTGAGCTCGGGCGAATACGGGGGCAGGAAGTACAGCTCGACGTCGTCGGGGTGGGTGGCGAGCCAGTCCCGAACCTTTTTCGAGCGGTGCGCGGAGTGCCCGTCGACCACAAGGTGAATCTTGTGGTCGAAGTGGCCGGCGAGCCGGTCCAGGAAGCGGCACATCACCTCGGCGGTGAAGTGCTCGGTGAAGACCATGAAGTGCATCCGGGCCTTGGTGCTGATCGCAGACATCGCGTTCACCGAGAACCGGTTCCCGCTCCGCCGCACCACGGGTGTCCTGCCTTTCTCGCCCCAGGTGCGGCCGGTGAGCTGGTCGGAGCGGATGCCGACCTGGTCGGCGAACAGAATCTCGCCGCCGCCCCTCTTCGCCTTCGCCCGGATCGCCGGCCATGTCTCCTCGTGCCAGCGGCGCACGGCCTCCGGGTCCTGTTCCACAGCCCGCTTGTCCGGACGCTGGAAGGACAGCCCCCATCGCCTGGTACGTGCCCACTCCGGGCTCGGCCAGCCACACCCGGTACAGCTTCGCGACCAGCTCGCCGACCAGCCGACGCGTCCACCATTGTCCACTCAACCCCACGTCACAGGGCCGGTGGTCGAGGATCGCCTGCCGCACGGCGGCCTGCTCGGCCTCCCCGAGCACCTGGTGCACGCCGACCGGCTTGCCCCGCGGCCCCATGACCAGCGCACCACGGCCGCCCGCCTGCCACTTCGCCCACCACTTGTCGACCGCCTTCAGCGACACCCCGAAGACCGCCGCCACGTCCTCACGCTCCCGCCCCGCCACCAACGCGGCCACCGCCCGCAGCCGCAGGGCCTCCTGCACCGACGGCGACAAATGCCGTGCGTCCCCCACCAGATCGCTCACACCCCACCAACGACCCGGAACCCGAACCGTTTCGGATCAATAGCGGGCGCCAGCGCGCGAAATCCCTCAGCGGCGGGGCCGCTGAGGGACGACATGTGCGTCCAGGTCACCTTCCTGACCTTTGGCGAGCGATCGCCAGCCCGGTCAAGGTCAGACCGCCCACGGCCGCGAGCACCCCAGCCCCCAGGAGGGCGTAGTTTTCGTTGCTGACGCCCAGGATGATGCAGAGCACTCCGAAAGCGGTTCCCAGTACTACGAAGAGCGTGAGCTTTGTCGCGGGATTGCTGGCCATGGTTTCACCTCGGGGTTGTCCCCTGGTGACGACTGGAGCAGTCGTCACCAGGGGCTTCATTGGCTTCGCTGATACGGGGGTGGCGTCCCCCGGGTCATCCGTAGGAAATGATGTCTGCGTTCATCAGGCCTGCTCCTGCTCCGACTCCACAGGCCAGAGCGCCCGATGCCACGGTGCCCGCCGTTCCGAAGAAGCCGGTCGCTGCCTGAATGACGCCGGTCTCGGCTGCAGCGCCGATCCCAGCCAGGCAGCCAGTGGCGGCGCTGAAGATCGTTTCTCCCGCGTCGAGGACATCAGAGAAGCTCAACAATCCGGTGGGATCGGCGTTGTTGACGGGGTCGCCGGCGGCGTACAGGTAGGGGTTGGTTTCCTGGCCGGAGGGGTCGGGCTGGGTGAAGCGGCCGAGTGACGGGTCGTAGTAGCGGTGGCCCATCTTGTACAGGCCGGTCGGGTCCAGGTAGGCGCCCGCGTAGCGGTAGGGCTGGGGGACGGCCTCGGTTGTGGTGCCGCGGGGCAGGCCGGTGGGACCGTAGGCGTAGGTGTGGGTGCGCTTGCCGGTGTCGTCGGCGAGGCCGAGGACGTTGCCGGTGGCGTCGGTGAGGTAGTAGTAGGACTTCCCCCCAGTCGTCATGGAGTTCAGCGTGCCCGCCGGTTCGCGGATGAATCCGGTGTCGACGCCGTTCGTGCTCGTGGACGCGAGACCGAGGGCCGTGTGGTGGAACCAGGTCGAGCCGAGCTTGGTGCGCTCGTAGTTGCTGGTGCCGGCGTGGACCAGGTCGTAGGTCGTGCCACCCGCGGTGATGCCGGAGAGCTGGCTGTAGTCGGTCCAGGTCCCGTTCGTGCGGGCGGTGCCGCTGGCCGCGGCGGTCTCATGGCCGAGCTTGTCGTAGGACCAGCCGGTGGTGGAGCCGTTCTTGCCGGTCAGTTCGCTGGGGTCGTTGTAGGTGTAGGTCGTGCCGCCAGGGCAGGCGTTCTTGCTGCCGTCCTGGCTGGTGAGGTTGCCCGCCTTGTCCCAGCAGTACAGCCACGACGCCTTCCGCGCACCCGCCGCGTCGGCTTCCAGGGCGTAGGTGAGGCGGTCCTGGGAGTCGTAGGTGTAGGTGGTCTTGTAGTTGGTGAGGTGGTCGGTGCGGGTGCGGATCTTGGTGGTGTCCTTGCCCGCGCTGGCGTAGCTGTAGGTCAGGTCGACGAAGGTCTGCGTGCCGGAGGTGGTCTTGATCCGCTGGGGGCGGCCGTTGTCGTCGAGGGTGACGGTCTGGGTGGTGCCGCCGGGGTAGACGGTCTTGGTGCGCTTGCCGTTGTTGTCGTAGTCGAAGTCGGTCCTCTTGCCGTCCGGCGCGGTCAGGTGGTCCAGGCGGCCGGCCTTGTCCCAGGTGTAGTCCGTCTTCCCGGTCGGGTCGGTGTAGAAGTCGACGTCACCGCCCGGGGTGTAGGCCAGCGCCGTCTGCGCGCCGTTCTGCAGGGTGCGCACGCTCTCGCGGTTGAGCTCGTCGTAGTCCCACTCGGTGGTGCCCGAGGCGTCCGTGCGGGACTTGACGTTGCCGTCGCCGTCGTAGGAGAAGGTGACGGTGGCGTTGGTGGAGGACACCTTGGTGACGCGGTCGCGGGTGTCGTAGGCGTAGACGGTGGTGATGCCGCGGCCGTCGGTGACCGTCTCCACCCGGCCCAGCGCGTCATGGGTGTAGGTCGTCTCGCCCAGCGGCGCCGGGGGCTTGACCTTGATCAGGTTGCCCTTGCCGTCGTAGGTGAAGGAGGTGACCTTGCCGTTGCCGTCCTTGGCGGTGCAGCGCTGGCCCTCGAACCCGCCGCAGGTGGGGGTGTCCTTGTTGTAGGTGTACTCGCGGGTGGCGCCGGCGGTGCCCGTGGTGGTGACCGACAGCGTGTTGCCGTTGGTGTCGTACGTGAAGGTGTCCTTGCGGCCGTCGGCGCCGGTCATGTCGCTGGGCAGGTCGGTGCCGGCGATCGTCTGGTACTGGGAGACCTGGGCGGTGGCGCCCATCGGAAGCTTCTGGGAGACGGGGTTGTTGCGGCCGTCCCAGCCGTACGTGGTCGTGTTGCCGCCCGTGCCGTCCGCACCCGTGCCCATCGCGTCGGTCGCGGTCTGGGTCAGGTGGTTCTTGTACGTGGCGTGGCGGGAGTGGCCGAGTGGGTCGGTGACCTTGGTGACCTCGCCGTCGGCGTTGTGGACGTACTTCGTGGCGTCGCCGTCGGGGTCGGTGACCGTGGTGGTGCCCGCGTCCTGCGGGGTGGGGGCGGTGTAGTCGTAGCGCCAGGTCGGGCCCGTGTGCCCGCTCGACGACGACTGGGTGGCGCGCTGCATGGAGGTGACGCGGTTGTGGCTGTCGTAGGTGAAGAGGGTGACGGTGCCCTCGGGGGTGGTCACCTTCGTCAGGCGGCGGGAGGCATCGTACGCGTAGGTGGTGGCCCTGCCCGCCGTGTCTGCCACCTTGGTCAGGTTGCCGGATCCGTCGAGGTCGAGGACGGCGGTGCGGCCGGTGTGGTCCTTGGCCTGCCACTGGTTCGGGTAGGTCTTGACCAGGTCGATCCAGCGGCCGGAGCGGGCCTCGGTGAGCTTGAAGCCCTTGTGCTCGGCGCCCTCGTCGTGCTGGTCGACGGTGATCGTGCCGTCGTTCCTGTCCGTCACCCTCGTGAGGGTGCCGTGCTCGTTGTAGGTGTCCTTGGTGCCGGACTTGCGGTCGGTGAGGGTGTAGGTGCCGTCCGCGTTCTTCTTCAGGTCCTTCGAGTAGCCGGCCGGCGTGGTGTACGTGCCGTCCGCGTTGGCGGTGAAGCGCAGCAGCTCGCCGGTGGCGTCGAAGACGTCGACTTCTCCGTCGTTGATCTGCAGGTAGCGCTCGTATCCCTGCCACCAGCGCTGGGAGACCTTCCCCCACGGGGCTTCCAGGGAGTTGTAGGTGCGGGTGAGCTGGAGTTTCTGGCCGACGCCGGCGATGTCGAAGTCCGTGGCCGCCAGCATCAGGTTGCCGTTGGAGACGTTCACCCGCGCCACCAGGGCGTCGTTCAGGCGGGTGTCGACGATCTGGTGCCAGGGCACCTCGCCCTGCCCCTCGGGCAGATGGCCGGACGCAGCGACGCCCGCGGCAGCCGCAGAACGGGACGTCGAACCCTTGGCGGGTTCCGCACCGGTGGTGCGGGCCTTCTGGTCTTCTCGCCAGGCTGCGACCTCGGCCGACGGCTCGGCTTCCGCCTGTGAGCCGGGGGCCCGGGTCGGTCCGGCCGGCGTGGCGGGAGCCTCGACCTTCGTCGGCTTCGTCCACGGGCTCTCCGGCTCGGGTAGTTGCGGCTTCGCAGTCGCCGCCAGACCGGGAGCGGCGGCGATCACCACGGCGGCCGTGGTGATCGCGGAGACGAGAGCGGTTCGGTGTGTTCTCCGGGCACGCCGGAACGGCGTGTGCGCAACGCGCGGATGCATCGGCTTCCCCCCACAGGAAGTCAGAAGTGCGCCAGACAGACGGTCAAACCCGGTGACCCGACACGGTCACCGGCGCCTCACAAGCTGTCACAAGGCACACACAAAGCGACGCACCGTGCCCTCGGAGGTCCTCTGTATGCGGGCCGGAACCAGCCCCACCGCTTCGGCGGAACAAAACGGGACTTCAATACCTCAACCACCATGAGGGAAGGGTGGAATTGATAATTCCGTTACTGGCTCCGGGGGCCGTCTTGACCGAGACCTGCTGACCCGCGGTTTCCTCATGGAAGTCGAGGTCAGCGACCGCATTCTTTCGGCCATGTTCAAACCTGTCCGCTTCGCTGCCGAGCAGCACTCATCGAGTGTCCCTGCCGGTCACGGCGTGAAAGCACCGGGCGGAGAAGTTGGCTCAGAGGACGCGGTGCCCACGGAAGGCATCTGCGGCCCCGCTCCACCAAATGCACACTGGGCCCGTCCTGCATGCGTGGTCCCCCAGCTCGCGGCAACCACCCCCGTCGTGAAGGACATCCCTCCGATGAGCACACCGGGCGGACGCACGCCCTGCCCCCACCCCACCCGTCACCACCGCGTCTCCGCGCCTCGGCTCACGCGCTCCGCGCAACGGGCTGGACGCCTGCTGTGCTGGAGCCTCGCCGCCGGCATGACCACCGCCGCCACCGACCTGCTTCTCGCACCTCGGTCACCGTGGTGGGACGCAGTGTGGCCTCTGCCCTGGTACACCACCTGCGCCATTACCCTCGCCTGGGCCCTTCTGCGCACCCGCGAGAAAGCCTCACACCCCTCATCCGGCGAGAGACCCTTCCAGAACGGCTGGGGCCAAGCCGCACAGAACCGCAGCAAGCCACGGGACCAACCGGAGACCGACCGCCCGCGCCGAGGATGTCGAGCTGCACTTTCTGCCGCCGTCCCCGCCCGAGCTCAACCCCGACGAACTGGTCAACCCCGACCTCAAGCACAGCCTGCCCAGACAGCACCGGGCCCGGAAGCAGGCCGAACTCACCGTCGGAACGCGCCAGCTCTTCCGCATACGCCAACGCCAGCCGCACATCGTCCGCGGCTACTTCGGCAGCCCACACGTCCGTTACACCCTGGACGAGAACCCCATGAGTTTCTCATCAATAGGCCCTGAGCCCTCCAGTGTCCCTCTGAGCGCCGTCTCACAAACGATCAATTATGAGATAGTAATGACCACACGGCCACGGTCGGCAGGTCAAGGGGGAGAGCGTTACGGTCATAGCCAAGGCCCTGGGAGTCTCCAGGGCGACGCTCTACCGTCACCTCTCCTAGCTGACAGCTCCCCCAGACAGGCTCCTGACCCGTTGGCCAGGGGCCTTCTTCATGCCCGTTTCCGCTGGTCACACCCCTAGTGGCGCCCTCGGCCACGCCGGTTCCTGATCAGGGCATCCAGTGACCAGAAGGGCGCGCCAGCCAGTACGAGGGGTACCCAGCAAAACATGTACGGCAGGTCGTTGCCGTAGTAGTAGGGCTCGGCGGCCCAGCTCACGGTCAGCCACAGGCTGAGCGAGATCAGCGCTCCGCCGAGGGCGGCGATCCGGGTGAGCAGCCCGAGCAGGGTGCCGATGCCGACGGCCAGCTCGCCGAAGGCCATGGCGTAGCCGAAGCCGACGGGGCTCTCCAGCGCCACGTCGACCAGTCCGGGGAGGGCGGAGGAGTCGCGGACGGCGCGCATCATGTCGCCGATCGATCCGGCCCCGGAGTCCTTGAGGAAGGCACTGTCGGTGAGCTTGTCGAGGCCGGCGTAGACGAAGGTGACGCCGAGGAAGATCCGCAGCGGCAGCAGGGCGTAGCGGGCGGCGGTGTCCCACAGCCCTCCGTCACCGTCGGGACGGGGGGTGTAGGTGTCTGCGCGCATGCCGTGCGTCATTCGTCCGCTGCCTCTCGACTCCGGTCCCACCTGGACAGATCGAACGTACGGCACTCGGCGCCGGTTGGACCCGGCCGACAGCGTTTTCTCAGGGAAGCGACAGCGACTCACCAGCTACGACACCGCGTGCGGGGTGCGGGCCGACCGCACCCCGTACGCGCCGCCCCTGACTCCGCGCCCCGGCGCCCCGGCGCCCCGGCACCCCGTCACTCCGTGACGTCGATGGTGTAGCGGTTGGTCTCCACGCCGGCCGCGGTGACCACCTGCACGTCGACCCGGCCGGGCTCCACCTCCGCCGGCACGGGCACGGTCAGCAGGTCGTCGGTCGGGTTGTCGAAGCCGCCCACCACCGGCACCAGCGGGACGTGGACGTTCACCGCGCCGACGCGTACCACCATGCGCGCCAGCCGGTCCGCGCCCTGCGCCCCGGCCGGCACGAACCCGGTGCCGCGGATCTCGATGTCGTCGCCGGTCCGGATCGGCGCGTCCAGGTCACCGGCCTCCCGGGCCCGTACCACGGACAGGATCACCGGGCGCCCGCCCTCGGCGTACTTTCCGGCGAGGTAGGTGCCCGCCGACACCAGCACCACCACGGCCAGCCCCCACGGCAGGTCCGGGAGCTGGTCCGGGCGGCGGGCGAGCCGCACGGCCGCGAAGGCGAGGGCGACGCCGTTGATCACGACGTACTGGATGTCGGCGAAGCTGCCCCGGCCCGAGTCGTCGGTGAGCAGATCGGCCGCCCGGGGCCGGTGGGCGCGCACCTTCTGCAGCCGCTGCCCCTGCACCCGGAGCCCGACCACCCGGCGCACCAGCACCGCGATCCCGCAGACCACGGCCAGGACGGTCACCACGCCGGCGCCGCGGGCGAGTTCCAGTCCGTCGATCAGCGCGTCCCGCTCCCGGGGCCCGGAGGCGGCCGCCAGCCGTCCCACCAGCACGAGCACCGCGAAGGCGAGGAACAGCACCCAGGCGCCGGCCACCGCGCGCGACGTGGAGAGCCGGTTGTCCTCGCCGATGACCGGGGCCAGCGCGCCGCCGCGCGCCCGGTGGAACCAGGACGCCGCGGTGAGCGCCCCCGCCACCAGCACCGCGGACAGCAGCCCGGCGGTGCGTGCGGAGGTCCAGCCCGCGCCGATCGCGGTGAGCGCCTGCACGAGCAGCAGCGCGAGGACCCCGGCCCAGACCACGGCCGCGGTCCGCTGCCACAGGCGGGCCAGCCAGGCGGCGCCCTCGGCCCGGCCGCGTTCGGCCACCGCCTCGGCGGCCTGGGCGAGTTCCTCGGAGACCCACTGCCGGGAGGCGGAGGCGGAGTGGGCCACCGCGGCCGGGAGTCCCTGGCCGGCGGCGTACTCGTCCCGCTTCACCAGGAACGCGGCGACCGCGCGCCGATGCCCCTCACGCGCCCCGTGCGGACAGTCCCCGCAGGTGCAACCGCCCTCGTGGGCAGCCGGGCCCGCTCCGCCCCGTCTCGCCTCCTGCACCGCCACGCCCGAAGCCGCCTTCCCCACTGCTGACCCATCCCGGCACACCACGACCGCCGTCGGCGGCCATCGGACAACTCCCCCGCATCGAGAGCGAATTGTGCCCTACGCCACGCCCGCCCCGACCTCCGGGCCCGGTCGTTGTGGGTGAACTTCGAGGCGCCGGATTGACGCACGCGCCCCCGGCGGCACGCATGACCGGCACGCACGACCGACACGCACGGCTGACACGCCCGAGTGGCACGAACGAGTGGCACGAACGACCCGCGCTCAGTCCAGCAGATCCGGCTCGCTCCGCGTGATCTCCCGCCACATCGGCTGGTAGTTGATCCACGCCACCAGGTCCCCACCGAGCTGCTCCCGCGTGGCCACCGCCTGCCGGTGGCCGATCAGCACGGGACGGCCGGCCGCCCGCGCGGTGAGCTGCACCTGACAGGAGCGCTCCATGGTCACGAACCACCAGGCCGCCGCGTCCACCGAGTCGCCCACGGTCAGCAGCCCGTGGTTGCGCAGCACCAGCGCCTTGCGGGAGCCGAGGGTGGCGGCGATCCGGCGGCCCTCCTCGGGGTCGACGGTGACGGAGGTGTAGGCGTCGTAGAGGGCGTGGTCCTCGTAGAAGGCGCAGCTCTCCTGGGTGATCGGGTCGAGCAGCTCGCCGAGGGCGGCGAGGGCGCGGCCGTGCACCGAGTGACAGTGGGCGACGGCGACGACGTCGGGCCGGGCCGCGTGCACCTGGGCGTGCACGGTGAAGGCGGCCTGGTTGACGTGGTGTCCGCCCTCGACGACCTGGCCGTCCTGGTTGGCGAGCACCAGGTCGCTGACCGTGACGTGCCGGAACGGCATGCCGAACGGGTTGACCCAGAAGCAGTCGCTGAACTCGGGGTCGCGTGCGGTGATGTGCCCGGAGACACCGTCCTCGTAGCCGAGCCGCCCGAACAGCCGCAGCGCGCCCGCCAGCCGCTCCTTGCGGTGCCTGCGCTCGTCCTCGACGGACTCGTGCATGGGCGGCATGGCGAACTGCAGTTTGTCGGTGGGCACCGGCAGGGGCGGAGTGGGCCCGTGCATGAGTCCTCCCGCGGGGGGTTCGCGTACGGGGCGGAAGGTACCGGTGGGCCGCGCCGTACGACAGCTCTGTTCCGTAACGCCGGACACCCGCCGGATACCCGGTGGAACACCCGAATACCCGACAGAGGATGTCGGGTATCCACGTCACACTCGCTCCATGAGCACGATCAAGGACAGTGTGAACGCCACGGACGACAGGCGCACGGAGAAAGAAGCCGTCGGTTGGGGGGACTTCGCCGCGGCCGAGCCGGACCTGGCGCGGACCGTCGAGGAGCGCTTCGCCGCCCACACGCACCACGTCCTCGCGACCCTGCGCAGGGACGGCTCGCCGCGCACCACGGGTCTGGAGGTGCGCTTCCTGAACGGCGAGCTGTGGTTCGGCATGATGCCGGGGTCGATGAAGGCGCTGGACCTGCGCCGCGACCCCCGCTTCGCGCTCCAGGCCAACCCGGGCGAGGGCACGACCATGGGCGGCGGTGACGTACGGATCGCCGGGCGGGCGGTCGAGGTGCCGGAGGAGGACACGGAGACCCGGGCCCGGTACGCCGAAGAGGTGGAACCGCCGGAGCCGTTCCACCTCTTCCGCACCGAGGTCACGGAGGTCGTGCGGACCTACGTGGAGGACGAGACGTATCTCGTCGTGCAGGTCTGGAGGCCCGGAGCGCCGGTGCGCACGCGCAAGCGGACCTGACCGCGGGAGTACTCGGGGACTACTCCCACTCGATGGTCCCCGGCGGCTTGGACGTCACGTCCAGCACGACCCGGTTGACGTCGCGGACCTCGTTGGTGATGCGGGTGGAGATCTTCGCGAGGACGTCGTACGGCAGCCGCGACCAGTCGGCGGTCATGGCGTCCTCGCTGGAGACCGGGCGCAGCACGATCGGGTGACCGTAGGTGCGGCCGTCGCCCTGGACGCCGACCGACCGGACGTCGGCGAGCAGCACCACGGGGCACTGCCAGATGTCCCGGTCGAGGCCGGCCGCGGTCAGTTCCTCGCGGGCGATGGCGTCGGCCTCGCGGAGCAGGTCGAGCCGCTCCTTGGTGACCTCGCCGACGATGCGGATGCCGAGGCCGGGACCGGGGAAGGGCTGGCGGTGGACGATCTCCTCGGGCAGGCCGAGCTCCTGGCCGACCATCCGGACCTCGTCCTTGAACAGCTGGCGCAGCGGCTCGATGAGCTTGAACTCGAGGTCCTCGGGCAGCCCGCCCACGTTGTGGTGGGACTTGATGTTGGCGGTGCCGGTGCCGCCGCCGGACTCGACGACGTCCGGGTAGAGGGTGCCCTGCACCAGGAACTCCACCGCGGGACCCTCGTCGGCGATGATCTCGGCCTGGGCCTGCTCGAAGACCCGGATGAACTCGCGACCGATGATCTTCCGCTTCTGCTCGGGGTCGGAGACCCCGGCCAGCGCCTTCAGGAACCGCTCCTCGGCGTCGACGACCTTCAGCTGGACGCCGGTCGCGGCGACGAAGTCCTTCTCGACCTGCTCGGTCTCGCCCTTGCGCATCAGGCCGTGGTCGACGTAGACGCAGGTCAGCTGGGAGCCGATGGCCTTCTGCACCAGGGCGGCGGCGACGGCGGAGTCCACGCCGCCGGACAGGCCGCAGATGGCGCGCTTGTCGCCGACCAGCTCACGGATGGCGGCCACCTGCTCGTCGATGACGTTGCCGGTGGTCCAGTCCGGCTTGAGGCCGGCGCCGCGGTACAGGAAGTGCTCCAGCACCTGCTGCCCGTACGTGGAGTGCATCACCTCGGGGTGGTACTGGACGCCGTAGAGCTTCTTCTCGTCGTTCTCGAAGGCGGCGACCGGCACGACGTCCGTGGACGCGGTGACGGTGAAGCCCTCGGGGGCGGCGGAGCAGGCGTCGCCGTGCGACATCCAGACCGCCTGCTCCTCGGGGGTGCCCTCGAAGAGGGTGGAGGAGTTCTTGGCGACGTGCAGGCCGGTGCGGCCGTACTCACGGGCGCCGGTGTTGTCCACCTGGCCGCCCAGGGTCTGCGCCATGAGCTGGAAGCCGTAGCACATGCCGAAGACGGGGACGCCGGCCTCGAAGAGCTCGCGGTCGAGGCGGGGGGCGCCTTCCTCGTACACGGACGAGGGGCCGCCGGAGAGGATGATCGCCGCGGGGTTCTTGGCGAGGATGTCCGCGACCGGCATGGTGCTCGGCACGATCTCGCTGTAGACCCGCGCCTCGCGGACGCGACGGGCGATGAGCTGGGCGTACTGCGCGCCGAAGTCGACGACCAGGACGGTGTCGGGCGCGTTGGCAGCGGGAGTCGCTGATGACACGAGGTGCCTTCCGGCGGTGGGGAGGGGTCTTGTGCCTCCCGATTCTACCGAGACGGCGGCGGGGTCCGTCCCGGGCCGCGCACCGCACGGCGTCCCGCGCCCCGTCTCAGCATGCGGGCCGGACGTTGGACGGACCGGCCCGGCCCGGCATACTGGCCGCATGCTCACGCACCCGACCTTCCTCTTTACCTATGGCACCCGGCCCGCCGGCTGCCATGGTCGTGCTGCTTGAGCAACTGACAAGCGACTTCCCAGGCGCCCCGGGCCGACATGGTCCGGGGCGCCTGGCGTTTCACCGACCGTGTCGCCCCGGGCCCCGCACCACCACTCACCGAGGAG
The DNA here is from genome assembly GCF_055778765.1 of Streptomyces sp. DSM 120436. NCBI lineage: Bacteria > Bacillati > Actinomycetota > Actinomycetes > Kitasatosporales > Streptomycetaceae > Streptomyces > Streptomyces sp. DSM 120436. The sequence goes on along the minus strand of NZ_JBSKBS010000001.1, from coordinate 2,091,713 downwards.
CCCTGACATGACCGCCACCACCACCGAGCCCACCGAGAAGACCGGCGCCCGCACCGCCGAGGCCGCCGCGCTGATCGGCGACGCCCGTGAACGGATCGACGCGCTCGACGACCGGATCATCGGGCTGGTGCAGGAGCGGATGGCGGTGTCCGCCGTGATCCAGCAGGAGCGGATCGCCTCCGGCGGCCGGCGCGTGAACCTCTCCCGCGAGATGGAGATCCTCGCCACCTACCGGGAGGCCCTGGGCAGGCCGGGCACCGCACTCGCGATGACCCTGCTGGAGCTGTGCCGGGGGAAGATCTGAACCCCGCCGGAGCCGTGCCGGGGAAGGCCTGAACCCCGCCGGAGCCGTGCCGGGGAAGGCCTGAACCCCGCCGGAGCCGTGCCGGGGAAGGCCTGAACCCCGCCGGAGCCGTGCCGGGGAAGGCCTGAACCCCGCCGGAGCCGTGCCGGGGCACGATGTGAATCCGCGTTCCCGGTACTGACGTACGGATCGCCCCTCACCCGTCCGGCGCGTGACCGGCGGGCCGGGCCGGTCGTTGGTACCGGTGTCCGCGCCAGCCAGGGGCGGACCGGAGCAGCACCACGCGTGGCTCGCCGGAGCGATGAGACGTACGGATCGTGCCGTACGTCGTGGGACCTCGTTCCGGTACTGGTGACCGGGGGGCAGGGGACAGCCGTCCCGGTCACGCGAGAGATCGGCCGGTCCCGGGGACGCCCGGGGCCGGCCGACGCGTCCGCGGCACCGGTGCCGCTCAGGTGCGGGTGACGACCCCGCACTCGTCCGGGTCGCCGCTGCGGGAGAGGCTCCGGCTGCGGTCGTACGGGTCGCGGGCCTCGCCGGTCGGCGAGGGCGGCGCGGTCCGCAGGTCGCTGGAGAAGTACGGGTTGATCAGCCCGTCGCCGTCCTGGCAGTCGTCGTTGCCTATCTCACCGCGGACGTCCCGGATCCACAGGCGTCCCTCGGTGCCCTGGTAGCGGGCGGGGTCCGCCGCGTCCACCTGGAGCACCCGGCGGACGATCACCCGGGTCGTCTCGTCCCCGCCGGCGCGGGCCACCCCGTACACGAAGGTGTAGTCGGCCGTGATCACCGCCCGCCCCTCGGCCTCCTCGTCGGGCGCCACCGTCATCCGGCCGCGCACCCGCACCTCGCCCACCAGGTCGGTCTTCCCGGGGTCGAAGCGCGTGATCGTCGACACCGGGTCGTTGCCCTCGCTGGGTTTCCGCAGCGCGGCCCGCAGCTCCACGAGGTAGTCGGTCTGCAGCGGGTCCACGAGGGCCAGCGCCTCCTCGGGCTCGGCGCCCTTCAGCACGGCGGGGTCGAGGTTGGCGGAGACCAGGAACTCCTTGGCGCCGCGCAGCGCGTCCTCGATCCGCTCGGCCGGCACCCCGTTCACGGCCTTCGCCTCCGGCAGCCGGACGGCGTCCGCCCCCGACTCCCAGCGGGCGGCCGGGGACCCGGCGAACGGCCGCTCCCGGGTGGGGACGTCTTCGGGAGCCTCGCCCGGCGCGCCGGTGGGACGGGCGGTCTCGGGGGCGAGCGGCGACGGCCCGGCGCCGGACGCCTCCGTGCCCCCGCCGCCGAGTCCGCCGGGCAGCCAGGACAGCGCGGCCGACGGGTTGACGGCGACGACGGCCAGGGCGGCGGCGGTCAGCACGCCGACGACGCTCCACACCGTGCGGCGGCGTGCGGCCCGGCCGTCGATCTCCTGCCAGGCGGGCCCCGTGCGCCACCCCTCGGGCCGGGCGGGCGCGGCGGGCCTCCTCCTGCCGAACCGGCCGCGACGGCCGCTCACCGCGGCGGCCCGCGCCTCGTCCATGGCGCGCAGCCGTTCGGTCACCATGCGGGCCCGGGCGGAGGGCTCCTTGGGCGCGGAGGCGGGGATGCCGGCCTGACTGTCCTGGAGGAACTTCTCCCACACGTCGTCCGGAGGGACGGCGGGCTGCGGCAGGGACTCTTCGGACGGCTTCTCGGCCACGGGACGGCGGTCTCTCTCGGTGTGGTGCTCGGCGTGATGCCGCCCGGCGTGATGCCGCCCGGCGTGATCTTGGTGGGTGGCGAGCCTACGCCGGTGATCACCCCGTCCGCACGTGATCCACATCACGTAAAGATTCTGTGAGTTCCAGGACAACCGTCCGTGAGCGTCGGTGATCCAACTCACTGACATCTCACGGATCAGCCCCCGTGCGCCCCGGACGAAGGCGCCTTTCGACTCGTGCCGCCACCGCGCGGCACGCCGAGCTCACCGAGGTCTTCATGAAGCTTCGCCGCGCCCTGGCCGCAGCGGCCGCGACGGCAGCGATAGTCCCGGCCGCCCTCCTCACGGCCCCGGCCGCCCACGCGACCGACCCCGCCTCCTCCGCCTCCGCGACCCGGTCCACGGAGACGGAGACGACCACTCCGTCCGCCCCGGCGGCCGACCCCGCCGAGACGGAGTCCACGGAGCCCGGCACCGGCGAGCAGGACGGACAGCCGGAGCGGAACACCGACGAGACCGGGAACGGGAACGAGACCGGGAACGGGAACGGGAACGGGACCGAGGACGACGAGAACGGCGACGGCGCCGACGGCGCCGTCTCGTCCTCCCCGTCCGCCACCACCCCGGCGTCGCCCACCGCCCCCGCTCCGAGCCCCAGCGCGAGCGCCCCGGCCGAGGAGGACCCGCAGCTCTGCCTCGACGAGAACGGCGAGAACACGGCCGGACTCAGCGAGGACCTGCGCAGCGGTCTCTCCGGCCTGCCCGAGACGATCGTCGCGGGCAGCGGCTGGACCACGTTCTCCTTCGACGTCTCCAACCGCGGCGACGAGGACATCGAGAACATCAAGCCGCTGATCGGCGTCGCCGCGGTCGGCTGGAAGGACGTCCGCGACTACTCCGGCCGGATCACGGTCCAGGTGTACGACAAGGCGACCGGCAGGTGGAGCACGCTCGCGAACGCCGCGGGCGAGGGTGCCGCGTTCGCCGCGTTCTCGCTGGGCGCCGGCCAGTCCGTCTCGTACCAGCTGCGGCTCTCCGTCAGCGGCACGGTGCCGGACGCGCTCGGCCTCACCGGCGGTTTCGCCGAGTACTCGGACACCGAGGGCTGCTGGATCGCCGACGACCCGAACGGCTGGATCTACTTCTTCGACATCCTGGCGGCCGGCTCCGACGCCGGTGAGCCGGACGACGCCAAGCCGCAGACCGGCGGCGTCAAGGAGCTCGAGAAGGTCAGCGAGGTGACGGTCACCGGCAGCCTCGCCGAGACCGGCTCCAGCTCCGCCCTGCCCATGATCGGCCTGGTCGGCGGCGTGGCCGTGGTGGCCGGCGCGGGTGCGCTGTTCGTCGTCCGCCGCCGTAAGGCCGGCACCGAGGCGTGACACCGGCCGCCCGCGCGGCGGCCCCCGGAACAAGGGAAGGGACCTGAGCTCGGAGGGGGGCACAGGTCCCTTCCCCTTTCCCCCTTTTCCTCCGCCCTCCCTGCTCCCCCTGCTCCTCTTGTTCCTCTCGCGTCCTTCTCCCGCGCGCGTGCGCTACTTCTTCGGCGGCACCGCCGGGATCCCCAGGAACGGCAGCTTCAGCGCGCCGAACGCGTTCGCCGGCACGGCCGGTGACTTCGGTTCCACCGGCGCCAGCCGCCGGTACGCCTCCCCCTGCGCCGGACGCGGGTCCTCCTCGCCCTTGTTGGGCCAGAACGACATCGCCCGTTCCGCCTGCGCGGTGATGGTCAGCGAGGGGTTCACGCCGAGGTTGGCGGAGACCGCCGACCCGTCGACGACCGTGATGCCGGGGTGCCCGTACAGCCGGTGGTACGGGTCGATCACACCGGTCTCGGGGGAGTCGCCGATCGCGCAGCCGCCGAGGAAGTGGGCGGTGAGCGGCATGCCCGTCAGCTCGCCGACGTTGGAGCCGGGAAAGCCGTTGATCTCGGCGGCCAGCGCGGACGCCCCGTCGGTCGCGGCCTTGATCTGCTTGGGGTTCGGGGCGCCGTGCCCCTGGCGCGCGGTGAGCAGTCCGCGGCCGACCCCGGACGGCTTGAGGTAGGTGGTCAGGGAGTTGTCCAGCGACTGCATCACCAGGCCGATGATGGTCCGCTCCGACCAGCGCCGGTTGGACAGCGACCGCAGCATCAGCCAGGGGTGCCGGGCCGCGTTGCCCAGCCAGCCGAGCACCCGGGCCGCGCCCGAGGACTGGTCGGCGTACGGCACCTGGAGGATCGACAGGGAGCCCATCGCGTTGGAGCCCTTGCCGTAGCGGACCGGCTCTATGTGGGTGTTCTCGTCCGGGTGGATCGAGGAGGTGATGGCCACGCCGCGGGTGAAGTCGGCCTTCGGCTCGCCGGTGACCTTGCGGTAGCGGCGGTCGTCGGTCTGCGCGCCCACCAGCGCCTCGGAGTTGGTGCGGGTCCTCTCGCCCAGCCGGTCCGAGAGGTGCGGGAGCTGCCCGCCCGCGCGCATCCGGTGCAGCAGCGTCTGCGTGCCGTAGGTGCCGGCGGCCAGCACCACCCGGCGCGCGGTGAACGTGCGGCCCCTGCCCTTGCGGCGGTCGTCGGTGGGGAGGGTGGCGACGGCGAACCCGCCGCGTGAGTCCTCCGTCACCGACACCGCCGTGGTCATCGGGTGCACGACCGCGCCCGCCTTCTCGGCGAGGTACAGGTAGTTCTCGTTGAGGGTGTTCTTCGCGCCGTGCCGGCAGCCGGTCATGCACTCGCCGCACTCGGCGCAGGCCCGCCGCGAGGGCCCCGCCCCGCCGAAGTACGGGTCGGGCGCCTCCTGCCCCGGCTTCGCCTTCACCGACCCGTCGGCGTCCTCGCCGTCGCCGAAGAAGACCCCGACGGGTGCCATGTGGAAGGTGTCGCCCACGCCCATCCGCTCGGCCGCCGCCTTCAGGTGCACGTCCGAGGGGGTCATCGTCGGGTTGAGCCGCACGCCGAGCATGCGCCGCGCCTGGTCGTAGTACGGCGCCAGCTCCTCCTGCCAGTCGGTGATGCCGCCCCACTGGGGGTCCTCGAAGAACGGCGCGGGCGGGACGTAGAGGGTGTTGGCGTAGTTCAGCGAACCGCCGCCGACGCCCGCGCCCGCCAGCACCATCACGTTGCCCAGCAGATGGATGCGCTGGATGCCGTACATGCCGAGCCTGGGCGCCCAGAGGTAGTTCTTCAGGTCCCAGGAGCTCTTCGGCAGCGACGCGCGGGTCCAGCGGCGGCCGGCCTCCAGCACGCCGACGCGGTAACCCTTCTCGGTCAGCCGGAGCGCCGAGACGGAACCGCCGAAGCCCGAGCCGACGACGAGGACGTCGTAGTCGTAGCCGGTGTCGTCGCCGGCGGCGGGGGCGGAGTTCTCCTGTGACACGTGCTCTCCTCGTCGAAAGCTCTCGTTCGAAGCAGGGGCGCCGGGACCGGGCCGGGCGGGGGATCTGGAGGACCTGGCGGATCTGGAGGACCTGGCGGATCTGGAGGACCTGGCGGATCTGGAGGACCTGGCGGATCTAGCGGATCTAGCGGATCTAGCGGATCTAGCGGATCTAGCGGATCTAGCGGAAACCGAACGCCTTCATCAGGCGCAGGCTGCGGCTCATGAAGGCCGCGTACTTCTCGTCGTCCATGCCGAGCGACGGCGCCATCGGCAGCAGCCGCTGCTGCGCGACGGTCTGGGCCTCGGTGTACTTGAGGATCCCCTCGGAGCCGTGCCGGCGGCCGAGACCGGAGTCCTTCATGCCGCCCATCGGCGACTGCACGCTGCCGTACGCGGGCGCGTAGCCCTCGTTGACGTTCACGGTGCCGGTGCGCAGGCGGGCGGCGATCTCCCGGCCGCGCCGGGCGTTCCTCGTCCACACCGAGGAGTTGAGCCCGTACGGCGTCTCGTTGGCGCGCTCCACCGCCTCGTCGTCGGAGGAGAAGCGGTAGACGGAGACGACCGGGCCGAAGGTCTCCTCGGTGCACACGCTCATCGGGGCCTCGACGCCGTCGAGGATGGTCGGCTCGTAGAAGTAGGGGCCGATGTCCGGGCGGGCGGTGCCGCCGGCGAGGACCGTGGCGCCCTTGGTGACGGCGTCCTCCACGTGCCGGGTCACCGCGTCCAGTTGCCGCTGCCCGACCAGGGAGCCCATGTCGGCGCCGTAGGCGAGGGCGGTGCCCAGGCGCAGTGCCTTGGTGCGGGCGGCGAAGCGCTGCAGGAAGGCGTCGGCGACCGCCTCGTGGACGTAGAGCCGCTCGATGGAGATGCAGAGCTGGCCGGCGGAGGAGAAGCAGGCGCGGACGGCGCCGGCGGCGGCCTTGTCCAGGTCGGCGTCGTCCAGCACCAGCATGGCGTTCTTGCCGCCGAGTTCGAGGGAGACGCCGACCAGGCGGGCGGCGGCGCCCTGGGCGACCTCGCGGCCGGTGCGGGTGGAGCCGGTGAAGGAGACGTAGTCGGCGTGCCGGACGACCTCGGGGCCGACGACCGGGCCCTCGCCGAGGACCACCTGGAACACGTCGGCGGGCAGCCCGGCCTCGATCAGCAGGTCACGGGCCCACAGCGCGGTCAGGCAGGTCTCGGTGTCGGGCTTCATCACGACGGCGTTGCCCGCGACGAACGCCGGGAGCGCGTCGCCGACGGACAGTTCCAGGGGGTAGTTCCACGGCGCGATCTGGCCGATCACCCCGCGCGGGTGGCGCAGCTCGGAGACCTTCGTCAGCACCGGCATGGCACCCGCGTGCCGCTTGGGCCGCAGGTAGGCGGCGGCGCGGCGGCCGTAGTGGCGGGCGGCGACGGCGACCGCCTGGACCTCCTCGTGGGCGTGCAGCCGGGCCTTGCCGGTCTCCAGCTGGATCAGGTCCAGCACCTCGGCCTGGCGGTCGAGCACCAGGTCGTGGAAGCGCAGCAGCACGGCGGCGCGCTCCCGGACCGGGATCCGTGCCCACACGGCCTGGGCGGCGCGGGCCGCCTCGAACGCCTTCGCCACGTCCTCGGGCGTCGACTCGGGCAGGTCGGCCAGCTTCTCGCCGGTGAACGGCGTGTGGTTGGCGGTGCGGCCGGAGCCCGGCACGCCCTTGGTGAGCTGGGCGACCAGTTCCGGCGTGACCACGTCGGCGGCGGTGCGGGCGCCCCGGGGGGCGGGGGCCAGGGGATTGGTGCCGGTTTTTTCCCGGGTCTGCGCGTCCGTCATGAGGCGCAGGGTATGCCGGGGCGCACACTTTGTGTACCCGTCGGTAACAGATTCCCGCAGGGCTCACACACCGCCAGTGAAAGCTGGCAACGAAGCCGCTGATCAGCGCGTTGTCGCCGCCGGCGCCCCGAGGCGCCGACGGGTCCACGGTCAGGTGCGGTCAGAGCGTGTGGACGTCCCAGGAGTCGATCACCGTACGGGCGATCTCCCGGCCGTCCTTGGCGAAGTAGCCCGTGGCCGGGTAGTCCACCTGGAGGGTGTACATGTCGCCGTTCTCGCTCCGGTAGTACAGCAGCCGCACCTCCCGCCGCACCGCCGGCGTGGTGGTCGTCGTGTAGACGACGGTGTTCGTCGCCGCGTCCCGGTCCTTGTACGTCGTCTCGCGCGGCCGGCCCTGCGGCGCGGGGTCGGCGGCGATCCCCCGGCCGTACTCGCCGTCGCGCAGGTCGTTCCAGTGCTCGAACGCCTCTTCCGAGGCCGACGCCATGAGCTTGCCGTCCTCGTCCTCGGACTTCAGGTCGCGGTCGGTCTCGATCCGCACCATGCCGCTCGGGTCGGTGAAGGAGACCACGGTGCCGTCGGCGTCGGCGTCGTTGTCGTCCGGCTTGTCCTTCACGAACCCCTCGGGCACCGCGAGGGACACGCCCGCCCGGTCGCCGAGGTCGTGCGTCTTCCAGCCGTCGGGCAGCGGGCCCGCGAACGGGTCCGCGACCACCACGCCCACCGCGACGGCCGCCGCGACCACCGCGGCGCCCAGGCCCAGCAGCGTCTTGCGGCCGATGCGGATGCCGCCCTCGCGGCCCGGCGCGGGCAGCGTGGCCACCTGGGTGGGCTGCGGCGCGGGCGGGTTCGCGGCGGCCTCCAGCGCGGCCCGGACCTGGGCGGCGTTCGGACGGCGCGCCGGGTCCTTCTGCAGCAGCGCGGTGATGATGCCGGCCAGCGGGCCCTGCGCGGAGGCGGGCGGCGCCGGCGTGGCGTTGAGCACGGACTGGAGGGTGGCCGGCGTGTTGCTGCGGCGGAACGGCGACACGCCCTCCGTCGCCGCGTACAGCACCACGCCGAGCGACCACAGGTCGGAGGCGGGGCCGGGGCGCTGGCCCAGCACCCGCTCCGGGGCGATGTACTCGGGCGAGCCGACGAAGCCGCCGGTGTCCGTCAGGTTGGTCTCGCCCTCGATCTGGGCGATGCCGAAGTCGGTGAGGACGACCCGGTCGTGGCGGCCGAGGAGCACGTTGTCCGGTTTGACGTCCCGGTGCAGGACGCCCGCCGCGTGGGCGGCCTCCAGCGCGCCGAGGACCTCCAGACCGACGCGGGCGGCCTCGCGCGCGGAGAGCGTGCCCTCCTCCTGGAGCACCGCGCCGAGCGAGCGGCCCTGGACGAGCTCCATCACGATCCACGGCCGGCCGTCGACCACACAGACGTCGTGGACGGTGACCACGGCGGGGTGGTCGAGCCGGGCGGCGGCGCGGGCCTCGCGGCGCATCCGCTCGAAGGCGTTGGCCCGTTCACGTTCGGGAAGATGGTCGGGGACGCGGGGCTCCTTGACGGCGACCTCGCGGTCCACCGTCTCGTCCTTGGCCCGCCACACCGTGCCCATGCCGCCGTGGCCGAGCTTGGCGAGCAGCCGGTAGCGGCCGGCGATCAGCCGCCCGGCGCCGGGGTCGGGCGCGGACCCGCCGGGCCGGCCCTGATCGGACGCAGGGCCGGGTGCGGCCTGCTGCGGTCCGCTCCCCTGCGCGGCGTCCCGTCCGCGTGCGCCGTCCGGCGCGGCGTGCTGCGCCCGGTCGTGGCCGTGCGCCTGGCCGTGCCCCTGCGGCGGGACCACGACGGTCGGCGCCGCGTACGGGTTGCCGGGGTGCGGCACGGCCGCCGGCGGGTTCGGGTTGGGCGGTTGCAGACCAAAACTGGTCGGCTCGTCGGCCTCGTTGCGGGCTCCCCCGTCACTGCTCATGGGTCCATCCATATCGTGCCGGACCACCGCCGTTCCACAGCGGGTCGCCACTGGTCACAGACCCGTGACCCGCACCGCGCCTTATGCGGCGTTCCTGCGGTTATGCGGCCGAGGCGGACGCCGAGGACCCCGGTGACGCGGACGTCGGACCCTCCGTCGGCGTGGACGGGACACCGCCCGCCCCGGCCCCCGGGGACGACGGCGCCGGCCGCCGCGGGGCGGTGGACGGCGGCACGGGCCCGGGCGCGGGGGTCCCCGGCGCCGTGGTGCTCGGCGTGCCCCCGCCCCCTTCGCCGTTCCGGTCCTGGAGCAGCAGCGCCCCCGCGGACACGCCCGCCCCGGCCAGCGCGGCGATCACCAGCGCGGCCACCAGCGCGCCCCGGGTGGGCTGAAGCCGTACGGCACGCCCGCCCCGCGCGCCCTGCGGGCCGGGCTCCGGGACCTCCCGCCACAGCGGCAGCCGGCGGCGGGGCGGGTCGCGGTCCGGCAGCAGGCCGAGCGGGGCCGTCCCGGGCGTGCGGCCGGTGGCGAGGAACGCGCGCAGCATCCGTTCGGCCCGGTCCGCGTCCAGCCGCCGGTCCGGGTCGCGCTCCAGCAGGCCGAGCACCACGGGCAGGATCGGACCGGCCTGAGCGGGCGGCCGGATCTCGTCGACGACCACCGCGTGCAGCACCCCGCTCAGCGAGTCCCGGCGGAACGGCGACTCGCCGCTGAGCGCCGCGCACAGCAGCACGCCCAGCGACCACAGGTCCGACTCGGGCCCGGTCCGCGCGCCCGACATCCGCTCGGGGGCGGTGTACTCGGGCGAGCCGACGAACGACCCGCTCTCGGTGAGCGTGGTCGAGCCGGGCATCTGGGCGATGCCGAAGTCGGTGAGCAGCACCCGTTCGGTGCCGTTCTCCAGCAGGACGTTGGCGGGCTTGAGGTCGCGGTGCAGCACCCCGGCGGCGTGTGCGGCGCGCAGCGCGCCCAGCAGGTCGACGCCGATCCGCGCGGCCTCCGCCGCGTCCACCGGCCCCTCGGCGGCCAGCCGTTCGGCGAGGGACGGCCCGTCGATCAACTCCAGGACGATGTACGGCCGTTCGTCGTCCTCGACCACGTCGTGCACGACGACGATGTTCGGGTGGCTGAGCTGGGCCAGGGCGCGCGCCTCCCGCAGGGTGCGGTCCCGCTGCTGCCGCGCGTCGGCCGCGGTGAGCGTCTCGTCGAAGGGCAGCGCCTTCACCGCGACCCCCCGGCCGAGCAGTTGGTCCGTGGCCCGCCACACCACGCCCATGCCGCCGCGTCCGAGCAGTTCCTCCAAGCGGTAACGTCCCGCCACGACGCGGGCGTTGCCCCCGCCGGTCCCGTTGTCCGGCTCCCCCTCGGTCACCATGCGCCCATCATGCCTCACCGGATGTGTCCGCTCCGGTACGGCGATTCGGCCAACGGGCGCACGTCCGCGCACGCCGGGGGCGGTCAGGGCTCGCGCCAGCCTCTGAGGATCGTCTCGAACTGCTGCCTGGTCGTCTCCCAGTCCTCGGCGGGACCGGCCATGTAGAGGGCGTACTCGACGCCGTCGCGCGTGAGGTACATCTGGTCCACCGCCCGGTAGGGCCCGGGGAACTCGGTGTCCTTGGGCAGCGCGGTCCAGCCGTACTCCAGGCGCGCGGCCGGGCGGTCGCGGTAGGTCAGGCGCTTCAGCTCGATCTGCTCGTAGTCGACGAGACGCCCGCCGACCTGCTGGTCGAGGTCGCTGAGGTGGTCGAACGGATCGTCGAAGTCCGGGGCGTCGTCGACGGCGATGCGCAGGAAGTGCTCGCCGCCGTCGGGCGTGTAGTCGACCTGCCGGGTCTCCTCGTCGAACACCACCCGCTCCCAGTCCTCGCCGGGCAGCACGACGGTGTACCCGAAGGGGTCGCTGCGGCGCACCCATCCCTCGGGCAGGCTGCCCGGGGCGGTCCCGCCGGTGTCCGACACGCCGGGCGCCACCGCGGCGCCGGGGGTCGCGGCCGGTCCCGCCGCGGCACGGCCCCTGTCGTCCTGCTGCTGGAGCACCACCGCCGTGCCCCCGCCGATGATCGCGGCCAGCGCGACGACCAGGGCGACCATCCGCCCGCGCGAGCGCCGGCGCGACACCGCGGGCGTCCCGTACGGCTTCTGCACGACGGTGGAGCCGCTCCCCTGCGGGCGGGCCGGCGTCGCGGTCGCGTACGGCGGTGTGCCCGTGCCGGGGTGCGGTCCGGTCTGGCGCGGCAGCGGCACGTGGGCGTCGACGGCCCGGGTGGGCGCGTACTCCCGCGCCGCTCCCGGCCGGTGTCCCTCGGCGGCCTCGGCGAGCATCCGCTCGGCCGTCGCGACGTCGGGCCGGGTGGCCGGATCCTTCCGCAGGAACGCGCTGATGACGGGCGCGAGCGGCCCGGCGTGCCGGAGCGGCTCGGCCTCCTCCTCGACGACGGCCTGCATGGTGGTGAGCGGCGAGGTGCGGCGGAACGGCGAGACGCCCTCCACCGCCGTGTACAGGGTCGCGCCGAGCGCCCACAGGTCCGACGCGGGGCCGGGGTCGTGGCCGCGGACCCGCTCGGGCGCCAGGTAGTCGACGGACCCGACGACCTCGCCGGTGCGGGTGATGGCCGCGTCGCCGTCTATCTGCGCGATGCCGAAGTCGGTGAGCAGCACCCGGCCGTCCCGGGCGAGCAGCACGTTGCCGGGCTTGACGTCGCGGTGCAGGACACCGGCGGCGTGCGCGGCGCGCAGGGCGCGCAGCACCCACAGGCCGACGCGGGCGGCCTCGCGGGGCTCGACCCGCTCCTGCTCCTTCACCATGTCGGCCAGCGAGCGGCCCTCGACCAGCTCCATGACGATCCACGGCCGGCCGTCGTGCTCCAGCACGTCGTGCACGGTGACGACGGCCGAGTGGTTGATCCGCGCGGCGGCCCGCGCCTCCGCCCGGGTGCGTGCCAGCAGGGTGGCCTGTTCGCTGTCGGAGACGTAGAGCGCGGCGGTCAGTTCCTTGACGGCGACGGAACGGTGCAGCACCTCGTCGTGTGCGCGCCACACCCGGCCCATGCCACCGCTCCCGATGGATTCGCCGAGTCGGTAGCGGCCCGCGACGAGCGAGCCCTGCATCTGATTCACGTTGCCCCGCAATGCTCTTGACAGGGCCAGGGTAGGTACCCCGGCCCGTCCTGGGAACCGAGGGGGTGCCAAGGAGACCGCACTGTGATGGTTTGTCGCCCCCCGGTCCCGCGCCGCCCCTCTTGGCCCCGCCCCCTGGTCAGCCGGTGTGCCGGTACGTCGCGGCCGCCTGCTCGTAGATCCGTGTCACCTCGTCCCGTTCGCCGTCCGGGCCGCGCACCTGCAGCACGTGGTAGCGGCCGTCGATCAGCGCGGCGAGATTGCGCACGTACAGCTCGCCCCGGTCGCCGGTCCAGGTGAACTGCCCCTCGGCCATGACCCGTCCGCCCACCTCGATGGTCTTCAGCCCGGTGGAGGTGGCCCAGCTGGAGTCCCGGTACGGCTGCAGCTCGCGCTCGGCGTCCCGCTGGTAGGCCATGGGGTCGTTGCCGAACTGCCGGGCGCTGTCCCGGCCCGGCACCACGATGAGCTCGAAGCCGCCTTTGGCGTACACGACCTGGCCGCTGCCGTTCTTCCCGGTGCGCTGCCAGCCCTCGGCGACGGCCACCTGGAAGCCCTCGGGGTCCTTGCGCAGGGTGAAGCCGTCGGCGACCTCGGGTCCGGTGCTCCGGGTCCCGTCGGAGCCGGCCGACTCCTCGGAGCTGCTGCGCGGACTGCCGCCGCCGCTCGGGGAGTTGTTGCTGTCCGGGCGGCCCGCGTCGTCCGAGGGGCCCGGCGCGGCGCCGCCCGCGGTCCCGGTGCGGTCGGCGGCGGGCGATCCGGTGGTCTCCTCACCGGCCTTCGGCAGGAACAGCACCGCGTACGCGATCGCCGCCGCCATGGCGAGCAGCACCAGCAGGAGCAGGGTGCGCCCGAGGCGCCGCGGTGAACCGCCGCGCGGCGCGGCCTTCTTGTGCCGTCCGTGGCGGGCGGGCAGCCCGGCGCGCCGCTTGCGCACGAGTTCGCCCCGGCGCCGCACGATCGGCAGGCGTCCCACGTCGACCGGCGGGGCCGTTATCACGTTCAGGCCCGCCTCCGGCTCGGGCGCGGACCGCACCAGTGACCGCAGCCAGCCGCGCAGTTCCTCGAAGTCGGGCCGCTCGGTGGGATCCTGACGCAGCAGCGACTCCACGACCGGACGCAGCGGGCCGCACTCCTCGGCGAAGGCGGGCGGCTCGGCGCAGACCATCTGCACCAGTTCGGCCGTCGACTCCTCGGGGTAGGGTGCGTGCCCCTGCACGGCGCGGAACAGCAGCGCGCCCAGCGCCCACAGGTCGGTGGCGGGTCCGATGGGCGCGGCGAGCTGCCAGTTCTCGTGCACGGGGCCGGCCTGCTCGGGCGCCCAGCGCTCGGTGACGGGCCCGACGACGGCCATCCGCGCCTGCCGGGCCCGCTCGGCGGCCAGCGCGGTGGCGGGGCCCCGGCGGGCGGGAGCGTGCGCGGCGGGCTCGTCCCAGCGGCCGGCGGGGGCGGCGGGCGCCCCGGACGGGCCTGCGGAGGCGGGGCCCGGCACGGCCGGGGCGCCGCTCGCCTGTGCGCCGATGCGGGGTGCGGCCCCGTGCCGGCCGGAGGCGGCCACCCCGTACGGGTCGGCTATCTGTCCCGGGGGCATCGGCCGCTGCTGCTCGCCGCCCTCCTCGGGGGCGGGCCGCGCGCCGGGCAGCGCGGCGCGGGAGCCCTGCTGGGCCTCCTGCACCCGGGCCGCGGCCCGGGCGCCCGCGCGGTACGCGGCGATGGCCCCGGCCCGCGCCGCCCGTACGTCGCCCGCGCTGTCCAGGGCGCGGGGCGCCACCACGGGCGAGAGGTCGCCGGGCGCGCCGGTCCGGCCGCCCGGCAGCCGTCCGGCGCGCGCCTCGATGGCCGCGCGGCGCTCCGCGTCCGGGTCGGGGCCGGCGGTGAGCCCGGGCGGCCAGGCCGGTCCGCGTCCGCCGTCCGGGCCGGTCCCCGGACCGAGCGCCTCGAGCGCCGCGCCCCGCTCCGGTCCCTCCTCCTCGTCGGCGGGCGGCACCGGGTCGTAGCCGCACAGCGCCTCCTCGGCGGCGCCCACGGCCAGCCCGGTGAGCATCACCCGGCCGTCGTCGCAGACCAGCACCGTGCGCACGGTGATGTTGCGGTGCACCCAGCCGTGGGAGTGCAGCACGCGCAGGGCCGTGAGCACGTCGGAGGCGACCTCGGCGGCCCGGTACGGCGACAGCGGCTTCTCGGCGAGCAGCGCGGCCAGCGGGCGGGCGGCGACGTACTCGCTGACGATCCACAGCGAACCGCCCTCCGCGAACACGTCGAAGACCTGGTCCAGGCGCGGATGGTCGGGCAGGGCCGCCGCGGCCTGCGCGGCCTCCACGGCGCGCCGCACGACCGGATCGGCGGGCCGGCGCACCGCCCCGCGGCCGCCGGGGACGCCCCCGCCGCGCCGCGCGGCGCCGTCCCGGGCGGTGAAGCCCTCGGGCAGCCCCTCGGCGTCCAGCACCTCGGCCTCGACGACCTCCGGCAGCGGCACCTGCCGGACCAGGACCTCCTGGCCGCTGTAGGTGTCGAAGGCCGGGCTCTCGGTCAGCTCGTACTCGTCGGAGGGGGGCAGGGGCAGGCGGTAGCGGTCGGCGAGGACCCGTCCCGCGTAGTCGTCCACGTTGCCTCCCCCGGCACTACGGTCGGTCAGTTCCGTTCTCGGGACGGCCCGTTCCCGTTCCGTACGGTCCGCAACCACTCACGATACGTGCCGGAGGCGACCCGCCGAGAGGGGATGCCACATCTGGCTCCCCGATCCGCGGGCCGGGCCGGGTCAGGACTTGGGGCGGAACGTCTCCGTCAGCGTGCGCCACGTGTTCCTGCGCTGCTCGCCGTCCCACGCGTCGGCCCGGGCCGTGTACATCAGCCCGTAGCCCAGACCGTCGTTGACGACGGTGCCCCGGTCCACCGACCGGTAGGTGACGCCGCCGTCGACGTAGGTGAACTCCCAGTCGGCCGTCTTCCAGCCGCGGTACTCCACCGGCACGATCCGTATCCGCTTGTACTGGGAGCGCACCATGAAACGCTCCTGGTTCTTCCAGTCCGCGACCGGGTCGTCCTTGGGCGTGGTGGTCCAGCCGATGAGCAGCTTCTGCCCGCTCGGCCCCGTGAACCGGTCACCGGCCCCGTCCGACGAACGGTACTTCCACCCCGCGGGCAGGCCGATCGAGTACCCCTGCTTCCCCCGGTACGTCGTGTGGTCCCCGGTCTTCCCCGCGGCCCCGTCGCCGTCGTCCCGCGAACTGTCCGGGGCGTCGTCGCCGGCGCCCGCGCCCGCTCCGGTGGAGTCCGGGGAGGCTTCCGCGCTCGCACCCGCCCCGGCGGACGTGGTGGCGGAGCCGTCGGTGCGGGTGCCGCCCTCGTCGTCCGTCCTGGTCTCGGCGCTGGGGGTGCTCTCCGCCGCGGTCCGGTCGCCGCTGCCGTCCCGGGCGGCGTCGCCGCCCCCGTCGTCGCCGCCGAGGGTGAGGGCCAGCACGGTGCCGAGCACGGCGAGCACCACGACCAGCGCGACGACGACCAGCGTCCGGCGCGGCACCACGTCGGTGATCGAGGCGCGCGGCGCGGGCCGGGCGGGGAGGTCCGGCGGGGTCATCACGGGCCAGCCCGAACTGCGGCCGCCGGTGGCCGCGTCGGCGCCGCGCGCCGTGCCGGCGGCGGGGCTCGCGGTGGCCGCGGTCCGCGCGGCGGCGGCCGGCTTCGCGGCCGGGGCGCGGGTCGCCGCGCCGGACGCCGGAGCGGCCGTGGCGTCACCGGACTTGGTGCGGGCGGCGCCCGCCGCACCGGCCGCCACGGCGGCCTTGCGGACGGAGCGCAGCGCGCCGCGCAGCTTCTCCGCGGCCTCCTCGCCCCGCTTGGCGCCGGTGTCCCGCGTGCCGGGCTGCTCGGGCAGCGGCACGACCCGGGTGGCGTCCGCCGGCTGTCCGTCGGCGTCCCCGGCGTCGGGGGCGTTGATGACGGCGGTCAGCATGGCCCGCGCGGCACGGTCGTCGAGCCGCTGGGCGGGGTCCTTGTTGAGCAGCCCGTGGATGACGTCCCGCAGGGGGCCGGCGCTCTTCGGCTCCTCCAGCGGCTCGGTCATCACCGCGGTGAGCGTCGCGATCGCGGAACCCTTGTCGTACGGCGGGGTGCCCTCGACCGCCGCGTACAGCAGGCCGCCGAGCGACCACAGGTCGGCCGCCGGTCCGGGCTTGTGCCCGCGGGCGCGCTCCGGGGAGATGTAGGAGGGGGCGCCGACGAGCATGCCGGTCGAGGTGATGGAGGGGTCGCCCTCGACCTGGGCGATGCCGAAGTCGGTGAGGACGACCCGGCCGTCGTCGGCGATCAGCACGTTGGACGGCTTCACGTCACGGTGCAGGATGCCCTCGCGGTGCGCGGACCGCAGCACGTCGAGGACGGCGAGCCCGACCTCGGCGGCGCGGCGCGGCTTCAGCGTGCCGTCCTCCCGGATGACCTCGGCGAGCGACTTGCCCTCGACGAGCTCCATGACGATCCAGGGACGGTCGTCCTCCTGGACCACGTCGAAGACCGTCACGGCGCCGGTGTTGCGGATCCGCGCGATCGCCTTGGCCTCGCGCAGCGTCCGGGTGATCAGCCGCCGCTTCTCCTCCTCGTCGATGTTCGACGGGAAGCGGAGCTCCTTGACGGCGACCGTGCGGCCCAGGGTCTCGTCCTCGGCCCGCCACACCGTCCCCATGCCGCCGCGGCCGAGCACGCCTCCCAGCCGGTACCGCCCGGCGAGGAGACGTGCGCTCTTGTCCTGACGGGATGTCCCCGCCCGCTCCGCCTCCGACATGCGTCCCCTCATGCAACCCGCCCTGACAGAGCCTTCATTGTCCCTCACGCGACAAGTGCCCGACGCCCAGGGTGCCTCTGCCCGCCCACCGGACACGGCGGGCGGACCGGCGGGGGAACGAAGCGTTCCTTCACCCTGCCGGACGGGTCCCGACATAGAGGGGGTTCGAAGCGCACCGTTTCGGTCACGCTTGGACCGTCCTGACACACCATCACCCGGGTCGGCGAGCGCCCGGGGGGCGGAACGCCCGGCCGCCGCCGGTCCCGAACCGGCCGCACACATGGCCGAGTTCCGCCCTCGCGCGCCGGGGAGCGGCCCCGCGACCCGTGGGGACGCCGTCGGCCGGTCTACAGCGGCACGATGTCGGGAGCCCCCAGCCGGGCCGCGTCCGCGGTCAGGTCGTCGGGCTGCCGCTGCGACTCCCGCTCGGCCTCCACCCGCTTCTCGTAGTGCCGCACCTCACGGTCGATCTGGCCGGCGTCCCAGCCCAGCACGGGCGCCATCAGCCCGGCGGCCTCGCGCGCGCTGCGCGTGCCCCGGTCGAACGTCTCGATGGATATGCGGGTGCGCCGGGTCAGCACGTCCTCCAGGTGCCGCGCGCCCTCGTGCGAGGCGGCGTAGACGACTTCGGCGCGCAGGTAGTCGTCGGCGGCCCGCAGCGGCTCGCCCAGGGAGGGGTCGGAGGCGATGAGGTCCAGCACCTCCTCGGCGAGCGCCCCGTACCGCTGGAGCAGGTGCTCCACCCGGACCGGGTGCAGACCGGTGCGGGCCGCGGTGCGCGCGCGGCCGTTCCACAGCGCGTGGTAGCCCTCGGCGCCCACCAGCGGCGTGTCCTCGGTGACGCAGTCCGCCACGCGCAGGTCGAGTCCGTGCACCGCGGCGTCCACGGCGTCCTCCGCCATCACCCGGTACGTCGTGTACTTGCCGCCCGCCACCACGACCAGGCCGGGGACGGGGTGGGCGACCGTGTGCTCGCGGGACAGCTTGCTCGTGGCGTCCGACTCGCCGGCGAGCAGCGGGCGCAGCCCCGCGTAGACCCCTTCGACGTCGTCGCGGGTGAGCGGCACCGCGAGGACGGAGTTGACGTGCTCCAGCAGGTAGTCGATGTCCGCGCTGGACGCGGCCGGGTGCGCCTTGTCGAGGTCCCAGCCGGTGTCGGTGGTGCCGACGATCCAGTGCCGGCCCCAGGGGATGACGAACAGCACGGACTTCTCGGTGCGCAGGATGAGCCCGGTGGTGGAGTGGATCCGGTCCTTGGGCACGACCAGGTGGATGCCCTTGGAGGCGCGCACGTGGAAGCGTCCGCGTTCGCCGACCATCGCCTGGGTGTCGTCGGTCCACACCCCGGTGGCGTTGACCACCTGCTTGGCGCGGATCTCGTACCGGCCGCCGCCCTCCACGTCCTGCACCCGGGCGCCGACGACCCGCTCGCCCTCGCGCAGGAAGCCGGTCACACGGGCGCCGTTGGCGGTCCTGGCGCCGTACGCCGCGGCCGTGCGCACGAGGGTGAGCACGAAGCGGGCGTCGTCCGTCTGGGCGTCGTAGTACTGCAGGGCGCCGACCAGCGCGTCCTTCTTCAGGCAGGGGGCGACGCGCAGGGCCTGGCGCCGGCTCAGGTGGCGGTGCGCGGGGAGGCCCCGGCCATGGGCGTGGGTCATCGCCATGGTGTCGTAGAGCGCAACGCCCGCCCCCGCGTAGAGCCGCTCCCAGCCCCGGTGCCGCAGCGGGTAGAGGAACGGCACGGGGCGCACGAGGTGCGGGGCGAGCTTCTCCAGCAGCAGGCCGCGCTCCTTCAACGCCTCCCGGACGAGGGCGAAGTCCAGCATCTCGAGATAGCGCAGGCCGCCGTGGATCAGTTTGCTGGAGCGGCTGGAGGTGCCCGACGCCCAGTCCCGCGCCTCGACCAGTCCCGTGGACAGGCCGCGCGTCACCGCGTCGAGCGCCGTGCCCGCGCCGACCACGCCGCCGCCCACCACCAGCACGTCCAGCTCGCGCTCCGCCATGGCCGCCAGTGATTCGGCGCGCTGCGCCGGCCCCAGTGTCGCTGTCCTCACCGCTGCCTCCCGCTCGTCGGTCGCATCGGCCGCACCCGTCGGGCGAAGCCCGGTACCTCACCCTCATGCCCAGATTCTGACCGGGTTGCCCCGCTTCAGCCACACACCGCCTCAGGCTGTGGACGACCGCCGGGCCGCAGGCTGTGGACAACCGCGCGGCCACGGGCCCGTGAACGGCCCCGCCGGAAACACCGCAGGACGGCCGCGCGGAACGACGCACCGAAAACCAGCCCATCAATCCCACATATCGGTCATATTTACTCCTAGTCTGACATTGCGCTCGCCTGTCCCGTTCACAGCGCTTGCGCCCCTGTCGTACTCCGGCTATCGGGAAGGACGGCCCACGCCATGCCCGCAGATCTCGCCGTCATCGGACTCGGCCCGTTCGGACTGCCCCTGGCCCAGGCCGCCGTCGCCGCCGGCATCCCCACCGTGGGGTACCGGACCGGCCCCGAGCCCGGCTCCCTCAGCCCCGCCGAGCAGCGCCGCATGCTCGCGCAGGGCTTCCGGGTCACCACCAGCGCGGCCGAGCTCGGCCGGGTGCGCACCGCCGTGATCTGCGCCCCCACCCCGCCCGCGGCCGACGGCGGGCTCGACCTCGGCCAGGTCGAGGCGGCCGCCCGCACCCTCGCCGCGCAGCTCCGCCCGCACACCACGGTGATCCTGGAGTCCCCCGTGCCGCCCGGCACCACGGAGGGCCCGCTGCTGCGCCTGCTGGAGTCCGGGTCGGGCCTGCGCGCGGGCCGCGACTTCCACCTCGCCCACTGCCCCACCCGCGTCGACCCCGGCAGCCGCGACTTCACCCCCGCCAACACCCCGAAGGTCATCGGCGGCCTCACCCCCGCCTGCACCGAGTCGGCCGCGGCCTTCTACGGCCGCGTCACCGACAAGGTGGTCCGCGCCCGCGGCCCGCGCGAGGCCGAGACGGTGCAGTTGCTGGAGACCAACTTCCGGCACGTCAACATCGCCCTGGTCAACGAGATGGCCGCGCTCTGCCACGACCTGGGCATCGACCTGTGGGACGTGCTGCGCTGCGCGGAGACCAAGCCCTTCGGCTTCCTCGCCTTCCGCCCCGGCCCCGGCGTCGGCGGCCACACCGTCCCCCAGGACCTCACCGCGCACGCCGGCCGCACCCTGCGCATGGCGGAACTGGCCCAGGAGGTCAACGGCCGCATGCCCCGCTACGTCGTGCGGCGGGCCGCCGCACTGCTCAACGAGCACGGCAAGTCGGCGCGCGGCGCACGCGTGCTGCTCCTCGGGGTCACCTACAAGGCCGACCTCGCCGACCTCCAGGGCAGCCCCGCGCAGGAGATCGCGGTCCGCCTGAGGGAGCTGGGCGCCTCGGTCAGCTACCACGACCCGCACGTGCCGTCCTGGACCGTCCTGGACCGCCCCGTCCCCCGCGCGGACTCCCTCTACGAGGCCGTCGCCGACGCCGATCTGACGGTCCTGCTCCAGCAGCACCGCACGTACGACCTCCAGGGCCTGTCGGTGAAGGCCCAGCTCTTCCTGGACACCCGGGGCGCGACCCCCACGGGGGCGGCGCACCGGTTGTGAGAGGGGCGCGCGACGGCTCTCCGTGTCACCGAGACTGGTGGGGGGCGGGGTGCCGCGCGGGTACGGTGGACGTCGGGTGGAGCCCACCGCGGGGGGCACTGCGGCAGGCTCCGGAATGGTTCACGGGTGTCCGCCCCTACTTCTTCCGGGGGCGGCCGCTCACCATCCGAACATCCGCGAGATCCACCTCCTCCGGCACTTCACCGTCCACTGACGGATCCGGTCCCAGCGGGTGGGCCTGCGGTGGCGTCCCATGGACGCCCCCTTCCACAACACCGTCCGGTGGTCCGGTGGACGGTCCGTCGGAACCGGGCCGGGCCCCGAAGGGCGGGGTCCGGGCCAGGTCCTTGGAAGGGGGCTCCCGGAAGAACCGGAGCGCCGTCGACGGCACTGGCGGCCTCGACCGGGCATACCCGCGCGAACAAGGTCCCGGCGCAACCGCGCCCCCCGGGCACCGCGTGCGCCCGTCGGGCATGCGAAAGGGGCCGGTCACCCGTCCAGGTGACCGGCCCTCTCGGTGCCGTACGAAAGCCCGCGCTGCGGTTACCGGCGGTGCTGGGAGTCCGCCACCGTCACCTCGACGCGCTGGAACTCCTTCAGCTCGCTGTAGCCGGTGGTGGCCATCGCGCGGCGCAGGGCGCCGAAGAGGTTCATGGAGCCGTCGGGGGTGTGGGACGGGCCGGTGAGGATCTCCTCCAGCGTGCCGACCGTGCCGAGGTCGACCTTCTTGCCGCGCGGCAGCTCCTCGTTGACGGCCTCCATGCCCCAGTGGTGGCCGCGGCCCGGCGCGTCGGTGGCGCGGGCCAGCGGGGAGCCCATCATCACGGAGTCCGCGCCGCAGGCGATCGCCTTGGGCAGGTCGCCGGACCAGCCGACGCCGCCGTCCGCGATGACGTGCACGTACCGGCCGCCGGACTCGTCCATGTAGTCGCGGCGGGCGGCGGCCACGTCGGCGACCGCGGTGGCCATCGGCACCTGGATGCCCAGCACGTTGCGCGTGGTGTGCGCGGCGCCGCCGCCGAAGCCGACGAGGACGCCCGCCGCGCCGGTGCGCATCAGGTGCAGGGCGGCCGTGTAGGTGGCGCAGCCGCCGACGATGACCGGGACGTCGAGCTCGTAGATGAACTGCTTCAGGTTCAGCGGCTCGTGCGAGCCGGAGACGTGCTCCGCCGACACCGTCGTGCCGCGGATGACGAAGATGTCCACGCCCGCGTCGACGACGGCCTTGGAGAACTGGGCGGTGCGCTGCGGGGAGAGCGCGGCGGCGGTGACGACGCCGGAGTCGCGCACCTCCTTGATGCGCTGCCCGATCAGCTCCTCCTTGATGGGAGCGGCGTAGATCTCCTGGAGGCGGCGGGTGGCCGTCTCGGCGGGCAGGCCGACGATCTCGTCCAGCAGCGGCTGCGGGTCCTCGTGGCGGGTCCACAGGCCCTCGAGGTTCAGCACGCCGAGGCCGCCGAGCTCGCCGATGCGGATCGCGGTGGCCGGCGAGACCACGGAGTCCATGGGAGCGGCCAGGAACGGCAGCTCGAAGCGGTAGGCGTCGATCTGCCAGGCGATCGAGACCTCCTTCGGGTCCCGCGTACGGCGGCTGGGGACGACCGCGATGTCGTCGAAGGCGTACGCCCGGCGGCCGCGCTTGCCGCGCCCGATCTCGATCTCAGTCACGTCTGTGGCCTTTCCCTGTTGCGTTGCAGCGCCCTCCAGTATCCCCGACGGCCGCGGCGCCCACCGCCCCGGACGCACGGCGAGGGCGGCCCCGGTGGTCCGGAGCCGCCCTCGGGAGGCCCGCCGCTACTGACGGCTGTAGTTCGGTGCCTCGACCGTCATCTGGATGTCGTGCGGGTGGCTCTCCTTGAGGCCCGCGGAGGTGATCCGGACGAAGCGGCCGTTGGTCTGGAGCTCCGGGACGGTCTTGCCGCCGACGTAGAACATCGACTGGCGCAGACCGCCGACGAGCTGGTGGACGACGGACGACAGCGGGCCGCGGTAGGGCACCTGGCCCTCGATGCCCTCGGGCACCAGCTGCTCGTCGGAGGCGACGCCCTCCTGGAAGTAACGGTCCTTGGAGAACGACTTGCGGTCGCCGCGGCTCTGCATGGCGCCCAGCGACCCCATGCCGCGGTACGACTTGAACTGCTTGCCGTTGATGAACAGCAGCTCGCCCGGCGACTCCTCGCAGCCGGCCAGCAGCGAGCCCAGCATCACCGTGTCGGCGCCCGCGACGAGCGCCTTGGCGATGTCGCCGGAGTACTGCAGACCGCCGTCGCCGATGACCGGCACGCCGGCCTCCTTGGCCGCGAGCGCCGCCTCGTAGATCGCCGTGACCTGCGGGACGCCGACGCCGGCGACGACACGCGTGGTGCAGATGGAGCCGGGGCCGACGCCGACCTTGATGCCGTCGCAGCCCGCGTCGACGAGCGCCTTGGCGCCGTCGCGGGTGGCGATGTTGCCGCCGATCACGTCGACGCCGGAGGAGTTCGACTTGATCTTGGCGACCATGTCGCCGACCAGCCGGGAGTGGCCGTGCGCGGTGTCGACGACGATGAAGTCGACGCCCGCCTCGATCAGCGCCTGGGCGCGCTCGAAGGCGTCACCGGCGACACCGACCGCGGCGCCGACCAGCAGGCGGCCCTCGGCGTCCTTGGCGGCGTGGGGGTACTTCTCGGCCTTGACGAAGTCCTTGACCGTGATGAGTCCCTTGAGGACGCCGTCGTCGTCGACCAGCGGAAGCTTCTCGATCTTGTGCCGGCGCAGCAGCTGCATGGCGTCCGGGCCGGAGATGCCGACCTTGCCGGTGACCAGCGGCATCGGCGTCATGACCTCGCGCACCTGACGGGTGCGGTCGGTCTCGAAGGCCATGTCACGGTTGGTGACGATGCCGAGCAGCCTCTTGTTGCCGTCGGTCACCGGGACGCCGCTGATGCGGAACTTGGCGCACAGGGCGTCGGCCTCGGCGAGCGTGGCGTCCGGGTGGATGGTGATGGGGTCGGTGACCATGCCCGACTCGGACCGCTTCACCAGGTCGACCTGGTTGGCCTGGTCCTCGATGGACAGGTTGCGGTGCAGCACGCCGACGCCGCCCTGGCGGGCCATCGCGATGGCCATGCGGGATTCGGTCACCTTGTCCATGGCGGCGGACAGCAGCGGGATGTTGACCCGCACGTTCCTGGAGACGTACGAGGCGGTGTCGATCTCGTCGGGTGCCATGTCCGACGGGCCCGGCAGCAGCAGCACGTCGTCGTAGGTCAGCCCGAGTGTCGCGAATTTTCCGGGCACTCCGTCGACGTTGGCAGTCATGACACCTTCCCCAAATGGCCTTGATCGGTGCGGATGTCCATGCTAACGGGAAGCGCGGGTGTCTCATTCCACGATTCCGCACGGGCCCCGGCTTCGTATATTCGTACGGGAACGGCTGATCGTCCGTTCACATGTGTGACGGGTTGCGCGAAGAGGCGGCGCGGGGACGGGCGTTACTGCTCCGCCAGGGCCCGCAGCCGGCTCAGCGCGCGGTGCTGCGCCACCCGGACCGCGCCGGGTGACATTCCCAACATCTGGCCGGTCTCCTCCGCGGTGAGCCCCACGGCGATGCGCAGCAGGATCAGCTCGCGCTGGTTCTCGGGCAGGCTGGCCAGCAGTTTCTTGGCCCACTCTGCGTCGCTGCTGAGCAGGGCGCGCTCCTCCGGGCCGAGCGAGTCGTCGGGCCGCTCCGGCATCTCGTCGGACGGCACCGCGGTCGAACCGGGGTGCCGCATGGCGGCGCGCTGGAGGTCGGCGACCTTGTGGGAGGCGATGGCGAAGATGAACGCCTCGAAGGGCCGGCCGGTGTCCTTGTAGCGGGGCAGCGCGAGCAGCACCGCCACGCAGACTTCCTGGGCGAGGTCCTCGACGAAGTGCCGGGCGTCGCCCGGCAGCCGGGACAGACGGGTGCGGCAGTAGCGCAGGGCGAGCGGGTGGACGTGGGCGAGCAGGTCGTGCGTGGCCTGCTCGTCTCCGTCGACAGCGCGGTGGACGAGCGCACCGATCGCCCCTTGGGCCGTGCCCGCCTCGTCGTCGCGCATCGGTCCATGGTGCCCTGCGGACGTCTGGTCCGCGGCACCGTGTCCCTGGTTGTGCACCGAAGCGTTATGAGCAGGTGCGCCGGAAGTCATCCCTTGCGCCCTCCCCTTCCGCTCGACCGACTCGTCCCCGAGGAACTCCACACCTCAAGGATGCGGCATCCGCCGCGAAACGAGCAGTGGGTCCCTCCCGGCCGCGGCGAACACCACGTCCGGCCTGTGCGCCGACCCACGCGGCAGGCCCTGCGCGGGCCCGCACGGGAAGGGCCCGCCCACCGGACACGGGACCCGCGCACGGGGGTGCGCCGGTTCCGGTACGCCCCGGCCCGCGTGCGGCGCGACGAGGCGCACGGCACACGACCGCGCGGGAGGTCAGGGACGCCGACGGCCGCGGGGGACGCCGGTGTCCGTGCGCGGACCGTGCGTACGGCCATCGCGCCGGCCCGCGTCCCGCACGGAACGCGCGGCGTCGCGGCCACGACCGGGAACCGGATCGCCGCCCGGCCCCGCTCCGCGGGACCCGGACACCGCGTCCGGCGGGGCGACCGCCCACCGGTCCGAGGTCCGGATCCGCATCGGCGTCCGGCCCCCGCGCCCGTGAGGCGCCCCGCATCCCGGCCGGCCCGGCCCGAAGGACGGGTCGGCCTACCGCACCAGACCCCACCGGAACCCGAGCGCCACCGCGTGGGCCCGGTCCGAGGCGCCCAGCTTCTTGAAGAGACGGCGCGCGTGCGTCTTGACCGTGTCCTCGGAGAGGAACAGCTCGCGGCCGATCTCCGCGTTGGAGCGGCCGTGGCTCATCCCCTCGAGCACCTGGATCTCACGCGCGGTGAGCGTGGGCGCCGCGCCCATCTCGGCCGAGCGCAGCCGGCGCGGGGCGAGCCGCCAGGTCGGGTCGGCGAGCGCCTGCGTGACCGTGGCGCGCAGCTCCGCGCGGGAGGCGTCCTTGTGCAGATAGCCGCGGGCCCCGGCGGCCACCGCGAGGGCGACGCCGTCCAGGTCCTCGGCGACCGTGAGCATGATGATGCGTGCTCCGGGGTCGGCGGAAAGCAGCCGCCGTACTGTCTCGACGCCGCCCAGACCGGGCATGCGCACGTCCATCAGAATCAGGTCCGAGCGGTCGGCGCCCCAGCGGCGGAGGACTTCCTCGCCGTTGGCCGCCGTCGTCACGCGCTCGACGCCGGGCACGGTCGCCACCGCGCGGCGGAGCGCCTCTCGGGCAAGCGGGGAGTCGTCGCAGACGAGGACGGAAGTCATGGCCGCCCTCCGCAGCTGATGCGCGTCACCTTGAGCCTCCAGGCTGGTACGAAATCGACACCTGTGCGGTCGACCGTCTCGGACGCCCGCCCGAGCGCTTGTTCCTTCAACCGCCTCGCACTCTCAACGACGGTCACTCGAAAGAGTTACGGGGCCGTCTGCCATCTTCGGCACTCTACGTGAGGAGGTGCTCACGGTGGAGACACGCGCGGCGCACCCCCGGACTTTCATCACCACTCATGCCCCATTCAGACCCTTTTCTTCCCTTTCATCAGTGTCCAGGGCTAAATTCGCAATGAGTCATATTTTCATCTCCTTTGATCGCAGTTGTACGGTTGTGGACACCGGATCCGCCCAGTCACGGCTACAAGGGGTCACGCAATGGCAGATTTCTCCCGCCTTCCCGGACCGAACGCGGACCTGTGGGACTGGCAGCTCCTGGCCGCCTGCCGCGGGGTGGACAGTTCGCTCTTCTTCCACCCGGAGGGCGAGCGGGGCGCCGCCCGCAGCGCACGTGAGAACTCGGCCAAGGAGGTCTGCATGAGGTGCCCGGTGCGCGCCGAGTGCGCCGCGCACGCGCTGGCGGTGCGCGAGCCGTACGGCGTGTGGGGCGGCCTGACCGAGGACGAGCGCGAAGAGCTGATGGGGCGGGCGCGCAACCGGCTGGTGTCGGCGTCGGGCGCCGGTGGGCACGCCACCGCCTCGAACACCTGAAGGAACGTTTCTTTGAAGAAGCCCGGGCACACTCGCGTGCCCTGGGGCCGTCACCCGGCGGCGGCCGCCGCCAGCTTCTCCAACGTCGCGGTGACCGCGGGCACCTGGGCGAGGTCCGGCAGGGTGAGCGCGACGATCTCCCGCCGCACGGCGGGTTCCAGGTCCACGGTGCGTACGCCGCGCGGCCGCAGCGACTCCAGCGCGAGCTGCGGCAGGACCGCGACGCCGAGCCCCGCGCCGACCAGGCCGGCGACCGCCGGGTAGTCGTCGGTCGCGAAGTCGATGCGCGGAGTGAAGCCGGCCGTCTCGCACACCTCGACGAGCTGGCCCCGGCAGCGCGGGCAGCCCGCGATCCACGGCTCCCCCGCGAGGTCGCCGATGGCGACCGACCCCGCGCGCGCCAGCCGGTGCCGTTCCGGCACGAGTCCCACCAGCCGGTCCGACAGCAGCGGGCGTACCACCAGGTCGTCCCACTCCTCCGCGCCCGCCGCGCCCTCGTACCGGAAGGCGAGGGCGATGTCGCAGTCGCCCTCGCGCAGCATCCGCACGGAGCGGGGCGGTTCGGCCTCCTCGAGTGAGACCCGGGTGCCGGGGTGGGCGTCGCGCAGGGCGGCGAGGGCGGTCGGTACGAGCGTGGAGCTGCCGCTGGGGAAGGACACCAGCCGCACCCGTCCCGCGCGCAGTCCGGCGATGGCCGCGACCTCCTCCTCGGCGGCGGTGAGCCCGGCGAGGATGGCCGCCGCGTGCCGCACCAGCGCCTCACCGGCCTGGGTCAGCCGCATCTCGCGGCCGGAGCGGATGAGCAGCGGCGTGCCGACGGACGTCTCCAGGGCCTTCATCTGCTGGCTGACGGCGGGCTGGGTGCACCCCAGTTCGCGGGCGGCGGCGGAGAAGGAACCGGTGGAGGCCACGGCGCGCAGTACGCGGAGGTGGCGGGCTTCGATCACCCTGCCAGGATACGCACAGGGATAAGCACGCCTTTGACCAAGAGGAAATAAACGCGTCGACGCTTTGATGTGCATGCCTTACCGTGCACCGCATGAAGCTTCTGTCTGTGAACCTGGGCCGGCCCCGGCCCGTCCCGTACACGGGTCAGCGGGACGGCCTGACCGGCATCGACAAGCGTCCGGTGGACGGGCCGGTGCGGGTGGCCGCGCCCGGTCCGAAGGGCACCGGCGGGAGCGGTCTGGCCGGTGACGCGGTGTGCGAGACGCGGCACCACGGCGGGGACGACCAGGCGGTGTACGCGGTGGCCCGCGAGGACCTCGACGAGTGGGAGCGCACCCTGGGGCGCACGCTGCCCCACGGCTCGTTCGGCGAGAACCTCACCACCCTGGGCGTCGACGTCTCCGGCGCGCTGATCGGCGAACGCTGGGCCGTGGGACCCGAGGTCGTCCTGGAGGTCACCTCGGGACGCATTCCGTGCCGCACCTTCCAGGGCCACCTGGGCGAGGACGGCTGGGTCAAGCGGTTCACGGAGCGGGGCGCGCCGGGAGCGTACTTCCGGGTGATCACCCCCGGGGAGGTGCGCGCCGGCGACGCCGTCCGCATCGTCCACCGTCCGGACCACGACGTGACGGTGGCCCTCCAGTTCCGCGCGGTGACGACGGAGCGCGACCTGCTCCCCCGGCTGCTGGCGGCGGGGGACGCGCTGCACCCGGAGGCGCTGAGGAAGGCGCGGGAGCACGGGGAGAGGTCGGGTGTGACCGCCGAGGTCTGACCGTACATACGCCTCTGCCCGACGGACGCCTCTGTCCGGTCGGCCCGGTGCCGGCCCGGTGCGGTCGCACAGCTCGGTCTCGGCCCGGTGTCGGCCCGGACCGCAGAGCGGACGCCTCCGCTCCGGGTAACTACTCTTGGGCCATGACAACGGCTCTGATTACGGGATCGACGGCGGGGATCGGTGCCGCGTTCGCGCGGCGGCTGGCGGCCGAGGGGCACGACCTGGTACTCGTGGCCCGGGACACCGCCCGGCTGCGGGAACAGGCGACCGAGCTGCACGACCGCCACGGCATCGAGGCGGAGGTGCTGACCGCCGACCTCGCCGAGGACCGGGGCATCGAGGCGGTGGAACGCCGGCTCGGCGACCGCAGGAACCCCGTCGACCTGCTGATCAACAACGCCGGGTTCGGCCACAAGGGCCGCTACCTCGAGGTCCCCATGTCCGACGAGCTGATGATGCTCAAGGTCCACTGCGAGGCCGTGCTCCGGCTGACGTCGGCGGCGGTGGAGGCGATGCGGGAGCGCGGGCGCGGCGGGGTCGTGAACGTCGCCTCGACCGCGGCGTTCGTGCCGCGCGGGACGTACGGGGCGTCGAAGGCGTGGGTCGTGCAGTTCACCCAGGGCGCGGCGCAGGACCTGGCCGGTCACGGCGTACGCCTGATGGCGCTGTGCCCAGGCTTCGTGCGCACCGAGTTCCACCAGCGGGCCGGCATGGGCACGGACAACATCCCCGGGTGGATGTGGCTGGACGCGGACAAGGTCGCCGCGGCGGCGCTGGCGGACCTCGCCCGGGGCAAGTCGCTGTCCGTCCCGGACCCGCGGTACAAGGTGCTGCTCGGGGCGTCGAAGCTGGTCCCGCGGAACCTGCTGGGCGGCATCTCCTCGAAGACCGGCCGCAAGTACGGGCCCCGCTAGCGGCGGCGGGGCACGGGTTCCCCTCCCCGGAGGGAGATGGCCGTGGCCGCCGGTCCGGTCCGCCGGGAGCCGCTGCCGGGCGGAACCACCGTCCTGCGTGAACCACGTGCCGTCGCAGCTCCGGACGACATGGTCCCGCTCGCCGGAACCCGGCTGGTGGAGCCGGCCGCATCGATGACGGGCGGGACGGCGCTCTCACCGCGTCCGGAGCTGTTCCCGCTGGTGGAGGTACGTCGAACCGGTCACGGGGCCTCGAAGTGGGTCACGGTCAGCACCTTGTCCCACCGGGCGGCGGCCAGGTCGTCGTGGCGGATCATGAATCTCGTGTAGTACTCCTCGTAGACCCGGGCCTCACCGGCGAGCGGTATCCATTCGTCCGCCGTCTTGACCCGGTCCTCGTCCCCGCAGACGGCCCCTGCTGTCTTCGCGAGGGTCTTCGTCAGGATGCCGTCGACCGTCTCCTCGTCGTCGGCGTACCCGCCGATGGCGAGGTAGGCGCTGGACGACCAGAGGTCGTGGGCCAGATCCCGGAGTTCGTCCAGGTGCGGCAGTTCACGCTCCATGTACCGGGCCAACTGCTGCTGGAAGGGCGACATGTCGTCCCGTTCGAGATCCTCCCAGAACTCGTGCCAGTCCTCGTCGCCCTCCTCGAGCCAAAGGGGCAGATCGGCTCTGAGCTCGGCGCAGACGTCGATCCGCTCGCTGACGCGCACGGAGTCAGGGGGTTCCGCGACCGCGGTCTCGGTGCCGTCCGGCACGTGCACGACTCGCGCGTACTGCCCCGGACCGGCCCGGTACTCGCCGAAGTCCATCTCCCGGTCGACGAAGAAGAGCAGCGTCCCGTCCGTCGGCAGGTCGAGGCCGTCGACCCTCGGCAGCGCCCCGCAGTCGACGGAAAGGAGCAACGGCAACGGAACACCCTCGGCGGACGGCCACTCCATGCCCACCGGCAGCCGGGGCAGCCCACCGAGGTGCCCGACCGGGGGGCCGTCGCCACCCCCGGACATCCCGATCGCCAGACGGAGGTGCCCGCTGAACCTGCTGATCTCGTCGTCCGGGACGCCCAGCTCAAGGGCCGCCCGACGGAACTCTTCCCGATGATCCATGCCCGAGAAGATAAGGCCTTTTCAACTCGGCTGTCCCACTGGGGTGTTGACGAGCACGGGCCGTGCGTGGCGGGCGCGGGCGACTGGCCCGCTCCGGATCGTCCCGGCAGGTCCGACCCTCACCTCACCACCGCCCCACGCAGGTCCGCTGGACAGCGGCACGGTGGCGCACCGGCTGAAGGAACGGGTCTGAGCGGAGCGGGAAGGCGGCCTGTCGCTGGTGGGCACCCTCTCCGACACCTGGAGGGTCTGCGGACGGGCCGGACAAGACGGTGTGGGGCCGTGGCCGGCGTCCCGACGGGCGCCGCACCCCTCGACGTCATGCTCACAGCACCGCTGAAGGGCTCCCCCGGAACATATGCTGACGACGCCGACCCGGCCGGAGCGGAGACCGGGCGGACCGCCGGGGAGGACGGATGCTCACACGGCTCGAGGTCGACGGATTCAAGAACCTGCTGGGGCTGACGGTCGAACTGGGTCCGTTCACCTGCATCGCGGGTGAGAACGGCACAGGCAAGTCCAATGTGTTCGACGCCATCCAGTTCCTCAGCCTGCTCGCCGACCGGTCGTTGACGGAGGCCGCCCAGGAGGTCCGCGGCACCCACGGCGAGCGGCACGGCGACGCCCGGGACCTCTTCTGGAACGGCTACGACCACGGGACGCACCGGATGCGGTTCGCGGCGGAAATGCTGGTACCGGCGGAGCCCGTGGAGGACGACTTCGGACGGCCGGCCACGCCGACGACGTCCTTCCTGCGCTATGAACTGGAGCTCGGCCACCACCCGCCCCAGGGCGCGGAAAAGATCGGCAGGCTGTCACTCCTGCACGAAAGTCTGCGGCACACCAAGCAGGGCGACGCACGGGCCCGGCTGCGCTTCCCCCACTCCAGGGCCCGGTTCCGGGACGCGGTGGTCACCGGTCGGCGCTCGGGTGTCTCCTACATCTCCACCACGGTGGAGGGCACCGAATCCGTGATCCGCATCCACCAGGACGGAGGCAGCCGCGGCGTCGCGGGCCCGGGCCACCATCGTCTCGACGGTCAACACCAGCGACGACCCGACCATCCTCGCGGTACGCCGGGAGATGCAGTCCTGGCGGCGGCTCGCCCTGGAGCCGCCGGCGCTGCGCAGCTCCGGCCGTCGACGAGGTCTGGCCCGAGCTGGCGCACGTGCCTGTCGTGCCGGTACGCATGCTTGAAGCATGGCTCCTCCTTGACGAACAGGCCATCCGGGAGGTTGCCGGCAACCCTCGCGGACGCATCCCGCTCGACCTGCCGAAGGCGACGGCCGTGGAACGCGTCGCCGATCCGAAGCAGCGGCTCAAGGACACCCTCGCGAAGGCCAGCGGCTGCAAGGGACGACGCCTCGCGGAACCGCAGCAGCGCTTCCCCCGGAACCGGCACCGGCTGCTCGACCTGCTCAACCGACACGGGCCCGTCGCCGAGGTGCCGTCGTGGCAGGCATTCGTGTCGGACCTGTCCGGTGCCCTGAAGACCGCTGTCTCTGGAGTGTGAACGGTCCATGACTGCCCGGTCCGCGTCCGGGCCGGAGCTGACGGGACCGGGGAGGAAAGTACGAGGGGCACGGGTGACCCGTGTGAGGAGGGGACGCAGGCGGCTCCGGCCGAACCGGTGCGCCTTCTCCTGAGCGTCGGTGGTCGGCGCATCGCCGACACGACACCGGTGAAGGCCGCGCGGAGAAACTCTGAGCGGTTCACGGGCCGTCGGCCCATGGGCCGACGGCTCACGGGTCGCCGTCGAGGTGCTCGCGGAGTTCGTCGTCGCAGTCGTGTCCGGTGCCGGACCGGACTAGGGCGAAGGCCAGTTCTCTGTCTCCTTCGCCTCCCTGCCGGGCACCGGCCAGTTGCCTCTCGACGTCCGCGACGTACTCGGCGCACTCGGCGCTGACGGGCCTCTCGGGCCGCGGGTCCGGCGCCGGGGAGTCGGTCAGCGCGTCGGTGGCGGCGAGACCGGCCACGCACAACACCGCCCACGCGACGAACCAGTTGCGGTACTTCTTCCGTCTCGGCACGGGCATGCGGGCATCCTAGGCGCCCCGACGGCGCGCTGAAGCGGCGGCGTTACAACCTTTCCGGGCCTCCGCGTGTCACAGGCGCAGGGGAGGTGAGGCCTCCCCGCGCAGCGCACCGCAGCTTGGAGACACCATGACCGTCCGTTCCCCGTACCGTTCGCTTCGCGGCCTGTCCGCCGTCGTCGCCGTGCTCGCGGCCGGTGCGGTGGGGTGCTCGGACGTGTCCGAGGCCGTCGACAGCGCCAAGGACGGCGCGAAGAAGGCCGCCCGGCAGCGTTCGGTGTTCTCGCTGGACGTCGGGGACTGCTACAACCCGAACGGCAAGGCCGAGGGGGAGGCGTACCTCGTCGAGATCGTGCCCTGCGACGAGGCGCATCAGGGGCAGGTCGTCGGCGAGTTCGCGCTCCAGCAGGACGGGAAGTTCCCCGGCGAGGACGCCGTCACGGCGATCGCGGACACCCGCTGCCCGGCCGAGGCGCAGAAGTTCGCCCCGGACACCTGGGCACTGCCCCGGGGCGTCGGCCTGTCGTACTACACCCCGACCGCCGAGAGCTGGGCGACGGACGACCGGCTGGTGACCTGCACGTACAGCACGGAGAAGGGCACCTTCAAGGGATCGCTGGACACCGCGAAGACCCTCGGGCCCGAGCAGCTCACCTATCTCAAGGGCTCCCACGCGGTGTACGAGGCCCTGTGGGCCCACCAGCCGGAGACGGACGACGTCGAGGGCGACCTGGACGGCTACCAGGCGCAGGCCAAGGCCGTCGCCGCCGCCCTCGACACGCACGTCGAGGGGCTGGAGGGCGTCGAGGGCAGCGAGGTCGGCACGCTCCGCGGGACGCTGGCCAAGGCGGCCGGCGAGTGGAGGAAGGCCGCGAACGCCGCCGACCTCGACACCTTCTACGTCGCCTACGACGCCGGGTTCACCCTCATCGACCCGGGCAAGTCGGTCGCCGCCCGCGAAGAACTGGGCCTGGCCACCACCGTCCCGGCCGACGACGCCGAGGTCTGGGCGGGCTGAGGTCCCGCCTCAGCCCGGCGGCCAGGTGATGCCCGCGTCCCGCAGCATCCGGCCGTACGTGCGGCGCCGGCGGCGGGCGAGGAACAGGCCCAGCGCCCACAGGACGGCGAAGGACAGCCACACGGCGGCGCACACGAGGACCGCTCCCCGCGAGAAGCCGGCCTGGGAGAGCGGGACGAGCAGTGCCAAGGGGATGAGCAGCAGAGCGATCAGCCCGCGCCGTCGGTGCGTGCGGCTGTGGTCGACCATGATGCGCGCGTGCAGCAGGTCGACCTCGCGCCGCACCTCGGGCAGCGGACGCAGCCGGTGCCCGCCGGGACGCATGCCGGGCAGCGGGCCGCCGTCCGGGGCGTCCGGGTGCAGCGCGGCGGTGCGGGCCGCCCGTTCGGCGGCGTCCGGCATGCGGCGGAAGGCGAAGTACGGGTTCGGGCTGCCCTGGGGGGAAAGGGGGGACAGTCCGTCGTACCGGTAGCCGTACTGCTCGACGACATAGGCGAAAGCCGCGAACTTCCGCCACGAGCCTCGCAGATGGCGTGCGTCGTACCGCTCGGCGCCGCGCGCACCTTCCCGCAGCAGCGCCCTGAGCTGTGCCTGCAGCAGCATCTCGCCTCCTGGGTCGGTCGATCCGGGGCCGTCGGGTCGCGCCGGCGCCTTCGCGGTCGCCCCGGCCGGTCGTCCGTCCTAGTCGCCCCCTCCGCCGCCACCCCCGTCGCCCCCTCCTCCGTCGCCGCCTCCGCCGCCTCCGTCCCCCGCGTCCCCGCCGTCGCGGCCCCAGCCGTCGCCGCCGCCGGGTTCGTTGTCGTCGCGGCCGAGGCCGAGGTTGCTGAACCAGGGCAGGTCCCAGTCGTCGTCATCGATGTCGTGGCGCGGGTCGGCGGAACGGAAGCGGGCCAGTCCCGTCGCGTCGCCGAGGCCGAAGGACACCGCGACCGCGTGGGCCATCACGGCGTCCAGCGGGTCGGGGCTCTCGTGGCGGACGTCGGCCAGTGGCAGCAGCAAGGTGCCGGGGGCGGGGGCCGTCCCGCGGGGCGGCCGGGTCAGCAGGGCGACCGGCGTCTCCCCCCGCAGCAGCCAGGAGCTCGCCGCGTCCGCCCGGCGCAGGGTCCACTGCCGGTCGGGCAGCCGGATCTCCACCGCGCTCCTGGACTTGCGGAACTTCTTGCGCAGCGCGAGCTGGGCGACGACGTCCCCCACGGTCAGGACCAGCCCCGTGTCCGTGTCGGAGGCGCCGCCGCTCCGGAAGCCGTACGGTGCGCGCAGGCGGACGGCGGGGGCGTACGGGCCCCAGACGTCGACGCGGACCTGGCGGCGGTCCACGGCCACCGCGATCGGGCCGGCGGGGCCGTGCGCGTAGCGGCGGGCGATCCACAGCGGTACGTCCTCCTCCCGCGCCCGTGCGGCGAGGGCGGCGACCTGCCCGGGGCCGCCGCAGCGGCGCACCGCGAGCTCGCCGAGCGCGCGGGCGAACGCCGCTGCCCGGCGCACCTTCAGGGGTGTGCAGGTGCCGGTCGCCCGGGTGACGGGGACCGGACCGGCGTCCTCGGGGAGCGCCTGCAGGGGACGTTCCGTGCCTCCGCCGCCGAGCCAGGCGCCCCGCAGAAACGCTTCGGCCATGGCGGCGAGGTTCAGTTCCTCCAGCGGTGTCGTCCGGCCGCCGCGGTGCAGCGCGTGCTCGGTGAGGCGCACGGTGCGCGCGAGCGGGTTGCGGGAGCGTTCCCCGTACAGCAGCTGGTCCATCGCCGTCCCCCTCTCGTTTCGGCCGTCGTGTGCTCGGACTCCGGTCGGGCGTGGTGCGGTTCCATGATCGGACGGGGCGGGGCGGGGGACGGCGGCGGGGTGGGGCTGAGGGGCGCCGCAGCGGGGTGTGGCGGAGGGGTGCCGCGGCGGGGTACGGCGGAGGCCCGGCCCGCCGTCCGTGCGGACGGGGGGCCGGGCCTCAGCTCGGGTTCCGGCGACTCAGGTCGTCAGTGGGCGTGGCCGTGGCCGTGGCCACCGGCGGCGGCCGGCTCTTCCTCTTCCTTCTTCTCGACGACCAGGGTCTCGGTCGTGAGCAGGAGGGAGGCGATGGAGGCGGCGTTCTCCAGGGCGGAGCGGGTCACCTTGACCGGGTCGATGACGCCGGCCTTGACCAGGTCGCCGTACTCGCCGGTGGCGGCGTTGTAACCGCTGCCCTTCTCCAGCTCGGCGACCTTGGAGACGATGACGTAGCCCTCGAGGCCGGCGTTCTCGGCGATCCAGCGCAGCGGCTCGACGGCGGCCTTGCGGACCACGGAGACACCGGTGGCCTCGTCGCCGGTCTTGTCGAGGTTGTTCTCGAGGACCTTGACGGCGTGGACCAGCGCGGAACCGCCACCGGAGACGATGCCCTCCTCGACCGCGGCGCGGGTCGCGGAGATGGCGTCCTCCAGACGGTGCTTCTTCTCCTTCAGCTCCACCTCGGTGGCGGCGCCGACCTTGATCACGCACACGCCGCCGGCCAGCTTCGCGAGGCGCTCCTGGAGCTTCTCGCGGTCCCAGTCGGAGTCCGTGGTCTCGATCTCGGCCTTGATCTGGCCGACGCGGGCCTCCACGTCCTCCTTCTTGCCGGCGCCGTCGACGATCGTGGTGTCGTCCTTGGTGACGGTGACGCGGCGGGCGGAGCCGAGCACGTCCAGGCCGACCTGGTCGAGCTTGAGGCCGACCTCCTCGGAGACGACCGTGGCGCCGGTGAGGACCGCCATGTCCTGGAGCATCGCCTTGCGGCGGTCACCGAAGCCGGGCGCCTTGACGGCGACGGCGTTGAAGGTGCCGCGGATCTTGTTGACCACCAGGGTGGACAGGGCCTCGCCCTCGACGTCCTCCGCGATGATCAGCAGCGGCTTGGAGGCGTTGGCCTGGATGACCTTCTCCAGCAGCGGCAGCAGGTCCGCGATGGCGGAGATCTTGCCCTGGGTGATCAGGATCTGCGGGTCGTCGAGGACGGCCTCCATGCGCTCCTGGTCCGTCACGAAGTACGGCGACAGGTAGCCCTTGTCGAAGGCCATGCCCTCGGTGAAGTCCAGCTCCAGACCGAAGGTGTTGGACTCCTCGACGGTGATGACACCGTCCTTGCCGACCTTGTCCATCGCCTCGGCGATGAGCTCACCGACCTGCTGGTCCTGGGCGGACAGCGCGGCGACGGCGGCGATGTCGGCCTTCTCGTCGATCGGGCGGGCCGAGGCGAGCAGGTCCTCGGAGACCGCGGCGACGGCGGCGTCGATGCCCTTCTTCAGGGCGGCCGGGGAGGCGCCGGCGGCGACGTTCTTCAGACCCTCGCGGACCAGCGCCTGGGCCAGCACGGTGGCGGTGGTGGTGCCGTCACCCGCGATGTCGTTGGTCTTGGTCGCCACCTCCTTCACGAGCTGCGCGCCGAGGTTCTCGTACGGGTCCTCGATCTCCACCTCGCGGGCGATCGTGACACCGTCGTTGGTGATGGTGGGGGCGCCGAACTTCTTGTCGATGACGACGTTGCGGCCCTTGGGGCCGATCGTCACCTTGACCGTGTCGGCAAGCTTGTTGACGCCGCGCTCGAGGGCGCGACGGGCGTCCTCGTCGAACTTCAGGATCTTCGCCATGGCAGCGGGAGCCCTCTCGGAAATCTAGGTGAAATCACTGCGCCCCTGGGCCACCCGGCTCCTTGTCGGATGCTGGGGCCAGGGGCGCAGTGTTCGAGCAGAAGTACTTGCTACGAGGTCGAGTCGTCCGGGGCAGGCCCCGGGGTCCCCTTACTTCTCGACGATCGCGAGGACGTCGCGAGCCGAGAGGACGAGGTACTCCTCGCCGTTGTACTTGACCTCGGTGCCGCCGTACTTGCTGTACAGAACGACGTCGCCGACCTTCACGTCGAGCTCGACGCGCTTGCCGTCCTCGAAGCGGCCCGGACCGATGGCCAGGACGACGCCCTCCTGGGGCTTCTCCTTCGCGGTGTCCGGAATGACCAGGCCCGAAGCCGTGGTCTGCTCGGCGTCGAGCGGCTGGACCACGATGCGGTCCTCGAGCGGCTTGATGGCAACCTTGGAGCTGGCGGTCGTCACGATCCGACCTCCCCCTTCGGAGATCTCACGGGGTTAACTGTCTGAGGTGGCGACCAGGTCGATCCGTCGTCGCGGGTGCCGGACCTGCCCGTCGCGTTGTTGGCACTCTCCAGGGGGGAGTGCCAGACCTGAGACTATGACCGCGATTAGCACTCGGTCAAGCGGAGTGCCAATTGCCGTGCGGCGCGTCGGGGGGCGGGGGTGTTTTTCGGCATGGGGTCGCGTGATGCCGGTGGTGCTGTGACCGCCCGCCGGGGGCTGCGCCCCCGGGCCCCTGCTGTCGGCCTGACGGCCTCGTCCTCAAGCGCCGGACGGGCCGGAGGTGCCCGCAGCCGGGCTTGGATGCCGGCCTACGTGATCCTCCAGTCTGCCCACCTTCAAGTCCCGCTCCTCCAGTTCCGCCAGCAGCCGTGTCGTGCGTTCCGCCAGGGTCAGGGGCGGGGCCTCGCCCGAGGGCACGGAGACGATGTCGCCGGGGCGCAGGCGGTGCGGGCCGTGGGCGTAGGTGAGGTGGCCGTCGGGTTCGAGGGTCACGCGCCACAGGACCACCGCGGCGATGCCGCACTCGGCGGCGGCGCGCAGGGTGGTGGCGTCGTGGCGGCCGTAGGGCGGGCGGAAGAGGCGGGGGCGGACGCCGAAGCGGGCGGCGAGCTTGCGCTGCTGGCCGCAGATCTGGGCGCGCTGCGCGGCGAGGGGCAGGCCGGGCAGGGCCGGGTGGTCGAGGGTGTGGTTCTGGAGGTTCGCGCCGACCGCGCGCAGGCGGGCGAAGTGGCCGTAGCCGGGGCCCACCACGCTGTCGGTGAGGAACATGCTGACCGGCAGCCGGCGGGCGCGCACCAGGTCGATGAAGCGGGGGTCGCGTTCGGCGCCGTCGTCGTAGGTGAGGAAGACGACCGGGTCGCCGGTGGCGACGTGGTCGACGACGGGCGGGAGCGGCGCCCGGGCGGGGACGCTCGCCGCCGCGCCGGCGCGGGAGGACACGTGTCCCGCGCCGGACGGGGCCGCGCAGCCGGCGGTCGCGGCGAGCAGGGCGAGGACCGCCGGGAGGACCCGCGGGGCCCCGCGCCGCCTCACAGGTAGTCCTCCAGCCTGCCCACGGCGTACCCCTCGGCCGTGACCTTGTCGAGGAAGCGGCGGATCATGTCCGGCATGGTGCCCTTCCAGTCGCCGCGGCCCCGGAAGTGGGACAGCACGATGTCGCCGGGGCGGATCTTCCGGTCCCACTCGCGGTACTCCCAGCGGTCGGCGAAGACCTCCTCGTTCCACAGCGGGACGTGGGTGATGCCGCAGCTCTTGGCCGCGCGCAGGGTGTCCTTGTCGTAGTTGCCGTAGGGCGGGCGGAAGAGGACCGGGCGGGTGCCGTAGCGCTTCTCGACGACGTCCTGCATGCCGCAGATCTCGCGCTTCTGCTCGGCGTGGGAGAGGGCCGGCAGGTACGGGTGGCGCAGGGTGTGGTTGTGCAGGGCCGCGCCCCGCCGCTGCATGTCCTTGAAGTAGCCGTAGTCCTCCTTGACCAGGTAGTCGCTGAGGAAGGCGCTGTACGGCACCCCCAGCTCGGTCATCATCCGCAGGAACTCGGGGTCCTTCTCGGCGCCGTCGTCGATGGTGAGGAAGACGACCTTCTCCTCGACCGGGACGGTGGTGAAGACCGGCGGGAGGCCGAGCCGTTCGTGACCGTCGACCTCGAAGCCGTCCCGGGTGGTGATGCGCGGCTTCTTCGCCGGGGGCGGCGGCGCGGCCAGCGGGACCTTCTTCAGTCCCCAGCGCTTCGCCGCGGCGGCCCGTGCGGCTTGCGCGGCGCGCAGCTTGGTGGCGTAGGAGTCGAGGGCGCGGGCCGGGGGCGCCTGGAGGGGCCGGCCGCCGGCCGGTTCGACCGTGTCGCCGTTCTGGCCGCAGCCCGGGGCGAGGACGGCGAGCGCGAGGGCCGCGAGACCGGTCCGCGCTCCCGCCCGCCGCATCCGCTTCTTATCGTTTTGTCCTACTACTCGCATGGAGCCGGATCCTCGCAGCCGCCCGGCCCGCGTCCGGCCCGACACCGCGGCCGGAGGCGCACGGTCCGCCGACTGGCCCACAATGACCCGGTGAACGACCTCGCCCCGCTCCTCACCCCCGAAGGCCGCGCCCTCCTCGACGAGGTGCGCGACACCGACCCGGCCCGCGAACTCGCCGTCGCGACCCGGCTGCGCCGCGAGCACCCCGCCGACCTGGTGTCGGCGGCGCTCGGCCAGGCGCGGCTGCGGCAGCGGGCGGTGGCGAAGTTCGGCGCGCAGGACGCGGGACGGATGTTCTTCACGCCGAACGGGGTGGAGCAGTCGACCCGGCGCAGTGTCGCCGCGTACCGGGCGGAGCGGCTGCGGGCGGCGGGGGTGCGGTCGGTCGCCGACCTGTGCTGCGGGATCGGCGGGGACGCGATCGCCCTGGCCCGCGCCGGCATCCGCGTCCTCGCCGTCGACCGGGACCCGCTGACCTGCCAGGCCGCCCGCGCCAACGCCGACGCGCTCGGCCTCGCCGACCTGATCGAGGTGCGCGAGGCCGACGTGACGGAGGTGGACACCACCGGGTACGACGCCGTGTTCGCCGACCCCGCCCGGCGCTCCACGAAGCGCGGCCGGATCTTCGACCCGGAGGCCTACTCCCCTCCCCTGTCCTGGGCCGTCTCCGCCGCGTCGCGGGCGCCGCTCGGCCTGCTGAAGATCGCGCCGGGCATCCCGCACGAGGCGATCCCCGCCGAGGCGGGGGCGGAGTGGGTCTCGGACGGGGGGGACGTGAAGGAGGCCGTGCTGTGGTTCGGCTCCGGCGTCACACCGGGGGCGCGCGGGGCGACCCTGCTCCCCTCCGGCGCCTCCCTGCACGCCTCCCCCGCCACCATGCGCCCCGACCCCGAGGTCCGGCCGGTCGGCGCGTACCTCTACGAGCCGGACGGCGCCGTCATCCGCGCCCACCTGGTCGCCGAGGTCGCCGAGGAGGTGGCGGGCGGCCTGATCGACCCGACCATCGCCTACGTGACGTCCGACGCGCCGCACGCGACGCCGTACGCCGTCGCCTACGAGATCACCGACACGCTCCCCTTCAACGTCAAGAAGCTCAAGGCACTGCTGCGGGAGCGGCAGGTCGGCACCCTCACGGTCAAGAAGCGCGGCTCGGCCGTCGAACCGGAGGAGCTGCGCCGCAAGGCCCTGCCGAAACCGCACGGCACCGCGTCGGTCACGGTCTTCCTGACCCGGGTCGCCGGCGCACCGACGATGCTGCTGGGCCACCCGGCGCGCTGACCGGCCCCGGCCCGGCCCGGCGGCGGGGACCGGCCCGGTACACCGGCCCGACGGCGCGGTCATCCGCCCGCCGTCCCGACCGGACGGCGCGGTCCCCCGGCCGCCGCCCCGGCCCGTCGCCGCCCCGTACGGCGGCGCGGGGCGGCCTCACCCCGCTCGGCCGCACACGTCCGCTCCCCCGTCCAGCCGCACATCACCTGCTCGGGCAGGAAACCGGCTCCGCTCTCACCGGCCCGCCGGCGCGGCCGTGCTGCTCCGCACCACCAGGCTGGTCGCCAGCTCCACGCGGGTCGCCGCGGGGGCGTCCTCGCCCTTGCCCAGGTCGAGCACCAGCTTGGCCGCCGCCTCCGCCATCTCCGTCAGCGGCTGCCGTACGGTCGTCAGCGGCGGGCCCACCCAGCGGGCCACCGGCAGGTCGTCGAACCCGACCACGCTCAGGTCCTCCGGGATCCGCAGCCCCAGCTCGCGCGCGGCCTCGTACAGCCCGAGCGCCTGGAGGTCGTTGCCCGCGAACACGGCGGTGGGCCGGTCCTCGCGGCGCAGCAGGGCGAGCCCCTGCCGGTAGCCGGCGTCGTGGTGGAAGTCGCCGGTGACGATCAGCTCCGGGTCGACCGGCAGCCCGGCGGTCTCCAGGGCGGCCCGGTACCCGTCGACGCGGGCCCGGCTGCACATCATCCGCGAGGGCCCGCTGATCGCGCCGATCCGGGTGTGGCCCAGCTCGATCAGATGCCGGGTGGCGGCGAGCCCGCCCTGCCAGTTGGTCGCGCCGATGGACGGCACGTCGGTGCCGGGGTCGCCGGCCGGGTCCATCACCACGAAGGGGATGGAACGGCTGGTCAGCAGCGCGCGCCCGGACTCGTCGAGGCCGGACAGCACGAGGATCACGCCGTGCGGGCGGCGGGCGGCGACCTGGTCGGCCCAGGTGCGGCCGGGCGTGAGCCGCCCCGCGCTCTCGGACAGCACGACGCTCAGTCCGGCGTCCCGGGCGACGTTCTCCACACCCCGGATGACCTCCATCGCCCAGGCGCTCTCCAGCTCGTGGAAGACGAGGTCGATGAGGGGCGAGCGGCTGGCCTCGGCTCGGCGGCGCCGGTAGCCGTGGGTGCGCAGCAGTTCCTCGACCCGGGAACGGGTGCCGGGGGCGACGTCGGCGCGGCCGTTGAGCACCTTCGAAACAGTCGGCGCGGAGACACCCGCCTCGCGGGCGATCTCGGCGAGCGTCGCGGTCTGCGAGCTGCGCCCGTTGGTCCGGGTCTCAGCGGGCTGCGGAGAAGTCATGGCGGCGATCGTATCTCTGTGAGCTCACAGGGCGAACCCTTCAGGCAGTCCTGCACCTCCGGAACATTCGATATCTACTTCGAA
Organism: Streptomyces sp. DSM 120436; assembly: GCF_055778765.1. NCBI lineage: Bacteria > Bacillati > Actinomycetota > Actinomycetes > Kitasatosporales > Streptomycetaceae > Streptomyces > Streptomyces sp. DSM 120436. The sequence goes on along the minus strand of NZ_JBSKBS010000001.1, from coordinate 2,049,627 downwards.
ATGTTCGCCGAGCCTGTACACATGAGGGTTCTGGCTGGGCTTTAGAAACCGTCGCACCCCGGACACCCTCGTCCCCCTTGAGAGCCAGGGCGTGGCCCCTGCCAAGGGGATTCAAGGGCATGCGCCAACCGTCAGACGAGCCCCTTCTCCAGCGCCTCACGCCTGACCTCGACGAGTCGTACCTCCCGGTCGCCGATCCGGGCACGCCAGAAGTTCCCTCCGGGGCACGCTTTCGCCCGGAGGACGAACTCCCCGGCTGCGGACAGGGACCCGAAGCTCTCGCCGGAGGCCACCTGAACACGGCCGTCGTCGAGCACCTGGGTATGGGCGACCTGCTCCCGGTCGTGCTCGAGCTTTCAGTTCTCCATGAACTTCTTGCGCAGGTCTTCGATCGAGGCTAGATGATCAATTCCAAGGGGTCGGGGAGTGAGCGGAGGGTCTCTTACACCTTGGACTGGAGCCAGTCGCTTCGGGGAAAACTCCAGGCTTCCGACGTGGCTACGGCTGCCCACGGTCGGGCTCGGTGTGGCCCCGAAAAGGGGCCGTCACCACTTTCGGCGCACGGTTGCCTTACTGCCGGTCACCAGGCTTGCCGGCGGGACGTCATCGGCCACGACCGCGCCGGCGGCGACCACGGCGTCACGGCCGATGCTGACGCCGGGCAGGATCGTGGCGCCGGCACCGATCCACGCATTCTCCGCCACGTCGATGGGTGCGCCGGTGAGGTACAGCCGCCGTTCCCCGGGATCGACCGGGTGGCCGCTGGTGATGAACGTGACCTTCGGTCCGATCATCACGCGCTCGCCGAGTCGGATACCGGCGTAGTCCAGGAACGTGCAGTTCTGGTTGATGAAGACGCGCTCGGCGAGGTCGAGGTTCAGGCCATGGTCCGTGTAGAAGGGCGGATAAATCGTGACTTTCGGCGGCAGTGGCTTGCCAAGGATCTGCTCGAACAGTTCCGCCTTGCCCGCTTCGTCTTCGAAAGGCAGGACGTTCAGGCGGGAGGTGAGCTCGGTGACCCGCAGGACCCTCTCGGCCATGGCCTGGAACTCGGCGCTGCGGATGCGCATGAGACGGTCGCTGGACATGCCACGATCCTTGTCCGTGCACCGGTGGCGGGACAAGACTCACCGGATGATCAAAGCCAAGGAGTGCCGACGGAGACGAAAACGAGGGCGTCCGAGATCGTTTTGTGACGAACAACCTGGACACCCTCGCGACGGCACTCCATGTGAAGACCGACGACCTGCTGAAAGCGTCTCCGCATCTGGCGCCATGGCGCCCGGCCATCGGGATCGCCCCGCAGCTCACCGACGCCGAACTCGTCACGCTGGCAAGGATGCAGGCCATGCTCGGCTTCACCTTCGAGGCCAGGTGGCTCCGCCACGCCCGCGCCCACCTGCGGCACCTCTTCCCGTATCTGCCCCAGCAGCCCGGCTACAACAAGCGCCTGCGCAAGGCCGCCGAGCTGCTGCGGCGGGTCACCCGGCTGCTGGCCGCCGGCACCTCGGTATGGAGCGACGACGTGTGGATCGTGGACTCCCCCCCCCCGGTGGAATGCGGCCGCTCCCGCGAGACCGTCAAACGCTCCGACCTGGCCGGATGGGCCGAGTACGGGTACTGCGCCAGCCACAGCCGCTTCTTCTGGAGCATGCGTCTGCACCGGGTGCGCACCCTCCAAGGCCTGCCCGTCGCATTCGCCCTGACCGGCGCCAAGGCCGACGAACGCGAAACCCTGCTGGACCTGCTCGCCGCCGAACCGGGCCTGACTTCCGCCCGCCCTGGACAGACGCTGATCGGCGACAAGAACCACCTTCGGCCGAACCTTCGAAGACCAGCTTGCCGAACTGGACATCCGGCTGCTGCGGCCGGCCCGCAAGAACGAGCCGGAACGGCCCGGAGCCCCGTTGTTCAAACCATTGCGGCAGGTCATCGAATCGGTCAACGAGACCTTCAAGGGCCAACTCAACCTCGAACAGCACCGAGGCCGCACACCAGGCGGCGTAATCGCCCGCGTCATGCAGCGCATCCTCGCGCTGACCGCCGCGATCTGGCACAACGACCACACCGGACGGCCCGTCCTACGCTCACTGACCGCCTACGACCATTGACTTGGAATCGGTCATCTAGAGGAGGTGGTCAGCCTTGCCTGCCTTGATCCCCCGGATGAGCTGCGCGAGGGCCTCGCGGGTGTCGGTGAGGGGGTGGTCCTCCTGGCCGGCTACGGCGATGTAGGCGTTGCCTTCGGTGTCGGTGCCGAGGCGGAAGCAGTTGTTGCCTTCGCCGCAGAACGGGTCTTCCCATCGTATGTCGGTCACGGTCACTCCCTCAGAGGTTCTTCGTGAGCAGGCGGATCAGGTCGCGGGAAGCGGGCGTTGACAGCGAGGCCCCGTCCATCCACTCCAAATGGCTGCGGTACTTGGCAAGTTGAGCCTCGGCATGGGTGAACTCGGGTCCGTGGGCCGAGTCGAGCTGCACGGTGTCGAGCTGGGCCACGGGCCCTTGCGCTTAGAGCAGGGCGTGCCCAGCTCCGGGGAAGCCACCCACTTTGAATGGAACGACTCTCACTTCGACATTCTCACGCTCGGATGCTTTGCACAGGTGCTCCAGTTGCCGTCGCATTGCCGTAGGGCTCCCGAAGGGCATGTGCAGGGCAGCCTCATGGACATAGGCGACGTAGGGCACTTCTCCAGGGCTGTCGAGAACCTGCTGGCGTTCCATGCGGTGAACGACGCGCAGTTCGACCTGGAGCCTGGTCAGGGGCGGCAGAACCGCGTCGAAGACGGCTCGCGCGTATTCCTCAGTCTGCAACAGCCCTGGTACGTGAACCACTTGGGCGGTACGAATGCGCGTGGCGTACCACTCGAGTTCAGCGATGTCGAGCAACCCGGCGGGCAGAGATCCCCGGTGTCGTTCCCACCAGCCGCGCTCCCTGTTGGCAGCCATCGCCACCAACGCTTCAATGTAAGGCTCGTCTGTACAAGCGTAGTTGCAGGCCAGTGTGCGAACGCGGTCGGCGGAGAAGGGCCGGATGCCGGACTCCATGTTGGACAGCCTGGTGCGATCGATCCCCAAGAGTCCCGCGGCATATTCGGTCGTGCGTTCGGCAGCGAGCCGCAACTTTCGCATCTCGGCACCGAGTCGCTTCTGCCGCTCGGTCGGCATGGTTCTGGTCGACATGGCGTCCTTCGTGGAGTTGAGGCACTCCTGGACTTCTACTGTCAGCGATGAAGAGAGCACAGCGTGCTACTGGAAGTGCATCGCGTGAGCCTGCCCGCGTCCTCCTGCCCTGGGAGAGGTGGGCTCGCGTCAGGGAGACAAGCCACCGGCTGCGCGCGACCTGACCCTCATCTGCCCTCTGCCGTAAGGGGATCCGCCATGTCTGCGATGACAGCCGTCACTCTGTGCCCCATCTCGTCGGACGCACTTCCGGCGATCGAGCCCACGTCCGACGCCCTCTCCTGCAGCCTCACCCTGCCCGCCGCCCCGGCCAGCGCGACGATGGTCCGTGCGGCGACTCGCGCCGCCCTTGACCTGTACGGACTCGGGGATGTGACCGAGGCCGTGGTGCAGACGGTGAGCGAACCGGTCGCCTGCGCCTGCCGTTTCAGTGCCGCTGGCGACATCTATGTGTCCCTACGGCACCGTGACGGAACGGTCCGGGTGACCGCCTACGACAGCCACCCCCGGCACACCCACCCCCGCCTCGCCGCAACCTGCGACGCGCGGCGCAAGGGGACCCTGCGTGTCCTCGCGGCGGTCGTCCGGGCCTGCGGCGGAGCGTGGGGGTTCGACGCGGCGCGGCAGCCCGGCGGCGGTACCCGGATGTGGGCGGTCCTGCCCACATCCGGTGCGAGAGCGTACGGAAGGGGGCGTTGACCTCGTCGAGTCAGGCCGGCTCGGCCTCGTCCTCGATCACTTCACCGCCGAGCACCTCGGCGGTCGCCTTGGACTCGTCCAGGGCTGCTTCCAGGTCCTGGACCCACGGAACTCGGCCCCCACCAGCGCCGTAAACACTGCCGGATCCCACAAGCCCGCCATCCGGTCGATCCCGGTACCGGGGGCGTCGAACGAGTCGGATCACACGCTCCCCAGCGACTCGAACCGCCACCGGTGGACCGCCCGCGTGACCAGCGTGCCCTCCGGTTCCGGGAGTTCGGGGAGGTCGGCGTCGAGGGGGGCGTGCCACCAGGTGATGACGAGGACGCGGTCCTGGGGGGCGCGGAAGGCCTCGCGGCGGACCGGGCGGCGGGGGAGCTCGCGGGCCCGTTCCTCGGCCCAGGCCAGCAGGTCCGGGCCGCGGCCGGGGACCGCGCGGGCCTCCCACATCAGCGCGACGGTCATGGGTAGAGGTTCTCCCGGGCGGTCTCGTGGACGTGGTCGTGGGAGTGGGCGGCGCCCGGCACGTGCGGGTCGGTGACCGGGAGGGAGGAGTCCGCCGAGAGGTCCCAGTCGGAGGCCGCGCGGTTGCGGGCGACCATCTCCGCGCCGAGGGCGGCCACCATCGCGCCGTTGTCCGTGCACAGCTTGGGGCGCGGCACCCGCAGCCGGATGCCGGCCGCCTCGCAGCGCTCCTCGGCCAGCGCGCGCAGCCGGGAGTTGGCGGCCACGCCGCCGCCGATCATCAGGTGGTCGACGCCCTCGTCCTTGCAGGCCCGCACGGCCTTGCGGGTGAGCACGTCCACGACGGCCTCCTGGAAGGACGCCGACACGTCCCGCACCGGCACCTCCTCGCCCGCCGCCCGCCTGGCCTCGATCCAGCGGGCCACGGCCGTCTTCAGACCGGAGAAGGAGAAGTCGTACGCCGGGTCGCGGGGGCCGGTCAGGCCGCGCGGGAAGGCGATCGCGTCCGGGTCGCCCTCGCGGGCGTACCGGTCGATGACGGGGCCGCCGGGGAAGCCGAGGTTCAGCACCCGGGCGATCTTGTCGAAGGCCTCGCCCGCCGCGTCGTCGATGGTCGCGCCGAGAGGGCGCACGTCGGAGGTGATGTCGGCGGACAGCAGCAGCGAGGAGTGGCCGCCGGAGACCAGCAGCGCCATCGTCGGCTCGGGCAGCGGCCCGTGCTCCAGCTGGTCGACGCAGATGTGGGAGGCGAGGTGGTTGACCCCGTAGAGCGGCTTGCCGAGGGCGTAGGCGTACGCCTTGGCGGCGGAGACGCCGACCAGCAGCGCGCCGGCCAGCCCGGGTCCCGCCGTGACGGCGATGCCGTCGAGGTCGCGGGCGGCGACCCCCGCCTCCTTCAGCGCCCGCTCGATGGTGGGGACCATCGCCTCGAGGTGGGCGCGGCTCGCCACCTCGGGGACGACGCCGCCGAAGCGGGCGTGTTCGTCGACGCTGGAGGCGACGGCGTCCGCGAGCAGGGTGGTGCCGCGGACGATGCCGACGCCGGTCTCGTCGCAGGAGGTCTCGATCCCCAGTACCAGGGGTTCGTCAGCCATGGGTCTCGGTTCCTTGTACGCCGTTGTCGGGGTGGCCCGGGGTCACGGAGGCGGACGGGCCGGTCAAGCGCATGACCAGCGCGTCCACGTTGCCCGGCTGGTAGTAGCCGCGCCTGACTCCGATGACCTCGAAGCCGAAGCGCTCGTAGAGCTTCTGGGCGCGGACGTTGTCGACGCGGCACTCCAGCATCACCTCGGCGCACTCGAACGCCGTGGCCGCGCGCAGCAGTTCGGTCAGCAGCCGCGAGCCCAGTCCGGTGCCCCAGTGGTCGCGGGTGACCGCGATGGTCTGGACGTCGGCGGCCGGGGCGCCGCCGTCGTCGCCCTCCGCGCCGGAGGTGGTGAGACCCGCGTAGCCGACGATCCGGTCGCCCTCCTCGGCGACGACGTAGCACCGGGTCGCGCCGGGCCCCCGGGAGTGGGCCAGCTCGGACCAGAACATGCCGCGCGACCACGCGTCCTCGGGGAAGAGGTCGCGCTCCAGCTCCAGCACGGGGTCGATGTCCCACCAGCGCATCTCGCGCAGGACGACCGTCTCGGTTCCCGTCACTTGGGGGTGACCACCTTGTAGTTCTTGGGGACCTGGGCATCGGGCCGCCGCAGGTACAGCGGCCGGGGCGCGGGCAGTTCCTCGCCCGCCGCCAGCTTCTCCGCGGCCAGCCGGGCGAGGGCGGCGGCGCTCACGTGCTCCGGCTCGTGCGCCCGGGGGAAGGTGTCCGGGTACAGCAGCGCGCCCGCGCCGACCGCGGGCAGGCCGGCGACCTGGCCCGCGATGTCCGCGGGGCGGTCCACGGCCGGGTCGGTGAGGCGGGTGCGCGAGTCGGCGTACCGCGCCCAGTAGACCTCCTTGCGGCGGGCGTCGGTCGCCACGACGAAGGGGCCCTCCAGGTCGGCCGCGTAGGCCAGGCCGTCCAGCGTGCACACACCGTGCACGGGCACGCCGAGGGCGAGCCCGAAGGCGTCGGCGGTCATCAGGCCGACCCGCAGGCCGGTGTAGGGGCCGGGGCCGGTGCCGGCCACGATCCCGGTGACGGCGTCGAGCCGCAGACCGGCCTCGGCGAGCACCCGGTCGACGGCCGGGAGCAGCAGTTCACCGTGGCGGCGGGCGTCCACCTGGCTCGACGAGGCGATGACGTCGTCGCCGTCGTGCAGCGCGACGGTGACGGCGGGGGTGGCGGTATCCAGAGCGAGCAAGAGCACGCAAACAGCCTACGGCTCCCGCGCCCCGGCCACGGCCGCACGGGCCGGACGGTCACGGACTGCTACGGTCGCGTCACGCCCGTACAGGACGGGACGGAGCAGGGCGAAGCGGGACAGGGGTGACGTCGATGGCGGGGACCAGCTCGGTGATCGTGGCGGGGCTGACCGCGGCGGCCCTCGCGACGGTCGGTTACCTCGGCCACCGGGCGGCGGAGACGGTCCCGCCCGACCTGCGCCGGCCGGTGTCCGGCTCTCCGGCGCCCGCGCCGAAGGGACCCCGCGGCGGCCACCCGGCCGCGCTGCCCCCGCGCTCGGGGCAGGGGCAGCGCGTCGTCTACTCGCTGGGCCGCGACCGGGTGTGGCTGGTGGACGAGGGCGACAGGGTGCGCCGCACCTTCGGCGTCAGCCCCAGCACGGTCGACCCGGCGCCGGGCGCCTACCGGGTCACCTCCCGGGCCGGCGCCGTGACGGGGTCGGACGGCGTGCCGGTGGAGCGCGTCGTGCGGTTCGCCAGCGTGGACGGCACGGTGATCGGGTTCAGCGCGGCGGTCGACGGCTCGGCGCCCGTCCTCGACCCGCGGGAACGCACGGGCGGGATCCGCGAGACGCGGGAGGACGCCGCGGCGATGTGGACGTTCGCGACGATCGGGCGGACGGTCGTCGTGGTGCCGTAAGGGCTACGCGGCCTCGCGCCGGCCGCGCACGGCCTTCTCCTCCTGCCGCCGCGGCTCGGGGGCGGGCGGCGGCGTGGAGACGGCGGCGGCCGCCGCGCAGGCGGCGAGCAGGTCGCGCATGGGCACCGGTCGTGGCGCGGGCTCACGCCTGCTCTGGATGGCCGGCATGGACGCCTCCTGAAAGTCGGGGGCGGACGTGCTTAGGTATACCTAACCACGAGCTGGATACCATGTGACCACGCCGGACACCGCGGGCGCAACACCATGCCGACACCTTGTCGGAACGCTCAGGCGGACAGCGAGCCCAGCTCCGCCCCCGCCCAGCGCGCGCCGAGCCCCCGCACGGTCACGTGCCGGACCTCGTCCGCGGTGTCCCCGACCGCACGGTGGATGACGACGTGCAGCCGGTCCTCGGCCAGCTCCTCGACCTTGCCCTCGCCCCACTCCACGACGACCACCGACTCGGGCAGCGAGACGTCGAGGTCGAGGTCCTCCATCTCGTCGAGCCCGCCGGACAGCCGGTAGGCGTCGACGTGCACCAGCGGCGGACCGTCCCCCAGCGGGGGGTGCACCCGGGCGATGACGAACGTCGGCGAGGTCACCGCGCCCCGCACCCCGAGCCCTTCGCCCAGCCCGCGCGTCAGGGTCGTCTTGCCGGCTCCCAGCTCGCCGGAGAGCAGCACGAGGTCGCCCGCGCGCAGCAGCTTGGCGAGCCGCCGCCCGAGGTCGCGCATCTGCTCGGGGGAGGTGACGGTCAGTTCAGCCGGGGTGTGCGGTGCTGCTGCTTCCATAGCCACCCACGGTAGCCCCTGCGGGCACGGCGCCCGCGCGGACGAGCAGGTCGGCGAGGCGGTCGGTCACCTGTTCGGGGTGCTCCAGCATCACCAGGTGCCCGGCGTCCGGCACGAGCACCAGCTCGGCCCCGGGCAGCAGCTCGGCGATGGCCTCGCTGTGCTCGCTCGGGGTCACGAGATCCCCGACCCCGGCGAGCACCAGCACGGGCAGCCCCGCGAAGTGCGCCAGCGCCTCCGCCTTGTCGTGATCGCCGAAGGCCGGGTAGTACTCGGCCACCACGTCGATCGGCGTCGACTCGATCATCCGCTCGGCGAACCGGGCGACCGCGGGATCCACGTCCCGCGACGCGAACGAGTACCGCTTGACGACCCCGGCGAACAGGTCGGCCGTCGCCCGCCGCCCCTTCTCCACCAGCTCGGCCCGCTGCCCCAGCGCCTTCAGCACCCCGGGCAGCACCCGCCGCACCGCGTTGACCCCGGCCACCGGCAGCCCGAAGTTGACCTCCCCCAGCCGCCCCGACGACGTCCCCACCAGAGCGACCCCCGCGCACCGCTCCCGGATCAGCTCCGGGAACTGGTCGGCGAGCGCCATCACGGTCATCCCGCCCATGGAGTGCCCGACCAGCACCAGCGGCCCCTCGGGAGCGGCCGCGTCGATCACGGCCTTCAGATCACGCCCGAGCTGCTCGATGGTGACCGGCTCCCCGCGCTCCACCTGCGCGGCGCCCCGTGCCGAACGCCCGTGACCGCGCTGGTCCCAGTGCACGGTCCGCACCACACCGCGCAGCGCGGCCCGCTGGAAGTGCCAGGAGTCCTGACCGAGGCAGTACCCGTGACTGAACACCACGGTCACCGGCGCGGGCGCCCGCCGCCCGAACAACCGCCGCCGCCGCCCTTCCCGCCCCTCGGGCTCGACCTCGTCGACCTCGTAGTACAACTCGGTGCCGTCGTCGGCGCACGCCTTGCCGGGCGTGCCGCGCAGGGAGCCGTACGGCCCCGCCGAGTCCAGGACCAGCCGGGCCTTGCGGCGTATGCCCCGGCCGACCGTCATCCGCTCGACGGCGACACCGGCGGCGGCCCCGGTGGCCAGCACGCCTATCGCGAGGCCCGCGACACCGGTCGCCCGGCGCCATCCCCCGGCGGACGCGGCCGTCACGGCCTGCGCACTGCTCTCGCTCACGTACCGCTCCCCTTCCCCGGCCCTCATGCAGGGGCCCTTACCCGCTCTGTTCCCCGTTCACATGAACCCGCGGGACACGGCTGCCGATCCGGGTGACGATCTCGTACGCGATGGTCCCGCACGCCTGCGCCCAGTCCTCCGCGGTGGGCTCGCCCCGGTCACCGGGACCGAACAGGACCGCCTCGGCCCCCGGCCCCGGCTCATCGCCGCCCAGATCGACGACGAACTGATCCATCGCGACCCGCCCGGCGACGGTCCGCCACTTCCCCTCGACCAGCACGGGCCCGGCGGACGAGGCATGCCGCGGGATGCCGTCGGCGTACCCGAGCGGCACCAGACCGAGCGTGGTGGCCCCCGGAGTCACATAGTGGTGCCCGTAACCGACCCCGTGCCCGCCCGGCACGTTCTTCACCAGCGCCAGCGACGCCGTCAGGGTCATCGCCGGCCGCAGCCCCAGCTCCATCGGCGTGCCGATCTCGGGGCTGGGCGAGACGCCGTACACCGCGATGCCGGGCCGCACCAGATCGAAATGGCTCTCGGCCAGCGTCAGGGTCGCGGGCGAGTTGGCGATGTGCCGCACCTCGGGCTCCACACCCCGCGCCTCCGCGTACGCCACCATCTCCCGGAACGTCGACAACTGGGCGGCGATCGACGGATGCCCCGGCTCGTCGGCACACGCGAAGTGCGACCACAGCCCGGTCACCCGCAGCAGCCCCTCGGCCTCGGCACGCAACGCGCCCGCGACCAGCTCGGCCCAGTCACCGGGCTGGCAGCCACCGCGCCCGAGCCCGGTGTCCGCCTTGAGCTGCACCCGCGCGGCCCGGCCGGCGAGACGGGCGGCGGCGGTGACCTCGTCCAGCGCCCACAGACCGCTCACCGAGACGTCGACGTCGGCCTCGATCGCCTCGCGCCAGGGCCCGCCGGGCGTCCACAGCCAGCACATGATCCGGACGTCGTCCGGCACACCGGCACCGGGCGCGCGCAAGGCGAGCGCCTCCTGCGGCGTGGCGGTGCCCAGCCAGGTCGCACCGGCGGCGACGGCCGCACGGGCGCAGGGGGCGGCGCCGTGCCCGTACCCGTCCGCCTTGACGACGGCCATCAGGGCGGCGCCGGGGGCGCGCTCACGGAGGGCGCGCACATTGGCCCGCACGGCGGCCAGATCGATCACGGCACGGGCCCGGGCCTCCGCGCCGTGCGGGTCACCTGTCTCTTTCATCCCGGACAGTCTCTCAGAGCCCTCACACCCCCCACCGCCCGTAGGCGCGACGCCCGCCTCCACCGGACCGCCACCCCGCGCCGCAGGCACCGGACCCCAGCCGCAGAAACCCGTACCGCAGGCATCAGTCTCTCCCCCCCCCCACCAGGGGGAGCCACGCCGCAGGCGTCACACCTCAGCCCCGCACCACGCTCCGCCAAGCCTCCGGAATCCGCCCCGCGACATCCTCCGCGCTCACCGGCGCCCCCTCCGCCGCGAACCGCCCCGCCAACCCGTGCACGTACGCCGCCACACTCCCCGCGTCCACCGCCGACAACCCCGCCGCCAGCAGCGACCCCCCGAGCCCCGACAGCACGTCCCCGCTCCCCGCCGTGGCCAGCCACGGCGTCCCCGTCGGGTTCACCCGCACCGCACCCCCGCCCCCCGCCTCCGCGACCAGCGTCGTGGACCCCTTCAGCAGCACAGCCGCCCCGTACCGCCCCGCCAGCTCCCGCACGGCCGCCAGCCGCCCCGCCTCCACTTCCTCCCGCTCGACCCCCAGCAACGCGGCCGCCTCCCCCGCATGGGGAGTCAGCAGCGTAGGCACCCCCCGCTCGCCCCTCCCCCGCACCGCCCCGGCCTCCGCCAGCCGCAGCCCGTCCGCGTCGATCAGCACCGGCACGTCCGCCGCCAGCACCTCCCCCACCGTCGCCGCGTCATCCCCGGCCCCCGGCCCGACGACCCACGCCTGCACCCGCCCCGCCCGCGCGGGCCCCCGCTCCGACACCAGCGTCTCGGGGTGCCGAGCCAGCACCGCACTCCCCGCCGGCCCCACGTACCGCACGGCCCCGGCGCCACCCCGCAAGGCACCGGCCACCGCCAGCACGGCCGCCCCCGGGTACCGCGCGGACCCGGCCGCGACCCCCACGACCCCCCGCCGGTACTTGTCGCTCTCCGCGGCCGGCACCGGCAACAACCGCGCCACGTCCCCGTGCTGCAGCGCCTCCGCCCGGGCCGCAGCCGCGCCCGCCCCACCCGGCCCCGGCCCCGGCCCCAGCCCGATGTCGACGAACCGCACGACCCCCGCGTACTCCCGAGCCGGATCGATCAACAACCCCGGCTTGTACGCACCGAAGGTGACCGTGACATCCGCCCGGACAGCGGCCCCCCGCACCTCCCCCGTGTCCGCATCGACCCCACTCGGCAGATCGACCGCGACCACGACCCCCCGCCCCCGGTCCCGTCCCCGCCGAGCGGCCTCGGCCAACGGCACCGCTTCCTCCCGCAGTCCGCCCTTCCCCCCGATCCCCACGATCCCGTCCACGACGAGATCGGCCCGCTCGACGAGCCCCACCGCGCTCCCGGCGTCCGCCACCACGGAGCCCCCCGCCCGCCGCAGGGCGGCCAGCCCGCCCGCATGAGCCCGCCCCGGCGCCAGCAGCACCGCCCGCACCCCGGCCCCCCGCCGGGCCAGCCGCGCACCGGCGTACAGGGCGTCGCCCCCGTTGTCCCCGCTGCCGACCAGCAGGACCACCCGGCTGCCGTACACCCGCCCCAGCACATCCGCGCACGCCGCGGCGAGCCCGGCGGCGGCGCGCTGCATCAGCGCCCCCTCCGGCAGCCGCGCCATCAGTTCCCGTTCCGCCGCCCTGACCGTCTCCACGCTGTAAGCAGTCCGCATGCTTCCGAGTCTTCCCCGAAGCCCCGTCCCCTGCCCTCCCTCTCCCCCTCCCCCCTCCTTCTCCCTCTGCCCCTCCCGTCACCAGAACCTCTTGACTCCACCCGGCGCCCTTGCCACACTCCCGGCCCCCACCGGATGAATCGATTCACTCGAACCGGTTCGACGACGTGACGACAAGGACGAGAACCCCATGCGACGCATACGGAGCAAAGCCGCGTTACTCGCAGCAGCGGCCACCGCCCTCCTCACGGCGACAGCCACCCTCACCGCCCCCACCGCGACCGCACAACCGCCGGCCCCCGCCCCGGACCCGGTCCACACCCCGGCCCCCGCCCGCGCAGCAGCCTGCGGCGACGGCACGTACCACGCCGAAGCCGTCAAGAACGGCTCCACCTGGACCGCCCGCCGAGGCAGCGGCACGGTCTACACGGGAACCGACATGCGCGCCGCCGTCCAAGCGGCGATCGGCGCGCTCACCCCGAACCGCACCGGCAAGGAACGCGTCGTGGTGCGCGGCTCCGGCTCCCTCTCCGCGGGCTCCCGCATCTCGCTCCCCAGCTACACGGTCCTCGACGTCTGCGGCACGATCGACGTCACCGGCACCGGCTCCGGCGACCAGGCGCCGGTCTACTCACGCGGCACCCGCGACATCGAGGTGCAGCACCTCAACGTCACCGGCGCCCCGCTCTACGGCATCTTCCTGCGCAACGTGGAGAACGTGGTCCTGGGCCAGATCGACATGCGCCTGTCCCGCGGCCTCGGCGTCCGCATCGACAACCGCGGCGACACCAGCCGGTGGACGCGCAACGTCCGTATCGACAGCGTGTACGTGTCCGGCGCGTCCAGCCACGCCGTGGAGACGTACGGCGTCGACGGTCTGACCGTCGGCACGGTGACCGCCCGCGACGTGGGCGAGTCCGGCCTCCTCCTCAACCAGACCGTCAACGCCACGGTCGCGAAGGTGGACGCGGAGAACGCCGGCACCGGCACCGGCTACGCGGCCTTCCGGATGGCCAACCGCAACGGCCGGATCGGCAGCAGCTACGCGACGAACATCCGTGTCGGCGAGGTGATCGCCCGCGGCGGCGGACGCGGCGTGTTCTGCGTCTCGGAGAGCGGCGGCGCGACGATCGACAGGGTCACGCTCTCGCACACCGGCAACAACGCGATCCTGATCGAGAACTGCTACAACGTGAGCCTCGCCGCCCAGAGCGGGACGGTCACGGGCGGCGGCGAGATCCGTCTGGCGGCCCGCTCTGAGTTCCCGAACAACAGGGACATCACCGTCCAGAACCTCACGGTGACGAACTCCTCGATCCGCGAGAGCCCGTGCGGCGAGAACACCACCTTCCGCAACAACCGCCTGGTGAACAGCACGCAGTCGATCTGCTAGGCGAACCCACCTGCCGGGCGAGCCGGTTCACCAGGCGGACCCACCTGCCCGGCGAGCCGGTTCGCCGGGCGAACCGCCCCACCGGACGAACCGCACAACGCAGCGGGGTGCGGCGCCCCGTCCAAGGCGCCGCACCCCGCTCCCGAAACTCCCGCTCGGCCCGTCAGTTGGTGCAGAGCATGCCCGCCCGCAGCCGCTTCAGGGTCCGCGACAGCAGCCGCGACACGTGCATCTGCGAGCAGCCCAGCCGCTCACCGATCTCCGCCTGCGTCAGCTCCTCCACGAACCTCCAGTGGACGATCTTCCGCTCACGCTCGTCCAGTTCGGCGATCATCGGGGCGAGGGCGTGGAAGTCCTCGACCAGCCCCAGGGCCGCGTCCTCGGCGCCGATGAAGTCCGCGAGCACGCTCTCGCCGTCCGGCTCGCTGCCGATGGCGGCGTCCAGCGACGCGGAGTTGTAGCCGTTGGCGGCCAGCCGGGCCTCGTTGACCTCGGCCTCGGTGAGGCTCATCAGCTGCGCCAGCTCGGCGGTGGTGGGCGTACGGCCCAGGCGGCTGCGCAGTTCCTCGGTGGCGCGGGCGAGCTGCACCCGGGCCTCCTGGAGCCGGCGCGGCACGTGCACGGACCACGAGGTGTCGCGGAAGAAGCGCTTGATCTCGCCGACGATGTAGGGGATCGCGAAGGAGGTGAACTCGACCTCGCGGGAGAGCTCGAACCGGTCGATGGCCTTGATCAGACCGATCATGCCGACCTGGACGATGTCCTCCATCTCCTCCGGGCCGCGGCTGCGGAACCGGCCGGCCGCGTAGCGGACCAGGGACATGTTCATCTCGATCAGCGTGTTGCGCGCGTACTGGTACTCGTGGGTACCTTCCTCCAGCTCCGTCAGCCGCCGGAAGAACTGCCGGGACAGTTCACGCGCGTCCTGCGGCGCGACCTGGCCGGGATCCGCGACCTCCGGCAGCTCGGTCACGCTCTGCGCCTGGTCCGTCCGTGCCATTGTCGACGTCACAGTAAAGCCCTCCCTCATTCGTGCCCCCGCTCCGATCCGGCTCCCCGCATGTACCCCCGCTTCTGCGAAGCACGCACTCTCATCGACGTTTTTTTCGCAGGAGGCGTACGAGGGTGAAAGCGACGGTGAGGACGGCGGCGACCACCAGGAGCGCGTCGCCCCAGACGGGAAGGTCGACGGCCACCCCGGGCCAGGCGGATTCCACGGTCCCTCACCCTTCCGCGATCACGACGGCCGAGGCCACCCCGGCGTCGTGGCTCAGCGAGACGTGCCAGGAGCGCACCCCCAGCTGTTCCGCGCGGGCGGCGACGGTCCCCTTGACCCGCAGCCGCGGCCGCCCGCTGTCCTCGCACCACACCTCGGCGTCGGTCCAGTAGAGCCCCGCGGGCGCCCCGAGCGCCTTGGCCAGCGCCTCCTTGGCGGCGAACCGCGCCGCCAAGGAGGCGACGCCGCGCCGCTCCCCGCTGGGCAGCAGCAGCTCGCTCCCCACGAAGAGCCGCTCGGCCAGCCCGGGTGTGCGTTCCAGGGACGCGGCGAACCGCTCGATCTCGGCGACGTCGATCCCGACTCCGATGATGCTCATGCGGGCACCCTAAGACGACGGGCCCTCCGGCCCCCCACTCCGCTTGCCCCGCTACTCCACGGTCACCGACTTGGCGAGGTTCCGCGGCTGGTCGACCTCGTTGCCGCGGGCGGTCGCCAGCTCGCAGGCGAACACCTGCAACGGCACGGTCGCCACCAGCGGCTGGAGCAGCGTCGGCGTGACCGGGACGCGGATCAGATGGTCGGCGTACGGGACGACCGTCCCGTCCCCCTCCTCCGCGACCACGATGGTGCGGGCGCCGCGCGCGCGGATCTCCTGGATGTTGGAGACGATCTTGTCGTGCAGCACGGACCGTCCGCGCGGCGACGGCACGACCACGACGACGGGCAGGCCGTCCTCGACGAGCGCGATCGGCCCGTGCTTCAGCTCGCCGGCCGCGAACCCCTCGGCGTGCATGTAGGCGAGCTCCTTCAGCTTCAGCGCACCCTCCAGCGCGACCGGGTGGCCCACGTGCCGGCCCAGGAACAGCACCGTGTTCTTCTCGGCCAGGGAGCGGGCGAGCCGCCGTACCGGCTCCATGGTCCCGAGGACCTGCTCGACCGCACCGGGGATCGACGCGAGGTCCCGCACCACGGCGCGGATCTCGTCGGCGTACTGGGTGCCGCGCACCTGCCCCAGGTACAGCGCGACCAGATAACAGGCGACCAGCTGCGTCAGGAACGCCTTCGTCGACGCGACGGCGACCTCCGGACCGGCGTGCGTGTACAGCACCGCGTCCGACTCCCGCGGGATCGTCGACCCGTTGGTGTTGCAGATGGCCAGCACCTTGGCGCCCTGCTCACGAGCGTGCCGCAGCGCCATCAGGGTGTCCATGGTCTCGCCGGACTGGGAGATCGCGACGACGAGGGTCTGCTGGTCGAGGATCGGGTCCCGGTAGCGGAACTCGCTCGCCAGCTCCACCTCGCACGGCACGCGCGTCCAGTGCTCGATGGCGTACTTGGCGATGAGACCCGCGTGGAAGGCGGTGCCGCAGGCGACGATGACGACCTTGTCGACCTCGCGCAGCACGCTCGCCGGGATGCGCACCTCGTCCAGGGTCAGCGAGCCGGAGCCGTCGATGCGGCCCAGCAGGGTGTCGGCGACCGCCTTCGGCTGCTCGGCGATCTCCTTGAGCATGAAGGAGGCGTAGCCGCCCTTCTCGGCGGCGGAGGTATCCCAGTCGACGTGGTACGCGCGGACGTCGGCCGGAGCCCCCGCGAAGTCCGTCACGGTCACCGCGTCCCGGCGCAGTTCGACGACCTGGTCCTGCCCCAGCTCGATCGCGTCGCGGGTGTGGGCGATGAACGCGGCGACGTCGGAGGCGAGGAACGACTCCCCCTCCCCGACGCCCACCACCAGCGGCGAGTTGCGGCGCGCGCCGACCACCACGTCCGGCTCGTCGGCGTGCACGGCGACCAGGGTGAAGGCGCCCTCCAGCCGCCGGCACACCAGCCGCATCGCCTCGGCGAGGTCGGCGCAGGCGGAGTACTCCTCGGCGAGCAGATGGGCGACGACCTCGGTGTCGGTCTCGGAGCGCAGCGCGTGCCCGCGCTCGGCCAGCTCCTCGCGCAGGGCGGCGAAGTTCTCGATGATGCCGTTGTGGACGACGGCGACCCGGCCCGCGTCGTCGATGTGCGGGTGGGCGTTGGCGTCGGTGGGGCCGCCGTGCGTGGCCCACCGGGTGTGGCCGATGCCGGTCGTCCCGGCCGGCAGCGGCCGGTCGGCCAGTTCCTTCTCCAGGTTGACCAGTTTCCCGGCCCTCTTCGCCGTGGCCAGCCCGCCGTCGGCCTGCACGGCGACGCCCGCCGAGTCGTAGCCCCGGTACTCCAGTCGCTTCAGTCCGGCCGTCACGACGTCGAGCGCCGACTGCGGCCCCACATAACCCACGATTCCGCACATGTCCGGCAGCCTACGGCCCGTCAGCCGCCGAAAACGGCCTCCGCGTGCCCGGAATCGGAAATTCCCACCGGTGCGCGAGGCGCCGGTGGGAGAGGCGCCGGTGGGAGAGGCGCCGGTGGGAGAGGCGCCGGTGGGAGAGGCGCCGGTCGGAGAGGTTCCGCGTCAGCCGAGCTTGCCGACCTGCGCGGCGACGACGTCGGCCGGGACCTCGAAGTCCTCGCCGGTGGCCATGGCCGCGAGGTTCACGGCGCTGAAGGTGACCACGGTGGCGCCCTTGCGCACCACGACGATCTTGTTGGGCGCCTCGACGCCCTCGTCGGCGGCCACGGTCAGCGTGACGGCGGCGCCCTCGTCGCCGCCCTCGGGGGCCGCGGTGGTGGCGACCTTGACGACGTCCATCGGCTCACCGACGACGGTGGCCCGGTAGCCGCCCGCGCACTTCTCGGCCGCCGCGGCCAGGCCCTTCATCGCCTGCTCGGCGCCGTCGCCGTCGTAGGAGGCGAGGTTGACCAGCGCCTTGTCCACGTCGAGCGCGGCCATCAGGGCGTCCTCGGGCTTGGTGTCCGCGGACGGCTTCGCCGGGTCGCCCGTCCAGGACCGCTTCACGGACGCGGCCGGCTCGCCCTGCGCCACGGCGGCCTGGGCACGGGCCAGCGGCAGACAGGCGGCGTCCTCCGTCTTCACCTTGTCGACGGCGACGTCGTCCGTCGCCGGGAGCTTGGTGGCGACCTTGCCGCTCTTGACGTCCGACTGCGCGAGGGCGG
The DNA here is from genome assembly GCF_055778765.1 of Streptomyces sp. DSM 120436. NCBI lineage: Bacteria > Bacillati > Actinomycetota > Actinomycetes > Kitasatosporales > Streptomycetaceae > Streptomyces > Streptomyces sp. DSM 120436. The sequence goes on along the minus strand of NZ_JBSKBS010000001.1, from coordinate 2,031,814 downwards.
CCTTCTCCAGCTCGGCGGCGGTGAGCGCCTTCGCCGGGGCGCCGGAGGCGGTGGACTCGGCCTTGCCCTTGCCCTCGTCGGCCTTGTCCTGGTCGTCGCCGGACCCGCCGCAGGCGGTGACGAGCAGGGCCAGCGCGGCGGCGGAGGCGGCGAGCGCGGTACGACGGACGGAACTGGTTCTCACGGAGGAACTCTTTCTCGCTCGAAGGTGCGGAGGCGTCCGCACCATGTGCGCGCACTGTACACAGCCGCCTCACAGATGATCATCTCGTTCCCCACAGGACGTCGGAGTGACACAGCCCACCTGTCGCCGCGTTCGAACTCCGTTAACAATGGACTGTGATCTCTCCGGTCTCCTCGATGCCCCGGAGCGCCCACCGGCAGCGGCCGGAGGCGACTCCCTACGTCGACCTCACCCGTGCCGAGTGGAGCGCGCTGCGCGACAAGACGCCGCTGCCGCTGACCGCGGAGGAGGTGGAGCGGCTGCGCGGTCTCGGCGACGTCATCGACCTCGACGAGGTGCGGGACATCTACCTGCCGCTGTCCCGGCTGCTCAACCTCTACGTCCGCGCCACCGACAACCTGCGCGGCGCGCTCAACACCTTCCTCGGCGAGAAGGGCTCCCAGTCGGGCACGCCCTTCGTCATAGGCGTCGCCGGTTCCGTCGCCGTCGGCAAGTCCACGGTGGCCCGGCTGCTGCGCGCCCTGCTGTCCCGGTGGCCGGAGCATCCGCGGGTGGAGCTGGTCACCACGGACGGCTTCCTGCTCCCCACCAAGGAGCTCCAGGCGCGCGGCCTGATGTCGCGGAAAGGTTTCCCCGAGTCCTACGACCGGCGCGCGCTGACGCGTTTCGTCGCCGACATCAAGGCGGGCAAGGAAGAGGTCACCGCCCCCGTCTACTCCCACCTGATCTACGACATCGTCCCCGGCGAGAAGCTCACCGTGCGGCGGCCGGACATCCTGATCGTCGAGGGCCTCAACGTCCTGCAGCCCGCCCTCCCCGGCAAGGACGGGCGCACCCGGGTGGGCCTCGCCGACTACTTCGACTTCAGCGTGTACGTCGACGCCCGCACCGAGGACATCGAGCGCTGGTACCTGAACCGCTTCCGCAAGCTGCGGGACACCGCGTTCCAGGACCCGTCCTCGTACTTCCGGAAGTACACGCAGGTGTCCGAGGAGGAGGCGCTGGACTACGCCCGCACGATGTGGCGGACCATCAACAAGCCGAACCTCGTCGAGAACATCGCCCCCACCCGGGGCCGGGCCACCCTGGTCCTGCGCAAGGGTCCCGACCACACGGTCCAGCGCCTGAGCCTCCGCAAACTCTGAGACGCGGTCATCCCTGGGAGGCACAGGCAAGAGGGCGCTGCACACCCCGCACGGAAAGTCACCCGCCGCGGATGCGGGCCGGGGGGAGCCTGCGCGGCCCGGCGCTTACGGGGTGCCTCCCCGACGGGGGCGTCGCCGGCGCCCACCGGACCGCCCCCCCCGGCGTCACACCTCAGCCCAGTGCGGACTTCACCGCGTCCGCCAGCCGTCCCGCCACCGACCGGGCCTGCTCGATGTCCGCGGCCTCGACCATCACCCGCACCAGCGGTTCCGTGCCCGAGGGACGCAGCAGCACCCGTCCGGTCTCGCCCAGCTCGCGCTCGGCCTCGCCGACCGCCGTCGCCAGCTCCGCCGACGTCTTCACGCGGGACTTGTCCACGTCAGGCACATTGATCAGCACCTGCGGCAGCCTCTCCATCACCGAGGCCAGCTCCCGCAGCGTCCGCCCGCTCTGCGCGACCCGCGCCGCCAGCAGCAGCCCCGTCAGCGTCCCGTCCCCGGTCGTCGCGTGGTCGAGGACGATGACGTGCCCGGACTGCTCCCCGCCGAGGGCGAAACCGTTCTCCTTCATCTCCTCCAGGACGTACCGGTCCCCCACCGCCGTCTGGACGAGCCGGATCCCCTCCCGCTCCATGGCGAGCTTGAACCCGAGGTTCGACATCACCGTCGCGACCACGGTGTCGGACCGCAGCGCGTCCCGCTCCCGCATGGCGAGCGCCAGCACGGCGAGGATCTGGTCGCCGTCGACCTCTTCCCCGGTGTGGTCCACGGCCAGACACCGGTCGGCGTCCCCGTCGTGCGCGATCCCCAGCGCGGCCCCGTGCTCGACCACCGCGGCCTTCAGCTGCGCGAGGTGCGTGGACCCGCACCCGTCGTTGATGTTCAGCCCGTCCGGCTCGGCGCCGATCGTCACGACCTCGGCCCCGGCCCGCCGGAACGCCTCGGGCGACACCTGCGACGCCGCGCCGTGCGCCTCGTCGAGCACGATCTTCAGCCCGTCGAGCCGGTTCGGCAGCACGCCCACGAGGTGGGCGACGTACGTGTCGAGTCCTTCCCCGTAGTCCCGCACGCGTCCGACCCCGGCCCCGGTGGGCCGGTCCCACGGAGCGCCGGTCCGGTGCTCCTCGTAGACCGCCTCGATCCGGTCCTCCAACTCGTCCGCGAGCTTGTGCCCCCCGCGGGCGAAGAACTTGATGCCGTTGTCGGGCATGGCGTTGTGACTGGCGGAGAGCATCACACCCAGGTCGGCCCTGAGCGCGCCGGTGAGGTGGGCGACGGCCGGCGTCGGCAGCACGCCGACCCGCAGGACGTCCACGCCCGCGCTGGCGAGCCCGGCGACCACGGCGGCCTCCAGGAACTCCCCGGACGCGCGCGGGTCACGCCCGACCACGGCGGTGGGCCGGTGCCCTTCGAACGTGCCCGCCTCGGCCAGTACGTGCGCGGCGGCGACGGACAGGCCGAGCGCCATCTCCGCCGTGAGATCCGCGTTGGCGACACCGCGCACGCCGTCCGTGCCGAAGAGTCGTCCCACTTGTCCTCCTGAAAATGCGTCAGTACCGACAGCCGTCCGGGGCCCGGCCACCAAGGTCCCGCCGAGGCGTTGGACCGGCCCGTACGGCCGACGGCTGTGCCACTGACGAAGCTGAGCTTCTGATGTGTCCGGCGGTCGTGCGACGGTCGCGGAACGGCCGCGGTTCCCGTGTCACGGGAACGCTCACCACGGCCTCACCGGGCACGCACCAGGTGTCACCGCCCGACCCGGGCGTCACCACCCGGCCCGACCATCCGATCACATTAGCGTTTGAGTGCCTTATGCCGTTATACGCCCACGGCAGTGAATAAACGAACGCCCCGGCAGCACGATGGCGTGCCGCCGGGGCGTTCGGAGTACGCGCGAGCGCCCTGCGATTAGCGCTTGCTGTACTGCGGAGCCTTGCGGGCCTTCTTCAGACCGGCCTTCTTCCGCTCGACCGCACGGTCGTCGCGGCGCAGGAAGCCGGCCTTCTTCAGCGGACCGCGGTTGTTGTCGACGTCCGCCTCGTTCAGCGCGCGGGCGACACCGAGACGGAGCGCACCGGCCTGACCGGAGACACCGCCACCCGCGATGCGGGCGATGACGTCGTAGCGGCCCTCGAGCTCGAGCACCTTGAAGGGCTCGTTCACTTCCTGCTGGTGCACCTTGTTCGGGAAGTAGTCCTCGAGGGTGCGCCCGTTGATCTTCCACTTGCCGGTGCCCGGGACGATCCGGACGCGGGCGATGGCGTTCTTGCGGCGGCCCAGGCCGGCGGCCGGCTGGGGCTCGCCGAAGCGGGAGGCCATGGACTCCGAGGTGTACTCGCCCTCGACGGGCACCTCGGACTCGGTGGTGTAGCTGTCGATGTCAAGCTCTTCGAGCGGCTGCTCGGCAGTGGTCTCGGCCACGATTCTCCTCAGATTCTCTTCGGTCTTAGGGGGTGGCCGGACTTACTGCGCGACCTGGGTGATCTCGAACGGCACCGGCTGCTGAGCGGCGTGCGGGTGCTGGTCGCCCGAGTAGACCTTCAGCTTCGAGAGCATCTGACGGCCCAGGGTGTTCTTGGGGAGCATGCCCTTGACGGCCTTCTCGACGGCCTTCTCGGGGTTCTTGGCAAGCAGCTCGTCGTAGCGGACGGAGCGCAGACCGCCCGGGTAGCCCGAGTGGCGGTACGCCATCTTCTGGGTCCGCTTGTTGCCGGAGAGGTGCACCTTGTCGGCGTTGATGATGATGACGAAGTCACCGGTGTCGACGTGGGGCGCGTAGATCGGCTTGTGCTTGCCACGCAGGATGGAGGCGGCGGTGGAGGCCAGACGGCCCAGGACGACGTCCTGAGCGTCGATGACGTGCCACTGACGCGTCACATCGCCGGGCTTGGGGCTGTACGTACGCACGGTTCGTAGCCTTCGCTTCTTCAGTGAATGGTCCTGACAAGGTCACCGAAGACGATCACGACAGCCCTGACCGCACAGCGGTGACGCAAACCGCGTGCTGGTCGCTGGTCATCGGCCCGGTGGACCGGTGTAAGGGCCCCTCACGTGAGAATGAGTAAGCCACTACACACAACGAACATGCAGGATATACGCGCTCGGCCGGACGGGTCAAAACGAGCCCGCCGCCCGTGGGCGCACACCATGTTACGACCGCACCGCGCCCCGCACGGCAGCACGCCACCCCTCCGGCGCCCGCTCCGTGTCCCCCGTCCCCCGCGCGCCCCTGACCGCGTGGTGCGCCACCGTCCCCGCCAGCGCACACAGCGTGACGGCGTCCCGGAACGCCCGCCGCTTCCCCGACTCCAGCCAGGGCCAGGTCACCCCCGGGAGCTGCGGCACCAGCGCCAGCCAGAACCACGGCCGCCGGGTCACCGACCCCGCGTACGGCAGGCCGGCGAGCAGCGGCGGCAGCACGACGAGCAGGTAGTGGTTGTAGGAGGGCCGCGACACCAGGAACGCGGACAGCATCAGCCCGGCGGACGTCTCCGCGAGGCGCAGCGGCCCGGGGCCCGGCCCGCGCCACCGCCGGCAGGCGCACCCCACCCCCACCGCGGCGGCGGCCACCGCCAGCGCCGTGGCCAGGGCCTGCGGCACGCCGAGCCGGGGCAGCACGGCCGCCGGGCCCGCCTCGTAGAGCCGCAGGAAGGCGTCGTCCGCGGTGAACAGGAAGGGGAGGGTCCGGGTGAGGAAGCCCGTGGGGTCGGGCAGGAAGAAGGCGGCCGCCACCGACGCGGCGGCCGGCACCAGCACCGCCAGGGCGAGCGCGCCCCACCGGCGCGCGAAGAGGAACAGCAGCACCATCGGCGCGAGCAGCGGTTTCAGCGCCACCGCCACCCCGATCACCGCGCCCGCCGCGAGCCACCGGCCCCGGCTCGCCAGCAGCAGGCACAGCGGCAGCGCCAGGACGGCCGTCACCGTCCAGTTGCCCAGCCGCACCAGCTGCGCGAACGGCGCGAACCCTGCCGCGAGCCCGAGCAGCCCCAGCACGGCGAGCCTGCTGCGCAGCGGCACCCGGTGCAGCAGCAGCGCGCACACCCAGCCCAGCGCGAGCGCGACGACGACCGCCACCGGCACCAGGACGTCCAGCACGGACCGCGGCAGCAGCGCCTGCGGGGCGGCCGCGACCACCGCGCTCGGAAAATAGAGGAAGTGCGCGTCGTCGTACGGCGATCCGCCGTCCAGCCAGGTGCGCGCCGCGTCCACGACGATGCCGTTGTCCATGCCTCCGTCCGAGGTCACCAGCACCGTATGGGTCGTCAGCGCGCCCAGGACCGCCACGAGTCCGGCCCACCAGCCGGCGCCCGCGGGACGCACCAACCACCCGGAGATGTCGCTTTTGCCCGTCGCCATGGGCGCAACGCTAAGGCCTCGCGGGCCCGTTGAGACGGACCAGCACACCCCTTGCCCCGTCTAAGATGCGCCCCATGAGCTTTGGGCAGGGGGGGTCCTCGCAGCAGTGGGATCCCTGGAAACCGAATTCCCAGCAGCCGTGGAACAGCGGCAGCGCCGGCGGGTCGCCCGACTGGGCGGCGCTCGCCGACGCGTCCGAGGCGCGCGCCAAGCGGCGCCGGCTGCTGTTCATAGGCGGCGGCGCACTCGCCGCCGTCGCGATAGGCACCGCGGTGGCGGTCGCCGTCGTGTCGGCGGGCGGCTCCGGCCAGGCCTCCCCGGGCGCCTCGTCCCAGCTCCCCGGGGCCTCCGACCTGCCGAGCGCCACCGGCACCGTCCCGTCGTTCGCGCCGACGAGCGCGCCGCCCCCGCTGGACCCGAAGGACTTCGTCGCCAGCGCCCGGAAGGACAAGGCGCCGCTGAGCCCCGACATCCTCTTCCCGGGCACGCAGCTGACCATGGGCGACACGGTCTACAAGAAGGGGCCGACGGCGGACACCAAGGACTGCGCGTCCGCGGCCAAGGCCACGCTCCCCAAGGTCCTCACCGACAACGACTGCACCCGGCTGATCCGGGTCACCTACAGCCGGGACGGCGTGGCGGTGACGGTCGGCGTGGCCGTCTTCGCGACCGAGGCGCAGGCCACGAGGGCCAGGCAGCAGGCGGACGCGAAGAGCATCGTCAAGTCGCTGTCCGGCGGCGGTGTGAAGGACTTCTGCGCCGGCGCGGTCTGCCGCTCCACCACCAACGCCTACGGCCGTTACGCCTACTTCACGCTGGCCGGCTTCACCAGCGGCAAGGACGTGACGGAGAAGGACGAGGCCGTCTTCAAGACCGGCGACGACCTCCAGGAGTTCACCTACCGTCAGATCCGGCGCAGGGGCGCGGCCCAGGCGTCGGCGGCGGCGGTCGGCTGACCCCGCCGTCCGGAGCGCGTCAGCAGCAGCCGGCCGACGGCAGCGTCCGCTTGTTGCGCGCCTCGGCGCTGCGCGCCGCGAGGAGTTCGTCGGCCGGGTAGCCGACCTCCTCCAGGGTCAGGCCGTGCGGCCGTACGACGTGCACCGCCGAGTCCCGTACGCCCGCCGCCAGGACCTTCGCGGGCCAGTCCGGGGCGCGGTGCCCGTCGCCGACGAAGAGCAGCGCGCCGATCAGCGAGCGCACCATGTTGTGGCAGAAGGCGTCGGCGCGGACGGTGGCGGTGACGATCCCGTCGTCGCCGCGCGCCAGGCTCAGTTCCTGCAGCGTCCGGATGGTCGTCGCGCCCTCGCGCCGCTTGCAGTAGGCGGCGAAGTCGTGCTCGCCCAGCAGTCCGCGGGCGGCCTCGTTCATGGCGTCCACGTCCAGCGGCCAGTCGTGCCACAGCACGTGGTTGCGCAGCAGCGGGTCGACACCGCCGGGGTTGTCGGTGACGCGGTAGGCGTAGCGCCGCCAGATCGCGGAGAAACGGGCGTCGAAGCCCTCCGGCGCCTCCCTCAGCGCCCACACCCGCACGTCCTTCGGCAGCCGCCCGGCGAGCCGCTTCAGCAGCTTCGGACGGTGCTCCGCCCACACCTCGCGCGGCAGGTCCACGTGCGCGACCTGGCCCCGCGCGTGCACGCCCGCGTCGGTCCGCCCCGCCACGGTCAGCTCGAACGTCGTCGCGGACCGCGTCACGGTCCGCAGGGCGTCCTCGATCTCCCCCTGCACGGTCCGCCGCCCCCCGGCCTGCTTGGCCCACCCGGAGAACTCGGTCCCGTCGTAGGAGAGATCCAGCCGAACCCGCACCACACCACTCACCCGGATCTCCGATCACCGCAAAGGAAGCGGGCCCGCTCCTCGGAAGGAGCGGGCCCGCGACAACACCCTCGAGGGGCGCGGGACCGTGCTCGACGTGCGGCCCGCCGCGTGGGCGCGACAGCCGGCCGGTCGCACGGCCCCGCCGGAACGCTTACGCGTCCTTCGACTCCTCGGCCGGAGCCTCGGCAGCCTCGTCCTTCGACAGGTCGGCCTTGTTCTCCGTGGCCTCGGCGGCCTCGGCGTCCTTGGCGGACCGCTTGGTCGCGGCCTCGGCCTCGCCGACCGCGGCCTGCTGCACCGTCAGCGCCTCGACCAGCTCGATGACGGCCATGGGCGCGTTGTCGCCACGACGGTTACCGATCTTGGTGATGCGGGTGTAGCCGCCGGGACGGTTCTCGTACCGCGGGCCGATCTCGGTGAAGAGCGTGTGCACGATGCTCTTGTCCGTGATCACCTGGAGCACCTGACGGCGGTTGTGAAGGTCGCCCTTCTTCGCCTTGGTGACCAGACGCTCGGCGTAGGGACGCAGCTTGCGCGCCTTCGCCTCGGTGGTGGTGATGCGGCCGTGCTCGAAAAGCGCCTTCGCGAGGTTCGCGAGCATGAGCTTCTCGTGCGAGGCGCTGCCGCCCATACGGGCACCCTTGGTGGGCTTCGGCATGATGACTCTCCTGTGTGTCTGCCCCGGCCGTATCAGGTACCGGGGTCAGTATCCGAGCAGGCGGTCGCCTGTCGGAGATCCGGGACGCCCTGAAAGACGTCCAGGAGGATCCGCGCCCCCGAAGGGGCACGGGGAACTGCGCGCCCGGCCGGAACCGGGCCGCAGTCAGCAACGGACCGCGGGTCCCGAGCTCAGTACTGCTCGGTCTCCACGAAACCCGCGTCCGCGTCGTCGTCGGCGCCGAACGCGTCCGCGGCGGCGGTCGGGTCGAACCCGGGGGGCGAGTCCTTGAGCGCGAGGCCCATGCCGGCCAGCTTGGCCTTGACCTCGTCGATGGACTTCGCACCGAAGTTCCGGATGTCGAGCAGGTCCGCCTCGGACCGCGCGACGAGCTCGCCCACGGAGTGGATGCCCTCACGCTTGAGGCAGTTGTACGACCGGACCGTGAGCTCCAGCTCCTCGATCGGCAGCGCCAGGTCGGCGGCGAGGGCGGCGTCCGTCGGGGACGGACCCATGTCGATGCCCTCGGCGTCGATGTTCAGCTCGCGGGCGAGACCGAACAGCTCGACCAGGGTCTTGCCGGCGGAGGCCATGGCGTCACGCGGACGCATCGCCTGCTTGGTCTCGACGTCGACGATCAGCTTGTCGAAGTCGGTGCGCTGCTCGACTCGGGTCGCCTCGACCTTGTAGGTGACCTTGAGGACCGGCGAGTAGATCGAGTCGACCGGGATGCGGCCGATCTCCTGGCCGACCTGCTTGTTCTGCACGGCGGAGACGTAGCCGCGACCGCGCTCGACGGTCAGCTCCATCTCCAGCTTGCCCTTGCCGTTGAGGGTGGCGAGGACGAGGTCCGGGTTGTGCACCTCGACACCGGCCGGGGGCGCGATGTCGGCGGCGGTGACCAGACCCGGGCCCTGCTTGCGCAGGTACATCACGACCGGCTCGTCGTGCTCCGAGGAGACGACCAGCTGCTTGATGTTGAGGATCAGGTCGGTGACGTCCTCCTTGACGCCCGGCACGGTGGTGAACTCGTGCAGGACGCCGTCGATGCGGATGCTGGTGACGGCGGCACCGGGGATCGACGACAGGAGGGTGCGGCGGAGGGAGTTGCCGAGGGTGTAGCCGAAGCCCGGCTCCAGCGGCTCGATCACGAACCGGGAGCGGAATTCGTCGACGACCTCTTCGGTCAACGAGGGACGCTGAGCGATCAGCATGAGGGGATCAGATCCTTCTCTCGTGGACGCCCGCTATTTGACGTCCGACGGAAACCGCACCCGGTGACAAGTGCGGGTACTGCAAGGGTACGGGCGATACGGCCCTTGCGAGCCGTACCGCCCGGAACCTCAGGAAGCCGATGCCTCAGACGCGACGGCGCTTCGGCGGGCGGCAGCCGTTGTGCGGGGTCGGGGTGACGTCCTGGATGGAGCCGACCTCGAGGCCCGTGGCCTGCAGGGAGCGGATGGCGGTCTCACGACCGGAACCCGGGCCCTTGACGAACACGTCGACCTTGCGCATGCCGTGCTCCTGGGCGCGGCGGGCGGCCGACTCGGCGGCCATCTGCGCGGCGAACGGCGTGGACTTCCGGGAGCCCTTGAAGCCGACGTGGCCGGCGGAGGCCCAGGAGATCACGTTGCCGGACGGGTCCGTGATCGAGACGATCGTGTTGTTGAACGTGCTCTTGATGTGCGCGTGGCCGTGAGCGACGTTCTTCTTTTCCTTGCGGCGCACCTTCTTGGCAGCGCCCTGACGTCCCTTGGGGGGCATCTGTACTCCTACGGGAGGTGGTCGGTCCTACAGCGAAGACCGCTGGACGGCGAAGTCCGCTGAGGACTACTTCTTGCCCGGCTTCTTCTTGCCGGCGATGGCGCGACGCGGGCCCTTGCGGGTACGCGCGTTGGTGCTGGTGCGCTGACCGCGGACGGGCAGACCGCGACGGTGACGCAGACCCTGGTAGGTGCCGATCTCGACCTTGCGGCGGATGTCGGCCTGGATCTCGCGACGGAGGTCACCCTCGGTCTTGATGTTGTTGTCGACGTACTCGCGGATGGCGACCAGCTGCTCTTCGGTCAGGTCGCGGACGCGGGTGTTCGGGTCGACGCCGGTGGCGGCCAGCGTCTGCTGCGAAAGCGTCCGGCCGATGCCGAACACGTAGGTGAGGGCGATCTCCACGCGCTTGTCGCGCGGGATGTCAACACCGGAAACGCGTGCCATTCAATGGCTCCAGTTGGTTGTCGGAGGTCTTCCACAGAACCGGCTCCCCGCCCGCCGTACCAGGTACGGGCCGGGTCCCCGGCCTCCGAGCCGGGGGTGTCGAGCCGTGCGGCTCGGGTCCTGCGTATGAACGTGTGTTGCTCGCGTCGCGCGAAGTCTGCGGGAGGCGCGGAGGGTGGATCAGTGCTGCGGTCAGCCCTGGCGCTGCTTGTGGCGCGGGTTGTCGCAGATGACCATGACCCGGCCGTGACGGCGGATCACCCTGCACTTGTCGCAGATCTTCTTGACGCTCGGCTTGACCTTCATGGGATGTGAGGTTCTCCGGGTCAGTGCCACCACCCCGGCGGACCGGGGCGCGGGCAAGATCTACTTGTACCGGTAGACGATCCGGCCACGCGTGAGGTCGTACGGAGACAGCTCCACCACGACCCGGTCGTCAGGGAGGATGCGGATGTAGTGCATGCGCATCTTGCCGCTGATGTGTGCCAGGACCTGGTGGCCGTTCTGGAGCTCGACCTTGAACATGGCGTTCGGAAGAGACTCGACGACAGTGCCCTCGATCTCGATGGCACCTTGCTTCTTGGCCACGCTTCGCCCTTCGAATCGACTACCTTGATCGACTCCTCTGTGCACCGTGACCACATGCGGACATGCGGGTGCACAAGAGCCGACGAGTCAGTCTACGTCAGCGCACCCGGAAAAACGAATCGAGAGATCCTGCCCTCCGGGGGAGATCCTTAACCGAGCGGATCCGGCGCCGCCGTGACGCCCAGCTCCGCGAGCTTCGCCCTGCCGCCGTCGGGGGCCGTCAGGACCAGCGGGCCCTGGTCGGTCAGGGCGACCGAGTGCTCCCAGTGGGAGGACCACGTGCCGTCGGTCGTGATGACCGTCCAGTCGTCGGAGAGGACCTCGGTGCGCGGGGTGCCGAGGGAGACCATCGGCTCGATCGCCAGGCAGAAGCCGGGGACCAGCTTCGGTCCCTTGCCGCGCTTGCGGTCCACGTAGTTCAGCAGGTGCGGGTCCATGTGCATCTCGGTGCCGATGCCGTGGCCGCCGTAGTCCTCGATGATCCCGTACTTGCCGCCGCCGGGCTTCGGCTGGCGGCGGATGTAGGTCTCGATCGCGCGGGAGACGTCGACCAGCCGGTTGCCCTGCTTCATGGCCGCGATGCCGGCCCACATCGACTCCTCGGTGACCCGGGAGAGCTCGATCAGCTCCGGGGAGTGGCCGGAGCCGACGAAGGCGGTGTAGGCGGCGTCACCGTGCCAGCCGTCGATGATCGCGCCGCAGTCGATCGAGATGATGTCCCCGTCCTTGAGGATCACGTCGTCGGACGGGATGCCGTGGACCACGACCTCGTTCACCGAGGTGCAGATGGTGGCGGGGAAGCCGCCGTACCCGAGGAAGTTCGGCTTGGCGTTGTGCTGGGCCAGCACCTTCCGGGCGACCTCGTCCAGGTCCTTGGTGGACGCCCCGGGCACCGCGGCCTCGCGGGTGGCCGCGTGGATGGCGGCGACGACCAGCCCCGCCTCGCGCATCTTGGCGATCTGCTCAGGGCTCTTGATCTGCACCATGGGGACGACGGCCTTTCTGGACCAGTGAGGACAGGAACGCTTCCAACGATACGGGCGTGAGCCGCCCCGGTGCCCCGCGGGCGGCTCCGCGGGCCCGCCCACGCGACAGCCGCGGCCCCTCGGGGGGAACCGCGGCTGTACGGGCGGCAGAACGCGGGCTACCGGCCGCTCTTCAGCGCCTCCAGCGCCCGGCCGGTGACCTCGTCGACGGGACCCGTCGCGGAGATGGTCACCACCAGGCCCTGGGCCCGGTAGTAGTCGATGATCGGCTCGGTCTGCGTGTGGTAGACCTCCAGGCGCGTGCGGACGGTCTCCTCGGAGTCGTCGTCGCGCTGGTACAGCTCGCCGCCGCAGTGGTCGCAGACGCCGTCCCGCTCCGGCGGGCTGTAGGTCACGTGGAAGACGTGCGCGGAGTCCTTGCGGCAGACGCGCCGCCCGGCGATCCGCTTCACGACCTCGTCCTCGGGGGCCTCGAGGTCGAGCACCGCGTCCAGCTCGATGCCCTCGGTCTTGAGCAGTTCGTCCAGCGCCTCGGCCTGCGACACGTTGCGCGGGAAGCCGTCCAGCAGGAAGCCGCCCTCGGCGTCGGGCTGCGCCATGCGGTCCTTGGCCATGGCGATGGTGACCTCGTCGGGGACGAGTTCACCGGCGTCCATGTAGGACTTGGCGAGCTTCCCGAGCTCGGTCTGCCGGCTGATGTTGGCGCGGAACAGGTCACCCGTGGAGATGTGCGGGATGCGCAGTTTCTCGGCAAGGCGGGTTGCCTGTGTGCCCTTCCCAGCACCCGGCGGCCCGACGAGGACGATTCGCATCAGCGGAGGAACCCTTCGTAATTGCGCTGCTGGAGCTGGCTCTCGATCTGCTTCACCGTCTCGAGACCGACACCCACGATGATCAGGATGCTCGTCCCGCCGAACGGGAAGTTCTGGTTTGCCCCGAAACCAACCAACGCCATCGTCGGTACGAGAGCGATCAGACCCAAGTACAGCGAACCCGGCCAGGTGATCCGGTTGAGTACGTAGCTCAGGTACTCAGCGGTCGGTCGGCCAGCCCGGATGCCCGGGATGAAGCCACCATACTTCTTCATGTTGTCCGCGACTTCCTCGGGGTTGAACGAGATCGCCACGTAGAAGAACGCGAAGAAGACGATGAGCAAGAAGTACAGCGTCACGTAGATCGGGTGGTCGCCCTGGACGAGGTGCGCCTCGATCCAGGTCTTCCAGCCCGAGGTGCCACTGGAGAACTGCGCGATCAGCGCCGGGATGTACAGCAGCGACGAGGCGAAGATGACCGGGATCACACCGGCCTGGTTCACCTTCAGCGGGATGTAGGTCGACGTGCCGCCGTAGGAGCGGCGGCCGATCATGCGCTTCGCGTACTGGACGGGGATCCGGCGCTGGGCCTGCTCGACGAAGACGACCAGACCGACCATGACCAGGCCGACGGCGATGACGGTGCCGAACTCGATCCAGCCGTCCGCCAGGCTGCCCTGCTCCTTGATGGCCCACAGGGCGGAGGGGAAGGTGGCGGCGATCGAGATGAACATCAGGATCGACATGCCGTTGCCGATGCCGCGGTCGGTGACCAGCTCACCGAGCCACATGACCATGGCCGTGCCGGCGGTCATGGTGATGACCATGGTGATGGTCACGAAGATCGACTGGTCCGGAACGATCTCGCTCGCGACCGGGCAGCCCTGGAAGAGGGCGCCGCTGCGGGCGGTGGCCACCAGGCCGGTGCCCTGGAGGACGGCGAGCGCGATCGTCAGGTAACGGGTGTACTGCGTGATCTTCGCCGTGCCGGCCTGCCCCTCCTTCTTCAGGGCTTCCAGACGCGGGATCACCACGGTCAGCAGCTGCAGAATGATGCTCGCCGTGATGTACGGCATGATCCCGAGCGCGAAGACCGTGATCTGGAGCAGCGCACCGCCGCTGAACATGTTCACCAGACCGAACAGGCCCTGGTTCGCCTGGGCGGCGTCGATACAGGTCTGGACGTTCCGGTAGTCGACACCCGGGATGGGGATGTGCGTACCGATGCGGTACACCACGATGATGCCGAGCGTGAAGAGCAGCTTCTTGCGCAGGTCGGGCGTCTTGAACGCCCGGGCGAACGCGGTGAGCACGGTGCCTCCTGCGACCCCCCGCGCGACTGCGTCAAGGGTGATGGTCTTGAGATTCCGACTGAGGACGAATTCTTAACGGACAACTGCCGCCCTGGGTGCCCCGCATGGGGCTCCCGAGGTCAATGGGCAGCGCAGGCCACCTTACCGGCGACACCACCGCCCTAGGAACGACCAACCGGGGATACCCCATTTGTGGGGTATCCCCGGTCGGGATCGCTCTACGTCATCGAGACACCTGACGGGTCAGACGAGCTCGGTGACGGTACCGCCGGCGGCGGTGATCTTCTCCTTGGCGGAGCCGGAGACGGCGTCGACCGTCACCTGCAGCGCCACGGAGATCTCGCCCTGGCCCAGGACCTTGACGAGGCTGTTCTTGCGCACGGCGCCCTTGGCGACCAGGTCCTCGACCGTGACCTCTCCGCCCTCGGGGTAGAGGGAGGCGAGCTTGTCCAGGTTCACGACCTGGTACTCGGTCTTGAACGGGTTCTTGAAGCCCTTGAGCTTCGGGAGGCGCATGTGCAGCGGCATCTGGCCGCCCTCGAAGCGCTCCGGAACCTGGTAGCGGGCCTTGGTGCCCTTGGTACCACGACCGGCCGTCTTACCCTTCGACGCCTCACCACGACCGACACGGGTCTTGGCGGTCTTGGCGCCGGGGGCGGGACGGAGGTTGTGGATCTTGAGCGGGTTGTTCTCCGCCATGATCAGTCGACCTCCTCGACCGTCACGAGGTGGCGGACGGTGTGCACCATGCCGCGGAACTCGGGACGGTCCTCCTTGACGACCACGTCGTTGACCTTCTTCAGGCCAAGCGTACGCAGGGTGTCACGGTGGTTCTGCTTGCTGCCGATGTAGGACTTGACCTGCGTGATCTTGAGCTGCGCCATGATCACACACCCGCCCCGGCACGCGCACGCAGCAGGGCCGCGGGGGCCACGTCCTCGAGCGGCAGACCGCGGCGGGCCGCGATCTCCTCGGGACGCTGCAGGCCCTTGAGGGCCTCCACGGTCGCGTGCACGATGTTGATGGCGTTGTCGGAGCCGAGCGACTTCGACAGCACGTCGTGGATACCGGCGCACTCGAGCACGGCGCGCACCGGACCACCGGCGATCACACCGGTACCGGGCGACGCGGGCTTGAGCAGCACGACGCCGGCAGCCTTCTCACCCTGGATGGGGTGCGGGATGGTGCCCTGGATGCGGGGGACCTTGAAGAAGTGCTTCTTGGCCTCCTCAACGCCCTTGGCGATGGCGGCCGGCACCTCCTTGGCCTTGCCGTATCCGACACCCACGGTGCCGTCACCGTCGCCCACCACGACCAGCGCGGTGAAGCTGAAGCGACGACCGCCCTTCACGACCTTGGCGACGCGGTTGATCGCGACGACGCGCTCGACGTACGCGGTCTTCTCGGCGGCAGCAGCGCCGCCGTCACGGCCCTTCCGGTCCCGCCGCTCGCCGCCACCGGCGCCGCCACCGCGGCGCTGGGGTCCAGCCATTGGATTACCTCTCTCTTTCCGCTAGCTACAAGCGGCTCAGAACTTGAGCCCGGCTTCGCGGGCGGCGTCCGCCAGGGCGGCGATGCGCCCGGCGTACTGGTTGCCACCACGGTCGAACACGACGGCCTCGACACCGGCGGCCTTGGCACGCTCGGCGACCAGGGCGCCGACCTGCTTGGCCTGCGAGGACTTGTCGGCCTCGCCGCCGCGGATCGACGCGTCCAGGGTGGACGCCGACGCCAGGGTGTGACCCTTCAGGTCGTCGATCACCTGCGCCACGATGTGGCGGTTGGAACGGGTCACGACCAGGCGAGGACGCTCGGCGGTGCCGGCGACCTTCTTGCGGATCCGGATGTGACGACGCTTGATAGCAGCACGCTTGTAGGCGTCGCCCTTGAGGATCTTCTGCCCGTATGCCATGGCTTACTTACCCGCCTTTCCGACCTTGCGGCGGATGACTTCGCCCTCGTACTTGACGCCCTTGGCCTTGTACGGGTCGGGCTTGCGCAGCTTGCGGATGTTGGCCGCAACCTCGCCGACCTTCTGCTTGTCGATGCCCTCGACCGAGAACCGGGTCGGGGTCTCCACCTTGAAGGTGATGCCCTCGGGGGCCTCGATCGTGATCGGGTGGCTGTAGCCGAGGGAGAACTCCAGGTTCGAACCCTTGGCGACCACGCGGTAACCGACACCGCTGATCTCGAGCTTCTTCACGTAACCCTGGGTCACGCCGGTGATCATGTTCGCCACCAGCGTGCGGGACAGGCCGTGCAGGGCCTTGTTCTGACGCTCGTCGTTGGGGCGGGTGACGTTCAGCACGCCGTCCTCGCCCTTGGCGATCTCGATCGGCGCCACGACGGTGTGGGTCAGCGTGCCCTTGGGGCCCTTGACCGAGACCGTACGGCCGTCGATGGTGACGTCCACGCCGGCGGGAACCGCGATGGGGAGCTTGCCGATGCGCGACATAGCTGTTTCCTCCGTTCCCTTCCGTTACCAGACGTAGGCGAGGACTTCCCCACCCACGCCCTTCTTGCCGGCCTGCTTGTCGGTGAGGAGCCCGTGCGACGTGGAGATGATCGCCACGCCGAGGCCGCCGAGCACCTTCGGCAGGTTGGTGGACTTCGCGTACACCCGGAGACCGGGCTTGGAGATCCGCTTGATGCCCGCGATGGAGCGCTCACGGTTGGGGCCGAACTTCAGCTCCAGGACGAGGTTCTTGCCGACCTCGGCGTCCTCGACCTTCCAGCCCGTGATGAAGCCCTCCTGCTGGAGGATCTCCGCGATGTGCGACTTGATCTTGGAGTGCGGCATCGACACCGAGTCGTGGTACGCCGAGTTCGCGTTCCGCAGACGCGTGAGCATGTCTGCGATCGGATCAGTCATGGTCATGAATTGGCCTTCGGCCTCTCTCGCCGGGGTTTCCTGGTGCGCCATCCCTCTCCCCGATCCGAGACGGGACGGGTGCGGCGCGGTGGACCTACGGCGTAGTAAGTCGTACGGGCACGGCAGGTGCCCAACCCCGCAAGCCTAAGCCATGCGGAGCGGGCCTCCTGCCGTTCCCATTGCTTACCGAGAGCCCTGGGAGTCCGGAACTACCGGATTACCAGGAGCTCTTGGTCACGCCCGGCAGCTCGCCACGGTGAGCCATCTCACGAAGGCACACGCGGCACAGGCCGAACTTGCGGTACACGGAGTGCGGACGGCCGCAGCGCTGGCAGCGGGTGTAGCCACGCACACCGAACTTGGGCTTGCGAGCAGCCTTCGCGATGAGAGCCTTCTTCGCCATCTCGCTCACGCCTCCTTGAACGGGAAGCCGAGGTGACGGAGAAGGGCACGGCCCTCTTCGTCGTTGGTCGCCGTGGTCACCACGGTGATGTCCATACCCCGGACGCGGTCGATCTTGTCCTGGTCGATCTCGTGGAACATGACCTGCTCCGTGAGACCGAAGGTGTAGTTGCCACGGCCGTCGAACTGCTTGGGGGACAGGCCGCGGAAGTCGCGGATGCGCGGCAGCGCGAGCGACAGGGTGCGGTCCAGGAACTCCCACATGCGGTCGCCACGGAGCGTGACGTGGGCACCGATCGGCTGGCCCTCGCGCAGCTTGAACTGCGCGATGGACTTGCGGGCCTTGGTGACGGCCGGCTTCTGACCGGTGATCGTGGTGAGGTCGCGGATGGCGCCCTCGATCAGCTTGGAGTCGCGGGCGGCGTCGCCCACACCCATGTTGACCACGATCTTGACGAGGCCGGGAACCTGCATGACGTTCTCGTACGAGAACTCCTCACGCAGCTTGCCCGCGATCTCCTCGCGGTACTTCGTCTTGAGACGCGGAGTGGTGGTGGTAGCCATCAGATGTCCTCACCCGTCCGCTTGGCAACGCGGATCTTGTTGCCCTCGTCGTCGAAGCGGTAGCCGACGCGGGTCACGACCTTCTTGCCGTCCTTCTCCACGACCAGCTGGACGTTGGAGACGTGGATCGGGGCCTCGGTGGTGACGATGCCGCCGGCCTGGGAACCGCGAGCCGTCGGACCGGCCTTGGTGTGCTTCTTGACCCGGTTGACACCCTCGACCAGGACGCGCTGCTCGCGCGGGAAAGCTGCGATGACCTTGCCCTGCTTGCCCTTGTCCTTGCCGGTGATGACCTGGACCAGGTCGCCCTTCTTGATCTTCATGCTCACAGCACCTCCGGCGCGAGGGAGATGATCTTCATGAACTTCTTCTCGCGCAGCTCACGGCCCACCGGGCCGAAGATACGGGTGCCACGAGGGTCGCCGTCGTTCTTCAGAATGACGGCGGCGTTCTCGTCGAAGCGGATGTACGAGCCGTCCGGACGGCGGCGCTCCTTGACGGTGCGAACGATGACCGCCTTGACGACGTCACCCTTCTTCACGTTGCCACCGGGGATCGCGTCCTTGACGGTGGCGACGATGACGTCACCGATACCCGCGTAGCGGCGACCGGAGCCACCGAGCACACGGATGCAGAGGATCTCCTTCGCACCCGTGTTGTCGGCGACACGCAGTCGCGACTCCTGCTGGATCACGTCTATCTCCTGAATGTCTGCCGGTTCCCCGGGAGCCGCTCACCGAGCGGCTCCCGGAGCCTGGCGGAACTGTCCTGCGGGTTTGCCCGCAGGAATTACTTGGCCTTCTCGAGGATCTCGACGACGCGCCAGCGCTTCGTCGCGGACAGCGGCCGGGTCTCCATGAGGAGGACGCGGTCGCCGACACCCGCGGCGTTCTGCTCGTCGTGCGCCTTGAGCTTGCTGGTGCGGCGGATGACCTTGCCGTACAGCGCGTGCTTGACGCGGTCCTCGACGGCGACGACGACGGTCTTGTCCATCTTGTCGCTGACGACCAGACCCTCACGGGTCTTGCGGAAACCGCGGGCGGCCTTCGTCTCTTCAGTCACGTTGTTCTCGCTCATGCGCTCTCCACCGTCTCGATGCCCAGCTCGCGCTCACGCATCAGGGTGTAGATCCGCGCGATGTCCTTGCGGACGGCCTTGAGCCGACCGTGGTTCTCGAGCTGACCCGTGGCCGCCTGGAAGCGGAGGTTGAACAGCTCTTCCTTGGCCTCGCGGAGCTTCGCCAGAAGCTCCTCGTTGCCCAGCTCGCGCAGCTCTGACGCCTTGGTACCGGCCGACATCACGCTTCACCTGCCTCGCGCTTGACGATCTTGCACTTCATCGGCAGCTTGTGAGCCGCACGGGTCAGGGCCTCGCGCGCGATCTTCTCGTTGGGGTACGACAGCTCGAACATCACGCGTCCGGGCTTGACGTTGGCCACCCACCACTCCGGGGAGCCCTTACCGGAACCCATGCGGGTCTCGGCCGGCTTCTTGGTGAGGGGGCGGTCCGGGTAGATGTTGATCCAGACCTTGCCGCCACGCTTGATGTGGCGGGTCATGGCGATACGAGCGGCCTCGATCTGGCGGTTGGTCACGTACGCCGGGGTGAGCGCCTGGATGCCGTACTCGCCGAACGCGACCTGCGTGCCACCCTTCGACATGCCGTTGCGCTTCGGGTGGTGCTGCTTGCGGTGCTTGACCCTACGGGGGATCAGCATGGTGGTCAGGCCTCCGTTCCGGTGCTCTCAGCCGGAGCGGCCGCCGGAGCCTCGGCCTTGGGGGCCTCGGCAGCGGGAGCCTGCTGCGGCTTGCGACCGCGACCGCCACGCTCGCCACCGCGGCCACCACGGGCCGGGCGGTCGGCACCGCCACGGGCCGGGCGGTTGCCGGCGCGGGCAGCGGCGTTCTCGGCGCGGACCTCGGCGATGTTCTTGACGTCGCCCTTGTAGATCCAGACCTTCACGCCGATGCGGCCGAAGGTCGTCTTGGCCTCGAAGAAGCCGTAGTCCACGTTCGCGCGGAGCGTGTGCAGGGGCACGCGGCCCTCGCGGTAGAACTCCGAGCGGGACATCTCGGCGCCGCCGAGGCGGCCGCCGCACTGGATCTTGATGCCCTTGGCGCCCGCCTTCATGGCCGACTGCATGCTCTTGCGCATGGCGCGGCGGAAGGAGACGCGGGAGGAGAGCTGCTCGGCGACGGCCTGGGCCACGAGCTGAGCGTCCGTCTCGGGGTTCTTGACCTCGAGGATGTTCAGCTGGACCTGCTTGCCGGTGAGCTTCTCGAGGTCGCCGCGGATGCGGTCGGCCTCGGCGCCGCGACGGCCGATCACGATGCCCGGACGCGCGGTGTGGATGTCCACCCGCACACGGTCACGGGTGCGCTCGATCTCGACCTTGGAGATGCCGGCGCGCTCCATGCCGGACGTCATCATCCGACGGATGGCGACGTCTTCCTTGACGTAGTCCTTGTACAGCTTGTCGGCGTACCAACGCGACTTGAAGTCGGTCGTGACACCGAGCCGGAACCCATGCGGGTTAACCTTCTGGCCCATTACCGGGTTCCTTCCTTGCTGCTGACGACCACGGTGATGTGGCTGGTCCGCTTGCGGATCCGGTAGGCGCGGCCCTGGGCGCGCGGACGGAACCGCTTCAGGGTCGGGCCCTCGTCGACGTAGGCCTCGGAGATGAAGAGGCTGTCGACGTCGGTGTGGTCGTAGTTGTGCGCGGCGTTGGCAATGGCGCTGTCCAGCACCTTGCCCACCGGAACCGAGGCTGCCTGCGGAGCGAATCGCAGGACGGCCTGGGCCTCCGTGGCGTCCATGCCACGGATGAGGTCCACCACGCGGCGGGCCTTCATGGGCGTGACGCGGATGTACCGCGCCTGGGCCCTGGCTTCCATGGTTGTCCTTCCAGTTACTTACGTGTCTGTTGCGATCCGCGCCCTAGCGGCGCTTCGACTTCCGGTCTTCCTTGACGTGACCCCGGAAGGTCCGCGTCGGCGAGAACTCGCCGAGCTTGTGACCGACCATCGACTCGGTGACGAACACCGGGATGTGGGTCTTGCCGTTGTGCACCGCGATCGTGTGGCCGAGCATCGCCGGGACGATCATGGAGCGGCGGGACCAGGTCTTGATGACGTTCTTGGTACCGGCTTCGTTCTGGACGTCCACCTTCTTCATCAGGTGGTCGTCGACGAAGGGTCCCTTCTTCAAGCTACGAGGCATCTCAACCCGTCCTTAGCGCTTCTTGTTCGTCTTGCGGCGGCGGACGATGTACTTGTTCGACGCCTTCTTGGGCGAACGAGTACGGCCTTCCTTCTTGCCCCAGGGGGACACGGGGTGACGGCCACCGGAGGTGCGGCCCTCACCACCACCGTGCGGGTGGTCGACCGGGTTCATGACGACACCGCGGACGGTCGGGCGGACGCCCAGCCACCGCTTACGGCCGGCCTTGCCCCAGTTGATGTTGCTCTGCTCGGCGTTGCCGACCTCGCCGATCGTGGCGCGGCAGCGCTGGTCGACCAGGCGGATCTCACCGGAGGGCATGCGGAGGTGGGCCATGGTGCCCTCCTTCGCGAGCAGCTGCACCGAGGCGCCGGCGGAGCGGGCGAACTTGGCGCCGCCGCCGGGACGCAGCTCGATGGCGTGCAGCGTCGTACCGACCGGGATGTTGCGCAGGGCGAGGTTGTTGCCCGGCTTGATGTCGGCCCCGGGACCGTTCTCGACGCGGTCGCCCTGGTTCAGGCCACGCGGCGCGAGGATGTAGCGCTTCTCGCCGTCCGCGTAGTGCAGGAGCGCGATGCGCGCGGTGCGGTTGGGGTCGTACTCGATGTGCGCGACCTTCGCCGGCACGCCGTCCTTGTCGTGACGACGGAAGTCGATCACGCGGTAGGCGCGCTTGTGGCCGCCGCCCTGGTGGCGGACGGTCACACGACCGGAATTGTTACGGCCGCCCTTGCTGTGCAGGGGACGGACCAGCGACTTCTCCGGCGTGGACCGCGTGACCTCGACGAAGTCGGCGACGCTGGAGCCACGACGGCCCGGAGTCGTCGGCTTGTACTTGCGGATACCCATTGTCTCTCAGTCCTCGGAAGCTATTCCGAAATCTGGACGATCCCGCCCGCTTACGCGGTCGGACCGCCGAAGATGTCGATACGGTCGCCCTCGGCGAGGGTCACGATCGCGCGCTTGGTGGCGGCACGCTGGCCGAAGCCGGTGCGGGTGCGCTTGCGCTTGCCGACGCGGTTGATCGTGTTGACCCCGGTGACCTTGACCTCGAAGACCGCCTGGACGGCCTCCTTGATCTGGGTCTTGTTGGCACGCGGGTCGACGAGGAACGTGTACTTGTTCTCGTCGATGAGCGCGTAGCTCTTCTCGGACACGACCGGCTTCAGCAGGACGTCACGGGGGTCCGTGTACGCCTTGCTCGCCGGGGTGACGACGGTGTTCTTGCCTTCGGCCTCGTGGCGGCGCGCCTTGGCGACGCGCGCAGCCTTGGCCGCCTTGGCGGCCTTCGAGGCGATCGAGGGGTGACGGGCAGCCATCAGACCTCGCTCCCTTCGTTGTCGTTGGCCTTGTTCGGGCCGGCGACGAAGGACTCGAAAGCGGCCTTGGTGAAGACCACGTCGTCCGAGACGAGAACGTCGTACGTGTTCAGCTGGCCCGGCTCCAGGATGTGGACCTGGGGCAGGTTGCGGGCGGACAGCCACGCGGCCTCGTCGGCGCGGTCGACGACCAGGAGCAGGTTCTTGCGCTCCGAGATCTTGCCGAACAGCGTCCTGGCGGCCTTGGTGGACGGCGTCTCACCCTCGACCACGCCGGTGACGACGTGGATGCGGTTGTGGCGCGCCCGGTCGGTGAGGGCGTGACGCAGGGCGGCAGCCTTCATCTTCTTGGGCGTGCGCTGCGAGTAGTCGCGCGGCACGGGACCGTGCACGACGCCACCACCGGCGAACTGCGGCGCACGGGTCGAGCCCTGACGGGCGCGGCCGGTGCCCTTCTGGCGGTACGGCTTCCTGCCGCCACCGCGGACCTCGCCACGGGTCTTCGTCTTGTGCGTGCCCTGGCGGGCAGCGGCCAGCTGCGCGACGACGACCTGGTGGATCAGCGGAACGCTGACCTTCTCGACGTCGAAGATCTCCGCGGGGAGCTCGACGGTACCGGCCTTGTCGCCCGCCGGCGAAAGGATGTCAACAGTGCTCATCGGTTACCTCAGGCCCCCTTGGCCGCGGTGCGGACCAGGACGAGGCCGCCGTTCGGACCGGGAACCGCGCCCTTGATGAGCAGCAGACCCTTCTCCGCGTCAACGGCGTGGACGGTCAGGTTCTGGGTGGTGACCCGCTCGTTGCCCATGCGACCCGCCATGCGGAGGCCCTTGAACACACGACCCGGGGTGGCGCAGCCACCGATGGAACCGGGCGAGCGGTGCTTGCGCTGGGTGCCGTGCCCGGCGCCGAGGCCACGGAAGTTGTGGCGCTTCATGACACCGGCGAAGCCCTTGCCCTTGCTCTTGCCGGTCACGTCGACCTTCACGCCGGCCTCGAACACCTCGGCGGTGATCTCCTGGCCCAGCGTGTACTCGGAGGCGTCCGACGTGCGGATCTCGACGAGGTGACGACGGGGGGTGACGTCGGCCTTGGCGAAGTGACCCTTGAGGGGCTTGTTCACCTTGCGCGGGTCGATCTCGCCGAAGGCGATCTGGACGGACTCGTAGCCGTCGACGTCGTTCGTGCGGACCTGGGTGACGACGTTGGGGCCGGCCTTGACGACGGTGACCGGGACGACGCGGTTGTTCGCGTCCCACACCTGCGTCATGCCGAGCTTCTCGCCCAGGATGCCCTTGATCTGCTTAGCCATCTCTTCAGATCACCGGCCTCAGAGCTTGATCTCGATGTCGACACCGGCCGGGAGGTCGAGTCGCATCAGAGAGTCAACGGTCTTGGGGGTCGGGTCGAGGATGTCGATCAGGCGCTTGTGCGTGCGCATCTCGAAGTGCTCGCGCGAGTCCTTGTACTTGTGCGGCGACTTGATGACGCAGTACACGTTCTTCTCAGTGGGCAGCGGCACCGGGCCCGCGACCGACGCACCAGTACGGGTCACCGTCTCGACGATCTTCTTCGCCGAAGAGTCGATGACCTCGTGGTCGTAGGCCTTGAGCCGGATGCGGATCTTCTGTCCCGCCATGGCTACTTCGTAGTCCTGTCTCTCATTACGCTCTGGAACCCGGAGCGGCATCCCCCCACCTCCGACCCACGCGGTCGGGCGTGTCGCACTCCCGCTGACACAGATGTCCCTTGTTCGAACATCCCTGCGGGATTGACACGGCCCTACCAGAACCGCGGACCGGGGGCGAAAGGCCCACCGGGCGCCTGGCCGGCGCCGCACCACACTTCCCGGAAGATTCCCGTACGTCCGCCCCTGATCAGGGACGACGAGTACTGTGGGACTCGCTTCCGGTCCTCCCGGCGGGAGGCGCGCAGCATCAACACTCGACCGAGCAACTTGGACAGTCTGACACAGAGGGCGGCGCGCTGGCCAATCGGGCGGAAGAGAGTACCCCTAGGGTGACGAAGGTCAAACCCGGACGGGCCCCCTGGCCGGAGCCGGCGCGGTCCGTCGAGAGAAGGGCGCCTTGACTCCCCACGAGCTGTCAGGTTCCAGGCGCTTCGAAGGAC
The DNA here is from genome assembly GCF_055778765.1 of Streptomyces sp. DSM 120436. Classification (NCBI taxonomy): domain Bacteria; kingdom Bacillati; phylum Actinomycetota; class Actinomycetes; order Kitasatosporales; family Streptomycetaceae; genus Streptomyces; species Streptomyces sp. DSM 120436. The sequence goes on along the minus strand of NZ_JBSKBS010000001.1, from coordinate 2,007,237 downwards.
GCGAGGAAATCCTCCAGCACCTGCTTGGAGAAGCGATCGGCAGCTGGATCTTCAGGAGTCACCAGGCTGACTGTGTAGTACTGCGACAGCACGAGCCCGACACCCTCGACCGCTGTCGCCTCTTCGGGGGAGGCCGCCCGTACGCCGGATACGGAGGACGCCCTGAGCGGCCGGCCGTGCAAACCGTAAAAAACGGAATACGGCCCCTGTCCCGTGGAGTCCAGGGCGTAGCCGTTCTCCTGCCAGAAGTCCTCCATTTCCTGACCGGCGGAGAACGTGACGATCTCCGAATAGTCACCACTGGGCTCGGGCAGCTGCCAGTCGGCCACGGCGCCGGGCTCCAGGCGCTCGCCGCACACGTACAGGCCCGGCCAGCGCTGCTGCGCCGACCTGACGAAGCGGTTCATGACCTCGGGGAAAGCCGAGTCCACGACGAAATCGGTCGCATGACCAGTGAGATCCACATGCGCTCCTCACGTTGCTGGCTGCCGGTACACCAGGTCCGTCACTCAGCCCGTCCACTTCGATGTCGGGCCGTGATACCTGATCGCGTCACGAGGGATTTTCACGTCGTTGTTCGAGAACCAGATGTGGTCCCGTCCGCCTCTGAGACGGCCGGAGAAGAGCTTCTTCTCCACCTCGAACTCGATCATGTACTCGCTTTTTTCCTTGGTGAGACCCAGGTAGGACTTGAAGCCACCGGGTTTCTTGGCGATGTCGGCGGGACTCATGGGAGTCACGTACACAGCCGTGGCATTCTTACTCTTGGTGTTTCTCGGAACCTTGAGAGTGATGCCGTTCTTGTCGCCGCCGCCCATGATCTTGTTGTAGCCGTTCTTGTCCGTGTAATGCCGGATCACGGCCTTGCAGGACGGGGCGAGCCCCAGGGGGTCCACCCACACCAGTGGGTTGATGACGTAGTTGTGATGGTGTGGTGCCGGCTCCAGACCGAGCGGGTCCGGGCTGTGGTACCGCGCTGTGCCCGGGTCGTAATACCGGTGATGGTTGTAGTGGAGACCGGTCTCGGCGTCGTAGTACTGACCCGGGAAACGCAGGGGACAGTCGACCGCCCCCGGCGACGGGTCCCGCAGCGGCAGGCCCCACAGAGTGTGGCGAGCGCGCCACACCACTTCTCCGGACTCGTCGACGAGCTCTGTGGGAGTGCCGACGAGGTCGGTGACGATGGAGTAGAACTGCTCGTCCACCCAACCGTCGTCGTCCCGTCTCGTTCCCGAACGGGTGCGCTGCACGAGCGGACGGTCACCACCGGGCTCCCAGTCCCACGTGATGACGCCGCCGTCGCCGGACCCGCAGGTGCGCCGTTCTTCCGCCAGTCGGGTGCCGTCCCAGACGAATTCGGTGCGTTCGATCACGCCTTCACCGTCCTGGTGAAGGAGTTCCTTGGCGATCCGTCTGCCCAGCGGATCGTAGCGGTAGCGCCAACGCCGGCCATCCGGTGTGGTCACGGTGCGCAGGCGGTCCTCCGCGTCCCAGGTGAACAGCCAGGTCCTTGAACCTCCGGACAGGAGGGCTCGCGTGTGGCGCACCACTCTGCCCTGGGCGTCGTGCACGTAACGGGAACGGCCGGCGGTACGCACCAGCGTGCCGCTGTAGCTGATGTCCCCTTGAACGCCCGCCTCCTGGTGAGCCACCGGTGCTGACAACTCGGAGCGAACGAGGTTTCCCAGGGGGTCGTAGGTGTACCTCTCCTGCCTCTCAGCCGTCGTGACAGCAGTGACTCGTCCCAGCACGTCGAGCTCGTATGCCGCTGTTCCCGAGTCGGAATCGGCGACGGCGGCAGGCAGTCCGTCACGGCGGTACGAGTACCGGCGGCCCAGACCACCTGCCGTCTCCCCCGGCATCCGCAGGGACTGCGACACCAGCCGATGCCCGACCGGACTCCACTCATGCTCCAGGGAGACTCCGTGCGGCAGTGAGCGCACCGCCTCGTGACCGGAGGTGTCGTACCGGAACCGGATTCTGCGGCCGGAACCCTGCAGTGCGATCGGTCGGTGGGCCGCGTCGTAATGCCACTCGCTGAGCATCCCGCCCGGGGTCCGACGCCACACACGACGCCCCACCACGTCGTAGCTGCTGGTCAGTACCCGACCGTTGCAGGTCTCCGTCAGAACCCGGCCCGCCTGGTCGTACGTGAAGCGCAGTTCCGCGTCCGGGTTGGCCGCTCGAACCAGCCCTCCTCCCTGGTCGTACTCGAAGAGCGTCACACGGCCGTCCGAATCACGCTGCTCGATCACCCGGTCCAAGGCGTCATAGCGATAAGTGACAGTCTGTCCGGCGCCGTTGGTCCGTGCGGTGATCCTTCCTGCGGCGTCATGGACATACGTGACCGTTCGTCCGTTGTAGTCGGTCTCTTGAACGACGTTGCCGAGGGCGTCGTAGGTGTAGGTCCACGTCTGCTCCTCTGCATTGCGCACCCGGAGCGGACGCAGTTCGGTGTCGTAGTGCAGTTCCGTCCGAGCACCGTCCGGGGTGGTCCGCGCCCCGATCCGGTCGAAGGGCGCCGGCTCGAAGCGGGTGACGCCCCCGTTCACATCCGTGTGGCTGAGGAGGTTGCCCTCTGCGTCGTAGCTCCAGGTCTCGAACGACCCATCGGGGTACCTCCGTCGAACCGGATGCCCCTCCACCGTCCACGCCACCTCGGTGACACCGCCGTCGGGCTCGACGACCTCACGGACGCGGCCGAAGCCGTCGTAACCGAACCGCGTCTCTTCCCCTGTCGCGGAGACCACGGACATCGGGAGGCCCGCCGGATTGTTGCGGACCCGGCTTTCGTTGCCGAGCGCGTCTCTCACACCGGACACAGCCCCGCGGTCGTCGTAGGTGTATGCGGTGCCTGCACCCACCGGATCCGTGATCGCGACGACGTTGCCTCGGTCGTCGTACGCGTACTGCCAGCGCGCGCCGTCCTGCTCCGTCGCCGAGATCAGCTCGCCGTGGGTGTCATACGTGTATGAGGCGAAGCTCCCGTCCGGATGATCGACCCGAACCATGTCACCCGCGCTGTCATAGGTGTAGGAGGTGGTTCGACCGAGTGGATCGGTGAGCGAAAGAAGCCGGTCGTACCGATCCCAGTTCCGGACGGTCGTGTTCCCCAGTGGATCCGTCTCGGCTATGAGCTGATAGGCGTCGTTGAAGCGATACGTGGTGCTGTGACCGAGTGAGTTGGTGGCCACGGAGATGCCGTTCTCCGTGTCATAGACGTACGTGTAATCGAGAATGCCGTTTGTCCCGCTCGTCCGTGTGCAGCGCCCCTCCGCATCATAGACGTAGCGATACCAGGTGCCGTTTCGGTCCTCCCACCCCGTGATACGGCACTGCTCGTCATAGGACAGCTTCAGCGGACGATCCGAGGAATTGTAGATCTTTGTGAGATTGCCCCGACCGTCATACGCGTAGCGCACGAGGACCTGCTCGTCAGGCGCACTGAGGAGAGTGAGGGCGGTGATGCGCCCCCGTTGGGTCGTCACCCCGACGCGGTAGCCCCCCGAGTGCCCGACCTCGCAGGGAGATCCGTCGGCTCGGTACGACACCTCGATGAGGTTTCCATTACGGTCGGTGACGGCACTCAACGGAAGTTCCGCGACCGAACGTTCCGGCAATGGACAGAAGCGTAGAGTCAACCCGGATTCGGGTTGGCGCACGATAAGCGCACCGGCCGTTACGGCATCCCACTCCAGCGGCCAGCGCGGCCCTTCGACCGGCAGCACGGAAAGGCCCGGTTCCGGGACCGGATACATGAGGACCATGCCGTCAGCAGTGGTGAAGCGGACGCCATCCGGTTCGAGGATGAGTCGCTGGTCCAACGTCGAAGCCCAGCTCGGCCCGAACCAGCGACCGGTCCGGAGGCCAGTGCGGTGGTGGCGTTCCAATTCCAGAGGGAGGACTCCGTCCAGATTTATGTCTCTTTCCGACATCACCATCTGTCCGGTGGCCATATCGATCGGATCGCCGCAGGTAAAAAGATTCTTCATCTGCCGACCGAGAAGGCGCGCATTCTTACCGACGCCCTTTACCGCCAGCGCCATCCCCTTGAGGCCCCCCTTACCGAGGGCTTTCAGGCCCTTGGCGAGCCCGCCGAGGGTGGTCAGGCCCTTCATTCCGGGGATGCACTCCAGCGCGGCCAGTCCCACGTCCCATAGGGATGCCTGGCCCTTGCTGTATTTGTAGAGCGTGTCGGCGAGGACGACGAGGGCGGCGATGAGGACGATCGCGCCGAGGATCGGACCGCCGATGATCATGGCGACGATGCCGACGACCGCCACCACGATCTTGCAGGCGGCCACGATGCTGTCCCAGTTGTCGGTGAACCAGTCGCCGATCTCCTCCCACCACGACCGGTTCTGGATCCCCGCGTCGGACGCCTCGTCGATCTTCGACTTCGCGTCCCGCGCCGCCTCCTCACGCATCTTCCGCGCGTCCGCGGCCATCTTCTTCGCCGCGTCCAGCGCGTCCTGCGCGTCGGAGACGTCCGACTGCGCCTTCTCCTGCGCCGACTTCGCGCTGCGCACATCGCGGGTCGCGGCCCGCACCTTCGCCTCGTCCGGCTTGTCCGCATCCGACCTCGACCCCGTCGGGTCGTCCTTGTACTTGTCGGCCTCCCGCGTCGCCCGCCCCACCCACGACTCCGCCGACGCCAGCCTCGACTGCGCCGACGACAGATCCGCACGCGCCTCACGCGCCTTCGCCAGCGCCTTGTCCGCCAGCGCCTGCGCCCGCTCCAGCCTCGGCCAGTAGTCCGCGAGCGCGTCCCCGCACATCGCGTACGACTTCTCCAGCTTCTTCAAGTTCTTCGGAACGCCGGAGAACTCCTCCTTGAAAACGGTCGCCGACTTCCCCGCCCACTCCGCCAGCGTCCCCTCACCGGCCATCCCCTTGACCAGACGCAGCGCCTCGGAGACGTCGTCGGCGAAGTCGTGCAGGAACTTCGCCAGCCTGCGCACCCGCTCCGGGTCACCGGGCGTCGGGTCCTTGTCCAGATCAAGGACATGCCAGTCAGTAGGCCGGTGACCCGCCATCCCGCAACCCCCGTCACGCGCACATTGCCAACGCCCGTATGCACACGTGAACCTACATAGCACGGCAGTTGGACGAAAAGCCCTGCCCGTTCCGCCTCAGGGACGTCTCCGCCGCAGGGTCCGCCGGGCATCCCCCACCGCGCCCTCGGAACGCGGCCACCAGCCCTGCCGCTTGTTCGGGGAGCGGGTCGGCCGGTCCGTACCCCGCAGATCTTTCGGGTACCGGGTCATTCTCCCGTCGGGTGATCTCACCGAGTCGCAGCACGCGGTGCGGTGTGAACAGGGCAGACTGCCCCCTCACGGATCACGGACGCCGGGAGGCACCGATCATGGTCAGGGTGAGGCTGGAGACCAGCCGTGAGCATGTCGCCGAGCCGGCGCGGCTGCGGGATCCGGTCGGTGCGGTCGAGGAGCTGCTGTGGAACGCCCTCGACGTCGACGCCGGATGTGTCGTCGTCACCCTGGAACGCAACGACCTCGGCGGTGTGGACCGTGTCCGGGTCCAGGACGACGGTTGCGGGATGTCCGCCGAGGACTGCGAGGAGTACTTCCGGCCCATCGGCTCGTCCTACCGGCGCCACCGTCACGCAGTGAGGCACGAGCGTCACACAGAGGGTGCGTGCGGAACCCCAACGACTGGTCCGACGACCCGCTTTACATCGTTGCCCTGCTCAGGCGCATGGTGACGGTCAGTCTCGCCACCATCGAGATCGTCAGGCACCTCCCGCCACTCGACGTCATCGAAGATGCCGGCTGATCCGTCACCGGCGTGGAACAACACCCCACGCGAGGCTTCGGCTTCGCGCGGGGTGCGGCCGTCGAGAGGTCAGCTCTGCGACGCGTAGGTCACGAAGTCCGCCCACGCCTCCGGGGTGAGCGCGAGCCGCGGGCCGGATGCGTTCTTGGAGTCGCGGACGTGGACGGTGGTGGGGGTGGGGGCGATTTCGATGCAGTCGCCGGGCTCGCCGCTGCTGCTGTAGCTGCTCTTGAACCAGTGGAGTTCCGCAGTGCTCATAGTCTCCCCAGCAATCGCTCGATGAAGGACTGCGACTCCCTCGGCGTGAGAGCCTGCGCCCGGATCATGCCATAGCGCAGTTCAAGGATCCGGAGGTCCTTGGGGCTCGACACCGGGCGGCCGTTGAACGCGCCGTCGGAACGTCCCATCGCCGTGCCGTCGGCGAACTTCAGCACCTCGATCAGTCCTTGCGACCCGGCGTGCTCCTGCCGGTCGGTCGGCATGACCTGAAGCGTCACGTTCCTCAACTTCGCTACTTCCAACATGTGTTCCAGCTGTCGGCGCAGCACCATTTTCCCACCATAAGGGCGTTCGAGCGTCACCTGTTCCTGGACGAAGCTGAGCGTGGGGGCGGGATCCCTCCTGAGAACGGCCTGCCGCGTCACACGGGCGGCGGTCTCCCGCTCGACGACGTCGTCGGTGAGCGCGGGCTGCGTCATCTCGAACAGCGTGCGCGCGTACTCCTCCGTCTGCAACAACCCATGAATGTTGTGGTTGCTGTACAACAGCATCTCCACCGACCGCTCCTCCAGCTCGGCCAGTTGCCGCACCTTCTTCGGATACCGGGCCTTCCTCATGTCCTCCATGAAGGCCCGCAGATGCCCCTGCGCCTTCAGGATCTGGTCCGCCCGGTCCAGGCACTCCGGGCGGGGGATGCGGGCCCCGCGTTCGATCTTGCGGATCATGTCCTCGCCGTACCCGAGGGCGGCCGCCAGCTCGGACACGCTCATCCCGGCGGACTCCCGGCAGACCCTGAGCAGACGGCCCACCGCCTGCACCACCGGCTCGATCTCGTCGCCCGGCTCGACGTCCCAGCCCGCCTCGTCGACACCCTCGTCCACGGCTCCTCCTTCGGCGCGTACGCGTACCCGTACTCGTACAACGCCGGGACAGCCGAGACAGCCGAGACAAAAGCCGGGACAGTGACGGTACGTGCAGGCGTTGTCACTCACCTAAGGAAGCAGGGTTGGCCACGCTGAGTGACGTGAATCAAGACATGCGTGCCCCTGAAAACCACCTCACCCGCCCCATCCGTAACTTCAGCCTCCAACTGTCCTCCACACCTCGCGGCGCCCGTCTCGCCCGGCTGCTCGCCACCGAGCGACTGCGCACGTGGGGACTGCCGCCTCACCCGGCGGAGCTCATCGTCGGAGAGCTGGCGGCCAACGCCGTCACCCACGGCCGCGTCCCCGGCCGGGACTTCCGGCTGTTGCTGTACGTCGTCGGCGACACTCTCCGCATCGAGGTCACCGACACGCGCGGTGACCGGCTGCCGTGCCCGCAGCACTCCGCCGCCGAGGACGCCGAGAACGCCGAGGACGCCGAGTCCGGCCGCGGACTGCTGCTCGTGGACGCCCTCGCCGACCGTTGGGGAGTCGTCCCCGGCCCGCCCCCGCGCAAGACCGTCTGGGCCGAGGTGGGGACCTGGCCCGCCGGGCAGCTACCCGCCCCGCCCCGGCGGTAACGGACGGCACGGCTCAGGGCAACTCGGCCCACGTCCCCATCGTGGTCTCCGGCGTCCGGATGCGGACCTCGGCCCTCGCCCGGTCCGCGTACAGGTCCCGCTCGGAGACGATGCTCAGGTCGCCGGTGCCAACTGCTGTCGTACGGTATTCGGCACGTCCAACGATGGCGCCTACGCCCCTCCGAGGATGTCGTCCTCATCGAATCCGAGCTCGTCCTCGATGCCCAGTTCCTCCGCCACGTGCCAGCACAGGGGATTCGGCCAGGCCCACCGCCGTGAAGGCGAAGCCTCGTTGGGCGATGTCCGGCAGCCGGGTCGCGCGGGCGATGCGAGGGGATGCCTCCTCCAGCGGGCAGTTGAAGGCCAGCCCGATCACCGCCGTGCCCAGGCTCCGCTCGCCGCGCGCGAACGCGGCGTCCCACTCCGCCGGGTCGTCGAGGGCCAGCAGGCTCTCGCCCCTCGCCCAGTCCCACGGCCGCGTCACGCCCGCTCAGTCCACGAACCGGAACGTCGACGTGATCGCGTCGAAGACGTCGAAGAAGGACTCCGCCAGGTCCAGGACCTGGCTGCTGCCCGCGACCAGGGCGACCTTGCCCTCCTGTCCCGGCACCGGGACGAACGTCTGCATCAGCACCGCCCGGATCGTGCGGCCGAGCTCGTCGCCCGGTACCGGCACGTCCTCGATACCGTACGTCCGGGCCGCCGGGCCCACGCCCGGGATGTCGACCGTCGTCACCTTGCGCCAGGAGTCGCCCTCCCGCTTCGCCTCCTTGACCGCGAGCTGGGCGGCGACCGCCTCCGGGTCGGTGGGGAGCGGGTCACCCTTGCCGGTGCGGCCGCCGACCAGCGACACCGTCACCGAGCCGGTGATCGGGGTGTCGCCCCCGAAGCTCTCCGCCATGCACCCGCAGTACAGGGCGCCGGACTTCCAGGCGTCCGCCGCCGCCTTGCGCAGGAAGGAGACGAACGTGTCGCGGTGCGGGGCGAGTTCGGGGTGCGCGCGCAGGCGCTCGGTCACCATGCGGTGGATCGAGTCGTCCCGCGACTCCGGCCGTACGTCGAACTCCCACCAGGACTCCGGCACCTTGATCCGGAAACCGCCCCGCTCGACGGTCAGCGCTTCCATGTATCGGGCCATGACGCCGGCGTCCCCCTTCGGTCGATGACGTCCCGACATCGTGCCATCGCGCCGTGCCCGGGCGGGTCCCGGGCCCGCTCGGCCGTCACACGGCGAACACCGCTGCCAGGGCGCGCTCGTACGCGCGTCCGGCCGCCGTCAGTCCTTCTTGGCGACCGTCAGCAGCACCGCCGCGTCCTCCAGCGCCTCCAGGCCGTGGCGGGCGTCCGGGATGACGAGGAGGTCGCCGGTGCGGCCCTCCTGGTCCGCGTCGCCGCTGGTCAGGCGGACGCGGCCGCGCAGGACGAGCAGGGTGGCGTCGCCGGGGCTGTCGTGCTCGGCGAGGCGCGTGCCGGCGGTCAGCGCCAGCAGGGTCTGGCGCAGGGCGTGCTCGTGGCCGCCGTGGACGGTGGTGGCGCTGCGTCCGCCGGAGGCGGTGGCGGCCTGTTCCAGGTGGGTGCGGACGAGGGCGTCGAGCGAAAGCTTCTGCATACCGTCCAGGGTCGCCGAGCCCCGCGGTCGGCGGCAGGGCCATGTGGGGTACGCCGACGGGTCACACGGCCGTACGGGCCGGGCGTACGGCCGTACCGCGCCCTCCGCGATACTGGCGCCGTGCCGTCGACACCCCAGCCCGTGACGCCCGACCCGCCCGAGGCGATCGCGCGTCCGCTGCTCACCCAGTCCTGGCTGGACCTGACGTTCGTGCACTGGGCGGTGGACCCGGCCGACGTGGCGGGGCTGCTGCCGCCGGGCGCCGTGCCCGACACCCTCGACGGGGTCACGTACGTCGGTCTCGTCGCGTTCCGGATGCACCGGGTGGGGTGGCTGCGGCTGCCGGGCGTCCCGTACCTGGGGAACTTCCCGGAGACGAACGTCCGCCTGTACTCGGTGGACGAGCACGGGCGGCGCGGGGTGGTGTTCCTCTCCCTGGACGCCTCCCGGCTGCTTCCGGTGCTGGTCGGCCGCCTCGGCTTCCGGATGCCGTACGTCTGGTCCCGGATGCGCGTCCGGCACGTCGACGACCGCACCGTCACGTACACCGCGTCCCGGCGCTGGCCGGGCCCGCGCGGCGCGGGGACGCGGCTCACCGTGCGACGGGGCGAGGCGATCGCCGAGCCGACGGGGCTGGAGCACTTCCTCACCGCCCGCTGGGGCATGCACAGCGCGTTCTTCGGGCGGCCGGTGTACCTGCCGAACGCCCATCCGCGCTGGCCGCTGTACCGGGCCGAGCTGCTGGAGTGCGAGGAGGACCTGGTCGCGGCGGCCGGGCTGCCGGCGCCGGCCGGGGCGCCGGTGAGCGTGCTGTACTCGCCGGGCGTCCCCGCCCGCTTCGGCCTCCCGGCCCGTCCGGGGGGCATCCCCACGCCGTGACGGCGGGCGGGGTCGAACGCGCGTGGGGCCGAGGGCGGCGTGCCCCCGGCCCCACGGTCGTCCCGCGTGCGCGTCAGATGACGCCCTGCGCCAGCATCGCGTCCGCCACCCGCTCGAAGCCGGCGATGTTCGCGCCGGTCACGTAGTCGCCGGGGGCGCCGTAGCGCTCGGCGGTCTCCGCGCAGGTGGTGTGGATGTCGGTCATGATCCGGGCCAGCTCGGCCTCGACCTGGTCGGCCTTCCAACTGGTGCGCGACGCGTTCTGCGTCATCTCCAGCGCGCTGACCGCGACACCGCCCGCGTTCGCCGCCTTGCCGGGGCCGAAGGCGACGCCGGCCCGCTGGAAGAGCTGCACGGCCTCCGGCGTGGTCGGCATGTTCGCGCCCTCGGAGACCGCCTTCACGCCGTTGCGGATGAGGGCGTCGGCGTCCACGGCGTTCAGCTCGTTCTGGGTGGCCGACGGCAGGGCGACGTCCGCCGGGACCTCCCAGACGCTCCCGCCCGGCACGAACCGCGCGGAGGAGCCCCGGCGCTCCGCGTAGTCGCTCACCCGGCCGCGCTCGACCTCCTTGACCTGGCGCAGCAGGGCCACGTCGATGCCCTTGTCGTCGACGACGTAGCCGCTGGAGTCGGAGCAGGTGACCGGGTTGGCGCCGAGGTCGGCGAGCTTCTGGATGGTGTAGATCGCGACGTTGCCGGAGCCGGAGACCACCGCGGTCTGCCCCTCCAGGTCCTCGCCGCGGGCGCGCAGCATGGCCTCGGCGAACAGCACGTTGCCGTAGCCGGTCGCCTCCGGGCGGATGAGCGAGCCGCCCCAGCCGGCGCTCTTGCCCGTGAGGACGCCGCCCTCCCAGCGGTTGGTGATGCGCCGGTACTGGCCGAAGAGGTAGCCGATCTCCCGCGCGCCGACGCCGATGTCACCGGCGGGGATGTCGGTGTACTCGCCGATGTGCCGGTACAGCTCGGTCATGAACGACTGGCAGAAGCGCATGACCTCCGCGTCGCTGCGGCCCTGCGGGTCGAAGTCGCTGCCGCCCTTGCCGCCGCCGATGCCGAGCCCGGTGAGCGCGTTCTTGAAGATCTGCTCGAAGCCGAGGAACTTGATGATCCCGAGGTTCACCGAGGGGTGGAAGCGCAGGCCGCCCTTGTACGGGCCGAGGGCGCTGTTGAACTCGATGCGGAAGCCCCGGTTGACGTGCACGCGCCCGTTGTCGTCGGTCCACGGCACCCGGAAGATGATCTGCCGCTCGGGCTCGACGAGCCGCTCGACGAGGCCCGGGTCGGCGTACTCCGGCCGGGCGGCGAGCACGGGGGCGAGCGTCTCCAGCACCTCACGGGCGGCCTGGTGGAACTCCGGCTCCGCCGGGTTGCGGCGCTCCACCTCGGCGCGGAGCTGGTCGAGCGAGATCTTGGGATCGGGGCGTGAGGTCACGGGGTCCCTTTCTGGCACGGCTGGCAACCGGTTCGCGGGGCGCATGGAACACCATGGGACACCATGGGCGGGAACCGGTGAGGAGCGCTCGGCGCCGTTGCCGCGCGCGGGACAGCGACCGCCCGTTCGTATACGACAGGTCGGCCGACCCTTACAGTGTTACTCCTGTGTTAAGCGGATACCAAGAGGCGGGTCTGATCGTCCGCTATTTGAGACCTGGCGTGCGGAAAACGGGACGGCGGGCCGGTGCGCGATCCTCCTGCCGGCCGTAGCACCCCGCGACGCCCCCGCCCCGCTCACGGCCGCCGCCGGCCGACGCCGTCATCGCCCTCGGCTTCGCGGCGGCCGGCCGGACCTGCGGTCCACGGCGACGGGTGGGCCGGTTCCCCTGCCGCCCATGGTCGACGTGTGCGTCTGCCGGGTCGCCCGGGAGGCGCTCACCAACGTCGTCGAGCGCGCCCCCGGCGCACGGGTGGCCCTCACCCTCGACCACGCCCCGGACGAGGTCGTCCTCACGGTCCGGGACGACGGCGGACCGGACGGCCGCGCCCGCACAGGCGAGCGACCTGAAACCGTCCCCGGGGCCCGCACGCCGACGCGCCCCACTCCCGGCGGCAACCGGGCAGGGGACGCAGGGCGCCGAGGCGTCAGCGCTCCGAGGCGCACGGCACGGAGTTCGCCCACGCGTCCTGGGCCGGAACCCGGGGTCTGAAGCTCCGGTGCCGTCGGCCTCTTCCCGGGGGAAGGAATCGAGGGCGGGAAGCCCGGCCACACCGCCCGCTTCGCGGTGATCGGCAACCACCCGCCCGCCTTACCAGGGCGGCAGGGAGACGAGTGCCCGGCGCATCGTGTCGGGCAAGGGGCGGCTATCGTGGCGATCGCGACTGAAGAAGGCCAACTGCCGCGCGGGACAAGGGGAATCGACGTGGATCAGCAGGACTCCGGCATGCACGCTCCCCCGCGGATCGACACCGGCAAGCCGCATCCCGCGCGGATGTACGACTGGTTCCTCGGCGGCAAGGACAACTACCCGGTGGACGAGGCGCTGGGCAGGCAGCTCGTGGCGTTCGCGCCCGACATCCCGGTCATGGCGCGGATGAACCGGGCGTTCATGCACCGTGCCACCCGCTGGACGGCCGGCCAGGGCATGCGGCAGTTCCTCGACATCGGGACCGGTATCCCGACGGAGCCGAACCTGCACCAGGTCGCTCAGGGGATCGCCGCCGACGCACGGGTCGTGTACTGCGACAACGACCCGATCGTCCTGGTCCACGCCGAGGCGCTGCTGCGCGGCACTCCCGAGGGGGTCGTCGACTACGTGCAGGCGGACGCCCGTAACACCGCCGCGATCGTCGAACGGGCCCGCGAGACACTGGACTTCGAGCGGCCGGTCGCGCTCTCCCTGATCGCGCTGCTGCACTTCATCGGTGACGAGGACGGGGCGTACGAGCTGGTGGAACGGCTCAAGGACGCGCTGGCGCCGGGCAGTTACCTGGTCATGTCGCACCTCACGCCCGACTTCCACCCGGAGGAGGCGTCGAAGAAGGTGATCGACCTGTACCGGGCGGGCGAGCTCACCATGGACATGCGCAGCAGGGACCGGTTCGCCCGCTTCTTCGAGGGGCTGGAGATCGTCGCCCCCGGCATCGTGGCGGCGGAGGAGTGGCACCCGGAACTCGGTGAGCCGGTCCCCGGGCAGGAGGGCGTCCACAGCGGGGCGTACGTGGCGGTGGCCCGCAAGGTGTGAGCCCTCGCGGAGCGAGACGGCGGGGCCGCCCCTGACAGGGGCGGCCCCGCCGGGCGTTCTCAGCCCTTCCGGTGCTTGTGGCCCTTCTTCCCGCAGTCGTCCTCCCGGGCCGCTTCCCTCAGCGTGTCCCGCAGGGCGTAGAAGGCGGGCTTGCGCGCGAAGGCGTCGGTCATGACCGTCGCCCAGCCCTCACCCTCGAAGAACACCGGGACCCACGAGTACTTGTCGGTGAAGCCCCAGATGGTGAACGAGTTGCAGCCGTCCACCTCCAGGCACGCCTGGAGCATCCGCCGGTAGTAGTCCGCCTGCTGCTTCTCCTGCGCCGCGGTGGGCGTACCGCCCTCCGGCACGTCCATGCGGACGTCCAGTTCGGTGACCGCGGTCTCCAGGCCGAGGGCGTCGAAGCGTCGCAGGTTGTCGGCGAGGTCGCCGGGGAAGCCGTACCGCGTGCTCAGGTGGCCCTGCACGGAGAAGCCGTGCACCGGCACCCGCTGCTCGAGCAGGTCCTTCACCAACGCGTAGTACGCGTCGCTCTTCGCGTTGACGCTCTCGACGTTGAAGTCGTTGAAGAACAGCTTCGCCTTGGGATCGGCCTTGTGGGCCCAGCGGAACGCGTCCGCGACGATCTCCGGACCGAGCTCACGGATCCAGATGTTCTCCTGCGTGCGCAGGTTCCCCTGGTCGTCGAAGATCTCGTTCGCCACGTCCCACTGCTGGATCCTGCCCTTGTACCGGCCGACCACCGTGGTGATGTGCTCGCGCAGGATGCCGCGCAGCTCCGCCTTGGTGAAGTCGCCCTCCTCCAGCCACGCGGGGTTCTGGCTGTGCCACAACAGCGTGTGTCCGCGCACCACTTGGCGGTTCTTGCGGGCGAACTCGACGATTCGGTCCGCCTGCTCGAAGTCGTAGCGGTCGCGCTCGGGGTGGATGTAGTCCCACTTCATCTGGTTCTCGGGCGAGACCGAGCTGAACTCCCGCCCCAGGATCTTCCGGTACTCCTTGTCGTACGTGAAGGGGTCCGGGTAGTCCTGCTCCAGGTGGTGGCCGCCGCCCGCAACGGCGGTGCCGATCACGAAACCTTCGGGGGCGGCCGCGCGCAGCCGGTCGAACGAGGCGTGGGAGTGCGGCGGCGGCTTGGGGCCGGCCGACGGGGCGGCGGACGCCGAACCGCCCAGGAGTGGCAGGGCCAGTGCCGCGGTGGCGAGGGCCACGGTGGCGAAACGGAACGGTCTCATGCGGGGGCTCTCATTCCCGTCGTGTTCTCGAATGTTTCGAAGGCGTATCCGAAACATTAGGGATGGGCGGACGGTACGATCCGGCCGAGCGGCGCGTCAATACCCGTGCACGAGTCGGGTGTTCCAGACCCCTCAGCCCGCCGACGGGCGGATCACCTCCTCCGCCACCCATCGGGCGATGCCCTCGGGGAACGGCGCCGGCAGCCCGAGGACCACGTGCCGGAACCCCGCGTCCCGCACAGCCGGGGATCGCGGGCCTGCGCGTACCGGCCGCCCCGGGCGGGTAGCGGTGGAAGTACGCCTGTTCGGCGAGGTCGTAGCCGATCTGTCCCGAGGTCCCGAGCACCGTGAGTGCCGCGCGGACCCGGTCGGGCGCGGGGCCGGCCCGCGCGGCCGGTACGGTGACGTCCAGCGTCGGCTCAGGCGAGGAGTTCCGCCACCCGCTCGGCGCCGCGTGCCGCGGGCCCGGTGCGTGAGGTCGTCGAGGACGCCGCCCTCGCCGGAGAACCCGCGCGAGGCGCTCGGCGAGAGCAGCAGCGTCAGCCGCATGCCGGGCAGCCCGGCCTCCCAGGCGACGGGCGTGGCCGTGCCCGCGGCGGTCCCGGGGGCACGGAGCCGTACGCCGGTCGCGTGCCGCAGCACGGGTACCGGGCCGGGCAGGCGCTCGGCGCCGGGCAGGCACACCGCGCCGGGCACCGGCCTGCCCACCGGCCGCAGGGCGCTCCCGACGAGCACCACCCAGCGCGTGGTGCGTGCGGGCGCCGGAGCCGTGGGTCAGGCGTGGCAGGGAGCGCAGGACGGCGGCTGCCTGCGCGGGCGGCACCTCGGCGCGCGGCGCGAAGCCGGCCGCGAGGACCTGGGCCTCGGCGAAGCCGCGCAGCCGGCGCTGCGGGAGGGGGACCTTCTTCTCCACGGAACGGCCCTCGGAAGTGGTCGCCTCCACCCCTTCGGTGCCCACCCGCAGGCGGGGAGCGGGGCGAGATCGCCGAGCCCGGCGAGCGCCCGACGCAGCGGGACGTTGGTGTCGACGTCGGTGGTGCCGTGTCCGACGCCGTCCCGTCGAAGCCGGGGGCGAGGATGGCGAGGCGCGCGTAGACACCGCAGCAGCCGGAGAAGGACTCCTTCCGTAACCGGTCGCCGCCCGCGGTGACCACCGGGTCGAGCGAGGCGGCGGAGCTGGGGCGGTGGTAGCGGGTGGCCGCGACGTCCGCGACCGCGAGCAGCGCCGTGGCCGCGGACGTCGGGACGATCCGGAAGCCGTCGAAGAAGCGGGGACGGGCCTGCTCACCGTCGGGTGTGGCGCCGCCCGAGGTTTCCAGGGCGGGGCTGCGGCCGGAGGCGGATTCCAGCAGCGCGGAAGCGGCCGCGTAGGCGCAGGACTGGGTCAGTGCTGTGCTCGCGCCCGCAGGCTACGACCGGACACCGACATCGTTCGCCCCGCGTCTTGGACGGAGCGGGCGGCCCGGCAGCCACCGCACGAGTCCGCGGCCTTCGTCCTCCCGGAGGATGCCGCCCGCATGACGAAAGGGCCCGCACGACCGAAGTCGTGCGGGCCCCCTCAGGTGCTCGCAGCAGGAGCTACCAGGTCAGATCGTCACTTGACGATCTTGGTGACCTGGCCGGCGCCCACGGTCCGGCCACCCTCACGGATGGCGAACTTCAGGCCCTCCTCCATGGCGACGGGCTGGATGAGCTCCACCTTCATCTCGGTGTTGTCACCCGGCATGACCATCTCGGTGCCCTCGGGGAGGGTCACGACGCCGGTCACGTCCGTCGTGCGGAAGTAGAACTGCGGGCGGTAGTTGTTGAAGAACGGGGTGTGACGGCCACCCTCGTCCTTCGACAGGATGTAGGCCTGGGCCTCGAACTCGGTGTGCGGGGTGACCGAGCCCGGCTTGATGATGACCTGGCCGCGCTCGACGTCCTCGCGCTTGATGCCGCGGAGCAGCAGACCGACGTTCTCACCGGCCTGGCCCTCGTCGAGCAGCTTGCGGAACATCTCGATGCCGGTGACCGTGGTGGTGGTCTTCTCGGTCTTGATGCCGATGATGTCGACGGTCTCGTTGACCTTGAGGACACCACGCTCGATGCGGCCGGTGACGACCGTACCGCGACCGGTGATGGTGAAGACGTCCTCGATCGGCATCAGGAACGGCTTGTCGACGTCACGCTCGGGCTCCGGGATGGACTCGTCCACGGCCTTCATCAGCTCGAGGACGGACTTGCCCCACTCCTCGTCGCCCTCGAGGGCCTTCAGCGCGGAGACCTTGACGACCGGAACCTCGTCGCCCGGGAACTCGTACTCGGAGAGGAGCTCGCGCACCTCGAGCTCGACGAGCTCCAGGATCTCCTCGTCGTCCACCATGTCGGCCTTGTTCAGGGCGACGACGATGTAGGGGACGCCGACCTGGCGGGCCAGGAGCACGTGCTCCTTGGTCTGCGGCATCGGGCCGTCCGTGGCGGCGACCACGAGGATGGCGCCGTCCATCTGCGCCGCACCCGTGATCATGTTCTTGATGTAGTCCGCGTGACCGGGGCAGTCGACGTGGGCGTAGTGACGCGACTCGGTCTGGTACTCGACGTGCGAGATCGAGATCGTGATACCGCGCTGGCGCTCTTCGGGAGCCTTGTCGATCTGGTCGAAGGCCGAGGCCTCGTTCAGGTCCGGGTACGCGTCGTGCAGCACCTTGGTAATGGCGGCCGTGAGGGTCGTCTTACCGTGGTCGATGTGACCGA
Source organism: Streptomyces sp. DSM 120436 (assembly GCF_055778765.1). Lineage (NCBI taxonomy): Bacteria > Bacillati > Actinomycetota > Actinomycetes > Kitasatosporales > Streptomycetaceae > Streptomyces > Streptomyces sp. DSM 120436. The sequence goes on along the minus strand of NZ_JBSKBS010000001.1, from coordinate 1,990,083 downwards.
TGGTGCCGATGTTGACGTGCGGCTTAGTCCGCTCGAACTTCGCCTTCGCCACTGGGGTCCTCCTGTGGAGTGGTTCTGTACGCCTTACTTCATCGGCGCCAGGTGATCTTTGCTGGGAAACCCGGGCCCGGGGCATTCCGCCAGGGTGGCGGCGGAATGCCCGCTTGCAGGCTCCGGGGTCAAGCCTAAAGCGTTGGTACGGAGTCCGTTAAACGGAGCCCCTTACTCGCCCTTGGCCTTCGCGATGATCTCCTCGGCGACGTTCCGCGGAACCTCGGCGTAGGAGTCGAACTGCATGGAGTAGCTGGCCCGGCCGGACGTCTTGCTGCGCAGGTCGCCGACGTAGCCGAACATCTCCGAGAGGGGCACGAGGCCCTTCACGACGCGGGCACCGGCCCGCTCCTCCATGGCCTGGATCTGGCCACGGCGGGAGTTGATGTCGCCGATGACGTCACCCATGTAGTCCTCGGGCGTGGTGACCTCGACGGCCATCATCGGCTCCAGGAGCACGGGCGAAGCCTTGCGCGCGGCCTCCTTGAAGGCCTGCGAACCGGCGATCTTGAACGCGAGTTCGGACGAGTCGACCTCGTGGTAGGCGCCGTCGAGCAGCGTCACGCGGACGCCGGTCATCTCGTAGCCGGCGAGGATGCCGAACTGCATGGCCTCCTGCGCACCGGCGTCCACCGAAGGGATGTACTCCTTCGGCACACGGCCACCGGTCACCTTGTTGACGAACTCGTAGGAGGCGTCGCCGCCCTCGATCGGCTCGATCGCGATGATCACGCGAGCGAACTGGCCGGTGCCACCCGTCTGCTTCTTGTGGGTGAACTCGACCTTCTCGACCGACTTGCGGATCGTCTCACGGTACGCGACCTGAGGCTTGCCGACGTTGGCCTCGACCTTGAACTCACGGCGCATGCGGTCGACCAGCACCTCGAGGTGCAGCTCGCCCATACCGCCGATGATGGTCTGGCCGGTCTCCTCGTCCGAGTGGACCTGGAACGACGGGTCCTCCTCGGCGAGCCGCTGGATCGCGACGCCGAGCTTCTCCTGGTCGCCCTTCGACTTGGGCTCGATGGCGACCTGGATGACCGGCGCCGGGAAGTCCATGGACTCCAGGATGACCGGGTTCTTGTCGTCGGACAGCGTCTCACCGGTCGTGGTCTGCTTCAGGCCCATGACCGCGACGATGTCGCCGGCGCCCACCGACTCGATCTCCTCACGCTTGTTGGCGTGCATGCGGTAGATCTTGCCGATGCGCTCCTTCTTGCCCTTCACGGAGTTCAGCACCTGGGTGCCGGACTCCAGACGGCCGGAGTACACGCGGACGAAGGTGAGCTTGCCGAGGTGCGGGTCGCTCATGATCTTGAACGCGAGCGCGGCGAGGGGCTCCTCGTCCGACGGCTTGCGCGCGATGACCTTCTCCGCGTCCTTGACGTCGTGGCCCTCGATGGCCTCGACGTCCAGCGGGGAGGGCAGGTAGCGCACGACGGCGTCGAGCAGGGGCTGCACGCCCTTGTTCTTGAACGCGGTGCCGCAGAACACGGGGGTGACGGTGGTGCCGTCGCCCTTGCCGGAGGCGATGGTGATGCGGCGGACCGCCGCGTACAGCTGCTCCACGGAGGGCTCGGTGCCCTCGAGGTACAGCTCCATCAGCTCCTCGTCGTTCTCCGCGACGGCCTCGAGCAGCTTGCCGCGGTACTCCTCGGCGAGCTCGGCGAGGTCCTCGGGGATGTCGACGGTGTCGTACATCTCGCCCTTGGTCGCCTCGGCGGACCAGACCAGGGCCTTCATCTTCACGAGGTCGATGACGCCCTTGAAGTCGGCCTCGGCGCCGATCGGCAGCTGCATGACCAGCGGCTGCGCGCCCAGGCGGTCGGAGATCATGCCGACGCAGCGGAGGAAGTCCGCACCGGTGCGGTCGAGCTTGTTCACGAAGCAGATGCGCGGAACGCCGTAGCGGTCCGCCTGACGCCACACCGTCTCGGACTGCGGCTCGACGCCGGCGACGCCGTCGAACACCGTGACGGCACCGTCGAGGACGCGCAGCGAACGCTCCACCTCGACGGTGAAGTCGACGTGGCCCGGGGTGTCGATGATGTTGATGGTGTGGTCGACGTCTTCCAGCGGCCAGTGACAGGTGGTGGCGGCGGAGGTGATCGTGATGCCACGCTCCTGCTCCTGCTCCATCCAGTCCATGGTCGCGGAGCCCTCGTGCGTCTCACCGATCTTGTAGGAGACGCCCGTGTAGAACAGGATCCGCTCGGTGGTCGTCGTCTTGCCCGCGTCGATGTGGGCCATGATCCCGATGTTGCGGACCCTGGCCAGGTCAAGCGAAGTGGTAGCCATAAGGCTTCAGTCTTCTCTCGGTCTCGATGGGGTCTGCGACTACCAGCGGTAGTGCGCGAAGGCCTTGTTGGACTCGGCCATCTTGTGCGTGTCCTCGCGCTTCTTCACAGCGGCGCCGAGGCCGTTGCTGGCGTCGAGGAGCTCGTTGAGCAGACGCTCGGTCATGGTCTTCTCGCGACGGGCGCGGGAGTAACCGACCAGCCAGCGCAGCGCCAGCGTGTTGGCACGGCCGGGCTTGACCTCGACCGGGACCTGGTAGGTGGCACCACCGACACGGCGGGACTTGACCTCGAGGGTCGGCTTGATGTTCTCGAGAGCGCGCTTCAGCGTGATGACCGGGTCGTTGCCGGTCTTCTCGCGCAGGCCCTCCATGGCGCCGTAGACGATGCGCTCGGCGGTGGAGCGCTTGCCGTTCAGCAGCACCTTGTTGATCAGGGAGGTCACCAGAGGAGAACCGTAGACCGGGTCGATGATGACCGGGCGCTTCGGGGCGGGGCCCTTACGAGGCATTCTTACTTCTCCTTCTTGGCGCCGTAACGGCTGCGAGCCTGCTTGCGGTTCTTGACACCCTGGGTGTCGAGCGAGCCACGGATGATCTTGTAGCGAACACCCGGCAGGTCCTTCACACGGCCGCCGCGCACGAGCACGATCGAGTGCTCCTGCAGGTTGTGTCCCTCACCCGGAATGTAGGCGGTGACCTCGATCCCGCTGGTCAGACGCACACGCGCGACCTTACGCAGGGCCGAGTTCGGCTTCTTCGGGGTGGTCGTGAACACACGCGTGCAGACGCCGCGGCGCTGAGGGGAACCCTCGAGTGCGGGCGTCTTGTTCTTCTCGACCTTGTCCTGCCGGCCCTTGCGGACCAGCTGCTGGATCGTAGGCACTACTTCTCCGGTTTCTGTGTGCCGATGGGTACAGCTAACCTGGAACATCTCCGACCCACGCGGTCGGGTGTGTCGAATCCGGCGGACTCCCACCGCAAGGCAGAAGGAAGCGCTGAATCACGGTGGCCGTTTCACAGCCCCCGGTGCGGTGTGATGGCACGCACGAAGGCCAGGGCACACCCCAGGCACAAGGTCTGAGCGTACTCAGCTCACGGACTCCGGTCAAAACAAAGGGGACGGAGCTCGACACGCCCGACTTCTTGCGGTTCCTCCTGCCGGTCCCCGTGGTTCCTCTCGCGCGGCGCGCGCCCCTGTGCCGGGTTGGCCGAATCACGCCCTTCACCTGCCGGGCGCTCAGTACTTTGATCCGTCCGCCGCGGACGAACGGGGGGATCCAGCCTGATGACATCGACGTCGTACGGCCCGGACGACGGTGGCCTGGAGGACAGGGTGCCGTTCCTGGCCCGTCTGGAGAGCGGGGAGCGCACCGCGCTGCTCGGACTCGGCCGCGAGCTGCGTTTCGCCCCCCGCGTCATCCTGCTGCACCAGCGTGAGCCGTCCTCCCACGTCCTGTTCCTCGTCGAGGGCTGGACGAAGGTCACGGCCGCGGCCGCCAACGGCTACGAGGCGCTGCTCGCGCTGCGCGGCCCCGGCGACGTGGTCGGCGAGTCGGCGGCGCTGACCGGGCGGCCCCGGTCGGCGACGGTGACCGCGCTGGAGGCGGTGCGGGCGGTGGCGGTGGAGCACGCGCGGTTCAAGGAGTTCCTCGGCCGGTCGCCGGCCGCGTCCTTCGCCCTGCTCGGTCTCACCGCGGACCGCACCCGGGCGGCGGACCGGCGGCGCCTGGAGTTCGCGTCGATGAACGTGCGCCAGCGGTTCGCGGTGCTGCTGCTCGACCTGGCCCGCAGCCACGGCCGCCGCACCCCCGACGGCGTCGAGCTCGCCGTGCCGCTCAGCAAGCAGGAGCTGGCGGGGTCGGTGGGCGCGTCCCGGGAGATGGTGCAGCGGCTGCTGCGCGAACTGCGGGAGAAGGACGCGGTGTCCACGGGCCGCCGCACCCTGCTGATCCGCCGCCCCGACGTCCTCCGCCGCATCGCCGCCACCGACCAGACCGCCCCGGGCATCCCGTCGCCCCAGCGGTCCCGGGACGGGGAGACGACGGCTCGCCGGGGTGACCCGGACCTCTGACCCCGGCGCCCCCAGCCGGACGGGGGACGGCCGGGCCGAGTCCCTCCACCGGCCGGTGAGGGCCGGGCGCGCGGCTCCCCGCTCCCCTGCGAGCCGCTTCTGTGTACGCCGTCACAGTTCCTGTGGGTCATCCGCCCTCACGCCCCACCCTCCGCTCACGCCACTCTGCTGCCCTGCGCGACCCTCCCCATCCTCCGAAGGGCGACCATGACCCACCCCGTGAGCCGCACGATCCTGTTGCTGGACATCGAGAGGTTCAGCGACCGGGACGACGTGGAGCAGGCGTATCTGCGGCGCATGCTGTACGACGTCACCGACCGGGCGCTGGAGGCGGCCGGCATCGACGAGACACTGCGCACGCGCGCCGACCGCGGGGACTCCGTGATGGAGCTGATCGACGCGAACGCCCCGGTCACCGCCCTGCTGCGGGCCCTGCTCACCGAGGTCCCCGCGCAGTTGCGGGCCGTGAACCGCATGGCGTCGCGGTCGGCGCAGATGCGGCTGCGCGGGGTCGTCGCCGGCGGCTACGTGGCCGTCGACCGGCTCGACGGCTGGGTCGGCTCCGACCTCAACCACGCCTGCCGGCTGCTGGACGCCTCCCTGCTGCGCGCGGCCCTGCGGGAGCGCGCCGACGACTTCGCCCTGTGCGTGTCCGACTCCGTGTACCAGGGCGTCGTACGCCACGACCATCCGGGCGTCCCGGCCGCCGCCTTCCACCGGGTGACGGTGGACACCAAGAACGGCCCGCTGACGGCGTGGCTGCACGGCCCGGCGCCGTCGGCCGGGGACGACCGCGGTGAGCGGGGGGCGGGGGAGGCGCCGGGCGGATCGGGGGACCGCCCGGCGCCGGCCGGCCCGGCCCCCGGGACCACCCAGGAGGACGCCCGGGAACACCCGGCGCCGGCCGGACAGCGGGGAGCCCCGGCGCCGGGTCCGGTCCTGGAGGTCGGCGGCGGCACGGTGTCGTTCGGCGGCGGCTACGTCGCCGGCGACCAGCACGGCGTGTCCGGCGGCCGGGTCACCGGCGACGTCGTGATGGGCGGCAAGACGGAGGGGGACCGCTCATGACCGGCCACGACCCGGCGGGCCCGGGAGCCGGGGGCGGGCCGGGGGACGCCCCCGCACCCGACGGGGCCGCCCCCGAGGAGCTTCCCCCGAAGGAGTCCGCCGACGGGGAACCGGAGGAGCACGACCAGCCGCAGAAGGCCTGGGCGGCCCGCCGCGACCTGGTCGACCACAGCCCGCGCACCATGAAGGTCGGCTCGCACGCCGCGTTCGGCGGCGGGTTCGTCGGCGGCGACCAGCACGGCGTGTCCGGCGGCCGGGTCACCGGCGACGTGGTCATGGGCAGCAAGACGGTCCACCACTGGACGGTCCCCGGACTGTCCACGGCCGCCTCCGCCTCCGGCGAGATACCGCGCGCCACCCTGGACCGGCTCGCCGCCACCTTCGTCACCGCCGACGGCGCCTTCGGCGAACTGGTCGAGCGGCTGCGCCGCGACCGGGTGCTGGTGCTGTCCGGCGCCCGCTTCACCGGCCGTCGCACGGCCGCCCTGATGCTGCTGCACCGGCTCGGCGCCGGTCCCGTGGTCGCCCTCGACCGCGAGACCACCCCGGGGTCGCTGGCCGACCGCTTCACCGCACGCGACGACACGGCGGGCGGCACGGGCGCCGCCCGCGGCTACGTGCTGTGCGACCTGGAGACCCGCCGCGGCAACGCCCTGCGCGAGACCCATCTGCTCGGCGCCGCCGACCGGCTCGCGGAGCAGGACGCGTACGCGGTGATCACGGTCGGGCCGACCGCGGTCCTGGAGGACGACGTGTCCGCGGTCGGCTGGCGGCCGCCCGCGACCGAGGACGTGCTCGCCGCGCACCTGCGGGTCCGGGCCGGCGAGGACGCCGTGACGCGCCTGCTGGGGATGCCGGCGGTCAAGGAGTTCCTCGACCACGGCCACCAGCCGCGCGAGGTCGCCGCCTTCGCCCAGCTCCTCGGCCGGTACGCCGCGGGCGAGGCCACCGAGCAGGAGGTCGCCTCCTTCTCCCTGGTGTCGCTGGAGAACCAGGTCCGCGAGTGGTTCGAGGAGGACGAGACCACCGTCCACCTGCGGGACAAGGCGTTCCTCATCGCGCTCGCCGCGTTCGACGACGCCCCCTACGCGCTCACCGCCGAACTCAGCGACCTGCTCCACGGCTTCCTCCAGCAGACCCAGAACGGGTCCCGGACCGCCGGGATCCCCGTCTTCGGCACCCACGTCGGCAAGCGCCTCCAGCTCGCCCGCGCCCGGCTGTCCGAGGGCGAGGAGCACACCGAGTGGGGCCCGGTCACCCAGACGAAGGCCGCGTTCCACGACGAGCGGGCCTCGCTGGTGCTGCTGCGCGAGGTGTGGACGGGCCACCCCTCGGCGCGGCCCGCGCTGATCCAGTGGCTGCGCCGGCTGGCCGACGACGGCCGCCCCCTGGTGCGCACCCGCGCCGCGTCCACCGTCGCCGTCCTCGCCCGCACCGACCTGCCGTCCGCGATGGCGCTGGTCATCGAGCCGTGGGCGCGGTCCAACCGGTTCCGGCACCGGCTCGTCGCCGTCAACGCGCTGACCCTGGCCCACCACATCGGCACCCCCAACGTGCCGCGCATCCTCGACACCTGGTCGGACGCCGAGGACCGCCGGCTGCGCTGGGTGGCGGTCCGCGCCTACGCGCTGATCGGCCCGGAGCGGCCGGCCCAGGCGCTCGCCGCGCTGCGCGCCGCCGCCCGCGAGCTGTACCAGCGCTTCGGCGACCCCGACGACTTCGACGTGGAGATGGCAGGGGAGCTCGCCGAGGCCGTGGAACTGCTGCTGCTCTCCCCCGCCTCCTCCGAGGTCCTCGACGACCTGCGCGCCCACCTCGACGACGACCGCGCCGTGCACGACCTGGTCCTCGGCGGCTTCGTGAGCGCCTGCCACCGCACCGAGGACGGCGAACGGTACGGCGTCCCGCTCGTCCTCGACTGGTACGCCCGCGCCGCCGCCGACGGGGACCGGGCCGCCGACGGCATCGCGCACCTGTGGCGGGAGGCGCTCGGCGACCCCTTCCAGACCCGGGGCGCGCTCGCGGTGATGCGCGAGTGGGTCCTCGTCGCCGACCGCTCGACCGCCGTCGAGTGGGCGCTCGCCGCGCTGCTGCCGAGGCTCGTCACCACACCCACCGAGTACCAGCGGCTGAGCCACCTGCTGCGCACCATGCCCGGCGAGGACGGCAACCCCCCGCCGGGGGTCGCCGCCCGGCTGCTCGGCACGCTGCCGCCCCGCTGACGCACCGACCCCGCCGACGCACCGACCCCGCCGACGAAAGACATCCGTCCCATGCCTTCCTTCCACCGCCCGCCCGAGTGGCAGCAGCCGGCCGACCGGCACACCCGGCTGACCGACCCGGTGCTCACCGTCAGACAGCTGTCCCGCTTCGAGCTGTCCCTGAAGCACGTGGTCCGCATCGACCACGCCCTGGTCTTCTCCACCCCGAAGGGCGGCTACGAGGCGTATCCGCCGCCCACCCGGCCCAGCCGCGGCGAGATCGCCGCCCGCCGCTACACCGCCGTGTACGAGGTGGACATGGGCGTCCACCCGTTCACCGAGACGCTCACCCTGCCCAGCGACAACGACGCCTTCGAGTTCACCGCCGAGGTGGACGTCTCGTGGCAGGTGCTGGACCCGGCGCGGTTCGTGGCGAGCGGCGTCCGGGACGTGCCGGCGCTGCTGATCGGCGAACTCCAGCAGGCGGCCCGCCCGGTGACCCGGCGCTTCGCCGTCGACGACAGCGCGCGGGCCGAGCGGGACCTGCTGAACGCGGTCACCGTCATCGGCCCGCTGGGCGCGCCCGCGGGACTCCGGGTGACGTGGACGCTGCGGCTGCGCCGGGACCAGGCGGACATCGACCACCAGCGGCGGCTCCAGCAGATCGGCCACTCCGCGCAGGAGCAGATCCACGCGGCCCAGGAGGGCATGCGGGTCGACGTCACCCTGGACGAACGCCACCGGCAGCAGGACGCGCTGCAGGCCGCGCGGTCCCTGGAGTACGGCCGTCAGCAGCAGGAACTGGCCATGCAGCAGCACCGCTGGCAGCACGAACAGGCGATGCTCCAGGGCGAGCAGATGCTGGAGTTGCAGCGGGTCGAGGCCAAGAAGATCGAGTTCTACCAGTGGCACCTCTCACAGGGCGGGGTGCAGGCCTGGGCGCTGCACCTGGCGCAGCACCCGGAGGACTCGCGACTGGTGATGAACAGCATGCGCGAGGACCAACTCCGCATGATCCAGGCGCAGATGGAGCTGGTGAAGGAGCTGCTGGGCGGGGAGGGCGCGGAGAAGTTCGAGCTGGAGGGGCCCAAGCAGCTCGCGCTGCGCACCGTCAGCGACATCCTCAACCAGCGGCTGCCCGGAGTCCCGCAGAACCCGCCTCTGCTGCCGTCGCCGGACGGGGGCGGAGCGGACGGCACCCCGCCCCCGGGCGCCGCGCCCACACCCCCGCCGGACACCCCGCCCACGGCACCCGGCACCCGGCCCGCACCTCCGACCGGCCCGTACACGCCACCCACGCCACCCACCGGGACCCCCGGCACCCCGCCCGCGCCTCCGGCCACGGCCTTCCCGCCTCCGCCCGGCCCGCCGTACACACCTCCACCCGGCCCGCACACGCCCCCGTCCAGCCCCCCGCACACGCCACCATCCCCTCCATCCGGGGCGCCCGGCACCCCGCCCACCCCGCCGACCGGCCCGTACACGCCACCCACGCCACCCACCGGGGCCCCCGGCACCCCGCCCGCGCCTCCGGCCACGGCCTTCCCCCCTCCGCCCGGCCCGCCGTACACACCTCCACCCGGCCCGCACACGCCCCCGTCCAGCCCCCCGTACACACCACCCGCGCCACCCGCCGGGGCGTACCCGCCGCCCGCGGACCCCGCGTGGCAGCCGCCCCCGGGCTACGGCCGGACGCCGACCGCGCCCCCGCAGGAGCCGCCCGCCATGCCCGGTCCTGCGGGTCCCGACCCGGCGGAGCCCGCGGGGAAGGAGCCGGGGTCATGACCGCCGTCGACCCGGGCGCCTCCTCCACGCCCCCGGCCGCTCCGTCGCCCCCGGCGCCTCCCTCCCCCGCCCGCACCCAGGTGTGCGAACGGCTGCTCGCCGACCTGCGGACCGAGATCGCCCGTGCCGACAGCAAGGCGGCCGTGCTGGTCGCCGCGCTCGGCATCACCGCAGGCGTCTTCAGCGGTCTGCTCGCCGGGCGGGACTGGTCGCCGGACGCGCTGTCCGCCTCCGGGGCCGTGGCGTGGTGGGCCGGGATCCTGGTCCTCGCCCTGTCCCTGCTGGCGCTGCTCCTGGCCGTCCTGCCCCGTTACCGCAACGGGTCCTGGGCGCCGGGACAGCCCCTGTCGTACTTCGGCGACATCCGGCGGGCCGTGGAGGCGGGCCGGCTGGACACCGCGCTCGCCGACACCGAGGCCGACCCGGTGGCCGCCCTGACGACGGCGCTCACCGAGACCAGCCGGATCGCCTGGCGCAAACACCAGTGGATCCGCACCGGCCTGATCGCCTTCTGCGCCGGCACGCTCCTGCTGCCGGCCTCCCTGCTGATCGGCTGACCTCCGGGCGGCCACCCGCGCACGTCGAGTGAAGGAAGCACCATGACCCAGCCACCGCCGACCCCGCCGGAGTACCCCGAGCCGACCGGCCGGCCCGCTCGGCCCGGAGCGGCCCAGGTCCCGCCGCAGGCGCCGCCCTACCCGCGGCAGCCCGGCCCGGCCGCCCCGCCGCACATCCCCCAGCAGGCCACCCCGCCCCCCTGCCCCACGAGCCCCGGCGCGCAGCCGCCCCCCTACCCCACGGGCCCCGGCCCTCAGCCCCCGCAGTACCCCACGCCCGCTCAGGCCCCCCAGTACCCCGCGGCCGGTCCCGCCGCCCCCCAGTACCCGGCGGCCTCCCAGCCCCCGTCCCCGCACGCAGCGGCGGCCCCGCCCCCACACCCCCGGGCCGCGGCGGTCCCGCCGCCCGGCTCCCCACTCCACCCGCACCACATCGACACCGGGCACCGCGGGCGCGTCCACGTCTCGAACCAGCAGCGGCACACCGACGCCACCGCCTTCGGCAACCTGCTCCTGCACCTGCCGAACTTCCTGTGCAGCCTGGTCGTCGTCGCCCTGATCTCGCTGGTCTTCGGCGACCTGGGCTTCCTGGTGATACTCGCCTGGCTGGCCAGCGGCGCACTCGTGTTCCACCGCCCCACCGAAAGCGCCCTCGCCCGCCATCTGCTCCGTCTGCGCTACCCCACTCCGCAGGAACGCGCCACACTCGAACCGGTCTGGCGCGAGGTCACCGCCCGCGCCGGCGTCGAGGGCAGGAACTACGAGCTGTGGGTCGAGGACAGCGACAGCCTCAACGCGGTCGCCGCGGCCGGACACATCGTCGGCGTCACGAGCTTCGCCCTGAACCGGCTGCCCAACGGCGAGCTGGCCGCCGTCATGGCGCACGAGCTGGGCCACCACGTCGGCGGGCACGCCTGGTCCGGGCTGCTCGGCTACTGGTACGCGCTGCCCGGCCGGATCGCCTGGCGGCTGCTGCGCGCCGTCACCGGCTTCCTGTTCCATGTGTCGCGGGCGTTCTCCTGCATCGGCGTCGCCTTCTTCGGCCTGTGCGTCGGCGGCATCGCCTTCGCCACCCTCAGCACCCTGTACGGTCTGCCGCTGCTGCTCCTGGGCATGCCGTACGCGCTCGCCGCCGTCGGCCGCCGCTCGGAACTGCGCGCCGACCAGCACGCGGCGGCGCTCGGTTTCGCGCCGATGCTGGCGGCCGTGCTGGAGAAGCTGCACCAGCAGGAGCAGGCGCAGGCGCAGGCGCAGCTCGCCGCGGTCGGCCAGGACGGCGAGCGGACGACCGGGACGGCGGCGAGCAGGCTGCTGTCCTCGCACCCCGACTACCACACCCGGCTGCACCACCTGCGGCAATACCTCCAGCCGTCCCGCTGAAGCCGGGACCCGCTGGAACCGGTACCCGCTGACGCCGGCCCCTCCGGTCCGGGTACCGCCGTACCGGGTCAGCCCGCGGGCACCACCACGGCCAGCAGGCCGAACAACCCCAGGAACATCAGCCAGCCGGCCACCGACAGCCAGCCCAGCACCAGCCCGGTCAGCGCCATCCCGTCACCGCTCTCGCCGGTGCGGCGCATCTCCGACTGCGCCATGTGTCCGAGGATCACGGCCGGGAGCCCGGTGAGACCGCCGGTGACCACGCACAGCACCCCGCACACCAGGGACCCGACCGCCTTGCCGTTGGTGCGGGGCTGCGGCCGGGGCAGGAACGCCGGCGGGACGGGGCCGTGGGGCGTCATCGGCTGGGGCATCGGCCCCTGCGGCAGGTCGGCCACCAGCAGGGACAGCTCGCCCACCGTGCGCGCGGAGTAGGCGCGCGCGACGCGCTTCTCGAACTCCGGGTGGTCGAGGCGGCCCTCGCCGTACCCGGCGCGCAGCACGTCCACCGCGCGCTCGCGGTCCGCGTGGGAGGCCAGCATCGACGGCACGCCGGGCCCCTGCAGGGGAGGGCCCTGCCACGGAGTCGGATACGACACGGCTGCCTCCCCAGGGCCCGGGACGGACGATCCCAGTATGAGCGTTTCACCCACTTGAACGCAGCACACGGGGCGTTCGGTTCCCCGGAGCCCCGAGGCCGCGCGCCCCCGGACACGCCGCAGGGCGGCCACCCCGTACGGGTGACCGCCCTGCGGTTCAGGCGACTCGCTTACTGGTTGTACGGACCGTAGTCGTAGTCCTCCAGCGGAACGGCCTGGCCGGAGCCGGTGCCGAACGGCGAGTAGTCGATGTCGTCGTAGCCGACGGCCGAGTACATCGCGGCCTTGGCCTCCTCGGTCGGCTCGACCCGGATGTTGCGGTAGCGGGACAGACCCGTACCGGCCGGGATGAGCTTACCGATGATGACGTTCTCCTTGAGGCCGATGAGCGAGTCGGACTTGGCGTTGATCGCCGCGTCCGTGAGGACTCGCGTCGTCTCCTGGAAGGACGCCGCCGACAGCCAGGACTCCGTGGCCAGCGAGGCCTTGGTGATGCCCATGAGCTGCGGACGACCGGAGGCCGGGTGACCGCCCTCCTGGACCACACGACGGTTCTCGGTCTCGAACTTCGACCGCTCGACCAGCTCGCCGGGCAGCAGCTCGGCGTCGCCGGACTCGATGATCGTCACGCGGCGCAGCATCTGCCGGATGATGATCTCGATGTGCTTGTCGTGGATCGACACGCCCTGCGAGTTGTAGACCTTCTGGACCTCGCCGACCAGGTGGACCTGGACGGCACGCTGACCCAGGATGCGCAGCACGTCGTGCGGGTTGGTGGCACCCACGGTGAGCTGCTGGCCCACCTCGACGTGCTCGCCCTCGGAGACCAGGACCTTGGCGCGCTTGGAGATCGGGTACGCCGTCTCGTCGCTGCCGTCGTCCGGGGTGACGACGATCTTCTTCGTCTTCTCCGTCTCCTCGATCCGCACGCGGCCGGAGGCCTCGGAGATCGGGGCGACACCCTTCGGGGTACGGGCCTCGAAGAGCTCCACGACACGCGGCAGACCCTGGGTGATGTCGTCACCGGCCACACCACCGGTGTGGAAGGTGCGCATCGTCAGCTGGGTGCCGGGCTCACCGATGGACTGGGCGGCGATGATGCCGACCGCCTCACCGATGTCGACCAGCTTGCCGGTGGCCAGCGAACGGCCGTAGCACATCGCGCAGGTGCCGACGGCGGACTCGCAGGTCAGGACCGAACGGGTCTTGACCTCCTCGACGCCGCGGGAGACGAGCTCCTCGATGAGGACGTCGCCCAGGTCGGTGCCGGCCGGGGCCAGCACCTGGCCGTCGACCACGATGTCCTCGGCGAGGCAGCGCGCGTACACGGACGTCTCGACGTCGTCCTCCTTGCGGAGCACGCCCGTCTCGTCCCGGCTCGCGATCTTGAGGCGCAGACCTCGGTCGGTGCCGCAGTCCTCCTCGCGGATGATGACGTCCTGGGAGACGTCGACCAGACGACGGGTGAGGTAACCCGAGTCGGCGGTACGCAGAGCGGTGTCCGCCAGACCCTTACGGGCGCCGTGCGTGGAGATGAAGTACTCCAGCACGGACAGGCCCTCACGGAACGACGCCTTGATCGGACGCGGGATCGTCTCGTTCTTCGCGTTCGACACCAGACCACGCATACCGGCGATCTGACGCATCTGCATCATGTTGCCTCGTGCACCCGAGTTCACCATCATGAAGATCGGGTTGGTCTTCGGGAAGTTGTCGTTCATCGCCTCGGCGACCTCGTTGGTCGCCTTGGTCCAGATCGCGATGAGCTCCTGCGTGCGCTCGTCCTTGGTGATCAGACCGCGCTCGTACTGCTTCTGGACCTTCTCGTCCTGCGCCTCGTAGCCCTGGACGATCTCCTTCTTCGCCGCGGGGACGACGACGTCGGAGATCGCGACGGTGACGCCGGAGCGGGTGGCCCAGTAGAAGCCGGCCGACTTCAGGTTGTCGAGCGTCGCCGCCACGATGACCTTCGGGTAGCGCTCGGCGAGGTCGTTGACGATCTCGGAGAGCTGCTTCTTGCCGACCTCGTAGTCGACGAACGGGTAATCCTCGGGCAGCAGCTCGTTGAAGAGCGCCCGGCCCAGGGTGGTGGTCAGGCGGAACGGGTCCCCCTGCTGCCACTCCGAGCCGCCCTCGGCCTCGCCGTCCTCGCCCGCCGGCGGGGTCCAGCCGCGCGGCGGGATGGTGCCGACCGGGAAGCGGACGTCGATCTTCGACTGGAGCGACAGCTCGCCCGCGTCGAAGGCCATGATCGCCTCCGCGACCGAGGCGAAGGAACGGCCCTCGCCCTTGAGGTCGCGCATCTCGCCGTCGGTGGTGAGGAAGAACAGACCGAGGACCATGTCCTGGGTCGGCATCGTCACCGGACGGCCGTCGGCCGGCTTGAGGATGTTGTTCGAGGACAGCATCAGGATGCGGGCCTCGGCCTGCGCCTCCGCGGACAGCGGCAGGTGCACGGCCATCTGGTCACCGTCGAAGTCCGCGTTGAACGCGGTGCAGACGAGCGGGTGGATCTGGATGGCCTTGCCCTCGACCAGCTGCGGCTCGAAGGCCTGGATGCCGAGGCGGTGCAGCGTGGGCGCACGGTTCAGCAGAACCGGGTGCTCCGCGATGACCTCTTCCAGCACGTCGTACACGACCGTGCGGCCGCGCTCGACCATGCGCTTGGCCGACTTGATGTTCTGCGCGTGGTTCAGGTCGACCAGGCGCTTCATCACGAACGGCTTGAACAGCTCCAGCGCCATCGCCTTCGGCAGACCGCACTGGTGCAGCTTGAGCTGCGGACCGACGACGATCACGGAACGCGCGGAGTAGTCCACGCGCTTGCCGAGCAGGTTCTGGCGGAAGCGGCCCTGCTTGCCCTTCAGCATGTCGCTGAGGGACTTCAGCGGACGGTTGCCCGGACCGGTGACCGGCCGGCCACGGCGGCCGTTGTCGAACAGCGCGTCCACGGCCTCCTGGAGCATGCGCTTCTCGTTGTTCACGATGATCTCGGGCGCGCCGAGGTCGAGAAGCCGCTTCAGGCGGTTGTTGCGGTTGATGACACGGCGGTACAGGTCGTTCAGGTCGGAGGTCGCGAAGCGGCCACCGTCCAGCTGCACCATCGGACGCAGGTCCGGCGGGATGACCGGGACGCAGTCCAGGACCATGCCCTTGGGGCTGTTGGAGGTCTGCAGGAACGCGGAGACGACCTTCAGCCGCTTCAGGGCGCGGGTCTTCTTCTGGCCCTTGCCGGTGCGGATGATCTCGCGGAGCTTCTCGGCCTCCTCCTCGAGGTCGAAGGACTCCAGGCGCTTCTGCAGCGCCGCGGCGCCCATCGAGCCGTCGAAGTACGTGCCGAATCGGTCACGCAGCTCGCGGTAGAGCAGCTCGTCGCCCTCGAGGTCCTGGACCTTGAGGTTCTTGAAGCGGTTCCACACCTCGTCGAGGCGGTCGATCTCGCGCTGCGCGCGGTCGCGCAGCTGCTTCATCTCACGCTCGGCGCCCTCGCGCACCTTGCGGCGCACGTCGGCCTTGGCGCCCTCGGCCTCCAGCTCGGCCAGGTCGGTCTCGAGCTTCTTGGCGCGGGCCTCCAGGTCGGCGTCCCGGCGGTTCTCGATCTGCTGGCGCTCGACGGAGACGTGGGCCTCCAGCGACGGCAGGTCGCGGGTGCGGCGCTCCTCGTCCACGTACGTGATCATGTACGCGGCGAAGTAGATGACCTTCTCGAGGTCCTTGGGAGCCAGGTCGAGCAGGTAGCCCAGCCGGCTCGGGACACCCTTGAAGTACCAGATGTGCGTGACGGGAGCGGCCAGCTCGATGTGGCCCATCCGCTCACGGCGCACCTTGGCGCGAGTGACCTCGACGCCGCAGCGCTCGCAGATGATGCCCTTGAAGCGGACACGCTTGTACTTACCGCAGTAGCACTCCCAGTCCCGGGTCGGGCCGAAGATCTTCTCGCAGAAGAGCCCGTCCTTTTCCGGCTTGAGGGTGCGGTAGTTGATGGTCTCGGGCTTCTTGACCTCGCCGTGGCTCCACTGACGGATGTCGTCAGCGGTGGCCAGGCCGATCCGGAGCTCGTCGAAGAAGTTGACGTCGAGCACTATGCGTCAATCCCTCTCAGGGTCGTAAGTCTTGGGGTCTGATACGGGGGTCCTGGGGCGGGCGGCCAGGTGTTCACCGGGCCGCCCCACTCCCGTCAGACCTCTTCGACGCTGCTCGGCTCGCGCCGGGACAGGTCGATGCCGAGCTCCTCCGCAGCGCGGAAGACGTCCTCGTCGGTGTCACGCATCTCGATGGACATACCGTCGCTGGACAGCACCTCCACGTTCAGGCACAGGGACTGCATCTCCTTGATGAGCACCTTGAAGGACTCGGGGATGCCGGGCTCGGGGATGTTCTCGCCCTTGACGATGGCCTCGTAGACCTTCACGCGGCCGGTGACGTCGTCGGACTTGATGGTCAGCAGCTCCTGGAGCGCGTAGGCGGCGCCGTACGCCTCGAGTGCCCACACCTCCATCTCGCCGAACCGCTGGCCACCGAACTGAGCCTTACCGCCCAGCGGCTGCTGGGTGATCATGGAGTACGGACCGGTCGACCGGGCGTGCAGCTTGTCGTCGACCAGGTGGTGCAGCTTCAGGATGTACATGTAGCCGACCGAGATCGGCTCCGGGAACGGCTCACCCGAGCGGCCGTCGAACAGCCGCGCCTTGCCGGACGGCAGGACCATGCGGTCGCCGTCGCGGTTCGGGACGGTGTGCTCCAGCAGACCGGCGAGCTCGTCCTCGCGGGCGCCGTCGAAGACCGGGGTGGCCACGTTGGTGCGGGGCTCCACGCGGTCCGCGCCGATCGCCTGCAGGCGCTGCGCCCACTCGTCGGCGAGACCGGAGACGTCCCAGCCCTGGCTGGCGAGCCAGCCGAGGTGGATCTCCAGGACCTGTCCCGGGTTCATGCGGGACGGCACACCGAGCGGGTTGAGGATGATGTCGACCGGGGTCCCGTCCTCGAGGAACGGCATGTCCTCGATGGGCAGGATCTTGGAGATGACGCCCTTGTTGCCGTGACGGCCGGCGAGCTTGTCACCGTCGGTGATCTTGCGCTTCTGGGCGACGTAGACGCGGACCAGCTGGTTCACGCCCGGGGGAAGCTCGTCACCCTCCTCGCGGTCGAAGACGCGGACGCCGATGACCTTGCCGGTCTCGCCGTGCGGCACCTTCAGCGAGGTGTCACGGACCTCACGGGCCTTCTCACCGAAGATCGCGCGCAGCAGGCGCTCCTCGGGGGTCAGCTCGGTCTCGCCCTTCGGGGTCACCTTGCCGACGAGGATGTCGCCGGCGATGACCTCGGCGCCGATGCGGATGATGCCGCGCTCGTCGAGGTCGGCGAGGACCTCCTCGGAGACGTTCGGGATGTCCCGGGTGATCTCCTCGGGGCCGAGCTTGGTGTCACGGGCGTCGACCTCGTGCTCCTCGATGTGGATCGAGGAGAGGACGTCGTCCTGCACGAGGCGCTGCGACAGGATGATCGCGTCCTCGTAGTTGTGACCCTCCCACGGCATGAACGCCACGAGCAGGTTCTTGCCGAGCGCCATCTCGCCGTTCTCGGTGGCCGGGCCGTCGGCGAGGACCTGGCCCTCGACGATCCGGTCGCCCTCGGCGACAATGACCTTCTGGTTGACCGAGGTGCCCTGGTTGGAGCGGGAGAACTTGGCCAGGCGGTACGTGATGTACGTGCCGTCGTCGTTGGCCGTGGTGATGTAGTCCGCGGAGACCTCCTGGACCACACCCGCCTTCTCCGCCTTGACCACGTCACCGGCGTCGACGGCGGAGCGGTACTCCATGCCGGTGCCGACGAGCGGGGCCTCGGACTTGATCAGGGGCACGGCCTGGCGCATCATGTTCGCGCCCATGAGGGCACGGTTGGCGTCGTCGTGCTCGAGGAACGGGATCATGGCGGTCGCGACCGACACCATCTGGCGCGGCGAGACGTCCATGTAGTCGACCTCGTCGGCGGGGACGTAGTCGACCTCGCCGCCGCGGCGGCGGACCAGGATGCGGTTCTCGGCGAAGCGCATGTCGTCGTTGAGCGGCGCGTTGGCCTGAGCGATGACGAAGCGGTCCTCCTCGTCGGCGGTCAGGTAGTCCACCTCGTCGGTGACCTGGCCGTCGACGACCTTGCGGTACGGCGTCTCGATGAAGCCGAACGGGTTGATCCGCCCGTAGGAGGCGAGCGAACCGATCAGACCGATGTTCGGGCCTTCCGGCGTCTCGATCGGGCACATGCGGCCGTAGTGCGAGGGGTGCACGTCACGGACCTCGAAGCCGGCCCGCTCACGGGAGAGACCGCCCGGACCGAGGGCGTTCAGACGACGCTTGTGCGTCAGCCCCGACAGCGGGTTGTTCTGGTCCATGAACTGGGACAGCTGGCTGGTGCCGAAGAACTCCTTGATGGAGGCGACGACCGGCCGGATGTTGATCAGGGTCTGCGGCGTGATCGCCTCGACGTCCTGGGTGGTCATGCGCTCGCGCACGACGCGCTCCATACGGGCGAGACCCGTACGGACCTGGTTCTGGATCAGCTCGCCGACGTTGCGGATGCGGCGGTTGCCGAAGTGGTCGATGTCGTCGGTCTCGACGATGATCGTGCGGCCCGACTCGCCGGTCGTCTCGGTCTCACCGGCGTGCAGCTTCACCAGGTACTTGATGGTGGCGATGATGTCGTCGGTGGTGAGCACGCCGGCGTCGAGCGGCTGGTCGCCGCCGAGCTTCTTGTTCACCTTGTAGCGGCCGACCTTGGCGAGGTCGTAGCGCTTGGGGTTGAAGTAGAGGTTCTCCAGCAGCGTCTGCGCGGCCTCACGGGTCGGGGGCTCGCCCGGGCGCAGCTTGCGGTAGATGTCGAGCAGCGCGTCGTCCTGGCCCTGGGTGTGGTCCTTCTCCAGGGTGGCGCGCATGGACTCGTACTCGCCGAACTCCTCGAGGATCTGCTCGGTGGTCCAGCCGAGCGCCTTCAGGAGGACGGTGACGGACTGCTTGCGCTTGCGGTCGATGCGCACACCGACCATGTCGCGCTTGTCGATCTCCATCTCCAGCCAGGCGCCCCGGGACGGGATGATCTTGGCGGAGAAGATGTCCTTGTCGGACGTCTTGTCGATGGAGGAGTCGAAGTAGACGCCGGGCGAGCGCACCAGCTGGGACACCACGACACGCTCGGTGCCGTTGATGACGAAGGTGCCCTTGTTCGTCATGAGCGGGAAGTCGCCCATGAAGACGGTCTGGGACTTGATCTCGCCGGTCTCGTTGTTGGTGAACTCGGCCGTGACGAAGAGCGGGGCGGCGTACGTGAAGTCGCGCTCCTTGCACTCGTCGATGGAGTTCTTCGGCGGCTCGAAGCGGTGGTCGCGGAAGGTCAGCGACATCGACCCGGAGAAGTCCTCGATCGGGGAGATCTCTTCGAAGATCTCCTCCAGACCGGACTTGGTGGGGACGTCCTGCCCGTTCTCGAGAGCCTCCTCGACGCGAGCCTTCCACGCGTCGTTGCCGAGCAGCCAGTCAAAGCTCTCGGTCTGCAGCGCGAGAAGGTTCGGAACCTCGAGGGGCTCCTTGATCTTTGCAAAGGAGATGCGCAGCGGGGCGGTGCTGGCGCCGTTGTTCGTATTCGCGGTCGAGGCGTTGCGCGAGGCGGCCAAGAGGGGGTCCTTCCGAGGGCTCGGACTCACTACGCGCGTACCGGCCCCCCACTGGGCGCAGAGACGGACATTCCAGGTCGGAAGTGATCCGGTCGTCCATGCTCGAGTGAGGGCATGCCCCTGGTGACGGGCAGGGGACAGCTAACAGGCAGCGCAAAGGGTCAGTGTAGCCACTTGGCCCACTGATGTCCAGTGCGGTGTACGAGACCGGGTGGAGGCCCTCGTTGTCATCAACTCCTGCGGCAAGGCGCTGCCCTCAACGCACGGTGATACTGCCCTCTTTGCCGTCGATCCATGCCTCGGATTCGGATCCTTGTGACGACGCGTCCTGAGAATTGCGCGCTGCGTGCGGTTCGTCAAGGGCTCCCCTTGCCCGAACCGCGGCCGTCCGGCTCATCTCCGCGGCCCCTCGGAGGCACAACGAAGATCACCATACCCCCCGCCGTCCCGGGGGCAAGGCAGCCGCCGCCGACCCCCCGGTACGCCGAGGAGCGACCACCCGGATGGATGATCGCTCCTCGGTGCTTGAGCGTTACACGCCCCGAGAGGCGCGTGACGGATCCCTGCGGACCCGGAAGGTCTTACTTGACCTCGACGGAGGCGCCGGCGCCCTCGAGGGCCTCCTTGGCCTTGTCGGCGGCTTCCTTGTTGACCTTCTCGAGGACCGGCTTCGGGGTGCCGTCGACGAGGTCCTTGGCCTCCTTCAGACCCAGGGAGGTCAGCTCGCGCACGACCTTGATGACCTGGATCTTCTTCTCGCCGGCGCCGGTGAGGACGACGTCGAACTCGTCCTTCTCCGGCTCGGCCTCGGCGGTGGCGCCACCGGCGGCACCACCGGCGACGACGACCGGGGCGGCCGCGGCGGCGGTGACGTCGAACTTCTCCTCGAAGGCCTTCACGAACTCGGAGAGCTCGATGAGGGTCATCTCCTCGAACTGGGCCAGCAGCTCGTCCTGGGTGAGCTTCGCCATGATGGCGGTCCTTCCACTAAATCGGCAGGTGCCGGGTGTACTGGGTGAGGCGGGCGTTACTCGGGCCCGCATCGACCCTCACCTCATGCGGCGAGGGCCGGAAAGCGAGCCGAATTACTCGGCACCGCCCTGCTCGTCCTGCTTGGCACGGAGCGCGTCCACGGTGCGGACGAGCTTCGACGGCAGCGCCTGGAAGACGGAGGCAGCCTGGGACTGCTTCGCCTTGAAGGCACCGGCCAGCTTGGAGAGCAGCACCTCGCGGGACTCGAGGTCCGCGAGCTTCTTGATCTCGTCGGCGGACAGCGCCTTGCCGTCAAGGACACCGCCCTTGATGACGAGATTCGGGTTGTCCTTGGCGAAGTCACGAAGACCCTTCGCCGACTCCACCGGGTCACCGGTGACGAAGGCGACCGCCGTCGGGCCAGCGAAGAGCTGGTCGTCGAGCGTGATCCCGGCCTCGTTGGCCGCAATCTTGGTCAGCGTGTTCTTCACCACGGCGTACTGGGCGTTCTCACCGAGCGAACGGCGCAGCGTCTTGAGCTGCGCCACGGTGAGACCGCGGTACTCGGTCAGCACGGCGGCGTTGGAGCTGCGGAACTTGTCCGTCAGCTCGGCAACCGCGGCAGCCTTGTCGGGCCTCGCCATAGAGCCTCGGCCTCCTTCCGGGTGATTCGGACCGCGCGGACCCGAAGGAGGACTGGGGAAAACGAAACGCCCCGGGCGCAGGCGCACGGGGCGAAGCTCGACCGGATATCCGCGCCTTGCGGCGGCGGCCTTCCGGGAACTCTTCCACTGTCACCTGCGCGGGTCGTCCGCAGTTCAGCGGATCCTTCGGCCACCGAGCCCTCTTACGAGCGCACGGCAACGACCAGCGGTCTTTGGCTTCCGTGGAAGCGTACGTGAACGGATCGGCGTGAGGCAAATCGGCCGATCGGGGGCTTCCGGCGCGGGGCGTGACGCGCCGGAAGCCCCGTCGGGAACTAGTACTCCAGCAGCGGTTCGCTATCTGGCCTGGTCAGAGGCATTGTCGGGAGTGTAGTTGGCTGCTGGCACGTCAGGGGCTGTCTTGCCGGACCGCCCCTCCAACGAATGACATCGTCGTCGGTAGTGACAGTGCCGGGCCACGGCCTGACGCCTTCGCCGCCATCGCGACCAACTCAGCGCATGGATGCGAAGGGGCGGGCGGGGCCGGTGGGCGGGGTCAGTTGCCAGCAGCCGACGGACTTCTGCCACGGTGAGCGGGACCATGGTGGAACCGTTTCTGCGCCCCCCTTTGCCGCCGCCTGGGCCGCCGTGACCGCGAGAAAGGCATGCGCGAGCATGGCCAGGGTGATGTGCCTCATCCATCCGACGTAGCGGCGGACTTCGTACTGGTCCAGGCCGCACTCGTTCTTCGCAGCCTGGAAGCATTCCTCGATCGCCCACCGACGTCCGGCAACGCGCACGAGCTGGTCGACACCGGCTCCCACCGGCGCGTATGCGAGGTAGTAGGCGACCTGATCGGGTCTGCTGATGCTGCGCCGGGCCAGCGCCCAGCGGTGATGGGCGGGCCGCTCACTGTCGAAGTCCTCGATCACCGGGAGCTGGACGGCTGCCCAGTCATAGACGCGCGGGCCCTTGGCGCCGTCGCCGCACGAACGTTGCTCCCATGCCTCACCCGGTGCCTGGCTGAAGAGATAGTCGATCCGGCCGAAGCGGGGCACCGGCTGGGACTTCGGGACGGCGAGCACATAGCCGACGGCGGTTTCTTCCAGTACCCGCCGAAAGCGCCACTCCTGGCCGTAGGCGGCATCCGCGGTCACCCAGGCGATCGGCAGCGGCGAGGCGAGTGCGCGCAGCACCATGGCCCTGGCCAGTTCTGGTTTGGTGGCGAAGACCCTCTCATCAGGAATCTTGGCGGCGCGGCAGCGTTCGCGGTCGTCCGTCCAGGACTTGGGCAGATACAGTTCGCGGTCCACCAGGGCGCGTCCGTGGGTGGTGGCGTAGGCGGCGAAGACACCGATCTGGCAGTTCTCGGTGCGGCCGGCGGTGCCGGAGTACTGGCGCTGGACACCTGCGGAGGTGGTGCCTTTCTTGACGAAGCCAGTGTCGTCGAGGATGAGGACTCCGTCGGCTTCGCCGAGTCGTTCAGCGACGTATGCCTGCAGGTCGTCGCGGATGTCGTCGGCGTTCCAGGTAGCTCCGTTCAGCAGCCGTTGCAGGCCGTCGGGGGTGCGGTGGCCTGCGTGTTCGGCCAGCTGCCAGCCGTTCTTGCGGCCGACCGGGCCGAGCAGGGCACGGACGTAGTCACGCATACGGCGTCGCAGGTCGGCACGGCCGAAACGGTGGCCGATGCGCAGGAAGAGGTCGTCGAGTTCACGGTCCCAGGTCGCGTCGGCAAGGTCATCGATCACGCGGGAAGACTGCCCTCGTCACAGCGCAGACAGTTTTCGATGTCATTCGTTGGAGGGGCGGTCCGGCAAGACAGCCCCTGACGTGCCAGCAGCCAACTACACTCCCGACAATGCCTCTGACCAGGCCAGATAGCGAACCGCTGCTGGAGTACTAGTACTCCAGCAGGACTTCGCTGTCTGACCTGGTCTTTCGCCGGGTGGCGGGAGTGTAGCGGGACTTCGGTCGTGCGGGGGTGGTCTCACGGAGACCGCCCCTCGATCGTGCGACAACGCCGCAGGTAGTGACAGCGGCGGGGCAGCCTCCGAGGGTGATCACCGAGTATGCCGCCGCGCAGTGGGACCTCGAACTGGACGATCTCTTCCTGACCATCGGGCACCGCTTCGGCCGAGTCGAGCTCCGCCGCCGCATGCGTGACTACGTGCGCGGGCTGCTCGCCCCGGTGGCCCGCAAGAACAGCTGGCAGTTGGCCGAACAGGCCGGCCATCGCACGCCCGACGGCCTGCAGCACCTCCTCGCCGGATCGAAGTGGGAGCCTGATGACATCCGCGATGACCTGCAGGAGTACGTCGCCGGCAAGCTCGGCGAGAACGACGGCGTGCTGATCATCGACGACACCGGGTTCATCAAGAAGGGCACCACTTCCGCCGGGGTTCAGCGCCAGTACTCCGGCACCGCCGGCCGGACCGAGAACTGCCAGATCGGCGTCTTCGCCGCCTATGCCTCTGCCCGCGGCCGGGCCCTGGTCGACCGCGAGCTCTACCTCCCGAAGTCCTGGACCGAGGACCGGGAACGCTGCCGCACCGCAAGGATCCCCGACGAGAGGGAGTTCGCCACCAAGGGCGAACTGGCCCGGCACATGGTGCTGCGGGCCCTCGCCTCGCCGCTGCCCATCGCCTGGGTCACCGCGGATTCCGCCTACGGTCAGGACAACCGATTCCGCCGGCTGCTGGAACAGTCGGGTGTCGGCTACGTGCTGGCCGTCCCCAAGTCCCAATTCAGCGTGGGCTGTTCACGGATTGAGGGTCTGTTCGCGCAAGCCCCCAACGAGGCATGGGAGAAGATCTCATGCGGCAATGGCGCGAAGGGGCCCCGCGTCTACCACTGGGCAGCAGTGCGGCTGCCGGCCGTCACCGAGTTCGACTACCAGGGCGAGGTCCCCCACCGGATGCGATGGGCACTGGCCCGGCGCAGCATCAGCAAACCCGACGAGATCGCCTACTACCTCGCCTACACGCCCCTGGAGACCACGGTCCAGGAGCTGGTGCGGGTCGCCGGGACACGCTGGGCGATCGAGGAGTGCTTCCAGGCCGCAAAGAACGAATGCGGCCTGGACCAGTACGAAGTCCGCCGCTACGTGGGCTGGTATCGGCACATCACTCTGGCCATGCTCGCGCACGCCTTCCTGGCCGCCACGGCACACCAGCCCTGGGAAAAAGGGGCGCAACCGGTGGGGCGGCCGGGGTCATTGAGCTCACAGTGGCGGAGGTTCGGCGACTCCTGGCAGCTTGTCGTGCCCGACCCCCGCACCTGAGGGGACACCGCGGACGACATCACGCGCTGAGCTGGTCGAACTGGCGCCGCCGACGCCAAGCAGTTGCCCGCCGCTGTCACTACCTGCGGCGTTGTCGCACGATCGAGGGGCGGTCTCCGTGAGACCACCCCCGCACGACCGGAGTCCCGCTACACTCCCGCCACCCGGCGAAAGACCAGGTCAGACAGCGAAGTCCTGCTGGAGTACTAGGCGGCCGAGCCGGTGCCCGTGCCCAGCGACTCCAGCTCCTTCAGCATCTCCATGAAGTCGAAGGTCTCACCGGCCGGCGGGGCCTTCACGTCGGCCTTGGCGCCGTAGTCCGAGAAGTGCGAGGTCATCTTCATCGTGCCCTGGTCCGTGGTCATGCCCACGACCATCTTGGCCGGGTAGTCGTCCTCGTTGACCCAGATCTCGGTGTCGTAGCCCTTGAGACCCGTCTTCTTCATGTTGGCGACGAGCTGCTCACGCTCCTGCTCGGTGAAGAGGTCGTCGAGCGCCTCGTTGGCGTCGAGCATCTCCTCGACGCTCAGCGTGCCCTTGTAGTGCTGCGTCTCCACGCCGTCGACCTTCTCGGGACCGACGTGCTTCAGGCTCGGCGAGCCGAGCAGCACGGCGAGCTGCCGGGCCGGGTCCTGGTTCATGTTCTCCAGGCTGCCGGTCATCTGCTTCCGCAGCTCCGCGTCCCCGGACGCCTCCGCCATCGCGCCGAAGTCCATCTTCACCCAGCGCTTGCCGTCCATCTGCGCGGCCTGCGCGGCGCCCATGTCCATGTACAGGGCCTCGTCCAGCATGATCATGCGCACCTGCTCGGGTGCGTCGGGGCCGGCGGCGGCGAAGGCGGAGCCCTTCATCGTGACGTCCATGACCGCCGGGTCCCAGCCCTGCACGCCGGACATCTCCATGGTGCCGCCGCCTCCCATGCCGGCCGGCATGGTCATGGTCATCCGCACCTTCGAGGACTTCGCCTCCGAGGTCTTCTTGAAGGCGGCCTGGAGCACCTCGGCCGCCTCGTTCTGCGTCTGCGCCCCGGCCTTCCCCCCGCCGTCCCCGTCCTGGCACCCGGCGAGGCCCGTGACGACCGCCACGGCCGTCAGACAGACACCCGCGCGCTTCCATGCGGCCATGGCCATCAGATTCCCACCCCTGTTGTATCGCCGTGCTGTGTGTGATCGCTGTGAACGGTAGCCCACGCCACCGACACAAGCGTACGAAAAACCCGTCCCCGCGCCCGAATTGGGGCGGGGACGGGTTTTCGACGCATACGCGCACCGGCCCGTCGGCCGGCTCACCCGGCTCAGACGGCGGCCGGGTCCTCCTCGACGAGGAGGTTGCGGGTGCGGTTCGGGTCGAGCGGGATGCCGGGGCCCATCGTGGTGCTGATGGCGGCCTTCTTGATGTAGCGGCCCTTCGCGGCGGACGGCTTCAGACGGAGGATCTCCTCCAGGGCCGCGCCGTAGTTCTCCACCAGCTTGGTGTCGTCGAACGACGTCTTGCCGATGATGAAGTGCAGGTTCGCGTGCTTGTCGACACGGAACTCGATCTTGCCGCCCTTGATGTCGTTGACAGCCTTGACGACGTCCGGGGTCACGGTGCCGGTCTTCGGGTTCGGCATCAGACCACGGGGACCGAGCACGCGGCCGAGGCGGCCGACCTTGCCCATGAGGTCCGGGGTGGCGACGACGGCGTCGAAGTCCAGACGGCCCTTCGACACCTCGTCGATCAGCTCGTCGGCACCGACGATGTCGGCGCCCGCGGCGCGTGCGGCCTCGGCACGGTCACCGGTCGCGAAGACCAGGACCCGGGCGGTCTTACCGGTGCCGTGCGGGAGGTTCACGGTGCCACGGACCATCTGGTCGGCCTTGCGCGGGTCGACACCCAGACGGAAGGCGACCTCGACGGTGCCGTCGAACTTGGTCGTGGACGTCTCCTTGGCGAGACGGACGGCCTCGAGCGGGGCGTACAGCTTCTCCCGGTCGATCTTGGCGTCCGCAGCGCGGAGAGACTTGCTGCGCTTGCTCACTAAAAGCTCCTGTGCGTTCGAGGAGTCGTGGTCCGGGCCGAGCAGGCCCTGCCACTACTGCTTGGCTTGACGGGGGGTGGAGGTCAGCCCTCGACCGTGACGCCCATGGAACGGGCGGTGCCGGCGATGATCTTCTCGGCGGCGTCCAGGTCGTTGGCGTTGAGGTCGGGCATCTTGGTGGTGGCGATCTCACGGACCTGGTCACGCGTGATCTTCGCGACCTTGGTCTTGTGCGGCTCGCCGGAGCCCTTCTCCACGCCCGCGGCCTTGAGGATCATCTTGGCGGCCGGCGGGGTCTTGGTGATGAAGGTGAAGGAACGGTCCTCGTAGACCGTGATCTCCACCGGGATGACCCAGCCGCGCTGCGACTCGGTCGCGGCGTTGTAGGCCTTGCAGAACTCCATGATGTTCACGCCGTGCTGACCCAGCGCGGGGCCGACCGGCGGGGCCGGGTTCGCGGCACCGGCCTGGATCTGGAGCTTGATGAGCCCCGTGACCTTCTTCTTCTTGGGAGGCATGGCTCTCCGGGTCCTTTCGATTCGGGTCCTGCCGGCGCCCCGGGGACAACCAGGACGCAGGCATACCGCACAACGATAACGGGTATAGATGCGCGGCCAAAAACCGAGCAGGTCAGACAAACGCGCGAGCGTTCGCCTGACCTGCGCGGAAGCGGTGTATCAGCCGGTCCGGAAGAGCTAGTTCTTCTGGATCTGGTCGAAGGAGAGCTCGACCGGCGTCTCGCGACCGAAGATCTCCACCAGGCCCTTGACCTTCTTGGAGTCGGGGTTGATCTCGTTGATGGTCGCCTGGAGCGTGGCGAACGGGCCGTCGGTGACGGTGACCGAGTCGCCGACCTCGAAGTCCAGCACCTGGACCTCGACCTTGCGCTGCGGCGCCGGCTTGCCCTCGGCCTCGGCGGCCTCGCGGGCGGCCTTCTCCTCGGCCTCCGGGGCGAGCATCTTGACGATCTCGTCCAGCGTCAGCGGGTACGGGTCGTAGGCGTTGCCCACGAAGCCGGTGACGCCGGGGGTGTTGCGGACGACGCCCCAGGACTCGTTCGTCAGGTCCATCCGGACCAGGACGTAGCCCGGGAGCTTGTTCTGCTTGATCGTCTTGCGGTCGCCGTTCTTGATCTGGACGACCTCTTCCTGCGGCACCTCGGCCTGGAAGATGTAGTCCTCGACGTTCAGCGAGACGGCGCGCTGCTCGAGGTTGGTCTTCACGCGGTTCTCGTAGCCCGCGTAGGTGTGGATGACGTACCACTCGCCGGGCAGGGACCGCAGTTCCTCGCGGAGCTTCTCGACCGGGTCGCGGTCGTCCTGCGGCTCGGCCTCGTCCGCGGCCTCGGCGGCCTCGTCCTCCGCGGCCTCGCCGTCGGTGGTGCCGGCAGCCTCGGCCTCGGCGGAGGCCTCGGTGTCCTCGACGTCCGCGCCCTCGACGGCGGCGCGCGCGTCCTCGGCGGACTCGGCCCCTTCGCCGTAAGGCTCGACGGCGTCGTTCACGTTCGGGTCAGACACGGTGGCTGCTTCTTCCTGGATACATAGGGGTGGAACATGCGAAAGGAGCGCCGGGTACCTCGGCGCTCTTCGCTCGGGGATCAGCCGAAGACGTACTTGGCGGCGTGGCTGAGGCCATAGTCGATCAGAGTGATCAGGCCGATCATCAGAACCACGAAGATGATCACCGCGATCGTGTACGACGTCAGCTGGTTGCGCGTGGGCCAGACGACCTTGCGGAGTTCCGCGACGATCTGACGGTAGAAGAGCGCGAGACGCTTCAGGGGCCCCTTCTTGGCCCGCTTGCCGCCCTTGCGAGGCTTCTGCTCCTGGGCATCAGGCATGTCGATGGAGCCCACGGCGTCCGTCACTCGTCCTCACCTGATTCCGGGTCGTGGCCGTGCCGCGCCCGGTCTGAGCCGCACGGCGGTGCATTGCTGTACGTACATGCGCACACATCCTGGCGAAGGTGTGTGTAGCAGGGCCGGAGGGACTCGAACCCCCAACCGCTGGTTTTGGAGACCAGTGCTCTACCAATTGAGCTACGACCCTTTGTGCGTCCCCCAACGTACCGCATCCGGCCGGAAGCGTGGTGTGCACCGGCTGAGTGCGGGCCGCTGAAGGCCAACGAGGTGAGAGTGTACGTGTTCCTGGGCCGGGCGTCGAACAGAAAGTGCCTGAGAGGGGCCGCACCGGCCACGGAACGGCCGGTGATCGTCCTGGCCACACCGCCCCCGGACGCGCGAACCGGACTGGCGTTCCCCCCTCGCCCGGTGCTGCTCAGTCCGTGAAACCACTGTGCCGGCCGTGTTTCCCGTCTGGAACGATGGGCCTCATGAGCGCTGCAACCCCTCCCACCGAGCGCCGGGTCTCCGCCCGAGTCGGCGCGATCTCCGAGTCCGCCACCCTCGCCGTGGACGCCAAGGCCAAGGCCCTCAAGGCCGCCGGGCGACCGGTGATCGGCTTCGGCGCCGGTGAGCCCGACTTCCCGACGCCGGACTACATCGTCGAGGCCGCGATCGAGGCCTGCAAGAACCCGAAGTACCACCGGTACACGCCGGCCGGCGGCCTGCCCGAGCTGAAGCAGGCGATCGCCGCCAAGACGCTGCGCGACTCCGGCTACGAGGTCGACCCGTCCCAGATCCTGGTCACCAACGGCGGCAAGCAGGCCATCTACGAGGCCTTCGCCGCGATCCTCGACCCGGGCGACGAGGTCATCGTCCCGGCGCCGTACTGGACCACGTACCCCGAGTCGATCCGGCTCGCGGGCGGTGTCCCGGTCGAGGTCGTCGCCGACGAGACCACCGGCTACCGGGTGAGCGTGGAGCAGCTGGAGGCGGCCCGCACGGAGAGGACGAAGGTCGTGCTCTTCGTCTCCCCGTCGAACCCGACCGGCGCGGTCTACGGCGAGGCCGAGACCGAGGCCATCGGCCGCTGGGCCGTCGAGCACGGCCTGTGGGTGCTCACCGACGAGATCTACGAGCACCTGGTGTACGGCGACGCCGTCTCGGTGTCGCTGCCCGCGCTCCTGCCCGAGCTGCGCGACAAGTGCGTCGTGGTCAACGGCGTCGCCAAGACGTACGCGATGACCGGCTGGCGGGTCGGCTGGGTCATCGGCCCGAAGGACGTCGTGAAGGCCGCGACCAACCTCCAGTCGCACGCCACGTCGAACGTGTCGAACGTCGCCCAGGCCGCCGCCCTCGCCGCCGTCTCCGGCGACCTGGACGCGGTCGCGGCGATGCGCGAGGCCTTCGACCGCCGGCGCCGGACGATCGTGCGGATGCTCAACGAGATCGACGGCGTGGTCTGCCCCGAGCCCGAGGGCGCCTTCTACGCCTACCCGTCGGTGAAGGCGCTGATCGGCAAGGAGATCCGCGGCAGGCGCCCCCAGGACACCGTCGAGCTGGCCGCGCTCATCCTGGAGGAGGCCGAGGTCGCGGTGGTCCCCGGTGAGGCGTTCGGCACGCCGGGCTACCTGCGGCTGTCCTACGCGCTGGGTGACGAGGACCTCGTCGAGGGCGTGAGCCGCGTCCAGAAGCTGCTGGCGGAGGCGCGGGACTGACGGTCCCTCCCCCTCCCTGACGGGGGCGTCCAGGACTTCCTGGGCGCCCCCGTTCGCCCGTGCGAGCAAGCCCCCGTCCGGGGAAGCGCTACCGGGACGGCCGTGGCATGCGGCAGGATCCTGGAATGCTGAGCTTTTCAGGGGGGCGCCCCCCGAACCCCCCACGTGTACGTGATGTCTCCGAGCTGCCGAAGGCCCATCTGCACCTGCACTTCACCGGGTCCATGCGGCCCGGCACCCTGCTGGAGCTGGCCGACAAGTACGGAGTGCGACTCCCCGAGGCGCTGACCGACACCCTGACCGGCGGGGAGCCGCCCCGGCTGCGGGCCACGGACGAACGCGGCTGGTTCCGCTTCCAGCGCCTGTACGACGCCGCGCGCTCGTGCGTCAGATCGGCCGAGGACATCCAGCGCCTGGTGCGGGAGGCGGCCGAGGAGGACCTGCGGGACGGCTCCGGCTGGCTGGAGATCCAGGTCGACCCGACGTCGTACGCGCCCCGGCTGGGCGGGCTGATCCCGGCGCTGGAGGTCATCCTCGACGCGGTGGACTCGGCGTCCCGCGAGACCGGGCTCGGCATGCGGGTGCTGGTGGCCGCCAACCGCATGAAGCACCCCCTGGACGCCCGCACGCTGGCCCGCCTCGCCGTGCGCTACGCCGACCGGGGGATCGTCGGCTTCGGTCTCTCCAACGACGAGCGGCGCGGGATGGCCCGCGACTTCGACCGGGCGTTCGCCATCGCGCGGAACGGCGGGCTGCTGTCGGCCCCGCACGGCGGCGAACTGGCGGGGCCGGCGTCGGTCCGGGACTGCCTGGACGACCTGGACGCGCACCGGATCGGCCACGGCGTGCGGGCGGCGGACGACCCGCGGCTGATGAAGCGGCTCGCGGACCGGGGCGTCACCTGCGAGGTGTGCCCGGCGTCGAACGTCGCCCTCGGCGTCTACGACAAGCTGGAGGACGTGCCGCTGCGCACGCTGTTCGAGGCGGGCGTGCCGATGGCGCTGGGCGCGGACGACCCGCTGCTGTTCGGCTCCCGGCTGGCGGCGCAGTACGAGATCGCGCGGCGGCACCACGGCTTCACCGACGCGGAGCTCGCCGAGCTGGCCCGGCAGTCGATCCGGGGCTCGGCGGCGCCGGAGGACGTCAAGGAGAAGCTGCTGTCGGGCGTCGACGCCTGGCTGACCGCCCCGGTCGGGTGAAGTGGGCGTAGGGCGGATACGGCTTGTAGCAGATCAGGACCTCGTGCGGGTGTCCTCCGCCCGGCCGCTGGACGAGGCCGGGAAGGCTCGACACCATCGCTGCACGCCCCTGCGTGACGCCCTTCTGACGCGGTCCCCAGCCGGCCGCGAAGGCGAAGGACGTGGCCGCCTCGGCGAAGACGTCCCGGCTGCCGAAGAGGAAGAGCGTGCGGGCGTGCAGGGTGTGCCGCAGCTCGTCACGGCAGCCGGGACGCGCAGCGCGCTCACGCCAGGCGGCCGCGTCACGGCCGGTGCGCGCCTCGTCGGTCCGCACGGTCAGGGGCGTCCCCTGACCGAGCACGCGGCGCAGGCGCGGCCACGCGCTCGGGCGCAGTCCGTAGGAGTGGTGGGCCAGGACCAGGTCCACGCGCTCCCCCTGGCCCTCGTCGGGCGGGACCGCGTCACACAGCGGCACACAGACGAGGGTGTGACGGGAGTACGCGGCGAAGGAGAACAGGCCGGCGAGGCGGTTCAGTCCGTCGTGGTCGCCGAGGAGCGGTCCGACGGGCTCGGGGGCGAACAGCGACGTGTGGCGCAGCGGTCGGCGCGGCTGGACGACACGGTGCTCGTACGGACCCG
The DNA here is from genome assembly GCF_055778765.1 of Streptomyces sp. DSM 120436. Taxonomy (NCBI): domain Bacteria; kingdom Bacillati; phylum Actinomycetota; class Actinomycetes; order Kitasatosporales; family Streptomycetaceae; genus Streptomyces; species Streptomyces sp. DSM 120436. The sequence goes on along the minus strand of NZ_JBSKBS010000001.1, from coordinate 1,958,118 downwards.
TGCGGGGACGGTACTGGAGCAGTCTCAGCTGCACGCGAGGAGCCTCACCGGCCCATGATCACGGACGGGTGATCCTCACGGCAACGGAGTTCGCGGCTACAGCCCGACGCCGACCATGACCGGCTCGTTCACCAGGGTGATCCCGAACGCGTCGCGGACCCCCGTCACGACCTCGCGGGCCAGCGCCAGCAGGTCCTCCGTGGTGGCGTCGCCGCGGTTGGTGAGCGCGAGGGTGTGCTTGGTGGAGATGCGGGCCGGTCCGCTCCCGTACCCCTTGGTGAAGCCGGCCTTGTCGATCAGCCAGGCCGCGGAGGTCTTGGTGCGCCCCTCGCCGGCGGGGTAGGCGGGCGGCTCGACGCCCTCCCCCAACCGCTCTCGCACACGCGTACGAAATGCGGCGAACGTCTCGTCGTCGAGGATCGGGTTGGTGAAGAAGGAACCGGCCGACCAGGTGTCGTGGTCCTCCGGGTCCAGCACCATGCCCTTGCCCGCGCGGAGCTTCAGCACCGTGTCGCGGGCGGTGGCCAACGGCACCCGCTCGCCGGGCGCGACACCGAGCACGCGGGCCGTCTCGGCGTACTTGACCGGGCCGGACATCCCGTCGGCGTCCTCCAGCCGGAACCGCACGCGCAGGACCACGTACCGCTCGGGGTCGGCCTTGAAGCGGCTGTGCCGGTAGGAGAAGGCGCACTCCTCGTTGGAGAGCGTGACGGTCCCACCGGTGCGCCGGTCGTAGGCGACGACCTCGGTGAGCGTGGAGGAGACCTCCTGGCCGTACGCCCCCACGTTCTGGATGGGGGTGGCGCCCGCGGAACCGGGGATGCCGGCCAGGCACTCGATGCCGGCCAGTCCGGCCTCCACGGTGGCCGCGACGGCGTCGGTCCACACCTCGCCGGCGGCCAGCTCCAGACCGGTGCCGTCGAGGGTGACGCCCTTGGTGGCGACGACGAGGGCGGTGCCGTCGAAGCCCTTGTCGCCGATGACCAGGTTGGAGCCGCCGCCGATGACCAGCAGCGGGGTGCCGGCGGCGTCGGCCTCGCGGACGGCGGCGATCACCTCGTCGTCGGTGGTCGCGGTGACCAGCCGGGTCGCGGGGCCGCCCAGCCGGAAGGTGGTCAGCGGGGCGAGGGGGGCGTCGTGGAGTTCCTGCACGGGCTCAAGACTACGAGACGCCGCCGCCCCCGCTCCCCCGCCGCCGCCACGGCTCAGGCCAGCCGCACGACCGCCCGCGAGGCGCCGAGGACCTTCTGGCCGGCGCTGGTCGCGGTGAGGTCCACGCGGACCGTGTTGTCGTCGAGCTTGGCGGCGACCTTGCCGCTGACCTCGATGACGGCGCCCTTGTCGTCGTCGGGCACGACGACCGGGCGGGTGAAGCGGACGCCGTACTCGACGACCGCGCCGGGGTCGCCCGCCCAGTCGGTCACCACGCGGATCGCCTCGGCCATGGTGAACATGCCGTGCGCGATGACGTCGGGCAGCCCGACCTCCTTGGCGAACCGCTCGTTCCAGTGGATGGGGTTGAAGTCGCCGGAGGCTCCCGCGTACCGGACGAGGGTGGCGCGCGTCACGGGGAACGTCTGTGCGGGCAGCTCGGTGCCGACCTCGACGTCGGCGTAGGAGATCTTCGCCGTCATGGTGTGGTTCACGCCTCCTCGGCCGCGCGGGCCACCAGCTTGGTCCAGGCGGTCACGACGTGCTCGCCGTCCTGGTCGTGCACCTCACCGCGGATGTCCAGTATGTCGTTGCCCGCCATGGACCGGACCGTCTCGATGGTGGACGTGACCGTGAGCCGGTCGCCGGCGCGCACCGGGCGCCGGTAGGCGAACTTCTGGTCGCCGTGCACCACCCGGCTGTAGTCGAGGCCGAGCTGCGGATCGGCGACGACCTGTCCCGCGGCCTTGAACGTGATGGCGAACACAAAGGTCGGCGGGGCGATCACATCGGGGTGACCGAGCGCCTCGGCCGCCTCCGCGTCCGTGTACGCCGGGTTGGCGTCGCCCACCGCCTCGGCGAACTCGCGGATCTTCTCCCGGCCCACCTCGTAGGGCTCGGTGGGGGGATAGGTCCGCCCCACGAAGGACTGGTCGAGCGCCATGCGCGCGGCACCTCCTGTGTCGGTCCAGGACCGACATGTCTCACGGTGTGTGGTGTCGGTGGGGAAACGACACGAGGCCGCCCCCCGAGTGGGGGGACGGCCTCGTGTACGAGCCTGTTTTATCGCGTCTCGCGGTGCGCGGTGTGCGCGTTGCAACGCGGGCAGTGCTTCTTCATCTCAAGACGGTCCGGGTTGTTACGCCGGTTCTTCTTGGTGATGTAGTTCCGCTCCTTGCACTCCACGCAGGCCAGCGTGATCTTCGGGCGGACGTCGGTGGCAGCCACGTGAGTGCTCCTTGACGAACGGATGGACTTGATTAACGCAAGAAGAGTAGCCGATCGAAGGACCGACCCCGCAATCGGCTACTGACAGTAGCGGTGACCGGACTTGAACCGGTGACACAGCGATTATGAGCCGCTTGCTCTACCGACTGAGCTACACCGCTTTGATGCGATCGGGCCCCGCCTCGCGGCGGGAACCTCTCACACCAGAGCCCCAAAACGGAATCGAACCGTTGACCTTCTCCTTACCATGGAGACGCTCTGCCGACTGAGCTATTGGGGCGAGCGATGAAGACATTACACGGTCCGCCGCCGTTCGCCCAAATCCGTTTCCGGTCCCGTCCCCCTCCCGGACGGACGGGCCACACCGGTACGACTATTGCGCTCCTCCCGGTGCGGGGCGGAGGGCCGTCCTAGGCTCGACTCACTCTGCGTGATCTTGTCTCAGCGTGACGTGCGTCCTCGTGCGCAGCCCGAGTCCCAGGAGCGCGATGCCCGACAACCGGCCGCAGCCACCGTCCCACCCGTGGTCCTCGCCCTCCGGTTCGGGTCCGGCCGGCCCGGCCCCGCTCCTGCTGTGCGGCGCCCGGCTCACCAACGGCCGGACCGTGGACGTCCGGCTGGGCGGCGGGCGCATCGAGGCCGTCGGCACGGCGGGCAGCCTCGCCGCGGACGCCACACGCGCGTGCGTCGCCCGGCTCGACCTCACCGGCTACCTGCTGCTGCCGGCCCCCGCCGAACCGCACGCCCACGCGGACACCGCCCTGACCGCCGACGAGCCGGGCCCCGTCCCCCTCGACCCGCGGGACGTCCAGCGCCGCGCGACGGAGGCGGCGCTGTTCCAGCTCGGGCACGGCGCCACGGCTCTGCGTGCGCACGTGCGCGTGGGGGACATGGCGGGGCTCGGCGCGCTGCGGGCCGTGCTGCGCGCCGCGCGTTCGCTGCGCGGGCTGGCCGAGCTGACCACGGTGGCGATGCCCCGGGTGCTGACGGGGGCGGCCGGGGCGGACGGGCTGGCGGTGCTGCGGGACGCCGTGAAGATGGGCGCGTCCGTGGTGGGCGGCTGCCCGGATCTCGACCCCGATCCGACGGGCCATGTGGAGGCGGTGCTGGAGACGGCCTCCGAGCACGGCCTGCCCGTCGACCTGCACACCGACGCGTCCGACCCGGCCCGGCTGGCCCGTCTCGCGGCGATGGCGGGCGGCCTGCGGCCCGGGGTGACGCTCGGCCCGTGCGGGGGTCTGTCCGCCCTCCCCTCCGAGGTCGCGGCCCGTACGGCGGAACGGCTCGCGGCGGCCGGGGTGACGGTGGTGTGTCTGCCCCAGGGCGGTTGCGGCGCGGCGGACGGCCGGGGCACCGCGCCGGTACGGCTGCTGCGGGCGGCGGGCGTGCGGGTCGCGGCGGGCAGCGGATCGCTGCGGGACGTGTCGAACCCGGTGGGCCGGGGCGACCCGCTGGAGGCGGCGTACCTGCTGGCCTCCTGCCAGGGCCTGTCCCCCGAGGACGCGTACGCGGCCGTGAGCGCTCGGGCGCGGGCGGCGATGGGGTTGCCGGAGGTGCGGGTGGAGGCGGGGTCCCCCGCCGACCTGCTGGCGGTCCGGGGCGACGGCCTGTCGGCGGCGCTGTCCCTGGCGTACAGCCGGATCGTGGTGCACGGGGGCCGTGTCGTCGCCCGGACGAGCGCGGTGCGGGAGTACTGCGACTCGGCGGCGGCCGGCACGGGGCCGGGACTGCCGCGGCAGGGGCGGGGGACGGCGTAGGGGCGGGAGTGGGGGCGGTGTGGGAGTGGGGCGGGGTTGACGCGGGGGTGCGTCTGAGGCCGCGCGTGTCGGGGGCCGGGTCGCGCGGCGGACGGGCCCGGCGCGGCGTACGGTCGAAGACATGCGCATTGTCATCGCTGGTGGTCATGGTCAGATCGCGCTGCGGCTGGAGCGGCTGCTCGTCGCGCGCGGGGACGAGGCGGCGGGCATCATCCGCAAACCCGAACAGGCGGACGACCTGCGGGAGCTGGGTGCGGAACCGGTCGTGCTCGACCTGGAGTCCGCGTCCGTGGAGGAGGTCGCGCAGTGTCTGGAGGGCGCGGACGCGGCGGTGTTCGCGGCGGGCGCCGGTCCGGGCAGCGGCGTGGGCCGCAAGGACACGGTGGACCGGGCGGCGGCGGTCCTCTTCGCGGACGCGGCCGTACGCGCGGGCGTACGCCGGTTCGTCATCGTCTCGTCCATGGGCGCGGATCCGGAACACCAGGGGGACGAGGTCTTCGACGTGTACCTGCGGGCCAAGGGCGAGGCGGACGCGTACGTGCGGAGCCTGGACGCCCTGGACTGGACGATCCTGCGGCCGGGGCAGCTCACGGATGAGCCGGGCACGGGCCTGGTCCGCCTGGAGGCCCGCACGGGCCGCGGCGCGATCCCCCGCGACGACGTGGCCGCCGTCCTGGCGGAACTGGTGGACACGCCCGCGACGGCAGGCCTGACCCTGGAACTGATCAGCGGCTCCGCGCCGGCGTCGGTGGCGGTGAAGTCGGTCGCGGGCAACTGAGCGGGGCGCGGGCCCGGTTCAGAAGAGGGACATCTGCCCGGGGAAGTCCGGCACGACGTAGCCGTCCAACGACGGCTGCTCAGGCCCTGTTCGGGCATGTCGGCGGGACCCCGGGCAGGAGGTCAGCTCCCCGCTGCCACGGGCGCCGGGCGGGTCGTGCCGCGCGTACCGCCCGGCGACGACGGCGATCTCACGACGGCACTCGGGACACGGACGACGACGCGACGACATGCTCCCAGTGTGCCCGGCAGCGCTGTGCCGTCCCCGGCCCGGCATGTCGGGACACGATTACCGGCGCCTCGCCGACTGTGGAATGACCGGCACCTCCCACTCCTCGTGGACACCGGGGGACGCGAGGATGCCGTCCACTTTCCCGGTTCCGTCCCGTCACCGGGTCGCCGGACGATGCGCCGCATTTCCCTTCGCGGTCCGGAATCGAGCTGCCGCGCCCCTGTCGCACTCAGCCGATTGCCGACCTTCGGGACGCGAAGGACGGAATTCGGGAAGTCGGCGAACACGCGGCGCACCGCGCGGCGTTCGTGACGATTCGGCGCGCGGCGTTCGTGACGATTCGACGTGCGCCACGCGCAACGACTCGTAGGCAATGCCCCGACGGCCGCGGTGGCGGGCTCCGGAGCGGTGAAGTCACGGCCGATCAGGACCGGAGCCTTCGCCGGGCCGGGCGGGGCCGGTTGAGGCCGACGCGGGGTGGTCCGGCGCCGGAGGACCACGGCCACCGAGTGCGTCCGGACGGGGAAGCGACGAAAGGAATCACCCGAGCGGAAACGTGCCGAATCCGAAGGAACAACTCGACGGAGGACGCCCCTGCTTGCCCCGGGACACCAAGTAACGGCGGTGATTTCGCTGCCTGTACCGTTCCCGCGAGGGGCAGTGACACCGAGGCGGGACCGCCAGGTTCCCCGGAGACATATGCGTACGTCACTCCTGCCGAGATGCACGGAAGGACAATCGGGACAGTGTTATTGAGCGGTATGAGGAGAAACGTCGCCGGGATGGCCGGGGGCGTGTTGATGGCGGCGGTCATGACCCTCACGGGGTGCTCGAGCGGCTCGGACGACTCCGGGAAGGAGACGGGTTCGAGCAACTCGCCGACCGCCGGTTCCGAGAAGGCGCCGGGCAGCGAGCAGGGGGACGCCTCGGACACGGGGCAGGCCTCGTCCGCCGACCAGTCCACGGCCGAGAGCGCGGTCGCGGCATGGGTCACCGCAGTCGTCAAGAACCAGCCGAAGGAAGCGTGCCTGCTGATGGGCGAGGCCGCTACGGGCTCGAAGCCCGCGCGCGCCGGCACGGAAGCGACGTGCGACAGCAACTCGCCCGAAGGCGCGAAGATCCTGGAGAACGTCGGGAAGTTCCGGGAGTCGTTCACCCCCGATCCGCCCTCGGACGACCCGAAGGTGGAGGTCGCCGAGACCCCGGCCACCGGAGACGAAGCGGTGGTCCCCGCAGAGAAGATCACCGTTGACGGTCAGACCCTCGACAAGATCATTCTTTCCCGCTCCACAGGCATGGAAGCCGGTCAGCTGGACGTCCAGGTCCACTCCAGCAAGATCGACGACCGGTGGTACGTCACCAACATCGGCTTCGACATCGGCTGACCCGGCACTCCGGACGGCGCCGCCTCGACGACCACGGCTCCCCGTGTCGGCGGGGCGGCACGTGCCGTCGGCGCCGGCATGAGCGCGGCTGCTTCCGCCGCTGAGCCTCAGCCGTCGCCACGCCCGGCCCTCCGCCGGATGACAGCGGCCGCCCACTGGCTGACCACCCCGCTCACCGTCAACGTCAGCGCGAACGCGAACGAGTCGCCCCACGACTTGCCCCTCACCCAATGCCACACCACCGCACCGAGCCCGAACACCGCCCCCGCATAGGCCCACACCACAAGCCATCGCACGAACCGGTGTCGGCGCCCTGGAGCGGCAGAGGCCTCCTCACTCGTGCACCGACGTTCCGTCATGCTGCGACGCCTACCCGCCCACGGTTACGCCAAGAGCCGGCTCTCCATCCCACCGACGACCGGGGCTGCGAGGTGCCCATTCCGCCGGATCCGGCGTTCTTGCTCCGCGTCTGCGCCGGATTCCTCAGCGACGGCGACGAAGCCGCCCCTGCGAAGACCTCGGCGCGACTGCGACAGAGTGGCTGAATGGGCTCGGAAGCCTGGCCACGGGTACGGGTCGTCGTCCACGTACTCCGAGGCAGGGCGTGGAGACACAGGACGGAGTGAGACAGGGGCCGCCCCTGAATGCCATGACGAAGGGCCCGTGACCTGCTGTGCTAGCAGGTCACGGGCCCTTCGTTCCCGTGTGGCGGCGCCAGGATTCGAACCTGGGAAGGCTGAGCCGGCAGATTTACAGTCTGCTCCCTTTGGCCGCTCGGGCACACCGCCGGGGTTGCTGCACTGAACCCCGCCTTCCGGCGGTGCTCGCTGGCAACGACGTAAACAATACCCGATGGACAGGGGTGCTTCGCCACCCGATTGATCGCCACCCCCGGGCCGGGGGGTGACTAGGCTGGTCCGGATGCGGTCCGAGGCCGATGCCGGGCTCGGTGGCCGCCTCAAGTACGCCGGTACGCATCCGGTGCGCAGCCCGATACGCACCCCGAATCAAGGAGCCACAGGACATGGCCGACTCCAGTTTCGACATCGTCTCGAAGGTCGAGCGGCAGGAGGTCGACAACGCCCTCAACCAGACCGCCAAGGAGATCTCGCAGCGCTACGACTTCAAGGGCGTGGGCGCCTCGATCTCGTGGTCCGGGGAGAAGATCCTCATGGAGGCGAACTCCGAGGACCGGGTGAAGGCTGTCCTCGACGTCTTCCAGTCCAAGCTGATCAAGCGGGGCATCTCCCTGAAGGCCCTGGACGCGGGCGAGCCGCAGCTCTCGGGCAAGGAGTTCAAGATTTTCGCGTCGATCCAGGAGGGCATCTCCCAGGAGAACGCGAAGAAGGTCGCGAAGATCATCCGCGACGAGGGCCCGAAGGGCGTGAAGGCCCAGGTGCAGGGTGAGGAGCTGCGCGTCAGCTCCAAGAGCCGGGACGACCTCCAGGCCGTCATCACCCTGCTCAAGGGCAAGGACTTCGACTTCGCCCTGCAGTTCGTGAACTACCGGTAGAACGGCCGGCGCGCCGGACGGCCGGAGGAGGGTGGGTGCCGCTCGGGCGCCCACCCTTTTCGTGCGTGCGGCGGCGACGCACGCGTGTCGCGTCAGTCGCGCGAGTGACCGAAGAGGATGCGGTAAGCGATCAGCAGGACCAATGAGCCGCCGATCGCGGCCAGCCATGTGGCGCCGTCGTAGAAGTCCTTGCTGATCGGGTGGTCGAGCCAGCGGGACGAGATCCAGCCGCCGGTGAACGCGCCGGCGACGCCGATCAGGGTCGTGCCGACGAGGCCGCCCGGATCACGGCCGGGCAGCAGGAACTTCGCGATGGCACCGGCCAGCAGGCCCAGAATGATCCAGCTGATGATCGTCATGCCGATTACCTGCCCTTTCCCGTCGGCCTGTGCACCCTGTAGGACGTCACGAGTACACATTCCGGTTGCCCTTGATCAGTAGGGTGCGGCCTCACGACGAACGCCCCCGCCGGCCCCGGCGGTCCTGCGCTGCGCCGCACCCTCGGTGCGGGCGACGCCGTCGTCGTCGGTCTGGGCGCGATGCTCGGCGCGGGCACCTTCGCCGCGCTCGCGCCTGCCGCGCGGGCCGCCGGTTCCGGACTGCTCCTCGGGCTGGCCGTCGCCGCCGCGATCGCCTACTGCAACGCCGACTCGTCGGCACGCCTGGCCGCCCTGTACCCGGCCCAGGGCGGCACCCACGTGTACGGCAGGGAGCGGCTCGGAGCCTTTGGGGCCACCTGGCCGGGTGGGCCTCCGTCGTCGGCAGGACCGCGTCCTGTGCGGTGGTGGCGCTGACCGTCGGCGCGTACGTCCGGCCGGGGCAGGCGCACGCCGTGGCCGCCGCCACCGTGGTGCTGGTCACGGCGGTCGACCACCGCGGGGTGCGGAAGTCCGCGTGGGTGACGCGGGCCGTCGCGGGTGTGGTCCTGGTGGTTCTCGCTTCCGTGGTGGTCGTGTGTCTGACGTCGGGGGACGGAGACCTCGGGCGGCTGGACGCCGGCGTGCCGGGCGGGGTCGGCGGGGTGTTCCAGGCGGCCGGTCTGCTGTTCCTCGCCTTCGCCGGACACGCGCGGATCGCGCTCCTCGGCGAGGAGGCGCGCGATCCCGCGCGCACCCTTCCGCGGGCCGTCCGGGTGGCCCTGAGTGTCGCGCTCGCCGCGTACGTGGCCGTCGCTGTCGCCGTCCTCTCCGTTCTGGGGGCGGCGTCGTTGGGCGGGTCCGTCGCGCCGCTCGCCGACGCGGTGCGGGCGGCCGGGGCGCCCGGGCTCGCGCCGGTGGTGCGTGTGGGGGCGGCGGTCGCCGCACTGGGGTCACTTGCTCGCCCTGCTGCTCGGGGGTCGCGGACGACGCTGGCCATGGCCCGGGACGGGCACCTCCCGGGGCCGCCGGCCGCCGTCCATCCGCGGCTCCACGTACCGCACCGGCGGCACTGGTGGTGGGCGGTGTCGTCGCCGTCCTGGCCGCCACCGTCGATGTGCGGGGCGCTGTCGGGTTCTCCTCCTTCGGGGTGCTGACGTACTACGCGGTGGCGAACGCCTCGGCCTGGACCCTCCGTCCGGCGGCGGGGGTCCGGGTGGCGCCGGCGGTGGGATCCGCCGGGTGCCTGGCGCTGGCGTTCTCCTTGCCCTGGACCTCGGTTGCCGTGGGCGCGGCGGTGCTCGGTGGGGGTGCGGTGGCCTACGGTGTGCGGAAGGTGTGGGGGCGACGGGGAGCTCCGGGCGGGCGGTAACCGCTCCCCTGCACTGCCCAGGCCTGAGGCGCCCCGACGTGGGTCAGGGGCCGCGGCGTATGCGGTGCGGCGGCACCGTGCGCTCGTACCGCTTCTCGTGCTCGGTCATGGGTTCATGATGCGCGGCGGTGGAGGAACGTGTGCGGGGCTGTGGACAACCACGGAGTTGTGGACGACCACGGAGTTGTGGGCGACTCCCCGCCCGACAGTCCGCGGCGAACACCGCGGCTCACCTCACCAGCGGTCCGTGAACGCCCGGTCCGTGCGGACGATCTCGCGGCCCAGCGGGAACAGCGAGACCGGGATCAGCTTGAAGTTGGCGACGCCGAGCGGGATGCCGATGATCGTCACGCACAGGGCGAGGCCCGTGACGATGTGGCCGAGGGCGAGCCACCAGCCCGCCAGGATCAGCCACAGCACGTTGACGATGAAGGACGGGGCTCCCGCGTCGCGGCGCTCCACCGTCGTGTACCCGAAGGGCCACAGGGCGTAGACGCCGATGCGGAACGCGGCCACGCCGAACGGGATGCCGATGATCGTGATGCACAGCAGCAGGCCGGCGAGCATGTAGCCGAGGAACAGCCAGACGCCGCTGACGACGAGCCAGATGAGATTCAGGATGGTCTTCACAGGTGCCCTGCCATCTTCTCGAGCCGGGCGATACGTTCCGCCATCGGCGGGTGGGTGGAGAACATCTTCGAGAGTCCCTGCCCCGGACGGAAGGGATTCGCGATCATCATGTGGCTCGCCGTCTCGATGCGGGGCTCGGGGGGCAGTGGGAGCTGCTTGGTGCCGAGCTCCAGCTTGCGCAGGGCGCTCGCCAGGGCGAGCGGGTCGCCGGTGAGCTGGGAACCGGAGGCGTCCGCCTCGTACTCGCGGGAGCGGCTGATGGCCAGCTTGATGAGGGACGCCGCGAGCGGGCCCAGGATCAGGATGAGCAGCATGCCGAGAATGCCCGGGCCGTCGTCGTCGTCCGAGCGGCCGATCGGGATCAGCCAGGCGAAGTTGACCAGGAACATGATCACGGAGGCGAGGGCGCCGGCGACCGAGGAGATCAGGATGTCGCGGTTGTAGACATGGCTGAGCTCGTGGCCGATGACGCCGCGCAGCTCCCGCTCGTCGAGGAGGCGCAGGATGCCTTCCGTGCAGCACACCGCCGCGTTGCGCGGGTTGCGGCCGGTGGCGAAGGCGTTGGGGGCCTCGGTCGGCGAGATGTAGAGGCGGGGCATGGGCTGGCGGGCCTGCGTGGAGAGTTCGCGGACCATCCGGTACAGGCCGGGGGCCTCGAACTCGCTCACCGGGCGGGCCCGCATCGCCCGCAGGGCCAGTTTGTCGCTGTTCCAGTACGCGTACGCGTTGGTGCCCAGCGCGACGACGACGGCGACGACGAGCCCCGTGCGGCCGAAGAAGCTGCCGATGACGATGATGAGCGCGGACAGTCCCCCGAGGAGGACCGCGGTCCTGAGCCCGTTGTGCCGGCGGTGCACGGTACGCCCTCCAAATCGTGCGGCAGGGGAACCCTTGCTGGTTGATCTTCCGTCTGACCTGCGCTGCCCACTGACACCGTGGTGCCACGTCCAGTGGACCCTCCCGTACCGGTCAACGCCAGGCGAGGGGGACTAGTTCCCTTGTGCGCGTGATGGCGCGTGTCAACCGCCCGGGTGAAGGGGCGTGCGGGGCAGGACGAGCGGCCCCGCGCGTGAGGGACCGGCCGATTAGAAGAGCCCGGTCTCCGTGAAGCGCAGGACCAGTTGCGGGGCGCCGGACAGGACGATGCCGAGAACGCCGGTCAGGGCGAGCGCCGCGGTGAGCGGGGCAGGGGCGGGGAAGCGGTGGGGGGCCGCCGCCTTCCCCCCGGGAGCCGCCTCCGGCGCGCGGAACAGCAGCGCCGTCCAGCGCAGGTAGTACACCAGCGCGATCACGACGTTGACGGCCATCACCACGGCCAGCCAGCCCAGTCCCGCGTCGACGGCCGCCGCGAACACGGTGACCTTGGCGAAGAGGCCGATGACACCCGGCGGGAGTCCGGCGAGGCACAGCAGGAAGAAGCCCATGAGCAGCGCGGTGAGCGGGCTCGCGGCGTACAGGCCGCGGTAGTCGGCGACCCGGTTGAGCCGGTGCGCGCGGCCGACGAGGGCGGCCACCGCGAAGGCCCCCAGGTTCACGGCGCCGTACATGAGGGCGTAGGCGAGGGTGGAGCCGGCCGACTTCTCGGGGTCGCCGGAGTACCCGGCGGCGGCGATCGGCACCAGGAGGTACCCGGCCTGGCCGACGGACGACCAGGCGAGCAGGCGTACGGCGCTGTACGCGCGCGTGGACTGCTGGCGCAGCGCGCCGACGTTGCCGACGGTCATGGTGAGCGCGGCGAGCACGGCCAGGGCGGGGGCCCAGACGTCGGCGTACGAGGGCAGGGCGACGACGGTGACGAGGATGAGGCCGGAGAAGCCGACCGCCTTGCCGATGACGGACAGGTAGGCGGCGATCGGCAGCGGGGCGCCCACGTAGGTGTCGGGAACCCAGAAGTGGAAGGGGACGGCGGCCGTCTTGAACGCGAAGCCGACGAGGGTGAGGACGACGCCGGTCTGCGCGAGGGTGTCGAGCTGCCCGTCGACGTGCTGGATGCGTTCGGCGACGCGGGTGAGGTGGAGGGTTCCGGTCGCGGCGTAGACGAAGCTGATGCCCAGCAGGCTGACCGCGGTGGCGGTGACGGAGGACAGGAAGAACTTCAGGGCCGCCTCGGAGGACCTGCGGTCGCCGTGCCGCAGGCCGACCAGGGCGAAGGCGGGCAGGGACGCCACCTCCAGGGCGACGACGAGGGTCGCGAGGTCCCGGGAGGCGGGCAGCAGGGCCGCGCCGGCGGTGGAGGAGAGGAACAGGAACCAGTACTCGCCCTCGGGGAGCCGCTTGCCGGAGTCCTTCAGCGCGGTGACCGACAGCAGGGCGGACAGCAGGGCGCCGCCGAGCACCAGGAACTGGATGACGAGGGTGAAGCGGTCCGCGGTGTAACTGCACACCTCGGTGTCGCCGACCAGGCAGAAGGTGGCGCGGTCGGCGTCGAGGAGGGGCAGCAGCATCAGCGCGGCGGCCGCCAGTCCGGCCACCGCGATCCAGCCGAGCAGGGGCTTCCTGGCCTCGCCGACGAACAGGTCGGCGACGAGCACGACGAGTCCGGCGACCGCCGCGATGGTGGGCGGTGCGATGGCCAGCCAGTCGACGGACTGGACGAGGGAGCTCATCGGGTGCCTCCTGCGAGGAGCTGCTGCACGGCCGGGTCGGTCAGCCCGAGGAGGGCCTTGGGCCACAGGCCGGCGACGACGGTGAGGACGACGAGCGGGGTCCAGGCCGCGAATTCGTAGGAGCGCACGTCGGTGAGTGCCGGCGCGTCCTTCGGCGCGGCGCCCATGCAGACCCGGCGGACCACGATCAGCAGGTAGGCGGCCGTGAGCAGGGTGCCGAACGCGCCGATCGACATGAAGGTGAGGAAGGCCGGCCGGCTGAGCCCGTCGGCGGGGTCGAAGGCGCCGAACAGCGCCAGCATCTCGCCCCAGAACCCGGCGAGGCCGGGCAGACCGAGGGAGGCGACGGCGGCGAAGGCGAGCAGGCCGCCGAGGCGCGGCGCCTTGCCGTAGAGGGCGGCTCCGGTCTCCTGGGCGAGGGCGTCGAGGTCGGTGCTGCCGGTGCGTTCCTTCAGGCCGCCGACCAGGAAGAACAGCAGGCCGGTGATGAGGCCGTGGGCGATGTTGGCGAACAGGGCGCCGTTGACGCCGGTCGGGGTCATGGTCGCGATGCCGAGGAGGACGAAGCCCATGTGGCCGACGGAGGAGTAGGCGATCAGACGCTTGAGGTCGCCCTTTCCGCCCTTCCTGGCCAGAGCGAGGCAGGCGAGGGATCCGTAGACGATGCCGACGACGGCGAACGCGGCGAGGTAGGGCGCGAAGGTCTGGAAGCCGTCGGGCGCGGCCGGGAGCAGGATGCGGACGAAGCCGTACGTGCCCATCTTCAGCAGGACGCCGGCGAGCAGGACGGAGCCGACCGTCGGGGCGGCGGTGTGGGCGTCGGGCAGCCAGCTGTGCAGCGGCCACATCGGCGTCTTGACCGCGAGCCCGATCCCGACCGCCAGTACGGCGATGACCTGCACGGACGCGGTCAGCGACCGGCCGTTGTCAGTGGCGAGTGCCACCATGTCGAACGTGCCCGCCTTGATCCCGATCAGGAGCAGGCCGAGCAGCATGACCACGGAGCCGAGCAGCGTGTAGAGGATGAACTTCCAGGCGGCCTCGGCCCGGCCCTCGCCGCCCCAGCGGGCGATGAGGAAGTACATCGGGACGAGGACCGTCTCGAAGGCGAGGAAGAACAGGACGAGGTCGAGGACGGCGAAGGTCGCCAGGGTGCCGGACTCGAGGACGAGCAGCAGGGCGACGAAGCCCTTCGGGGACGGCCCCGCGGGCGGCTTGAAGTACGAGTAGAGGGCGCTGAGGAAGGTCAGCAGGGCGGTCAGGACCAGAAGGGGGAGCGAGATGCCGTCGACGCCGAGGTGGATCCGTACGTCGAGTGCGGGGATCCAGCTGATGTCGGTCGTGGCCTGCATCGTCGACGGCCGGCCGTGGTCGAAGCCGAGCGCCAGGACGACCGCCGCCGCCAGAATCGCGCCGGTGACGGTGACGCCGTGGCGGAGCACGGCCTGCTCGGGCGACTTCCCCTTCAGTCCGGGCGGGGCCGGCAGCAGAGCGGCGGCGGCGCCGAGGAGCGGGCCGACGACGAGGAACGCCAGGAGGAACTGCATCACGGACTCGTTGATATCGATCACGCCTGCTCACGCTCCCGTGGCGACGAGGACGGCGGTCACCGCGAGGACGACGGTGCCGGCGAGCAGCGCGCTCACATAGGTCTGCAGATTGCCGGTCTGGGCCCGTCGCACGGCGGCGCCGAGCCAGCGGGGCAGGGTGCCCGCGCCGCGTACGTAGGTGTCGACGACCTCCCGGTCGAGGAACCGTACGAGGCTCGCGCCGGCCTGGACCGGGCGGACGAGGAGCGCCGCGTACGCGGCGTCCAGGTGGAAGCCGACGGCGGCGTGCCGGTGCAGCGGGCCGAGCAGCAGCCGACCGGGGTCCGCGGGGTCGGCCGCGTGCGCGACGTTCCCGTAGGCGGGTTCGTGGCTGGCGATGGCCTCCGCCTCGACCCGGCCGGCGTCGCCCTCGGGGTGGGCGGCGACGGCGCCGAGCGGGTGGCGGGCCGCGTGCGCGGTGGTGTGCCGCCAGGTCGCGTAGGTGACGATGCCGCCGACCAGGGCCACACCCGTGCCGAGCACGGAGGTGGTGAGCGTCGGGGTGAGGTCGTGGCCGTCGAACCAGTCGGGCAGCACCCGGAAGGCGAGGCCGCCGAGCGCCAGTGACGGCACGGCGAGCACCCACAGCACGGTGGTCATGGTCAGCGGCTGCCGGCCGTGGTCGGGCGCCTCGGCGCCGCTGCCGCGAAAGGCGAGCAGCCACAGCCGCGTCGCGTACGCGGCGGTGAGGAGGGCGGTGAGCAGGCCGGCGAGGAGGACGATCCAGCCCGCGGCAGCGGGGGCGTGCCCGGTGTGGCCGGTGACGACGTGTTCGGCGACGCCGAGGACGGCCTCCTTGGAGAAGAAGCCGCTGAACGGCGGGATCGCGGCGAGCGCGAGGAGCGCCACGGTCATCGTCCAGTAGGCGTCGGGCACGCGGTCGCGCAGCCCGCTCATGCGGGACATGGCTGCCAGCGAGTTGGTGCCGGCGGCGTGGATGATCACGCCGGCGGCGAGGAACAACAGCGCCTTGAAGGCGCCGTGGGACAGGAGGTGGAAGACGGCGGCGCCGCGATCGGCGACGGCGAGGGCGCCGGTCATGTAGCCGAGCTGGCCGATCGTCGAGTAGGCGAGGACGCGTTTGATGTCGTCCTGGGCTAGGGCGGCGAGCGCCGAGCCGGTCATCGTCACGGCGGCCATGACGGCGAGGACGGTCATCGCGGCCTGCGAGGCCGCGAAGAGCGGGAGGAGACGGGCGACGAAGTAGACGCCGGCGGCGACCATCGTCGCGGCGTGGATCAGCGCGGAGACGGGAGTGGGGCCCGCCATCGCGTCGGGGAGCCAGGTGTGCAGCGGGAACTGCGCCGACTTGCCGGCCACGCCCGCGAGGAGCAGCAGGGCGATCAGCGTGGGGTGGTTGATGCCGCCCTGCGCGACGGCGCCGAGGATCCGGGTGATGCGGAAGGACCCGGCGTCGGAGGCGAGGGCGAACAGGCCGATGAGGAAGGGGACGTCGCCGAGCTTGGTGACCAGGAAGGCCTTCAGCGAGGCGGCGCGCGCCTCGGGGGTCTCCCAGTAGTGGCCGACGAGGAAGTAGGAGCAGATGCCCATCACTTCCCAGCCGACCAGCAGCACCATCAGGTCGCCGGTGTAGACGACCAGGAGCATCGCGGAGGTGAACAGCGAGACGAGGGCGGCGTACGACGGGTAGCGCGGGTCCTCGCGCAGGTAGCCCGTGGAGTAGATCTGCACGCAGGTGGCGACGGTGCCGACGACCACGGCGGTGAGGGCGGCGAAGCCGTCGACGTGCAGGGCGAGTTCGACCGGGACCGAGCCGGTGGGGGTGAGCTCGGTGACGGCGTCGACCGGGTCGCCGCCGCCCTGGCGCGCGGCGACGGTGGCGGCGAGCACGAGGGAGGCGAGCGTCGGCAGGACGGCGAGCGGGCGGACGAAGCCGGGCGCGGTGCGGCCCAGCAGCAGTCCGGCGAGCGCGCCGAGGAACGGCAGGAGGGGGACGAGGACGGCGAGGGTGGTCGTGGTCACGCGGTGGCCTCGGCCTTCTCACCGGTGGCCGGGGCGGGGATCGCGCGGCCGGTGGCGTCGCTGTCGGGGTCGTCGGGGTCGTGGCCCTCGGCGGTGTCGCGGAGCCGGTCGATGTCCGAGGTGCCGCGGTTGCGGTACACGGCGAGGACGATGGCGAGGCCGATGCCGATCTCGGCGGCGGCGATGGCGATGGTGAACAGGGCCAGGGCCTGGCCGGAGTGCAGGGTGTCCTCGGCGGCCCGGCTGAGCCAGGCGTCGAAGGCGACCAGGTTGAGGTTGACGGCGTTGAGCATCAGCTCGACCGACATCAGCACCAGGATCGCGTTGCGGCGGGCGAGGACGCCGTAGAGGCCGGTGCAGAAGAGGAGGGCGGAGAGGACGGCGGGGTAGGCGAGGTGCATCAGCGGGCCCCTTCCTGGTCGTCCCGGATGTCCTTCGTGCGGGCCGTGGTGGCGGGGCCCGCGCCCGTCGCGCCGGGCGCGGCGCCGGTCCGGGTCTTGCGGGACAGGACGATCGCGCCGACGAGGGCGGCGAGAAGGAGGACGGACAGGGCCTCGAAGGGGAGGACCCAGTGCTGGAAGAGGCTGGCGCCGGTCACCTCGGTGGTGCCGGAGGGAGCGCCGTCCAGGTCGATCCAGGTGGTGCGGAAGGCGTCGACGACCACCCAGACCAGAGCGGCCGCCGCGGCGAGGGCGACGGCGAGGGCGACCCAGCGGTTGCCGGAGTCGGCGTCCGGCGAGCGGCCGACGGGGGCGCGGGTGAGCATCAGCCCGAACAGGAGGAGGACGACGACGGAACCGACGTAGATGAGGACCTGCACCCAGGCGATGAACTCGGCGGTGAGAAGGAGGTATTCGACGGCGAGTCCGCCGAGGGCCACCACGAGCCACAGGGCGGCGTGCACCAGCTGCCGGGTGGTGACGGTGACGACGGCAGCCCCGAGGGTGACCAGGCCGACGAGGAGGAAGGTGACCTCCACACCGGTCGGGGACAGGAAGCCGGGCGACTCGGCCGCCCGGTGCACGGTGTCGGCCGCGAGGGCGGCGGCGGTCGCTGCGGTGCTCATGCGCGGCCCTCCTGACCGGGTTCGTCGGCCTGGGCGGCCGCAAGCTTGTCGGCGGTCTTGCGGGCGGCGGCGACTTCCTTCGGTTCCTCCGCGCCGGCGTCGAGGGCGGGCGGGGCCGGGACGGTCCACATCCACTCGCGGAGCTTGTCCCGCTCGTGGGTGAGGTCACGGATGTCGGTCTCCGCGTACTCGAACTCCGGGGACCAGAAGAGCGCGTCGAAAGGGCACACCTCGATGCAGATACCGCAGTACATGCACAGGGCGAAGTCGATGGCGAACCGGTCGAGGACGTTGCGGCTGCGCTCCCGGCCGCCGGGGGCGGCGGGCGGGACCGTCTCCTTGTGCGAGTCGATGTAGATGCACCAGTCGGGGCACTCGCGGGCGCACAGCATGCAGACCGTGCAGTTCTCCTCGAACAGACCGATCACCCCGCGGCTGCGGGGCGGCAGTTCGGGCTGGGTGTCCGGGTACTGCGCGGTGACGGACTTCCGCGTCATCGTCCGCAGCGTGACGGCCAGGCCCTTGGCCAGGCCGGAGCCGGGGATCGGGGCCATTACAGGAACACCACCTTGACGACGCCGGTGAGGGCGATCTGAGCGAGGGCGAGAGGAACCAGAAGGGTCCAGGAGAACTTCTGCAGCTGGTCCTCGCGCAGCCGTGGGTAGCTGACGCGCAGCCAGATGACGACGAAGGCGAGGACGGCGGTCTTCAGCAGGGTCCACACCCAGCCGAGGCCGTCGGCGCCCCAGGGGCCGTGCCAGCCACCGAGGAACAGGACGGTGGTCAGGCCGCACAGGACGACGATCCCGGCGTACTCGGCGAGGAGGAACAGGGCGAAGCGCAGGCCGGTGTACTCGGTGTACGCGCCGAAGATGATCTCGGAGTCGGCGACCGGCATGTCGAAGGGCGGACGCTGGAGTTCGGCGAGGCCCGCGATGAAGAAGACCAGCGCGCCGGTGATCTGCCAGGGCAGCCACCACCACTCGAACGCGTCGAGGATGCCGACGAGGGAGACGGTCCCGGCGGCCATCGCCACGGAAGCGGCGGTGAGCAGCATCGGCAGTTCGTACGCGAGGAGCTGGGCGGCGGTGCGCAGGCCGCCGAGGAGGGAGAACTTGTTGGCGGAGGCCCAGCCGGCCATGAGCGAACCGAGGACGCCCACGCCCATGACGGCCAGGACGAAGAACACGCCCGCGTCCAGCACCTGCCCGACCGCGCCCGCACCCGGCCCGATCGGGATGGCGAGCAGCACGAGGAGGTACGGCAGGAGCGCGACGGCCGGGGCGAGCTGGAAGACGCGGCGGTCCGCGCCGGCCGGAACGACGTCCTCCTTCTGCGCGAACTTCACGCCGTCGGCGATGAGCTGGGCCCAGCCGTGGAAGCCGCCGGCGTACATGGGGCCGAGGCGGCCCTGCATGTGCGCCATGACCTTGTGCTCGGCCTGGCCCACGAGCAGGGGGAACGTCAGGAAGACGACGAACACGACGAGGAGTCGCAGGGCGACGTCGAGAACGTCGGTCACCGCGTGCCTCCTGGGGGGTCGTCGGGGGTGTTCGTGTGGGTGTCGGGGTCGGGGCCGGGGCCGGTGCCCCCGGGGTGTGCTTCGGAATCCCGCTCGGGTTGACCCGCCGGCTCCGGCCCCGGCGCCCGCTCCGACTCCGGCTCCGGCTCCTCGAAGGCCGGCCGCGCGTGGTGCCACGGGGCGTCCGGGCTGCGCGGGGCGACGGGCGGCTTGCGGTCGCGCCGTTCCTCGGCGGCATCCGCTGCCGTGTCGTCCGCGCCCTGCGCCTGGTCCCGCGCCGCGCGCTGGCTCGCGGAGCCGTCGGACGCGGACCGCGCCCGACGGGGGCCGCCCGTGCCCGCGGCGCCGGCCCGCTGCGACGCCGACCCCTCACTCGCGCCGCGCGACCGGCGCGCCGGGGCCTCCGCCCGCTGGCCGGCGGACCCCTCCGACGCCGACCGCGACCGGCGCGGCGCACCCGGCGCCTGCGCACCGCCCTCACCGGCACCGGCACCGGTACCGGCACCGGCATCCGAACCGCCCGCACTCCTCTGACTGGCGGACCCCTCCGACGCCGACCGCGACCGGCGCGGCGCACCCGGCGCCTGCGCACCGCCCTCACCGGCACCGGCACCGACACCGGCACCGGCATCCGAACCGCCCGCACTCCTCTGACTGGCGGACCCCTCCGACGCCGACCGCGACCGGCGCGGCGTGACCGGTGGCTGAGCCTCCCTCGCGTCAGCGCCTGCGCCCGCGCCCGCGGCGGTCTCCGTCCCCGCTGTCTGGCTGGCCGAGCCCTCGGAGGCGGAGCGGGTGCGGCGGGGCGGGCGTTCGCCCGGGGTGCGGGCCGCCGCGGTGGCCGTGCGGCGTGCGGGGCGGGCCGGGGCGGACGGGAGTTGACCCTTGAGCGGACCCCACTCGTTCGGGTCGGGCACGCCCGGCGGCAGCATCTGGCGTCGCTTGGGGCCGCCGTGCTCGGACTCTCCCGGCTCCTTGGCGCCGGGCCACGCCTTGGCGACCCGGGCCGCGAGGACGAAGTCCTTGCGCAGCGGATGGCCCTCGAAGCCGTCCGGCAGCAGCAGATGGTCGAGACCGGGATGTCCGGTGAAGTCGACGCCGAACATCTCGTGGGTCTCGCGTTCGTGCCAGGCCGCGCCCGCGTAGACGTCCACGGCGGACGGCAGGACGGGGGCCTCGCGCGGCACCGTGGTGCGCAGCAGCAGTCGCCGCACCGGGGAGAGGGCGGCGACGTGCGCGGTCACCCGGAAGCCGGTGCCGGGTTCGTCGACCGCGCTCAGCCAGTCGAAGAAGGTGCAGCCGAGGCGGTCGCGGGCGGCTTCGAGGGCGGGGATCCAGGCGTCGGACGGCACGTCGACGGTGAGGACGCCGTACGCCTCCTCCGCCGTGGCCTGCCCGCCGAACAGTTCCTCGGCGTCCGCGGGAAGCCAGCCGACGGCGGTCATCCGGCCTCCCCCTCCCCCGCCGGCTCGCCCTTCGCACCGTCCTTCGCACCGTCCTTCGGCCCGTCCTTCGGCCCGTCCTTCGGCTCGGGCGGCCGGACCAGCCCGCTCTGCAGCGCCGCCGCCGGGGGACGCCCGGCGGAGGCGGTGCCGTACCGCTCCCCCAGGGACTCGCGGGCGATCTTCTCCTGAAGCTTGAGGATGCCCTGGAGCAGCGCCTCGGGCCGGGGCGGGCAGCCGGGGACGTAGACGTCGACCGGGATGATCTGGTCGACGCCCTTGGTGACGGAGTAGGAGTCCCAGTAGGGGCCGCCGCAGTTGCTGCACGCGCCGAAGGAGATGACGTACTTCGGCTCGGGCATCTGCTCGTACAGGCGCTTGATCGCGGGGGCCATCTTGTCGGTGACCGTGCCGGAGACGACCATCAGGTCGGCCTGGCGGGGTCCGGGCGCGAACGGGATGACGCCGAGGCGGATGAAGTCGTGCCGGGCCATCGACGCGGCGATGAACTCGATCGCGCAGCAGGCGAGGCCGAAGTTGAACACCCAGAGCGAGTAGCGGCGGCCCCAGTTGAGGACCACCTTCATCGGCTCGGGGGCGAGCCGGGCGAGCGCGCCGAGCCTCCCCCTGCCTTCACCGGGGGGACCCCCAGGTTCCGGCAGCAGCACCGGCTCGGGAGCGGCAGGGTTCACGTCCATGTCAGGACGCCCTTCTTGTAGGCGTACAGCAGGCCCACGGCGAGGAAGCCGAGGAAGACGAACATCTCCACGAGGGTGGTGGCGCCGTAGCCGTCGGCGGCGAAGACGGTCGCCCAGGGGAAGAGGAAGATCGAGTCGACGGCGAAGATCACGTAGAGGAAGGCGTAGACGTAGTAGCGGACCTGGGTGTGGGCCCAGCCCTCGCCGACGGGGTCGACGCCGCACTCGTACGTCAGCAGTTTCTCCGGCGTGGGCACCACCGGCCGCAGCAGGCGGCCCGCGCCGAAGGCGACGGCGACGAACAGCAGGCCGACGACGGCGAGCAGGCCGACGACCGAGTAGGACTGGAAGTAATCCGCCGCGACGACGGTGGTTTCCCGCACGTCCGCCCCTCACTCCTCAGATCGGCGACCAGGCGTCCCCGCCTGTGCCCTGTCCTTGATCCGTGCCGGTGAACGCCGGACGCCTCGGTCCGACGCTCTGTACGCACGGGAGTCTAGGCCCTGATAAAGGCACGGTAAGCAGCCCGTCGGGGCTTGGCACGCGGGGGGTGGGGTTTTCCTCAGTTCACGTTGGCGGTCCTCCTCATGGCGCGGGCCCCCCGGCTCCGGGCAGGCTGAGCCCATGACCGAACCGATCCCGCAGCCGGCCGGGCCGGGCGACCGTCCGCCGCCGGCCCGCTTCGCCTATGACATCCATACCTGGAAGGAGATCGCGCATCTCCTGACGAACCTCCCGGTGTCGATGGTGGGTTTCGTCTACACGGTGACCGTGCTGTCCACCGGCGTGGGCCTGACGGTCACGGTGATCGGTCTCCCCCTGCTCGCGCTCGGCCTGATGGGGGCGCGGCAGCTCGGCCGGTTCGAGCGGGCGCGCGCCAGACTGGCACTCGGGGTGCGGGTGGACGAGCCGAGCCCGCTGCCGTGGCGCGGCGGGTTCTGGCCGGGGCTGTGGCAGGCGGTCAAGGACCCGGTGGGCTGGCGGACGTTCCTGTTCACGCTGATACGGATGCCGTGGGGCGTCCTCACCTTCGCCGTCACGCTGACCGGGTTGTTCGTGCTGTGGCCGGTGCTGGCGTACGTGGTGCGGGCGATGACCGACGTGGACCGGGCGATGGTGCGGGGTCTGCTGTCGCCGTCGGACGAGCTGGAGCGGCGCATCGCCGAGCTGGAGTCGGACCGCGGGGTCGTGGTGGACACGGCGGCGGCGGACCTGCGCCGCATCGAGCGGGACCTGCACGACGGGGCGCAGGCGCGCCTGGTGAACCTGGCGATGGGGCTGGGTCTGGCCAAGGAGAAGCTGCTGGAGGACCCGGACGCGGCGGCGGCGATGGTCGAGGAGGCGCACGGGGAGGTGAAGCTGGCGCTGCAGGAGCTGCGGGACCTGGCGCGCGGCATCCACCCGGCGGTGCTCACCGACCGCGGCCTGGACGCGGCGCTCTCCTCGGTCGCCACGCGGTGCACGGTACCGGTGAAGGTCACCGTCGACCTGGACGAGCGGCCGGCGCCGGCGATCGAGGGCATCGCCTACTTCACGGTCTCGGAGCTGCTGCAGAACGTCAGCAAGCACAGCCGGGCGCGTTCGGCCTCGGTGGAGGTGTGGCGGTCGGAGAACCGGCTGTTCCTGCAGGTGCGGGACGACGGCGTGGGCGGGGCGAGCCTCGACGGCGGTACGGGCATGCGGGGGCTCGCCGACCGGCTGGGCGCGGTGGACGGCCTGTTCGTCGTGGACTCCCCGGAGGGCGGCCCGACGACGGTGACGGCCGAGTTGCCGTGGCGGGACCGTTCAGGCACCCCGGCGGGGGAAGCACCGGGGAAGAGGGTGTCCGCCCGGGGCCGTAGGTAGGGAAAACCCCCCTCCGAAGACTGCGACGGCCTTCATTCCGCGACGACCTGCGGCGCAGCACTCTGGTTGTACGACAGCACAGCCGCCGGACGAGGAGAAGGACGAAGCCGATGGCCACGGAGTACGGACAGGGCTACGGGCTCCCCACCGGGCCCGGACACGCGCGGGGCCTGGAGGGACGGCGGCACCGGATGCCGGCGGCGCTGC
The DNA here is from genome assembly GCF_055778765.1 of Streptomyces sp. DSM 120436. NCBI lineage: Bacteria > Bacillati > Actinomycetota > Actinomycetes > Kitasatosporales > Streptomycetaceae > Streptomyces > Streptomyces sp. DSM 120436. The sequence continues at coordinate 1,934,759 of NZ_JBSKBS010000001.1, read as the reverse complement.
GGGCGCCGGTCGAGGGGCGTGCCTGGCGGGAGCTGGCGTACGTGTTGCTGAGCCTGCCGGTCAGCATCCTGCTGTTCACCTACGCGGTCACGATGGTCTCGCTGGGTGCGGGCCTGCTGGTGACGTTCCTCGGAGTGCCGGTGCTGGCGGCGGCCCTCGCCGGGTGCCGCGGCATCGGGTCGGTGGAGCGGGCGCGGGCGCGCGGGCTGCTCGGCCTGGACGTGGGCGAGCCGGAGCCGCTGCGGCTGAAGCGGCAGGGCTTCATGGGGTGGATCGGGGCCGTGCTGAAGAGCGGCGCCTCCTGGCGGGCGCTGCTGTACTCGGTGCTGCAGTTTCCGTGGGCGGTCCTCTCCTTCGCGGTGACCGTCGCCTTCTGGACGCTGGGCTGGTCGCTGCTGACGTACCCGCTGTGGTTCTGGGTGTTCCCGATGTACGCCGGCCAGGACGGCATGCAGCTGTACGGCGACGAGCAGCGCGCGATCTACCTGGACAACCCGTTCGAGATCACGGTGACCGCGGGCGTGGGTCTGCTGTTCACGCTGGCCACGCCGTGGATCGTGCGGGCGCTGACGATGGTGGACCGGCTGATGGTGCACGGGCTGCTGGGTCCGTCGCGGCTGGCCACCCGGGTGGTGGAGCTGGAGTCGGACCGCGGGGTCGTGGTGGACACGGCGGCGGCTGACCTGCGCCGCATCGAGCGGGACCTGCACGACGGGGCGCAGGCCCGGCTGGTGAACCTGGCGATGGACCTGGGGCTCGCGAAGGAGAAGCTGCGGGAGGACCCGCAGGCCGCGGCGCGGATGGTGGACGAGGCGCACGGCGAGGTGAAGACGGCGCTGCAGGAGCTGCGGGACCTGGCCCGTGGCATCCACCCGGCGGTGCTCACCGACCGCGGCCTGGACGCGGCGCTCTCCTCGGTCGCCTCGCGCTGCACGGTACCGGTGCAGGTGGAGGTGGACCTGTCGGAGCGGCCGGCGCCCGCGATCGAGGGCATCGCCTACTTCACGGTCTCGGAGCTGCTGCAGAACGTCGGCAAGCACAGCCGGGCGACCTGGGCGGCCGTGGAGGTGTGGCGGTCGGAGGACCGGTTGATGCTCCAGGTGGTGGACAACGGCGTGGGCGGCGCGGACCTGTCGCGCGGTTCCGGGCTGGCGGGTCTGACGGAGCGGCTGGAGGCGGTGGACGGAATCCTCGTCGTGGACTCCCCGGCCGGCGGCCCGACGCGGGTGACCGCGGAGCTGCCGTGGCGTGCGGAGCGGGCCCGCTGACAGCGGGGTGAGACACGCGGTCCGGCGGACGCGACACGCAGGCGGCACGCAGGAGGACACACGGGCGGATCCACGGGCGGGTGCGGGCCCCCGGGCGCACCCCCGCCCGGTGACACCCGCCCGATGACCCGCTCCCGGTGACACCCGCCCGGTGACGCGCGCCCGATGACCCGCTCCCGGAGGGGCGCGCCTCTGCGGATCCGGATGAACCCGCGACAACCGATGACGACGACGATGACGACGACGGCAACACCCCCCCCGATCGCGTCGCCCCGGCCCGTCCTCCCCTGAATGCTGAAATGCTGGACCCGACGACCGGGCCCGCCACAAGGGCGGGCCCGGAGCAGGGCTTTGGGGGCCGACGACGTGGAGGACAGGGTGCGGGTGGTCATCGCCGAGGATTCGGTGCTGCTGCGGGAGGGCCTGACCCGGCTGCTGACCGACCGGGGGCACGAGGTGGTGGCCGGGGTCGGCGACGGCGACGCGCTGATCAAGACGGTCGACGACCTGGCCCAGCAGGATGAGCTGCCGGACGTGGTGGTCGCCGACGTGCGGATGCCGCCGACGCACACGGACGAGGGCGTGCGGGCCGCGGTGCAGCTGCGCAAGAGCCATCCGGGGGTCGGGGTGCTGGTGCTGTCGCAGTACGTCGAGGAGCGGTACGCCACCGAGCTGCTGGCCGGCTCCAGCAGGGGCGTCGGCTATCTGCTGAAGGACCGGGTGGCCGAGGTGCGGGAGTTCGTGGACGCGGTGGTCCGGGTGGCCCAGGGCGGCACGGCGCTGGACCCGGAGGTGGTGGCGCAGCTGCTGGGCCGCAGCCGCAAGCAGGACGTGCTCGCGGGACTCACCCCGCGCGAGCGCGAGGTGCTGGGGCTGATGGCGGAGGGGCGGACGAACTCGGCGATCGCCCGGCAGCTCGTGGTGAGCGATGGCGCGGTGGAGAAGCACGTCAGCAACATCTTCATGAAGCTGGGGCTGTCCCCGAGCGACGGTGACCACCGGCGGGTTCTGGCCGTGCTGACGTATTTGAACTCCTGAGGGGACGGCGGCGCGTCCCGGCACGTGTCCACCATCTGGATCCTTCCCTCGAATCCTTCACGGTGGGCACCCCTGACGGTCGTAGGGTTTATGCGGGGAAGGCCTGCGGGAAGGCCGTCCCGGACAGCCGCCTCGAGGAGGTCCAGTTCAGTGACCAGCCAGGTCAGCAGCCCAGCGGAGCAGACCGACGGAACAGTCGTAGGAGAGCAGCGCACCACGGCGGGGGCGAAGGGCGTCCGCCGGCTCGACCGAGTGATCATCAGGTTCGCGGGGGACTCGGGTGACGGGATGCAGCTCACCGGTGACCGTTTCACCTCGGAGACCGCGTCCTTCGGCAACGACCTCTCCACGTTGCCGAACTTCCCGGCGGAGATCCGCGCGCCGGCCGGGACGCTGCCGGGGGTGTCGTCGTTCCAGCTGCATTTCGCCGACCACGACATCCTCACCCCCGGTGACGCGCCGAATGTGCTGGTGGCGATGAACCCGGCCGCGCTGAAGGCGAACATCGGCGATCTGCCCCGCGGGGCGGAGATCATCGTCAACACCGACGAGTTCACCAAGCGGGCGATGCAGAAGGTCGGCTACGACGCCTCGCCGCTGGAGGACGGCTCGCTGGACGGCTACCACCTGCACCCGGTGCCGCTGACGACGCTGACGGTGGAGGCGCTGAAGGAGTTCGACCTCAGCCGCAAGGAGGCCGAGCGCAGCAAGAACATGTTCGCGCTGGGTCTGCTGTCGTGGATGTACCACCGGCCCACGGAGGGCACGGAGAAGTTCCTGCGGACGAAGTTCGCGAAGAAGCCGGACATCGCGGCGGCGAACATCGCGGCGTTCCGGGCGGGCTGGAACTTCGGGGAGACGACGGAGGACTTCGCGGTCTCCTACGAGGTGGCGCCGGCGGCGACGGCGTTCCCGCCGGGCGTCTACCGCAACATCTCCGGGAACCTGGCCCTGTCCTACGGTCTGATCGCCGCGTCCCGGCAGGCGGATCTGCCGCTGTTCCTGGGCTCGTATCCGATCACGCCGGCGTCGGACATCCTGCACGAGCTGAGCCGGCACAAGAACTTCGGCGTGCGCACCTTCCAGGCGGAGGACGAGATCGCCGGGATCGGCGCGGCGCTGGGTGCGGCGTTCGGCGGCTCGCTGGCGGTGACCACCACCTCCGGGCCGGGGGTGGCGCTGAAGTCCGAGACGATCGGGCTCGCGGTGAGTCTGGAGCTGCCGCTGCTGATCGTGGACATCCAGCGCGGCGGCCCGTCCACGGGCCTGCCGACCAAGACCGAGCAGGCCGACCTGCTGCAGGCGATGTACGGGCGCAACGGCGAGGCCCCGGTGCCGGTGGTCGCGCCGAGGACGCCGGCCGACTGTTTCGACGCCGCGCTGGAGGCGGCGCGGATCGCGCTGGCCTACCGCACCCCGGTCTTCCTGCTGTCCGACGGCTACCTGGCCAACGGATCCGAGCCGTGGCGGATCCCGGAGCTTCAGGAGCTGCCCGACCTGACGGTGCAGTTCGCACAGGGCCCGAACCACACCCTGGCCGACGGCACCGAGGTGTTCTGGCCCTACAAGCGCGACGAGCGCACCCTGGCCCGCCCCTGGGCGATCCCCGGCACGCCGGGCCTGGAGCACCGCATCGGCGGCATCGAGAAGCAGGACGGCACCGGGAACATCTCCTACGACCCGGCCAACCACGACTTCATGGTCCGCACCCGGCAGGCCAAGATCGACGGCATCGAGGTGCCGGACGTGGCGGTCGACGACCCGGACGGCACCGCGCGCCTGCTGGTTTTGGGCTGGGGCTCCACCTACGGGCCGATCACCGCGGCCGTGCGGCGGCTGCGCAAGGCCGGGCAGCCGGTCGCGCAGGCCCACCTGCGCCACCTCAACCCCTTCCCGCGCAACCTCGGCGAGGTACTGCGCGGATACGACAAGGTGGTGATCCCCGAGATGAACCTCGGCCAGCTCGCCACCCTCATCCGGGCGAAGTACCTGGTCGACGCCCGCTCGTACAACCAGGTCAACGGCATGCCGTTCAAGGCGGAGCAGCTCGCCGCGGCGCTGAAGGAGGCCATCGATGACTGACGCCGACACGCTGCTCCAGCTCGTGCCCAAGGCCGAGGCCAAGCAGACGATGAAGGACTTCAAGTCCGACCAGGAGGTGCGCTGGTGCCCCGGCTGCGGCGACTACGCCGTGCTGGCCGCCGTGCAGGGCTTCATGCCCCAGCTGGGCCTGGCGAAGGAGAACATCGTCTTCGTCTCCGGCATCGGCTGCTCCTCCCGCTTCCCGTACTACATGAACACCTACGGGATGCACTCCATCCACGGCCGCGCCCCCGCCATCGCCACCGGCCTGGCCGCCTCCCGCCGGGACCTGAGCGTGTGGGTGGTCACCGGCGACGGCGACGCCCTGTCCATCGGCGGCAACCACCTCATCCACGCCCTGCGCCGCAACGTCAACCTCAAGATCCTGCTGTTCAACAACCGCATCTACGGGCTGACCAAGGGCCAGTACTCCCCGACCTCCGAGGTCGGCAAGATCACCAAGTCGACCCCGATGGGCTCCCTCGACGCGCCCTTCAACCCCGTCTCGCTGGCGATCGGCGCGGAGGCGTCCTTCGTCGCCCGCACCGTCGACTCCGACCGCAAACACCTCACCGAGGTCCTGCGCCAGGCCGCCGACCATCCCGGCACCGCCCTGGTGGAGATCTACCAGAACTGCAACATCTTCAACGACGGCGCCTTCGAGGTCCTCAAGGACCGCCGGCAGGCCGAGGAGGCCGTGATCCGCCTGGAACACGGGCAGCCCATCCGCTTCGGCGCCGACAGCTCCAAGGGCGTCGTCCGCGACCCCGCCACCGGAGACCTGAAGGTCGTCACGGTGACACCGGAGAACGAGGCGGACATCCTCGTCCACGACGCGCACTCCGCGTCCCCGACGACCGCGTTCGCCCTCTCCCGCCTCGCCGACCCCGACACCCTGCACCACACCCCCGTCGGCGTCTTCCGCTCCGTCGACCGGCCGGTCTACGACACCCTCATGGCCGACCAGCTCGACACCGCCGTCGACCAGCACGGCAAGGGCGACCTCGCCGCGCTGCTGACCGGCGGCGACACCTGGACCGTCGTCGGCTGAACGCCGACACCCCGCGGGCACGGGGAGGGCCCGGCATCCGAGCGCGGATGCCGGGCCCTCCCCCTCCTCACGTGGAGTGTCCTCAGCAGAAGTCGCCGAGGCCCCACCACTCGCCGTGGGTCCGCTGGGGGCCGTACAGGGTGCCGCCGGCCCGCCCGCGGTAGGTGATCAGCCAGCCCGGGTTGCCCTCGAAGCCGTGGATCACGTACGTGCGGTTGGTCACGGTGGCGAGGTCGGGACGGCCGTCGCCGGAGAACTCACCGACCGAGATCAGGTGCTCCATCACGTTCCAGCCGCCGCTGCCGACGAGCTTGCGTGCGCCGAGCCGGGCGGCGGAGGCGCCCGGGTACAGCCACAGCTTGCCGGTGGACTTCTCCCGGCCGCCCAGGTCCGCGACGTTCTTCTTCGCCTTGCACATCGAGCCGTTGGCGCTCTTGCCGCACCACGTACACTTTCTGAAAGTTAGCGCCTGCCGTACAGTTAGTGCTCACACGCACCCTTGAGGAGTTGTCGCGTCATGAGCATCGTCGTCACCGGAGCCGGTGGGAAACTCGGCCGTCACGTCGTGGAGCAGTTGCTGGAGAAGGTCCCCGCCGAGCAGGTCACCGCGGTGGTGCGCAGCCCGGAGAAGGTGGCGGATCTCGCGGAGCGCGGGGTGCGGGTCGCGGTCGCCGACTACAACGCGCCGGAGACCTTCGACGGTCTGTTCGCGGCCGGCGACAAGGTCCTGCTGATCTCGGGCAACGAGTTCGACAAGGGCCGGGTACGGCAGCACCGGGTCGTCATCGACGCGGCCGGGGCGGCCGGTGTCGCCCTGCTCGCCTACACCAGCGCCCCCGGCGCCCTGACCGCCTCGCTCGCCGACGACCACCGCGGCACGGAGCGGGCGCTGCGCGACTCGGGTGTGCCGTACGTGCTGCTGCGCAACGGCTGGTACCACGAGAACTACACCGAGAACCTGGCCCCGGTGCTGGAACACGGCGCGGTGGTCGCGGCCGCGGGCGAGGGCCGGCTCTCCTCCGCCTCCCGGGCCGACTACGCGGCCGCCGCCGTCACCGTGCTGACCGGCGAGGGCCACGAGAACACGACGTACGAGCTGGGCGGCGACGAGGCGTGGAGCTTCGCCGAGTACGCGGCCGAGCTGAGCCGGCAGACCGGCCGGGAGATCGTCTACCGCCCGGTCACGCCCGAGGAGCTCACCGGCATCCTGGCCGGCTCCGGGGTGCCGGAGCCGATGGCGGCCGTCCTCGCGGGTGTGGACGCGGCGATCGCCGAGGGTGAGCTCGTGGTCGACAGCGGCGATCTGTCCCGGCTGGCCGGCCGCCCGGCCACCCCGCTCGCCGAGGCCGTCGCCGCCGCGCTCAAGAACTGATCCCGGGCCCCGGTTCACGCGCGGGGAACACACTCCACCCCCGCCCGTCATGACCGTATGACGGTACGGACATGACATGCGGGGGTGTGCGGCGTTACCGTCGTCCGGGTGGGTTCCGCGTGCGCGTCGGCGGTCCCGCGCACGACCACGGGACGCGTCGGACACGAAGGAGAGGCCCGTGACCGGCAAGCCGGCCGCAGAGCGGCGCACAGGACTGCTGAACGGCTTCGCGGCGTACGGGATGTGGGGGCTCGTCCCCCTGTTCTGGCCCCTGCTCAAGCCCGCCGGCGCGGTGGAGATCCTGGCCCACCGGATGGTGTGGTCCCTGTTCTTCGTCGCCGCCGCACTGGTCGTGATCCGCCGCTGGGCGTGGGTCGGCGAGCTGGTGCGGCAGCCGCGCAAGCTGGCCCTGGTCACGGTGGCCGCCGCGGTCATCACCGTCAACTGGGGCGTCTACATCTGGTCGGTGAACTCCGGGCACGTCGTCGAGGCGTCCCTCGGCTACTTCATCAACCCGCTGGTCACCATAGCCATGGGCGTCCTGCTGCTGAAGGAGCGCCTGCGGCCCGCCCAGTGGGCCGCCGTCGGGATCGGCGCCCTCGCGGTGGTCGTCCTGACCGTCGGCTACGGCAGGCCGCCGTGGATCTCCCTGTGCCTCGCCTTCTCCTTCGCCACCTACGGGCTGGTGAAGAAGAAGGTCAACCTCGGCGGCATCGAGTCGCTGGCCGCCGAGACCGCGATCCAGTTCCTGCCCGCGCTGGGCTACCTGGTGTGGCTGGGCACGCAGGGCGGGTCCGCCTTCGGCGCCGAGGGCACGGGACACGCGCTGCTGCTCGTGGCGACCGGCGTCGTCACCGCGCTCCCCCTGGTCTGCTTCGGCGCCGCGGCGATCCGCGTGCCGCTGTCCACACTGGGACTGCTGCAGTACCTGGCGCCGGTCTTCCAGTTCCTGCTCGGCATCCTCTACTTCAAGGAGGCCATGCCGCCGGAGCGCTGGGCCGGGTTCGCCCTGGTGTGGCTGGCGCTCACGCTGCTCACCTGGGACGCGCTGCGCACCGCGCGCCGCGCCGCCCGTGCGCTGTCCGGCCGGACGGCCGGTGCGCGCGACACCGCCGCGCCGGGCGCCGGAGGGTCCGTCCCGGCCGCCGCGCCGGTGAGCGAGGTGGAGGCCAAGGCGCTGGAGACCAGGCCGTAGCGCGTGACGGGGCGGCGTTGTCCGTGCCGTCCCTTATAACGGGCGCATGACGCAGACACCCACACCGGCCACGCCGGTGCACTGGAAGGTCGTCATCGACACGGCCGACCCGCACGCCCAGGCGGACTTCTGGGCCGCCGCCCTGCACTACGTGGTCGAGGACAACAGCGCGCTCATCGAGAAGCTCCTCGCCGCGGGGGCCGTCCCCGAGGCGCTCACCGTCGTGTCGCACGGCCGCCGCGCCTGGCGCGACCTGGCCGCCGTACGGCACCCCGACGACCCCTACGAGGAGGAGAGCGGCACCGGGCGCGGTCGGCGGCTGCTGTTCCAGCGGGTGTCCGAGGAGAAGACCGGCAAGAACCGGCTCCATCTCGACCTGCACCCCGGCGTGGACCGCCGCGACGAGGAGCTTGCCCGGCTGGAGGGGCTCGGCGCCCGGGTGCTGCGGCGGGTGGGGGAGCCTGCCGGGAGCTGGGTCGTGATGGCGGACCCCAACACGCCGGACTAGCAACTCTAGCGGAACATGCCTGGTCAGCGCAGGGAAAGGCCCCGCCCGCGCAGTGCACGAACGGGGCCCATACCGAACCGCTCAGCCATCGGCGGCGCTCAGCAATCCGGGGTCACCAGCGGATCGGCTCGGCGTCCCCACCGGCGCACTCGGGGCACGGACGCTTGTAGGTCCAGCCGCACAGCTCACAGCCAGCGAACCCACAGCAGCCGTCGCACCAGATGAGCCGATGACCAGCGCAGCAGCCGCAGAGATCCCCCCACTTCCAGAGTGACCAAGGTTCCTTCCCTCCGGTCCGTCCGGCGCGCGGTTTCGGGTGGTAGGGCACCGGGGCCGAGGGCACCGCAGCGCGCCGTCTACGGGCCGTCTGTGGCCTCTCCGGGGCCGTTGTCATGAGTGCCCCTCGGGGTGCCGCGCCATGAGGACATTGCAGTCCGTCACGGTCGTCTGATCGTTCCCGGCGCGGGCACGGTCACGAACGTTCGCCAACTCCCGGCAACCGGCGCATCCTTCGACCGGTGCGGGCTCCAACTGCGCTGCGGGCAAGGGAAGTTCGACCGGGTCGCCCGGGTACGTGTTCGGCTCAGTCATGCCGCCACCTCCGCAGCATCCATGCGGCGATTCCGTCGCAAGATGGCTTCACGCTCCGCTGTACTGGCCCGCTCCCACGCGATCAGGTAGGGCCGGACAAGGGCGGTTTCCTCACCGGGCAGATAGGGCGGATTCGCAGCGGCTACGCGGTACGCCGGAACACGGGGTGTAAAGCGGCGGACGGGTGCCGGTGCGGGGGTTGCTCGGCGCTTTCCCCGTGCGGGCAGGAACAGCGCCAGGATTGCGAGCAGTAGGCTTCGCACAGCCGAGACCTCGTTTCTCGGTCAGGGTGCCTCACCGGGTCTTCAGCCGGACCGGTGGGGCACCTGTTTTGTGTCGCGTTTTGTACCGCGCTATTCGCGGATAGCGCGGCTACCGAGGTTAGTGCAGATGCGGCACTCTGCGCAGCAAGTGAGCATGACTCGCATGGATGTCGCACAGCCGCCATGGAGACGGGTAGCCGCAGCGCTCGAACAGCGGATAGCCGATGGCACGTACCCGCCGGGGTCACGCTTGCCGGGGGCCGTCCCGCTGTCCGTCGAGTTCGGCGTAGCGCCGTCCACCGTGGCGAAGGCTGTTGCCGAGTTGAAGCGGCGCGGACTGGTAACCGCCTCGGCCGGTTGGGGAACGTTCGTCTCCGGTGGGGACCAGTAACCAAAACGTTACTCTCCGTAAACACAGAAAGGCCCCGCAGCCTGCCAGCGAAAGGCAAGCCACGGGGCCACCACACCTAAACGTCAAGGTGTGGTCATCGGGTGCCGCAGTTTCTCGGGCGACCCTCAATGCGGACGCGTCGAGGAAAACGAGGAGTTGACTCGACGGTCGGTTGAATAATTCGCAGCGACCTAGGGAAGCGCCATGCAACCTTTCCGGGTGGTGCCGGTTCGCTGGATTCTCGCCATCCCTCCGAGGTCCACACAACGCGAATTGGTTCGGGCATGCGCCAACTCCTTTACATCACTCACGGTAAGCGGCGGGACCGTTCGGCGAGACAAATACCCGTACACGGGAGGGGCTGCCAAGACCTTGCGGTCCGGAAGAGGGGTGAAAAGGGGTCACCCCCGGGGGTCAATAGCCACTCAGAGTGACTGCGACTCCAACCTCTTACGCCGTTCCTCGTTGAAAGTCTTTTGGAAATTGCGCACTTGCTCAGCGCCGGAACCTGGGGTGTCCCGGAATGCCTCTAGGTACTCATCCCGCTTGCGCGCATCCTCCGGGGGCATTTCAATTCCACGGAACAGCGGGAGCGTCTGACAGTGACAACCCTTGTGGAAGTGGTCCGGGTCCATGTACTTGGTGTACGCGCCGCCCCGGCTAGCAAGCATGGCGCAGAAACCGCACGGGTCGGCGTCTGTCTTGCGGTACCACCCGATTACCTCGGCGTCATTCTCGCGTGCCTCGGCCAGTGCATCACGCCCCCCAGCCTCGGCCATTCGGCCAGCATCTAGCGCTAGGTTTCGTCCGGCGCTTTCCATCATGCTGTCAAGAGACTTGAGGAATTCTGGGTCATCCAGTCGGCCGCGCCGCATTTCCTTACGCAGTGGGGCCGTATGGACGTAATAGGCGGTCCTACTTTGCTCAGCCTCGGCGGCCAAGTCTCGGTCATCCCAAGTTGAATCCGGGGCCGGTTCGCCGGTAGCCGCTTCCCGCGCCGCATTGTGGAACTTCACACCCTCGGCGTATGAGCGGCTACGCGACGAACTAATCAGCGCCTGATACTCCCGCACAACAGCGGATGAGCCCTCGGCCGCCCGCTGTGGAGTAAGGCCATGCCACCAGGACATGACCCGCTCCAATAGTGATTCGGCAATCTCTACCTGTGCGCCGTAGTAAGCCTGCGCAGCCGCGCTGAAATCGGACTGCCGACTCATTACAGCTCCCGAGACCTACGAATGATCCGGCCGACGATTCCGTTAGAACCTACTTCCGTCGGATCGAGGCCGCCCGTGCCAAGTCCAGAGTTACCCCCAGACGCGTACTTAGCGAGCGTTTGCGCCTCGGCCTCTAGTTCCTCGGCGGATTCGCCACGCAGGAATGCCATTAGCTCATCCGGTAGACCATGACGACGGCCGACCCGCTCACGTTCTAGCGCCACCTCGGCGGCCTTTACGCGCGTCTCTAGTTCGTCAATCTGCGAATTGAGCTGCGTACGTAGATCCTCGGAAGTCTTTAGCGCCGTGGAAGTCTGTTCCAGGTTCGCCCGTAGCTCATCCAGGGAAGGGCCCTCAGCGCCCGTCTGCGGGGTGGAATCAGCCTCGGGGACCGATTCCACCTCCATACCCTCTGTCGGGTCTACAGCGGGCGTCTGTGGCGCGTTTTCAACCTCGGCCACAATCGCCCCTCCTTACGCCTCAGCCGTAGCCAGCTTTAGACCGACCGCGCGCTGAGCATCGAGAACGGTAGCGCCCACGAACGCCTCAACAATGCTGCGTTCCTGTCGGGTCTCACCCTCGAAAGCAACGAACCAAGTCATTGCGTAACCCTGGTTATCCTCATCGGTCGCAGACGCGCCGTTCACCGAGTACGGCTTAGCCGGTGCCTTGATAGCAGCGGCGACAGCCTCGCGGGTCATAGCAACAGCGCCAGTGATGTACGGCGTCATGTAGACATCGAAACCATGCAGACGGCCCACAACGGCGTCACGGAGCGCGGACGGGGAACCGGCCGAATCCACGTTGGAAAGGTTCGGGTCCATAAGCAGCGTGCGCTTAATCTTCGGGTCAACCACCAGGACACGAGACTTGGCGTCAACCTCGCGGGTATCCAGAATCTCGCCCGCCTCGGTGATCGCGTCCCGAGGATTAGCCGGGTCAATCGTCAGCGTGGCACCGTCAATCACCGGCTGAATAGCACCGGCGATTTCCTTCTCCACTCGCTTAGCAACACCGGCAACCTGCGGCATTAGAACCTGGGCAGTGAAGTTCTCGACGTTAAGCGTCATGTCCTTAGCCGTCAGCTCAATACCACTCATCGCGTGAGTGTTGAGCTTGACCGGGATTTCCTGCTCATTGAGCGGCACCGTCACAGCGGACGTGGAACCGGTGAACGCCTCGGCCTCAATCACGCGCGGAACACGCACGCGCACGGTGTCACCTCGGCCACCCGTGAACTCCGCCTCAGCGTTACGGAAAACTAGACGGCCGAGAACTAGTTCAGCCTTGAGCAGCGATGCGGCATTCTTGGCGACTACATCGCTAACGGCAAAGATGTTGGCCATTATCAGACCTCCTGAGAAAGAACAGTGTTAACCGGCTGCACCTTGCGGTGGTCGGTTACTAGGTTGAGCACGTGGGTAAGGCCATTGACCGACTCGCGTACGTCGTCGGCAGTCACTAGGCCGTCACAAAGCAGCTCAACCGCGAATAGGCGGTGAGAGTCGAGGACCACATACGGGTCAGTTACCGCGCCCGTGCGGTACTGGTGAAAGGCGAACTGTGCGTCAGCCTTGAGGTCGGGAGACATGAGATTTCCAATCAAATAGAAACGCCCCCTAGCAGTCGCAATGACCGCCAGGGGGCGCTACCAACTAACCGCGCATCTTCTAAATGGAGTTAGGGCCGGTAACCACTCCGGCCCATAGTCATAGGTAACCGTCTACGCGGCCCGGCGTTCCGCCCGGTTGCGCCGTGCCCACTCACGCTTACGGGCGCGTTCCCGCTCTACCTTGCAGCCATCGCATATCTGCGGCCAGCGCCGAGACGAGACAGCGGGACGGGTCACGGTGAATTCGTGGCTGCACTCCTTGCACGTGCCGGTGTATCGCTTCACGCCGTTCGCCATATCGACCCAACCGGCGGATGTAGTCCACCGCTTACTCACGCTGCGAGTCTGAGACTGCCGACGAACAGCCAACCGCGTAAGGCGCTCAGCGGCGCTGTGCAGCTCCCACAGGGGCCGCCAGGGGTCATCCAATGCGTCACGCAGCGAACGGGCCTCAGACGCGCGCACAGCGATCTCGGGATACGGCTGCGCAATGTCGGCACGGCGGCCTAGTAGCCGGTGGGATTCCGCCTCAGCTTCACGGACTAGGTCACGGGTGATGTATCCCGACTCTTCAATTGCAGCGCGGGCCGAGGTGGCCGACGGGTCAAACTCGATTCCTAGTAGCGAGGCTGCGGCAGCCCAATTGGAAGCGCCGTGAAAAGACATGAATTTCCTTTCGAGTATTAAAAAACCCCGGAAGCCGGCGGTCGGCTGGGGGTTGGGCGAACGGACCACCCCTAAACGTTTAGGGGTGGTCATCGGGAACTATCAGGAAGCGGCGCGCTTACGCAGTCGGTAAGCCTTTGTCTTGTGCGCGTTGCAGCAGTAGCGGCGCGCACGCCCTATGCCGTCCCAACCGGTGTTGTTCTCACAGCCCTCTAGTTCGCAGATGGCTTCCCAGCGCGATTCCTCGGCCTTGTTGCGTTCGTCTACAGCGCACACCGGAGAACAGAACCGCTGTCGCTTGGTGTCCGGGTAAAAGTCACGTTCACAGTAATCACACTTGCGCTTCCCCAACAGCGCGCCACCGTTCATCTGTGTCATGCGCTTGTGGGTCTGTCGGCACGCATTCGAGCAGTAGCGTTCCTGTCGGCCAGACAGCGAGCGGAAGCAGATCACGCAGTTGGATTCATGAGCCTGCCATGCGTAGTAACCCATTTTTCGGTTCCTCCTCGGTGAGTCGGGGAGGTGTGACGTTTCGCTGTGCAGATGACACGGTGACCTCGGCACTAAAGGACTTCTCCATGTATCCGGGTGCATACTGTGTCTCTTACATTTAGAAACGTCACACCAACATAAAAGAAAGAAAAACTAGAGACCGGTTCAGCCCTCCCGCTGTGCCCGGTCCTTACGTGCGCGGTACGCGGCGCGGTCCTTGCAACGACGGGAGCAGTAGAGGGCCGGTCGGCCGATTCCCTTGTCTGGCACGGTGTTTGAGCACTCGGGACCAGCGCAACCACCGACGGGGAACAGCACTGCGTTAACCAGTTCCAGCGCTTCCAGCGTGGCCGCGTAAACCTCGTGCGCTGTGGGGTGGCCGCTCGGTAGCGCGTCATAGGCCAGCGACTCGGCCCGCTGAATGGCTACGCGTATTGCGGCGTAACCACTCTTGGGCGTCCGCTTAACTCCGTCGTAACTCTGCTCGGTCATGGGTTGATTCCTCTCAAGTCCGCTGAAGGGTTAGGTGATTCCGCGTAAGTCCGCGTAAGGGGTAGCTGTCGCGGGGTGAGTCCCGCGTAAGTCCGCGTAAGGGGAACCCCATTCCGCGAAAGTCCGCGTAAGTAGGCCAGAGAAAACCCCCGCCATCGACTGACGGGGGTTTCTCCGGAGGAGACGACAGAACGTTTAGGCTGTCTTTTCGGCGTACCCGATGAGCAGCGCCAGGCGGGCCGCCTGTAGGTCGGGGGAGTTGCCGAGGTTCGCGCGGAATACTCGGACCAGTCGGCCCCGCTTAGTTCGCGGTTCCTTGGCCCATGCGTTCATGCGAGCGCTCAGCGTTTCAAGGTCGATAGTGTTCGTGATCGGCACCGCGTATCCCTCCCGTTTCTCTCCTAGCGGGCGGTTCCACGGATCAGAGAGCGTGTGGCTTGCGCGCTGTCGGCAGGAATGCCGGAGGAACGGCCGTCCGGGCATGGGTTGTTGCTGGGCCGTTATGTCGTTCCTGAAAAACCGTCAGATTTGGGCCGGCTGTCACCTATTGTGACTCTACGTAGCGCTTTGGTTACAGGCTCCCTCAGTGCCTCTCTGACGGCCGATCCGGGGTCCGGCCGAGGGATTGCCCAACCGTCCGGCGAACAGCGGGCAGACGGCCGTCTGTGGCGTCCCTCGGGGCCGGTAGGCGTAGCCACGTCTCGGCCCTCGGTGCTGGCACCGCTGTGCGCCGTTCTGCGGGCATGGGAAAGGCCCGGCGGGGAGGTTTCCCACCGGGCCCCTGAAAGCCTCTCAGCGCGCTACACAGCCTCAGCAAGAGCAGCGGCGAGGTAATCGCCAGCGTCGGCGTGGTCGGCGTCCCGCAGCGTGAAGACGACCCGCGATTCGTCCAGCCGTCGCCAACCGCCCGGCCGTCCCCGCTTTACCGTGAGGTGTGCGCCAGCGTCCAGCAGCATTCGGCGGCGTCCCGCTGTGTCGGCGTCCCGCCATTCGTCGGCGTACGTGCGGCCGGTGCTGATCACCTCTCGCCGGGCGGGAGTTGCCGGGGTTTCCTCCAACTCGGCCAACCGAGCGTCGAGGGCGTCCGCCCGGCGCTGCCATGCCTCACGCGCTGCCCGCGATTTCTGCCGCCCTTCCTGCCGCTGGTGTTCCTCAAACTCGGCCAGCGTCGCCGCAATTTCGGGGGCCGGGTCATACCCTGGAATCTCGATAACGCGAGTCACGTGCAGCCCGCCGACCGCAGCGAAGAATTCCCGCTCCGCGTATTCGTCAGCCCAATCTCCCCGAACATTCGCCGGTGCCTCGCAAACGTCCCCGCGCGCATGGCTGTTGCACTTGTAGGTGGGCGTCTTTCCGGTCTGCGCGTTGAGGTACATACGGCCACCACAGCTCACGCAGTGAATGACCCCGAGCAGTAGCGCGTTTGTGTCCTTACGCTCACGGTTGTTGATGCTGCGGGAGTCGAGCAGCGCGCCGACCACGTCGTATTCAGCGCGGGTCAGGATCGGGTCAGTGGTCGCCATGATCGGCCGACCCTCGCTGTCCCGCACCGGCTTGCCGTCGTGCATCTTCCAACCGAGCAGCGCGGGAGAGCGGAGCATCCGGTTAATCATGGCCGGGGTCCACTTGAAACGGTCGCGGGTTACCGCGCGCTGACCCTTGGCACCGCCCGTCTTTCCTCCGGTCGTCCGACCCTTGACCAGTGCCCACCAGTCACGGGGAGACGGGATTCCCTCGGTGTTCAGTTCCTCGGCAACAGCGCTTGCAGTTTTGCCGTTCACGTTCCGTGCCGGGTCCCCCATCAGGTCACGGATGATCCGTTCAATGACAGCAACCGGGGCCGGACCGCATCCGGGGATTTCCTCGGTGGCCGGTGCCAGCGTCCACCCGCCGGATTCCAGCGGAACGGGAACGTATCCGTAAGGCGGACGGGAACCGCGCCACCGGAGATCCATTCCGCGCATTGCAGCCTGTGCGCCGAGGACACGTTCACGGATGGACTGTGCCTCGAATTCAGCGGCGAACGCGAAGATTTGGAGAATCAGTTGAGTGATCAGATCTACGCCACTGCGGAAATCCAGCGTGAGACGGCCGCCCGGTCCCTCGGCGAACACGATCACTTTCCGGTTTTCGCGCGCCCACTGAACCAGCGCGTTCATGTCGGCCATGCTGCGAACGGCGCGATCGAAACGCCAGAAACACAGCACGTCGAAATCGTCGGGACGGGCAAGCCACGGGCCAAGCTCGGGCCGCTCAAACGGCGTGGTCTTGGACGCGCTGACGCCGAGGTCTACAGCCTCCCCGATGATCTGCGCACCGACGGATGCGGCGGCGGTCTCGTTCGCCTCTCGCTGGCGTCCGGGGGAGGTGGTTTCGTCGGTCTCCACCGACAGACGGATTGCTGACAGCGCGCGGGGTTGGTTGCTCATACCGTCCCCCGAGCGAGTCAGCACACCGGGGACGGACGCGAATCCCTCGCTGTTCTGCGTAGCCGGTGCGCTAACCGTGCTGACCTGCGCTTTTGCTGCCATCGGGCGTATCTCCAGAACCGCTAGACACGCGTGTCGGGAGACCCGGAGGGGAACGAGTTCTGCCTCCACTAGCGGGCGTCCCCGGGGGGCGGCTCAGTCCTCCAGGTCGCGGGCGCGGGCGGTGAGGCGGTCCATGCGGGCGCGTACGGAGTCCAGTTCCTCCGCCTCGTCGGCGGCGGGACCGCCCTCGGCGGCCAGCCCGGTCCACAGCGCCGTCAGCTCGCGCCCCAGCTCCAGCCCGAGCAGGGGATCGCGCACCCCGCGCCATGCGGTGGCCGCGCTGCGGACGTTGCCGTAAGCGGCCTCCGCGTCGCCCGCGCGGCGGCAGACGACGGCGAGGTCGAGGGAGAGCCGGAAGGCGCGCAGCGGTTCACCGGCCAGGTAGGCGATGTACGCGGTGAGCTCGCGCAGGCGCAGCACCTCCGGGTGCTCGGCCCCGAGGGTCCGCGAGGCGTGCTCCAGGGTGTCGTGGGCGAGGTGGGCGGCCGTGTCGATCCTGCCCGCCCGCACGGCGTCGTTGATGCGCTCCATGGGGTCGGCGAGGGGGCTGCCGGCGGGGGCGGCGGGCTCGTCGCCGAGCACGGCCTCCGCGATGGCGTCGAAGCCGCGCGGTGGGGCGGGGCGGGGGTCCGGGTCGGCGTCGGGCACGGCCGCGAGGTCAGGTTCGGGTGCCGTGTCGCGCCCCTCGGCGGGGTACGGCCGGGCGTTCATGTCCGGGGGCGGCCCGAACACGCCCAGGGGCGGCGCGACGGTGCCGGGCGGGAGACCGCCGGCCGGCGGCGGCGTCACCCTCCGCAGCCGGAAGGTGGGCGGGGAGTCGAAGGAGGCTTCCGTCCCGGGGATGGGACGCAGGGGGAAGGTGGGGGTGGCGTCCCGCACGGGGGCGGGGGGCGCCGGGATTTCCGGCTCCGGGGCGGGGGACGCCGAAACGGCGCCGGGGGCCGGCGGGGCAGGGGAAGCCGCCTGGGTCCCGGGCTCCGGTACGGGAGCGGGAGTGTCCGGAGCTGCCTGCTCCGGGGCGGAGCCGGGGGCCGGCGGGGCTGCGGGCTCGGAACGGAAACGGTCAGGAGCCGCCTGGGAGTCGGGGCCTCCGCCGGCGTCAGCGGTCGCCGGGGGCGTCGAGACGGAGCCGGAAGCCGCCGAAGACCCCGGCTCCGGGGCGGGACCGGAGGTCACCCGTCCCTCAGGCTCCGGGACGCGACGGAGCGCCTGCGGGGCTTCGGATTCCGGGACCGAGCGGAGCAGGTGGGTCAGGCGGTCGGTGTCCGATCCGGAGGCCGGCCCCTGGGGCACCGCGTGCTCCGACCCGGGCGTCGACGACCGCTGCGCCGCCTGCTCCGACCCGGAGGCCGATGACCGGGGCGCCGCATGCTCCCGCTCGGGCGCCGGCCGCGGGGGCGTCCCCGGAGCCGGCGGTATGCCGGGGCTCGGCGCCCCGGGGGCCGGCGTCCCGGGGGCGGGCGTCCCAGGAGCCGGCGTCCCGGGGGACGCCTCTCCCCGTGCGAGCGGGCCGTGCAGCTGGGCCGGCTGGGCCGTGAAGGTGCTGGAGCCGTCCGGGGCGACCCGGAGCGGGACGACGTACCCGATGCGTTCGTCGCGCACGGTGGCGTGGACGGCGCGGCCGGCGGCGACGGCGATGCGGTGCAGGCGGTTCAGCACCGTCTGCTGGATCTCCTCGCCGGGGCCCGCGATCACCCGTACGCCGTCGACGAGGGCGCCCGGCCCGCCCGACCCGTCGGCCGGGACGCGGACGTCGACCGGCACCGCCGCGCGGTGCGCCGCGTCCGTGGCCTGCTGCTGTTCCCGCTTCTTCCCGCGGCTGAGTCGAGACATCGTTCCCTCATTCGGGTCGTACACCTACCGTCGAGTGTGTCCGCTCGCGCGCTCTGCGCACGTCACCGCGTTGTCACAGGCTCGTCCCAAGGGCCGTCGGCCCCGGTTCCGCGCCGGGCGCGGGGCATGGACGATCGAGCCGGCGAGCAGGAGAGGGACATGCGAGCAGGCACGGGACAGGGACCGGAGATCTGGCTGCGAGGGCCGGTGACGGCACCGGAGGCGGACCCTCCGGAGCCGGTGCCCGCCCGTGCGACGGCCCGGCGCTTCTCCTGGGTCGGTCTGCACGGCGGCGCGGGCGTCTCCACGCTCGCCGCGGTCTACGGCGGGCACGACTGCGGACGCTCCTGGCCCGGGCCCGACGCCCCCGGCCCGGTGCTGCTCGTCGCCCGCACCCATGCGGCCGGACTGGACGCGGTGCCGCCGGCCGTCGACCTGTTCCGGCGCGGTGAGGCCCCGCACGGGCTCGACCTGGACGCCGTCGTCCTCGTGGCGGACGCGCCGGGGCGGCTCCCGCGTCCCCTCGCGCACCGGGTGCGGCTGATCGAGCCGTTGATCGACGTGTACCGGGTGCCGTGGGTGCCCGACTGGCGCCTCGGCGACCTGGGCGGCAGGCCGCCGCGCGGAACGGAGCCGCTGGCCCGTCTCACCGGCGTCCCGCGGTGAGCGGGGACGGCGCGCGGGAGATCGCCGCCGCCGTGCGCGCGGGCGCGTGCCGGGCCGTGGACGTGGTCGCGGAGGCGCTCGCGCGGATCGAGCGCGCCGATCCGGTGCTGTGCGCGTTCCTCGACGTGTGGGCCGAGGAGGCGCTGCGGCGGGCGGCGGAGGTGGACGCGCGGGTCGCCGCCGGGGAGTGCCCGCCGCTGGCCGGGGTGCCGGTCGCGGTCAAGGGGCGGCACGGCCGGCGCGCGGCGGAACCGCTGCTCGCGGCCGGTGCGGTCGCCCTGGGCGCCACCTCCGTGCCGGGTCCGGGGACGCCCTGGCAGACCTGGGGACTCGGGGCGCGTGGCCGTACCGTCAACCCGTGGCGGGCGGACCGCACGCCCGGCGGGTCCTCGGCCGGGGCGGCGGTGGCGGTGGCGGCCGGGCTGGTGCCGCTGGCGACGGGCGCCGACGGCGCGGGCTCGGTGCGCATCCCGGCGGCGTGGTGCGGGGTGCTGGGGCTGAAGGTCACGGGCGGCCGGCTGCCGTCGGGCGACCGTACGGGCCTCGCCGCGCCCGGGATTCTCGCGCGTACGGCGGCGGACGCGCGTCTCTGGTGGCGGGTCGTTTCCGAGCGGGCCGGGCCCCCGGCGCCGCCCCGCTTCCCCGTCACCGCCGTCTGGTCGCCCGACCTGGGTTTCGCCTCCCCCGCCCCCGGGCCCGTCGCCCTGGCGCGGGAGGCGGCCGAGCGGCTCGTCGAGGCCGGGGTGGTACGCCTGGTGCGGCCGCCGGAGCCCCCCGCGCTCCTCGACCCCGGCCCGGCCTGGCTGGCCCTGCGCACCCCGGGCGCCGATCCCGCCGGCGCCCACCGCGTCCGGGCCGCCAACGACCGCCGTCTGCGCGGCATCCTCACCCACGCCGACCTGCTGCTCACTCCCACGGCGCCCACCGCGCCGCACGGCCACGACGGTCCCGGTGACACCTACTCCACCGCGCTCACCTGGGCGTTCAACCTCAGCGGTCATCCCGCGCTGAGCCTCCCGGCCGGTGTCGGCGCCGACGGCTGTCCGGCGGGGCTGCACCTGGTGGCGGCCCACGACCGGGAGGACCTGCTGCTGGCGGCCGCCCGGGAGGCGGAGCGACGCGGAGCCGCCGCCGCGCTCACCCCGGCCGCCTCTACGCCGTGACGTCCTTCGTCGTGAACCGTGCCCAGGCCGCCGAGCCGAAGACGGCGGCGTAGAGGGCCTGGAGGCCGAGGTTCCTGGTGAGGTCGTCCCGGTGGACGGGCTCGCGCAGCAGGTCGGCGAAGGACAGCCAGTGGTGGGAGAACAGGTACGGGTGCAGGGCGTGCAGCTGGGGGATCTGGTCGAGGATCTGGACGGTGATGAGCAGTCCGACCGTGGTGGCCATCGCCGCGATGCCGCTGTCGGTCAGCGTGGAGACGAACAGGCCGAGCGCCGCCACGCCGAGCAGGGACGCGGCGACGACCAGGGCGATCAGCAGGGCCCGGACCAGTCCCTCACCGAAGCCGATGCGGGTGCCCGAGAGGGTGGTGACGTCGCCCAGCGGGAACAGCAGCGCGCCCACGGCCAGCGCCGACCCGGCCACCACCAGGGTGGCGGCCAGACAGAACACGACGACCGTCGCGTACTTGGTGAGCAGCAGCCGGGTGCGGCCGGCGGGGGCGACCAGCAGGTAGCGCAGGGTGCCGGCGCCCGCCTCGCCCGCCACGGCGTCGCCCGCGATCACGCCGACCGCCATGGGCAGGAAGAACGGCAGGGTCGCGGCGAGCGCGGTGAAGACGAGGAACAGGCCGTTGTTGGTGATCTGCGAGACGAAGGCGGGTCCCCCGCCACCGCTCCCGGCGGACGACCCGTCGCCGGTCTCGATCCGCACGGCGATCCCGACCAGCACCGGCACGGCGGCCAGCACGCCCAGCAGGGCGAGGGTGCGCCAGCGGCGGAAGGTGGTGCGCAGTTCGTCGCGGAACAGCCCGAGGGTCCACAGCGGACGCGGTCGCACGGCCTCCTCCGCTTCCGCGCCCGTCCCGCTCGCCGTCTCAGCCCGCGACATCGAACCCCTCCCCGGTCAGCGCCACGAACACGTCCTCCAGCGAGGCCCGTTCCACCCCGAGGCCGCGCACCCGCACCCCCGCCGTGACCAGGGCCACGTTGACCTCGGCGAGGTCCCGCGCGGGCGGCTCGGCGCTCACCCGGTCACCGTCCGCCACGACGTCGGCGAGCCCCTGTGCCTTCAACAGCCGCGCCGCGTCCGCCGGGTCGGGCGTGGTGATCACCAGACGGCCCCGGGCGCCCGCGGCCAGCTCGGCGACCGGTCCCTGCGTGATCAGCCGGCCCCGCGCCATCACGGCGGCGTGCGTGCAGACCTGCTCGATCTCGTCGAGCAGGTGGGAGGAGAGGAAGACGGTCGTGCCGTCGGTGGCCAGTTCGCGGACCAGGGAGCGGATCTCCCGCATGCCCTGCGGGTCGAGGCCGTTGGTCGGCTCGTCCAGCACCAGCAGCCGGCGGGGCCGCAGCAGGGCGGCGGCGAGTCCGAGGCGCTGCTTCATGCCGAGGGAGTACGCGCGTGCCTTCCGCCCGGCCGCGGCCGTGAGGCCCACCCGGTCCAGGGCTGCGGCGACCCGCGCCTTGCGGGTGCGCGGATCGGCGGTGGGGTCGGCCGCGTCGTGGCGGAGGAGGTTGTCGCGGCCGGAGAGGAAGCCGTAGAGGGCGGGGCCCTCGATGAGGGCTCCGACGTGCGGGAGGACGGCGCGCGCGGAGCGGGGCATGGGGCGCCCCAGCACGTGCGCCGTCCCGGAGGTCGGCTCGATCAGGCCCATCAGCATGCGGATGGTGGTGGTCTTGCCGGAGCCGTTGGGGCCGAGGAAGCCGAAGACGCTGCCCGCCGGGACGGTCAGGTGCAGGCCGTCCACGGCGAGCTGTCCGCCGCGGTACCGCTTGGTCAGTCCGCGGGTGACGACGACGCCGTCACCCGCGGACCGCCCGTCGCGCGTCTGCTCCGTGGCGGACGTGGCGGACGTGGCGTCCATCGGCTCCCCCGTTTCCCTCGGTACGGCGGCGGGCGCGGGGCCTGCTACTCGCCCGCGTCGGCCGCCTTCACCAGCGCGTCCTTGGTGACCGTACCCACGTAGACCGTGCCGTCCTCGGTGATCAGGGCGTTGACCAGGCGGGTGCCGAACACCGTGCCGGTGCCGAAGTCGCCCTCGACCCGCTCGCCGAGCGAGCCGAGGAAGCCGTCGAGGTCGCCGCCCGCCTCGCCGGTGGGCAGGCCGCCGCCGGAGCCGGTGTCGAAGGTGGCGACCGTGTTCCAGCCCTCGCCGAGCGTCTTCAGCCCGTCGAAGCCCTTGGCCAGGTCCTCCTCGGACTTCGGGCCCCGCTCCGGCTTCCCGAAGTCGCCGCGGTCCCGGCCCTGTTCGGTGTCCTCGGTCACCTTGGCGCCCTTCGGCGGGGTGAACTCGAACGTGGAGGCGTCCGGGCGGTCGAAGCTCACCTCGGTGAAGCCGACGTCCACGACGGCCGAGCCGCCGCTCGACGGGGTGAGCGTGAACTTCAGCGGCAGGCCCGTCTCGTGGTCCACGGCGATGCTGACGGCGCCGACGGTGGAGCCGGACTGCCTGGGCTCGACCACCAGCCGGTAGGCGTCCCGGCCGGCCACCTGGGCGGTGCCGTCGACCTTCACGGACGTGGTGTCGTCGACCGCCTTCAGCGCCTCCTCCGCGAAGTCCTGGGGGAGGGCCGGGGGCCGCTGCTCGCGCCGTTCGGACGCGTCCGGCGCGTCGACGGTGGTGTGGTAGACCTCGTTGGACGCGCTGTCGTAGCCCCAGACGTCCTCGCCGTTGTGGATGAGGCTGTACTCGGCCGCGTTCTCCAGCAGTGACAGCTTCTGGCGTTCCGGGCCGTCGGCGGCGACGCGCAGGGTGTGCGTGCCGGACGCCAGCTCGGTGAGCCGGCCGGACGGGTCGGCGGACGAACCGCCCTCGCCGTCCTCGCCCAGCGCCCCGGACGCGAGGCCGCTCTCCAGGCCGCCGAGGTTCGGCAGTCCGAGGTCGGTGGTGATCTTCACGGTGCCGGACAGCCGCTCCACGTCCGACTGCGCGATCTTCTCGATGAGCTGCGCGGCGGTGATGTCCGGCAGGTCGGGGTCGCCGGAGTCGGCGAGCGCCGGGACGAGTCCGATCGTCGCGGCCGCCACGCCCATCACCGTGACGGGGACGACGTACCGCGCTGCCCTGCGGCGGCCGGCGCGCGGCTCCTCGACCTCCCCCGCGGTCGTCGTGTCGTCGGATGCGTACGGTGCCATGTGTGCCCTCCGTCGTCGGCGGCGGCTTCCGTCCCGTGTCCTCGCACCAGTCCGGTCCGAGCCGCCATTCTCACCCGAACCGGTGAGAAGTGGTGTTGTCCGTCGTGGTCCATCTGACCGCATGCGCGGGGCGGATGCGTCAGACCGCGGACTCAACTGCGCGTACTGCTGCGGTATGACACGGCACGACGGCGCCTCCCCCGCCCCGTAGGGGTCGTCCGGGTCCGGGAGGCGTACGGGGGACGGCCGGACGGGTCAGCCGGCCCGGTGCACCACGGCGTCGCACATCTCGACGAGCGCCGTCTTGGCGGGGCCGTCGGGCAGCGGGGCGAGCGCGGCGCGCGCCTCCTCGGCGTAGCGCACGGTGTCCCGGCGGGCCTGGCCCAGCGCGGGGTGGGCGCGCAGCAGCCGCAGCGCCTCGGCGTGCCGGGCGTCGTCGGTGAGGTCGGAGTCGAGCAGCTCGCACAGGGCGAGGTCCTCGGCGAGGCCCAGCCGGGCCGCCCGCTCGCGCAGCCGCAGCACGGGCAGGGTGGCGATGCCCTCGCGCAGGTCGGTGCCGGGGGTCTTGCCGGACTCGTAGGAGTCGGAGGCGATGTCCAGGACGTCGTCGGCGAGCTGGAAGGCGACGCCGAGCCGCTCGCCGTACTGGGTGAGGATGTCCACCACCGTCTCGTCGGCGCCGGACATCATCCCGCCGAACCGGCAGGAGACGGCGACCAGGGAGCCGGTCTTGCCGCCGAGCACGTCCAGGTAGTGGTCGACCGGGTCGCGGCCGTTCTGCGGGCCCGCGGTCTCCAGGATCTGGCCGGTGACCAGCCGCTCGAACGCCTCGGCCTGGACCCGCACCGCCTCCGGGCCGAGGTCGGCCAGGATGTGGGAGGCGCGGGCGAAGAGGAAGTCGCCGGTGAGCACGGCGACCGAGTTGCCCCAGCGGGCGTTCGCGCTCGCGACCCCGCGCCGCACCTCGGCCTCGTCCATCACGTCGTCGTGGTACAGCGTGGCCAGGTGGGTGAGTTCCACCACGACGGCCGACGGCACGATGCCGGGCGCGTAGGGGTCGCCGAACCGGGCGGAGAGCATCACGAGCAGCGGACGGAACCGTTTGCCGCCGGCCCGCACCAGGTGCTGGGCGGCCTCCGTGATGAAGGGCACCTCGCTCTTGGTGGCCTCGAGCAGCCCTTCCTCGACAGCCGTCAATCCGGCCTGGACATCGGCTTCCAGAGCCTGGTCCCGCACGCTCAGCCCGAACGGCCCGACGACGGTCACGAGGGGTCTCCTGTCTGCTGGTGTCTGCTGGCGGTTACACGGTTTGTCGATAGGTCGCTGCCACCACTCGAGTCAGCGTATCCGGTCATGTTTCGATCACCGCCAGGGCCCGGGGTCACAAGCAAGGCGATACGGGAGCAGAAGCGGAGTGTTTTTGATCGGGCAATGACAAGGGACATACCTCGACTTCCCGGACACGGCGGCCCGTGGACCATCCTGCCCCACCCGTGAGTCCGATTTGCCGCGATCGCCCCTCTAATTCACCTTGGCCGCAAATGCCCCCACGGTCGTCGCCCCGTGAAGTGAGTCACGCGCCCGCCGGCCGTCCGGTCACCCCCGCACACGCCCGTCATCCCGCTCCACGCAACGGAGTTGACCCTGAGCGACCGCAAAGGATCAAGCACCCTAAATCGCCCATCTCAAGATCAAACGGTGCTTTGTGTGATCGTCGCACTTGTTCCCGACATGCGCTCTCGCATACGTTCCGGGCCTGCCGGGTGGACGCCTAGTCCTGCCGCCACCCGCATCACACCCGACGACGAACTCACGCACGGCAGGAGCGGGGGACCCAGGTAAGCCGCCGTACCGGACACCGCGCCGGGACGGCTCGGGGTGAAGCCATGCCCGCAGGGGCACGGCCGGGCACTCTCCCGCCCGAACCCGACAGCTCACCTCGCAGGCGTAGGAGAGGAACCCAGACATGCCCGCTTCCGCTTCGTACCGCCGCCGCCTCGTCCGCTCCCTCGCCGTCGCCGGCACCGGCGTCGCCGTGGTCGCGATGCCGCTGTTCGGCGCCACCAGCGCCGCGGCCGCCCCCGCGGCCCAGGCCACCGCCGCCTCCACGACCGCGTACCCGGACAACCTCGACGGCTGGATCCGCGAGGCGATGGACGTCATGGCGCAGAACGGCATCCCCGGCTCCTACGACTCCATCCACCGCAACATCATGCGGGAGTCGTCCGGCAACCCGGCCGCCATCAACCTGTGGGACTCCAACGCCGCGAAGGGCACCCCGTCCAAGGGCCTGCTCCAGGTCATCGACCCGACCTTCCAGGCGTACCACGTGCCCGGCACCGCCTTCGACCCGTTCGACCCGGTCGCCAACATCGCCGCGGCCTGCAACTACGCCGCCGACCGCTACGGTTCGATCGACAACGTCTTCGGCGCGTACTGAGCCGACCTCTGACGGCCCACCCCGGCCGTCTGCCCGAACAGTCGCTCGAGGACGACGGCCACACCGTCGTCCTCGTTCGACAGGGTGACCTCGTCGGCCGCCGCCTTCAGCTCGGGGTGCGCGTTGGCCATGGCGACGCCGTGGCCCGCCCACCGGAACATGGGGACGTCGTTCGGCATGTCCCCGAAGGCGACCGTGTCCTCGGGGCGCAGCCCCAGGTGGTCGGCGGCCAGCGCCAGCCCGGTCGCCTTGGTGACCCCGCACGGCTGGAGCTCCACCGTGCCCGGCCCCGACATCGTGACCGTGGCCAGCGAACCGACCACGGACCGGGCCGCCGCCGCCAGCACGTCGTCCGACAACTCCGGGTGGCGCAGCAGCACCTTGCTGATCGGCCGCGCCCACAGGTCGTCGCGCCGCTCCACCCGCACCGACGGGAGCGTCGGGTGCGGCATCCGGTAGCCCGGCTCGATCAGCGTCAGCCCGTCGACCCCGTCCTGGTCGACCGCGGCGTACACCTCCCCCACCTCGGCCTCGATCTTGCCGAGCGCGGTCTCCGCCAGCTCCCGGTCCAGCCGGACCGACCACAGCATCCGGTGCGCGGCGGCGTCGTAGACCTGCGCGCCCTGTCCGCACACCGCGAGCCCCGTGCAGCCGAGGTCGTCGAGCAGCGACCGCACTCTGGGGGCCGGGCGGCCCGTCACCACGAGGTGCCGGGCACCGGCCCGCTCGGCCCGCGCGAGGGCGGCGAGGGAGCGGTCGGAGAGGGTGTCGTCACCGCGCAGCAGCGTCCCGTCCAGGTCGGTGGCGATGAGGAAACAATCGGTGGGTGCGGCCATGATCAGAGAATACGGACGAGAGGACCGTCCGATTCGCCGCGCCCGTATGCCCTCGCATTGGGTGCGTTTTGCCTTCTTACGCCGCCGGATCGCGACCGGTTGGGACCTCTTTCCCGTTTTGACCGGAACAGGGTGCGCTCCGGCGGACCCGGGCCCGGGAAGTCGTCCGCATACAAGAGCCCACCGGGGCGCGACCCCGTAACGTGTGGCACGGCCACGGACACGTGGCGCACCCGCGCACACGAAAGCGAGGCAGCACCCGATGCCCCCCTTCGATGTCCCCGAGGGCGATCCCTTCGGCCCGCACAACCTGCCGTACGGCGTCTTCTCGCTCCCCGGTTCGCCGGAGCGCACCGTGGGCGTCCGGCTGGGCGACCACGTCCTCGACGCCGGAGCGGCGGCACACGCCCTGGGCTCCCCCTACGCCTCCCTGCTCGCCCGGCCCACCCTCAACCCCCTGCTGGCGGCGGGCCGTACGGCCTGGTCGGACGTGCGGCGCGCGCTCACCGCGTGGGTGACGGTCCCGGCGCACCGGGAGACCGTCGAGCGGTTCCTCCACCCGCTGTCCGAGGTCACCCTGCACCTGCCGTTCGAGGTCGCGGACTACGTCGACTTCTACGCCTCGGAGAACCACGCCCGGAACGTCGGGCAGATCTTCCGCCCCGACGCGGCCGACTCCCTGACCCCCAACTGGAAGCACCTGCCGATCGGTTACCACGGCCGCTCCGGCACCGTCGTGGTGTCCGGCACCGACGTCGTACGCCCCTCCGGGCAGCGCAAGGCGCCCGCCGACGCCGCCCCGGTGTTCGGCCCGTCCGTGCGGCTGGACATCGAGGCCGAGGTCGGCTTCGTCGTCGGCGTCCCGTCCGAGCGGGGCCGGCCCGTGCCGCTGAACGCCTACCGCGACCACGTGTTCGGCCTGTGCCTGCTCAACGACTGGTCCGCCCGCGACGTCCAGGCCTGGGAGTACGTGCCCCTCGGACCGTTCCTCGGCAAGTCCTTCGCCACCTCCGTGTCGGCGTGGATCACCCCGCTGGACGCCCTGGAGGAGGCCCGCACCGCACCGCCGGAGCGCACCCACCCGCTGCTGCCGTACCTCGACGACTCCGGCGAGGAGCCCGGCGGCTACGACCTGCGCATCACCGTGACCCTCAACGGCCACGAGATCTCCGAGTGCCCCTTCTCCACCATGTACTGGACGGCCGCCCAGCAGCTCGCCCACATGACGGTGAACGGCGCCTCCCTGCGCACCGGCGACCTCTACGGCTCCGGCACGGTCAGCGGTCCCACCGAGCGCGAGCGCGGCTCCCTGCTGGAACTGACCTGGAACGGCCGCGACCCGCTCGAACTCCCCGACGGCAAGCGGACGTTCCTGGAGGACGGCGACGTGGTGACGCTGTCCGCCTGGGCGCCGGGCCCGGACGGGGTGCGGGTGGGCCTCGGCGAGGTGACGGGACGGGTGGTCCCCGCGTCCTGACCCCTCCGGCCCTGTCGAACCGTCCGGGCACGCTGTCTCGCACCGCCCTTCGCCGTCATACTTGGCGTCGGGCGGTGCGTCGCCTCCCACGCCGCGCGCCCCGCCCCACCGCACGCCCCCGAGCCGCCCCTTCCGACAGGATCCGGAGCCCGTGGCATGACGTACTGCCTGCTCCTGCTGAGCGTGGTCGCCGTGACCGCCGCCGTACCCGTCCCCCGCGCGCTGACCCGGGCGAAGTGGCCGGAACGGGAACCGGTCGTCGGCCTGTGGGTGTGGCAGTGCCTGGTGGCCACCGTCCTGCTGTGCTGCCTGACCGCCCTGGCGCTGGGCGCCGCCGCCGTCTTCGGCACCGTCCGCGCGCAGTTGTTCGCCCCGGCGCCGCCCGCCGTGACCGCCGCGTACGACCTGTCGTCCGCCTCGCCGTGGACGACCGTGCTCACCGTGCTGCTGGCCTGCGGCGCGGCCTGGACCGCCGCGGTGCTGGGGCGGGAACTGGTCGAGGCCCGCCGCCGTCGCGTCCGCGCCCGCGCACACCTGCGGGACCGCGCGCCCGACCTGCCGGCGGGACTGCCCGAGGGGCGGGGGCCGCTGCTGGTGCTGGAGGAGGAGTACCCCGACGCCTGGTGGATGCCGGGCAGTCCGCCCCAGCTGATCGTCACGACCGGCGCGCTGCGACGGCTGACCGGCCATCAGCTCGACGCGGTCCTCACCCACGAACGCGGCCACGCCCGGGCCCGCCACGACTGGCTGCTGCATCTGTCGGCGGCGCTGGCGGCCGGCTTCCCGCGCGTCCCGCTGTTCGCCCACTTCTGCGAGCAGACGCACCGTCTGGTCGAGCTGTCCGCCGACGACACGGCCTCCCGCCGCTGCGGCCACCTGACCACCGCGCTGGCGCTGATCGAGCTCAACCAGCACCGGGGCGTGCTGTCCTGCTCCTCCAGCCGCCGGCTGCTCGGCGAGCGCGTCGACCGGCTCCTCGAGCCGCCGCCGCGTCTGGGCCGCCGGTACCGCGCCCTGACGACAGGCGCGGCGGCCCTGGTTCCCCTCGTCCCGCTGCTCATCACCTTCGCGCCGGGGCTGACGGCGCTGCCGTAGCGGGGCGGCCGGGGTGCTCAGATCCAGTCGGGCTCCTCGTCGGGCCAGTCGTCCTCGGGTGCCGGGGCCTCACCGGCCTGGCCGGGAGCCGCCTGGTCGGGAGCAGCCGGGTCGGGAGCAGCCGGGTCGGGAGCGGCCGCACCCGGCGCCGCCAGTCCGGCCAGCACCGCGACGACCCCCTCGCCGTACGTCACCCGCTTCTTCTCGCCGACGCCGCTGACGCCGCCCAGCTCCTCCACCGAGGTGGGCCACACCGTGACGATCTCCCGCAGCGTGGCGTCATGGAAGATCACGTACGCCGGGACGCCCTGCTCCCTGGCCTGCTCGGCGCGCCAGGCGCGCAGCGCCTCGAACGCCGGCCGCAGCTCCTCGGGCAGCTCGACGGCGGCCGCCCTGGCCTTGCGCTCGCCCCGGCCCGCCCCGCCGCCCGAGCGGGAGGCGGCCGGCTTCTCGGGCTCCTTGCGCAGCGGCACCTCACGCTCGCGCCGCAGCACCGGTCCGCTGGCCTCGGTCAGCACCAGCGTGCCGTACTCGCCCTCGACCGCGAGCAGTCCCTGGGCGAGCAACTGGCGGACGACGCCGCGCCATTGCGCCTCGCTCAGCTCCTCGCCGATCCCGAACACGGAGAGCTGGTCGTGGTCGAACTGGATCACCTTGGCGGTGCGGCGGCCCAGCAGGATGTCCACGATCTGCACCGCGCCGAACTTCTGCCCGCGCTCCCGCTGCAGCCGCACCACCGTGGACAGCACCTTCTGCGCCGCGACCGTGCCGTCCCAGGTCTCCGGCGGGGCGAGGCAGGTGTCGCAGTTGCCGCAGTTCTCCCCGGACGGGTCCTGGCCGAAGTAGGCGAGGAGCTGGCCGCGGCGGCAGTGCACGGTCTCGCACAGGGCGAGCATGGCGTCCAGGTGCTGGTTGGCCCGCCGCCGGAACGCCTCGTCGCCCTCGCCGGACTGGATCAGCTTGCGCTGCTGGATGACGTCGTTCAGCCCGTAGGCCATCCACGCCGTGGACGGCAGGCCGTCGCGGCCCGCGCGGCCGGTCTCCTGGTAGTAGCCCTCCACCGACTTGGGCAGGTCGAGGTGGGCGACGAAGCGGACGTCCGGCTTGTCGATGCCCATGCCGAAGGCGATGGTCGCCACCACGACCAGGCCCTCCTCACGCAGGAAGCGCGCCTGGTGCGCGGCGCGCGTCCCCGCGTCGAGCCCCGCGTGGTACGGCACCGCCTCGATGCCGTTGCGGGAGAGGAACTCGGCGGTCTTCTCCACCGAGTTGCGCGACAGGCAGTACACGATGCCCGCGTCCCCGGCGTGCTCCTCGCGCAGGAAGGCGAG
This sequence comes from Streptomyces sp. DSM 120436, assembly GCF_055778765.1. Lineage (NCBI taxonomy): Bacteria > Bacillati > Actinomycetota > Actinomycetes > Kitasatosporales > Streptomycetaceae > Streptomyces > Streptomyces sp. DSM 120436. Next base: position 1,904,016 of record NZ_JBSKBS010000001.1, on the reverse strand, counting down.
GAGCTGCTTGCGGGGGTCGGCCTTGGGCACGATCCGGTACTGGATGTTGGGCCGGTCGAAGCTGGCCACGAAGTGCCGGGCGTCCCGCAGGCCCAGCCGCTCGGTGATCTCCCGGTGCGTGGCGTCCGTGGCCGTCGCGGTGAGGGCGATGCGGGGCACGTCCGGCCACCGCTCCCCCAGCACGGACAGGGTGAGGTAGTCCGGCCGGAAGTCGTGCCCCCACTGGGAGACGCAGTGCGCCTCGTCGATGGCGAAGACGGAGATCTTGCCGCGGGAGAGGAGGTCGAGGCTGCTGTCCAGGCGCAGCCGCTCCGGCGCCAGGTAGAGCAGGTCGAGCTCGCCCGCCAGGAACTCCGCCTCGACCGTGCGCCGCTCGTCGAAGTCCTGCGTGGAGTTGACGAAGCCGGCCCGCACGCCGAGCGCCCGCAACGCGTCCACCTGGTCCTGCATCAGCGCGATCAGCGGGGAGACCACCACGCCCGTGCCGGGCCGGACCAGGGCCGGGATCTGGTAGCAGAGCGACTTGCCGCCGCCGGTCGGCATGAGCACGACCGCGTCGCCGCCCGCGATCACATGGTCGACGACCGCTTCCTGCTCGCCGCGGAAGGCCTCGTAGCCGAAGACCCGGTGCAGCGCCGCCAGCGCCTCACTGTCCGTCACTGCCATCCCGGCGACACCGTCCGTCCCGTGCATCGTCCCGTCCCCCGCGGCCGTACCTCGGCCACCGCGTCCACCATAGGCGTCCGGACCGACAGCCCCGGAGCCGTCCACAGGCCCGCACGGAACCGCCCGGGTCCCGTGACCCGCACGGAACCGCCCGGGTCCCGTGCGCGACGGCGCGCGCCGCGACCGGGAACGACCGCGGCCCGGCACCCCGCGCGGGGGCACCGGGCCGTGTCCGGGACCGGCAGGGGGCGCGTCAGCGCACGAACACCCCCGCGTCCCCGGCCAGCTCCAGGAAGTACTGCGGCGCCACACCGAGCACCACCGTGACCGCCACACCGACCGCGATCGCCGTCATCGTCAGCGGCGACGGCACCGCGACGGTCGGGCCCTCCGGGCGCGGCTCGCTGAAGAACATCAGCACGATGACGCGGATGTAGAAGAACGCCGCGACCGCCGACGAGATCACGCCGATCACCACCAGCGGGACCGCACCGCCCTCCGCCGCCGCCTTGAACACGGCGAACTTCCCGGCGAAGCCCGAGGTCAGCGGGATGCCCGCGAAGGCGAGCAGGAACACCGCGAACACCGCCGCCACCAGCGGGGAGCGCCGGCCCAGGCCCGCCCAGCGGGACAGGTGGGTCGCCTCGCCGCCCGCGTCCCGCACCAGCGTGACCACGGCGAAGGCGCCGATCGTCACGAAGGAGTAGGCCGCCAGGTAGAACAGCACCGACGAGACGCCCGACGGCGTGGTCGCGATGACGCCCGCGAGGATGAAGCCCGCGTGCGCGATCGACGAGTACGCCAGCAGCCGCTTGATGTCGGTCTGGGTGATCGCCACGACGGCGCCGGCCAGCATGGTGACGATGGCGACGCCCCACATGACCGGCCGCCAGTCCCAGCGCAGACCCGGCAGCACCACGTACAGCAGGCGCAGCAGGGCGCCGAACGCCGCGACCTTGGTGGCCGCCGCCATGAAGCCGGTCACCGGCGTGGGGGCGCCCTGGTAGACGTCGGGCGTCCACATGTGGAAGGGCACCGCGCCGACCTTGAACAGCAGGCCCATCACCAGCAGCGCCGCGCCGATCAGCAGCAGCGCGTCGTTGCCCATGGTGGCGGCGAGCGCCGGGGTGATCTCCGGGACGGTGCCGTCGACGACCTGCGCGATCGTCGCGTACGACATGGAGCCCGCGTAGCCGTACAGCAGGGCGATGCCGAACAGCGTGAACGCGGAGGCGAAGGCGCCGAGCAGGAAGTACTTGACCGCCGCCTCCTGCGACATCAGCCGCTTGCGCCGGGCCAGCGCGCACAGCAGGTACAGCGGGAGGGAGAGGACCTCCAGGGCCACGAACAGCGTCAGCAGGTCGTTGGCCGCCGGGAAGACCAGCATGCCCGCGACCGCGAAGAGCAGCAGCGGGAACACCTCGGTGGTGGTGAACCCGGCCTTGACGGCCCGCTTCTCGCTGTCGCTGCCGGGGACGGCCGCGGCCTGTGCGGCGAAGGAGTCCACGCGGTTGCCGTGGGCCTCCGGGTCGAGCCGGCGCTCGGCGAAGGTGAACAGGCCCACCAGCGCCGTCAGCAGGATCGTGCCCTGGAGGAAGAGCGCCGGTCCGTCGACGGCGATCGCGCCCATCGCGGCGATGCCCGCCTTGGTGGTGGCGTACCCGTCCGCGGCGAGCGCCACGACCGCGGCGAACGCGGCGGTCAGCGCGACCGCGGAGACGAACACCTGCGCGTGGTAACGGGACCTGCGCGGCACGAACGCCTCGATCAGCACCCCGACGAGCGCCGCGCCGACGACGATCAGCGTGGGCGCGAGCTGCCCGTACTCGATCTTGGGTGCGTCGATCTTGGCGATCGGATCGGCCGCTGTTGTCCACAGGCTGTGGACGGCTGCTGTTGCGCTCACTTGGCCGCCTCCACCTCGGGCTGGGGGTCCTTCTTCTGTACGTCGGACAAGGTCTGCTTCACCGCCGGGTTCACGACGTCCGTGACGGGCTTGGGGTAGACGCCCAGGAACACCAGCAGCACGACCAGCGGCGCCACCACCGCGATCTCCCGCGCCCGCAGGTCGGGCATCGCGGCGACCTCGGGCTTCACCGGGCCGGTCATCGTCCGCTGGTACAGGACGAGGGTGTAGAGCGCGGCGAGCACGATGCCGAAGGTGGCGACGATGCCGATCACCGGGTAGCGCGTGAACGTGCCGACCAGGACCAGGAACTCACTGACGAAGGGCGCCAGCCCCGGCAGCGAGAGGGTGGCGAGACCGCCGATCAGGAAGGTGCCGGCGAGCACCGGGGCCACCTTCTGCACACCGCCGAAGTCGGCGATGAGCCGCGAGCCGCGCCGGGAGATCAGGAACCCGGCGACCAGCATGAGCACGGCGGTCGAGATGCCGTGGTTGACCATGTAGAGCGTCGCCCCGGACTGGCCCTGGCTGGTCATCGCGAAGATGCCCATCACGATGAAGCCGAAGTGCGAGATCGAGGCGTAGGCGATCAGCCGCTTGATGTCGCGCTGGCCGACGGCGAGCAGCGCGCCGTAGATGATGCTGATGACCGCCAGCACCAGGATCACCGGGGTCGCCCACTTGCTGGCCTCCGGGAAGAGCTGGAGGCAGAAGCGGAGCATCGCGAAGGTGCCCACCTTGTCGACCACCGCCGTGATCAGCACGGCGACCGGGGCGGTGGACTCCTGCATGGCGTTGGGCAGCCAGGTGTGCAGCGGCCACAGCGGCGCCTTCACCGCGAAGGCGAAGAAGAAGCCGAGGAACAGCCAGCGTTCGGTGCTGGTCGCCATCTCCAGCTCGCCGTCGGCCCGCGCCTGGGCGATCTCGGTGAGGGAGAAGTTCCCCGCGACCACGTACAGCCCGATCACGGCGGCCAGCATGATCAGGCCGCCGGCCAGGTTGTAGAGGAGGAACTTCACCGCCGCGTACGACCGCTGGGTCGCCGCCTTCTCCTCGCCGTCCTTGTGCGCACGGTCCCCGAAGCCGCCGATGAGGAAGTACATCGGGATGAGCATGGCCTCGAAGAAGATGTAGAAGAGGAAGACGTCGGTGGCCTCGAAGGAGATGATCACCATCGCCTCGACGGCCAGGATCAGGGCGAAGAAGCCCTGCGTCGGCCGCCACCTCTTGCTTCCCGTGTCCTTGGGGTCGGCGTCGTGCCAGCCCGCCAGGACGATAAAGGGGATCAGCAGCGCGGTCAGCGCGATGAGCGCCACCCCGATGCCGTCGACGCCCAGTTCGTAGCGGACGCCGAAGTCGGCGATCCAGGCGTGCGACTCGGTGAGCTGGTAGCGCTCGCCGTCCGGGTCGAAGCGGACCAGGACGGTGATCGCCAGGGCGAGGGTGGCCAGCGAGAACAGCAGGGCCAGCCACTTGGCCGCCGTGCGCCTCGCGGCCGGTACGGCGGCCGTGGCGATCGCCCCGATGGCCGGGAGCGCCGCCGTCGCTGTCAGGAGAGGAAAGGACATCGGTATCAGACCGCCCTCATCAGCAGGGTCGCGGCGACGAGGACCGCCGCGCCGCCGAACATCGAGACCGCGTAGGACCGCGCGAAGCCGTTCTGCAGCCTGCGCATCCGCCCGGACAGGCCGCCCACGGAGGCGGCCGTGCCGTTGACGACCCCGTCGACCAGGGTGTGGTCGACGTACACCAGCGAGCGGGTGAGGTGTTCGCCGCCGCGGACCAGGACCACGTGGTTGAAGTCGTCCTGGAGCAGGTCCCGGCGGGCGGCCCGGGTGAGCAGCGAACCGCGCGGGGCGACGGCCGGCACCGGACGCCGTCCGTACTGGGCCCAGGCGACCGCCACGCCGATCACCATGACCGCGACCGTGGACAGCGTCACCGTCAGCGCGCTGACCGGCGGGTGGCCGTGGGCGTGCCCGGTGACCGGCTCCAGCCAGTGGATGAAGCGGTCCCCGATGCTGAAGAACGCGCCGCCCGCGACCGATCCGACGGCCAGCACGATCATCGGGACCGTCATGCTCTTCGGCGACTCGTGCGGGTGCGGCGGCTCGTACTCCCCGCGCGTCTCGGCGGCCGGCTCGACGTCCGGGGCGGCCGGGGACGGCGTGGGCGCGTTGCGCCAGCGCTCCTCGCCGAAGAACGTCATCAGCATCACGCGCGTCATGTAGTACGCGGTGACGGCCGCGCCCAGCAGGGCGCAGGCGCCGAGGATCCAGCCCTCGGTGCCGCCCTTGGCGAACGCCGCCTCGATGATCTTGTCCTTGGAGAAGAAGCCGGACAGGCCCGGGAAGCCGATGATCGCCAGGTAGCCGAGCCCGAAGGTGACGAACGTGACCGGCATGTACTTCCTGAGGCCGCCGTAACGGCGCATGTCGACCTCGTCGTTCATGCCGTGCATGACCGAACCGGCGCCGAGGAAGAGGCCGGCCTTGAAGAAGCCGTGCGTCACCAGGTGCATGATCGCGAAGACGTAGCCGATCGGGCCGAGGCCCGCGGCCAGCACCATGTAGCCGATCTGCGACATGGTCGAGCCGGCCAGCGCCTTCTTGATGTCGTCCTTGGCGCACCCGACGATCGCACCGAACAGCAGCGTGACCGCGCCGACGATGGTCACGACGAGCTGGGCGTCCGGGGCGCCGTTGAAGACGGCCGCGGAGCGGACGATCAGGTAGACGCCCGCGGTCACCATGGTCGCGGCGTGGATGAGCGCCGACACCGGGGTCGGGCCCTCCATCGCGTCCCCGAGCCAGGACTGCAGCGGCACCTGGGCGGACTTGCCGCACGCGGCGAGCAGCAGCATCAGGGCGATCGCGGTCAGCTTGCCCTCGCCCGCCTCGCCGGCGAGACCGGCCTCCCCGTGGCCGCCGAGCACCGGCCCGAAGGCGAAGGTGCCGAACCACAGGAACATCAGCATGATCGCGATGGACAGGCCCATGTCACCGACGCGGTTGACCAGGAAGGCCTTCTTCGCGGCCGTGGCCGCGCTGGGCTTGTGCTGCCAGAAGCCGATCAGCAGGTAGGAGGCGAGACCGACGCCCTCCCAGCCGACGTACAGCAGCAGGTAGTTGTCGGCGAGGACCAGGATCAGCATCGCCGCGAGGAAGAGGTTCAGGTAGCCGAAGAAGCGGCGGCGCCGCTCGTCGTGCTCCATGTACCCGACGGAGTAGAGGTGGATCAGCGAGCCGACGCCGGTGATCAGCAGCACGAACGTCATCGAGAGCTGGTCGAGCCGGAAGGCGACGTCCGCCTGGAAGCCCTCCACCGGGATCCAGCTGAACAGGTGCTGCACGACGGTGCGGTCCTCGGCGCCCCTGCCCAGCAGGTCGGTGAAGAGCACCAGGCCGAGCGCGAAGGAGACGGCGGCCAGGGCCGTGCCGATCCAGTGGCCGACGGCGTCCAGCCGGCGTCCGCCGCACAGCAGGACCGCCGCTCCGAGCAGAGGCGCCGCCACCAGCAGCGCAATCAGGTTCTCCACGATTCAGCAGCCCCTCACAGCTTCATCAGGCTGGCGTCGTCGACCGAGGCCGAGTGGCGGGAACGGAACAGGGACACGATGATCGCCAGCCCCACCACGACCTCCGCGGCGGCGACGACCATCGTGAAGAACGCGATGATCTGGCCGTCGAGGTTGCCGTGCATGCGGGAGAAGGCGACGAACGCGAGGTTGCAGGCGTTGAGCATCAGCTCGACGCACATGAACACCACGATCGCGTTGCGCCGGATCAGCACACCGGTGGCGCCGATGGTGAACAGCAGCGCCGCCAGGTACAGGTAGTTGACGGGATTCACTTCGACGCCTCCTCGGACCGCTTGAAGGTCGGCGGCTCGATCGCGCGGCGCTCCAGACGCTCCTCCGCGCGCTGCTCCATCGCCCGCAGGTCGTTGATCGCCTCCCGCGACACGTCACGGACCTGGCCGCGGTCCCGCAGCGTCTTGCTGACGGTGAGGTCCGACGGGGTGCCGTCGGGCAGCAGGCCCGCGATGTCCACCGCGTTGTGCCGGGCGTAGACGCCGGGCGCGGGCAGCGGCGGCAGGTACGTGCCCTCGCGGACGCGCTGCTCGGCCAGTTCGCGCTGGGTCCTGGCCCGCTCGGTGCGCTCCCGGTGGGTGAGCACCATGGCGCCGACGGCGGCCGTGATGAGCAGCGCGCCGGTGATCTCGAAGGCGAAGACGTACCGGGTGAACATCAGGGAGGCGAGGCCCTGCACATTGCCCCCGGCGTTGGCCTCGCCGACGCCGCTGAACTCGTTCAGCGAGGCGTTGCCGATGCCGCCGACCAGCAGGATGCCGAAGCCGAGGCCGCACAGCAGGGCCAGCCAGCGCTGGCCCTTGATGGTCTCCTTCAGGGAGTCCGCGGCCGTGACGCCGACCAGCATCACCACGAACAGGAACAGCATCATGATCGCGCCGGTGTAGACGACGATCTGCACGACGCCCAGGAAGTAGGCGCCGTTGGCCAGGTAGAACACCGCAAGGATGATCATGGTTCCGGCGAGGCAGAGCGCGCTGTGCACGGCCCGCCGCATGAAGACGGTGCACAGGGCGCCGATCACGGCGACGGTGCCCAGGATCCAGAACTGGACGGCCTCGCCGGTCGAGGTCGAGTAGGCGGCGAGCTGCTCGGTCATCGCCCGATCACCTTCTCCGAGGCCGGCTCCTCCGGGCCGAACGTGGACTCGGCCTCCTGGACCACCTCGCCCTTGGAGTGGGCGACCTGACGCTCCGTGCCGGGCGCGGCCTCGGTCACCAGGCCGCGGTAGTAGTCCTGTTCGTCCGTGCCCGGGTACATGGCGTGCGGGGCCTCGACCATGCCCTCCTCCAGGCCGGCGAGCAGCTGCTCCTTGGTGTAGATGAGGTTCGCCCGGCTGGAGTCGGCCAGCTCGAACTCGTTGGTCATCGTCAGCGCGCGCGTGGGGCACGCCTCGACGCACAGGCCGCACAGGATGCAGCGGGCGTAGTTGATCTGGTAGACGCGGCCGTACCGCTCGCCGGGCGAGTAGCGCTCCTCCTCCGTGTTGTCCGCGCCCTCGACGTAGATAGCGTCGGCGGGACAGGCCCAGGCGCACAGCTCGCAGCCGACGCACTTCTCGAGGCCGTCCGGATGGCGGTTGAGCTGGTGCCGTCCGTGGAAGCGCGGAGCGGTGGTCTTCTGCTGCTCCGGGTACTGCTCGGTGAGCCGCTTCTTGAACATGGCCTTGAAGGTCACGCCGAAGCCGGCCACGGGGTTCAGGAAACCGGGCTTGGTGTCCTTCGGTTCCTCAGCCATCGGACGCCTCCTTTCCATCCGTAGGTCCACCCTGCGATTCGTCACTGTGAGTATCCGGTCCGCCACTGACAACGAGCTCCCGCTCGTGACGCGGACGGCGCCGCGGCACCGGGGGCAGCTCCTGCCCGGGCAGCGGCGGCACGGGGAACCCGCCCGCCATCGGGTCGAACGGAGGCTGCTCCGCGGGCTGTGCGGCGTCCTCGCCCCGGCCGCGGAACATGTCCGCGACGAAGGAGAGCAGCAGCAGGACGAGGACGCCGGCGGCGATGTAGAGCGCGATGTCGGCGAACGCGTAGTTCTCGTTGCGCAGCGCCCGCACCGTGGCGACCGCCATCAGCCACACCAGGGAGACCGGGATGAGGACCTTCCAGCCGAGCTTCATCAGCTGGTCGTAGCGGACCCGCGGGAGCGTGCCGCGCAGCCAGACGAAGCAGAACAGCAGGGTGAGCAGCTTGCCGGTGAACCAGAGCATCGGCCACCAGCCGTGGTTCGCGCCCTCCCAGAAGGTGCTGACCGGCCAGGGGGCCCGCCAGCCGCCCAGGAAGAGGGTCACCGCGACCGCCGAGACGGTCACCATGTTGATGTACTCGGCGAGCATGAACATCGCGAACTTGATCGACGAGTACTCGGTGTTGAAGCCGCCGACCAGGTCGCCCTCGGACTCCGGCATGTCGAACGGGGCGCGGTTGACCTCGCCGACCATCGTCACGATGTAGATGAGGAACGACACCGGCAGCAGCAGCACGTACCAGCGGTCGGCCTGCTGCCCGACGATCGTCGACGTCGACATCGACCCCGAGTAGAGGAACACCGAGGCGAACGCGGCGCCCATGGCGATCTCGTAGGAGATCATCTGGGCGCAGGAGCGCAGACCGCCCAGCAGCGGGTAGGTGGAGCCGGAGCTCCAGCCCGCCAGGACGATGCCGTAGATGCCGACCGAGGCGACCGCGAGGATGTACAGCGCCGCGATCGGCAGGTCGGTGAGCTGCATCGTGGTGCGCTGGCCGAAGATCGAGATCTCGTTGCCGGCCGGCCCGAAGGGGATCACCGCGAACGCCATGAAGGCGGGGACCGCCGCGACGATCGGCGCGAGGACGTAGACCGCCTTGTCCGCGCGCTTGACGACGACGTCCTCCTTCAGCATCAGCTTCACGCCGTCGGCGAGCGACTGGAGCATGCCCCAGGGGCCGTGCCGGTTGGGGCCGACGCGCAGCTGCATCCAGGCGACGACCTTGCGCTCCATGACGATGCTGAGGAGCACGGTCACCATCAGGAAGGCGAAGCAGAACACCGCCTTGAGGGCGATCAGCCACCAGGGGTCGCGGCCGAACATCGAGAGGTCTTCAGCGGCGAGGTACGGGCTCATGCCTCCACCTCCTGGGGAGCCTCGCCGGCGAGGGTCGCCGGGCCGATGCGGACGAGGGAGCCGGGGAGCGCCCCGGTGCCGGAGGCGACGCCGCCGTCCGTGGAGTTCAGCGGGAGCCAGACCACCCGGTCGGGCATCTCGGTGACGGACAGCGGCAGTTCGAGCGTCCCGGCGGGGCCGGTCACCGCGAGCGGGTCGCCGTCCTTGACGCCGACCTCGGCGGCCGTGGCGGCCGACAGCCGGGCGGGGGCGGCGTGCCGGGTGCCGGCCAGCGCCTCGTCGCCCTGCTGCAGCACGCCCAGGTCCAGCAGGAGCCGGTGGCCGGCCAGCACCGCCTCGCCGGCGGCCGGCCGGGGCAGGGCGCCCGCGGTCTCCACCGGGTCGGCGGCGCGCGGGCCGTCCCACAGGCCGAGCCGGTCGATCTCCGAGCGGATCGTGCGCAGGTCCGGCAGGCCCAGGTGCACGTCCATGGCGTCGGCGAGCATCTGCAGCACGCGCGCGTCGGTGGGCGCGACCCGCCGGGTCATCTGGTCCGGCTTGAGCGCCGCCTCGAACAGCCGCACCCTGCCCTCCCAGTTGAGGAAGGTGCCGGCCTTCTCGGCGACCGCGGCCACCGGCAGCACCACGTCGGCGAGTTCGGTGACCTCGCCGGGCCGCAGCTCCAGGGAGACCACGAACCCGGCCTCGGCGAGCGCGGCCCGCGCACGGGCCGGGTCGGGCAGGTCGGCGACCTCCACACCCGCCACGAGCAGCGCCTGCAGGTCGCCGCGCGCGGCCGCCTCGACGATCTGGGCGGTGTCCCTGCCGTAGCGGTGCGGGAGCTCGGCGACTCCCCAGAGGGCGGCCACCTCCTCCCGGGCGCGCGGGTCGGTCGCCGGGCGGCCGCCCGGCAGCAGCGACGGCAGCGCGCCCGCCTCGATCGCGCCCCGCTCCCCGGCCCGGCGCGGGATCCACACCAGCCGGGCGCCGGTCGCGGTGGCGAACCGCACGGCCGCGGTGAGCCCGCCCCGTACGGCGGCCAGCCGCTCGCCGACGACGACCACCGCGCCCTCGGCGCGCAGCGCCTCGGCGGCCGCGGCGCCGTCGCCCTCCAGGCCGACGCCGCTCGCCAGTGCGTCCAGCCACTCGGTCTCGGTGCCGGGGGCCGCCGGCAGCAGCGTGCCGCCGGCCTTGGTCAGGCCGCGCGTGGCGTGCGTGGCCAGCGCGAAGGTGCGCTGCCCGTGCGCGCGCCAGGCCTTGCGCAGCCGCAGGAAGACGCCGGGCGCCTCCTCCTCGGACTCGAAGCCGACCAGCAGCACGGCCGGCGCCTTCTCCAGGGAGGTGTGGGTGACGCCCGTGCCGTCCAGGTCACGGCCGCGGCCCGCGACGCGCGCGGCGAGGAAGTCGGCCTCCTCGGTGCTGTGCACGCGCGCCCGGAAGTCGATGTCGTTGGTGGCGAGCGCGACCCGGGCGAACTTGCTGTACGCGTACGCGTCCTCGACGGTGAGCCGGCCGCCGGTCAGCACACCGGTGCGGCCCCGCGAGGCGAGCAGGCCCTGCGCCGCGATCCGCAGCGCGTCCGGCCAGGACGCCGGCTCGAGGTCGCCCTCCGCGTTGCGCACCAGCGGGGTGTCGAGCCGGGCCCGCTGCTGCGCGTACCGGAACGCGAAGCGGCCCTTGTCGCAGATCCACTCCTCGTTGACCTCGGGGTCCTCGGCGGCGAGCCGCCGCATGACCTTGCCGCGTCGGTGGTCGGTGCGGGTGGCGCAGCCGCCGGAACAGTGCTCGCACACCGACGGCGACGAGATGAGGTCGAAGGGCCGGGAGCGGAACCGGTACGCGGCCGAGGTGAGCGCGCCGACCGGGCAGATCTGGATGGTGTTGCCGGAGAAGTACGACTCGAACGGGTCGCCCTCGCCGGTGCCGACCTGCTGCAGCGCGCCCCGCTCGATCAGCTCGATCATCGGGTCGCCCGCGATCTGGTTGGAGAACCGGGTGCAGCGGGCGCACAGCACGCACCGCTCGCGGTCCAGCAGCACCTGCGTGGAGATCGCGACGGGCTTCTCGTAGGTGCGCTTCTTGCCCTCGAAGCGGGACTCGGCGTTGCCGTGCGACATCGCCTGGTTCTGCAGCGGGCACTCGCCGCCCTTGTCGCAGACCGGGCAGTCCAGCGGGTGGTTGATGAGCAGCAGCTCCATCACACCCTTCTGGGCCTTCTCCGCGACCGGCGAGGAGAGCTGCGTCTTCACCACCATCCCGTCGGTGCAGGTGATGGTGCAGGACGCCATGGGCTTGCGCTGGCCCTCGACCTCCACGATGCACTGGCGGCAGGCGCCGGCCGGCGCGAGCAGCGGGTGGTCGCAGAACCGGGGGATCTCGATGCCGAGCTGCTCGGCGGCCCGGATGACCAGGGTGCCCTTGGGCACGCTGATCTCGGCGCCGTCGATGGTCAGCGTCACGAGGTCCTCGGGCGGGACCGCCGCCCCTCCCCCTCCGGAGGGAGCGTTGGTGGTCACAGTCATGCGTGCACCTCCGTACGGTCGGCCCAGGCCGTCGACGCGGCCGGGTCGAAGGGGCAGCGACGGTCCGTGATGTGCTGCTCGTACTCCTCGCGGAAGTACTTGAGCGACGAGAAGATCGGCGAGGCGGCGCCGTCGCCGAGGGCACAGAAGGACTTGCCGTTGATGTTGTCGGCGATGTCGTTCAGCTTGTCGAGGTCGGACATCCGGCCCTTGCCGGCCTCGATGTCGCGCAGCAGCTGGACGAGCCAGTACGTGCCCTCGCGGCAGGGGGTGCACTTGCCGCAGGACTCGTGGGCGTAGAACTCGGTCCAGCGGGTGACGGCGCGGACCACGCAGGTGGTCTCGTCGAAGCACTGCAGCGCCTTGGTGCCGAGCATCGAGCCCGCGGCGCCGACCCCTTCGTAGTCGAGGGGGACGTCGAGGTGCTCGTCGGTGAACATCGGCGTGGAGGAGCCGCCCGGCGTCCAGAACTTCAGCCGGTGGCCCGGCCGCATCCCGCCGCTCATGTCGAGCAGCTGGCGCAGGGTGATGCCGAGGGGCGCCTCGTACTGGCCGGGGCTCGCGACGTGGCCGCTGAGGGAGTAGAGCGTGAAGCCCGGGGACTTCTCGCTGCCCATCGAGCGGAACCAGTCCTTGCCCCGGTTCATGATGGCGGGAACCGACGCGATGGACTCGACGTTGTTCACCACGGTGGGGCAGGCGTAGAGGCCCGCGACGGCGGGGAAGGGAGGACGCAGCCTGGGCTGGCCGCGGCGGCCCTCGAGGGAGTCGAGCAGCGCGGTCTCCTCACCGCAGATGTACGCGCCCGCGCCCGCGTGCACGGTGAGTTCGAGGTCGAGTCCGCTGCCCAGGATGTCCTTGCCGAGGAGACCGGCCGCGTACGCCTCGCGCACGGCCGCGTGCAGCCTGCGCAGCACGGGGACGACCTCGCCGCGCAGGTAGATGAAGGCGTGCGACGACCTGATGGCGTAGCAGGCGATGACGATGCCCTCGATGAGGCTGTGCGGGTTGGCGAAGAGCAGCGGGATGTCCTTGCAGGTTCCGGGCTCCGACTCGTCGGCGTTGACGACGAGGTAGTGCGGCTTGCCGTCGCCCTGCGGGATGAACTGCCACTTCATGCCCGTCGGGAAGCCGGCGCCGCCGCGTCCGCGCAGTCCGGAGTCCTTGACGTACGCGATGACGTCGTCCGGCGACATGGCGAGCGCCTTGCGCAGGCCCTCGTAGCCGTCGTGCCTGCGGTAGACGTCGAGCGTCCAGGACTTCTCCTCGTCCCAGAAGGCCGACAGCACCGGCGCGAGCAGCTTCTCCGGGCTCGTGTCCTTCAGTTCGGGTGCCAAGGTCATCACTCCCCCTCCTCGGCGACGGGTCCGGCCGGGTGCGACGGATCGGAGGCCGATGTGTCCTGTGGCGCGTCGTGCGAGCTGAGGTGCTCGGTGGGCGACGGCTCGTGCGGCGGGGTGTCCTGCGGCGCCTCGCCGCGCGGGTGCACCACGCGCGCGGGGCCGGCCTCGCCCTTGGCCAGCTTCAGGCCGACCAGGGAGGCGGGGCCCGCGCTGCCGGTGGCCTCGACGGCGCCCTCCCGCTCGTCGGGGAAGCCGGCCAGGATGCGGGCGGTCTCCTTGAAGGTGCACAGCGGCGCGCCGCGGGTGGGTGCGACCGGGCGGCCGGCGCGCAGGTCGTCCACCATGCGCTTGGCGCTCTCGGGGGTCTGGTTGTCGAAGAACTCCCAGTTGACCATCACCACGGGCGCGTAGTCGCAGGCCGCGTTGCACTCGATGTGCTCCAGGGTGACCTTGCCGTCGGCGGTGGTCTCGCCGTTGCCGACGCCCAGGTGCTCCTGGAGCTTCCTCGAAGATGGCGTCGCCGCCCATGACCGCGCACAGGGTGTTGGTGCACACCCCGACCTGGTAGTCGCCGCTCGGACGGCGCCGGTACATGGTGTAGAAGGTGGCGACCGCGGTCACCTCGGCCGTGGTCAGGTTCAGCATCTCCGCGCAGAACCGCATGCCGGTGCGCGTGACGTGGCCCTCCTCCGACTGCACCAGGTGCAGCATCGGCAGGAGGGCGGACCGGGAGTCCGGGTAACGGGCGATGATCGCCCGCGCGTCGGTCTCCAGCCGGGCCCGGACGTCGTCCGGGTAGGCCGGCGCGGGCAGTTCCGGCATGCCCAGGCTGACGCCCCGCTCGGAAGAAGAGGTGGTCACCGGTCGACGCCTCCCATCACGGGGTCGATGGACGCGACGGCGACGATGACGTCGGCGACCTGGCCGCCCTCGCACATCGCCGCCACGGCCTGCAGGTTGGTGAAGGACGGGTCGCGGAAGTGGACCCGGTAGGGGCGGGTGCCGCCGTCGGAGACGACGTGCACCCCGAGTTCGCCCTTGGGCGACTCGACGGCCGTGTACGCCTGCCCGGGCGGGACGCGGAAGCCCTCGGTGACCAGCTTGAAGTGGTGGATCAGGGCCTCCATGGAGGTGCCCATGATCTGCTTGATGTGGTCGAGGGAGTTGCCCAGTCCGTCGGGTCCCAGGGCGAGCTGGGCGGGCCAGGCGATCTTCTTGTCGGCGACCATGACCGGTCCCGGCTCCAGCCGGTCCAGGCACTGCTCGACGATGCGCAGCGACTGGCGCATCTCCTCCAGCCGGATCAGGAAGCGGCCGTAGGAGTCGCAGGTGTCGGCGGTGGGGACGTCGAAGTCGTACGTCTCGTAGCCGCAGTACGGCTGCGCCTTGCGCAGGTCGTGCGGCAGGCCGGTGGAGCGCAGGACGGGGCCGGTGATGCCGAGGGCCATGCAGCCGGCCAGGTCCAGGTAACCGACGTCCTGCAGACGGGCCTTGAAGATGGGGTTCCCGGTGGCGAGCTTGTCGTACTCCGGGAGGTTCTTCCGCATCTTCTTGACGAGCTCGCGGATCTGGTCGACCGCGCCGGGCGGCAGGTCCTGGGCGAGTCCGCCGGGGCGGACGAACGCGTGGTTCATCCGCAGGCCGGTGATCAGCTCGAAGACGTCGAGGATCAGCTCACGGTCCCGGAACCCGTAGATCATGATGGTGGTGGAGCCGAGCTCCATGCCGCCGGTGGCGAGGCACACCAGGTGGGAGGAGAGCCGGTTCAGCTCCATCAGGAGCACCCGGATGACCGAGGCGCGGTCGGGCACCTGGTCCTCGATGCCGAGCAGTTTCTCGACCGCGAGGCAGTACGCCGTCTCGTTGAAGAACGGCGTCAGGTAGTCCATGCGCGTCACGAACGTGGTGCCCTGGGTCCACGTCCGGTACTCGAGGTTCTTCTCGATGCCGGTGTGGAGGTAGCCGATGCCGCAGCGGGCCTCGGTGACCGTCTCGCCGTCGATCTCCAGGATCAGCCGGAGCACTCCGTGGGTGGACGGGTGCTGCGGACCCATGTTGACGACGATGCGTTCGTCGTCGGCCTTGGCCGCGGCCTCGACGACCTCGTCCCAGTCGCCGCCGGTGACGGTGTAGACGGTGCCCTCGGTGGTTTCACGGGGGGGTGCCGTTGAAGAGGTGGTCCCGAAGGGACTCGATGAGGGGTGGTGGTCGGACGACGGGTTGGGAGTGCTCACGAGTACGACCTCCGCTGGTCCGGAGCCGGGATCTGGGCGCCCTTGTACTCGACGGGGATGCCGCCGAGGGGATAGTCCTTGCGCTGCGGGTGGCCCTGCCAGTCGTCCGGCATCATGATCCGCGTCAGGGCCGGGTGACCGTCGAAGACGATGCCGAAGAAGTCGTACGTCTCGCGCTCGTGCCAGTCGTTCGTCGGGTAGACGGAGCACAGCGACGGGATGTGCGGGTCGCTGTCCGGCGCGCTGACCTCCAGGCGGATCACCCGGTTGTGGGTGATCGAGCGCAGGTGGTAGACGGCGTGCAGCTCGCGCCCCTTGTCGTGGGGGTAGTGCACGCCGCTGACGCCGGTGCACACCTCGAACCGCAGCGCCGGGTCGTCGCGCAGGGTCCTCGCCACCCGCACCAGGTGCTCGCGCTCGATGTGGAAGGTGATCTCGCCGCGGTCGACGACCGTCCTCTCGATGGCGTTCTCCGGGAGCAGGTCCTGCTCCTCCAGGGCGCCCTCCAGTTCGTCGGCGACCTCGTCGAACCAGCCGCCGTAGGGACGGGTCGCCGGTCCCGGGAGCCGGACCGAGCGGACCAGGCCGCCGTAACCGGAGGTGTCGCCGCCGTTGTCGGCGCCGAACATGCCGCGCTGGACGCGGATCTCCTCGCCGCCCTGTCCTCGCTGGCCGGGGAGGTTCTCGGCGGAGAGCTCCTTCTCGGGGTTCACGCCGCCGCCCGCGGTGCCGTTCGCGTCGCTCATCGCAGCAGCCCCTTCATCTCGATCGTGGGCAGGGCCTTGAGCGCCGCCTCCTCCGCCTCGCGGGCCGCCTCCTCGGCGTTCACACCGAGCTTGGAGCTCTGGATCTTCTGGTGGAGCTTGAGGATGGCGTCCAGCAGCATCTCGGGGCGGGGCGGACAGCCGGGGAGGTAGATGTCGACCGGGACGACGTGGTCGACGCCCTGGACGATCGCGTAGTTGTTGAACATGCCGCCCGAGGAGGCGCAGACCCCCATGGAGATCACCCACTTGGGGTTCGGCATCTGGTCGTAGACCTGCCGGAGCACCGGCGCCATCTTCTGGCTGACCCGCCCGGCGACGATCATGAGGTCCGCCTGCCGCGGCGAGCCGCGGAAGACCTCCATGCCGAAGCGCGCCAGGTCGTAGCGGCCCGCGCCGGTGGTCATCATCTCGATGGCACAACAGGCGAGGCCGAACGTGGCGGGGAAGACGGACGACTTGCGCACCCAGCCCGCGGCCTGCTCGACGGTGGTCAGCAGGAATCCGCTCGGCAGCTTTTCTTCGAGTCCCATGACTTATGGCCCCTCAGTCCCATTCCAGGCCGCCGCGCCGCCATACGTACGCGTACGCGACGAAGACGGTGAGCACGAAGAGCAGCATCTCCACGAGCCCGAAAAGCCCCAGGGCGTCGAAGGTGACGGCCCAGGGGTAGAGGAAGACGATCTCGATATCGAAGATGATGAAGAGCATCGCCGTCAGGTAGTACTTGATGGGGAAGCGCCCGCCGCCGGCCGGCGTGGGGGTCGGCTCGATGCCGCACTCGTAGGCCTCGAGCTTCGCCCGGTTGTACCGCTTCGGACCGATCAGCGTGGCCATGACCACGGAGAAGATCGCAAAGCCTGCCCCGAGGGCTCCCAGTACGAGGATGGGCGCATACGCGTTCACCGCTCCTCGCTCCTCTCAGTCGGCATTGACTGCATGGGGGTCCCCCCGGTCGAGCGAAGCCGAGACCTGGGGGGAGGTGTGCATCGGGCTCACTCCCGCCCCGTACGCCCCTCGAACCACGCCCGCCCCGGCGAAGATCGAGAACATGTGAAGCAGGTCACAAGCCCAACCGCTCCGCATCTTATGCCTGTGGGTCTGTGATCTGCGACACGGGGTCTTCCACAAGCTTTGTGATCTCCACCACCTGACGAACGATCATGAAGTCGGATGAGCGGTGATCTTCACACTCCAAGCGTTCGCGCGATCACCAAAGGTGACATCTTGATCCGTCGGTGCAGCTCAGAGGGGTCGCGAGGGAAGAGTCTCCATATCAAGACGATTCCTCTGCATGCAAATTGGCGTTGGACGGCCCGCCTTGATAGAGGCGGCGTTCACACCTCGGAGGGATCACGGAACGCGATGTGGACGTGTGCACGCGTTCACGAAGTCCGGCGCCCGGGGCCCGAGGCCGGCGACCCCTCCCCGTCGCCGGCCCGGCCGGCCGAGCCGCCGACCCGGCCGGCCGAGCCGCCGACCCGGCCGGACAATCGGGGCACTTCCCCCCGCCAGGGGCGCCTCAGGAGCCGCGAACCGGACAAGCGCCCCCCGCGACGCGGCACGCGGGACCGGTGGACGCCCTGACGGCCCCGATCGTTCCGTGACCTCCATCACACTCCTGAGAGACCCTCAGGAGCAGGGCTTGGCCAACCACCTCAACCAGTGGTAGGCGAGGAGCAATTCGGGCGTAACGATGAAAGTGCGTGATCACGGCCCGGTCACGGCCGCCCGCAATGTCCGTTGTGGCGTCAATGGAGAGGGCTGAGCGGGAGATTTGGGCGCTCGATTGAACAACTGTGGCGCAGCACACGTTTCTTGAAGATATGAAGCAGCCCCTGGTACCGGTTGTTCCCATGTCCCACACCGCTCCCATACGCAGCCACCGGAAGCCCCGCCGTACCGCGACCTCCACGATCGCGGTGCGGGCCGGAGTCGCCGGTGGCGTCCTCAGCACCCTGGCAGTGGCCGGGGCGTCCGGCTCGGCCAACGCCGCCGAGCCGGTGACGCAGACCCTCGAACTGCCCACCCTGACGGCCGACCTGGCCGCTCAGGTCGCCCAGTCCGCGGACGCCACCCAGCAGGCGGCCGCCAACTACCAGCTGCGGGCCGAGCGTGACGCGGCGGCCGCCGAGGCCGCGAAGCAGGCCAAGGCGGACCTGGCCGAGGCCAAGAAGAAGGCCAAGGCGAGGGAGGAGGCGGCCGAGAAGGCCCGCCAGGCGGCCGCCGAGCGCGCGGCGCGCGACACCGAGCGTCCCTCGCTCACCACGGAGACCACGACCGCTTCCGCATCCGCTTCCGCCTCGGTTTCCGCACCGGCCGGCGGCAGCGTCGCGACGGTCCTCTCCTTCCTCCACGCGCAGGTGGGCGACGCCTACGTCATGGGCGCCACCGGGCCCAACGCCTGGGACTGCTCCAGCCTGGTGCAGGCCGCGTTCAAGCAGGTCGGTGTGGACCTGCCGCGCGTCTCCCAGGACCAGTCGATGGTGGGCACCGACATCCCGCTGTCGCAGATCCAGCCCGGCGACATCCTGTACTGGGGCGGCAAGGGCTCCGCGTACCACGTGGGTGTCTACATCGGGAACGGCCAGTACCTGGACGCCGCCAACTCCGCGAAGGGCGTCGTCATCCAGGACCTCTCCGGCTACCCGGCGTCGGGTGCGGTGCGGGTGCTCTGACCCACGCCTCCCCACGGACGGAAGGGCCGCTGCCTCGATGAGGCGGCGGCCCTCCGCGTCTCCCGGCCCCTCCGCGTCTCCCGGCCCCTCCGGGAGACGAGATCACCGTGTTGCCCCGATTGCCCCGCACGCGGCGCGCGTCGGAAGCGCGCGGGGAGCCACCGCGGCCCTCACCGCGCCCCGTGACGGGCCCTCACGGGGCCCCGGCAACGCCACGGGGGCCGGAGTCCGCCATGGCGGACTCCGGCCCCCACAGGGGCGTCACAGCGACGCGCGGATCAGGCGGCCGCCTCCCCGGCGCCGCGGGCGCGACGCCGCTGGAGCGCCACGACGGCCGCGCCGAGCCCCAGCGCGAGCAGCGCCGCGCCGCCGAGCAGGCCCACGCCCTGCGCGCCGGTGAGCGCCAGACCGCCGTCGGCGTCGTCGCCCGCACCGCCGCCGGACGCGCCGGACGCACCGTCCGCGTCGTCCGTGCCGGCGCCGGTGCCGTCGTCGGAGCCGTCCCCGTCACCGGAGCCGGGGGCGGACGGGTCGTCCGAGGGGCCGCCGTCCGAGCCGCCCGTGCCGTCGTCGCCCGGCTCGCCGGGGGCGTTCAGCACGATCCACGCGACGTCGTTCGACGGGTCGGAGTCGAAGGGGTTGTCCCAGTCGGGCAGCGCCACCCGGCCCTTGGCGCCCTCCACGACCCGGTCGACGCGCAGCTCGAACGGGAAGGTCACCCGCGCGTCCTCCAGCATCGGGGTGGCCACCGAGCAGCGGTGACCGGGCTCGCTGCCGTCGACGGTGACGGTCCGGCACTGCTTCGGCGCCGAGGTGACGGTCGCTCCCTCGGGCGCGACCACCGTGAAGGAGAACGGCTCGCCGCCGGAGCGCAGCGCGCTGATCCAGGCCGGCCCGTTGTTGCGGATCCCGATCTCCGCCGTGACCGTGTCCCCGGCCGCGCCGGACGCCGAGGCTCCGGTGAGCTCCAGGTCGTAGGTGTTGGTCGTCGGGAGGTCCAGCTCGGCGTACCGGGTGTACTCCGCGGGGTCGGTGTCCCCGGCCGCCCGCCGCAGCGTCAGGTCCGGTCCGCTGCCCCGCCGGCGCCCCTCGCCCTGGTGCAGCGTCTTCTCCTCGCCCGGCGCCAGAGGCCGGAACGAGTAGGAGAAGATGTCGTGCAGCGCGAAGTCCGCGGCCTCCACCCGCACCGGCCGGGACAGGGCGTACGCCGCCCCCGCGTCGAGGGTGTCCGGGAAGGTGCAGAGCACCTCGGTGTGCTGCCGCAGCAGCGGGCCGGTGTTCACCTCGGTGGACGAGCAGTTGCCGTGGTCGTCCGGGAAGGACAGTCCGCGCGAGCCGTACAGCCGCAGCACCGCGCCCTCGGACGGCAGCCGGCCGACGTTCATCACGCCCAGCGGCGGCTCGAAGGTGCCGCCGGCCCTCAGGTCGTCGGGCAGGGAGAGTGCGCGGTTGAGCAGCTCGGGACCGCCGACGCGCACGTCGATGGTGAGCGGCGTGAAGTCCAGCCCCTCGCCCTCGCCGGTGACGACGATGCTGCCGGTGTCCCCGGCCTCGCTGTCGTCGGTGAGGTCGAGCCGGATGCCGCCGATCCGGTTGTACGTCGTCCCCGCGTACAGGTCGTGGCCCGTGCAGACCGCGACCGGGCCGTCGGCCTCGCAGGGCAGGTCGGCCCGCGCGACGCCCTCCAGCCCGCGGGCGTCGATGCGGATCGTGTAGTCCCCGAGGTGCACCGGCGGGATGTCGCCGTCGCCCTCGAACTCCTCGCCCGGGACGTCGAGCCGGAGGTCGACCTGCGGCTCGGTGGGGTCGCCGTTGTCCGAGTGGAGGGACAGGTCCACCCGGTCCTCGCCCGTGATCACCACCGGGAGGGGGGCGTCGGCCGCGTGGGCCGCGCCCTGGACCCCCGCGGCGGCCAGCGCCGTGACGCCCGCCGCTCCCAGCGCCGCGAGCCGCGCGCGCAGCCGTCTCGCCTGCTGTGTCATGAAAGGCTCTTTCGTCGAATTTCGTCGGATTCCGCCGAACGGGACGTGCCCGGCTGGGTCACGTCCCGTTCGACACCGCTCGGAGCCGATCAGTTGTTCACGGACGCGTCACACGACGATCACGATCGGACACCGCGCCCGGAGCCGCCGGACATGCCCGCCGGCTCCGGCCGCCCGCCCGGTGGTTCACGCCTTCGGCGCCACCTTGCTCAGGCCGTTGATGATGCGGTCCATCGCGTCGCCGCCCGTGGGGTCGGTCAGGTTGGCGAGGAGCTTCAGCGTGAACTTCATCAGCAGGGGGTGCGTGAGGCCGCGCTGGGCGGCGATCTGCATGATCTTCGGGTTGCCGATGAGCTTCACGAAGGCGCGGCCGAGCGTGTAGTAGCCGCCGTAGGTGTCCTTCAGGACGCGCGGGTAGCGCTGGAGGGCGATCTCCCGCTGGGCCGGGGTGGAGCGCGCGTGCGCCTGGACGATGACGTCGGCGGCGAGCTGCCCGGACTCCATCGCGTAGGCGATGCCCTCGCCGTTGAACGGGTTCACCAGACCGCCCGCGTCGCCGACCAGCAGCAGCCCGCGCGTGTAGTGCGGCTGGCGGTTGAAGGCCATGGGGAGGGCGGCGCCGCGGATCGGGCCGGTCATGTTGTCCGGGGTGTAGCCCCAGTCCTCCGGCATGGACGCGCACCAGGCCTTGAGGACCTCGCGCCAGTCCAGCTCCTTGAAGGAGTCGGAGGTGTTGAGCACGCCGAGGCCGACGTTGCTGGTGCCGTCGCCCATGCCGAAGATCCAGCCGTACCCGGGCAGCAGCCGGTCCTGCGGGCCGCGCCGGTCCCACAGCTCCAGCCAGGACTCCAGGTAGTCGTCGTCGTGGCGGGGCGAGGTGAAGTACGTCCGCACGGCCACGCCCATCGGGCGGTCCTCGCGCCGGTGCAGCCCCATCGCGAGGGACAGCCGGGTGGAGTTGCCGTCGGCGGCCACCACCAGCGGGGCGTGGAAGGTGACCTCCCGCTTGTCCTCGCCGAGCTTGGCCCTGACGCCGGTGATGCGGCCGGTGCGGTCGTCGACGACCGGCGCGCCGACGTTGCAGCGCTCGTACAGCCGGGCGCCCGCCTTCTGCGCCTGCCGGGCGAGCTGTTCGTCGAAGTCGTCGCGCTTGCGCACGAGTCCGTAGTCCGGGAAGGAGGCGAGATCCGGCCAGTCCAGCTGGAGGCGGACGCCGCCGCCGATGATGCGCAGGCCCTTGTTGCGCAGCCAGCCGGACTCCTCGGAGACGTCGATGCCCATGGCCACGAGCTGCTTCACGGCGCGCGGGGTGAGGCCGTCGCCGCACACCTTCTCGCGCGGGAACTCGGTCTTCTCCAGCAGGAGCACGTCGAGGCCGGACCGGGCCAGGTGGTAGGCGGTGGTGGAGCCGGCTGGCCCCGCGCCCACGACGATCACATCGGCGGTGTTGTCGGAGAGGGGCTCGGTCACGGCGGGATCTCCCCAAGGTTCGAAATCTTCGTGCCGACCGGCACTGGACACAGGCAGTCTATTCAGCGGACGTGATCACCCGGCTGAAGGGCTGCCCCGTGAACCGAGCTCTCCCCGCCGTACGGCTGCGGGTCCCCACCGACGAGGACGCCGTCACCTGGCACCGCATCTTCGCCCACCCCGACGTCATGGAGTTCCACGGCGGCCGGCCCGCCGGGCTGTCGGTCTACGAGGAGCTCACCGCCCGCCAGCGGCGGCACGACGCCGAACGGGGCTTCTGCCTGTGGAGCGTGCTCGACGAGGAGGGGCGGGTCGTCGGCTTCACCGGCGCCCAGCCCTGGGAGCGCGCGTGGGGTCCCACCGGCGAGATCGAGATCGGCTGGCGGCTCGCCCGCGAGCACTGGGGCAAGGGCTATGTGACGGCGGCGGCCCTGGAGACGCTGGACCGGGTGCGCGCGGCGGGCCTGACGGGCGTGGTGGCGATGGTGAAGGCCCGCAACACCCGCTCGATCGCGGTGACCCGGCGGCTGGGGATGCGTCTCGCCGAGACGCTCACCCTCCCCACCACGCGGGAGGAGTGCCACTGCTACCGCCTCGACCTCTGACACCCCCCGCGACCGACCGCCCCGCGTGACGGTCTGTCACGGATCATCACGGACTGCTTCCGTCGGACGCGCCCCCGGCCTGCCCTGCCGGTACCGCTGGGGGTGACGTCCATGCGCAGGACACCCGAGGGACACGGGACCGGCGACGTGCGCGTGCCGCGCCTGGTCGGACTGATGGCCGTCGACGCGCGCGAGTCGGCCCGCGCGCGGGGCCTGTCCGTCGACGCGCCCGGCCGCCCGGACTTCCCGCACGCCGTCGTGGACCACGTGGTCCGCCAGTACCCGCAGCCCGGCACCCCCGTGCCCCGCCACTCCGTGGTGTACGTGTGGCTGGACTTCGACGAGGGCGAGGACGAGGGCGAGGGCGGCGGAGGGGCGCGCGAGCCGCGCGCCCCGCTGCCGTCGCCGGGCGGGCCGCGGCGCGCGCTGGAGGAGCCGGGCGCCGGGACGCCCGTGGTGGTGCTCAGCTCTCCTTGAAGCCCCGGTGCAGGGCCACCACACCGCCGGTGAGGTTCCGCCAGGCCACCTTGGACCAGCCGGCGTCCTTCAGCCGTTCGGCCAGCGCGGGCTGGTCGGGCCAGGCGCGGATGGACTCGGCGAGGTAGACGTACGCGTCCGGGTTGGACGACACCGCGCGGGCGACCGGCGGCAGGGCGCGCATCAGGTACTCGGTGTAGACGGTGCGGAACGGCGTCCAGGCCGGGTGCGAGAACTCGCAGATGACGATGCGTCCGCCGGGCCGGGTCACCCGGTGCATCTCGCGCAGCGCGGCGTCGGTGTCCTGCACGTTGCGCAGGCCGAAGGAGATGGTGACGGCGTCGAACACGTCGTCCTTGAACGGCAGCCGGGTCGCGTCGCCGGCCGTGTACGGCAGCCAGGCGTTGTTCCGCTTGCCGACCCGGAGCATGCCCTGGGAGAAGTCACAGGGCACGACGTAGGCGCCGGTGCGGGCGAAGGGCAGGGAGGAGGTGCCGGTGCCGGCCGCCAGGTCCAGGACCTTCTGCGCGGGCCGCGCGCCGACCGCCTTCGCGACCTCCTTGCGCCAGCGCCGGTCCTGTCCGAGGGACAGCACGTCGTTGGTCAGGTCGTACCGTTCCGCGACGTCGTCGAACATCGAGGCGACTTCGTGCGGCTGCTTGTCCAGGGATGCGCGGGTCACGGGCCCATTCTTGCAGCCGCGCCCCCGCCCGCCGACGGCGGCGTACCGGCACGGGCGCGAGCGGTCTCAGCGCCGGCGGTGGACCAGGCGCCCGCCGACCACGGTGGCCACGCAGGTGGCCGCGCCCTGCCGGACCAGTCCGTCGCGGTCGGGCACGTCGAACACCGCGAACCGGGCGGGGCTCCCGGCGGTGAGGGCCGGCAGCAGCACGAGCGGCACCGGGGAGAGCGCCGGGGGCCCGGGCAGCGCGGGCGGGCGCCCCGCCAGGGCGAGTCCGGCCCGGCGCACGGCGTCCAGGGCCTCCCGGCCGCGGATCTCACCGGCGACGGCGACCGTCCCGTGCGCCAGCAGACGCTGCACCCCGCGCCGGGCGCTGGCGCCCCGCGCGGAGGGCGCGGAGGCGAGGAGGGCCCGCGCCCGCAGCCCGAACAGCGGCTCGGTGCCGAGCCGGTCCGCCTCGCGCGGGTCGGGGTGGTAGGCCTGCTCCAACAGCTCCGGGCCGTACGGGTTGAGCAGTCCGGGCGTCAGGATGCCGGGCCACCGCCGCAGCCGGGCGTCCGGGCGGGCGGCGGCCAGGTCCTCGTACGGGCCGACGGCGGCGATCCGCGCGCCGTCGACCAGCACGGCGGCCCCGGGCGAGGCCTCGGCGACGTGAAGGGTCAGCACGACAGGGTCAGTTGGCGGGCAGGAGCTTCAGCTCCGGGTGGGCCGTGCCGCCCTCGATGGCGGTGGACGAGATGTGCGAGACCACGCGGTCGTCGACCGGGTCGTTCGCCGGGTCGTCGTGCACGACGAGGTGCTCGTACGTCGTGGAGCGCTGCGCCGGGACCCGGCCCGCCTTGCGGATCAGGTCGATGATCTCCAGCCGGTTGGAGCGGTGCTTGGCGCCGGCGGAGGAGACGACGTTCTCCTCGAGCATGATCGAGCCCAGGTCGTCCGCGCCGTAGTGCAGGGAGAGCTGGCCGACCTCCTTGCCGGTGGTCAGCCACGAGCCCTGGATGTGCGCCACGTTGTCCAGGAAGATCCGGGCGATGGCGATCATCCGCAGGTACTCGAAGAGGGTGGCCTGCGTGCGGCCCTTCAGGTGGTTGTTCTCCGGCTGGTAGGTGTACGGGATGAACGCGCGGAAGCCGCCCGTGCGGTCCTGCACGTCCCGGATCATCCGCAGGTGCTCGATCCGCTCGGCGTTGGTCTCGCCGGTGCCCATCAGCATGGTGGAGGTGGACTCCACGCCCAGGTTGTGGGCGATCTCCATGATCTCCAGCCAGCGCTCGCCGGACTCCTTCAGCGGGGCGATGGCCTTGCGCGGGCGCTCCGGCAGCAGTTCGGCGCCGGCGCCGGCGAAGGAGTCCAGGCCGGCGGCGTGGATCCGCTGGATCGCCTCCTCGACGCTCACCTTCGAGATCCGCGCCATGTGCTCGACCTCGCTCGCCCCCAGGCTGTGGATGACGAGCTGCGGGAACTCCTTCTTGATGGCCGCGAAGTGCTTCTCGTAGTACTCGACGCCGTAGTCCGGGTGGTGGCCGCCCTGGAACATGATCTGCGTGCCGCCCAGCTCGACCGTCTCCGCGCAGCGGCGCAGGATGTCGTCGAGGTCGCGGGTCCAGCCCTTGGCGGTGTCCTTGGGGGCCGCGTAGAACGCGCAGAACCTGCACGCCGTGACGCACACGTTCGTGTAGTTGATGTTCCGCTCGATGATGTACGTGGCGATGTGCTCGGTGCCCGCGTACCGACGCCGGCGGATCGCGTCGGCGGCGGCGCCCAGCGCGTGCAGCGGGGCGTCCCGGTAGAGGACCAGGGCCTCTTCGGGGGTGATCCGCCCACCGGCGGCGGCACGGTCGAGGACGGGCTGAAGGTCGGCCTTCTCGGTCACCGGTGTCCCTTTCGCAGGGGTGTGGACGGACGGAATCAGCGTACGTCAGCCGTCCCCGCGCGCCGACGTCAGGCCGTGTACGCACCGATCAGCAGCCCCGCGAAGGCCCCGCCGATCAGGAACGGACCGAACGGGATCGACGTCTTGCGCCCCGCCTTCCGGGCGACCACGAGCGCGCCCCCGTACAGCGCCCCGCACAGGAACCCGGCGAGGGTGCCGAGCAGCACGGTGGGCCAGCCGTACCAGCCGAGGACCGCGCCCGCGCCGAGCGCCAGCTTCACGTCGCCGAAGCCCATGCCGGCCGGGTTGACCAGGAACAGCACGAAGTAGCCGGCGCCGAGCGCGAGCGCGCCCAGCAGGGCGGTGGTCCACTCCCCCGCGTGCTCGGGGACCAGTGCGGTCGGGCCCAGCAGCACCAGGGCCGCCGCGGCGAACGGCAGGGTGAGCGGGTCGGGCAGCCGCTGCACCCGGAGGTCGACCGTCGCGAGCAGCACGCCCGCGGGCGCCAGCAGCAGCCACACCGCCAGCTCCGGCCGGGTCCCGGTGGCGGCGGCGAGGGCCGCGCAGACCAGCGCGGTGACCGTCACGAGGACGGCGGCGCCCTTCCCGTACGGGATTCCCGTGCCCTTCCCGTGCAGGCCTGACGCGCCCTTCCCATACGAGTCCGGCGCGCACGCCCGGCAGCGGGCCGGGCCGAGCCAGCCCGCCAGCGGGTGCCCCTGCGGGCACGCCGTGCGCCACTCCTCCCCGGCCGGGACGGAGAACCGGTGGGCGGCGCGGGGCAGCAGCGCGCCGGCCGCCGCGCCCCACAGGGCGGCGGCGGCGATCAGCGCGTACTCCAGGCCGTCGGTCATCCCGCCCGGCCGCTCAGCCCGCCGCCGCGACCGCGTCGCGCCACGCCGGCAGCAGCTCGTCGAGCAGCGCCTCGGTGCGCGGCGGCAGCCCGCGGGCCCCGCTGCGGGCCACCAGGTCGGACGCCAGGGCGGTGAGCCGCTCAGGGTCGTCCAGGGCGTGGGTGGCGCGCAGCAGTTCGTTCCACAGCCGCTCGTCGGCCGGGGCGGTGCGCAGCGCGGCGTTCAGCGCCTCGATGGCCTTCTCCGCGCGGTCCTTCTCCAGGTGGAACGCGGCGAGCGCCAGGCCGGTGTCGGCGACGAGCAGCGGGAGCTGCGCGTCGACGATCTCGTGGGTGAGCCAGCGGTAGCGGCCCTCGGGCCGGTCGGCCAGCAGCGGTCCGCGCACCAGCACCAGCGCGTCGGTGAGCAGCCGCCCGCGCACCGCCCGGCTGTCGACGCCCCTGCCCTGCGTCGCCTCGTGGTACAGCGAACGCAGCACGTCCAGGTCGGAGACCACGGACTTGGCGAGGGTGAGCCGGCCGGTGTCGTCGGTGCGCAGCCGCGGGGCGCCGTCGGGGTCGGTGCCGAGCCAGTCCCGCAGCCGGTCGATCAGCGCCTCGCGCACGTCGTCGGTGACGCCGCGCGGCCACAGCGCGGAGGACAGCACCCGCGGGTGCACGCCCTCGCGGTGCAGGAGCAGCAGCGCCAGCGCCTCGTGCAGCAGCGCGCTGCGCTCGCCGTCCGGCGTCTCCAGACCGATGATCTCGTACGGCCCGACCAGGCGCGCGTACACCGCGGGCCGGCCCTGCTCGCTGATGTCGACGAGGAACGGCGGTGCGGTGCCCGGCCCGTCGGGGCTGCGTTCCGGGTCGGTGTCGGTGAACAGCTCGACGACCGCGCGCCGTTGGGCGGCGGGCAGCAGCTGGGCGTCGAGTTCCAGGCCGAGCAGCGGGGCGAGCAGCTTGCCCGCGCCGGTGATCTCCATCTCCCAGGCGGCGCCCGGCAGATCGCCGCTGCCGGTGCCGACGAGGTAGCCGATGCCGAGGCGGCTCGCGTCGGCGGCGAGCTCGGCGAGCCTCATGGCGTCCTCGGGGGACGGCTCGGCGGCCAGCAGCACCAGGTGCGGGGCCCAGCGGGTGTGCCGGGCCGGGCCGGTGCGGCCGGTGAGCACCGAGTCGTGGCCCGCGGCGCCGAGCGCGCCGCGCCGCTGCCGGGTCTCCGCCTCCATCGTCTCGATCAGCGCCTCGATGCCGTCGAGGTGGCGCAGCCGGCTGGGCGCGAGGGCGGTGAGGTCCTCGCCGAACCCGACGAGGGTGATGGTCATCCGGTCCGACCAGCCGTTGGTGGCCAGTTCGGCGGCGACGGAGGCGAACACCGCCGCCCGGTCCTCCTCACGGCCGCTCAGCGAGACGATGCCGGGGACGGACTCCAGGTTGAGCAGCAGCCGGGAGTCGTCCATGGTGCCGAGGCTGACCAGGCCCGGGTAGGGCGCGGCGGTGTCGGCGTCCTCGTACCGCTCGGCGTCGGCGCGGGCCAGCATCCAGAACGTCTGGTCCTGCCCGAGCCGCCACGGGGACGGCGGCTTGCCGGACGGCTGGGCGAGCTGGAGGTGCAGGTCGCCGTTGCTGAGCCAGGCCGCGTAGACCGTGGGCAGCGGACGGGATTCGGCGGCCAGCGACGCGGCCAGCCCGCGCAGCGACCGGTCCAGCAGCCGTACGCCCTCGGGGTCGGCGCCGACCAGCAGCGCGTCCTGCACGTCGAGGGCGTCGCCGGTGGGCGTGGGCGGCTCCATGCCGCGCCGCCCGCCGATGCCGGCGAACGCCGACTGCCACAGCGCCTGACGGCGCCGGTGGCCGAGCGCCCCGAGCAGACCGGCGGCCAGCAGGGGGGCGGCCAGCAGGGCCTCGGGCAGCCCGGAGGACGAGGAGTCCCGGGCGGGCGCGGCGGCCTGCTCCGGCGCGGGACGCTGGAGGTCGGCGTGGCCGGTCCCGGGGACGGGGGCGGGACGCTGCTCGGGGAGGTCGACCTGGGCGGTGTCGCCGCTGCTGCCGCTTCCGCCGCCCTGCGCCCGGTCACCGCCGCCGGCCGCGCCGTCACCGGTCCTCGCGTAGTCGCTGATCTGCTGCCGCACCTCCGGCGACACCTCGGGGGCGTCGTCCGGCATCTCCACGAGGTCACCGCCGCGCGCGTCGCCGGGCATCTCCATGATCCAGCCGGGCCGGATCAGGCTGGCCTCGGACAGCCGCGAACCGTCGGGCTGCACCCGGTCCTTGTTGAGCTCGAAGATCTCCTTGTAGCGGCGGCCGTCGCCGAGGTGCCGCTCGGCGATCTCCCACAGGGAGTCGTGGTGACGCCCCTCCGGCGGCTGGATCCGGTAGAACTTCGTGTCGCCCTGCTGCCTGGCGGCGGGGGCCGCCTCGGTGTGCGAGGCCTGCTCGGCGACCGCTGCGGCGGCGCCGGCCGCCTGCTCCTGGTGCTGGGCGAAGAGACCCGGCGTCTGCTGGGCGGCGGCCACGGTGGGCCGCTGGTCGTCGTCGAGGGTCTGCCCGAGCTGCGCGAGCGACGGCGTGAAGCTGGCGGCGGTCGCGCCGACCAGCAGCAGCGCGGCGACGAGCTGACGGGCGAGCAGTTGGCTGGGCCCGGCGCCGGGCACCCGCCCCGGCACCCCGACCCCGGACAGCGCGGCCTTCATCTCCACCAGCACACAGGCGGTGAACTGCGCCCAGGCGAGCCAGACGACGAACGTCAGGATGGAGAGGAAGGTCGAGACGGAGATGTCCTGCCTGAGCCACTCCATCGGCTCGAACGTCTCCGGGAACGGCCAGCCCGCCGTCATCGCCAGCGCCACCGGCACCCCGACGAGCAGCACCGCCAGCGCCACGAACGCGAGGAACGCCTTCACGAAGTCCCCGAACGTCCGCTGCCGCACCCGGACCGGCTGCGGCGTGCGGTTCCTCGGAGCCGTCGAACTGGACGGGCTGGAACTGCGGCGTCGCGGCATGGCGGGTGTCCTGGGGTGGGAGGAGGGGGTCGTCGGGGCTACGGGGATCTTATTGACTCGAATGGCCGCAGTCGAAGGGGTACGGCCGCTCTCCGCGTCGGCGGCCCGTCCGACGCGGCGCACTGTGGCCGCGAACGCCCTCACGCGACCACGGCGCACTCGCAGCAGGGGCAACCCTGCCGACCCCTCGGCCTCACCTCACGTCCGCACCTCGGGGTACACGGCTCCGGAGGTTCCGGAGAGCAGGCTCGCCGACATCCCGGCCCGGGACCTGGGCCACGGCTCGGGCTGGACGTCCGGCCCGACCCAAGCCGTACCCTGCTGAAAGGTGAGGGCCGGCCGCGGGATTCCGAGGGGGAGTTCACATGGGTGAGGGAAAGAGCGATCTCGCGCTTCCGCTGTCCGATCTGGAGGACTACGGGCGCCGCCTGCGGTCGCTGAAGAAGCGGATGAACCACACGAAGAAGCTCTTCGACTCGTACAAGGACGACATCGGCGACGGCAGCGTCAACGACGCGCTGTCCGACTTCGAGTCGAACTGGGAGGACGGGCGCGAGGACATCACGCAGCAGCTCGACGCGCTCGCCGACATGTCCGACGCGGTGGTCCGTGAGTTCAACAAGCTCGAGAACGAACTGACCAAGCAGGTCAACGAGAAGATGACCGTGGAGGACAAGCGGGAGAAGAAATGAGTGCGGCCCCGGTCCGCGAACGGACCGGGGCCGGGTACGGCACTCAGACCATCGTGGTGCGCACGGCGTCCGCGTGGCTCACCGAGCCGCCGAGACCGGCGGAGACGCTGAGGGGACCCGCTTCGGCGTACACACCCACGCCGACGGAACCGTGGCCGAGGACGACGGCCGCGCCGGCGTCGAAGCCGGCGGAGACGGACTGGCCGCCGGAGACGCCGTCCAGGTCGGCGTCGGAGAGTTCGGCGGTTTCCACCCGGGGGGCGAGGTTCATGGGGGCGCGTTCCCTTCGTATCGGACAATGCGTCGCGGAATGTCCGTCGATTCCCGTCACGGAAGGCCGGACCAGGGAAATCCCCGGTCCACGACGAACGAACAGCACCACCCGCTCAAAGCACGCGGAGATACGCCCGACCAGCGCCGTCCGGACTGCGGCCCGCCCCCGCACGCCCCCCACGTCACAGGTGTGACGGGAACAGCGTGGAAAGGTCGCATACCCTTCACACTCAATTGATCGGTATCCCCCCTCGGCGCAGTCGCGGCCGGCGAATTCGCGTGGTCGCGTAAACAGTCCGAGGTGTACTCGTGAACCCTGTGCCGATTCCCCGGATTTCTTCGTCGAGCCGCCCGCCGCTCAGAGCTTCAGCGTCCGCGCGATGCCGTCCACGATGCCTTCGAGGGGTTCGTCGAGGACCGGTTCGGTCCAGGACACCATCAGGGTGACGGCCGCGTCGGTCGTCGGCGGGCGGACGCCGTGGAAGAGGGTGCGGACCACCGGACGCGGCCCGAACAGCCGCTTGCGCTCCTCGACGAGGTTCTGCCGGATGCGTACGGCGTCCCCCAGCGGCAGCCGCACGCGGCGGACGTCCGGCGGCCCGAAGTCCGTCGCGGACATCGACTCGGCGAGCAGGTCGAGGGTCACCTCGGGGTACGTCGCGTCGGGGTGGATCGCGTCCAGTTCCAGCACCGCGGCCACGGTCCGGTGCCCGCTGATGTACCAGCCGAACGCGCCCAGCGGCTCCCGGCTCCGGCTGTCGGCCGCCGCGCGTTCCAGATCGCGGGCGAGCGCCCGGGCGTTGCCCTTCTCCCCGTCGCGCGCGTACCGCTCGACGAGCTCCTCCGCCTGGTACCTGGCCCAGTAGGACAGGTCGATCGTGCCGGTCACCGGGAACGGCACCCAGTCCTCCGAGCACTCCAGGCCCAGCGTCGACAGGTCGTCGGTCATCGGCGGGTTCACTCCGTCCAGGTCAGCGAGGAGGCGATGGCGTCGAAGAGGCCGGCCATGGCGTCGGCGACGGGTTCCAGCGGGGTGGAGAAGGTGAGCAGCAGGTACTGGGCGCTGCCGGGGACGGGCACGTGGTACTCCACCGCGACGGAGGCCCGCTGCCCGTCCCGCCGCTCCCGCTCGGTGGGCCGCGTGGTGGACCGGACGCGTACGGCGGTGCCGGCGGCGAGCTCCTCGACGCTCACCTTCGCGTCGTCCTCGTCCGGTTCCGCGCCCTTCGCGAACGCCGCCGCGAGGTCGTGCGGCGACAGCGGCTCGGGGCCGCGCAGCGGGGCGAGGCTCACCAGCAGCGAGGCGGGGACGGTGAGCGGTCCGGCCTCCTGGAAGCTGAGGTACAGCTCGATGCCGCCGCCGCGGTAGGCCTCGGCGGCCCGGCGGCGCAGATCCGCGCGCATCTCGTCCTTGAGGTGCGGGGCGTTGTCGACGCCCTGGAAGCGGCGTTCCACCAGCGCGTCGGCCGACCGGTCCCGCTGTTCGGGGTCGAGGAGGATCCGGAACCAGCCGTCGGGCAGCAGGAGTCGGTAGTCGGACGGTGGTCCGTCGTGCTCGGGTCGGGTCGTCATCGCCGGGCCTCCTCGTTCGTCGTACGCTCCGCCGCGGTCCGGTCGAGCACCAGCCGTCCGCGCAGTTCGTGCACGGCGTACGGCACGGCCTGCAGGACGAGACCGAGCGCCCCCGCGGCCACGGCGACGGCCGCGGGTCCGGGCGCCGTGTCGGCGACGCGGATGCCCTGGATCACGGAGAAGAGGTTCCCGAAGGCCATGACGGCGGTCGACGAGACTCCCGCCGCCGTGCCGGGAAAGCGTGCCATCCGGCGGGCGTCCCGGCCGGTGCGGGGCAGCAGCCCGGTGCCCAGCACCGGTCCCTTCGGCCAGGTCCGCTTCCCGCCGAGCCTGCGTTCGGACACCGCGAGGCCCGGGGCGCCGCACAACCGCGACCACCCGTCGGCGCCGTCCGCGCCGCCGAACCACAGGTCCCACGGGAACACCGCCCGTACCTGCTCGCCCGGCCCCCGCAACTCCGCCCCGACCGGCCGTCCGGTCCCGTCGAACACCTTCACCAACCGCGTCACCGCGTGCGCGCCTGTGCGGGGGAACCAGTACTCCTGGCCGCCGAGGTCCCGCAGCACCAGATCGCGGTCCTGCACCCGCACCTCGGTGTCCCGCAGGAACCGGACCGTGGCCCCGCTCCCTGGCGCCGGGTCGGGCGTGACGCGTTCGAGGACCGTCACCCGGCGGCGCCCTGCCCGCAGCCGGGTCCAGGCGCGCAGCGCCAGCCGCGCCACCGGCCCGCACAGGGCGGTGAGGGCGAGCAGCAGCACCAGCCGGCCGGGCACGGTGTCGGAGAAGACGACCACGGTGAAGGCGGAGAACCACAGCGTCCCGGCGACGCCGCGCACGCACCAGTACCAAAGCGGGAATGCGGGGCCTGGCCCGAGGGAGACGCCTCCCTTCCCCGAACCTGCCCGAGGGTCGTTCCGGTCCCGCGCGACGTGCAGCGGCACGCCCGCGGCCTTCAGCAGCCCGGCCACGCCCGTACGCTCCAGCAGTTGCTCCCCCTGCACGGCACGCTCCGGAAGCGCGGGCGCCTCCGGCAGCCAGTCACCGAGGGGGATGCGGGCGACCTGCGCCCCGTCCCGGTCCTGAAGCCGCACCTCGCCCCAGGCGTCGGGACGGCCGGGCTCGTCGCGTCCGGCGTCCGCGGGCGCCGCGTCGACGAACACCGCGCGGGCGACACCGCCGTCCCCGACCGGCACCCGGCGGGTACGGCCCCGGGCGCGCAGCACGAGCCCGCCGTCCTCCACGGACAGCCGTGAGCCGTGACACCGTTCGAGCCCGGGACCGCGCCCCGCGGCCGGCCGGAGAGCGGGCGCCTCGGTCACGGGGTGACCTTGTCGGCGACCGAGGTCACCGCGCCGTAGGCGCCCTCGGAGCCGGCGAGCACACCGGTGGCGGTGGAGCCCGCCCAGACGTTGGTCTGGCCGGTGAAGTTGTTCAGGGCGTTGCTGACCGCGGGGAACTCGCGGGCGGCCGGGGCGATGCCGTCGAGCCCGGCGGCCGTGCGGGCGAGGTCCGGGTCCAGGGTGCCGGCGGACCGGGGGGCCGCCATGCCGCTCAGCCCCTCACGCCAGCCCTCCCGGGAGAAGGCGTTGCGGATGGATTTCACGCCGTCGACCGTATCCCGGGCCAGGGCGGACGGGCTGAAGCCCTCCTTGAGGTTGCTCCAGTTCGGCAGCTTGCCCTTGGGCATGGTGGCCATGGCGCGGGCCGCGTCCTTGCCGCGGATCGACCCCTGCGCGCCGCGGTTGGCGAGGTTCCACGCCTTGTTGGTCTTCATGCCGGACCGCACGGCGTTCTTGTAGAGGTTGCTGCGGGCCAGCGCCTTGCCGCCGGCGGCCACGCCCTTGGCGCCCGCCATCGCGGCCCGGCCGAGGCCGAAGGTGGCGACACCGACGGCGTCCAGGATGACGGACTTCCAGCTGCCCTCACCGCCGAGCACCAGCACCAGGTCGGTCGCCAGGGCGACGACGCTCGCGACCAGCGCGACGGCGTTCGCGACGACGGCGATCGCCTGGCCGATGACGGGGATCCAGCCGAGCGCGAGCGCCGCCACCCCGGCCCAGAGGGCGATGCGTCCCGCCCATTTGGAGATCTCCTTGAGCCAGCCGGCGTTCTCGTGGACCCAGTTCTTGAACTTGTCCTTCCAGCCGTCCTTCAGCCCGTCGTTCTCGATGACGTCGTGGATCGCGTCGGCGGCCGCCTGCGCGGCGCGGTCACGGATGCCCTTGGCCGC
Organism: Streptomyces sp. DSM 120436; assembly: GCF_055778765.1. Taxonomy (NCBI): domain Bacteria; kingdom Bacillati; phylum Actinomycetota; class Actinomycetes; order Kitasatosporales; family Streptomycetaceae; genus Streptomyces; species Streptomyces sp. DSM 120436. The sequence continues at coordinate 1,869,539 of NZ_JBSKBS010000001.1, read as the reverse complement.
CGCCAGCGCCTTCTTCGCGTCGGCCAGTGCGGACGTCGCCGCCTTCTGCCGGTCGGTGTGCCGCTTGCGGTCCGGGTCGTCGTCCGGGGTGTCGTCCGGCAACCCGTCCAGGGCCCGGCGCGCGCTCCCCAGGCTCTCGTCGGCCTGCTCGGCGTCCTTCAGCGCCTGGTCGGCCATCTGCTGGGCGCGGTGCAGCTCCGAGGCGAACTCGTTGCTGCACACACCCTCGCGCACCTGGGTGCCGAGCGCCTGCGCGGCCTCGTCGTACCGCTTGAACGCCTTGCGCAGCTTGCCGCTCGCGCCCTCGGCGGCGCCGCGGAACTCCGTGGCGGTCTTGCCCTTCCAGTTCTCCACCGACGCCAGCGCCTCGATCTCGCGGGCCTCCTTGTCGATGGCCTCGGCGGTCTTGCGCAGCTGCCGTCCGAGCCGGGCGACGGTCTCCGGGTCCCCGGGTATCGGGTCGGCGGACTCGTCGAGCACGGCCCAGCGGTGGGCGGCCGGTCTGGCGGTCATCGGCCCGCTCCCTTCGGCTGGTCCTTGTCGGTGCGCCGGAGCGCCTCGGCGAGCTCGTGGTCGAGGGTCTCGTACGACCGGGCGGCGGACTTGGTGATCCCGTGCAGCTTCTCCAGCTCCTCGGTGAGCTGTCTGCGGTGGATCTTCCAGTTGTCGGCGAAGGTGTCGAAGGCGTCCAGGATCTTGTCCGAGCCGAGGTCGTCGACGCCGTACCCCTCTGCGGGGTTGGCGCGTTCGGCGAAGGTGTCGCGGATGCGCCCGAGCGAGCGAGCGGTCTCCTTGATCCGCGCGATGTCGGCTTCCTGGTCTCCCACCGTGTCCTCCTTGCCCGTGCCGTCCGGCCGGTCGGCGTCAGCCGACCTCGTTCTCCGCGACCGCCTGCCCCCGCACCACCACGTCGCCGCCGTAGAACATCCCCGTGAACACGGGCGAGTACGTGAGCTGGACCTCGACCTCGACCGCGTCGGCCGTCGCCGTCACGCAGTGGGTGGCGGCGATGTCCGCGCCGGACATGTCCATCTCGCGGGCGAAGGCCTTCACGCGGGCGTCGCAGTTCTGGAAATTGATGGGGGCGGGACCGCCCTCGTTGTCGTAGAGGGCCTCGCGGTCGATGTCCTGGGCGGCGTAGCGGGCCGCCTGTTCCGCGATGTCCGCCGCGCGCTCCCGCTTGGAGATCGACATGCCGCCGTCGATGACGAAGGCCGCCAGAGAGAGGAAGACCAGCGCGAAGATGATGACCGCGCCGGCGCCCGAGCCGCGGTCGTCCAGCCGTCGGGCGCGGTCCGCGAGCCAGGTCCGGACGCGTGCGCGCGAAGGTACGGGTGCGTGCGGACCCAACTCCGTTGCGCGTGCGCCGCCTTCGGATACGCGTGCCCTCACGCCGTCCTCCGGTACGGGTCGAGCGGTGAGCTGAAGCTCGCGGTCAGCGTCGTCGGGATGTCCAGGCCCAGCATCGCGAGGCCGCGCACCTCGCAGCTCACCTGGACGCTGAACAGGGTGTCCGGCTCGAAGCCCTGGCTGGTCTGGACGACGGTCACCGGGCCCGAGCAGACGTCCTGGAGGTTCGCCTCCGCCGCCGCCCGCGCCTCGGCCATCGCCGTGGCGTGGTCCTTCTGGATCGACCCCGCACGGGCCGCGTCCCGCGCCGCGCCGTCCAACGCGCCCCGCCCGTCGACCAGTTGGCCGAACGCCACCAGGACGAGGATGAACAGGATCATCACGGGGGCGAGGATGACGACCTCGACGGTGGACAGACCCCGGTCGGCGGTGTCCTGCCGCCTCACCCATGGGAGAGAACGGCGCATCAGTTCTCCCCCTCCTGCACGAACCGCTCCACCGGCCCCACCGACTGCGCGTGCACCGTCAGGTCCAGGCCCGGGAACACCGTCGGGATACGAGCGGTGATCTCCACGCCGACCGTGTCCTGCTCCGGCTGGAGCATCCTCACGTCCGGGGCGATGACCAACTGCGGGCCCAGCTGCCGGATGTAGCTGTCCACCACGTCCCGTGCCTCGCCCCGCCAGGCGCCCGGCTCGGCGTCCGCCGTGGCCCGCGCCTTGCGCGCGCCCGCCTGCGCCGCCGCCTGGGCGACATGATCCGCGAAGAAGTACAGCGCGAACTGCACCGTCGCGAAGATCATGAAGAACAGGACGGGTGTGAGGAACACGAACTCGATCGCGGTCATGCCGGAATCGCCGCGGGCGGAGGCGGCCTCCACCCGTCGGCGTACCCAACTGCGTACGCGCACCGGCATCCCCGTGGACGTCGAGAAGGTACGGGCGGTCAGCAGGTCTTGCCCGCGTCCGCGCCCTTGATGCAGTCGCCGACCTTGGTGGCGCCCTCGCTGAGCGCGGCGTTGATGATCGCGGCCACCACGCCCACGATCGCCACGACGACGGCCGAGATGATGACCCACTCGACCGCGGAGGCGCCGCGGTCCAGCTCGCCGGAGCGCGCCCGCTCGACACGGGCCCGCAGGAAGGCGACCAGGAAGTCGACGGCGGGGACGCCGGTGTGGAAGGTACGTCCGTTCATGACGCGTTGTCCTCTCGCATTCGGTCCACGGAAGCTCTGACGTACGGCGCGCGGTCCGCGGTTCGCGGCGCACCGTCCCGGTATCTCACACCTGGAACACCCGCATCGCCGCCGGGAAGATCAGGAACACCAGGAACCCCGCGCACAGCAGCAGCTGCGCCACGAGCATCGACTGGGACTTCTCACCCGCGCTGCCCTCGATCTCGGCGAGTTCGCGGTGGCGCATGGTCTCGGCGCGCGAGGCGAGGGACTCCCGCACCTTCGCGCCATCGTCCGCGACCAGCGCCAGCGAGGCGGAGAGGTCCTTGAGCTCCTCCACGCCCAGCTCCTCGCCGAGCTGACCCAGCGCCTGCCACTGGCTGACACCGGTGATCCGGGCGTCGGCGAGGGCGTTGCGGATCCGCTGCGTGGCCCAGCCGTCGGACACCTCGGCCGCCGCCATCAGCGCCTCCGGCAGACCCCGGCCGCCGGCCAGGCTCATCGACACCAGGTCCAGGTACGCGCCGATCACCCGGCGCAGGTCGCGCCGCTTCTCGGCGGCGTCCCGGCGCACCTCCAGGTCGGGCAGCACGAAGAACAGCACCGCGCACAGCAGCGCCAGCCACACCGGGATCACCGGGCTGCTGCCGAAGCCGAGCTGCCAGACGATGGCGAACAGGAACGGCCCGAAGAACAGACCCGCCACCGCCAGCAGCACCTTGGTCGCCAGGAACTTCTCCCAGCTGCGCTCCAGCACGGCGAGGTCGGCGCGCAGCGACCGCTGCTCCCAGCCCTGCTGCCGGTAGATCTCGGCGACCTTCTCGCCCACCTGGGCGCGCAGCGCGGCGAAGCGACCGGAATCCGTGTCCGCGGGCCGCGCCGACTCGTACGCCGTGCCGCGGGCCCGCATCGCGTCGATCCGGGCGACCTGGGAGAGGGCGCTGCGCCTGGTCGGCATCAGGGCGCGGACCAGGACGTAGACGCCCAGTCCGACGACCGCGCCGACGACCACCGGCATCGTCAGTCCGTCGTTCACCGGCGCACCCCCTCCTCCGGCTGGAACGGCGACTGCTGCGCGGGCGCGGCGCCCGGGGTGCGGGGACGCACCAGGCGCACCGACGACTCGTCGCGCACCAGGAAGCGCTCGGGCGTCTCGATGGTGGACAGTTTGCGCAGCCACCAGAAGCCGAGCGCGAACAACCCGCACACGCAGGCGAGGACGACCTGGCCGACGGCCGTGCCGTACGGCTCCACGAACTCCCGGTTGAAGATGGACAGTCCGAGCACGAACGCGATCGACACGGCGACCACGATCTGCACCGAGCGGCGCGTGGACGCGCGCTGCGCCATCACGCGCTGCCGCATGTCGACCTCCTCGCGCGCCGACTTGGCGAGCGCGCCGAGCACCTGCCGCAGACCGGGGCCGCGCAGGCGGGCGTTGAGGATGAGAGCGGCGACGATGATGTCGGCGGAGGCGTCGTCGATCTCGTCGGCGAGCTGCTGCAGCGCCTCGGGCAGCGGGGTGCGGGCGCGCAGCCGGTCGACCAGCGCGTCGAGGTGCGGACGCAGCACGGGCGCGGCGGCCCGCGCGGACGCCGGGATCGCCTGCTCCAGGCCGACCGCGCCGGCGATGGTGTCGCGCAGCGACTCCGTCCACGAGGCGAGCGCCTCCACGCGGCGCATCGCGGCCCGCTCCTCGGAGGCGCCGCCGAAGAGACGGTCCCAGAAGAAGACGAGGACGGCGGAGGCGGCACCGGCGACGGCCCAGCGGGTCATCAGCAGCACGGCGAGGCCGACGAGCACGGCCAGCGAACCGCGCCGCCCGGCGAACCGCATCAGCTCGCCCGCCCGCTCGCTCGCCTTCTGCTTCTCGTGCTCGGGCTTCGCGGGCAGACCGCGTACGGCGACGAGGAGCAGCGCGAGACCGCCGCCGACGGCGACGCCGCAGCCGAGCGCGTACAGCACGGTGGTGGAGAACAGTCCGCCCATGGTGCCGACCGAGCCGAGCGCGGCCAGGTCGGCGGTGGCGGGCAGGGGGGCGGTCACGGTGCTGGACACGGAGGTGGCCAGGGGGCTGGTCACGTGCTCGGGCGTCATCGGCTCACCCCCACGTTCCGCTGGGCCGGTAGCCGTGGGCCATCAGATCCTCCAGGCAGGCTATGGGGGCGTGCGGGATCACCCGGCCGTCGGGCGTCTCGGCGAAGACCTCGCTGGACAGCACGCGCCCGTCCACGCCGTTGACCTCGCGCACCGAGGTGACCATGCGCTGGAGGCGGCCGCCGCTCTGGTAGCCGTTGCGCCGCTGGATGAAGACGACGAAGTTCACCGCGCCGGCGATGAGCATCTGGCTGGCCTCGATGGGCAGCCGCTCGGTGGCCTGGAGGGCGTAGGTGGAGATGCGGTTGAACACCTCGCTGGAGCTGTTGGCGTGGATCGTGGACAGCGAACCGTCGTTGCCCTGGGACATCGCGTTCAGCATGGTCACGATCTCGTCGCCGAGCACCTCGCCGACGATGACCCGGGAAGGGTTCATACGCAGCGACCGGCGCACCAGCTCCGCCATCGAAATGGCGCCCTGTCCCTCGGAGTTGGGCAGCCGCTCCTCGAACGCCACCACGTTGGGGTGCAGATCGGGGAACGTGTCGAGGCCGAGCTCCAGCGCCCGCTCCACGGTGATCAGACGCTCGTGCGGGGGGATCTCGTTGGCGAGGGCGCGCAGCAGCGTGGTCTTGCCGGCGTTGGTGGCGCCCGCGATCATGATGTTCTTGCGGGCGCGGACCGCGCAGGCCAGGAAGTGCCCGAGCTCCGGCGTCAGCGTGCCGTTGCCGACCAGGTCGGAGATGAACACCTTGCCCATGCGGGCCCGGCGGATGGACAGCGCGGGCCGGCGCGCCACGTCCATGACGGCCGACAGACGCGAACCGTCCGGCAGCCGCAGGTCGAGCTGCGGGTTGGCGGAGTCGAAGGGCCGGGACGACAGACCCGAGTAGGCGCCCAGCACCTGGATCAGCTCGATGAGCTCCTCGTCGGTCTCGGCGACCGGCTCGCCGCGCACCTCGCGCCCGTCGGAGTAACCGACGAACACCTGGTCGCAGCCGTTGATGTCGATGTTCTCGACCTCGGGGTCGTCGAGCAGCGGCTGGAGCCGGCCCACCCCGAACAGCGCCGCGTGCACCGCGGCCGCGTACTGCTCCTCGGTCTCCGCGTCCAGCGGCGTACGGCCCGCGTTGATCTCGGCGCGGGCGTGCTCCTCGAGGATCTGGGCTATGACGGCACGGGCGTACTGCCGCTCGTCCTCGCTGGACATCGGCGTGACGCCGTTGACCTGGTCGAGGCGGCGCTGCTCCGCGATCCGGTCACCGGCCTCCTGACGGAACCGCTTGACCAGGGAGTGGTCGACAGCGGTCATCGCCCGGCTCCGTGACCCTGGGGCGGCGGGGCGGCGTGCGCCTGCTGGGCCTGGGCCTGGCCGGCCCACGCGGCGCCGTACTGCTGGTACACGTCGGCCGTGACCTTGCGCGCCGAGCGGATCAGCAGCGACTTGTCCAGCCGGCCGCGGCGGCGCCCGGCGAGCTGCTCGGCGCCGGCCGGGTCGTCGGCGAGGGTGCCGACCACGCGGGCGCCGGTCTGGGCGTGCACGAGCATGTCGTTGACCTGGCCGGCCAGCTTGGCGGCGTCGCCCGGGTCGGCGACCAGGACGACGCCGATGACCGGGCTGTTCAGGGTGGCGGCGCCGCGCGGGCCGCCGTGCAGCTTGCCGGCCAGCGCCGCCGCCCGGTCCCGCACGCGGGCCAGCGCCTCGGGCTCGGTGCGCGAGACCAGCAGCACGAGGGAGGCGTGCGGGAACAGCTCGGCGGCCGGGGTGTCACCGCTGATGCGTCCGCAGTCGGCGATGACGTCGGCGGGCGCGTGGGGCGAGTCGGCGAGGGCGGCGAAGGCGTGCCCGAGCGTCGGCCACAGACCGGCCAGGCCGGCCGCCTGCTCGGCGATGCCCAGCCCGACGAGGACCTCCAGGCCGCCGCTCAACGGCTGCGCATGGTCCCACAGTTGGTCGGGCACGAGGCCGCGCCGCGCGGTGGCGGCGATGGACAGCATGCCGGTGTTGGGATTGAGCGGGCCGCCGTGCGCGGCGGCGCTGCGGTACACGAGGTCACCGCCCGCCGGGTCGGTCTCGGCGAGCAGCACACGGCGCGGCCAGACCGCCGCGAGGGCGACGGCCGCGGTGGTGACGCCGGGGGAACCCTTGTCGGCGGCGAGGGCGATGAGGGCCATGGGTGGGGTGCCGCCTTCTAGTTGCCAGGGACGAGGACGAGCGCCACCTCGCCGTTGGAGGCGGCCTGGGTGAGCGCCGCGGCCTGCGCGTCGTCGACGAGGAGCGTCACGGGCCGGTTGGTGCTGCTGACGAGGTCGTCGCTCCCCGTGTCCTGGACGTAGTCGACGACCGCCTTCTCCACGATCACGGAGTCGCCGCCGCCGGTGGAGCCGGAGGAGCCGCCGTCACCGTCGCCGTCCGACCCGGACCGCGCGGCCCCGCCGACCCGGTACACGGCGACCGTGGCGCCCGACTTCAGCCCGGCCGGGTACTGCCCCTCCTTCAGGGACACCCCGACGAGTGCCTTGCCCTCGGGCACCTTGGCCTCCTGGCCGAACATCTCGCCGACGGCGACCACACCGCCGGGGATGGTGGTGACGGCCTTCAGCTTCTTCAGGGCGTCGAGCTGCGACCACCTGACGTAGTTGATGCCCGGGTCCTCGGCGACCATCACCGACGTGGTGTTGCTGTCGTTGACCGCCTGCCCGGCCGGGATCTCCTCGGTGATCTTGACGACCTCGATCCGGTCGCCGGCCTGCAGCACGAGCATGGTGGCGCCCAGCGCGCCCACCAGGATCAGCAGCACGGCCAACGCGGCGAGCGCCGGCTTGCGCTCGCGGGGAGGAGTGGGAAGCCGCTCACCGACCGACGGCCCGACCGGAGCCGCGGAACGACCCGCGCCCGCCCCCGTACGCTCCTGGATCTTCACGCAGCCGCTCCCCGTACACCCAAGATGATGTCTGCCAAGTCCCTTTGAAAAGCGGACACTTCACCAGCGTCCGCTCGCGCGCAGACATGCGGGACGTGCGGGACGCGTCGGATGCACCCCCCGTATCCGGGTGAATGACCAACGCGGAGGTGAGTGTCAAGCCATGGCACCGTATCAGCCGGGCATACGGCCCTCAAGGCAGAAGCGGCTCCGGGCACTTCGGGGGAGACAGGGGCGCTCACCAGCAACTTCAGGATTGAACAATGCGGTGGGGACGGTTGTTGACGGCCGGGGCCGAGAATTACGCGGGCGGACGGAACGAGGAGGAGCGTCCGAGGGCTCACACCCTCACACCTCACGCGTGACCTCCTCACGCATCACGCACGAACGGCGGTCCGGACTGGAAGGATTTGCCCGGTTCGGTGACGGGGCGTGAGAGGGGATGAGGTCACCCGGCAGGCCGACGTGGCGAAACCGGAGGCCACACAGATACCGTCATTGACCCTGACTGCACATCCGTCTCACGGGGAGTCATTGTGAAGCGCCGCTCAATGCCCATCGCTGTAGCGTTCGCCGCGACATCGGCCCTGTTGATGACGGGGTGCAGTGGTGACGACGGCGGGTCCAAGGCCGGTGACGAGATCGCGGGGGCCGACACGGGGAAGAGCACAGCGTCACCCTCCCCCAGCGAACCCGAGGTGTCGGCCGAGCGTCCGGACATGACCCTGCCCAAGGACGTGGAGGAGCGGTTCGAGGGTTGGAAGACCGGCGATGCCACGAAGGACGCGGTCCTGGCGGATGCGGGGAGGGCGCAGACGGCGGTGACGTACGCCGTCACCGAGGGTGACCCCGAGTCACCGGCGCTCCGCTTCTACCAGTCCGGCACCGCCCTCGCGGGCAGTCAGGACTGGGTCAAGGGGATCGTGGACGCCGGACTCACCTACTCCGGATCGGTGCGCTACTTCGCACCCGAGATCAGCGTGTTCGACAAGAAGTCGGCGGGCGTCTCCTACTGCGCCGACGAGAGCAAGGCGTACAACAAGAACCGCGAGACGAACAAGGTGGACAAGACCCCCGCGACCGACGACTCCTATGTGCTGTACAGCACGCGTCTGAAGAAGAACGACGCGGGGGTCTGGCAGACCACGAAGCTCGAGTCGGAACGGGGGAACAAGAAGTGCGTGCAGTGAGGGCACGGCATCACTGGCCGGCCACGGGGGCGGCCGCGGACACTCCGACTCTGTCCCCGCAGCTACGAGCCTTGCTCGACGACTGACACGGCTCCGGCGCATCAGCCCAGCGCGCGCTTGGCCCTCTTCGCACTGGCATCGAGGAACGAGCGGTTAGGCCGTTGGGTGGAATGGCACACACTGCAGCTTCCGAGGAACGACTCGACTAACGTGACCTGCGCGTTTCGGAGATACGTCCGATCACTCCCGTTCAGCCCACGCGCCGTAATCACCCCTTTCGCAGGCCTCTTCGCCCTGGCAAAACCGGAAACAGCACCGATACCGTCTCTGCTCTCGACTGCACTTCTGTCTCACGGGGAGTCACTGTGAAGCGCCGCACCTTGCCCACCGCCGCCGCGTTCGCCGCCGCGACGGCTCTGCTGCTCACGGCTTGTGGGGGTGGGGATGACAACTCCGCCGACGGCGACCAGATCGCCGGTGCCGGTAAGGGGTCCGCACAGCCGAGCAAGTCGGCGGAGCCTGCCGCGCCTCAGCAGGACAAGCCTGACGGCGTGGACGTGTCGCTGCCCGCAGACATGAACCTGGTCTTCGACTGGGACAAGCCGGAGGACAAGAACGAGGCGGCTGCTATGGATGACGCCGCGAACTACGTCCGGGCCATCTACCACGGCATCGACAAGCGCACAACCGACGACGCCGCCCTGGTGGCCTATTCCAAGGGACAAGGGCTGAAGTACGGCCAGACGCAGATCAACGCCAGGCTCGAGGGCGGGTGGACGGCCACCGGCACCCGTCGTCACTACCAGGCCACTACGCGCTCGACGCCCGCCGGGAACACCGTCGAAGTGGCTTTCTGTGTCGACTCGACCAAGTTTTATTCGAAGGAAGTGAAGACCGGAAATGTACTCAAGGGCACGCCGAGCCTGACAGACTTCGACTACTTCAAGATCATCATGGTCAGGATGCCCACCAGTGACGACCTCTGGCAGGCGTCCGAGGTGTACGTCGAGGGGAAGGCGGCGAAGTGCCAGTGACCAAGTCATGGGCCACTTCCACCGGTGTTGTCCTCTCTCTGGCTTTCGGTCTCACCCTCACAGATACGGCCTACGCTGGCGAGATTCCCAGCAACACCGAGGGCAGGATGGAGCAGTCGGGCGGCAAGGACGACGGCGGAATCTACGCCGCTGCCCGCATCACGTACTCCGGGTCCGTGGCCCCGAACGGCGCCTCCGGCAACGTGACGTCCGCGGACGTCAACTGGACTCCCCCACCGTGCTGGTACGCCCCGTATCTGGGAGCCAAGGACTTTAAGAAGATGTCCAAGGACATCGAGCGCCAGCTGAAGACTCCCGGCATCGGCAGCACTGCCGGCTCAGCCCTTACCGAGCTGAAGCGCCACTACGAGGCTGGTTACGGCTGGTCCGACAACCCAGGTTACGAGGACTACAACGTCGACAAGGACGGCGAGGGCATGTTCTGGGCCGGTGTCGAGAACCCGAACGAACCCGATGTGCTCAAGCGGAGCTCCTGCAACGACCTTCCCTTCTGGGTGGACAACGGCGAGGCGCCACCGCCCCGGTACGAAGAGGCCATCACGCCTCAAATCCTCGCCGCCCTGGCCTACCAGCACATGCAACTGCCCGACACCGAGGTGACCCTCGCACCGGAGCAGACCACCAAGGTCAACCTGCCCACCTGGGCATGGCTCGACAAGGCCGTGTTCGACGAGGTGCAGGCGACGGCAGCCATCAACGTGCCGGGTTTCAATCTCCAAGCCACGACGACGGCAAGGCCCGTGTCCCTGACCCTCGACCCCGGGACCGACGACGCGGTGACCTACCCGGCATCCGGCGAGTGCGTGATCAACAACGACGACTCGATCGGTGAGCCCTACGCGAGGAGCAAGGCGGACCGCACCCCGCCGTGCGGCATCAAGTACCTCCGCTCGTCGGGCAACGGCACCTACAACCTCCAGGCCACGATCACCTGGGACATCTCCTGGACCGGCACCGGCGGCGCCGGAGGCGACCTGCCCGACGGCACCTTCGGCAACGGCCAGGCGGTCACCGTTCAGGAGATCCAGGCAGTCAACCGCTGACAGCGGCCCGGTCACGGCTCCGCCCGCGCGTCGGGCGGAGCCGTACGGCCCTTCCAGGCGGGCCGCAGGCCACAGTCGCCGTCACTCCACCCAGCGCAGCGAACCCGCGATGGCCTCGCACAGCCGCAGCATCGGACCGGACATGCCGACGACCGGCGCGGAGAACGACAGGGTGAGGTAGCCCGTCCCGCCCAGCAGGACGACATGAAGGTCCAGGAACGTGGGCCCCGCAACCCGTACGGCCCGGCCGGCCGGGAGGTCGACCACGCCGACCTCGCGCCGCCCGCCGTCCTCGCCCTTCCGTGCCTCGATCCACGCCGCGAACGCGTCCGGATCGGCCGGCGTCCCGCCCGGCGGCATGAGGGAGACGAGCAGGGACGCCGGCAGTCCTCCGTTGCGGGAAAGGGTCAGGAGGTAGAACTCCATGGCGCCCCGCGCCCGACCCGCTTCCGCGGTGTTGCGCAGGATGGCCCACACGTTCCGCGTCAGCTCGGCCGGGACCTGCCGACCGTCCGCCTGCTTCTCCACAAAGGTCTTCAGCTGATGACGCCAGCGGTCCTGCATCAGGTCGACGCGGAACCACTCCCGCGGGACGAGCAGCCGGTAGTCCCGGGCGCCGGCCGTCGCCGGCTCGGCGCCGCTCCCGGACGACTCGCTCACCCCGGCATCACCAGGGGCGCCCCGGAGTCGTCGAAGAGGCGGACGCTCTTCACGATGCCGGCGAACATGGCGGAGAAGACGTCCCACCCCTCGACCGTGGGCGTCCCCATCTCCATCACCAGCACGGTGCCGTTGTCCAACGGGATCTGCACCTGGATGAACGACGTCCAGATCGGCTCGTCCTGACCCGACTGCGTCAGCGCGCCGTCGACGTTCGAGGCGCGGTTGCCGACGCAGGTCACCGCCGGACCGCACGGCAGGTGCACCTCGTCGACCTGGCCCAGCCCGAGGTGCCGCATCGTGGTCGCGATGAAACCGGCCGGGTTACGGCCCGCCCGCTCGTCGAGGTCCATGAGGCTGACGTTCACCGTCGCCGTGCAACGGACCCCGTCGACCTCGGTGGTGACGAAGCCGGCGTACTGCACACCGGCCTCGATGAACTCGTCGTAGTGCGCCGCGCACATCGCGGCGTACTGCAGTTGCACCTCCTCGTCGGCACCCGGCAGCGCCTGCTTGGCCAGGGCGACCAGCTGATCGGCCAGCTCGTCCAGGTCGTCCGCCCCGAAGGGCAGTTCGAAGAAGCCCTCGGGCATGATCCAGCGGACCTCTATGCCGCGGTCGCCCGTGAGCGTGCGCTGCGCTGCGTCAGCCGTTTCCGTGGTCATCTTCACCCTTGCTTCGGGACTGTTCGCGGTCGTCCACGTCGGGGCGGAAGGTCGCCGCGAACGGGTAGGGCCCGTAGTGCGGATAGTGGGCCGGAATTTCGGCCCCTCCCCGGCGGGCGATGTGCGCGATCTCGCGGTACTTCGCCGCGCGGGCCCGCAGATTCTGCCGGACCGGGTCGCCCCAGTGCTTCATCGCGCTGCGTACGAAGAAAAAAATTTGCGTCACTACAACGACCGCCGCGACTGCCAGGTAAGCGTTGCGGGAAGCGAGGGTCTCCCAGTACTGGGCGACGCCGCCCCAGTACAGCACTGCTCCAAATCCGACGAGCGCGAGCGGCACTCCGTGCTTGAGGCCCGCGCCGAACATCTCCTCCTCGTCGGCATGCCGCCGACGCAGCAGGTCGAGCACCGCCTCGTCATCGAAGAAGTCGAACCGGAGCTCGCGTCCCGCCTCCTCGGCGGCCTGCTTAGCCTCCGGCACACCGGCGATCACGGAGCCGTCGACCAGCGTGACGGTGTCGCCGCCGCGCCTGCCGACGAACTGACGGGAACCCAGCGCTTGTTCGTTCCGTGTCATGACATGTGCTTTCCCTTATGGGTGGCCACAGCTCTAGGCTGCCAGGGCCGCGTTGAACGGCTTCGGCGAGACGCTCGGTACGGGGCGAGGGCGGGGCGACGGCGTGGGGGCGGGCGAGGTGGCCTTGGGGGGCTCCTGGTAACCGGTCCTGCCGCCGTTCTCACCGCTGAACATGCGGTTCAAAGCGCTTGCGAGACCTGCTCCCTTGATGACGGCCGTGATCTTCTTGCCGTCGATCGCCGCAGCTCGGGCCGTCCTTCCCAGAACCTTGTTGGTCAGCTTGACGGCGACGCCGTTCAGGAAGTTGTGTCCGATGCCGTCCAGCGCCCTCACGCCACTGAACCTGAACTTCGTCAGTCCCTTGACGCCCTTGAGGGCCTTGAACCCCTTCAGAGCCCCCAGACCAGGAAGAACTCCCAACGCATCGGCACCCAGCTTCAGCCAGTCGACCTTCCCCCCGCGCACCGTCATGTCGTAGGCGTGACCGGCCAGCGCCGCCGCGCTCGCCACCACGGCCAGGGTCGCGAAAATGGGCACCAAGAACTGCAGCGGCGGAACGAATGCGCAAATGACCGCAAGGACGGACAGAACTGCCGAGATGTTCGACAGCATATCGGCCCAGTCCGCCAGGAAGTTCATGAATCCGCCGGGATCACGAACCGCATCGTGATACACGACATTCCTGATATGGCGAGCAGCTTTGTCCCCCGCGTCGTCATAGATCTCTCTGGCGTCCTTCACCGCCTTGCGGGCGGCCCCGATGCGACGCAACGCCTCGGCCCGCTTCTTGACCCACCGCTCGTACTCCTCTTTCTCCGCGGCGGGAATCTCGAGCACCGTCGGGTATTTGTTGGTGAACCTTTTGACCTCACCGTCCGCGAGGTCGTGTTCGGCCTTCGCCTCCCGGTAGTCGGCAAGGGCCTTGTCAGCCTTGCGCTGCGCCCGCCGCATCTCGCTTGCGAACTGTTCGGAGTGCCCTTCACCGGCCTCCTCACCGATGACCTTCGCCGCTTCGTCGTAGCGTTCGAAGGATTTCTTCAGCTTGTCCGCCGTACCGCCGGCAAGTTCATGGAAGCCTTTGCCCGCCTCGCTGTCCCAGCCCTCGACGGAGGCCAGCGCCTTGATGACGCGGGACTGTTCGTCGATCATGTCGGCCATCTTGCGCAGCTTGCGGCCCAGTTCGGCGACCTCCTCGGGGTCGCCCGGCGTGGGGTCGTCGTGCCACAGCGGCGGCCAGTCGGCGTCTGCCCTGCTCACTTCTTCCCCTTGCTCTGTACCTTGGCGTCCCGGATCGCCTTGGCCAGCTCACGGTCGATGTCGTCGTACGCCTTGGCCGCGGTCCGGGTGAACTCCGACAGCTGCTCAAGCTCCTTCATGAGCTTCTTGCGCGTCTTCTTCCAGGTGTCCCCGAAGTCGGCGAACGCATCCTTAAGGCCGCCGTGGCCGATCGCGCTGCCGTACTCGTCCGCAGGATTTCCGTGCTTCTCGAACTCTCCGTGAATCTTCGCCAGGTCACGTGAGCATTGTTTGATGGCGGCGAGGTCCGCTTTTATGTGATCCCCCATGATTCCAATCCTTTCTCACCTGCACCCGCCCAATTCCCTTCACCAAGGGCAGTCGCAGCCGTCCACCGACTCCCGCGTCCCGGCTCTGCACAGCAGATACTCTCAGTAGACCGATCTGGTTCGGCATCGGCAAGGAGATCGTTGACATGGCACGCAAGAGCAAACAGGGCGTAATCGCGGAACGCCTTGGCATTCACTCCGATGCGGGCGAATGGTGCTGGATCGGAAATATCCCGCAGCCTCCGGCCGATGTTCTGCAAGCCGCGGGTAACCCACCACTCCACCCGGCCCGCCGACCGCCGCTGGCCATGCTCGGTACGGTACTCGGCGCCCCATTCCTCCCACTCCTCCTTCTCCTGAGCCTTCTGGCCCGAGCGCAGGAGTCGGTCGAGCGTGCCCTCGACTCGAAGGAGGAGAAGGAACGTCACCGGGCGCGGAAGGAGGGCGAGAAGCGGATGGACGCGGCTGTCGAACAACACGGCCTGGACAACGTCTTCGACGGCGACTGGAACGGCGCCGCCGGCCAGTTCCTCCTGTACTGGTACAGCCACTCGACCCACCACGAGCGCCTGCTGTTCGCCGGTCAGGACGGCATCACCTTCGCGGCCCCGCGCAAGCGCGTCAGCTCGGGACGCGACAGGCACGCCCAGATCGTCGCCCGCCTGTCCCCCGACGAGGCCACGCTGGAAGACCCCTTCTCCGGCGAGTTCGAGACCCGGATACTACTGATCCGCTTCCGCGACGACTCCTGGCTGCGGGTGGACACGGAGGAGTCCCGCAGCGAACTCCACATGTACGCGCTCCGGCAGGCGTCGTGAACGCGCCCTGTTGACGCCGGGTCGCGGAAACACCGCCCCACGGCGACCGCCTTCCTGCTCTGTTGTCTCTGCGTGGCCCAGTTCGGCTGGTTCCTGCCGGACTGGGCGGTGGGGCTGAGGATCGTCCTGGCGCTCATCGTTCTCTTCATACAAGCTCCGAAGAACGAACGGCTGGCCCGTTGGGTGGGGTTGCACATACTGGAGTTACCGAAAGGGCGGTTCGGCTGACGTGATCTGCGCATTCCGGGGATACACCCGATAACTCCGGTTCGACTCCACACGCCGGATACACGCCGTTCGCAAGCCTCTTCGCCCTGGCGAAACCGGAAACCGCACCGATACCGTCTCTGCTCTCGACTGCACTTCTGTCTCACGGGGAGTCACTGTGAAGCGCCGCACCCTGCCCACTGCCGCCGCCGCGTTCGCCGCCGCGACGGCCCTGCTGCTCACGGCCTGTGGAGGCGGGGACGACGGGTCCGCCGACAGCGATCAGATCGCCGGAGCCGGCCAGCAGTCCGAGCAGCCGAGCGAGTCGGCGGAGCCCGCAGCGCCGCAGCAGGACAAGCCTGACGGCGTGGACCTGTCGCTGCCCACGGACATGAATCTGGTCTTCGACTGGGACAAGCCGGCGGACAAGAACGAGGCGGCCGCCATGGACGACGCCGCCAACTTCTTCCGGGCCATCTACCGTGGTGTCGACAAGCGCACTGCTAAGGATGCGAGCATCGTCGCCTACGCCACGGGCGAGGGGCTGCATTACGCACAGACTCAGGTCAACGCCTGGATCGACGGAGGCTGGACCGCGACCGGCACCCTGCGCCACTACGACGCCACCACTCGGTCCGCAGGAGACGGCACTTCGGTGGAGGTGGCCTTCTGCGCTGACTCCGGCAAGTTCTTCGGCAAGGAAGTGAAGACCGGCAAGGTCCTCACGACCAAGCCGAGCATTGAGGACTTCGACTACTACAAGATCATCATGGTCAAGCTCCCCACGTCTGACACGCTGTGGCAAGCGTCGAAGGTCTTCGTCGAGACGAAGGCGGCGAAGTGCCAGTGAGAAGGTCGCATCGCACATTCGTCGGTGTCACAGCGCTCACTCTGACCCTCAGCGTCATCGCCTTTACTGAAGCAGCCTACGCCGCGAAGCCAGTGGGTTCCGACAAGGGAGCCAGCACCGAGCAAACCGGTGGCGGCAACGGTAAGGGCATCTATGCCGCCGCCCGCATCACGTACTCCGGTTCCGTGGCTCCGAACGGAGGCACCGGCAACGTGACGTCCACCAACGTCAACTGGACACCGCCGCCCTGCTGGTATGCCCCCTACCTCGGCGCCAAGGACTTCAAGAAGAAGATGTCCGCGGACATCAAGCGGCAGATGAGCGCCCCCGGCATGGGCGGTCATGCCGGCGCGGCCCTCAGTGAGCTGAAGCGTCACTACGAGGACGACTACGGCTGGACCGACACCCCCGGCTACAAGGACTACAACGTCGACAAGGACGGCGAGGGAATGTTCTGGGCCGCCGTCGAGAACCCGAACGAACCCGACCTGCTGAAACGCAATTCCTGCAACGCCCTCCCCTTCTGGGTGGACAATGGCGAACCACCACCGCCCCAGTACGAACAGGCCATCACGCCCCAGATCCTCGCGGCCCTGGCCTACCAGCACATGCAACTGCCCGACACCGAGGTCAGCCTCGCCCCGGAACAGACCACCAAGGTCAACCTGCCCACCTGGGCATGGCTCGACAAAGCCGTGTTCGACGAGGTGCAGGCCACGGCAGCCCTCAACGTGCCGGGCTTCAACCTCCAGGCCACGACGACGGCAAGGCCGGTCTCCCTGACCCTCGAACCCGGCACCGACGACGCCGTGACCCACCCCGCCTCGGGAGAGTGCACGATCGACAACGACGGCTCGATCGGCGAGCCGTACGCGAGGGGCAAGGCCGACCGCACCCCACCGTGCGGCATCACCTACCTCCGCTCGTCGGGTGGCGGAACCTACAATCTCCAGGCCACGATCACCTGGGAGATCTCATGGACCGGCACTGGCGGCGCCGGAGGCGACCTCCCCGACGGCACCTTCGGCAACGGCCAGGCCGTCACCGTCCAAGAGATCCAGTCCGTCAACCGTTGAAAGCACAACAGCGAATACGCACCCAGGGGGAGGGCCCGCCATGGGCGAACCGGATCTGACGGTCGACTACGAGTTCCTAGCGGAGTGTGAGCGCAAGCTCGGTCAGCTCAAGAGGACGTTCGAGGACATCGAGAATCGCCGCGACGACATGAAGGAGCACTGGGGCTCCCGCGCCGTCGCCGAGGCGATGAAGGACTTCGTCAACAACTGGAACGACTACCGTACGAGACTCGTCGAGTCCCTCGAGAACGTCGGGAAGCTCGTAGCCGGCAGCAAAGAGGCGTTCGAGGATCTCGACGGAGAGCTGGCCAAGGCGAACAAGAAGAAGCAGAAGTGACAGCGACATCCAAACGCCGTCCGGTGGACTGGCAGCCGCTCTGTGAATCCGATCCAGTACCTGGCGATCCGGAAGAGATCCGTGCCGAGGTCGCGCACATGATCTCGGTGGCCAAAAAGCTGCGGGACCAAGCTAAAAATCTGAAGGCGATCAGCGACGACGACACGCTTAAGGGCAAGTACGTCAAGACCCTGCGTGAGGAGTCCTCCACACTAGAGAAGCACATGCGGGAGGTGGCCAGCCGGTATGAGCGTGTACACGGTCACCTCACTAAATGGTCCGACGAACTGGAGGTCTTTCAGGCCGACGCCGACAAGGTGTTGCACCGGGCCAAGCAGAAGCAGGAAGAATTCGAGGCGGAAAAGGCCAAGAAGTCCGGCTCCGGCGACGGGAACACTCCTCAGGCCTCATCCAGTGGCGAGGACCATCCCTACGAGGACCACCTTGAGTCGTACCGCAAGCAGTTGAACACCATCATCGGCGACCGGGACTCCCGCGCGAACCATCACAAGGACAAGATCCGCAGCGAGATCGACGACGTGATCGAGGACTCGTTTTGGGATAACGTCAAGGGCTGGGTTCACGACAACGCCGACCTGATCAAAGCTTTCATCGATGTCCTCGGTTGGGTAGCGACGTTCGCGGGTTTCCTGGCGCTCGCCATCCCCGGCTTGAATCTTCTCATCCTCGGTATCGCAGGCCTTACGATCTTGCTTAGACTCGCCCTGGTGGCGTCTGGCGACGCCACCTGGACGGATGTCATCTTCGACGTTGTGGGTGGACTGCTTGTAGTGGGAGGTATCGGGGCCGCTGCGAAGCTCGCTAGCGGCGCCAAAGCCACCGTGAACGCCGC
Organism: Streptomyces sp. DSM 120436; assembly: GCF_055778765.1. Lineage (NCBI taxonomy): Bacteria > Bacillati > Actinomycetota > Actinomycetes > Kitasatosporales > Streptomycetaceae > Streptomyces > Streptomyces sp. DSM 120436. The sequence continues at coordinate 1,851,096 of NZ_JBSKBS010000001.1, read as the reverse complement.
TCAGGCCGCCCGCACCGCTGGTCTGAGTAAAGGCCTCAGAGGCGTCAAAGGCATCTTGGACGACATGGGACGACTGATGTCCAAAACGCCGGAAGGGCCAGGTCGTCAGGTAATCGGTGCGGCACGCAACGGCATACGCAAGTCCATCTCCCAGAACGTGGGCCTTGTAGTCAAGAAGCCTTTGAGTGTCAGCCCGCTGTCGACTCTTCTGCATCTCGGCGACAAGGAAATGGCCGGCATGGCCAAAATGCTACAGGCGAACAAAGCGGCCTTTCCGGAAGCCGCCGCGGCCGCTGCGGACAAGGCATACAAGTCCTACCAGTTGGGTCTCGGCATTGCGTGGACCGGCATGGGGATGGACGTCATGGACAAGACGCTGGGCAAGAGCGACCTGACGAGCTGGACACACGAAAATCTCGGAACCGGTGAAAAACCCTACAACGAGGCATATTCCGATTGGAAGGACAACACCCTGAAGCCCGCCCCCGACACTCACTGGTGAGGATTGACCATGGATCTGCACTCAGCGCAACGCATCACCCAGGCCGAAGCCGCCCGCACGGGACTGGGGACCGGCCCCAACCGGCGGCTCAGGCTCACCCTGTTCATCGGGATGCCGATGGTCTTTCTGGTGTTCGGGATCATGATCCTCGTGCCGAAATCCCTGAGAGACGAAGTGCTTCGCGTCTATGAGGCCGGGATCATCGGCTGTCTCCTCCACTATGCGTGGGTCTTCGTGAAGTACCCCCGGCACGCCGACCGTCCGCCCTACCTCACCCGAGATCTCGCCATGGGCGGTGGCTTCTACCTGCCCTCCTTGATGCTCGGCTTCTGGCCGGGCATGATCGCCGCCCCGGCCTGGGCACTCTTCGTAGGTATTACCTATGCCGTGGAAGTGACGCGGAGGCGAAATGACCACCGCTGAGCACCGCCGGTCCCCGAACGGCTTCAACCTAGTGCCGCCGCCCGGCTGGGACGTGATTCCGCTGCGGACGGGCACGAGGGAAGCGATGGACCGCATCGTCCGCAAGGCCGTCGCGCAACTGCCCGTCGGCTTCCCCAAGGACGACATTCCAAAGGCCCGGCTGAAGCTCACCCAGGAGATGAAAAAGGTCGTCCGCCGAGCCAGCGCGAAGGGGGGAATGACCCTCTACCTCCCCACCGAACCCCTTCACGGCGTCGTGTTGCCCGTCTCGATCGTGGCATCCGAACCGATCGAGATTCCGCGGGTCAGGCCCAACAGTGGCCCGGAAGCGGTACTGGCCGCGCTCGCCAGCGTGACCTCCGGCGCCGAGACGCGGGAGCTCGACGGCATCGCGGCCCTGCGTTCGGAGCGAGAGGTACCCGCCGACGCGGACAAGGGCATCGACGTCGCCCACCGCCGGGTCGAGTACTTCGTCCCGGTCCCGGACAGCACCCCCGACCAGTACCTGACCTTCGCCTTCAGTGCCTTGATCGCGCCCGGCTCGGATCCCGCCTTCTACGACACTCTCGTGGAGTTGTTCGACGCGGTAATGGGAACCTTCCGCTGGGCCTACGCTTGACGGCGCCCCCGCTGCCCCGCGCCCCAAGTCCCCCTCGACGAAAGAGACCTGCCATGTCCGAAGGCACCCTGTGGAGCGCCGACCTCGGTGAGCTTCACGTCGATACGGATGCCAACAAGGGCCTTTGGGGCTACCTCTGGCTCCAGATCGACAAGAAGACTTTCAAAGAATGGCTGGACGCAACACTGGCGCATCTGGCCGCCGCACACAACATCGAACTCACTCGCAAGATCCGCCGTTTCCATAAAAGTTTTTACGAGCAGACGATCGTCACGCTTCGGGACAAGGTCCAGGCCGACGAGGCGTTCATCTACCACCCCGTTCCGCTGACCTACATGCCCCTCGTGATGCATGCCACCCGCATCCACTGCGAGGCCCGTGACGCGTCCTCCTGCGAGGGGATCACCGCGGCCATGGTGCCGCACCCGGAGATCCCCGAGTGGCAGCAGCGGACCGGCAGCGTTCCGTTCGTCTCGCCGCATCTGGGTGAGGACGGGGTCCGGGTCACCCGTTCCTACCCTGCGGACAGCACCATCATGATGACCTCGGTGACATACCACTGGCACACAGCGCCCGGCCTCCCCGACGTCATGCTCCGCGGGCATCACGATGATCCGGAGGTGATCGCCGCGGTGATGGAGCCACTGGACGACTTCGCACGGACGCTCCGACTTCCCGGGGCGGCCCATTGACCGGGCCACCGGCACGCTGGTAGGCCACTCCATCCACCCAGCTACCGCTGCTGCTCAGTTCCCTGAGGCATCGTCCTCGCACCTGGGCACGCGCCTCGACGTGGAAGAGCCACGCAGCAAACTGCACAGTTACGCGATCCGACAGCGCTGAAGACGCCAGTGGCAGGAGCCGTGCCATTCAGCGGTGTGGGACTTCTTCGATCACCGTTTCGCTGAAGCGCCACGCCCCCCGGTTCCCGACAGCCTCCGCGCGCAGCCCTTCCTCCCACGCGATGCGGGCGGCCCTGCCGTGGGTCAGAGCGGGGTACTCCCCCGGGGACACCTTGATGTAGCCGCGCCGATCGGCGGGATACGCGCGCAACACCTCCCGCAGCTTCTCTTCCTGCTCTCGCCGCAAGCGCGCCCGGCCGACGACCTCGCCCGTCTCCCTCTCGGTCACGGCCCCCCGCCAAGCCATCCACACAACCGAGCCGACCGCGGCCAGCGCGAACCCCGCGGCGCCGAGGACTTCCCCGGCGGCGTCTGCCTGCCCTGGCGTCTGCGGCCGGAGGTCCGCCTCTGGGTCCTCGATGACGGTCACCGTCTGCCCGACGTCGTAGAGGTCCGACGTCGTCCGCAGCTCGGGCCCGGGAACACGCGTCCCGTCCTCGTGCTCCAGCGTGTAGAAGGAATCACGGGACTTGCGCCCTTCCGCCTCCTCGAGCCGCTCACTCACCACGGTGGCGACCACCGTCTCCCCACGCTGCTGCAACGTGAGGTCCTCCCGGGCCAGGTCCGCGACACCCACCGCCATCGACGACACGACCACGATGAAGAGGGCTGCATACGAACTGGACCCGCTTGCCCCGAACTTCCTGATCCCAAGGAACAGCAGCGCCCCGTGCACCACCCACAACGCGATCTGCACCGCGAGGCCGACGTCGTCCGTCAGTATGTACATCCCGGCGATGACGGCAAGCACGTAACAGCCGACGCCAAGGGCCCACCCGACCCGACGCCCCAACAACTCTCGCTCCTCCCTCATCGCCCCTCCTGCGAGGAACGATTGAGCTCGCTCTCTCCGCCCGTGTCGGCTTCGGTCGGGTAGTGTTTCACGGCCTCCAGGCCGGCCGGCTCGTACGGGTGACGTCGACGGCCTCCACCTCCGGCAACGGCACAGCCACGGACGACGCCGACCCGGGTAACCGGAGCACCGACAGCACCGCTTCGAGGGAGTTCACTCGATGACAGAAACTGACGAGACCAAAGCGGCCGCCAAAGAAATACCTTGGGTTTCGTTCGGAATCGCCGGCTTCAAAGTCATCCTCGCGCTGGCCCTTTTCCGCATCCTCGCTGTTCCTTTCACCGAGGACATGTTCGGAGAGGCGATGCTTCCCATGCCCACCTGGGAGTGGTCTCTGTGCTCCCTCACACCGGTGATTGTCATCTGGCTTGCACGTCACCCTGATGCATGGAAGACGCTGATGGGCGAGCGCACGCTCCTCACAATCGCCCTCACGTACTACCTGCATGGGCCTGGCGGTCTTTCTCAGCTCCCGGCCGAGCTTCGCCACTTCCTCCGGGTCTCCGGGGACCGGGTCGGCCTGCTCACCGATCACCACCCACTCGTCGGCCCGCGGGCGGTTCACCTCACGCCGCCGTCGGTGCCTGGCTTCCGTCTGTCCGTCCCTCGCAGGGCTTCGACAAGTGCGTGATCGACGTCCTCGTACGTTCTCGCCACGATGGAAAGCAGTACGGACAGCTTTTCAGCTCGTCCGACAAACGCTCACGGTGAATCTTCCGGTTGTCACCGAAGTCGTCGAAAACGGAGACGAGTCCCTGATCGCCCAAGGCGGCCGCGCCCAGCCCTTCGGCCGGGTTGGTGTTCCTGGTGAACTCCCGGTAGATGGCCGTCAGGTTCTTGGAACCCGCTTGATGCGTCCGATGTCGGCAGTCTGATCCGACAACATGTCCCCCACTGGGTGGTGTCACGGCACGGATCGGTGGGACGGGGAACCCTTGCTCACCCGCCCCACCGCCGATGTAACTCCGCCCAGCGCCCGGAAGTTACTTCCGCGCCGCCTTGGCCAGCTCGTCGTCGATCTGCTCGAACTTGTCGGCCGCCATGGTCAGGTAGTCGCCCATGCCGTCCAGGCCGTCCAGCGTGGTCTTCGCGCCGTTGGTGAACTCGTCGAAGTTCTCGTCGAAGGCCTTCGAGGAGCTCTTGGTGACGTAGCCCGAGTTGACGAGGTTGTTGATGTACTTGCGGAGGCCGTCCAGCTTCTCCTGGAGCTTTTCCTTCTCCTTGACGACATGCTTGGCAGCTTCCCGCATGTCCTGATATGTGATGTCAAGGTCCTTGGCCATGAAGCCGCTTCCCTTCGCAACGCCGCAGGGCCAACCCCCGTGGCTCCCTTGTTCGCGGAACTGCCGGCCTGCCGTCGCGCTCCCTGCGGCTCAGGGGCCGCCCAGGCCCACCGGTGTGTCCGTCCGCTCTTGCGGCAGCAGCTTACGGGGGTGAACTGTGCTGCCACATCCCCGCCTTGTGAAGGCAACGGTCACAACCGGTGGACGCCGTTGCTGCCGGGAACGCGGCCCGTTCCCCGGCTGCCTTCCGGGTGGTCCGAGCCGATATCGTCGGCGGGACTGTGAGCCGCGGGGTGGAAGCGGCCGCAGGGCCTGGGGAGGACAAGCGTGCGCCTGACTCTGACCGTCGTCGATCCGTACGGCGGGGGCTCCGCCGATGTCGTCCTCGATGCCGATCCCGAGTCGACCGTCGGCGACATCACACGCGAACTGGCCGCGCAGGTCGGGCACTCCGGCGCCCGGGTCGTCCCCATCGGACACGGGCACCAGGGGCAGGCGCCCGCCGGGACCACGCCGATGGTGTACGTCGACGGGTACGCCGTCGACCCCTCCGCGACCGTCGTCGGCTCCCCCTTGCGCGACGGCGCCGTGGTGTCCCTCCAGGACCCCTCCGGGTGTCTGCCCGGTGAGCCCACCGGACTCGTGGAGCTGCGCGTCGTCGGCGGACCCGCGGCCGGTTTCGTGCACCGGCTCGGCGTCGGCCGCTACGACATCGGCAGCGGCAACGCCTCGTACGTCCGCGTCGACGATCCCGAGGTCGAGGCCCGCGCGCTGACCCTCTCCGTCGCCACCGACGGGACCTGCCAGGTCGTCGTGCACGGCGAGCACGCCGGCGTCACCCTCGACGGTGAGCCCATCGTCGACGCCCAGGAGCGGCGCGACGAGGAGAAGCGCCGCAGCGAGAGCGACGACGCCGACGACAACTCCAAGAAGAAGCGCCGGAAGAAGGCGAAGAAAAAGAAGAAGGAGAAAAAGGAGAAGAAGGATGACGCCGGGAGTGCCGCCGCCCAGCGTGGCGGGCGGTTCGACTGGCCGCTCGGGGGGCAGGTCGCCGTCGGCAACACCCTGCTCGAGCTGGCCCGTTACTCCCCTCCCAACGCCGCCCTGAAGTGGTCCGACGACGGCATCGGGCTCGACTACAACCGGCCGCCCCGGCTCCGCCCGCCCCAGCGGCAGACCAGTTTCCGGCTGCCCTCCAAGCCGCGCGACTACGAGGCCCGGCCGCTGCCCTGGATCATGGCGCTGACGCCGCTGGTCGGGTCGGTCGTCATGGTGGCGATCCTCCAGCGCTGGTACTACCTGATCATGGCGGCGCTCAGCCCGATCCTCCTCTTCGCCAACTACTTCAACGACAAGAAGCACGGCCGCAAGTCCCACGCGAAGCAGGTCAAGGAGTACGAGGAGCAGAAGGCCCGGATCGAGAGGGACGCCCAGGACGCGCTGGTCGCGGAGCGCGACGACCGGCGGCACGCCATCCCCGACCCGGCGACGGTGCTGTCCCTGGGCACGGGGCCGCGCACCCGGCTGTGGGAGCGGCGCCGTACCGACCGCGACCATCTGCTGCTGCGGTTCGGCACCGGGCGGCTGCCGTCCGAGGTGGTGCTGGACGACCCGGAGCAGGACGACCACCGGCGCCAGGTGACCTGGAAGATCGAGGACGCCCCGGTCGCGCTGGACCTGCGCGGACTCGGCGTCATCGGCGTCGCCGGTCCCGGTGACTCGGCGCGCGCGCTGGGGCGGTGGGCCGTCGGCCAGACCGCCGCGCTGCACAGCCCGATGGACGTGCAGTTCTACGTGCTGAGCGAGAACTCCGCGCGGGAGTCCTGGGACTGGGTGCGCTGGCTGCCGCACGCCCGCCCCTCCGGCGGGCAGGACGTGAACGTCCTCATAGGCACCGACGCCGAGACGGTCGGCGCCCGGATCGGTGAGCTGACGCAGATCCTCGACGCCCGCAAGAAGGCCGCCGAGCAGAACCGTTCCCAGGGCACGACGTTCAGCGACCCCGACATCGTGGTCGTCTGGGACGGCTCGCGGCGGCTGCGGTCGCTGCCCGGTGTGGTGCGGCTGCTGCGCGAGGGCCCCTCGGTGTCGATGTACGCGATCTGCCTGGACGCCGAGGAGCGGTTCCTGCCCGGCGAGTGCCAGGCGTTCGTCGTCGCCGAGCCGCGTCCCGAGGAACGCGAGCGGCAGCGGGCCGACCGCGCGGTGGCCCAGCCGGCCGTGGCGGGCGGCTTCCCCTCCTTCCACGCCTGGCACAGCGACGCCCTGGAACCCGGCCGCGGTGCCCAGCAGGCGCCCGACAAGCTGCGGCTGCGCGTCGAGGAGGCCGGCGCGGAGCGCATCGCGGACGTACGGCCGGACTTCGTCCCGCCCGCCTGGTGCCTGCGGCTGGCCCGTGCCCTGTCGCCGCTGCGCGACATCAGCGGGGAGACCGAGGACTCGGCGCTGCCCGCGTCCAGCCGCCTCCTCGACGTGCTGCAGCTGGAGCCGCCGACGAGCGACGCGATCGCGGCGCGGTGGCGGACGGGCGGGCAGTCGACGCTCGCGGTGATCGGCGAGTCGTACGACGGGCCGTTCGGCATCGACATGCGCAAGGACGGTCCGCACGGCCTGATCGCCGGTACGACCGGTTCGGGCAAGTCGGAGCTGCTGCAGACGATCGTCGCGGCGCTGGCCGTCGCCAACACCCCCGAGAACATGACGTTCGTCCTCGTCGACTACAAGGGCGGCTCCGCGTTCAAGGACTGCGTCAAACTCCCGCACACCGTCGGCATGGTGACCGACCTCGACGCCCATCTCGTGGAGCGCGCCCTGGAGTCGCTGGGCGCGGAGCTGAAGCGGCGCGAGCACATCCTGGCCGCCGCCGACGCCAAGGACATCGAGGACTACCAGGATCTGGTGCGGCGCGACCCGTCGCACCCGCCGGTGCCGCGACTGCTCATCGTCATCGACGAGTTCGCCTCGATGGTGCGCGACCTGCCGGACTTCGTCACCGGTCTGGTGAACATCGCCCAGCGGGGCCGTTCCCTCGGCATCCACCTGCTGCTCGCCACCCAGCGGCCGAGCGGTGTCGTCTCCCCCGAGATCCGCGCCAACACCAACCTGCGCATCGCGCTGCGCGTGACGGACGCCGGCGAGTCGACGGACGTCATCGACTCGCCCGAGGCCGGGCACATCGCCAAGAGCACCCCGGGCCGCGCCTACGCCCGGCTGGGGCACGCCTCGCTGGTGCCGTTCCAGTCGGGCCGGGTCGGCGGCCGGCGGCCCGGCGCCGCGGACCCTGCCGCCCTCGCACCCTGGGTGACTCCGCTGACCTGGGAGGACCTGGGCCGGGCCGCGCTCGCCAAGCCGAAGTCCGAGGCGCGCGAGGACGAGGAGATCACCGACCTGAAGGTGCTGGTCGACGCGGTGCGCGACGCCAACCGCGCGCTCGGCATCCCCGCCCAGCACAGCCCGTGGCTGCCCGCCCTGGACGAGACGCTGCTGCTGGACGACATCGAGGCGCCGGCGTACGCGCCCGCGCCGGGCACGCTGCCGCCGGCGCCGTTCGGCGTCGAGGACCTGCCCGCCGACCAGGCCCGCCGCCCGGTCGTCGTGGACTTCTCCACCTTCGGCCACCTGATGATCGGCGGCGCCCCGCGCAGCGGCCGTTCGCAGGTGCTGCGCACCCTCGCGGGCTCCCTGGCCCGCACCCACTCCGTGGCCGACGTCCACCTGTACGGCATCGACTGCGGCAACGGCGCGCTCAACGCGCTGACCCGGCTGCCGCACTGCGGCGCGGTGGTCGGCCGTAACCAGACCGAGCGGGTGATCCGGCTGGTCAACCGGCTCAAGGGCGAACTGTCGCGCCGCCAGGACCTGTTGGCGGAGGCCGGCTTCGCGGACATCGGGGAGCAGCGGGCCGCGGTCGCCGAGGACGAGCGGCTGCCGCACATCGTGGTGCTGCTGGACCGCTGGGAGGGCTGGGTGCCCACGCTCGGCGAGATCGACCACGGTTCGCTGACCGACGAGCTGCAGACGATGATGCGGGAGGGCGCGAGCGTCGGCATCCACCTGGTGCTGACCGGTGACCGGACGCTGCTGGTGGGCCGGATCGCGAGCCTCACGGAGGACAAGTACGGTCTGCGGCTCGCCGACCGCAGCGACTTCTCCTCGCTCGGCATCCCCGCCCGCAAGGTGCCGGAGGAGATCCCGCCGGGCCGTGCCTTCCGCAACGAGTCCGGTACGGAGACGCAGTTCGCGCTGCTCGCCGAGGACACCACGGGTCAGGGGCAGGCGGCGGCGCTGACCGCGATCGGCGAGGCGGCGGCCGCGCGGGACGCCGGAGTGCCGCGCACGCGGCGGCCGTTCCGGGTGGACAGCCTGCCGAGCCGGATCTCCTTCCCCGAGGCGTGGGAGCTGCGCGACCCGGAGGCGTCGCGGTCGAAGCTGTTCGGTCTGGCCGGCATCGGCGGCGACGAGATCGTCGGCTTCGGTCCCGATCTCGCCGACGGGGTGCCGGCGTTCGTGATCGCGGGTCCGGCCAAGTCGGGCCGCTCCACGGTGCTGATGAACTTCGCCCGGTCGTTCCTCGCCCAGGGGACGCGGCTGGTGATCGCCGCCCCGCGCCAGTCGCCGCTGCGGCAGCTGGACGGCGCGGAGGGCGTGCTGAAGGTGTTCACGGGCGACGACATCGACGAGGACGACTTCGAGGAGCTGGTCGACGAGGCGTCGCTGGAGGAGCCGATCGCCGTGCTGGTCGACGACGGCGAGATCCTCGAGGACTGCGACGCCGAGAGCCAGTTGAAGAAGCTGGTCTCGCGCGGCGCCGAACGCGGGCTCGCCCTCGTCATCGCCGGTGACGAGGAGGACGTGTGCAGCGGCTTCTCCGGCTGGCAGGTCGACGCGAAGAAGGCGCGGCGGGGCATCCTGCTCTCCCCGCAGGAGTCGTCCAGCGGGGACCTCATCGGCGTCCGGCTGTCCCGGGGGATGGTCGGCGGGCAGGTCGCTCCGGGCAAGGGCATGCTGCACCTCGGGGACGGCGAGCTGCGCACGGTCGTCGTCCCGGGCTGAGCGAGGCGCCCGCGCGGGCCGGGGGCCCGGCCGCACGCTCCGGACCGAGCCGGCCGAGCAGCCGGCAGGAACCCGCGACCGTGGGTCCGTCCGCGTCGAGCGGCCGGGCCGCATGGCATCGCCCCTCCCCCGTCGCACCGGTGCGCCGTCGCCACCCAGCGGGGCGGCGGCCGGCCCGGGCGGGGGCCCGGACCGGCCGCGCGGCGCCCTGGCCCGGACACGCGGCGCCGCGCGAGGCGGCCGTCACCGGGTCACGGCTGCAGCAGTTCCACCCGGACGTCCGCCGGGAAGCCCGTCGTCGGCCCCACGCGGCGGGCGAACTCGGCGACCGCCTCCAGCTGCGGGGCGCCGAAGCGGAAGTCGAGGGTGGTGAAGTACCGGGCCAGGGTCTTCTCGTCGAAGGCCTCCCAGCGGGCCGCCTGCTCGGCCACCTTGTCGACCTCTTCCAGGGAGAGGTTGCGGGAGGCGAGGAAGGCCTCGTGCACCTTGCGGGTGAGCACGGGCTCGCGCTCCGCGTACTCCTTGCGGGCCGCCCAGACGGCGAAGACGAACGGCAGGCCCGTCCACTGCTTCCACAGCGCGCCCAGGTCGTGGACCTCGAGGCCGTAGCGGGGGCCGTCGACCATGTTGGCGCGCAGGGCCGCGTCGCCGATCAGGACGGCCGCCTCCGCCTCCCGCATCATCAGGCCCAGGTCGGGCGGGCAGGTGTAGTAGTCGGGCCGCACGCCGTGCTTCTCGGCGAGGAGGAGCTGGGCGAGCCGTACGGAGGTGCGGGAGGTCGAGCCGAGGGCGACCCGCGCTCCGTCCAGCCGGTCCAGCGGGACCTGCGAGACGATCACGCAGGACATGACCGGGCCGTCGCAGCCGACGGCGATGTCGGGGAAGGCGACGAGCTGGTCCGCGTGCTTGAGGTACTCGACCAGGGTGATGGGCCCGATGTCGAGGTCGCCCTGCACCAGCTGCTCGCTGAGCTTCTCCGGGGTGTCCTTCGTCAGCTCGAAGTCGAGGAGCGTGCCCGTTCTCGCGAGCCCCCAGTACAGGGGCAGGCAGTTCAGGAACTGGATGTGGCCGACGCGCGGCCGGGTGCGAGGATTGTCCACGTCGTGAGGCTAGACCTTGCGCCGGGCGGCACAGCGGTCGCCCCCGTCCGTCCCCGGGCACGCGCGTGACGAACGGGGCGTTCAAACATTCGGGTGAAGTGACCTTGACCTCTCTTGCACTCGGGCCTCCGCGTGCTAGGCTCATCGCAAGTTGCAGTTTGGTTTCCCTTGCAGTACAGAGCCTGCGGAGCATGTGACCGCGGGCTCTCGTCGTTCTCAGACGGATGCAGTTGTGCGGAATAGTCTTCACACTTGCTGGTTCTGGAGCAGGGCAACCCTTTGAGCCCAAGGAGGGCTTATGGCTACCGGAACCGTGAAGTGGTTCAACGCCGAAAAGGGCTTCGGATTCATCGCCCAGGAGGGCGGCGGCCCCGACGTCTTCGTCCACTACTCCGCGATCAACGCGACCGGCTTCCGGTCCCTCGAGGAGAACCAGCAGGTCACCTTCGACGTCACGCAGGGCCCGAAGGGCCCGCAGGCGGAGAACGTCACCCCGGCCTGACCCTGATCCTCCGATCCGGGAACGACTAGCAGTACCCAAGGAGCCCCACGCCGCGAGGCGAGCGGGGCTCCTGCCTTTTCTCCGGAACGGCCCTCGGGGAAAGTCCGGTGAACTCCCGCCGAACGGCTGCCGAACCCGTACGGCATCCGCCTCGGAACCGTGTGGGATCCCCCTCGGGACGGCACGGGATCACTCCGGGCCTGATCACTCCGGGCCTGCCGCATGCGGGGCGGCGGATTCGCCGCCCCGCGCGCCCCCGCACCCCCCCCTCAGACGTGCTGCATGATCAGTACGAATTTCGTGCCGGGCTCCAGCGCCTCATAGCGGTGCGGCACGTCCCCGCGATACGCCATGTAGTCCCCGGCGCCGAGTTCCACCTGCTCGCCCTCGGGACCCGCCGTCACCCGTCCGGCGCTCACCACGATGTGCTCCACCGTCCCCGGGATGTGCGGGTCGGAGGCCCGGACCGTCCCCGGTTCCAGATCCACCGCGTAGAGGTCGCGCCGCGCGCCGGGAGGACTCGCCGACAGCAGGGTGGCGACATAGCTGGACCGGTCCGAGCGCACGGCCGGTCCCTCCCCCGCCCTGATCACCTGCACGGCGGGCGCCGGAGGCTCCACCAGCGCGCTGAACGGCACGCCCAGTGCGACCGCCAGCGCCCACAGCGTCTCCATGCTCGGATTGCCGCCGGCCGACTCCAGCTGGGACAGCGTGGACTTGGCGATCCCGGCGCGTTTGGCCAGCTCGGAGAGGGAGAGGCCGGCGCTGGTGCGTGCGCGGCGCAGGGCCGCGGCGATCCAGTCGAGGGGCAGGCGGGGCGGCGTGCCGTCGGTCATGTCGTTCGCTCCAGAAGACTGTTTGTTCGGCTTGACGAACGCAGGGGCGTCTGTTCATTGTAGAAAACATGCGTTCGATGCAGCGAACATCCTCGTCCGGTCCCGGCCCGTCGGCCGTCGACGCCGGGCTGCTCAGGGACGTGTCCCTGGTGTGTCTCGCCGGGGGTGTCGTCGGCGTGTCGTTCGGGGCGATCGCGGTCGCCGGAGGGCTGCCCGTGTGGGTGCCGGTGGTGATGTCCCTGGTGGTGTACGCGGGCTCCGCCCAGTTCAGCGCGGTGGGTGTGCTGCTCGCGGGCGGCGGTCCGGTCGCGGCGGCGGCCACGGGGCTGCTGCTCAACACCCGCACGGCCGCGTTCAGCCTGGCGGTCGCCGAGCACATCGGGCGGACCCGGCTCGCCCGCCTGGTCGGGGCGCACCTGGTGACCGACGAGACCGTGGCCTTCACCCTCGCCCAGCGGGACCCGGCCCGCCGCCGTGCCGCCTTCTGGGTCTCGGGCGTCGGACTGTTCGCCGTGTGGAACGCCTGCGTGGCCGCGGGCGCCCTGGCCGGCGGCGCGCTGGGCGACACCGCCCGTTACGGCCTGGACGCGGCCTTCCCCGCCGTCCTGGTCGCCCTGGTCCTGCCCACCCTGCGTGAGGACGCCGGCGTCCGCCGGGCCGCCCTCGCCGGCGCCGTGCTCGCCCTGGCGCTCACCCCGGCCGTGCCGGCGGGCGTGCCCGTGCTCGCGGCGCTGGCGGGGCTGCTGCTGCACGGGCACGGGCGGACGGGGCGGCGGACGTGAGCGGGACAGCCGTGATGGTGCTCGCGCTGGCGGTGGGGACGTACGCCTTCCGGCTGGTGGGGCCCGCGCTGCACGGGCGGGTGGAGCTGCCGGACCGGGTGCGCGTGCTGCTGTCGGCCGGGGCGGTGGTGCTGCTGGTGGCGCTGCTGGCGACGGGGGCGCTGAGCGAGGGCGGGGAGTTCGCCGGGTGGGCGCGCCCGGCCGGGGTGGCCGTGGGCGGGGTGCTGGCGTGGCGCCGGGCGCCGTTCGCCGTGGTGGTGCTGGGTGCCGCGGCGGCGACGGCGGTGCTGCGGGCCGCCGGGGTGGCGTAGGGCGACGCGGCGCCTGACGGGCTGTCAGTGACCCCCGGTAGCGTTCCGCCCATGACCACGAGCCGACCCGCGCACACCGAGCAGCCGGAGCACGTCCGCGCCACCCGCGCCTTCTACGACGCGATCGCCGAGGACTACGCCGAGGCGTTCCGGGACCATCCCGCCGCCACACCGCTGGACCGGGCCGTGCTGGCCGGTTTCGCCGAACTGGTCGGCGAGGGCGCGCCGGTGGCCGACGTGGGGTGCGGTCCGGGCCGGGTGACCGGGTTCCTCGCCTCGCTCGGCCCGGACGTCCACGGCGTCGACCTGTCGGAGTCGATGCTGGCGATCGCCCGCCGGGAGAACCCCGGACTGCGCTTCGAGCAGGGGTCGATGCTCGCCCTGGACCACCCCGACGGCTCCCTCGCCGGGCTCGTGTCCTGGTACTCCACCATCCACACGCCGCCGGAGGACCTGCCGGCCGTGTACGCCGAGTTCCGCCGGGTGCTGGCGCCCGGAGGACTGCTCCTGCTGGCGTTCCCGGTGGGCGACGAGCCGCGCCGGCACGTGCACCCCTGGGGCCACCCGGTCACCCTCGACTTCCGGCGGATGCGGCCGGAGCGGATCGCGGAGCTGCTGGAGGCGGCCGGCTTCACCGTGGTGCAGCGCACCGTCCGGGAGGCCGACGCCCTGCGGGGCGAGCCCACCCCGCAGGCCTTCCTGATAGCCCGCGTGCCCGGCGAAGAGCAGGCCTGACCGCCGGCTACCCCCCGTACAGCGCCTCCACGTCGTCCGCGAAGTCCCGCAGGACGGCCTCGCGGCGCAGCTTCATCGACGGCGTCAGGTGGCCGGACTCCTCGGTGAGGTCGACCGGGAGGACGGCGAAGCGGCGGATGGACTCCGGGCGGGACAGCATCTTGTTGGCCTCGTCGACGGCGCGCTGGAGGACCGCCCGCAGTTCCTCGTCGTCGACGAGGAGTTCCGCGGGGACGGGGTGCTTGCCGTTCATCCGGCGCCAGTGGGCGATGCCGTCGGGGTCGAGGGTGATCAGGGCACTCACGTAGGGACGGTGGTCGCCGAGGATCATCACCTGGGAGATCAGCGGGTGGGAGCGGAGCCAGTTCTCCAGCGGGGCCGGGGCGACGCTCTTGCCGCCCGCGGTGATGATCAGCTCCTTCTTGCGGCCGGTGATGGTCAGATAGCCCTCGTCGTCCAGTGCGCCGAGGTCGCCGGTGGCGAACCAGCCGTCCCGGGTGGCGGGCACGATCCCGCCCGCCTGCGGGTTCCAGTAGCCGCGCAGCACGTGCTCGCCCGCGACCAGGACCTCGCCGTCCGCCGCGATGCGGATCCTCGTGCCGGGCAGCGGCCAGCCGACCGTGCCCAGGCGGGGCTTCAGCGGGGGCGTCACGGTCGAGGCGCCGGTGGTCTCGGTGAGGCCGTAGCCCTCGAAGATCTCGATGCCGGCCCCGGCGTAGAAGGCGGCGAGGCGGCGGCCCAGCGGGGAGCCGCCGCAGACGGCGTAGCGGACCCTGCCGCCCATGGCGGTGCGGATCCTCCGGTGGACCAGCGGGTCGTAGAAGGCGCGGGCCGCCTTCAAGGAGCGGGAGGGGCCGTCGCCGGTGCCGGTCCGCCGGGCCTCCAGGGCCTCGCCGTAGCGGCGGGCCACCGTGGCCGCGCGGTCGAAGGTGGACTGCCGGCCGCCCGCCTCGGCCTTGGCGCGGGCGGTGTTGTAGACCTTCTCCAGCATGTACGGGATGGTGAGCAGGCAGGTGGGCCGGAAGCTCGCCAGGTCGGGCAGCAGGTCCTCGGCGGCGAGGCTGGGCGCGTGCCCGAGCCGCACCCGGGCGCGGACGCAGGCGACGGCGACCATGCGGCCGAAGACGTGCGACATGGGCAGGAAGAGCAGGACGGACGCCTCGTCGTTCGTGCGGTCCCGGAAGACGGGGTGGAGCAGCTCGATGGCGTTGTCCACCTCGGCGAAGAAGTTGCCGTGGGTGAGGGCGCAGCCCTTGGGGCGGCCGGTGGTGCCGGAGGTGTAAACGAGGGTGGCGAGGGTGTCGGGGCCGAGCATGCCCCGGCGCACCTCGATCTCGTGGCCGGGTACGTGGGCCCCGGCGTCCGCGAGGGCCTCGACGTGGCCCCTCTCCATGACCCACACGTGCCGCAGGTCGGGCAGGCGCGGCAGCTCCGGGCCGAGGGCTGCGGCCTGGGCGGCGGTCTCGGTGATCACGGCGACGGCGCCGGAGTCCTGGAGGATCCAGCGGGCCTGGTACGGGGACGAGGTGGGGTAGACGGGGACGGTGACCAGGCCGGCGGCCCAGGCGGCGAAGTCGAGGAGGGTCCACTCGTAGACGGTGCGGGCCATGACGGCGATCCGGTCGCCCGGCGTGAGCCCTTCGGCGACGAGTCCCTTGGCGGCGGCGAGGACCTCGGCGGCGAACTGCCGCGCCGTGACGTCGCGCCAGGAGCCGTCCGCGGTCTTCCGGCTGAGCACGACGTCGCCGGGTGCGGTGCTCGCGTTCTCGAACGGCAGGTCGGCGAGGGAGCCGTGCCGCACCGGACGCGCGAACGGCGGCACGGACGCCTCCCGGACGATCCCGTCCCGCCGGCGGGTGGCCGGCGGGACGAGGACGGGCGCCCCGTGGACGTCGGCGTCGAGAGCGGTGGCGTGGTGCGGGGAGGACACGGGCGGCTCCTGGGGCGTGCAGGCGAACTGCGGGAGGCCATGGCGTACGTGCCGCGCACGCCGGGGCGCTCACCGGCGGCGTCCGCGGCTCGGGACACCGCCGGCCGGTGCGGGGATCGTACGGCTCGGGCGTGAGGGGTTCGTGCCGGTTCGGGGGTGGACCGGGACCGAGCGTGTGCAGTGTCGGCGGTTACGCGAGGGTCACTCCGGTACGCCCCCGTCCGGGGCCGGGACGGGCCCCGCTCGGGGTCCTGCTCAGGGCCCCGCTCGGGGCCCCGCTCAGGGTCGTTCCAGGACGGCCGTGACGCCCTGTCCGCCGGCCGCGCAGATCGAGATCAGCCCGCGGCCGGGGGCGTCCCGCTCGGCGAGGAGCTTGGCGAGGGTGGCCACGATGCGGGCGCCGGTGGCGGCGAAGGGGTGGCCGGTGGCGAGCGAGGAACCGGCCACGTTGAGCCGGGACCGGTCGACGGGCGGCAGGCCGCGCTTCTCCCAGGCGGCCAGGGTGGCCAGCACCTGGGAGGCGAACGCCTCGTGCACCTCGATCAGGTCGAAGTCCTCCAGGTCCAGCCCGGCCCGCTCCAGCATGCGCGGGACCGCGTACGCCGGGGCCATCAGCAGGCCGTCCTCGCCGTCGGCGACGTCGCCGTGCACGAAGTCGACGGCGGCGGTCTCGTACGCGGTGAGGTAGGCCAGCGGCTCCAGACCGCGCTCCTCGGCCCACTCCTCGCTCGCCAGCAGGACGACGGCGGCGCCGTCGGTGAGCGGGGTCGAGTTGCCCGCCGTCATGGTGGGTCCGGGCCGGTCGAGGCCGAACACCGGCTTGAGCGCGGCGAGTTTCTCCACCGTGGAGCCGGGGCGCAGGTTCTGGTCGCGGACCAGGCCGCGGAAGGGCACCACCAGGTCCTGGAAGAAGCCGCGTTCGTACGCGGCGGCGAGCCGCTGGTGGCTGGCCGCGGCCAGTTCGTCCTGGGCCTCGCGGGTGATGCCCCAGGCGCGGGCGGTGACGGCGGCGTGCTCGCCCATGGACAGCCCGGTGCGCGGTTCGGCGTTGCGCGGGATGTCGGGGACGAGGTGGCCGGGGCGCACCTTGGCGAGCGCCTTGAGGCGGGCGCCGAGCGACCTCGCGCGGCGCGCCTCCAACAGCACCTTGCGCAGGGCGTCGTTGACGCCGAGGGGCGCGTCGCTCGCGGTGTCGGAGCCGCCCGCGACCGCGGCCTCGGTCTGGCCGAGGGCGATCTTGTTGGCGGCGGCGACGACCGCCTGGAGTCCGGTGCCGCAGGCCTGCTGGACGTCGTAGGCGGGGGTGCGGGGGTCGAGGCGGGAGCCGAGGACGGTCTCGCGGGCGAGGTTGAAGTCGCGGCTGTGCTTGAGGACCGCACCGGCGACGAACTCCCCGACCGCGCCCGGCTCTTCGAGCCCGTACCGCTCGACGAGGCCGTCCAGGGCGGCGGTCAGCATCTCCTGGTTGGAGGCGGTGGCGTAGGGCCCGTCGGAGCGGGCGAACGGGACGCGGCTGCCGCCGATGACCGCGACGCGCCGGGCCGCTGCCGGTTTCAGGGTGCTCATCTCGACCTGCTCCTCCACCGTGACATAGGCTTACCTCCAGTAACCTTACTCCAGAGTAAGCATTGAGTGAGCCCCTCGTCCGCACACCTGGGAGTCCCCGATGGCCGACCGCTATCTGAGCTTCACCGGCACCGCGCCGGGCCGCTTCCTCACGCGCCGTCTGGGGCTGCCCCGCCCCGCCCCGCTGCGCCGCTGGTCACCGGAGCGCCCGGCGCTGGACGGCGGACTGCTCCACCTCACCGCGGGCGCCTCCCGCCTCGACCTCGCCCCCGTCCTCGCCCGCACCGGGCTCCCCGCGGACGAGGCCGCGGGGAAGCCCGCCGCGGTCGTCCTGGACGCCACCGGGGTGCGCACCGTCGAGGACCTCGACGGGGTGCACGCCGCCCTGCACCCCGTCGTCCGGTCCGTCGCCGAGAGCGGCCGGATCGTCGTGCTCGGCGCTCCGCTCGACGCCGCCGACCACCACCAGGCCGCCGTCCAGCAGGCGTTGGAGGGCTTCACCCGCTCCCTCGGCAAGGAGATCGGCGGCGGCAGGACCGTCAACCTGGTCCGTCTCACCGACGCCCCCGCCGCCGAGTCCACCCTGCGCTTCCTGCTCTCTCCCAAGTCCGCCTACGTCAGCGGCCAGGTCATCGCCGTCGGCGACCGGGAGAGCCCCGCCCCCGAGGACGCCGGCCGCCCCCTGGCCGGCCGCACCGCCCTGGTCACCGGCGCCGCGCGGGGCATCGGCGAGGCCGTCGCCGAGACCCTGGCCCGGGACGGCGCCGAGGTGGTCGTCCTCGACGTCCCGCAGGCCGAGCAGGACGCCCGCCGGGTGGCCGAACGCATCGGCGGCGGCGTGCTGCTGCTCGACATGACCGCGGCCGACGCGGGCGCCCGCATCGCCGAGGCGCTCCTCGGCGGGCTGGACGTGCTCGTCCACAACGCCGGCGTCACCCGCGACCGCCGCCTGGTCAACATGGCGAAGGACCGCTGGAGTTCGGTGCTGGAGGTGAACCTGGCGAGCGTGCTGCGCACCACCGACGCGCTGCTGGAGGCCGGGGCGCTGCGCCGCGACGGCCGGATCGTCGCCACCGCCTCCATCGCGGGCATCGCCGGGAACGCCGGCCAGACCAACTACGGCGCGAGCAAGGCGGGTGTCACCGGCCTCGTCCGCGCCCTGGCGCCCCGGGCGCTCGCCGAGCACGGGGTGACGGTGAACGCGGTCGCGCCCGGCTTCATCGAGACCAAGATGACGGCCGCCGTCCCCCTCTTCATCCGGGAGGCCGGACGCCGGATGAACTCCCTCGCCCAGGGCGGCCTGCCCGTCGACGTCGCCGAGACCACCGCCTGGTTCGCCCACCCCGGCTCGGGCGCGGTCAACGGCCAGGTCGTGCGCGTCTGCGGCCAGAGCCTGCTGGGGGCGTGACCGCCGTGCCAGCGACCCCGCCGGAGCAGGCCGTGGCCGTGCTCTCCCGCACCCCGTCCCTCCCCCCGCTGCTCGCCCGCGGCGCGCTCCTGTCGCCCTTCCGGCGCCCGGACCCCGCCGCCGCGCACCCCCGCACCCGGCTGGTCCTGCCGGGCCTGCGCCCCGACCCCGCCAGGCTCGCCGCGTACGCGCGGGTGTGCGGCTTCCCGGCCGGCGCGGACACCCTGCCGGTGACGTATCCGCACGTGCTGGGCTTCCCGCTGGCGATGCGGCTGATGAGCGCCCGGGACTTCCCGCTCCCGCTGCTCGGCCTCGTGCACACGTCGATCGGCATCACCCGGCACCGCGCGACCCCGTCCGACGCCCGCTACGACCTCACCGTGCACGTCGACGGGCTGGCCCCGCACCGGCGCGGCACCGAGGCCGCCGTGGTCACGGAACTGCGCGCGGAGGACGAGCTGGTGTGGGAGTCGCGCAGCACCTACCTGGCCCGGCACAGAACGACTTCTTCGAGGGAGCCGGCCCGGGTGGAGGAGCCCGAGCTGCCCGCCGTCGAGGAGTGGCGGCTCCCCGGCGACCTGGGCCGCCGCTACGGCGCCGCGTCCGGCGACCGCAACCCGATCCACCTGCACCCGCTCACCGCGCGCCTCTTCGGCTTCCCCCGCGCCATCGCGCACGGCATGTGGACCGTCGCCCGCTGCCTCGCCGCCCACGGCACCCCGGACGCGGCCGGGGTGCGGGCCGACTTCCGGGCGCCGGTGCTGCTGCCCGGCACCGTGACGTACACGGCGCACGGCGGGCGGTTCGCCCTGCGCGGGGGCCGCGGCAGGGTCCACCTCACCGGTGAGGTACGCCCGCTCTGACGCCTTCCGCGGCCCCTTGCGCGGGGCCGCGGAAGGATCTGTCTCACCGGTCGGGTCCGCCCGCGCCGGCGCCGTCCGCGTCATCCTGTGCGGGGGGAAGGGCGGCGAGACTCACCTCACCGGTGAAGTGGCCGCGCTCAGCAACGCCCGCGTCCCCGCACAGCCGCGACCCGGCACACCCCACCAGCACAGTCCCCCGGCGCAAGAGCCGCAGCCGGACTCACCTCACCGGCGAGGCGACCGCACTCCGAGCCTCCGGAACGTCCCCGTCCCCGGTGTCGTCATCAGGTGGCGTCCAGTGGCGTCCGGCCATCAGGTCGCCCAGCCCGGCCCACGCGAAGTTCATCAGCGTCGTGGCCGCCTGCCGGGCGGTGACGCCGGGGGTGGCGTTGGCCCAGTCGGCGAGCGACTCGGCGGCCCCGACCAGCGCCTCCGCCAGCCCGGAGACCTCCGCCTCCCGCGGATCGGGGTCCCGGTGGGCCTCCCGCGCGGCGGCCAGGATGAGCTGCGTCACGAACGCGACGATCTCCGCGCGCATCTCGGCCACCTCGGCGGCGAACACCTCGCCGTGGGTGCGCGCCTGGAGGTGCAGCACCGCCCAGCCGTCGGGGTGCCGGGCGGTGTGCGTGAAGAACGCGGTCAGGCCCGACCAGAGCTGCCGGTCCGCCGGCAGTCCGGGCCGGGCCCCCGCGCGCACCGCCTCGGTGAGCGCCCTGGCCTCCCGGCGGATGCACGCGGTGAACAGGTCCTCCTTGGAGTTGAGGTACAGGTACACCAACGGCTTGGACACGCCCGCCAGTTCGGCGATCTCGTCCATCGACGCGGCCATGTACCCCCGGTGTCCGAAGGTGCGTACGGCTGCGTCCAGCATCTGCTGTTCACGGACCGCACGCGGCATCCGCTTCGTCTTCACGGCACCCATGGGACACAGCGTACGGTCCGCCGCTACTGCGGGTCGTGGCCACCGTCCTCGGCCGGCCGGACCAGGCCGCCGGCCGGCGCCCGGTCGCCCGAGGTGAGCCGGGGCAGCAGCTGCGCGGTGAACAGCGTCGACAGCGCCGAGGTGTCGGTGCCGCCGTCGGTGCGCACCACCACCGGACGCGGCGCCTTCCCGGCCAGCCGGGAGCCCACCTCCAGCCGCCTGCGGGCCAGCTCGTACTGGAGCACCGCGCGGTTGTCCCGGTACGCCTGGGCGAGGGCCTGCTGGGCGCGGGCCTCGTTCTCGGCGGCGATGAGACCGCTGCGGCCGCGCGTCTCGATCTCGAAGCGCACCCGCTGGGCCTCGGTCTCCTGCCGCTCCAGCAGCTGGGCGACCTCCTCGCGGGCCCGGTTCAGCGCCGCCCGCACCTCGACGATCCGGGCGTCGCGGATCTTCTTGGCCCGTTCGATGTCCATGCCCAGGCTGTCGATGCGGCGCTTGCGGATCAGGCCCCACTCCTGCTCGTAGGCGGTGCGCTCCTTGGCGACCTGCTCACGGGTGGCCAGGTGCTGCTGGTACTGCGCCGGGAGCTGCACGTCGGGGATGTTGCAGCCGGTGATCCGCACGCCGTAGCGGTCGAGCTGGCGGTTGAGCAGGTCCTGCATGTCGGCCACGTCCGAGCCGCGCAGGTCGTAGGCGCGCTCGGTGCGCACCTTGCGGGCCCGCTGCCGGATCGCGTCCTGCACGGCGCTGGACAGCACCAGGTCGAAGTTGCCCGCGCCGATGGTGCGGACGAACAGCACCGCGTCGGTGATGCGGAACTTCAGGAAGAACTCGATCGAGCGCAGCGGCACGTTCTCCTGCGTCGGGCAGGCCATGACGGGCGCCGAGTACGGGATCTCGGTGGCCGTGTCGACGACGAAGTCCACCCGCGACCAGGGGTGCCACAGGTAGTGCCGGCCCGCGTCCAGAGTGCGCACGACGGCCCCGTACCGGGTGAGCACCCCGTGGGTGCCCTGCTCGATCTCGACGATCGAGGAGCGCCACCACCACAGGCCGCCGATCACCAGCAGCAGCACGCCGACGACGTAGGAGAAGGCGGCCAGGGCGCCGGCGGCCATGCCGCCGAGCCCGTCGGAGCCGGACTCCTTCAGCGTCAGCATCACGCCCGTCAGCAGGGCGTAGCCGCCGGCCCAGAGCGGCAGCATCCACCATAGGCGGCGGCGGTGCTTGGGGATGATGACCGGCAGCAGGGTGCCGGCCTCGCCGCCGCGCAGCAGGCGGGCGATGTCACCCCAGGGCGCGACGGCCTCGGAGATGACCGAACGACGGTGACTGCGGACGGAACTCACGGCTGGACCTCCTCGGCGGACCCGGACCCGGACCCGGACTCGTCGCCTGCTGCGGCGCCCTCGGGCACCTCGTTCGTGACGCCCGCGCCGGACTCGCCGGGCTCGTCGGGCATCTGCGGCACGACCGTCGGCCGCTCGGCCTCCAGCAGCGCGGCGATCTCCTCCTCACGGGAGGCGATCCGCTCGGACACCTCCGCCAGCCGCTCCCGCACGGCGGCCATCTCCGCGTCGCCGAACAGCTCCGCGCCGCGCTCGCCGACCAGCTCGCGCGCCAGCTCCAGGAAGTCGATCCCGGCGGCCCCGCCGCCGTCGCCGCCGCCGATGCGCACCAGCCGGGGCAGGTGGTCGGCGACCTGCTCCAGGGTGTCGAGCACCTGCTGCTGGTAGCGGTACTCCAGGATCTCCGGGGCCTGCGCGGCGGTCACCGCGCGGATGTCGAGGGCCTGCGCCTCCAGCAGCGCCGCGTTGGCCTTGGCCTCCGACTCGGCCTGCACGTAACGCTGGCGGGCGAGGGCCTCCGCGCGGTTGGTCTCGCGCTCCACGGCGGTGTCCATCTGTGCCTGGTACTGGGCGATGTCGGCCTGGATCGCGGACAGCGTCTCCTGGCTGGAGGCGAGCTCGCGGTTCAGGTCGCCCTCGTCCTGCTCCTTGCGCAACTGCAGCGCGTACTCGTGCGTGTACGCCTCCTTGGCCATGCGCACCATCTCGGGCGCGGCCAGGTCCATCCGGTAGCGGCGGTCCGAGGGCTCGGCGTGCGTGATGTTGGCGTTGGTCAGCTCCACGGCCGGGCGGAACTGCTGGTTGAGCTGCTCCAGCAGCCGCCCGCTGTCCTCGCCGACCATGTCGTAGATGCCGGCCGCCTCCTGCTCGTAGATCAGGCTGCGGATGGTCTCGCTGACCGCGTTGCCCAGCTTCTCCTCGAAGCCGCGCACCGCGCCGAGGGTGTAGACGAACTCCACCGGGTCGCTGATCCGGAACTGGATGAACAGGTCGATGGACGCCTTCACACCGCCCTTGGTGGGGGCCTCCCGCACCGGCGCGTTGAACGGGTACTCACGGGTGGTGTTGACGATGTACGACACCCGCTTCCACGGGCTGATCAGGGTCACCCGGCCGGGCCCGACGACCTTCTCCAGCTTGCCGAAGCGGGTGATCATCGCCTGGCAGCCGTCCGGCACCATGACCAGACCCTGCCGCCACCACACGAACGCGACGGCGGCCACCGCGATCACCCAGTAGTGCAGCCCGAACAGCGGCTGGGTCACGCTCCACCCGCCGGCCGCGGACACGACCGACGTGCCGATCAGCCCGACCACCAGCAGCGACAGGACCGGCAGCATGGACAGCAGGGAACGGCCCTTGGGCATCACCATCGGGTAGATGGCGTGCACCGTCTCCCCGTCCTCCCGCAGCTGCTCGCTGCGGCTCAGCGCCTCGCCTGCCTCGTCCAGCGACACGGTCTTCTGCCGCATCACGGTGTCGACGGAGCTGCCGTCCTGCTCCCGGGCGGCCGGGAAGTCGGCCGGATCCATGCCCTCGCCCGTCTCGAACCGCTCGTCCTCGCCCGTGTCCCCGCGCGTGCCGGCCGACGACGGCACACCGCCGCCTCCGATGCGGCGGTGCAGTTCCTCACGGGCCGCGGCGCGCGGATCCGCGCCGCCGACGACCGACTGTGCGACGTTGCGTAGGCTCTGCGCCCGCGTACGTGCCACGGGGTCCCCCTTCGCCTGTGGTGCCGTCCCCGCACTGGACGGCGGGGAATCGTGTGGTCCGGTGATCACACACCACGAAAGCGAACCTGCGGAAGGGGCGCACCCCAGCAACGGTCACCCGTGTCTCGTTGCCGGGATGCGCCCCTCGGCGCGGTCGCGGAGGCGTCAGCAGAGGCAGGGATCGCTTTCCCAGCCCAGGCCGATCACGTCGGCTTCCTTGAGGGCGCCCGCGTACGCCTGGAGCTCGTCCACCTGTCCCTTCAGGTGTTCGTCCCAGCCGTCGGCCGTGCGGGCACGGCCCACCTGGAGCGGACCGTCGCTCGTCCAGCCGTCCCGGACGTGGGCGGTGGCGTCCGCCTCGGTGTAGCCGTCGGCATACAGCGTGACCGTGTCGGTCGCGTCGTCGTAGACGATGGCCAGCCGCGTGCCTTGACCGCTGGCGCCGTCCGGCATCGTGAGCTGCGTGACGACCGTCTCCGGTGCGCCGGCCTCGTCCCGCTCCGGCATAATCAGCTGCCAGGCGTACCGCGCCGGGTCGTAGCGCAGCTTGAAGGCGTCGGTGTGCTCGCCAGCCTGGGACAGCACCGTCATCGGACGGGTGGCGTCCTCCTGCGCGATCCGCACGACGATTCCGAGGGTGAAGCTGTCACCGGTGTCGACGACGGGTGTGTCGAGGGCCGCGTGACCGCTCTCACCGTCCAATTGCAGGTGCCCTTCGCCGACCAGCGGATACGGCTGCCACGGGCAGTCGGGGTCGATGTCGGGGGCGCAGCTGTCCGGCCCGCGGTGGATCGACGCACCCGGCGCGAGTCGCAGGGGCGCTCCCCCCGCGTTCTCGGGCGTGGTGCCGTCGTCGGCCGTACTGAACGACCAGTGCCCCAGCAACTTCGGCTTGCGATGGGCCAGTTCGGTCACCTCGCTCGGGACGACGAGACGGTCGTACGCCCGGACGTCGCCGATCTCGCCGTGCCAGCGCTGGCGGTAACCGTGCGGACCCAGGATCCGGCCGACTTGGAAGGCGCCGTCCGCCCTGACCGGAGCGGCCTCGGCCTTGGTGCCGACCTCGTGGCCGTTGACGAAGAGCTGGGCGTACCCGGTCTCGGTGTCGTAGAGCCCCAGCAGGTAAGCCCATTCGCCGGCCTCGGGGGTTCCGCCGGTGATCTTCGTGTCGCCGAGGACGAAGGAATAGGAGGCGCTCGCATTCCGCGGGGCCTCGAGCGCCAGCGCGTAGGCGGCGCCGGATGCCGTGTCCTGGCTCAGCACGGTCATGGAACGGTCGTCCCGTGCCGGGCGCACCCAGGCGCCGACGGCGAAGGTTCCGCCGCTGTCGACCGCCGGGCTGTCGGTGGTGAGGAAGCCGTAACGGCTGCCGTCGAGGGTGGCCGTGGACGTGAGCGGGGTCCCTGAGGGCGCGGGGCCTGCGAAGGTCACGCCACGTCCTGCCCGCGCCGCCTCTCCCGCGTCGGCCGCCGCCGTGGTGGAGCCGGCCTCGTCGTCGAGCTTCCAACGGGAGACGGGGGCGCTCGCCGCGTCCGGGTGGAAGGTGTAGTCGGTGGGCGCGCTCATCCGGCCGGCCCGGTCCAGTGCCTGGACGCTGAGGGTCTTCGGCCCCCTGCTCAGCGGGACGTAGCGGACGGTGGCGGGTCCGCCCATCTCGGCGGGGCGCACGGCACCGCTCGGGCCGCCGAGGAAGGTGTACCGGTACTCGACGACGTCCGCCGAGGGGGAGTCCATGGTGAAGCTGCCGTAGATACCGACTCCGCCGGCCCAGTACGTCTCCGCCGGATACTCCGGTGAGCTCACGACGGGAGCGGCCGGGATCTCGCCGTCGTAGACGAACCGGCAGGCGGCACCCGGCGCGTCCGAGCTCCAGGACGAGTACGCCACTCCGTCATTGGCCCGAACGTGCCAAGAGATCACCGTGTCCGAGGGGATGTCGGACGGCAGGGGGATGGAGTGGACGCGGTCCACATAGGTCGGCCAGGTGGTCCAGGAGCGGCGCTGTTCGGTGCCATCCAGGTCGGACCACCAGATCTCGAACTCGGCGGTGAGCTGCTCCGGATACCCGATGCGGTCGTCCTCCACCGGATCGGTCAGCCGGGCCTTGAGCACCGGAGGACTCCCGACGTACGCCGGCTCGTCACCCGACGCGCAGTCCCCGGGCTGGGCCTGCAGGTCCTGCACGGCGGGCGGCAGATTCGGCTGCTCCGCCGCGTACGCGGCGGACGGCGTCACCGTCCCCGCCACCAGCGCCGCGAGGCAACTGCCCAGCAGCGCACGTCTTTTGCGCACTCTTCCCGACACGGACGAAAGCCCCTCCCCTGGAATGCCCGATCACCGAACGGCCGGGCGGCAGGAGGCTAACAGCGGCTTCCGACATCGGCGATCACGTTTTCCGGGAGACCGGTCGGCGGGCTTCACAGGGCCACGGACGACGAAGAGCACCCCCAGGCCGCGAACGGACCTGGGGACGCTCTGCGACGCCGGCCGGTCAGGCCGTCGCGGCGACCGGGCGGGTGTCCTCCGGGTCGGGGGTCTCGTCGACCGGGGAGGCGTGGACCGCGTTGTACTTGTCGTGGTCGAGCAGCCCCTCGCGGGCGGAGACGACGACCGGGACCAGGGCCTGCCCCGCGACGTTCGTCGCCGTGCGGATCATGTCCAGGATCGGGTCGATGGCGAGGAGCAGGCCCACGCCCTCCATCGGCAGGCCGAGGGTGGACAGGGTGAGGGTCAGCATGACCGTCGCGCCGGTGAGGCCGGCCGTGGCGGCGGAGCCCACCACCGAGACGAACGCGATCAGCAGGTAGTCGCCGACGCCGAGCGGGACGTCGAAGATCTGCGCGACGAAGATCGCGGCGATGGCCGGGTAGATCGCGGCGCAGCCGTCCATCTTCGTGGTCGCGCCGAACGGCACGGCGAAGCTCGCGTACTCCTTGGGCACGCCGAGACGCTCGGTGACCTTCTGGGTGAGCGGCATGGTGCCGACGGAGGAGCGGGAGACGAAGGCCAGCTGGATCGCGGGCCAGGCGCCCTTGAAGAACTGCACCGGGTTGACCTTGGCGACCGTCGCCAGCAGCGCCGGGTAGACGCCGAAGAGGACGATGAGGCAGCCGACGTAGATGTCGGCGGTGAAGGTGGCGTACTGGCCGATCAGGTTCCAGCCGTAGGTGGCGATGGCGTTGCCGATGAGGCCGACGGTGCCGATCGGGGCCAGGCGGATGACCCACCACAGGGCCTTCTGCAGCAGCTCCAGGACGGATTCGCTGAGGGTGAGGATCGGCTGGGCCTTCTCACCGAGCTGCAGGGCGGCGATGCCGGCCACGGCGGCCATGAAGACGATCTGCAGCACGTTCAGCTCGGTGAACGGCGTGATCACGTCGGTCGGCACGATGCCGGTGAGGAAGTCGATCCAGGAGCCGGTCTTCTCCGGCACGCTGCCGTCGGCCGGGGTGAGGCCGGTGCCCGCGCCGGGGTTGGTGACCAGGCCGATGACCAGGCCGATCGCCACCGCGATCAGCGAGGTGACCATGAACCACAGGAGGGTCCGCGAGGCCAGCCGGGCCGCGTTGTTGACCTTCCTGAGATTGGTGATGGAGACGAGGATCGCGAAGAAGACCAGCGGGGCGACGGCCAGCTTCAGCAGGCCGATGAAGGTGCCGCCGACCTTCTCCAGGGTGGTGACCAGCCAGGACAGGTCCTGGCTGCGGGCGAGCCAGCCGAGCAGGACGCCCAGGACGAGGCCGATGAGTATCTGGGCCCAGAAGGGCACGCGGACGGACCGCTTCAACTGCGTGTTCGAGGACACGGACATGCTCCGGTGAGGGGGACGCGTGAGGGATGTGACGGGGGACTCGGGGGCGGCGCGGCGTCAGGGCTGACAGTTCGCGGTGGTGACCCGGCAGAGATCCACGTGCAGGCGCGCCACGAGCGGAACACTCCGGGGCGTGGGGAACACGGCTGCTGACTTCACCCGACGACCGTAACACCTGAACTTTGGGAACCTCAAAGTCTTGCTTTGAAAGGCGTGACGGCGGCCACACGCACAGAACGCAAAGCGCCCCGGTCTCCCTGGCGAGAGGGAGTCCGGGGCGCCGACGTGGGGTGCGCGGACGTGAGGGACGTCACGGTGCCCCGGCGTCACGGGGTCACGACGTCACGGGGTCACGAGGTCTGCGTCTGGCCCGGGGCCTGGACCTGGGCACGGGCCGTGTCGTCGGCCGCGTCCTCCTGGGAGCGGTTGGCCTCCAGGTCGGCCTTGGCGCGCTGCATGCGGCGCACGATCCGCTCCGAGGCCCGGTCCCGTTCCTTGCGGAGCACGACGAGGCTGATCGGCGCGGAGATCAGCAGCGCGAGCAGCACGATCCACAGGCCGTTGGAGTCGCCGAGACCGCGCGGCGCGAGCCCCGAGTAGACGAGGGCCCAGACGACCACGAGGCAGCCCGTGAAGATCCCGAGGCGCATCAGCGTGTAGCGGAGCATCTCATCCACTCTTCCGTGCGTACGGTCAGAAACATCCCGTAAGGGGACGACGTCCAGTGAAGCACGACCGGCGGTCGATCTTTCAGCGGGGTGGGAGGGCGGCGGTACGGGGTGGTACGGGCCTCACGCCAGCGTGAGCAGCATGATCACGTCGTCGCGGTCGTCGCCGGGCGCCACGCGGATCGCGCCCGGGACCCGGCCGACCTCCTTGTAGCCGCAGGAGGCGTAGAAGTGCTCCAGGCCGAGACCGCCGCGGCAGCCGAGGCGGATCGCCTGCACGCCGTCCATGGTGCGGGCGGTCCGCTCGGCCTCGGCGAGCAGGTCGCGGCCGTACCCCTTGCCCTGGTGGCGGGGGTGGACCATCACCGTGTAGAGCCAGATCCAGTGGGTCATCAGAGGGTGGTCGTTCCGGGTGAGGAACGCCGTCGCGGCGACCCGGCCCTCCTCGTCGTGCCCCACGACCAGCCGGGAACGCCCCTGCGTCATGTCGGCGAACTGCCGCAGCAGGCCGGGGCGGATGTCCTCCCGCGTCACCGGCGGCACGTGTCCGACGGCCCCGCCGGCGTTGGAGACGTCGGTCCACAGGTCGAGGATGCCGTCGCGGAGGGCGGGGGTGACGTCGGGGTCCACGGCGAAAGTAAGGGACATGCTGGGATGTTAGCCCTTACTCCCGCAGGACCGTAGTCGAATTCCGGCGGCCACCGCCGCAGGGGTCACGACGCCGGCCCGGGCGCGGGTCGTCATGGGTTGCTCGCGCAGTTCCCCGCGCCCCTTCGGGGCGCGGTCACCGCAGCACCCCCAGGGGCGCGGGGAACTGCGCGACCGGCCCGCCGCTCCGCCGCGGACGGCGACGGCCAGGACCCCCTGACGGGGTCAGACCCGCATCGGCTGGGGCGACTCGCGACGGGCCGGGTCCGGGCCGTCGTACTCGCGGATGATCTCGTACCGCGTGTTCCGCTCCACGGGCCGGAACCCGGCGTCGCGGATCAGGTCCAGCAGATCCTCGCGCGTCAGCTTGTTCGGCGTGCCGAAGTCGTCCGCGTCATGCGTGATCTTGTACTCGACCACCGACCCGTCCATGTCGTCCGCCCCGTGCTGCAGCGCCAGTTGCGCCGTCTGCACGCCGTGCATCACCCAGAAGACCTTGACGTGCGGCACGTTGTCGAACAGCAGCCGCGACACCGCGAAGGTCTTCAGCGCTTCCGCCCCCGTCGCCATCTGCGTCCGCGCCTGCAGCCGGTTGCGGATCTTGCCGTCCTTCATGTCCACGAAGTCGTGCTGGTACCGCAGCGGGATGAAGACCTGGAAGCCGCCGGTCTCGTCCTGCAGCTCCCGCAGCCGCAGCACGTGGTCCACGCGGTGGCGCGGCTCCTCGATGTGGCCGTAGAGCATGGTGCACGGGGTCTTCAGGCCCTTCTCGTGCGCCAGCCGGTGGATGCGGGACCAGTCCTCCCAGTGGGTGTCGTGGTCCACGATGTGCTGCCGGACCTCCCAGTCGAAGATCTCGGCGCCGCCGCCGGTGAGCGACTCGAGCCCCGCGTCGATGAGTTCGTCGAGGATCTCGCTCGCGCCGAGCCCGGAGATCGTCTCGAAGTGGTGGATCTCCGTGGCGGTGAACGCCTTCAGCGACACCTCCGGCAGCGCCGCCTTCAGCTCCCGCAGCGACCGCGGGTAGTAGCGCCACGGCAGGTTGGGGTGGAGCCCGTTGACGATGTGCAGCTCGGTGAGGTTCTCCGACCGCATCTCCTCGGCGAGCTTCACCGCCTCCTCGATGCGCATCGTGTACGCGTCCTTCTCCCCCGGCTTGCGCTGGAAGGAGCAGTACGCGCACGACGCCGTGCACACGTTGGTCATGTTGAGGTGGCGGTTGACGTTGAAGTGCACGACGTCGCCGTTGAGGCGCGTGCGCACCTCGTGCGCCAGTCCGCCCAGCCATGCCAGGTCGTCCGACTCGTAGAGCGCGATGCCGTCCTCGCGGGTCAGCCGCTCACCGGAGCGGACCTTCTCCTCCAACTCGCGCTTGAGCCCGACGTCCATGCCGTTACCTCTTTCCCGAAAGACCGACTCGCCCCACCGTACGCCCCGGTCAGCCGACCTCCTCGGGCAGCTCACCGACGCGGTTCTCCCACTTGGTGGAGAGCACGATGGTGGTGCGGGTGCGGGAGACGCCCTTGGTGCCGGACAGCCGGCGGATGATGCTCTCCAGGCCGTCCACGTCGGTGGCGCGCACCTTGAGCATGAACGAGTCCTCACCGGCGATGAACCAGCAGTCCTCGATCTCCCGGAGGTCCTTCAGCCGCTGCGCCACGTCCTCGTGGTCGGCGGCGTCGGAGAGGGAGATGCCGATGAGGGCGGTGACGCCGAGGCCGAGCGAGGCGGCGTCCACCGTGGCGCGGTAACCGGTGATGACGCCGGCCGCCTCCAGCCGGTTGATGCGGTCGGTGACGCTGGGTCCCGACAGACCGACGAGGCGCCCCAGCTCCGCGTACGAGGCCCGGCCGTTCTCCCGCAGGGCCTGGATGAGCTGCCTGTCCACCGCGTCCATCGAATCGATGCCTTCCACTGAAGAGGTACGGAGTTTCCGAGAGGTGGTGCCGTGTGGTGCGTCCGCGGTCCGGCGGGCGCACCGGGCCGCGGGGCGGGTGGGTCAGCCGTCCGCGCGGGATCCGCCGCCCAGTTCGCCCTCCCAGCGGCGGTACAGGGTGTGGGGGACGCCCGCCGTGTCGAGCACGCGTCCGGCGACGAAGTCCACCAGGTCCTGGATGCGCGTCGCGCCCGCGTAGAAGGCCGGTGAGGCGGGCAGCACGGTCGCGCCCGCGTCGTCCAGCGTCACCAGGTGCCGCAGCGTCTGTCCGTTCAGCGGGGTCTCCCGCACGGTCACGACCAGCGGGCGGCCCTCCTTGAGGGTGACGCTCGCCGCGCGCTGCAGCAGGTCCTTGGACAGCCCGAGCGCCACTCCGGCGACGCTCGCCGTGGAGGCTGGCACGATCAGCATGCCCTTGCTCGGGTACGACCCCGAGGACGGTCCGGCCGCGAGGTCCCCGGCGGCCCAGTACCGTACGCCGTCGAGGTCGACGGAGAAGGTTTCCGGCTTTCCGTCCGCCCCCCGGGAGAGCCATTCCCGCAGGTCGTCACGCCAGTGGGCGTCCCGGAAGGCGATCTCGGTCTCGTCCAGCAGGGTGAGCCGCGAGGCCCGGCTGACGACGAGGTCGACGCTCTCCCCCGCCGCGAGCAGCCCCCGCAGCACGGCGGCGGCGTAGGGAGTGCCCGATGCGCCCGAGACCCCCACGATCCAAGGCGTACGCCGCGTCTCTCCTGGCTTGACTGGGTTCACGGGACCGAGCCTATCCAAAGTCGCAGGGCGGGAACCGGCCCAGGGGTGCCGGGCGTTCTACCCGACAACGGCCCGGCGTGGGGGTGGACGATGACGGACACGCGTCTCACATGGTCGCGCGGCGACCGGGTGCGGGCCGCCGCCGTGCTGATGGCGGGCTGGGTGGCGCTGCTGTGGGTGCTCGAGGTGGTCGACGTGGCCACCGGGCACGCGCTGGACGGCTTCGGCGTCGTGCCGCGCACCCCGTCCGAGCTGGTGGACGTCGTCCCGTCCGCCTTCGTGCACTTCGGCTTCTCCCACGTGGCCGCCAACAGCGTGCCGCTGCTGGTGCTGGGCTTCCTCGCCGCGCTCGGCGGGATACGCCGGTTCCTCGTCGTGTGCGCGCTGATCGTCGTCGCGGACGGTCTGGGCGTGTGGCTGGTCTCCCCCGCGGACAGCAACACCGCGGGCGCCTCCGGCCTGATCTTCGGCCTGTTCGGCTATCTGCTGGTGAGCGGCTTCGTCGAGCGCCGCCCGCTGGGCGTGCTGGTGGGCGTCCTGGTGGCCGCGGTCTGGGGCGGCTCGATCCTCGCGGGGATCGCCCCCACCCAGTCCGGCGTCAGCTGGCAGGGCCATCTGATCGGCCTGGCGGCGGGCGTGGCGGCGGCCTTCCTCCTCCGCCGCCGCCCGGAGGGACGCCGCGAGCCGGTCTTCTAGGCCTGCCCGCTCACACGGTCTCCGCCACCACCCGACGGGACGCCGGGAGTCGGTCGCCCGGCGGAACCCCGAAAGCCGGTCCCCTGTACCTGCCCGCTCACACGGTGAGCCCGCGCACCAGCAGGTCGAGGAGCGCGCAGACGAACAGGGCGATGCCGATGAAGCCGTTGACGCTGAAGAAGGCGCGGTTGACGCGGGTCAGGTCGTGCGGGCGGACGATGGTGTGCTCGTAGACGAAGGCGGCGGCCACGATGAGCAGGCCCAGCCAGAAGAAGGCGCCGGCGTCGGTGAGCACCGCGTACCAGACGAACAGGGCCGTCGTCACGGTGTGGCAGGCGCGGGCGCCCCAGATCGCCGCGGGGATGCCGAAGCGGGCCGGGACGGACCTCACGCCGATCTCCCGGTCGGTCTCGACGTCCTGGCAGGCGTAGATCAGGTCGAAGCCGCCGATCCAGATGCCGACCGCGAGGCCGAGGACGACCGCCTCCCAGGACCACGACCCGGTGATCGCCAGCCAGCCGCCGACCGGGCCCATCGCCTGCGCGAGACCGAGTATGGCCTGCGGGAAGTCGGTGAACCGCTTGCCGTAGGGATACACCACCATGGGGATGACGGCGACGGGCGCGAGGGCCAGGCACAGCGGGTTGAGCAGGGCCGCCGCGCCGAGGAACACGGCGAGGGCGATCAGCGCGCCGGTCCAGGCGTGCTTGACCGACATCGCGCCGGTGACCAGCTCGCGGTGCGCGGTGCGCGGGTTCCGGGCGTCGATCTCGCGGTCGATGATGCGGTTGGCGGCCATCGCGAAGGTGCGCAGGCCCACCATCGCCAGCGTGACCAGCAGCAGCCGCCCCCAGTGGATGTTCTGGTCCCACTCGTACATCGCCGTGAGCGCGGCGATGTAGGCGAAGGGCAGCGCGAACACCGAGTGCTCGATCATCACCAGACGCAGGAAGGCCTTGGCGCGGCCCGGCTGCTGCGGGAGGGCGGCGGAGGCCGAGGTCACAGGCCGTACTCCTTCCAGCGGCGGTCGACCTTCGCGGCGGTCTCCGGGTCGGACTCGACCATGTCGGGCCAGCCGCCGTCGCGCGTGTACCCCTCCTCGGGCCACTTCTTCGTCGCGTCGATGCCCGCCTTGCCGCCCCAGAACTGCTGGTACGACGCGTGGTCGAGGTGGTCGACGGGGCCCTCGACGACGGTGAGGTCGCGGGAGTAGTCGGTGTTGCCCAGCGCCCGCCAGGCGACCTCGTGCAGGTCGTGCACGTCGCAGTCGGAGTCGACGACCACGATCAGCTTGGTCAGCGACATCATGTGCGCGCCCCAGATGGCGTGCATCACCTTCTGCGCGTGCTTCGGGTACTTCTTGTCGATCGAGACGATCGCGCAGTTGTGGAAGCCGCCGGCCTCGGGCAGGTGGTAGTCCACGATGTCCGGGACGATGATCCTCAGCAGCGGCAGGAAGAAGCGCTCGGTGGCCCGGCCCAGGGGGCCGTCCTCCGTCGGCGGGCGGCCGACCACGATCGACTGGAGCAGCGGGCGCTTCCGCATCGTCACGCAGTCGATCGTCAGCGCGGGGAACGGTTCCTGCGGGGTGTAGAAGCCGGTGTGGTCGCCGAAGGGGCCCTCCGGCAGCATCTCGCCGGGCTCCAGCCA
This sequence comes from Streptomyces sp. DSM 120436, assembly GCF_055778765.1. Lineage (NCBI taxonomy): Bacteria > Bacillati > Actinomycetota > Actinomycetes > Kitasatosporales > Streptomycetaceae > Streptomyces > Streptomyces sp. DSM 120436. Next base: position 1,817,287 of record NZ_JBSKBS010000001.1, on the reverse strand, counting down.
GCCCTCCAGGACGACCTCCGCGTGCGCGGGGACCTGGAGCGGGACCGTCTTGCAGTCCACCATCTCGATCCGCTTGCCCTGGAGGAACCCGGCGAACAGGTACTCGTCGATGTCGCCGGGCAGCGGCGCGGTGGAGGCGTACGTCACGGCGGGCGGGCAGCCGAAGGCGATGGCGACCGGCAGCCGCTCACCGCGCCGCGCGGCCACCTGGTAGTGGTTGCGGCTGTCCTTGTGGATCTGCCAGTGCATGCCGATGGTGCGCTTGTCGTGGCGCTGCAGCCGGTACAGGCCCAGGTTGCGGACGCCGCTCTCGGGGTGCTTGGTGTGGGTGAGCCCCAGGTTGAAGAAGGAGCCGCCGTCCTTGGGCCAGGTGAAGAGCGCCGGGAGCGACTCCAGGTCCACGTCGTCGCCGGTGAGCACGACCTCGTGCACGGGCGCGTCGGAGGACTTCACCTTCTTCGGCGGCACGTGCGTCATCGCGCCGAGCTTCCCGAACGCCTCGCGCACCCCGACGAAGCCGTGCGGCAGCTCGGGCTTGAGCAGCCCGCCGATCTTCTCCCCGATCTCCGCGTAGGACTTCAGGCCCAGGGCCTTCAGCAGCCGGCGGTCGGTGCCGAAGACGTTCATGGCGAGGGGCATCGCGGAGCCGCGCACGTTCTCGAAGAGCAGGGCGGGACCGCCGGCCTTGTTCACCCGGTCGACGATCTCACCGACCTCCAGGTGCGGGTCGACCTCGGCCTTGATGCGCTTGAGGTCTCCCTCGCGCTCCAGCGCCCTGAGCAGGGAGCGAAGATCGTCGTAAGCCATGGGGTCCAGTATCCCCGAGCGGCTACGCTGGACGGGTACCGCCCACCCCTTTCGCTGGAGAGGCCCATGCTTCGGGTGCTCATGTTCCTCGTGCCACTGGCCCTGAGCGTCTACGCGTTCATCGACTGCATCAGCACCAAGGACGAGGACATCCGGCACATGCCCAAGCCGTTGTGGGCGATCCTCGTGCTGCTGTTCCCGCTGGTCGGGTCGATCTCCTGGATCATCGCCGGCAAGAAGCGGCACCCCGCCGGCGCGGGCGGTTCCGCCTGGGGCCGGGGCGGCGGCCGGCAGCAGTGGGTCGCGCCGGACGACAACCCGGACTTCCTGAAGTCGCTGGACGACGACAAGGACAAGGACGACAAGCCGGGCGACGGCGACCGCGGCGGGGCCGGCTGACCGTCTCCGCCCGCGTCGGCTCCTGATCCAGCTCCGGCTCCGGGCCGCCGTGCCCGCGCGGCCCCGCACCGTGATCATGCCGCTCGGCCGGGCGTGTTCCAGGCGCCTGCCGGTCTTCACGAGGATCGCGGTGCCGACCGAACCGGGACGCCGTTCCCCGGCGTCGCCCGCGTCACACGCGCCCAGGTGCGTCGAGCCGTAGGCGGACAGGCAGGCGCCGGACGCCGTGGGGACGGCCCGGTACGTGCCGCCCCGAGACGCTCCGCGGGCTCCACCGGGCCGCCGCGGCATCCTTGCCGCCCCCTCCGGGCCGGCGCGCGGTGTGACGGGCGAGGACATCGGAGCGCGCGGACACGGCGGAGGCCGCCCCGGACCGTGGTCCGGGGCGGCCTCCGTGCGGCGCGTGGCGGCCCGGCTCAGAAACCGGCCGCCTGGAGCACGCCCAGGCCGACGTCGGCGTAGGAGTGCTTGCCGGAGACGAAGATGTTGACGCCGTAGTAGTTGAACAGCCAGCAGCCGAAGGCGAGCAGGGCCAGGTAGGCGGCCTTGCGGCCCTTCCAGCCGGCGGTGGCGCGGGCGTGCAGGTAGCCGGCGTAGGCGACCCAGGTGATGAAGGACCAGGTCTCCTTGGGGTCCCAGCCCCAGTAGCGGCCCCACGCGTCGCCGGCCCAGATGGCGCCCGCGATGATCGTGAACGTCCACAGCGGGAACACGGCCGCGTTGACGCGGTAGGCGAACTTGTCCAGCGAGGCCGCCGCGGGCAGCCGCTCCAGGAACGACGTGGCGAAGCCGCCCGGCTTGCCGCCGTTGGCCAGCTTGTTCTCGTACGCGTCCTTGAAGAGGTACATGATCGTCGTGAACGCGCCGACGTAGAACACCGCGCCGCACAGGATCGCCGTGGAGACGTGGATGTACAGCCAGTACGAGTGCAGGGCGGGAACCAGCTGGTCGCTCTCGGTGTACAGAACAGTGACGGCGAGACCGAGGTCGAGGAGGACCGACGTGGTGAGGAACAGGCCGAGCCAGCGCACGTTCTTCTTCAGCGCCAGCAGCAGGAGGTACACACCCACCGCGGTCGTGGAGAAGGTGATGTTGAACTCGTACATGTTGCCCCACGGCGCCCGCTCCACGGACAGCGCGCGGGTGAGCACCCCGCCGAACGCCAGCGCGAACGCGAGCACGGTGAGGGAGATGGCGATACGTCCGTAGAGGTCGCCCTTCTCGTCGCCGCCGTGCGCCCCGGGCCCGTCGGGCACGTCCCGCGCGCCGGACGCGGCGCGGACCACGACCTTCGGCCGCTCCAGCACGGCGGTGCCGCCGCCCTGCCTCACGGTCACGGCCGGCGCCTGCCCCGTCGTCTTCTTCGGGGTGAGCGCGGCCGCCGTGCGGGCGACCTTGCTCCGGCTGCCGAGGAGCCACTCGGCGATGTACGCGAAGAAAGCGAGGGTGTAGACCGCCATCGCGGAGTAGATCAGCACGTTGCTGATCTCCGCGAGGTTCTCGTTGGTCGCGGCGGCGAGAGTCACTGCTGCTCAGCCCCTTCGGCAGGCACGGCTTGAGAGTCGGGGTCGGTGGACTTGGTTCTTCCGGATCCGTCGGGCGTTCCGGGGTCTTCGGGGGGTGTGCCGTCCGGGCCTGGTGCGCCCTTCGGCTCCCGTGTGCCGTCAGGCTTCTGTGTACCGTCAGGCTCCCGTGTGCCGTCCGGTCCGGGGTCCGGTACGCCGGGCGCCCGGTCGTAGAGGATCCCGGCGAGGTCGCCGAGCTCCTCGGGCACCTTCGCGGACTCGCTGCGGCCGAGGCCCGCCATCTCGACGACGGTCACGCCGTCGTCGCCGCGCACCGCGCGCACCCACACCCGGCGGCGCTGGACGAACAGCGAGGCGGCCAGTCCGCCGATCGCGACGACGGCGCCGCCGAGCGCCCAGCCGCCGCCCGGCTCCTGGACGACCTGGAAGCCGGCCCACTCCTTGATGTCCTTCTCGAAGGTGATCGAGCCGGCGCCGCCGGGGAGCGTCATGGTCTCGCCGGGGAGGAGCAGCTTCTTCAGCAGCTCCCCGTCGGCGTCCTTGAACTCCTTCATCTTCGTCTTGTCCATCTGGTACACGCTCTGCGGAATGCCGGAGTCGGCCTTCAGGTCGCCGTGGTAGGCGTTGAGCGCGAGCACCGGGTAGTCCAGCGCCGGGAACTGGGAGAGCATCGTGCCGCTCGCGGACCCGCCGAAGGTCGGCACGAAGAAGGCCTGGAAGCCGAGCTGCTCCTTCTCGCCCTGCGGGTTGCGGTAGCCGTCGAGGACCTTCACGACGCCGTTGGAGGTGACGTTGTTGTCCAGCGGCAGCAGCGGCACGGCGTCCTGGTAGACGATCTCGCCCTTGCCGTCGCGGACGGTCACGACGGGCGCGTAGCCGTGGCTGACGAGGTAGATCTTGGCGTCGCCGATCTCCAGCGGCTTGTTCACCTTGATGACGGCGCTCTTCTCCTCGCCGTCCGCGCCCTCGGTGTACGTCACCTCGGTCTCGTACGTGCGCGGGGTGCCCCGGTTGGGGCCGGTGCGCTCGTAGGTGCCGGTGAACTCCTCGACGTCGAAGCTGAACGGCTCCAGGTCGTCGTTGGTGAAGAGGTTGCCGGACCTGAAGTCGTCGTACTGGGTGAGCGTGTTGGAGAAGCCGTCGCCCTCGACGACGATCTTGTTGCCCTCGGACTTGAAGAGCTGGCCCCAGCCGAAGGCGATCAGCATCACGATCAGCGCGAGGTGGAACGCCAGGTTGCCGAGCTCGCGCAGGTAGCCCTTCTCCGCGGCGACGGCGTCGCCCACCACGTGGGCGCGGAAGCGGCGCTTCCTCAGCAGCGCGAGGGCGGCCTCGCGCACCTCCTCGGGGGCGGCCGAGGTGCGCCAGGTGGTGTGCGCGGGCAGCCGGGTCAGCCGGCGGGGCGCGCCCGGCGGACGGCCGCGGAGCTGGCCGACGAACTGCCAGGTGCGGGGCACGATGCAGCCGATGAGGGAGATGAACAGCAGGATGTAGATCGCGGAGAACCACACCGAGCTGTAGACGTTGAAGAGGCCGAGCTTGTCGTAGATCGGCGCGAGGACGTCGTGCCGCTCGCGGAAGTCGGCGACCCGCGTCGCGTCGATGCCGGTCTGCGGGATGAGCGAGCCGGGGATCGCGGCGAGCGACAGCAGCAGCAGGAGCAGCAGCGCCACCCGCATGGAGGTGAGCTGCCGCCAGAACCAGCGGGCCCAGCCGATGACGCCCAGGGCGGGCAGGTCGGGCGAGGGCGAGTCCTCCGCCGGAGCGGTGGACAGCCGGGAGCCGGCGGCGCCCAGGTCCTGGTCGTCACCGGTCTTCGTGGTGTTGTCCGTCGTCGTGTCGCTCATCGGGTCAGATCCCCACCGTGAAGCCGTTGGACCAGGTCTGCATCTCCGCCACGAGGGTGTCCCACGCGCCGGTCAGCAGGAGCACGCCGGTCGCGATCATCATCGTGCCGCCGACGCGCAGCACCCAGACGTAGTGCCGCTTGACCCAGCCGAAGGCGCCGAGCGCCTTGCGGAAGGCCACGGCGGCCAGGACGAAGGGCACGCCCAGCCCCAGACAGTACGCGACGGTCAGGACCGCGCCCCGCCCGGCGCTCTCCTGCTGCGCGGACAGGGTGAGGACGGAGGCGAGGGTGGGCCCGATGCAGGGGGTCCAGCCGATGCCGAAGAGGGCGCCGAGCACGGGCGCGCCGACCAGGCCGGTGGCGGGGCGCTTGTGGAAGCGGAACTCCCGCTGGGTGAGCCAGGGCATCAGGCCCATGAAGAAGACGCCCATGAGGATCATGAAGACGCCGAGCACCTTGGACAGCACGCCCGACTGTTCCTGGAGCGTCTGCCCGAAGTAGCCGAAGAAGGCGCCGCCCGAGACGAAGACGACGGTGAAGCCGAGCACGAACAGGGAGGCGCCGGCGACCATGCGGCCGCGCCGGGCCTCGGCCAGGTCGGTGCCGGAGACGCCGGTGACGTAGGAGAGGTAGCCGGGGACGAGCGGCAGGACGCAGGGGGAGAAGAAGGAGACCAGTCCGCCGAGCACGGCGATGGGCAGGGCCACCAGCAGGGCGCCGTTCAGCACCGTGCCGTTGTAGCCCGTCTCCGCGGCGAGCGTGTGCAGGGCCGTCACGTCACTTCTCCGCGACGACCGGTTCGAGCATCTTCCGCAGCCGTTCCTCGTCGAGGGCGGTCAGCGAGCGGGCGGCGATCCGGCCCTCCCGGTCCAGCACCAGGGTGGAGGGGATGGCCTGCGGGTTGAGGGTGCCCTTCTCGAAGCGGAGCATCAGCTTGCCCGTGGGGTCGTACAGGCTCGGGTAGGTGATGCCGAAGTCCTTCTCGAAGGCGAGCGCGACGGTGGTGCTGCCGTCGCGGGTGTTGATGCCGACGAACTGGACGCCCTGGTCCGCGTACTCCTGGGACACCTTGGCGAAGTACTTGGCCTCGGCGCGGCACGGGTTGCACCAGGAGCCCCACACGTTGAGGACGACGACCTTGCCCTTGTAGTCGCCGACGTCGAGCTGCTCGCCCTCCAGGGTCTCCCCGGACAGCTCGGGCGCGGCGACGCGCTCGCCCGCGGGGACGGTGGAGATGCCGTCGGTGCCGGTGACGAAGCCGGTGTCGCCGCCCCCGCCGGAGGTGCCCCCCTCTCCGCACGCGGTGAGGAGCAGTGCGGCCGCGGCGGCGCCGGCGGCCAGGGCGGCACGGCGGCGGGCGCGCACGGCACGGGCAGCGCGCCGCGGGCTCGGCGCGGCTCGGTTCGAGCGCTGGGGGGAACGGCTGGCGGCACTCATGTGAAAAGTTTCGCATGCCCGTTCTGGGGATCTTGCGCACCCCCCTGCGCGCCCCGGAACGGGCGGGGACCCGCCTCTCAGACGGGGCCGGCGGCCCCCGTGGCGGCCGCGTCGGCGAGGTCGCGGGTGAACGCCTGCCAGCCGCCGGGGGGTTCCTCGCCGACGTCCAGGGTGCGCAGCCGGTCGAGCGTCTCGGGCTTCTGCGCGTCGAGCCAGTCGCAGAACTGCCGGAAGGAGACGATCCTCACGTCGCCGCCCCTCTCCCCCTCCCGCGCGATGTGCGTCAGCGCCTCCTCCACGGCGTCCATGTAGATGCCGCCGTTCCACTGCTCGAAGTGGTTGCCGACGAAGAAGGGCGCCCGGTTCGTCTCGTACGCCCGCCGGAAGCCGGAGATGTACGCCTGCGCCGCCTGCCGCCGCCAGCCCGGGTGGTGGTGCGCCGGGGCGTCGGTGGAGTGGGGCGACTGGTTGGCGAGCATGTTGTAGTCCATCGAGAGGACTTCGAAAGAGCGCCCGGGGAAAGGTATCTGCTGGAGCGGAAGGTCCCACAGGCCCTGCTTCCTGGACGGCCAGACCTGGCGTCCGCCGGGCGAGGAGGCGTCGTAGCGCCAGCCCAGCTCCCGGGCGGCGGGCAGCAGCCGGTCCTGGCCCAGCAGACAGGGCGTACGGCCGCCGGTCAGCTCCTTGTCGTAGTCGAACGGCAGCGACTCCACGTCGGTCCACCCGGAGTTGGTCCGCCACTCCTTCACGAACGCCTTCGCCTGCTCGATCTCGCTGCGCCACTGCGCGGGCGTCCAGGCGTCGACGCTGCCCGGGCCGGCGCAGAAGTGCCCGTTGAAGTGGGTGCCGATCTCGTGGCCCTCGAGCCAGGCGCGGCGCAGGTTCCGCAGCGTGTCCTTGATGTGCCCGTCGGTGAGGTAGCCGATGTCGGAGGCGCCGCGCGGGTTGTTCGGCGGGTCGTAGAGCCGCTTCTTCGACTCGGGCAGCAGATACAGCCCCGAGAGGAAGAACGTCATGGACGCGCCGTGCTCCCGGGCGAGGTCGAGGAAGCGCGGGAACAGCCCGTCGCCGACCTCGCCGGCGCCGTCCCACGAGAACACCACGAACTGCGGGGGCGCCTGACCCGGCTCCAGGGGGACGGGCGGCTCGGGCTGGTGGGGCTGCCTGCCGGTGAAGGAGGTGGAGCCGTCGCCGATCGGACGGACCGTCGCGGTCGGCCTCGGCGACGCGGGACGGCCGGCGGTCCCGGGGCGGTCACCGGACCCGGGGCGGGAACCGCCGCCGGGGGCGGCTCCGTCGGAGCCGGTGAGCCCGCCGCAGCCGGCCAAGGAGACGGCGGCAGCGGCGCCCGCGCCGAGCCCGAGCATTCCCCTGCGGGAGAGAGCGCGCATGGCGGCCCCCTTCGTCACGTCCGTGAGCGGTCACCCGTTCAGAGGACACGACGAAGGGGGAGGTTCCCGTCGGGAGCGGAGGTGAAGCGGAGGTTGCGCGACGAAACCCCCACGAGAGCGGCGCACCGCCCTCACACGGGCGTCACGCGCCGAAGGCCTTGCCCTTGCCCTTCACCGGCCTGGCGCCCGCCCGCAGATGCGCGGGCACCAGGTCGAGGGCGGGCTCGCTGTAACCGACGGACACGATCGTGTCGCCGCGGTACGTGAACGTGGTCAGCGAGGCCAGCGTGCACTGGCGGCGGCGCGGGTCGTGCCACAGCCGGCGCTTCTCCACGTAGGACCGCACGATCCAGATCGGCAGCTGGTGGCTCACCAGCACCGCCTCGTGCCCGCGGGCCGCGTCCCTCGCCGCCTCCAGCGCGCCCATCATCCGGACCACCTGGTCGACGTACGGCTCGCCCCAGGACGGCTTGAACGGATTGCGGACGTGCCTCCAGTTGGCCGGGCGGCGCAGCGCGCCGTCGCCGATGCCGAAGGTCTTGCCCTGGAAGGCGTTCTCCGCCTCGATCAGCCGCCGGTCGGTGGCGATGTCCAGGCCGTGCGCCTTGGCGATCGGCTCGGCCGTCTCCTGCGCCCGCTCCAGCGGGGAGGCGCCGACGTGCACGATGTCGCGGGGCGCCAGGTGCTCGGCGACCCGGTCGGCCATGCGGCGGCCCAGCTCGGAGAGGTGGTAGCCGGGGAGGCGGCCGTAGAGGACGCCGTCGGGGTTCTCGACCTCGCCGTGCCGCATCAGGTGGACGACGGTGACGTCCTCGGTGTTCTTGTCGCTCACGCGGTGGCCTCCGCCGCTGCTCGGGCCGCCGCCGGGAGGGCGTCGGCGATGCGCTGGACGGCCCGCTCGTCGTGGGCCGTGGACACGAACCAGGACTCGAAGGACGACGGCGGCAGGTAGACGCCGTTCGCCAGCAGCGAGTGGAAGAACGCGGTGAAGCGGAACGACTCCTGCGCCTTGGCGTCCTCGTAGTCGCGCACCGGGTTCTCCGTGAAGAACACGGAGAACATGTTGGAGGCGTTCTGCAGCGTGTGCGCGACGCCCTCCTTGGTCAGCGCCTCGGTGACGAGGGACTGGATCTGCGCGGAGACCGCGTTCACCTTCTCGTAGGCGGCGTCGTCGAGCAGCCGCAGCTGGGCGAGCCCGGCGGCGGTGGCGACCGGGTTCCCGGAGAGGGTGCCCGCCTGGTACACGGGGCCGGCCGGGGCGAGGTGCGCCATGACGTCGGCGCGCCCGCCGAACGCCGCGGCCGGGAAGCCGCCGCCCATCACCTTGCCGAAGGTCATCAGGTCGGGGCGCACGCCGTCGACGCCGTACCAGCCGGCGCGGCTGGTGCGGAAGCCGGTCATGACCTCGTCGGAGATGTACAGCGCGCCGTTCGCGGCGCACGCGTCCTTCAGCCCCTGGTTGAAGCCGGGCAGCGGCGGGACGACGCCCATGTTGCCGGGGGACGCCTCGGTGATCACGCAGGCGATCTCGCCCGGGTGCGCGGCGAACGCGGCGTGCACGGCCTCCAGGTCGTTGTACGGCAGCACGATGGTGTCGCCGGCCTGCGCGCCGGTGACGCCCGGGGTGTCCGGGAGCGCGAACGTCGCCACGCCGGAGCCGGCGGAGGCGAGCAGCGAGTCCACGTGGCCGTGGTAGCAGCCGGCGAACTTGATCACCTTGGTGCGCCGCGTGAAGCCGCGCGCCAGCCGGATCGCCGACATGGTGGCCTCGGTGCCGCTGGACACCAGCCGCACCTGCTCCAGCGGCTCGATCCGGGCGACCATCTCCTCGGCGAGCGCGACCTCGCCCTCACCGGGCGTGCCGAAGGAGGTGCCGCGCGCGACGGCCTCCTGGACGGCGGCGATCACCTCGGGGTGCGCGTGCCCGAGGATCATCGGCCCCCAGGAGCACACCAGGTCGACGTACTCCCGTCCGTCGGCGTCGGTCAGGTACGGCCCGGTGCCGGAGACCATGAACCGGGGCGTGCCGCCGACGGCGCGGAAGGCACGCACCGGTGAGTTCACACCACCGGGAGTGACGGCCGCGGCACGATCGAACAGCGCCTGCGAGGCTGGGGCTTCGTACGAATATGGCAGTTCGCTCATGACCTGCGACTTCTCCGACCTTTTCCGACGTCCCGGGTGGTCCTCCGGGCTGCGGCTGCTGTGACTCGTTTCAGGGTAGGCCAGGGGCGCCGAGAGGCGTCCCCGCCCCGATCGGGGCCCCGGAGCGGCCGTGATCTGCGAAACTGACCTCTGGTGCACACAGCTCGCACGGCCGGGGCGGCCAGGGCCCGCGAAGAACTCGCGGACGGATGGTTCACCGCACGTTTCGGCGGGCGGCCGTGGGGGAGGTCACTGTCACGATGATCGGGTTGCGCGGCGGGGACCACGCGTCCTAGAAAAGCAGTCGGGTGGAGATATGCATCGCGGTGGCGGACTGGGCGAGGGGACCGGCGACCTGGGTCCTCGACGTGCCCGGCGGGGAAGGCACCGACGCGAAGCGGAGGAAACACATCAGACGCGTCGTTCACACGGCGAGCCGGAGCGGATCGGCCCTGTGAGCGGGGCGGGGAGCAGGAATGGTGGTCGGGTGGGGGTGACGTACAAGTACTTCGGTGCGCCGGACGGCGCCACCGCGGCCCGCGTCCCGATCTCCATGCGCCCCGAGGAGCTCGGCGGGGACGAGCTGGGCATGGGCGGCATGTTCACCAAGATCAAGCCGGAGACCATGGCCGCGATGGTCCTCACGGGCATCGAGGGCGTGCCCCTGCACCGGGTGCCGCCGCTCGAACTGGTCGTCCTGCACCCGGACTACGCGGTCGTGAAGCTGCCCATGACGGTGGTGGACCCGCTCCGCGACATAGGCGAGGAAGCGGTCGGCGCGGCCGCGTTCATCTGGTCGACGGTCCCGGACCGCGGCGGCCCGCGCGACGCGTTCAACGTCTACCGGCTCCTCCACGAGTGGCAGGACTTCAGCCACCGGCTGCACGAGGCGGGGCACCAGCCGTACTGCCTGGTGTGGCCCTGAGCGAGGACTGACGCGACGGGGCATGACGTGACGGGGCGGGTTCCCGGAACCCGCCCCTTCTCGCGTCCGTGGCGGCCGGGGGCGGGTCAGCCGTACCGGGTGAACAGGGCGTCGAGGTAGCCCTCCAGGCGGCGGGTGAGGAGTGCGGGGGTCAGGTCGGTGCGGCCCAGGTGGCGCCAGGGGACCGCGACCTTCTCCGCGTCGCCGTAGCCCAGGGTGTCCAGGAGGCGCCAGTAGAGGTGGGCGGCCGGGTCGGGGTCGAGGGCGCCGCCGGCGGCGGTGTAGCGGTCGGCGAAGGCCATGCCCTCGGGGGCGCCGTGCAGCAGGGCGAGGGCGGTCGAGCAGTGGGCCACGTCCAGGTCGGCCGGTCCCCAGGAGGTCTCCACCCAGTCGACGACTCCACTGGCCTTCGGGGCGTCGTCGGGGCCGGTGAACAGGACGTTGCCCGGGTGGAAGTCCCGGTGCAGGAAGCGGCCCGCGTGGGCGGGGGGTTCGCGGCGGATGACGTCGGCGGCCCGGTGCCACAGCTCGGGACGCCGGGCGGCCGGGGGCGGTGTCACCCGGTCCGGGGAGGCCCAGGCCTGGTAGGCGCGGGGGCGCCGGTGTGCGGGCACCGGCAGGCGGTGGAGGCGCACGAGAAGGCGGGCGAGCTCGTCGGCCCGGGCCCCCGCGCCCTGGTCGGCCGTGCGGACGGCGCCCGGGAGCAGGGTCATCAGCAGGGACGGGTGGTCGCAGTGCCGGGCGGTCGCGTCCACCGCCACGAGGGTGGCGGCGGGGACGTCCGTGGCGTCGAGCAGGCGCAGGACGTCCGCCTCACGGGTGAGCAGCCCCTCCGCGTGCCGCACGAAGAACGGCTTGACGAAGGACCGCAGGACGAGTGAGCGACGGCCGCCCGGACCGCTGACGTCGAGTCGGCGCATCTCCGACGTCCAGCCGCCGCGCAGCCGCTCCACCCGCTCGACGCGCTCCCCGGCGGACAGGGTCCTCTCCACCCAGGCGCGGGTGGCGTCCCAGGGGTGGCCGGTGTCTTCGGGGTGGTCGGTGTCCTCGATCGTGGTCGCCATGCGGGGCAGCATAAGGACGCGGAGGAGCGTCGGCCGAGGAAACGTGTCAGCCGGTCGTTCAGCTCGCCCGGCTCGGCGAGGGGGAGGAACCTCGGGCCGTGCGGCCCCGCTGACCCCGTTGACCCCGTGCGTGCGCGAGCGAGGAGCCTCGGGCCGTGCGGCCCCGCTCACCCCGTGCCCGCGCACGCCTCCGCCTCGTCCAGGTACGCCGCCACCGGACCCAGGGTCAGCATGCCGCAGGCGGCGCCCGCGTGTTCCGTGCGGGCGTCGCGGAGGGCGGCCGCGGCACGGGCGGCGGTGTCGCGGTCGCCCAGGCGGACGGCGGCGCGGGCGGTCAGGCACCACAGGGCCTCCTGCAGGGGGTCGGGCGGTGGTGCGGGCGCCGCGGCGAGGGCGGCCCGGGCCGGTGCGTCCCGGCCCTGGTCGAGCAGGAGGAGGGGTTCGGTCCAGGGGCGGTACGGACCCCAGTCGAGGCGGGGGTCATGGGGCGCGGGCCGGCCGTGCAGCAGGCGCAGGCCCAGCAGGGCGAGCGGGAGCAGGCCGCGGTGCAGGCCCGGCATCCCGGCCGTGCGGAGGGCCTCGTCGGCGGTGCGGTACCGCGCGGCGACGTCGGCGGCGGACGGTCCGCCGGGCTCGGTGCTGCGGGCGGCCGCGGCCCGGGCCCGGAACCAGGCCGTGAGCACGGGGACGAGGGGCGCCTCGGCGGCGGCGGCGAGCCGTTCGGCGGCTTCCGCGTGCGCGGACGCGGTGTCCAGGTCGCCGAGGGCGGAGGCGGACTGCAGGCGCACGAGCCGGCCGAGCACGGCGAAGGCGGGCAGGCCGTGGGTGGTGGCCAGGTCCAGGATCTCGGCGCCGGTGCGGTCCCGTGCGGTCGCGCGTCCGGGGCGGGTGAAGGAGTGCAGGAACACTCCGTTGAGGGCGAAGGCCACGAGGGCGGGGTCGCCCAGGTCCCGGGCCAGCACCTCGGCCCGGGACGCCGCGTCCCGGGCGCGGTCCCGCTCGGGCGGGGTCAGGTCGGCGCTGCGGCTCTCGACCGCGATCGTCGCCAGGAGGCGGACGGTCAGGTCGACGGGGGCGCCGGCACCGAGCGCGGTGAGCGTGCGCCGCGCGGCCTCGACGACCGCCCGGGACTGCACGGGGTCGTCGGACCGGCTCCACAGGGCGGGCACGTCGTAGGCGCCGATGACGCGGGCGGTGAGGGCGGGGTCGCCGGTGCGCTCCGCCGCCGTGATCGCGGCGAGGCGGTCGCTGCGGGAGCGGACCAGGGCGTCGCCGCCCGCCAGGGCGAGGGTGCGGGCCAGGTCCACGGTGGTGCGGGGGCCGAGGGGGACGCCGGGGCCGGTCCAGGTGGTCGCCGGGGCGGCGGAGGGCGTGACCCCGTTGAGGATGTCCATTTCCAGGCGCGCGAGGTCGGCGCCCGGGTCGAGACCGAGCCGGCCGGCGAGCGTGGCGCGGGCGCGGCGGAGGACGGCCAGGGCATCGGCCCGGCGGCCCTCGTGGTGCAGGGCGCGGGCGAGGAGCGTCCAGGCGGGCTCACGCCAGGGGTGCGCGGCGACGTGGTCGCGCAGGTCGGCGACGAGGCCGGTGCCCTGCCCGCGGTCGAGGAGGAGACGGGCGCGCAGCTCGACCGCCTCCGCCCGCAGCTCGTCCAGCCGGGCGCGCTCGCGTTCGGCCCACGCGGAGCCGGTCACGTCGGCGTAGGCGGGCCCGCGCCAGGCGGCGAGCGCCTCGCCGAGCGAGGTCACCGCGCCGGGGGTGTGCCGGGCGCGGGCCAGGGCGTCCTGGAAGCGGTGCGCGTCGACGTCCTCGCGCGGCAGGCGCAGGGCGTAACCGGGGCCCTCGGTGACCAGGACGCGCGGTGGTGTGCGGGGCGGCCGGCCGGGTTCGAGGGCACGGCGCAGCGCGGCGACGAAGGTGCGCAGGGCGCCCACGGCACGGGCCGGCGGATCGGCCCACAGGTCGTCGACGAGCGTGTCGGTGGGGACCGTCCGCCCCTCGGCGGCGACGAGACGGGCGAGGACCTCACGGTGCCGGGGGCCGCCCAGGGCGACGGGAGTGCCGTCGCCCCGGGCGGCCCGGACGGTGCCGAGCACGTCGATGCGCATGGTTCCCATCTTGGGGGCGGGGGCGTGACGCGTCGTACGCACCCGCCTCGACGACCCGTGCCGGCCTGCGCGCCCCCGGCTTCCGAGGCCGGGGACGGCGCCCGCTCGGATCCGGCGCCGCGGCCCGGGGGGCGGGCCGCCGCCTGCCTGCTTCCCGGGAGCCGGGGACGACCCGAAACCCGCTCCGGGTCAGGGGCCGTGACCGTCCACACCCGCCCGCGGGCGCACCTCCCCGGAGGCCGAGGCCCCGCCGTACTGATCCGCTGCTCATCGCCCTGACCCATGCTGCTCAGGTCCTGCACCACCTGGAGAGACGGACCGATCCCATGACACCCACCCTCCCCGGCTTCGAACACCTCCGCCTGCCCGGCGCGGACGGCGTCGAGCTGGCCGCCGCCGTCGGCGGGCACGGCAGCCCCGTCGTGCTGCTGCACGGTTTTCCCCAGACCCGTCTGATGTGGCGGCACGTCGCCGAGCGGCTGGCCGGTGAGCACACGGTGATCTGTCCCGACCTGCGCGGCTACGGCGCCAGCGACAAGCCGGCGGCCGACTCCCCCGGCGTGTACGCCAAGCGCACCATGGCGGCCGACGTCGTGTCCCTGGCCGCCGCGCTCGGCCACGACCGCTTCGCCCTCGTCGGTCACGACCGGGGAGCCCTCGTCGCCTTCCGGGCCGGGCTCGACCACCCGGAGACCGTCACGCACCTCGGCATCCTCGACGTCGTGCCGACGCTCGACATGTGGGACGTCCTGCACGGCGTCTCCGCGGCGGTCGCGTACCACCTGTACCTGATGGCACAGCCGCCCGGTCTGCCGGAGACGATGATCGCGGGCAGCGCGGACGCCTTCTTCGGGTCGTTCCTCGACGCCTGGTCCACCGGCCCGGACGCGCTGCCGCCGGAGGTGCGCGCCGCGTACCTGCGGGCGAGCCGCGCGGCGGTGCCGTCGATCGTCGCGGACTACCGGGCCTCGGCGGGCGTCGACATCGAGCACGACCGGGCCGACCTGGACGCGGGGACCCGGCTCGCCATGCCCGTGACGGTCCTCCAGCAGGACTGGGGCGCCCAGCTCGGCTACGACGCCGCCGCGGTGTGGCGGGCCTGGGCGCCGGATCTGGACCACCGGCTGACCAGGGCCGGGCACTTCATGGCCGAGGAGGCGCCCGAGGAGGTCACGGCGGCGATCCGGGAGCTGCTGATCCGGTGAACGGGCCCGGCCAGAAGGGCGCGCCTCACGGAAATACCCCCGGGGGGTATGTGGTTACGGCAGGCGTGGGGACGACGCACCGCCCCCGTGACGCTTCGAAGGGGATGAGGTCCATGGACCACGCCACGCACCACCACACCGGCGCCGCACACGGTGCCGCGCCCGGCGCGACCTGGTCGACGGCGGCACGGGCGACACTGCACTGCCTGCTCGGCTGCGCCGTCGGCGAGATCCTCGGCATGGTCATCGGCACGTCCCTGATGTGGGGCAACGCGCCCACGATGATCCTGGCCATCGCCCTGGCCTTCGTCTTCGGCTACTCCTTCACCCTCTTCGCCGTGGTGCGCGCCGGGGTGTCGCCGAAGGCCGCCGTGAAGGTCGCGCTGGCCGCCGACACCGTCTCCATCGCGGTGATGGAGCTGGTCGACAACGGCATCATCGCGCTCACCCCGGGCGCGCTGGACGCGCACCTGTCCGAGGGCCTGTTCTGGTACGCCCTGCTCGGCGGCTTCGCCGTCGCCTTCCTGGTCACCACCCCGGTCAACAAGTGGATGATCGGCCGGGGCAAGGGTCACGCGGTGGTCCACGCCCACCACTGACCCCGCCCCGGCCGGCACGCCGGTCAGCCCCCGCCCGGCCCGCAGGTGAACGGGAACACGGGTGGGCGGGGGCACCGGGCGAACAGGGACACCAGGCGGGCGGGGCCATCGGACCCCGCCCGCACGGGAGAAGGCCGAACGCGGGCGGAGGGCAGGAAGGTAGAGTGGGCGGGTCCGCCGTGTCGGGGCCGACGAAGCCCCCGGCGAAGACCGCAGTCCGCAGTCCGCAGGAGAGAGCGTGCGCATGTCCGTGATGCCCCGCGCCGCTGCTTTCCCGCCGTGACCCTTCGCCCCCGGGCGGCGTCCGGAGACCTCCCGCGCCGCATCACCGTGGCCCCCGGGCCCCAGGCCCGCTGATCCCGGCCACCGGCCCCCAGCCGTACGGCCGCGTCTCCCGGTCGTCCCACGCCCTCCCGCGTGCCCGCCCCGCCCTGGGCGCGCCCGAGCACGACAGGTTCCCCTTCCTTGTCCATGTCCTCCGCACCGTCCCCGTCCGCCTGGCTGCGCGGCTCCCGGCGTCCGTCCTGGCTCTCCGACCCGAAGGTGCTGCGCACCGAGGTGCTCGGCGGCCTGGTCGTGGCGCTCGCGCTGATCCCCGAGGCGATCTCCTTCTCGATCATCGCCGGGGTCGACCCGGCGGTCGGTCTGTTCGCCTCGTTCACCATGGCCGTGACGATCGCGGTCGTCGGCGGCCGGCCCGCCATGATCTCGGCGGCGACCGGCGCCGTCGCCCTCGTCATCGCGCCGCTCAACCGGGAGCACGGCTTCGGGTACCTGGTGGCCGCCGTGATCCTCGCCGGCGTGTTCCAGATCGTGCTCGGCGCGCTCGGGGTGGCCAAGCTGATGCGGTTCGTGCCGCGCAGCGTGATGGTCGGCTTCGTGAACTCCCTGGCCGTTCTGATCTTCATGGCGCAGGTGCCGGAGATGACGGACGTGCCGTGGCCGGTCTATCCGCTGATCGCGGCCGGGCTGGCGATGATGGTGTTCTTCCCGAAGCTCACCACCGTGGTCCCGGCGCCGCTGGTGTCCATCGTGATCCTCACCGTGATCACCGTCGCGGCCGGGATCGCCGTGCCGACCGTCGGCGACCGGGGCGACCTGCCGTCGTCGCTGCCGGTGCCGGGGCTGCCGGACGTGCCGTTCACCGTCGACACGCTGACCACCGTCGCCCCGTACGCGTTCGCCATGGCGCTGGTCGGGCTGATGGAGTCGCTGATGACGGCCAAGCTGGTCGACGACATCACCGACACCCGCTCCTCCAAGACGCGCGAGTCCGTCGGGCAGGGCGTCGCCAACATCGTCACCGGCTTCTTCGGCGGCATGGGCGGCTGCGCGATGATCGGCCAGACGATGATCAACGTGCGGGTGTCCGGGGCGCGGACCCGGCTGTCGACGTTCCTGGCGGGCGCGTTCCTGATGGTGCTGTGCATCGTGTTCGGGCCGGTCGTGTCGGACATCCCGATGGCGGCGCTGGTCGCGGTCATGGTGATGGTGTCGGTGGCCACCTTCGACTGGCACTCGATCGCGCCCAGGACCCTCAAGCGGATGCCGCTCGGGGAGACCGTCGTCATGCTGGTCACCGTCGCCTGTGTGGTCGCCACCCACAACCTCGCCGTCGGCGTCGTCGTCGGCTCCGTCACCGCGATGGTGGTGTTCGCGCGGCGCGTCGCCCGGCTGGCCGAGGTCACCGCGGTCACCGACCCGGACGGCGGCACGGTGGTCTACCGGGTCACCGGCGAGCTGTTCTTCGCCTCCTCCAACGAGCTGGTCGGCCGGTTCTCGTACGCCACCGACCCCGACCGGGTGGTGATCGACCTGTCCGCCGCCCACATCTGGGACGCCTCCACGGTGGCCGCCCTCGACGCCATCGAGACGAAGTACGCCCAGCGCGGCAAGAGCGTCGAGATCGTGGGGCTGAACGAGCACAGCGCCCGCATCCACAAGACGCTCAGCGGCGAGCTCACCGGCAGTCACTGACGGCGCGGCGCCGCCCCGGGGACCGGTCAGTTTCCGAGAAGCACCGGCGGCCGGGGCGGCCCTACCGTCGACCGCATGAACTCCATCGACTCCGTCACGCTGGAGGTGGCCGACCCCACGGCCGCCGCGCGCTTCTACTCCGACGCCTTCGGCCTGGACCGGGAGCGGGTGCGCCTGCGCGAGTCCGCCGAGGCCACGAGCGGCTTCCGCGGCTTCACCCTGTCGCTGGTCACGTCCCGGCCCGGCGACGTCGACGCGCTGCACCGCGCCGCCCTCGACGCGGGCGCCACGGAGCTGAAGCCCGCCGAGAAGTCCCTGTGGGGCTACGGCGGCGTCGTCCAGGCCCCCGACGGCACGGTCTGGCAACTGGTGACGTCGTCGAAGAAGGACACCGGCCCGGCCACCCGGACGATCGACGAGATCGTGCTGCTGCTCGGCGTCGAGGACGTGAAGGCCGCCAAGCGGTTCTACGTCGAGCGCGGCCTCACCGTCGGCAAGAGCTTCGGCGGCCGGTACGTCGAGTTCGCCGGCGACCCCGGCACCGTGAAGCTGTCGCTGTACAAGCGCCGGGCGCTGGCGAAGGTCGCGGGCGTCTCCGCCGACGGCGCCGGCTCCCACCGCATCGTCCTCGGCAGCGGGGCCGGCCCCTTCACCGACCCGGACGGCTTCGTCTGCGCGGCGGCCGGTCAGTAACCGAAGACCTGGGTCCAGGTCCAGTCACTGCTGACCACGCCGACGCCCAGGCTGGTCAGCGAGCAGTTCAGGATGTTGGCGCGGTGTCCGGGCGAGTTCATCCAGGCGTCCATGACGCTCGCGGCGGAGCTCTGGCCCCGGGCGATGTTCTCGGCGCCCGGGCTCGGGTGCCCCTGGGCGCGGGCGCGGTCCACGAAGCTGCTGCCGTCGCGGCCGGTGTGGGAGAAGTAGCCGTGGGCGGACATGTCCTGGCTGTGCGCCTGGGCCGCCCTGGCGAGCCGGTCGTCGAGCTTCACGGGAGCGCAGCCCGCCTGCGCCCGCTGCGCGTTGGTCAGGGCCAGCACCTGGGCGGCGGGACCGGCGGGCGGGGCCGGCGGGGCCGCCTCCGGCTCCGGCTGCGGCTGCGTGGGCTGCCGCGGGGGCGCCGACGTGGTCCGGGCGGGCTCGGGGCGTGCCTCGGACTGCGTGGGGCCGGGCGTGGCGGAGACCTTCGGCGAGCGGGACGCCTCGGCGGACGGCGTGGCCCGTGCGGACCGGGACGCCGAGGCGGTGGCGGCGGGCGGGGCGGACGTCACGGCGGTGGGCGCGGCGGACTCCGGGCCGCTGGTCGGCGCCGCCCGCACCCGGTCCGCGCCGTCGTCCGGGGTGAGTATCGTGATGCCCGATATCACCCCTCCGGTGACCAGCAGCACCGCGGCCGCGGCGGCGACGGCCCGGCCGCGCCGCCTGCGCTCCCGGCTCCGCGCGCGACGGCTCCCGCGGTGCCCGGCGGCCACCCCGTCCGTCGTTCCCGGGCCGCCGTGCCCCTCCACCGGGCCGGGCTCCCCGTCACCACGCGAACCCTCCGGCCCGCCGGGCGCCGCCGCCATGCCGCCGAGGCCCGCGTCCTGCCCCGGCGCCGCCGCACCGTCGGACCGCTCCCCCGGCGCCGACGCCGCCGCACCGCCGGGCTGGCCCTGGGGCCACGGACCCACCGCGCCGTCGGGCTGGCCCTGCTGAGACCACGACGCCACCGCCCCGTCCGACTGCCCCTGAGACCACGGGCCCGCCGCCCCCTCCAGCCCGGGTGTCGCCGTCGGTTCTCCGGTGAAGGCGGCCGGTGACGCCTCCGCGGTCCCCGCGCCGTAGGCGGTGAGCGCGGCGGCAGCCGCGAGCAGGCCCGCGCCGACCGGGACCAGGCCCAGCCCGACGAGCAGGCCCTCTGCCGGGACCAGACCGGACTGGAAGCCCGCGCAGACCGTGCAGTCCCGGGCGTGACGGGCGATCCGCTTGCGCCACAGCGCCGAGGGGGTCAGGTCCCAGCCCGCCACCACGTCGTCCAGCAGGACGCAGCGCGGACGGGCGGACAGCGCCCGCACCACCAGGCGTGCCGTCTCCAGCTGGGCCTTCATCCGCTGCACGCGCACCGCCGCGTGCTGCGGTGACAGCTCCAGTGCGGCCGCCACCTCCGCCCGCGTCAGCTCGCCCGCCGCTTCCAGCCACCACAGGGACAGCAGCGCCTGGTCGTCGGGGTTCAGCCAGCGGGTGGCCTCGGCGACCTCCCGCCGCTGCCCCTCCAGTCCCAGCCGCACGATCGTCAGGTCGACGAAGTCGGCGCCCGGATCGGCGAGTTCCCGGGCGTCGTGCAGTCCCGAGCGGGGCGGCTCCGTACGGTGGTCGCGCCAGTGGTGGCGGAGCTGGTTCATGGTGACGGCGACCAGCCAGGACCGGAAACGCGCCGGGTCGTCCAGCGAGCCCAGGGAGCCGAGGACGCGCAGCATGGTCTCCTGCACCACGTCGTCGACGTCGGGGTGCCCGTTGAGGGCGCGGCCGACGATGTTGTAGACCAACGGCAGGCAGGCGGCGACCAGTTCGTCCTGGGCGCGCTGGTCACCGCGCCGTGCCGCCTCGACCGTCCCGCGGTTCGGGTCGCCGCCCCGTCCCCTGCCGGGTGTTGTGCTCGCTGCCACGCTCGTCCACGCTCCTTCTCGGTCCCGGACCGGACTGCCCGTCATCACAGGAGAGCCGCCGGCCGGGGCGGGATAACGGAAAGTCCGGGGATCGGTTCCGGAGACCCGTCCGGGGATCGGTTCCGGAGACCCGTCCGGGGATCGGTCCGGGGATCGGTCCGGGGATCGGTTCCGGGAATCGGTTCCGGGAATCGGTCCGGGGGTCAGTCCAGGACGTGCCGCAGGTACGCCGCCGGGTCGGCGAGGTAGCGGCGCCAGTGGTCGACCAGGGCGAGGTCCTGCCAGGCGGTGCGCCGGATGCCGTGGTCGCCGACCTCGACGACGTCCGCGCCGGGCAGGGCGGTCAGCAGCGGGGAGTGGGTGGCGCACACGACCTGCGCGCCGGCGCTCGTCAGCCGGTGGATGTGACCGAGCAGTTCGAGGCACGAGGAGAAGGACAGGGCGGCTTCGGGCTCGTCCATGACGTACAGCCCGGGGCGCAGGAACTTGTTCCGGAACGCCGCGAGGAAGCCCTCGCCGTGGCTGCGCTCGTCCGGCGCGAGGCCCTCCCGGTCCAGCGCGTCCAGGGCGGTCTCGGCGCGCAGGAAGAAGCCCTGGCGGGCGGACCAGGAGGTGAGCATCCGACGGCCGTGGGGGGCCGCGTCGAAGCGGATGCGCTCACCCAGGACCGACTTGGCGCGGTGGCTGGCGTACCGCCACTCGTGCGAGCCGCCCCAGGGGTCCAGGCCGAAGCCCTCGGCGAGCGCCTCGACCAGGGTCGACTTGCCGGAGCCGTTCTCTCCGACGACGAAGGTCACCGGGGCGGTGAACCGCAGGCCGTCGTCGAGGAGCGCGCGGACGCACGGGACCGACCAGGGCCACTCCCCCGCGTCGTACGCGTCCACATGGGCGTACGCACGTTCGATGATCACGGGGTCGAGTCTGTCACGGCGTGGTCCGGTGGACGGCCCGCCCCCGCCCGCTCACTTCGTGCCCACCGTCCGCAGCACCGTCAGCACCAGGGTCCGCGCCGCCTCCACCACCTCCCGCACGCCGACGTGCTCCCGTGCGCTGTGGGCCACGGCGATGTCGCCCGGACCGTACTGCAGGGCCGGTATCCCGGCGCCGGTGTAGTGCCGCAGGTCGCTGCCGTACGTGGCCCCCCGCCGCCGGGGCACGGGCCCGCCCGTCGCGTCGGCGTGCGCGGCGCCGACCACGTCCGCGAGGGGGTGGCCCTCGGGCAGCATGCCGCTCGCGAACTGCCCGCCCGGCCAGGTCACCGTGGCCGGACGGTCGCGCAGCCAGGGGTCGGCGGCGCACGCCTCGGCCACGCACCGCTCCAGCGCGGCGCGCGCGTCCGCCGGGTCCTCGCCGAGCCGCACGCCGAACCTGCCCTCGGCGACCAGCAGATCGGGCACGCTGCTGGCCCAGTCCCCGGCCCGCAGCGTGCCCACCGACAGGCCATAGGGGATCGGGTACTCGGCGAGCAGCGGGTCCGGGTCCCGGTTCCGCTCCTCCTCCAGCGCGGCCAGCGCCCGGTGCAGCGGCAGGTAGGCGTCCACGGCGCTGACGCCCTTCTCCCGCGTGCTGCCGTGCGCGGCCCGTCCGGGCACGGTGATCCGGAACGTCAGCGCGCCCGCGTTGGCGGTGATCAGGGTGCCGGCGGTGGGTTCGGCGATGACGCAGGCGTCACCGGTGTGACCGCGCCGCAGCGTGCCGAACGCGCCGAGGCCGCCGTCCTCCTCGCCGACCACGCAGTGCACGGCGACCCGGCCGCGCAGCCGTATCCCGGCCGCCCGTATCGCGGCGAGCGCGGCGAGGTGCGCCGCGAGTCCGGCCTTCATGTCGCACGCCCCGCGCCCGTGCACCAGGTCCCCCGTCACCCGCGGCACGAACGGGTCCCCGTCCCACGCGGCCAGGTCCCCCGGCGGTACGACGTCGACGTGGCCCTGGAGGATCAGCGTCGGCCCGTCGCCCCCGTCGGGCGTGGTGCCGACCAGCCCCCACGCCTCCTCGCGCGGCGCCTCCGTGCCGGGGAAGTCCGGCTCGGCGCGCAGTGCGGGCAGGTCCATCGACCACAGGTCCACGTCCAGCCCCAGCCACTCCAGCCGCCCCGCGAGCTGGTGCTGCAGCTCGGACTCGGCGGCGCTCCCCGTGACGCTCGGCACGGAGATCAGCTCCATCAGCGTCCGCGCCGTCGCCGCCGCGTCGACCGCCGCCAGCGCCGCGGCCTCCTCGTCGTTCAGCATGCCGTCCCTCCCCTCACCCCGGGGACGGACACGGCACCGCCCCCGCCTCCATACCTGCACCGGCCGGGGAGGGGCTACGCCTCCGAGGGGCGGCGCACCGGGCCGCGCACGGTGCGGGGGCGCACGGGCGGACCCGGCCGGCGGGCCGCGCCGCGCACCGGCCACGCCCCCGGGTCGTCCCGTTCCGCCACCGCGACCGGCCCGGAGCGCGGTCGAGCACCGGCCCGAGGCCGGACGGGCCGGAACCCGGCCGGCGACGGGCTGTCCCTCCGGGAGGAGGCGCACCCGCCCACGGCACCGGAGGACACGCGGGCACCCATGACCGGCGGACCGGCTACGCCTCCACGTCGTCCCGTTCCGCCACCGCCCCGGCCACCGTGAAGCCGGTGACCGTGCCGCCGCCCTCGCGGCGGAAGGCGTACGGAGCGCCGCCGTGGGCGAGGGCGATCTCGCGGACGATGGAGAGGCCGAGGCCCGAGCCGGGCAGGGACCGTGCGTCGGCGGCGCGGTAGAAGCGGTCGAAGACACGGGTCAGGTCGTCGTCGGCGATGCCCGGCCCCCGGTCGCGCACCTCCACCCGTACCGTGCCCGGCCGGGCCGGTCCCGCCACGTGGATCTCGACGGGCGCGCGGCCCTCCCGGTCGAACTTGACCGCGTTCTCCACCAGGTTGGACAGCGCCCGGGTGAGCATGCCGGGCCGCCCGTGGGTCGTGGTGTCCCCGCTCGCGCGGACCACGATCTCCCGTCCCGTGCGCCGCCGGGCGAGGCCCGCCACGTCCTCGGCGACGTCCGCGAGGTCGATCCGCTGCGGCGGCTCCGTGTCGGACTGCCCGGCCGCGAGGTCGACCAGCTCGTTGACCAGGTCGGTCAGCTCCCGCGCCTCCTGGGCGAGGTCGGTGACCAGCTCCTCGCGGCTGTCCGGCGGGAGTTCGTCGATACGGCGCAGCAGCGAGGTGAGCGGGGTGCGCAGCTCGTGCCCGGCGTCCTGGACCAGCCGGCGCTGGTCCTCCTCGGACTGGGCGAGCCTGCCCAGCATCCGGTCGAAGGCGCGGCCGAGCCGCCCCACCTCGTCGTAGCCGGCGACCGGCACCTGGATGCCGAGGCGGCGGGTGCGGGCGACGGCCTCGGCGGTGTGGGTGAGCACCACCAGGCGGCGGGTGATGCGCCGGGCCAGCCACCAGCCGAACAGCCCCGCGGCGACCACCACGGCCGCCATGAGGAGGAAGGTGCGCCGCTGCAGCGCGCGCAGCAGGTCCTCGGTGTCGCTGAACTCCTGCGCGACCTGCACCGCGCCCCTGCCACCGCCGAGGGAGACGGTCGCGACCCGGTAGACGTCGTCGCCGACGTCCACCTCGGCGTGCACGACCACGCGTCCCGCGGCGACGGCGCCCGCGATCCGGCGGTCGGCGTCCACCACGGGCAGTCCGGGGTCGCCCGGGTCGACGATCCCGCCGTCCGGCCCGAGCACCTGCACGTCGGTACGGGCGGGACGCACCAGGTCGTGGCCGGGCGCGGCGGAGGAGAAGTCGTGCGGCGTCATCCGGTTCGCCCGGACCTCGCCGCTCAGGTCCCGCACCACCTCGTCGAACACGGACTGCTGGTCCACCCGCACCAGCCGCGCGGCCGCGGTGTACGACAGGAAGCCGACCAGCAGCGTGACGGTGGCGGTCACCGCCGCGAACGCCACGGCGAAGGTGGTGCCCAGCGACAGCAGGCGCAGCCGGTGACGCGGGACGGACGGTCCGTGCGCACCGCCGTCGGCGGCCACTCAGCCCTCCCGCAGGACGTAGCCCACCCCGCGCACCGTGTGGATGAGCTGCGGGGCGCCGGGCTCGTCGAGCTTGCGGCGCAGGTAGCCGACGTAGACGGCGAGGTTCTTGGAGCCGGGGCCGAAGTCGTAGCCCCAGATGCGGTCGTAGACGGCGGAGTGTTCGAGGACCACGCCGGCATTGCGGATCAGCAGTTCCAGCAGCTCGAACTCGGTGCGGGTCAGCTCCAGTTCGCGGTCGCCGCGCCAGACCCGGCGGGCCTGCGGGTCCATGCGCAGCCCGGCCGCCTCCAGGTGGCGCCCGGACGGCGCCGACGCGGCTCCGGACTCCTGGGCGGCCCGCTCGGACTCCGCGGGCGCGGGGGCCGCGCGGCGCAGGAGGGCGCGGAGCCGGGCGAAGACCTCCTCGACGTCGAACGGCTTGACGACGTAGTCGTCGGCGCCCGCGTCCAGGCCGGCGATCCGGTCGGCGGTCTCCACCAGCGCGGTCAGCATCAGCACCGGGGTGCGGTCGCCCTCGGCGCGCAGCGCCCGGCACACCTGGAGTCCGTCGATGCCGGGCATCATCACGTCGAGCACCAGCACGTCGGGCCGGCCGCGGCGGGCCTGCGCGAGGGCCTCGACGCCGTCGGCGACGGCCGTGACGCGGTAGCCCTCCAGGGTCAGCGCACGCTCCAGCGCGTTGCGGATGGCGCGGTCGTCTTCGGCGAGCAGAACGGTGTGCGGCACCCGCCCAGTGTGCCAACCCGGCGGGCCGCACGGCCTCCCGCTCGCTTTGCCCCGGTCTCACCCGCCGGGACTTACCCCGGTCTCACCCGCCGGGACGCAGCGCGGCGAGCCGTTCCTCGAAGGGGGTCACGTGCTCGAACGAGTCCCGCTTGGGGAGGGGCGCGCCGCCGACCGCCCCTTGCCGGGCCGCCGCGCCGCCCTGACCGTCCGGTTCCCGGCCGGAGGAGACCCGCCGCGCCCCCGGACCACCGGGCACGGCTTCCGACTCAGGCGCCGGACGCCCGTCCACCACACCCGCACCACGGCCCGGAACACCGTCCCGCCGCGCCCCCGGACCACCGGGCACGGCTTCCGACTCAGGCGCCGGACGCCCGTCCACCACACCCGCACCACGGCCCGGAACACCGTCCCGCCGCGCCCCCGAACCACCGGGCACGGCTTCCGACTCAGGCGCCGGACGCCCGTCCGCCGCACCCGCACCACGGCCCGGAACACCGTCCCGCCGCGCCCCCGAACCACCGGGCACGGCTTCCGACTCAGGCGCCGGACGCCCGTCCACCACACCCGCACCACGGCCCGGAACACCGTCCCGCCGCGCCCCCGAACCGCCGGGCACCGCGTCCCGCCGCGGCCGGGGGCGGTCGGCCGGAGCCGTCTGTCGGGGCAGGGGCCGGGACCGGGACCGGGCCGCCGGCGTGGTGGCCGTCAGCGCGGCCAGTTCGGCCGCCGCCCGCCTGATGCGGGCGTTCAGTCCCTCCGCGCCCCAGTCCTCCGAGGCCGCGTAGACGCCGGTCGGGACGACGACCGCGCGGAGGTGGGAGAAGAGCGGGCGCAGCGCGTGGTCGAGGACCAGCGAGTGACGCGCGCTGCCGCCCGTCGCCGCGATCAGGACCGGCGTGCCGGTCAGCGCCTCCGGGTCGGTGGCGCTCAGCGCGTCGAAGAAGGACTTGAACAGCCCGCTGTACGACGCCGAGAACACCGGCGTGACCACGATCAGCGCGTCCGCCCCGGTCACCGCGTCGAACGCGTCCGACAGTCCCGGCCCGGGGAAGCCGTTGGTGAAGACGTGCGCGATCTCCACGGCGAGGTCCCGCAGCTCGATCACCCGGACGTCGGCCTGCCCGAGGACGGCCGATGCGGCCTCGGCGAGCCGGTCGCCCAGCAGCCGCGTGGACGACGGCACGCTCAGCCCGGCCGACACGACGACGATGCTCATGCCCGCGCCCCTTCCTCCCCGGCGGTGGCGGCCCTCCGCACCGCGGCCAGCCGCGAGGCGTGGGTCGGCGCCTCCGGCACGTCCGCCGGCCGGTTCTTCGCGAACTCCTTGCGCAGCACCGGCACGACCTCCTCCCCGAGCAGGTCGAGCTGCTCCAGCACCGTCTTCAGCGGCAGGCCCGCGTGGTCCATCAGGAAGAGCTGGCGCTGGTAGTCGCCGGCGTACTCGCGGAAGGACAGCGTCCGCTCGATGACCTGCTGCGGGGATCCCACGGTCAGCGGCGTCTGCGCGGTGAACTCCTCCAGCGAGGGCCCGTGCCCGTACACCGGCGCGACGTCGAAGTACGGCCGGAACTCCCGCACCGCGTCCTGCGAGTTCCTCCGCATGAACACCTGCCCGCCGAGCCCGACGATCGCCTGCTCGGGGGTGCCGTGCCCGTAGTGGGCGTACCGGGTCCGGTACAGCTCGACCATCCGCTTGGTGTGGTCGGCCGGCCAGAAGATGTTGTTGTGGAAGAAGCCGTCGCCGTAGTACGCGGCCTGCTCGGCGATCTCCGGCGAGCGGATGGACCCGTGCCAGACGAACGGCGGCACGCCGTCCAGCGGGCGGGGCGTGGAGGTGAACCCCTGGAGCGGGGTGCGGAAGCGTCCCTCCCAGTCGACGACGTCCTCGCGCCACAACCGGTGCAGCAGGGCGTAGTTCTCGATGGCGAGGTTGATGCCCTGGCGGATGTCCTGGCCGAACCAGGGGTAGACCGGGCCGGTGTTGCCGCGGCCCATCATCAGGTCCACCCGGCCGTCGGCCAGGTGCTGCAGCATCGCGTAGTCCTCGGCGATCTTCACCGGGTCGTTGGTGGTGATCAGCGTGGTGGAGGTGGACAGCAGCAGCCGCTCGGTGCGGGCCGCGATGTAGCCGAGCATGGTGGTCGGCGAGGACGGCACGAACGGCGGGTTGTGGTGCTCCCCGGTCGCGAACACGTCCAGGCCCACTTCCTCGGCCTTCAGCGCGATGGCGACCATGGCCTTGATCCGCTCGCGCTCGGTCGGCGTGCGCCCCGTCGTCGGGTCGGGGGTGACGTCCCCGACGCTGAAGATCCCGAACTGCATGGCCGCTCACCTTCCAGTTTGTTGACGGTTCAACTATACCTCTGGAACGGCCCTCCGCCCCGTCCTATTCCACCTGTCCGAAAACGGCCTCACGACCCCACGACCGCGCCCCCGCATCCCCACCGACCCCGCGCCCCTACGGCACCGGCTCCCCCGCCCGCAGCCGGGCCGCCTGCTCGGCGCCGTACTCCGTGGTGCGCCGCATGTGCTCGATGAACAGCGCCAGCTCGCCGTCGTCCAGGTCGTCGAAGAGCGCGAACCAGCCGCCCCCGACCCGCTCCCACACCCGCGCCACCTCGACGGCCCGCTCCGGCACCGGTGCGACCAGCACCAGCCGCCGGTCGCCCGCGTCCCGCTCCCGGACCACGTACCCCGCCCGCTCCAGCCGGTCCACCAGCCGCGTCGCCGACCCGGTGGTCAGCCCGGTCAGCTCCGCGATCCGCCCGGTCGTCACCGGGCCGGACTCCAGGGTGAGCAGGCTCAGGCACTGCAGGTCGGTCGGGTGCAGCCCCAGCCGGTCGGCGAGCGCCTGGTTGAACAGCGCGTACGACGCCACGTACCGCCGCGCCACCACGGCCAGCTCGGCCATCAGCCGTGACCGCGCCTCCCCCGGCGCCCCCGCCTCCCCCGGCGCCCCCGCCGTCGTCGCGCCCCTGACCCGTCCGTCCGCTGCGTCCGTCACGGGGGCATGTATCCCCGGGCCCGCACCGTCGCAGGCGCCCTCCAACAGGTGACACGGGCGGCCCGTGCGAAGCTGCGGGCATGCTGATCCTCCGCTCCGCCGCCCTGTTCGTCCTCGCCGCGATCCTGGAGATCGGCGGCGCGTGGCTGGTCTGGCAGGGCGTCCGCGAACACCGCGGCTGGATGTGGGCGGCCGGCGGGGTCCTCGCCCTCGGCGCGTACGGCTTCGTGGCCACCTTCCAGCCCGACGCCCACTTCGGCCGGGTGCTCGCCGCGTACGGCGGCATCTTCGTCGCCGGGTCGATCCTGTGGGGCGCGATCGCCGACGGCTACCGCCCGGACCGCTGGGACATCGCCGGCGCGCTGGTCTGCCTCGCCGGCATGGCCCTCATCGTGTGGGCCCCGCGCAACGGCTGACGCGGGCCTCCGAGGGCCCGCCCGGCCTCCTCCCGCCCCCGCAATATGCTGACCGGGCGCGGCCCGTCCCGCGCGGCCCGTCCCCCGCGGTGTGCGCCCGCGCCGACCGTCCGACGCCCGACCGCCCCGCCACCGCCCGCCCCGAGGAGCAGCCCATGGCCACCGCCGTACCGCCCGCCGCGTCCCGCATCGCCGTCGTCACGGGGGCGAGCAGCGGAATCGGCGCCGCGACCGCGCGCCGGCTGGCCGAGGCCGGCTACCGCGTCGTCCTCACCGCCCGCCGCGCGGACCGCATCGAGGCGCTCGCCGAGGAACTGACCGCGGCCGGGCACTCGGCGACGGCGTACCCGCTGGACGTCACCGACCGTGCCGCCGTCGACGAGTTCGCCACCGCGTTCCGCACCGTCGGCGTGCTGGTCAACAACGCGGGCGGCGCCCTCGGCGCGGACCCGGTCGCCACCGGCGACCCCCAGGACTGGCGCACGATGTACGAGACCAACGTCATCGGCACCCTCAACCTCACCCAGGCCCTGCTGCCCAAGCTGGACGCGAGCGGCGACGGCACGGTCGTGGTGGTCTCCTCCACCGCCGGGCACGCCACCTACGAGGGCGGCGCGGGCTACGTCGCCGCCAAGCACGGCGCGCACGTCCTCGCCGAGACGCTGCGCCTGGAGATCGTCGGCCGCCCGGTGCGGGTGATCGAGATCGCGCCCGGGATGGTGAAGACCGAGGAGTTCGCCCTGACCCGGTTCGGCGGCGACGCGGAGAAGGCGGCCAAGGTGTACGAGGGGGTCGCCGAGCCCCTCACGGCGGACGACGTGGCCGACACCATCGCCTGGGCCGTGACCCGCCCGTCCCACGTCAACATCGACCTGCTGGTGGTCCGCCCGCGCGCCCAGGCCTCCAACGCCAAGGTGCACCGGGAGACACGGTGACCACGGACGGCGGGACCACGGACGGCGAGCGGCGCCGCCTGGCTCTGGAGAAGAAGCGCGAGCGCTACGTGTGGATCTACCTCGGCTACTTCCTCTTCGGCATCCACATCGTGGCTTTCGTGATGATGTACGCGATGTCGCACGCGAAGTAGGAGACTCCCGTACGGGGATCCCGGCCGCGGCGATGAGTTCCGCGGCGCGCGGCGGTCCTCCTGTCGGGACAGGACCCCGCGACCGAGGAGGACGTGCCATGCGCGCCGTGACCTATTCGATGAGCGTCTCGCTCGACGGCTGCATCACCGGACCGGACGGCGGCATCGACTGGTCGGCACCGGACGACGACGTCTTCCGCTTCTGGATCGACGAGACCCGGAAAATCGGCGTCCATCTGCTCGGCCGGCGGCTGTACGAGGACATGCTCTACTGGGAGACCGCCGCCGACGACCCGTCGCTCGACGACGCGCAGCGCGAGTGGACCGAGCTGTGGAACCCGCTGCCCAAGGTGGTCTTCTCCCGCACGCTGACGGAGGTGCGGGGGGCCGCGCGGCTGGCCACCGGCAGCCCGGCCGAGGAGATCGAGCGGCTGCGGGCGGAGCCGGGTGACGGGGAGATCGCGATCGGCGGGGCGACACTCGCCGCCGAGGCGGCCGCGGCAGGCCTGATCGACGAGTACCGCACGGTGGTCCACCCGGTCCTGCTCGGCGGAGGCACTCCGTACTTCCCCCGCGACGAGCGCCGCGTCCAGTTGGAGCTCGTCGAGACCCGCATGCTCACGCCGAACGTGGTGTACCTCCGCCACCGCGTGCAGCGGTAGCCGGGGCCGGGAACGCCGGCTGCTCGCCGAGTCGACTCACGCGAGTGGACATCGGCCGATCACCCATACGGCCGCCGAACGGCCGACCTGGTGCCGTATCGGGCAACGTTCGCCCTGGTCCGCTATCGCTCCCTGCCCGTCGGACGGTAGGCGTCAACTGCCACAGTTGGGGGATGAGCGAGAACTTCTTGGCCCGACACCATGACCGGCTGACTGCGTGGCTGAGGGACGGAGAGGCCGAAAGCCTCGACGCATTCCTGGGCGCACACCACGAGTCCTTCGTGCTCGTGACGACAAGTGGAGCGATCCTCGACCTTGAGACGCTGAGGGAATCCCTGCGCGGTGCGGGCGGCAGCCAGCCCGGCTTGTCGATCCAGGTTGAGGGAGTCACCAGCATTACCCCCGAGGTGTACCGATTCCTGGAGCGCCACATCGTGGACGGCTCCGTCGTGGACGTGCGGGTGGTGACTGCCGTGATGGAGGACGGGTTGCTGCTCAGCGTGCAGGAAACCGCCCGTCGGTAGTGGAACCAGCAGGCGTCACGCTTCAGCGTTATCGGTCTCGCGTGGCGCGTACTCGTTCTACCAACCGCATTGCCTGCAACACCTCGTGCCCGGGCCGGCATTCGAACGGTACGTCACGTCGCAACAGGGTAAACGTCGCCTGATGTGGCACTCGATGACCAATTCCAAGGGGTCGGGGAGCGAGCGGAGGGTCTCTCACACCTTGGACTGGAGCCCGTTGCTTCGGGGAAAACTCCAGGCTTCCGACGTGGCTACGGCTGCCCACGGCCGGGCTCTGCGTGGCCCCGAAGAGGCCGTCTCCCCTTTCGGTGCACGGTTGCCTTACTGCCGGTCACCAGGCTTGCCGGCGGGACGTCATCGGCCACGACCGCGCCGGCGGCGACCACGGCGTCACGGCCGATGCTGACGCCGGGCAGGATCGTGGCGCCGGCACCGATCCACACATTCTCCGCCACGTCGATGGGTGCGCCGGTGAGGTACAGCCGCCGTTCCCCGGGCTCGGGCCGTGGCTGCCTCCGGAGGAATCATCTGCCCAGCGAGCAGTGACCCGCCCTGGAGGGGCCTCCGGCCGCCGCGCCCGGAGGCCCCCTGTGTCAGCCCTTGACGCAGACGACCTGCTTCAGCTTCGCGACGACCTCCACGAGGTCGCGCTGCTGGTCGATGACCTGCTCGATCGGCTTGTAGGCGCTCGGGATCTCGTCCACCACGCCGGAGTCCTTGCGGCACTCCACGCCTTGGGTCTGCTCCGCCAGGTCCTTGGCCGTGAAGCGCCGCTTGGCCGCGTTGCGGCTCATGCGCCGGCCCGCGCCGTGCGACGCGGAGTTGAAGGACGCCGCGTTCCCGAGGCCCCTCACGATGTACGAGCCGGTGCCCATCGACCCCGGGATGATCCCGTACTCGCCGGAGCCCGCACGGATCGCGCCCTTGCGGGTGACCAGCAGGTCCATGCCCTCGTAGCGCTCCTCCGCCACATAGTTGTGGTGGCAGGAGATCTCCGGCTCGAAGACCGGCTTCGCCTTCTTGAACTCCTTGCGGATCACGTCCTTCAGGAGCGCCATCATGATCGTGCGGTTGTACTTGGCGTACTCCTGGGCCCAGAACAGGTCGTTGCGGTAGGCCGCCATCTGCGGGGTGTCCGCCACGAAAACCGCGAGGTCCCGGTCGACCAGGCCCTGGTTGTGCGGGAGCTTCCGCGCGATACCGATGTGGTGCTCGGCGAGCTCCTTGCCGATGTTGCGGGATCCGGAGTGCAGCATGAGCCAGACAGAACCGGACGCATCTAGGCAAATTTCGACGAAATGATTCCCCTGACCAAGGGTTCCCATTTGAGCAGTCGCCCGGTCCCTGCGAAACCGCACCGCTTCCGCCACCCGGTCGAACCGCTTCCAGAAGTCGTCCCACCCGGCGGTGGCGAGTCCATGAAGCTTCCCGAGATCAACAGGCTCCGCATGCATCCCCCGCCCCACCGGAATCGCCTGCTCGACCTTCGAGCGCAGCCGGGACAGGTCGCCGGGCAGGTCGTTCGCCGTCAGGGACGTCTTCACCGCGGACATGCCGCAGCCGATGTCGACGCCCACCGCCGCCGGGCACACCGCGCCCCGCATCGCGATGACCGAGCCGACCGTGGCGCCCTTGCCGTAGTGCACGTCCGGCATCACGGCCAGGCCCTTGATCCAGGGCAGGGTGGTGACGTTGCGCAGTTGCCGGAGCGCGCCCTCCTCCACCGTCGCCGGGTCCGTCCACATGCGGATCGGCACCTTCGCGCCCGGCAGTTCCACGTACGACATGGCGTCCCCATTCCCCCGGAAAAACGAACAGAAGTCTCATAACGCAAAACCGGCGCCAAGGTCGGTGATAAGGGATGACGGACCGGCGTCCGCGGCAGTGCGTGCGATACACATTGTCTGCGAACGGCTCCCCCCTGCGGCAAGCGATTAACCAGCGGGGACACTGGAAGGCCCGGCGGGCAGCGGCCCGCACCCACCGTCGAGAGGACCTGGACCGTGCAGCGCAAGGCGTACGGACCCGGCGTCGCCGTGCTCCTGGCGGCCGTACTGGCCGGCTGCACCGGCGGCTCGGACAGCGGCGGGCAGGCGGACGACTCCAACCCGGGCAGCGCCGGCGCGGCGAGCCAGGCGGCCCAGCCCGGCCGGTACGCCACCCTTCCGGAGCCCTGCGGTGCGGTCGACGACCGCACACTGGAGGAACTTCTGCCCGGCCTCGGCGAGTTGACGGACGAGCAGCAGCGGGAGAAGGCGTACGCGGGCGAGGCGACGCTCACCTACGACACCGACCGCAAGGTGGGCTGCCGCTGGAAGGTGGAGTCGCTCGCGGCGACCGACCGCCTGCTGGTCGACTTCGAACGGGTCGTCTCCTACGACCACGCGGTCAGCGACGACGCCCGGGCCGAGGAGCTGTTCGCGCGCAAGCGGACGGCGGCGGGGCTTCCCGAGCCGGCGGTGACGGGCTCCGGCTCCCCCTCCCCGTCCGGCTCGGGCACGACGGGTCCCGCGGCTCCCGGCGGGTCGCCGTCGGCGCCCGGTTCGCCCTCGTCCACCGCGTCGCCCTCGGTCTCCCCGTCCGAGCTCCAGCCGCGGGTCCTGGAGGATCTGGGTGACGAGGCGTTCCTCGACGACGCGCTCAGCAGTTCCGGTTCGACCGTCCAGGAGCGCACCGTCACTGTGGCGTTCCGCACGTCCAACGTCATCGTGACCATCGAGTACGCGGAGCAGCCGGTGACCGTCGGCACCGTCCCGGACAGCAAGGAAATGCAGGACAGGGCGCGGAAACTGGCCGCCGAGCTGTCCGGCTCGCTGGGCGGCTGACCCTGCTTCACCGCCCCCTCACGCGCGCCGCAAGCACGTGAAGTACGGCCGTACGGGTGACGGGGCGCGTACCGTGACCCCTCGGACACCGTTCCGACCGCAGGGAACACGAGCGTCATGAGTGAAGGAACCATGCAGCGACGAGCACAGCGAGAGCAGCCCGAGCGAGCCAAGCGCCTGACCCGCGTCCTTGTCTGCGCGGCAGCCGTCCCCGTGATGCTGGTCGCCACCGGCTGCTCGTCGGACTCCGGCTCCGACGAGGGCGGCGAGAAGGCCGCGAGCGCCTCCGCCTCCGCGTCGGCGAGCCCGTCCCCGACCGTGCGGGCGGCGGCGTACCGGACGCTGCCCGAGGCGTGCGGCGTGCTGACGAAGAAGACCCTCAAGGACCTGGCGCCCAAGGCGAAGTCCGGCAAGGAGGGCAGCTCGGACGACGTGGCGTCGCGGGCCAGTTGCTCCTGGAGCAGCCTGGACAACAACGGGGTCGAGGGCTCGCAGTTCCGCTGGCTGAACGTGTCGCTGCTGCGCTTCGAGTCGGACACCACGCGCGGTCCGGGCGACGAGCTGGCCAAGGAGTACTACGACAAGCAGGTGCGTGAGGTCCGGGCGACGCAGGGCGCGAGGAGCCTGCGCGCGCAGGCGCTGACCGGCGCCGGGGACGAGGCGACCGCGGTGCGCTACGACCTGAAGAAGGAGGAGGGCACCTTCAAGCAGCAGACGGTCGTGGCGCGCGTGGAGAACGTGGTCGTCACCCTGGACTACAACGGCGCGGGCCTGGCGGGCGACGAGACGCCGGACGCCGACGAGCTGATGGCGGACGCGCAGAAGGCCGCCAAGGAGGCCGTGCGGTCCGTGACGCGGGCGAACGGCCCGGGCGCGGCGGGCGGTTCGCCGTCCGCGTCGGCGTCGGGCAAGCCGTCCGCGCCGGCCTCCGGGGCGTCCTCGGAGTCGGCCTCCGGCGCGAGCTGAACCCGCTGAACCAGATCCGGCCACCCGCCCTTCGTACACATGTGCCACTCTGTTGCGCGCAACAACACGCACTGGGAGGGGAGTACGGGTGGCCGGGCCATTGCAGCTGACACGGATGCACCGGGTTCTCATCGGCGTGGTCGTCGCCGGCGCCGTCGTCATCGCCGGGATCGGCTTCGCCGGTTCGTACGCGGCGGTCCGTGAGCTGGCCCTGCAGAAGGGCTTCGGCGACTTCAGCTACGTCTTTCCGATCGGCATCGACGCGGGCATCTGCGTCCTGCTGGCGCTGGACCTGCTGCTGACGTGGATCCGCATCCCGTTCCCGCTGCTGCGGCAGACGGCGTGGCTGCTGACGGCGGCCACGATCGCCTTCAACGGCGCGGCGGCCTGGCCGGATCCGCTCGGTGTGGGCATGCACGGCGTGATCCCGGTGCTGTTCGTGGTCTCGGTGGAGGCCGCCCGGCACGCCATCGGCCGGATCGCCGACATCACCGCCGACAAGCACATGGAGGGCGTGCGGCTCACCCGGTGGCTGCTGTCGCCGGTGCCGACGTTCCTGCTGTGGCGGCGGATGAAGCTGTGGGAGCTGCGCTCCTACGAGCAGGTGATCAAACTGGAGCAGGAGCGGCTGGTCTACCAGGCCCGCCTGCGCTCCCGTTTCGGCCGCTCCTGGCGCCGCAAGGCCCCGGTCGAGTCCCTGATGCCGCTGCGCCTCGCCAAGTACGGCGTCCCCCTCGCCGACACGGCCCCGGCGGGCCTGGCGGCGGCGGGCATCGAGCCGGCGGTGATCCCCCCGGCGCCCGAGCCGCCCGCGCAGCCCCTGTCCGGCGGCCCCGCCCGCGCCGCCGCCCCGTCCGGCGAGCAGCGCCTGCAACTGGAGCCGGACCGTGGCGCGGACCGCCGGGACGAGGAACCGGCCAACCCCTGGCTGCACGCCCGCGACCCGCAGTCCGTCGAGTACCACGGCGACTACGATCCGACGTTCGACCCGGACGAGTACGCCCGCTGGATGGCCGAGCAGCGCCAGGCGGAGCAGTACGAGGAGCAGTACCAGGAGGAGCCCCCGCTCCGGGAACCCGCCCCCGAGGAGACCGGCGCCTTCCCCATCCCGGTCGTGCCGGGCGGCCGCACCCGCGACCTGGGCGAGGGCGGCGCCGCTCCCGGCGCGGAGCCGGACGAGGAGGCCTACTACCAGGTCTTCAAGAAGTCGATCAACGGCAGCTACCCGACGCCCCGTGAGTTCGGCGACAACGTGGAGGCCGAGTTCAGCCGGACCCTCCCGCCGGAGGAGGCCAAGCGCATGGTCACCCGCTTCACCAACCGCTTCAACGCGGAGCTGGAGGAGGACCACATCGCCTGACCGGCGGCCACGACGACGAAGGGGGCGCCCGGTGTGCACCGGGCGCCCCCTTCGTCGTCGCCGTGCGCGTTACGCGCCGAGGAGGTGCCGCACCCGGTCCTGCCCCACCGCGAGCAGCAGGGTGGGCAGGCGCGGGCCCGTGTCGCGGCCGACCAGGAGCTGGTAGAGGAGGGCGAAGAAGGACCGCTGGGCGGTCTTGATCTCCGGGGGCAGCTCCTTGGGGGTGGCGTCGGCGGAGAAGCCCGCCTGGACCTTCGGGACGCCGTAGACGAGGTGGGTGAGGCCGTCCAGGGACCAGTTGTCCGCGAGGCCGTCGAGCAGCAGCCGCAGGGACTCCCGCGCCTGTTCGTCGAGCGACTTCAGCAGCTCGGCGTCGGGCTCGTCGCGGACGATGGTGCGCTGGTCGGCGGGGACGTGGGTGTTGATCCACGCCTCGGCCTTGTCGTAGCGCGGACGCGCCTCGTCGAGCGAGCCCAGCGGGTTCGCCGGGTCGAGGTCGCTGAGGATGCGCAGCGCCTGGTCCTCGTGGCCGGCGGTGATGTCGGCCACCGAGGCCAGCGTGCGGTACGGCAGCGGCCGGGGCGTGCGCGGCAGCTCACCGCTGGCCGTGCGCACCGCGCGGGAGTGCGCGGCAGCGTCGGCGGGCAGCACGGTGTCGTCGGCGACCTTGGCGTCGAGCCGGTCCCACTCGTCGTAGAGGCGCTGGATCTCCTGGTCGAAGGCGATCTTGAAGGACTGGTTCGGCCGGCGGCGGGCGTACAGCCAGCGCAGCAGCTGCGGCTCCATGATCTTCAGGGCGTCGGCCGGGGTGGGCACACCGCCCTTGGACGACGACATCTTCGCCATGCCGCTGATGCCGACGAACGCGTACATCGGGCCGATCGGCTGCTCGCCGCCGAAGATCCCGACGATCTGCCCGCCCACCTGGAAGGACGAGCCCGGCGAGGAGTGGTCCACGCCGCTGGGCTCGAAGATCACGCCCTCGTAGGCCCAGCGCATCGGCCAGTCGACCTTCCAGACCAGCTTGCCGCGGTTGAACTCGCCCAGCCGCACCGTCTCCGAGAAGCCGCACGAGGTGCACGAGTACGACAGCTCGGTGGAGTCGTCGTCGTAGGAGGTGACGGTGGTGAGGTCCTTCTCGCAGTTGCCGCAGTACGGCTTGTACGGGAAGTACCCGGCCGAGCCGGAGCTGCCGTCGTCCTCGGCGGCGGCGCCGGACCCCTCGGCGGCCTCCAGCTCCGCCTCGTCCACCGGCTTCTGCTGCTGCTTCTTCGCGGGCGCCTTCTTGGTGCGGTACTGGGCGAGGATCGCGTCGATGTCCGCGCGGTGCCGCATGGCGTGCAGGATCTGCTCGCGGTAGGCGCCGGAGGTGTACTGCTCCGTCTGGCTGATCCCGTCGAACTCCACGCCCAGCTCGGCCAGCGACTCGACCATCGCGGCCTTGAAGTGCTCGGCCCAGTTCGGGTGCGGGGAGCCCTTCGGGGCGGGGACGGAGGTGAGCGGCTTGCCGATGTGCTCGGCCCACGACTCGTCCACGCCGGGGACGCCCGCCGGCACCTTGCGGTAGCGGTCGTAGTCGTCCCAGGAGATCAGGTGCCGGACCTGGTGGCCGCGGCGGCGGATCTCGTCGGCGACCAGGTGCGGGGTCATGACCTCGCGCAGGTTGCCCAGGTGGATGGGGCCCGAGGGGGACAGTCCGGACGCGACGACGACCGGTTTGCCCGGGGCCCGACGCTCCGACTCCTCGATGACCTCATCCGCGAAACGGGAGACCCAGTCGGTGGTCTCGGTGCTCTGAGCCACGATCGGCACGTCCTTCTTTCTGCTCGGGCAGCCGGTACGGTCGCACGGCTGACCGCCCCATTCTCCCAGCTCCCCCGGCCACCGCGAAAACGCCTTCTCACCGGCCTCCGCGCGGGCGCGACGGGCGTGCGGAGGCGGGCGCGGAGGCCGCCCGCCCGCGCTCTCGGACGGAAAACCGCTTCACCCCCCGTGGGATACTGGCCGAGTCCATCCGAACCCACGAGGAGAACGGCACCCACTCCATGGCCTCGGTCACATCGCTCACCGCTCTCGTCAGCGAGCAGCTCACGTCCGCCCTCTCCGCCGCCCGGCCGGAGACGTCCGCGGACCCGCTGCTGCGACGCAGCGACCGGGCGGACTTCCAGGCCAACGGCATCCTCGCGCTGGCGAAGAAGGCGAAGGCCAACCCTCGGGACCTCGCGACCGAGGTCGTCTCGCACCTCACCACCGGTGACGTGATCAGGGACGTCGAGGTCTCCGGCCCCGGCTTCCTCAACATCACGATCGCCGACCGGGCGATCACCGGGAACCTGGCCGCGCGGTACGCGGACGACACCGGCCGTCTCGGTGTGCCGCTCGCCGAGAACCCGGGCACCACGGTGATCGACTACGCCCAGCCGAACGTGGCCAAGGAGATGCACGTCGGCCACCTGCGCTCCGCGGTGATCGGCGACGCCCTGCGCGGCATGCTCGACTTCACCGGCGAGAAGACGATCGGCCGGCACCACATCGGCGACTGGGGCACCCAGTTCGGCATGCTCATCCAGTACCTGATGGAGCACCCGGGCGAGCTGGCCCCGGCCTCCGAGGTCGACGGCGAGCAGGCCATGTCGAACCTCAACCGGGTCTACAAGGCCTCGCGGGCGCTGTTCGACGCCGACGAGGAGTTCAAGGAGCGGGCCCGCAAGCGGGTCGTCGCCCTGCAGTCCGGCGACAAGGAGACCCTCGAGCTGTGGCAGCAGTTCGTGGACGAGTCGAAGGTCTACTTCTACTCCGTCTTCGAGAAGCTCGACATGGAGATCCGCGACGAGGAGATCGTCGGCGAGTCCGCGTACAACGAGGGCATGCCCGAGACCGCGCGGCTGCTGGAGGAGATGGGCGTCGCGGTCCGCTCCGAGGGCGCGCTGGTGGTGTTCTTCGACGACATCCGCGGCAAGGACGACCAGCCGGTCCCGCTGATCGTG
This sequence comes from Streptomyces sp. DSM 120436, assembly GCF_055778765.1. NCBI lineage: Bacteria > Bacillati > Actinomycetota > Actinomycetes > Kitasatosporales > Streptomycetaceae > Streptomyces > Streptomyces sp. DSM 120436. The sequence goes on along the minus strand of NZ_JBSKBS010000001.1, from coordinate 1,778,660 downwards.
CAGAAGGCCGACGGCGGCTTCGGCTACGCGGCCTCCGACCTCACCGCGATCCGCGACCGGGTTCTCGGCCTGCGCGCGACGACCCTGCTGTACGTGGTCGACGTGCGGCAGTCGCTGCACTTCAAGATGGTCTTCGAGACCGCCCGCCGGGCCGGCTGGCTGGGCGACGACGTCACCGCGCACAACATGGGCTACGGCACGGTGCTGGGCGCGGACGGCAAGCCGTTCAAGACCCGTGAGGGCGAGACCGTACGGCTGGAGGACCTGCTGGACGAGGCCGTGCAGCGGGCCGCCGAGGTGGTGCGGGAGAAGGCGAAGGACCTCACCGAGGAGGAGATCCGGGAGCGGGCCGCGCAGGTCGGCATCGGCGCCGTGAAGTACGCGGACCTGTCGACGTCGCCGAGCCGCGACTACAAGTTCGACCTGGACCAGATGGTCTCGCTCAACGGCGACACCTCGGTGTACCTCCAGTACGCGTACGCCCGGATCCGGTCGATCCTGCGGAAGGCCGGCGAGGTGCGGCCGGCCGCGCACCCGGAGCTGGAGCTGCACGCGGCCGAGCGGGCGCTGGGGCTGCACCTGGACGCGTTCGGCGACACGGTGTTCGAGGCGGCGGCGGAGTACGCGCCGCACAAGCTGACGGCGTACCTGTACCAGTTGGCGTCGCTGTACACGTCGTTCTACGACAAGTGCCCGGTGCTGAAGGCGGATACGCCGGAGCAGGTGGAGAACCGGCTGTTCCTGTGCGACCTCACGGCCCGCACGCTGACCAAGGGCATGGCCCTGCTGGGCATCAGGACGCCCGAGCGGCTCTGACGCCCCCGGCCGGCACACGCCACGCGGCCCGTCCGCTCCCCCGGGGGAGCGGACGGGCCGCGGTGGTGTCAGGGGTCGGAGCGGCCGCGGATCAGCGGCAGTTCACCCACGTGTTGGACTTGATGTAGTGCGAGGCGCTGTCGGTGGTCTTGTAGCCGCGCGGGACGACGCCGCTGGACCCGCCGTGGTTCTTCGCCGAGTACCACTTGAAGTCGCAGGAAGCGCCGTGGTTGTACCAGGACTTGAAGTTCTGGAAGACCGAGAACTGGGTCAGGTCCTTGTTCGTGCCGGCGACCTTCTGCATCCGTCCGGTGTAGTTCTGACCGGACCAGACGCAGAACCAGCCCGACGGGCAGTCGCTCGCGGCGGACGGCGCGGCCCCGGCGGCGCCCGCGGTGCCGGCCAGCAGGCCCCCGGTCATCACGGCCCCCGTGGCCAGGACGGCGAGCTTGCGGGTGATGGTCATGTGTTCCCCCTTCGGAATGCGGGTTGCGCCGGCTCGGCGGGCCGGCTCGTCACCGAGACTGGCGGAAGCCGCCCGGCGACCGCCACGGTTGCCGGTGAAATGACGTCACCGTGGGATGCCCCAGCATCTGACCTGCGGTTTCCCGCCCCCGTGAGGCGGTCCGGCGGGACGGGGCCCGGCCGTGGCCGGATCGGTGCGGAGTCGGCGGCGTTGTCCCGTACGGGCCGACACGGTTGTTGCAGAATGCGAACGGGGACGACCCACGCACGCGATCGGGGGAATCATGTCGCGTTGGAAAGCGCTGCCCGCGGAGCTCGATCCGAGGGCGCGGCACCTGGTGGTGAGCCTGCGCCGGCTGAAGGACCACAGCGGGCTGAGCATGCGGCAGCTGGCGGCGAAGACGGGCTACAGCACGTCGTCGTGGGAGCGTTACCTCGGCGGCAGGTCGCTGCCGCCGAAGGAGGCCGTCGAGGCGGTCACGGCGGTCGCCGGTGAGGACCCGACCCGCCTGCTGGCGCTGTGGGAGGTCGCGTCGGCGGCCTGGACGGGACGGCGTACGGGCCCGGCCGGGGCCACGGCGGACGACGGCGCACCGACCGGCGCCGCACCCGGACCACCCGCCCGCCGCAGGCCCCCGCGGGGTGCCGTCGTCGCCGGTGTCGTCGCGTTCGCGCTGGTGGTCGCGTCGGCCGCGCTGCTGGTGGCGCGGAGTGCCGGGGACGACGAGGGGCGGGCGCGGCCCCCGGCGGCCGCACCGGCCGACGTCGAGGCGCCGCCGGCGGCCCCGTCGTACACCTGCCGGGTGGAGCGGGCGGGCGGGCAGTGGTTCGCGGGACTGAGCCGGACCCGGGACGCGATCCTGGTGAACGGACTCGCGGGGGCCGAGGTCGCGGAAGCCCAGTGCCTGTTGCGGCGGGCCGGGTTCCCTCCCGGTGACATCGACGGCATCTACGGCCCGAGGACCGAGCGGGCCGTCCAGCGGTTCCAGCAGAGGGAAGGCCTGGTCGTGGACGGCATCATCGGCCCCCACACCTGGGGAGCCCTGCGCGGATGACGCCCCCACCGGAACGAGCCGACCTGGCCGCCGCCCTGCGGGAGGTGCGGCGGCGCACCGGGCTGAGTCTGACGGGTCTGGAGGGGCGCACCCCGTTCAGCAAGTCCTCCTGGGGCCGCTACCTGAAGGGCGACACGCTGCCGCCCCGTGAGGCGGTCAGGGCGCTGTGCCGTCTGGCGGGCGAACCGGACGGGCGCTGTCTGGCGCTGTGGGAGATCGCGGAGGCGGCGGGCAGCGGACGCGCCGCCCACGCCCCGCCGGAAGCACCGCCGCCGTCCCCCGAGCCCTCTCAGGAGGAGGCCGACGCGCCACCGCCACCCGAAGGGACGAACCGGAATCGGTCGTTGCGCGGCGCGGTGGCGGTCGCGGCGGTGCTCGCGGTGCTGGCGTCGGTCGTCACCGCGGCCGTCCTGCTGGCGGGCGACGCCACGCCGGACGGATCCGCCCACGCGACCGCCTCCCCCGGCACGACCGTGGTGCCGCCGCCCCGCTGCCGGGGCGCGTCCTGCGCGGGCAAGGACCCCTTCAACATGCTGTGCGGGGTCGCGCCGGGCACCCTCACCACGTACCGCACCACGGCCGGCGCCCGGCTGGAGCTGCGGCACAGTCCCCGGTGCGGGGCGAGCTGGGCGCGGATGTGGTCCACCGAGGTCGGCGACCGCATCGAACTGACCGCACCCGGCCCGCCCCGCTCCGCCGAGGTGACGGACGCCCTGGACGCGCGGGCGTACCTCTACACCCCGATGGCGGAGACCGCCCCCGGCGCCGTCGTACGGGCCTGCTTCCATCCGGCGGACGCCGGTTCCGGGCCGGAGTGCTTCGAGGCCGAGGTGCGGTGAGCCCTCGCGGGCTCCGACGTCACGCCCGCAGCGCCGCCCCCAGCCTCCGCAGCCCCTCCGCGATCACGCCCGCAACGCCGCCCCCAGCCTCCGCAGCCCCTCCGCGATCACGCCCGCAACGCCGCCCCCAGCCTCCGCAGCCCCTCCGCGATCTCCTCCGGGGTCTGCGTGACGAAGCACAGGCGGAGGGTGGCGCGGTCGGGGACGCCGGCGTGGAAGGGGGCGCCGGGGACGTACGCCACGTCGTGCCGGACCGCCTCGGGGAGCAGGGCCGCGGTGTCGTACCCGGACGGCAGGCGGACCCAGAGGAACATGCCGCCCTCGGGGCGGGTCCAGACCGACCCCGCGGGGAGCGCGCCGGGGAGGCCGGCCAGCATGGCGTCCCGGCGCTCGCCGTACACGCCCGCCACGCGGCGGACGTGGGCGTCCAGGTCGCGGTCGGCGAGGTAGCGGGCGGCGGCGAGCTGGTTGACGGTCGGGGTGTGCAGGTCGGCGGCCTGCTTGGCGACGGCGCAGGCGCGGCGCAGCCCCTCGGGCGCCCGCAGCCAGCCCAGCCGCAGTCCGGGCGCCATGATCTTGGAGAGGCTGCCCAGCAGCACCGTGCGGTCCTCCGCGCCCGGGTGCGCGGCGATCCACGGCACCCGCGCGCCCTCGTACCGGAGTTCGCCGTACGGGTCGTCCTCGACGATCCACAGGCCGACGCGGGCGGCGACCTCGGCGACGGCGGCCCGGCGGGCGGCGGGGAGGGTGCGGCCGGTGGGGTTCTGGAACGTGGGCACGGTGTAGAGCAGCTTCGGCCGCTCCCGGACCACCAGCTCCTCCAACGCCTCGGGATCGAGGCCGTGTTCGTCGCCGGGCACCGCGACGATCCGCGCCCCGGCGAGGCCGAAGGACTGAAGTGCCGCCAGATAGCAGGGGTCTTCGACGAGGACCGTGTCGCCGGGTTCGAGCAGTGCGGTGGCGAGGAGGGACAGCGCCTGCTGGGAGCCGGTGGTGACGAGCAGGTCGTCCGGTCCGGTGGGCAGCCCGCGCACGCGGGCGCGTTCGGCGAGCGCGGCCCGCAGCGCCGGTTCGCCCTCGGTCGTGGAGTACTGCAGCGCCCGCGCGGGCGTCTCGGCGAGCACCGCGCGGTACGCCGCCGCTATGCCCTCGGCGTCGAACAGCTCCGGCGCCGGGAGCCCGCCCGCGAAGTTGATCACCTCGGGCCGCGCGGTGACGGCCAGGATGTCCCGGACCGGCGAGCCGCCGACCGCCGAGGCCCGTGCGGCGAGCCGCGGGGTGGGAGCGTGGGTGGGAGCAGGGGCGGCGGGCGGCTCGGTGACGGTCATGGCACGGCTCCTCGGTCCGGGTGACGGCGCGTCCCCGCAGCCTAGGAAAACGCGTGCCTCCTCCCCGCGCCCTTCCGCGATCCGGACGTCCGCCGCACCGCCTACCCGAGTTGGGTCGTCCCCTCCGGCACCCATCCGTCGCCGCCGATCGGGAACTCGTACGCCGGGCGTCCCTCGTTGCCGCTGGTGCGGAAGGGGCGGCCCTCGTCGTCGACGGTGAGCGTGCCGCTGCGGTCGCCGCTGGACCACTTCAGCTCCAGGTACCAGTCGACGTCGTGGGCGGAGACGGAGGCGGTGATGTAGTACACCTCCGGGTCGGACTCGCTGACCTTGAACGGGAAGTCCTGGTTCCCCGGCTCGGGGGTGAGGGCGGGCCGCGCCGAGTCCAGGGACACGGTGAACGCCCGCGTCGGCACGGAGCCCCCGCAGCCCACGCCGGGGTAGGCCATGGCGAAGTCGTTCCAGGCGAGCGGCGCCCGCTTGCCCGCCACCCGCACGGTGAGGCCGTCGACGACCACCGTCTCGGGACCGGTGCCCTGCACGGTGAGCCGCAGGTACTGCTGCCCCGAGGACACCGCGCCCTGCGCCGCCACCCAGCCCGGAGCAGCCTCCTCCACCGGCGGCGGGTTCACCTCGCTCGCCGGCTTGTCGATCAGATAGCGCTGCGAGCAGGGGCTCTCCCAGGCGTACGGCTCCGTCTGCACCGTGACCGGCACACCGCTCTTCTCCGCACCGCCGCTCGGGGCGTCGGCGGGCGCGGACCCGGCGGGCGTCCCGGTCGGGCCCTTGTCCTTGGCCGAGGGGGACGCGGAGGCGCTGGGACTGGAGCCGGCGGAGGAGGACGGCGAGGACGACGCGGAGGCGCTCTCCTCGGCGGTCACCCCCGCCGCGCCGACCGGGCGGTGCCGGCCGCCGTCGCCGTCACCGTCCGAACCGCCGCCCGGCAGCCCGACGGCGAAGGTGATCCCGGCGGCCACCGCGGCGACGGCGACGCCGGCGAGGACGGCGGTGCGAGTACGGCGCCGGGCGGGGGCCGGGGCGGCGGGGGCGGCGGGGTGGAGGAGGGCCGGGTCCGCCTCGTCGGGGGCGTTCCCGTCGGGGGCGTTCCCGTCGGGGGCATCGGCGGCCGTGGATCCGGGCTCCGGCATCCCTGATCCGACGGGGTCGGCAGGCGGTGGGCCGACCGGGGCGGCCGTACCGGAAGCAGCCTCCTCGGGTCCGGCGCCCGAGCCCTCCTCCCCCGAGGGCTTCGCGGCCGAGGGCGTCCCGGTCGCCGCCGCCCCCTTCCGCCCCCGCACCGCGTCCGCCAGCACCCACCGGCGGTGCAGCTCGACCAGTTCCTCGGGGCGCGCCTTGCACAGCCGGGCCAGCCGCTCGACCGGCGCGTAGTCGGTCGGCACCGCGTCCCCGTTGCAGTAGCGGTGCAGGGTCGACGTACTCATGTGGAGCCGCTTGGCGAGGACCCCGTAGCTGTGCCCCGAGCGGTCCTTCAACTCCCGCAGCAGCGCGGCGAACTCCGCCGCGGCCGTCTGTTCCGACACCGTTCCTCCACTCCCCCGCGTTCCGTTCCGCCGTTCCAGGAGATGGCCGTTCCCCCAGGTCAGAGCGGTGTGAGCGTTCCAGCGTCCCGGATCACCCGCCGACTGTGGCGGCCGGGACGGATCACACCGCACGCTCTGGTCATCCAAGCACGCCGTTCCCGCCGACCGGTGGGGCGGCCACGCCAAGTCCCCTTTGACGACAAGGAATCCGCCATGCGCGCCTCTCGCCTCCGTCTGCTCGCCGCCGCCGGTGTCGCCGTCGCCTCGCTCGCCCTGACCGCCTGCCAGGACGGCACCGGCACCCGCGACGAGGGCGCGTCCGCCTCGGGTCCGGCCGGCGCGGCCCCCGCGGGATCGTCCGCCGGCACCGCGGGCAACGGTCCCTCGGGCACCGGCTCCTCGGGCACCGGCTCCTCGGGCGCCGGCACGGACTCGGCCGGGAGCGGCGACGGCCAGGGCGCTCAGGCCGGCAAGGGAACGAACGGGGAGAAGAGCGAGAAGGGCTCCGGGTCGGCCGGTTCCGGCGACGGCTCCGCGGCCTTCCTCTCCTGCAACGGCTCGAACACCTCCGTCACCGCCGAGCCGGTCTCCAGCCCCGTGAACCACATGCTGATCACGGTCGAGAACACCGGCTCGCGGAACTGCCACCTGACCTACCACCCGGTGCTGCGGTTCGACGAGATGCAGTGGGTGCCGCAGCCGATCGAGGACTCCCAGCCGCAGGCCGTGGTCACCCTGCAGCCGGGGGAGTCGGCGTACGCGGGGGTCGTCCTGTCGGCCGCCGACGGCAGCGGCACGGCCGGCACCACCGGCCGGAAGCTCGCCGTCGGCTTCCAGGGCCGCGCCCCGCTCAGCGACGGCGGTCCCGCCGCGATCCCGTCCCTGCCGGCCGGGGGCGTGTACTACGACAGCAGCCTGACGGTGACGTACTGGCAGTCCTCGAGGGACGACGCGCTCGCCTACTGAGCCGAACGGCGGCCAGGACGAACGGAACGGCCAGGACGAACGGAACGGCCAGGACGAACGGAACGGACGGGCTCACCTGCGGCATCAGGTGAACCCGCCCGTCCTGGCGTGGTCGTGGATCCGGTTCCCCGGAGGTCAGCGCAGGGTGCGGGCGACCTCGGTGGCCCAGTAGGTGAGGATGTTCCGGGCGCCGGCCCGGCGGATGCCGGTCAGGGACTCGATGATCGCCTTGTCCCGGTCGATCCAGCCCTTCTCGGCGGCGGCCTCGATCATCGCGTACTCACCGGAGATCTGGTACGCCACCACCGGCACGTCCACCGCGTCCGCGACCTTGGCGAGGACGTCGAGGTACGGGCCGGCCGGCTTGACCATGACCAGGTCGGCGCCCTCCTCCAGGTCGAGCTCCAGCTCGCGCATCGACTCGCGGAGGTTGGCCGGGTCCTGCTGGTAGGTGCGGCGGTCGCCCTGGAGCGAGGAGCCGACGGCCTCCCGGAAGGGTCCGTAGAAGGCGGAGGCGTACTTGGCGGTGTAGGCGAGGATCGCGACGTCGTCCCGGCCGATCTGGTCGAGGGCGTCGCGGATGACGCCGATCTGCCCGTCCATCATCCCGCTCGGGCCGACCACGTGGGCGCCCGCGTCGGCCTGGACCTGCGCCATCTCGGCGTACCGCTCGAGGGTGGCGTCGTTGTCCACCCGGCCCTCGTCGTCGAGGACGCCGCAGTGGCCGTGGTCGGTGAACTCGTCGAGGCACAGGTCGGACATGACGAGCAGGTCGTCGCCGACCTCCGCGCGGACGTCGCGCAGGGCGACCTGGAGGATGCCGTCCGGGTCGGTGCCCGCCGAGCCCACGGCGTCCTTCTTGGCCTCCTCCGGCACGCCGAACAGCATGATCCCGGAGATCCCGGCGGCGACGGCCTCGGCGGCGGCCTTCTTCAGGCTGTCGCGGGTGTGCTGCACGACCCCCGGCATCGCCGAGATCGGCACCGGCTCCGCGACGCCCTCGCGCACGAAGGCCGGGAGGATGAGGTCGGCGGGGTGCAGCCGGGTCTCGGCGACCATGCGCCGCATGACCGGGGAGGTGCGCAGACGCCGCGGGCGCGTGCCGGGGAAGGATCCGTACGTCGTCATACCACCTACGCTACGCCCGCCCCGCCCGTGCCTTTGCCGACGCCCAGTCGGTCCCCTCCCCCGCGCGGAGGACCCGGCGGACCCCGAGGCCGCGGGCGTCCGCGCGGTCCCTGCCCCCGGCTACGGCCACCCCCTCGTGCCGGACGACCCGGACGCCCCCCGGGCGACGGCACCGCTGAACACCGCTGGCGGGCCTGTCCCGCCGCCCTCTTTGGCCCTGTCCGGCCGCTCCTCTTTGGCCCTGTCCACCGGACCATGACGCCACCAGGCTGGAGGAACCGACGATCCCGGAGGTTCCCTTGAGTCTCGCGTTCCTGCTGGCCGCCCTGGCCGTGGTGGTCACCCCCGGCACCGGCGTGGTCTACACGCTCGCCGCCGGCCTGTCCCACGGCCGGCGCGCGGGCCTGATCGCCGCCTTCGGCTGCACCCTCGCCGTCGTGCCGCACCTGCTGGCGTCCGTCACCGGCCTCGCCGGCCTGCTCCACTCCAGCCCGGTCGCCTACGCGGCGGTGAAGTACGCGGGCGTCGCGTACCTGCTGTACATGGCGTGGGGGATGCTGCGCGACAAGGAGGCGTTCGCCGTCCGCCCGGAGTCCGAGCCGCGCCCCGCGCTCCGCGTGATCACGACCGCCGTGCTGATCAACGTGCTGAACCCGAAGCCGACGCTGTTCTTCGTCGCGTTCCTCCCACAGTTCGTCCCGGCCGGCTCCGGCGACTCGCTCGCCCTGATGCTCCGGCTCGGCGCGGTCTTCATGGCCCTGACCTTCGTGGTCTTCGCCGTGTACGGCGTGTGCGCGGCGGCCGTGCGGGACCGGCTGCTGGCCCGCCCCCGGATCACCACCGGGCTCCGGGCCCTCTTCACCGCCGGCTTCGTCGGTCTGAGCGTCCGGATGGCGGTGGCGTGATGATCCTCCGGCACGCGGACGCGGTCCGGTCCGCCCACCCGGGCCTGGCGGCGGGCGCGCTCCACGCCACGGGCGTCGACGGCACGGCGGACACGGGTGGGCGGGTGGCGGCGTACACCGTCCGCGCCCTCACCCGGCTCGCCGACGCCCCCGAGAGCCGGTTCCCCGAAGTACTGGCGTGGCGGCGGGCGTTCGCCCGCATGGGACTGCGCCCGACGCAGTACCGCTGCGCCTCCGAGTCCCTGCTGCGCCGCCTGCGCAAGGAGGGCGCGCTCCCGCGCATCCACCCGGTCGTCGACCTGTGCAACGCGGTCTCCGTCGCGTACGCCGTGCCGGTCGCGGTGCTCGACGCCGACCGCGTCACGGGCCCGCTGCTCGAGGTGCGGCCCGCCCGCGGCGACGAGGAGTACACGACCTTCGACGGCCGCACCGAGCACCCGGCGCCCGGCGAGGTGACGTACGCCGACTCCGCCGGACGCGCGCACGCCCGCCGCTGGACCAACCGGCAGAGCGGCCACTCGGCGGTGAGCGAGGACACCCGCCGGATCCTCGTGGTGACGGAGGCGCTGCACGAGGGCGGCACGGACACCGTCGCGCGGACCCTGGAGACCCTCGCCGAGGAGCTGGCGGCGCACTGGCCGGTCACCCCCGTGACCGCTCTGCTCACCGGCGACGCACCGGAGTTCGCGCTCGACGACACCACCCGGGTGCCGTAACCGTGCATGGCACCATCGGTGCGGTGACCGACAGGGACGACGCGACGGCGCACGGCTCGGACTTCCTCCAGCTGCGGGCGGACGACGTGCCCGCGGACGGCAAGGCGGACTGGCTCGCGCGGCAGGTGCGGGAGGCGATCACCGACCGCAGGCTGCCCGTGGGCAGCAGGCTCCCGGCCACCCGGCTGCTCGCCGCCGAACTCCGCGTCTCGCGGGGCGTGGTCACCGAGGCGTACCGCAGGCTCGCGGAGGACGGGCATGTCGAGGGTCGCCGGCGCGGCGGCACGGTCGTGGTCGCGGCGCCCCCGCCTCCCCTGCCGCCCGGCACCCGACGGCCCGCACCCGTCACCCCGTTCACCGGGCCCCCCGACGCCCGCGCCTTCGACGCGCTGCGCGCCGCCGACGCCCGGATCGACCTCACCCCCGGCCGCCCCGACCTGTCCGCCTTCCCCCGCACGGCGTGGCTGCGCGCCGAACGGGCCGTGCTCGCCGAACTGTCCAGCGCCGACCTGGGATACGGGGACCCGCGCGGCGCCCCCCGGCTGCGCCGCGCCGTCGCCGACTGGCTGGCCCGCAGCCGCGGCATCGCGGTCGAGCCGGACGGCGTCCTGATCGTCGCGGGCATCGCCCAGGCGCTCACCCTGCTGCACCCGGTGCTGCGCGCGGACGGCATCACGGCCGTCGCCGTGGAGGAGCCCGGCTCGCTCGGCACCCGCCAGCACCTGGCGCACGGCGGCCTGGCCACCCCGCCCGTCCCGGTCGACGCGCACGGCCCGGACGTCGCCGCGCTGCGCGCCACCGGCGCCCCGGCGGTGCTGCTCACCCCGGCGCACCAGTTCCCGACCGGCGTGGTGACCAGCGGGGAGCGCCGCCGCGCGCTGCTGCGGTGGGCGGCGGACGGCGGGCTGATCCTGGAGGACGACTACGACGCGGAGCACCGCTACGACCGCCCGCCCGTCCCCGCGCTGCGCTCCCTGCTCACCGACCGCCTCTGTTACATGGGCAGCGTCTCCAAACTGCTCGCCCCCGCCCTGCGCATCGGCTGGCTGCTCCCGCCGCGGCGGCACCTGGAGGCGCTGACCGACGCGAAACGCTTCACCGACCTGGGCAGCGCGGTGCTGCCGCAGCTCGTCCTCGCCCGGCTGATGGGGACGGGCCACCTGGAGCGGCACCTGCGGCTGCTGCGCGCCCGGCACGTCCGCCGCCGGGACGCGGTGATCGCCGCCGTCCGCGCCCACCTCCCGGGCGCGGTCGTCCACGGCGCGGCGGCGGGCCTGCACCTGACGGTCACCTACGCGCCGGACGTCCCCGACACCGAACTGGCCGCCGCCGCACTGGCCTCGGGCGTCAAGTGCCACCCCCTCTCCTGGCACCGCCAGCTCCCCGGCCGCCCCGGCCTGGTCCTCGGGTACGCCGCCGACCCGCCCGGCACGCTCACCGAGGGCGTGGCCCTGCTCGGCACGGCGCTGCGCACCCTGGCGTCAACTTGACCCGGTCCTGAAGGGTCGGGCTTGGAGGTAGTGCCCAACTGGCTGTCGGGGTGGACTCCTCCGTCCAGACACCCCGTTATGGGGTGGCAGGGACGCGTGACTCACGCCCCGCATTCCACGCGCTCTCGCCACGGGTGGCGATGTTGCGGGAAGCGTTCCGGTCGGCGTGGGCAACGACCCCGCACCCCCGGCAGATGAAAAGCCTTTGGTTGACACGGCTGCGTTTGTCGACGTGGCCGCACTCGGCGCACGTCTGCGACGTGTACGCGGGATCAACGAAGACCAGGGGTACCCCGGCCCTCTTGGCCTTGTAGACGATGAAGTCTCCGAGCTGGAAGAAGGCCCAGGAGTGGAGTGCGACCCGTTGGGGCTTGCGGAGCCGTACCCGGGTGCGGATCCCCTTGAGTTCTTCGAGGGACAGGCCGCGCCCGGTGCGTTCAGCCTCGGTCACGATCGTCTTGGAGATGATGTGGTTCTGGTTGGCGGCATACCGCGCCTCTTTGCGGGCACGGGCCTTGAGCCGCCGCTTGGCGGACTTGGTGCGCTTCTTCTGGAGCTTGGCCCGCAGAGCAAGCTGTCGCCTGCGGTACCGGTTGAGCCCCCGCCCGGCGGCGAGGTAGCCGGTGGAGGCGGTGGCGATGTTCTCGATGCCGAGGTCCACGCCGATGAAGCCGTCCGGCTCGTACTGCTCGGCCTCGGGCACGTCACAGGTGGCGACGAGGTAGAACACGCCGTCACGCTGGATCAGGTCGGATTCACCCTGCCGGTGTGCCTGGAGCATCTTGAGCGCGTCGGCGGAGCAGGCGAAACGGATGTTCTTGACCCGGCCGTCCACGGTCCAGACGGACACGGTTCGCTGGCCGTACTGCCAGCTCAAACACCGGTCGTCATACGGCTGGGCGGCTTCGGGGCGAAAGGTGACCGGCTTGGACTCAGCCTTGCGGCGACGCTTCGAGCCCTCCTTGCCGAGGTTCCCGGCCCGGATGTTGGCCCTGAGCGCGGTGTACGAGTCACGCACCTTCTTGATGACGTGTTGCGCGGCCTGCGCTCCCAGCCCACGGGCCTTGAGTTCGGCGTAGGTGTGCTTGCGCAGCTCGTACTCGCGCGGCACGCCATGCTCGAACGCCACCTCCGACACCCAGTTCGCGGCGTCGTTGACCGTGCGCAGGGTGCGCTCAAGTGCGGATGCCTGCACGGCGTCCGGCATGAGCTTGACCTGCGTCACGATCTTCATGCGCGTGATCGTAGCATTGGTCTATGTCACCACGCTGGGAGTCAAACCCCAATATTCGTAGGGGTCGTAGCGTCGTATACACCCTGCACGCACACTTGGTCTTCACTCCCAAGTACCGGCGCGGACCATTCACCGACGAGATCCTTCGGCGCTGCGAAGAGGTCATGCGCGACGTGTGCGCCGACTTCGGCGCGGAGCTGCGAGAGTTCAACGGCGAACGCGATCACGTCCACCTGCTCGTGCACTACCCGCCGAAGGTCGCCATTTCCCGACTCGTCGGCTCCCTCAAGGGCGTCTCCGCCCGGCGCCTGCGGCAGGAGTTCCCCGACCACATCCGCAAGTACCTGTGGGGTGAGCACTTCTGGTCGCCGTCCTACTTCGCCGCATCGTGCGGGGGCGCCCCGCTCGCGATCATCAAGGAGTACATCGAGAACCAGAAACGTCCCGGCTGAGGCCAACAATGCAGATCCGTGCACCCGTGCACGTCAGAACAGTGTCAAGAAGCGCTTCCTCCCGGGCGTGAACGCCCGGGGTTCCGCGCTAGAGCATGCTGAACCCGACGCCTCCGCCGCGCGGAAGCCTCTGAACTCCCTCAAGTGCCTTCACCGGACCGCCGACGGCTCCGTACGCTCGAAAGCGAGGGCACGCGAGTACGGAGCAAGGCACGCGAGTACGACGTAGGAGTCACGGCAGGAACAGGGGAACGCTGTGTCGGTCGAGCACATCGCCGTGATCGTCCTGGCGGTCGAGGTGGTCGTCATGGTGGCGGCGCGGGTCGGCACCGAGCGCCGCCACCGGAGCCGCGCCAAGGGGCGCGGCCCGGCCCCGCGGGTGGGTGAGGACCTCACCTTCGTACCGGCGGCGCTGTACGGGATCGCCGCCGCGGCCATGGCGGTCGGCGCCCTCACGACGTCGGTCGAACCGACCCTCGAAGCGCTCGTCACCGTCGCGGTGTTCGGCGTGCTGCTCCCCGCGTTCACCGCGAACGCCGTACTGAGGCTGTCCACGCGGGGCGGCCGCACGGCCGTCACCCCGGGCCTGCGCGGCCTCGCCGCCGCCGTCGCCGCGGCGGGCGGTCTGGTGTCGGTCGGCCTGGTCTGACCACCGGGTCCGGAAGTCGCCCCGGACCCGCTATGATCCGCCGGTCAGCCTTCGGCGCCCCAACAGGGCGGCACGAAGGCTTTTTTCATGCCCACCGACACGAACACCCCCGATCCCACGCCCGGTTACCGCGCCCTTCTCCGCAACCGCGAGTTCGCCGGCCTGTACGCCGGTTTCACGCTCACCGTCGCCGCGAGCACCCTCTCCGGCTTCGCGCTCGGCACGCTCGTCGACCGGTCGACCGGCTCCCCGTTCCTCACCGCCGTCAGCATGTACGGCGCGACCTTCGCGACCGTGCTCGGCGCGACGACGCTGATGTCGGTCGCGGACGGCGACCGCCCCCGCCGCACCCTGGTCGCGCTCCAGTGCGTCGCGCTGGCGGGCGCCTGCGCCCAGGCGGTCCCCGGCATGCCCCTCGCCGCCCGCTTCGCCCTGCTCCTCCTGCTCGGCTTCTTCCAGTCCCTCAACACCGGGACGCGCATGGGTCTGCTCGCCGAGGTGGTGCCCGCCTCCGCGTACGTCCCGGCCCGCTCGCTGATGAACGTCACCGCGGGCGCCACCTCCGTCCTCGGCTTCACCCTCGGCGCGGTCCTGCTGCGCCACCTCACCCCGCAGGGCGTGTTCCTCGCGGCGGCGGCCCTCACCGCTGCCGCTCTCGCCGTGACGGCGGCGACCGTACGGGAACGCTCCATCCGCCCGCCCCGCCGCCCCGGACTGCGCGAGACGTGGACCACCAACGCCGCCCTCCTCTCCCGCTCCGGCCCGCGCGCCCTGCTGCTCACCCTGTGGGTCCCCAACGGCCTGATCGTCGGCTGTGAGGCCCTGTTCATCCCGTACGCCCAGGCGGACGCCGGGATCCTGCTGGCCGCCGCGTCCGCCGGCATGCTCCTCGGCGACCTGACCGTCGGCCGGCTGCTCAGCGCCGAGTGGCGGCGCCGCTGCGCGTTCCCCCTGCGGCTGCTGCTCGCGGGGCCGTACCTCCTCTTCGCGTGGCACCCGCCGACCGCCGTCGCGGCGGTCACCGTCTTCCTCGCGAGCGCGGGATTCGCGGCCACGCTCCCCCTCCAGGAACGGCTCCTCGCCCTCACGCCCGAGCAGGTGCGCGGCCAGGTGCAGGGGGTGGAGTCCGCCGGCCGTATGACCTGGCAGGGCATCGGGGCCGCGCTCGCGGGCGCCACCGCCCAGTTCCTCTCCCCCGCCATGACGATCACCGCCCTGGCCGCGCTCTCCGTCGCCGTCACGGTCCTCTCCCGCCCCTACGTGGACCGCACCCGCCCCCTGCCCGTCGCACCGCGGTCACCGCGACGGTGACCGTGCGACGGATGTGTACACGCTCGGTAACAACCCGTGCGGGCGGCGGTCGGCCGCGAGCCGCGGGCCGCACAATCCCTGCAACGCACCACGACTCGGCACGCGGCCGTTCGATCACGGGGAGATGTCATGAACACCACCACGCGCAGCATCCGCAGAGCCCGGCACGGCCGGCGGTCGTACGCCGCCGGCGCGGCGGTGGCCGCCGCACTGCTCGCGACCACGGCGTGCGAACCCGACGGGAGCGACGCCGCGGACATCCCCGGGGCCGCGACCCCGCCGGCCGCGTCGAGCCCGGCCGCCCCGAGCCCGGAGGCCTCGGCGGCCCCCGGCGACGGGGACGACCAGAACGTCGGGGACGCCGGGGACACCGGGGACTCCGGGGACGACGCCGGCGGCTCCGCCCTCTGCACCCACCAGGACCTGTCCTTCGCCGCCTCGCGCTACGGCGCGCCGGACGAGGAGCTGCGCCACATCATGGTCGTCGCCACCAACAAGAGCACCAAGCCGTGCGACATCCTGCACGCTCCCGAGATCACGCTCGGCGACGCCCAGGGCCCGGCCCCGGTCCTGGAGGGCAGTCAGGGCGAGCCCCTCACCCTCGCCCCCGGCGAGAAGGCGTACGCCGGCCTGCTCGCGACCGGCGGCAACCAGCACACCTACGACGTGACGTTCATGACCCTCACCCTCGGCAGCCCCGGCGGCGAGGCCGAGGCGGAGGAGCCGGTCGACCTGCCGATGCCGGTCGAGGACTCCTTCCCCGCCGACGACGGCCAGCGCGTCACCCACTGGCAAGGCACCGAGGGCCTCGCCATGCGCCCGATCACCCAGCGCTGACCGCCCCACCCGCCACCGGCGGCTGTCCGTGCGTGCGACTGAGGTGCGCACGTGAACGACATCGCCGGTGGCGCCCACCACCTGCCGCCCGCCCCCGCGTGCCGGTTCAGGCCGCGCTCGCAGCCCCGCCCGCCCTCGCCCGCTTGTCGCGGCAGTCACCGCAGAAGCCTGGTTCCAGGCCACGGAAGACTCGTTCACAGTTGCCCTCACAGTCCTGGAAGGGGAGCGGGCGATGCGGGCGGGGGGTTTCGGCCCGCCCCGCTGGAGGTTCCGGAGCCTCGGGAAGCGGCGGGGGCACCATTTCACGCAACCGGTAGGCGAGTACGCCCGCCGGGTGCTTCATGGGGACGGGCAGATCAAAGGTCAGGATGTGGCGCAACGCCGCCGGGCCGACCCCCCGCTCGAACCAGCCGACGACCGCCGGAGCCAGCCGGCGCACCTCCCGCAGCGACAGCGTGAGGCGCTCGTCGGCACGGCGCAGACCGGCGAGCAGCGCGACCGCCTTCTCGTGCAACGGCCCAGAGGGGGCGGCGGGTTCGGGCGGCGCGTCCACGGAAACGGCGGCCACGGGCCTCTCGGGCGCCTGCACCGGCGCGTCCGGCACGTCCGGCGCGAGGAGAGCAGCGGGCGGCGCGGCCGGACCGGCCGGAACCACCTTCTCAACCGTCCCGGCGGAGGCTTGATCATCCGCCCGGGGTGCCTCATCGCGCTCCACGCCCACTGCGGCGTCACGAGCACCGGAACGGTCCAGCGGCGTGTGATGGGCGTACGTCCGCGTCACCAGCCGCCCGTCCTCCGTGTGCTCACGGACCCGCCGCAGGTACCCGTGCGCCTCCAGCTCCCGTAGGGCGAACGCGATCCGGTCCCGTCCTTCGGGAAAGCGCTCGGCGAGGCTGCGGATGTCGACCAGGGTGTTCTCGGGCACCGAGAGGATGTGGGTCGCCAGTCCGATCGCGGTCAGGGACAACTCACGGTGCTGGGCGAGGTGGTTGCCGACGATCACGTACCGCCCGGACTGGTACGTACGTACGTGGGTGACACCGGACGGGGTGGCGGATCGTCGAACGCGCTGCGTCGGGCGCGGGGCGGCACTAAGCTTCTGTTCAGCCATAGGGGAAGGGTTTGGTTCCTCTTTGGTCAGGCCCTCGTTCGGGAGTGCGAGTCCCGGCGGGGGCCGACGTCTGTACGGGGGCATGAGCGCCGAGTTGGCCCGGCCCTCTGAGCTGAGAGTGCCTGTCTGCACCACCGCCGCGCCAGCCCGTTCGACGCGTTTCACCCGGCCGAGTGATCAACGCGAGGTTTGGTGGGGTTGGTTGGTTTTCACCCTCGGTACTTAAGTCTTTTTACGTCCCGCGGCCCCGCCCGCCGGACCACCGCATCCCGTGTTTCCGGGCTCCGCTCCGCGGCACACCGGTGTCCATGCCAAGCGCGGTACGGATGTCACCGCGCATGCATCCGTCCGTCACAGGCGTGTCCGGGTGGGGCGCCGGGTGAAACGGCGAGCGGCCGGAGCGGGTCTTGTGGTGCGGAACGGCCGTACTGACGGACCGTCACGCAGACCGGCACCGACACCGAGGAAGACACCATGCGCGTCACCAAGCTCACCATCGCCGCCCTGGCCGTCGTCGCGGGTCTCTCGCTCACCGCCTGCCAGAACGAGGACATCGCCGCCGACCCCAAGCCGGCCGCCTCGGCCCCCTCCGCGAACGGCGGCGACGCGGGCCAGGGCCAGGACCAGGAGGGCACGGTCGCCGGAACCGGCAGCAACGAGGACGGCAAGGTGGGCGACTGCCGTACCGACGAGCTGGAGATCACCGCCTCGGACGTCACCATCGACGGCGACACCGTAGGCACCGTCGCGGTGGACTTCACCAACGGCGGTGGCCGTGACTGCGCTCTCACCGGTTACGCGGGCGTCGACCTGAAGACCGACGCGGGCTCCCTCTCCGCCGAACGCACCGGCGAGAAGGCCCCCTCGGTCGTCCTCGAGGACGGTGAGTCGGTGTCGTTCGCCGTCACCTACCCGGTCAACGACTCCGGCGGCTCCGGCGTCCGCGTCACGGGCCTGGTCGTGACCCCGCCCGACGAGACCAGGTCCGTCACCCTCGACTGGCCGGGCGGCTCCTCGCTCCCGGTCACCGACGGCTCCGGCACCCCGGTGAAGGTCGGCCCGATCGGCAGCGCGGGCCAGGGCGGCTGACCCGCGCCACAGGGCGCGAGCGGTGACCACAGTCCGTGGGCCAGGGTGAGCAGGGCCTGGCGGCCAGGGTTCGGACGCCTCCAGCGGGAGCCGCTTGCACGGCAGTGCCGGAAGGGTGGACAAGCACGTGGAGCCTCTGGTGGAGAGGGTTCTCTTGGTCGAAAACCCCTCCGTCAGGGGCTTCACCTGTCCGTCAGCCCAACTGGCCCACCCGGCCGCCAGGTTGGAAAGGGCTCACTGGCTGGACCGTGTTGAAGCGATCCCCTTCCAGCCCGCGCGGCAGAGGTGGACAGCCAGCCCGTCACCGACCGAGCTCCAGCTCCGCCCACACGGTCTTGCACGGTGCCGGGCCCTCCCGTACGCCCCAACGGCGCGCCAACTCCTCGACCAGGATCAGGCCGTAGCCGGACTCGGCGGGCTCGGCCTCAGCGGTTGTCCGTGCCCGCGCGGGCAGGTGTTCCCCGGTGTCGGCGACCTCGATACGGAGAGTGGCGGGCGTGGTGACGGTGAGACCGAGCCGGAAACTCCGGCCTGGAACACCCTCTTCAACTTCGTCCCATGCGAGTCCACGCTCCGCCGCCCCATCGGGGCAGGATGGTGATGCGAAGGCAGCTCGAACACTTGCTGGAAGTCGGGCAGTCGAGGAACGCCGATCTGCAAATTCTGCCCCTGGACCGCGTGGACAACGCCGGGCCGGCAGGCTCGTTCAGGCTGCTGCGGCTACGAAATGGCGGCACGGTGGGTCACAGCGAAGTCCCATTCGTCAGCCGCGTGATCACTGATCCCAAGGAAGTCCAAGTGCTAGACATCCGCTACGGGACCATCCGGACGCAGGCTCATCCCCCGGGAGTCACTGGCCTTCATCGAGAAAGTGCTGGGAGAAAAATGATCCACAAAACCTCAGGAGAAGACGCCACGGCTCCCGAGTGGATAAAGGGCAGCTACAGCACACCCGACGGCCCCCGCCTCACCCTCACCCCCACCACCTGGGCAACCTTCCTCCCCTACGCCTCCAGTCGCTGACGAAGCACCCGCACGCGGCCCGCACCCACACACACGGGTGCGGGCCGCGTCTGCGTATCGGCCGGCGACCGGCTCGGAAAAGCTCAGCACCTTGACCGGCGCCAGACGGCGCGGGCACCCCCCAAACCCACCGAACACCCCCTCCCCCCTGCTACCTTTCACTTGCAACATCCTCACCAGCGGAGAGGAAAAGTGAAATGAGTCCGACGATCCGAGTGGACGACGAGGTCTACGAGGAGCTGCAGAAGCGGGCGAAGCCCTTCGTCGACACGCCGAACAGCACGCTTCGCCGGGTCCTCGGTCTCCCGGAGAAGGCGGCGCAGCCGGGGAGCGGGACCGCCGCGTCGTCGTCATCGGAAGCCGCCCTCCGCCCCCTTCTCGCGGACCGGCGGCTTCGCCCCGGGCAGCGGCTGGTGTGGCGGCGACGGAATCTCAACCGGGTGCACTACGCCGAAGTGCTCGAGAACGGTGCGCTCCGGCTGGAGGACGGTTCCGTCCACGACACCCCCTCGGGCGCGGCGACGGCACTCGCGGGCAACTCCCAGAACGGCTGGACGGTCTTCGCCACCGAGGACGGCACCCCGTTGCGGGACATGCGGTGAACACGGGTGCCTCGGCCCCCCGGACCTACGATGGCCTCACACTCGGAGGTGGACCATGGCAGGGGTGACCAAGCCCAAGGTCGGTCGTATCGCGCCGCCGGACCTAGTCGAAGCCGCTCTGAGCGGGCGTATCCGGATTCCTCGCTTCCAGCGTTCGTACCGCTGGGAGGCCTCCGACTCCGAGCGGCTCTTCGACAGCATCCTGCGCGGCTACCCCATCGGCAATCTGCTGATGTGGCGCAAGCCCGCACCGGCCGCCGAGATCACGTTGGGCGAGCTCCGGTTCGACGCCCCGGAACGGTCCGACGCGCTGTGGGTGGTCGACGGACAACAGCGTCTGACCACGCTCATCGGTGCTCTCACGGCGTCCGAAGACACCGTGGACCGCCGCTTCCGCATCTTCTACGACCTGCGGGAGAAGGACACCCGGAAGCGGTTCCTGTCCGCGCCCCACTCCCGGACCGTGCGTGATCACTGGCTGCCCGTCTGGGTCGCCGGCGACAACCGGCGGCTCATCGCCTGGCAGCGCGAGCGGCCGTGGCTGACCGAGGAGGAGTACGACCTCTGCGACTCGGTGGCCACCGCCCTCCGCACCTACGAGATCCCCGTGTACGAGATCGAGGGCGATGACGAGCAGGCGCTGCGCGAGATCTTCGACCGGATGAACACCTTCGGCAAGACCCTGAAGAGAGCCGAGATCTTCCAGGCCCTGCATTCCGCTCCCCTCGACGTGCAGCCGTCCGACCTCGACGCGCTGCGCGAGCGCGTCGGAGCGCTCGACTTCGGGGAGTTCAGCCCTCAACTGCTCATGCAGAGCGTGATGGCGA
This sequence comes from Streptomyces sp. DSM 120436, assembly GCF_055778765.1. Classification (NCBI taxonomy): domain Bacteria; kingdom Bacillati; phylum Actinomycetota; class Actinomycetes; order Kitasatosporales; family Streptomycetaceae; genus Streptomyces; species Streptomyces sp. DSM 120436. Next base: position 1,758,276 of record NZ_JBSKBS010000001.1, on the reverse strand, counting down.
CGCGGGGCGGGCAGGTGGACCGCGACTTCCGCCAGGAGTTCAAGGACGACGAGGACCGGCACCAGGCCTTCGCCAGAACCGAGAAAGCCCTTCGCCTGGTGGTCGACTGGCTGCGCGGCGAGGCCGGGATCCCCCACCTGCGCCTGCTCCCGTACGCCCTCTACGTGCCCGTACTCACCCGTTACGCCGCCCTGTTCGGGCACCCGACCGGGCGGGGCAGTGAGCTCCTGCGCCGCTGGGTCTGGCGGGGAGCGGCGGTCGGGGCGGCCCCGCAGGGGAACACCGTCGCCCTGCGGCGCAACGCCGGCGCCGTGCATGACGATCCTGTCGCCAGTGCCACCCGGGTCCTGGGGCTGCTGCCGCTCGGCGGGGAGCTCTGGAAACCGGATCTGACCCAGACGGCGCTGAACCGGACACAGGCGAAACTCAACGTGCTCGGCCTCCTGTCGGCTCATCCGGTCCTCCTCGCGCCGGCCACGGACACGGACGGGAACCACTACCCGGCGGGCACCCGGCTCGACGACTCCCGCCTGTTGACGGACATGCTCGACAGCGGGACCTCCCCCCTGCAGCCACTGGTGTCCGGCCGGACCATGGCCGCCAAAGTGCTCCATCCCGCGCACAGGACGGGGGCCGACCTCCTGTCGGAGCGGTGGGACCCTGCCGCCCTCCGCTCGCACTGCATGGACGAACGGTGCGTGGAACTGCTCCGCCTGAACACCGCCCGGAGCATCGAGGAGTTCCTGGCCCGCCGCGCCGACATCATGACCAGGGTCATCTCGGAGCACGTACAGCGCATGGCCCTGTTCGGATTCTCCGACGGGCCCGAGACCGAGACCCTGTTCGACGAGAGCCTCTGGGGAGACGACACCGATGCAGCGTGACGTGACCTCGACGGTCTTCCTGGGGGACCGCCGTGTCGGCGTGCTGGGCTACCACAGGGGCAACACGTGGTTCGAGTACACGGACCTGGAAGCCGTCCACCCGGTTCTCGGGCAAGGATTCGAACGCGACCCGCGCAAACGCCGGACGGCGAGCGGCAGTGTGCCGGAGTGGTTCGCGAACCTCCTCCCGGAACAGGGCAGCGGGCTCCGGCGCCTGGTCGCCGCCGAGCTGGGCAAGCAGCGCATCCATGACTTCGTCCTGCTGAACCACCTCGGTGAGGATCTGCCCGGCGCGGTGCGCGTGGTACCGGACGCACCGCTGGACGACCTCCCCGACCACGACCAGCCCGAGACGTGCAGCCACGACCACGCCCTGCGCTTCTCCCTGGCAGGTGTGCAGCCCAAGTTCTCGATGCGTTTCTCCGGCAAGGCGCTGGTGCTTCCGACCACCGGGAGCGGCGGTGACTGGATCGTCAAGCTCCCCGACGAACGCTTCCCCGCCGTCCCGGCCAATGAGTACGCCATGCTGCGGTGGGCCGCTCTGTCGGGCATCGACGTGCCCGAGGCCGCTCTCGTCCCCGGCTCGCGGATCAGCAACCTGCCCGAGGGGCTGGCCGACCCCTCGGAGCCCGTCCTCGCGGTGCGCCGCTTCGACCGGACCGGTGAGGGCCGCGTCCACCAGGAGGACTTCGCGCAAGTACGGGAAGTGGCCGCCGACTCCAAGTACGACCGGGCCAACTACACCGGCCTCGGGCGTGTGATCCACGCGGTCTGTCCCCCCGAGGACGTCGTCGAGTACGTGCGCCGGCTCGTCGCCATGGTGGTCATGGGAAACGCGGACGCGCACCTGAAGAACTGGACGCTGCGCTACCCGGCCGGGAGAGCGGCCCGGCTCTCCCCCGCGTACGACCTGGTCTGCGTCGCCGCCTACCCGAAGGCCGACCAGAAGCTGGCTTTCCCCCTGAGCGGCACCACCGACAGCGAACGCATCACCCTCGACAGCTTCCGCGCCATGTCACCGTCGCTGATGCTCCCCGACGAACTGATCGCCTCGACGGTGCGGGAGAGTGTCGCGGCCCTGGCCGCCTCCTGGCCTCAGGTGAAACGGGACTGCCCCGTCCCCGACATAGTGGTCAGGGCCATCGACGAACGTCTCGAACGGCTTCCCCTGGTGCGCGCCTGAGGCGATGCCCGCCGGGGTTCCGGGCGGCGTGAGCGGGACACCGGAAACGGAAGAGGAGGGGCGCCCCCGAAAGGGCGCCCCTCCTCACCTCACGTAAGACGACCGTCACGTCGTCGACCGACGCCTCCGCGCCCCCGGACGCCGCTCGCTCGGCCGGGTGACCGGGTCACCCGCCTCCAGCGCCGCCAGCCGGCGCCGCGCGCCGAAGTCCGCGAGGGCCTCCGCCAGCTTGTGGACCGACGGCTCGGGAGCCATCACGTCCACCCGCAGCCCGTGCTCCTCGGCCGTCTTCGCCGTGGCCGGGCCGATGCAGGCGATCACCGTGACGTTGTGCGGCTTGCCCGCGATGCCGACCAGGTTCCGGACCGTCGACGACGAGGTGAACAGCACCGCGTCGAAGCCGCCGCCCTTGATCGCCTCCCGGGTCTCCGCCGGCGGGGGCGAGGCCCGCACGGTGCGGTAGGCCGTGACGTCGTCGACCTCCCAGCCCAGCTCGATGAGCCCCGCGACCAGCGTCTCGGTGGCGATGTCGGCGCGCGGCAGGAAGACGCGGTCGATCGGGTCGAAGACCGGGTCGTACGGCGGCCAGTCCTCCACCAGTCCGCGGGCCGACTGCTCGCCGCTCGGCACCAGGTCCGGCCGCACCCCGAAGTCGATCAGTGCCTTGGCCGTCTGGTCGCCCACCGCCGCGACCTTGATCCCGGCGAAGGCGCGGGCGTCGAGCCCGTACTCCTCGAACTTCTCGCGCACCGCCTTGACCGCGTTGACCGAGGTGAAGGCGATCCACTCGTAGCGGCCGGTGACCAGGCCCTTGACGGCACGTTCCATCTGCTGGGGCGTGCGCGGCGGCTCGACCGCGATGGTCGGCACCTCGTGCGGCACGGCCCCGTAGGACCGCAGTTGGTCGGAGAGCGACGCCGCCTGCTCCTTCGTGCGCGGCACGAGGACCTTCCAGCCGAACAGCGGCTTGGACTCGAACCACGCCAGCCGGTCCCGCTGGGCGGCGGCGGAACGCTCACCGACCACGGCTATCACCGGCCGGCCGCCCTCTGGGGAGGGCAGCGCCTTGGTCTGCTTCAGCGTCTGCGCGATCGTGCCGAGCGTCGCCGTCCAGGTGCGCTGCCGGGTGGTGGTGCCCGCGACGGTCACCGTCAGGGGGGTGTCGGGCTTTCGTCCGGCGGACACCAGTTCGCCCGCGGCGGCGGCCACCGAGTCCAGCGTGGCGGAGACGACCACCGTGCCGTCCGAGGCGCCGACCTCCGTCCAGCACCGGTCGGACGCCGTGCGCGCGTCGACGAACCGCACGTCGGTGCCCTGCGCGTCGCGCAGCGGCACACCGGCGTACGCGGGCACGCCGACCGCGGTGGCGACACCGGGCACGACCTCGAACGGCACCCCGGCCGAGGCGCACGCCAGCATCTCCTCGGCGGCGTACGCGTCAAGGCCGGGGTCGCCGGACACCGCACGGACGACCCGCCTGCCGCCCCGCGCGGCCTCCATGACAAGATGTGCGGCATCCCTGTTCACGGGGACAGCGGCGGTTGTTGACGCGCCGTCAACGACCGTCAGCTGGGGCGTGCCCGTGCCCGGCGTGGACGACGCGGTCGTGTCCGCGTCCGTGTGCACCTCGGCGACGCCCTGCCTGGCGTGCGTCCGCACGACGTCGAGCACGTCGTGCTCGGCGACGAGGACGTCCGCGTTCGCCAGGGCCTCCACGGCGCGCAGGGTCAGCAGTCCCGGATCCCCGGGTCCGGCACCGAGGAAGGTGACGTGCCCTTGTTCCGGAGGGGCGGGAAGAGTGGTGGGGCTCAAAGTACTCGCTCCCCCATCAGACCGGCCGCGCCCTGCGCCAGCATCTCGGTGGCGAGTTCGCGACCGAGCGCCATCGCCGCCTCATGCGTCTCGGGCACGGGACCGGTGGTGGACAACTGCACCAGCGTGGAGCCGTCGGTCGAGCCGACGACGCCCCGTAGGCGCATTTCCTTGACAATCTGCTCGTCGGTCCGGGAGTCCCCCCGCTCGAGCGGAGCCGAGAGGAGGGGAAGGTCGGCCAGCGCCCCCACGGGTGCGCTGCAGCCGGCCTCCAGAGCGGCGAGCAGTGACCGCTCGGCCGTCACGGCGACCCGCGTGAACGGGTCGTCGAGTTCGGCGAGCGCGGCGATGAGGTCCGCGTTGTCCGCGGTGGTCTCGACCGCCAGTGCCCCCTGGCCGGGAGCGGGCAGAATCGTGTCGACCGACAGGAAGTCGGTCACCTCGTCGCTGCGGCCGACCCGGTTGAGCCCTGCGGCCGCCAGCACGACCGCGTCCAGGTCGCCCTTGGTGACGTACCCGATGCGGGTGTCGACGTTGCCCCGGATCGGGACCGTCTCGATCTCCATGCCGCGGCTGCGCGCGTACGCGTTCAGCTGCGCCATGCGGCGCGGCGAACCGGTGCCGATGCGCGCCCCGGCCGGCAGGTCGGTGAGCTTCAGCGCGTCCCGGGCGATGATCACGTCCCGTGGGTCCTCCCGTACCGGGATCGCCGCCACGACCAGCTCGTCGGGCTGTGCGGTCGGCAGGTCCTTCAGGGAGTGCACCGCGAAGTCCACCTCGCCGCGCGCCAGCGCCTCCCGCAGGGCGGCGACGAAGACGCCCGTGCCGCCGATCTGCGCGAGGTGCTCGCGCGAGACGTCGCCGTACGTGGTGATCTCGACGAGCTCGACGGGCCGTCCGGTCACCTGGCTCACGGCATCCGCCACCTGCCCGGACTGGGCCATGGCGAGCTTGCTCCGCCTGGTCCCCAGCCTCAGTGCCTTCTCAGTCATCCCGGCCCTCGGCTCTCTGCGTTCTTCTCGGTGCTTTCCTCGGCGCGGGAGACGGAGGCCACCGTCTCGGGGTCGAGGTCGAACAGGGTGCGCAGCGCGTCCGCGTACCCGGCGCCGCCGGGCTCGGCCGCGAGCTGCTTGACCCGGACCGTCGGGGCGTGCAGCAGCTTGTCGACCACCCGTCGCACGGTCTGGGTGATCTCCGCGCGGTGCTTGTCGTCCAGGCCGGGGAGCCGCCCCTCCAGGCGGGCCATCTCACCGGCCACCACGTCGGCCGCCATGGTCCGCAGGGCGACGACGGTCGGCGTGATGTGCGCCGCCCGCTGTGCCGCCCCGAACGCGGCGACCTCGTCGGAGACGATACGCCGGACCTGGTCCACATCGGCAGCCATCGGAGCGTCCGCGGACGCCTCCGCGAGCGATTCGATGTCCACCAGCCGCACGCCGGGCAGGCGGTGCGCCGCCGCGTCGACGTCCCTCGGCATGGCGAGGTCCAGCAGGAAGAGCACGGGCTCGGGGCGCCGCGGCTCCTCCACGGGTTCGGGCCGCCGCCGCTCGGGGATGCGGCCGATCGCGGTCGCGGTCGCGGCGAGCGCGCCGATGACCTCGGCGTCCGACTCCGGGCCGGCGCCGCGGGCGGCGTCCCGGCGGTCGACGGCGGAGCCCGCCGCCCACGCGCCGTGCTGCTCCAGCGTGGCCGCGTCCATCCCGGCGACGGCCGCCTCCCCCATCACGGAGAAGCCGGGCCGCACCGTGGGCAGGTCCACCGGGCAGCCGTCCTCGGCGGAGGGCTGCGGCGGCGCGGCCGGGGCGTCCTCGCGGGCGTCCTCCCCGGCGACGGCGTCGAGGTCGACGACCGGCGCCCGGCCGGCCCGGCCCTCGACGCCCGCGGCGACCGTCTCGGCGGTCAGCACCAGGCCGGTCGCGCCCGTGCAGGAAACGACCACATCCGCACGTGTCAGCTCGAACGGCACCGATGTCATCGGGACCGCGCGGGCCGTCACGTCCGTGTCGTCACCCTCGGTGAGGATTCGCACCAGCCGCTCGGCGCGGTCGGGCGTGCGGTTGGCGACGACGACCTCGGCGGCCCCGGCGCGCGCGAGCGTGGCCGCGGACAGCGAGGACATCGAGCCCGCGCCTATGACGAGGGCCTTCTTGCCCCGGACCCAGGACTCGACGGGGACGCCGAGCGCGAGCTGCTCCAGGCCGAAGGTGACCAGGGACTGCCCGGCGCGGTCGATGCCGGTCTCGGAGTGGGCGCGCTTGCCGACCCGCAGCGCCTGCTGGAACAGGTCGTTCAGCAGCCGTCCCGCGGTGTGCGTCTCCTGCGCGCGGGCCAGCGAGTCCTTGATCTGGCCGAGGATCTGCCCCTCGCCCACGACCATCGAGTCCAGCCCGCAGGCCACCGAGAACAGGTGGTGCACGGCCCGGTCCTCGTAGTGCACATAGAGATAAGGAGTGAGCTCCTCCAGGCCGACCCCGCTGTGCTGGGCGAGCAGCGTGGACAGCTCGGCGACACCGGCGTGGAACTTGTCCACGTCGGCGTACAGCTCGATGCGGTTGCAGGTGGCGAGGACCGCGCCCTCGGAGGCGGGCTCCGCGGCGACCGTGTCCTGCAGCAGCTTGGTCTGCGCCTCCACGCTCAGCGACGCCCGCTCCAGCACGCTGACCGGGGCGCTGCGGTGGCTCAGTCCGACGACGAGAAGGCTCATGCCGGCATCACGGCGGGCACGTCCCCGTCGGGTCCCTGGTCGGTGGAGTCCTCGCGCCGGGCGGCGACGGCGCGGGGAGTGCCGTCGGCCTGCGCGGTGGCGACCCCGGCGGCGGCCTCCTCGCCGGCCTTGCGCTGCTCGTGGAAGGCGAGGATCTGCAGCTCGATGGAGAGGTCCACCTTGCGCACGTCGACGCCGTCCGGAACGGTCAGCACGGTCGGCGCGAAGTTCAGGATGGAGGTGACCCCGGCGGCCACGAGCCGGTCGCAGACCTGCTGGGCGGCGCCGGCCGGGGTGGCGATGACGCCGATGGACACGCCGTTGTCCCGGATGATCGCCTCGAGCTCGTCGGTGTGCTGCACCGGGATGCCGGCGACGGGCTTCCCGGCCATCGCGGGGTCGGCGTCGATCAGGGCGGCGACCCGGAAACCACGGGAGGCGAACCCTCCGTAGTTGGCGAGGGCGGCTCCGAGGTTGCCGATCCCCACGATCACGACCGGCCAGTCCTGGGTGAGGCCGAGTTCGCGGGAGATCTGGTACACGAGATACTCGACGTCGTAGCCGACGCCCCGGGTGCCGTAGGAACCCAGGTAGGAGAAGTCCTTGCGCAGCTTCGCGGAGTTGACGCCCGCGGCGGCCGCCAGCTCCTCCGAGGAGACCGTGGGCACCGAGCGCTCGGAGAGCGCGGTCAGGGCGCGGAGGTACAGCGGAAGCCGGGCGACGGTGGCCTCGGGAATCCCTCGGCTACGGGTCGCCGGTCGGTGAGTTCGGCCAGTTGCCACGGTGCTCCTGCGGGTAGAGCGGGGCTTCAGGCGGTCATACGTCCCCGGACCGCCCCGTCCCCTGCAGGCTATGCCTTTGTGAACGCGTGCACAAAGATTGTGTCCGATTTGCCCGGCCAACGTGACCGGGGTCACGCGCCCCCGGCGCATACGGACGGAACCGGCGCGCCCGCACCGACGCTCCTTAACTTCTAGGGGCAAAGCACCCACTCTCCTCTGTGAATCCCGCCCCCGAGACCAGACCGCCATCGATCCTAAGCGCATTCCCGCCAGATTGAACTGGTCGGTCAGTCACCCAGGGCCTTGCGGAGACGGTCCTCGTCCACGCGCCAGAAGGTGTGCTGCCGTCCGTCGACGAGCACCACGGGGATCTGCTCCCAGTACCGGTCGTACAGCTCCCGGTCCTCCGTGATGTCCTTCCGCTCCCACTCCACGCCGAGCTCGGCGCACACCTTCTCCACCACCACCTGCGCGTCGTCGCACAGATGGCAGCCGGGCTTGCCGATCAACGTCACGATCCGGTCCCGCGGGGGCCCGGCACGGCGGAAGAGAGGGCTCATACGGGCCATTGTCCCGCGCGGGACGAGGCCGGGGCACCGTCCGTGACGCACGGAGTTCACGGCGTGCCCACCTCTCGGCTCCGGAACAGGCCCGCGCACTGGCTATGCTCACGCCATGGCCGCTCTCGGATGGCTCACTCCCCGTAGGCGCTCCGCCACGGCGCGGAGCGTGTTGGCAGGCGAGGCCTCGGCGGAGGCAGCCCGCAAGACCACCCAGGAAGTTTCCGAACGCGAACCCGAGTTCCCGGTCCACGGTGACGAACGGGCCGCCGCGTTCTTCGACCTGGACAACACCGTGATGCAGGGCGCCGCCCTGTTCCACTTCGGGCGGGGCCTGTACAAGCGGAAGTTCTTCGACACCCGCGAGCTCGCCCGGTTCGCCTGGCAGCAGACGTGGTTCCGGCTGGCCGGCGTCGAGGACCCCGAGCACATGCAGGAGGCGCGCGACTCGGCGCTCTCCATCGTCCAGGGCCACCGCGTCGCCGAGCTGCAGTCCATCGGCGAGGAGATCTACGACGAGTACATGGCGGAGCGGATCTGGCCCGGCACCCGGGCGCTGGCCCAGGCGCACCTCGACGCGGGCCAGCGGGTGTGGCTGGTCACCGCCGCCCCCGTGGAGATCGCCACGGTGATCGCCCGCCGGCTCGGCCTGACCGGCGCCCTGGGCACCGTCGCCGAGTCGGTCGACGGCGTGTACACGGGCAAACTCGTGGGCGAGCCGCTGCACGGCCCCGCGAAGGCGGAGGCGGTCCGCGCGCTGGCGCTCGCGGAGGGGCTGGACCTCGGCCGGTGCGCCGCCTACAGCGACTCCCACAACGACATCCCGATGCTGTCGCTGGTGGGCCACCCCTACGCGATCAACCCGGACTCCAAGCTCCGCAAGCACGCGCGCCGGATGGACTGGCGGCTGCGCGACTACCGCACCGGCCGCAAGGCGGCCAAGGTCGGCATTCCGGCGGCGGCCGGCGTGGGCGCGGTGGCCGGGGGCACGGCCGCCGCCATCGCCCTGCACCGCAAGCGCCGCTGACGCCCCTCGGCCGCCGCGGGCGCGCCCGCGGCGAGCGGGCCGGGCCGCGACACGCCCGAACCGACTGTCGTACCCCGCGCCCGGCCCGAGCAGTCCTCTTGGCTGCACACGGCCACAACTCGCCCCGGACCAGACGGAATGCGAAAGCTTCCGGTCATCAACCGGTCAGCTCCTCGTGCCCGAACAGGCGTCAATCGGTTACCGAAGCGACGTAATCGACGATTTGAGCAACTCGGTGTAGCAGGGCCTGTACGAAGCGTTATTCTCCTCAGACGCATTCCGGGACCACCCCTTCGCCACGACGGGTGAACGGCCCCGCACTGCACGTGATGGAAGCTCTGCCTCTGGGAGTCCCGTGTACCCACACGTCGGGGTTGACGCCTCGGGCCTGGCTACGCTGCGCGCGACAGTCGCGACAGCCCGAGACATGTTGCGCGGAATCGTCCCCCCCGCGCACGCCGTCCCCGCATTCGCCGCCGTCCCCGCCGGCCCGTGCTACGCCCTCGCCGAGGGAGCGGCCGCGGTCGGCAGACGAGGACGTCCGTCCGGCGCTCCCGCCGCCCGCCGTCCCGCCGCCGACAGCGACAGCGCCCGGATGATGGACCTCGTGGAGCGCGCCCAGGCCGGCGAGGCGGAGGCCTTCGGACGGCTCTACGACCAGTACAGCGACACCGTCTACCGCTACATCTACTACCGCGTCGGCAGCAAGGCGACCGCCGAGGACCTCACCAGCGAGACCTTTCTGCGGGCGCTGCGCCGCATCGGCACCTTCACCTGGCAGGGCCGCGACTTCGGCGCCTGGCTGGTGACCATCGCCCGCAACCTCGTCGCCGACCACTTCAAGTCCAGCCGCTTCCGCCTCGAGGTCACCACCGGGGAGATGCTCGACGCCAACGAGGTCGAGCGCTCCCCCGAGGATTCCGTACTCGAGTCCCTGTCCAACGCCGCCCTCCTCGAAGCCGTACGTCGGCTCAACCCCCAACAGCAGGAGTGCGTCACGCTCCGATTCCTCCACGGCCTGTCCGTCGCCGAGACCGCCCGCGTCATGGGCAAGAACGAGGGCGCCATCAAGACCCTCCAGTACCGGGCCGTCCGCACCCTCGCCCGGCTCCTCCCGGACGACGCCCGCTGACCCCCCGTGAGACGCGGCGGGAATCCTCGACCGGGCCGGCCGGTGTCCGTAACCCAAGTGCCGCGCCCGTCGTTGTGCGGGATACAGGCTCCCTGTGGTCACCCCCTGACCGGCTCCGCTCACCCGATCGTGTGACGTCGGCCGGCCCGGGGAACCCTCAGGACCCCCTGGGGAGTCGACCGTCATGACGAGAGGAGGTGCCGCCAGTGATCGCGAACGTATCGGCGCACCGGCGGGCGAACGCCTTCGCCCAGGCCCTGGAGGAGCAGTCCGACCGGGGCACGGCGGCCGAGCGAACCGAAGGACCGGCACCGGCCCTGTCCGCCGCCGAGACCGAACAGGACCAGTTGCTCACGCTGGCCTCCGGTCTGGGCGCGCTGCCCCGGCCGAAACTCGACCCGGAGGTGAAGGCCGTCCAGCGGGCCCAACTGGTGGCCGCGTTCGAGGCCATGCTCCAGGAGGGCACCGCCGCAGGCGAGGCGACGGACCGGGCCGTTCCCGGACAGCGCTCGCGCCGCGCCAAGGGCGCCCACCGCGCGACCCCGCTGAGCAGGCTCCGGCCGCGATCGAGGCTGGCCAAAGGACTCACCGCGGGCGGACTCACCGTCGGCGTCGCCGCCGGCGCCCTCGGCGGAGTCGCCGTCGCCAGCTCCGACGCCCTCCCCGGCGACTCCCTCTACGGACTCAAGCGCGGCATCGAGGACGTCAAGCTCACCCTCGCCGACGACGACACCGAGCGCGGACAGGTCTACCTCGACCACGCCTCCACCCGGCTGAGCGAGGCCCGCCGGCTGATGGAGCGCGACCGCGCCGGCGACCTCGACCACGAATCCCTCAACGAGATCCGCCGTGCCCTGTCCGGCATGCGGCACGACGCCGCGGAGGGCCACCGGCTGCTCCGCGATGCCTACGAGCGCGACCCGGACTCCCTCGGCCCCATGCAGGCGCTCTCCTCCTTCTCCCAGGCCCACCGCGACACCTGGGGCAGTCTGCGCGACCGGCTCCCCGTGCAGCTCGGCGACGTCAGCGAGCAGGTCACGTCGGTGTTCGACGCCATAGACGAAGACGTCGCCCCGCTGCGGTCCCTGCTGCCCCAGCCGCCGAGCGACGAGACGGACGACGGGAAGCGGCGCGGCGACTCCGCCCCGGCCTCCGACGCCCCGTCCACGGCCGAACCCTCGCAACCGCCCGGCACCGGACGGGAGAACTCCGGCACGGGCGAGGCGGACAGCGCGGCACCGACCGGCTCCGCCGGCGCCGAGCGCGAGAAGGACGGCCTGCTCGGCGGCAACACCGGCGGCCTCCTCGACCCGCCCCAGGAGAGCGGCCAGAGCAGCACGCCGCCGCCCACCGGCTCCGCCACCCGGCCCCCCGCCCCCGACGTCACCCTCCCGCCCCTCCTGCCCGGGCTCCTCCCCGGGCTGGGCATCGACGCGGAGGACCGGGAGTAGCACCGGGTGCGCCCCCTCACCGCGAGGGGGCGCACCCGTACGCATGACGGCCTAGAAGAACACCGACCGGCGCTGCACCAGCAGCTTGTACAGCGTGTGCTGGATCTGCTCCCTCACCTGGTCGGTCAGGTTGAACATCAGCATCGGGTCCTCCGCCGCCTCCAGCGGATACCCGTCCGTCGGGATCGGCTCCCCGAACTGGATCGTCCACTTCGTCGGCAGCGGAATCGCCCCCAGCGGCCCCAGCCAGGGGAACGTCGGCGTCAGCGGGAAGTACGGGAAGCCCAGCAGCCGCGCCAGCGTCTTCGCGTTGCCGATCATCGGGTAGATCTCCTCCGCCCCGACGATCGAGCACGGCACGATCGGCACCCTGTGCCGCAACGCCGTCGACACGAACCCGCCCCGCCCGAACCGCTGCAGCTTGTACCGCTCCGAGAACGGCTTCCCGATGCCCTTGAAGCCCTCCGGCATCACCCCGACCAACTCGCCCTGCGCCAACAGCCGTTCGGCGTCCTCCGCGCAGGCCAGCGTGTGCCCCAGCTTCCGCGCCAGCTCGTTCACCACCGGCAGCACGAACACCAGGTCCGCCGCGAGCAGCCGCAGATGCCGCTCGGCCGGATGGTGGTCGTGCACGGCGACCTGCATCATCAGCCCGTCCACCGGAAGCGTCCCCGAGTGGTTGGCGACGATCAGCGCCCCGCCCTCGGACGGGATGTTCTCCACGCCCTTCACCTCGACCCGGAAGTACTTCTCGTACATCGGGCGCAGCAGCGACATCAGGACCTGATCGGTGAGCTCCTCGTCGTACCCGAAGTCGTCGACCTCGTAGTCCCCGGTGAGCCGGCGGCGCAGGAACGCCAGCCCGCTCGCGATCCGCCGCTCCAGGCCGCCGTCACCGCCGTCACCGCCCTCGCGGTCCGCCGCGGGCTCACGCGGCTGCTCCCCTTCACCGGTCACGGGATCATCCTCCCGCACCGTCTCCGCCCCGGGCAGGGGCTGGACCTGCCCCACCGCCGCGGGCGGCCGCGTCCCGCCCTGGCGCCGGCCGGCCGCGCCACGGCGGCGCGACGCGGCACTCCCGCGGGAGCGGTGGTCGTCGTCGAACGGGATGACCTTGGCGTCCGCCATCGTTGCTGCGCTCCTCAGTCGGCGCCGTGCGCCGGCGCATGGCCGCTGCCCGGCACGGGCAGCGCGGCGATCCGGTCGACGGCCCTCGCGACGGTCTCCGGCGGCAGCAGCCCGGGACCGCGGCTGCGCACGAAGTCCGCAAACGTTTCAGCAGTCGAGTACCTGGGGGTGAACCCCAGCGTCTGACGCATCTGGTCCGTCGCCACCACCCGCCCGTGTGTCAGGAGCCGGATCTGCTCGGGGGAGAAGTCCGACATCCCCAGCGTACGCATCAGCGAGCCCGCCCAGGTGACCGCGGGAAGCAGCAGCGGCACCGTCGGCCTGCCCAGCCGCCGCGAGCACTGCGACAGCAGCAGCACACCGTCCCCCGCGATGTTGAACGTCCCGCTGTTGAGCGTGCCTCGCCGCGGCTCGTGCGCGCCGATCCGCAGCACCTCCACCACGTCGTCCTCGTGCACGAACTGCAGCCGCGGGTCGTAGCCGAACACCGTCGGCAGCACCGGCAGCGCGAAGTACGACGCGAGCGGGGTGTCGGCGGCCGGGCCCAGGATGTTGGCGAACCGCAGCACGCACACGGCGACGTCCGGGCGGCGCCGGGCGAACCCGCGCACATAGCCCTCGACCTCCACCGCGTCCTTCGCGAAGCCGCCGCTGGGCAGCGACTTCGGCGGCGTCGACTCGGTGAACACCGCCGGGTCGCGCGGCGCCGAACCGTAGACGTTGGTGCTGGACTTCACCACCAGCCGCTGGACGCTCGGGGCCTTCTGGCAGGCGCCCAGCAACTGCATGGTGCCGATGACGTTGGTCTCCTTCAGCGACGCCCGGCCGCCGCTGCCCAGCGGCATGCCCGTCACGTCCAGGTGGACGACCGTGTCGGCGCCCGACTCGGCCAGCACCCGCGCGATCGTGGGCTGCCGGATGTCCGCCTGGACGAAATCGGCGCCGCCCAGATGGTGCTCGGGCCGCACCGCGTCCACGGCGACCACCCGGTCCACCTCGGAGTCCCGCTGGATCCGCCGCACGAAACGGCCTCCCAGCTGCCGGGCCACCCCGGTCACCAGCACGACCTTCCCCAAGACCAGCGCCTTCCTCTCACCCTGCTGCCGACGGCCAACCTACCGGGTACCCGTCGCCGTGCGATGCCGAGCGGACACGTGACGTGACGACATCCCCGGGACGTACCACCGGACGCACCGGACGCGCCGCACGCACCAAAGGGCAGTGGCCCCCCACCGAATCGCGGTGGGGGGCCACTGGACACGCTCTCGCGCTGTCGCTTACTTCTTGTTGCGACGCTGGACGCGCGTGCGCTTGAGCAGCTTGCGGTGCTTCTTCTTGGCCATCCGCTTGCGCCGCTTCTTGATAACAGAGCCCACGACTACCCTCGCTCACTTCTCATCACTCGGTGTTTGGGCGCCATGGGCCCACACGACCTACGAGGGGCTAGCCTACCCGCCCGAGCGCTGAGGTCGTAATCGAGGTGACCGGGAAGGCCCATGAGTGCCCGATACAGGCCATCCCGGACCGCCGTCAGGCCGTGTCCACCCCCACGTAGCTCTCGCGGAGGTACTCGTGTACCGCTTGCTCCGGGACGCGGAAGGACCGCCCCACCCGGATCGCGGGCAGATGACCGCTGTGCACCAGGCGGTACACGGTCATCTTCGACACTCGCATCACCGAGGCGACTTCCGCCACGGTAAGGAACTGAACCTCGTTCAGAGGCCTCTCGCCAGCTGCAGCCATGACACACCTGAACCTTCCGCACTCGACGGCCACCGGCTTCCCCTTCCGGTGACTCTTCGTCGTTGCGTGCTCACTCCCCAATGTAGGGGCGGGTGATGCGAATGGGGAAGAGGTGCACCCATCGGCGGCCTACCGTGACAGACACGCTCGATTGAGTACGTAGCGGGCCAGCGGCAGGTAGTCACCGGACCGCACGCCGTCGTCAACCGGAACCACCACGGACACCACCCCCTCGGCCTGCCCGACGAACGGCGCCGGGTCGTTCACATCGGCCGGCCCGACGCTCGCGAACCCCAGCTGACCTGCCCCGCAGACCCATCCGTGGTCCCCGATCACCAGCTCCGGCAGCGGCCCGCCAATGTCCGCCGCGGCCGCCAGCGCGACCCGAACCGGGAGCGGGGAGTGCGTGTGCGCGCCCGGCTCACCACCGGGGCGCTGCGCGGTCGCGTCCCGGACCAGCCCGACTCCCCGGACGTAGTCGAGGTTGCCCGTGCGTAGACCGAACCGGGTCGTTATGTCGACACAGCGACCCTGCGCCGGGGTGAGGACATCACACCCCGCCGCCGACAAGGCGTCTGCGAACACGGCGTAGAAACCGAGCAGCCGATGTGGGTGCCCGGTGCCCAGCAGCACCGGAACACGGCGCCGCGCGGCCTCCGCGAGCCGCTCCGCGAGCGCGTCCAGGGCGGCCAGCGTACGCTCCGGATCGATGACCTCGCGCCCCGACGTCCGGGCCGGATCCGCCGCCACCCCGCACCGGCCCGCCATCAGCGCGAGCACCTCCCGCTCACCCCACGCCCCGACCGGATCGAGCCCGATCAGCACCCGCGGGTCCCGGGCCGCGAACAACCGGTAGCTGCGCAGGCTCTCCTCCCGGGTGGTGCCCACCACCCCGGCGAGCCCGGCCGTCAGAAGATGCGCGCGGAGGCGGTCGGCGGTCACCACACGAGCGATGCTGCGCCATCCGCCCCCGCCCGCGGGCCGGAACACGGCCCACGCCCCACGGCCGGGGTAACCCCCCAGTCCCTCGGGGACGCTCAGGGCAGCATCCCCCGCAGCGGGAACACCGCCCGCCGGGTCGCCAGGACCGCCTGGTCCAGCCGGTCCGCCGGGTCGTACCCCGCGTCCCACGCGGCCCACGACACCGGCCACCGGCCGTCCGTCATCCGGTACGGACCCGGCTGCCGGGTCCGCGCGTACACCTGCTGCCGCCACTCCTCCGGCACCGGCGTCGTCGGCTCCACGGGCCGCCCGGCCGCGATGCCCACCAAGTGCGACCAGGACCTCGGCACGACCTCGACCACCGCGTAACCACCGCCGCCCAGCGCCACCCACCGGCCGTCGGCGTGCTCGTGCGCCAGCTCGTGGCAGGCCACCTGCACCGCCCGCTGCGCGTCCAGCGACACCGCCAGGTGCGCCAGCGGGTCCTCGAAGTGCGTGTCGGCCCCGTGCTGCGTCACCAGCACCTGCGGCCGGAAGTCCGCGATCAGCTCCGGCACCACCGCGTGGAAGGCGCGCAGCCATCCCTCGTCCCCGGTGCCCGCCGGCAGCGCCACGTTCACCGCGCTGCCCTCCGCGTCCGGGGCTCCCGTCTCCTCCGGCCACCCGGTCTGCGGGAACAGCGTCCGCGGATGCTCGTGCAGCGAGATCGTCAGCACCCGCGGATCCTCCCAGAACGCCGCCTGCACACCGTCCCCGTGGTGCACGTCGACGTCGACGTACGCCACCCGCTCCGCACCCAGCTCCAGCAGCCGGGCGATCGCCAGCGCGGCGTCGTTGTACACGCAGAACCCGGACGCGGCACCCGGCATCGCGTGGTGCAGACCGCCCGCGAAGTTCACCGCGTGCAGCGCCTCACCGCGCCACACCGCCTCGGCCGCGCCCACCGACTGCCCCGCGATCAGCGCCGACACCTCGTGCATCCCCGCGAACGCCGGATCGTCGATCGTCCCCAGCCCGTACGCCTGGTCCGCCGACCTCGGATCGGCCGACGCGGCCCGCACCGCGTCGATGTAGTCCTCCCGGTGCACCAGCCGCAGCGTCGACTCCCCCGCCGCCTTCGCCGCGACCACCCGCACGTCACGGTCCAGACCGAGGGCGCCGACCAGGCTGCGGGTCAGCGCCAGCCGGACCGGGTCCATCGGATGGTCCCGGCCGAAGTCATAGCCCGTTACCGCTTCGTCCCACATCAGCTGTGCGCGACCGCTCATGCCCGCCACCGTATCGGTCGGCCCCCGGCGCGAACGAACGGGCATGCACGAGCGTCATCAGGACCAGCACCATCGGCACCAGCATCGCCCCGCGGTAGCTCCAGACGTCACCGAGCGCCCCCACGAGCGGGGAACCCACCAGGAAGCCGACGTAGTTGAAGACGTTCAGCCGCGCCACGGCCGCGTCCGACGCCCCCGGCCGCCCCGTCTCGCCCGCCCGCCGCCCCGCCGCCGCGAACGTCTGCGGCACCAGCACGCACAGCCCGAGCCCCAGCAGCGTGAACCCCAGCATCCCCGCCCACACCCCGGGAGCCCCGGCCACCACGGCGAACCCGGCCGCCGCCACCAGCGCCCCCGCCCGCACCACCGCCACGGCACCGAAGCGCCGCACCCCCATGTCCCCGATCGCCCGCCCCAGCAGCGTGGTGACCATGTAGACGTTGTACGGCACGGTCGCCATCTGCTCCGAGCCGCCCAGCACGTCCTGGAGGTACTTCGCGCTCCAGTTGGAGACCGTCGAGTCCCCGATGTACGCCACCGCCATCACCAGGCACAACGGCAGCAGCCACGCCGGCCCGCCCCCCGCACCGGCCTCCGCGCCCTTCACGCCCTTCCCCACGGGAGCCCGGTCCTCCCCGTCGACGTACCACCGGCTGCCCAGCAGCGCGGCCGGCAGCAGCACCAGCACCACCGGCAGATACGACACCCACAGCGCCGCCCCGAAGTGCGCCCCCACCCAGGCGAGCGACGCCCCGACGATCCCGCCCAGGCTGTACGCCGCGTGCAGGCTCAGCATGATGCTGCGCCCGTACGCCCGCTGCAGACTCACCCCGAGCATGTTCATCGAGGCGTCCAGCGCGCCCACCGCCAGCCCGAACACCGCCAGCGCCAGGGCGAGGAACGCCGTCTGCCGTCCCGCACCCACCGCCGGCAGCGCCAGCAGCACGACCGGCTGGGACCACCGCAGCACCCGGCTCGGCGGCACCCGCCGCACCAGCCGCTCCGTGGAGACGCTGCCGACGCCGGCCAGGATCGGCACGGCGGCGAGGAAGACGGGCAGCAGCCCGTCGGAGACCCCGTACCGGCTCTGGATGCCCGGGATGCGCGTCACGAGCAGAGCGAAGGCGACGCCCTGTACCGCGAAGCTGAACGCCAGCGAGGCCCTGCCGCGCCGCAGCACATCAGTCATGGCGGCGAGCGTAGGGCTCGGAGGTACCGGTGGGTAGATCCGGCCGAAGACGAACCGCGCTCAGTCCTCGACGCGGTCGCCGGTCAGGCAGGAGAGCAACTCCCCCATGTCGCCGAAGAGTCGGGTGGCGCCGCTCAGCTTCTCCGCCGGTGTCATCGCGGTGAACCCGTAGACGTCCATCCCGGCCGCCACGGCCGCCTGGACACCGAGCGGGCTGTCCTCGACGACCACGCACCGCTCGGGGGCCGTACCCATCCGCTCGGCCGCGTACAGGAACAGATCGGGGGCGGGCTTTCCCCGGCCGACGTCCTGCGAGCTGAAGATCCGCCCGTCGTCGAACCACCGGTCCAGCCCGGCCACCCGGTGTCCCACCCGGATCCGCTCATGGCTCCCCGACGACGCCACGCAGTACGGCACCCCGTCCGCCTCCAGTTTCCCCAGCACGTCGGCGACGCCGGGCACCGGTTCCAACTCCCGCTCGAACGCGGCGAAGACGCGGGCGTGGAAGACGTCGTCGAAGTCGGCCGGCAACCGCTGCCCGGTGCGCTCCTCGATGAGATCGTGCACCCGGTGCATCGCCGACCCCATGTAGTCCCGGATGGAGTCCTCGTACGTGGTGGGGTGCCCCAGCTCGGTGAGGTAGGCGGCCAGGTGTCTGTTGGAAATGGGCTCGCTGTCGACGAGCACGCCGTCGTTGTCGAAAATCACCAGGTCATAGCGCATGGACCCGACCCTAGACGCAGAAAGCCCCCGTGCCATTCGGCACGGGGGCTCTCTTATAAGAATTGTTCGGCGGCGTCCTACTCTCCCACAGGGTCCCCCCTGCAGTACCATCGGCGCTGTAAGGCTTAGCTTCCGGGTTCGGAATGTAACCGGGCGTTTCCCCTACGCTATGACCACCGAAACACTATGAAACTGACAACCGGCCGCATGCCGTGACCATGGCATGGGGTTGTTCATGGTTTCAGAACCAACACAGTGGACGCGAGCAACTGAGGACAAGCCCTCGGCCTATTAGTACCGGTCAACTCCACACGTTACCGTGCTTCCATATCCGGCCTATCAACCCAGTCGTCTACTGGGAGCCTTACCCCATCAAGTGGGTGGGAGTCCTCATCTCGAAGCAGGCTTCCCGCTTAGATGCTTTCAGCGGTTATCCCTCCCGAACGTAGCCAACCAGCCATGCCCTTGGCAGAACAACTGGCACACCAGAGGTTCGTCCGTCCCGGTCCTCTCGTACTAGGGACAGCCCTTCTCAAGACTCCTACGCGCACAGCGGATAGGGACCGAACTGTCTCACGACGTTCTAAACCCAGCTCGCGTACCGCTTTAATGGGCGAACAGCCCAACCCTTGGGACCGACTCCAGCCCCAGGATGCGACGAGCCGACATCGAGGTGCCAAACCATCCCGTCGATATGGACTCTTGGGGAAGATCAGCCTGTTATCCCCGGGGTACCTTTTATCCGTTGAGCGACGGCGCTTCCACAAGCCACCGCCGGATCACTAGTCCCGACTTTCGTCCCTGCTCGACCCGTCGGTCTCACAGTCAAGCTCCCTTGTGCACTTACACTCAACACCTGATTGCCAACCAGGCTGAGGGAACCTTTGGGCGCCTCCGTTACCCTTTAGGAGGCAACCGCCCCAGTTAAACTACCCATCAGACACTGTCCCTGATCCGGATCACGGACCCAGGTTAGACATCCAGCACGACCAGACTGGTATTTCAACGACGACTCCACCCGAACTGGCGTCCAGGCTTCACAGTCTCCCAGCTATCCTACACAAGCCGAACCGAACACCAATATCAAACTGTAGTAAAGGTCCCGGGGTCTTTCCGTCCTGCTGCGCGAAACGAGCATCTTTACTCGTAGTGCAATTTCACCGGGCCTATGGTTGAGACAGTCGAGAAGTCGTTACGCCATTCGTGCAGGTCGGAACTTACCCGACAAGGAATTTCGCTACCTTAGGATGGTTATAGTTACCACCGCCGTTTACTGGCGCTTAAGTTCTCAGCTTCGCCCACCCGAAAGTGAGCTAACCGGTCCCCTTAACGTTCCAGCACCGGGCAGGCGTCAGTCCGTATACATCGCCTTACGGCTTCGCACGGACCTGTGTTTTTAGTAAACAGTCGCTTCTCGCTGGTCTCTGCGGCCACCCCCAGCTCAGAGCGTAAAGCCCCTCACCAGGCGTGGCCCCCCTTCTCCCGAAGTTACGGGGGCATTTTGCCGAGTTCCTTAACCATAGTTCACCCGAACGCCTCGGTATTCTCTACCTGACCACCTGAGTCGGTTTAGGGTACGGGCCGCCATGAAACTCGCTAGAGGCTTTTCTCGACAGCATAGGATCATCCACTTCACCACAATCGGCTCGGCATCAGGTCTCAGACTACGTGCCAGGCGGATTTGCCTACCTGACGTCCTACACCCTTACCCCGGGACAACCACCGCCCGGGATGGACTACCTTCCTGCGTCACCCCATCACTCACCTACTACCAGTCTCGGGTCACCGGCTCCACCACTCCGACCTCGTCCGAAGACTCAGCCGGCGGCTTCACGGGCTTAGCATCACTGGATTCGATGTTTGACGCTCCACAGCGGGTACCGGAATATCAACCGGTTATCCATCGACTACGCCTGTCGGCCTCGCCTTAGGTCCCGACTTACCCTGGGCAGATCAGCTTGACCCAGGAACCCTTAGTCAATCGGCGCACACGTTTCTCACGTGTGAATCGCTACTCATGCCTGCATTCTCACTCGTCAACCGTCCACAACTCGCTTACGCGGCTGCTTCACCCGGCAGACGACGCTCCCCTACCCATCACGATCCCCGTTGGGGGTACATATCGCAATGACACGACTTCGGCGGTACGCTTGAGCCCCGCTACATTGTCGGCGCGGAATCACTAGACCAGTGAGCTATTACGCACTCTTTCAAGGGTGGCTGCTTCTAAGCCAACCTCCTGGTTGTCTCTGCGACTCCACATCCTTTCCCACTTAGCGTACGCTTAGGGGCCTTAGTCGATGCTCTGGGCTGTTTCCCTCTCGACCATGGAGCTTATCCCCCACAGTCTCACTGCCGCGCTCTCACTTACCGGCATTCGGAGTTTGGCTAAGGTCAGTAACCCGGTAGGGCCCATCGCCTATCCAGTGCTCTACCTCCGGCAAGAAACACACGACGCTGCACCTAAATGCATTTCGGGGAGAACCAGCTATCACGGAGTTTGATTGGCCTTTCACCCCTAACCACAGGTCATCCCCCAGGTTTTCAACCCTGGTGGGTTCGGTCCTCCACGAAGTCTTACCTCCGCTTCAACCTGCCCATGGCTAGATCACTCCGCTTCGGGTCTTGAGCGTGCTACTACAGCGCCCTGTTCGGACTCGCTTTCGCTACGGCTTCCCCACTCGGGTTAACCTCGCAACACACCGCAAACTCGCAGGCTCATTCTTCAAAAGGCACGCAGTCACGAGAGCAAGGCAAGCCTCGCTCCGACGCTCCCACGGCTTGTAGGCACACGGTTTCAGGTACTATTTCACTCCCCTCCCGGGGTACTTTTCACCATTCCCTCACGGTACTATCCGCTATCGGTCACCAGGGAATATTTAGGCTTAGCGGGTGGTCCCGCCAGATTCACACGGGATTTCTCGGGCCCCGTGCTACTTGGGTGTCTCTCAAACGAGCCGCTGACGTTTCGACTACGGGGGTCTTACCCTCTACGCCGGACCTTTCGCATGTCCTTCGCCTACATCAACGGTTTCTGACTCGTCTCATGGCCGGCAGACCATGAAAGAGAGATCCCACAACCCCCACGACGCAACCCCTGCCGGGTCTCACACGTCGTAGGTTTGGCCTCATCCGGTTTCGCTCGCCACTACTCCCGGAATCACGGTTGTTTTCTCTTCCTGCGGGTACTGAGATGTTTCACTTCCCCGCGTTCCCTCCACACTGCCTATGTGTTCAGCAGCGGGTGACAGCCCATGACGACTGCCGGGTTTCCCCATTCGGACACCCCCGGATCAAAGCCTGGTTGACGACTCCCCGGGGCCTATCGTGGCCTCCCACGTCCTTCATCGGTTCCTGGTGCCAAGGCATCCACCGTGCGCCCTTAAAAACTTGGCCACAGATGCTCGCGTCCACTGTGCAGTTCTCAAACAACGACCAACCACCCATCACCCCGAGCATGACACTCGAGTGCACTGGGGCCGGCAACCGAGAGACGACCAACGGCCGCACCCTCAGACACCCAACAGCGTGCCCGACACAGCCAGCCGACCAGATCAGCGTTCCACGCCCCCGAAAGGGGCAGTACTAGCGCCTGGTCCGTCCTGGACCGTGCCGAGTAGTCAACGTTCCACCCATGAGCAACCAGTGCGAGACGTTCGCCCGCATACTGGCCTCTGACCCGGACAAGTCCGAGTGAGAAGTGCTCCTTAGAAAGGAGGTGATCCAGCCGCACCTTCCGGTACGGCTACCTTGTTACGACTTCGTCCCAATCGCCAGTCCCACCTTCGACAGCTCCCTCCCCACAAGGGGGTTGGGCCACCGGCTTCGGGTGTTACCGACTTTCGTGACGTGACGGGCGGTGTGTACAAGGCCCGGGAACGTATTCACCGCAGCAATGCTGATCTGCGATTACTAGCGACTCCGACTTCATGGGGTCGAGTTGCAGACCCCAATCCGAACTGAGACCGGCTTTTTGAGATTCGCTCCACCTCGCGGTATCGCAGCTCATTGTACCGGCCATTGTAGCACGTGTGCAGCCCAAGACATAAGGGGCATGATGACTTGACGTCGTCCCCACCTTCCTCCGAGTTGACCCCGGCGGTCTCCCGTGAGTCCCCAGCACCACAAGGGCCTGCTGGCAACACGGGACAAGGGTTGCGCTCGTTGCGGGACTTAACCCAACATCTCACGACACGAGCTGACGACAGCCATGCACCACCTGTACACCGACCACAAGGGGGGCACCATCTCTGATGCTTTCCGGTGTATGTCAAGCCTTGGTAAGGTTCTTCGCGTTGCGTCGAATTAAGCCACATGCTCCGCCGCTTGTGCGGGCCCCCGTCAATTCCTTTGAGTTTTAGCCTTGCGGCCGTACTCCCCAGGCGGGGCACTTAATGCGTTAGCTGCGGCACGGACGACGTGGAATGTCGCCCACACCTAGTGCCCACCGTTTACGGCGTGGACTACCAGGGTATCTAATCCTGTTCGCTCCCCACGCTTTCGCTCCTCAGCGTCAGTATCGGCCCAGAGATCCGCCTTCGCCACCGGTGTTCCTCCTGATATCTGCGCATTTCACCGCTACACCAGGAATTCCGATCTCCCCTACCGAACTCTAGCCTGCCCGTATCGACTGCAGACCCGGGGTTAAGCCCCGGGCTTTCACAACCGACGTGACAAGCCGCCTACGAGCTCTTTACGCCCAATAATTCCGGACAACGCTCGCGCCCTACGTATTACCGCGGCTGCTGGCACGTAGTTAGCCGGCGCTTCTTCTGCAGGTACCGTCACTTTCGCTTCTTCCCTGCTGAAAGAGGTTTACAACCCGAAGGCCGTCATCCCTCACGCGGCGTCGCTGCATCAGGCTTGCGCCCATTGTGCAATATTCCCCACTGCTGCCTCCCGTAGGAGTCTGGGCCGTGTCTCAGTCCCAGTGTGGCCGGTCGCCCTCTCAGGCCGGCTACCCGTCGTCGCCTTGGTGAGCCATTACCTCACCAACAAGCTGATAGGCCGCGGGCTCATCCTGCACCGCCGGAGCTTTCGATCACCAAGGATGCCCAAGATGATCAGTATCCGGTATTAGACCCCGTTTCCAGGGCTTGTCCCAGAGTGCAGGGCAGATTGCCCACGTGTTACTCACCCGTTCGCCACTAATCCCCTCCCGAAGGAGGTTCATCGTTCGACTTGCATGTGTTAAGCACGCCGCCAGCGTTCGTCCTGAGCCAGGATCAAACTCTCCGTGAATGTTTACCCGTGATCGGGTGCACACATCACGAGAGCGGAACATCGGGAGGAATAGTCCCGACGTTCACAGCGTCCTCGCTGTGTTTTCTTCAAAGGAACCTCGACCATCCGGCAGGACCGGACGGACGGGGTATCAACATATCTGGCGTTGACTTTTGGCACGCTGTTGAGTTCTCAAGGAACGGACGCTTCCTTCGTACTCACCCTCTCGGGCTTTCCTCCGGGCGCTTCCCTTCGGTGTCTCCGACTCTATCAGATCTTTCCGATCCGATTTCCTCGGTGCTTTCCAGGTCGACGCTTTCGCGCTTTCCTTTCCGGCGGTTCCGACTTTATCAGATCCAGTT
Source organism: Streptomyces sp. DSM 120436 (assembly GCF_055778765.1). NCBI lineage: Bacteria > Bacillati > Actinomycetota > Actinomycetes > Kitasatosporales > Streptomycetaceae > Streptomyces > Streptomyces sp. DSM 120436. Next base: position 1,734,163 of record NZ_JBSKBS010000001.1, on the reverse strand, counting down.
TCTCGATCTGACCCCCAGTCAGCGGGGCTTGTCCTCCCGGCCGTTGCGGGCCGTTCCGACGAGGTGAGACCTTAGCGGATTCCCGGTCCCCGACCTAATCGGGGTCCTGCTCCCTTTCGGGTGCGGATTCCTCATTCCGCGCATACGCATACCGATGACGCGCCGGCAGACAGACTGCTGACGTCGATCAGTAGTGGTACGTGCGGATTGGCTGTCCGGGGCCGACCGGAGTCGGTGCTCACGTCGGACAACTCGGAGAACAGTACGGATCCCCCGGGTGCGTGTCAACTCGCTGCGGCTCCCCGTCCCGGGGGCGTACTCTCGTGGGCATGACGACGCGTACGCACAGCCAGTTCTGGTGGGCCGCCTGACGGCGGTCGTCCTGCGTATGCACCCATCGGCCGCCGCCTCGGCGGCCGTTTTGTTTTCCCCCCGGGACCTGCGAGGGGCGGCCGGACCGGACGGCGGCCACCACAGGAGAGGGAGAAGCGATGACTCGGGTCTTCAGCGGCATCAAGCCGACCGGACATCTGACGCTGGGGAACTACCTCGGGGCCATGCGGCAGTGGGCCACGGTCGACCAGTACCGGGCGGACGCGCTGTTCTGCATCGTCGACCTGCACGCCCTGACCGTGGACCACGATCCGGCGCGGGTGCGCCGGCTGAGCAGGCAGGCGGCCACGCTGCTGCTGGCGTCCGGGCTGGACCCGGAGCGGTGCACGGTGTTCGTGCAGAGCCATGTGGACGAGCACGCGCGGCTGTCGTACCTGCTGGAGTGCGTGGCCACGGACGGCGAGATGCGCCGGATGATCCAGTACAAGGAGAAGGCGGCGCGGGAGCAGCGGCGCGGCGGGAGTGTGCGGCTGTCGCTGCTGACGTATCCGGTGCTGATGGCGGCGGACATCCTGGCGTACGGGACGGACGAGGTGCCGGTCGGGAACGACCAGACGCAGCACGTGGAGCTGGCGCGGGATCTCGCGGTGCGGTTCAACCAGCGGTACGGGCACACGTTCGTCGTGCCGCGGGCGACGAACCCGGCGGTGGCGGCGCGGGTGATGAACCTCCAGGACCCGGCGTCGAAGATGGGCAAGAGCGACGATTCCGGGCCGGGGATCGTCTATCTGCTGGACGAGCCGGACGTCGTGCGGAAGAAGGTCATGCGGGCCGTGACCGACAGCGGCAGCGAGGTCGTCTACGACCGGGAGTCGCGGCCGGGGCTCGCGAACCTGCTGGAGATCCTGGCGGCCTGCACCGGTGGGGACCCCGAGAAGCTGGCCGGGGCGTACGACGGGTACGGGGCGTTGAAGAGAGACACGGCGGATGCCGTGGTCGAGGTGCTGCGGCCGTTGCGGGAGCGGCACCGGGAGCTGTGCGCCGATCCGGGGTATGTGGACGGCGTGCTCCGGGAGGGGGCGGAGCGGGCGCGGGGGACGGCGCGGCCGACGGTGGACTCCGCCTACCGGGCGATCGGCCTGCTGCCCGCTCCGGAAGCGGAGGCGGTGGCGCTGAACGCGGCCCGGTAGGCGCGGCGGCCCGGCGTCAGCCGTTGTTGCCGGAGGCCAGCTCGCGGCTGCGGTCGCGGGCTGCCTCCAGGGCGGCGATGAGGGCCGCGCGGACGCCGTGGTTCTCCAGCTCGCGGATGGCGTTGATGGTGGTGCCGGCGGGGGACGTGACGTTCTCCCGCAGCTTCACGGGGTGTTCGCCGCTGTCGCGGAGCATCGTCGCGGCGCCGATCGCGGACTGGACGATCAGGTCGTGCGCCTTGTCGCGGGGCAGGCCGAGCAGGATGCCGGCGTCGGTCATCGCCTCGACCAGGTAGAAGAAGTACGCCGGGCCCGAGCCGGAGAGCGCCGTGCAGGCGTCCTGCTGGGATTCGGGGACGCGGAGGGTCTTGCCGACGGCGCCGAAGATCTCCTCGGCGTGGGCGAGGTGGTCCGCGGTGGCGTGGCGGCCGGCGGAGATGACCGACATGGCCTCGTCGACGAGGGCGGGCGTGTTGGTCATGACCCGGACGACGGGGGTGCCCGCGGTGAGGCGCTCCTCGAAGTGCGCGGTCGGGATGCCGGCGGCGCCGCTGACGACCAGGCGGTCGGCGGGGACGTGCGGGGCGAGCTCGTCGAGGAGGGCGCCCATGTCCTGCGGCTTGACCGTGAGGATCAGGGTGTCGGCGGTCTTGGCGGCTTCCTGGTTGGTGACCGGGGTGACGCCGTGACGGGCGCGGAGCTCGTCGGCGCGCTCCTGGCGGCGGGCGGTGACCAGGAGGTCGGCGGGGGCCCAGCCGGCGCGGATCATCCCGCTGAGCAGGGCTTCGCCGATCTTGCCGGTGCCGAGGACTGCGACTTTCTGGGTCATGGCTGGGGTGCCCTCCGGGGGTGGGTCGTCCTGGGCGTGATTGTCCCATCCGGGGGGTGGGCGGGGTGGGTGCGTCCGGTGGGCGGGACGGGGGTCAGCGCGTGCGGCGTTTCAGGGTGGCCGCGCCCAGGGCGAGGACCAGGAGGGCGCAGGCGGCGACGATCGTGAGGTCGCGCAGGAAGGCGGTCGTGAGGTCGGCGTGGCGGAGGACCTCGTTCATGCCGTCGACGGCGTACGACATGGGGAGGACGTCGGAGATCGCCTCCAGGACGGGGTGCATGGCGTCGCGCGGGGTGAACAGGCCGCACAGCAGCAGCTGGGGGAAGATCACCGCGGGCATGAACTGGACCGCCTGGAACTCGGACGCCGCGAACGCCGAGACGAACAGGCCGAGGGCGGTGCCGAGGAGCGCGTCGAGCAGGGCGACCAGGAGGAGCAGCCACGGGCTGCCGGTGACGTCGAGGCCGAGGAACCACACGGCGAGACCGGTGGCGAGGGCGGACTGGACGACCGCGACGGCGCCGAAGGCGAGGGCGTAGCCGGCGATGAGGTCGCCCTTGCCCAGCGGCATGGCGAGCAGGCGTTCCAAGGTGCCGGAGGTGCGTTCGCGCAGGGTGGCGATCGACGTGACCAGGAACATCGTGATCAGCGGGAAGATGCCGAGCAGTGAGGCGCCGATGGTGTCGAAGGTGCGGGCGCTGCCGTCGAAGACGTAGCGGAGCAGGAGCAGCATCACGCACGGCACGAGGATCATCAGGGCGACGGTGCGCGGGTCGTGGCGGAGCTGGCGCAGGACGCGGGCGGCGGTGGCGGTGGTGCGCGGCAGGCTGAGGGGGCTCGTGGCGGTCATCGGGTGGTCTCCTCGGGGCGTCCGGCCGCGGCGGCCTCGTCGACCAGGCGGAGGAAGGCGGTCTCGACGGTGTCGGAGCCGGTCCGGGTGCGCAGGGCCTCGGGGGCGCCCTCGGCGAGGAGCTCGCCCGCGCGCAGGAGGAGCAGCCGGTGGCAGCGCTCGGCTTCGTCCATCACGTGGGAGGAGACGAGGAGGGTGGCGCCGCGCTGGTCGGCGAGGCTGTGGAAGAGCTGCCACAGGTCGCGGCGGAGCACGGGGTCGAGGCCGACGGTGGGTTCGTCGAGGACCAGCAGCTCGGGGGCGCCGAGGAGGGCGACGGCGAGGGAGACGCGGCTGCGCTGGCCCCCGGAGAGGGCGCCGGCGAGGGAGTCGGCGTGGTCGGTGAGGTCGACGTCGGCGAGGGCGCGGGTGACGGTGTCGTGGCGGCGGTCGGCGGCTGCCCGGCCGGGGTCGAGGACGGCGGCGAAGTAGTCGAGGTTCTGGCGGACGGTCAGGTCGTCGTAGACGGAGGGGGCCTGGGTGACGTAGCCGATGCGGGTGCGCAGGGAGGGGTGGCCCGCGGGGCGGCCGAGGACGTCGAGGGTGCCGGTGACCTTGGCCTGGGTGCCGGCGACGGCCCGCATCAGGGTCGACTTGCCGCAGCCGGAGGGGCCGAGGAGGCCGGTGACGCGGCCGCGCGGCACGGTGAAGCCGAGGCCGCGCAGCACGGTGCGGGAGCCCCGGACGACGGTGAGGTCCTGGGCACGTACGGCCGGTTCCTCCGGGGGCCGGGAGGAGTAATTCATCATGTGATGAATACTCCTCCCGGCCATGCGGAGGCGTCAAGCCGTCGGGGGCGCCAAGGCCAGCAGCAGGACGACGTCGTAGGTCTCCTCGACGATCCCGTCCGGGAAGACGCCGAGGACGTGGCGCCGCTCCTCGGCGAGGAAGGCGGCGGAGCGTTCCTCGTCCTGGACCAGGAAGAGGGAGTGGCTGCCGATGTTGGCCAGGTGCGTGTCGACGGGGACGCGGCGGCTCCAGCGCACGGTGCGGCGCGTGAAGTCCAGACGGCCGGAGGGGTCGGCGACGCGGGGGTCGAGGTCGCGCTGTCCGCGGGAGAGGTCCCGGTCGAGGTGACGGCCGGCCCGGGCGGACGCCTCGGCGATCCACGGCACGTCGAGGGCGCTGGTGTTCCACCACAGCGCGAGGGCGCCGCCCGGGCGCAGCACGCGGAGGGCCTCGGGGACGGAGCGGGCGGGGTCGGTCCAGTGCCAGGACTGGGCGTAGGTGATCAGGTCGGCGCTGTGGCCGGCGAGCGGGAGGGCGTTGCCGTCGCCGCGGACGACCGGTGTGCCGGGGAGCCGGCGGCGGAACTCCGCGGCCATGCCCTCGCCGGGCTCGACGGCGACGACGTGCGCGCCGCGTTCGAGCAGACGGGCGGTGGCCGTGCCGGTGCCGGCGCCGACGTCCGCCACGCGGGACCCGGCGAGCGGGCGGCCGGTCAGCTCCTCGATGGCGTCGAACAGGGCGGGCGGGTAGGTGGGGCGGTGGTCGGCGTACTGCGCGGCGACCGCGTCGAAGGAGCGGGCGCGGGCGGTGTGGGCGACCTGGTCGGCCCTCGATGTCGTCATACGTCCATCGTCGCCGCGGGACGGAGCGGAGGGCGGGGGTCCTCCCCGGCGGGGGTTCTCCCCCGTCGTGTCAGGAGTCGCGGCGGCGCTTCCTCGCGGGGTTGCCCGAGCGGCGGGTGACGCGGCGGTCGTACTCCTCGCGGGCCTGCTCGTACTCGGCGCGGTGCAGCTTCTCGCCCGGGGCCTCGGTGAGGGAACGGAAGAAGTAGGCGAGCAGCGAGCCGATGAACCCGATGGACATCAGTCCGCGCAGGGACGCCTGACGGTCGGGGTCGGGGCGGGTGGCGAAGGAGGACCAGGTGTGCCCGAAGGCGAGCGCGCTGCAGACCGCGAACATCGCGACGACGAGCAGCGAGACGAAGCCGCCGATCTCGGCGATCTGCAGCCCTTGGTAGGCGAAGCGCAGCAGGAGGCAGGCGGCGGCCGCGGCGGCCAGCGAACCGACGGCGACGCCGACGCGGCGGGCGGCGTAGCCGCGGGAGTGGTCGACCCAGGTCGTCCCGAAGAAGCGGAGGGGTTCGGGGCGGGGGCCGGCGGGGGTGCCGTTCGGATCGTTCTCTGCTGCGCTCACCAGTCGATTGTGACTCCTCCCCCGCGTGCGCACGCGGGTCCCCCTCCCCTGCCGGGCCCCCGCCGCGGGCCGGCCGGGCACGGCCGTGCCCTGCGGCTGCGGACGAAGCCCCGGGGCACGGTCGTACGGCGTCGGCTCAGCGGACCTCTTCGGCGGCGTACCCGACGAACATCCCCCAGGCGTTCCGGCCGACGGCCAGCCCGGGGCGGGCGACGTCCTTGGAGTCCCTCACACGGACCGTGCGGGAGGAGGCGGCCACCTCGACGCAGTCGCCGCCCTCACCGCTGCTGTAGGTGCTCTTGACCCACGTCAGTTCCGTTGCGCCCTTCACAGTTCTCCCAACAGCTCCTCGACGAAGGCCATGGACTCCCCCGGAGTGAGAGCCTGGGCCCGGATGATTCCATACTGCGCCTCGAGGTCCCGTACGGGAGCCCGGTCGGTGTAGAGCGAACTGCTCTTCTGGACCTCCGCGTACGCGATGCGCTGTCCCGACCTGGTCTCGATCAGGGTGAACGGGCCGGCGAGCCCCGCGTGGTCCTCCCGCCGCGTCGGCATCACCTGGATCTCGACGTTGCGGTGCTGCCCGGTGAGCAGGATCTGTTCCAGTTGCCCGCGGTGCACCTCCGTCCCGCCGATGGGGCGGCGCAGCACGGCCTCCTCGATGACGAAGCTCATCAGCGGCGCGGGCCGGCGGGAGAAGATCTCCTGCCTGCGCATCCGGGCGGTCACCCGCTGCTCGATCGTCTCCTCGTCGAGCAGCGGGCGGCGCATCGTGAAGACCGCCCGCGCGTACTCCTCCGTCTGCAACAGTCCCTTGATCACGTGCGTGTCGTAGGCGTGCAGCTCGACCGCCTCCGCCTCCAGTCGCGCCGCGTCCCGGAAGAACGCCGGGAACTGGGCCCGTGCGACCTCGTCCTTCATCTCCAGCAGGACGCCGCCCGCGTCGAGCAGTTCGTCCGCCACGTCGATGAACCGGGGCGGCGGTACGCGTCTGCCCTGCTCGTACGAGGCGATCGTGGACGGCGAGTAGCCCGTCCGCGACCCGACCTCGGCACGCTCCAGTCCCGCCCGCGTCCGGAACCGCTTCAACTGCCGCCCGAACACCCGCAGGACGCCCGACCCCGGATCCGGCGGTCCGGGGGCTTCCGCCTCCTCGTCCGCCACCATGGTTCCGACAGGGTCCTGTACCCGTTCGCTCATCCGACCGTTCACCTCCGCCGCGCACCGACAACAGCCGGTCGTGCCACGTCGGGTCACGCCCGGCGAGAGCCACGCTAGGAAGCACCGGTTCGCGTCATCGGCGAGATCCCGGGAGTTCACCTGAACGGGAACTCACCTGGCGGGTCCCAGTCCTTCGTCGATGCGGGTGCGCAACGCGCGCAGCGTCTGCCTGAGTTCGGCCGGCTCGATGTCCGTGATGCCGGCGTCGAACGTGAGGAGCAGTCCCGCCAGGCCGGCCCAGGACCACGCGCCGAGTGTGAGGCGGCAACTGGAGTCGGTGATGCGCTCGACCGTCGACCCGCCGGGGGCGAACCGGGCGACGACGGGTGCGGGCAGCGCGAGGAGCGCGGAGCCGCGGCAGGGCCATTCCGCCGGGGTGTCGCCGCGGTCGTGGGTGCTCATGACGAAGGCGGCCGGGTCGCCGTGCGGGACGTCGCGGCGGTCGAAGGTCCTCCCCGTGGGCATGCGCGGTGCGAGGCGGTCGACGCGCATCGCGCGCCAGCGGTCCGTGTCCGGTTCGTACGCGACGAGGTACCACCGTGCCGCCCACACGACGAGGTGGTGCGGTTCGAGCGTGAGCGTCGTCGGCCCGTCCTCGCCGGTGTGGTCCGCACGCAGGACGTGCCGCCGGTGGATCGCGCCGCCGATGACGCCGATGGCCTCGGCGTCGAGGGGTGCTGCGGGGAACTCCCAGTAGTTGCGCGCCGCGGAGACGGTGAACGCCTCGGCGTGGATACGGCTGCGGGCGGGCATCGCCTGCCGCAGCGTGGTGAGGGCGCGGGCCGAGTTCTCGCGGATGCCGGACAGGAGGGTGGGGACGGTCTGGAGCGCGACGGCCGCCGCGACGGCCTGGTCCTCGTCGAAGACGACCGGTGGCAACCGGGTGGCGCGGCCGAGCCGGTAGCCTCCGCCCACCCCGCGCACGGCCTCGATCTCGTACCCGAGCTCCCTGAGCGTGTCGATGTCGCGTCGTACGGTCCGCACGGACGCCCCGAGCCGGGTGGCGAGCTGCTCGGCGGTCAGGGTCGCGCCGGTCCCGAAGACCGACAGCAGCTTCAGCGCCCGCGCGGAGGTGGCAGCCATCGCTCGTTCCCCTCCGCCATTGCGGTCACTCGGTGGCAACTATAGCTGTCAGCGTATCCGCCATGACCGCTTCACACATCCGTCAAGAGGGGACGCGCTCATCCGCGGCCTCCTCACCGCTCGTCTCCGGTACGAGTGCGGGCGCCGCGCTCCTGGTGGTGCTCTTCGGTTCCTTCCTGGACCTCCTCGACGCGACGATCGTCACCGTCGCGGCCCCGGCGATCGCCCGGGACCTGGGGGTCGACGACGCCCAGATCCAGTGGATGATCGCCGCCTACGTCCTGGCGCTGGGCGCGGGCCTGATCACCGGCGGACGGCTCGGTGACCGGTACGGCCGCAAGCGCCTGTTCATGACCGGGCTGGGCGGGTTCATGATCACCTCCGCACTCTGCGCGCTGGCCGCCGGTCCGGGAATGCTCATCGGCGTGCGCGCCGTGCAGGGACTGACCGCGGGCGTCATGGTCCCGCAGGTGTTCGGGATCATCCGGGCCTCGTTCGCCCCCGGCGAGCGCGCCAAGGCGTTCGGCGCCTACGGGCCCGTCCAGGGGCTCGCCTCGGTCGCGGGGCCGCTGCTGGGCGGGCTGCTCATCGACGCCGACCTGTTCGGACTGGGATGGCGCACGATCTTCTGGATCAACGTGCCCGTCTCGGTCCTGGCGCTCGTCATCGGCGCGAAGGTCCTGCCGAAGTCCCGCTCCGCCTCGACCGCGCGGCTCGACCTCCGGGGCGCGCTGCTCGCGGCCTCGGGCATCCTGCTCCTGCTGTTGCCGGTCATCCAGACCGGGACCTGGGGATGGACCACGGGCAGTTACGCCCTTCTCGCCGCCGGCGTCGTCGTGCTGGCGCTCTTCCTCACCCACGAGCGCCGGCTGGCCGGACGCGGGGGCGAACCCGTCTTCGATCCGGCTCTGCTCCGCGTCCGCGCCTTCGCGGCCGGCCTGGGCGCGTCCGCGCTCTTCTTCGGCGGCCTCGGGGCGTTCTTCCTCACGCTGTCGGTCTACCTCCAGGCCGGCACCGGCCGCAGCGCGTGGGAGACCGGCCTGGTGATCCTGCCGTACGCGTTCGGCTCGATCATCACCTCGGGGCTCGGAGTCGCGCTCTCCACCAGGGCCGGGAGGACCTTGCTGATCACCGGCTCGCTCACCGTCGCCGCGTCCCAGTGCGTCCTCCGGGTGGTGGTCGGGGGGAGCGGCGATCCCGGGTACTGGCAGCTCGCCCCCGCCCTCTTCATCGGCGGCCTCGGGCTCGGTCTTGCCGCGCCCGTCCTGGTCAACGTCGTCCTCGCCGGCGTCCCCGCCCGCAACGCGGGCGCCGCGGGCGGGGTGCTCTCCACGGTCAACCAGATCGGCGGCGCCATCGGTGTCGCCGCTCTCGGCACGGTCTTCTTCGGCGCCGTCACCGGATCGACGACCGGTGCACCGGCACCGGCCGACCACGGTCGCGCGTTCGGCCTCGTCCTCGTCGTCTCCGCGGTGCTCTACGCCGTGGCGGCCCTGGTGATGCTCGCGCTCCCCAGGGCCGCGGCCGAGGTCGTCGACCGGTGAACCCGTACCGGGACGCCTCCGCCGGCGCCGGAGGCGTCCCGTGAGGCGAGGGCCTGGCAGCGGGGGGCGACGTAGCCGTCGCTGCCGGTGCAGACGTAGGCGCCCGAGACGTACTGGCCGTTGCCGATGTCCTCCCAGACGTTCGAGGTGCCGTACGGGCCGGTCTCCTTGGACCCCGTGGCCTGGCAGAGGATTCTGACCTGTGAGCCCGGCTGCAGCACCCGGACGACGGTGTAGCTCGTGCCCGGGCCGCTGCGGACGTTCACTTGGTATCCGGGGCGATCGGGTGAGGGCCGGCGGTCGCCGACGGGGAGGCACTGCCGAGCACCGTCATGAAGGCACCGGCGAGGACGGCCGGCAGGGCGTCTCCGCGTCGTGCGGATGTCACGGGTCCCCCCGGGACGTGTGCTGGTCAGGTGCAACGCGAGGCCACGTACAGGACGCGCACGACGGGGCAGCCGGTGCAAAGGCCGCTGCGGACGTCCAGCCGGACGCCGGGCGCGACGTCGTAGGAGGAGACGGCCGCCGCCGGCCCGGCGGTGCCCAGCACGGTGAGGAAGGCACCGGTGAGCCCGGCCGGCACGAACGATCCCCGCTTCGAGAGCGTCATCGGGTCCTCCCGGGGTGTCGGTGGTCCTCAGAAGGAGCAGCGCGGTCGGAAGTAACCGTCGTTGCCGGTGTAGACGTACGTGTCCGAGACGAACTGGCCATTGGCGATGTTGTCCCAGATGTTCGAGGTGCCGTACGGGCCGGTCACCGTGGTGCCCGGGGTCTGGCAGAAGATCGGGACCTTGGCGCCCTCGGACAGCACCCGGACGACGGGGTAGCCGGTGCCCGGGCCGCTGCGTACGTTCAGCCGGACGCCGGGCGCGACCGAGTAGTAGCGCGTGGCGGAAGCGGCGAGCGTTCCCGTGGTGCCGTCCGAGACGTCACCGGGCTCGTTCTCCGCGACGAAGTCGACAGACATGTGTACCTCCCCCGTGTAAGACCCCAGATGTGTACTGGAGTCGTGTTGGTTCCCCCGAGTCGCACGGCACGACATCCGTGCGCAACTCGAACACGGAGGCTAGCAAGCCTCTTCGGTCCCGTACGAGACATCGATTAGGCTCCGTGCGTCGCGCGCGCGTACGAACAGCACACGGGGGAGATCATGGCGTCGCAGCAGGACGCCGGGGCGGGTGCGGAAGCGGAACGCCCCGAGTTTGCCGGTCACTACCGCCTCGAACGCCGTCTGGGATCGGGCGGCATGGGCGTGGTGCACCTGGCCCGCAGCACCTCGGGGCTGAAGCTCGCGGTGAAGGTCGTGCACCCCCAGTACGCCACAGATCCGGAGTTCAGGGGTCGTTTCCGGCAGGAGGTCGCGGCGGCCCGGCGGGTCAGCGGCGCGTTCACCGCCTCCGTCGTCGACGCCGATCCCGAGGCCGGACGCCCTTGGATGGCCACCCTCTACATCCCTGGGCCGACGCTCGCCGACGAGGTGAAGCGGAACGGGCCGTTGGAACCCTTCCAACTGCGGCGGCTCATGGCCGGACTGGCGGAGGCGCTGCGTGACATCCACCGGGTCGACGTGGTGCACCGGGACCTCAAACCGAGCAACGTCCTCCTCTCCGAAGACGGCCCAAAGGTCATCGACTTCGGCATCTCGCGGCCCAAGGACAGCCAACTGCGCACCGAAACGGGCAAGTTGATCGGCACGCCGCCGTTCATGGCGCCCGAGCAGTTCCGCCGGCCGCGGGAGGTGGGGCCGGCGGCGGACATCTTCGCGCTGGGATCGGTGCTGGTGCACGCGGCCACGGGGCGCGGGCCGTTCGACTCCGACAGCCCGTACGTCGTGGCGTACCAGGTGGTGCACGACGAGCCCGACCTGACGGGCGTCCCCGATGAACTCTCCGACCTGGTACGGCGGTGCCTGGCCAAGGCGCCCGAGGAACGGCCCACACCGAACGAGCTGATGGCCGGCCTGCGGGCGGTGGCGGCGTCGTACGACACCCGGGTCTTCATACCGAGTCAGCGCACCGAGGAACCGGCCGGACGGGAGCGGCCGGCGGAGCCACTGTCCGCGGAGCCGGAGACACCGGAACCGGAGACACCGGAACCGGGGGTTGCGGACAAGCCCCGCCCTCAACGCCGACGGGCGGTCTACGGGTCGGCCGGCGCCGTGGTCCTGGCAGCGGTCCTGACGCTGACGGCCTTCCAGGTGTTCGGCGGAAGCGACGCCACTCCGGCCGCCGGCGCCGCACCCGAGGTGACGTCGAGCGGCGCGCTGCCCTGGGTGGCCACTGGCCCTGCCGAGGGGACACCCCGCTGTTCCCGCGGTGCCGGGGCACTGGCCTGTGTCCAGGGAAACAAGGCCTTCGCCCTCGATCCCTCCGACGGCCGGCTCCTGTGGCAGCGGCCCGTGACCGTGACGACCGGGGGCGAGAAGCCGTTCGTGGCGGGCGGTCTCGTCCAGCCGTTCCCGGGGCAGGACGGCTGGCTGGGGGCGCTCGAACCCACCTCAGGGGTGACGGCGTGGAAGCAGCCCACGGCCGCGCACCGGGGCGTGACGGCGACAAGGGACATGCTGGTGCTTGCCGGGACCGACGGCACGGTCACCGCCGTGGACGGCGCGTCGGGCAGTACGGCGTGGAGCAAACCGCTCCCCGGTCACGGCCTCACCGACGTCACCGCCCTCCCGGGCGACGACCTCGTGTACGTGACGAGCCCGTCCGCCGACGGGACGAGCACGAAGGTGACCGCGCTGGACCCGGCCGACGGCGAGGTGCGCTGGGACAGCCGGCTGGACGGCGATCTGGAACCGGTCGGCACGCACGACGGGGAGGTCTTCCTGCTCTCGGCCGAGGGGACCTACGGCGACACGGCGGCCCTCGTTGCCCACGACCCGGGCACCGGGGTCTCCCGCCGGGTCCCGCTGAGCGTCCCGGTCGAACAGGCCCAGGGCGGCTCCCACGGGAACGTCGTCTCGCTCGTGGGCACGGGTGGAACACTCGTCGCGGTCGACGTGCACCGCCGCGACCGCCTCTGGACCCTGGAAACCGGTCTCACCCGCGCCTCCGCCCCCGTGTCCGACGGCCGGCACGTCTTCCTGACCGCGCCCGACGGGCGCCTTCTCGCCGTGGACGCGAGAACCGGGCAACTGGTCGGGCAGACCCCGCCGCGGCTCGGGGACGGCGACCGGGTCGTCGCCGCGCTGCCCGCCCCCGTGGTGGCCGACGGGCGGGTGTACGCCTCCGCCCCCGACGGCACCGTCTTCGCCGTGGACGCGGGCGACCCCGCCGCCTGGTGAGAGGTGGCGGGGTCGTCACGGCGGCGGAAGGCGTTCAGCCCAGCTTGCTCACGTCCCGCACCGCGCCCTTGTCCGCGCTGGTCGCCATCGCCGCGTAGGCCCGCAGGGCCGCGGAGACCTTGCGGTCGCGGTTCTTCGGGGCGTACCGGCCGCCGAGGGCCTCCTCGCGGCGGGCCAGCTCCGCGTCGTCGACCAGCAGCTCGACGGAGCGGCCGGGGATGTCGATGCGGATGCGGTCGCCGTCCTCGACCAGGGCGATGGTGCCGCCCGAGGCCGCCTCGGGGGAGGCGTGGCCGATGGACAGGCCGGACGTGCCGCCGGAGAAGCGGCCGTCGGTGATCAGGGCGCAGGCCTTTCCGAGGCCGCGGCTCTTCAGGTACGACGTCGGGTAGAGCATCTCCTGCATGCCGGGGCCGCCCTTGGGGCCCTCGTAGCGGATGACGACGACGTCGCCCTCCTTCACCTGCTGGGTGAGGATCTTCTGGACGGCCTCCTCCTGCGACTCGCAGACGACCGCCGGCCCCTCGAAGGTCCAGATGGACTCGTCGACGCCGGCCGTCTTGACCACGCAGCCGTCGACGGCGAGGTTGCCGCGCAGCACCGCCAGGCCGCCGTCCTTGGAGTAGGCGTGCTCGGCGGAGCGGATGCAGCCGCCCTCGGCGTCCTCGTCGAGGGCGTCCCAGCGCTCGGACTGGGAGAAGGCCTCGGCGGAGCGCTTGCAGCCGGGGGCCGCGTGCCACAGCTCGACCGCCTCCGGGGAGGGGGAGCCGGCGCGGATGTCCCAGGTCTTCAGCCAGTCCTCGAGGGACGGGCTGTGGACGGCGTGGACGTCCTCGTTGAGCAGGCCCGCGCGGTGGAGCTCGCCGAGCAGGGCGGGGATGCCGCCCGCGCGGTGCACGTCCTCCATGTAGTACGTGCGGTCCTTGGCGACGTTCGGGGCGACCTTCGCCAGGCACGGGACGCGGCGGGAGAGGGCGTCGATCTCGGTGAGGCCGAACGGCACCTCGGCCTCCTGGGCGGCGGCCAGCAGGTGCAGGATCGTGTTGGTGGAGCCGCCCATGGCGATGTCCAGCGCCATCGCGTTCTCGAACGCCTGGAAGGTGGCGACGGAGCGGGGCAGGACCGTGTCGTCGTCCTGCTCGTAGTAGCGGCGGGTGAGGTCCATGACCGTCTCGGCCGCGCGGACGTACAGGTCCTTGCGGGCGGTGTGGGTGGCCAGGACCGAGCCGTTGCCGGGGAGGGAGAGGCCGATCGCCTCGGTGAGGCAGTTCATCGAGTTGGCGGTGAACATGCCGGAACAGGAGCCGCAGGTGGGGCAGGCGTTCTCCTCGATGCGGAGCACGTCCGCGTCGGACACCTCGTCGTTGGCCGCCTCGACCATCGCGTCGATCAGGTCCAGGGTGCGGACCGTGCCGTCGACCAGGGTGGCCCGGCCGGCCTCCATCGGGCCGCCGGAGACGAACACCGTGGGGATGTTCAGCCGCAGCGCGGCGTTGAGCATGCCCGGGGTGATCTTGTCGCAGTTGGAGATGCAGATCAGGGCGTCCGCGCGGTGCGCCTCGACCATGTACTCCACGCTGTCCGCGATCAGGTCGCGGGAGGGGAGGGAGTACAGCATGCCGCCGTGGCCCATGGCGATGCCGTCGTCGACGGCGATGGTGTTGAACTCGCGCGGGATGCCGCCGGCGGCGGTCACCGCCTCACTGACGATCCGGCCGACCGGCGCGAGGTGCGTGTGGCCGGGGACGAACTCCGTGAAGCTGTTGGCGACGGCGACGATCGGCTTCCGGCCGATGTCCGCACCGGGTACACCGGAGGCGCGCATAAGGGCGCGGGCGCCCGCCATGTTGCGGCCGTGGGTGACTGTGCGGGACCTCAGCTCGGGCATCGTCGCTCGCTCCTTCAGACCTTCGGGGAGTCCTCGCCAGAGAGTTCTGACGGCATCGAGCGTACGCCGGTCATCCAGAGGGCGGGACAAGGTGTCCGGAATACGGGACGCGTGTCTCATGCATCCGGGGCGCGGGGGGCGGTCGGTCGCCGGTGAGCCCGGCCGGTCGTCACGGGCGGACAGCCCCCGGTGAGCCCAGTCGTCGCGGGCCGCGGTCCCCGGTGCGCCCGGCCCACGCGGACGGACAGTCCCCGGAGCGCCCGGCCGACACCGGCAGGCAGCCCCAGCACCCCCGGCCCACGCGGACGGACAGTCCCCGGAGCGCCCGGCCGACACCGGCAGGCAGCCCCAGCACCCCCGGCCCACGCGGACGGACAGTCCCCGGAGCGCCCGGCCGACACCGGCGGGCAGCCCCAGCAACCCCCGGCCCACGCGGACGGACAGTCCCCGGAGCGCCCGGCCGACACCGGCAGGCAACCCCAGCACCCCCGGCCCACGCGGACGGACAGTCCCCGGAGCGCCCGGCCGACACCGGCAGGCAACCCCAGCACCCCCGGCCCACGCGGACGGACAGTCCCCGGAGCGCCCGGCCGACGCAAGTCGTCAGTCCCCGACGAGGTGCCCCTGCACGAACGGTGCGACCCGTCGGACGATGTCCTCGGGGTCGGCCGAGGCGAGCGGTTCCACCCGGATCACGTACCGGATCATCACGATGCCGACGAGCTGGGCGGCGGCCAGCTCGGCCCGCAGCTCCGCGTCCGGCCGGTCGAGCCGGCCGGCGATCCGGCGCAGCAGCTGGCTGGCGACGAGGCGGCGGAAGACGGCGGCCGCGGCGTCGTTGGTGACGGCGGAGCGGATGATCGCGAGCAGGGGGGCGCGCGTGACCGGGTTCTCCCACAGTCCGATGATCATGCGGGTCATCCGCTCGCCCACCTCGTCGAGCGGCCCCTCGGTCACCGTCTCCCGCTCGTCGAGCACCGGCCCGAAGGCGACCTCGACGGCGGCCTCGAAGACCCGCTCCTTGGTGCCGAAGTAGTGGTGCACGAGGGCGGAGTCCACCCCGGCGGCCTTGGCGATGCCCCGCACGGACGTCTTCTCGTAGCCCCGCGCGGAGAACTCCTCGCGGGCCGCGTCGAGAATGCGGTCGCGGGTGCCGGCCGACTCGGTGCGCGGCGGGCGGCCGCGGCGCCGGGGGGCGCCGGCGCCCCGCGCGGAGGCGGCCGGGCCGTCGCTCGCGGTCACGCCGGTCATCGCCGGGGCGCCCGGAGGGCGGACGATGCGGAGGGGGAGGAAGGGGAGGACGCGGAGGCGAGGTGGAGGCGGGTGAAGGCCAGGGCCTCCGCCAGATCGGCCTCGCGCTCGGCGCTGGACATGGCGCGCCGGGTGTTGACCTCGATCACGACGTGACCGTCGAAGCCGCTCCTCGCCAGCCCCTCCAGCACCTCGGCGCACGGCTGGTCGCCGCGTCCGGGCACCAGGTGCTCGTCCTTGGCTGAGCCCCGGCCGTCGGCCATGTGCACGTGCCCCAGCCGGTCGCCCATGCGCTCGACCATCCGCAGGGTGTCGGTGCGGGAGGTGGAGGCGTGGCTGAGGTCGATCGTGAAGTGGCGGTAGTCCTCCTTGGTCACGTCCCAGTCGGGGGCGTAGGCCAGCATCTCGCGGTCGCGGTAGCGCCAGGGGTACATGTTCTCCACGGCGAACCGCACGTCGGTCTCGTTCGCCATCCGCCAGACGCCGTCCACGAAGTCGCGGGCGTACTGCCGCTGCCAGCGGAAGGGCGGGTGGACGACGACCGTCGACGCGCCGAGCTTCTCGGCGGCGGACCGGGCCCGCTGGAGCTTGGTCCAGGGGTCGGTGGACCACACGCGCTGCGTGATCAGCAGGCAGGGCGCGTGGACGGCGAGGACGGGGATGCGGTGGTAGTCGCTGAGCCTGCGGAGGGCCTCGATGTCCTGGCTGACCGGATCCGTCCAGACCATCACCTCGACGCCGTCGTACCCGAGGCGCGCGGCCATCTCGAAGGCCGTCGCCGTCGACTCCGGGTACACGGAGGCCGTCGACAGGGCGACCTTCGCATCCGGGATGCGGACTACGTCCCTTGCTTCTGCCACGAGCCTCAGGTTACGGGGTGAGGCGGGGGCGGTGCGGGGTGCTGCCTCGCCGTTGTGGTGTTTGCCATAGCGGGCCGCGGCGGAGGGCGGACGCCCGCGGACGGGCCGCCGGCGTCGCACTCCGAGGGCCCGGACGGCTCAGGCCGGGCCCATGTGGTCGAGGCGGCGGAGGATGACGCCCTCCCGCAGCGCCCAGGGGCAGATCTCCAGGCGCTCCACGCCGAACAGGTCCATGGCGCCCTCGGCGACCATCGCGCCGGCGAGCAGCTGGCCCGCGCGGGCCTCGGACACGCCCGGCAGCTCGGCGCGTTCGGCGGCGGTCATCCCGGCCAGCCGCGGCACCCAGGCCTCCAGCGACTCGCGCTTCAGCTCGCGCTGGACGTACAGGCCCTCGGCGGAGCCCGGGGCGCCCGCGAGCCGGGCGAGCTGCTTGAAGGTCTTCGAGGTGGCCACCACGTGGTCCGGCGCGCCGAACCGCCTGAACTCGCCGACCGTACGGGCTATCTCGGTACGGACATGGCGGCGCAGCGCGCGCACGTCCTCGGCCTCGGGCGGGTCACCGGGCAGCCGGCCGACGGTGAGGCGGCCCGCGCCGAGCGGCAGCGACACCGCCGCGTCCGGCTCCTCGTCCATGCCGTACGCGATCTCCAGCGAGCCGCCGCCGATGTCGATGACGAGCAGCTTGCCGGAGGACCAGCCGAACCAGCGGCGGGCGGCGAGGAAGGTGAGCTTCGCCTCCTCCTCGCCGCTGAGCACCCGCAGCTCGACGCCGGTCTCGTCGCGGACGCGGGCGAGGACGTCGTCGGCGTTGCTCGCGTCGCGCACCGCGGACGTCGCGAACGGCAGCAGCTCCTCCACGCCCTTGTCCTCGGCGGCCCGGAGCGCCTCGTGGACGACCGACACCAGCCGGTCGACGCCGTCGGGGCCGATCGCTCCGTCGGCCTCGAGGAGCTGGGCGAGGCGCAGTTCGGCCTTGTGCGAGTGCGCGGGCAGCGGCCGCGCGCCGGGGTGGGCGTCGACCACCAGCAGATGCACCGTGTTCGAACCCACGTCGAGGACACCGAGTCTCATGTACGGAACGCTACTGCCGGCGGCGCGCCGTGTTGCCCGGTTCCCGAGGGCCGGACCGGTGCCGGGGCCGGGCTCCGGCGACTTACCCTGGACAGGTGCCAAAGACGAAAAAGGCGAAGGACGAGAAGACGGACAAAAAGGCCAGGAAGGAAAAGCGGGCCGGACTGGCCGGCGCTCCTTCGCGGGCGCCGGCGCCGCAGGCGCCGCGGCCTGTGCCTGCGGACGACGAGCAGGGCCTCGACTTCGCCCGCGCTTGGGTGGAATTTCCTGATCCGGCGGACGACGAGCAGGTCTTCCGCTGCGATCTGACATGGCTCACCTCTCGGTGGAACTGCATCTTCGGCAGCGGCTGCCAGGGCATCCAGACGGGCCGCGCGGACGACGGGTGCTGCAGCCTGGGTGCCCACTTCTCGGACGAGGACGACGAGAAGCGCGTCGCGGAGCATGTGGCAAGGCTCACACCGGACATCTGGCAGCACCACGCGGAGGGCACCCGGGGCGGGTGGATCTCCGAGGACGAGGACGGCGAGCGGCAGACGCGCCCGTTCCAGGGCTCGTGCATCTTCCAGAACCGTCCGGGTTTCCCGGGCGGCATGGGCTGCTCGCTGCACATCCTCGCCCTCAGGGAGGGCCGCGAGCCGCTGGAGACCAAGCCGGACGTCTGCTGGCAGCTGCCGATCCGGCGCACCTACGACTGGATCGACCGGCCCGACGACACGCGGGTGCTGCAGGTGTCGATCGGTGAGTACGACCGGCGGGGCTGGGGTCCGGGCGGCCACGACCTGCACTGGTGGTGCACCTCGGCCACCTCGGCGCACGGCGCGGGCGAGCCGGTGTACGTCTCCTACCGCGCGGAGCTGACCGAGCTGATGGGCAAGGCGGGGTACGACCGGCTGGTCGAGCTGTGCGAGCAGCGGCTGGCGTCGCAGCTGCCGTTGGTGGCGCCGCATCCGGCGGACCCGGCCTGACGGGCCGCACCCGGGCTTCCGGGCGCCCGTCCCCGCCGGGGGGCGGGCGCCGTTTCGCGTCTACGGCGTGCCCGGGGCCGGGTCTGGTGCGTCCGGGTCGGCGGGGGCGGAGCCGCTCGGGTCCGCGGGCCCGGGGTCGGAGGGGGACGGGTCGCTCGGGGCCGGGTCGGTCGCCGAGGGGTCCGGGTCCGGCTCCGAGGAGGACGGCGGGTCGGCCGGGGCGGGGTCCGAGGGCGTCGTGGGCGTGGGCTCCGGGTCCGAGGGCGGCGCGGGCGGGACGCCCGGGGTGCCTGGGGTGCCCGGGGCGGAGGGGGAGCCGCCGACCGGGGCGGGCCGGGCGGGTCCGTACCCCTCGACGGACACCAGCGAGCCCGCCGGGGAGACCGCCACCGTGGCCCGCCAGCGGCCGGACGGCTCGCGCAGCTGGTCGACGTGGACCCGGATCGTCACCGACCCGCCGGGGGCGAGCGTGCCCGACGAACGGCTCAGGTAGAGCCAGGAGGCCCCGGTGGACGCGGACCAGCGGACCGGTCCGGCGCCCCGCGCGGTCAGGGTGATCAAGGTGGTGTCGCCGCTGTGGGCGGCCGTCACACCCAGCGCGGCGGCGCCCTCGTCCCCGGCGCCCGCGACCTCGACGACCTCCACCGACACGTCCGGCGACCCGTCCGGTGATCCGTCCGCGTCGAAGCGGGCGCCGGGGCGGGGCTCGGCGTTGCCGGCGTTCTCGTAGCCCGCGCCGCCGTCGAAGCCGACGGCGCCGTCCTCGCGGGCGGCGGCCGGGCCGCCGTCCACGCCCTCGCCCACCGGGGTGCCCCGGTAGGCGGCCCACAGCGCGAGCACGGGCGCGGCGACGACCGTGGCGACCACGGTCGTGGTGACGGCACGCACGCGCAGGCGGTCCCGGCGGGCGACCCGGTCCTTGGGGTCCATCGGGAAGCCGCGCCGGTCGAAGCGGGGCGCGGCGCCACGCGCGCGTGGGTGGTGGGCGAGGGCGGTGTGCAGGGCGGCGGTGGGCGCGGGCACGAGCGGCAGGGCGTCCGGCGTGACGCTGGTGCCGGGCCACCGGCCCGGGACGGCCCGCTCGGCGGTACGGCGGCAGCGCGGGCAGTCGTCGACGTGCCGGACCAGTTCGCGGCGCAGGGCCGCGCCGAGCACCATCCCCTGGTCCCCGGTGAGGTGCGCCACGCCGGGGCAGGCGCCGGTCTCCACGACGGCGAGCGCCGCGCGGGTGCGCTCCACCTCGCAGGCCGCGGCGGCGAGCAGTTCGCGCGCCGCGGCCGGGGCCATGCCGAGGACGGCGGCGACCTCGTGGGCGGCGAGACGGTGGCGGACGGCGAGTTCGAGCACCTCGCGCTGCTCCGGACTGGTGCCGGCGGCCTCCGGCCAGGCCAGGGCGGCCAGTTCGCGGCGGCGCCGCTCCTGCTCCTCGGCGGGGGCGACCGGGGCGGGGGCGCCCCCCGCGGAGGCGCGCCGGCTGCCGGAGCGGCCGCCGACGTGGGAGGCCTGACGTTTCTGCCTGGCCTCGGCCAGCTTGCGCAGGCACGCCCAGCGGGCGAGGGCGTACAGCCACGCGCGGAGGCTGCCGAGCTCGTCCGGGGCGTGCCGGTCGCGGCGCTCCGCGAGGTGGAGCGCGTCGGCCAGGGCGGCGGTGGCCGCGTCGTGGTCGCACAGGACGGACAGGCAGTAGGTGAACAGACCGTCCAGGTGCGGCTCGTAGCGGGCGGCCGGCCGCCGGGCCAGCGTGCGCGCGGCCGCTCGGTCGCGCGCTTCCCGGTGCGTCCGGTGGGTTCCGGTCGTACGGGTGGACGTACGGGTCGAGGTGTCCGGGCCGCTGCTCGTCATTCGGCGACCGTAGGGGGCGGGGAGCGGCGCCTTCCGGCGCCGTGCGCACTTTTAATCCGTAAGGGTGAAACGATCCCTCAATCCGGCGACGGGGGCCTTTCCCGGCCTGTGAGCGGCCACGACGCCCGCGTCCCGCCGCCCCCGGGACGCGACGCCGCGGTACCGCCCGGGGCCGGGACGCCCCTTCCGCCCGCGCGGCCCGGACGGCGGGCGCCCACGTGGCGCACGGGGGCCCGGAGCCGCTGCGGGCGACCGCACCGAAGGCCCCGCCCCCGCACCGAGCCGCCCCCCGCCGCAGGCGCCCGGCGGACGCCGGGCACGGCGGGTCCCGGGCCGGGCGGCCGAGGTAACGATGCGCGGGCTCTCGGCCCGTCGGCCCGATGCCCCCGCGTCACCCCGGCGGCCGAGCCGCTGCGCGCACGGTCGGCCGCTGCGTCCGGCCGTCACCGCCCCGGGGAGGCGCGCGGCCCGGCCGCCCGGCCCGCGCGCGTGCCGTCACCGAGGCCGCCCGGCCCGAGGCGCGACGCCCGCCGCCCCCCGGCCCGGGCGCCGGTGAAGTCGTCGGGGGCGGCAAGGCAGCCGAAGCGGCGCGTGCCGTGGCCGGGTGGGCGCCGGCCCGCGTTGTCGGAGGGGGCGGTTACCTTGTGGGCATGGCTGCCCGTACCAAGACGTCCAAGGACCGTCCGTCCTACCGCTGCACCGAGTGCGGATGGCAGACGGCCAAGTGGCTCGGCCGCTGTCCCGAGTGCCAGGCCTGGGGGACGGTCGAGGAGTACGGTGCGGCGCCCGCCGTCCGGACGACCGCGCCGGGGCGGGTCACCACGTCCGCGCTGCCCATCGGCCAGGTCGACGGGCGCCAGGCCACCGCCCGCTCCACGGGTGTGCCGGAGCTGGACCGGGTGCTCGGCGGCGGTCTCGTCCCCGGCGCCGTGGTGCTGGTCGCGGGCGAGCCGGGCGTCGGCAAGTCCACGCTGCTGCTGGACGTCGCCGCCAAGTCCGCGAGCGACGAGCACCGCACGCTGTACGTCACGGGTGAGGAGTCGGCGAGCCAGGTCCGGCTGCGGGCCGACCGCATCCACGCCATCGACGACCATCTCTACCTCGCCGCCGAGACGGATCTCTCCGCCGTCCTCGGCCACTTGGACGCGGTGAAGCCGTCGCTGCTGATCCTCGACTCGGTGCAGACGGTGGCGTCCCCGGAGATCGACGGCGCCCCCGGCGGCATGGCCCAGGTCCGCGAGGTGGCCGGGGCGCTGATCCGGGCGTCCAAGGAACGCGGCATGTCCACGCTCCTGGTGGGCCACGTCACCAAGGACGGCGCCATCGCCGGCCCGCGCCTGCTGGAGCACCTGGTCGACGTCGTGCTGCACTTCGAGGGCGACCGGCACGCCCGCCTGCGCCTGGTCCGCGGCGTGAAGAACCGCTACGGCACGACGGACGAGGTCGGCTGCTTCGAACTGCACGACGAGGGCATCACGGGCCTCGCGGACCCGAGCGGACTCTTCCTGACCCGTCGTGACGAACCGGTCCCCGGCACCTGCCTGACCGTCACCCTGGAGGGCCGCCGCCCCCTGGTCGCCGAGGTGCAGGCGCTCACCGTGGACTCGCAGATCCCCTCCCCCCGCCGCACCACCTCCGGCCTGGAGACCTCCCGCGTCTCGATGATGCTGGCGGTGCTGGAACAGCGCGGCCGGATCAGCGCCTTGGGCAAAAGGGACATCTACTCCGCGACCGTCGGCGGCGTGAAGCTCTCCGAGCCGGCCGCGGACCTGGCCGTCGCGCTCGCCCTGGCGTCCGCCGCGAGCGACACCCCGCTGCCGAAGAACCTCGTGGCGATCGGCGAAGTGGGCCTCGCGGGCGAGGTGAGACGGGTCACGGGCGTGCAGCGCAGGCTCTCCGAGGCGCACCGTCTGGGCTTCACGCACGCCCTGGTGCCGGGCGATCCGGGCAAGGTCCCGGCGGGCATGAAGGTCGTGGAGGTGGCGGACATAGGGGACGCGCTGCGGGTCCTTCCCCGCTCCCGTCGCCGAGAGGCCCCACGGGAGCCGGAGGACCGCCGGTAGACTTTGCCCAGGTCTCGCCCGTCCGTACGAAGCGCGGGGGCGCCCAGAACCTGCGACCGGAGGAGTGCAGTGGCAGCCAACGACCGGGCAGCAGCTCCCGGAAAGTCCGGTGGGAGTGCCGGTTCCGATGGCCTGATGCGCGCCTCGCTGAGCGCTGTGGCGCCCGGCACCGCCCTGCGTGACGGCTTGGAGCGCGTGCTCCGCGGCAACACGGGCGGGCTCATCGTGCTCGGTTCGGACAAGACCGTCGAGGCGCTGTGCAGCGGCGGTTTCGTGCTGGACGTGGAGTTCACCGCGACCCGGCTGCGCGAGCTGTGCAAGCTGGACGGCGGCATCGTGCTCTCGTCCGACCTGTCCAAGATCCTGCGGGCCGGTGTCCAGCTGGTGCCGGACCCGACGATCCCCACCGAGGAGACCGGCACCCGGCACCGCACCGCCGACCGCGTGAGCAAGCAGGTCGGCTTCCCGGTCGTCTCCGTCTCCCAGTCGATGCGGCTGATCGCCCTCTACGTCGACGGGCAGCGCCGCGTCCTGGAGGACTCGGCGGCGATCCTGTCCCGCGCCAACCAGGCGCTCGCCACCCTGGAGCGCTACAAGCTCCGCCTCGACGAGGTCGCGGGCACGCTGTCCGCGCTGGAGATCGAGGACCTGGTGACGGTCCGGGACGTCTCGGCGGTCGCGCAGCGGCTGGAGATGGTGCGCCGCATCGCCACCGAAATCGCCGAATACGTGGTCGAACTGGGCACCGACGGCCGTCTTCTCGCCCTCCAGCTCGACGAGTTGATCGCGGGCGTGGAGCCGGAGCGCGAACTGGTCGTGCGGGACTACGTCCCCGCGCCGACCGCGAAGCGCTCCCGCACCGTCGACGAGGCGCTGCACGAGCTGGACGCGCTCACCCACGCCGAGCTGCTGGAGATGTCGACGGTGGCGCGGGCGCTCGGCTACACCGGTTCCCCGGAGACCCTGGACTCGGCGGTCTCGCCGCGCGGCTTCCGCCTGCTGGCGAAGGTGCCGCGGCTGCCCGGCGCGATCATCGACCGCCTGGTGGAGCACTTCGGCGGACTGCAGAAGCTGCTCGCCGCGAGCGTGGACGATCTCCAGACGGTGGACGGTGTGGGCGAGGCCCGCGCCCGCAGCGTCCGCGAGGGCCTGTCCCGCCTGGCGGAGAGCAGCATCCTCGAACGTTACGTCTGACCGGAGCGCCCCGCCGAAGGGGCGCGGGGAGCCGCGCGCCCGGCCCCCACCGGCCGTCAGGCCGAGGCGTCCTTCGAGAACCCCTAGTCGGCCTTCAGCACGAACGACGTCCGCACCTTCTCGAAGCCGGGCGCCTTCGCCTCGACCAGATACGTGCCCGGCTTCGCCGACCCGCCCTCCGGCGTCGCGCACCGCGCCGCACTCGGCTTGCGGTCCCACTTCACGGTGTACGTGATGCCGTCCCCGGCCGGCACCCGGAACGCCAGGCTGCGCGGGCCCCTCGGGCAGTGGTCCGACGCCCAGAACGTGTCGTCGTCCGTGGCCTGGGAGACGGTCAACACCGTCCGCTCCGGACCGAGATCGATCCTGCAGTCGGCGCCCGACGTGTTCCGCGCGGTGAGCAGGAAGGTGGGCGTGTCCGCCGGCCCGTACGTGTTGCGTTCGCTGCGCAGGCTGAACCGGACCGCGTTCGCGGTGCAGTTGGGCAGCCCGGACCCGGATCCGGCCGGCAGCGCGTCACCCGCGCCGACCCCCGCGGACGTACCGCCCTCGGAGCCGCCGCCGGCGCTGCCGCCCGCGCCGCTGCCCGATCCGCCTGATCCGCCCGCGCCGCCGGCGCCCGCGGAGTCCGCGGGGTCGCCGCCCTCGCCGTCGGAACCGGAGGACGAACCGCCGGAGTCGCCGGAACCGCCGCCGGCCCCCTCCGACCCGCCGTCACCCGTCTCGTCCCGTCCGCCCGGCGCCTGGCTGATCGCGGGGCCCGAACCGGACGGTCCCGGAGTGATGGAGGGCACGGGATCCTTGCCGTTGGCACCGTTGTCGGAGCCGTCGCCGCTCCCGCCGGCGGAGACCACGACCCAGGTGATCAACAACGCCAACAGGGCGAGTACGGACAGCAGTACGGCCCTCCGTCGCCAGTAGATGGAGGAGGGAAGCGGCCCGACCGGATTGCGCAGAGATCCCACGGCGCAAACTGTACGAGAGATACGAGCGTTCGCTTGTCCCACCCGCCGTTCAGCACGCAACTTTTCCGGATCATCATCCCGGTAACCGGCCGCACACCCCTGTCTTTCGTCAGGCGGGGCACCCGACGATCGCTGGGTGTGACCGTTCCGCCCGTTCGCCTACGGTCGGTGACCATGGACCCTGTGGACAGCGGGTTGTACCGCGACATCACCGACCACGCGCACGACGCCCCGGCGTGGCTGCGGCACACGGCCGAGATCGGGACGGAGGCCGGACTCCTCCTGTTCGTCGCGCTGTTCGCCGTCGGCTGGTGGAAGGCACGGCGCTCCGACACCCGCGCGTTCGCGATCGCGGCCCTCGCACCCCTGGCCACGGCTGTGGCGTACGTCTGCAGCGAGGTGCTCAAGTCCGTGGTGACGGAGGAGCGTCCGTGCCGCGCGGTGACCGGAGCCGCCCCCTCCCTGGCTCAGTGCCCGCCGTACGGCGACTGGTCGTTCCCGAGCAACCACGCCACCATCGCCGGCGCCTCGGCCGCCGCGCTGGTCCTGGTGCGCCGCACCCTGGTGTGGCTGACGGCTCCGCTGGCCCTTCTCGCCGCGTTCTCACGGGTGTTCGTGGGCGTGCACTACCCGCACGACGTGGCCGCCGGTCTGCTGCTGGGCGCCGCCGTCGCTCCGGCCGTCGTCGCCCTGGCCACACGGCCCGCCGTCCGGCTCGCGGGGGCGGTGCGCGGTTCGGCGTCGCCGGTCGCGCGGTGGATCGCCGGCCCCGGTCCGCGGTCCGACGCCCCCTCGTACGCGACGCACCGACGCCGCTGACCACGCGTCAGGCCGCTGGAGGACCTACGCGTCCACCAGCCCCGCCTCGTACGCGACGATCGCCGCCTGTACGCGGTTGCGCACGCCGAGCCGGTCCAGGACCGCGCTCACGTAGGCCTTCACCGTCCCCTCGACGAGATGCAGCCGGGCGGCGATCTCCGGGTTGGACAGCCCGGCGCCGACCAGGCCGAGCACCTCCCGTTCGCGCGGACTGAGCCGTTCCACCCGGACCCGCGCCTCCGCCTCACGGGCGAGCCGTCCACCACCGCCGGACCCGCCGAGCCCTTCGATCACGTACCGGGCCACCGTGGGCGACAGGAAGGCCGCGCCGCGCGCCACCGCCCGTACGCCCGCGAGGAGTTCGTACGGGTCGCCGGACTTCAGCAGGAACCCGGTGGCGCCGTCGGCCAACGCGCGTGCCACGTAGGCGCGTTCGGAGAACGTGGTGAGCACGGCGACGGCGGTGCCGGGGACCGTGCGGACGATCTCCCCGGCCGCCGCGAGCCCGTCCAGCCGGGGCATGCGGACGTCGAGCAGGGCCACGTCCGGGCGGTGCGCGCGGGCCAGTTCGACGGCCTCGCGCCCGTCGCCCGCCTCGGCGACGACCTCCGCCCCGCCGCCGCTGTCCAGGATGGCGCGCACCCCGGCCCGCACCATCGCCTCGTCGTCGGCCAGCAGGACCCTGATCATCCGGTGAACTCCTGTCGCGTAGGTTCTTGCCGACCGCCCGCACGCGGGACGACGTCCTTGGTGACCAGGCGGCCGGCGTCGTCGAAGCAGAGCCGGTAGTGGTCGACGGAGACGAACAGCTCACCGCTCGCGCGGTAGTAGCGGCAGTCGGCGTTCTCGGGCGGGGCGGGGGCGCGGTCGGCCGGCGGGTCCTGGATCTGCCGGCCGGGCAGATCGAGGGCGGTGAGCGGTGTGCCCGGGCGGAGCGCGGCGTAGGCGGCGGGTTCCAGCACCGCGTGCGTCTCGGTGTACGCGTACCAGCCGGCCGCCGCCGCGACCAGGGCGACGCCCGCGCCCGCGGCGACGCCCAGCGCGGTGGCCACCCGGCGGCGGGCGCGGGTGAAGGGCGCGGAGGGCGCACGCGGCGGCGCGACGGTCCCGTCCGCCCGCGCCGGGACGTGGGCCCGCACCCGGTACCCGCCGCCGTGCGGGCCCGCCTCGAAGGTTCCGCCGACCGCCGTGACGGCCGCGCGCAGCCCGCGCAGTCCCGTGCCGCCGCCGGAGGATGCCGGACTCCGTCGCGTGGCGGGTCCGTTGGTGACGGTGACGGTCGCTCCGGGGCCGCCGGTCAGCTCCACGACGACGGGCGCGCCCGGTGCGTGACGTGCCGCGTTGGTCAGCGCCTCCCGCGTCACCCGGTACAGCAGCCGCTCGGCCACCCCGCCCGGCTCCACGGGCCGCCCGTCGGTCTCGCAGCGCACCGGCAGCCCCGAGTCGGCGGCGCGGGCGACGAGCTGTCCGACGGTCTCCCCGGCCGGGGCGAGCGGGAGCGGCTCGTCGTCGTCCTCCCGCAGCACGCCGATGATGCGGTGCAGCCGGTCCGTGGCGTCCGCGGCCGCCGCGCGCAGGCCGGCGGCCGCCGCCCGGTGCCGCTCCGGCAGGTCGGGCGCGACCTGGAGGACGCCCGCCCGCAGCGCGAGCAGGCTCAGCTCGTGCCCGAGGGAGTCGTGCATGTCCTGCGCGATCCTCGCCCGCTCGCGCAGCCGCGCCCGCTCCTCGGCGAGCCGCCGCTCCTCCTCCAGCCGGGCCGCCCGCAGCCAGCCCGCCGCGGTCAGCTCGCGGCTCTGCCGCCAGTAGCGCCCGCCCAGCCAGGGCAGGACGCACCCGAAGAGCAGGGTGCCGGTCATCACCAGCCACGGCGGGACCGGGTCGCCCCCGCCGAGCGCGATCCGCACGGCGCCGGCGACGCCCACGGCGGCGAAGCACAGGGCGGCGGGGGCGGTGCGCTCCGCCCGCAGCCCGAGTAGCAGCGCGAACAGGACGAGCGCGGGGCCGTAGGAGAGGCTGAACAGCGCGGGGGCGTCGGCCAGGCACAGGACGGCCGTCAGGGCGGACGCGGCAAGGGGGCGGCGGCGGGCGAGGGCGGTGGCGGCGGCGAGCACGCCCGCCCCGGCCGCCTGCTGCCAGAGGGGGCGCGGCTCGTTCAGCCCGAGCCGGTCGGCGCACAGCCCCGGCAGCACGAGCCCCGCCCAGAGCAGGCAGCGGCCGCCGATCGCGGCGGTACGGGCGCGGTCCATGCGCCCGACGCTACAAGCGGCCGCCGGGCGTCCGCCCCTGCCGGTCGTCAGGTTCCGTGTCACCCTCCGGGAGCCCCCCGACCGTGGCGCTCGGCCGCCCACGGGGCCCGGCGTGGCAGGATCGACGGGTCATGACTGCTCCCACGAAGCCCCCGTACGGCACCGCCGCCGATTCCGCGTCCGAGCGTGCTCCCGGTGAGCCGCTGCACTCCCCCGTCATCGACTGGTTCGACGAGCACGCCCGGGACCTTCCGTGGCGACGCCCGGAGGCCGGCGCGTGGGGGGTGATGGTCAGTGAGTTCATGCTGCAGCAGACCCCGGTCAACCGGGTGCTGCCCGTCTACGAGCAGTGGATGGCGCGGTGGCCGCGCCCCGCTGATCTCGCCGCCGAGGCGCCCGGCGAGGCCGTCCGCGCCTGGGGCCGGCTCGGCTACCCGCGCCGCGCCCTGCGGCTGCACGGAGCCGCCGTGGCCATAACGGAACGGCACGGCGGCGACGTCCCGTCCGACCACGCCCAGCTGCTGGCGCTGCCCGGCATCGGCGAGTACACCGCCGCCGCCGTGGCGTCGTTCGCCTACGGGCAGCGGCACGCGGTGCTGGACACCAACGTCCGCCGGGTGTTCGCCCGCGCGGTCGGCGGCACGCAGTACCCGCCGAACGCCACCACCGCCGCCGAGCGCCGGCTGGCCCGCGCGCTGCTTCCGGAGGACGCGGCCACGGCCGCCCGGTGGGCCGCCGCCTCCATGGAGCTGGGCGCGCTGGTGTGCACGGCGAAGAACGAGGCGTGCCACCGCTGCCCGATCGCCGCGCAGTGCGCCTGGCGGCTCGCCGGCAAGCCCCCGCACGAGGGCCCGCCGCGCCGCGGGCAGACGTACGCGGGCACCGACCGGCAGGTCCGCGGGCGGCTGCTGGCCGTGCTGCGGGAGGCGCACGGACCGGTGCCGCAGGCGGCGCTCGACCGGGTGTGGCACGAGCCGGTGCAGCGGGCCCGCGCGCTGGACGGGCTGGTGTCCGACGGCCTGGTGGAGCCGATGCCGGGCGGCCTGTACCGGCTGCCGCTGGCCTGAACCCGGGCCGTCTCCCGTCACACGGTTCACGCCCGTCACCCCCCGTGACGGGCGCACCGCCCCATGACCGCGTCGAACGGCCGACGGCTTCGTCCCGTCCATCCCGTTCGTCCCTCCGTTACACAACCGACGGACACCCGAGGGCTGCCCGCAGGGTGCTTCGTACAGTGCCGTGACAACGCCTCCGTACCGTCGACCACGTGCTCGACCGGAGCACGACGAGACGGATGACGAGCGGTACGGCCGGCCCTTCACGGGCGGGCCGGAACGGGGACCGGAAGGCGGTACACCATGGCGCAGGGCGAGGTGCTCGAGTTCGAGGAGTACGTCCGCACCCGGCAGGACGCGTTGCTGCGCAGCGCCCGGCGCCTGGTCCCGGACCCCGTCGAGGCGCAGGACCTGCTGCAGACCGCGCTGGTGCGCACGTACGGCCGCTGGGAGACCATCGAGGACAAGCGGCTGGCCGACGCCTACCTGCGGCGCGTCATGATCAACACGCGGACGGAGTGGTGGCGGGCGCGCAAGCTGGAGGAGGTGCCCACGGAGCAGCTCCCCGAGTCCCGCGTGGAGGACGCCACCGAGCAGTACGCGGACCGCGCCCTGCTGATGGACGTCCTGAAGGTCCTCGCCCCGAAGCAGCGCAGCGTCGTGGTGCTGCGACACTGGGAGCAGATGTCCACGGACGAGACGGCCGCCGCGCTCGGCATGTCGGCCGGAACGGTCAAGAGCACGCTGCACCGGGCGCTGGCCCGGCTCCGCGAGGAGCTGGAGTCCCGCGAGCTGGACGCACGCGCGCTGGAGCGTGAGGAGCGGGAGCGTTGCGCGGCCTGACCGGCCCGCGGCCCGGAGGGGCCCGGTCCACCGCCCGGACGGCGAGCACGGCGACGGCCGTGCTCGCCGCCGCCGTGCTGCTGGCGAGCGGATGCGGCGCGAGCGGCACCGGCGCCCGGGACGAGGGCCCGGCGCGCGTGGACGACGGGGCGAGCCCGGCCGCGCCCGCGACCGCGCCCTCGCCGACCCCCGACCGGGTCGACGCGGTACGCCTGATCAAGCGGGACCCAGCCGTCTCGGCCCAGGTGAAGCGGGAGCTGAAGCCCTGCGTCGCCGACGAGTACCCGGTGGACGTCAGCTACGGCAACCTCACCGGCGAGGCCCGCGACGACGTCGTCGTCAACGTGCTGACCTGCGGTGACGCCGTCGGCATCGGCGCGTACGTCTACCGGCACCAGGGCGGCTCCTACGTCAACGTGTTCAGCGCCGAGGAGCCGCCGGTCTACGCCGAGATCGACCGCGGGGACCTGGTGGTGACCAAGCAGGTCTACGACCGCGGCGACCCGGTGTCGAGCCCGTCCGGCGAGGACGTGATCACGTACCGCTGGGTCTCGGGCCGGTTCGGCGAGAAGTACCGCACCCGCAACGAGTACGGGCCGGTGGCCGGCGCGGTGCCGACACCGGCACCGGAAAGCTGAGACACGGCTCACCACGGGAACCGCCGGCGGGCCGCCGGGCGATGAGGGGATGAACCCGCCGCGCGGCCGGTGCGTCCCGTGGGGTGGGCCATGGACGAGGGACCGGGCGGGCACGGGGGCGCGCCCGGTCCGGGACCACACGAGAACTGAGAGCAGCGGGATGGCAGATCAGACCCACGTCCTGTTCGTCGAGGACGACGACGTCATCCGCGAGGCCACCCAGCTCACGCTGGAGCGGGACGGCTTCGCGGTCACCGCGATGCCCGACGGGCTGTCGGGTCTTGAGGCGTTCCGCGCCGACCGGCCGGACATCGCGCTCCTCGACGTCATGGTGCCCGGCCTGGACGGCGTCAGCCTGTGCCGTCGGATACGGGACGAGTCGACCGTGCCGGTGATCATGCTGTCGGCGCGGGCCGACGCCATCGACGTCGTGCTGGGCCTGGAGGCGGGCGCCGACGACTACGTGACCAAGCCGTTCGACGGCGCCGTCCTGGTCGCCCGGATCCGCGCGGTGGTGCGCCGCTTCGAGCGGGCGGGCGGCGTCGGAGCGGGGCAGGACGACGGGGGCGCCGGGCCGGTCCTGGCCTTCGGCGAGCTGGAGATCGACACCGAGGGCATGGAGGTGCGCAAGGCCGGGCAGCCGGTCGCGCTCACCCCGACCGAGATGCGGCTGCTGCTGGAGTTCTCCGCGGCGCCGGGCACCGTCCTCACCCGCGACAAGCTGCTGGAGCGGGTGTGGGAGTACGGCTGGGGCGGGGACACCCGGGTGGTCGACGTCCACGTGCAGCGGCTGCGCGGCAAGATCGGCCAGGACCGGATCGAGACGGTCCGGGGCTTCGGCTACAAGCTGAAGGCCTGAGCGGGCTGATGCGCGGGTACATCCGGCGCCTCGTGACGGCGTTCGTGCGGCGGGCCGACCTCGGGGCCGGACTGAGGTGGAAGCTCAGCGCGGCCATCGCGCTGGTCGGCGCGCTGGTGGCGGTCGCGCTCAGCCTGGTCGTGCACAACGCGGCCCGGGTGTCGATGCTGGACAACGCGCGTGACCTGGCCGACGAGCGCATCATGATCGCTCAGCGCAACTACGAGCTGTCCGGGCGGCTGAACTTCCCCAACACCAAGATCGACGACCCGCAGCTGCCCCGGGAGCTGCGCGCCAGGGTCGAGGAGGGCCGCCGCGCCACCTACGTGGCCGACCGGGACGGCGCGCCGGACATCTGGGCGGCGGTGCCGCTGAAGAACGGGCATGTGATGTCGCTGCACTCCGGCTTCACCGACCGCAGCTCGGACATCCTGGAGGACCTCGACCAGGCCCTGCTGATCGGCTCCACCGCGACCGTCCTCGGCGGCTCCGCGCTCGGCGTGCTCATCGGCGGGCACCTGTCGCGGCGGCTGCGCAAGGCGGCCGCCGCCGCCAACCGGGTCGCGGGCGGCGAGACGGACGTACGGGTGCGGGAGGCCATCGGCGGGGTGGTGCGGGACGAGACCGACGACCTCGCCAGCGCGGTGGACGCCATGGCGGACGCGCTGAAGCAGCGGCTGGAGGCGGAACGCCGGGTCACCGCCGACATCGCCCACGAGCTGCGCACCCCGGTGACCGGTCTGCTCACCGCGGCGGAACTGCTGCCGCCGGGCCGGCCCACGGAGCTGGTGCAGGACCGGGCCCGGGCGATGCGCACCCTCGTCGAGGACGTCCTGGAGGTCGCCCGGCTGGACAGCGCGTCCGAACGGGCCGAACTGCAGGACATCCTGCTCGGCCAGTTCGTCGCCCGGCGGGTCGCGGCGAAGGACCCGGACGCCGTCGTGCGGGTGGTGCACGAGTCGGAGGTCACCACCGACCCGCGACGCCTGGAGCGGGTGCTGTTCAACCTGCTCGCCAACGCCGCCCGGCACGGCGCCCCGCCCATCGAGGTCACCGTGGAGGGCCGGGTCGTCCGGGTCCGCGACCACGGGCCCGGTTTCCCCGAGGAGCTGCTCGCCGCGGGGCCGAGCCGCTTCCGCACCGGCAGCGCGGACCGGGCGGGCCGGGGTCACGGCCTGGGCCTGACCATCGCCGCCGGCCAGGCCCGGGTGCTGGGCGCCCGGCTGACCTTCCGCAACGTACGCCCGGCGGGGGCCCCGGACGACGCACCCCCCGAGGGCGCCGCCGCCGTCCTGTGGCTGCCGGAGCACGCCCCGACGAACACGGGGAGCTATCCGGTGCCGGGGCAGTGAGCGCGGTTCCGGCGCGGGCGGGCGTCCCGGAGGGGCCGGCTGCCCGCGCCGTCTCGGGCGTCGGTGCGGGGGCGTCCGCCCGGCCGTCCTCGCGCGGGCCCGCGCCCTTCAGCGGGGCCTCCTCGAGGAAGGCGGCGGGCGCCGGGGACAGCACGGCACGTTCCCGCCGACCGCGGTCGGCGGGAACGTGCCGTGCTGTCCCCGGGGAGACGGTGTGCCGGCACGCCCTCGCGGGCCGCCTCCGGGAGCTTCGCCGGGCTCCTCCGGGAAGCTCCCGGAGGCGGCCCCGTGAGGCGGCGTGAAGCCGTTCTCGGGGTCGCCGTCGATCTGATCACCCGGCCCACCGGTGCACGGACGGGCACCAGGCGGCCGCCCCTGTCCGCTCCCCGCGGGTCAGAGCGTGACGCCCTTGCTGCGCAGGAACTTCGCGGGGTCCACGGCGGAGCCGTAGTTCGGGGTGGTGCGGATCTCGAAGTGCAGGTGGGGGCCGCTGGAGTTGCCGGTGTTGCCGGACAGGGCGATCTTCTGGCCGGTCTTGACGACCTGGCCGACCTTCACGTTCACCGAGGACAGGTGGGCGTACTGGGAGTACGTCTTGTTGCCGTGCTTGATCACGACGGCGTTGCCGTACGCGGGGCCGTCGCCGGCGCCGTTGCCGCCGGCCTTCACGACCGTGCCGCCGTGGGCGGCCATCACCGGGGTGCCGGTCGGGATCGCGTAGTCCTGGCCGGAGTGCTTGGAGGCCCACATGCCGCCGTTCTGCGCGAAGCTCGCGGACAGCTTGTAGTTCTCGACCGGGTCGATCCAGGAGGCGGCCTTCTTCTTGGCCGCGGCCTGGGCGGCCTTCTTCGCCTGGGCGGCCTTGGCGGCGGCCGCCTTCTTCGCCTCGGCGGCCTTCTGGGCCTTGGCGGCCTGCGCCTGGACGGCCTCCGCCTGGGCCTTCGCGGCCTTGGCCTGGGCCGCCGCCTGCGCCTGCACGGCGCCGGCCGCGCCGGAGGCGGCCGTGGTGTCGACGGCGGCCGCGACCCCGGCTCCCAGGACGACCGAGGTGCCCAGGCCGGCGGCCAGGACGGCCGCACGGGTACGGGTGGCGGACGTACGGGGGAGACGGGACGTGACGCGCTCGAACATCGAAACCTCATGGGGGAGGGGACAGAGGAGAACCACCGGCTCGCGGGGCCCGCGGCGCGGTGGCTCCTCAGTGGTAACCCTTTCGCCCGAAAAGCCGCAAAGGTGTGACCTACGACCGGAACTCGTAGATTCCGACTGAGATGCGCGTCTCTTGACAGGGGGCTCGTGCGGGGCGAAGGCCCCATTTCAAGCCGTTCACTCTCACTTTCGGCCTGAATGTCCGATGCAGTTTCGGTCGCCCCCTACTATTCCGGGCCGTACCGGACACAACCCCTGTGCACCATGTCACCGGCGGAGTGAAAACGCGGTCGCGGAAATGTGGCGCAGGCCTCTGGCCGCCTACCGTCCGGTAACCCTACGGTTCACCTCGCGTCACCCTCGCACACGAGCATGCACACGACATGTTGGCAGCGTCACGGACGTGAGAGGACCCCCACGACATGAGAAGCCGACGCCCCTGGCTGCGCCGCGTATCGGTGACCGCCGTCTCCGCGACCGCCCTGGTGGCCCTCGCCGCACCGGCCGAGGCCGCACCCGCCGCCGTACCGCCCGCGACGGCCACCGCCGCCCTCCCGGCCACCGCCCCGGCCGCCCTCGCGGCGGCCGTCGACTACGACACCTGGCAGCGCGACTGCCAGGCGGTCATGGACCAGGCCCTGCCCTACGTGAAGCAGCGCATCGCCGACGCCCGGCCCGGCGAGAAGCAGGCGATCGTCCTCGACATCGACAACACCGCCCTGGAGACCGACTTCGGCTTCAGCTTCCCCCAGCCCGCCAACCAGCCGGTCCTGGAGGTCGCCCGCTACGCCGAGGAGCGCGGCGTCGACCTGTTCTTCGTCACCGCCCGCCCCGGCATCATCCACGCGCCCACCGAGTGGAACCTCGACCACGCCGGCTACGAGTCCTCCGGTCTGTACGTCCGCGGCTTCCTGGACCTCTTCAGGAACGTCGCCGAGTACAAGACGGCCCAGCGCGCCGACATCGAGCGCAAGGGCTACACGATCATCGCCAACATCGGCAACAACCCCACCGACCTCTCGGGCGGCCACGCCGAACGCACCTTCAAGCTCCCGGACTACGACGGCCAGTTGTCCTGACCGTCCCCGGGCACAGACGAGGGGCCGGCACCCTCGCGGGTGCCGGCCCCTCTCACTGGCCGTGCGGCAGGGCGCTTACGCGTCCTTGCTCAGGTTCGGGCCGGCGCCGCCGGCCGCCTGCTCGATCGGCGGGACGTCGGGCAGCGCCGACTTCTCCTCGCCGCGGAAGGTGAAGGTGGCGGACTCGCCCTCGCCCTCGGTGTCCACGACCACGATGTGACCGGGACGCAGCTCGCCGAAGAGGATCTTCTCCGACAGCGAGTCCTCGATCTCCCGCTGGATGGTCCGGCGCAGCGGCCGGGCGCCCAGCACGGGGTCGTAGCCCCTCTTGGACAGCAGCTCCTTGGCGGACTGGGAGAGCTCGATGCCCATGTCCCGGTCCTTCAGGCGCTCGTCCACCTTGTCGATCATCAGGTCGACGATCCGCAGGATGTCGCCCTGGG
Source organism: Streptomyces sp. DSM 120436 (assembly GCF_055778765.1). Lineage (NCBI taxonomy): Bacteria > Bacillati > Actinomycetota > Actinomycetes > Kitasatosporales > Streptomycetaceae > Streptomyces > Streptomyces sp. DSM 120436. The sequence goes on along the minus strand of NZ_JBSKBS010000001.1, from coordinate 1,699,061 downwards.
TCAGCTGCGGGAAGACCACCACGTCGTCGACGCGGTTGAGGAACTCGGGCCGGAAGTGCTGCTTGAGCTCGTCCGAGACCTTGTTCTTCATGCGCTCGTAGTTGGTCTTCGTGTCACCCGCGGCGGCGAAGCCCAGGTTGAAGCCCTTGGAGATGTCCCGGGTGCCGAGGTTGGTCGTCATGATGATGACCGTGTTCTTGAAGTCCACGACCCGGCCCTGGGAGTCGGTCAGGCGACCGTCCTCCAGGATCTGCAGCAGCGAGTTGAAGATGTCCGGGTGGGCCTTCTCGACCTCGTCGAAGAGGACGACCGAGAACGGCTTGCGGCGCACCTTCTCCGTCAGCTGGCCGCCCTCCTCGTAGCCCACGTAACCGGGGGGCGAGCCGAAGAGGCGCGAGACCGTGTGCTTCTCGCTGAACTCCGACATGTCGAGGGAGATCAGCGCGTCCTCGTCGCCGAAGAGGAACTCCGCGAGCGCCTTGGACAGCTCCGTCTTACCGACACCGGACGGACCGGCGAAGATGAACGAGCCACCCGGACGCTTCGGGTCCTTCAGACCGGCGCGGGTACGGCGGATCGCCTTGGACAGCGCCTTGACGGCGTCGTCCTGGCCGATGACCCGCTTGTGCAGTTCCTCCTCCATGCGGAGCAGGCGGCTGGACTCCTCCTCGGTCAGCTTGAAGACCGGGATGCCGGTGGCGGTCGCGAGGACCTCGGCGATCAGCTCGCCGTCGACCTCGGCGACGACGTCCATGTCGCCGGCCTTCCACTCCTTCTCCCGCTTCGCCTTGGCGGCCAGGAGCTGCTTCTCCTTGTCGCGCAGCGAGGCGGCCTTCTCGAAGTCCTGCGAGTCGATCGCGGACTCCTTGTCGCGGCGGACGCCGGCGATCTTCTCGTCGAACTCGCGCAGGTCCGGCGGCGCGGTCATCCGGCGGATGCGCATCCGGGAGCCGGCCTCGTCGATCAGGTCGATCGCCTTGTCCGGCAGGAAGCGGTCCGAGATGTACCGGTCGGCCAGGGTGGCGGCCTGGACCAGCGCCTCGTCCGTGATGGAGACGCGGTGGTGCGCCTCGTAGCGGTCGCGCAGGCCCTTGAGGATCTCGATCGTGTGCGGCAGGGACGGCTCGGCGACCTGGATGGGCTGGAAGCGGCGCTCGAGGGCCGCGTCCTTCTCCAGGTGCTTGCGGTACTCGTCCAGCGTGGTCGCACCGATGGTCTGGAGCTCGCCGCGGGCCAGCATCGGCTTGAGGATGCTCGCCGCGTCGATCGCGCCCTCGGCGGCGCCCGCACCGACCAGCGTGTGCAGCTCGTCGATGAACAGGATGATGTCGCCGCGGGTGCGGATCTCCTTGAGCACCTTCTTCAGGCGCTCCTCGAAGTCACCGCGGTAGCGGGAGCCGGCCACCAGGGCACCGAGGTCCAGGGTGTAGAGGTGCTTGTCCTTGAGGGTCTCGGGCACCTCGCCCTTGACGATGGCCTGGGCGAGGCCCTCGACGACGGCGGTCTTGCCGACGCCGGGCTCACCGATCAGCACCGGGTTGTTCTTGGTACGGCGGGACAGCACCTGCATGACCCGCTCGATCTCCTTCTCGCGCCCGATGACCGGGTCGAGCTTGGACTCGCGGGCGGCCTGGGTGAGGTTCCGGCCGAACTGGTCGAGGACCAGGGACGTGGAAGGCGTGCCCTCCGCAGGACCGCCGGCGGTGGCGGTCTCCTTGCCCTGGTAACCGGAGAGCAGCTGGATCACCTGCTGCCGCACGCGGTTCAGATCAGCGCCCAGCTTGACCAGGACCTGGGCGGCGACGCCCTCGCCCTCACGGATCAGGCCGAGCAGGATGTGCTCCGTGCCGATGTAGTTGTGGCCCAGCTGAAGGGCCTCGCGGAGCGACAGCTCCAGGACCTTCTTGGCACGGGGGGTGAAGGGGATGTGACCCGACGGGGCCTGCTGGCCCTGGCCGATGATCTCCTCCACCTGCTGGCGGACCGCCTCGAGCGAAATCCCGAGGCTCTCAAGGGCCTTGGCGGCGACACCCTCACCCTCGTGGATCAGGCCCAGGAGGATGTGCTCGGTGCCGATGTAGTTGTGGTTGAGCATCCGGGCTTCTTCCTGAGCCAGGACGACAACCCGCCGCGCGCGGTCGGTGAACCTCTCGAACATCGTTAATCGCTCCTCAGAGCGGTCAGGCAGTGGGGGGAACTTCCCCTCCCTGTCCTTCCGCAGCTTAGTCCCGCGAGCGGGGACCGCTCATTCCAACTGCCGACACCGTCGATGGCCTCCTGACCCCGCTCACGCCGACATCTGCTCCAACCCGATGGTGCGAGACGATGTTCCCGCAGGCCAGGCAGTTACCCCCTTCGCCAGTACGCCCGTGGCGAACGGAAGCCGTCCCGTCCTGCGTGTCGCCCCCTCCCACTAGGGATGTCTTACCCGCTGCTACGGACCGTCCATGCCGAGTGCACGGGTTCCCTCCGCTACGGGCGAACAACCTTGCGCCCTCCCACACCCCCGCACGCCCCCCTGTTCGACACCCTGTGCACACATCCGCGCACCCAGCGTAACCGCACGGGCCGTCGTCCGTTGCCCCGGGCATGGCCGGTCTGCGCTCCGCCGCCCTCCCGTCGCCCCGCCGGCCGGCCGTGCCCGCCCGCGGGGAGAGCGAGGGCCGTCACGGCGACCGGACGCGGCTCTGGTACGAGAACGTACTGGGATGGCCCACGGTGCCCGGCGTCCCGCCGCGGCTGGTGGTGGGCGTGCGCTTCGACGTCCTGGACGTGCCCGCGGAGGCGGGCCGTGCGGCGCTGGAGCGGCTGGGCGGGGTCGCGAGGGGCTTCCCGGTCGCCCTCCAGGAGGGCCGGATGCGGCTCCTGGTGGCCGCGGGCGGCGCGGACGAGCTGCCGGGGCTGCTGGAGTGGCTGGAGTGGGGCGGGCTGGGTCTCGACCTGCGGGCGCTCGGCGAAGGGGACCTCATCGACGCCCCCGACGCCCCCGCCCCGTGGACCGCCGGGACCGGGCCGGACGCGCCGCGCGGGCGCCCGGCCGCCGGGCGTCCCGGCGACGGGGGCCCGGGCAGTTCGCAGGGGGCCGCCGTGTGGCTGCGGCCCCCCGAGCCGGGTCGCGAGGCGGAGACCTCGCTGCCGACGCTGTCGGCGATGGGCACGAGGGGCTCCCGAGGGGTCGGTGACGGCCCCCCGGACCTCGTACGGCTGGTGAACACCGTGGCGACGCAGCTCCTCCGCGTGCGCCTGCGGCGCGCCGGTGCGGGCGCCGCCGCGCGGGGCACGGATCAGCCGTTGGCCTTCTCGTAGGCCTCGCGGATGGACGCGGGGACGCGGCCGCGGTCGTTGACCTCGTAACCGTTCTCCTTCGCCCAGGCGCGGATGGCCGCGGTGTCCTGGCTGCCGCCGGAGGAGGAACGCGCCTTTCCACGCCCGCCCGAAGCACGGCCCCCGGTGCGGCGACCGCCCTTCACGTAAGGCTCGAGAAGGCCGCGGAGCTTCTCCGCGTTGGCGGTGGTGAGATCGATCTCGTAGGTCTTGCCGTCCAACGCGAACGTCACGGTCTCGTCCGCCTCGCCGCCGTCGAGGTCGTCGACAAGAAGGACCTGAACCTTCTGTGCCACCGGATTTCCTTTCATCGATAACTTGAGGGCCGGGGTGAGCCGGCGTCCGCCGTATCGCCGCCCCTTGTTATATGCAGTACTGCAGTACCTCGGAAAGCAAACCGCTTTTGCCGTAAAAACACAAACCCCCGGCAGAGGACAGGGGCCCGCGCACACCCCGGAAACGTGCGCGTTTCGGACATAGGGCACCCGCATAGAGGGTCTGGCACAGACCGCGGACCACAGATCACAGATGCAGAAGCATCCGGCTGTTGCCCAAGGTGTTCGGTTTCACGCGTTCGAGGCCGAGGAACTCCGCGACACCCTCGTCATAGGAGCGCAGCAACTCCGCGTACACATCGCGGTCCACGGGCGTCTCACCGATCTCCACGAAGCCGTGCTTGGCGAAGAAGTCCACTTCGAAGGTCAGACAGAAAACGCGTCGAACACCGAGCCAGCGGGCCGTCCGCAGCAACTTCTCCAGCAGGCGGTGGCCCACGCCGGCGCCCTTCAGGCCCGGCTTCACGGCGAGAGTGCGGACTTCCGCGAGGTCTTCCCACATCACGTGCAGGGCGCCACAGCCGACGACCTCCGCGTTGTCGTCCCGTTCCGCCACCCAGAACTCCTGGATGTCCTCGTAAAGCGTCACCGTGGCTTTGTCGAGCAGGATGCCCTCGCGGACGTAGACGTCGAGGAGGCGGCGTACGGCCGGCACATCGCCGGTGCGGGCCCGCCGCACGGTGAGGGCATTTGCGGTGACTTCGGGGCTGTCTGCTGACATGGACGGACGCTATCGCCCGCCGGGCTCGTCGGGAGAGGCGGGGTTCTCGTCGGGAGAGCGGGCGATGTCGTCGGGGGTTTGCGGGAGCTGGACGATCCGCATGGCGTCCTGGAGAGCTCGCTGCTGTTCCTCGCTCATCATGCCGAAGAACGCGACGAGAGCCGCGGCGGCGTTGTCGCTCTGCGACCACGCCTCGTTCATGAGGGCGGCGGCGTAGGCGGCGCGAGTGGAGACGGCCTCATATCGATAGGCGCGGCCTTCGGACTCCCGCCGCACCCAGCCCTTCTGATGGAGATTGTCCAAAACGGTCATCACCGTGGTGTACGCGATGGACCGCTCCTTCTGGAGATCTTCCAGGACTTCCCGAACGGTCACCGGGCGGTTCCACTTCCAGACCCGCGTCATGACCGCGTCTTCGAGTTCTCCCAGGGGGCGAGGCACACCTCAGAACAATAGTGGGAGATCCCGACGATGGCGTGCCGGACGTGCGCGACCACCGGCGAACCAGGACAAAAGGGGCGTACGACGACCTGTCGTACGCCCCTGTGGCGCGTGCCGGGTGAGGGTCAGGCGTCGGCCTTGCCGGCCTGGCCGTCCGCCCGGGCGAGGGCCGCGTCGACGGCGGCGTCCTCCTTGTTCTTGTTGGCGCCGCCCTGCGTCTTCACGATGACGCGGATCACTCCGACGAAGAAGACGGCCATGACGGCCGGGGGCAGGAGCGCGGAGACGTAGTCCATGCGTCCAGGGTAGCCAGCGGGACGGGTCAGCCGGCGGCCAGGTGCCGGCCCGACGGCGGCGTGGCGGGTTTGCGCCGGGGGAAGACCTCGCCGGGCGTGGGCACGGGCCGCCGGGTCGGGCGGGGCGTCCCCGGGGCGGGCGTGGGGCTCGGGTTCGGCGCCGGGTGGGGCGTCGAGGGCCGCTCCTCCGGCTTCTTCTCCTGCCCCCGCCCCCCGGAGGCCAGCCCCCCGGGCAGGGCGGTCAGGCGGACGCGCGCGCAGTGCCGCAGCAGGGCGGCGGCGGTGGGGTTGCCGCGCAGGGCGCGCAGGGCGGCCAGATCGTCGAGCTGAGGCCGGTACCCGGCGCCCAGCGCCTCCTCCAGGAGCGCGAGGTAGCCGGCGGCGGTGCCGGGGAGGGCCGCGCGGTAGCGGCCGAGGTCGGCCACGAGGAAGGCGCGCAGCCGGGCACTCTCGCGCGTCACCTCGTCGAGGGACGCGGCGAGGCGCAGGCAGTCCTGGACGTCGTCGGCCGTGGTCGGGCTGGGGTGCAGGGCGAGGGCGAGAGCACGGCGGAGCACACGCAGCTCCTCCGCGCCGAACGCCAGGCCGCCGCGGGATCCGTGGGGCGTGGGCATGGGGCGACGATACGCGCTCATCAGACAAATCCATCCGAAGATCGCATGTGCGGCGCGACCACCACCCGGGTGGCCCGCCCGGCCGGGGCGCGGGCAGGGCGGGCCACCCGGCCGGGGCGGTGGCGGGGCGGCCCGCCCGCGCCGGCCCCCGGACCGCCCGCGCGTGACCGCCACGCGGACGACCGGACAGGCCACCACGCGGAAACCGCGGGGCCGAGCGGGACCACCCCGCGGGACGCCCCGGACAGACCACCGCGCGGAACCGCTGGGCAGGACGGCCGGGCGGAGCCGCCACACGGACCGGCCGAAGGAGACGGCCCACCGGGGACAGCCACGCGGGACCCCGGGGAACCACCGGGGGCCGAGCGCGGCCGCCGGACGAGGGCGGGACGACCGGACGGGACCGGCGGGCGGCGGCCGGGCGGGACTTCACGGGGCGCGCCCGGGCGGTCGAGCCGGGGCGCGTGCCGCGAACGGCGTGCGCTACATGCGGGAGACGTTCCGTTCGTAGACCAGGCGGAGGCCGATCAGGGTCAGCCACGGCTCGTGTTCGTCGATCACCGTGGCCTCCCCCAGCACCATCGGCGCGAGCCCGCCCGTGGCGATGACGGTGACGTCGTCCGGGTCGTCCGACAGCTCCCGCGCCATGCGGTGGACGACGCCGTCCACCTGGCCGGCGAAGCCGTAGACGATGCCCGACTGCATCGCCGCGACCGTGTTCTTGCCGATGACCGTGCGGGGCCGGGCCACCTCGATCTTGCGGAGCTGGGCGGCCTTGACGCCGAGCGCCTCCACCGAGATCTCGATGCCGGGAGCGATGACCCCGCCGACGTACTCGCCGCGCGCGGAGACCGCGTCGAAGGTCGTCGCCGTGCCGAAGTCGACGACGATCGCCGGGCCCCCGTACAGCTCGTTGGCGGCGACCGCGTTGATGATGCGGTCGGCGCCGACCTCCTTGGGGTTGTCGAACTGGATCGGCACGCCCGTCTTCACGCCCGGCTCCACCAGCACCGCGGGCACGTCGCCGTAGTAGCGGCGGGTGACCTCGCGCAGTTCGTGCAGCACGGACGGGACGGTCGCGCAGATGGCGATGCCGTCGACGCCGTCGCCCAGTTCGTCGCCGAGCAGGGGGTGCATGCCCATCAGGCCCTGGAGGAGCACCGCCAGCTCGTCCGCGGTGCGGCGCGCGTCCGTGGAGATGCGCCAGTGCTCGACGATCTCGTCGCCGTCGAACAGGCCGAGCACGGTGTGCGTGTTGCCCACGTCGATGGTCAGCAGCATGGCCGGTCCTACTCCGCAGCGCGCAGGTCGAGGCCGATGTCGAGAATCGGCGAGGAGTGGGTGAGGGCGCCCACGGCGAGGTAGTCGACGCCCGTGTCGGCGTACTCCTTGGCATGGGCGAGGGTGAGGCGGCCGGAGGCCTCCAGCGCCGCGCGGCCGTCGACGAGGGCCACGGCCTCCTCGCACTCGCCGGGGGTGAAGTTGTCCAGCAGGATCAGGTCGGCGCCCGCGTCCAGGACCTCGCGGAGCTGGTGCAGGGTGTCGACCTCGACCTCGATCGGGACGTCCGGGAACTGCTCACGGACCGCCGTGAAGGCCTGCGCGACGCCTCCGGCGGCCACCACGTGGTTGTCCTTGACCAGCGCCGCGTCCGACAGGGACATGCGGTGGTTGACGCCGCCGCCGCAGCGCACGGCGAACTTCTCCAGGCCGCGCAGCCCCGGCGTGGTCTTGCGGGTGTCGCGCACCTTCGCCCCGGTGCCCTCCAGGGCGTCCGCCCACGCGCGCGTGGCCGTCGCGATGCCGGACAGGCGGCACAGCAGGTTCAGGGCGCTGCGCTCGGCGGTGAGGATGTCGCGGGTGCGGGTGGTGACCGACAGCAGCACCTGTCCGGCCGCCACGCGGTCGCCGTCCTCCACGTGCCGCTCGACCTCGAACTCCTCGGTGCAGACGATCGACATGACCGCCTCGGCGACCCGGAGGCCGGCCACCGTGCCCGCCTCCCGCGCGGTGAAGTCGGCGGTGGCGACGGCGTCCTCCGGGATGGTCGCGACCGTGGTCACGTCCACGCCGTGCGCCAGGTCCTCCTGGAGGGCGACGTTGGCGATGTCCTCGACCTCGACGGGGTCGAGCCCCGCGTCGGCCAGGAGCTGGGCGAGCGCGGGGTCGAGCCCGCACTCCAGGTAGGCGTCCTCCTCGTCGGCGCCGCAGGCGCAGCCGTCGCCGCAGCCGCCGGAGGGGACGAGGGGAAGGTCGGGGGTGGTCACTGCTGTCACTGCTCCTGGGCCTCGGGGAGGGTCGGGGGGAAGTCTGTGGTGTCGGTGGTGCGCACCGCCAGCGATCGGTCGGGATTCAGCCGTACGACGATGTGGCGGCGCCACGCCGTGTCGTCGCGCTCGGGACGGTCCTCGCGCCAGTGGCAGCCGCGGGTCTCCTCGCGCCGCCGGGCGGCGGCCACCAGGACGCGGGCGACGCACAGCAGGTTGGTGGCCTCCCAGGTGTCGACGCCCGGCTCGGCGGTCTTGCCGTTCTCGTCGAGGGCGTCGCGCGCGTCGGCGTGCAGCCGGTGCAGGCGGTCGGCGGCCTCGGCCAGGGACGCCTCGGAGCGCAGGACGCCCGCGCCGCGGGTCATGGTCCGCTGGATGGCGAGGCGGGCCTCCGGCGGGAGCAGCGGGTGTGCGGGGCGCTCCGCCGCGGGCAGCGGCTGCGCCGCGCGCGCGTGGAGACCGGCGCGGGCGATGTCGGCGGCGATGCGCTCGGCGTAGACCAGGCCCTCGAGGAGCGAGTTGGACGCGAGCCGGTTGGCGCCGTGCACACCGGTGCAGGCGACCTCACCGCACGCGTACAGGCCGGGCACGGTGGTGCGGCCGTGGGAGTCGGTGCGGACGCCGCCGGAGGCGTAGTGGGCGGCCGGGGCGACGGGCACGAGCCCGGTGACCGGGTCGATGCCGTGGGCGCGGCAGGCGGCCAGGATGGTCGGGAAGCGGCGCTCCCACATCTCGGCGCCGAAGTGGCGGGCGTCGAGGTACATGTGCTCGGCGTCCTGCTCCCGCATGCGGCGCATGATGCCCTTGGCGACGATGTCCCGGGGCGCCAGCTCGGCCAGTTCGTGCTGCCCGAGCATGAAGCGCACGCCGTCGCCGTCCACCAGGTGGGCGCCCTCGCCGCGCACCGCCTCGGAGACCAGCGGCTGCTGGCCCTCCGCGTCCGGGCCGAGGAACAGCACCGTGGGGTGGAACTGGACGAACTCCAGGTCGCTCACCTCGGCGCCCGCCCGCAGCGCGAGGGCGACGCCGTCGCCGGTGGAGACGGCCGGGTTGGTGGTCGCGGAGAACACCTGGCCCATGCCGCCGGTGGCGAGCACCACGGCGGGCGCGTGCACCGCGCCGACGCCGTCGTGCTGGCCCTCCCCCATGACGTGCAGGGTGACGCCGGCGGTGCGGCCCTCGGCGTCGGTGAGCAGGTCCAGCACGAGCGCGTTCTCGATCGTGCGCATGCCCGCCCGTCGTCCGCCACCGCCCTTGACCGAGAGCGCTTCGCGCTCGCCCCTCCCACTCGCGCGGACCGCCTCGACCAGGGCGCGGGAGATCTCCGCGCCGGTGGCGTCGCCGCCCGCGTGGGCGATGCGGCGGCGGTGGTGGCCGCCCTCGCGGGTGAGTTCCAGGCCGCCGCCGGTGGACTCGTCGAACCGCGCGCCGGTCGCGATGAGCCGCCGTACGGCGTCGGGGCCCTCGGTGACCAGGATGCGCACCGCCTCCTCGTCGCACAGTCCGGCGCCGGCGACCAGGGTGTCGTCCAGGTGCTGCTCGGGGGTGTCGCCCTCGCCGAGGGCCGCGGCGATGCCGCCCTGCGCCCAGCGGGTCGAGCCGTCGTCGAGGCGCGCCTTGGTGACGACCACGGTCCTCAGTCCCGCGGCCTCGCAGCGGAGGGCGGCGGTGAGACCGGCGACGCCGGAGCCGACGACCACCACGTCCGCGTCGATGGACCAGCCGGGGGCGGGCGCGTGCAGTCTTATGCCTGTGCTGGTCACGAGGCGTCTCCGAACGTTCCGAACGTCAGGGGGATGTTGTCGATCAGCCGGGTGGCGCCCACGCGCGCGGCGACCGCGAGGACGGCCTCGCCGGTGAAGTCGTCGCCGATCTCGGTGAAGTCCGACGGGTCCACCAGGGCCAGGTAGTCGGGCCGGAGCGGCGGGTCGAGGCGGGCGGCCTCGTCCAGCACCAGGCGGGCGGCGGCGCGGACCGCTCCGGGACCGCCGGCGGTGGTGGCGACGGCGTGCGCGTCGGCCGCGGCGCGGGACTCGCCGATCGCGCTGAGCGCCTCGGCACGCGCGTGGGAGGCGGGCACCTCGCGGGCGCGGGCGCGCAGCGCCTCCTGCGCGGCGTGCCGGTCGCGGCCCGCGAACAGGGCCTGCGACAGGGCGAGCGCGGTGCGCCGCTCGGCGGGCGACAGGTAGCGGTTGCGGCTGGACAGGGCGAGCCCGTCCTCCTCGCGGACGGTGGGCACGCCGACGATCTCCACCCCGAAGTTCAGGTCGCGCACCATGCGCCGGATCAGGGCGAGCTGCTGGGCGTCCTTCTGCCCGTAGAGGGCGACGTCGGGCCGGGTGAGGTGCAGCAGCTTCGCCACGACGGTGAGCACGCCGTCGAAGTGGCCGGGGCGGGCGGCGCCCTCCAGCCGCTCGCCCATCGGTCCGGCGCTGATCCGGACCTGGGGTTCGCCGCCCGGGTAGACCTCGTCCACGGACGGGGCGAACACGGCGTCCGCGCCGGACCGCCCGGCCAGCTCGACGTCGGCGTCCAGGGTGCGCGGGTAGCGGTCCAGGTCCTCGCCCGCGCCGAACTGCAGCGGGTTGACGAAGACGGTGACGACGACCTCGCCCTCGGGCCCGGCGATCGTCCGGGCGGTGCGGATCAGCGTGGCGTGGCCCTCGTGCAGCGCGCCCATGGTCATCACCACGGCACGGCGGCCGGTACGCGCGCGGGCGTGCAGGTCTGCGGCGGTGCGCAGCAGGGTGGCGGTCATCGGGCGGCTCCGTTCCGGGACGCGCGCGTGGGCGTACGGGTGGGGTGGGCGTGGGGGGCGGGGGCGGCGCCGCTCATGGGGTGTCGCCCGGGGTGCTTCCGGTGCCGCCGGTCCCGTCGCCCGGGTCGGCGAGCACTCCGAGGAGGGGTTCGGCGAGCTCCGGCTTCAGCAGTCCGTGGGCGAGGGCGCGGTCGGCGGTGGCGCGGGCCATGGCCAGGTACCCGGCGACGGTCCCGGGGGCGTGCTCGCGCAACTCGGCGACGTGCGCGGCGACCGTGCCGGCGTCGCCGCGGGCGACCGGTCCGGTGAGGGCGGCGTCGCCGGAGCGCAGGGCGTTGTCCAGGGCGGCGCCGAGCAGCGGGCCGAGCATCCGGTCGGGGGCGCCGACGCCCGCGGTGCGCAGCAGCTCCAGGGACTGGGCGACCAGGGTGACCAGGTGGTTGGCGCCTAGGGCGAGGGCGGCGTGGTAGAGCGGGCGCTTCTCCTCGGCGATCCATTCGGGCTCGCCGCCCATCTCGATGACCAGGGCCTCGGCGGCCAGCCGCAGCTCCTCGGGCGCGGTGACGCCGAAGGAGCAGCCGGCGAGCCGCTGCACGTCCACGGGGGTGCCGGTGAACGTCATCGCCGGGTGCAGGGCCAGCGGCAGCGCGCCCGCGCGCAGGGCGGGGTCGAGAACCCGCGCGCCGTAGCGGCCGGAGGTGTGCACGAGGAGCTGCCCGGGGCGCACGGCGCCGGTGTCGGCGAGTCCCGCGACCAGCTCGGGCAGGGCGTCGTCGGGGACGGTCAGCAGCACCAGCTCGGACCGCTGGAGCACCTCGGCGGGCGGCACCACCGGCACGTCCGGCAGCATCTGCTCGGCCCGCCTGCGGGACGCGTCGGAGACGGCGGAGACGGCCGCCGGGCGGTGCCCGGCCAGCTGGAGGGACGCGGCCAGGGCGGGGCCCACGCGTCCGGCGCCTACGACGCCGACGGTGAGCCGCGCGGGGCGGTCCCGGGGATCGGGCTGTGGGGTTGTGTTCACGCGACGGCGGCCTTCCCGTTCCAGTCCGCTCGGGGTACCGGACGATTTCTCGTCATGTTAACGCGATCGGTTCCGGCGGCCACCGGTTGTCCACAGGCTGTGGGTTCCCGTGACCGCGCCCGCCCTCACGTGCGTGCCGAACTCGGGTGACCGCGCGCGGGGGGCGCGGGATGATCACGGGCATGACTGACACCGCGGACCACGACGGCACGGAACCTGAAACGGAGGAGGCCGCCGCGCCCACACCGCGTGAACGACGCATCGCGGCCTGGCGCAACGCCCCGCGCGTCCTGGCGCGCCTCGGCTTCCTCGCCCCGCTGCGGGAGCGCCTGGCGCTGCTGGAGGCGGCGGGCGACGCCCACGACCTCGACGAGACCGCCGACACCTACGGCAACGGCGTCGTGGAGGCCCTGGAGCGGCGCGTGGCCGGACTGCTCGGCACGGAGGCCGCCGCCTTCTTCCCGACCGGCACGATGGCGCAGCAGGTGGCCCTGCGCTGCTGGGCGGGGCGTACCGGCGACCCGGCGGTGGCGCTGCACCCGCTGAGCCACCCGGAGGTGCACGAGCGGAACGCGTTCAGCCAGGTCAGCGGGTTGCGTCCGGTGCGGTTCGCGAACGAGCCGCGACTGCCCACCGCGGAGGAGGTCCGCGCCCTGGAGGAGCCCTTCGGCGCGCTGATGCTCGAGCTGCCGCTCCGCGACGCCGGGTTCGTGCTGCCGACCTGGGAGGAGCTGACCGAGGTGGCGGAGGCCGCGCGGGAGCGCGACGCGGTCGTCCACTTCGACGGGGCGCGGCTGTGGGAGTGCACGGAGCACTTCGGCAGGCCTCTGGAGGAGATCGCGGGCCTCGCGGACAGCGTCTACGTGTCCTTCTACAAGTCCCTCGACGCCTTCGGCGGCGCGGCCCTCGCCGGGCCCGCCTCGCTGGTCGAGGAGACGAAGACCTGGCGGCACCGGTACGGGGGCGCGGTGTTCCAGCAGTTCCCGACCGCGCTGTCCGCGCTGATCGGGCTGGACCGTGAGCTGCCCCGGCTGCCGGAGTACGTCCGCCACGCGCGCGTGGTGGCCGCCGCGCTGCGCGAGGGGCTGGAAGCAGGGGGGCTGCCCTGGTTCCGCGTGCATCCCGAGGCGCCGCACACCCACGACTTCCAGGTCTGGCTGCCGTACGAGACGGAGTTCGCGGCGGAGGCGGCGGTCCGGGCCGGTGAGGAGACCGGCACCATGCTGTTCGCGAACCACTGGGACCCCAAGGGACCCGGCCTGACCGCCACCGAGGTCTACGTGCGCGCCGCCGCCCTGGAGTGGACGGCCGACGACGTCCGCGCGGCGGCGGCCGACTTCGCCCGCCGCCTGACCGACGGCTCCTAGCGCCCCGGTCCTCGATCGACGGCACCCGTCGATCGAGGACCGGGTGTCGGTGGCCGGGTGCACCATGTGGGCATGGGCGTGCACATCGACATCACCGGGCTGCGGCCGGAGCGGATCGCCGTCGTGATCTCCCCGCTGGCCGAGCTGGGCATGGCGCTGCACGCGCTGTCCGAGCCGGCCCACCACCCCGGTCTCCAGGCGTGGGTGACGGGGGTGACCGCGCGGCTCGACCCGCATCTCGCGGACCGGATGTGCGAGGCGGACTTCCTGTGGCGGACGACGTTCTCCGACCTGTTCCTGGCCTGCGCCGGGGTGCCGGGCCGCACGGCGCTCCCCGGCGACTCGCTCGCCGGGGAGCTCGGCCTGCTGGACAAGCTGTCGGACGAGCAGTTCGTGGCCGCCGCCCTGGAGTTCACCTGCGCGCTCCCCTACGACGCGCCGGGACGCGGACCGCTCACCGACGAGGGGCTGCGCCGCCGTTCGCTGGAGCTGGCCGCCGCGCGGGGACCGCGGCAGCTGCTGTTCGCCGAACGGCTGCTGGCCGACCCGCCCCGGACCAGGGCGTGGCTGCGGCAGTTCCTCCAGGACTGTGACGAGGCGTTCTTCGCCGAGGCGTGGTCCCGGCTGCGGCACCAGCTCGCCGCGGACGCCCGCCTCAAGACGGACCTGCTGCGGCACAAGGGCCTGGGCGAGGCGCTGACGTCGGTGTCCTCCGCCGTGACGCTGGACGAGGCGGCGGGCCGGATCACCGTCGACAAACTGGGTGACGGCCGCACCACCACCGGTGACGGCGGGCTGCTGCTGATCCCCACCAGCCTCGGCTGGCCGCACCTGATGGTGCTGCACCGGCACGGCTGGCAGCCCGTGCTGCACTATCCGGTCGGCTCCCCGGAGCCGGCCGCCCCGCCGACGGTCGAGCAGCTCGCCCTGCGGATGACCGCGCTGTCCCACCCGGTGCGGATGCGCATGTGCCGCCACCTGGCCCGCAGCGCCTACACCACCGGCGAGCTGGCGCAGGTGCACGGCATGACCGCGCCGGAGATATCCCGGCACCTGGGCGTGCTGAAGAAGGCGGGCCTCGTCACCACCCGCCGCCGCGGCCGCTACGTCCTGCACCAGCTCGACGTGACGGTGGTGGCCCGCCTCGGCAGCGACTTCCTGGAGGGCATCCTGCGCTGAGCGCGCGAAAGCCCCGCCGTTCAGTCGAGACGGATGTGGCGCAGTCCCACGCCCGCCTGGCGGAGCCGGGTGCGCAGGCGGCCCTCGTGGTTCGGGCGCAGGGTGAGGCCGGCCAGGACGGCGATGCGGTCGGCCGTCTTCGGCACGGTGCTGTGGTCGGTCCACAGGTGCTCGGCGAACTCCGGTCCTGCGAGCTGCTCCAGGCAGTGATCGAGCCGCTCGACCGCCCAGCTCTCCCGCCGCAGACTTCCGGTGCGCAGCAGCTGTCCCGGGCCGCGTTCCCGCAGTCGGCGCAGCACCGTCTCCCGTTCGGCGAGCAGCGTGAAGTGCCGTACGTCGTGGCCCAGTTCGCGCAGCCGGCCCACGGTCTCGGCGAAGTGGCCGGGGTCGGTGACGGTCATCGGCGCGATCACCACGCCCTCGCGCCGGGTGAGGGTGAGGTCGAGGACCTCCACGACACCCTGCCGCCAGGCCTTCAGGTCCTGGAAGTCGCCGCGCAGTTCACGCGGCAGCATGCGGTGGAGGCCGAAACCGGGCTGCTCGGGATCGCAGACGACGCTGCCCGCCAGGCGGCGCCGTATCTCGTGTGCGGTCTGTGTCTTGCCGCCCCCGAAGGGGCCGTTGATCCACAGGAGCATGCCGCGCACCCTACCGGCGGCCGGGGCGCCGTTCAGCCGTGTCCGCCGGCCCGCACCAGACCCGTCTCGTAGGCGAGGACGACCACCTGCACCCGGTCCCGCAGCCCCAGCTTGGTGAGGATGCGGCCCACGTGCGTCTTCACGGTCGCCTCGGAGAGCACCAGGCGGGACGCGATCTCCCCGTTCGACAGACCCTGCGCGACCAGCACCATGACCTCGCGCTCGCGCTCGGTGAGCCGCTCCAGCTCCTTGTGCTCGGGCTGCTTGCCGCTGCTGGGCAGCATCGGCGCGAACCGGTCCAGGAGCCGGCGGGTGGTGGAGGGGGCCACCACGGCGTCACCGCTGTGCACGGCGCGGATCGCGCTGAGCAGTTCGCCGGGCGGCACGTCCTTGAGCATGAAGCCGGACGCGCCCGCCTTCAGCCCGGAGAAGGCGTACTCGTCGAGGTCGAAGGTGGTGAGGATGAGCACCTTCGGCGGGTCGGCGTCCGCGCAGATCCGGCGGGTGGCCTCCACACCGTCGAGCTTCGGCATGCGGACGTCCATCAGCACCACGTCGACGGCGGTGGCCCGCAGCACCTCCAGGGCCTCCACGCCGTTGCCCGCCTCCGCGACGACCTCCATGTCCGGCTGGGCGGCGAGCACCATCCGGAAACCGGTGCGCAGCAGCATCTGGTCGTCGACGAGCATCACGCGGATCGTCATCGTGGCCTCTTCCGTTCGGTCGTCCGGTGGTCAGGTCGTCGGGTCGTCACAGAGGGGCGTGACAGGTGTCAACAGGGGGCGTGCGCATGTGTCAGTGCGCTGGTTTGAGCGGCAGCAGCGCACTGATGCGGAATCCTCCGCCCGGCCGCGGTCCCGCGTCCAGCGTGCCGCCCACCATGCCGACCCGTTCCCGCATGCCGATCAGGCCGTGGCCCTGGCCGTCGAACCCGCCCTCCTCGTACAGCTCGTGCGGGGCGCCCTTGCCGTCGTCCTCCACGAGCAGGCCCAGCCCGTCGTCGAAGTACACCAGCCGCACGCTGGCGCCCGCGTCGGGACCGCCGTGCTTGCGGGTGTTGGTCAGCGCCTCCTGCACGATCCGGTAGGCGGTCAGCTCGACCCCGCGGGGCAGTTCGCGCGAGGTGCCCTCGACCTTGAAGTCCACGGGCAGCCCGGACTCCCGGCACTGCTCGACGAGGTCCTCGATCTGCTGCAGCCCCGGCTGGGGCACGTACTCCCCCGCCTCCTGGTGCTCACCGGTGCGCAGCACGCCCAGCAGGCGGCGCATCTCGGCGAGGGCCTGGCGGCCGGTGGTGGAGATGGTCTCCAGGGCCTTCCTGGCCTGGTCGGGCGCCGCGTCCAGGACGTAGGCGGCGCCGTCGGCCTGCACCACCATCACGGACACGTTGTGGGCGACCACGTCGTGCAGCTCGCGGGCTATCCGGGCGCGCTCGGCGGCGACCGCGACCTTGGCCTGCGCCTCGCGCTCCTTCTCCAGCCGGGCGGCCCGCTCCTCCAGCTGCGCGAAGTAGGCGCGGCGGGTGCGTACGGAGTCGCCGAGCACCCAGGCGAGGGCGAAGGGCACGGCGAGGATGACCGACAGGACGACGTTCTCGACCGTGCCCGCGTGCGGGCTGGGCCAGCGCGTCTGCGCGAGCGGGGCCGCGCACAGGCCCGCGGTCAGCGCGAGGCGGGACGCCCAGCGGGCGCCGGTCGCCGCGACCGTGTAGACGATCACCAGCAGGGCGAAGTCGGCGGGCAGCGTGGGCACGTCGAGGACCAGTTGCCCGAGGCCCGTCACCAGGGCGAGGACCAGCATCCGCTCCGGCATCCGGCGGCGCAGCGCCACCACCAGGGACAGCAGAAGCACGACCGGGACGACGAGGGCCGGGCTCTCGGTGCCCTGGGACTCCTCCACGGTCGCTCCGCTGACCACCGTGAGCCCGAACAGGATCACGGCCCAGAAGCCGTCGACCCACGTCGGGTGTCTGCGGAGGATGTCATAGAGGCGCTGCACGTAAGCCAGCGTAGGGAAGCGACATGCGTGCGAGGGTCAACCGAAGGGCCGATCCCCGCCCGCGCGTGTACTCCCCAAGGTGGAGGCCCGGCCGGTGCGCGCACGTAGCCTGGGCCGGTGACGACGGCGACGGCGGACGCGGGGAAGCGGTGACGGCGGGGACGGCCGGGACGGCGGAGGACGGTTTCCGCGGGTGGCGGGAGGCGGCGCAGGAGGCCCTGTACGGCCCGGACGGCTTCTACCGCCGCCCCGGCACGGGCCCGGCCGGGCACTTCCGGACCTCCGTGCACGCCTCGCCGCTGTACGCGGACGCCGTGGCGCGGCTGCTGTGCCGGGTCGACGAGGCGCTGGGCCGGCCGGCGGCGCTGGACTTCGTGGACCTGGCCGCCGGACGGGGCGAACTGGTCACCGGGGTGCTCGGCGCGCTCCCCGCGGACGTGGCGGACCGCGTGCGCCCCTGCGCGGTCGAGCTGGCCGCGCGGCCCGGCGGGCTGGACGGGCGGATCGTGTGGCGGGACGCGCCGCCGGAGGGGATCACGGGGCTGCTGTTCGCCAACGAGTGGCTGGACAACGTGCCGGTGGACGTCGCCGAGACGGACGCGTCCGGCACCCCGCGGTACGTGCTGGTGCGGGCGGACGGGACCGAGCGGCTCGGGGCGCCGGTCGCCGGGGCGGACGCCGGGTGGCTGGACCGGTGGTGGCCGCTGCCGCCCGAGCAGGGCCTGCGCGCGGAGATCGGACTCCCCCGGGACCACGCCTGGGCGGCGGCCGTCGGCGCGCTGGAGCGCGGTGTCGCCGTCGCCGTGGACTACGCGCACACGGCCGGCGCGCGCCCGCCGTTCGGGACGCTGACCGCGTTCCGGGAGGGGCGGGAGACGGCGCCGGTGCCGGACGGCTCCCGCGACCTCACGGCGCACGTCGCGCTGGACGCGTGCGCCGCCGCCCCCGCCCTGCCGGGCGCGCGCCTGCTGACGCAGCGGGACGCCCTGCGCTCCCTGGGCGTCACGGGCGGGCGTCCCCCGCTGGCCCTGGCGAGCTGCGACCCGGCCGGCTACGTCCGCGCCCTCGCCGCCGCCGGGGAGGCCGCCGAGCTGACCGCGCCGGGCGGCCTCGGCGACTTCGGCTGGCTGGTGCAGCCGGTGGGGGCCGAGGACGTCCTCGCCGGCTGACGGCCGCCGCGGCGGCTACTTGTCGATGTCGCCGACGACGAAGAACATCGACCCCAGGATCGCCACCATGTCCGCGACCAGCGTGCCCGGCAGCAGCTCGGTGAGCGCCTGGATGTTGTTGTACGACGCCGAGCGCAGCTTCAGCCGGTACGGCGTCTTCTCGCCCCTGCTGACCAGGTAGTAGCCGTTGATGCCGAGCGGGTTCTCGGTCCACGCGTACGTGTGGCCCTCGGGCGCCTTGAGGACCTTCGGCAGCCGCTGGTTGACCGGGCCCGGCGGCAGCTCCGCCAGCCGGTCGAGGCAGGCGTCGGCGAGGTCCAGGGCGTTGTGCGTCTGCTCCAGCAGGCACTCGAAGCGGGCGAGGCAGTCGCCCTCCTCGCGGGTGACCACCTTCAGGACGCCGCCCAGCTCGCCGTAGGCCAGGTACGGCTCGTCGCGGCGCAGGTCGAAGTCGACGCCCGAGGCGCGCCCGACCGGCCCGCTCACCCCGTACGCGTGCACCGCCTCCGGGGAGAGCACGCCGACGCCGCGGGTGCGGCCCCGGAAGATCTCGTTGCCGAGCACCAGGTCGTCGAAGCGGTCCAGGCACGCGCGCACGTCGGCGACCGCGGCACGCGCGCGTCCCGTCCAGCCCGCCGGGAGTTCCTCCTTGAGGCCGCCGACGCGGTTGAACATGTAGTGGATGCGCCCGCCGGAGGCCTCCTCCATGACGTGCTGGAGCTTCTCGCGCTCGGTGAAGGCGTAGAAGATCGGGGTGATGCCGCCGAGCTCCAGCGGATAGGAACCGAGGAACATCAGGTGGTTGAGCACCCGGTTCAGCTCCGCGAGCAGCGTGCGCAGCCACACCGCGCGCTCGGGGACCTCCATGCCGAGCATCCGCTCCACGGCGAGCACCACGCCCAGCTCGTTGGAGAACGCCGACAGCCAGTCGTGCCGGTTGGCCAGCATGATGATCTGCCGGTAGTCGCGGGCCTCGAACAGCTTCTCCGCACCCCGGTGCATGTAGCCGATCACGGGCTCCGCACGGACGATCCGCTCCCCGTCCAGCACGAGCTTCAGCCGCAGCACACCGTGCGTGGAGGGATGCTGCGGGCCGATGTTGAGCACCATGTCGGTGCTCTCCGCCGCGCCGCCGATTCCGACCATGGTCTCCGTCGTAGGAGTCATGGACACAGTCTGTCCTACGTACGCTGGCCCCATGGAGACGGGGAGCCCGCACGACACGGGGACAGCGCACGCGCCGAGGACGCCCGGGACGGCCGACGTGCCGGCGGCGGACGACCGCACGGCGGAGCCGGAGTGGCGGGCGCTGCCGCCCGGACTGCTGACGATGCGGCGGCTGCTGCTGGTGGTGTGGCTGGGGCTGCTGACCCTGGCCACCGCGCTGGTGCCGGGCCTGCTGGCAGGACCCGGCTGGGGCGCCTTCGCGGTGCTGCCGCTGGCCCTGCTGCTGTGGGGCTGGGTGATGCTGGAGCGCAACTGGCGCTCCTGGCGGTACGCCGAACGCTCCGACGACCTGCTGATCAGCCGCGGTGTCCTGTGGCACGAGGAGACGGTCGTGCCGTACGGGCGGATGCAGCTCGTGGAGGTCACCTCCGGGCCCGTCGAGCGGCACTTCGGGCTGGCCAGCGTGCAGCTGCACACGGCCGCCGCGGCCACCGACGCGACCATCCCCGGCCTCGACCCGGCCGAGGCGGAGCGGCTGCGCGACCGGCTCACCGAGCTGGGCGAGGCCCGATCGGCGGGGCTGTGACCGCGCCCGGCGTCCAGGAGGACGTACGCGACCGGCCGCCGGTGGTCGAACGGCGGCTGCACCCCGTCACGCCGCTGAGGCGGGCCTGGGCGCCGGTGGCCGTCCTGATGGGGTGGGCGGTGCACGACCCCGACGGGGCGCAGCGCCAGCTCACCCGGCTGACCACCACCACGCTGCTGGTCGGCCTCGGCGTGCTCATCCCGGCCGCCGCCCTCTACGGCTTCCTGAGCTGGTGGTTCACCCACTTCGCGGTGACCGACACCGAACTGCGGGTGCGCACCGGGCTGCTGTTCCGGCGCACCGCGCACATCCGGCTGGAGCGCATCCAGGCCATCGACGTCACCCAGCCCCTGCTCGCGCGGGTCGCGGGCGTGGCGAAGCTGAAACTCGACGTCGTGGGCGCCGACAAGAAGGACGAGCTCGCCTTCCTCGGGGCCGGCGAGGCGCGGGCGCTGCGCGCGGAGCTGCTGGCGCGGGCGGCCGGGTTCGCCCCGGAGACCGCGCACGAGGTGGGCGAGGCGCCCTCCCAGCAGATGCTGCGGGTGCCGCCGGGCGTGCTCGCCGTCTCGCTGCTGCTGACCGGCGCGACCTGGGGCTGGCTGGTGGTCGCCGCCGTCGCGCTGCCGCTGCTGTGGACGGCCACCCACAGCCTGTGGACGGTGCTCGCGGCGGGCGTGCCGATGCTCGGCGCGGCGGGCGCGAGCAGCGTGGGCCGCTTCGTCACCGAGTACGACTGGACGCTGGGCGAGTCGCCCGACGGGCTCCGGATCGACCACGGGCTGCTGGACCGGGCGCACGAGACGGTGCCGCCCGGCCGGGTGCAGACCGTGCGGCTGGTCGAGCCGCTGCTGTGGCGACGGCGGGGCTGGGTGCGGGTCGAGCTGGACGTGGCGGGTTCGTCCAACTCGCTGCTGCTGCCGGTCGCCCCGCGCGAGATGGCCGAGTCGGTCGTCGCGCGCGTCCTGCCCGGAGTGACCGTGCCCCCGCCCGAGGCGCTCTCCCGCCCGCCCCGACGCGCGCGGTGGTGCGTGCCGGTGTGGTGGCGGGGCTACGGACTCGCCGTCACGGACGCGGTGTTCGCCGCCCGGCGCGGTCTGCTGCGACGCAGCCTGTCGCTGGTCCCGCACGCGAAGGTGCAGAGCGTCCGGCTCGCCCAGGGGCCGTGGCAGCGGGCGCGCGGGGTCGCCGACGTCCACGTGGACACCGGCGCCAACGGCACCGTGACGGCCCGGCTGCGCCCCGCCGACGAGGCCGCCGCCCTGCTGCACGCCCAGGCGGAACGATCCCGCACCGGGCGCAGGGACGCCCTGCCGGACCGCTGGATGGCCTGACAGGCGCGCCGCGCACGGCGAAGGGGCCCCCGCCCGGGCGGGGGCCCCTTCGTGGTTCCGGGCGGCGGTCCGGCCGGTTCAGGAGGCCGCGCTGCGCAGACCCTGGACGTCGATGTGCTCGGTCTCGTCGTGGGCCGTCAGGTCGATGACCCGACCGGCGTCGCGCGTCCCCCCGCCGGCCGGCTTGTACTGCGCCTCGGTCTCCGCCTTGTGCAGCGCGAGCGCCTCCTGGCCGACGACGTCGGCGAGGTCCTCGTTCTGCACGGCGTCCAGGGCGGAGCGCCGAGCGTCCTTCTTGGTGCCGAAGAAGTCGAACCCGCCCTCCGGCACCGTCTGACGCACGGGCTGCGTCGGCGGGACGACCGCCACCGCGGTCGGCACGGTGAAGTGCCCGGAGGGCTGCCGCACGGCCGGGGCGGCGGAGCCGGCCGGCGCGGTGGGGGCGCACTCGTGGTCGCCGGCCGCCCGGGGCTGCCCCCCGGCCTCGTCCTCCTGCGCCGGGTCGGGCCTGGGCCGCTTCGTCGGCTCCGGCCCGTCGTCCTCGGGGGTGCCGCCGCCCCGGGGAGCGGCGCTCCTCGGGGCGTCCCCGGCCTTCCCGGCCCCGGGGGCGCTCTCCTCGCGCGCGGCCGGGACGGAGACCTCCGCGTCCGTCTCCTCCGCCGCGCCGGAGTCCGCCTCCCCGGCCTTCGCCGCGCGCTGCCCGGCGAACCGCGCCAGCGCCGCGCCGGCCCGCAGGTACAGCGCCGAGCCCTCCGGGGAGAAGACGCCGGGGGTCCCGGCCTCCTGCCCGGCGCCCTCCGTCCGCTCCGCGTCCGCCGTCGTCCCCGCCGCCGGTCCGGCAGCGGCGGGCTCCGGCGCCTCGGCGGCCACGGGCTCCGCGCCGGGCGCCGCGGGCGCGCCCGCGGGCAGGGCGCGTGCCGGGACGGTCGCCTCGATCTCCAGCACCCGGCGCTCCTCGAGCACGTTCGCCCGGTCCGCCTCGGCCGCCGCGTACCGGCGCAGCAGCGCGGCGTGCTCGTTGCGCAGGCCCGCCAGTTCCGCGCGCTTGGCGCGCAGCCGCTGCTCCAGCTTCACGCGCAGCTCGCGCGACTCCTCGAGGTCGGACTCGAGTTCGGCGACCCGTTCCTCGAAACGCCACTCGTCGCTCGCCCGCGCGCGCGTGAGATCGGCGACGCGTTTGCCCGCCTGGGTGTCCCAGTGACGCATCACGACGGCGCCCACGATCGCCGTGGCCGCGGCGGCCGCGGCCACGAGACGGAGCACCGCCGGCTGCGTGAACACCCAGGGCGCCAGGGCGCAGACGACGGAGACGCCTGCGATCGCCGACGGGGGCAGCATCCTGTGCAGAGGCGGGGAATGACGGTGACGTCCACGTGGCATGGCCAGAAACTTACCGCGCGTGGGCAAATGATGGTGGCCCGCCCCGCAAAAAGAAACCTACACGCGATGTTTCACAGCCCGTCAGCGATGCGGGCCGTGCGTGAATAGGCGGACGCCGAATTTCCGTCAAGATCATTCATGGGCCCGTGCGGCACGCAACTCGCCCTCCGCGCATTCCCCTTGTCCCGCCCCCGCTGCCGCCGGACCTCCCGCCCCGGCCGCCCGCGCCCACGGGTGCGCCCACCCGCGCACCGCCCTTCGATTCCGCCCGCCGGCGCCCTTCCGTCCCGCCCCTCCGATCCGTTTCGGCGCCCCTCCCGGGACCGCTCCCCCGTGCGCCCGCCTTCCACCGGAGATCCACTTGTCCCCCTCCCGCCGGGAACCCCGTTTCCGGCCCTTTCCCGCTCCCCCCGATCTTCCGCGCGTCCCCTCACGGCAATGCGGCCCGAAAGGTTCCGCCAATCCCCGCCGCCGCGTTTCCCGCGCGCCGGACCCGTGCGGCACCGCGCGCCCTCCCGGGGCCTACGCTGAACGTATGAGCAATCACAGCGGACGCCGTCAGGTCGCGGGCCTCCCCCACTGGGACCGGTGCGCGGTCATGGGAGTCGTGAACGTCACCCCCGACTCCTTCTCCGACGGCGGCCGCTGGTTCGACACCACGACGGCCGTCAAGCGCGGCCTCGACCTGGTCGCGCAGGGCGCCGACCTGGTGGACGTCGGCGGCGAGTCCACCCGCCCCGGCGCCACCCGCGTCGACGAGGCCGAGGAGCTCAGGCGCGTCGTCCCGGTGGTCCGGGGCCTCGCCGCGGAGGGCGTCACCGTCTCCGTCGACACCATGCGCGCCTCCGTCGCCGAGCAGTCGCTCGCGGCCGGCGCCGCCCTGGTCAACGACGTCAGCGGCGGCCTCGCCGACCCCGCCATGATCGGCGTCGTCGCCGCCGCGAGAGCCCCGTTCGTCGTCATGCACTGGCGCGGCTTCCTGGAGGGCGGCGCCGTCCGGGGCGTGTACGACGACGTGGTCGCCGAGGTCGCCGACGAGCTCCACGCGCGCGTGGCGGCCGTCCTGGAGGGCGGCATCGCCCCCGACCGCGTGATCGTCGACCCCGGCCTCGGCTTCTCCAAGGACGCCGAGCACGACCTCGCGCTGCTCGCCCGCCTCGACCGCCTCCTGGGCCTCGGCCACCCCCTCCTCGTCGCCGCGTCCCGCAAGCGGTTCCTCGGCCGGGTGCTGGCGGGGCCCGACGCCCCGCCCCCGCCCGCCCGCGAACGCGACGCGGCCACCGCGGCCGTCTCCGCCCTGTCGGCCCGGGCGGGCGCCTGGGCGGTGCGCGTGCACGAGGTCCGGGCCAGCGCCGACGCCGTACGGGTCGTCCGCGCGATAGCGGCGGCGCGCCCCGACGACGGCCCCCCGTCCCCCGAGCACGGTGCGGAAGGAGCCCGGTGACCGCACCCCACACCGACGTCGAGCAGGTCGAGGCCGCCAACACCGCCTTCTACGAGGCACTGGAGAGGGGCGACTTCGAGGAGGTCGCGTCGGCCTGGCTCACCCCCGCCGACCTCGGCGTCGACGAGTCGTACCACGACCCGGCCGACACCGGCGTGGTCTCCTGCGTCCACCCCGGCTGGCCCGTGCTCACCGGACGCGGCGAGGTGCTCCGGTCGTACGCGCTGATCATGGCGAACACCGACTACATCCAGTTCTTCCTCACCGACGTGCACGTCTCCGTCACCGGCGACACCGCCGTGGTGACCTGCACGGAGAACATCCTCAGCGGCGGCCCCGCCCCCGAGGACGGGGAGGAGCTGGGACCGCTGGTCGGACAGCTCGTCGTCGCCACCAACGTGTACCGGCGCACCCCGTCCGGCTGGAAGCTCTGGTCCCACCACGCCTCCCCCGTCCTCGCCGAGGAGGACGACGCCGAGGACGACGAGACACCGCCGTGACCCGTACGCGCGGACCCGGCGGCCCGTGAGCACCCCGCCCCCGCCGGGCAGACGTACAGGGGGACGGTGACCCCGTCCGGCGGCCGCCGCCCCGGACCGCCGGGGCCGACGCCCGCCGCGGGTAGATTCGAGGCCGGGCCGGTGTGCCGTCCGCAAGGGCACCGAC
The DNA here is from genome assembly GCF_055778765.1 of Streptomyces sp. DSM 120436. Classification (NCBI taxonomy): domain Bacteria; kingdom Bacillati; phylum Actinomycetota; class Actinomycetes; order Kitasatosporales; family Streptomycetaceae; genus Streptomyces; species Streptomyces sp. DSM 120436. The sequence continues at coordinate 1,674,359 of NZ_JBSKBS010000001.1, read as the reverse complement.
CGGCCGGACCGACGACAGCAGGAGTGATTCGTGTGGATCGTGTCGCGCTGCGCGGCCTGAGGGCCCGCGGGTACCACGGTGTGTTCCCGAAGGAGCGCGAGGAGGGTCAGACCTTCCTCGTGGACCTCGTCCTCGGCCTGGACACCCGCCCGGCCGCCGCCGACGACGACCTGACGAAGACCGTGCACTACGGCATCGTGGCCGAGGAGGTGGTGGCCGCCGTCGAGGGCGAGCCCGTCAACCTCGTCGAGACCCTCGCCGAGCGCATCGCCCAGGTCTGCCTGAAGCACGACGTCGTACGGGAGGTCGAGGTGTGCGTCCACAAGCCGGACGCGCCGATCACCGTGCCCTTCGACGACGTGACCGTCACCATCACCCGGAGCCGCGTATGACCAGGCCGTCCACCACGGGCCACACCGACCCGACCGTCCAGCCCGTCCCCGCCTCCGTGGTCGAGCAGGTGGACGCCGCCGACGCCACGCTGCAGAACCCGAAGCAGGCCGTGGTCTCCCTCGGCGCCAACCTGGGCAACCGCCTGGAGACCCTCCAGGGGGCCGTGGACGCCCTGGAGGACACCCCGGGCATCCGGGTCAAGGCGGTCTCCCCCGTGTACGAGACGGAGCCGTGGGGCGTCGAGCCCGGCAGCCAGCCGTCCTACTACAACGCGGTCGCCGTGCTGAGGACCACCCTGCCGCCGTCCTCCCTGCTGGAGCGCGCCCAGGCGGTCGAGGAGGCCTTCTACCGCGTCCGGGACGAGCGCTGGGGCCCGCGCACCCTGGACGTCGACATCGTCTCCTACGCCGACCTCCGCTCCGACGACCCGCGGCTCACCCTCCCGCACCCGCGCGCCCACGAGCGCGCCTTCGTGCTCGCCCCCTGGCTCGACGTCGAACCCGCCGCGGAGCTCCCGGGACACGGTCCGGTGGCCGAGCTGCTGGACGCGGTCACCCGCGAAGGCGTCACGCCGCGCGCCGACCTGGAACTCCGGCTGCCCGAGTAGCCGTTAAGGTCGAGGACGGCCAGGGGCCACCGGCCCGGGGAACGCGAAGGGACACCGTGAAAGAGCTGCGTATCAGGGTGCTGGCCGGCGTCTTCGTCGTCGCCGGCGTCCTGTCCTGGGCCGGGGCCCGCCTGTGGAACGCGGTGGGGACCCTCCCGAGCGTGCCCGTGGCCGCGCCCATCGTCCTCGCCCTGATCGCCGTGGTCCTGGCGGCCACCGCGCTCTCCCTGCGCGCCCGGCTCAAGGCCCAGCGCGAGCGCCGGCCCGACGCCAAGGGCGTCGACCCGCTGATGGCGGCGCGCGCGGTGGTCTTCGGACAGTCCAGCGCGCTGGTGGCGTCCCTCGTCGCCGGCCTCTACGGCGGCACGTGCGTCGTGCTGCTGGGGTCCCTGGACGTCCCCGCCCGCCGCGACCAGGCCGTCTACGCCGGGTTCTCCGTGGTGGCCGGCATCGCCGTCATAGCGGCGGCCCTCTTCCTGGAGCGCGTCTGCAAGCTCCCGGACGACGAGGACGACGACACCCCGGGCACGGCCCCGGCGAGCTGAAGCGCCGCACGCGGAAGGGGGCACGGTCCGCCTGGACCGTGCCCCCTTCCGCCGTCCGCGGGCTCAGCGCGCCATGATCAGGCTCATCGCCTCGTTACGGGTCGCCGCGTCCCGCAGCTGGCCCCGCACCGCCGAGGTGATCGTCTTGGCGCCGGGCTTGCGGATGCCCCGCATCGACATGCACATGTGCTCGCACTCCACGACCACGATGACGCCGCGCGGCTCCAGGATCTCCATCAGGGAGTCCGCGATCTGCGTGGTGAGTCGTTCCTGCACCTGCGGGCGCCGGGCGTAGACGTCCACGAGCCGGGCCAGCTTGGAGAGGCCGGTGATCTTCCCGCTGGTCGACGGGATGTACCCGACGTGCGCCACGCCCCGGAACGGCACCAGGTGGTGCTCACAGGTCGAGTACACCTCGATGTCCTTGACCAGCACCATCTCGTCGTGGCCGAGGTCGAAGGTCGTCGTCAGCACGTCCTCCGGCTTCTGCCACAGCCCCGCGAAGATCTCCCGGTACGCCCGCGCCACGCGCGCCGGCGTCTCCCGCAGGCCCTCACGGTCCGGGTCCTCGCCCACCGCGATCAGCAGCTCACGCACGGCGTTCTGCGCCCGCTTCTCGTCGAACTCGCCGATGGGGGCTATGCCGTCCAGCGTCACGGGGTCGGTCATGGGTGCCTCGTTCCTGTGCCTGACACGCGTGACGGACACGCGTCTCGAACTGCGGGGTATGCGAAATGCCGCGGCCCCCCAGGCTAGAACCAAGGGGGACGCGGCATCCATTCCGGGCCCGCAGGGGGCTCCGGGAGCATCGGGTCAGCTCTCGGGGCGCTCCTCCGGGGTCCGCTCCGGCTGCGGGGCGGGGTCCGTCGTGGCGGTCTTGGCGGTGGAGATGGCCGGCGTGGCGCCGTTCGCCCCGTTCGTCAGGGCCAGCTCCTTGGGGGAGAGGACCGGCGGGCGGGTGGACGGCGTACGGCGCGAGGAACCGGTCCAGGCGGGCCTGGGCGGGCGCTTCACGATCGTCGCGAAGATCTCGGCGATCTCCTCCTTGCCCAGCGTCTCCTTCTCCAGGAGGGCCAGGACCAGGTTGTCGAGGACGTCGCGGTTCTCGACGAGGATCTCCCACGCCTCGTTGTGCGCGGTCTCGATGAGCTTCTTGACCTCTTCGTCGACCAGCGCGGCGACCTCTTCCGAGTAGTCGCGCTGGTGAGCCATCTCACGGCCGAGGAACGGCTCCGAGTTGTCGCCGCCGAACTTGATGGCGCCGAGCCGCTCGGTCATGCCGTACTGCGTGACCATCGCGCGGGCCAGGCCGGTGGCCTTCTCGATGTCGTTGGCGGCGCCGGTGGTCGGGTCGTGGAAGACCAGCTCCTCCGCCGCGCGGCCGCCCAGCATGTACGCCAGCTGGTCCAGCATCTCGTTGCGCGTGGTGGAGTACTTGTCCTCGTCCGGCAGGACCATGGTGTAGCCGAGGGCGCGGCCTCTCGACAGGATGGTGATCTTGTGGACCGGGTCGGAGTTCGGTGAGGCCGCCGCGACCAGGGCGTGTCCGCCCTCGTGGTACGCGGTGATCTTCTTCTCCTTGTCGGACATGATCCGGGTCCGCTTCTGCGGGCCCGCGACGACGCGGTCGATCGCCTCGTCGAGCATCTTGTTGTCGATCAGCTTCTGGTCGCTGCGCGCGGTGAGCAGCGCGGCCTCGTTCAGCACGTTGGCCAGGTCCGCACCGGTCATGCCGGGGGTGCGCCGGGCGACGGCGCCGAGGTCGACGTCCGGGGCGACCGGCTTGCCCTTCTGGTGCACCTTGAGGATCTCGAGGCGGCCCTGCATGTCCGGGCGGTCCACCGCGATCTGGCGGTCGAAGCGGCCGGGACGCAGCAGCGCCGGGTCGAGGATGTCCGGGCGGTTGGTGGCGGCGATGAGGATCACGCCGCCCTTGACGTCGAAGCCGTCCATCTCGACGAGCAGCTGGTTCAGCGTCTGCTCGCGCTCGTCGTGACCACCGCCGAGGCCGGCGCCGCGGTGGCGGCCGACCGCGTCGATCTCGTCGACGAAGACGATCGCCGGGGCGTTCGCCTTGGCCTGCTCGAACAGGTCACGGACACGGGAGGCGCCGACACCGACGAACATCTCGACGAAGTCGGAGCCGGAGATCGAGTAGAACGGGACGCCCGCCTCGCCCGCGACGGCGCGCGCGAGCAGGGTCTTGCCGGTGCCGGGCGGGCCGTAGAGCAGCACGCCCTTGGGGATCTTGGCGCCCACGGCCTGGAACTTCGCCGGCTCCTGCAGGAACTCCTTGATCTCGTGGAGCTCCTCGACGGCCTCCTCGGAGCCCGCGACGTCGGCGAACGTCGTCTTCGGGGTGTCCTTGGTGATGAGCTTCGCCTTGGACTTCCCGAAGTTCATGACGCGGGAGCCGCCGCCCTGCATCTGGTTCATCAGGAACAGGAAGACGACCACGATGAGGACGAAGGGAAGCAGGGACAGCAGAATGCTCACGAAGGGGTTCTGCTTCGACGGCGAGACCGTGTAGCCGTCGGGGATCTGCTCGTTCTGGAATTTGTCCTGCAGCGTGCTGGCGATGGTGACGCCCTGGTCGCCGATGTAGCTCGCCTGGATCTTCGAGCTGCCCTCGATCTCCTGGCCGTCCTTGAGCTGGACCTTGACGGTCTGCTCGTCGCCGGTGGTCAGCTTGGCCGACTCGACCTTGTTCTCATTGATCGCCTGGACGACCTGGCCCGTGTCCACCGTCTTGTAGCCGCCGGACGAGCCGACGACCTGCATCAACACGACCACGGCAAGGACGGCCAGCACGATCCACATGACCGGCCCACGGAAGTATCGCTTCACGTCCATCCATACGGAGCGGTGCCGCCCCGTCCCTCCTGCCATAGTGAGTTTGATAAAGGCTGTTCTTCGGACGGTACCCCAGCATCGGCCCCCGACGCTGCGAGGGACGGCCGGCAATGGCGTCCACGCATGCTCCAACGCCACGGAGCCCGCCGGGGTTCCCGATCATGTACGGCGGCCGGGGCCGCCGTACGGTCACCCGCCGTAGACGTGGGGCGCGAGCGTCCCGACGAACGGCAGGTTGCGGTACTTCTCCGCGTAGTCCAGGCCGTAGCCGACGACGAACTCGTTGGGGATGTCGAAACCGACCCATTCGACGTCGATGGCGACCTTGGCGGCCTCGGGCTTGCGCAGCAGCGTGCACACCTTGAGGGAGGCGGGCTCGCGCGAGCCGAGGTTGGAGATCAGCCAGGACAGGGTCAGTCCGGAGTCGATGATGTCCTCGACGATCAGGACGTGCCGGCCCTTGATGTCGGTGTCGAGGTCCTTGAGGATCCGCACCACGCCGGAGGACTGCGTGCCCGCCCCGTACGAGGACACGGCCATCCAGTCCATCGTGACGGGGGTGGACAGCGCCCGGGCGAGGTCGGCCATCACCATCACCGCGCCCTTCAGCACGCCGACGATCAGGAGATCCTTGCCCGCGTACTCCGCGTCGATCTTCGCCGCGAGCTCCACCAGCTTGGCGTCGATCTCTTCCTTGGTGATGAGCACCTTCTCGAGGTCGGCACCCATGTCTTTCGCGTCCACCCGCACCACTTTCGGTCGTCCCACCGGCCGGTCCGGTCCGCCCCGCGACTCGTACGGGTCGGTGGGGTCCGGAATCAGCCCTGCCGAATCACCAGTCTGCCACCCTGCCGGCGGGCGACGACCCGGCCGGGGAGATTGATGGCCCCCTGACCGCGCCAGCCGGTGATCAGCCGGTCGACCTCCTCGATGTGGCGGGCGAACAGCGAACCGGCCGGGGCGCCGGCCTCGATGGCGGCCCGGCGCAGCACCCGGCGGCGCACGGCGGGCGGCAGGTCGTGCAGGGCGGCGCACTCCAGGCGGCCGTCGGCGTCGCGGACGCCGGCCGCGGCCTTCCCGGCCCAGGCGTCGAGGGCGTCGGCGTCGTCACGGGAGAGCTGGGCCGTACGGGCGAGGGCCTCGACGACGCCCTTGCCGAGGGCCTTCTCCAGGGCGGGCAGGCCCTCGTGGCGCAGCCGGGAGCGGGTGTAGGCGGGGTCGGCGTTGTGCGGGTCGTCCCAGACGGGCAGGGACTGGACCATGCAGGCCGTGCGGGCGGTCTGCCGGTCGAGCTGGAGGAAGGGGCGCCGGTAACGGCCGTCGGCCCCCGAGACCGCGGCCATGCCGGACAGGGAGCGGATGCCGGAGCCGCGGGCGAGGCCCAGCAGCACGGTCTCGGCCTGGTCGTCGCGGGTGTGGCCGAGCAGGACGGCGGCGGCGCGGTGGCGCTCGGCGGCGGCGTCGAGGGCGGCGTAGCGGGCGTCCCGGGCGGCGGCCTCGGGTCCGCCCGTCCCTCCTCCCCCGCCACCCCGGTGGGAGGCGCTGTGCGCCACCCGCGTCTCGCGGCCGACGGTGACGGCGACCGACTCGACGGGGTCCAGGCCGAGGTCGCGCAGCCGGGCGGCGACCTCGGCGGCACGCAGGTCGGAGCCCGTCTGGAGGCCGTGGTCGACGGTGACGCCGCCGGCGCGCAGGCCGGCGCGGGGGGCCTCGAAGGCGAGGGCGGAGGCGAGCGCCATGGAGTCGGCGCCGCCGGAGCAGGCCACGAGCACGAGCGGGGAGGAGGACCGCTCGTCGGGCGTGAGGCGGCCGGGCGTCCGGCCGTGTTCGGCGAGGATGTCGTTCAGGACGCGGCGGACCGCCAGGCGTATCGCCGCGACCGCAGGATGGGGACCCATGTCCGGTTCCCTTCGATGATGTTCCGGGGGTTGAGCCCGAGGGTCGGTCACGCAGAGTGTGTAGATGGTGACAGAACCGGGCCGTTCCCCGAGCATTGCACGCCTGCCGGGGACTCACGGTCCCTCGGACGGGTGATTGGCGGGGCGTCCGTCTGCCGTCGCCGGGCGCCCTGTGCGACGGGGGCGCGGTGGTCACGCCTCCGGTGTGCGGTGCACCCGGGTGATCCAGTCCGCCGGTTTACCGATCTCCGCCTTGGTGGGGAGCGTGTTGGGCGAGGTCCACACCCGGTTGAAGCCCTCCATGCCGACCTCGTCGACGACCGCGCGGACGAAGCGCTCGCCGTCGCGGTACTGGCGGAGCTTGGCGTCCAGGCCGAGCAGTTTGCGCAGCGCCATGTCCAGCCGGGAGGCGCCCTGGGCGCGGCGCTGCTGGAACTTCTCGCGGATCTCGGCGACGCTCGGCACGACCTCGGGCCCCACGCCGTCCATGACGTAGTCGGCGTGGCCCTCCAGCAGCGACATCACGGCGGTGACCCGGCCGAGGATCTCGCGCTGGGCGGGGGTCTGCACGATCTCCACGAGGGAGCGCCCGCCGTCGCCCTCCTCGCCCTCGGGACGCCCGCCGACCAGCGACTGCGCGGCCTCGCGCAGCCGCTCCAGCACGGTCATGGGGTCGACGTCGGTCTCGCTCAGGAACGCCTGGATCTCGCCCTCCAGGTGCTCCCGCAGCCAGGGCACGGCGGTGAACTGGGTGCGGTGGGTCTCCTCGTGGAGCGTCACCCACAGGCGGAAGTCGTGCGGCTCCACGTCGAGTTCGCGCTCGACGTGGACGATGTTGGGGGCGACGAGGAGCAGCCGTCCGCCGCCGCCCGCGCCGGCCGGGAGGTCCCGGGTCGCGGGGGCGAAGGTCTCGTACTGGCCGAGGACGCGGGAGGCGAGGAACGACAGCAGCACGCCCAGCTCCACGCCGGTGACCTTGCCGCCGACCGCCCCCATGACCAGGTTGCCGGGGCCCGTGCCGCGCCGTTCCTGCATCTTGTCGAGCAGGGGTTTGAGCAGTTCGCGGAAGCCGGCGACGTTGGCCCTCACCCAGCCGGGGCGGTCCACCACGAGGAGGGGCGTGTCATGGGTCTCGGGCGTCCCGAGACCGGTGAAACCGCGGACGTGTTCCTCCGCGGACCGCGCGTGGCGGCGGAGCTCCGCGACGACGGCGCGGGCCTCGTCCCGGCTCACGTCTGGGCCCGGCCGCATGAGCCTGGTCGCGGTCGCGACCGCGAGGTTCCAGTCGACCATGCCGGATGAGGCAGCACCACCGATGCTCGTCATGTGTCAACGGTACGTGAGGGGTGGGGAAACGGGCAGATCCTCACGGCCTGCGGCTGTGCGACGCCCCTCCGGGGGCGCGGGGACAGGGGCGTTGTCGTCCCCGTCCCCGGGAGGCGCGGCCTCCGCACGCGCCTAGGGAGTACGGCAGCCGCACGCCGCCAAGGCCGACGCGGCCCTGTCCAAGGCCGTCTGGGCCGCGTCCGGGCCCGTCGTGCCGTTGGCGAGGAAGGCGAACGCCAGGAGGCGGCCGTCGCGGTCGACGACCGTGCCGGCCAGGGTGTTGACGCCGGTGAGGGTGCCGGTCTTGGCGCGGACGACGCCGGACGCGCCCTCGGCGTAGCGGCCGGAGAGGGTGCCGGTGAAGCCGGCGACGGGCAGGCCGGTGAGGGCGGGGCGGAGTTCCGGGTGGGCGGGGTCGCCGGCCTTGACGAGGAGGGCGGTGAGCAGGTCGGCGGTGAGCCGGCCGTCGCGGTCGAGGCCGCTGCCGTCCTTGATCCGGACGCCCCTCACGGGGAGCTTCAGCTGCTTGAGGCGGGCGGTGACCGCCGCCCCCGCGCCGGCGAAGTCGGCCGGCCTGCCGGTGGCCAGGGCGGTGTGCCGGGCGAGCGCCTCGGCGAGGTCGTTGTCGCTGTGGGTCAGCATGCGCTCGACGAGCGAGGCGAGCGGCGGCGAGGAGACCACCGCGAGGGTGGCGGCGCGCGTGGTGGACTTCGACGGGCCGGGCGGCGTGGCCGTGATCCCGTGCTCCTCCAGCAGGTCGCCGAACCGGCGGGCGGCGTCGGCCGCGGGGTCGGCGACGCGCGGGGCGGGTCCGCTGGTGGAGTCGTCGGTGCGGCCCTCGTCGGCCATCAGCGGGGTGACGGCGGCGAGGTTGGGGTTGATCCCGATCGGGTGGGCCGTGCCGCCCTTGTAGAGGGTCGTGTCGTACGACAGCGTCACCTTGCGCACGCCCCGCTTGCCGAGGGCCGCCGCGGTGCGCGCGGCCAGGTCGCGCAGGCTCGCGGACCCCTCGGCGTTCTCGCGGGCGGTGAGCGTGGGGTCGCCGCCGCCGACCAGGACGACCTCCCTGGTGTCGGGTTCGTAGACCGTGCGGGTGGTGAGGCGGTGGTCGGGGCCCAGGGCGGACAGCGCGGCGACCGCGGTGGCGATCTTCGTGGTGGAGGCGGGGGTGAGCGCGGCGCCGGAGTCCGCGCCGTAGAGGCGGCGGCCGGTGGCGGCGTCGGCCACGGCGACGGAGCGGCGGCCCAGCGCCGGGTCCTTCAGCAGCGGGTCGAGGACGGCGGCGAGCGCCTCGCCCGTGGGCGCGGACCGCACGGCGGTGGCGGTGCCGCCGAGGCCGGTGAGCACGGACGGTGCGGGCGGGGCGGCCCGCGGTCCGCGCGGCGGGGTGCCGGCGTGCGCCCGGGCGCCGTCGTGATCTGTGCCACGCGCGGCTTCCATGGCCACGGCCCGGTCCCGCTCGGCCGTACGCTGACCCGAGGAGTCCCAGGGGCCGGCGGCGGTCGCCACTCCCGCGGCCAGCGCCAGACCGGCGGTGGCGGCGGTGGCGGTGTACCACCCGGTTCCGGGCCGCGCGACGCGTGGGGCCTGCGGCGATCCCGGCCGGCGCCACCGGGTGAGCCGCGGTCCGGTGGCCGCGGCGACCCGTGCCAGACGCGGTCGGACGGCGGCCGCGATCCGCACGACGTGCGGCCCCGCGGCCCGCCAAGGCCTCAGCTCCGGCACGACCACCAGCCCCTTTCGCGATCACACACCTGCGTGAGGGACACTTAACCACCAGAACTACGTGCTGATCATGGAGGAGCGTCCGGTGGAGTTCGACGTCACGATCGAGATCCCGAAGGGTTCGCGGAACAAGTACGAGGTGGACCACGAGACGGGTCGGATCCGGCTGGACCGTCGGCTCTTCACCTCGACCGCCTACCCGACCGACTACGGCTTCGTCGAGAACACCCTCGGCGAGGACGGCGACCCGCTGGACGCGCTGGTCATCCTGGACGAGCCGACGTTCCCGGGCTGCCTCATCCGCTGCCGCGCCATCGGCATGTTCCGCATGACCGACGAGGCCGGCGGCGACGACAAGCTGCTGTGCGTCCCGTCGACGGACCCGCGCGTGGAGCACCTGCGCGACATCCACCACGTGTCGGAGTTCGACCGCCTGGAGATCCAGCACTTCTTCGAGGTCTACAAGGACCTGGAGCCGGGCAAGTCGGTCGAGGGCGCCAACTGGGTCGGCCGGGTCGACGCCGAGGCCGAGATCGAGCGGTCCTACAAGCGCTTCAAGGAGCAGGGCGGCCACTGAGCCCCCTCGCCGCGGGACGCGACGACGGGCCGCACGCGCAGGCGTGCGGCCCGTCGTCGCTCTGCGTGCGCATACTGGCGGGGCAGGGGGAAGACTGAAGGACGGTGTCGTCAGCAGGGAGAGAAAGGCACGTGAGGGACGCGGAGGACCGCAAGCCGCAGTCGGACGAGGCGAGGAACGCCTTCCTACCCCCCTCCGGCGTGGTGGCGCAGGCCGACAGCGAGTCGTCGACGACGTCCGAGTTCGCCCTTCCCGACGGGCTCGCCGTGCCGAAGCACGGACCGGAGTCCGAGACCACCTCGGAATTCGCCGTTCCGGACGGTCTGGACGTCGCCCCGCCCCCGCATCCCGAGCCGGAGGGTTCGGCGTTCAGCACGCCGCGGACGTACAGCGCCCGGCAGGCCGCCGCCTTCACCCCGCCGGCCGGCGTCCCGCTGGTCCGGCTGACCAAGGACGTGCCCTGGCAGGACCGGATGCGCACGATGCTGCGCATGCCGGTGACCGAGCGGCCCGCCCCGGAGCCGGTGCAGCGGCACGACGAGTCCGGCCCGGCCGTGCCGCGCGTGCTGGACCTGAGCCTGCGGATCGGGGAGCTGCTGCTGGCCGGCGGTGAGGGCGCCGAGGACGTGGAGGCGGCGATGTTCGCCGTGTGCCGCTCCTACGGCCTGGACCGCTGCGAGCCCAACGTCACCTTCACGCTGCTGGCGGTCTCCTACCAGCCGTCCCTGGTCGACGACCCGGTGACCGCCTCCCGCACGGTGCGCCGCCGCAGCCCCGACTACACCCGGCTGGCGGCCGTCTACCAGCTCGTGGACGACCTCAGCGACGACGAGACCCATGTGTCCCTGGAGGAGGCGTACCGGCGGCTGGCGGAGATCCGCCGCAACCGGCACCCCTACCCGGGCTGGGCCCTGACGGCCGCCAGCGGGCTGCTCGCCGGCTCCGCGTCGGTGCTGGTCGGCGGCCGGCTGCTGGTGTTCGTCGCGGCGGCGGTCGGCGCCATGCTCGGCGACCGGCTGGCCTGGCTGTGCGCCGGGCGCGGGCTGCCGGAGTTCTACCAGTTCACGGTGGCGGCCACGCCGCCGGCCGCGATCGGGGTGGCGCTGACCCTGGCGCACGCGGACGTGAAGGCGTCCGCGGTGATCACCGGTGGACTCTTCGCGCTGCTGCCCGGACGGGCGCTGGTGGCGGGCGTGCAGGACGGTCTGACCGGCTTCTACATCACGGCGTCCGCGCGGCTGCTGGAGGTGCTGTACTTCTTCGTCGGCATCGTCATCGGCGTGCTGACGGTGCTGTACTTCGGCGTGCAGCTCGGCGCCAAGCTGGTCCCGGACGCGGCGCTCGTCGCGGACCCGCAGCCGGTGCTGCAGATCGCGGCGGCGCTCGGGCTGTCGCTCGCCTTCGCGGTGCTGCTCCAGCAGGAGCGGTCCACGGTGCTGACCGTCACCCTGAACGGCGGGGTCGCCTGGGTGGTGTTCGGGGCCATGCACTACACGGGCGGCATCTCGCCGGTGGCGGCCACGGCGGTGGCGGCCGGTGTGGTCGGCCTGTTCGGGCAGCTGCTGGCCCGCTACCGGTTCGCGTCCGCGCTGCCGTACACCACGGCCGCGATCGGGCCGCTGCTGCCCGGTTCCGCCACGTACTTCGGTCTGCTGGGCATCGCGCAGAACGAGGTGAACCGGGGTCTGACGTCGCTCACCAAGGCCGTGGCGCTGGCGATGGCCATCGCGATCGGGGTGAACCTCGGTTCGGAGATCTCCCGGCTGTTCCTGCGGATCGGCTCCGCGGAGAAACGCCGGGCGGCGAAGCGGACGCGAGGCTTCTGACCCGGTCGCGTCCGCCGCCCGGCGGGGGCTCAGTAGCCGCCGTTGTACGGCTGCTGCTGGTCGTAGCGCTGGTCGTTGCCGTACGGCTGCCGGTTCGGCTGCTGCTGCGGGTAGCCGTTCGCGCCGCCGCCGTACGGCTGCTGCCGCGGGTGGCCGCCCTGGTGGCCGTAGTGCTGCGGAGCGGGCTGCTGGGGGGCGGCGGCCGGGGTGATGCGGCGCAGCTGGGTGGTGGCGTCGTCCATGACCGGCGGCTGCGGGTACGGCGCGGCGGCCGGGACCTCGGCGGCGGCGCGCTTCTTCTTGCCGCGCTCGCGCAGGTACTCGACGATGATCGGCACCACGGAGAGGAAGACGATCAGGATGAGGATCGTCTCGACGTTGTTCTTGATGAACGGGATCTGGCCGAGCCAGTAGCCGGCGAGGGTGACGCCGGTGCCCCAGACGATGCCGCCGATGACGTTGTACGTGAGGAACGTGCGGTACTTCATCCGGCCGGCGCCGGCCACGATGGGCGCGAAGGTCCTCACGATGGGGACGAAGCGGGCCAGGACGATCGCCTTGGGCCCGTACTTCTCCATGAATTCGTGGGCCTTCTCCAGGTTCTCCTGCTTGAAGAGCTTGGAGTTGGGCCGGTTGAACAGCCGGGGTCCGAAGAACTTTCCGATCGTGTAGCCGACCTGGTCGCCGATCACGGCGGCGAGCACGATCAGCGTGCAGACCAGCCACAGCGGCTGGGTGATGTAGGTGCCCTCGGCCACGAACAGACCCGCCGTGAACAGCAGGGAGTCGCCGGGCAGGAACGCGAAGAGTCCGGATTCCGCGAAGACGATCAGCAGGATGCCGGGGAGACTGAAGGTCTCGATGAGGTAGTCCGGGCTCAGCCACTCGGGGCCGAGCGCAAGCGTGGTCACGGGGATGTGGCTCCTGCAGCTGGGGGTCAAGGGCGGGGCTGGCTGCCCAAATTATGAACGCAGCCGCCGAAGCCCAGGTTCCGCGGGGGTACCCAGGATGCACTGTGCCCCGTTCCGGGGGAAGCCGCGAGCCGGCGCCGTGCGGGGGACCGCCGCCGGCCGTGGCCCGGACCGGCCGACGCGGCGGCCGGGCCACGACCGCCTCAGGCGGTGTGCCGTGCGGCGTTGGCGAGGATCGCGTCCCGCATGTACACGGCCAGACCGGGCTTCGCCTGGTCGATGTTGCGGGTGAACCGCTCGTCGTCGACGTACATGTTCCCCAGGCAGGTGTGCATCTCGTATCCGCAGTCGTAGTGGTGGCGCGAGATGCCCCGGCGGTGGTCCTCGGCGACGTCCATCGCCGCCTCGGAGTCCGCCGGCTCGCCCGCCTCCATCAGGGCGACGAACCGCCGGGTGAGCTCGTCGGCCTCGCGCTGGATCCGCTGCCAGTCCTCCTTGGTGTAGGAGGCCGTCTTCTGCTGCGACTGACGGTAGGCCTCGGTGTTCCCCCAGCGCTGCTGGACCTCCTCCTGGTGCTGGTCGGGGTCGAAGTCCCCGAAGACCTCGAACTTCTCCTCGGGCGTCAGGTTGATCCCCATCGTGCGTGCCTCCATGGCCTGTTCCACGGCCTCCGCCATCTTCTGCAGCCTCTCGATCCGGGCGGTCAGCAGTGCGTGCTGGCGGCGCAGGTGCGCGCGCGGGTCCGCGTCCGGGTCGTCGAGCAGGGCGGCGACCTCCTCGAGGGGGAAGCCGAGCTCGCGGTAGAACAGGATCTGCTGCAGCCGGTCGAGGTCGGCGTCGCCGTACCGCCGGTGCCCCGCGTGGCTGCGTTCGCTCGGCACGAGCAGGCCGATGGCGTCGTAGTGGTGCAGGGTGCGCACCGTGACCCCGGCGAAACCGGCCACCTGTCCCACGGAGTAGCTCACTTCCGCTCCTTTCCCTTCCGCACTCCAGCCTGGGACCTCACGCCACGTGAGGTGCAAGCAGGTTCCCGGTTTATCCCTTTCACCCCTTTATCGTGTGCGCGTGGCCCAGGACAGCACGCAGTCGGCGCCCGGCGCCGCCCCGGCCCGCGCCCTTCCGCCGGCCCTCGTGCCCGCGCTGCCGGCCTCCCCACCCGGCCGCTCGTCACCGGACGCCCGCACATGCGGTTGCGGGCGGACGGGACGGCCGCCAGGCGACCCCGCTCCCCCGACGGCCCCGCCCCGGGCCGTCCGATCCCGTACGGAGGACCCATGCCCCTGCACCCCGGCCGGCCGGCCGACGAGCGCCCGATGTCCGTCAACCCCGTCCTGGGGCCCGCGAACCCGGTCGGGGGGATGACCGAGGCGCCCCCGAAGCACCGGCTGCCGGACGGCCCCATGGCCCCGTCGACGGCGTACCGGCTGGTGCACGACGAGCTGATGCTGGACGGCAACGCGCGGCTGAACCTGGCCACCTTCGTCACCACCTGGATGGAGCCCGAGGCCGGGCTGCTGATGGCGGAGTGCCGCGACAAGAACATGATCGACAAGGACGAGTACCCGCGCACCGCCGAGCTGGAGCGCCGCTGCGTGGCGATGCTCGCCGACCTGTGGCACGCGCCCGACCCGGCACGCGCCGTGGGGTGTTCCACCACCGGGTCCAGCGAGGCGTGCATGCTGGCCGGCCTGGCGCTGAAGCGGCGCTGGGCGCTGCGCAACGCCGCCCGCCACCCCTCGCGGGAGGCCCGCCCCAACCTGGTGATGGGCGTCAACGTGCAGGTCTGCTGGGAGAAGTTCTGCGCCTACTGGGAGGTGGAGCCCCGCCAGGTGCCCATGGAGGGCGACCGGTTCCACCTCGACCCGGCGGCCGCGGCCGAGCTGTGCGACGAGAACACCATCGGGGTCGTCGGCATCCTCGGCTCCACCTTCGACGGGTCCTACGAGCCGGTCGCCGAGCTGTGCGCCGCCCTGGACGACCTCCAGGAACGCACCGGCCTGGACGTCCCCGTGCACGTCGACGGGGCGTCGGGGGCGATGGTCGCGCCGTTCCTCGACGAGGACCTGGTGTGGGACTTCCGGCTGCCGCGGGTGGCGTCGGTCAACACCTCCGGGCACAAGTACGGGCTGGTGTACCCGGGGGTGGGCTGGGTGCTGTGGCGGGACGCGGCGGCGCTGCCCGAGGAGCTGGTGTTCCGGGTGAACTACCTGGGCGGCGAGATGCCCACCTTCGCACTGAACTTCTCCCGGCCGGGCGCCCAGGTGGCGGCGCAGTACTACTCCTTCCTGCGGCTGGGCCGGGAGGGCTACCGCGCGGTGCAGCGGGCCGCGCGGGACGTGGCCACGGGACTGTCCGCGCGGATCGAGGCGCTCGGCGACTTCCGGCTGCTCACGCGGGGCGACGAGCTGCCGGTGTTCGCCTTCACCACGGCCCCGGAGGTGACGGCGTTCGACGTGTTCGACGTGGCGCGGCGGCTGCGGGAGACCGGCTGGCTGGTGCCCGCGTACACCTTCCCGGCCAACTGTCAGGACCTGGCGGTGCTGCGGGTGGTGTGCCGCAACGGCTTCTCCGAGGACCTCGCCGAGCTGTTCACCGACGACCTGACCCGGCTGCTGCCGGAGCTGCGCGACCAGCCGCACCCGCTCACCCGGGACCGGGACGCGGCGACCGGGTTCCACCACTGACGTCCACGGTCAGGAGGGGAGGCCGCCCCTCCTGACCGCCGCGACGAACGCCGACCATGCGGGGGCGGGAACGATCACTGCCGGGCCGTGGGGGTCCTTCGAGTCGCGGACGGGAACGCCGTGGCGGTGGCCGTCGAGGACTTCGAGGCAGCTGCCGCCCTCGCTGTTGCTGTAGGAGGACTTGCGCCACCCCGTGTACGTCGCAGCCTTCGGTATGACCTGATCAGCCCTGCTGTCCCTGCTCCTTCGCCAGTGCCTTCAGCAGCGCCGGACCTGCGCCGACAGCCGCATTCCTCACGGAGGGCCGGAACGCGGCGACCCGTTTCCCTCACCGACGCCCACGGTCAGGAGGGGAGGTCGCCCCTCCTGACCGCCGCGACGAACACCGACCATGCGGCCCCCGGAACGACCACGACGGGTCCGTGGGGGTTCTTCGAGTCGCGGACGGGGACACCTGAGGGAAAGTGCTCCAACACCTCGACACAGCTCCCCTGATCAGGCCCGCTGTATGACGACTTGCGCCAACCGATCGCTATGCATGCATCCGAGATGCTGTGCTCAGTCATGGTGTCCGTAATCCTTCGCTGTCGCTCTCATGAGGGCCAGTGACTCACGCTGCGGCAGGGCGTCACCCAGTGCAAGATCGTAAGTGTCCCGGAACCGCTCGGCCATCGCCGGGGAGTCATGCACCACGCCCATGTGCAAACCTTCGACGTAGGCCACCGGCGGCTGGTCTTCGAACCCCATGAGGGTCAGCATGTTTTGCAGCAGCGGGTGGGCGCCCAGGCCGAAGGGCAACACGTGCACCCGAACGCGATCCGCCTCGGCCAAGCGAACAACGTGCATGATCTGCTCCGCCATGACTTCCGCCCCACCAACCGGCCGACGCAGCACGGCCTCATCCAGCAGAGCCCACACTACGGGCGTGACCGGGTCTGCCAGGATTTCCGCTCGCTCCAGCCGTGTGACAACAGCCCTGTCACATTCCTCTTCCCCCAGAGGAGGGAAGGCGACGCGCAGAACCGCACGCATGTACCTCTCCGTCTGAAGGATGCCTGGCACATAGGACAGAGCGAACTCACGGATCATCGTGGCTTGTTGTTCGAGCGCTCGCGCTGCTTCGAAGTGGTCGGCGACTGCGCGATCGTTCTGCGGGAGAAAGCTGCTCAACACGTTCCCCGTGCCCAGCGCGCTGTCCAGCCGCCGCGCGTCCTCCCGTGACGGCACCCGGCGCCCCGCCTCGATGTGCGCGATGTGCGTGCGCGTCATGACCGCCGCCTCGGCCAGCTGCTGTTGCGTCAGCCCGGCCGTCTCGCGCTGCTCCTTGAGCCAGTCGCCGTAGGTGGTGCCCACGAGATCACTCCTCCGTGACACATGCTCTGTCACCCCGAACCCCCTGGCGAGCCTAACGCCGGCCCCCTCACTCTGTAGTCGGATCACCACAGTCCGCGACATCGATCACGGAGTCACCCATGCCCGGCCTCGTCGCCCGCCTCCTCGCACCGCTGCTCGACCTCGTCGCCCCCGGCACCGGACGACGCCGGCTCGACCCACGGAACGAACGCGCCCTCTCGCCCCCGCCCGTCGAGGGGCCCGCCCCACGCCGGTTCGGCGCACGCCCCCTGCGCGGTGAGGACCACGCCCTCGTACGCCCCTACGTCGTCGCGCATGAACTCCGCGAACAGGAGCGGCGCCGACAGGCCCGGCGCCGCTCCCTGCTGATCGCCCCGCGCGGCGCGCACCTGCACCTCATCCCTCCGCACACCCTGGGACTGACCGCATGACACACCACCCCCTCACCCCCGCCCGGCTCCTGCCCTGGACGAGCCCCGAGGGCAAGCCCTGCTACCTCCTGACCGACGGCAGCGGGCGCCTCTCCCGGGCCGCCGACATCGCCGAGGCCGTCCAGCTCGACATGGCCGCCGATCTGCTCGCCCACCTCGCCGACCTGCTCGATGACGACACGCCCGTGACCGCCGCCCAGCTCCGCTACCTGCTCGCCCGCACGCGCGAGGCGCTGACCGACGTGTGCCGCATCGCGGAGAGCCGGGGCGCCCGCCTGCGGGTGTGCGCGGACGCCGGAGCCGGCACGGATCCGGACGACATCCCCTTCCGCGACGCCGGTTCACCGTGATCGTAAAAGGGGAGCGGCCTGCGGGGACGGACCGGGCGGCTCAGAACGGGAAGCCGCTGCGGCCGTGCTGCACCGAGATCCACTTGGTGGCGGTGAAGGCGTCCAGCATGGTGTCGCCGTTGAGCCGGCCCACGCCCGAGTGCTTCTCGCCGCCGAACGGGACGATCGGCTCGTCGTGCACGGTGCCGTCGTTCACGTGGAACATCCCGGTGTCGATCCGCTTGGCGAAGCGCACACCGCGCTCCACGTCCCCGGTGTGCACGGCGCCGCTGAGCCCGTAGGGGGTGTCGTTCACCAGGCGCACCGCCTCCTCCTCGCCGTCGAACGGCACGAGGAAGGCGACGGGGCCGAAGACCTCCTGCCGCAGCAGGGCGGAGTCGGCGGGCAGCCCGGTGACGACGGACGGCTCGACCAGGTTGTTGGTGCGCGCGCCCCGCACCAGGGCGGTGGCGCCCTCGGCGAGGGCCTGGTCGACGACAGCCGTGAGGGCGTCCGCCTGCCGGGCGTTGATCACCGGGCCGATGACGGTCTCCGGGTCGCGCGGGTCGCCGGCCTTGAGCGAGCGCACCTTGGCGACGAACTTCTCGGTGAACTCGTCGGCCACCGCGCGGTCGACCAGGACGCGGTTGGCGGCCATGCAGACCTGGCCCTGGTGGACGTACCGGCTGAACACGGCCGCGTCCACGGCGTAGTCGACGTCGGCGTCGTCCAGGACCACCAGCGCGCTGTTGCCGCCCAGTTCCAGCACCGCGCGCTTGAAGCGGGAGGCACAGACGGTCGCCACGTGCCGGCCGACCTGGTCGGAGCCGGTGAAGGAGATGACCTTCGGTATCGGGTGCTCCAGGAAGGCGTCGCCTATCTCCGCGATGTCGGTGATCACCACGTTGAGCAGACCGGCGGGCAGCCCCGCGTCCTCGAAGATCTTCCCGATCAGGGAGCCGCCGACCACCGGCGTGTTCTGGTGCGGCTTGAGCACCACGCCGTTGCCCAGCGCGAGCGCGGGCGCGACGGACTTCAGCGAGAGCAGGAAGGGGAAGTTGAACGGGCTGATCACACCGACCACGCCGACCGGCACGCGGTAGACGCGGTTCTCCTTGCCGTCCGCCGGCGAGGGGAGGATCCGCCCCTCGGGGGCCAGCGCCAGGTGCACCGACTCGCGCAGGAACTCCTTGGCGAGGTGCAGCTCGAAGGCCGCCTTCAGGCGGGTGCCGCCCAGCTCGGCGACGATCGCCTCGGCGATCTCCTCCTCGCGCTCCTCGACCAGCCTCAGCGCCTTCTCGAACACCGTGCGGCGGGCGTACGGGTTGGTGGCCGCCCATCCCGTCTGCGCGCGGGCGGCCGCCCGGTACGCCTGGTCGACCTCGTCGACCGTGGCGATGGTGATCGACGCGAGCTTCTCGTCGTCGTACGGGTTGAAGTCGATGATGTCCCAGGAACCGGTGCCCGGGCGCCACTCACCGTCGATGTACTGCTGAGCCAGGTCGGTGAAGTACGACGACATGTGATCCCTCGATCCCTTGCTGCGTCAGCAGAAACTGATCAGCACCGTGGTGTGACCGCACGTCATCGTACTTGTGTTTCAAGGGAGTTGAAGAGACTACTGGGACAGTCGGCGAATGCCCTCAGGACAGTTGCAGCAGCCCCCGCAGGAGGTCGCGGCTCTCCGCGGGACCCGGGCTGTCGTGCTGCAGCTCCTTGAGCGCCTTCTCGTACTGGGCCACGTCCTCGGGCTTGTCCAGGTAGAGCGCGCTGGTGAGCTGCTCCAGGTACACCACGTCCGAGAGGTCGGGCTCGGGGAAGCTGAGGATGGTGAACGCGCCGGACTCCCCGGAGTGGCCGCCCATGCTGAACGGCACCACCTGAAGCCGGACGTTGGGCCGCTCGGAGATCTCGATCAGGTGCTGGAACTGGCCGCGCATCACCGCGCGGTCGCCGTACGGCCGGCGCAGCGCCGCCTCGTCGAGCACCACGTGGAACTCGGGGGCGTTCTCCGACACCAGGTACTTCTGCCGCTCCAGGCGCAGCGCCACCCGGCGCTCCACGTCGGCGTCGCTCGCGCTCCTCATGCCGCGCCGCACCACCGCGCGGGCGTACTCCTCGGTCTGCAGCAGACCGTGCACGAACTGCACCTCGTAGGCGCGCAGCAGCGAGGACGCGCCCTCCAGGCCCACGTAGGTGGGGAACCAACTGGGCAGGACGTCCGAGTAACTGTGCCACCAGCCCGCCACATTGGCCTCCTTGGCGAGGGAGACCAGCGAGGCCCGCTCCTGCTCGTCCGTGATGCCGTACAGCGTCAGCAGGTCTTCCACGTCCCTGGTCTTGAAGCTCACCCGGCCCAGTTCCATCCGGCTGATCTTCGACTCGGAGGCGCGGATCGAGTACCCCGCGGCCTCACGCGTGATCCCCCGCGCCTCACGCAGTCGCCTGAGTTGTGATCCGAGCAGCATGCGCCGCACCACCGATCCCGGCTCTCCCGCGCTCACGTTCGACAGCCTCCCCAACGTGTTCAGGGCCCGCAGTCTGCCACTAAAACACTCCGAGCAGTACTCGCCCGATTACGCAAACGGGAATCGGTCACCCGTTCCGGCCGGGAAGCCGCACGGAACGGGCACCCCGGCGCAACGAGGGCAAGAGAACAGCCAGGAGAGGACGCGGGAATGACGGAAAAATTGGTCAACAAACCAGTACGGTGGGCCTGATTTCGGTCAGCTGCACGTGCATCTGCCCTTGCATCTGCTGTGCGCATCCGAAACCATGGGCCCCGCACCACCGCCGCCTCGCTACGACCGCGAATTCCCGGGAGTGCCTCGCATGGGGACGAATGGATCGACCATGCTCGAGCCGTTACGGCAGGGCCTTCCTCCGCTGAACCTCGCGGCCGCCTCCGACGCCGCCTCCTGCGCCCTGCACGCCCGCCACGAAACGGTGTGCGAGGCACGTCGGTTCACCCGCGACACCCTCGACCAGTGGCACCTGGGCGACCGGTTCGACGACGTCTGCCTGGTGGTCTCCGAACTCGTCACCAACGCCCTGCGCCACGCGCTGCCGGCGAACGCCCCGCGGCCCGCCGCCCAGGAGCCCCCGGTGCGGCTGCACCTGATGCGGTGGACCGACCGGCTGGTGTGCGCGGTGCGCGACCCCAGCGACGACGGCCCGGTCACCCGGTGCCCGAAGGACCTGTCCGACGACTGCTCCGCCGAGTCCGGCCGCGGGCTGTTCCTGGTCGACTCGTTCAGCGACGGCTGGGGCTGGCACCCGCTGGCGGGCGCGCTCGGCGGCAAGGTGGTGTGGGCGCTGTTCCGGCTGCCGCAGCCCTGATCGTGACACGGCGCATGCACGCGCACGAGTTCTACGCGCGTCACACCGGACGGGCCCGTGATCCTCGGCCCCCGGAACGGGAGGGCCGCGGGTCCGGGGCGTGCGCCGTCAGCCCGCGATCAGCTCGCGACCAGGTGGTCGAACTCGCCGTCCTTCACACCCAGCAGCATGGCCTCGATCTCCGCGCGGGTGTAGACGAGCGCGGGACCGTCGGGGAAGCGGGAGTTGCGCACCGCGACCTCCCCGCCCGGCAGCCGGGCGAACTCCACGCAGGAGCCCTGCGAGTTGCTGTGCCTGCTCTTCTGCCAGGCCACACCGTCCAGCCGGGTGGCCGCCATGCCGTTGTACACGCCAGACGCGCCGGCACCGTCGTGCCCGTCACCGTCGTACACGTCGTGGTCCACAGGTCGCTCCCCGCTGGTGCACTGGCTGGTCTGGCCATTGGTGCCTTGGTCAACTGTCCCGGATCATAGCTCCGTTCACGTGCATATGCATGAGCAGATGCACGTGCACGCGGGGTGTCGAGGTGATTACCGTCACCGGCCGTGCGGTGCCCGCTCGGCGGGCGCCTCCCCGGACCCCGTTGCCTTGGAGACGCACGCGCGGGCGTATGTGTTCCCTCCCGCGCCCTTCCGGTGGGCGGGCGGTGATGCCTTCCGGGCAAACCGGCGGCCCCGTGCGAGGTCGGTCACGCGACCCTGGCCGGGCGCGGGGCGGTTCCTGTTAGCTGGCAGCGGTCGTCCGGCCGTCCGGGCCGGCAGCAGGGAGGGGGCCAGCAGTGACTTCGGAGGCTTCGGTGGGCCGGTTCGGTCCGGCGGCGGCACGGGGAGGGCGTTCCCGGCGGGTTCGCCGGGCGGCAGCGGCGGTCGGTCTGGCCGGTGCGCTCGCGCTGACCGCGTGCAGTGGCGACGGCGACGGCGGCGGCTCGGACGACTCCGCGGCCACACCCACGCCGTCCGCCACACGGACGGCGGACTCCGGCGGCGGCACGGGCGGCTCCGACGCGACCGGCGCCCCGGCCGGCGATCTCCAGGGCAGCTGGCTCACCACCGCGGACGGCAAGGCCGTGGTCCTGATGGTCAACGGTGAGGAGGCGGCGCTGTTCGCCACCGGCGGCACCGTGTGCAGCGGCACGACCGAGGGTGACGACGGTGGAACGATCAGTCTCAACTGCCCGGCGGGCGACGGTGACCGCACGAAGGGCACGGTCGAGTCGGTCGACGCGACGTCCCTCACGGTCGCGTGGGAGGGCGCGGCCGGCGCGGAGACCTACACGAAGGCGGAGGGCGGCTCACTCCCGCCGGGGCTGCCCACGGAGGGGGTGGAGCCGTAGGGGCGTCGCCCCTCGCCGGGGGCGGGTGCGGCCTGAGGCTGTTCGCGGGCGGTCGCCCGGGACTCCCGCCGTCTCCGCGGACAGCGCCCCAGGAACGCACACCGTCCGCGGCAGTCACCCCGGCACACGCGCCGCCCGCGGACAGTCACCCCGGCACACGCGCCGCCCGCGGACAGTCACCCCGGCACACGCACCGCCCGCGGACAGTCACCCCGGCACACGCACCGCCCGCGGACAGTCACCCCGGCACACGCACCGCCCGCGGACAGTCACCCCGGCACACGCACCGCCCGCGGACAGTCACCCCGGCACACGCACCGCCCGCGGACAGTCACCCCGGCACACGCACCGCCCGCGGACAGTCACCCCGGCACACGCACCGCCCGCGGACAGTCACCCCGGCACACGCACCGCCCGCGGACAGTCACCCCGGCACACGCGCCGTCTCCGCGGACAGCGCCCCCGGGACGCACACCGTCCGCAGACGGCCACCCCGGGACGCACACCGTCCGCGGGCAGTCGTGCCGTAGGGCAACACAGGCGGACGCAGACGGCACCAGCTGATCAGCGGCGTTCACCGGACGCGGCGCGTCACGGCAGTCGCGTCCGCCCCCGCACCTGCGCCTCGTCGGCCGCGCGGGCGCCCTCCTCCCAGCCGGCCGCGTCGCTCACCCCGCGCAGGCGCGTGGCGGTCGTCTCCGGGAACAGCCGGTCCGTCCGTTCGGTGACCGCGGCCTCCCGGGAGGCGAGGACCGGGAGCAGGTCGTCGCTCACCGGCGCTTCGGCGGCGGCCGCGAGCCGCGCCCCGACGCGGTGCGCGTAGGCGGCGAGGAAGGACTGCCGGAAGGTCTTGGTGCGCTTGCGCCCGCCCGCCCGCTGCGCGGCCTCCGCCTTGGTCATGGCGGTGGTCGCCTGCACCAGCAGCGAGGTGTGGAGCAGCTCGACCGCCTCCAGGTCGGGCGTGAAACCGACCACCGTGGAGAAGCCGAACGGCTCGTTCCACACCGCCCGGCAGTGGTTCGCCGAGGCGACCGCGTCCAGCAGCACCGCCTTGGCCTGCTCGTACGGCGGGTCGATGCCGATCCGGCAGGCGTCGGGCCCTTCCCCGGCGGGGGCCCGCGCGGCGAGCAGCGCCTCGTCGACGCTGTGCCGCGCCATCAGCTCCTGCGCCTTGGCGCTCAGCGCCTCCGCCTCCTCCGGGAACCCCGTCGCCTCCGCCTTCGCCAGCAGCGCCCGGATCCGGCCGAGCAGGCGCGACTCCGGCCGCCGCTCCCGTCCGGCGGCGGGCGCCGTGATTTCGTCGAGGGGTTCCAGCGCGGGCAGCCGCAGCAGCAGCCGGTACAGCTCCAACACCACGGTGGCCTGCGAGAACCGCTCGCCGAGCGGGGCGGGACCGGACGTCGGCAGCTCGTCGATCTGGGCCCTCCAGCGCGGCCCGCGCGGCCGGCCGTCGCGCTGCGCCTGGGCACGGATCAGCGAGGCGGCCAGGCGTACGTGCGCCT
This sequence comes from Streptomyces sp. DSM 120436, assembly GCF_055778765.1. NCBI lineage: Bacteria > Bacillati > Actinomycetota > Actinomycetes > Kitasatosporales > Streptomycetaceae > Streptomyces > Streptomyces sp. DSM 120436. The sequence continues at coordinate 1,650,727 of NZ_JBSKBS010000001.1, read as the reverse complement.
CGTCCAGTTCCCGGCGCACCACCCGCACGACGTCGGCGGGCTGCCAGCCGCGCTGCCAGGCGGACTCCACGAAGTCCTCGCCGCGCCGGGCGAGTTCGGCGTCCGCAGCGGGGTCGGCGGCGAGCAGGGAGGCGCCCGTGTCGAGGGTGTCGTCGCCCGTGTCGTAGAGGGCGGTGCGGAAGGCGCGGTCGATGGTGCCGGACGTACTCACAGGGCCGATCGTGCCACGCGGCGGCCCGTCACCCGAAAGTGTCAACCAAGGGTTGACGCCCCCGCACTGTCAACTTACGGTTGACACATGACGACGAACCCCGCCATCACGTCATCCGTCCGTCTCGACGACCTCATCGCGGCCATCAAGAAGGTCCACGACGAACCGCTCGAACAGCTCCAGGACGCGGTGCTCGCCGGCGAGCACCTCGGCGACGTCGCCGACCACCTGATCGGCCACTTCGTCGACCAGGCCCGGCGCTCCGGCGCCTCCTGGACGGACATCGGCAAGAGCATGGGCGTCACCCGGCAGGCCGCCCAGAAGCGCTTCGTCCCCCAGGGAGGCAACGACCTCGACCCGAACCAGGGCTTCAACCGCTTCACGCCCCGCGCCCGCAACACCGTCATGGCCGCGCACAACGAGGCGCAGGCCGCCCGCAACGCCGAGGGTGTCCCCGAGCACCTGGTCCTCGGTCTGCTGGCCGAACCGCAGGGCCTGGCCGTCATGGCCCTCACCGAGCAGGGCGTCACCGCGGACGCGGTCCGCGAGGCCGCGCGCGCGGCGCTCCCGCCCGCCGTCGAGGACGCCCCGGAGCTGGTGCCGTACGGCTCGGCGGCCAAGAAGGTCCTGGAGCTGACCTTCCGCGAGGCGCTGCGCCTCGGCCACAACTACATCGGCACCGAGCACCTCCTGCTCGCCCTCCTCGAGCACGAGAACGGCACGGGCGTGCTCAGCGGCCTCGGCGTCACCAAGGCCGCCACCGAGCGGTACGTGACCGACGTGCTCGCGCAGTACGTCGAGACGACCACGGGGGACGAGCCGGCGCAGGAGGACTGACCCGGCCCCGGCCGGACCGCTCCCACCGGGCCGTTGTCACACCCCCCTGGAACACTCGCGTGCATGACCGGCCGGTGGGCGCTCGCTCCGGCCGAGGACGGTGGCGTGGACGTCGCCCCCCTCGGCCCGGACGGGCTGCCCTCCGGCCCGGTGCGGCGCGAGGCGGACCTCGCCGAGGCCGTGCGGAGCCGCCCGGGCGTCACCCGGTGGGTGTGGCGGTCCACCGCCGAGGTCTACCCGCGTCTGCTCGCCACGGGGGTGCGAGTGGAGCGCGCGTACGACGTCGAGGCCGCCGAGACCCTGCTCCTCGGCCACGAGGGGCGGTACGGGGAGCCGCGTTCGGCCGCGGCCGCGCTGGCCCGGCTGCGCGGCGGCCCGGTGCCGCCCGACCCGCCGCAGCGGCACGCGGAGCCGGGCGCCCAGTCCTCGCTGTTCGACCCGCGGGCGGCGCCGCTGCCGCTGGCCGACCTGCTCGCGGTCTACGCCGGGCAGCAGCGGCGCACCGACGCCACCGCGCACCCCGACCGGATGCGGCTGCTGACCGCCGCCGAGTCGGCGGGCATGCTGATCGCCGCCGAGATGAACCGCGCGGGGCTGCCCTGGCGGGCGGACGTGCACCGCGCGGTGCTGCACGACCTGCTCGGCGAGCGCTACGCGGGCGGCGGCGAGCCGCGCCGGCTGGCCGAGCTGGCGGAGGAGGTGTCCGCCGCCTTCGGCCGCCGGGTGCGGCCCGACCTGCCGGCCGATGTGATCAAGGCGTTCGCGCAGGCGGGCGTCAAGGTGACCTCGACCCGCCGCTGGGAGCTGGGGTCGGTCGACCACCCGGCGGTGAAGCCGCTCCTGGAGTACAAGAGGCTGTACCGGATCTGGGTGGCCCACGGCTGGTCCTGGCTGCAGGACTGGGTGCGCGACGGCCGCTTCCGGCCGGAGTTCCTCGCGGGCGGCACGGTGACCGGCCGCTGGGTCACCCACGGCGGGGGCGCGCTGCAGATCCCCAAGGTGATCCGCCGCGCGGCGGTCGCCGACCCCGGCTGGCGGCTCGTCGTCGCCGACGCCGCCCAGATGGAACCGCGCGTCCTGGCGGCGATCTCCCGCGACCCCGGGCTGATGGAGGTGGCCGGCCGGGAGAGCGACCTCTACCAGGCGGTGTCCGAGCGCGCCTTCTCCGGCGACCGCGACCGCGCCAAGATCGCCGTCCTCGGCGCGGTGTACGGGCAGACCTCCGGCGACGGCCTGAAGAACCTCGCCGCGCTGCGCCGCCGCTTCCCCAGGGCCGTGGCCTACGTCGACGAGGCGGCCCGCGCGGGCGAGGAGGGCCGGCTGGTCCGCACCTGGCTGGGCCGCACCTGCCCGCCGGCCGTCCGTCCTGCGGACGAGGCGGACGGGGAGGCGGGCATCCCGGTCGCCCAGGACGAGCCGGACTCCGAGACCCGCCCGTGGGTCCCCGGTCACTCCTCGACCGACGCCCGCGCCCGCGGCCGCTTCGCCCGCAACTTCGTGGTGCAGGGCAGCGCGGCCGACTGGGCGCTGCTGCTCCTCGCCGGACTCCGCCAGGCCCTGACCGGCATGGCGGCGGAGTTGGTCTTCTTCCAGCACGACGAGGTGATCGTGCACTGCCCCGAGGAGGAGGCGGAGGCCGTGACGGCGGCGGTCCGGCGGGCCGCCGAGCGGGCGGGACGGATCGCGTTCGGGCAGACCCCGGTGCGGTTCCCGTTCACCACGGCGGTGGTGGAGTGCTACGCCGACGCGAAGTGACACCCCGGCGGGAGCGTGCGGGGCTCCGCCGCCCGTTCCCGGGCGAGATCCCGGACGAGGTCGTACGGCTCGAAGCGCCCGTACGCGGTCTCCTCCAGCAGGGCCGCGTCGACCAGCCGCTCCAGCGCCGCCTCGGCCCGCGCCTCGTCGACACCGGTGAGCCGGGCCAGCGACGGGGCGTCGCAGAAGGGCAGGTCGAGGGCGCCGATGTGCCGCAGGGCGAGGGCGGCGTCCTGGTCGGCCCGGCGCCCGGAGGCGGTGAGCGCGTCGAAGGCGGCGCCCAGGGAGCGGCGGACGCTGAGGTCGTCGTGGTCGAGGAGGTCCAGCCTGCTGTCCGCGGCGGCGAGCCGGGTGGCGAGCGCGTCGGGGGTGAGGGCCCGGCGGGCGGCGAGCCGGGCCGCGACCACCCGCAGCGCCAGCGGGAGCCGCCCGCTGAGCGCGACCAGCGGATGCCGGGCGGAGATCCCGTCCCGCCCGGACGCGGCCCGCAGCAGCGCGGCGCTCTCCTCGTCGCCCAACGGCCCGAGCGGGACGCGTGCGGCGCCGTCGAGGGCGGTGAGGGGCGACCGGCTGGTGACGATCACGGCACACCCGGGACCGGCGGGCAGCAGCGGCCGTACCTGGGCGGCGCTCGCGGCGTCGTCCAGCACGAGGAGGGTGCGGGTGGGCGCGAGCAGGGACCGCAGCAACGCGGAGGCGGTGTCGGGGTGACCGGGGATGTCGCGGGAGGGGACGCCCAGGTCGCGGAGGAGCGCGGTGAGGGCCTGCCCGGCGGTGAGGGGGGTCGAACCGGCTCCCGTGCCGCGCAGACCGAGGTACAGCTGCCCTCCGCTGAAACGTTCCGCCAGACCGTGCGCGACATGCAGCGCGAGGGCGCTCTTGCCGACGCCGGCGGTCCCGCTGATGACGACGGCGCCGGTCTCGCCCGCACCGGAGAGCACCCGGGCGACGTCCTCCCGCACGCGGTCCCTCCCCACGAAGGGGACGGGGGCGGGCGGAAGCTGAGCGGGCCGCACCCGCCCGGAGGCGTCCCCCGGTCCCCCGCCCGTGCGCGCCTCACTCCCGCGCAGCACCTCCACATGGGCCTCGCGCACGGACCGCCCCGGCTCGACGCCGAGTTCGTCGGTGAGCCGGGCCCGCAGGTCGCGGTGGACGACGAGGGCCTCCGCCTGACGGCCGGTGCGGTGCAGGGCGAGCATGAGCTGGCGGTGGTAGACCTCGCGCAGCGGATGCTCGGCGGCCAGGGCGGCCAGCTCGGGCACGAGATCGGCGAGACGGTCGCCGCCCAGCGCGAGTTCGGCGTCGTACCGCCACTCCAGGAGGAGCAGCCGCGCCTCTTCGAGCCGGCGGACGAGGGCGTACCCGCCCACCTCGGGGGCCGGACCGCCCAGCGGACTCCCCCGCCACAGCCCGAGCGCGGCCCCGCACGCCCGGCGCACCCGCTCCCAGTCGCCCTCGGCGCGGGCGGCACGGGCGGCGGCGACCTGGCTGTCGAAGACCTGGACGTCCAGTTCACCCTCGTCGACGCGGAGGACGTACCCCGTAGGCACGGTGAGGAGCCGGCCGGGGTCATCGAGGAGGCGGCGCAGACGGGCGACGTGGTTGTGCAGCGAGGGCAGGGCGGAGACGGGCGGGGCGCCGCCCCACAGGGCCTCCTTCAACGCCTCGACGGAGACGACCCGCCCGGCGTCGAGCAGCAGCACGGCGAGGAGGGTGCGCAGCTTGGGGCTGGTCACAGGGCGCACGGGGACGTCGCCCGGCCGGCCGGCCGGCTCACCGGGGCCCGGCTCACCGCCGTCCGGCCGACCGCCGTAGAGGACCGGCGTCCCCAGCAGTCCGAAGCGCAGCCCGCGCCGTGTCACGCCGCGCCCCTCCTGCCTTCCGGGTGACCGAACGGGAATCCGTTGGCCTTATGTTAGCCATCCGTTGGCAAGGTTTGATGTGATCACTACATCGGATCCGGCCAGGGGGTGCGCGCGCGTCGCGCAACTCGGGGGAGTGTCGCCGCCGCGCCCGATCCGCCCCACGAGGACCCCCGGTCGCCAGAGGTGAACGGCCGGGGCCTCGGTCTTTCCCTCCACGCCCTGGTCACCCGGGACACGCCCTCGTGGTCCGCAAGGAAGCAGTGAGCGGCAAGGCCCGGACGCGGCCTCGGCAGGTCACACCGCGCGCTGCTTCGCCAGACGCTGACGGCGGGCCTCGTAGAGGACGACGGAGGCCGCGTTCGACGCGTTCAGGGAGCTGGCCGAACCCGTCATCGGAATGCTGATCACCTGGTCGCAGAGGTCTCGCCAGGCCGCGCTGAGGCCCGCGGTCTCGTTGCCGACGAGCAGCAGCACCGGCTGGGTCAGGTCGAACTCCGAGGCGTCGGCGTCACCGTCCTCGTCCGTGCCGACGACGACGACCGGCCGCCCCTGCGCGCGCTCCTCCTCCAGCCACTCCATGACCTCGTGGTGCGACCGGCTCCGCACCACCGGCACGGAGAAGAGGGAACCCGTGGAGGCGCGCACCGACTTGGGGTCGTACGGGTCCGCCGCGTGCCCCGTCACGACGAGTCCGTGCGCGCCGAAGGCGTCCGCCGATCGCACGATGCTGCCGATGTTGCCGGGCTGCGTCGGCCGGTCGAAGACCAGACCGAGGAAGTCGTCGCGCACCTCGATCCGGGACAGGCTGTCCGGCGCCATCTCGACCACCGCCAGGACCTCCGCGGTCCCGTCGGCCTTCTCGCTCAGCTCGGCGAGCAGCTCCGGCGCCATCGCGACGCGCTCGGCGCCGGCACCGCGCAGGAGGTCCTCGGCCCATCGGGAGAGCGGGCGGCCGGCGTCGTAGAGCAGGGACCGAACGGTCCAGCCGTGCTCCACGGCCATCGTGATCGGCCGTACGCCCTGGACGAGGAACTCCTTCGCACGCCCTCGTTTGGTGCGGTTGTCGAGCAGCGTGCGCAGCTGCTGGAAACGGGCGTTGCGGGTCGTGATCCGCTGCACTGCCACCCGTCCTCCAAGCCGAAGATGATCGTCGCGGTCCCGGTCGTCCGGGCGCCTGGCCGCCCGGGCGGAACACGGCGCCGGGCACCCGGCAGGCTACAGGGGGCTGGACCGCAGCCCCTCCCCCGTACCACGAAAAGGACCAGGTCAGACGATTCTGACCTGGTCCTGGAAAGAGCCGCCTTCGGGATTCGAACCCGAGACCTACGCATTACGAGTGCGTTGCTCTGGCCATCTGAGCTAAGGCGGCGTGCCGTGCGCACCATGGTGCGATCAGCGACGTCGGTAAGTCTACACAGTTTCCGGGGGTGCTCCGTACCGCCCCCGGAGGCGGGGCGGGGCCGTCGCCTCCGGGGGCGGCCGTACCGTCTACGAGCAGCGCTTCCCGTCCGCCGGAGGGGTGCCGTCGATCAGGTACGCGTTGATCGCGGAGTCGACGCAGGAGCTGCCGCGGCCGTACGCGGTGTGGCCGTCGCCGTCGTAGGTGAGGAGGCGGGCCGAGGAGAGCTGGCCGGCCAGGGCCTGGGCCCAGCGGTACGGGGTCGCCGGGTCCCGGGTCGTGCCGACGACCACGATCGGCGCCGCGCCCTTCGCCTCGATGCGCTGTGCCTCCCCCGTGGCCCGCACCGGCCAGTAGGCGCAGTTCAGCGCGGCCCAGGCGAGGCCCTCGCCGAAGACCGGGGACGCCTTCTCGAACTCGGGGAGCGCCTCGCGGACCTGCTCCGGGCTCTCGAAGGCGGGCGGCAGGTCGAGGCAGTTCACGGCCGCGTTGGCGGACATCAGGTTGCTGTACGCGCCGCCCGCGTCCCGCTCGTAGTAGCTGTCGGACAGGACGAGCAGTCCCGCTCCGTCCTTCTCCTCCATCGCCGCCGTCAGCGCCTCGCGCAGCCGCTGCCAGGCCGCCTCGTCGTACATCGCGGCGATCACGCCCATCGTCGCCAGCGACTCGGTCAGCTCGCGGCCCTCGGCGTCGCCGGCGGGCAGCGGGCGGGCGTCGAGCCCGTCGAAGAACGTCTTCAGGTTCTCGCCGACCCGCTCCGGCGACGTGCCCTTGCCGCCCAGCGGGCAGTCGCTCCGCCGCACGCAGTCCTTCGCGAACGCCGTGAACGCCGTGGCGAAGCCCTCCGTCTGCTCCAGGTTGAGCCGGCGCGCGCTCAGCGACGGGTCCATCGCGCCGTCCAGCACCAGCCGCCCGGTCCGCTCCGGGAACAGCCCCGCGTACGTCGCGCCCAGCAGGGTGCCGTACGAGGCGCCCACGTACGTCAGCTTCTCGTCGCCCAGCACCGCGCGCACGATGTCCATGTCCCGGGCCGCCTCGACGGTCGACACATGGCGCAGCAGCCCCGGCGCGTCCGCCCCGCAGCCCTCGGCGAACGTCCGGTACGCCGCGACCAGCGCCTCGGTCTCCTTCTCGTCGTCCGGCGTGATGTCCGTGCGGGTGTACGCGTCCATCTCGCGCCCGTCCAGGCACTCGACGGGCTCGCTGCGGGCCACGCCGCGCGGGTCGACGGCCACCATGTCGTAGCGGGCGCGCACCTCGGCCGGGTAGCCGACGCCCGCGTACATCTGGAGGTAGCCGACCGCCGAGCCGCCCGGCCCGCCGGGGTTGACCAGCAGGGAGCCCAGCCGCTCGCCGGGGCCGGTGGCCTTCTTGCGGGCGACGGCGAGGCGGACGTCCCCCGCGGACGGTTCGGCGTAGTCGAGCGGCGCCCTGACCGTGGCGCACTGGAACTCGGGGACGCCGCAGTCGCGCCACGCCGGTTCCTGTGCGTAGTACGGGGCGAGGGCCGCGGGCGTCGGGCCGGGCAGCGGGGCGAGGGCGGCGGCCGCTCCCGCCACCGGCGAGGTGGCCCCGCCCGTCGAGCTCCCGGAGGAGCAGCCCGCCAGCAACAGCGCGGCCGCCGTGAACAGGGCGGCTGCGGTACGGGTCCTGCGTGGGGTGCGCCTTGTGTGCATGCCGCGAGCGTAACCGTGAGCGACCGGATGGACGCGCTGCGCACACGCCGTGCCCCGGACGAGTGACGGCCGCCCCGCCGGCGAGCCCCGCTCAGCCCGCCCTGAGCGCCATCGTCATCGCCTCCACCGCCAGCAGGGGCGCCACGTTGCGGTCCAGGGCCTTGCCGCAGGCCGCGATCGCCTCGATCCGGCGCAGCGTGGACTCGGGGGTGCTGCCGCGGGCCAGGCGCTCCAGCGCGTCCTCGGCGTCCGTGTTGGCCAGCGCGATGCGGGAGCCGAGCTGCAGGGCGAGGACGTCGCGGTAGAAGCTGGTGAGGTCGGCCAGGGCGACGTCGAGGCTGTCGCGCTGGGTGCGGGTCCTGCGCCGCTTCTGCATGTCCTCCAGGTCCTTGACCACGCCCGCCGTGCCGCGCGGGAGGCGGCCGCCCTGGGCCGCGCCGAGCGCCGCCTTCAGGTCCTCGGTCTCCTTGCCGTCCCGCTCCTCGGCGAGCTGCTTGGCGTCCTCGGCGGCCGCGTCGACGAGCTCCTGCGCGGCCCTCAGCGCGCCGCCGACCTCCTCGACCCGCAGCGGCAGCTTCAGCACGGCGGCGCGGCGGGCGCGGGCGGCCGGGTCGGTGGCCAGGCGACGCGCCCGGTCGACGTGGCCCTGGGTGGCGCGGGCGACGGCGGCGGCGACGTCCGGCTCGATGCCCTCGCGCCGGATCAGCATGTCGGCGACGGCGTCCACCGACGGCGTGCTGAGGTTGAGGTGGCGGCAGCGGGAGCGGATCGTCGGCAGGACGTCCTCGAGGGAGGGGGCGCACAGCAGCCAGACCGTGCGGGGCGCCGGCTCCTCGACGGCCTTGAGGACGGCGTTGGCGGACTTCTCGTTGAGCCGCTCGGCGTCCTCGACGAGGATCACCTGCCAGCGGCCGTTCGCCGGGGCGGTGAACGACTTGCGGACGGTGTCGCGCATGTCCTTGACCAGGATCTCCGCGCCGACGGCGGCGACCGTCGAGACGTCGGCGTGGGTGCCGACGAGCGCGGTGTGGCAGCCGTCGCAGAAGCCGCAGCCGGGGACGCCGCCGAGGGCCCGGTCGGGGCTGACGCACTGGAGCGCGGCGGCGAAGGCGCGCGCCGCCTGGTTGCGGCCCGCGCCGGGCGGGCCCGTGAACAGCCACGCGTGCGTCATGCGGGACGCCTCGGGCGGGGGGGCGTCGCTCGCCGCGGCGGTGACGGACGCGTCGGCGTCCCGGGCTGCGGCGGCGAGCTGTTCGCTCACCCGCTCCTGCCCGACGAGGTCGTCCCACACGGTCATGGGTCAGCCCGCCCTTCCGTCAGCGTCGTGCCTTGCCGGATCCATTGTGCGGGTCCGCACCGACACCCCGGTCCCGGCCGTCCGACAGCGGCCGTGCCGGGCGCGCCCGAAGATCCGCCCGGCACAAGCCGTGCCGGGCGCGCCCCAAGGCCCGCCCGGCGCGTGGCACCCGCCCCTCAGCGCCGCCGCCGACGCCCGTCGTCGCCACGGCCCTCGTCGTCGCCGTGGTCGTCCGCGTGCGGGCCGAGCAGTTCGTCGGCCAGCGACGGCAGGTCGTCCAGCGGGGTCTCCTCCGCCCAGTCGGGGCGCTCCCGGCGGCGCGGGGCACTCCCGGCGTCGACCTGCGGCAGCTCACGCGTACGGTCCTCGGGGCCCTCCGCGCCGCCCGCGGGACCGGGCTCGCCCGCGCGCACCGGGGGCAGCACCGCCGTCTCGTCGGCGGCGTCCGGCGTGACCCGGGGCAGGACGGCCGTCTCGTCCGCCGGCCCGTCCGCGGCGTCCGGCACCTGCGGCCTGGGCAACTGGGTCGTCACCTCGGCGTCGGCCGGCGCCGCGCGGTCCGCGTCGCGTACGCCGTCCTCGTCCCGCACCCGGGGCAGGACGGCCGTCTCGTCCACCGGTCCGCCCGCCGCGTTCGTCGGCGTCACCACCGGCGTCGGCACGGTCAGCGCCTCGTCGGCGTCCCGGCCCGCGGCGGACGGGGCCGCGGCGGACGGGGCCGGGGCGGGCCGGTCCGGGGCGTCGGACGGCGTCACCGTGTTCCGCGGTCCCGCCTCCGCCGCGGCCGCCGCGCGCTCGGCGAGCTGACGGGCCTGCTCCGCGCGCAGCAGGGCCTCCTCGGCCTTGCGCTGCTTCTCCAGGCGCTGCGCCTCGGCCTCGGCGCGCAGCCGCGCCTCCTCCTCCGCCTGCTTGCGGCGGCGCTCCTCCTCGGCCTTGCGGCGCGCCTCGGCCTCGGCGCGCGCCTTCTCCTCGGCGAGCAGCCGCTGACGCTCCTCCTCGGCGCGGCGGCGCGCTTCCTCGGCCCGCTGCCGGGCCTCCTCCGCCTGCCGCTCGGCCTCGCGCCGCTGCGCCTCCTCCAGCTCGCGCCGCTTGCGCTCCTCCTCCTCGGCGCGCAGCCGGGCGAGCTGCTCCTGGCGCTCCCGCTCCAGGCGTTCCTCCTCGGCCTTGCGGGCCGCCTCCTCCTCCGCCTTGCGGCGGGCCTCCTCCTCGGCCTTGCGGCGCGCCTCCTCGCGCGCGGCGATCTCGGCCTCGGACAGCGGCAGGACGCGGTCGAGGCGGTGCCGGATGACCGTGGTGACGGCCTCCGGCTCCTGGCCCGCGTCGACCACCAGGTAGCGGCCGGGGTCGGCGGCGGCCAGGGTGAGGAAACCGGAGCGCACGCGCGCGTGGAACTCCGCGGGCTCCGACTCCAGCCGGTCCGGCGCCTCGGTGAACCGTTCCCGCGCGGTCTCCGGCTCCACGTCGAGCAGTACCGTCAGGTGCGGTACGAGTCCGGCGGTGGCCCAGCGGTTGATGCGGGCGATCTCGGTCGGCGACAGGTCCCGCCCGGCGCCCTGGTAGGCGACGGAGGAGTCGATGTAGCGGTCGCTGATGACCACCGCGCCGCGCTCCAGCGCCGGGCGCACCACGGTGTCCACGTGCTCCGCGCGGTCCGCCGCGTACAGCAGGGCCTCGGCGCGGTGCGAGAGGCCGGCGCTGGAGACGTCCAGCAGGATCGAGCGCAGCCGCTTGCCGACCGGGGTCGCCCCGGGCTCGCGGGTGAGGACGACCTCGTGGCCCTTGGAGCGGATCCAGTCGGCGAGGGCCTCGGCCTGGGTGGACTTCCCGGCGCCGTCGCCGCCCTCCAGGGCGATGAAGAAGCCGGAGCCCGCGGGCGCGGGGCCGGGGTCGTCGCCGCCGAGGAGGGCGTCCCGCAGGTCCTGCCGCAGCGGCACCCCGGAGCGGTCGTCGACCTTGGCCAGCACCAGCGCGGCGACCGGCAACAGCAGGGCGCCGACGAGCATGAGCGTGAAGGCGGCGCCGCCGTGCGCGAAGACGAACCTGCCGCTCTCCAGGCGGTGCGGGCCGATCGCCGACGCCAGCACGGGGGCGACGACCGCGCCGAGCCCCACGTACACCCGGACGACCGCGTGCAGGTGCTCGGTGGTCCGGGCCCGGCGCTGCTCCTCGGTCTCCTGGTCGAGCAGGGTGTGGGCGGTGTTGGCGGCCATGCCCGCGCCGGCGCCGGCCAGCGTCAGGACCAGCAGCACGCTGGTGACGTCCGGGACGAGTCCCGCGGCGAGCAGCGCGGCGCCCGTGAAGGCGAGGGTGAGGGCGAGCATCCGGCGCCGGGGCAGCGACGGCAGCAGGGCGGGCGCCGTGCGGATGCCGACGACCACGCCGCCGGTGAGCGCGCCCACCATCAGGCCGAACAGCACGGGTCCGCCGCCCAGGTCCTTGGCGTGCAGCACCGACACGGCGACGGCGGACGCCACCGCGCCGGCCACGGACGCGCCGGCGAGCACCAGCAGCGGCAGCGCGCCCGTACGGCCCTTGTCGGGTCCGGCGGCGCCCCGCGGGGGGCGCAGGCCCTCCAGCGGCGAGCGCGGGCGGGGCGTGCGGGTGCCGGGCAGGTCGAGGAGGGTGACGACGGACAGCGACGCGGCGAACAGTCCGGCCGCGACGTACGAGGCGAGGGCCGCCTGGTGCTCCGCGAACCACTCGATGCCCGTGCCGAGCAGGTTGTTGCACAGGGCGGTGACGACGAGCGTGAGGGCGGCGAGCGGTATCGCCACGAAACCGGTGCGCAGCGACAGGAGGCGCAGGGCGTCGAGGTGGTCGGGCAGCGGCCGGATGCTGGCCCCCTCGGGCGGCGGCCCGGGCAGCAGGGCGGGCGCGGCGCCTTCACGGGACACTGTCCAGAAACGCTCGGCGACGCCCGCCACGAACGCGGTCACGAGGAGGATCGCCAGGGCGTTCTCGGGCGTCCAGTCGATCCACAGCGGCGCGACGATCAGCAGCGCGGCCCGCAGTCCGTCCGCGCCGACCATGGTCCAGCGGCGGTCCAGCGGCCCGTCCCGCGAGGTGAGCGACGTGAGCGGGCCGAGGAGCACGGCGCCGAACAGCAGTATCGCCAGGGTGCGCACGCCGAAAACGGTCGCCACTGCGAACGCCGCTCCGCGGTACCCGCCGCCGAACGCCTGCTCGGCGACCGACGCCTGGAGCGCGAGGAGCACCAGCACGAGGAGGGCGAGGACGTCACCGACCCCGCCCACCAGTTGTGCGCTCCACAGCCGTTTCACCTGCGGTCGGCGCAGCAGGGCGCGGACGGCACGCTCGCGGGAGTCCGCGACAAGGGCGTCGTCGGGGGCCGGTTGAGGGGCCGTGGGCTGCTCGGCTCGCGTCATGCGTTCAGCCTATCGGCCCGTGGCGGCGCCCCGGGGCCGACGCGCCTGGCATGCACACGCCCCGGCACGGAACCGTACCGGGGCGTTCGCATTCCGAACGCCGGGCGGGGAAGCCCGGCGTCACCGGACGGTGATCAGTCCTCCGAGCCGTTCGCCGCGGCCGTCCTCCCGGCGGCGGTCTTCTTCGCCGTCGTCTTCTTGGCGGCCGTGGTCTTCTTCGCCGCGGTCGTCTTCTTCGCCGCCGTCTTCTTCGCCGGGGCCTTCTTGGCCGCCGCCTTCTTGGCGGTCTTCTTCGCCGTCTTCTTGGCGGGGCCCTTGGCGCGCTTCTCGGCCAGCAACTCGAACCCGCGCTCCGGCGTGATCGTCTCCACACTGTCGCCCGAGCGCAGCGTCGCGTTGGTCTCGCCGTCGGTGACGTACGGGCCGAAGCGGCCGTCCTTCACCACGACCGGCCTCTCGCTGACCGGGTCGGTGCCCAGCTCCTTCAGCGGCGGCTTGGCCGCGGCCCGGCCACGCTGCTTGGGCTGGGCGTAGATCGCCTGCGCCTCCTCCAGCGTGATGGTGAAGAGCTGGTCCTCCGTCTGCAGCGACCGCGAGTCGGTGCCCTTCTTCAGGTACGGACCGTAGCGGCCGTTCTGCGCGGTGATCTCCTGGCCGTCGGCGTCCACCCCGACCACACGCGGCAGCGACATCAGCCTCAGCGCGTCCTCCAGCGTCACCGTGTCCAGGGACATCGACTTGAAGAGCGAGGCGGTGCGCGGCTTGACCGCGTTCTTGCCGGTCTTCGGGGTGCCCTCGGGCAGGATCTCCGTGACGTAGGGGCCGTAGCGGCCGTCCTTGGCGACGATCGTGTGCCCGGTCGCCGGGTCGGTGCCCAGCTCGAAGTCGCCGCTCGGCTTGGCGAGCAGCTCCTCGGCCAGCTCGACGGTCAGCTCGTCGGGCGCCAGGTCGGCCGGGATGTCGGCGCGCTGGTGCTGCTCGGTGTCCTTCTCGCCGCGCTCGATGTACGGACCGTAGCGCCCCACCCGCAGCACGATGCCGTTGCCCACCGGGAACGACGACACCTCGCGCGCGTCGATGGCGCCCAGGTCGGTCACCAGCTCCTTGAGGCCGCCGAGGTGGTCCCCGTCGCCGTTGCCCGCGTCGGCAGCGCCGCCGGTGCCCGCGCCCTCGCCGAAGTAGAACCGCTTCAGCCACGGCACGGCGCGGGCCTCGCCGCGCGCGATGCGGTCGAGGTCGTCCTCCATCTTCGCGGTGAAGTCGTAGTCGACCAGCCGGCCGAAGTGCTTCTCCAGCAGGTTGACCACGGCGAAGGAGAGGAACGACGGCACCAGGGCCGTGCCCTTCTTGAACACGTAGCCGCGGTCGAGGATCGTGCCGATGATCGACGCGTACGTCGACGGGCGGCCGATCTCCCGCTCTTCCAGCTCCTTGACCAGCGACGCCTCGGTGTAGCGGGCCGGGGGCTTGGTGGCGTGCCCGTCGACCGAGATCTCCTCGGCGCTCAGCACGTCGCCCTCGGCGACCTGCGGCAGCCGGCGCTCGCGGTCGTCCAGCTCGGCGTTCGGGTCGTCGGCGCCCTCGACGTAGGCCTTGAGGAAGCCGTGGAAGGTGATGGTCTTGCCGGACGCGCTGAACTCGACGTCCCGGCCGTCGGCCGCCGTGCCGCCGATCCTCACGGTGACGGAGTCACCGGTCGCGTCCTTCATCTGCGAGGCGACGGTCCGCTTCCAGATCAGCTCGTACAGCCTGAACTGGTCGCCGGTCAGCCCGGTCTCGGCGGGCGTGCGGAAACGGTCCCCCGAGGGACGGATCGCCTCGTGCGCCTCCTGCGCGTTCTTCACCTTGCCCGCGTAGGTGCGCGGCTGCGGCGGCAGGTAGGCGGCTCCGTACAACTGCGTGACCTGGGCGCGGGCGGCGGCGACCGCCGTCTCGCTCAGGGTCGTCGAGTCCGTACGCATGTAGGTGATGTAGCCGTTCTCGTACAGCTTCTGCGCGATCTGCATCGTGGCCTTCGCGCCGAAGCCGAGCTTGCGGCTCGCCTCCTGCTGCAGCGTCGTCGTGCGGAACGGCGCGTACGGCGAGCGGCGGTACGGCTTGGACTCGACCGAGCGGACCGCGAACCGCGTGTCCTCCAGGGCGGCGGCGAGCGCGCGGGCGGTCGCCTCGTCGAGGTGGAGGGTGTTCGCGCCCTTCAGCTGTCCCAGCGAGTCGAAGTCGCGGCCCTGCGCGACCCGGCGTCCGTCCACCGTCTGCAACCGCGCGACCAGCGTCGACGGGTCGCTCGGGTCACCGGCACGGCCGGTGGAGAAGGTGCCGGTGAGGTCCCAGTACGCGGCGGAGCGGAACGCCATGCGTTCCCGCTCCCGCTCCACCACGAGCCGGGTGGCGACGGACTGCACGCGGCCCGCCGACAGACGCGGCATGACCTTCTTCCACAGCACCGGCGAGACCTCGTAGCCGTAGAGGCGGTCGAGGATGCGGCGGGTCTCCTGGGCGTCGACCAGCTTCTGGTTGAGTTCGCGCGGGTTGGCCACGGCCTCCCGGATCGCGTCCTTGGTGATCTCGTGGAACACCATGCGCTTGACCGGGATCTTCGGCTTGAGCACCTCCTGGAGGTGCCACGCGATGGCCTCGCCCTCGCGGTCCTCATCGGTGGCGAGGAAGAGCTCGTCGGACTCCTTCAGCAGGTCCTTGAGCTTCTTGACCTGCGCCTTCTTGTCCGCGTTGACCACATAGATCGGCTGGAAGTCATGGTCGACGTCCACACCGAGGCGGCGCACCTCGCCGGTGTACTTCTCCGGTACCTCGGCGGCGCCGTTGGGAAGGTCGCGAATGTGCCCGACGCTCGCCTCGACGATGTAGCCGGGGCCGAGATAGCCCTTGATCGTCTTCGCCTTGGCAGGCGACTCGACGATGACGAGTCGGCGGCCGCCGTTCGCGGTCTCGCTGGTCGGGGACAACTTCGCTCTTCTCTCCGTCGACGCTCGGGCCTCCCCAGGCGCTTCTCCCCGGGGTCGGGTCATGGTGACGCTGCGGAGTGTGACGGTACATCCCGCCCCCGTGTCAAACGGGAAAAGCCCGCAACGGCCACTCGAACGGTAACCCGACTACCGCCGTTCCTGCCGCCCGGAGTGTCCAGACTCGGCCCGCGCTCGTGCGGGGCGCGACCCTTCGGTCACCGGAGGCGCCCGGATCAAGAGGCGGCTCAGAGGCGGGTGAAGCACCAGGCGCCCAGGGCCAGGGAGACGGTCGCGACGGTCCCGGCGACCGTCGTCGACGCGACGCGGTTCACACCGAGGGCGACCGGCCGACGCTGCCGCGCGCGAGTCACGGTCCAGGCCAGCAAACCGGCACCGAACAGGCAGAACACCGTCCCCGTGAAGATCGCCGGCCCGCTTTCCATCGTCGCCCGCACCCCCTCTTGTCCGTCCGTGCGCGACCTCGGGGGACGCTGCCACCCCCGGGCGGCGCACCGGCGAACCGAAGGTGAACGGCGGAGCTCGGAAGACCGGCGAAGAGACCGGAAGCGGGTCCGTGCGGTCCGCTTCCGGAGAATTCCGGTCGAGGGGGATGACCCGAAGCCGGGCCCGATATGGGCGTGAAAGATGCGGCGGAGAACACAGGGGCGCACGTGTGCGGTCACCGTGCCCCGTGTGGCGGGAGGGACTGGGCGGCCACCGCACCCCGTGCGACCAGAAGGGCTGAGCAGCCACCGCACCCCGTGCGACCAGAAGGGCTGAGCAGCCACCGCACCCCGTGCGACCAGAAGGGGCGCGCGGGGTCCTCGGCCCCGCGCGGGCCGCTCAGTCCACCGGGTTCAGGAAGCCCTGCTCCACCAGCAGCCGGATCTGGGCCGGCGTGCGGTCGCGCAGCAGGACGGGGTCCTCGCCCAGGAGCTGGGCGATGGCGTCCAGGATCCGGCCCGCGGTCATCGTGCCGTCGCAGACCCCGGCGAACCCGGCGCCGATCGTGTCCACCTTGGTCGCCCGGCGCATCCCCCGGTTCTGCCGCAGCACGACGTGCTCCGGGTCCTCGGCGCCGGGCAGCCCGACCTGCTCCTGCACCACCTCGGGCGCCAGCTCGAACCGCGCCTCCAGCAGCGCCGCGTCGTCGTGCGACCGCAGGTGGTCCAGCCGTTCGAAGTGCGCCCGGACCGTGTCGCCGAGCGGCTGCTCCACCGGGTGCGGCCACTCCTCCACCGTGACCGACGGCACGGCGGCGTCCGACCGGCGCAGGGTGATCCACCCGAAGCCGACCGCCCTCACCTTGCGCGCCTCGAACTCGTCCAGCCACGCGTCGTAGCGCGCCCGGTACTCCGCCTCGTCCCCGCGGTGGTCACCCGCGTCCCGCAGCCACAGCTCGGCGTACTGCGTCACGTCCTGCACCTCGCGCTGCACGATCCACGCGTCGCAGCCGCGCGGCACCCAGGAGCGGAGCCGGTCCTGCCAGTCCTCCCCCTCCACGTGCTGCCAGTTGGCGAGGAACTGCGCGAACCCGCCCTCGTTCAGCCGCTCCCCCGCCCGCTGGACGAGCGTGCGGCACAGGTCGTCCCCGCCCATCCCGCCGTCGCGGTAGGTGAGCCGCGCCCCGGGCGAGATCACGAACGGCGGGTTGGACACGATCAGGTCGTACGTCTCGTCGTCCCGCAGCGGGGTGAACAGCGACCCCTCGCGCAGATCGGCGGCCGGGACCCCGGAGAGCGCCAGGGTGAGCGCGGTGATGTGCAGGGCGCGCGGGTTCACGTCGGTGGCCGTCACGCGCGTGGCGTGCCGGGCGGCGTGCAGCGCCTGGATGCCGGAGCCCGTGCCCACGTCGAGCGCCGATCCCACGGGCGTACGGACGGTGATGCCGGCCAGTGTCGTGGACGCGCCGCCGACGCCGAGCACCACACCCGCGTCCCGGCTGCCGATGCCTCCGGCGCCACCGACCGCGCACCCGAGGTCCGACACCACGAACCAGTCCTCGCCGTCGGCCCCGCCGTACGGCCGGACGTCCACGGTCGCCGCGAGCGCGTCGCCGTCGGCGCTCCGGAGCCACCCGCTCTCCAGGCACACGTCGAGAGGCAGGACGCCGTCCAGGCCCGCGCGGGGCACGGGCTGCTGGAGCAGGAACAGCCGGACGAGCAGCTCCAGCGGGGTGTCCCCGCGGGTGGCGCGGAGCGCGGGCACGGTCTCGCTGCGGGCCAGCGCCGCATAGGCGGGGGCGCCGAGCAGGTCGAGCAGGCCGTCGGCGGTGAAGGAGGCGCCGAGCAGCGCCTCCCGCAGCCGGGCGGCGGCGTCGGTGCGGTCGGACGAGGGCAGGGGCGGCAGGCTGGCGTCACTCACGCCCCCATTGTGGCCGCCGCCCCCACCCGGCGCGCATCCGCGGCCGCTGAGCAGCCGTCAGCCCGGTGACCGGCGCGCCGCAAGCCATCGCCCGCCCGGCTGCCCGGCGCGCCGCGAGCCGCCGGCAGCCCGGCTGCCCGGCCGCCCGCGTTCCGCGAGCCGGCGTCAGCTCTTGGTCGCCCCGGCCGACGCGGTGGTGGTCTGGCAGCTGGCCTGCCGGGACATGGCCTCGCCGACCTTGCCCTCCTCCAGCGTGCTGAGGGCGTCGCTGCCGCTCTTGCTCAGCTTGTCCAGCTCGGCCGCGATGTCCTTCAGACCGTCGGCGAAGTCCGCCTGGTCCTTGGTGTTGAGGCCGTCGACCTGCTTCCTCAGGGAGGCGTAGGACGCGGAGATGGTGTTGAGCTCCTTCACGGCGTCCTGCTGCTTCTGCTCGCCGTCCTCGACGTCGGGCGCGCCGGCCTTGTTCACCGCCGCGCCGATGGCCTTGTAGGCGTCGGACATGTCCTGGAAGGCCTTCGAGTCGGCCCGCTGGACGGCCTCGGGCGTGCTGTTGTCCGAGGTCTCCTTCTGGATGGCGGTGTTGGCCGCCTTGATCTTGGCGGCCTGCGGCTGCACCGCGTCGCAGACCTCCTTCGCCCAGGCGTCCAGCTTCTCGTCGCTGTCGTCGCCGCCGCATCCCGTCAGCGCCAGTACCAGTACCGCACCGCCGGACAGCGCGGCCGCGAGCTTCTTGTTCACCGGATTGGTCCCTTCCATGGCCTTCGGCCCCGGAACATACACGCCGGATGGCCTACACCCACGGGCCGAACGTCCGGTAAGAGACTTTTTGCAGCCATTTGCACCAGGCGAGACAAGGGTCACGGCCGGAAACCGCGCGGGCGGGCGGCGCGTCAATCCGCGCCGCCCGCCCGCACCCTGATCCGGCGTCCGGCGTGCGTTACCGGGAAACCACCGCCGGGCCCGGCGAGTTGGGCCTCGGCTCCGCGTCGTCCGCGTCGTCCACGGCGATCCCGCGCCGTTTGGACACGTACACCGCGGTGATGATGACCAGCGCCGAGACGACCGCGATCAGCACCCTCATCCCCACGCTCTCGTCCGCGCCGTAGGAGAACTTGATGACCGCGGGCGCGATGAGCAGCGCCACCAGGTTCATCACCTTCAGCAAGGGGTTGATCGCGGGTCCCGCGGTGTCCTTGAAGGGGTCGCCGACCGTGTCGCCGATGACGGTGGCCGCGTGGGCCTCGCTGCCCTTGCCGCCGTGGTTGCCGTCCTCGACGAGCTTCTTCGCGTTGTCCCACGCGCCGCCGGAGTTGGCGAGGAACACCGCCATCAACGTGCCCGCGCCGATCGCGCCGGCGAGGAAGGCGCCCAGCGCGCCCACACCGAGCGTGAACCCGATGAAGATGGGCGCCATCACGGCGAGCAGTCCGGGCGTGGCGAGTTCCCGCAGGGCGTCCCTGGTGCAGATGTCGACGACCTTGCCGTACTCGGGCTTCTCGCTGTAGTCCATGATCCCGGGCTTCTCCCGGAACTGCCGCCGCACCTCGTAGACCACCGAGCCCGCCGACCGCGACACGGCGTTGATCGCCAGCCCCGAGAAGAGGAAGACGACCGCCGCGCCGGCGATCAGGCCGACGAGGTTGTTGGGCTGCGAGATGTCCATCAGCAGGGTCAGGGGCGCACCCTCGCCGCTGAGCCGTTCGCCCACGTCCCGCGCGCCGGTGGTGATGGCGTCCCGGTACGAGCCGAACAGCGCCGCCGCCGCGAGCACGGCCGTGGCGATGGCGATGCCCTTGGTGATCGCCTTGGTGGTGTTGCCGACCGCGTCCAGGTCGGTGAGCACCTGCGCGCCCGCGCCCTCGACGTCACCGGACATCTCGGCGATGCCCTGCGCGTTGTCGGAGACCGGGCCGAAGGTGTCCATCGCGACGATCACACCGACCGTGGTGAGCAGGCCGGTGCCGGCCAGGGCCACCGCGAACAGCGCCAGCATGATCGAGGTGCCGCCGAGCAGGAACGCCCCGTACACGCCGAGGCCGATCAGCAGGGCGGTGTAGACGGCCGATTCGAGCCCCACGGAGACGCCGGCGAGGACCACGGTGGCCGGGCCGGTCAGCGAGGTCTTCCCGATGTCCCGCACGGGGCGCCGGGTGGTCTCGGTGAAGTAGCCGGTGAGCTGCTGGATCAGCGCGGCGAGCACGATGCCGATGGCCACCGCGACCAGCGCGAGGACCCGCGGGTCGCCGCCCTTCCCCAGGATCGCCTCGTCGGTCACCCCGTCGAGGCCGGCGTACGACGACGGCAGGTAGACGAACACCGCGATCGCGACCAGGGCGAGCGAGATCACCGCGGAGATGAAGAACCCGCGGTTGATCGCGCTCATGCCGCTGCGGTCGGCGCGCCTCGGCGCCACCGCGAAGATGCCGATCATCGCGGTGATCACACCGATCGCGGGGACCAGCAGCGGAAGCGCCAGCCCCGCGTCGCCGAAGGCCGCCGACCCGAGGATCAGCGCGGCCACCAGCGTCACCGCGTACGACTCGAAGAGGTCGGCCGCCATGCCCGCGCAGTCGCCGACGTTGTCGCCCACGTTGTCGGCGATGGTCGCGGCATTGCGCGGATCGTCCTCCGGAATGCCCTGCTCGACCTTGCCGACCAGGTCGGCGCCGACGTCGGCGGCCTTGGTGAAGATGCCGCCGCCGACCCGCATGAACATCGCGATCAGCGCGGCCCCGAGGCCGAAGCCCTCGAGCACCTTCGGCGCGTCGGCCGCGTACACCAGCACGACACAGGCGGCGCCGAGCAGGCCCAGCCCCACCGTGAACATGCCGACCACACCACCCGTACGGAAAGCGATCTTCATCGCCTTGTGGGAAACGGCGGTGAGATCCTTTTCCGGCTCGCCCTCGGCCGGAGTGGCTTCCCGGGCCGCGGCCGCGACCCGGACATTGCTGCGCACGGCGAGCCACATGCCGA
This sequence comes from Streptomyces sp. DSM 120436, assembly GCF_055778765.1. NCBI lineage: Bacteria > Bacillati > Actinomycetota > Actinomycetes > Kitasatosporales > Streptomycetaceae > Streptomyces > Streptomyces sp. DSM 120436. The sequence continues at coordinate 1,629,998 of NZ_JBSKBS010000001.1, read as the reverse complement.
TATATCCGGTGGCCGCCGAGAACGCCGCTCCGATCAAGAAGAACACCGACCGACCGGCACGCTGATTCCAGTCGTCCGCGGGCAGCAGCATGAGCAGGAAGAACACCACGACGGCGAATACGCCGAGCGTGCGCAGCTGGCGGGCCAGATAGGCGTTGGCGCCCTCCTGGACCGCGGCCGCGATCTTCTTCATGCTGTCGGTGCCCTCGCCGGCCGCGAGTACCTGGCGCACCAGGACCGCCGCGACCGCCAGCGCCGCCAGGGCCACGATGCCGATGGTCACCACGAGCACGCGGTTCTCGTCGGTCAGCACGGCGGCTGCGAGGGATGTGGGTTGGCCCGACTCGTATGAGATGGAAAGCCCCGCCATTCGTCCTCCTTGACGCTTGGGCTGAGCTCAAGATGTGGACGGGATTGTAGGTACCGGAACCTGATCAAAACAGACCGCGAGAAATGTAAATGGCGCGCACGCCCTCTTCACCATTGATCTCAGGTGACCGGTCGGCCGGACATCGGTAATGCCTTTGAGGCATTCTCGTGACCGCATTTTTCTGGGCACGGGGGATCGTGAACGAATTCACGCGATCAACCGCTGGGAACCACTGTAAGCGCGCTCTCCGGCCTCCGCACATGCCGAAGGGCCCCCATGCGGGGGGCCCTTCGGAAAACGGTCGGCGTACGGGTGAACCGGTCAGGTGAACTGCGCGGCCGGCGGCGTGGTGGGCCACCTCATGCGGATCGATCCGCCGCTCTCCCCGGCACTGACCTCGACGTCGTCGACGAGGCCGCTGATGACCGCGAGGCCCATCTCGTCCTCCTCGGACTCCAGCTCCGCGTCGCCGAGCACGTCCCCGGCCGCGCGGGCGCTGACGGGAGCGTGCGGGGCCTCGTCGCCGACCTCGATGGAGAACTGCTTCTCCTCCTCGATCAGCAGCACCTTCACCGGCGCCGAGATGCCGACGTTCTGGTGCAGTCCGACGGCCCGGGAGCAGGCCTCGCCGACGGCGAGCCTGACCTCGTCGAGGACGGCCTCGTCCACTCCGGCCCTGCGCGCCACCGCCGCCGCCACGAGCCGGGCGGTCCGGACGTGCTCGGGCAGCGCGCTGAAGCGGAGTTCGACGGTGGCCATGCATCCCCCTCGCGACTACGGACGTGCGGTGAAGAGGCCGGGCCGCCGAACGGCCCGGCCCCCTTCGGTGTCTCTCGCGCTGCCCGGGCGCGAGAGCCCGGGAGCGGACGGTCAGTCGGTCGCCGCCACCGCTTCCTCGACCGAGGTGTGGATCGGGAACACCTTGGTGAGGCCGGTGATGCGGAAGATCTTCAGAATGCGCTCCTGGTTGCAGACCAGGCGCAGCGAGCCCTCGTGGGCTCGCACCCGCTTCAGGCCGCCGACCAGCACGCCGAGACCGGTGGAGTCGAGGAAGTCCACGCCTTCCATGTCGACGACAAGGTGGAAACTGCCGTCGTTCACCAGCTCGACCAGCTGCTCGCGCAGCTTGGGCGCGGTATATACGTCGATTTCGCCACCGACCCTGACGATCGTGCGATCGCCCACGGTCTCGGTCGACAGGGACAGGTCCACGGATCCTCCAGCACCTAGCTATCGAGCGGTCGCCCTTGGGACATCTCGGCTCAGCCCCCGGGACGGTTCGCCAGCCGCCATGGCATTCAATCACTTACCGGCAGGCGTGCACGACGCCTTGGCCCCATTGTCCGTCACGCCAGTGACACACTCGGTGCCGATGGCCAAGAATCACCGATCCGATCGACCCTCGACGGACACGCGATCCAGGACCGCCGCGCCGGGCGACGTCCTGGACCGGCTCGCGTCCGGACCGAGCCGGGCTTCGCGCATTACTCATACGGAGCACTTGCCCCCGCGCGCGGGCCGCCATGCCGTCTGGCCGGACCGGATCCGCGCGGAGGTGATCGCCGCCGTGCGGGCCGCGGGAATCGAACACCCCTGGGCCCACCAGGCACGGGCCGCCGAGCACGCCCTGGACGGCGAGTCCGTGGTGGTCGCCACCGGCACGGCCTCCGGCAAGTCCCTGTCGTACCTCGTGCCCGTGCTGTCCACCCTGCTGGACGGCGCCGAGGCCCCGAACGGCAGGGGCGCCACCGCCCTTTACCTCGCCCCCACGAAGGCCCTCGCCGCGGACCAGTGCCGGTCTGTGAAGGAACTTTCACAGTCACTGGGCCATTCGGTGCGCGCGGCGGTCCACGACGGCGACACTCCGTTCGAAGAACGCGAATGGATCCGCCAGTACGCCAACTACGTGCTGACCAACCCCGACATGCTGCACCGCGGCATCCTGCCGTCCCATTCCCGCTGGTCCTCCTTCCTCAAGGCGCTCAAGTACGTCGTGATCGACGAGTGCCACACCTACCGGGGCGTGTTCGGCTCGCACGTCGCCCAGGTGGTGCGCCGGCTGCGGCGGCTGTGCGCCCGCTACGGCGCGTCGCCGGTGTTCCTGCTGGCTTCGGCGACCGCGGCCGAGCCGGCCGTCGCGGCACGCCGCCTCACCGGCCTGCCGGTCGTCGAGGTGGCGGACGACGCCTCACCCCGTGGTGAACTGGTGTTCGCCCTCTGGGAGCCGCCGCTGACCGAGCTGCACGGCGAGAAGGGCGCCCCCGTCCGCCGCACCGCCACCGCCGAGGCCGCCGACCTGCTGACCGACCTCACCGTGCAGGGCGTCCGCTCGGTCGCCTTCGTCCGCTCCCGGCGCGGCGCCGAACTGATCTCCGTGATCGCCCAGGAGCGTCTCTCCGAGGTCGACCGCTCCCTGGCCCAGCGGGTCGCCGCCTACCGGGGCGGTTACCTCCCCGAGGAGCGCCGCGCCCTCGAACGCGCCCTGCACTCCGGCGAACTCCTGGGCCTCGCCGCCACCAACGCCCTGGAACTCGGCATGGACGTCTCCGGCCTGGACGCCGTCGTCATCGCCGGCTATCCGGGCACCCGCGCCTCCCTGTGGCAGCAGGCAGGCCGTGCGGGACGCTCCGGGCAGGGCGCGCTCGCCGTGCTGGTGGCCCGCGACGACCCGCTGGACACCTTCCTCGTCCACCACCCCGAGGCACTCTTCGACCGGCCCGTCGAGTCGACCGTCCTCGACCCCGACAACCCTTACGTTCTCGCCCCGCACCTGTGCGCGGCGGCCGAGGAACTGCCCCTCACGGAGGCCGACCTCGCCCTCTTCGGCCCGGCCGCCGAGGAGCTGCTGCCGCAGCTGGAGGCCGCGAAGCTGCTGCGCCGCCGGACGCGGGCCTGGCACTGGACCCGCCGCGAACGGGCCGCCGACCTCACCGACATCCGCGGGGAGGGCGGCCGCCCGGTCCAGGTCGTCGAGGCGGGGACGGGCCGGCTGCTGGGCACGGTCGACGCGGGCGCGGCACACACCAGCGTCCACGAGGGCGCGGTCCACCTGCACCAGGGCCGCACCTACGTCGTCCGCTCCCTGGACCTGGAGGACTCCGTCGCCCTGGTCGAGCGGGCGAACCCCTCCTACACGACCGTGGCCCGGGACACGACGTCCGTCTCCGTGCTGGAGACGGACACCGAGATCCCCTGGGGCGACGGACGTCTGTGCTTCGGCTCCGTCGAGGTCACCAACCAGGTGGTCTCCTTCCTGCGGCGGCGGGTCATCACCGGCGAAGTGCTCGGCGAGACAAGACTCGACCTCCCTCCTCGTACGCTGCGCACCCGTGCCGTGTGGTGGACGGTCACCGAGGACCAGCTGGACCGGGCCCGGATCGGCCCGGAGATCCTCGGCGGCGCCCTGCACGCCGCCGAGCACGCGTCGATCGGCATGCTGCCGCTGTTCGCGACCTGCGACCGCTGGGACATCGGCGGCGTCTCGATTCCGCTGCACCCCGACACCCTGCTGCCCACGGTCTTCGTCTACGACGGCCACCCGGGCGGCGCGGGCTTCGCCGAACGCGCCTTCCGCACCGCCCGCTCCTGGCTCACGGCCACCCGCCAGGCCATCGCCTCCTGCGAGTGCGAGGCCGGCTGCCCCTCCTGCATCCAGTCCCCCAAGTGCGGCAACGGCAACGACCCCTTGCACAAGCGGGGCGCCGTGCGCCTCCTGGACGTGCTGCTGGAGGGGGCGCCCGTGGAGGAGGCGGAGAAGGCGGAGGCTTCCGGGGGAGCCGTCGGCCGGGAGGACGCGGGAGAGGCGGAGGAGGCGGAGGACGCGGGGGACGCCCTCGGGGTCACCGGGACGAGTCAGGAACCGACGGAGGCCGCACCGGACCCGCAGGCCCCGCCCGCGCCCTGACCTCCGCGGTGAACGGCCCCGTGCCGGACGCCACCGACACGTCCGACACCTCGCCGGTCATCACGCACCGCACCAGCCGCGCGTCCTGGGCCCGGGCCACTCGGTCCGCACGCGCGCACGCCTGCGCCGCACCCCGCGTCCAGTGGTCCGCTGCGGCGAGCGCCGCCAGGTCCGCGCCTCCCGCCGCCCGGTGCCGGACCACCACGGCGTGACCGAGAGCCAGCACGACCCCGAACACCACGCACAGCACGGCGACCGCACCCACGCTCCAGACGGACGCGGACCCCCGGTCCGGGCATGCGGGGGCGTCCTTCACGTCCCCCTCCCCACGCCCACGCCCACGCCCGCCACCGCCTCCTCCACCGCCGCGACGGCCTCCTCCCGCAGCTCCAAGGGCAGCCCTCGCAGCATCGGCGCCCTCGCCACGACGGTCACCCGGACCTGCTCGGCGTCCCGGCCGACCGTGACCCGCGCACCGGCCGGCGCGGCCTCCCGGGCCACCTCGACCACCGCGTCCGGGGGATCCTGGCGGGCCGCCGCCCGGGCCCCCGCCCGCGCCGCGTCCACGCACTGGATCTGCGCGGCCACCACCATCAGCGCCCAGGCCAGCGCCGTCACGAACAGCACCAGCACGGGCAGCACCAGGGCCGACTCCGCCGTCACGAACCCACGGTCGCGCCACTTGTCACATCCGGCCATCGAGGGCCTGCTGCACGATGTTCCGCAGGGCCGTGCTGACCGGGGCGCTGTTGACCACCCGGTAGAGCACCACGGCGAACGCCACCGCCGCCACGATGCCCATCGCGTACTCCGAGGTCACCATCCCGGCGTCCCTCCCCGCCCCGCGCACCCTCGCCGTCAGGGCACGCAGCCGCGCCCGTACCACCCGGTACATCCGAACCTCCATATGTGCCATGTCTGTTGCCGTCCTCCGTCATCCGTCTTCGTGATCCGTCTTCGTGATCTGTCTTCGTGATCCGTCTTCGCGGTCCGTCTTCGTCGTCCGGCTCGGTCGTCCGTCACCCGTGCCGGTCCCGCCGGTGTCCCCTCGCCCCCTCAGCCGCCTCCTTCCAGCACCCCGCCCGCGAGCCCGATCACCACGGGCAGGACGCCGACGGCGATGAAGGCGGGCAGGAAGCACAGCCCCACGGGCGCGCTGATCAGGACCGCCGCCCGCCGGGCCCGTGCCGTCGCCGTGCGGGTCCACTCGGCCCGCGCCTCGGCGGCGAGCCGGCCCACCGGTGCGGCCAGCGGGAGTCCGGACACATCGGCCCGCTCCAGCAGCCGGGCCAGCGGGACCGCGCCGGGCAGTACGGCCAGCCGGCGCCAGGCCTCACCCGGCTCACCGCCGAGCCGTACCTCCGCGGCGCCCCGCGCCAGGGCGTCCCCGACCGGGCCGCCCAGGGTCTCCCCGACGGCCTGTGCCGCCGGTACCGGGCCGGCGCCGGCCGCGATGCAGGCGGACAGCAGGTCGGCAGCGAGCGGAAGCTGACGCGCCGCCTGTTCGGTGCCGGGCCCCTTCGCCTGAGCGGCCGCCCGTGTCTGCCGCCGGTGCCAGCGCCACAGTCCGGCCGCCAGGAGCAGCCCCAGCCCCACGCCGCCGAGTCCGCCCACCGTCACCCACCCGGCACCCGCGACCGCCGCGTAGGGCAGCCGGCCGCGCGCGGCCCGGAGCAGCGGGAGGCACGTGCCGGTTCTCCTCCGTTCCCGGGCCGAGAGCGCGTCGAGCCGCCGCCGTGTCCGCCGCTCGCACCGGACGCGGCGCCACCACGCCCACGCCCCGACGAGCACGATCGTGATCCACGCGACCGTCCCCAGCCTGTGGACGACGTCACCGTTCATGCCGCCGCCTCCTGGGCGCCGCGCATGATCCGCAGCGCCCACCACAGGCCCAGCCCTTCCAGCACCCCGCCGGCCGCCAGACAGACCGACCCCGACGACGTGTGCAGCAGGACGTGCAACGGATCGGCGCCCAGGGCAGCGCCCAGTGCCAGCCCTACCGGGGGGAGCCCCGCGAGCATCACCGCCGTAGTGCGGGCGCCGGACAACTGCGCGCGCAGGTCGGCCCGCTGGTCCCGCTCGGCGCGCAGTGCCGCTTCCAGCCGGTCGAGGCCGTCCGCGAGGCCCGCGCCCTGGTCCACCGCCACGCGCCAGCACGCGGCGAGACCGCGCAGTCCTTCGGCGCCGGGCTGCCGGGCGGCCGCCGCGAGCGCGTCCGGCACGTCCCCGCCGAACCGTGCCGCCGCCAGCACGGCCGCCTGCATGTCACCGAGCCCTCCGGAGTCCCGGGCGGCCGGCAGCAACGCCTCTCCCGGCTGTCTCCCTGCCCGCAGCTCCCCGGCGAGCGCACCGCACAGCGCGATCACCGCGTCCGCGCGACCGTCCCGCTCCTTGCGCGCGGCGGCGGCCCGCCGCACCCTCCGCAGCGCAGGGACCCCGGCCGCCCCCGCGACGGCCGGCAGCACCGACGCCCCGAGCACCGCCAGCACCCCTCCGACGGCCAACGACGTCCACTCGACACGGAGCCGCCGCCGAAGCCGGTCCCCGGTCCGCAGCAAGGCCCCTGGCCACCCCGACGCTCCGCTGCCGTCCCCGGTGAGCGCCCGCGCCCGCCTGGCCTCCACGTGTCCACCGCCGCCCAGCAACCAGGCCGCGGCCCCCAGGCACACCGCCGCGCCCATCGACATCCCGGTCGCCCCGCTCACGCCCCGACCGCCTCTCGCCCGGCCCGGACCTCGTCGTCGCACGCGGTACGCAGCAGGTGCCGCAGGCGCGGCCAGCCCGGCTGGGCGACGAAGGTCTCCGGTCCCCAGCGCAGCGCCGGCGCCGTCCGCACCAGCCCCGAGGCGTCCCGCTCCAGTACGTGCACCTCGGCGATCCGCCGCCTGCCGCTCCGGTCCCGCACCAGGTGCACCACCACCGACAAGGCCGCCGCGAGCTGACTGTGCAGGGCGAACCGGTCCAGCCCCGCCGCCGTGCCCAGCGCCTCCAGCCGGGCGGGGATGTCACTCGCCGCGTTGGCGTGGACCGTGCCCGAGCCGCCTTCATGACCCGTGTTGAGGGCGGCGAGCAGATGCACCACTTCGGGGCCGCGCACCTCGCCCACGACCAGTCGGTCCGGTCTCATCCGCAGGGCCTGGCGCACCAGGTCCTCCAGGGTCACCAGTCCCGCGCCCTCCTGGTTGGCGGGCCGGGTCTCCAGCCGCACGACGTGGGGGTGGTCGGGCCGCAGCTCGGCCGAGTCCTCCGCCAGCACGATCCGCTCGTCCGGCCGGACCAGTCCCAGCAGGGCGCTGAGCAAGGTCGTCTTGCCCGTGCCCGTGCCGCCGCTGACCAGGAAGGACAACCGCGCGTCCATCAGGGTCCGCAGCACCCGGTCGCCGCCCGGCGGCACCGTCCCGGCCGCCACCAGTTCGTCGAGGGTGAAGGCACGCGGTCGTACCACCCGCAGGGACAGGCAGGTGCCGCCCACCGCGACCGGGGGCAGGACCGCGTGCAGCCGGGTCCCGTCGGGGAGCCGGGCGTCGACCCAGGGCCGCGCGTCGTCCAGGCGCCGGCCGGCCACCGCGGCGAGCCGCTGCGCCAGGCGCCGGACGGACGGCTCGTCCGGGAACGAGACCGGGGTGAGCGCCAGGCCTCCGCCGCGGTCCACCCAGACCCGGTCCGGCGCCGACACCAGGACGTCGGTCACGGTCGGGTCGGACAGCAGCCGCTCCAGCGGTCCGCTGCCGACCAGCTCGGACCGCAGCCGCTCGGCCGCACCCAGCACTTCCGCGTCGCCGAGCACCCGGCCCTGTTCACGCAGCGCCTGCGCCACCCGGGCCGGCGTCGGTTCGGCGCCGCTCTCGGCCAGCCACCGCCGCACCCCGTCGAGCAGACCGGGTGGCATCCCCGCCCCGGTCACCTCAGCGTCGCTCATGCCGTCCTCGCCTCCACCAGCGCGCGCTCCCAGAACTCCTTGCAGAAGCGGGCCAGCGGTCCCCGGCCCGACGCCCCCGGCGGCCGGCCCGTGTCGTGCGGGCGTTGGAGCGCGGCCTCGACGGGCACGTCCCCGGCGAGGGGCAGACCGAGCAGCCGGGCCACCTCCCGGTCGTCCAGGCCGGGTGCGTACGGTCCGCGGACGGCGACGCGCAGGTCGCGCAGGACCATGCCCACGGCGGAGGCGACGCGGCCGGCCGCCGCGACGGCCCGCAGCTCCGCCGGGACCACGAGGAGCCCGAGGTCGAGCTGGGCGAGGACTTCGGCGACACCTTCGTCGACACGTCTGGGCAGGTCGACCACGACGGCTCCGCCGCCGCGCCGGGCGGCGGCGAGCACCGCGCGCACGGCTCGGGGCGGCACCGAGAGACAGTCACCGCGGTCCCAGCTCAGCACCCGCAGCGCGTGCAGTTCCGGGAGCGACTCCTCCAGCGCCCCGCCGCCGACCCGGCCGTGCGACGAGGCGAAGGCGGGCCAGCGCAGCCCTTTGGCCGTCTCACCGCCGAGCGCCACGTCCAGTCCGCCGCCCAGCGGGTCGGCGTCCACCAGCAGCGTGCGCAGCCCCTCGCGGGCGGACGTGACGGCGAGCGCGCACGCCAGGGTGGACGCCCCTGCTCCGCCCCGGCCGCCGATGACTCCGACGGTCAGGGCGGGCCGTCCGACGCCCTCGGCCACGTCGGCGATGCGGTCGACGAGCCACTGCTCCCCGTCGGGCAGCATCAGCACGTGGTCGGCACCGATCTCGACGGCCCGTCGCCAGACGCCGGGGTCGTCCTGGTCGTGACCGACCAGCACCACCCCCGGTCTGCGGGGTGCGCCACGGGCTCGCCGGGCGGCGTCGTCGCCGACCAGGACCAGGGGCGCGGCCTCCCAGCTGCCGCGTGGTCCGGGCAGCCCGTGGTGGACCTCCGGTGTGGCGCCGGCGGCCGCGCACAGCCGCAGCAGGTCGTCGAGGAGCCCGGTGTCCTCGGTGAGGATCAGCGGTGCGCCCGGCCGGTTCCCTCCGGGCGGCGGGTCGTGTGTGACGGTTCCGGTCATGTCGTCCCCAGTGCTTCCTACCTCGCGCGGCCCTCGGACCCCGCCGATTCCAGGTGTGGGGAGACCGCGCTGCGGCCTCCCGCGGACCGGCCGGCGAAAACCGGCCGTACGCGTCCCGCCGCAACGGAAGCGGGTGTGAACTCGCGGCGATGCGGGTCGCGTGGGAATGACAGTGCAGCGATCCCGGAAATCGTGGGGATCTTGGTGGAAAACTGTGGGCGGGGCGATGGCTGTGGATATCGCGGTCACCCATACCGGTGAAACCGTCCTGGCTTCCGCGCGATGACCGCAGAGCAGTCTGACTATCACCCTCCGTCACTGGTCGCGCGCATGACAATCACGCGCCTCGTGCGAGTCCACGCAGGAGCGAGAGTGGGGAGAAGAGACGAGAAACGCGTCCGGACATGCGACGACCCCCGCCGGGGGGGAGAGCGGGGGTCGTCCCCACGGCCGACTCGGGGGGGGAGGAGTCGGACCGGGTTAGCACGGTCGCGAACGATCCGTGACTTCCATGGTGTACCCGAGGGCCCCCTCAGGCAAACCCACGCGCCACACCTTACGCCGAATGGGCTGCGCCTATGCTCAAGACGTGGAAAACCACTTGTTGCCTCGCACAGCGGCCTTCTTCGACCTGGACAAGACGGTCATTGCGAAGTCGAGCACACTCACCTTCAGCAAGTCCTTCTACCAGGGCGGACTGATCAACCGCAGGGCCGTGCTGCGGACCGCGTACTCCCAGTTCGTGTTCCTCGCCGGCGGCGCGGATCACGACCAGATGGAGCGCATGCGGAAGTACCTGTCCGCACTGTGCCGCGGCTGGAACGTCCAGCAGGTCAAGGAGATCGTCGCCGAGACCCTGCACGACCTGATCGACCCGATCATCTACGACGAGGCCGCCACGCTCATCGAGCAGCACCACACCGCGGGCCGGGATGTCGTGATCGTGTCGACCTCGGGCGCCGAGGTGGTCGAGCCGATCGGCGAACTGCTGGGCGCCGACCGGGTCGTGGCCACCCGCATGGTGGTGGGCGACGACGGCTGCTTCACCGGCGAGGTGGAGTACTACGCCTACGGCCCGACCAAGGCGGAGGCGGTCCGGGAGCTGGCCGCGTCCGAGGGTTACGACCTGGCCCGCTGCTACGCCTACAGCGACTCGGTGACCGACATCCCGATGCTGGAGGCCGTCGGCCGTCCGCACGCCGTGAACCCGGACCGCGCGCTGCGCCGGGAGGCGCTGGCGCGTGAGTGGCCGATCCTCGATTTCCACCGGCCGGTGCGGCTGAAGCAGCGGTTCCCGGCGTTCTCCGTTCCGCCGCGCCCCGCCCTTGTCGCGGCGGCCGCGATAGGCGCGGCGGCGGCCACCGCGGGTCTTGTCTGGTACGCCGGCAGGCGCCGTGCGACGGTTGCCTGAACGTACTTTTTGCCGCCGCGCGTCCCACCCCGGGACGCGTTCGCCGTTCCGGCGCCCGTTTACTGCTTGTTTGAACCAAAAAGTAAAGGAACGCGGCCAGGACTTCCCCTCTCCGGGGAGCCGGAGTACAAAGGAGTTGACGGCCCGCGAGACCAAGGACGTCCGGGAGGACGACCCTCAGAACGCTTTAGGCCCCACGGACCGAGCATGGAAACCGCGCACCCACGCGACGTCGACCCGTCGATTACGGGCCAGCCGCACCAGGTGGCGGGCAAAGAACCCGACCTGATGGGCGTACCTCGAGGACGCTTGGTAACGCGGTGGACATGCCAGCGGCGGTACGAGTACTCGTACCGCCGCATTTTCGCGTAAGGCCCGCCCCCCGGCCCGCGCCGCCCTTCCCGCCGGTCAGGCGGCTCCGCGCTGGAGCGCCTCGCACACCGCCGTCGACTCGCGCGCGCCCAGCTCGATCGCGCGCCCGCAGTGGGCGATCCAGGCGGCCATGCCTTCGGGGGTGCCGGACATGTAGCCCTCCAGCGCCTTCAGATAGGCGTCCTGCCCCAGCTCGGCGTGTCCGACCTCGGCGGGGCACACCGACTTCGGGTCGAGTCCGCTGCCGACCAGGACGATCCGCTCGGCCGTACGCGCGACCAGGCCGTTGTGGGACGTGAAGGGACGCAGCGCCAGCAGCTCGCCGTGCACCACGGCGGCCGTGACCAGCGCCGGCGCCGAACCCCCCGCGATGACGACCTCGGCCAGCCCCTCCAGACGGCCGTGCATCTCCCCGGCGCCCGGCAGGGGCAGACCGATCAGGGGCTCGTCGACCGGCTCGCCCGCCTGCCGGGGCCGGCCCACCTGCTCGGCCTTGTCGGCCGCGGCGACCAGGTGCAGCCGCGCCAGCACCCGCAGCGGCGACTGCCGCCAGATCGACAGCAGCTGGCCCGCCTCGGCGGTCAGCCGCAGCGCCGCACCCACCGTGCGCGCCTCGTCGTCGCCGCTGAAGTCACTGCGCCGCCGCACCTCCTCCAGCGCCCAGTCCGCGCCGGACAGCGCCGCTGAAGCCCGGGCGCCGCGCAGGGCCGCCTCGGAAGTGATCTCGTTGCTGCGCCGCCGCATGACCCGGTGCCCGTAGACCCGGTCCACGGCCTTGCGTACGGACTCCACGGAGTCGGCCACACCGGGCAGGTTGCCCAGCGCCGCGAGGGGATCGGCGGTCGCGCCCGTCGTACTCATGAACACGACCCTACGCACCCCGGACGCCCGCCCCACGATGGAGTGGTCTTCTTCACGCACCGCTGTGACGTACAGCCACAGACCCACTACTCTTCGTGAACATGAAAATTGCTTTCGTTGGGAAGGGCGGGAGCGGAAAGACGACCCTGTCCTCCCTGTTCATCCGCCACCTCGCGGCCGAGGGCGCCCCGGTCGTCGCCGTCGACGCCGACATCAACCAGCACCTCGGGGCCGCGCTGGGCCTGGACGAGACCGAGGCCGCCGCCCTCCCCGCGATGGGCGAGCACCTTCGCCTGATCAAGGACTACCTGCGCGGGAGCAACCCGCGCATCGCGTCCGCCGACACGATGATCAAGACGACCCCGCCCGGCGAGGGCTCCCGGCTGCTGCGGGTGCAGGAGGACAACCCGCTCTACGACGCCTGCGCCCGCCCGGTGGACCTGGAGGGCGGCGCCGTCCGCCTGATGGTCACCGGCCCCTTCACCGACGCCGACCTGGGAGTGGCCTGCTACCACTCCAAGACGGGGGCCGTGGAGCTCTGCCTGAACCACCTGGTGGACGGCCCCGACGAGTACGTCGTGGTCGACATGACGGCCGGCTCGGACTCCTTCGCCTCCGGCATGTTCACCCGCTTCGACATGACGTTCCTCGTCGCCGAGCCGACCCGGAAGGGCGTCTCCGTCTACCGCCAGTACAAGGAGTACGCCCGCGACTTCGGCGTGGCGCTCAAGGTCGTCGGCAACAAGGTGCAGGGTCCGGACGACGTCGACTTCCTCCACGCGGAGGCCGGCGACGACCTGCTGGTGACCGTGGGCCACTCGGACTGGGTCCGGGCCATGGAGAAGGGCCGCCCGCCCCGCTTCGACGGCCTGGAGGAGTCGAACCGGCTCGCCCTGAGCACGCTGCGCGCCGCCGCCGACGCGACGTACGAGCAGCGGGACTGGGAGCGGTACACGCGCCAGATGGTGCACTTCCACCTCAAGAACGCCCAGTCGTGGGGCAACGAGCGCACCGGGACCGACCTGGCGGCGCAGATCGACCCCGGCTTCGTGCTCGGCGAGAGCGTCACCGCCGGCGCCTGAGCCTCACTCCTTCGGCGCGGGGGATCCCGGCGCGCCCTTGGGGGCCGGGGCGGGGCCGGAGGCCAGGAAGGTCTTCCAGCCCTCCTTCGGGGCCTCGCCGACGCCCAGCGAGCGCAGCTTCTCCAGGGTCGCCGGGTCCTGCGCGTCCAGCCAGTCCGCCAGCTGCCGGAAGGAGACGCACCGCACCTGGGACTTGGTGCACACCGTCTCGATGACCTCCTCGACGGCGCGCATGTAGGTGCCGCCGTTCCAGGACTCGAAGTGGTTGCCGATGATCAGGGGCGCCCTGTTGCCGTCGTAGGCGCGCTCGAAGCCCTGGAGCAGGCCGTCCCGCATCTGGTCGCCCCACATCTCGTGCTTGGCGGGGTCGCCCTGGGTGGTGGTGCCGGACTGGTTGACCATGAAGTTGTAGTCCATGGTGAGCTGCTCGAAGGAGTGGCCGGGGAAGGGCACGAGCTGCATCGACAGGTCCCACAGCCCGTCCTTCTTCTGGGGCCAGACCTGGTTGTTGACGCCGCTGGTGTCGTAGCGGAAACCCAGTTCCCGGGCGGCCTTCATGAAGTTCTTCTGCCCTTCCAGGCAGGGTGTGCGGGCCCCGATGAGCTCCTTGTCGTAGTCGAAGGGCAACGGGGCCTCGTTCTTCATGCCGGTGTTGGTCTTCCAGGTCTTCACGAACTGCTTGGCCTGGGCGATCTCCTCCTTCCACTCCTCCACCGACCACTCCCCCACCCCGCCGCCGCTGCCGCAGAAGTGGCCGTTGAAGTGGGTGCCGATCTCGTTGCCCTCGAGCCAGGCCAGCCGCAGCTGCTTCACGGTGTCGGCGATGCCCTGCTGGTCGTTGAAGCCGATGTCGGAGCGGCCCGGCGAGTGCTGCGGCGGGTGGTACAGGTCGCGCTTCTCCTCCGGAAGGAGGTACACACCGCTCAGGAAGTACGTCATGGTCGCGTCGTTGTCCTTGGCGACCTTGCGGAAGTGCGAGAACAGCTTCTGGCTGTCCTCGCCTGCGCCGTCCCAGGAGAACACCACGAACTGCGGCGGCTTCTCGCCGGGCTTCAGCCGCTCGGGCTTCGGCAGGTGCGGCTGGGCGCCGGTGTACGCGGTGGAGCCGTCGCCGATCAGCCGGACGACGTTCTTCGGCGCGGGTGCCGGCTGCGCCTTCTCCCGTTCCGGCCCGTCCTGCCCGCCACCGCCGTCGGCGCCGGTTCCGCAGCCGGCGAGCGCGGCGAGGCAGACCGCGGTGATCACGGTGCCGGTGGCGATCCTGTGGGTGGCGGCCATTCGCCCACCTTCTTCCTTCTCCCGGGCAGAGCTCGATGAGGCGTTGTGTGGTGCTGCGCCGGTCCATGCCGACCGCGCCGTCAACGTCGCACGGGAAGAAGAAGTGGATTAATACGACAAGCCGATGAAATGGCCACTTCATCCCTCAGGGTGATGACTGCCGCCATTTGCCCGGAAAGTCTATGCCGGTCCTTTACTCGCAATTACGATCTGTTTACTGAGAGTTTCCTCGTCCCGCCGTTCTGGGGCCGTGCCCCACGGCCGCGACCTCTTCGCCCGAGCGGGCCCCCACCGTCACGCGACCGCGCAGACCCGAAGGAGACGGGAGTCCATGTCAGCCTGCGTTCCCGCCGGCACCACCGGCTCGGCGCACACCGAGCAAGCCCATCCACCGCACAGCCCGCCGCCCGGCCGCCGCCGGCGCTTCCGCGTCGCGGGCGCCGACCTCTCGGCCGCCGTCGCGGTCTTCCTCATCGCCCTCCCCCTGTCGCTCGGCATCGCCCTCGCCACCGGCGCGCCCCTCCAGGCCGGTCTCGTCGCCGCGGCCGTGGGCGGAATCGTCGCCGGACGGTTCGGCGGCTCCCCGCTCCAGGTGAGCGGTCCGGCGGCGGGACTCACGGTCGTCACCGCCGACCTCATCCACCAGTACGGTTGGCGCACCACCTGCGCCATCACCGTTCTCGCCGGCCTCGCCCAGCTCGGGCTCGGCTGTCTGCGCGTGGCGCGCGGCGCCCTCGCCGTGAGTCCCGCGATCGTGCACGGCATGCTCGCCGGGATCGGCGTCACCATCGCCGTCGCCCAGGTGCACATCGTCCTCGGGGGCGAACCGCAGAGCTCCGTGCCCGACAACCTCCGCGCCCTGCCCGCCCAGTTGGCACGCCTCGACCCCGCAGCCCTCGCGGTGAGCGTGCTGACCCTGGCCGCCCTGATCCTCTGGCCCCGGCTGCCCGGCCGCGCCGGACACCTGCTGCGGCGGGTGCCGACCGCCCTCGTCGCCGTCGCCGGCACCACCGCGGTCGCCGCGGCGGCCGGACTGGTGCTGCCCGTGGTGGACCTGCCCTCCTGGCGCAGTCACGCCCTGGCCGGGCTGCCCGAAGGGCCGGTGCTCGGCCTCGTCGCGGCCGTGCTGACCACGACGCTGGTGTGCAGCGTGCAGTCGCTGCTCGGCGCGGTGGCCGTGGACAAGCTGGCGTCCGCCCGCCCCGGCGCGCGGACCGTCATCCGCTCCGACCTGGACCGGGAGCTGCTCGGGCAAGGCACGGCCAACATCGTCTCCGGCTCCCTCGGCGGCCTGCCGGTGGCCGGGGTCGCCGTCCGCAGCACGGCGAACGTCCACGCGGGCGCCGTCAGCCGGAACTCCACGATGATCCACGGCGTCCTGGTGGTGGCGGCCGCGCTGCTCCTGGTCCCGCTGCTGGAGCTGATCCCGCTCGCCTCGCTCGCCACCCTGGTCATGGCCGTCGGCATCCGGATGGTGTCCCTGCACCACATCCGCACGGTGACCCGTCACCGCGAGGTCCTGGTCTACGTCGTCACCGCCCTCGGCGTGATCTCCTTCGGCGTGCTGGAGGGCGTGGCGCTCGGCATCGCCGCGGCCGTCGGCGTGGCCCTGCACCGGCTCACCCGCACCCGGATCGCCCACACGGAGGAGAACGGCGTCCATCACGTCCATGTGCGCGGACAGCTGACGTTCCTCGCGGTGCCCAGGCTGAGCCGGGCGCTGCATCTGGTGCCCCAAGGCGCCGACGCGGTGGTGTCGTTGGACGGCTCCTTCATGGACCACGCGGCGTACGAGGCGCTGCAGGACTGGCAGAGCACGCACACCGCGCGGGGCGGCACCGTGGAGATCACGGGCCGGCGCGCCGGGGTCCGGATCGCCGAGCCCGGGTCCCTCGCCTCCGGGCCGGCATCCGGCGCGGAGTCCTCCGGGACCGCGAGCGACTGCCGTTGCCGTCCCTGGACGGCCTGGCGCAATCACCAGTGCGACCGGCCCACGCCCGGCCCCGGGGCCGAGCCGGACGCGACGACCGTCAGCGGCGCGGCACAGCAGCCCGCCGATCCCGGCGCCCCGCCCCGCAGGCGCCCCCCGGGCAGCCGTCAACTCGTCCGCGGGCTGAGCACGTTCCAGCGCAGAACGGCGCCCTTGGTGCGCGACGAGCTGGCCCGGCTGGCGCGAGAAGGGCAGCGGCCCTCGCAGTTGTTCCTGACCTGCGCCGACTCCCGCGTGGTCACCTCGATGATCACTTCCAGCGGTCCCGGCGACCTCTTCGTGGTGCGCAACGTCGGCAATCTCGTGCCGCCGCCCGGCGCGGAGAGCGGCGACGACTCGGTGGCCGCCGCCATCGAGTACGCCGTCGACGTACTGGCGGTGCGGTCGATCACGGTGTGCGGCCACTCCGGGTGCGGCGCCATGCAGGCCCTGCTCGGCTCCCGCCCCGCCTCACCGGCCGCCACGCCGCTCGGACGCTGGCTCCGGCACGGCGGACCGAGCCTGGAGCGGCTGCACGACGCCGGCACGCCCGCGCCCCGCCTGGCCGGTCGCGCCCTCGCCGACGACATCGAGCAGCTCTGCCTGACCAACGTGGTCCAGCAGCTGGAGCATCTGCGCGCCCATGAATCGGTCGCCCGCGCCCTGGAGGAAGGAGTCCTCGAACTGCACGGGCTGTACTTCCACGTGGGCGAGGCCCAGGCGTACCTGCTCACCGAACAGGAGGAGGAAAGGGTCTTCGACCGGGTACGCGAGGTGGACCTGGCGGTGTGAGGCGCACCCGCGTGTGAGGGGCGTTACACCTCTTGAACCGGGACGCCCCCCGCCCCGTGAGAAGGGGTGTCGGGCACCAGCGCGACACGACCGCAACAGGTCTAAACCATTTTCCCGTCGACCCTTGTCAGCGTGCCCCCAGGTCTGATGAGCTGTGGCTTGGGACACAACGGACACCCTGGGAAAGGCAGATGCCGTGAGCAATGAAAGCCTGGCCAACCTTCTGAAGGAGGAGCGACGCTTCGCGCCCCCCGCCGACCTGGCCGCGAACGCCAACGTCACCGCGGAGGCGTATGAACAGGCCAAGGCTGACAGGCTCGGCTTCTGGGCCGAGCAGGCCCGCCGACTGACCTGGGCCAAGGAGCCCACCGAGACGCTCGACTGGTCGAACCCGCCGTTCGCCAAGTGGTTCCAGGACGGCGAGCTCAACGTCGCCTACAACTGCGTCGACCGGCACGTGGAGGCCGGGCGCGGGGACCGGGTCGCGATCCACTTCGAGGGCGAGCCGGGCGACAGCCGCGCCCTCACCTACGCCCAGCTCAAGGACGAGGTGTCCAAGGCCGCCAACGCCCTCCTGGAGCTCGGGGTCCGCAAGGGCGACCGGGTCGCCGTCTACATGCCGATGATCCCGGAGACCGCCGTCGCGATGCTGGCCTGCGCCCGCATCGGCGCCGCGCACTCCGTGGTCTTCGGCGGCTTCTCGGCGGACGCGCTCGCCACCCGCATCCAGGACGCCGACGCGCGGGTCGTCATCACGGCCGACGGCGGCTACCGGCGCGGCAAGCCGTCCGCCCTGAAGCCGGCCGTGGACGAGGCCGTCAGCCGGGTGGAGAACGTCGAACACGTCCTCGTCGTCCGCCGCACCGGCCAGGACGTCGCCTGGACCGAGGGCCGCGACGTGTGGTGGCACGACGTGGTCGACCGGCAGAGCACGGAGCACACCCCGGAGGCGTTCGGGGCCGAGCACCCGCTCTTCATCCTCTACACCTCGGGCACCACGGGTAAGCCGAAGGGCATCCTGCACACCTCCGGCGGCTACCTGACCCAGATCGCGTACACGCACTGGGCGGTGTTCGACCTCAAGCCGGAGACCGACGTCTACTGGTGCACGGCCGACGTCGGCTGGGTCACCGGACACTCGTACATCGTCTACGGGCCGCTCGCCAACGGCGCCACCCAGGTCATGTACGAGGGCACCCCGGACACGCCCCACCAGGGCCGTTTCTGGGAGATCGTGCAGAAGTACGGCGTGACGATCCTCTACACGGCGCCCACCGCGATCCGGACGTTCATGAAGTGGGGCGACGACATCCCCGCGAAGTTCGACCTGTCGTCGCTGCGGGTGCTCGGCTCCGTCGGCGAGCCGATCAACCCCGAGGCGTGGATCTGGTACCGCAAGAACATCGGCGCCGACCGCGCCCCGGTCGTCGACACGTGGTGGCAGACCGAGACCGGCGGCATCATGGTCTCGCCGCTGCCGGGCGTGACCTCCGCCAAGCCGGGTTCCGCCCAGACCCCGCTGCCGGGCATCTCCGCCACGGTCGTGGACGACGAGGCGAACGAGGTGCCCGACGGCGGCGGTGGCTACCTGGTGCTGACCGAGCCGTGGCCGTCGATGCTGCGCACCATCTGGGGCGACGACCAGCGCTTCCTCGACACCTACTGGTCGCGCTTCGAGGGCAAGTACTTCGCCGGTGACGGCGCGAAGAAGGACGACGACGGCGACATCTGGCTGCTCGGCCGGGTGGACGACGTGATGCTGGTGTCCGGCCACAACATCTCCACCACGGAGGTCGAGTCCGCACTGGTCTCCCACCCGGCGGTCGCCGAGGCGGCCGTGGTGGGCGCGACCGACGAGACGACCGGCCAGGCGATCGTCGCCTTCGTGATCCTGCGCGGCACGGCGGCGGAGAGCGAGGACCTCGTCGACGAGCTGCGCAACCACGTGGGCGCCACGCTCGGCCCGATCGCCAAGCCGAAGCGGATCCTCCCGGTGGCCGAGCTGCCGAAGACCCGCTCCGGCAAGATCATGCGCCGCCTGCTGCGGGACGTCGCGGAGAACCGCCAGCTCGGGGACGTCACCACGCTGACGGACTCCACGGTCATGGACCTCATCCAGGCGAAGCTGCCGGCCGCGCCGAGCGAGGACTAGAACGGCGGGCCTGCCACGGGCGGGTGTGTCGACGGCGGTGCCCCCGCCCCCGGGTCGCCCGCGGCCCTCACCTACGGGGACGCCGTCCGACACCCCGCCCGTTCGTCGGTCCACACCGTCACGCCGGCCGTCGTCGGTCCGCACCGACACCCCGCCCGTCGTCGGTCCGCACCGGCACCCCGCCCGTCGTCGGTCCGCACCGACACCCCGCCCGTCGTCGGTCCGCACCGGCACCCCGCCCGTCGTCGGTCCGCACCGACACCCCGCCCGTCGTCGGTCCGCACCGGCACCCCGCCCGTCGTCGGTCCGCACCGACACCCCGCCCGTCGTCGGTCCGCACCGTCACGCCGGCCGGGCGGCCGTGCGCGCCCGGCCACGCTGTGCACGCGCCCGGCCACCCTGCGCGCGGCCCGCTCACCGCGCCCCGTGGCGCGCGTTCACCCTCGAGGCGGCGCGTGTCCCTGCTCAAGGCGGCTCGTGTCCCCCACTCAAGGCGGCGCGTGTTCCACCCGCCTCTTACGTGTCCCGGCGTTCGTCAGCGTTGCGGCGCAGGGTCGTCTTGCGCCGGGGCCGGCGGATCAGGTCGTCGTCCTGGGGTTCACGAGGCACGTAGAAGAAGCCTTCCTCCGTGTCGGGGTCGTAGTGGACGACGGCGTTCTCCTCCGCCAGCGTCCGTGTCCAGGACTCCAGCCGTCTGGCCGCGTTCCCGTCCAGGTCCATGCCCGCACGGCGCCGGCCCTCCACCCGCAGCATCGCCAGCGGGTACTGGTGCCGGTGCTCGGGTTTCACAGCCCAGGGGATCAGGTCGTCGTCCCGGGCGATACGCCTGCTCAGGCCCTTGCGGTACCGGAAGTTCCCCCACATGGAAGGGACGGTGTCGATCCCGTACTTCCTCCGGTACTCGTCGATCATCTGCTGGTAGGTCCACCCCTCCTCGAACCAGCGGACGACCTCGCCCTCATCCACGATCTTGCGCTTCGGCACGGCCCCTCCTGCTTCCGTCGCACGGCCCTCTCCCCGCCCCGCAACGACTCGGATCACGGTATCCCGCACGCTCACCGGATCTTCGCACCGGTAACCTGAGGGCGGTCATCACGGGCAGGGGCAGGTATGAAGATGCAGGTCATCGCGTGCGATGTGGACCGGCGGACACCTGCCGCCACCTACACGATCGCGTCGGCCGACGGCAGGCGCCTCGAGACGGATCTGTGCGCCGTCTGCGCCCGCCCGCTGGAGACGCTGCTCGACGGTGCCGGAAATCCTGCCGCTCCCAGGCCGACCGCGGAGGAGACGGCGACCGGGAGGACGACCGCCGCCCCGGCCGAGGCCGGGCAAGGACGCGCCACCCGCGGACGGCGGCGCCTGCGCGTGACCACCCTGGAAGAGATCGAGGCGAGGAAGAGGGCCCTGGCCTCCGGGAAGGACTGAGAGCACGTCGACCGCGCGCGTCTCGCCCTCGGGCCCCGGCTCCGCACTGTGAGGAGAGCCACGTCACAGCACTCCGCACCGCATGGCCGCGTCCGGGCGGCGGCACCCCCGCATGGCACCATTGCCGCAGGTCAGCACGATTCCCCCCGCCTGCCTCACCTTCAGGGTCCCGGTGGCGACCCCGTGCCCGGCTTCTCGATGCCGCTGGTGCGGCCCACGTGCGCGTTGGCTAGGCTCAAGAGCACAACACGCTGTCTCATGGAGCGCCGGGAAGTCTGGTCGGCACGCGATTCGTGCTGCCCACCGACCGGAGGAACACGCTGTGAGCGCCCCCACCCCCACCCCCCGCAAGGCCTTCGGCCGTCTCTCGCTGCCCGAGCGGAACTTCGTCGCGGAGGCCCTCCGCACGGAGACCGTGGGCGGCGTCCTGCTGCTGCTCGCCGCCGTCGCCGCGCTGGTGTGGGCGAACATACCCGCGCTGCAGGACAGCTACGAGAGCGTCAGCCACTGGCACTTCGGCCCCGAGTCGCTCGGGCTGAACCTGTCCGTGGCGCACTGGGCCGCCGACGGCCTGCTCGCCATCTTCTTCTTCGTCGCCGGCATCGAGCTCAAGCGGGAACTGGTCGCCGGCGACCTGCGCGACCCCAAGGCCGCCGCGCTCCCCGTCGTCGCCGCCCTGTGCGGCATGATCGCGCCCGCGCTGGTCTACACGCTCACCAGCGGCCTGGGCGGCGGCTCCCTCGCCGGCTGGGCCGTGCCCACCGCCACCGACATCGCGTTCGCGCTGGCCGTGCTCGCCGTCATCGGCACCTCGCTGCCCAGCGCGCTGCGCGCCTTCCTCCTCACCCTCGCGGTCGTCGACGACCTGTTCGCGATCCTGATCATCGCGCTCTTCTTCACCGACCAGCTCAACTTCGCGGCGCTCGGCGGCGCCGCCGCGGGCCTGCTGCTCTTCTGGCTGCTGCTGCGCAAGCGGGTGCGCGGCTGGTACCTGTACGTGCCGCTGGCCGTGGCGATCTGGGGCCTGATGTACAACAGCGGCGTCCACGCCACCATCGCCGGTGTCGCGATGGGCCTGATGCTGCGCTGCCACCGCGAGGAGGGCGAGGAGCACTCCCCGGGCGAGCACATCGAGCACCGCGTCCGGCCGCTGTCGGCGGGGCTCGCGGTCCCGCTGTTCGCCCTGTTCAGCGCGGGTGTCACGGTCTCCGGCGACGCGCTCGCGAAGATGTTCACGCAGCCCGAGACGCTCGGCGTCGTCCTCGGTCTGGTCGTCGGCAAGACGCTCGGCATCTTCGGCGGCACCTGGCTGACGTCCCGTTTCACGCGTGCCTCGCTCAGTGACGACCTGGCCTGGGCCGACGTGCTCGCGGTGGCGGCGCTCGCCGGCATCGGCTTCACCGTGTCGCTGCTCATCGGAGAGCTGGCCTTCGAGGGCGACGCGATGATGACGGACAGCGTGAAGGCCGCCGTCCTCACCGGTTCGCTGATCGCCACCGCCTTGGCGACCGTCCTGCTGAAGATCAGGAACGCCAAGTACCGCAAGCTGGCCGACGAGGAGGAGCGGGACGAGGACCTCGACGGCATACCGGACGTCTACGAGCAGGACGACCCGGAGTACCACCTGCGCATGGCCCGCATCCTCGAGGAGAAGGCCGCCGAGCACCGGCGGCTCGCCCTGGAGAAGGCCGCCGAGCGGGACGCGCTTGCGGAAGTGCCGGGCGGGGCAGGCGATCCGCACGACGGTCCGGCATGATCTGACGGGACGGTACAAAAGACGGGACCGTCCCGCGCAGGCACGACGGACGTACGCGAGGCGTACGGAGAAGAGGGAGACCGCGATGAGCGCACCCGACGGCAGCCCGGTCGGCGCCGAACGCAGCATCGGCCAGCTGTTCGCCACGGCGACGGCGGAGATGTCGGCGCTGGTGCACGACGAGATCGCGCTGGCGAAGGCGCAGCTCCGGCAGGACGTGAAGCGGGGCGCGACCAGCGGAGGCGCGTTCATGGCGGCGGGCGTGCTGCTCCTGTTCTCCCTGCCGATGCTGAACTTCGCCCTCGCGTACGGCATCCACGCCTGGAGCGGCTGGAACCTCGGCTGGTGCTTCCTGCTGTCCTTCGCGGCCAACTGCCTCGTCGCCGGCGTCCTCGCGCTGATCGGCGTCACCTTCGCCAAGAAGGCCAAGAAGGGCCGCGGCCCGCAGAAGGTCGCCGCCTCGATGAAGGAAACGGCCGGCGTCCTGCAGAAGGCCAAGCCGCATCCGCGCCCCGCCCTTCCCGAGAACCGCGGTCCCGAGGCCATCGAGGCTGTGGCACGCTCGTCCTCATGACGGACCCCGCCACTCCTACGGCGCAACCAGCCTCGGTCGTACGCCTGGACCTCCCGGACGCCCCGGGACTCGTCCACCGGGACGTCGCCGCCAACGGCGCCCGCTTCCACATCGCGGAGCTGGGTGACGGCCCGCTGGTACTGCTGCTGCACGGCTTCCCGCAGTTCTGGTGGACCTGGCGGCACCAGCTGACGGCGCTCGCCGACGCCGGGTTCCGGGCCGTCGCCATGGACCTGCGGGGCGTCGGCGGCAGCGACCGCACCCCGCGCGGCTACGACCCGGCCAACCTCGCGCTGGACGTCACCGGCGTCATCCGCTCCCTGGGCGAGCCGGACGCCGCTCTGGTCGGTCACGACCTGGGCGGCTACCTGGCCTGGACGGCCGCGGCGATGCGCCCCAAGCTCGTACGGCGGCTCGTGGTGTCCTCGATGCCGCACCCGCGGCGCTGGCGCTCCTCGATGCTCGCCGACGCCCGGCAGACGGCGGCCCAGTCGCACATCTGGGGGTTCCAGCGGCCCTGGATCCCGGAGCGGCGGCTCACCGCGGACGACGGGGCGCTGGTGGCCCGGCTCATCGAGGAGTGGTCCGGGCCGCAGCCACCCGACGACAAGGCTCTGGAGATCTACCGGCGGGCCATGTGCATCCCGTCCACGGCGCACTGCTCGATCGAGCCGTACCGGTGGATGGTGCGGTCGCTGGCCCGCCCGGACGGCATCCAGTTCAACCGCAGGATGAAGCGCCCGGTGCAGGTGCCGACGCTGCACCTGCACGGCTCGCTGGACCCGGTGGTGCGCACCCGCAGCGCCGCGGGCTCGGGGCAGTACGTCGAAGCGCCGTACCGCTGGCGGCTGTTCGACGGCCTGGGGCACTTCCCGCACGAGGAGGACCCGGTGACCTTCTCGACCGAGCTGATCAACTGGCTGAGGGATCCCGAGCCGGACCGGTGACCGGACGGATGCGTTCCGTACCGCTCACACCCATGGCGACCAAACGCTTGTCATTCGAAGGCCAATTGCCTGGCGCATAGGCCAATTGGCGGCCCCTCAGGCGGTTATCGACCTTGGGGCGGGGGCACACGTCCGGGTATGGGCTGGACGCACGACTACAGTGACGCAAGCCGCAAGCGCCGCTCGGCGAGCGGTGTGGGCTCCCACCAGCGAGGCGGTGCACCACAGATGGCAGCTACGGATCTCAGGGTCGGCATCCCGCGCATTCTCCGCCGCCGTGCGCGCTGGGTCTCCGTCCGGCTCCGTCATCCGCGCGGCTGACGGCCCGCCCGGCCGTTCCTGACGCTCCGGCAACCGCCGCCCCGGTTCCCGCTCAGAGCGCGCACGTGTCGCTGTCCACCTCCTGGGCGGCGGCACGGCCCCGGACGATGTCCTCGCGGATCTCGTCCACGGTCAGCGCGTATCCCGTCTCGGCGTCGTCCAGCGACTTCGCGAAGATGACGCCGTAGACCTCGCCCTCGGGGGTGAGGAGCGGGCCGCCGGAGTTGCCCTGACGGACCGTCGCGTACAGGGAGTACACGTCACGGCGGACCGTGCCGCGGTGATAGATGTCGGGACCGTTGGCCGTGATGCGCCCCCGCAGCCGCGCCGCGCGGACGTCGTACGCGCCGTTCTCCGGGAAGCCGGCGACGATGGCGCTGTCCCCGCTGCTCGCGTCCTCGGTGGCGAACCGCAGCGCGGGCGCGTCCAGATCGGGCACGTCGAGGACGGCGATGTCGCGCTTCCAGTCGTAGAGGACGACCGTGGCGTCGTACTTCCTGCCCTCGCCGCCTATCTGCACGACCGGCTCGTCGACGCCGCCCACCACATGGGCGTTGGTCATGACGCGCCGGTCGTCGAAGACGAAGCCGGTGCCCTCCAGGACCTTGCCGCAGCTCGTCGCGGTGCCCGTCACCTTCACGATGGAGCGCTGCGCGCGGACGGCCACGGGGCTGCCCGCCAGCGCCGGGTCCGGCGGCCGTACGTCGGTGATGGGCTCGTTGGCGAACGGGCTGAAGACCTGCGGGAAGCCGTTCTGCGCGAGGACGGAGGAGAAGTCGGCGAACCAGATGTCGGCCCGGTCCGGCAGCGCCCGGGAGACGCCGAGCAGCACCTTGGAGCCGCGCACCTCCTTGCCGAGCGTCGGCAGGGTCGTCCCGGCGAGGGCGGAGCCGATCAGCCAGGCGACCAGGAGCATCGCGACCACGTTGACGAGGGCCCCGCCGGTGGCGTCCAGCGCCCGGGCCGGGGACCAGGTGATGTGGCGGCGCAGCTTGTTGCCGAGGTGCGTGGTGAGGGCCTGGCCGACGGAGGCGCAGACTATGACGACCACGACCGCCACGACGGCGGCGGCGGCGCTCACCTCGGAGCCGTCCGTGAGCGCGTCCCAGACGACGGGCAGCGCGTAGACGGCGATCAGGCCGCCCCCGAGGAAGCCGATCACCGACAGGATGCCGACGACGAAGCCCTGGCGGTAGCCGACCACGGCGAACCACACGGCGGCCACCAGCAGCAGGATGTCCAGCACGTTCACCGATTCAAGCCTCGCCTCGTCCTACGCAGCACGGCGCCCACCCTGTCACGCCCTCCAGTCCAGCGGGACCCGCTTGTCCCGGTCCCAGGGGCGCTCCCAGCCCGCGAAGTGCAGCAACCGGTCGATGACCCCTGCGGTGAACCCCCACACGAGGGCCGATTCGACCAGGAACGCGGGTCCGTGGAAGCCGCTGGGGTGGACCGCGGTCGCGCGGTTGTCCGGGTGGGTGAGATCGGCCACGGGCGCGGTGAACACCCGCGCCGTCTCGTTCGGATCGACGACGCCGACCGGACTGGGCTCGCGCCACCAGCCGAGCACGGGCGTGACGACGAAGCCGCTGACGGGGATGTAGAGCTTCGGCAGCGCGCCGAAGAGCTGCACACCGGACGGATCGAGCCCGGTCTCCTCCTCCGCCTCGCGCAGCGCCGCCCGCAACGGGCCGTCGCCGTGCGGATCGCCGTCCTCGAGGTCGAGCGCGCCGCCGGGGAAGGACGGCTGCCCGGCGTGCGAGCGCAGCGAACTGGCCCGCTCCATGAGCAGCAGCTCGGGGCCGCGCTCGCCCTCGCCGAAGAGGATGAGGACGGCGGACTGCCGTCCCGAGCCGTCCGCGGGCGGCAGGAAGCGGCTGAGCTGCTGGGGCGCGACCGTCTCGACGGCGTGGACCACCGGGTCCAGCCACGGGGGCAGTCCGTCCCTGCTGAGGGTCACCGGACCCCTCTGCGTCCCGCTCGTACGCGTCATGCCCACCCCCGTCGTCCGGCCCCGTCCCACAGGTCCAACGCCCGGTGGCCCCGAGATCGTTCCGCGGAGAACCGGGACGCCCGGCCTGCCCTCATCCGGCCCCCAGCGGCGGGGCCGCCCTGCCGCCCGCGTCCAGATACGCCTGCGGGGGCCTCAGACGCTGGCCCGGCTGACCGGCCTTCTCGTACTTCAGCAGCTTCCGCGCCTTGTCCGGGTCCGTCTCGCCCTCGCCGTAGGCAGGGCAGAGCGGGGCGATCGGGCAGGCGCCGCAGGCGGGCTTGCGGGCGTGGCAGATGCGGCGGCCGTGCCAGATGACGTGGTGGGACAGGTCGGTCCAGTCCTTCTTGGGGAACAGCGCGCCGACCTCCGCCTCGATCTTGTCGGGGTCGGTCTGCTCGGTCCAGCGCCAGCGGCGCACCAGGCGCTGGAAGTGGGTGTCGACGGTGATCCCCGGGCGGCCGAAGGCGTTGCCGAGCACGACGAACGCGGTCTTGCGGCCCACGCCGGGCAGCTTGACCAGGTCCTCCAGCCGGCCCGGCACCTCCCCGCCGAACTCCTCCACCAGCGCCTTCGACAGCCCGATGACCGACCTGGTCTTGGCGCGGAAGAAGCCGGTGGGGCGGAGGATCTCCTCCACCTCCTCCGGGTCGGCGGCGGCCAGGTCCTCGGGGGTGGGGTACCTCGCGAACAGCGCGGGGGTCGTCTGGTTGACGCGCAGGTCGGTGGTCTGGGCCGACAGCACGGTGGCGACGACGAGCTGGAAGGGGTTCTCGAAGTCCAGCTCGGGGTGGGCGTACGGGTACACCTCGGCGAGCTCACGGTTGATCCGGCGGGCCCGCCGCACCAGCGCGGTCCGGGACTCGCCGCGCGGGCCCGCGGCCACCGTCCTCGCGGAGGCGGCCGGTACGGAGGCGGTGGCCTTCTCGGGCGCGGCCGCCCGCTTCCCGGGCGCGGGGGCCTCCGCGGAGGCGGTCGCCTTCCTGGAAGCCGACGCGGGCTTCCTCACAGCGCTCGCTCCCTTCGCGGCCGGCGCGGGCCTCCGCGCGGACGCGGGCTTCCCGGCGGCGGTCTTCCCCACGGCTTCCGCCGTTTCCCTACCGCCATCGGAGCCCTGTTCGCCCACAGCGGAATCGCGATCTGCACTCACCCGCGCAGCCCCCTCGGCCTGTGCTCTCACCGGCGATTTGGACACCCGGCCAGCCTACGACCCGGCGCGGACATCCGTCCCGGACCCCGAGGACCGGCGTCCAATTGGACCCCTGCCGCATACCCCGGCCTCCCCGTGCGGCATCCTTGTGACAGATCACACTGTTTGGACCACCCGGCACAATGGGAACCACGGTCCACTGACACGCGGGGGAGTCAAGATCCCCTGAGCAGGTCGAAGAGGAGAGAACTCGTGGACGACGTTCTGCGGCGGAACCCGCTTTTCGCGGCGCTCGACGACGAGCAGGCCGCGGAGCTTCGCGCCTCCATGAGTGAGGTGACCCTGGCGAGGGGTGACTCACTGTTCCACGAGGGCGACCCGGGCGACCGCCTGTACGTGGTCACCGAGGGCAAGGTGAAGCTGCACCGCACCTCCCCCGATGGGCGCGAGAACATGCTCGCCGTGGTCGGCCCGGGCGAGCTGATCGGTGAGCTGTCCCTCTTCGACCCCGGTCCGCGCACCGCGACCGCCACGGCGCTCACCGAGGTGAAGCTGCTGGGCCTGGGCCACGGCGACCTGACCCCCTGGCTGAGCGCCCGCCCCGAGGTGGCCACGGCGCTGCTGCGCGCCGTCGCCCGCCGTCTGCGCAAGACCAACGACGCCATGTCCGACCTGGTCTTCTCCGACGTCCCGGGCCGTGTCGCGCGCGCCCTGCTGGACCTCTCCCGTCGCTTCGGCGTGCAGTCGGAGGAGGGCATCCACGTGGTGCACGACCTCACGCAGGAGGAGCTGGCCCAGCTGGTCGGTGCGTCCCGCGAGACGGTCAACAAGGCCCTGGCGGACTTCGCCCAGCGCGGCTGGCTGCGCCTGGAGGCCCGCGCGGTGATCCTGCTCGACGTGGAACGCCTGGCCAAGCGCTCCCGCTGACGCTCCGTCTCCCTCCGCGCCCCCACGGCCCCCGGCCGCGGGGGCGCGGGTGCGAGTGGAGGCGCGGGTGCGAGTGGAGGCGCGGGTGCGAGTGGAGGCGCGGGTGCGGGTGTGTCAGAGGATCCCGTGCTCCTCCAGGTACTCCAGCTGCGCCCGCACCGACAGCTCCGCGGCCGGCCACAGGGAGCGGTCGACGTCGGCGTAGACGTGGGCGACGACCTCGGCCGGGGTGCGGTGGCCGTCCTCGACGGCCGTCTCCACCTGGGCGAGCCGGTGGGCGCGGTGCGCGAGGTAGTACTCGACGGCCCCCTGGGCGTCCTCCAGCACCGGCCCGTGCCCCGGCAGGACCGTGTGCACGCCGTCGTCGACGGTGAGGGACCTGAGCCGGCGCAGGGTGTCCAGGTAGTCGCCGAGGCGGCCGTCGGGGTGGGCCACGACGGTCGTGCCGCGCCCCAGCACGGTGTCGCCGGTGAGGACCGCCCGGTCCGCCGGCAGGTGGAAGCACAGGGAGTCCGAGGTGTGGCCGGGGGCCGGCACGACCCGCAGCTCCAGGCCGCCGACGGTGACCACGTCCCCCGCGGCCAGCCCTTCGTCGCCGAGCCGCAGCGCCGGGTCCAGGGCGCGCACCTTGGTGCCGGTCAGCTCGGCGAACCGGGCGGCGCCCTCGGCGTGGTCGGGATGACCGTGCGTCAGCAGCGTGAGGGCGACCCGCTTTCCGGCCTGCTCGGCGGTGCCGATGACATGCCGCAGGTGCCCGTCGTCCAGCGGCCCCGGGTCGACGACGACGGCGAGGCCGGAGTCCGGCTCGGACAGGATCCAGGTGTTCGTGCCGTCCAGGGTCATCGCCGAGGGGTTCGGCGCCAGCACGTTGACGGCCCGTGCGGTCGCGGGACCGGAGAGGGCCCCGCCGCGCGGCTGGCCGGGAAGTGCGTGGGCGTCCGTCATGCGGGTGCTCCCCCGGTCGGGATGTGCTTGGTGAACTCGTCGTGCCCGGGCCAGGAGAGGACGATCGCGCCGTCCACCAGGCGCGCGGAGGCCAGCACCGGCGTGAGGTCCCGCGCGGGAGCCGCGTCGAGCGCCTCCGCTGCCGTGCCGTACGCGGTGAGCTGGCGCAGGGTCGCGATGGTCGGGGGCATCATCAGCAGTTCGCCCCGGTCGTACGCGCCGGCCGCCTCGCGCGGGGTGATCCACACCGTGCGGTCGGCCTCCGTGGAGGCGTTGCGGGTGCGCTGGCCCTCGGGGAGGGCGGCGACGAAGAACCACGTGTCGTAACGGCGCGACTCGAACTCGGGGGTGATCCAGCGCGTCCACGCGCCCAGCAGGTCGGAGCGCAGCAGCAGACCGCGCCGGTCGAGGAACTCCGCGAAGGACAGCTCGCGTGCGACGAGGGCGGCGCGGTCCGCCTCCCAGTCCGCGCCGGTGGTGTCGCCGACCACGGAGTCCGGGGCGGGCCCGGCCAGCAGCACGCCGGCCTCCTCGTACGTCTCCCGCACGGCCGCGCAGACGATCGCCTGGGCGCCCGCGCGGTCCACGCCGAGCCGGCCGGCCCACCAGTCCAGCGAGGGGCCGGCCCAGCGGACGTGCCGGTCGTCGTCGCGCGGGTCGACGCCGCCGCCGGGGTAGGCGTACGCGCCGCCCGCGAACGCCATGGACGTACGGCGGCGCAGCATGTGCACGGCGGGTCCGCGGCCGGTGTCCTTGAGGAGCATGACGGTGGCCGCGCGCTTGGGCGTGACGGGTGTGAGGTCACCGCTCGCCAGCGCTCTGATCCGCTCGGGCCACTCCGGCGGGTACCACTGCCCGCCAGCCTGCGCATTCGCCATGGCCGGAGGCTATCCCGTGACGCCCGGATGTTCGAGTGCCCCTCGGGACGGCCGGGACGGCCGGGACGGCGACACGGGCCGGGGGCCGCTGTCACCGGTTCGGAGCAGCGGGCGGCGGGCGGGCGGACGCGCGGGCGGGCGGGCGGACGCTCGGGCGGCTCGGGCGGCCGTCGGCAGCCCGCAGCCCGCAGGAGCTGAGCCGGGCAAGCGCCGGCAACCCGGACGTCGTCACCGGTCCGGAGCGGGAGGGCGAGGCCGGACGCGTGACCGGACCGGACGGTCATCACCGGCCCGCAGCGACGAGCAGCCGGACGATTGCCGGCACCCCGGCCACTGTCACTGGTCCGGAACGAGACAACCCGGACGGTCAAGCAGCGGCCCTCAGCAACGAACAACCGGACGATGACCGACAGCCCATCCGCCCTCACCCATCCGGAGCCATCCGGAGCCGGGAAACAGGACCGGACACGCGGCCGGACCGGACGATGCCCGGGAACCGGCGAGCCAGGCCGTCGCCGGCGGTCCGGGGCAACCGGGCGGCCGGAGCAACCGGGCCACCGGAGCAACCGGAGCCGCCGGGCGGCCGGAGCAATCGAGCGGCCAGGGCGGTCACCGGCCCGGTGGGACGGGCCGCCCGCGCCGTCGCCCACGGTCCGCAGGGCCACAGGGCCACAGGGCCGCAGTCGCCGCAGCCAGGGCCGTCGTCAACGGCTGGGGCCGGCACCGCCGCCCCCGGCCGGTGGCCGGACGCGCGTCGCCCCGGCGGGCGCGGGGCCCGGCCGGGGCGACGTACGGGGGTCGGCGGGGACGGTCCCCTGAGGACATCAGAGGGCCGTCACTCGCGCGGGCTACGCCTCCGTGAGCTCCACCTGCATCTCGACCTCGACCGGGGCGTCCAGCGGCAGCACCGCGACGCCGACCGCGCTGCGGGCGTGCACGCCCTTGTCGCCGAGGACCTCGCCGAGGAGTTCGCTGGCGCCGTTGACGACGGCGGGCTGGCCGGTGAAGTCCGCGGCGGAGGCGACGAAGCCGACGACCTTCACGACGCGCGCGACGCGGTCCAGGTCGCCGACGACGGACTTGACCGCGGCGAGCGCGTTCAGCGCGCAGGTGCGGGCCAGGTCCTTGGCCTCCTCTGCGGTGACCTCCGCGCCGACCTTGCCGGTCACCGGCAGCTTGCCGTCCACCATCGGCAGCTGGCCGGAGGTGAACACGTACCGGCCGGAGACGACCGCCGGCTGGTAGGAGGCGAGCGGCGGGACGACCTCGGGCAGGCTCAGGCCCAGCTCGGCCAGCCGGGACTCGACGGCGCCGCTCATGCCTGCTTCTCGCGCTTCAGGTAGGCCACCAGCTGCTCGGGGTTGTTCGGCCCGGGCACGACCTGGACGAGCTCCCAGCCGTCCTCGCCCCAGGTGTCCAGAATCTGCTTCGTCGCGTGGACCAGCAGCGGCACAGTCGCGTATTCCCACTTCGTCATGCGGCCGACTCTAACCGCTGCCCCGCCCGCCGCCCGCGTCGCCGTCGCGCCCGTCGTGACCGGAAGCGGGAGGGCACGCACGGCCTGAACACCACCCGGAGCCGCCGCCACGCGCGGTGAGCATTTAGGCTCGAAGGCGTGAGCAGGCTCCAGGTCGTGAGTGGCAAGGGCGGAACCGGCAAGACCACGGTGGCCGCCGCTCTGGCGCTGGCCCTGGCCGAGGAGGGGAAGCGGACGCTTCTCGTCGAGGTCGAGGGCCGGCAGGGCATCGCGCAGCTCTTCGAGACGCAGGCGCTGCCGTACGAGGAGCGGAAGATCGCCGTCGCTCCCGGGGGCGGGGAGGTGTACGCCCTCGCCATCGACGCCGAACTGGCCCTTCTGGACTACCTCCAGATGTTCTACAAGCTCGGCAGCGCCGGACGGGCCCTGCGCAAGCTCGGCGCGATCGACTTCGCCACCACCATCGCCCCCGGCGTCCGGGACGTCCTGCTCACCGGCAAGGCGTGCGAGGCGGTGCGGCGCAAGGACCGCGGCGGCCGGTTCGTCTACGACTACGTCGTGATGGACGCCCCGCCGACCGGCCGCATCACCCGCTTCCTCAACGTCAACGACGAGGTGGCCGGGCTCGCCAAGATCGGCCCTATACACAACCAGGCGCAGGCCGTCATGCGGGTGCTGAAATCGCCGGAGACGGCCGTGCACCTGGTCACGCTGCTGGAGGAGATGCCGGTCCAGGAGACCGCGGACGGCATCGCGGAGCTGCGCGCGGCCCGGCTGCCGGTGGGGCGGGTCATCGTGAACATGGTGCGGCCCCAGGTGCTGGACGCCGCCGACCTGGACCTCGTCGGGAGCGTGCCCCGTTCCGCCGTCGCGCGGTCGCTGTCCTCCGCCGGGCTCGGCGGCGCGCGACGCGGTGGGCACGCGGAGCGGCTGGTGGAGCCGCTGCTCACGCAGGCGGAGGAGTACGCCGAGCGGTACGCGCTGGAGACCGAGCAGCGCGCCGTGCTGGCGGAGCTGGGCGTGCCGCTGCACGAACTCCCGCTGCTCGCCGAGGGCATGGACCTGGCCGGGCTGTACGCGCTGGCGCGGAAGCTGCGCGGGCAGGGCGTGTCATGACCGGCCGGACGCCTCGCCGGGAGCACGTGCCCGGCGGCCCCCACCACCGTCACCGCCGCATCGGCCCCGTCACGAGTCGGAAGCACCGGAAGCAGGGGATGTCATGAGCCGTCGTCCGGAACCGGCGCAGGGCCACGACCCGGGCCGTGAGCACCTCTCGCCCGCCCGCGCGCTCGAGGTCGACCCGCTGCTCGAGAACCCGGACACCCGGATCGTGGTGTGCTGCGGCTCGGGCGGCGTCGGCAAGACGACCACGGCCGCGGCGCTGGGGCTGCGGGCGGCCGAGCGGGGCCGCAAGGTGGTGGTCCTCACCATCGACCCGGCGCGCCGTCTCGCCCAGTCCATGGGCATCGACTCCCTCGACAACACCCCGCGCCGGGTGAAGGGCATCGACGACTCCGCGGGCGGCGAACTGCACGCGATGATGCTCGACATGAAGCGCACCTTCGACGAGATCGTCGAGGCGCACGCGGACCCCGAGCGGGCCGCCGCGATCCTGGGCAACCCCTTCTACCAGTCGCTCTCCGCGGGCTTCGCCGGCACGCAGGAGTACATGGCGATGGAGAAGCTGGGGCAGTTGCGGTCACGGGACGAGTGGGACCTGATCGTGGTCGACACCCCGCCGTCGCGTTCCGCGCTGGACTTCCTGGACGCGCCCAAGCGGCTCGGCTCCTTCCTCGACGGCAAGTTGATCCGGGTGCTGCTGGCCCCGGCGAAGGTGGGCGGCCGTGCGGGGATGAAGTTCCTGAACGTCGGGATGTCGATGATGACCGGCGTGCTCGGCAAGGTGCTCGGCGGTCAGCTGCTGCGGGACGTGCAGACGTTCGTGGCGGCGATGGACTCCATGTTCGGCGGGTTCCGTACGCGCGCGGACGCCACGTACAAGCTGCTCCAGGCGCCGGGGACGGCGTTCCTGGTGGTCGCCGCACCGGAGCGGGACGCGCTGCGGGAGGCCGCGTACTTCGTGGAGCGGCTGGCCGCGGAGGACATGCCGCTGGCCGGTCTGGTGCTGAACCGGGTGCACGGCAGCGAGGCCGTCCGGCTGTCGGCCGAGCGGGCGCTGGCCGCCGCGGAAAATCTTGAGGATCCCCGCATTGTGGATCAGCCGGGCGGGAAAGCTGGACTTCGTAACTCTCCCGAAACGTACGGCAGTTCAGAATCACCCGCGCGTGACGTCACCGACGGAGGCTCCCCCGCCACCGAGGACGTCACCGGCGCGGCTCCCGACGACGACCCGACCACGGCGGACGCGGAGGGCGACGCGGCCGGCGACATGGCCGGCGACGCGGACGCCGAGCGCTCCGTCGACCGTCTCACGGCCGGTCTGCTGAGGCTGCACGCGGAGCGGATGCACCTGCTCTCGCGCGAGCGGCGGACGCGTGACCGTTTCACGGCGCTCCATCCCGAGGTGGCGGTGACCGAGGTGGCCGCGCTGCCCGGCGACGTCCACGACCTCGCGGGCCTGCGGGCCATCGGCGAGCGGCTGGCCGCGGGGCGGACGGAGCTGTCGGACACGCCCTGACGGGCGTGCCTCTCCTGGGCGGCGCCCTGTGCTGTGCGCCGCCCAGTTGGTCTGCCCGCGATCAAGGCACCAGCGAGGCACCAGCAACACCGGTAGGTCCGCGTACGCCCGTCGCGCAGCCCGGACCCGCGTGCGACCGGCGCGACCCTCGGGCCCGCGTGCGCCCACGCGCCGCTCAAGAGCGGAACCCGAACCCCGTCTACGCCCCAAGGTGATCCCGGACAGACCCGCGTGCGGCCGCAGGCACCCACACCGCGCCCGCACCGCTCCCGTACGCACTCCGGCGCACGGTGTCGCACTCAGCGCACCACAAGGCGCCCCGGAACCACTTCGGAACCGCCCTGGAGCCAGCCCGGGACCAGCCCGGAACCAGCCCGGGACCCGCTTCAGGACTTCGCGGGCCCGCATCGGTGAACTCCCGGACCGTCAGGCCTGGTGAGCCCCCTGCGGGCCCCGCCCACCGTCCCTGCGGGCCCCGCCCACCGTCTCGGTGGGCCGCGTGCACCCCCCGGTCACGTGACCGGGCACGCCGAGGACCCCCCGAGAGACCTCACCGAGAGCTCTCAGCTCACCGCGGCGTAGTCCTCGTAGACCCGGTCGTCGCCGAGCGGCACGACGCCCGTGCCGCGCTCGTACTCCGAACGCGCCGTCTCCAGCAGCCGGCGCCAGGAGGTCACGGTCGGCCGCCGACGCAGCAGTGCGCGGCGCTCACGCTCCGTCATGCCTCCCCACACGCCGAACTCGACGCGGTTGTCCAGCGCGTCGGCCAGGCACTCCGTGCGTACCGGGCACCCGGTGCACACCGCCTTGGCCCTGTTCTGCGCTGCTCCTTGAACGAACAGTTCATCCGGATCGGTAGTGCGGCAGGCAGCCTGCGCACTCCAGTCGGTAACCCAGCCCATACCGGCGCCGTCCTCTCCCGAATCGAGGCTCCCCCACGGCGGCAGCGGCATATTCACCGCCGCCAGTTGAGGACGTTACGGAAGGTGGGCACAGCGCAACACCCCCAGCGGGCCCAATCTTGAATGGTCCGAACGGACTATGGGTAAGCGGCAGATCACCCGGGGGAGTGAGGGGGCGACATGCGCGACACATGGGGCGTTGCGGGTCAGTTCCATTGCGTCACAACGGGCACCGCGTGACACACGAGGCGATCCGGACACGGTCTCCACGCTCCTCGACCGAACTCGTATGAAGAAAGTCGAGAAGATCCGGAACGATTCGGGGTCGCCCGGCGTATTGATACGTGGCCACACTGCTGTGACAGTTGAGTGCAGCTTAGGCCAAGGCATATACGCTTGTCCGGCGAATGAGAACGTAGGCTGCTCCCATGCCAAAGAAGCGCTCGGGCGGTGGTCTGTCTCCCACGCAGCAGGCCGCCCAGTTCCTCGGTGTCAGTGTCCTCGCGGGGGCCGTCATGGCCGGCATCGCGCTGCCCGCCGTGGGCGCGCTGGGTCTCGCGGCCAAGGGATCGGTGGAGAGCTTCGACGAGCTCCCCGCCAACCTGAAGACGCCGCCCCTGAGCCAGCGCACCACCATCCTCGACGCCGACGGCGATCTGATCGCCACCGTCTACTCGCGCGACCGCACGGTGGTCGACCTCAAGGACATCTCGCCGTACATGCAGAAGGCGATCGTCGCCATCGAGGACTCGCGCTTCTACCAGCACGGGGCGATCGACCTGAAGGGCGTGCTGCGCGCGCTCAACAAGAACGCCCGCAGCGGTGAGGTCTCCGAGGGCGCCTCGACACTCACCCAGCAGTACGTGAAGAACGTCTTCGTCGAGGAGGCGGGCGACGACCCGACGAAGGTTGCGCAGGCCACCCAGCAGACCATCGGCCGCAAGATCGCGGAGCTGAAGTACGCGATCCAGGTCGAGGAGGAGCTGGGCAAGAAGAAGATCCTCGAGAACTACCTGAACATCACGTTCTTCGGCCAGCAGGCCTACGGCGTCGAGGCCGCGTCCCGGCGCTACTTCTCCAAGTCGGCCAAGGACCTCGAACTCCAGGAGGCCGCGCTCCTCGCCGGCCTCGTCCAGTCGCCGAGCCGCTACGACCCGGTCAACGACGAGGCGGAGGCCAAGAAGCGGCGCAACGTCGTCCTCCAGCGGATGGCCGAGGTCGGCGACATCTCCCCCGAGGAGGCCGCCAAGGCGATGCGTTCCCCGCTGGGCCTCAAGGTCAGCAAGCCGAAGAACGGCTGCATCACCGCGTCCAAGGGCGCGGGCTTCTTCTGCAAGTACGTGGAGAAGGTCTTCCTCAACGACCCGGTCTTCGGCAAGACCCGCGAGGAGCGGGCGAAGATCTGGAACCAGGGCGGCCTGACCATCCGCACGACGCTGGACCCGCAGGCGCAGGAGTCGGTGCAGCAGGCCCTCAAGGACCACGTCCACCAGTCGGACAAGGTCGCCGCCGCGTCCACGCTGGTGGAGCCGGGCACCGGCAAGATCGTCGCGATGGGCCAGTCGAAGCCGTACGGCTACGGCAAGGACGAGACGGAGATCAACTTCTCCGTGGACTCGGCGTGGGGCGGCTCCAACTTCGGTTTCCCGACCGGTTCGACGTTCAAGCCGTTCGTGGCCGCCGCCGCCCTGGAGGAGGGCCGGCCGCCGACGCAGGTGTACTCCTCCCCGTACGAGATGCCGTACCCGGACACCGTGCGCGGCTGCGAGAAGCCGTGGGTGAACGACAAGAACTACAAGCTGGAGAACGAGAACGAGTCCGAGGTCGGTCCGTACGCGCTGAGGGAGGCGATGGCCATGTCGGTCAACACCTACTTCGTGCAGATGATCGAGGACATCGGGATGTGCCCGGTGGTGACCATGACCGACAAGCTCGGCGTGGTCCAGGGCAACGGGGACAAGATCCCCGAGGTGCCGTCCTCCATGACCCTCGGCTCCACCGGCCTCTCGCCCCTCACCATGGCGAGCGCCTACGCGGCCTTCGCCTCCCGGGGCATGTACTGCACGCCGATCGCCATCGAGTCGATCACCCAGAAGACGGGTGACCGGTCGAAGTCCCTGCCGGTCCCGAAGTCCACGTGCTCGCGCGCGATGAGCGAGAAGACCGCGGACACGGTGAACGAGCTCCTCAAGGGCGTGGTCGACTCCGGTACCGGTCAGCAGGCCGGCCTCGGCGACGGCCGCGACAACGCCGGCAAGACGGGTACGACGGACGAGCGCATCAACGCCTGGTTCGTCGGCTACACGCCGAACATGTCGGGCGCCGTGTGGGTGGGCAGCGCCAGCCAGGAGGTGAAGATGCGGGACATCACCATCGGCGGCCGGTACCACTCGCTGGTCTTCGGCGGCGCCGTCCCGGGCCCCATCTGGCGCGACGCGATGACCGGCGCGCTGGAGGGCAGGGACGCCCCGAAGTTCAACCCGGTGCACATCCCGGAGCACAAGGAGCCCGAGGACCGCGACCGGGACGACGACGGCGGCGGTGACGACGGCGGCAACGGCGACGACGGCTTCATCGGCGGCCTGATCAACGGCGGCAACGGCAACGGCAACGGCAACGGCAACGGCGGAAACGAGCCCGACCCGGGCTTCAGCATCCCCGAGGGCTTCCTCCAGGGCCGGGGCGACGGCCCGGGCGGCCGTGGATAACGGCTGACGACGGAGGACCAGGAGAAACGGCGGGCGGCCCCTTCCCCGAGCCGGGGAAGGGGCCGCCCGCCGTTTGCGGCCGTACCGCCCGGCTCAGCCCGCCAGCAGCTTCCTCACGGCGGCGGCCACCCGGCCGCCCTCCGCCAGCCCGGCCACCTTCGGGTTGACGATCTTCATGACGGCGCCCATGGCCTTCGGCCCCTCGGCGCCGGCGGCGCGGGCCTCCTCCACGGCCTGGGCGACGATCGCGTTCAGCTCGTCGTCGGACAGCTGCTTGGGCAGGTAGCCGGCGAGCACCTCGCCCTCCGCCTTCTCCCGCTCGGCCTGCTCGGCGCGGCCGCCCTGTGCGAAGGCCTCCGCCGCCTCACGGCGCTTCTTCGCCTCGCGGGCGATCACCTTCTGCACCTCGTCGTCGGAGAGTTCGCGCTTCTCCTTGCCCGCCACCTCCTCCTTGGTGATCGCGGCGAGCGTCAGCCGGAGCGTCGAGGAGCGGAGCTCGTCGCGCTCCTTGATCGCGGCGTTGAGGTCGTCCTGCAGCTTCGACTTGAGCGTGGTCATGACGTGATTGTCGCAGGTGCGGAGGCTTCGGCGCCTGCCGATTTGCGGGGCCGCGGGCGACCCGCCCCCCTGAGCGGGTCGTGGGCCCGCCCCCTGAGGGCCGTACGGAGGGGTCGTCAGGGTCTGACACGATGGGCACATGCGCGCGCGATACCGAATCCCCCTGGGAATCACGGCGGTCGGCACCGCCGGACTGCTGTACGCCGCGGGCTTCGAGGCCCGCTCCTTCCGCCTCCGACGGGTGACCGTCCCCGTCCTCCCCTCCGGGATGCGCCCCCTGCGCGTGCTGCAGGTGTCCGACATCCACATGGTCGGCGGCCAGCGCAAGAAGCAGCGCTGGCTGCGCTCCCTGGCCGGACTGCGCCCCGACTTCGTGATCAACACGGGCGACAACCTGTCCGACCCCGAGGGCGTCCCCGAGGTCCTGGACGCGCTCGGCCCCCTGATGGAGTTCCCGGGCGCCTACGTCTTCGGCTCCAACGACTACTACGGCCCCCGGCTGCGCAACCCCGCCCGCTACCTGGTCGAGAAGGTGCAGGGCCGTCACGGCCTGAACGGCAACCCGCCGGTCGTCGACGCCGTCCACAACCCGTGGGAGGACCTGCGGGACGGCTTCGACTCGGCGGGCTGGCTCAACCTGACCAACACGCGGGGCACCCTGAAGATCGAGGGCGCGTCGATCGAGCTGACGGGACTGGACGACCCGCACATCAAGCGGGACCGCTACGCGGAGGTGACGGGCGGCCCGTCGGCCGGGGCGGACTTCTCGATGGGCGTCGTGCACGCGCCGTACCTGCGCGTGCTGGACTCCTTCGCGGCCGACGGCTACCCGCTGGTCCTCGCCGGCCACACGCACGGCGGGCAGCTGTGCATCCCGTTCTACGGCGCCCTGGTCACCAACTGCGACCTGGACACGGACCGCGTGAAGGGCCTGTCCACGCACACGGCGGAGGGCCGGACGTCGTACCTGCACGTCTCGGCGGGCTGCGGCACGAGCCGCTACACGCCGGTGCGCTTCGCGTGCCCGCCGGAGGCGACGCTGCTGACGCTGGTCGGCCGCTGAGGCACCGGGCCGGCGGGGAGCCCGTCCGCCCCGGGCGGGTAACCCGACCGGCCCACGCCACGTCGCCGCGGCCCGGCCCCCGTCCCACGCTGGGGGCATGACCGCCCCGATACCCAGGGACATCCCGGACCTGCCCGCCCTCCCGCGGACGGCTCCGCAGCTGTTCCCCTCCGTCGTCCCCGCCCGAGCCGTCGTACCGCTGGTGCGCCGCCCGCTGACCGCGGCGTACCGGCTGGTCCTGGCGCTGCTGGCGACGACGGCCGTGCTGACCGAGGTCCTCCTCGGCAGCCCCACCCGGGTACTGAGCCACTTCGTGATCCAGAGCACGGCGCTGCTGGCCCTGGTGACGTTCGCCTCGGCCCGCCGCGCATGGACCGCCCGCCATCCCCTGCCGGGTGCCGTCACCGGGGCGACGCTCCTGTACGTGCTGATCGCGGCCCTGGTCCACCACATCGCCCTGACGGACGCCTCACCGACCTTCTCCATGACGGGCGGGGCGAGCGGGGGCGCGCCGTGGCTCGAGCCGGCCGCCGGCCACCTGCTGCACACGGTGCTGCCGGTCGCCGCGCTGCTGGACTGGCTGGTCCTGACGCCACCGGCCCGCATGCACCTCCGTCAGGCCCCGACGTGGCTGCTGTACCCCCTGGCGTACCTGGCCTTCACCCTGGCCCGGGGCGAGCTGCTCCCCGGCTCCCCCGCCCGCTACCCGTACCCGTTCCTCGACGTCGCCCGGCACGGCTACCGGAGCGTGCTCGCCAACGCGCTCCTCGTGGGGCTCGCGATCTACGCCGTGGCGGTCCTGCTGGTGGCCCTGGACCGCACCCGCCCGAAAACCAGATTTCGTCTCTAGCCACCAGTGGGCTAAAGTAAACGTCGTCGCCGCGACAGCAGCGACACCGGGGTGTGGCGCAGCTTGGCAGCGCGCTTCGTTCGGGACGAAGAGGTCGTGGGTTCAAATCCCGCCACCCCGACGCCGTAGTACCAGGTCAGGGGCCTGATCCGCAGTGCGGGTCGGGCCCCTGAGTGGTTCCGGGGATCGAATGGGAAGCCGCTTGAGGCCGGACTATGAACTCGGCTCCCAAGCGGCTCGCCGATTCCTCCCACGGGATCAACGCCTGACGCATCAGGAAACCGTCAAACTCAGGTGCGGTGAGGCTCGGCATAGCGTGAGGCAGACGCCAACGAGGAAACCATCCGCAGGTCTCTCCTCATCCGAGCCACCGCCCTCCCAGGGTTCGTGGCCGTACGGCTAGCACCGGGGCCGAGTGGCTCACTGCTTGATGACCAGCCGGATGCCCTTGCAGCGGGACGGTTCGCCCACACGGGCTTCTGGCACCTCCGCGCCGACACAGCCCCGGCATCGGTCACTCCGGCATCGGCATCGCCCCGGCTCCCCTCTTCAACGCCCCTCTCCTCCCGCGCCGTACCAACGGTCCACGTGCAGAGAGTGATGCCAGTTGGCCAGCAGGCAGGCAATGACGACCCTGTGACGCCCCACCCGCCCCAGGGGGCTGGATCCGGTCCGGGAGTTGAGCTGGCGTGCCCGGCCGACCCGGCTGCCTGGGCGGCCGATCTTCTACCCGGCCCTTGACGAGGACTACGCGGTCAGGATCGCGCAGGAGTGGAACGTGAAGCACGACGGGGCCGACTTCGTCACTCGTTTCGAGGTCGAGTCGCAGTTCTTGAGCCGGTACCCCGTCCAGCAGGCCGACGGGCGGACGACCCTCGAACTCTGGGTTCCGGCCGAGGAACTGGACGACTTCAACGCCCACACCGTCGGCGGGATCCAGGTGGTCCACGAGTGCTGCTGAGGCGGGGAGCGCTGCCGGCAAGGTGCCCTTCGGTGTTCTCTGGCTCAGCCCTTGAGGTCGATCATGCGAGCCGGCTGCCCAGTGGTGCGGGCGATGGTTTCGAAGTCGCGGTCGTAGTGCAACAGCGTGAGTCCCGCTTCTTCCGCGGCTGCGGCCACGAGCAGGTCGACGGCTCCGGCACTGCGGTGTTCACCCTTGGCGGTGAGCTCACGCTGGACGACACGGGCACGCCGGTAGACACCGTCGGGCATGGGGCACCAGGTGAACTGGTTCAGCCGCTCCTGGATGGCCGCGCGATCCTTCTCGGAACGTGCGGAGTAGAGGACTTCCAGTTCGGTGAGGTCGCACAGGGCGACCAGACCGGCGCCCATCCTCTGCTCCCATCCTTCGGTTGCCTGACGCAGCAGGACGCGAGCCAGGGCCGACGTATCGATGAGGTAGTCGGCAACGCTCACCGGGCAGAACCACCTCGGTAGTTGCGCTTGTCCAGGAGGAGCTCGACGGCGAGGGCGCCTTCATCCGCGAGATCCTGCAGCTCATGCAGGGCACGCAAGCGACGGTTACGCGCGACGACCTCACGTAGGGCGGTGTTGATGGTGTCCCTTTTCGTGGAAGTGCCCAGCTCCTTCGCCGCGGCTTCCAACGCATCGTCGTCGAGATCGATGACGGTTCTGCTCATGGGCCCACCTCCGTATACATCAATCAATGTATCATTATACATGATCGAATGTATCACACAGAGGGGTCGGGGCCAGACCTGACGCCTGTGAACCGACGAACACCACGTGAGCAGCAGGTACACGCCGGAACCCAGCTCGACCCACGTCGCGGTGGAACCGCAGAGCGTGCCCCGTATCGGCGGGGGACTCCGAGATCCTCGCCGTACGACTCCGGGAACCGCTCGGGAGCCGATCTGCTCCCCAGGCCCCCAACATCTCGTGAGACCCCTCGATGCCAAGGACCTGACCAGCGGAAATGCCAGACCGGCAGGTCTCGAGTTCCCTCTCACCTCATTCGGGACGAAGAGGTCGTGGGTTCACATCCCGCCGCCCCGACAGCCGCGACATCAGGTGGGGCACCCAGGAGCGTTCCTAGGCGCCTCACCTGTTTTCGCTCGCGTGTCCATCTGCGTGACCACGTGTGCCACCCCGCTCCCGTCTCCGTGTCAGCCAACTCGCCCCACGCTGACCGAAGGCTCGCCAGTCTGCCCCCCCCTCACGTTCCCAGGGACCTGGGCGTCAGACTGAGGAGCCGGCCACGGGTGTCAGACCGAGAGGCCGTCTCGACAGGGTTCGCGTGCGTCGGACTGAAAAGTCGGCCGCGACACCGCCTACCGTCGCCGCCAGACGTACCAACCCACCACCAGCACGACCAGCAGCGACAGTACGAACGCCCAAACGGTCGTCGCTGTGTCGTAGGACCGGTACACGATAGCCAGCACGCAGGGACGGATACCCGGCATGCGGCGTGGCAGCCCTACACCACAAGCGCACCGGATCGTACGGGGGAACAGCGGGAACCACGGTGAATGCGGCCCGGTTCCACGGGTTCGCTCTCCATCCGTTTGCACAGCTCAACCACCAAATGATCACGACTTCCCAAGCGGAGGGCTTGGGTTGGTTGTTCGGTGTCTGTGCCGGTGAGGATGGGTGCTGGTTCGGGTGTTTTGCCGCCGGTGGGAGGGCTGTGTGACTACGGTCTGGTGCGATGGGTCGTAGGGCACGGGGGTGGCGTCGTGACGGAGCGTCTGCTGCTGGAGATGGCGGACGGCGGCAGGGTGACGGTTCAGTCGTGGCCTGAGGGTGAGTTGATCCCCAGCCGGGTGGGAGAGCCGGTCATGCTGGGCCAGCCGTTGGACGGGCCGGTGCTGGAGGAGTTGCGCTGGTATCTGGAGGAGTATCTGCGGGCGCCGTTCGGGGTGTATGGCGAACGGGGGCTGCAGGCGGCCGCCGAATTGCCGCAGTGGGGTGAGCGGGTCTTCTCGGCGGTGTTCGGTGCGGGGCCGGCGCGGGATGCCTATCTGCGGGCGCGGGCACGGGCGGAGGCCCGGGGCGGTCGTGTGGAGCTGGTGGTGGTGTCGGGGGCGGCACAAGCGCTGGGGTGGCCGTGGGAGCTGATGAGGGACCCGGGCCGGCCGACGCCGCTGGCGCTGGATGCGCAGGTGACTGTTTCGCGCACCATGCCGACGGCAGATCTGGGTCAGGTCTTCACGGTCGGTGGGTCGCGGCTGCGGGTGCTGATGGTGATCTCCCGGCCGCGCGGCACCCGGGACGTGGGCTATCAGATGATTGCCCGCCCGTTACTGGAGCGTCTGGCCGCGGTGCGCGGGCAGGTGGAGCTGGTGGTGCTGCGCCCGCCGACCCTGGACCGCCTGCAAGAGGTGCTGACCGCTGCGCGGGAGGCGGGTGAGCCGTTCCAGATCGTGCACTTCGACGGGCACGGAGTCTTCGGCCAGCCGTCCAGTCCGTTAGGCGGGGCGGGGCGGCCGGTGATGTTCCGGGGGCCGGGACCTCAAGGGATGCTGGCGTTCGAGAAGCCGGAAGGTGGATCGGATCTGGTGCCTGCGGAGGAGGTGGCGCGGGTGCTCAAGCAGGCCCAGGTGCCGGTGGTGGTGCTCAACGCCTGCCAGTCGGCGGTGGTGGGATCGCAGGTTGAGGCGGCGGTGGCGACGCGGCTGCTGCAGGAGGGCACCGCGGCTGTTGTGGCCATGGCCTACAGCGTGTACGCGGTGGCGGCCGCGGAGTTCATGGCGGCGTTCTACGAGCGGCTGTTCGCCGGGGACCGGGTGAGTGAAGCGGTGGCTGCCGGGCGGCGGCGCCTGGCCCAGCAGGATTTACGGCCCTCGCCGAAGGGCATGATGCCGCTGGCCGACTGGGTGGTGCCGGTACTGTACGCGCGCAGCGAGGTCCACTTCCCCGGCCTGCGCACCGAGCGATCGGCCGGCCGGTCCCTGGAGGAGATGCTGGACCGGATCCGCGAACGCCCTCCGAGCAACGAGACGGGCCAGGAGCAGGCATTGGAGGCGGTGGGGGAGTTCATCGGCCGCGACGCCCTGCTCTACACGCTGGACGTGGTCGCCCGGTTGCAGCGTGTGGTGGTGCTGCACGGGCCCGGCGGGACCGGCAAGACCGAGCTGGCTAAGAAGCTGTTGTCGTTCCGATCTTGAGGGGTGGGCGTCGAACGGGAGTCTCGATCGGGTGATCGCGACTGGCCGTGGGCATGAAGGCAGGGCCTCTTGGTAGCTCGGGGTTGCGAAGCCAACCGAGATCCAGGAGACCCTGTTGCCGCAGTTGTACGTGCTCACGCCGGTGGAGTTCAAGTCGGCTGCTCCGTCCTGTGATTGTGTCGCTCACCGGTTCGGGAATGCGGCCGATCACCCGGAACGTGTTCGGCGGTATCCCTCGGACATGGCGGACGCGGAGTGGGCTGTGGTCCGGCCGCTGCTGCCGGTGCCGGGCTGGATGCGGGGCCGGGGCGGACAGCCGGAGGCGTACTGCCACCGGGCGATACTGGACGCGAT
Source organism: Streptomyces sp. DSM 120436 (assembly GCF_055778765.1). NCBI lineage: Bacteria > Bacillati > Actinomycetota > Actinomycetes > Kitasatosporales > Streptomycetaceae > Streptomyces > Streptomyces sp. DSM 120436. Next base: position 1,585,198 of record NZ_JBSKBS010000001.1, on the reverse strand, counting down.
CCGCTATCTCGTGGACAACGGCGTCAAGTGGCGGGCGATGCCGGCCGACTTCCCGCCGTGGGACCGGGTCTACGCGTTCTTCCGCCGCTGGCGCGACCACGTGCTGGTCAGGGAGTTCCACGACCGGCTGCGCGACCGGGTCCGCCAGAAGGCGGGCAGGGATGTGGAGCCGACGGCCGGTGTGATCGACTCGCAGTCCATCAAGGCGGACGCCGTCGTCGGCGCCGACAGCCGTGGCTTCGACGGCGGCAAGCTGATCAACGGACGCAAGCGGCACGTCATGGTCGACACCCTCGGCCTGCTGCTGGGCGTCATGGTCACGAGCGCGGACATCGGAGACCGTGCCGCCGGGAAGGCGCTGCTCGCCCAGGTGGCCGACGCCCGCCACCGGCTGGAGCTGGTCTGGGCCGACGGCGGCTACACCGGCAGCCTCGTCGAGCACTGCCTGGCCGTGTTCGCCCTGGTCTTGGCGATCGTCAAACGCAGCGACGACATACGCGGTTTCGTGGTGCTGCCCAAGCGGTGGATCGTCGAGCGGCTCTTCGCCCATCTGATGCGAAGCCGTCGCCTGGTCCGCGACTACGAACGCCGCACGACCAGCGCCGAGGCGATGGTCTACTGGTCGATGACCATGATCATGACCCGCCGTCTGACCCGCTCACGTTCCGCGCAAGCGTGAACCGGCCCGGCTGACGCTCGGCCAGCCAGCCCCGCGCGACCAGGCGTTTCGCCTTCGACCTGAGCGCCTCCACCTTCGACGGCACCGCGTCCAGGCCGAACAAGACGGCCATTTCCTGGCAGGTAAGCGGCCCTTGACGGAGGCGATGCCGGTCCGCGAGGGCCTGCAGGATGCGCTGGTAGTCCATCGACAGCACGGTCGCGTCCAGCCCCTCGCGCCACACCGGCACCTGCGCCTTCGGCTTTGCTGCCGTCGACGCTGGCGATGCCTCCTCTGCCTGCCCTTGCGCCGGCATCACCCGTTCGGTCCGTGCGTGATCTGCGGTTTCGTCCACCGGACCCAGCACCTCGCCGACCCGCGAGCGGGCGATGACCCACTCCTTCCATTCCCGCTCGGCCACGGCCAGCTCGGCCTGGACGCGGTCGGCCTCCTCCCGCAGCTCGTCCACACGACGGCGAGCACCCAGCTCGCGCTGCTCGAGCAACCCCACGACCGACGGCATCCACGACCTCCCAGGAACGATGACACGACAGGCCACCCCTCCCACGGGAGCACCAAACCTATGCCTGACCAGCGAAAACACCGGTCTCAGGTTCGGTACGACAACACCTACTAAAGCTTTCGGCCGGTGGTGGCGCGACACCGGCGCCTTGGACCACCCGGACGGGGTCATCTGGCACTCCTTCGAACCCGGCGTCGCCTCCTTCGGTCTGGACGGCGTGATCACCAGCATCGGGCTACGCCTGTTCGGCACCCGGTTCGCCCTCCTCGACCCGGCCGAGCGCCAGGCTGCGGTGGAAGAGGTCCTGCGTGAACACCGGCTGCTGCTGGTGTGGGACAACTTCGAATCCGTGCACACCATGCCCGACCCCACCCGGGCCACCCCACCCCTGCCCGAAACCGACCGCGACCAGCTGCGCGACTTCCTGACCCGCATCGCCGCCCACGGCACCAGCGCGGTTGTCATCACCAGCCGCACCCGGGAAGACTGGCTCGGCGTTCAGGTGCGCCGGGTGGAGGTGCCCGGCCTGGACACCGAGGAGGCCGGCCAGTACGCCGACCACCTCCTGGCGCCCTATCCCGACGCCCAGCCACGCCGGGAGGCGAAAGCTTTCGGGGAACTGATGCAGTGGCTGGACGGTCACCCGCTCAGCATGCGCATCATCCTGTCCTACCTGGACACCACCAGCGCCCAGGACCTGCTGGCCGGCCTCCAGGGCACCGCCGCACTGCCCGATGCCGACACCGGCGAGCGCGCCACCTCGCTCGCCGCCAGCATCACCTACTCCTTCACCCACCTTCCCGCCACCGACCAGCACGCCCTGACCGCCCTCAGTCTCCTTCACGGCATCGCCGACGCCGACGTCCTGGCCTTGTTCTCCGCAGAGCCGGAGACTCCCGAGCCGTTCCGTGACCACACGAACGCAGCGTGGGCAAGCCTGCTGGACCGGGCGGCGGAGGTGGGACTGCTTACGCCGCTGGGGGTGGGCATGTACCGCATCCACCCGGCCCTGCCCGCCTACCTCACCGCCCACTGGCACACCCAATCTCCCAACACTTACCGCGACCAACACACCACCGCCATCCGGGCCCTCCTCGACGCACACGCTGCCCTCGGCAACTGGCTCACCCAACAGCTCGGCAGCGGTAATGCCCAGCTCGCCATGACAGTGGTCCACTACCAGCAGCGCACGCTGGGCAGCATGCTCGGCCACGCCCTCGAACACAATCTGTGGACTCAAGCCCAGGCCATCGCCCAACCGCTGAACACCTACTGGAACGCGCGGGGTCTGACGGATGAGGCTCGTGCCTGGGTCGACCGGGCACGGCTGATCCTCGAAACCGCCGACGGCAGCCCACCCGGCCTGGACACCCCGGCCGGCGCCCTATGGCTGTTTCTGACCGGCGCCCAAGCCAACCGACAAGTGGAAGCCGGTCAGCTGGACCAAGCCGAACACACTTACCACGACATCCTTGACGCCCAACAGCAACAGCCCGTCACTCCCCAGCAACGCACTGATCTCGCCGTCACCTACCACCAGCTCGGCATGATCGCCCAGTTGCGGGGGCGGCTGGAGGAAGCCGAGGACTGGTACCGCCAAGCCCTCACCATCAAAGAAGACCTCAACAACCGGCCCGGCATGGCCAGCACCTACCACCAACTCGGCATCGTCGCCCAGTTGCGGGGGCGGCTGGAGGAAGCCGAGGACTGGTACCGCCAAGCCCTCACCATCAAAGAAGACCTCAACAACCGGCCCGGCATGGCCAGCACCTACCACCAACTCGGCATCGTCGCCCAGGACCAGGGGCGGCTGGAGGAAGCCGAAGACTGGTACCGCCAAGCCCTCACCATCCACGAAGGCCTCAACAACCGGCCCGGCATGGCCAGCACCTACCACCAACTCGGCATCATCGCCCAGGACCAGGGGCGACTGGAGGAAGCCGAAGACTGGTACCGCCAAGCCCTCACCATCCACGAAGGCCTCAACAACCGGCCCGGCATGGCCAGCACCTACCACCAACTCGGCATCATCGCCCAGGACCAGGGGCGACTGGAGGAAGCCGAAGACTGGTACCGCCAAGCCCTCACCATCCACGAAGGCCTCAACAACCGGCCCGGCATGGCCAGCACCTACCACCAACTCGGCATCATCGCCCAGGACCAGGGGCGACTGGAGGAAGCCGAAGACTGGTACCGCCAAGCCCTCACCATCCACGAAGGCCTCAACAACCGGCCCGGCATGGCCAGCACCTACCACCAACTCGGCATCATCGCCCAGGACCAGGGGCGACTGGAGGAAGCCGAAGACTGGTACCGCCAAGCCCTCACCATCGAAGAAGGCCTCAGCAACCGGCCCGGCATGGCCATGACCTACGGGCAGATGGGTCTACTCGCTGAGGCACGGCATCAGACGGGAGAGGCATTGGTGTGGATGGTCCGGTGCGTGGTCCTGTTTGATCAGTTCCCGCACCCGTCGACCGGCCCAGCCCCAGGTCATCTCAAGCGGCTGACGTACACGCTGGGGATCGCCACGCTCGAAGAGACCTGGCAGAACATCACCGGCAACCGCCTCCCGCCGACGGTGCGCCAGCACGTCCTTACTGACCCGCCCACCGCCGCCTGACCCTCATAAGGAGAACCGCATGACCAACCCGGTCGAGCTGGGCGCACGCTCTGCGGCACAGCGCCTCGTTACCCCGCACGACCCCCATCTCGTCACCGATGTGGAAGCAGCCCTCCACGCCCGTCAGAGCGCCACCCGTCCCGATCAGTACTTGGACCCGATCTCGCTCGGCGCGCTCATCGTCAGTGTCGCCAGCCTCGCCTGGACGGTCTACAGCGACCTCAGAAAGCAAACCTCCACCCCCCACCGTGATGTCGTCACCCGCCACGTCCGCATCCGGCTCGACCAGACCGAAACGCCCCCACCGGCCCTCAGCCCTGCCGACCGAGACCGGTACATCGACATCACCATCGAAGAAACACTCAACGCAGCCCAAGACCCCGCCTCAGACCAGGACTGACCCACATCCCTCAAGCACAGACCGAAGAGTTCCATCTCTGTGAGGCGGCCGTGATCGCTGTACAGCAGCGGAGTACAGCAACCGCCGTGACCACAGGTGACCGTCAACAGTCGCTAAAAGCCGACTGACCAGCTCACATGACCCCGATGACCTTGCAACCGAAAGTTCGGGACGAAGAGGCCGTGGGTTCATATCCCACCACCCCGACAGCCGCGACATCAGGTGGGGCACCTACTCAATTGAGTAGGTGCCCCACCTGTCTCGTTTGCATGACTACCGCGTCCCGCGCATCTACGGCCACTGCGGATCAACGCCGCAGATACCGGCCATGACCACGGCGCCGGTCTGGATCACGGGCCGAATCTGCTCCCGGTGAGATCGTTTCATCTTGGACTCGCAGGTCGCGGTACTGGTGTGTCGGTAACGGCGCAATCGTGGACCAGAGGCAGCGGATGAAAAGTGGACCGCTTGTCAGTTGATGTTGGTCATTCCCTGGTGTTGGCGGCGGGGACCCGTCCGAGGTCGCGGCCGCGCATGCGGTAGCTGTCTCCCTTGAGGGAGACGACTTCGGCGTGGTGGACGAGGCGGTCGATCATGGCGGCGGCGACGGTGTCGTCGCCGAAGACCTCGCCCCAGCGGCCGAAGGGTTTGTTGCTGGTCACGATGACCGAGGCCCGCTCGTAGCGGCCCGAGATGAACTGGAAGAACAGGTTCGCGGCCTCGGGCTCGAAGGGGATGTAGCCGACCTCGTCGACGATGATCAGCGGGATCCGGCCGAGCCGGACCAGCTCGTCGTCCAGGCGGCCGGTCTCGTGGGCCTTCGCGAGGCGGGCGACCCACTCGGCGGCGGTCGCGAACGCGACCCGGTGACCGGCCTGACAGGCCCGGATCCCCAGACCCGTGGCCAGGTGCGTCTTGCCCGTGCCGGGCGGGCCGAGGAAGATCACGTTCTCCTTGCCCGCGACGAAGTCGAGGGTGCCCAGGTGGGTGATCGTCTCCCGTTTCACCGACCGCTGGTGCTCGAAGTCGAAGTCCTCGAGCGACTTGCGGGAAGGGAACCGGGCCGCGCGGATGCGGCTCTCGGCGCCGTGCGCGTCGCGGGCGGCGACCTCCCGCTGCAGACAGGCCGCCAGATACTCCTCGAAGCCCCACTGCTCGGCCTTCGCCCGCTCCGCCAGCCGGGAGGCTGCCTCCCGCAGGGCCGGGGCTTTGAGGACCCGGGTCAGATAGGCCAGTTCGGAGGTGACGTCCCGGCCTGACGAGGTGGCCGTGGTGGTGGTCATGCGATCTCCTCCTCCTTGCCGAGGCCGCCCTCGATGACGCCGAAGATCCGGTCGTAGGTGTCCAGCGACCGCTGTTCGACCTCGACCTCACCGTCGTCGGCGGCGGGTTCCTTGCAGGCCGCCAGGCGGGCGGCGCCGGCCGCCGCGGAGTGGGCGGGGTCGGTGATGCTCTGGTGGCGGGCCCAGCAGCGGACGTGCCGGGCGACCTCGGTGCCCTCGCAGAACACCAGGACCTCGTCCAGGCCGGCCTTGACCTCGATCCGGCGGCCGATGGCGAGAGGGTGGACGGAGTAGTCGCAGGTGTCGACACGGACGTAGTGGTCGCGCGGCAGCCGCAGCGACGTGCGCCACCAGCCCGGCGGATCGACCGGCGGCAAGGGCAGCATCCCCGCCCGATCCGCGTCGATGCGGTCGACGGGACGCGCCTGCAGAGTGCGGTGGACCCGGCGGTTCGCCCGCCGCAGCCAGTCCTCCAGCTGAATGTTGAAGTCGGTCGGCGAGGCGAACACCCGCCCGGGCAGGAACGAGGTCTCCAGATAGCCGTTGGCCCGCTCGACCAGGCCCTTCGCCTCCGGATCACCCGGACGGCACTGGATGATCCGGATTCCCAGCAGTCCGGCGAACGCGGCGAAGTCCTCCGTCAGCCGCGGCCGCCCGCCCCGCCAGGAACCGACCGCACCCTCGTTGTCCCAGACCAAAGCCCTGGGAACCGCTCCGAGCCCTGACAGCAGCCGCCAGTGCCCCGCGATCAGATCCGCAGCCGACCGGGTCGGCAGCATCCTCGCCATGATCCAGCGCGAGTAACCGCTGACCATCACCAGGACCGGTGGGCTGCCGGTCTGCCCGAACCCCAGCGGAATCTCCGCCGACGGGAACCACAGATCGCACTGGACCAGCTCACCCGGCTCATAAGCCGTCCTGGACGCCGGGTCCGCCGGAACATAGTCCCGGCGCAGGTCCCGCAGCCGGTCCCGCAGGACCGTCATCCCCCGCTGCCAGCCAATCCGCTCGGCCACCACCGTTGCCGGCATGTCCGGCCAGACCTCGAGCAGTTCCCTGATCCTCGGCTCGACCTCATCCACGACCGATCCCTTCGAGGCCCGCTCGTACTTCGGCGGCCGGTCACTGGACACCGCCCGCCGCACCGTCGTCCGCGAGATCCCGAGCTTCCGAGCAATCGCTCTGATCGGCATGCCCTCGGACCGGTGCAACCGGCGGATCTCCGCCCAGTCCTCCACGCTGATCACCCTTCCTCCCTGCCTGGCTCAACGAGCCAGACGGTTCAGACGGGCCACTTTTCATCCGTTGGAGGTGGCACGTTTTCAGGCGTTGCCGACACTGGTGTGCGTCCGTGATGCGGTCCTCGTGCTGGCAGGCGGAGTGATCGTCGTCGGGTGATCGTCTGTCACCGGTGGACTTCGCGGTCCGCCAGAACGAGCAGGGATCGTAGCAGCGTGGTGGCGTAATGGGCGTTCATGCGGTTGCCGGCTGCGCATGTGTGTGACGTGCGCCGTCGGACAAGGTGGCGCCCGACCCCGAAGTCGTAGCGGGTCTTCCGCAGATCCCCATGTGCTCAAAACCCGGTGAACCGATTCACGACCGACTTCGTCTAGACGGTTGAGATTCGTAGACGCTGTTATCCGGGTGCGCTCTTACCGTCAAGCTGCAATCCTTCCATAGAGGTAGATATGCCCCTTTCCGTAATCCTGCTCTTCTTTGTCGCAGCCGTCACGCTTTCTGTATACAGGTTTGTGCGGAGCCGACTGACCACCGGCGCGGCGTTGGGAGTGGCGGTTGGCGCTCTGGGGCTCCAGCTCTTCGGTCTTTGGGTCATGGCCGAGCTCACATTCGCCAACATGGGCTGAGCTCGGCTCTGTCGGGGATCTTGGATTTTCCGGTGCGTCGCGGTGGCCGGTGGGCATGCTCGGGGTGTTCCTGGAGGCCGTGCAGTTGTCGAGGTGTCCGTAGTCGCCCCGTCCTCGTTCCGGTGAGGAAGTTCCGCCTCTGACGGGTCTTGACCCCTGATCTCGGACACACGAGACACTGGATCCTGAGGATCTGAGAACGGACATCTCGTGGTCGTGAAGCACTACCCGCAGGAGTTCAAGGCGGACGCGGTCGCGCTGTACCAGTCGCGGCCCGAGGCGACGATCCGGCAGGTCGCCGCCGACCTGGGAATCAACCCGGAAACCCTGCGGAACTGGGTCCGGGCGGCCGGCGCGAGCCGGCCACGGGGACGCCGTGCGGAGACACCCGCCGAGCCGCCCACGCCGCTGGAGGCGGAGAACGCCGCACTGCGCAAGCAGGTCCGTGAGCTGGAGGAAGAACGCAAGATCCTGCGGAAGGCCGCGAAGTACTTCGCCGGGGAGAGGCGCTGGTGAACCGCTTACAGTTCGTCAGGGCGGCTCCCGCGGGTGTCGGCGGACTGAGGCCGAGGAAACGACGAGTGCGCACCATGCCTCATGGTCGTCCGGCAGCGGCAGCTGTGCAGGCACCCGCCTCGGGACCCGCACGCTCCGGAGAGGGGCGGGCAGGCATGCCCGAGCCGGGCGGTCCCGGGGAGCCGGGGCCGCCCGGCCGGGGCGGGGTGCTCTACGCGGCCTTCGGTTGCAGGTAGCGGGCCAGCAGGTCGTCCAGGGTCACGATGCCGGTGAGCCGGCCCGTGGTGTCGCGGACCACCGCGAGGGACGCCCGGCGTCGGCGCAGGGCCTCGATCGCCTCGGCGACCGTGGTGTCCTCCGCCAGTTCGGGTACGGGGCGTGCCAGCGCGCGGGCGTCGGCCGTCCGCCCGTGTGCGCGCGCCACGAGGACGTCGCGGACGTGCACCGAGCCGAGGATGGCGTCCTCGTGGCGGACGAGCAGGCGGGTGCGGTCGTGGGTGGTGGCCAGGCCGAGGATCTGTTCCGCCCCGGCGTCGGAGGCGACCGCCACGAGGTCGGCGGCCGGGACCGTCAGGTCGCGCACGGGGGTCTCGGGCTCGGTCAGTGACCGGGTCAGCAGGTCGGAGTCCGTTTCGCTGATCAGGCCCAGTCGTTCGGACTCCTCGACCAGGTGGGTGAGCTGTTCCCGGTTGTGGACGGAGGCCAGTTCGTCGCGTGGCGTGACCCGGCAGAGGCGGACCAGTGTGTTGCTGACCCTGTTGAGGACCCAGATCAGCGGGCGCACGGCGGTCGCGACGGCGCGGAAGGGCGGGGACAGCAGCATCGCGGAACGCTCGGGGTGGGCGATGGCCCAGGACTTGGGCGCCATCTCGCCGAGGACCATGTGCAGGAACACCACGACGATCATCGCGACGGCGAAGGCCACGCCGTAGCTGAGCGCGGTGGGCAGGCCCAGCTCGACCAGCAGCGGATCCAGTTCGTGGGAGATGGCGGGCTTGGACACGGAGCCCAGGCCGAGCGTGCACACGGTGATGCCGAGCTGGGCGCCGGCCAGCATCAGCGACAGCTCCCGCATGCCGGCCAGGGCCGCCTTGGCGCCGCGGCGCCCTTCGGCCACGGCCTTCTCCATGCGGTGGCGTTTGGCGGCCACGAGCGCGAACTCGGCCGCGACGAAGAAGCCGCTGCCGATGAGCAGCAGGACGGTGACGAAGAGCGCCATCGGGAAACTCATGCCTGCTCCTCCGCCTTCTCGGCCAGCCGCTCGATCCTGATGCGTTCGGGCACGTGCCGGTCCAGGGTGCGTACGTCGATCCGGGCGTCGCCGCCCGCCGGCAGCGCCACCGTGAGCCGGTCCCCGATCGCCGGGAAGCGGCCGAGCCGGTCGACGATGAGCCCGGCCACGGTCTCGTAGTCGTCCTCCTCGGGCAGGTGGATGCCGGTCACCTCGGCCACCTCGTCCAGGCGTCGCCCGGCGTCCACCAGCCAGCCGTCGCCGTCCGCGACCGCCACTTCGGTGACCTCGTCCGTCTCGTCCGCGATGTCGCCCACGAGTTCCTCGGCGATGTCCTCGTAGGTGACGACGCCGGCCACGCCTCCGTGCTCGTCCAGGACGACGGCGAACTCGTCGTCCTGGACGCGCATCCGCTCCACGGCGTCCGGCAGCGGCAGGGTGTCGGGCAGCAGCAGGGGCCGCCGGGCCGCCGCCCCGGCCAGGGTGGCGGCGGCTCTCTCCGGCGGCAGTCCCATCAGGTCCCGTACGCCCAGGACGCCCGCGACGTCGTCCGGGTGGTCGCCGAGCACCGGGTAGTTGGAGTGCCCGTGCCGGGCGATGAGGGTGACGGCCTCGGCCGCCGTGGCGTCCTTGCGGACGAAGACCGCGTCGGCCCGCGGCACCATCACCTCGCGCAGCGTCCGCTCGGAGAACTCCAGGGCGTGGTCGAGCAGTTCGGCCGTTCCGCGCGGCAGCTCACCCTGTTCGTGGGACTCGCCGATCAGGTGGCCGAGTTCCTCGAGGGTGGCGCCGTGGTGGAGTTCCTCGACCGGTTCGATGCCCACGGAGCGCAGCAGTCGGTTGGCCGCCCCGTCGAAGATCCGGACCACTGGACCGACCACCTTGAGATAGCCGAGAGTGGAGCCGGCCAGGGCCTTGGCCAGCCTTTCCGGGACGGCGATGGCGAGGTTCTTCGGGGCCAGCTCGCCCAGCACCATCTGCACGACCGTGGCCAGCACGAAGGCGAGCACGACGGAGATCCCGGTGACGGCGGCGTCCGGAACGCCGATGCCGGACAGTACGGGCCGCAGCAGCGCGGAGACGGACGGCTCGGCGATGAAGCCGACGACCAGACCGGTCACCGTGATGCCGAGCTGGGCGCCCGAGAGCATGAACGACAGCCGCTCCAGCACCTTCAGCGCCCGGGCGGCCTTCTTGTCCCCCTCCTCGGCCTCGCGGGCGAGAGCCAGCCGGTCGGCCGATACGTAGGCGAACTCCTGGGCGACGAAATAGCCCGTCCCCGCCGTCAGGACGAACACGGCCAGCAGCCCCAGCCAGGCTTCCACGGCGCTCACCTCGCGCCACCCCGCCTCGTGCCGTGCTCAGGAAACCCCGGGCGGAATGGCCGGGGACTGTGCCCCGACGGGTCCGTCGATCTGGCGGACAAGGTGTCGCTCCCTCATTAGATGTGCAGACGAAGAACGATTCTGGCCGAAACCGGGTTCCCGTCCCCGTCGCACCTGTTCCCGGTGTCGGATCCGCTCCACATCGGCTGAGGCACCGCGTCCCCGGCGCCCGGCCCGGATGTCGCCCCCGTTCCCGCGTGACGTAGGGTGCCGTCGGTCATGGCCCGTAGATGGCCCGTAGGACGACTGAAACGGTGTAGGGGGACGGTCATGGGCGGCGCTGGGCGCATGGGGCACACTCCGCTGCCGGGCATCGGTGTGCGGTACGACCTCGTCACGCGGGAGCGGCGGCGGCTGTCGGTGATCGCCCATCTGGACGGCGCACGGACGCTGAACGTCTACCGCAGGGACGACCCGGACGACACCGCGGTGTGTCTGAAACTGAGCGCCGAGGAGGCCGCGGCCGTCGTCGACGCGCTGCTCCCCTCGCACCACAGCCCGAACCTGCTGGCGACGGCCGAGCTGGGGCTGGTCGCCGAGCGGATCGAGCTGTCGTCCGCCTCGTACTGGAACGGGCGGGTGCTCGGCGACACCCGGATGCGCACCGAGACCGGTGTGTCCGTCGTCGCCGTGCTCCGCCGCGCCGAGGCGATCCCCTCCCCCGGCCCCGACTTCCGGCTGGCCGGCGGCGACACCCTCATCGTAATCGGCACGCGGGAGGGTGTCGGCGTCGCCGCCGGGATCCTCGGACGGGAGTGATCGACGACGGCCTTCGGGGACGTCGGCCCGAGCCCTTACACCTTCGCCGGCTCCTGCTCCGGCTCCGGCGCCGTCCGCTCCGTCTCCAGCGGCGTCTCCGGGCGGCCGATGATCCTGCGGGCCAGCGGTTCGGTCCAGCGGGCGGTGAGCGGGCCGAGGACGACCAGGATCAGGACGTACGCCGTGGCCAGCGGGCCGATGCGGGGCTCCACGCCGACCGCGAGGCCCGCGATGACGATGGAGAACTCGCCGCGCGCCACCAGCGTGCCGCCCGCGCGCCAGCGGCCTGCGCCCTTGATGCCCGCGCGCCGGGCCGCGTACCAGCCCGTCGCGATCTTCGTCAGGGTGGTGACGAGCGCCAGGAGCAGCGCCGGGACCAGGACCGGCGGGATGTCGGCCGGGTCGGTGGACAGGCCGAAGAAGACGAAGAAGACGGCGGCGAACAGGTCCCGCAGCGGGGTGAGCAGGTTGCTCGCGCCCTCGGCGACCTCACCGGACAGGGCGATGCCCACGAGGAACGCGCCGACGGCCGCCGACACCTGCAGTTCCTGCGCCACTCCCGCGACCAGGAGCGTCAGGCCCAGCACGACCAGCAGCAGCATCTCCGCGCTGTCCGAGGACACCGCGCGGCTGATCAGGCGTCCGTGGCGCAGCGCCACGTAGAGCACGGCGCCGACGGTGCCGAGGGAGATCAGCAGGGTGACCGAGCCGCCCGCCAGGCCGGCGCCCGCCAGCACCGCGGTGAGGATCGGCAGGTAGACCGCCATCGCCAGGTCCTCGATCACCAGGACGCCGAGCACCACGGGTGTCTCGCGGTTGCCGAGCCGGCGCAGGTCGCCGAGCACCTTCGCGATCACACCCGAGGAGGAGATCCAGGTGACACCGGCCAGCGCGACGGCCGCGACCGGGCCCCAGCCCAGGATCAGCGCCGCCACGGCGCCCGGCACCGCGTTGAGGACGAAGTCCACCGCTCCGGACGGGTACTGCGTCCTGAGGTTGGTGACCAGCTCGGACGCGCTGTACTCCAGCCCCAGCATGAGCAGCAGCAGGATGACGCCGATCTCGGCGCCGACGGCGGTGAACTCCTCGCTGGCCTGCAGCGGCAGGATGCCGCCGTGGCCGAAGGCGAGGCCGGCCAGCAGGTAGAGCGGGATGGGCGAGAAGCCCACCCGTCCGGCGAGGCGGCCCAGCAGACCCAGGGCGAGGATGATGGCGCCCAGTTCGATGAGCATGGTCGCGGTGTTGTGCACGGGCGTCGGTCCTCCGGGTCGGTGACGGCGGCGTCAGTGCCTGAAAAGGGGCGGGGGCGGCGTGCGGACGGACGGCGGGGCGCCGGGTCGCGCGCGGGAGCCGCGGGGTGCGGTGAGGCGGGGTGCGGTGCGGAAGGCCCGGCGGGTGTCCTGGTCCGCCTGCGGTGCGACGCCGGGGGGCCCGGATCGGGCGGGCGGTGGTGTGCGGGTGGGCCGCCACGCCCTTGACGGAGGGCGGCGGCCGGGCGGATCAGGCGCCGGAGACGGTGCCGCCGGGTTCGGGAACGCTGTCGCGGGGGGTGATGTCGATGCGCATGGGCCGGTTCGTGTCACGGCGTACAGCACGTCGGTTCATGTCACGTCCCCCCTCGCATCCGGGTCCGCCTCTCGCGGACTGAGCGTTCGGCAGCTCAGCGGAGCGCCAAGGCCAGGTAAAGTTTACCGTACGACAAAGGTCGTGTACGTCGCGTACATGTGTGAAGCAGGTAAAACGCCTGGCGGTGCACCCCGTCCCGCCCGTGCCCCAGCGCCCTCACAGCGGTACGCCGTACAGGTGAGGCAAGCGCGTCGGCGGCCTCGCCCCGCCTCCTCCTCCGCCGCCGCCAGGTGACCGTGGCCGTGACCGTGGGACGGGCCGTCCCACTCCGCTCCCTGGAACCACGCGCCGTGATCCGGCAGTCTTCTGCCCTGTGGTGAGCCTCCTTCCGAACCCCGCCCCGCCCAGCGATCCGATCGCCCCCATGGTGGTGTGCGGCGACGACGGACTGGCGCACCGGCTCGCCGCCGAACTGCGCACCGTGTACCGGGAACAGGTGGTTCTCGTGGTGCCCCCGTCCAGCCGCACCCCGCCCCAGCCGATGGTCGGGCGGGCCCGGGCCGCCTCCGCGGCGCTGTTCGGCCGGGTGGTGACCGCCGTCAACCGGGGCGCCGGAAGCTCCGACGACACCCTGGTCCCGGACGAACGGATGATGGAGGCCGCCGAACCCACCGAGGCCGTGCTCGCCGACGCGGGCGTGGACCGGGCCGCCGCGCTGGCCCTGGTGTACGACGACGACGAGACCAACATCCGCGCCGCGCTGACCGCCCGCCGGCTCAACCCCCGGCTGCGCCTGGTCCTGCGGCTCTACAACCGGCGCCTCGGCCAGCACATCGAGGAACTCCTCGACCAGGCCGCCGAGCTGGCGGGCGGCACGGCCGTGGGCCGCGGGGGGCACGGAGGGCGCGGGGACGGGGACCACGGGGGACGTGGTTTCCACGGAGGGCACGGGGGCCACGGCGCCGACATCTCGACCACCGTGCTGTCCGACGCCGACACCGCCGCGCCCGCGCTGGTCGCCACCGCGCTGGTCGGCACCAGCAAGGTCGTCGACGCGGAGGGGTTGCTGCTGCGGGCGGTGGAGCGCCGCCCGCCACGGCCCGGCGAGGTGGCCGACCCGGGGCTGTGCACACTGGCGCTGCTGTCCGCGACCAGCAACGACCCGGCGGGCGACGAGGGATCCGAGGACAGCGGCGACCAGGGACCCCGACTGCTCCCCGACGCCGAGGCGGTGGCGGCGGCGACCGGACGCGGCACGGTGGTGCTGGAGCAGGTGTCGCACTCCGGCCCCCCGCTGCCGGCCCGGCGGGCCGGGGCGATGCCGTTCGCCTCGCTGTTCTCCGCGCGGCTGCGGTGGTCGCTGGCCGGACTGGTGGCCGCGGTGGTCGGGCTCGCGGTGGCACTGATCCTGATCACCGACGACCACCCGCTGCACGCCGTCTACGTCACGCTGCTGGACCTGTTCGCCATCAACGAGCCCGCGCTCGGCGCGCCGCTCGGACAGCAGATCCTCCAACTGCTCTCCGGTCTGGTCGGGTTGCTGCTGCTGCCGGTGCTGCTGGCCGCGGTGCTGGAGGCGCTGGGCACCTTCCGCACGGCGTCCGCGCTGCGGAAACCGCCGCGCGGACTGAGCGGGCACGTGGTGCTGCTCGGGCTCGGCAAGATCGGCACCCGGGTGCTGACCCGGCTGCGCGAACTGCACATCCCCGTGGTGTGCGTCGAGGCCGACCCGGAGGCGCGGGGCATGGCCGTCGCCCGGAGGTTACGGGTGCCGGTCGTGGTCGGGGACGTCACGCAGGAGGGCGTCCTGGAGGCGGCGAAGATCCACCGCGCGGACGCGCTGCTCGCCCTGACCAGCGTCGACACCACCAACCTGGAATCCGTGCTCTACGCCCGCTCGGTACGCCCCGACCTGCGGGCGGTGCTGCGGCTGTACGACGACGACTTCGCCAAGGCCGTGTACCGGACGCTGCGCACCGCGCACCCGGCCGCGCTGACCCGGAGCCGGTCGGTGTCCCACCTGGCCGCGCCCGCCTTCGCCGGGGCGATGATGGGGCGGCAGATCCTGGGCGCGATCCCCGTGGAGCGGCGGGTGCTGCTGTTCGCGGCGGTCGTCGTCGACGGGCATCCGCAGCTGGAGGGGCGCACGGTCGCGGAGGTGTTCCGGCCGGGCGCCTGGCGCGTCCTGGCGCTGGACACGGCGGCCCGGGGCGGCGGCGCGGGTGGCGAGGCACCGGGCTCCGGTCTGGTGTGGGACCTGCCGGACACCTACGTCCTGCGCGCGGGCGACCGCGTGGTCCTGGCGGCGACCCGCCGGGGGCTGGCGGAGCTGCTGGGCCGGCGGACGCGGAACACGCGGTAGTCCCGGCGCGGGGCGCCCCACGCCGGGATCGTCAGGGTCCGGGCCCGGCGGACGCGAGGCCGAGGCAGGGGTGGGCGAGGGCTCCTCCCGGCGGACGCGAGGCCGAGGCAGGGGTGGGCGAGGGCTCCTCCCGGCGGACGCGAGGCCGAGGCAGGGGTGGGCGAGGGCTCCTCCCGGCGGACGCGAGGCCGAGGCAGGGGTGGGCGAGGGCTCCTCCCGGCGGACGCGAGGCCGAGGCAGGGGTGAGCGAGGGCTCCTCCCGGCGGACGCAGCACGGCACGGGTGCGGCAGGCCGCACGCGCGGTACGGGTGCGGCAGGCCCGCGCACCACGGCCCCGGCGGACCCGGAGCCACGCGGTCGGACGCGCGGGGCCGCCGCGCGCCGAGGGTGAGCACGAGCCGCCCCCCGCGGACACGGAGCCGGAAACACGGGCGCGGAGCCGCCGCGCGCCAGGGGTGCCGGGGCTCCCCCGGCGCGCGGGAGGCGCCCGTCACTACGGCAGGTGCCGGGCCGCGAAGTCCAGCTCCAGGCGGATCTGCTTGATGCGTTCGTCGACCACCAGGGAGCCGTGACCCGCGTCGTAGCGGTAGACCTCGTGGACCGCGTCGCGGGACTCCAGGCGTTTGACGTAGTTCTCGATCTGCTGGATCGGGCAGCGCGGGTCGTTCACCCCCGCCGAGATGTAGACCGGGGCCTTGACCTGGTCGACGTAGGTGATCGGGGACGACGCCTCGAAGCGCTCGGGGACCTCCTCGGGCGTGCCGCCCAGCAGCGTGCGGTCCATCGCCTTCAGCGCTTCCATCTCGTCGTGGTACGCCGTGACGTAGTCGGCGACCGGGACCGCCGCGATGCCCAGCGCCCACGCGTCCGGCTGCGTGCCGAGGCCCAGCAGCGTCAGGTAGCCGCCCCAGGAGCCGCCGGTGAGGATCAGCCGCTCAGGGTCCGCCAGACCGGAGGAGACGGCCCACTCGCGGACCGCCGCGATGTCCTCCAGCTCGATCAGGCCCACCCGGTGCTTCAGGGCGTCCGTCCAGGCGCGGCCGTATCCGGTGGAACCACGGTAGTTGACACGTACCACCGCGTAGCCGTGGTCGACCCAGGCCGCCGGGCCCGCCGCGAAGGAGTCGCTGTCGTGCCAGGTCGGTCCGCCGTGGATGTCGAAGACGGTCGGCAGCGGGCCGGTCGCGCCGGCCGGCTTCTGGACGAGCGCGTGGATACGGCCGCCCGGGCCCTCCACCCACACGTCCTCCACCGGTACCGACCCGGGCGACTTCATGCCGGGCGGGTCCAGGACCACACCGCCCGAGGTGGAGCGGACCGCGGGCGGCTGGGCCGCCGACGACCACAGGTACTCCACGCTGCCGTCGGGGCGGGCCGTCGCACCGGAGACCGCGCCGCGCGGCGTGGGGATCTTCTCCAGCCGGCGCCCGGCGAGGTCGTAGCGGAACAGCTCGCCGCGGGCCTCGAAGCCGTGCGCGATGAGCAGGGCCGTGCCGTCCGGGTACCACTCGGCGCTGACGTCGCCGGGCAGCTCCAGCTCCAGGTCCGTCTGCTCGCCCGTCACCACGTCCCACACCAGGGGCTCCCAGCGTCCGCGCCGCTGGTGGCCGATGAGCAACCGGGTGTCGCCCGCCACGGGTGCGAAGCCCAGCACCTCCAGGCCCAGTTCCTCCGTGCCGCCGCGGGTGTCGTCCAGCTCGGCGACCGTCGTGCCGTCGGGGCGCATCACGCGCAGCGCGGAGTGCATCGCGTCCCCGTGCTCCGTGTGCTCGACCGCGATCAGCGAACCGTCGTGGGAGAGGTCGCCGACGCCCGCCGACTCGCGGTGCCGGTACAGCTCCACCGGCGCCTCCCCCGTGCGCACCAGGTGGATCGTCGTACCGTCCTCGTCGGTGGAGCGGCCGACGACCGCCGTGCGGCCGTCGCGGCCCAGCGCCAGGCCCGCCGGATAGGAGGGGTCCAGGCCCGGGGCCGCCAGCTCGTCCTCACCGCCGGAGAACCGCTGCCGGCGCCAGACGCCGAACTCGTCGCCGTCCTTGTCGTCGAACCACCAGATCCACTCGCCGTCCGGCGAGAGCACGCCGTCCGTCGTGCCGTTCGGCCGGTTCGTCACCTGGCGTTGCTCACCGGTCGCCCGGTCCCAGGCGTACAGCTCGTACGTCCCCGTCGCGTTCGACACGAACAGGGAACGGTCGGGGGCGTCCTCCGCCCAGTCGGGAAGGGACACCCGGGGTGCGCGGAAGCGCTTCTCCCAGTCCGGCATCTCCCCGGTCCGCGGCACTCGCTCGGTCTGGTGGTCCGCCCGGTCCGGCGCGTCGGACCCGTTGCTCTCAGTCATGACCCCATACTGCCCGTCCGGAGGGCCATCGCGCGTCCGAGGTCCCCAGCCTGTGGACAACTTCCCCCGGAACGTCCACCGGACCTCTCACCCGATGTGCTGACCCGAGTCAGCACCGCCCCGTCACCCGGCGCCCACGAGGGGCCGCCGGGGCCCGTGGCGCAGGCGACCCCGCGGCACGGGAACCGTCCGCGCACCCGTACCGTTGAGGGCGTGTACCGGTTTCTGCTGACCCCCCGCTGGTGGGCGATCAACGTCTTCCTGCTGCTCTCGATCCCCTTCTGCGTGTTCATGGGGTCCTGGCAGCTGGGCCGGTTCGAGGACCGGGTGGACCATCACCGCCAGGCCGAGACACAGGTCGCCGAGGCCAAGAAGGAGAAGGCCCGGCCGCTGGACGACCTGCTGCCGGTGACCAAGGCCACGTCCGGCAAGCAGACCACCGCGACCGGCCGGTACGACACCCAGCTCCTCGTCCCCGACCGCACGCTGGACGACAAGGACGGCTACTACGTCCTGACCCTGCTGCGCACCGACACCGGCCGCGCGCTGCCCGTCGTACGCGGCTGGCTGCCCGGTACGCCCGACCCGGCGAAGGCTCCCGCGCCGCCCGCCGGCGAGGTCACCGTCACCGGCGCGCTCCAGGCGTCCGAGACCCCGGGCAGCAACGGCGTCAGCGCCCGCACCGGCCTGCCGGAGGGCCAGACCGCCGCGATCAGCGCGGCCTCCCTGATCAACCTCGTGCCGTACGACGTGCACGACGCCTGGATCACGCTGAACAACGGGGACTCGGGCATGCGCGCGGTGCCGGCGTCCGCGCCCGGCGGCACCGGCCTGGACCTGAAGGCGTTCCAGAACCTCGGCTACACCGCCGAGTGGTTCGCCTTCGTCGGCTTCGTGATCTTCATGTGGTTCCGGCTGCTGCGCCGCGAGGTGGAACTCGCCCGCGACGCCGAGCTGGGCCTGGGGCCGGACACGGACACGGGCGCGGGCACGGTTGCGGACAGAGGGACGGCGGACGAGGACGGGACGCCGCAGGGCGGGACGTCCGAGGGCGCCGGCGGCAGCGGCGGCGACGACGTCCCGCGTCAGGCGACCGGCGTGAGCAGCCCCGTCCAGTAGACCGTCCCGGCACAGGCGTTGGCCACCGTCGTGGTGGCCGAGCCGGAGCCCGTGGCCGCCGTGTAGGTCACCGCCACACTGCCCTCGGTCCCGCCGTCCTGCCGCAGCAGCTGCGTCGTCGTGGCCGGCCCGCTGCCCGTGCCCGCGGACGCGCCGTCCGAGTTCGTCGGCTCGCCGGACGGCGTCGGGTCCGCCGAGGGGCCGCCGGAGCCGCCGCCCGTGGGATCACCGGGGACCGGACAGGTCTCCGAGGGCACCCAGGCGAACCGCACCTCGTACGAGGCGCCCGGCTCGAGGACCACGGTCGCCGCCTCCAGCGACGGGTCCGGCAGGGCGGCCGCCGCGTCTCCCGCGACATGCCGCGCCGTCCCGATCCTCGCCGCGTCGGCCGCGCCCTGCGGGGTCGCGCTCACGGTGCCCGCGCCCTCGACGACGCAGCTCGCGCCGGAGACGTTGGCGACGCGGAAGGAGCCGTAGACGGCGCCCGCCGAGTCGGGGGCGGCGCTGGTCGCGGTCGCGGGACCGAGCTGGGCGGCGGTGCAGGCAGGAGCGTCCGCCGTGGCGCCGGCCGAGGGCCCGGCGCCCTCGGACGCGCCCGTGCTCGTGCCGGTGCTCGCGCCGGCCTCGTCGCCCTCCTTCGTGGCGCCCTTCTCGTCGTCGTCGACCTCGTCGGAGGAGCCGCCGGTGGTGCTCTCGCCGTTGCCGGGGTCCTTGCCCTGGCCGGTGCCGCCCTGGGCCTGCGAGGCGTGGCCGACGGCGGACGGGTTGGCGTCGGAGCCGGAGGAAGTGGAGACGTGGACCAGCGCGGGCACGGCGGTGCCGAGGAAGAGCGCGGCGGCCGCCGCGCCGACGAGGGCCTGGCGTTTGCGCGCACGGCGGGCGGGGACGGCCCGGCGCAGGTAGTCCAGGGTGCCGTCGCTCGGCTCCACGTCCTGGACGGCCTGGTGCAACAGGGTTCGCAGGTGCAGCTCGTCCGAGTCGAGCCCTTCGGGGCTCTGTTCGTCCCGGCCGTCGTTCACAGTTCCGTTCCCAGCGTGCGTGTGTGTCGGGCCCTGTCCGTGCGGTGCCACGAGCGCGCGCAGCCGCGCGAGCCCGTCCCCCTCGGGCACGCCCCCGTGGTCCGGGCCGCGTACGGGCTCCGGACGCTCCGAGTCCTCCGGTCCCGGCGCGGAGTCCCCCCTCTCCGCACGGGAGTTCCCCATGCCGGAGGCCTCCGTACCGGAGCCCGAGTCCTCGTCCTCCACCGCGCGCAGGGCCCGTCCGGACCCGGCCGGTCGCCGGTCGTCCCCGTGTCCGCCGTCGCCGGAGTCCTCCCCGGCGTCGGAGGCGCGGCCGTCCGCGGACTCCTGGCCCGCCGCGGCGTCCGTGGAGCCCGAAGAGCTCCGCGAGCCCTCCGGCTCGCGGTCCTCGGGGCGCGGGTCCCGCATGTCCTGGCCGTCGCTCATGCCGACGCCCCCATGGCCAGCCGCAGCGCGGCGATGCCGCGTGAGCCGTACGCCTTGACCGAGCCGAGCGATATGCCGAGGGTCTCGGCGACCTGGGCCTCCGTCATGTCGGCGAAGTAGCGCAGCACCAGCACCTCGCGCTGGCGGCGCTGCAGGCCCTTCATCGCCTTGATGAGGGAGTCGCGTTCGAGCTGGTCGTACGCGCCCTCCTCCGCGCTCGCCATGTCGGGCATGGGCTTGGACAGCAGCTTGAGGCCGAGGATGCGGCGGCGCAGCGCGGAACGGGACAGGTTGACGACCGTCTGGCGCAGGTAGGCCAGGGTCTTCTCCGGGTCCCGGACCCGTTTGCGGGCGGAGTGGACGCGGATGAACGCCTCCTGGACGACGTCCTCGCAGGAGGCCGTGTCGTCGAGGAGCAGCGCCGCGAGTCCCAGCAGCGAGCGGTAGTGCGCGCGGTAGGTCTCGGTGAGGTGGTCGACCGTGGTGCCGACTGCCACCGTCTCGTCGGCGCCGTCGCGCTGACCGGGAATGGGGGCGGGGCGCGCTGCGGGCATGGGCGCGATCACCGGCATGCCACCGGACGCGCCGGCCACGCGGGGCCGGAGCGTGCCGCGGGGCGGCCGCAAGGTCGCGCCGCGGGGCGCTGTGAAGTCGAGTACCTCAGCCACGCCAGTTGGACACGCTCCCCCTCACAAGGGTTGTACGTGCCGGGCGTCATGTCTGCGCCGACCGGTGCCGTCCACCGCCCACCCGTGTCAGGCAGCACCACCGGCAGCACATCGAATGCCCTCATGCGTCCCGCTCTTCCCCTGTGTTTCCTATGAACGGACGTCCCCACGCCCGGCTCCAGACGTCCCCACGTCTGGGAAGCAGCGTCCCCACGCCCCGGACAAGGGTGATCGCAAAGACGCTCCCCGCCCTCCGCTCGGTTGCGGCTGGCGGGGAGGTGAATCCTCGTCCGCAATCCTCGGCCCAGGAAGTTGCATGTTCAAGTGGTGCGAGCCGAGAAGCCCGTCCCACAGGTTCCTCACAGATCCTACAAACGAAACCTCTGTGATCCAGGCCTTTTACCGCACGGCCGGCCGCCCGCCGCTCACCGGCCGATCGTGCGCCAGGCGGCCGTGCGCCAGGCGGCCGTGCGCCAGGCGGCCGTGCGCCAGGCGGCCGTGCGCCAGGCGGCCGTGCGCCAGGCGGCCGTGCGCCAGGCGGCCGTGCGCCAGGCGGCCGTGCGCCAGGCGGCCGTGCGCCAGGCGGCCGTGCGCTAGGCGGCCCTGTGCTCCGCGGCTATCAGCTCGGCGATCTGCGTGGTGTTGAGCGCGGCGCCCTTGCGCAGGTTGTCCCCGCACACGAACAGCTCCAGCGCCGTGGGGTCGTCCAGGGCCCGGCGCACCCGCCCGACCCAGGTCGGATCGGTGCCGACGACGTCGGCGGGGGTGGGGAACTCGCCCGCGGCCGGGTTGTCGAAGAGGACCACGCCGGGGGCGGTGGCGAGGATCTCGCGCGCCTTGCCGACGGTGACCTCGTTCTCGAAGCGGGCGTGCACGGTGAGGGAGTGCACGGTGACCACGGGGACGCGCACGCAGGTGACCGCGACCGGGAGGGCGGGCAGGCCGAGGATCTTGCGGGACTCGTCCCGCACCTTCATCTCCTCGGACGACCAGCCGTCCTCGCGCAGCGAACCGGCCCACGGCACGACGTTCAGCGCGACCGGCTCCGGGAACGGCCCGGTGTTGTCCCCCACGGCCCGCCGTACGTCACCCGGGCTGGTGCCCAGGTCGGTGCCGGCCACCAGGGACAACTGCTCGCGCAGCGTCCGCACGCCGGCCCGGCCCGCGCCGCTGGCCGCCTGGTACGACGAGACGACCAGCTCGCGCAGGCCGAACTCGGCGTGCAGCGCGCCGAGCGCGACGATCATCGACAGGGTGGTGCAGTTCGGGTTGGCGACGATGCCGCGCGGGCGGCTGCGTACCGCGTGCGGGTTGACCTCGGGGACGACCAGCGGCACGTCCGGTTCCATGCGGAAGGCGCCGGAGTTGTCGACGACGACCGCGCCACGGGCGGCGGCGACGGGCGCCCACGCGGCGGCGACCTCGTCGGGCACGTCGAACATGGCGACGTCGACCCCGTCGAAGGCCTCCTCGGTGAGCGCCACCACCTCGACCTCCTCACCGCGTACGGACAGCTTGCGGCCGGCCGAACGCGGGGAGGCGATGAGTCTGATCTCGCCCCAGACGTCCGCGCGCTGGGACAGGATCTGGAGCATGACCGTGCCGACGGCCCCGGTCGCTCCCACGACCGCGAGCGTCGGCCGCCCGGAACGCCCGGGTCCTGCGGTCCCGGGCATCAGCGGCCGGTGCCTCCGTAGACCACGGCCTCGTCGCTGTCGGAGTCGAGACCGAAGGCGGTGTGCACGGCGCGCACGGCCTCCGGCACGTCGTCCTTGCGGGTGACGACCGAGATGCGGATCTCGGAGGTCGAGATCAGCTCGATGTTCACGCCGGCGTCGCTGAGCGCGGTGAAGAAGTCGGCGGTGACACCGGGGTTGGTCTTCATGCCCGCGCCGACCAGGGAGATCTTGCCGATCTGGTCGTCGTAGCGCAGGGAGTCGAAGCCGATGGCGCCCTTGTTCTTCTCCAGGGCGTCGATGGCCTTGCGGCCCTCGGACTTCGGCAGGGTGAAGGAGATGTCCGTCAGGCCGGTGGACGCGGCGGACACGTTCTGCACGACCATGTCGATGTTGATCTCGGCGTCCGCGATGGTGCGGAAGATCGACGCGGCCTCGCCGGGCTTGTCGGGCACGCCGACGACCGTGACCTTGGCCTCGGAGGTGTCGTGTGCGACACCGGAGATGAGAGCCTGCTCCACCTGCTTGTCCCCTTGCTCGATCGGCTCGCTGCTGACCCACGTGCCCTGCAGTCCGCTGAAGGACGAACGGACGTGGATCGGGATGTTGTACCGGCGGGCGTACTCCACACAGCGGTGGAGCAGCACCTTGGAACCGGAGGCGGCCAGTTCGAGCATGTCCTCGAACGAGATCCAGTCGATCTTCTTGGCCTTCGTCACCACGCGCGGGTCGGCGGTGAACACACCGTCGACGTCCGTGTAGATCTCGCACACCTCGGCGTCGAGCGCCGCGGCGAGGGCGACGGCGGTGGTGTCGGAGCCGCCGCGGCCGAGCGTGGTGATGTCCTTGGTGTCCTGGCTGACGCCCTGGAACCCGGCGACGATGGCGATGTTGCCCTCGTCCACCGAGGCCTGGATGCGGCCCGGCGTGACATCGATGATGCGGGCTTTGTTGTGGACCGAGTCGGTGATGACACCTGCCTGGCTGCCGGTGAAGCTCTGGGCGTTGTGGCCCAGGTTCTTGATCGCCATGGCCAGCAGGGCCATGGAGATCCGCTCCCCGGCGGTCAGCAGCATGTCGAGCTCGCGGCCGGCAGGAATCGGGGAAACCTGCTCGGCGAGATCGATCAGCTCGTCCGTCGTGTCGCCCATCGCGGAAACCACGGCGACCACCTGGTGGCCGTTCTTCTTGGCTTCCACGATCCGCTTGGCGACGCGCTTGATGCCTTCGGCATCGGCTACGGAGGAGCCTCCGTACTTCTGCACGACAAGGCCCACGTGCGCTCCTCGCTCAGTCCGTCGTTGTCCACAGTCCGCACACATATGTGTCCGCTGCGGTCGGCTCAGTCTATCGACGTCCGAAAATCCACCCCTCGAGATATCGCATGGTGAGACTTCGGACGCTCGCGGGGGGCTCCTGCCCAGACCGACGCCCACCACTCGGGAAAGTGCCCCGCGTCACACCGGGGGCGGTCCTTTCCGGTCGGCGGGGCCCGCGTCGTCCACGTACACGCTGCCGCTCACGCGGCGGACGCCGGCAGGGACACCCTCCCCGGAAAGCGTGAGCACACCGGCCAATTCCGTCCATTGAGCGCTCATGTGAGCGCCCGGTGGACGGTCGCCTGCTCTCTGTTCACGCTTTTTTCCTCACGTGACCGGGCGCATGCCCAGCGGAGTGGCGATCTCCTCGACCATGACCCTGCCGGCCTCGGCCTCGAGGGTCTCGTCCCGCAGGCCCTGGTCCGTGTCCAGGCCGTCGAGCTCGGCCAGGGGCTGGTTCAGGCGGACGTGGGCGACGACCGACTGCAGGGCGCGCAGGGTCGCCGACGCCGTGGAGCCCCAGTTGGAGAAGTAGGAGAACTGCCACCACCACAGCGCCTCCGACGTGCGGCCCGCCCTGTAGTGGGCCATGCCGTGGCGCAGGTCCGTGATGACGTCGGTGAGGTCGTCGGAGATGCGGGCCGGCACCGGGGCCTTGCGCGGCTCGTACGGGTCGAAGACCTCGGAGTAGACGTCGATCGGGTCGAGCAGCCGCGCCAGGTTCTCGCGCAGCTCGTCCACGTCCGGCTCGGGGCCCATGTCCGGCTCGTAGCGCTCGTCGGGAACGATGTCCTCGTGGGCGCCCAGGCGGCCGCCGGCCAGGAGCAGCTGGGAGACCTCCAGGAGGAGGAAGGGCACCGCCGAGTCCGGCTCGTCGCCCTTCGCGACCTCCGTGACGGCGACCAGGAAGCTCTCGATCTGGTCGGCGATCTGGACCGCGAAGTCGTCCGGGTTCTGGTCGGTCGCGTGCAGCGTGGCGTCAGACATCTAGGAGTCGTCTCCCCTCGAAGGCGCGGCCGAGCGTGACCTCGTCCGCGTATTCCAGGTCGCCGCCCACCGGGAGGCCGCTGGCCAGGCGGGTGACCCTCAGGCCCATGGGCTTGATCATGCGGGCGAGGTACGTGGCCGTGGCCTCGCCTTCGAGATTGGGGTCCGTGGCGAGGATCAGCTCGGTGACCGTGCCGTCCGCCAGCCGGGCCAGGAGTTCCCGTATGCGCAGGTCGTCGGGGCCCACCCCGTCGATCGGGCTGATCGCGCCGCCCAGCACGTGGTAGCGGCCGCGGTACTCACGCGTGCGCTCGATCGCGACGACGTCCTTCGGCTCCTCCACGACGCAGATGACCGCGGGGTCGCGCCTGCTGTCGCGGCAGATGTTGCACCGCTCCTCCTGCGCGACGTTCCCGCAGACCGCGCAGAAGCGGACCTTCGCCTTGACCTCCATCAGCGCCTGCGCCAGACGCCGTACGTCCGTCGGTTCCGCCTGCAGGATGTGGAAGGCGATCCGCTGCGCGCTCTTGGGACCGACGCCGGGCAGCCGCCCCAGCTCGTCGATGAGGTCCTGGACCACGCCTTCGTACAACGGACTGCCGTCCTTCCTGGTGTTCCTTCACTACGTACGGTAGAGGCCCGCGGCCCCGCTTAGAAGCCCCGCAGCCCCGGGAGGCCGCGGTCGGCTGCCTCGCTCAGAAGGGCAGGCCGGGGATGCCGCCCCCGCCGAGGCCCTGGGCCAGCGGGCCGAGCTTCTGCTGCTGGAGCGTCTGCGCGTTCTCGTTCGCCGCCTGGACCGCCGCGACGACCAGGTCCGCGAGGGTCTCGGTGTCCTCCGGGTCCACCGCCTTCGGGTCGATCTGCAGCGCCCGCAGTTCGCCGGAGCCGGTGACGGTGGCCTTCACCAGACCGCCGCCCGCCTGGCCCTCGACCTCCGTGCGCGCCAGTTCCTCCTGGGCCTTGGCCAGGTCCTGTTGCATCTTCTGGGCCTGCTGGAGCAGCTGCTGCATGTTGGGCTGGCCACCACCGGGGATCACGATTCGGCTCCTAGGTCGGTACGTCGGTCCGGTGCGACGGTCGCACCGCTCGGCACGAGCCTACGTGCTCCAGGCAGCCGTCGCCCTGGCACTCTTTCGGGTGAGTCCCCTCCGGGGCCCTATACCTGATCACGGCCCCCTATCGGGCGTAAAAGCGCGCGAACCCCCGACGCGCCCACCCGTTGGGCGGTAGGAAGGGCCCGGCGCGCGAGCACCACGCGTGACCGGCCGACCGCGCACGGTGCGCGTGCGCGAGGTCGGTCAGGTCGGTTCAGGAGGGGAGATACCGGGTGGGTCAGCCGGAGATGCAGCCCGAGGGTCGGCCTCACGACGGGCGGGGCGAAGGCGCGGCGGGGCTGCGGCCGGGCGACCCTGCCGGGCGGGCGTTCCCGCTCGGGGACTGGGGCGAACCGGCCACGCGGCTGGACGAGCTGTACCGGTGGGTGGAGCGCGGGGCGCTGGACACCGCCGCGTGGTACCTCGAGGACCGGATGTGGAAACGGCACTGCGCGTGGGCGCTGCGGGCCGGCACGGCGCTGGGCGCGCTGACCGGGACCGCGCTGCCGCTGCTCGATCTGACCGGGGCGGCGGACGGCGTCACGCCCTGGGGGTACCTCGCGCTGCTGCTCGCCGTGGCGTGCGTGGCGGGCGACCGGTTCTTCGGGGTGACGTCCGGCTGGATGCGGGACGTGGCGACGGCGCAGGCGGTGCACCGTCGGCTGCAGGCGTTCCAGTTCGACTGGGCGTCGGAGTGCGTGCGCGAGGTGCTGGGGCCGGCCGAGGGCACGGCGAGCGAGGCGGCGGAG
This sequence comes from Streptomyces sp. DSM 120436, assembly GCF_055778765.1. Taxonomy (NCBI): domain Bacteria; kingdom Bacillati; phylum Actinomycetota; class Actinomycetes; order Kitasatosporales; family Streptomycetaceae; genus Streptomyces; species Streptomyces sp. DSM 120436. The sequence goes on along the minus strand of NZ_JBSKBS010000001.1, from coordinate 1,558,631 downwards.
CGGTGCCTGGCGGTGCTGCGGCGCTTCACCGAGGACGTGACAGAGCTGGTCCGGGTGGAGACGGCGGACTGGATGATGGAGTTCCGCGGCGGGGGCGCTCCGCTGGGGGTGCGGACGGCGCTGGGCGGTGCGGGCCGCCCGGAGGCCGCCCTCCCGCCCGGCCGTTTCCCGCCCCCGCCGAACGGGGCCCGGCCGAACATGCCCCGGCAGCGGCCGCCGGAGACGCGCTGAGGTTCTCCGCCGGGGCGGTGGCGATCCGGGGCCCGGCCTCCCCCGGCCGACGGCGCACCGAGCGCGCCCCCCCCCACCGAGGCGCGCGGCGCACACGCACGCGCCGACTCTCACGCCGTGCGCGACGCACACACACGCCTGCCCTCACGCCGTGCACAGCGCGTGCGGTCCCCGGGCCACACCTCACCCGTCGCCTCGCGCGCCCCGCGCGTGACCCTTGCCCGCCCCTCCGGGAGAGGTCGGGCGGACCGGCCGTTCAGTCCCGCGTGTACGTCAGCTCCTCGCCGGTGCCGTCGCTGACGCGGCGCAGGGAGCCGTCGGGGAGCAGGCTGATCTCGCTGGCGGGACCGGGCGTGCAGGCGCCCCGCGGTTCGCCGACGGTGACGGTGGACGGGCCGATCTGCAGCCGGCCGCCGGAGGTGCCGGTGAGGCGCGCCTCGAAGACGCAGTGGTAGGTGCCGTTGCCGGTGGGTCCGTCGGCCACCAGGGACATCACGGTGTCGCCGACCTCGCCCTGCTGCACGGTGAGGCGGCGGCTGTGCGAGCCGCTGTCGTTGTCGATGCCGGAGGACCAACGGCCCAGGAACTCGGAGGGGACCGTCCCGTCCGCGGGCGTGCCGCCGCTCGGCGAGCGCGTGTCCGCCTCCGTCGAGGGCGCGTCGTCCGTGGTGGCCGGGTCGCCGGTGTTGTGCGGCGCGCTGCTCGGTGCGGCGGGCGTCGACGGTTCGCCGCCCGCGCGGTCGTCGTTTCCCGCGCCGCTCATCAGCGCGTACACGGTGCCGCCCGCGGCGAGCGCCACGACCAGCGCGATCACCACGAGCAGCGCGGTGGAGCGGTTGTCACGACGCGGCTCGTGCGGTGGCGGACCGTACGGCTGCGGTTGTCCCGGGAAGGGCGGCGGTCCGTACGGAGGGGTGCCGCCCGCGCCCTGGCCGCCGTACGGGTAGCCGTACGCGGGCGGCTGCGGGTGCTGCCGGGGGTGGCCGTAGGCGCCTCCGCCGTACGCGCCCCCGCCGTACGCACCCCCGCCGTACGCGTCGCCGCCCGGCGCCGGTCCGGGCGTCGGGGCGGGGTCGCCGCCGTGGCCGACCACGACCGTCGGCAGGTGATTCACGCCGGGCTGCCCCGGCGGAGGCGGTGCGGGCGCGTCCGGGGGCGGCGCGGCCCGGTCGTCCGCGGCACGCGCGTGCTCAGGGGGTGCGGGAACGGTGCCCGAAGGCCCCCCTCCCGGCGCCCCCGGCGCCCCCGGCGCCCCCGGCGCCTCCGGGTCCTCCGCGTCGAGGAGCCGGACCGCGTGGCGGCCGAGCTGGGCGACCAGCGCGCCGGGCAGCCACGGGTCACGGGACCGGCCGTCGGCGACGGTGTCCTCCGCGCCCGTCCGGGCCAGCACCTCGTCGAGTGTGGGCCGCGCGGCCGGGTCCTTGCGCAGGCACGCCCGCACCAGGTCCGCGAGCCCCTCCGGCACCTGCGTCAGGTCGGGCTCCTCCTGCGCGATGCGGAACATCAGCGCGTGCACCCCGCTGTTGGCGGTGCCGAACGGCAGCGTGCCGGTCGCGGCGTAGGCGAGCACCGAGCCGAGGCAGAACACGTCGCAGGCGGGCGTGATGCGGTCGCCGCGCACCTGCTCGGGCGCCATGAAGCCGGGCGAGCCGACGAGCGCCCCGGTGCGGGTGAGTCCGCCGTCGGTCACCGTCTCCAGCGCCCGGGCGATGCCGAAGTCGATGACGCGCGGCCCGTCGATGGTGACGAGGACGTTGGACGGCTTGAGGTCGCGGTGGACGATCCCGGCCGCGTGGATGTCCTTCAGGGCGTGCGCGAGACCGGCGGCGAGGATGCGCACCGACCGCTCGGGCAGCGCCCCGTGGTCGTGGCCCACCACCTGCTGGAGGCTCGGCCCGGCGACGTACCCGGTGGCCACCCACGGCACGGCCGCCTCGGTGTCGGCGTCCAGCACCGGCGTGGTCCAGTCGCCGCCGACCTGCCGGGCGGCCCGCACCTCCTGGCGGAAGCGGGCGCGGAACTCCTCCTCCCGGGCCAGTTCCTCGCGGACCAGCTTCACGGCGACGGTGCGTCCGCGGTCGGAGCGGGCGAGGTAGACCTGGCCCATGCCGCCGCCGCCCAGCCGTGCGAGCAGCCGGTATCCCCCGATGGTCTGCGGATCCCCGATCCCGAGCTTGTCCATCGCTGCGCCGCCTTCCCCCCGCAGTGAGCAACGGATCGAGGATAGTGGCGGGTCGGTCCCCGGCGAGCCGGGCGACGTCTACGGTTCCGTAACAGGCGGGCCCAGGCCGTCGAGCACCGTGGACACCCTGTCGCGGAAAGTCCCGGACCGCAGACAGGCCGCCCATGTCGCTCCACACCGTCCCCGCCTACCCTCGGGCGCATGACTCCTCAGCCCAACCCCGAGGCCGGGGCGGCCGTCAAGGCCGCCGACCGTGCGCACGTGTTCCACTCCTGGTCCGCGCAGGAGCTCATCGACCCGCTCGCCGTCGCCGGGGCGGAGGGGTCGTACTTCTGGGACTACGACGGCCGGCGCTACCTGGACTTCGCCAGCGGCCTCGTCTACACCAACATCGGCTACCAGCACCCCAAGGTCGTCGCCGCGATCCAGGAGCAGGCGGCGCGGATGACGACGTTCGCGCCCGCGTTCGCCGTCGAGGCGCGCTCGGAGGCGGCCCGGCTGATCGCCGAGCGCACCCCGGGCGACCTGGACAAGATCTTCTTCACCAACGGCGGCGCCGACGCCGTCGAGCACGCCCTGCGCATGGCCCGGCTGCACACCGGCCGCCCCAAGGTCCTCTCCGCCTACCGCTCGTACCACGGCGGCACCCAGCAGGCCGTGAACGTCACCGGCGACCCGCGCCGCTGGGCCTCCGACAGCGGCACCGCCGGGGTCGTGCGCTTCTGGGCGCCGTTCCTGTACCGCTCGCGCTTCTACGCCGAGACCGAGGAGCAGGAGTGCGCGCGGGCGCTGGAGCACCTGGAGGCGACGATCGCCTTCGAGGGGCCCTCGACGATCGCCGCGATCGTCCTGGAGACCATCCCGGGCACGGCCGGCGTCATGCCGCCCCCGCCCGGCTACCTCGCCGGGGTCCGCGAGCTGTGCGACACGTACGGCATCGTCATGGTGCTGGACGAGGTGATGGCCGGGTTCGGCCGGACCGGCACGTGGTTCGCGGCCGACCTGTACGACGTCGTCCCGGACCTGATGACCTTCGCCAAGGGCGTCAACTCCGGCTACGTCCCGCTGGGCGGCGTCGCCCTCTCCGCGGAGATCGCCGCCACCTTCGCCACCCGCCCCTACCCGGGCGGCCTGACCTACTCCGGGCACCCGCTGGCCTGCGCCGCCGCCGTCGCGACGATCAACGTGATGGAGGAGGAGGGCATCGTCGAGAACGCGGCCGTCCTCGGCGCGTCCGTCGTCGGCCCCGGCCTGCGGGAGCTGGCCGAACGCCATCCGAGCGTGGGCGAGGTGCGCGGCACCGGCATGTTCTGGGCGGTGGAGCTGGTGCGCGACCGGGAGACCCGGGAGCCGCTGGTGCCGTACAACGCGTCCGGAGAGGCGAACGCCCCGATGGCCGCCTTCGCCGCCGCCGCGAAGGAGGCCGGTCTCTGGCCCTTCGTGAACATGAACCGCACCCATGTGGTGCCGCCGCTCACCACGAGCCGGGCCGAGCTGAAGGAGGGCCTGACGGCCCTGGACGCGGCCCTGTCGGCGGCCGACGAACACGTGCGGTGACCGGGCGGGCGGGGCCGGCGTCACCGGCCCCGGGCGGGCGCGCGGCGGGCGTCCGCCCGCGCCCGTTCGAACATCCGGTGCCCTCGCCGCACCGCGTAAGCCCTCGCCGCACCGCGTAAGGTGGCGTGCCCGTGATGTTTCGCGAGCACGCCACTCGAACGCGATGAGGGAGACGCCCCGACCATGCCCCGCCTCAGCGGCGACGTCGCCGTGACCCGCAGCACCCTGCGGCAGCAGCTCGTCGACGCGCTCCGTGACGAGGTGCTGGCCGGGCGGCTCCAGCCGGGGCAGGCGTTCACGGTCAAGGAGATCGCCGAGCAGTACGGGGTGTCGGCGACGCCGGTGCGGGAGGCGCTGGTCGACCTGTCGGCGCAGGGCCTGCTCGACGCCGACCAGCACCGGGGCTTCCGGGTGCACGAGTACACCGCCGACGACTTCCGCGGCATGATCGAGGCGCGCCGCCTGGTCACCGACGGGATGTTCCACGCGCTGACCCGCGGCGGCCCGCCGCACCCGCGGCCCGGGGAGCCCCGGCTGGCCGCGCACTTCGCCGGGGTGCGCCGGCGCGGCGAGGAGGCCCGGCGCGCGGCCCTGGCCGGTGAGGTCACCGTGCTGATCGGCTACGACCTGCGGTTCTGGCGGGAACTGGCGTCCGCGTTCGGCAATCCGTACCTCACCGACTTCCTGCACCGGCTGCGGGTGCAGATGTGGGTGTGCGTGGTGCAGCACCTGCGGCGGCTGCCCGATCCGCGGGGCCGGCTGTGGGCGGGGCACACCGAGCTGGTGGACGCCCTGACGCGGGGCGACACCGACGCCGTGCGTGACATCCTCGACGGGTACGCCGCGCACTCCCTGTCCCTCGTCGAGGGCCTGACGCCCGGTGGGACGGGTAAGGGACCCGTACGACGGCCCGCAGCGGAGGGTCCGCCCGCACGGGACGCCGATACGCTTCCCTGACCCACGTCCTGAACCTTCTTCACGAACCGGACGTCCCGCCCGACGACCGCGCGATGCGAGGAGCCCTCTTTTGGCCTGTGACCTGTGGCTGGTACCGCTCGTCGACGTGTTGTGCCACACGCCCGACAACCCCTTCGCCGAGGAACTCGCGCAGTACGACACGGTGCTCGCCGACGCGGGGCTGCCGCCGGTGCCGGTGTACCCGTACATGCCGGGACTGACCGGCGACGTCGCCCCGGTCGCCGGGTTCGACTACGAGGCCCTGCACTTCCTGCGGCGCGTGTACCTGCTCCAGGTGTGCGGCCTCCCGGTCACCCCGGTCGACGAACTCGGCGGCGACTACGAGCAGTTGCTGGAGATGTTCGAGGCGACGGCCCAGCAGTCGCACCTGGTGTGGCACTACGACCACGCGGGCGCCTACGTGCCCGTCGACTTCCCGAGCCCGCTGTCCAGCGACGAACTCCTCGCCGGGGGCGGCCCCTTGGGCTCCTCGCACGCGCTGCTGCGCGAACTGGAGCTGGTCGCCCCGGCCATCGGCATCGACCCGGCGAACCCGCCGGCCGCGCCCGAGCCGCCGCGGGCCCCCACCGAACTGGAGGAGCCGGCGCTGCCCGCCCCCTACGACCCGAGCCCGTTCGCCCGCGAGCGCCACGTGTGGCTGGGCCTGCACGCGGCGGCGACCCGGAGCCTGGCGCAGGGGTCGATGATCGTCTTCAGCTGAGCCCGGAACCGCGCCGGCCACCGGCGCCCCGTCGGGGACACCGGTGGCCGGCGGCGCGGACCCGGAGGCGACTCGAGACGCCTCCGCGGCGGCTCAGAGGAACGAGTTGATCTGGATCGTCTCGTCGCGGCCCGGGCCCACGCCGATCGCGGAGATCGGGGCGCCGGACATCTCCTCCAGGGCCTTCACGTACGCCTGGGCGTTCTTCGGCAGGTCGGAGAAGGACTTCGCCTTGCTGAGGTCCTCGCTCCAGCCCGGCAGCATCTCGTAGACCGGCTTCGCGTGGTGGAAGTCCGTCTGCGAGTACGGCAGCTCCTCGACGCGCCTGCCGTCGATCTCGTACGCCACGCAGACCGGGATCTGCTCCCAGCCGGTGAGGACGTCGAGCTTGGTGAGGAAGAAGTCGGTCAGGCCGTTCACCCGGGTCGCGTAGCGGGCGATCACCGCGTCGAACCAGCCGCAGCGGCGGTCACGGCCGGTGGTGACGCCCCGCTCGCCGCCGATGCGGCGCAGCGCCTCGCCGTCCTCGTCGAACAGCTCCGTCGGGAACGGGCCGGCGCCGACGCGGGTGGTGTACGCCTTCAGGATGCCGATGACCCGGCTGATCTTCGTCGGGCCGACGCCCGCGCCCGTGCAGGCGCCGCCCGCGGTCGGGTTGGACGAGGTGACGAAGGGGTACGTGCCGTGGTCGATGTCGAGCAGGGTGCCCTGGCCGCCCTCGAAGAGGACCACCTTGTCCTGCTCCAGCGCCTCGTTCAGCACCAGCACGGTGTCGGCGACGTACGGCGCCAGCTTCTCCGCGTAGCCCAGCAGCTCCTCGACCACCTGCTCCACGGCGATCGCGCGCCGGTTGTAGAGCTTGGTGAGCACCTGGTTCTTGACGTCGAGGGCCGCCTCGACCTTCTGGGTGAGGATCGACTCGTCGTAGAGGTCCTGCACCCGGATGCCGACGCGGTTGATCTTGTCGGCGTAGGTCGGGCCGATGCCGCGACCGGTGGTCCCGATCTTGCGCTTGCCGAGGAAGCGCTCGGTCACCTTGTCCACCGTCACGTTGTACGGCGTGATGATGTGCGCGTTGCCGCTGATCAGGAGCTTGGACGTGTCGACGCCGCGCTCGTTCAGACCGCTCAGCTCGGAGAGCAGGACCGACGGGTCGACGACGACGCCGTTGCCGATGACCGGCGTGCAGCCGGGGGACAGGATCCCGGAAGGCAGCAGGTGCAGGGCGTATTTCTGGTCGCCCACGACCACCGTGTGGCCGGCGTTGTTGCCGCCCTGGTAGCGCACCACATAGTCGACGGAGCCACCGAGCAGGTCCGTCGCCTTTCCCTTGCCTTCGTCACCCCACTGAGCACCGAGCAGCACAAGTGCGGGCACGCGCGTACACCCCTTCCGGGCGGGGCATGTCCAAGGTCAGGGGCGCACGCGGAGGATCTCCGCCGCGTGCACCGCGACCACCGTTGGCCGCCAACCGTCGGACCGGATGCCCCGGAATAGACGAAGCCCCTGGCGCAATAGCGCAAAGGGGCTCTTGCACAAAGATGCTACCCGAGGAAGCGAGGCATGGCCGAGGTGGCGACATCCGGGACGTCTTCCGCGACGTCCGATCAGCTCCTGGTGGTCATCGATCCGGTCGCCCGGCGGGCGGACGGCGAGTCGGTCCGGATCGCGCGGGACGTGCTCCGCGCGGGTGCGGCGAGCGCGAAGGTGTGTCTGCCGGACGGTCCCGAGGAGTTCGCCCGGGTGCTGGCCCGGCGCGGCTCACGGCGTCCGGTGGTGGTGGGCGACGACCGGGCCCTGGTCCGCGCGGTGGAGCTGCTGCACCGGCGGCGTGAGCTGACCGGGTGCGCCCTGTCCCTGGTCCCGGTCGGCGGCTCCGTGTCGCTCGCCCGGTCGCTGGGCGTGCCGTCCGGGGCGGTGGCCGCGGCGCGGGCCGTGCTGGACGGGGCGGAGCGGCGGATGGACCTGCTGGTCGACGACAGCGACGGAGTGGTGCTCGGCGCGCTGCGGATCCCGCCGCTCGGGGCGCCGCCGGCGCGGGGGGCCGCGGTGGGGCGCCCCTGGCTGCGGACGTGCCGGTCCCTCGTCCGGACCCTGGTGCCGGCCCGGCCGTCCAGGATCGTCTCCGCTCCCGAGGCGGGGCCCGCGCGGCTGCGGGTGGAGGTCGACGGGGAGACGCTCGTCGACCTGCACCAGCCGGTGCGGACCGTGTCGGTCGTCCCCGGTGCCCCGGGGACGGCCCGGGTCGAGGTGCGGCCGGCCTCGGTGGGCGCGGAGGCGTCCCCGCTGGCGGTCGAGGGACGCGCGGTGACCGTGTCGGGCGCCCACTTCCGCTACCGGGCGGACGCGCTGGTGTCGGGACCGGTGCGGACCCGGACGTGGGTGGTGCGGGAGGGGGCGTGGGGGCTGGTGCTGCCGGCGCGGTAGCGGTGGGGACGGACCGGCGACGACTCGGAGCGGCCGGCCGGTCACGGTCGTACGGCAGGCTCTCCCGCCCGCCCCTCACCCCGCCCGCCCTTCACCCCCGCCCGAACTGCTCCTCCCGGTGGACCCGCCAGCGCTCCATCATCGCCTCGACCTCCCTCTCGACGAACTCGAAGAAGGCCAGCGTCTCCGCCAGCCGCCGGCCCGCCGGGGTGGCCGGGCCCAGGCTGGCGACGCCCTCGCGCAGGCCGTCCTCCCAGCGCCGGATGACGGTCTCGCGGTTGGCGAGGGCCTCGTACCACTGGTTGCCGTGCACGCGGTACCGCTCCCGGCGCGAGCCCGGTTCCCGTTCGCGGGAGACCATGTGCTGCTGCGCCAGGTAGCGCACCGCTCCGGAGACCGCGGCCGGCGAGACCTTCAGCCGCTCCCCCAGCTCGACGGAGGTCAGCACGCCCGTGTCGGAGGAGAGCAGGGCCGCGAAGACACGGGCGGGCATCCGCGGGAGGCCCGCCTCCACCAGCTGCGCGGCGAACTGCTCCACGAACCGTGAGACCGCCTCCGGGTTCCGGTCCGTTCCGGCCGTTTCCGCCATCGCCCGATCATCTCCCCTGCTCAAACAGCATGTGCCAGTCTAACCTCCTCTTCACGCGCTTCTTCATCTTCACAAATTTCTGAAAGTAGTGTACGTTCCGAAGCATGACCAAGGCCATCAGCGTCTCCGGACTCCACAAGTCGTTCGGCCGCACACGCGCGCTCGACGGCCTCGACCTGGACGTCGAGCCCGGCGAGGTCCACGGCTTCCTCGGCCCCAACGGCGCCGGGAAGTCCACCACCCTCCGCGTCCTGCTCGGCCTGCTGCGCGCCGACTCCGGCGCCGCCCGGGTGCTCGGCCGGGACCCCTGGTCGGACGCCGTGGAGCTCCACCGCCGCCTCGCCTACGTCCCCGGCGACGTCGAGCTGTGGCCGAACCTCACCGGCGGCGAGGCCATCGACCTGCTGGCCCGGCTGCGCGGAGGGCTCGACGAGCGGCGCCGCGCCGAACTCGTCGAACGCTTCGACCTCGACCCCACCAAGAAGGGCCGCGCCTACTCCAAGGGCAACCGGCAGAAGGTCGCCATCGTCGCCGCGCTCGCCTCCGACGCCGAACTGCTGCTCCTGGACGAGCCGACCTCGGGACTGGACCCGCTCATGGAGGTCGTCTTCCAGGACGTCGTCGCCGAGGTCAAGGCCGCCGGGCGGACCGTGCTGCTCTCCAGCCACATCCTGGCCCAGGTGGAGAAGCTCGCCGACCGCGTGAGCATCGTCCGGCAGGGCCGGACCGTCCAGTCCGGCACCCTCGGCGAGCTGCGCCACCTGACCCGCACCACCGTCGAGGCGGAGACCGAGCGGCCCGTCGACGGCCTGGACGGGCTGCCCGGTGTCCACGACCTGCGGATCCTCGACGAGGCCACCGGCCGGGTCCGCTTCGCCGTCGACGGCGGACAGCTCGACGGGGCCGTCCGCAGGCTCAGCGAGTCCGGCATCCGCAGCCTGACCAGCCACCCGCCGACCCTGGAGGAACTGATGCTCCGCCACTACGGCGACGAGCTCGCCGCCAACGGGCACGGCACCGGCCGGAGCGCGGACGGGGACCCGCGATGACCACCGAGACCGCCACCCCGCGGGCCCAGGCCCCCACCGGCCCGGTCACCGGCGGCGACGCGCTGGCCGGGACCGGGACGCTGATCCGCTTCGACCTGCGCCGGGACCGGGTCCGGCTCCCGGTGTGGGTCCTGGCCCTGTTCCTCGGCACGCTCGCCACGGCGAACAGCTTCCGCACTCTGTACGACGACCCGCAGGAGCGGGCGAACGCCGTCCGGAGCATGGACAGCCCGGCCGGCCTCGCCATGTCCGGCCCCCGCCACTACCTCGCCGACTACGGTTTCGGCTCCATGCTGAGCCACCAGATGCTCGGTTTCACGGCCGTCCTCGTCGGCCTCATGAGCGTGCTGATCGTCACCCGGCACACCCGCGCCGAGGAAGAGACGGGCCGCGCCGAGCTGGTGCGCTCGGCCGTCGTGGGCCGCCATGCCCACCTCGCCGCCGCCCTGTCCGTCGCGGTCCTGGCCAACCTCGCCCTGGCGCTGCTGCTGGCCCTCGGCCTGGCCGGCCTGGGCCTGGAGGGCGTCGACCCGGCGGGCTCACTGCTCTACGGCTGCGCCCACGCCGCCGTCGGCCTCGTCTTCGCCGCCGTCGCCGCGGTCACCGCCCAGATCACCGCGCACGCGCGCGGCGCGTCCGGCACGGCGCTCGCGGTCGTCGGCCTCGCCTACGTGCTGCGGGCCGCCGGCGACAGCGGCGAGAACGACGCCCTGTCCTGGCTGTCCCCGATCGGCTGGGTGCAGCGCAGCTACCCGTACGTCGACGACCGCTGGTGGCCGCTCCTGCTCTGCCTGGTGCTCGCGGCGGCGCTCGCGGCGGCGGGCTTCGTGCTCTCCACCCGGCGGGACGTGGGCGCGGGCCTGCGTCCGGGGAGACCGGGTCCGCCCACCGCCTCCGCCGCGCTCACCACGTCGTCCGGCTTCGCCCTGCGGCTGCACCGCGGCACGCTGGCCGGCTTCGGCGCGGGCCTGTTCCTGATGGGCGCGATGTACGGGTCGATCCTCGGGGACGCCGAGGACATGCTGAAGGACATCGACCAGATCCAGGAGGCCCTGGAGCGCATCGGCGGGGCCGGCGTCGCCGAGTCCTTCGCCTCCATGGTCATGGTGGTCCTCGCGGTGGTGGCGGCGGTGTACGTCGTCATGGCGGCCCTGCGGCCCCGCTCCGAGGAGACCGCGGGCCGCGCCGAACCCCTGCTCGCCACCGGTCTCTCCCGCACGCGCTGGGTCGGCGGCCACCTGGCGGTGGCCGCGGGCGGCGGTACGTTCGTCCTGCTGCTGGCCGGGCTCGGCTTCGGCGTCGCGGGCGCGGCCTCGACCGGGGACGACGGACTGCTCCCGGAACTGGTGGGGGCGGCCCTCGCGTACGCGCCCGCCCTGTGGGTCACGATCGGGGTGGCCGTGGTGCTCTTCGGCTAGTTCCCGCGGGCGAGTGCGGCGGCCTGGGCCGTGCCGGTGTACGCCTTCGTGGTCGGCTATCTCGGCGAGATCCTCCGGTTCCCGGACTGGATGAAGAACCTCTCCCCGTTCGGCCACGTCCCCCGGCTCCCCGCCGCGGACCTGGACCCGGCCCCGCTGCTCCTGCTGACCCTCGTGGCCGCCGCTCTGGTGTGGCTGGGCCTGGCGGGCTTCCGGCGGCGGGACCTGGACACGAAGTAGCCGTAGTGGCCGTACCGAAAAGCCCTCGCCCGGTGGAACCCGCCCCGCCGGGCGGGGCACGCGGCGCGGGCCGGCCGGATCAGACCTCGACCGCCAGCCCCTCCAGCCCCCGGATCACGAAGTTCGGCCTGCGTACCGGTTCCGCCGCCAGGCGGAGGGTGGGGGCCTGTTCCAGGAGGGCCGTCATCGAGGCGGCCAGTTCGATGCGGGCCAGCGGGGCGCCGATGCAGTAGTGGATGCCGGCGCTGAAGGAGATGTGCGGGTTGTCGCGGCGGGTGAGGTCCAGGCGGGACGGGTCGGCGAAGACCGCCGGGTCGTGGTTGGCGGAGCCGAACAGCATCGCGATCTCCGCGCCCCGGGGGATCACCTGGCCGTCGATCTCGATCTCGTCCAGCACCCAGCGTTCGAAGAGCTGCAGCGGGGTGTCGTAGCGCATCAGCTCCTCGACGGCGGTCGGGACGAGGGAGTGGTCGGCGCGCAGGGCGGCGAGCTGGCCGGGATGGCGGAACAGCGCCCACCAGCCGTTGACCGTGGAGTTCACGGTCGCCTCGTGGCCCGCGTTCAGCAGCAGGACGCAGGTGGAGATCATCTCCTGCTCGGTGAGCCGGTCGCCCTCGTCGTGGGCGGCGATCAGGCCGGAGATCAGGTCGTCCCCGGGGTTCTCGCGGCGTTCGGCGATCAGTCCGCGCAGGTACTCGGAGAACTCGAGCGACGCCCGGACCGCCCGCGCCGCGGCCTCCTCGGTCGGGTTCAGCTCGTACATCCCGCAGATCTCCGCCGACCAGGGCCGCAGCGGCGCGCGGTCGGACTCCGGGATGCCCAGCATCTGCGCGATCACCGCGACCGGCAGCGGCTCGGCGACGTCCCGCAGCAGGTCGCCGCCGCCCGCCGCGACGAGCCGCGCCACCAGGTCGTCCGCGAGCCGGCGCACGTACGGCCGCAGGTTCTCGACCGTGCGCGGGGTGAACGCCTTCGACACCAGGCGGCGGATGCGGGTGTGGTCCGGCGGTTCGAGGTCGAGCATGCCGTGGTCGTTGAGCGTGTGGAACGGCTCGTGCTCCGGCGGCGGAGGCGTGCGGCCGAACTCCTCGTGGCTGAACCGGTGCAGGTACGTCCGCCCCAGGCGCCGGTCGCGCAGCAGCGCCGAGACGTCCGCGTGGTGGGCGACGAGCCACTGGTCCGTCGGCTCGAAGTACCGCACCCGGCCCTGCTCGCGCAGCTCGGCGTAGGCGGGGTAGGGGTCGGCGACGAACGCGGGGTCCCACGGGTCGAAAGCGAGGTCGGAAGGGGCTGCCATGGACGGACGGTAGACCGCCGCCCCGCCCTCTGACCAGGGGTGCCGGGCGTACGTCAGGCGGCGCCGAAGTCGGGGACGGTGACCGTGCCGTCCTCGGCGAGCGGGAGGCCGGGGTTGTGGGCGACCTCCCAGGCGTGGCCGTCGGGGTCGGTGAAGACGCCGGAGCAGAAGCCGATGTCGTTGAGGACGGCCGGCCTGGTGACGGTCCCGCCGGCCCGTTCCGCCGTCGCGAGCAACTCGTCGACCTCGGCGTCGGAGCGGACGTTGTGCGCGAGGACGATGCCGCCGAACCCGCCCGGGGTCCCGGGTTCGAGACCGGAGTCCCGCGCCAGCTCGTCCCGCCCCCACAGGACGACCCCGAGACCGCCCGCCTGGAAGAAGACGGTGTCCTGGACCTCCTGCCCCCGCCAGCCCAGGGCCCCGTAGAAGGCCTTGGCGCGGGCGAGGTCGGTGACCCCCAGCGTGATCAGGGTGATGCGCTGTTCCATGCGTCTCACCCTAGGCCGCGCGGGCTCAGCCCGGCGTGACGAGGCGCGCCTCGTACGCGAACACCGCCGCCTGGGTGCGGTCCCGCAGGCCCAGCTTCACCAGGATGCGGCTCACGTGCGTCTTGATCGTCGACTCGGCGACCACCAGCCGCCCGGCGATCTCCGCGTTCGACAGGCCCTGCGCGATCAGCACCAGCACCTCCGTCTCCCGCTCGGTGAGGTCCCCGTACGTCCCCTGCGCGGACGGCAGCACCCGCGGCGCGTCGGACAGCTTGGAGAACTCGGTGATCAGCCGCCGGGTGACCGACGGGGCGAGCAGCGCCTCGCCGGCCGCGACGACCCGGACGCCGTCGGCGAGCTGGCGGGCGGAGGCGTCCTTGAGCAGGAAGCCGGAGGCGCCCGCGCGCAGCGCCTGGTAGACGTACTCGTCCAGGTCGAAGGTGGTCAGCACCAGCACCTTCGCCGCGCCGTCCGCGGCGACGATCTCCCGGGTCGCCTCGATGCCGTTCAGCTCGGGCATGCGGATGTCCATCAGGACCACGTCCGGGGCCAGTTCCCGGACCTTCCCGACCGCCTGCCGGCCGTTGACGGCCTCGCCGACGACCTCGATGTCCGGCATCGCGTTGAGCAGCACCGAGAAGCCCTCGCGCACCATCATCTGGTCGTCCGCGATCAGTACGCGAATGGTCATGCGTCACCCTCGTTCACCGCGGTGACCGGCAGGAACACCGCGACCTCGTAGCCGCCGTCCTCGGTCGGCCCGGCGGTCATCTCGCCGTTCAGCATGGCGACCCGCTCGCGCATGCCGGTGACGCCGTGCCCGGCTCCGGGCGAAGGTTTCAGCAAACCCGGCTCGGGCATCGGGCCGTTGACGACCCGGACGCCGAGCCCGCCGAGAACGTACCCGATCTCCACGCGGGCGCTCGCGCCGGGCGCGTGCCGCAGGCTGTTGCTCAGCGCCTCCTGCACGATCCGGTACGCCGACAGCTCCACACCCTGCGGCAGCTCCCGCACCGCGCCGGTCACCACCTTCTCCACGGTCAGGCCGGCGTCCCGCACGTTGACCAGCAGGGCGTCCAGGTCGGCGAGGGTGGGCTGCGGGGCGTCCGGGGCCTCGTAGTCCTCGGCGCGGACCACGCCGAGGATGCGGCGCAGCTCGGTGAGGGCGGCGACCGCGTTCTCCCGGATGATGCCGAAGGCGCGCTCCAGCTCCTCCGGCGGGTTCTCCACCCGGTACGGCGCGGCCTCGGCCTGGATGGCGACCACCGACATGTGGTGGGCCACCACGTCGTGCAGCTCACGGGCGATGGTGGTGCGCTCCTCCAGCAGGGTGCGCCGGGACCGCTCCTGCGCGGTGACCGTCTGCTGGGCGGTCACCTCCTGCTGGGCGGTGTGCCGGACGTGCCGGAGGCAGACCACGAGCAGGGCGAACGCCGACGTCACCAGCATCGGCCCGCCGTTGGTGTAGTAGTACGAGCCGCCGATGAAGACGTCCGAGAGCAGGGCGTAGACGAGGGTGACGACCCACATCCAGACGGCGGTGCGGGGCCGGGTGCGCAGCGCGACCACCGCCAGCACCGTGAGGTGGCTGACGAACGAGCCGGGCATCCACGGCCAGTCGCCGCCGCCGCCGTTGAGTATCGCCGTCACCGGGGTGAGGCCGATGGACAGCCAGAACGCGCCGATCGGCCGGGTCAGCGTGGCGACCACGGGGAGCGCGCACAGCAGACCGGTCAGCAGCGCCCGGACGTCCCCGCCGGGCTCGCTGCCCGAGACGGCGCCGATCAGCAGGGTGAGCAGCGCGATCGCCCCCACCACCGCGTGCGGGAGCCGTTCGGCGGCGGAGCGCGTCCGTGCGGGCAGCCGGCGCAGGAGCGGGCCGGTCGTCGGCCTGGGGCCCAGCGGGCGGTAGGCGAAGGGGTCGTGGAACAGGTCCTGGCGCAGACCCTTGAGGGAGTTCTGGACCAGCCGGTACTCCGGGCTGCGGTCCCCGTCCCCGGTGCGCGGGGACTGCTGGTGCGTCGTCTCGGTCACGCTCACACGGTAGGCCGACCGGGTGGTCCCGGGCGTCCCCGCCGAGACGGGTTCCGGGGCGTCCCCCTCAGGTACTACGCGGGCCGCGCGGGGTCACCCGACGGTCCGCGGGCTCAGTGGCCGGAAGGACGCACCAGCCCCGACTCGTACGCGAACACCGCCGCCTGGGTGCGGTCGCGCAGGCCCAGCTTCACCAGGATCCGGCCGACGTGCGTCTTCACCGTCTGCTCGGCCACCACCAGCCGCACGGCGATCTCCGCGTTGGACAGGCCCTGCGCGATCAGCGACAGCACCTCCGTCTCGCGCTCGGTGAGGTCGCCCACCTTCCGGAGCAGGGGTGAGCGGGGCCGCGGGTCCAGACGGGAGAACTCGGCGATCAGCCGGCGGGTGACGCCCGGCGCGAGCAGCGCGTCCCCGGCGGCCACCACCCGCACCGCCTCGGCGAGCTGCTCGGCGGAGGCGTCCTTGAGCAGGAAGCCGGAGGCGCCCGCGCGCAGCGCCTCGTACACGTACTCGTCCAGGTCGAAGGTGGTCAGCATCAGCACCCTCGCCTCCGGGGTGGCGGCGGTAATGCGGTCGGTGGCCTCGATGCCGCCGAGTTCGGGCATGCGGATGTCCATCAGGACCACGTCCGGGGTCAGTTCACCGGCCTGCTCGACCGCATCGAGGCCGTTCACCGCCTGGCCGACGACCTCGATGTCGGGCTGGGTGTTCAGCAGCACGGTGAAACCCTGCCGGACCATCTGCTGGTCGTCGGCGATCAGTACGCGGATCATGCGGTGCCGTTCTGAGCGAGGGGATCGGTGGTGGGCGGTGCGGACACGGGGAGGCGGGCCTCGACACGGTAGCCGCGCCCGGCCCAGGGGCCCGCGGTGAGCGTGCCGCCCAGCATGGCCGCCCGCTCCCGCATGCCGAGCAGCCCGTGCCCGGCCCCGGCGGACGGCGGCGGCTCCCGGGTCGGCGCGGTGTTGACGACCTCCACCCGCAGGGCGCGCGGCCGGTAGGCGAGGGTGACGTGCGCGGTGGCGCCGGGCGCGTGCCGCAGCACGTTGCTCAGCGCCTCCTGCACGATCCGGTACGCGGACAGCTCCACGCCGGGCGGCAGCGGGCGCCGCTCGCCGGCGACCTCGGTGGTCACGGTGAGTCCGGCGGCCCGGGTGTTCTCCACCAGCGCCGCCAGCCGGTCCAGGGTGGGCTGCGGGGCGTCCGCGCGCTCGCCGGGGGCGGGGTGTTCGGAGCGCAGCACGTCCAGGACCCGGCGCAGTTCGGTCAGCGCCTCGACGGCGTTCTGCCGGATGCCGGCGAGGTTCTCCTTCAGCTCGTCGGGCGGGTCCTGGACCAGGTGCGGGGCGACCTGGGCCTGGATGGAGATCACCGACATGTGGTGGGCCACCACGTCGTGCAACTCCCTCGCGATCCGGCTGCGTTCCTCCAGGAGCGTGCGGCGGGCGCGTTCCTCGGCGGTGAGGGTGGTCTGCCGCCCCAGCTCGGCGCGGGCCTCACGGCGGCCGCGCAGGGCGGTGCCGAGGACGACGGCGACGGCGAACAGCATGACGGCGGTCTGACCGGTGGGTGAGTGGTTCCACGCGCCCCAGAGGCCCTGGAGCACGTAGGTGAGCAGTCCCGTGACGGCGAGCGCCTCGGCGGAGACCCGGGTGGGCACGCGCAGGGAGAGCAGCAGCAGCACGAACAGGTGGGCCGCGATCCCCCAGGGGGCCCACGGCCACGGGAAACCGTCGATCTGGCCGGCCATCAGCATGCGGCGCTCCAGGACGGCTCCCGCCAGCGTGGCGACGAGCGAGCACCACAGCGCCGGGACCGGGCGGCGCAGCGCGAGGACGGCCGCGCCGCTCTGCCCGGCCGCGACCAGCACGGAGCCTCCTTGGGGGAGCCTCCCGTGTCCCATGAGCTGGTTCAGGTCGCCGAGGAAGATGCCGACCGCGGCCAGGTACACGCATCCGTGCGGTAACCAGCGCAGCCACACGGACGGGGGCAGCGGGTCCGCACGGACCGTCAACAGGTCGTCCCGCAGCACGCCCAGCCACCGCCGAACGAGCCCCGCCCCTTTGTCCGTCACGCGGTCCAGCCTAGACATGACGTGCGTCCTTCGTCGTCGGCCGGTGCGCGCGGACCACCCGGGACCGCTCCCGCCGCCCGCCCCCGCCCCGCTCCCACGTCCGGAACGCGGCCCCGCACACCACGAGGGCGAGGGCGAAGACCGCCAGCCAGGGCAACCGGGCGGCGACCCAGCCGAGGCCGTCGGGGACGGTGTGCAGTCCGGGCAGCGGACCGGCCGGGAGGGCGAGGGCGGTGGTGGCCATCAGGGCGGTCTGGTGCCACAGGAAGACCGTCATCACGGACAGGTTGACCAGCGCCACCGCCGCCCACGCGACCGGCCGGCGCATCGCGCGGCGCAGCCGGTCCCGCAGCAGCAGCGCGAGCCCGCACTGGGCGAGACCGAAGGTGACGGCGGCCAGCGTCGGCGGGTCGAGGTTGGACACCCCGGCGCCCGGCACCCCGACCATCGCGGCCGGGTACCCCGCCCACGCGACCAGCGCGGCCGTCGCCGCCGTGCCGCCGCCCAGCAGCACCCACCCGGACATGCGGCTCTCCAGCTCGCCCCGGGTCCAGGCCGCGCCCAGGGCGTACGGCACCAGCCAGCCCGCGGCGAGGTTCAGCAGGCCCAGCCCGTCGGGTGCGCCGAGGCCGAAGCGGAGCACGTCGACGTGGAGGACGACGGTCAGCGGCCACAGCGGGTGGAGGCGGGCGACCAGCGGGGTCGCGGCGGTGAGGGCGGCGAAGACCAGCAGGAACCACATCGGGGACAGGGCGAGCTTCACCAGCGTCCGCACGGTCGCGTACTCGGTGTCCGACAGCAGCAGCGCGAGCGTGACCGCCGTCCACAGGGTGAGGACGGCGACGACCGGCCCGAACAGCCGGGCCAGCCGAGCGTGCAGCCACCGCCGGTACGGCACCCCGCGCGCTCGCGCGGACGCGTACGAGCGGGTGGCGACGTGCCCGCCGACCAGGAAGAACACGGCGAGGGTCTGGAAGGCCCAGGACACCGGGGCCAGCCACGGCATGTGCTGCAGCGGGCTCGCGGTGCGCAGGGAGCTGCCGTCCGCGACCAGGGCGGTGACCAGCCAGTGGCCGAGGACCACGCCGAGCACGGCGCAGGCGCGCAGGGCGTCCACGGCGCGGTCGCGGTGGGCGGGGGTGGCCGCGTCGACACGGGCGGCGGCCGTGCGCACCCCGGTGGCGAGGCGGGTCATGAGGTCACCGCCCGCGTGTCGCCGAGGACGATCCGGGTGAGGTTGGCCAGGGACGGGGAGCCCGGGGCGTAGTAGTCGCCGTGTCCGCCGTCGCCGGCCGTGAAGACGCGGGCGCCGAACTCCTCGGCCACGGGGTCGGCGCCGAAGCCGACGGTGGTGCCGAACAAGTGGGCGCCGAGGTGCGGCACGTGCGCGACCCAGTCGTCGGCGCCGCGCGCGGCCCACACCCGGGCGCGGGTGCGCAGGCCGGCGGCGGTGCCGGAGCCGGTGCCGGGGCTGCCGAGGAACACCAGGTCGTCGACGTCGAGACCGGCGGCGGCCCGCGCGCAGACGACGGAGCCGTAGGAGTGGCACAGCAGGGAGACACGGGCGCGGGGCGCGGCGACGGATCTCAGGTCGCGTACCAGCTCCCGTAGTTCCGGGGCTGCTTTCTCCGCGCGGCCGGTGGTGGCGACCGACGGGCTGAAGGTGCCGGGCGTCTCGTAGCCGAGCCACGCCACGACCGCCGTGCGCGTCCCCGCGGGCGCTTCTCGCGTCAGTCGCCGGTGCAGGGCGAGGGCGGTGGCGCGGAAGCGCTCGTAGGTGTCGATGCCGGTGTCGGACCCGGGGACGAGGACGGCGACCCGGTCGGCGTGGTCCAGCTCGCCGAGCACCTCGGTGACCAGTCCGGCGCCGCGCCCGTCGAAGTGCAGCAACGCCCGCGTGGCCAGCGCGCGTTCGACGGCGGCGCGGTCCCGGTGCCCGTGCTCGGCGGCCGTGCGGGCGGCCTCGGCCGCGTTGGCCCGGTGGGCGGCGTAGGTGGCGTCGAGTCCGGCGACGGCCGGGGGCGGGACCCGGGCGGGCGGCGGCGCGGGCGCCTGGGGGCGTGCGGCCCCGGCGAGGGGCACGGCCACGGCGGCCGCGACGAGCAGGGCGAGCGTCCCGCGCCGCAGCCGCCCGGCCGGACGGCGAGCCGAGCCCTCCGGCCCGTCCGGTGCGGTGTCCGCGGCCCCCCGCCCGTGGTTCTGCTCCATCGTCGCCGCCCCTCTCCCGTCCGCCCGGCCGTCGGGCCCGTCAGGAAGGGAAGGTACGGAGCGTGGCCGGTGACCCGCGTCCCGCCGGGGGACTCCTCCGCCGGGTGGCTCTCAGGTATGAGGGGTATGACCAGGCCTCTGTCCAGGGGGAGTCGGGGTCTCGGCCCTCACCAGGCGAGCTGGGCGATCTCCTCCGCGACGACCGCGCAGGCGTCCGCGGCCGGGTCGATGAGCGGGAAGTGGCCGACGTCCTCCAGCAGGGTCACCCCGACGACCTCGCCGGCCTTCGCCGCCGCGTCCGCGTACGACTCGGCGACCTCGGGCGGGACGTCGGTGTCGGCGCGGCCCTGGACGAGGGTGGTGGCGATGCCCGTGGGCAGCAGCAGCGCCGGGTCGGCGTGCGGCCGGCGCTCGGCGAAGTGGTCGTCGCCGCCGAGGAGTTCACGGGTCGCGCCGCCGCACACGCCGAGCTTGTCGGCGACCTCGAAGTCCGCGAGGGGGGCGAGGGCGACCACCCCGCGCAGGGGCGCCGGGACGTCGGTGCGCCAGGGGGAGCCGACGGGCAGGACGTGCCGGGCGGCGGCCCACAGCGCCAGGTGGCCGCCGGCGGAGTGGCCGGTGAGGACGATGCGGCGCGGGTCGCCTGCGGGGAGGTGCCGCCGTATCAGTGCGGGCAGGGCGTCCAGCGCGGCGGCGACGTCGTCGAAGGTGTCGGGCCACCGCCCGGCCACCGGGCCGCCGCCCGCGTCCGCCGCCCCGTGCCGGTACTCGACGCTCGCCACGGCGAAGCCGCGCCCCGCGAGGAACGCGGCGAACGGGCTGACGTGGCGCCGGTCGTAGGGGGCGCGCCAGGCGCCGCCGTGCAGCACGACGACCACCGGCGCGGGGCCGGCCCCGCCGCGCGGCGCGTAGAAGTCGATCACCTGGTCGGGGTCGTCGCCGTAGGCCGCCGTGGCGTCCGGATCGACCGGCGGACGGGAGAAGGCCGACTTCTCCTCGGCGGCGGCCCGGGCGGCTGCGACGTCGTCCGTCATGCTCCAACCTCTCAGCGATACAACGTGGTTCGACCGGACCGGGCATGCACACGGCCGTTCGGCCGGGACGGTACCAGGACCCCGGGCGCCCCTCTCACCGGGAGGCCCCGCCTGACCGGCCCGAACGGGGCCGGGACGCCGTCGCCCCGGCCCCGGCCGCCTACCGCAGTTCCTCGGCGAGCACCCGCGCGGCCCGCTCCACGTCGGCGAAACCGACGTACAGCGGGGTGAATCCGAAGCGGAGCACGTCCGGGTGGCGGAAGTCGCCGACCACGCCCCGCCCGATCAGCCTCCGCATCACGTCGCCCGCGTCCGGGCAGCGCAGGGCCACCTGGCTGCCCCGCTCCCCGTGCGGCAGCGGGGTGAGGCACTCCACGCGGCCCTCGGGCACGTACTCCGCGACGCACTCCAGGAAGAAGTCGGTCAGGGCGAGGGACTTGGCGCGCACCGCCTCGACCGTCACCCCGTCCCACACCTCGAGCGCCGCCTCCAGGGCGAGCATGGAGAGGATGTCCGGGGTGCCGACCCGCCCGCGCACCGCGCCCTCGGCCGGCTCGTACGAGGAGCGCATCCCGAAGGGCTCCGCGTGCGAGTTCCAGCCGGGCAGCGGGGAGTCGAAGCGGTCCTGGAGGTCCGCCCGCACGTACAGGTACGCGGGCGAACCGGGGCCGCCGTTCAGGTACTTGTAGGTGCAGCCGACGGCCAGGTCCACGCCGTGCGCGTCCAGGCCGACCGGCAGCGCGCCCGCGCTGTGGCACAGGTCCCAGACGGCGTACGCGCCCGCCGCGTGCACCGCCGCCGTGAGCGACGGAAGGTCGTGCAGCCGTCCGGTGCGGTAGTCCACGTGGTTGAGCAGCACCGCGGCCGTGCGCGCGCCGAGCGCGTCCGGCGCCTCGGACGGCTCCACCGGGCGCAGCGCGCAGCCGGTCATGCGGGCCGCGGACCCGGCGATGTAGCCGTCCGTGGGGAACGTGGTCGCGTCCACCAGGATCTCGTCCCGCCCGGGGTCCGTCTCCCGCGCCAGCCGCACCGCGCCGACCAGCGCCTTGAACACGTTGACGCTGGTGGAGTCGCCCACCACGATCTGCCCGGCCGCCGCGCCGACCAGCGGGGCGATCCGGTCGCCGATCCGCTCCGGCGCCGTCCACCAGCCGCTCTCCGTCCAGGAGCGGATGCGCATCTCGCCCCACTCGCGGCGCACCACGTCCGCGACCCGGCCGGGCACGGTGACGGGCAGCGCACCCAGCGAGTTGCCGTCCAGGTAGACCGCCCCGTCGGGGTCTTCGGGGCCGGCGAGGACGAACTCGGCGCGCTTGCCGGCGAGTTCGTCGACCGAGTCCAGCTTCTCCGCCTTCCGGGTCAGCTCAGACATAGGACCGCGCCGTCCACAGCTCGGGGAACACGCTCTTCTGCGCCCTCTTCTCCAGCCACGCCACTCCCGCGGACCCGCCCGTCCCGGTCTTCGCCCCCATGGCCCGGCGGGTGGCGACCAGATGGTCGTTGCGCCAGCGCCACACCAGTTCGGCTACATCGGTCAGCGCCTCGCCGAGCCGTGCCACCTCGTCCCGCTCGTCGCCCGCGTAGACGGCCGTCCAGATCTCCTCGACCTCACGCGACGGCTCGTACCTGTGCGACACGTCGCGCTCCAGCACCTCCTTCGGCACGGGGTGGCCGCGCCGCGCGAGGAACCGCAGCACCTCGTCGTAGAGGCTGGGCTCGTGCAGGGCCTTCTCCAGCTCGGCGTGCACCCGCGGCGCACCCCGGTGCGGGACCAGCATCGACGCGGACTTGTCACCGAGCAGGAACTCCATGCGCCGGTACATCGCCGACTGGAAGCCGGAGCCCTCGCCGAGGGCGCCGCGGTAGGAGTTGAACTGCGCCGGGGTGAGCCCGGCCAGCGGCCGCCAGGAGGCGTTCAGCGCCTCCAGCTCGCGCCGCGAGCGGCGCAGCGCGTCGAGCGCGGTCGGCACGTCGTCCCGGCGCAGCGCCTGCGCCGCGGTCTCCCACTCGTGCACGATGACGGTGAACCACAGCTCCATGACCTGGGTGGTCACCAGGAAGACCATCTCTCCGGGATCGTCCGAGAGGGTGTGCTGGAGGTGGGTGAGGACGTCGGCCTTGACGTAGTCCTCGTAAGGGGTCGTCCCTTGGAAGTCGAGATGCGGGGTCTCGGGCTCGTGAGCCTCGTGGGACATCGCTGTCTCCTGCTGTGTACTCCGGGTAGCGGTCCGCCCCTGCCGTTACCGGCACGGGGGCCCCGGTCCCCACGGTGCATCCTGCGCAATCGTCCCCCACCACCGCAAGGCCCGCCCGCCGAGCGGGCGGGCCGTGCGGTGGTCACGTTCCGTTTCCCGGCCGGTTCAGCCCAGGACCTGGGCCGCCGTCGGCGAGGAGTCCTTCAGGAACTGGGTGCAGCGCTCGTACTCCTCCTGCTCGCCGATCGCCTGCGCGGCGCGGGCGAGGGCGTGCAGGGCGCGCAGGAAACCGCGGTTCGGCTCGTGCTCCCACGGCACCGGGCCGTGGCCCTTCCAGCCGCTGCGGCGCAGCGCGTCCAGGCCGCGGTGGTAGCCCGTGCGGGCGTACGCGTAGGACTCGACGACGCTGTCCCGCTCGAACGCCTCGTCGGCCAGCCGCGCCCAGGCCAGCGAGGAGGTGGGGTACCGTCCCGCGACCTCGGCGGCGGTGGCGCCGGACGCCAGCAGTTCGCGCGGCTCGGGATCGTCGGGGAGGTGGGTCGGGGGCGGGCCCCCGAGGAGGTTCTCGTGAATGGACATGGGTCCAGTCTCGTACATCGGGCGCCGGGCGTACGGAAGAGCCCGGCACCTGGGCGGGTGCCGGGCTCGACGCGCGTGCGGACGGGTTACTTGATGCGGGTGCCCGCCGAGCGCAGGTGCCCGCAGGCCTCGACGACGCGGGCGGCCATCGACGCCTCGGCCAGCTTGCCCCAGGTGCGCGGGTCGTAGGTCTTCTTGTTGCCGACCTCGCCGTCGACCTTCAGGACGCCGTCGTAGTTGCGGAACACGTGGTCCACCACCGGACGCGTGAAGGCGTACTGGGTGTCGGTGTCGATGTTCATCTTCACGACGCCGTTCTCCAGCGCGGTGCGGATCTCCTCCTCCGTGGAGCCCGAACCGCCGTGGAACACGAAGTCGAACGGCTGCGTGCCGGCCGGCTTGCCGTACTTGGCGGCGACGCCCTCGTTGAGCTCCTTCAGCAGCTCGGGACGGAGGACGACGTTGCCCGGCTTGTACACGCCGTGCACGTTGCCGAAGGACGCGGCGAGCAGGTAGCGGCCCTTGTCGCCCAGGCCCAGCGCCTCGGCCGTGCGGACCGCGTCGTCGACCGTGGTGTAGAGGGAGTCGTTGATCTCGTGGGAGACGCCGTCCTCCTCGCCGCCGGTCGGGGTGATCTCCACCTCGAGGATGATCCTGGCGGCGCGGGCGCGCTCCAGCAGCTCCTGCGCGACGGCCAGGTTGTCGGCCAGGGTCTCCGCGGAGCCGTCCCACATGTGGGACTGGAACAGCGGGTTGCGGCCGGCCTTGACGCGCTCCTCGGACACCGCGAGCAGCGGGCGCACGTAGCCGTCGAGCTTGTCCTTCGGGCAGTGGTCCGTGTGCAGGGCGATGTTGACGTCGTACTTCTCGGCGACGATGTGCGCGAACTCGGCGAGGGCGACGGCGCCGGTCACCATGTCCTTGTTGTGCTGGCCGCCCAGGAACTCGGCACCGCCCGTGGAGATCTGCACGATGCCGTCGCTCTCCGCCTCGGCGAAGCCGCGCAGAGCCGCGTGCAGGGTCTGGGACGAGGTGACGTTGATGGCCGGGTAGGCGAACTTGCCTGCCTTCGCCCGGTCGAGCATCTCGTTGTAGACCTCGGGAGTTGCGATGGGCATCTGTCCGCTCCTTAAGAGTGCGGGGTGGGGTGCTGCGTACTGTCGGCCCTGACCTGGAACCTTGGATGCGACGTCATTGTCGGTCACATCCTTCCAGACTCGGCCGGGACGTCCATCCCGCCGTCCGCCCTGTGGGCGGCGGGGCCGGTCGGGCCGGTCAGTCCAGGCCCAGCTCGTCCTTGGAGTAGGCGAACAGGTACGGCACCCCGGCGCCCTCGCGGATCTTCTCGGCGGCGCCGGTGGCCCGGTCGACGATGGTCGCCACGGCCACGACCTCCGCGCCGGCCTCGCGCACGGCCTCCACGGCGGTGAGCGGGGAGCCGCCGGTGGTGGAGGTGTCCTCCACCACCAGCACCCGGCGGCCCCTGACGTCCGGGCCCTCCACGCGGCGCTGCAGGCCGTGCGCCTTGGCGGCCTTGCGCACGACGAACGCGTCCAGCTTCCGGCCGCGCGCGGCGGCGGCGTGCAGCAGGGCGGCGGCGACCGGGTCGGCGCCCATGGTCAGGCCGCCCACCGCGTCGAACTCCAGCTCCGCGGTCAGGTCCAGCAGCACCTGCCCGACCAGCGGGGCGGCCTCGCCGTCGAGGGTGATGCGCCGCAGGTCGACGTAGTAGTCGGCCTCGATGCCCGAGGAGAGGGTCACCTTGCCGTGCACCACGGCCTTGTCCTTGATCTGCTGCAGCAGCGCGCCGCGCGTGTCCGTCATGCCGCCAGCTTAAAGGCGGGTCCACGTCCAGGTCGTCGAGGCCTCCAGCGGCTCCAGCGGCGTGACCAGGCGCGGGCGGGTGTTCAGCCCGTCCGGGGGCCCGGTCTGCGGCTCCACGCAGACGGCCTCGTCCTGCTCGTCGTAGACGACCACCCACTCCTCGCGGCTGGTCACCTTCACCTCGAGCTGCCCCGGCCAGGTGAGGGTGACGTCCACGCCGCCGGGCATCCCGAAGCAGTCGTCCCACGGACCGGGCCGGGGGTCGACGCGCCGCCCGGTCGGCAGGTGGTCCTCCCCGCGCTCCTCCTGCCAGGCGGGCTCGAAGCCGATCGTCACGTCGTCACCGCCGAGGTTGCGCAGGAACCACGGGTGCCAGCCGATCTGCGCCGGGAACGACGAGCCGTACGTCTCGACGCTCATCGTCAGCGTCAGCGACCCCTCGGTGAGCGCCACCTGCTGCGTGACCCGCCCCGGGTAGGGCCACGGGTCCGTCAGGTCGTACGTCAGCACGGCCTCGTCGGTGCTCGTGCGGGCGGTACGCCAGGGGGCGTTGCGCGCGGTGCCGTGGATGGCGTGCGGGGGCGCGTTGAGCGGCATCTGCCGCACGGTGGCGCCGTCCCGGAACCGGCCGTCACGCAGCCGCCCGCACCAGGGGACCATCGGGAAGCAGCCGTACTTCTCCCCCTGCCGCAGCAGCTCCACACCCCCGAGCCGCAACCCCCCGACCCGTCCGCCGTTCCCCGGCAGCACGTCCACCTCCGCGTCACCCGCGGTCAGCGTGATGTGTTCGTCACTCACGCCTCGACCCTACTGGGACGATCACTCACGCGGGACGGGGAGGCTGACGCCTGCGACACGGAGGGCTGCGCTTGCCGCGCGGGGGTCTCCCCACGGGCGGGGTGTCCGGCGGGCGGGGTGTCCGGCGGGCGCGGGAGGGCCCGCCGTTTCGCGGTGTCAGCGGCGGCGGCGCAGTGCTCTGATCACGACGACCGCCGAGGCGACCGCGAGGGCGGCCGCGGGGGCGGCCCAGCGGAGGGGGGCGGGGGAGGCGACGGTCTGGGGCGCGGGGACCGGGGCGTACCGGCCGCGCGGGGGCGCGTGGTCGACCTCCTCCGCGCTGCGGCCGATCATCGTCCGCCGCGCGTGCGCGGCCTCGGCGAGGGAGTCGTCGCCCGCGTCGCCGGGGAGGGGCCGCCCGCCGGTCCCGGCCGGGAGCCCCGCGTCCGGGGGCGTCGGACCGGCGTCCGGGGTCTCCGGCTCCGGGGCGGGTTCCTCGTCCCGGAGCCGCGGTGGCTCGGACGCGGTGTCCGGAGCGGGCGTGGGCTCCTCCTCGCCGGACGGGGCCGCGCTCCCCCGTTCCGGTGGCGGGGGCGCGTCCTCCGCGTCCGGGGTGGTCTCGAAGTCCGTGGTGGCGCCGGGTTCGAAGTCGCCTGCCGCGAGGTGCTCCGGGGACGCGAAGGGCGCCGGCGGCTCCGCGTCCGCCTCCGCCACCGTGCCCAGGTTCTCCGCGAAGCGGTTCAGCAGGCGGGTGACCGCCGAGGTCACCGCGTCCCGCGGAAGCTCCGTGACGCGGCCGTCCGCCGTGGCGGTCCCCGTGACGACGAGCGCCGTGCCGGCGTCCGCGGCGCGGGGCGTCAGCCGCAGGGACAGCCGCACCGTCCCGTTCCCCCGGGCCTCGGCCGCCTCGCCCTCGACGGCGTAGGAGCCGTCGTCCCGCGCGGACACCCGTGCGGACCCGCGGTAGGTGATGGAGGAGCCGCCGATCCGTACCTTCAGCCGCCCGGCGACGGGTTCCGCGCCGGCGTCGTGCTGGAGCCCGGGCACCGCCCGGGCGACCCGCGCGGGGTCGTCCAGCACCTCCCTGAGCCGCTGCGCCTCGACCGGAACGAACACCTCGTGCTCCATGAGTGCGGAGCCTACCCACGCGACGCCGTACCGCACCCCCGTCCGCGAGAAGTCACGGCGCGTCGGCGCGGTGCGCGGTACGGTCCTCAGTCGCCGTACCGGGGGTGGACCAGCGTGGACGGCGGGAGCCCGGCGACGCGGGTGCGTTCCGCCGCCCGGACGTCCGCGGCGAGGGAGGCGTCGGTGAGCGTCCGGGGCCGCGGGCCGGCCGGGTCGAGGCGGGGCCGCGGGGTGTGCCGGCCGGCGGCCAGCACGAAGCCCCAGTCGCGGTGGGCGCGGGCCGTGTCCGCGGGCCCTCGGTCGGGTCCGGCGGCGTACCCGGCCTGCCGCCCGCGCACCCGGTAGGCGGTGGTGCGCAGACCGGCGGCGCGCAGGGTCGCGTCCACCGTCCAGAAGTCACGCGGCCGGGACGCGACCGCCCCGCCGTGCACCACGAGCCGCCCCTCCGGGGCGAGCGCCCGCCGGACCAGGCCGTAGAACTCCTGCGCGTACAGCTTGGTGCTGGCGGTGATCCCGGGGTGCGGCAGGTCCGACACCACGACGTCGTACGCGGCCGACGGCGCCGTCCGCAGCCAGTCGAAGGCGTCCGCGGTGATCACGCGGACCCGCGGGTCGTCCAGGGAGTGCGCGTTGAGCCGGGACAGCGCCGGGTCGTGGCGGGCCAGGCGCACCACGCCCGCGTCGAGCTCGACGACGTCCACCCGCCGTACCCGCGGATGGCGCAGCACCTCGCGGACGGCGAGCCCGTCGCCGCCCCCGAGCACCAGCACGCGCGCGTGGCGTCCGGGCATCGCGGGGTGCACCAGGGCCTCGTGGTACCGGAGTTCGTCCCGCTCGCTGACCCGCAGCCGCCCGTCGAGGAAGAGGTTCAGCGGCCGGCCGTCCCGCCCGCCGGTGAGCAGCACCTCCTGCACGTCCGTGTGCACGGCCACCCGTACGTCCGCGCCGTACAGGGCGTGCCGGGCGGCCCGTTCGAAGTCGTCGACGAGGACGGCCGCCGTGGCGAGCAGGGCGAGCACGCACACGTTGGCGGTGAGCAGCAGGCGGCGGGCGCGCCGGGTGAGGTCGTGCCGGAACAGCCCGAGGACCAGCGCGCCGCCGACGACCGCGTTGACCGCTCCGGTGATGAGCGCGCCCGTCAACTGGCCCAGCAGGGGCAGGAGGAGGAAGGGGAAGGCGAGTCCGCCGACCAGCGCGCCGACGTAGTCCGCGGCGGACAGGTCGGCGAGGGCGCCGCCCGCGTCCTGCCGGCGGATCCGCTGGATCAGCTCCATCAGCAGCGGCACCTCGGCGCCGATGAGCAGCCCGGTGGCGAGGGAGAACGCGACCAGCAGGCAGCGCGGGCCGCTCGCCCAGAGCCCGCCCCAGTCGCCGGTCCAGGCGAACACCGCGTACAGCGCCATCGCGCTGCCCCCGCCGATCAGGGCGAGCGCCGCCTCGACCGCGCCGAACCCGGCCGCCGCGTGCCGGCGCAGCCGCTTGGCGGCGAGCGATCCGATGCCCATCGCGAAGACCATCACGGACAGCACGACGGACGTCTGGGCGACCGAGTCGCCCATCAAGTACGCGGCGAGCGCGACCAGTTCCAGCTCGTACACGAGTCCGCACGCGGCGCAGACGAACACCCCGGCGAGGACCAGCCACCGTCCGGTGCCCTGCCGCACGGGCAGCGGCACCGCGCTCCTCGCGTCCTCCGGACCGTCCGGGCCGTCCCTTACGGGGCCGTCCGGTCCGTCCCGGGACTGCGCGGAGCCGGGCGGAGCGGTGGCCTGCGGATCGATCACCCCAGGGACGTTACGTCACGTACTCGTGGCACAACGTCACCCACACGCGTGATGTTCGTTTACGCCCGCAGGGCCCCGGCGTGCGCGGCGACGCGCGCTCCTACCCGGGTGCGGGTGGTCACGAGCTGGCCGTCCTGCGGGTAGGCGTGCCAGGTGCGCCAGTGGAACTGACCCTCGTGACAGCGGGCGAGCATCGCCGTGAAGGCGTGCGGACTGCCGGGGAAGACCCCGACGAGGCCCTGCGGGTGGTCGGAGACCAGGGCGAGCAGCTCCTGCGCCCGGCCGGCGAAGGCGCCCGGGGGGAGGACTTCCACCCGGGCGGCGAACTCGTACTCCCAGTCGTCCACCCGCTCGGCCACCGCCAGCGGGAGCGGCGTGCTGCTGCCGGGGATGCACGCCACCGTCTCCGAGCAGCGGCCCCGGTCCTCCTCCAGCAGCACCTGGTGGGAGGCGCCGAGCAACCTCAACTGGAGCTTGGCTCCTTGAAGTTCCAGGTCGAGGGTGGCCAGCGCCGGCAGCGGCTCGCGGCCCAGAGCCCAGGCGAGATCGGCCGCGCGCGTATCCGAATAGGCGGTGTTCAGGGTCGTGAGCATGGATCGGCTCCGCAAGCACACAGGAGAGAGACACGGGTCCGCGCACCCCGGGACCGGGGACTCGGCCCGTCAGCCCGGTCACCCGGCTGGAAGAGGGTCCGCGGGGAGATCCGATGGCTGCGCTGGTGATTTATAGGGAATCATGAACTGTGCCGCCACCACAGGGTTTTTACCCAACTTGGTGGGCTTTCCATCCCTTGGGGGGCTCCTCAGCTCACGTGTTCCACTACGGCGTACGCCTCCGGTGACGGCGTACCACCGCACACAACGCGCCGGCCGGAACCGGACTGCTCACCTCCGCCGGACGCACCACAGCGGGGCCCGCCCCAGGTGCGGACCCCGCTGCCGCGGATGCGTTCTCCCGAAGTGGAGCCGCGCTGCCCCGTGTCAGCCGCCTCCACCGCCGCATCCGCCGCCCCCGCAGGACGACCCGCCTCCGCAGGACGAGCCTCCGCCGGAGGACGATCCGCAGCTCACGCCACCCCCGCCGTCACCGGCCCACCAGCCGCCGGAGTGACCGCCGGAGCGGCTCCGGCCGCCCGAGGACGCTCCGGCGCCCCGGGACGCCCGCACGGCGAACGTCACGAGCAGGACGAGACCCACGACCAGGATGATGCCGACCGTCATGGCGCCACCCTCCTTCCGTTCCCCCCCGTGATCCCCCGAAGCTCCCCCCATGGGTGCCCGGCTCACGGTGTGACCGGGAGATGCCCTCACCCGATCCGCGCCAAAGCAGAGTTGAGCAACTCCAGAGGTTTCACGCCGACGCGTCGGCGGGGGCGGGTTGAGGACGTCCCCGATCCGGCGGAGGATGGCCGGCATGACCTCCAGTGCGCGCCCTCTGCTCAATCGCCGGCTCGCGGAGTTCGGGACGACGATCTTCGCCGAGATGTCGGCCCTGGCACTCCGGACCGGGGCCATCAACCTGGGACAGGGGTTCCCCGACACCGACGGCCCGGAGGAGGTCAGGGAGGCCGCCGTGCGGGCGCTGCGCGACGGGCGCGGCAACCAGTACCCGCCGGGGCCGGGCGTCCCCGAGCTGCGCACCGCGGTCGCCGCCCACCAGCGGCGCCGTTACGGCCTGTCCGTCGACCCCGACACCGAGGTGCTGGTCACCGCCGGCGCCACCGAGGCGATCGCGGCCTCGCTGCTGGCGCTGGTCGAGCCCGGCGACGAGGTGATCGCGCTGGAGCCGTACTACGACTCCTACGCGGCCTCCATCGCCATGGCGGGCGGCACCCGCGTGCCCGTCACGCTCCGGCCGGACGAGGGCCGCTTCCGGCTGGACCTGGACGAGCTGCGCGACGCGGTCACCGACCGCACCCGCCTGTTGCTGATCAACACCCCGCACAACCCGACCGGCACGGTCCTCACCCGCGAGGAGCTGGCGTCGATCGCCGCACTGGCGGTCGAGCGGGACCTCCTCGTCGTGACCGACGAGGTCTACGAGCACCTGGTCTTCGACGACGCCGAGCACGTCCCCCTGGCGACCTTCCCCGGCATGCGGGACCGCACGGTCACCGTCTCCAGCGCGGGGAAGACGTTCTCCTTCACCGGCTGGAAGGTCGGCTGGATCACCGCCTCACCGGAGCTGGTCACGGCGGTCCGCTCGGCCAAGCAGTACCTCACCTACGTCTCCGCCGGCCCGTTCCAGTACGCGATCGCCGAGGCGCTCGCGCTGCCCGAGTCGTACTTCACCGACTTCCGCGCGGACATGCTCGCCAAGCGCGACATCCTCGCGGCGGGCCTGGAGGAGGCCGGGCTGGCCGTCTACCGCCCGTCCGGCACCTACTTCGTCACCGCCGACATCCGCCCCCTGGGCGAGTCCGACGGCATCGCCTTCTGCCGCACCCTCCCGGAACGCGCGGGCGTGGTCGCCGTCCCCACGGCCGTCTTCTACGACCACCGGAAGATGGGAGCACCCTTCGTCCGCTTCGCCTTCTGCAAGCGTGCGGATGTGTTGCGCGAAGCGATCGAGAGGCTGTCCGAGCTGCGCGATCGCAGGTAGTCAGCCAGTCCGCACGAGACAGCCCCGGGCCCCTGTCGGCCGAGGTCGGTACAGGGCCCGGCCGCATGAGCTCCCCTCTCCTTGCCGGGGTGCCCTGTTCGCTCAGGTGATGCACGACGGCCTTCAGGTGGGCCGGCGGTGGTCTTCTCGGTGGCCGGACGAACCGCGTTCGTCATCGCTCTCAGGAAGTGACACCCTCGCCGAAAAGTGTGAACACTTCGGCCCGCGCTGTTCACACCTCGCTCATCTGAGTGGCCGAACGACATTCCGCCGCCCACTGTTCACGCCTTTCA
Source organism: Streptomyces sp. DSM 120436 (assembly GCF_055778765.1). NCBI lineage: Bacteria > Bacillati > Actinomycetota > Actinomycetes > Kitasatosporales > Streptomycetaceae > Streptomyces > Streptomyces sp. DSM 120436. Next base: position 1,526,941 of record NZ_JBSKBS010000001.1, on the reverse strand, counting down.
GCACAGTGGCCGCCATGACCTCGCGTTTCCGCCACGACCACCACCCCCACAGCACCGGACACGTGATCAGCACGGTGCGCACCCTCATGCGCACCGACGGCCTGAACGTGTCGCTGACCGCCATCGCCCGCGACTGCGGCACCACCCGGGCCTTCCTCCACAACAACTGGAAGACCGCCTCCGCCCTCCACCTGCGCGCCCTGCGGGCGGAACTGGCACACGCCTTCGACACGGCGCACCGCACCCGCCCGAGCGACGGCACCGTCGCGGGCATCACCGCGCACCTGACGGAGGTCGTCCGCACCGTCCGCCGGCACCCGACCACGGCGGCCCTCGCACGCTCCTCCCCCAAGACCTTCTCAGCGGCCTGCACGGCGACGGAGGGCCCGCTGACGCAGGACGCGGTGGAACGCATCGGCGACCTGCTGCACCCCCTGCACCCGCACGGCGGCGTCCAGGGCGATCCCGAACCGGGCTCCAGGCCCTGGAAGATCCTGTGGATCGCCCGGCCGGCCGCCCTGCGCCCCGACGCCGCCGGCGACCGACCCCGGGAGGGCACCCTGGACCACGCCTTCGCCGAACTGCCGCGCGACCTGCTCGCCCCCTGGGCCCCCGTCCCACGCTGACGACGGCGGACAACCGTATGAGCAGGCTCTCTTCACAACGATGCGTTGCGCCAAGCGAACTGGAGTCGGCCACCTGTCTCCGTACGGACGGGCCCGGTGGGCGGAAGAGGGCACGGTAGGGTCCGGCACAGGCGGAGGCGGGGGCCCCGCCGGAGGGGCGGGTGAGTGCCGTCGCGCCGGCGGTGAGTACCGGTACTCATGCCGGGGCACGGCCCGGCCGGTCACCGTGGTGCTCACCGACCCGTACCGGCTTCAGGAAGGGCCTTCGATGCCGACCTCTGCCCGCTTCCGCCCGCGGCGGCTCCTCGCACTCGCCACGGACAGCCGGCCCGCCCGCGCCTACCTGGGTCTCGTCGCCCTCGGCGTCGTGGTGCTGTTCCTCGCCCCGGACAGCCCGTACGCCGTGGCGCCGGCGCTGCTCACCGCGCCGCTCTCCTTCCTGCCCGTGGTCCTGCCCTTCGGGGCCGGTACGGCGGGAGGCGGGGCGGCCGAGGCGGCGGCGGCCGTGCTGCACGGCGGGTGGCTGCTGCTGTGCGCGCTGGTGAACGCCGCCGCGTTCGGCGCGCTCGCCCGCAGACCGGACCGGGCGCCCTCGGCGCGCCCGCGGCGGACACCGCTCGCGGCCGCCGTCGACAACTGGCCCGCGCGGATCTACGTCGCCGTGGTCGCGGTGGCCCTGGGCAGCTTCCTGTACGCCGTGCTGCTGTCGCCGGACCCCGGGTTCGCGGGCATCTGGCCCCTCATCGCGGCGGCACCGCTCAGCTTCCTCGCCGTGGAGGTGTCGGCACCCGCCGAGTCCCACTCGCTCCCCTGGCTGGGCACGCTGGTCTTCTCCGCCGGCGTGGTCCTGGCCGGGCTGGTCAACGCCGTGCTGATCGGGCACCTCGCCCGCAGGACCGGGGGCCCGCCGAGCCGCGGCTAGCCCCGTGCCCGGTCGTTCGCCAGCTTCCGCCGCTCCCAGCGGTTCGGGTGGCGGATGACCACGCCCGCCATGCCGCCGGAGCCGGTGAGGCGGATCAGGGGGGTGCCCGGGAGGCGGTCGGGGGTGGTGGTGTCCTTCAGGCCGCCGATGCCGGGGTCCAGGGCGCCGGTGTCGGCGGCCCAGCCGTCGGGGAGGACGATCGTGACGCCGGCCGCCTCGCCGTACGCCTCCACGGTGACCTCGGGGTGCCGGCACTCGGCGCGGCTGAAGTCGAGCTTCACCCCGCCCAGGCCGCCGCGCGCGATCACGTGCGCGGGGACGTCCCAGCGCCCGGGGCCGCGGGACGCTCCCTGGATGCCGCCCTTGACCTCCAGGCGCGGCAGGTCGACGGGCGCCGGGGGCTTCGGCAGGTCGGCGGTGAGCGCGTCCAGCTCCGCGTAGGTCTTCGCCGTGAGCGCCCGCTCCAGCCGCTCGTCCAGCTCGTCGAGGTCGATGCGTCCCTCGGCGGCCGCGTCGCGGAGCTGCTCCACCACCGCCTCCCGGTCGTCGTGGGAGGCGCGGAGACCGCCTCGGGGAACCTCGCGCGGGGTGGGGTCCGGGGTGGCGGACTGGGCTGTCATGGTCACCAGAATAGGCGGGCCCGGTGCAGCGGAAAGAGGGGCGTGGGAGAGGGGCATGAGAGAGCCCGGCCCCGTGGCCGGCCGTGTGGGCCGGTCTCCGGGCCGGGCTGGGCTCCCCGCGGCCGGGCACCTGGCCGGTGCCGCCGCTCGCGCCCGAGGGCGCTCACGCGTCGTCGTCGGGCTTCTCCGCGTCGTTGATCTCCTGCTCCAGGCCGAGCTGCTCGACGAGCCACTTGTCGAACTCGATGGCGGCCCGCACCCAGCTGACCGTCGAGGAGACGAAGTGCTCCAGGCTGACGCCCATGCCGATCAGCATCTGCGCCTCACCGATGAGACGGACCGTGCCGTCGTCATGGGTGTGGGTGTACACCTTGGGCCACAGCGTGCGCCGGTTCCAGTCGTCGACGGACTCGAGGAGCTGGGGCTTCTCGTCGATCTGGTGCGGCCGGTCGTAGAACGTCCGGACGGAGAAGATCTGCTGGTCGCCCTCGCCGCGGAACATGAAGTACGTGCGGAACTGCTCCCACGGCGCCGCGAGGTCACCCTCGTCGTCGACGACGTACTTCAGCTCCATCTGGTCGAGGAGCTGCTTCACGAGGTCCTGATCCGGGACGACGGGGCCCGCCGGTCCTTGGGGCTGCGGCTCGGGCTGCTGGCCCCCGAAATTCGGAATCGAGGACGGGTCGATGGTCACCGTGTATTTCCCTTCGTACGGATCCCGCCATCCTCCCCCATGCGGGGAGGGGGGTGGCAAGCCCCGACGGGCCTGTCAGCCGAGGGCTGACTCGATCCGGTCAGGTGCGGGGTACCCGGAAAGGCTCCGGGCCCAACGTCCGCGGGGGACATCGGGCCCGGAAAGCGGAGCGCCGCTCGGGGTGTCGTGGCTCAGAGCGTCTTGCCCGTGGCGGGGCCGACGGTCAGCCCGTCCTCGGCGCGGTCCACCCGGACCGTGTCGCCGTCCTTGATCTCGCCGGACAGGATCTCCTTGGCGAGCCGGTCGCCGATCGCGGTCTGCACCAGGCGGCGCAGCGGCCGCGCGCCGTACGCCGGGTCCAGGCCCTCCTCGGCCAGCCAGGCCAGCGCCTCGGGCGTGACGTCCAGGGCGAGCCGGCGTTCGGCGAGCCGCCGGCCGAGCGCCTCGATCTGGAGCCTGGCGATCCGCTCCAGCTCGGCCCTGGTGAGCGCGGAGAACACCACCAGGTCGTCCAGACGGTTGAGGAACTCCGGCTTGAACGACGCACGGACCACCTCCAGGACCTGCTCCCGCTTCTCCGTCTCGCTGCTGAGCGGGTCGACCAGGTACTGGCTGCCCAGGTTGGACGTCAGCACCAGGATGGTGTTGCGGAAGTCCACCGTGCGGCCCTGGCCGTCGGTGAGCCGGCCGTCGTCCAGCACCTGGAGCAGGATGTCGAAGACCTCCGGGTGGGCCTTCTCCACCTCGTCGAGCAGCACCACGCTGTACGGCCGGCGCCGCACCGCCTCGGTGAGCTGACCGCCCTCCTCGTAGCCGACGTAGCCGGGGGGCGCGCCGACCAGCCGGGCCACCGAGTGCTTCTCGCTGTACTCCGACATGTCGATGCGGACCATCGCCCGCTCGTCGTCGAAGAGGAAGTCCGCCAGCGCCTTGGCCAGCTCGGTCTTGCCGACGCCCGTCGGGCCGAGGAACAGGAAGGAGCCGGTGGGCCGGTCCGGGTCGGAGACCCCGGCCCGCGAGCGCCGCACCGCGTCGGAGACGGCGCGCACGGCCTCGGTCTGCCCGATCAGCCGCTTGCCGATCTCGTCCTCCATGCGCAGCAGCTTCTGCGTCTCGCCCTCCATCAGGCGGCCGGCCGGGATGCCGGTCCAGGAGGCGACGACGTCGGCGATGTCGTCGGCGCCGACCTCCTCCTTGACCATGGTGTCCCTGGCGACCTCCTCCTCGGCCTCGGAGGCGGCCTCCAGGTCGCGCTCCAGGGACGGGATCTCGCCGTAGAGCAGCTTGGAGGCGGTGTCGAAGTCGCCGTCGCGCTGGGCGCGTTCGGCCTGGCCGCGCAGCTCGTCGAGCTTCTCCTTCAGCTCGCCGACGCGGTTGAGGGACTGCTTCTCCTTCTCCCAGCGGGCGGTGAGGCCGCGCAGCTCCTCCTCCTTGTCGGCGAGGTCGCGGCGCAGCTTCTCCAGGCGCTCGCGGGAGGCGGCGTCGGTCTCCTTGCCGATGGCCAGCTCCTCCATCCGCAGCCGGTCCACGGCGCGCTGCAGCTCGTCGATCTCGACGGGCGAGGAGTCGATCTCCATGCGGAGCCGGGAGGCGGCCTCGTCGACCAGGTCGATGGCCTTGTCGGGCAGGAAGCGGGAGGTGATGTACCGGTCGGAGAGGGTCGCGGCGGCGACCAGGGCGCTGTCGGCGATCTGCACCTTGTGGTGCGCCTCGTAGCGGCCCTTGAGTCCGCGCAGGATCGCGATGGAGTCCTCGACGGACGGCTCGGCGACCAGCACCTGCTGGAAGCGCCGCTCCAGCGCCGGGTCCTTCTCGATCCGCTCGCGGTACTCGTCCAGCGTGGTGGCGCCGACCATGCGCAGTTCGCCGCGCGCGAGCATCGGCTTCAGCATGTTGCCGGCGTCCATGGCGGAGTCGCCGCCGGCGCCCGCGCCCACCACGGTGTGCAGCTCGTCGATGAAGGTGACGACCTGCCCGTCGGAGTCCTTGATCTCGGCGAGGACGGTCTTCAGCCGCTCCTCGAACTCGCCGCGGTACTTGGCGCCCGCGACCATGGCGCCCAGGTCGAGCGCGACCAGCCGCTTGTTCTTCAGCGACTCGGGCACGTCGCCCTTGACGATCCGCTGGGCGAGCCCCTCGACGACGGCGGTCTTGCCGACGCCCGGCTCACCGATCAGCACGGGGTTGTTCTTGGTGCGGCGGCTCAGCACCTGCACCACCCGCCGGATCTCCTGGTCCCGTCCGATGACGGGGTCCAGCCTGCCCTCGCGGGCGGCGGCGGTCAGGTCGGTGCCGAACTTCTCGAGGGCCTTGTACTGGCCCTCCGGGTCGGGGGTGGTCACCCGGCGTGCTCCCCTCGCCTTCTGGAAGGCCTCCTGCAGCTTGTCCGCGGTGGCGCCCTGCCGGGACAGTACCTCCCCGGCGGCCCCGCCCTTCGCGGCGATGCCGATCAGCAGGTGTTCGGTGGACAGGTACTCGTCGCCGAGGTCCCGGGCGCGGGACTGGGCGTCCGCGACGACGGCGAGCAGCTCACGGTTGGGTTGAGGCGGCGCCACGGTGGATCCGGTGACGCTCGGCAGCCCGGCGAGGACGCGCTCGGCCCCGGCGCGTACGGCGGCCTGGTCGGCGTCGGCCGCGGCGAGCAGGTCCGTGATGTTCTCGTTCTCCTGCCCGGCGAGCAGCGCGAGCAGCAGGTGCGCGGGGGTGAGGTCGGGGTGTCCCTCGGTCACGGCCCGGTTGCCGGCGGCGGCCAGTGCGTCCCGGCTCCGGTTGGTCAGCTCGGCGTCCACGTGTCCGTTCTCCTCCTTGATGCCCTTCGATGGCCCTCGGCGTGTGCGTGGCTGACTCCGCCAACGTCCACAAACTTGAGTCTATTCCACTCAAGGTGGTGTCCGCGAGGACCTCAGGGCTAAGTTCCGGGGTCATGACCCTCACGTATTCGGTGGATCCGGGCGATCCGGGCGCTTCGTACCTCAGCTTCTGGCGCGAGCGGCACCTCTGCACGCTGACCACGCTCCGTCCGGACGGCACACCGCACCTGGTACCCGTCGGCGTCACGTACGACCCGGAGCAGTCGCTCGCCCGGGTGATCACCAACCGGACCAGCGCGAAGGTCCGCCACATCCGGGCGGCCGGGGACGAGGGCGCGCCCGTCGCGGTCTGCCAGGTCGACGGCGGACGGTGGGCGACGCTGGAGGGACGGGCACGGGTCCGCACGGAACCGGAGCGCGTCGAGGACGCGGTGCGGCGGTACGCGGAGCGCTACGGGCGGACGCCCGGCCCCAACCCGGACCGGGTGGTCATCGAGATCGCGCTCACGCGCGCGATGGGGCGCGACTGAGGGAAGCGGTGGGACGTACCGGGGGGCGATGCCTTCCGGCCATCGACCGATCCGGCCGATACCCGGAAATGTCCCCGGAAAACTGCAGCGGCGTCACCGTGTTCAGGTCACGGTGACGCCGCTGCGGGGGGAAGCACCTGCGCGATCTGTTACGACGGGGGAATCGCGTCAGGCACTGCGGGGGGTGGCCGAGATGGTCCGGGGGACCGGGGAGTCGGACTCCACCTGCCGGTGGTCCCGCTGGTCCAGGTTCACGAAGATCATGCCGTACCGGACGGCACACCGGACGGGTTTCGGCGCCCCCCTGGGCCGGCGCAGGCACCGGTACGCCCGCACGTCCCCGTCCTCGTCGCGGGTGACGACCACGGGCTCACCGAAGACGGTCACCATCAACGAGTCACCGCTGTGGGGGAGGGCGGTGACCAGGTCGATGAAGTGCCATCCGGACCGGTAGGCGGTCGCCATCTCCCGCCGGAAGGAGCGGTCGTCTGGTGGGGTGGTCACGTCAGCTCCAGACGGTGTCCGCCGGGAGGAACACCGCGTCCCCGCCGCCACCCGCGCCCACGGCGCCACTCGACCAGACGGTGTCGTCCTCCGCGTTGTCCTGCGCACCAGAGAGGCCACTCAGCGCACCGAAGGCCACAACGGCGGACAAGGCGGCGACAAGCACCGAGCGAAGCATTCTCTTACGCATAGTCGGCTTCGTCCTCACTCGAAGGTCCCCTTTTCCCCCGTCAAGTAAGACGATGGCTCATTCGGGCACGTCATGGCCACACGATCGGTGCATCATGTTCCTGCATGTTCAGGAGCCTGGGGGGTGGAGATTTGACAACGAATCGGACCAAAACCGTGCATCCCCATCCCATGACGGAGCTGTGCGCGGAAGGAAGCCGTCTGTACGCGAACGCACTGCGCACGGGACGTATCGCCCGGGCGGAGGCCGAAGCCGCACCCTGTCTGGCCGACTTCTCCCTGCTCCACCCCGATCCCGACGACCCGGACTGGCTGCGCCCCGTACCGCCCTCCGTGGTGCTGGCCCAGCGGCTGGACCCGATCGAGCGCGAGATCACCGAACGCAGGCGCCTGAGCATGGAACTGGCGGAGGCGTTCGAGCCGTTCATGGGTCTCGGCGCCCCCCTGACGGAACCGGTCCACTCCATCACGGTGCTCGAGGGACTCGACCGCATCAACGAGGCGCTCGACCTGGCGACCTCCCAGTGCCGGAACGAAGTGCTCACCGTCCAGCCGAAGAACCGGCACCCCGAGCAGCGCCTGATCGAGGCGCTGGAGCGCGACCGGCCCCTGATCGAACGCGGGGTGCGGATCAGGACGCTCTACCAGCACACCGCGCGGTACAACCCCGAGCGCATCGCCTGGACCGAGCAGTTCGCCGACGGCAAGGTGGAGTACCGCACCATCGACGAACTGGTCGAGCGCCTCATCATCTGCGACGACGCGGTCGCCTTCATCCCCGTCCGGGACGACCGGCAGGTCGCGCTCGAACTGCGCCACCCCGGCCTGGTCCGCTACCTCATCAAGGTCTTCGAGTTCATGTGGGGCCGGGCGGTCCCCCTCACCGCCGGCACCCCGTACGAGACCGCCGCGGACGGTCTCACCGACATCCAGCACTCGATAGCCAAACTGCTCGTCGAGGGACACGTCGACGAGGCCATCGCGCGCCGCCTCGGCATGAACGTCCGCACCTGCCGGGCGCACATAGCGAAGCTGGCCACCGCGCTCGGCAGCGGCAGCCGCGCCCAACTGGGGTACCTCATCGCACAGTCCGGCATTCTCGAGCAGGATCACTGATCCGGGGGGGGCGACCAGGCATGAGCGGCGACGCGCCACACGAGGGGACGGACGCGCTGCGGGCGGAGGCGCTGGACCTGTACGCCCGCGCCCTGGACCAGGGCCGGCTGCCCGCCTCGGCGGACGCGGAGACCCCGCTCCTGCTCCGCCTCGGCCTGCTGCGGCCCGCCGGGGACGACCCCGGCCGGCTGGAGCCGGTCGCACCGCATCTCGCCCTGCACCGGCTGCTGCGCGCCTCCGAGGACCGCGTCGCCGAGGAGCGACGGCGCCAGGAACAGCTCGCGCAGGCCCTGGCGCCGCTGCTGCGCGCCGCCGGACCGCCGGAGCAGGAACCCCCCCTCGTCACCCGGCACAGCGGCACGGAGCGCATCGGGCGGGTCATCGACGACGCGATGGCCGAGGCCTCGGAACTCCTCGCCGTCCAGCCGTACCGCACGTACGTCCGGTCCGACCCGGCCGTCCACGAGCCCGCCATCCGGCGCGACCAGGCCCTGCTGAACCGCGGCGGCCGCATCCGCGCCCTGTACCAGCACACCCTGCGCCACGCGCCCACCCTGGCCGCCCGCTACGAACGCCTCACCGGCGACGTCGAGGCCCGCTCCCTGGACGAGATCACCGACCGCCTCGTGATCGTCGACCGCGCGGTCGCCTTCATCCCGGCCGGTCCCGAACGCGCGACGGCCCTGGAGGTCCGGCACCCGGCGATCGTGACGTTCCTGGTCACCACCTTCGACCGGCTGTGGCGCCTCGGCTCCCCCATGTACCCGCGGGCGGACCGGCAGCCCACCCTCAACGGCGTCACCCCGCGCCAGCGCGCCATCGCCGCGCTGCTCGTCGAGGGGCACACCGACGCCGTCGTCGCGGACCGGCTCGGCATGAACATCCGCACCGCGCGGGAGCACATCGCCAAGCTCGCCGCGGTGCTGGGCAGCGGCAGCCGCGCCCAACTCGGCTACCTCATCGCGCGGTCGGGGATCCTCGACCGGGAGGAGTGACCACCGGCGGGCGCGCGCCGTCCAGCCCCGCCTGGGCGATCCGCACGCCCAACTGCGTGCGGCTCGCCGCCCCCAGCGTCTCGGAGAGGCGGGCGATGTGCGCCCGGCAGGTGCGCACGCTGATGCCGAGGCGTTCCGCGATCACCGCGTCCTGGTGGCCCTCCGCGAGGAGGGCGGCGATGGACTGCTCGCGGTGCGAGATGCCCTCGATGCCGGTGTCCGGGAGCGGGGCGGTCAGCGGGATGGCGAGCCGCCACAGCCGCTCGAAGACCGTGCCCAGGTACTCCACCAGCGCCGGATGGCGCAGCTCCAGCGCCATGGTGCGCTCGGCGTTGGCAGGGATGAAGGCGACCGTGCGGTCGAAGAGGATGAGCCGCTCGACGACCTCGTCCAGCGTGCGCGCCTCCACCGCGTCGCCCATCAGCTCCAGGTAGCTGAGCAACCCGTGCCCGTGGCGGGCGACATGGGTGTACAGGTCCCGCATGCGCACGCCCCGCCCGCGCAGCGCCATCGCCCGGTGCAGGCCCTCCGACAGCTCGGCCTCGCGCCGGATGCCGCCGGGCTGGACGGTGAGCACCTCGGTGGTGCACGCCTGCGTCGCCTCGTCCATCGCGGCCTGGATCCGGGCCAGTCCGTCCAGCACCCGGATCGCCGGGCCCTCGGACGACACCCCCGCGGCCGGCACCTGGCGGCCGAGACCGGCGTACCACTCGAAGGCGGCGACCGCCGAGCCGACGCGGCGCTGACTCGCCCTCACCTCGTCGTACATGCCGCGCAGCAGCCGGGTCATGACCTCCTGCGGGGAGGTCGGGACCAGCCAGTCCATGTCGTCCGGGTCGGGGTGCAGCAGGGCCAGCTCCAGCAGGCAGGGCACCCGCTCGGCCTCCCGGCGCGGCAGCCGTCCGCGCCGTACGGCCCGGGAGTACACGCGGTCCCCGGCCTCGCACAGTCGGTCAGCACCGTGCGGATGCTCCTCCGCCCCGTGCCCGGCCATCGCCCATACCACCCCCGGTTCAGCGTCTTTCCGCAGCGCAACTATGCGCGGCCGGAACCTGCCGTGCAACACGGGACGGGCCACCGCGCCGACCCGGGGGGCCGGCCGGTGGCCGGATTCGTGCGGCTGTTACTTGAGGCCGATCTCCGCGCACGCGGCCTTGTACTCCCCGGTGCAGATGTCCGACACCTCGTAGAACCCGTCGGCGATCACGGTGTCCTCGATGTTGTCCTTCGTCAGCGCGACCACCGGCACCAGCTGCGCCGGGATGTCCTGCTGGGTGGGGCTGTCGACGCGGTCGCGGGTGAGCGCGTCGAACTGGATGTCCCGGCCCTGGACCCGCGCCACGGCCATCTCCGCGGCGCTCTCGGCCTCCTCCGGGTAGGACTTGTACACGCTCATGTACTGCTCGCCGGTCACGATCCGCTGCACCGCGGCGATCTCCGCGTCCTGGCCGGTGATGGGCGGCAGATCGGTCGCGCCGGCGGCGCGCAGCGCCTTGACGATGCCGCCCGCCATGCCGTCGTTGGCGGAGTAGACGCCCTCGATGTTCTCCAGGCCGATCTCGCTGATCGCCTCGGACATGTTCTTCTCGGCGTTCTCGGGGTCCCAGTCCTTGGTGTCGAAGGACTTGGCGATGGTGACCTTGCCCTTGAGCTCGGACAGCGCGCCCGCCTTGAACTGCTTGGCGTTGGGGTCGGTGGACGAGCCGTTCATCATCACGATCTTGTCGGTGATGCTCAGGTCGCCGCCGAGCGCCTCCAGCAGGGTGCGCCCCTGCACCTCGCCGACCAGCGAGTTGTCGAAGGAGATGTACGCGTCGATCGGGCCCTCGGCGAGCCGGTCGTAGGCGATGACCGGGATGCCCGCGTCCTTGGCCTTGCTGACGCTCTCCGCGATGGCGTGCGCGTCCACCGCGTCCAGCACGATGACGTCGACCTTCTTGTCGATCATGCCCTGCATCTGGGCGGCCTGCCTGTCGGCGTCCGCCTCGGCGTTGGCGTACTCGACCTTGCCCTTGTTGTCGGTGAGCGACTCCACCTTCTTCTTGAAGATGGGGTAGTCGAACTGCTCGTACCGCGTGTTGGCCTTCTCCGGGAGGAGCAGGCCCACCGTGATGTCGTCCCCCTTGGCGGGGCTCGCGTCGTCGCTGCCGCCCGCCGCGTCGAGGCCGCAGCCGGCGAGCGTGACGGACATGGAGACGGCGGCCACGGATATGGCGATACGACGCATGCGAGGGCTCACTTCAGGTGCGTTTTGGACGTGGGCACAGCTTTGCGGCCCATGTGACTGAAAAGCCAACGCTTCGACGCCCGTCCGCGTCAAGGGGCAACCACTTAACGAGATGGACACGACACAGCGCGCTGAACTCGTGAAAGTCCTGCGGAAACACCGCGAGGATCACCTGGGCACGCAGGCATACCATAGCCACAGGTGTGCTCAGGCAGGAGAGAAGGGGCCCGGGGGTCGCGTGGACTCCCGGGCCCCTCTCCGCGTCCGCGCGCGGTCAGTCCGACTGCTGCTGGCGCTTGGGACGCCAGACCACCAACGCGCTGGTCTGCTGCACCTCCTGGTAAGGCACCAGGTCACGGCGGTACGAGGCGTGCACGGCGGCCTCACGCTGACGCATCGCCGCCGCCGCGCCGTCGAGCGCGTCCTCCAGTTCGGCCACGCGGGCCTGGAGGGCGGCGACCTGGTTCTCCAGTTCGATGATGCGCTTGATTCCGGCCAGATTGATGCCCTCGTCCTGCGACAACTGCTGCACCTGACGGAGCAGTTCGATGTCACGGGCCGAGTAGCGGCGGCCCCGGCCCGCCGTGCGGTCCGGCGACACAAGCCCCAGCCGGTCGTACTGACGCAACGTCTGCGGGTGGAGGCCGGAGAGCTGGGCCGCCACCGAAATGACGTAGACCGGGGTGTCCTGGGTCAGTTCGTACGGATTGCGTCGACGGCCGTCCATCGCATCAAGCTCCCTTCGCGGCCTGGAACAGCTCCGCCCGCGGATCCTGGTCCGCGGTTGCCTCGCGATACGCCTCCAGGGCGTCACGAGCCTTCCCCGACAGGTCCCCCGGGACACTCACCTCGACGGTGACCAGCAGATCACCGCGGGTGCCGTCCTTGCGGACCGCCCCCTTGCCGCGGGCGCGCATCGTGCGCCCGTTGGGTGTGCCCGGAGGCAGCTTCAGCGTCACCGGCGGACCGCCCAGCGTCGGCACCCGGATCTCGCCGCCGAGGGCCGCCTCGGGATACGTGACCGGCACGGTGACCGTCAGGTTGTCGCCCTTGCGGCCGAACACCGGGTGGGCGCCGACGTGCACGACGACGTACAGGTCGCCCGCGGGTCCGCCGCGCTCGCCGGGCGCCCCCTTGCCGCGCAGCCGGATCCGCTGGCCGTCGCTGACCCCCGCGGGGATGCGCACCTGCATCGTCCGCGAGGACTTGGCCCGGCCGCTGCCCTTGCAGACCTCGCAGGGCTCCTCCGCGATCAGACCGCGGCCCTTGCAGTCCGGGCACGGGTCGGTCAGCGAGAAGCCGCCGCCGGAGCCCCGCGCCACCTGTCCGGTGCCGACGCAGGTCGGGCACACGCGCGGGGTGCCGTTCTTGTCGCCGGTGCCCGAACAGGCCTTGCAGGGCGACTGCGACGACATCCGCAGCGGAACGGTCGCGCCCTCGATCGCCTCGGTGAAGCTGAGCGTCACCTCGGACTCGATGTCCTGGCCCCGGCGCGGCTGGGTCCGCGAGGTCCCCGTGCCGCCCCGGTTGAACAGGCCCCCGAAGACGTCACCGAGGCCGCCGCCGAAGCCGCCCGCCTGGCCGCCGGCCTGACCTCCGAAGAGGTCGCCCAGGTCGAAGTTGAAGGAGCCGCCGCCCGCGCCCGGCCCCGGACGGAACCCGCCGTTGCCGAAGAGGGCGCGTGCCTCGTCGTACTCCTTGCGCTTCTTGGGGTCGCCGAGGACGTCGTTCGCCTCGGAGATCTCCTTGAACCGCTCCTCCGCCTTGGCGTTCCCCTTGTTGGCGTCCGGGTGGTACTCGCGGGCGAGCTTCCGGTACGCCTTCTTGATCTCGGCCTCGGTGGCGTCCTTGGGGACGCCGAGGACCTTGTAGTAGTCCTTCTCGATGAAGTCCTTGGTGCTCATCCCCGACGTCCCTCCTTCCCTGCGTCAGCTATAACGTCAGCCCTCCTCCGGGCCACCGTTCTCCTTGTTCTCCGCGTCGGCCCGGTCCTCGGCGCCCTCCTCGGCCGGCAGAGCCGTCTGCGCGCCGGGCTGCGGCTCGGCGACGGCCACCCGCGCGGGGCGGATGACGCGCTCGCCGATGCGGTACCCCGGCTGCAGGATCGCCACGCACGTCGTCTCGGTGACGTCCGGCGCGTAGGAGTGCATCAGGGCCTCGTGGATCGTCGGGTCGAAGGACTCGCCCTCCTTGCCGAACTGCTGGAGGCCCAGCTTCGCCACCGTGGTCTCCAGCGACTCGGCGACCGACTTGAAGCCGCCGACCAGCTCGCCGTGGTCCCGCGCCCGGCCGATGTCGTCGAGCACCGGGAGCAGTTCGGACAGGAGATTCGCCACGGCGGCCTCCTTGACCGCCGCCCGGTCACGCTCCACCCGCCGGCGGTAGTTCTGGAACTCGGCCTGGAGGCGCTGGAGGTCCGCGGTGCGCTCGTTCAGCGCGGTGCGGGCCTGGTCCAGCTGAGCCGCCAGGGCGACGTTCTGCTCCGTGTCCCCGGCCGGGGCCGCCTCTTCCTCAGCGGGAGCGGCGGCCTGCGGCTCGGCGTCCTCGGACGGTGCGCCGGAAGGGACATCGGGCTGCTGCTGCTCGTCGAAGCCCGGGGTCTCTTCCGTCACGCCGCACCGTCCTTACGGTCCTCGTCGACGATCTCCGCGTCGACGACGTCGTCGTCGGCCTTGGCCTCACCGGCGCCGGCGGACGCGCCGCCCGCGGCCTGCGCGCCCTGGGCGTCGGCGTACATGGCCTGGCCCAGCTTCTGCGAGACGGCCGCGACCTTCTCGGTGGCCGTGCGGATCCCGGCGGTGTCCTCGCCCTTGAGCTTCTCCTTCAGCTCGGCGACGGCGGCCTCGACCTCGGTCTTGATCTCGCCGGGCACCTTGTCCGCGTTGTCCGCGAGGAACTTCTCGGTCTGGTAGACGAGCTGCTCGCCCTGGTTGCGCGTCTCGGCGGCCTCGCGGCGGGCGTGGTCCTCCTCCGCGTACTTCTCGGCCTCCTGGCGCATCCGCTCGACCTCGTCCTTCGGGAGCGACGAACCGCCGGTGACGGTCATCTTCTGCTCCTTGCCGGTGCCGAGGTCCTTCGCCGTGACGTGCATGATGCCGTTGGCGTCGATGTCGAAGGAGACCTCGATCTGCGGGACGCCGCGCGGCGCCGGCGGCAGACCGGTCAGCTCGAACATGCCCAGCTTCTTGTTGTACGCCGCGATCTCGCGCTCGCCCTGGTAGACCTGGATCTGCACGGACGGCTGGTTGTCCTCGGCCGTGGTGAAGATCTCGGAGCGCTTGGTCGGGATCGTGGTGTTGCGCTCGATCAGCTTGGTCATGATGCCGCCCTTGGTCTCGATGCCGAGGGACAGCGGGGTGACGTCGAGCAGGAGGACGTCCTTGACCTCGCCCTTGAGGACACCGGCCTGGAGCGCGGCGCCGATGGAGACGACCTCGTCCGGGTTGACGCCCTTGTTGGCCTCCTTGCCGCCGGTCAGCTCCTTGACGAGCTCGGCGACGGCGGGCATCCGGGTCGAACCGCCGACCAGGACGACGTGGTCGATCTCGCTGACGGCGATGCCGGCGTCCTTGATGACGTTGTTGAACGGGGTCTTGCAGCGCTCGAGCAGGTCCGCGGTCAGCTGCTGGAACTGGGCGCGGGTCAGCTTCTCGTCGAGGTGCAGGGGGCCCTCGGCGGACGCGGTGATGTAGGGGAGGTTGATCGAGGTCTCGGTGGACGAGGACAGCTCGATCTTCGCCTTCTCGGCGGCCTCGCGCAGACGCTGCAGCGCCATCTTGTCCTTGGCCAGGTCCACGCCGTGACCGGCCTGGAACTGCTTGACCAGGTAGTCGACGACGCGCTGGTCCCAGTCGTCACCACCGAGGTTGTTGTCACCGTTGGTGGCCTTCACCTCGACGACACCGTCGCCGATCTCCAGGAGGGAGACGTCGAAGGTACCGCCACCGAGGTCGAAGACGAGGATGGTCTGGTCGTCCTTGTCGAGGCCGTACGCCAGGGCGGCGGCCGTCGGCTCGTTGACGATGCGCAGCACGTTCAGACCGGCGATCTCGCCGGCCTCCTTGGTCGCCTGGCGCTCGGCGTCGTTGAAGTACGCCGGGACGGTGATGACCGCGTCGGTCACCTTCTCGCCCAGGTACGCCTCGGCGTCCCGCTTCAGCTTCTGCAGCACGAAGGCGCTGATCTGCTGCGGGTTGAAGTCCTTGCCGTCCAGGTTGATCTTCCAGTCGGTGCCCATGTGGCGCTTGACCGACCGGATGGTCCTGTCGACGTTGGTCACGGCCTGGCGCTTGGCCACCTCGCCGACCAGCACCTCACCGTTCTTGGCGAAGGCGACGACGGAAGGCGTGGTCCTGGCGCCCTCGGCGTTGGTGATGACGGTGGGCTCGCCGCCCTCCAGAACGCTGACGACGGAGTTAGTCGTGCCCAGGTCGATGCCGACCGCACGTGCCATTTCGATTCCTCCAGCTGACTTGAGTGGATCAGACTCAAGCATGCATGACGCCCGCCGTCGGGTCAACAGAGCTGAGTCAGCCAGACTCAACTCTTATCCGCTCCTTACACGCAACCGCTCACTGACCTGCGACGACACACTGGCGACACGTTGACGCGGACGGAAAACAGGGGTGACGGAATGCCTCACCAGTACCAGGACGAGCACCGCGGCGACCGCCACGACCCACCCCACCGCCCCCGGGGACAGGGCGCCCGTGTGCACGCACACCCCGACCAGCGCCGCACCCACGGCCCCGGTGCCCAGCAGCACCGGCACCGCGCGGGGCGCGAGGCCCAGCCGCCGCAGCCGGTGCCCGAGGTGGTCCGGCCGCCCGCGCGTGACCGGACGGCGGTCGAGGCGCCGCCCGAGTACCACCAGGACGGCGTCCGCACACGCCGGCGCCGTCAGCGCGGACACCACGGCGACACCGGCGCCGATCCCCTGCCCGGCCCGGACGAACACCGCCGACGACGCCAGCACGAAACCGGTGAACAGCGCGCCGCCGGCCCCGAGGCCCGCCCGCGCGGGGAACCAGTTGTGCAGCAGGAAACCGGCGAGCGCGGCGGCCAGCACGCCCAGCAGCGCGGCCATCCCGTCCATCAGCTCGGCCGTGGCGCACGCGGCGACCCCGAACGCGCCCACCGCGCCGACCGTGCCGGCCAGCCCGTCGGCGTGGTCCAGCCCGCGGAAGGCGACGGTCACGGCCACGATCCACCCGGCGGCCAGCACCCCGCCGACCACCCCGGTCTCGCCGTACGGCACGACGAAGGCCGCCGCCACCGCCGTACCGGCCGGCGTGACCCACCGGCGCAGCCGCCAGGCGTCGGCGGCCAGCCCGAGCGCCGCGACACCGCCGGCCGCGGCCACCACCCGCCCCACCCCGGCGCCGAGGGGCACCAGACCGGTGGCGTCGGCGGCCGTCGCGACCAGGGCGGTGGCCAGGGCGACGGCCGTTCCCCCGGACAGCGGCACGGCCCGGCGCCGCCTGCGGTCGGTGATCCCGAGGCGCAGCGCGGGGACCCGCAGCACCCCGGTGAGGAGGGCGGAGAGCAGCAGTGCGGTGGCGGCGGCGGCGGTCCCGTAGAGCACGGATATACGTTAGGGGCGTATCGACCGATTTAGCGTGAATAACACGATCGGGTCCCGGACGCCCTCCGGTACGGTCGTCGGTGCCCTCACCTGGCACCCTTGCGGGTGTGCGGGGCAGGCGCACGGGTCGCCCGCACAGGCGACCCTCAGCGACTCAGATCACCCCACACCCGGTTACAGTGCGGCCGAGGATGGGGGTAACCTCGGACGAACTGCGTAAGTTACCGCTTAGTAATCTCAGGGAAGTCGGACGGCGCGCCCTGGCGAAGCCCCCGACGACCCACTCCACACCCTGAACCCCTCGCAGGCCCGAGGAGCCCCCATGCAACTCGCCGCGATCATCGTGTCGCTGCTCCTGACCGTGGTCGGCGTTGCGCTGCTCACACGCGCGATCGGCCAGTTCGTCCGGTACTTCAAGCTGGGCCAGCCGGTCCCGGCCGGCGCCCGGACCGACCATCCCTACCAGCGCAGTGTGACCCTGGTGCGGGAGTTCCTCGGCCACACCCGCATGAACCGGTGGGGCATCGTCGGCATCGCCCACTGGTTCGTCGCCGTCGGCTTCCTGACCCTGCCGCCCACCCTCGCCCAGGCCTTCGGCCAGCTCTTCCAGGCCGACTGGGTGCTGCCGGTCATCGGCGGCTTCCTGCCGTTCGAGATGTACATCGAGTTCATCGGCGTCATGACGGTCCTGGGCATCCTGGCGCTGATCGTGATCCGCCTGCTCAGCCTGCCGACCCGGCCCGGCCGCAAGTCCCGCTTCACCGGCTCCAAGTCCGGCCAGGCGTACTTCGTCGAGGCCGTCATCCTCACCATCGGCCTCGCCATCTACGTGCTGCGCGGCCTCGAGGGCGCCCTGCACCACGTCGACAGCTACGAGCCCGCGTACTTCGCCTCGTACCCGCTGGTCCTCGCCTTCGACGGCCTGTCCGTCGAGACGCTGCAGAACCTGGTCTACCTGACCGCCATGATCAAGATCGGGACGTCGTTCGTCTGGATGATCGTCGTCTCGCTCACCCTCAACATGGGGGTGGCCTGGCATCGTTTCCTGGCGTTCCCGAACATCTGGTTCAAGCGTGAGGCGGACGGTTCCACCGCGCTGGGTGCGCTGCCGGTGATGACCTCGGGCGGCAGGCCGATCGATTTCAGCGATCCCGGTGACGACGACGTCTTCGGCGTCTCGCAGGTGGAGCAGTTCTCCTGGAAGGGGTTGCTGGACTTCTCCACCTGTACCGAGTGCGGGCGGTGTCAGTCGCAGTGTCCGGCGTGGAACACGGGCAAGCCGCTCTCGCCGAAGCTGCTGATCATGTCGCTGCGTGACCACGCGCATGCCAAGGCGCCCTATCTGCTGGCGGGTGGCGGCAGGACCGTGGAGGGCGAGGAGAGGGCGTCGGCGGAGCAGTTGGCCGGTGTGCCGGCCGCCGCGCTCGCCGAGGCCGGGCGTCCGCTGGTCGGCACCGCCGGGGCTGTGTCCGAGGGCGGCTTCGCCGCGGGCGGTGTCATCGATCCGGACGTGCTGTGGTCGTGCACCACCTGCGGTGCGTGCGTGGAGCAGTGTCCGGTGGACATCGAGCACGTCGATCACATCGTCGACATGCGCCGTTATCAGGTGATGATCGAGTCGGCGTTCCCGTCCGAGGCGGGCACGATGCTGAAGAACCTGGAGAAGAAGGGCAATCCCTGGGGTCTGGCGAAGAAGCAGCGTCTGGAGTGGACCAAGGAGGTCGACTTCGAGGTCCCGGTCGTGGGCAGGGACGTGGAGGACCTGTCGGAGGTGGAGTACCTGTACTGGGTGGGCTGTGCCGGTGCGCTGGAGGACCGTGCGAAGAAGACCACCCGGGCCTTCGCGGAGCTGCTGCACATTGCGGGTGTGAAGTTCGCGATCATGGGCGGTGACGAGAAGTGCACCGGTGACTCCGCCCGCCGGCTGGGCAACGAGCCCCTGTTCCAGGAGCTCGGCATGGAGAACGTGATGTCCCTCAATGCCGCGTTCGGCGAGGAGACGGACGACGAGGGCAGGGTGACTGAGGCCTCGCGCAAGCCGAAGTCGGCGAAGCGGATCGTCGCGACCTGTCCGCACTGTCTCAACACCCTGGGCAACGAGTACCCGCAGCTGGGCGGTGACTACGAGGTCATCCACCACACGCAGTTGCTGCAGCACCTGGTGGACGAGGGCAGGCTGATCCCGGTCACCCCGGTGGAGGGTCTGATCACCTACCACGACCCGTGCTACCTGGGCCGTCACAACAAGATCTACACGCCGCCGCGCGAGATCATCGGCAAGGTCCCGGGTCTGCGCAACGAGGAGATGCACCGTCACAAGGAGCGCGGCTTCTGCTGCGGCGCCGGCGGCGCCCGGATGTGGATGGAGGAGCGGATCGGCAAGCGCATCAACGACGAGCGCGTCGACGAGGCCCTCTCCCTGGATCCGGACATCATCTCCACCGCCTGCCCGTTCTGCCTGGTCATGCTGACCGACTCGGTCAACGGCAAGAAGAACGAGGGCAAGGCCAAGGAGTCGACCCAGGTCGTCGACGTCGCCCAGCTCCTGCTGGAGTCCGTCAAGACCCCCGCCGGCCCGGCCGGCGAGGAGGAGCCGGAGCCGGCTCCCGAACCGGAACCGGTGAAGTGACGCACACCGCGCAGTGAAGGGGCCGCCTCCGGGCGGCCCCTTCGGCATGATCCGGGAGCGTCTCCGGAGACGCCGGCACGCGTCCGCCGCGCCACGCGATACGGCTCGCGCCGCGGCGGGGCGGAGCGACGGCCGTCCCTGCGGGGCGGGTGCGGCAGCGTGGTCTCCCGCCCCGACGCGGTCCGGCGGTCCGCAAGGGGACCGGCCCGCGCCGACGCGGGCCGGAACAACCGGCGTCCCGGCCGCGCCACCCCCTCAGCCGACGCGGGCCGGCGGTCCGCAGGGGAAGCCGTCCGCGCCGACGCAGGCCGGAACGCGGCGACCCGGCAGAGTACGAGCAGCCACCGTCCCCACGGGGCGGGCACGGCGGCGCTGCCCCTCAGCCGACGCGGTCCGGCGGTCCGCAGGAGGACCGGCCCGCGCCGTCGTGGACCGGAGCGCGGCGGCGCGGAGGAGCCGGAGCGACCGCCGTCCCCGCGGCGGGCGCCGTCCCCTACCCCGCGCGGGCCGGAGGTCCGTAGGGGGACGGCGGCGGGAGGGCCGACGGGAGTTCCGTGCGGCGGGTGATGCCGAGTTTGCGGTAGGCCGCCGTCAGGTGGGTCTCGACCGTGCGGCGGGCCAGGTGGAGGGAGGCCGCGATCTCCGCGTTGGTGCGGCCCTCGGCCGCCAGGCCGGCGATGCGGCGTTCACTGTCGGTCAGGGCGGCCGGGCCGGTGCGGGGGGCGCCGGGGCGGCGGGCGCCGCCCTCGTGGAGCAGGTCCTCCGCCACGCCGCGCAACCGCACCGCGCCGAGGCGTTCCGCGTGTTCCACCGCCTCGTGCAGCGCCTCCCGTGCTTGGGAGCGCTCCCGAAAACCGAGCAGCAGCCTGCCGTGCGCGATCAGCGCGGCGATCAGCTCGGCCCCGCCCGGCGTCCCCCGCAGCAGTCCGACCGCGCGGGACGTGAGCCGCAGACCGCGCCGGCCGCCCGTCGCCTCGCCCAGCGTCCGCAGCGCCCGGCCCCGTACCCGCGCGGTGCCCCAGACCTCGGCGAGCCGCGCCTCCTCCTCCGCCAGCGCCAGCGCCTCGTGCGGCCTGCCCAGCGCGAGCAGGCACTCGGCGGCGCCCACGCGCCACGGTGACACCACGGACAGGCGCGCCCCGAGGGACGCCTGGCGGCGCCCGCACTCCAGGAAGTCCTCCAGCGCCCGCGCCGGTTGCCCGGACGCGGCCCGCAGCACGCCCCGCGCGTACAGGAAGCGGTGGGTGCGCCAGGAGTCCGGGGCGGTCGGCAGGTCGAACCCGTCGACCAGCCGCGCGGCCTCCTCCGGCCGTCCCGTCTCCACCAGCGCGATCACGGCCTGCGTGTGCGCGCTGGTGGGGCCGGGTCCGGACGACCAGGTCCCCGGCGTGCGGGCCCGCGGCTCCGCCAGGACGGCGTCGTAGTCGGCGCGGGCCGCCGCGACGTCCACCCGCACGTCGGTCAGGATGTGGTGCATCGGGTGCAGCAGGAACGACGCCAGCGGGTCCAGCGCCCGCCGGACCAGCCGCTCGGCCGTGTCCAGCTCGTCCGCCCAGTGCGCCACGAGCGCGGCCATGCCGTGCAGGAACGGCGCGGCGAGCGGGTCGGCGGGCCCCTCGGTGAGCGCGCGGACGCGCTCCATCGCCTCCCACGAGGAGATCAGGCCGGCCGTCGCCCCGTGCCGCACGGCGAGCATCCGGTGGGCCGCGTCGAGCAGGTCGGGCCCGTCCTCGTCCGGCGCGGGCGGGGACGGGGGCGGCTCGTGGTCGGCGCGCGCCGCGTGCGGGGTGGCGTCGGACAGCAGCACGGTGACCGCGCGCAGGGTGCGCGCCAGTCCGGGCCGCCCCGCCAGCCGTTGTTCCTCCTCCCGCAGCATCCGCTGCGCCGCCACGGTGTCCCCGCTGCGGGCCAGCGCCGTGGCCAGGGCGACCGTCGCCCGTACCCGGTCCCGCGAGTCGCCGGGCAGCCGTACGGCCTGGGCGAGCCGGGCGAGTCCGCCGGACGGGTGGGCGGCGCACTCCAGGGAGCCGAGCTGGATGAGGACGGCGGCCCGCCGGACCGGCTCCATCGGTTCGTCGAGGGCGCGCCGCAGGAACGCCACGGCGCACCGCGGCCGGTCGGCGCGGGCCTCCTCGGCCGCCGCCTCCAGCAGGACGTCGACGGCCCACGGCTCGGCCACCGCGGAGCCGTGCAGCAGGTGCCGGGCCACCACGGCGACCGGGGCGCCCTCCCGCATCAGCTCCTCGGCGGCCGCGCGGTGCGCCTCCCGGCGCCGCCCGCCGGTCCAGCCGCTGAGCACGGCGTCCCGCAGCAGCGGGTGGGCGTACCGGTGCGGTCCGCCCGCGTCCCGCCGCAGCAGGCCGAGCCGGGTCATCGCGGTGAGCCAGCCGGTGACCCGGTCCGGATCGGCCCGCGCCATGCGGGCGAGGGTCCGCGCCTGCGTGTCACGGCGCTCGTCGGGGCGGTACCCGGGGCACCGGTCCCACCGGGTCTCCGTGCCCTCCCCCTCCGGGGCGCGGGCGGCCGCCCGGTCCGCCTCCGCGCTCTCCAGCACGGCCAGGCAGCGGGCGACCCGGGCCGTGGCCCCGCCCGCGCCGGCCAGCCACCACGAGACGGCCTCCGGGTAGGCGCCCGGGTACAGCGCCGCGCAGGTGTCCGGCAACGCGGCCGACGACGGCTCCGACGAGGATTCCGACAAGGACTCCGGCGAGGACTCCGTCCAGGACGACAGGTCGTGCAGCAGGGCCCGCAGCAGCAGCGGGCTGCCCGCCCCGGCGCGTACGCAGTCGGCCACCCGGCCGGGCCCGGCGTCCGGGAGGGCGGCGCGCACGAGTTCCGCGGCGGCGCCGGCGCTCAGCGGGGCGAGGGTGTGGGTGTGGACGAAGGCGGGGGACAGCCCGTGGACGAGTCCGTGTCCCGCCGGGTCGATGTCGTACTGGCTGCGCTCGGTGACCACGAGGAGCACCGGCAGCCCGTCGACGAGCCGCGCCGCCTCCGTCAGCCAGCGGCGCGAGGACGCGTCGGCGGCGTGCACGTCGTCGACGGCGACGAACAGCGGGCCCCGCCGCGCGTACGTCTCCAGCAGCCGCCACAGCAGCGCGCCCTGCGTCCGCCGGTGCTCGGCGGGGGACGTGCCGGCCGCCGCCGGGAGCTCCAGGAGGAAGCCCGCGTCGGCGCCGAAGAGCTGCCGGGCCACGCCCCAGTCCGTGCCGCCGTCGTCCGGGATCCCGCGCGCCCGCAGCACCCGCATCCCCTGGTGCGCCGCCTGTCCGGCCGCGGCTCTCAGCAGCGCGGTGCGTCCGGTGCCGGTGGCGCCACGCAGCAGGACCAGCCGGCCCGCTCCGGCACGGGCGCGTTCGCCCTGCGCGGCCAGCAGGCGCAGGGCGTCGTCCCGTTCGCTCAGGCGTTCTCCTAACGGCAACGGTTCCTCCTGGGCCGGACGGATCGCGGAAGGGGGACGGAGTCGCTCCGGACACCGGCCCCGGTCTGAAGGACGCGGAAACGGCCGTTCGGGTGCCCTGACGGGCGGACGCGGACGGCCTGTTGAGGCAGAGAACGGGACGGAGGGGTGAATGCGTGCCGCGGGTATGGACGCGGAGTGCCCGGTCGTGTTCCATCCGGGCAGAGCCGTGACCGAGCCCCCGGCCGCCGGTGCGGGGACCCCGCCGGGACGTGCGCGGTCGCCGCCCCTGATCTCGTGGTGCGTCTCGTGGTTCTCCACGATTGCCCGCGCCCCACCCGCCACAGGAGTGTGGGACCGAAGCGTCGGACGCGGCCGCCCCGTCGGCGGTCGCACGGTCGGGTATGGGGAATCGGTTGCACAGCTCGTTGACAGGCCCCGAGACGGCCGCGCCCGCCGGACCGGGCAGCCGTATCCCCGTGGTGGTCGAGGCCCCGGACCCCATCTCCCGGGCCGGCGCGGCCAGCGAACTGCGCCGCCACCCGGTCATCGACCTGGTCGAGGACGGGCGGCCCGGCCCCGGCACCGTGGCCCTCCTGGTCAACGACCAGCTCGACGAGGGGCTGTTGACACGGATGCGCAAGCTGGTCCGCAGCGACGGCAGCCGCGCCGTGCTCGTGGTCGGCGCGATCCGGGAGAACGAACTGCTCGACGTCGTCGAGTGCGGCGTCGGCGCGATCGTCTGGCGTCACGAGGCCACCGCGCAGCGGCTGGTGCGGGCCGTCGTCGCGGCCTCGCGGGGCGACGGGGACCTCCCCGGTGACCTGCTGGGCCGGCTCATCAACCGGGTGGGCACGCTGCACCGCACGTCCGCCGGGCACTCCGGCTCCCCCGCGAGCGGCCTGACGGCCCGCGAGGTCGACGTCCTGCGGCTCGTGTCCGAGGGACTGGACACGGGAGAGATCGCCGGAAAGCTCTCGTACTCCGAGCGGACGGTCAAGAACGTGTTGCACGGAATCACCACCCGGCTGCACCTCCGCAACCGGGCGCACGCCGTCGCGTACGCCCTTCGGGAAGGTTACATCTGACCGCACAGGCAATCGAATTGGCGCCCTCGGGCATCCCGTGCTGCCCGCGCTCACGCCCCGGCGCCCGCACCTGTGCCGTGCGCCCCGGGCACCATCGACGGATCCGGACGGTGCGGCGGCCGGCGGACCGCGCGACGGCAGAGCAGGAGTACGACGGTGATCCACGAGGTGGACGAGGTCCTCAAGGAGCTTCTCAAGGGCGGCGCCCTGGCCGGCTCGGGCGTCGAGGTGTCGCTGGACGCCCCGACCCGGGACTGGGCGGCCCGCCGCAACGCGCCCACCCTGAACGCCTACCTCTACGACATCCGCGAGGAGGTGTCCCGGCGGGAGCGCGGCACGGTCGCGGTCACCGACGACCGGGGCCAGGTGGTGAAGCGCCGCGTGCCGCCGCGCTGGTTCCGTCTGTCGTACCTGGTCACCGCCTGGACCCGGCAACCCCAGGACGAGCACCGCCTGTTGTCGGCCGCGCTCGCCACGCTGCTCCCCCGCGAGATCCTCCCGCCCGTCGAACTTCCGCCGCCGCTCGCCGCGTTGGGACTGTCCGTCACGCTGTCGGTCTCCGGGACGCAGACCGAGTCGCGGTCGCTGGCCGAGATCTGGTCCGCGCTCGGCGGCGAACTCAAGCCGTCCCTCGACCTGGTGGCGCTGGTGCCGTTCCCGTCGTACCCCGAGTACGACGCCGGCCCGCCCGTCACCGAGGGGGCGGTCGTCCGGGTCCGGTCCGTCGACGGCGTCCAGGACGGCACTCCCGGCCGCGCCCACCGCCCGCACCACGTCGAGCGCGGACGGCGCACCCGGTGACCGCCCACGACCCCGCCGACGCCCTCCTCACCCGCGTCACCCGGCTCCGCGACCGCGTCGCCCGGCTGGTCGAGCACCGCTCCGCCGGCGACCCCACCGCCGACGACCCCCTGCGCGGCCTCTACCTCTCCGAGGCGGCCGTACGCCACCACCTGCACGCCGCCCCCGCGGCCCCGGCGGAACCCGCCGACGACGAGGAACCCCCCGGCGACCGGCTCGGCCCGCTCGCGCGGCGGCTCGGCCTGCGCCCGCTGGAGGTCATGGTGCTGCTGGCGGCGCTCGCCCCGGACCTCGACCGCTCCTTCGAGCCGCTGTACGGCTACCTCAACGACGACGTGGGCCGCCGCCGCGCCACCACCGGGCTCGCCCTCGACCTGTGCGGCGCGCCCGTGCACCGCCCCGAGGCACGCGCGGTCTTCCACCCCTCCGCCCCCCTCCGGACGCTCGCCCTGCTGGACGTCGAGGAGCCGGAACGCCCGTTCCTCAGCCGGTCGTTGCGGGTGCCGGGCCGAGTGGTCGCCCACCTCCTCGGCGACGACACCCCCGACCCGTCGCTCACCGGACGGGTCCGCCCGCTCACCGTGCCGTCCGCCGCCGAGCCGGCCGGCGAGGACACCTTCACCGGACGGCTCGCCACCCGGCTGAAGGAGGAGCCGCTCACCGTCTACCTGCGCGAGCACCGTGAGGGCGAGGGCCTGGCGCACGCCGCGCGCGCCCTGCCCGGCGGCGCCCTGCACTACCGGCCCCGCGGCCCGCACACCGAGGAGCCGCTGGCCGCCCTGGTCCGCGAGGCCCGGCTGCTGGACCGCGCGGTGGTCGTCTCCGCGCTGCCGGACGACCCGGGGGCATTCGTGCGGGCACTGTCGGTGCCCGATGTGCCCGTGGTGTTCACCGGCCCCCGGCCCTACGACCCGCAGTGGTGCGACGACGACCCGCTGGTGCTGGACGCCCCCCGGCTGGGGACGGACGTCGTGCACGCCTGGGCCGCCGCCCTGCACGACGGGGACGGCACGGCGGACACCGCCGCCCCGACGGACACCTCGCACCCGGACCTCCGCCTCGACCTGGCCGCCACGGTGGCCCCGTACCACCTGGGCACCGACCGGGTGACGCGGGCGGTGCGGGCCGCACGGGCCCTCGCCGCGTTCGACGGCGCCCCCCTCGCCCCGGCCCACCTCCGGCTCGGCGCGCGCCAGCAGTCCACCTCCGGCCTGGAGCAGCACGCCCGGCGCATCCGGCCGGCGGTCACCTGGGACGACCTGGTGCTGCCCGAGGCGCCCCTCGCGCACCTGCGCGAACTGGCCCGACGGGCCCGGCTGCGCGACCGGGTGCTCGGCGACTGGCGGCTGAGCGCCGGAGGCGGCCGGGGCCGGGGCGTCCTGGGCCTGTTCGCGGGCGAGTCGGGCACCGGCAAGACCCTGTCCGCCGAGGTCGTCGCCGCCGAACTGGGCCTGGACCTCTACGTCGTCCAGCTGTCGTCGGTGGTGGACAAGTACGTCGGGGAGACCGAGAAGAACCTGGAGCGGGTCTTCTCCGAGGCGGACCGCACCGACGCCGTGCTGCTCTTCGACGAGGCGGACGCGGTGTTCGGCAAGCGCTCCGAGGTCAAGGACTCCCACGACCGGTACGCCAACCTGGAGAGCGCCTACCTGCTCCAGCGGCTGGAGTCCTTCGACGGCATCGCGCTGCTCACCACCAACCTGCGCGCCAACATCGACGAGGCGTTCACCCGCAGGCTGGACCTGGTGGTCGACTTCCCCTTCCCGGACGCCGGGCAGCGGCTCGCGCTGTGGGAGCACTGCCTGTCCCGGGTGCCGTGCGCGGACGACGTCGACGTCCGCCGGGTGGCGCGGGACTTCGAGCTGGCCGGAGGTTCCATCCGCAGCGCCGTGGTCACCGCCGCCTACGCGGCGGCGGACCGGGACGGCGCGGTCACCACGGCCGACCTGCTGGAGGGGGCGCGGCGGGAGTACCGCAAGGCGGGGCGGCTGGTGCCGGGCGAGGGCACCTGGTAGCCGCCCCCGCCGCGGGGCACCTGGCAGCCGCCCCGACCACGAGGGCGCGGCGCACCGTCAGGGCGTGCGCACCGTCCACTTCTGGTTGGGTGTGCCCCCGCACGTCCACAGGTGCAGCCCGGTGTCGTTGCCGGTGCCGCTCCACATGGCGTCCACGCACTTGTCGGCCAGCACGCTGACCAGGTCGGCGGCGGGGCTCATCGCGAAGTTCTGGGCGGGGTTGCCGCTGCACCGGGCGAGCTGGATCAGCGCGCCGTCGTCCCGCGAGCCCCAGGCCACGTCCATGCACATGTCCATCGAGCGGACGGTGCCGTCGCCGCGGAACTCCCAGCGCTGGTTGGCGGCGTTCGGGTCGCAGTCCCGGATCACCAGGCCGGTGCCGTCGTGCGCCTGGCCCTTCTTCAGCGGGACGGTGACGCACCGGTCGGAACCGACGCCCACGATGAAGTCACCGA
Source organism: Streptomyces sp. DSM 120436 (assembly GCF_055778765.1). NCBI lineage: Bacteria > Bacillati > Actinomycetota > Actinomycetes > Kitasatosporales > Streptomycetaceae > Streptomyces > Streptomyces sp. DSM 120436. Next base: position 1,499,736 of record NZ_JBSKBS010000001.1, on the reverse strand, counting down.
CCAGGGACTCGGGTTCGGCCTGCTTCTCCTCGCCGCCTCCGCCGCCCCCGCCGCCCCCGCCGGAGGCCGGCTCCTCCTCCTCGCCGGAACCCGCGTCCTCCGCGCCGGTGTCCGCGGGCTCCTCCTGCTCGGGCGGCTTCTGCTCCGGGGACGCCCCGGCGCTCGGCAGGGTGAGGGGCGCGGCCGCCGAGGCGCTGGGGGCGGGGATCGCACCGGCCTCGGCCTGCGCCGTCTTCTCGGTGGCCAGCGACCGCACGTCCGGCTTGTACGTCAGCCAGATCACGAGGAACGCGACCGCCAGCGCCAGGGTCGTGGCCAGCACCGTGGCCAGCCACCCGGGCAGGAAGCCGCGCTGTACGAACTTCCCGTCCACGCCCAGCGGATCGACCCCGGAGCGCTGCACGGTCAGGGTGTAGGGACGCTCCTGCTTGGAGCCGAACCAGATGATCTCCCGGGGCTTCAGCCGCGCCTTGACGAACGCCGCCCGCCCCGGCTCGATCTGGACGTTGCCCGGGTCCAGGTCGAAGGAGAGCTGGTCGCCGTTGTCGCTCCCGCTCAGCGAGGCGGTCACCTTGGTGTTGCCGAGGTTGTCCACGGCGAGCACCGGCTTGCCCCGCAGCCGCCCCTTCACCACCGGCGGCACCAGCTCGGCCCGCACCTCGGTGAACGGGGTGACCGTCATGTTCCCCTCGGGGACGGTGGTCGCCTCGGGGTGTTCCGTCGGCGTGATCCGGACCGCGTACGGATGCGGTCCCGCGGCCGCGTCCGGGGTGCGCGGCACGTCGAAGGACACCTCGACGGTCCCCGTGGTCCCGGGGTACAGGCGCAGCGACGGCGGCTCCACCCGCGCGTACGGCGCGAGGTCGCCCACCGGTTCGAACCGGTACTCGTCCACCACGTCGCCGGTGTTGCGCACCCGCAGCCGCACCGTCGCACGGCCGCCGGGGTCGACCGTCGCCGACGCCGGTTCAAGAGAAGTCCATAGGCTCACGCGTCGACGCTACGGTCGGGCGCCGAAGGCGTCAGGAGGCTGCGAGGCAGGGCCGGCTGCCCGGAAAGGCACCCGCTTGCCCGGCGCGGTGCCGGGGCGTCCCGCAGGGCGCGCACGCCGGGACCGGAGGGCCGCCGGACGCCCCGCTCCCACCGCGGGATTCCCGCCCGCGCGGGGGCGCAGCGGCGCGCGTCCTGCCTTTCCGGGCAACGGCGATGCCCCGGACACGGCACTCGCAGCCGTTCCGGTGGGCGCACCGCGCGCGCGAGGGTGCGTACAGACCTGACTCGTACCCCGAGGAGAGCAGAGCATGCCGTCCTACCTGTCGCCGGGCGTCTACGTCGAGGAGGTGGCCAGCGGCTCGCGCCCCATCGAAGGAGTGGGCACATCGGTGGCGGCCTTCGTCGGCCTCGCCCCCTCCGGCCCGCTGAACGAGCCGACCCTGGTCACCAACTGGACCCAGTTCGTCGCCTCCTTCGGCGCCTTCACGGACGGCTACCACCTGGCGCACGCCGTCTACGGCTTCTTCAACAACGGCGGCAGCGCGGCCTACGTGGTGCGGGTCGGCGGCGCCCCGGGCGGCATCGCGGGCGAGGCGTCCGGCGCGCCCGCGGAGGTGACCGGCGCGGCCCCGCGGGCCGCCCTGCCCGCCGGGACGCCGGCGCAGCTCGGCACCTTCACCGTGACCGCCGTGGCCGCCGGCTCCGGCCCGCTCAGCGTCGAGGTCTCCGACCCCGAGGGCGAGGGCCCCGCCGAGCGGTTCCGGCTCACCGTCAAGGACGGCGACCGCCCCGTCGAGACGTTCGACGTCAGCGCCAAGAAGAGCAGCCGCACCTACGTCGTCACGCAGGTGAAGGAGCGCTCCAAGCTCATCACCGTGCAGGAGGCGGCCCCGGCGGCGCAGCTCGCCCGCCCGGAGAACCAGACCGTCGCGCTCGTCGCCCCGGCGCCCGCGCCCGCCGTCCCGGCCGCCGCCGAGGGCGCCGGCCACCCCGGTCCGGCCCAGTACGTCGGCGACTCCGCGGACCGCACCGGCTTCGGCGGTCTGGAGGCCGTCGACGAGATCTCCATGGTCGCCGTCCCCGACCTGATGGCCGCCTACCAGCGCGGCGACATCGACCTGGAGGCCGTCAAGGCCGTCCAGCTCGGCCTGATCGCGCACTGCGAGCTGATGGGCGACCGGGTCGCCGTCATCGACCCGCCGCCCGGCCTCAACGCCCGCGACATCCGCGTCTGGCGCCAGGAGACCGCCGGCTACGACTCCAAGTACGCGGCGCTGTACTACCCGTGGATCAAGGTGTTCGACCCGGCCAGCGGCCAGAGCCGGACCGTCCCGCCGAGCGGCCACATCGCCGGCGTCTGGGCCCGCAACGACTTCGAGCGCGGCGTGCACAAGGCGCCCGCCAACGAGGTGGTGCGCGGCGCCGTCGACCTGGAGCTGCAGATCACCCGCGGCGAGCAGGACCTGCTCAACCCGATCGGCGTCAACTGCATCCGCGCCTTCCCCGGCCGCGGCATCCGCGTCTGGGGCGCCCGCACCCTCTCCTCCGACCCGGCCTGGCGCTACCTGAACGTCCGCCGGTACTTCAACTACCTGGAGGAGTCGATCCTGATCGGCACCCAGTGGGTGGTGTTCGAGCCCAACGACCACCAGCTCTGGGCCCGGATCCGGCGCAACGTCTCCGCGTTCCTCGTCAACGAGTGGCGCTCCGGCGCCCTGTTCGGCGCCCGCCCGGAGGAGGCCTTCTACGTCAAGTGCGACGAGGAGACCAACCCGCCGGAGTCCGTCGACCTCGGCCGGGTCGTCTGCGAGATCGGCATCGCCCCGGTCAAGCCCGCCGAGTTCGTGATCTTCCGGCTGGCCCAGTTCTCCAGCGGCAGCGGGGAGCTGGAGGAGTAGGGGGCCGTCCCGGAGGGCTCCCCGCCCCCTCCCCCTCTCCCCCGCGAACTCCGCTCCCCCTCCTCTTCCCGAAGGAAAGTGACGACAGATGAGTCTGCAGCCGGGTGACGCCCTCACGTCACACAATTTCGGCCTCCAGATCGACGGCGTGATGGTCGAGTACCTCGCCGAGGTCAGCGGCCTCAGCATCGAGCAGGACGTGATCGAGTACCAGCAGGTCTCGGCCCAGGGCAAACCCGTCACCAAGAAGATGCCGGGCGTGAAGAAGGCCGGCACCTGCACGGTCGTGCGCGGCATGACCCAGTCCGCCGCGTTCAACGAGTGGATCAACGAGTCGGTCAACGGCGCGATGGCCACGGCCCGCAAGAACGCGACCATCATGGTGATGGACTACCAGAACAATCCGGTCAAGCGGTACAACATGCGCAACGCCTGGTGCAGCAAGATCGACACCAGCACCGTGAAGGCCGGCGAGGCCTCCGCGCTGACCGAGACGGTGACCATCACGTTCGAAGAACTGGTCATCGAGTAATGCGACGCACCACCGCCCGGCCGGGGATCCCCCCGGCCGGCCCGGCCCCCGCCGACGCGACCGCGGTCGCGGTCGCGGAGCCGGAGGAGGCCGTTCCCGGCGGGCCCGCCTCCCCGGCGGCGTCCGGCGAGCCCGCGGGCGGCGGGACGCTGCGCACCGAGTTCCCCTTCGAACTGCCGCGCGGCTACGTCGACGAGACCGGCACCGTGCACAAGCACGGGGTGATGCGGCTGGCGACCGCCCGGGACGAACTGGTCCCGCTGCGCGACGTCCGGGTGCAGGAGAACCCCGCCTACCTGTCGGTGGTGCTGCTCGGCCGGGTCATCACCCGGCTGGGGACGCTCCCGATGGTGCACGACGGGGTCGTGGAGAACATGTTCGCCTCCGACCTGGCCTTCCTCCAGGACTTCTACCGGCAGGTGAACGCCGAGGGCCACACCCGGGCCGGCGTGACCTGCCCCCACTGCGAGCAGCCGTTCGAGGTCGAACTCGGCGGGAGCCGCCTGGGGGAATCGTGACGTACGCGACCGACCGGCTGCACGAGGAGATCGCGTACATCGCCTACCACTTCCACTGGAGCCTGGAGGACATCCTGGACCTCGAACACGGTGACCGCCGCCGGTACACGGAGCAGATCACCGCGCTCGTCACCCGCGCCACGGCGGAAGGCTGACCCGGCATGGGATTCCTCGACCGGTTGCGGAAGGGCGCGCGGCGCGGCGACGCACCTGTGGCTCCCGCACCTGTGGCTCCCGCACCCGCGGCTCCCGCGGACGCCGGTTCCGCGGGTCCCGCGGGGGCGGCTCCCGCGGACACCGGTGGTGGCGGCGGTGGCCGCGGCGGCGGTACGCCCGGCTCCACGGCCCCGGCGCGTACGGCCGCCTGGCCCGCGCTGCCGCCGATCCAGCGGGCGACCGCACGGCCGTCGTGGCCGGTCGCCGACGCCGGGTTCGCCGGCCGGCTGAGCACCTGGCAGAACCCGGCCTTCGCCGGCACGCTCTCCCACGCCGTGCTCGACGGCGCGCCCGGCGGACTGGTCCAGGGCGTCCTCACCGCGTCGGCGCGTCCGTCGGCGGGGCTGGAACTGCCCACGCTCGACCTGCCCGTCGCCACGCCTCCCGGTGAGCACGGCGCCGGCCACCCGGGCGAGGGCGAGGAGCTGCCGCCGGTGCAGCGCGCGGCAGTCCCCTTCACCGTCACCCGCCCGGCGGGCCCGCGGGTCACCCCCGCTCCCGCCCCGGCCCGCCGGTCCGCGTCCCTGACGCGGACGACGGCGCCGGCGGCGACCGTGCAGCGACGGACCCTGCCGGTCGCGGCGGCGGGACCGGGCACGCGGGGCTCCGGCACGGGTCCGGCCGGTGCCACGGCGGTCGCTCCGGCCGGTGCCCCGGCGGTCTCCCCGTCCGGTGCGGTCTCCCCGTCCGGACCGGCCGACGCGCCGGCCACCCGGTCCGGTGGAGGCAGGCCGGACGCCCGGTCCGGCGAAGGCGGTGGTGCGTCCGTGCAGCGTCGCCGGCCGTTGCTCGGAGCGCCGTTGACGACTCCGCCGCCGGGTGCGCCGTCGGGGGCGCCCGAGCCGGGTGCGGGGGCTTCGGGCGGCTCGGGAGCGGGGGGAGGTACTGGTTCTCCGGTGTCTGCGGTGCCGTCGGTGCCGTCGGGCTCAGCACCATCGGTGCCTTCGGGGTCGTCGGGACCGTCGGCGTCCTCGGATTCCTCGGGTTCCTCGAAGTCGTCGGTCTCTCCGGTGTCCCGCGCGGTCTCGGGATCTCCGGTGACCCCGGACGCCCCGGTGCGGTCCGTCTCCCGGGAGCCGGGCAGCCGTGCCGGTGGGCAGGAGCCCGTGGTGCAGCGGGCCGTCCCGGGGACGCCGGAGGAGACGGCGCCGGTCCCGGTGTCGCCCGCCGTGGCACCTCCGGTGCGGTCACTGACGCCGACCCGTGCGCTGGCTCCCTCCGCGCCGTCCGCGCTGTCACCGGTGGCCCCGCACCTCCGTCCCGCACCCGCGGCCGTGCCTCTGCGGCAGACCGCGCCCACCGTGCAACGCCGGGCCGCCCGGTCCGGCGGGGGCGCCCCGGGCGCACGGAAACCCGAGCCCTCCGGTCCGTCCGGCGGCCCAGCGGCGGCCACCGTGCCCACGGGCGCCGTCCCGGCGGCTGCTCCTGTCGCCCCGGCACCGTCGGCACGTCCGGCGGTCACGCCGGGGCCGCAGGACGGTGCTCCGGCACTGCGGCACGCGTCGGCGGAGCCGCCCGCGAACGCCGCGCACACCGGGAAGGCCGCGAGCGTCGGGGGCGGCACACCCACGTCCGCGCCCACGACGACCGCTGCTCCCGTGAATCCCCTCCCCGTGACCGCTGTTCAGCGCCTCACCCGGCCCGGTTCCGCCGCACCCGTCGCACCGCTGCGGCGGATCCCGACGGCACCGGTGCCCCGGGCCGTGGACGTCCCCGCGACTCCGGGCGCCACGCCCACACCCTCCACACCCTCCGTGCCCTCCGCTCCTCCTGCTTCCTCCGCTCCCTCCGTTCACCCCGTCGTGAGCGAGGCCCCGGCCGCGTCCGGCGCCCCTCGGCCCGCCGCGGTTCCGGCGCCCGGGGCGGCCCCCGTCCAGCGGGCCGGCGTTCCGGGCGCGGGTCCGTCCGTTCCCGGTGCGGCCACTCCCCGTGCCGCCGTGCCCGGCGTGGGCGAACAGGCGGTCTCCGGGCCCCAGCCCCGCGCCGCTTCCGTACCCGCCGCCCCCCTCGACACCCCCGCCCTCCGGCGCCGCACGCCCTCCGGGGAAGCGCCGAAGCCCGTGGGCGGCCGTACCGTGCTGCCGCCGCTCGGCTCCACCTCCGTCTCCGTGCCGAGGCCGGGCGGTACCGGCCCGTCGCCCACCGCGCCTGCCCCCGCCCCCACGCCGGTCGGGCCCCCCATCCAGCGGCTCGCGGCAGGACGCCCCACGCCTCCGGCACCGCCGTCCGCCCCCGCCGCGCCCGTGGTGCAGCGCTCCGCCGCCACCACCCCGGCCGACGAAGCCCCGGCCACCGCATCCGCCCCGACCGGTGAGGACCGGACCGCAGTGCCCGCCCCCGCGCCGGCCCCCCGCAGCGAAACGACGAGCACCCCCGTGCGCCCCCTCACCCGGCCCACCCCGTCGACGTCCACCCGCCCGGCCGCCCCCACACCCCCACAGCACCGCCCCGCGCCCGCCGCCCCGCGCCCCGGAACCACCCCCGCCGCACGCCCCGGCCTCGGCGCCCCCCTGCAACGCAGCACCGCGCCCGCGCCGAGCCCCGCCCGTGCGAGCACTCCGGCCACCCCGGGGCCCGCGCCCCGGGCCACATCCGTACCGCCGCTGCCCGGCCCCTCCCCCCGGCAGCCCCTTCCACCGACCCCCCAAAGCCCCACCCCCGCCGGGCCGAGCACCACCCCGGTCCAGCGCACCGCCACCGCTCCCGGCACCACCCCCGTCCAGCGCACCGCCTCGCCGACCACCGCCACGCCCACCCCCTCACCCATCCCCTCCCCCGCACCCGTTTCCACGCCCTCGCCCACCCCCGCGTCCACGCCCACACCCCCGCGCGCCGCGGTCACGCGCCCCGTCCCCCTCCGTGCCCCCACCCCCGCCGTCCCGGTCCTCCGGCCCGCGCCAACCGCTGCCCCCGCACCCCCCGCACGATCCGCTGCTCCCCCCTCCCTCCCCGTCCAACGCGCGACACCGGCCACCCCCACCCCGGCCACCCCCACCCCGGCGGCACCCCCCTCGGCACCCCCGCCGCCCCCCGTCCAACGCACCCCCGCCCCCGCCCCCACCCCGACCCCGCAGCCGACGCCCCCCGACACCCCACCCCCGCAGGGGCCGCTTCCGCCGCCCCCGCCGTACGATCCGGGGCCGCCCCCGCCGTACAGCGCCCGTGACCCGCACCCGGGGGCGAGGGGCTCGCGCGGTGAGCCGGCGTTCGATCCGCGTGCGCTCACCGACGGGCAGCTCGACGAGCTGACGCACCGTCTGGTCGGCCCGCTCACCCGTCTGCTCCGCACCGAGCTGCGGATGGACCGGGAACGCATCGGCCGGCTCCGCGACCCGCGCGCCTGACCCGCCCCCGTCCTCCTGCCCGCCCTTCCTGCCCGCCCCTCCGACCGCCCCACCCGCCCCGAAAGGCCCCGCGATGCCCAGCGATCTCGATCCGGGATCCACGATCTTCTTCACCCTCACCATCGACGGCGAGAGCCTCGGCGCCTTCAACGGCTGTGAGGGTCTCGCGTCGACGGTGGAGGTGGAGCAGTACCAGGAGGGCGGCAACAACGGGTTCGTGTGGCAGCTCCCGACCCGGGTCACCTTCTCCACGATCCGGCTGACCCGCCCGCTCACCCCGGACACGTCGAAGGTCGCCGCGTGGATCTCGTCCGTGACGACCGGCGTCACCCGCCCCACCGCCCAGATCTCGGCGCTGCGCGCGGACGGCTCCGAGGTGGCGCGCTGGGGGCTCATCGACGTGCTGCCGGTGAGCTGGCAGGGGCCCTCCCTGGACCCCGCGAACCCGGGTGTGGCCACGGAGGTCCTGGAGATCGCCCACCACGGCTTCACCGACTGACCCACGCCCCACCCGACACACGAGCACAAGCACGACCACGACCACGAGCACGACCAGCACACCACCGCACCGAGGACGGAGACGAAGGACATGGCAGGCAAGGGAGGCAAGGGCTCCAGGGGCGGCGCGGGCAAGAGCCTGGTGCGCGCCACGCTCGCCATCCACGAGCCCCCCATCGGCGACAGCACCACACCGGGCGGTCTGATCAAGACCTTCGACTTCGACTTCAACCCGGCGCAGCTCACCCTCAGCCGCCGCGCCCACTGGAAGAGCACCCCGTCCGCCGCCCTGCGCGACGGCCCGCTGCCCGAGTTCCTGGGCGTGGAGGGACGGAGCCTGTCGATGGAGATCTTCCTCGACTCCTCCGGCGACCCGGGCGACAGCAGCGTGCTGAAGAAGGTCGAGGCGCTGTTCTCCTGCTGCGAGGTGACCGCGAAGTCCATCGCGGCGGACCAGCCGTCGACGCCGTGGGTGGTGTTCGAGTGGGGGTCGTTCTCGACGGCGCGGTTCACGGCGTACATCGGCAGTGTGCAGGCGGCGTACACGCTGTTCGGCACCACCGGTGTGCCGATCCGGGCGGCCTGCCAGGTGGAGCTGAACGAGATCCCCGGACAGACCAAGGGCCAGAACCCGACGTCGGGCGCGCTCACCGCGCGGCGCGTGCACCGGGTCGTCGCGGGCGACACGCTGCAGTCGCTGGCCTGGCGGGAGTACGGGGACGCCGCGGCCTGGCGGGCGATCGCCGAGGCCAACGACATCGACGACCCGTCCCGGCTGCCCAACGGCACCGAACTGATCCTTCCGGCGGCCGGGGAGGTCGCGTACTGATGGTCAAGCCCTCCTTCTCCAACATCGTCGACGTCACCTTCGACGGGAAGCCCGTACCGCCGTACTTCGCGCCGCTGCTGGTCGGCGGCTGGGTCGATCTGGGCGCGGGCGTGCCGGGCGCGTTCCGGGTGACGTTCCGGGACGCGCACGGGCTGGTGCTCGGCAAACTGGGCGTCAAATTCGGCACCGAGGTGGTGATCGCGCCCGTCGCGCACGGCAAGGGCGCCGGTGACCCGCTGCTGACCGGCGAGGTCACCGGCATGGAGACCGACTACGACGGCACCGGCACCTTCACGGTGATCCGCGGGTACGACCGCGGGCACCGGATGATGCGCCGCCGCCGCGTCGCCGCCTACCGCAACCAGACCGCGTCCGACATCGCCCGCACGCTCGCCGCGCAGGACGGCCTCGCCGTCGGCACCGTGCAGGGCACGAGGACGGTCTACGAGTTCATCAGCCAGGCCAACGTCACCGACTGGGACTTCCTGTCCCGGCTCGCCGACGAGAACGACCGGGTGATGTCCCTCGACGCCAAGGGCCGCTTCCAGTTCACCGGCCCCGACCCGGCGTCCGGCGCACCGCCCACCAGCACCCCGGGCGAGAAGAGCCCGTACGTCCTCCAGGCCGGCGCCGACGTGCTGCGCTGCCGGGCCGCGGTGACCGCCGCCGACCAGTTCGGGCGGGTCGAGGCGCGCGGCTGGGACGTCGTCGCGAAGAAGGAGCTCACCGCGACCGCGCCGACCACCGCCCACCCCGGCATCGCCATCGGCACCACCCCGCAGAAGGCCGCCTCCGCCTTCGGGACCGTCACCCTCGTCGAGACGGAGAAGCCGTACGACCGGCAGAACGAGGTGAAGCACGCCGCCGACTCCCTCGCCGACGACGTCACCTCGTCCTTCGCCGAGCTGGAGGTCGTCGTGCGCGGCAACCCGAAGCTGCGCCCCGGCGTGCCGGTCACCCTCACCGACGTCGGCGCCCCCTTCGAGGGCAAGTACACGGTGACGTCCGCCCGGCACGTGTTCGGCGACGGCAAGCACTACGAGACCTGGATCACCGTCAGCGGCCGCCAGTGGCGCTCCCTGTTCGGGCTCACCTCCGGAGGCGGCGGAAGCGGCTCCGCGGCCGCCGCGCCCCGCCTGCCGAGCGTCGCCAACGCCCTGGTCACCGACGTGCAGGACCCGCTGAAGCAGGGCCGGGTCAAGCTGCGGTTCCCGTGGCTGGACGACACGTACGTCTCCGACTGGACGCGGACCGTGCAGCTCGGCGGGAAGCGCGGCGGGGGCGTCTTCCCGCTCGACGTGGGCGACGAGGTGCTGGTCGCGTTCGACCGGGGCGCGCTGGACCACCCGTTCGTCATCGGCGGCCTCTACAACGGCGTGGACAAGCCGTCCCCGGTCCGGGACGTCCCGCTGCACGACAACGTGAAACGGCGGGCGATCCGGCACACCCTGTCCGACCGCGACGCCAACCGCGTCGACCTGCTCAGCCAGACCAACGGCGCCCGCAAACAGGGCGTCCGGGTGGTCTCCGGCGACGAGAAACTGGTCATCAACCTGGACCGCACCAAGACGGAGATCACCGTCGACAGCGAGGGCACCGTCGTCATCAAGGGCGGCCGCTCCGTCTCCGTCGAGGCGGGCACCGACCTCACCCTGAACGGGAAACGGTCGGTGACCATCAAGAGCGGCGGACCGCTCACCCTCCAGGGCCGCGGCACGGTCAGCCTCAGCTCGTCCGTCGGCGCGGTCTCCGTGGACGCCAAGGGCGCCCTCTCCCTCAAGGCCATGGGCCTGGCCAGCCTCACCGCGCTGGGCAGCGTGCAGATCAACGCGGCGGCCGCCGTGGGCATCCGCGCGGCCACCGTGCCGGTCATGGGCCTGCTCACCGCCAACGGAAAGCCGGTGATCTGATGGCCGAGCAGTTCGTCGGCTCCGGCTGGGCGTTCCCGATGCGCATCGGACCCACCGGCGGCATCGCCCTGGTCAGCGGCGAGAAGGAGATCGAGGAGGCCATCCGGCTCATCCTGGCCACCGCGCCCGGCGAGCGGCCGATGCGCCCGGAGTTCGGCTGCGCCATCCACGAGCTGGTCTTCGCCCCCGTCAACGAGGCCACCGCCGGCCGCATCCAGCACGAGGTGTACACGAGCCTCGACCGCTGGGAACCGCGCATCGAGGTCGAGGAGGTGCAGGTCACCGCGGGCCCCGGCGACGGTGTGCTGCACATCGACGTCCGCTACTCCGTCCGCGGCACCAACAACCCGCGCAGCCTCGTCTTCCCCTTCTACGTCATCCCCTCCCACGACGAGCCCGGCACGAGCGGCACGGCCGGCGCGGGCGAGTCCGGCCCCCACCCCGAAAGCGACCGCTGATGGCCCTCCCCTCCCCCAACCTCGACGACCGCCGCTTCCAGCAGTTCGTCGACGACGCCAAGCGCTACATCCAGCAGCGCGCCCCGGAGTGGACCGACCACAACGTCTCCGACCCCGGCGTCACCCTCATCGAGACCGTCGCGCACATGGCCGACCAGATCGTCTACCGCCTCAACCGGGTGCCCGAGAAGAACCACCTGGCCTTCCTCGACCTCGTCGGCGTCACCCTGTTCCCGCCCACCGCCGCGCGCACCGACGTCACCTTCTGGCTGTCCGCGCCGCAGGACGAGCCGGTGGTGCTGCCCGAGGGCACCGAGGTGGCCACCACCCGCACCGAGCGGGAGGAGGCCGTGGTCTTCGCCACCGAACGCGAACTCGTCCTCGTGCCCTGCTCGCTGGGCAGGCTCGCCGTGCAGCAGCAGGGGGAGCCGGTCGCCGACCGCACCGACGACCTCGCCGAGGGCAAGGACGTGCTGTGCTTCTCCGAGGCGCCGCGGCCCGGCGACTGCATGCTGTTCGGGCTGAGCGGCGCCGTGCCGCACTGCGCCGTCGCCCTGGAACTCGACAGCCGCGTCGACGGCGTCGGCGTCGACCCGCGCCAGCCGCCGCTGGTGTGGGAGGCGTGGACCGAGGACGGCTGGGCCGAGTGCGAGGTCGAGCGGGACGTCACCGGCGGCCTCAACCGGCCCGGCGAGGTCGTGCTGCACGTCCCCGGCGGGCACGTGCTCTCCCGCAACGGCGGCCACGAGGGCGGCTGGCTGCGCTGCCGGGTCACCGAACCCCTCCCCGGCCAGCCCTTCTACACCACCTCCCCGTCCGTGCGGGCCGCCGAGGCGTACACGCTCGGCGGCACGACCTCCACCGTGCACGCCGAGACCGTCCACGACGAACCGCTCGGCGAGTCCACCGGCCTGCCCGGGCAGCGGCTCCGCCTGGCGCACGCACCGGTCGTGGGCGACACCCCGCCCGTGCTGCTGCAGACCGCCGAGCACGACGGCTGGACCGACTGGGAGGTCGTCCCCCACTTCGCCGGCTCCCGCCCCCGCGACCGGCACATCACCCTCGACGCCACCACCGGCGAGATCGCCTTCGGCCCCGCCGTCCGCGAACCCGACGGCTCCCTGCGCCAGTACGGCGCCGTCCCCCCGAAGGGCGCCGTCATCCGCGCCCGCCGCTACCGCACCGGCGGCGGCAGGGCCGGCAACGTCGCCCGCGGCGCCGTCCGCGTCCTGCGCCGCTCCGTGCCGTACGTCGCCGAGGTCGTCAACCGGGAGGCCGCGCGCGGCGGCGTCGACGGCGAGACCGTCGAGGAGGCGAAGCGCCGGGCGCCCATCACCCTGCGCGCCCAGGAACGCGCGGTCACCCTGCGCGACTACGAGGAGCTCGCCCGCCGCGCCGCCCCCGAGACCGCCCGCATCACCTGCCTGGAGGGCGAGGAGAGCGAACACGGCGCCTACGCGGTGCGGGTCCTCGTCGTCCCCCAGGCCGTCCCCGACCCGGGCGGGCGGCTCCGCTTCGAGCAGCTCGTCCCCGGCGACGCGCTGCTCTCCCGCATCACCCGCCACCTCGACGAACGCCGGCTGATCGGCACCCGCCTCGCCGTCGGCCCGCCGTACTACCAGGGCGTCACCGTCGTCGCGACCGTGCACGCCTTCCGCGGCACCGACACCGACCGGGTCCGCCGCCAGGCGCACGACGCCCTCTACCGGCACCTCGACCCGCTCACCGGCGGCGCCGACGGCACCGGCTGGCCCTTCGGACGGCCCGTCCAGGCCGGCGAGATCTTCGCCGTCCTCCAGCGCGTCCCCGGCGTCGAACTCGTCGACCAGGTCCTGCTCCACCCCGCCGACCCGATCACCGGCAAGCGCGGCGAGGCCACCGACCGGATCGACCTGTCCGCCCCGTCCCTCGTCTTCTCCTTCGACCACCGGGTCCGCGTGATCGGGGACGGCGCATGAGGGGCTCCGTCGACGGGCTGGGCTCCTCCGCGCCGATCGGCCCCATGCTGCCCGCGATCTTCGCCGACGACGACCTGGCGCAGCGCTTCGTCGCCGGACTCGACGAGGTCCTCGCGCCCTTCCTGGTCGTCCTCGACAACCTGGACGCGTACTTCGACCCGGCGCTCGCCCCGCTGGACTTCACCCGCTGGCTCGCCGACTGGGTGGGCGCCGAGACCGACGGCATCGACGACGACACCACCCCGGCGGGCGCCCCTCCGGCGGAACCCCGCCTGCGGGCCGCCGTCGCCGCCGCCGCCCGCCTGCACCGCGTACGGGGCACCCGGCACGGCCTGTCCGAGGCGGTGCGCCTGGTCTTCGGCGTCCCGCCCGAGATCAGGGAGAGCGGCGCCGCCGACTGGCACGCCCGCCCGCTCGGCCCGGTCCCCGGCGACCGCCGCCCACACCTGCACGTCTCCCTCACGCTGCCCGACCCGACCCCCGCCGACCACCACCGGCTGGACACCCTCGTCGCGGCCGCCCGCCCCGCCCACATGCCGTACACGGTCGAGGTCATCGCCGCGACCGCCGCCGAAAGGACCACCGACCGATGACCAGCCCGTCCCCCGGCCCCGGCCGGCCCGCCTCCCGCTGCGCCGACTGCGGCACCCCGGCGGAGCCCGGCCAGTCCTTCTGCGACTCCTGCGGGGCGGTCCTCGGCTGGGCCGGCGAGAGCCGCGCGGGCCGCCCCCGGCCCACGGCGGCGGCGCGGACCGCGACGGCCGGTACGGCCGGTACAGCCGGTACGGCCGGGGGTGATGCGGCTGCGGGTGACACTGGAGCCCCGGGCGCCACCGCGCCCCGCACGGACGACTGGGACCGTGCCGCGGCACCTGGCACCGATGACCGGGACCGCGCAACGGCACCCCGCACGGGCGACCCGGACCGGACGGCCGCTCCCCGCACCGACGACCGGAACCAGTCCACCGCGCCGGAGGACGACACCGAGCCCCTCCCCCACGTGCGGCCCGCCGACCACGACGGGAACGACGACGCCGGCGGCCCCGGCAGGGGCGACGGCGAGGCGGGCAGCCCCTCCTCCGCCCCCACCCCCGCTGCCCCCGCCTCCGCCTCCGCCTCCGCCCCCGCCTCCGCCTCCGACGCGGCCGAACGGGCCAGGTCCCTCCTCGTCCCCGTCGCCGACCCCGGACCGCAGGCGCCCGAGGACCCCGCCGTCGCACCGGTCCTGCCCGGCCGCACCGCCGCCCGCCGCCCCCAGGTCCGCGCCGTGGGCCCGCAGGCGGACGCGGAGGGCGGCGTGCCGTGCCCCTGGTGCTCCACCCTCAACCGCCCCGAACGGCACTTCTGCTCGCGCTGCGCCATGTCGATGAGCCGCGGCGAGGACGCCCCGCAGCGGCTGCCGTGGTGGCGCCGGATGTTCGCGGACCGCACCGCCGAGCCGGCCTGGGCGGGCGAACGCCCGCGCCTGCGCCGGGGCTTCGGCCGGGTCTGGAACTGGGTCGTCGCCGCCGTCGTGATCGGCCTGGTCGTCGCCCTGGTGATGAACCTGGGCACGATGATCCAGGCCACCCGCGACCACTTCGCCAAGCGCGCCCCGGTCGGTCCGTCCGCCGTGAAGGCGTCCCGCTCGTACACCGGGCACGGCGCGGGCCTCGCCTTCGACAAGCTGAACAACACCTGGTGGGGCCCCGGCATCGCGCAGGCCGCGGAGGGCGAGTGGCTGGAGGTCACCTTCGACCAGCCGACCCGCCTGCTGGACCTCGTGATCACCCCCGGCACCTCCACCCGCGCGAACGAGCTGTCGGAGTCCGCCCTCCCGCGCCGCATCGACGCCCAGATCACCCGCGCCGACGGCGAGAAGATCACCCGGACCCTCACCCTGGACCAGAGCGCGGGCGGCCAGCGCCGAGCGTTCCGGGTCGGCGAGGTGACGGCCGTGCGCTTCGTCCTGCGGTCGGCCTACGGCGCCGGCCCGGAGAAGCAGGTGGCGATCGCCGAGATCGAGTTCTTCGGCCCGTCCCACACCACCTCCTGACGCCCCCGCCGGGCCCGCCTCGGGTGGGCCCGGGTACCGGTCCGGGTACTCCCCTTAGGGGATGTCACAGCTCGGCAGCAATGCCCCGCCGGGTGGCCGGCCCCGGACACACGGCCGCCCGGGAACAGGTACGTTCAAGGACGTGGCTGGATTCAGGATCGGACGCGGACGGAACAACGACGGGGCGCCCCAGGCGCGACCGCCCCACCCCCCGCACGGGCGGCAGGCACCGCCGGCGCCGTCGTACGGCTACCCCCCGGCGCCGCAGCCTCCCGCCCACGGACACGGCAGAGGCGGCAGCCCGTGGCCGCAGCCGCACACGGGCCAGGGCGGACCGGGCGGCTACGGCGGACACGGCGAGCCGGAGTACTTCGGCGACGGCGGCTACCCTCCCGGCCCGCACGGCGCCCCGCACGACCCGTACGCGGCCAACAACCCCGGTCACACCCAGGCCTTCTCGATCGACGACCACTACCACCCGGACGACGCCTACCAGGCGCCCCCCGGACCGGTCGGCCCCCGGCTGCCCTGGAAGGACCTGCTGAAGGGCATCGTCACGTCCCCGCAGCGGACGTTCTTCCAGATGCGCGACTACACGGTGTGGGGCCCGGCCCTGATCGTGACGTTCCTCTACGGCCTGCTCGCCGTCTTCGGCTTCGACGGCGCCCGCGAGGACGCCATCAACGCGACGCTGTCCAACGCGATCCCGATCGTGCTGACGACGGCCGTGGCGATGGTGCTCAGCGCGTTCATCCTCGGCGTGGTCACCCACACGCTGGCCCGCCAGCTCGGCGGCAACGGAGCGTGGCAGCCCACGGTCGGCCTGTCCATGCTGATCATGTCCCTCAGCGACGCCCCGCGCCTGGTCTTCGCCATGTTCGCGGGCGGCGACGCGATGTTCGTGCAGCTCCTCGGCTGGGCCACCTGGGTGGCGGGCGGCGCGCTGCTCACCCTGATGGTCAGCCGCTCCCACGACCTCCCCTGGCCGAAGGCCCTGGGCGCGTCGTCCATCCAGCTCATCGCGCTGCTGTCGATCGTGAAGCTCGGCACGTTCTGACCGGCCGGAACAGGAAGAAGGGGCTCCCCGAGGGGAGCCCCTTCTTCCTGTTCCGGCCCCGGCACCGCCCGCCTCAGGAGTCGAGCACCTGCCCGTCCCGCCGCACCACGGGCGGCTGCACGCTCCACGGGAAGTTGATCCACGCGTCGGTGCGCTTCCACACGTACTCGCACTTCACCAGCGACTGCGCCTTCTCGTAGATGACGGCGCTGCGCACCTCGGCGACGGCGTCGAGGCAGAAGTCGCGGACCAGCTTGAGGGTCTTGCCGGTGTCGGCGACGTCGTCCGCGATCAGCACCTTCTTGTCGGTGAAGTCGATCGCGTTCGGCACGGGCGCGAGCATGACGGGCATCTCGAGCGTGGTGCCGACGCCGGTGTAGAACTCGACGTTGACCAGGTGGATGTTCTTGCAGTCGAGCGCGTAGGCGAGCCCGCCGGCGACGAAGACACCGCCGCGCGCGATGCTGAGCACCACGTCCGGCCGGTAGCCGTCGTCGGCGATGGTCTGGGCGAGCTCGCGGACGGCGACGCCGAACTGCTCGTAGCTGAGGTTCTCGCGCACGCCGCTCACACCCGCGTCCGGTGGAAGTTGAGGTAGGACCGCGAGGCCGTGGGCCCGCGCTGCCCCTGGTAGCGGGAGCCGTACCGCTCACTGCCGTAGGGGTGCTCGGCCGGCGAGCTGAGCCGGAACATGCAGAGCTGCCCGATCTTCATGCCGGGCCACAGCTTGATGGGGAGCGTGGCGAGGTTGCTCAGCTCCAGGGTCACATGCCCGGAGAACCCGGGGTCGATGAAGCCGGCCGTGGAGTGGGTCACCAGCCCGAGCCGCCCCAGCGAGCTCTTCCCCTCCAGCCGGGAGGCGAGGTCGTCGGGCAGCGTGATGACCTCGTACGTACTGGCCAGCACGAACTCACCGGGGTGCAGGATGAACGGCTCGTCCCCCTCCGGCTCCACGAGCCGGGTGAGGTCCGCCTGCTCGACGGAGGGGTCGATGTGCGGGTACCGGTGGTTCTCGAACACCCGGAAGAAGCGGTCGAGACGTACGTCGATGCTGGACGGCTGCACCATGGATGCGTCGTAGGGATCGATCCGCACCCGTCCGGCGTCGATCTCGGCCCGGATGTCCTTGTCTGAGAGAAGCACGCCCCGAGAATACGCAAGGCGCGCGCGACGGCCGAAACCGGCCGCCCCACGCGCCCACGCCCTCTGTCTGCGAGTTTCCCCCGCCGCTGCTTACAGCTGCCGGCTACCGCTTCTGCAAGGTCACCGGCACGACGCTGCGAAGCCGCGCACAGCGCGGACACCGCAGCAGCCGGCCGGGGCCGAGGCGCTCGGCCTGCTGCATCGGGAACGAGGTGGCGGTGAACACGTGCCCATCGGCACAGCGGACGACGGTGCGCTCCATCAAGTCCAAGAGTCCCTTCCCCAAGAACCGCGTCTGGCTTGCTGCCCTGACGACAAAAGCCACGTTACGGGATGAAAGGAACGGCCCTCCAGGCGGCACCCCGGACGTACGCCACGGCCTCACCGTACGCCCCGCCGTCTGCCCCCCGCAGCGTCTTCCACACCCTGGAACATCCTGAAACACGGTCAGGCCCCCGGGTCTTGGACACCGGGGGCCTGGCATGAGGTAGAGTGAGCGAGCGTCCGGACCACTCCGACGGAGCGGATCTGGATCTTGCGCGGGTGTAGTTTAATGGTAGAACATCAGCTTCCCAAGCTGAGAGCGCGAGTTCGATTCTCGTCACCCGCTCCATGAAGAAGCCCCAGGTCAACGGCCTGGGGCTCACTGCTTGTCTAGACCATTTCGGTGCCGCGTGCCCTCGACGTGCCCATAGCGGGTGGCATCCCACCCGCCTTCCGCGCCGGAGCGAGCCCACGGGCGACCTACTCGCCGAAACGGTCGACGAAGTGCGGGACACCCGCCTTGGCCAGGCGGGCGAGAACCTGGTGAAGAGTGACAGGGGGGTTGCGCTTCTCCGCCGCCAGCCGGATGACCGTCGCACGCACCTCGCGCGGCCACTCCTCGAGGAGCCTGCAGAGGTAACTGTCCGGGTCTACGACGCGCAGGCCATGCTCTGCCAACTCTTCGGCAGGGAAGTCGTCAAGGTTCCAGGTGATCAACGAGCCCGCGCCGCCCGCGATCGCAGCTGCCGCGTGGTGCCGGTCATCCGGGTCGCTTCCCGGCATGACATCAACGAGATGCGCGTACCGATGCTCGCCAACCTCGCAGTCGGCGAAGAACTCACGGATCACCCCCGTGACCGCCGCGGCCGAGGCCGCCGAGCGCCGTTGCTCACGGACGATCACACGCTCCCACTCGGCCAGCAGCCGCTCGGACCACACGAGCTCGTGAACCGCGTCCTCGGTGAGAGCCAGCATCAGGTCCATCACCGAGAACGGGAAGAGCACATTGGTATCCACGAAGACCCGCACGGGACGACTTCCCCTCCGCCACCTGCCGACTGTCACCGATCAGTAGGGCAGATCGGCCTGTTCCACCGTGTCCGCGATGCGCCGACGGCCTTCCCGCCTGCGCTCCCTCCGAGCCTGAAACGCCAGGACATCAGCAAGACGCACCACCCGATGGGTACTTCCGGGCAGGCGATCCGATGGGATCTCACCCGAGTCCAGGAGCCGGACCACGAACGGCCGGGACAGGCCGAGCAGCTCGGCGGCCTCCGTCGGGGTCAGCTGCGTCTCCGACGCAAGAACCGTTACCGCATGCCCGGCAGCCAGCTCACCGGCCGAAGCGATCAGTATCCGGGCCAGCTCCGAAGGAAGCACCAGCTCAGAGCCATCAGCCGTCCGCAACACCGCCTCGACGTCGTCGGCACCCAGACGACTGGCCTCCCTCAGCGCACCACGGTGGGCAGGAACGGGATCCACCTTCGTCGCCCCAGCGAGAACGCTGCTCCGCACCATGTCCGCCTCCTGCTGAGGAACCAAGCCCACCATATCTGAAATAACCGTAACCTCAGATCGGGCCGCACGCCAGCGATACAGCGTCGCTCCCGAGAAACAGCGGCTCGAACGAGGTGAGGCTGAGGCGAGAGGCGTCCCAGACGATCGGCCATGCGCAGTCGCAACCGGGCACTTACGGCCGCCCTCCAGGGCAACAGGTAACCGCTGCTTCAGGCCACCTGGGCCGCTCCCCGGCAGGCCGCTGAGCCGTGTGCCCTTCGCGTGCCCGTACGGACGGACAACCACGGTCTGCAGCGGCGATTCCCGGCACCTGCACCGCCGGCCGTGCACGGTGAAACCACAGGTCACAGGCCCGGTACCACCCAAGCGCCGTCGCTTCCCAAGCTGAGAGCGCGAGTTCGATTCTCGTCGCCCGCTCCCTGCGAAACCCCCGGGTCATCGACCCGGGGATTCCCTTCTTGCCTGGTCCAATCCGGCGGCGGTGTGCCCTGAGTCGCAGGGCCGCGCCGCTTGTGACGCCGGCCTGCCGCGGCTTTTGCCCCTCCTGCTCGGTCAGCCGACGGGCCGTCCCTCACCGGTGATGCCGTACCCGCTTCCTGCCGCACGCCGTCCAGGCATCCGGCACGACGAGGTCGGTCCGGCAAGGGTTCCCGGTCACAGTGCCAGGAGCGCGGGAAGCCCCGTCGGGGCAGGGTGACCGGAGGGGTCCCCTGTCCCGACGGAGCTCGGCCGGCAGGTCGGGCGGCGGGTCACCGGCGCCCGACCGGGGCCGTTGCCGTGTGCGGCGCTTCCCGGCTCAGCCGAAGTTCACGTCGCTGCACCACATGTAGGCCTGGTCGATGTGCGAGGCCTGCCAGATCACGAACAGGACGTGGTGTCCGGTGTAGCCGGAGGTCTGGACGGGGAACGTGATGTTCTGCGCCGGGGCGAAGCTGCCGGTCTGCGTGATGAAGTCGAGGTTGCCCCAGCCCAGGGTCTGGGTCTTGGGGTCGAAACCCTGCTTGCTGATGTAGACCTTGAAGTAGTCGGCACCGTGGGACGCCTGGTCGTACAGGTGGACCGAGAAGTTGTTGCCGACGGTGGTGGTCTTCCACGGCCCGGGCCTGTTCAGGCTGTCGTTCCTCGAGAGGTTGTTGCTGCAGAGCGTCCCGTCGGGGGTCCGCGCCTGGAACTGGCCGCCGAGGCCGTCGCGGAGCGCGCTCATCCAGTTCCACATGGTGTCGGGGTTGGCCTGGAAGGCCTGCCAGCACATGGGGTCTTCGGTCTGCATGGCCGGGCTCATGTGGTTGCTGCCCCACGTTTTCCAGCACTGGTAGGCGCGGGAGGCGGGGCCGACGATGGTGCCGTGAGCCTGGGCGGGGGCCGACCAGGTCAGCGCTCCGACGACTACGGCGAACAGCATGACGAACACCTGGAGAGGCCGGCGGAGGAGCGGCCGCGAACGTCCGGTTGACGAAGTCCGTTTGCTCATGTGGGGGGAACTCCTTCCAGTCGCGAGCTGTGATGGGAGCGCTCCCAACGGTAGGACAGCTGAGTGAAATGTCAATGGAGCGGGCGGAGTTGGTTACAGGGAGGGGTGGCGATCAGACAATCTGCCGTAAGCCGGGGAGTCAGGACCGTTCCCGGACCGGAACGCGAGGATGCGGCCTGGAACGATCCGCGGAGCGGTGTCGGGGAGGTGGCGGGGAGGTGTCGGGGAGGCGCGTTCGCGGCATGGCGACCGGCCCTGGTCCCGGCGTGCGGGCGGCCCAGTTCCACCACACGCGGGGTCCCCGGTCCCGACGGTGCGCTTCCGTGACTGACGGCGGTCCCCCCGCCGAGCCCTCCGCCCGCATCCGGGCAGCCGTCTTCCGCTCCCCCGGGTGATTCCGACCGTCGGCCGTGTCGATCGGCTCCCCCGGGCCGAGCCGGACGCCGGCCGGCGGCACCTGCCGCGGCGCCACCGGTGACATGCCTGACCGGAGAAGCCCCACCAGCACTCCGGAAGGACAGCAACTCACCACGTTGCCGGGTCACTTCGCGGTCTTGCGGATCCGGAGCAGCAGGGAAGACTGCCCTCACGATCGGGGCCGCCCGGTGCCCGTCGGCACCACGTCGAACAGGTCGGCCCACCGTCACCCCACCGAGACGAGGTCTCATGAACCGAAACCGAGCCGCCGTCAGCGCGGTCGCCGTCACCCTGTTCACCGCCGGCCTCGCCGTCGGCCCGGCAGCCGTCGCCACCGCCACCGAGGCGAAGGCCCGCGTCGGAGCCGACTGGGCGACCCAGTCGATCCTCTTCACCGCCGCCGCGGGGCAGGTCAACAACCTGAACGTATTCTCCATGTACACCAGCGACGGGATCCGGCGGATCGGTTTCAGCGACGTGGTTCCGCTCGAACCGGGCGACCACTGCGCGTACTCCAGGGCCGGGGACACCACCTCCGTCGTCTGCGAACTGCCCGCCGACAGTCCCCGGCCCGACAGGATCGACGTCTTACTCGGTGACGGCAACGACAAGATCGCCGCCTTCACCCCCGGGATCGGCACCGTCAGCGGCGGCACCGGCGACGACGAACTGCACGCCCACACCGCACGCACGGTGCTGGGCGGCGCGGGGGACGACATGGTCATGGGACCCGCCGTCCTGCACGGCGGTGACGGCACGGACCACCTGATGGGCGACGGCGGCGACCAGCGGATGTGGGGCGGCCGGGGCGATGACGTGATCGAGGGCTACGGCGGTGACGACACCGTGCACGCCGGCCCCGGCGACGACCACGCCAGGGGCGGGGACGGCCGTGACATCCTCCTCGGCGGCTCCGGCAACGACACACTGGACGGCGAAGGCGGTGACGACATCGTCTGCGGTGGCGGCGGAAGGGACGTCCTCGAAGGCGGGCCCGGCCGCGACCTCGTTCTCCCGTAAGCGCGCTTCCCTGCTCCGGAGGTCCTGTCCCGCCGCGCGGAACAGCGCGGCGGGCGCCGGGCGACTGTCGGCGGACGTGGCCAGGGCTCTCGGCACCAGCACCAGGAGGGACACCTCCAGCACCGCGCTGCGCGAGGTGCTGGAGACCCGGCGGGCCCCGCACGAAGGGGGGTTTGCGGGGCAGGAGGCACCCCGCCCTCCAAGCCCTCTTGACGGGTTCACTTCGCCGACTCGGCAGTACGGTGAACCCGTGACCTCCTTACCGGAAGAATCGCCGTCGCTGATCGGCGAAGAGGACCGCGAGGCAGCCGTGCGACGCCTGCAGAAGGCGTACGCGGAAGGACTCATCGCACACGAGGTGTTGGACGAGTACCTTCACCAGGTGCTCAGCGCCAGGACCCCAAGCGAACTCGCGCCCGTTCTGGCCCGGCTCCCGGAGGAGCAACCGGGAAGCAAGGCCACGATCGCCGCCGCCGGTGGACGGATCAAGCGGCGTGGCGCGTGGCGGGTGCCTCGTGTCCTCAAGGTCGATTCGGCATACGGAAGGGTGCGCCTGGACCTGTCCCGGGCGATCATCGAGCACCCGGTGGTCGACATGGAGCTGCGACTGGGAACCGGTGGGGCCAGGATCACGGTGCCTCGTGACGCGGTGGTCGACATCGAAGGTCTGAGCACGGGATGGAAGGACCTGCGCTACAAGGTCCCGCGGCGTTCCCGGCCGGGCGGGCCGACGATTCGGATCTCCGGGGCCATGGGATACGGACGCTTGAAGGTCCGCCACGCCCTGCGTTAAGGCCCCATCCGGTGCATCGGCCTCGTCGCACCCGAGACGCCGCAGGAGACAGGGAACTTCCGGCCGGCCGGCGTGGCCACCCGAGCCACGGGAAGCCAGGGCCTCACGACCGTCGTCCCGCCACAGTCGGTGCCACTGACAGGCCGATTCCAGCCTCACCCGCGGCCGGTCGGCCCGCCCCCTCCGCATACCTCGCACAGCACGAGACACAGCCGTCACTCCGGGCCCTTCAGAGACTTCACCAAGATTCACCCTGACTGGCCGACATCAGCAAGGCGCCCCGTCAGGGGGACCTCAGGCACGGTGAGGGCCGTCGCGTCGGTGGGATCGAGGAGACTGCCGGGAGCACCGGCCAGGCAGACGAGTGCGGAGACGGGATCAACCACCGCAGTGGCAGGAGCCGTCGAGGCCATCGCACCAGCGACGGCGAGCAGGCCCAGGGGGACCAGACGCATGGGGACGCGCATGCGAGATTCGCCGTTCTCTTTGAGGTGTGGGCGCGTACGGGGCGCCCGCATGCGCTCGATGGGGTCTCCGGACTGGAGGCAGTACAACGGAGCCGTACCACCACCCCAGCAGCCGGCCCCCGGCCGGTAGCCCTCGCCGGGCCCCGGGGCGGCCGGACCGGCCGTTGCTGACCGGCCCGGCCAGAGCCACGGATCAGAACGCGAAACTCCCGGTCGTCCTCCTCGGCGTAACCAGATCCGCTCGGTCGTCCTCGACTCGCAAGCGCGGTCACTCCTTCCACACGAGGGCCGACAGCACCGCACTGCTGACGGTGACGGTCCGGCCCGACAGGTTCTTCAGCCGCACCCGCATCGCCCGGTTCCTCCGGACCCGCTGCGTGATCGGCAGGACGTGCGCGGTGCCGCCCGCGTTCCCGACCACCTCGTCGATCGGGTGATAGGCGGTGATCTCCGCCCCCTCCGCCTCGTACGCGCGGACCTGCACGACCTCCCCGGCCGGGAGGTCGTCGAAGCCCAGGGAGAGCGTGCCGGTGAACCGGGCCGGCCCCCGCACGAAGACGCTGTTGTCGTCCGGGTGGTGGTTGAGTTCGTCGGTCCACTCCTTCGTGAACTCGATCGCGTCCCAGACCCCCGGCCTGAGCTGGTACGGCTTGTCCAGACCGAGGTTCACATAGCTGGGCATCTCGTCGTCCTTCTCACTCTGGCCGGCGGCGAGCTTGAGGATCCGCGGCATGAGTACGTCGGTGAACTGGCGTATGCGGGCGGGGCCGGGACACTGCGTGCCGCCGGTCGACCACTGCGGGAACATGCGGTGGTAGCCGATGCCCGGCGCGCTGTGGCTGGTGCACACCTTCAACGGCATGCCGTGCCGCTCGTGCATCCACACCGCGATCCGGGCGATCGTGTCGATCTGCGCGTCCGTCCACGCGTCGGAGGCGGACGTGTTCGACGCCGTCTCGATGCTCACCGCGCCGGTGCCGTCCGGCCGCCGGTTCGCGCCCGCGTTCGCGTCCGCCCGCGTCTCCGTACCGATGTACTGCGCTGCCGACCCGTCGTACCCGACCCCGAAGTGCGATTCGAGGTTGGTCGAGTCCCGCCAGTACTCGTACGTCCGTTCAGGCGTCCACGGCGCGACGATGCTGTGCACGATGAGCTGTGTCGGCCGGATCGCCTGCTGCTGGTCGCTCTCCGGCTGGAGCTCCATCTTCTTCACGAAAGGGCACCAGGCCATCAGTCACCGCCCTTGAGATCCGGCGGCTCGCCGCCGCCGGTCTCGTCGTCGTCCTCGTCGTCGGCGGGCGGAGTGCAGCCACCCAGCCGCGCCGCCGTCTCCTCAGGCGTCCCGAGCGCCGACAGCGCCTCGCGGACCGCCTGGTCCTTGGTCTTGCCTTGCGCGTCGAACTCGGCGGTCTTCCGCACGTACTCCTCCGCGGTCAGCGGCACCACCCCGTCCGGGTGGTGTACGTGTTCCCTACCCGGATCCGCCGTGACACAGCCGCGCACCTCCGCACAAGCGAAGGGCGTCGGCGGTACGAACAGGCCACCGTCCGAGTCCATTTCCCTCGTGCTGCCGGGCTGAGGCGAGATATGCGCACCGGTCACACCGGTCGCCGGGGCGTGGTCCGGGACCGGGCCGGTGGAGACGCAGGGCCGTACGTCCTTACAACTGGCGGTGGAGGACACGACATACGGGTTCGTGGTGCTGCCGCCGCCGGTCGCCTCGGTGCCGCCTCGAAGTACGGCTGTCCCTGTCGGTCGGATCCACGGGGTCTGTCTTGGCGCCGTCATTTCCCTGACTGGGAGCGCGAGTTCGGCTCTCGTCACCCGCTCCCCGGTGGGTGGGTCGTCGGCGGACGGGGCGGGAGCGGGGAACTCCGTGGCTCGGCACGTCCGTCGGCCGCTACGCTCACGTGCGGGCGGTGCACACGGTGGGGTCGGCCGGGAGAAGCGCGGTGCGGCTCTCATTCCTCCCCGTTCAGGGCGTTGCTGATCTCCAGCAGGCGCCCGCCGGCCTCCAGGGGGCAGGCGCCCACAGGCGTCGGTTCCCGTGCCGTCTGCACCCATCGTCAGAGCGTAGAACCGGGTTGCCGGGTCACGGCCACCGCTTGATGACCTCTGCCGGAAGTTCCGGGGCCGGCCACACCTGGATGCGGATCTTCTCGATGGTCTCGGGGCTCTCGTCGGAGTCGATGCCGGCCTGGACCGCCTGGGCCAGGTTGCTCCGGGACACGCGGACACGGTTCCAGCCCGGCGGGACCTCGAACGTAGCCGCATCGGGGGCGTAATCCGTGCAACCGTGGACCATCAGGCGGCCCGACGGCACATCGAGGCCGGCCTCGACCACGTGATCGAATTCCGGGCTGTCGTCACTCGGTTCCTGGAGCAGCACGGCGACCATGACGGACACGTTGACGTTGACCGCCGTGCCGACCCCCAGCGCGTCCCGCGCAACCGCGAGGTGATCGGCAACGGCCCGGTCCGTCCACGCGTCGCTCAGATCTCCGTCCGAGTCCGCATCGGAGACGTGTATCTGGAAGTAGTCGGCGAAGAGGGTGAGCTCCGTCGTTGTCGTCATGACGGCACGGTGTCATGCGGGACCGACAACCCCGAGTTTCCGTTCGACACGGGGCGGTGTGCTCAGACGACGTCGCGGATGTTGTGTTCGGCCAGGTCGGACGCGTGCCGGGCGACAGTGCCGTAGTCGGCGTCATCGTGAAGGACGGTCAGCCCGTGGTGGGCGGCAGTGGCTGCGATGACCAGGTCCACTGCCGAGGCACTGCGATGCTCTCCGGCCTGGGCCATGCGGTGTTGTACCGCGCTGATCCAGCGCCCCGCGTTCTTCGGCACCGCCGCATCGGGGTAGAGGTCGGAGAACATTTCCGCGATCTCGTCGTACTCGCGACGGTTCCGGGCGTTGTACAGGAACTCGGTGCGTTGTACGTGGCAGGATGCGATGGCCCTGGCATCGATCGCGTCATGCCAGGCCGATTGCAGTTTCGGATCACGGAGCAGCCGGACCAGGCCGGACGTGTCGAGCAGGTAGATCACCGGCTGTGCTTCTCCGCCCTGTGCAGTCGCTCGGCGTCCTCGACCGCACCCCACTCACGAGCACGTTCGAAGTGGCGGCTGATGCGCGCCGCACGCTCCTGCTGGTCGGCGTAGAAGTTCAGAGCGAGATTGACGGCCTCCTTCTTGGTACGGACGCGGGCCAGAGCCATGGCACGCTCCAGGGCGTCGTCGTCGATGTCGATCTGGGTCACGGCCATGCCGCACCTTCCCTGGAATGTTGGTGATGTACATAGAAGAATACGTCACCAACATTCCCGGGTCCACAGACCTGTCTCCGGGGTGAAAGCACGAGCACCGTTCCCGGTCCGGCCGGCGGTCAGGCCCGCAGGTAGGTGAGGACCGCGAGGACGCGGCGGTGGGTGTGGCCGTCGAGGTGGAGGTCGAGTTTCTGCAGGATGTTGCCGACGTGCTTGTTGACCGCCGCCTCGGTGACGTACAGCTCGCGGGCGATGGCCGTGTTGGTGCGGCCCTCGGCCATCAGGGCGAGGACCTCGCGCTCGCGCGGGGTGAGGCGTCGCAGGGGGTCGCGGCGGCGGTTGAGCAGCTGGCGCACCACCTCCGGGTCGACGACCGTCGCGCCCGCCGCGACCTGGGTGACCGCGTCGGCGAACTCGCTCACCGCGCTGACCCGGTCCTTGAGCAGGTAGCCGACCCCGCTGTCGCTGCCCAGGTCGAGCAGGTGGGCGGCGTAGGACTGCTCGATGTACTGGCTGAGGACGAGGACCGGCAGGCGGGGGTGTTCGCGGCGCAGGGCGACCGCGGCGCGCAGGCCGTCGTCCGTGTGGTCCGGCGGCATGCGGACGTCGGTGACGACGATGTCCGGGCGGTGTTCCCGGACGGCGGCGGTCAGGGCGTCCGCGTCGCCGACGGCGGCCGGGACCTGGTGGCCGAAGCGGGTGAGCACGCCGACCAGGCCGTCCCGCATCAGCGGGGAGTCCTCGGCGAGTACAACGGTCAGCGGCACGGCAGCTCCACGTGCAGCAGGGTAGGCCCGCCCTGGGGGCTCGACACACGGAATCTTCCGTTCGCCGCGGCGATGCGGTCGGCCAGGCCCAGGAGACCGGTGCCGGCGGACGGTTCGGCGCCGCCGACGCCGTCGTCGCCGACCGACAGCGTCAGTACGTCGGTGTGCAGGCGCGCATGCACCTCCGCCCCGCTCGCCCCGCTGTGCTTCACCGCGTTGGTCAGCGCCTCCGCGACCACGAAGTACGCGGCCGTCTCCACGGACGGCGGGAGCCGGTGCGGCAGGCGTATGTCGACCGTGACGGGCAGGGCGGAGCGTGCCGCCAGGTTCTCGACCGCCGCGGCCAGGCCCTGGTCGGTCAGCGACTTCGGGTGGACGCCGCGGCTGAGTTCGCGCAGTTCCTCGACCGCGAG
This sequence comes from Streptomyces sp. DSM 120436, assembly GCF_055778765.1. Lineage (NCBI taxonomy): Bacteria > Bacillati > Actinomycetota > Actinomycetes > Kitasatosporales > Streptomycetaceae > Streptomyces > Streptomyces sp. DSM 120436. The sequence continues at coordinate 1,471,951 of NZ_JBSKBS010000001.1, read as the reverse complement.
CGCGACCTGTTCCTGCGCCTCGGCCAGACGCGCCGCCACCGGTGAGTGCGGTGCGGCGTCGAGCGCGGCCAGGCCGAGCATCACGTTGAGGGAGACCAGCCGTTGCTGCGCCCCGTCGTGCAAGTCGCGCTCGATGCGGCGCCGTTCGGCGTCGAAGGCGTCGACGAGGCGGGCGCGGGAGGCTCGTACGTCGGTGAGTTCGCGGCCCAGTTCGTCGTCGCGGGGCGCCAGCATGAGGCGGGTGACGGCCGCGCGGGCGCCGGTCCAGGCGGTGATCGTGTAGGGCGCGGCGGCGAGCAGGCCCACACCGGCCACCGCCACCGGCCAGGCGCCGGGGTCGTCGACGGGCGTCAGGATCAGGAGGACCGGGACGGCGAGGGCGAAGGCCAGGACGAGGAGGTCCACCCACCACAGCGCCGTCGCCGACACCACCGTGAAGCCCAGTTCACGCCAGGTCGCCGGCTCGCGCAGCCGGGTCCGTACCCAGGCGGTGAGGCCCGGGGCGTCGGGAGCACGGTGCGGGTCGGGTACGGGGTCGAGGTCCACCAGGCGCAGGCGCCGGCGCTCGAAGCGGGTGACGGCGACGCCGGACAGGGCGACGGCGAGCAGGATCGGTGCGCCGACCAGCACCACCAGCGAGACGACGCCCGCGACGAGCGCCACGAGGAGCACCGTGACGGTCACGGCACCGAGGACGACGCCCGTCAGGAGGTACGCGAGCGAGCGCCACGGCCAGCCGGAGCCGAGCACCTTCAGCGGGTTCTGGCCCAGCGCCTGCCAGGCGGTTCGGTGTCGCATCCGTCGAACCTAGCGGGGCGGTGGGCTCGGGACAGTAGTGCGTGCACTACCTCCGGGAGTGGCGTGCGCGCCCGTGTGCCGGAGGGGTGGGGGGCGGTGCACTGGGCGGCATGAAGCTGACCTCTGTTCTCGGCGGCGGGCGTCGTCGGTGCGCCACGGTGCTGGCCGCGCTCGGCGTCGCGGCCGCCGTCGCCGCCGGTGTCACCCCCTCGGCCTCCGCCTCTCCGGCGTCCCCCGGCGCCGTGCTGGACGCGGCCTCCATCGACCGGTTCCTCGACGACTACCTGGAGCGGACCGGGCTGCCGGGTGCGGTGGTGGCCGTGACGAAGGGCGACCGGGTCGTGCGCACGGCCGGGTACGGGCGCACCGCGTCCGGGCGGGACATGACCGAGCGGACGCGGGTGCCCGTCGCGTCGCTGTCGAAGGCGATGACCGCGCTGGCCGTCATGCGGCTCGTCGAGGCGGGGGAGGTGGAACTGGACCAGCCGGTCGTCCGGCGTCTGCCGGAGTTCGTCATGGCCGACGGGCGCCACCGGGAGATCACCGTGCGGCAGCTCCTGACGCAGACCTCCGGGATGGACGACTTCGCGTACCCGGACCTCACGCGGGCGCAGCCGCACACACTGAAGGAGGCCGTCGCCGCGATGAGGGGAGCGCCGCTCTCCGCCGATCCCGGCAGCCGGTACCGCTATCACAACCCCAACTACTTCGTCGCGGCACGGCTGGTGGAGGTGGTGAGCGGCCGGCCGTTCGCGGAGTACCTGTCCGCGGAGGTGTTCCGGCCGCTGGGGATGAGGGACACCGTGTCCGTCGACACGACGAGCGAGATGCCCGACGGCGCGCGGGGGTACGTCCGTGCCTACGGCACCGTGTTCACCCGCCCGCATCCGCGGTGGTTCGCGGCGGGGGGCCACGGGGTCGTCACCACGGCCGACGACCTGGCGCGGTGGCTGATCGCCCAGAACGGCGGGGGCGTGTCGGCGGAGGGGCGCCGGGTCGCCACGGCCCGCACCGTCGCGCTGACGCACACCCCGCCGGAGACTCCAGGAGACACCGAGTACGCGATGGGGTGGTGGCGGCACCGGGACGACGCCGGCACCGAGGTGATCCGGCACAACGGCCAGCTCCTCACCCACAACGCCACGTCGACCCTGCTGCCGGACAGCGGTGTCGGCATCGCGGTGGCCGCCAACACCGGGATGCTCGCCGGGGACGACGCCGAGCGGATCACGCAGGGGCTCGTGGACCTCGCGCGGGGCGTCGAGCCCAAGGTGGAGAAGCCGTTCTCGATGACGGCGGACTGGGTGCTGGCGGTGCTGACGGCGGGGGCGGCGGGGCTCGGTGGCCGCGGGGTGCTGCGGGCGGGGAGGTGGGCGCGGCGCAGGGCGGGGCGGCCGTGGTGGCGGACCGTTCTGCGGGTGGCGCCGCTGGTGCTGCCGGTGCTGTTCTTCGCGCAGCTGGGCACGCTGGTGGGCCTGTTGATGTTCCGGGCCGGGACGTTGGCACAGGCGGCCCATGCCTGGCCGGCGCTGGCGGTGTGCGCGGGGGCCGGGGCGCTGGCGGCGGGCGCGGTCGTCGTCGCGCGGGGCGTGGCGCTGGTCCGCTGCGGGCGGCGTCCGGAGGAGGGGACGGGAGGGCCGGGCGCGCGGGAGGCCGTCGCCGTGACGGGGCGTGCCTAGGTCCGTGCGGCGGGGAGGGGCCGGGGCCGATGCCCCGGGCCCTCCCGTGCCGGGCCGGGCGTCCGGGCGTCCGGGCGTCCGCGATCAGCCGTGGTACTTGATGTAGCCGTTGCCGTCCTTGTCGTGCGCCTTCTTGGTGTAGGCGTGGATGTCGGCCGGCTTGCCACCCGGCTTGTAGAAGTAGATCGTGTCCTTGTCGTTGTTCCAGAGGAAGTTGCAGTTCTGGCGGTACACGACGTTCTTGCCGTCCGAGTCGGTGCCCCGGCCTCCGCGCAGGTGGACGTAGTCGCCCGGCTCGAGGATGTGGTTGGCCCTGAAGACGAAGGTGTTGCCGGCCCGGTCCTTGACCTTGTAGCCCTTCAGGTTCACCTTCGACTTCTTCGAGTAGTTCTTGATCGTCAGGTACTCGTTCTTCGTGTTCCCGCCGGAGCACTTGTTGGAGTCCCGTCCAGGGGCGTCGTACTGCACGCCCTTGATCTTGAGCGCCGAGGAGTACTCGGCGGCGTGCGCCGGCACGGCCGCCGTGAGGGCGAGCGCGGCGACGGCCGCGGTGGTGGCGGCAGCGGTCACGGTGCGCCGGATGATCATGAGGTTCCCCCCTCAGTGGTGCGAATGGAGCATCCGGAGCTTACCTAAGGTGTTCATACGATGATGTTGATGTGAAGAAGTTGTGACAGTCGGCCACTTCGGTCCACTCCGAGCACTCCTGACCCTCTTCACGCCCGTCGCTGAGCAGGCATCAGCGGGCATCGCCGGCACATGGTCCGACGAGGACGGCGGTGGTGGGGTGCGGAACAAGAGACTGAAGGTGCCGGGGCGTCCGGCTCAGAGCGGGAGGTCGTCCGGCAGCACCCGGAAGGCCTTGTGCCGGCTCAACGGGCGTACGGCCCGGAAGTCGCGGCGGTCGAGGGTGAGGACCGCGTCCGTGTCGTAGTCGGCGGCGAGGGCGACGTTCACCGCGTCGGCGAGGTCCAGGTCGAGTGCACCGTAACGGGCCCGGACGGACTGCGCGGCGGCCAGGTGGTCCTCCGTGATCTCGGGCAGGACGACCCGGCCCCGGCCCATCCAGCGCCTCAGGTCGTCGACCGCACCGACGGCCGCCTCGCGTCCGAACTCCCGCGTGGCCACGTGATCGAGCTCCGCCAGCAGCAGCGGGGACATCACCAGAAGGCCCGCCGCCATGATGGCCTCGTTCGCCGCCTGGTGCTCCGGGTGCGTCGAGTCGAGAGCGGCGAGCAGACCCGACGTGTCGGCGACGAGGATGATCACGCGGCGGTCCCGGGATCCGCGGCGGACTCACGGCGGACGGCGTCGGCGACCGTGTCGCGCACCTCAGCCTTCGACGGCGTGCGCCCCCGGCCCTCCACCGTGCGGGAGAACAGCGGCTCGTCCCAGACACGGTTCGCCATGGCGGCCAGGTGGATCCCCTGCCGGATGATCTCGGCCTCGCTGACGCCCCGGCGCTTGGCAGCCTCCTTGATGATCGCCAGGTCCTCGGGGTCGGCGTAGACGTTCGTGCGCTTCATGGACATGTACCAACGGTAGCCCATGTACCACTGTGGTGTAGGTGCTCAGTCGCCGCCCCCACCCGCACTCCCGTGGAACAGGTCCCCCGCTCCGGTCTCGATCGGCGGCTTCGACGGCTCCGGCAGGCAGTCCGTCGTGGAGGACGTCATCGTCCAGGACGTCCCGGTCACCCGGAGGGTGAGGGCGGGAGGAGGGCCGGCCTCCTCGGGGGCGCCCGACGTGCGGGGGACCGCGGTGGGGGCCGGCGGGGAGGCGTGGCGGACCGTGCAGGTCAGTTGCAGGAGGGCCGTGCGGGACACCGGCGTAGGGGTGTCCGGGAGGGTGACCCTGACCGTGGCGCCGTCGGTCACCGTCACCGAGGGGGCGCTCGTCAGGCGCGGGAGGTCCGTCGTCACCGACGCCGCCCTCTCCTTATCGTTCGGGCCCTCGAAGAGGAGGCGGACCGCCGAGGCCAGGTCGCCCGCCTCGGCGACCGGGCGGCCGTACGCCGTCAGCTCGCCGTCGGCCAGGAAGAAGAGGGGGACGACGGCCGGGCCCGTCGGAGGGGGACCCGGCATGCCGCTCGCCGGGGCGCCCGCCTCGATGACGTCGGACGCCGGGACACCGCACCCCGTCAGCGCCGTGAGCCCCGCGAGCCCTGCGAGCCCCATGCGCGTCATGACCGGTCCCGGCGTGAGCCTCACTCCGTGCCTCCGTCGTCCTCGCTCAGGTCCAGGGGGAGTTCGACCGTGAAGACGGCTCCGCCGCCGGGGCGGTTGGCCGCGTGGATGCGGCCGCCGTGGAGGCGGACGTTCTCCGCCGTGATGGCCAGGCCGAGGCCGCTGCTGTCCCTGTCTCCGCCCCCGTCCCCGCCCCCGTCCCCGCTTCCGTTCCTGCTCCTCGCCCGTGACGTGCTCGCCTTGTAGAAGCGGTCGAAGATGTGCGGCAGCGCCTCCTCCGGGATGCCCGGGCCGTCGTCGGTCACCTCGAGGACGGCCCGGCCGTCCCGCGCCTCCAGCGTCACCCGGACCGGCGGTTCGCCGTGGCGCAGGGCGTTGCCGACCAGGTTGGCGGTCACCAGGTCGAGCCGGCGCGGGTCGACGCGGGCGCGGAGTCCGCCCGGTGCGGGCAGCCGCAGTTCGACCTCCTCCGGGCGCCAGCGGGCAGCGACCGTGCGCCGGACGGACTCGGCGAGGTCGATGTCGTCGCGGTTGAGCCGCGCCGCCCCCGCGTCGAAGCGGGAGATCTCCATCAGGTCGTCGACCAGCACGCTCAGCCGCCGCGTGCCCTCGCTGACGAGCCGCAGCGCCTCGCCCGTCTCGCCCTCCACCCGCTGGTCCAGTACGTCGGTGACCGCCGTCATCGCCGCCAGCGGGGTCCGCAGCTCGTGGGAGACGTCCGCCACGAAGCGGCGGCCCCGCGCCTCCAGGCGGCGCAACTCGGCCACCGTCCGCTCCAGTTCGGCGGCCGTCTCGTTGAAGGAGCGGGACAGCTCGGCCAGTTCGTCGGAGCCGGTGACCTTCAGCCGGACGTCGAGACGGCCCGCGGCCATCTTGCGCGTCGCCCCGCGCAGGGCCCGCACGGGGCGCAGCACGCCGCTCGCGGCCAGCAGGGCCAGGACGACGGCGAGGCACAGGGCCACCAGGGTGGCCCGCTCGATGCCGCTGACCATCGCCTCGACGTACCCCGCTTCCGCGGTCTGCGGCACCTCCAGGTACATCACCACCCCGGAGAGCCGCTGCACCATGTCGTCGTCCGTCGCGTACGTCACGGGCATGCCGACGAGGAGACGCGGACTGCCGTCGGCGTTCACCCGCTGGAACACCGCCGCGCGCCGCGTCCGCACGGAGCGGAGCATCTCGCGGCTGGGCCGGGTGAAGCGGGGCGTGGGGGCGTACGCGCGCCGGTCGCCGTAGGTGGCCATGACCCGCCAGCCCGACGACGGGTTCGCGCGGATCACCTGGTCGGCCGCCCGCTGGAGGTCCGACGCGGCGGGGGGGTGCGGGATGGCGGGCGCGACGGCGCTGACGCTCGCGCGGAAGCGGTTGATGACGGAGTCCTGGCTCTGCTGGAGCACCCCCGTGCGCGCCTCCCGGAAGGCGAGGGCGCCGGTGCCCAGGGAGCTGGCCATGGCGACCAGGACGAACGAGATCAGGAGGCGGGAGCGCAGGCCGCGGAGGGGCAGGGGGACGCGGGACACCACGGCGCGGAAGAGGCGGCGGGGTCCGGCGGGCGGCGCCGGGTCCGGGGTGCTCCGCGGCCCCGCGGACGGGTCACCGGTCACGAGCGGCCGGTGCCGAAGCGGTAGCCGAAGCCGCGGACGGTCTGCACGTAGCGCGGGTTCCCGCCCTCGCCGAGCTTGTTGCGCAGGCGCTTCACGCAGGAGTCCACCAGGCGTATGTCGCCGTGGTAGCCGTGCTCCCAGACCGCTTCCAGCAGTTGCTGGCGGCTGAACACCTGGCCCGGGGACGCGGACAGGGTGAGCAGCAGGCGCAGTTCGGAGGGGGCGAGGGTGACGGGCTCGCCCCGGTGGGTCACCACCAGCCCGGCGCGGTCGACGACCAGGTCGCCGTGCGTCTCCGGCCGGGGCCGGGCGCCGTCCGGCGGGGACGCGTCGTGCCGGCGCAGGACGGCGCGTATGCGCGCGTCGAGGACCCGCGCCTGCACGGGCTTCACGACGTAGTCGTCCGCGCCCGTCTCGAGGCCCAGGACGACATCGATGTCGTCGCCCCGGGCCGTGACCATGATGATCGGCACCTGGTCGCGCTCCCTGATCAGGCGGCACACGTCCAGGCCGGACATGCCGGGCAGCATCAGGTCGAGCACGACGACGTCCGGCCGGGCGGCGCGGAGCTGTGCCAGCCCCTCCTCGCCCGTCTCCACCGCGACGACCTCGTGCCCCTGGTGCCGCAGGCCCAGGCGCACGGCCTGCCGCACGGTGGAGTCGTCCTCGACGATCAGGATCCGTGGCATTGCGGCAGTGTAGGCAGGGCGGGTGTACGGCGGGTCCGGGCGCCCGGCGGGTCCGGCCGCCCCGAGCCGCCGGACACCCGACCGCCGTTACCGTTCCGTGACCTCGCGGACTCGGGGTGATCAACTGGGATGACGAGATTGACCTGTCATGCGTTCGGTACGAGAGAGGCAATCCGCACCCCCCACCGGCGGCCGCACGGCCGCTCGCTCCACCGGCGGCCGCACGGCCGCTCGCTCCACCGGCGGCCGCGCGGCCGCTCGCCGCACCGGCGGACGGCGGCCGTCCTCCCACCGCCGCGTACGTCCCCGCAGACGGGGCCGCGTCCTGCTGACCGTCGTGCTCGCGGTCGCGCTGCTGTCCGCGGCGGCGTTCCTGCGGGCGGAACTGCGGGGCGGGGGCGGCGGGCGGGGCGCACCGGACGCACGGCCTCCCCGGGCCGCGCCCACGCCCCCTCCGTCCCCCGACCCCACGCCCACGGCACCCTCCCCCTCCGCGACCAGCACCACGATCGAGGTGCCGGAGCGGGGCAGCGGGGTGTTCGTCACCGCGCGGGCCGACGGGGAGACGGTGGGCGAGGGGTCCCGGCCCCTGCGGTACGTCGTGGAGGTCGAGGACGGGCTGGACGTCTCGCCGTCCGACGCGGCCGAGGAGATCGCCGAGATCCTCGCCGCCCCGCGCGGCTGGACCCACGACCCCGAGAACGCGTTCCGCCTGGTCGGCGCGGGCGCCCCGCACGACCTCTCGATCAAGATCGCGACCCCCGCCACGGCGGACGCCCTGTGCTGGAAGGGCATCCGGCAGGACACCGGGGGCGAGTACAACTGCGAGGTGCCGGACGGGGTGGTGGTGAACCTCAGGCGCTGGGTCGAGGGCTCGCCCACCTTCGACGGGCCGATCCACGACTACCGGGCGCTGATCATCAACCACGAGATGGGCCACTTCCTCGGCCACTCCCACATGACCTGCGGGGGCGAGGGACGGCTCGCGCCCGTGATGATGCAGCAGATCAAGGGCCTGAAGGGCTGCGTGGCCAACGCCTGGCCGTACGACGAGGACGGCGACCTCGTCACGGGGCCGCCGGCATGACGACCGGCCGCACGACGACCGGCCGTCGCCCTCGCCGGCCGTCGTCCGGTGCGGGCGTGGAGCCGGGAAGGAGGAGGCGGCGGCGGAAGGCGACGCCCCGCCCCCACTGCCGCCTCCGCCGCACCGACGCGAACGCCCGCGTGGGGCTGCCCCGCCGTACAGCCGGGGCAGCCCCACGCGGGCGGAGCGAAGCAGCTCAGTGCTTGAACGTGTCCTTCGTCTTCTCCTTGGCCTCGCGGGCGTCGCCCTTGCTCTTCGTCGCCCGGCCCTCCGCCTCCATGCGCTCGTCCCCGGCGGCGCGTCCCATGGCTTCCTTAGCCTTGCCCTGTGCCTGCTCGGTCTTCGCCTTGGCCTTCTCACCGGCACTCACGGAAAACGCCTCCTCGTAGCGTGCGGGCACTGCGTCGTGGACGCCGGGTTCCCCCGCCCTTCCTTCACAAACGAGGCGAGGTGAGGTGTGCGGGTGCGAACCGAGGGCAAACGGTGCGGCAGGAGGTCGATAACCATGGTTCCCCTGTTGCTGGTTCTGCTTCTCGCCCTGATCCTCTTCGGTGCGGGCTTCGCCCTCGAGGTGCTGTGGTGGGTCGCCATCGCGGTCCTCGTGGTCTGGCTGCTCGGCTTCGTCATGCGCTCCACCACCGCGGGCGGTGGCCGCGGCCGCTGGTACCGATGGTGACGCGCCGCACCTCGACACCGCACCACCCTCCGGGGGCCCGGTCACCGCGGTGACCGGGCCCCCGTCCGTGCGGGCGCCGGAGTCCGCCCGCCGTCGCTGTGTCCGCGTACGTCCCCGGACAGGTCCGTGATCGGTAACGGACGCATCCGGGGGCGTCCGTCCTCCGTCCTCCCCAGTGGTTCCCAGCATTTCTGGGACACGGCGACGGACGACAGCGGGAAAACGGGGGCGGGACATGGCGCGGCACAGCGGTGGACGGAGCTGGTACGGCAAGGTGGCCGGGGCGGCCCTCGGGGTGACGATGCTGGCCGTCGGCGCCTCGGTGTACACCGCCCAGGCCGAGGGCGTGGACGGCGGGTCCGCCCGGGCCGGAGCGTCCGCGAAGCCCGCCGCCGTGCAGCGGGTCTCCCCCGCCATCGCGCACGCCTCCGACGCGGGCCCGCGCGGCGTGAACATCACCATCGACGACGGCCCCGACCCGCGCTGGACGCCCGAGGTGCTGGACCTGCTGCGCGAGCAGGGCGTGAAGGCCACCTTCTGCGTGACCGGCGTCCAGGCGCAGGCCCACCCCGGCCTGGTGAAGGAGATCGTCGCGGAGGGCCACCTGCTGTGCGACCACTCCGTCTCGCACGACACCGCCATGGACCGGAAGTCCGAGGCGTACCAGTCGAAGGAGATCCTCGACGCCGAACGCATGATCACCGAGGCGTCCGGCGGCGTCCGTCCCCTCTACTACCGCGCGCCCGGCGGGGCGTTCACCCCCCACAGCCGTGCGGTGGCCGCCTCCCGCGGCATGCGCCCGCTGGGCTGGAACGTGGACACCAAGGACTTCGAGCAGCCGGGCGCGGACGCCATCGTCGAGACCGTGCGGCGGGAACTGCCCAACGGTCCGACGATCCTCTTCCACGACGCCGGCGGCGACCGCGCCCAGACCGTCGAGGCGCTGCGCCAGGTGCTGCCCTGGCTGGAGGAAGAGGGCTACTCCTTCGGCTTCCCGGTGCGCTGAGCGTCCACAACGATCCCGTTTCAGGGCAGACCCGCCTGTTCAGGATGGAGCGGCGCCAGGCAGACTCGGGGCCGTACCCGTGTCGACGAAGGATGGCTCGTTCATGATCACGCTGACCAAGGAAGACGGCCCCGCGGACCTGGACGGGGTCACGCACCTGTCCATCGGTGTCTCCTGGGACCCCACCGCCGGCAGCAGCGGCGGAGTGCTCGGCAAGCTGCGCCGCAAGACCGGTACGGACCTCGACCTGATCGCCATCGCCATGTCGGGCGGCGACCCGGTGCGCATGGCCGGACTGGACTCGCCCGACCCGATGGGCAACGGCTCCCTCCTGCACAGCGGCGACAACCAGACCGGCCACGGCGACGGGGACGACGAGACGGTGACCGTCGAGTTCTCCCGGCTGCCCGGCGCCATCACCGGGATCGTGTTCGTCGCGGCCGCCTACAAGAAGGGCAGCTCCTTCCAGAAGGCCCGCAACATCAGCTTCAAGGTCTACGACGCGACCGGCGGCAGCAGCCAGCAGGTGGCCGACATCTGGCCGAGCATGCTCAGCCAGGACAACGGATGCGCCGTGGCCAAGGCCGTGAAGGTGGGCGACAGCTGGAAGCTCCAGGTGATCAACGAGACCGGCAAGATCAAGCAGGGCGACGAGCACGCCCTGATGCGGTTCGCCGTCAGCAAGTAAGGGCAGGGAAGCGGGCGGCCCCGGCACCCGGCGGAGGTGTCGGGGCCGCCCTCCCCCGTCAGGGAAGCCGCGCGTAGACGCCGCCTTCGGTGTCGCGCACGGTGACCGGGCCCGGCTCGCCGGTGTCGGTGACGGCGTACCAGACGCCCCAGCCGGGGCGGCCGGGCAGTTCCAGCAGCTTCCCGCGCACCGGGCCGTTCCCCGACGCGACCTCGACGACCGACGCCGTCCCCTCGCCGCCGTAGTAGAGGCCCGAGAGCAACACCCCGGTGTCCGTCCCGTCGGACTGCAGCGAGACTCCGGGAGGGGTCCCGTCGATGTTGCCGTCGACCGCGCTGCGGAACTGCGGCTCGGGGTTGTCCGGCGTCGTCCAGTGCTTCCCCTCCTCCGTCAGCCACAGGACGAACCCCGGCGCCGCCGTCACCCGCTCGCCCGGCTCGACGATGCGCGGCGTCGGCGCGGGCACGCTCGGCGAGGACGTGGGCGCGGGCGAGGCGGACACCGTGGCGGCCGGACGGGTGACCCGGTCACCGCCGTCCGTGCCCTGCAGCGCGACGAAGGCCAGCGGCGCCAGCAGCACGCCGCAGCCCGCGCCCAGCACGGTCGCGCGGCGCCTGCGGCGGATCAGCCGGCCACGGCGTTCCACGGCGGCCAGCGGCGCCCGGGACGGCGTGACGCCGTACGCGGCTGCGGCCAGCGCCTCGCGCAGCGGTCCGGTCCCGGCGGGCTCCGCGTCCGGTTCTGCTTCCGGGTGGGGGTGGTTCATGGGCGGGCTCCGGGAATCGGGTGCGAGCGCTCGGCGGCGGCGAACGCGGAATGGGAGCGCAGGGCCTCGAGGCCGCGCCGCGCATGCGTCTTCACCGTGCCGAGAGAACAGTTGAGCACCTCGGCGATGGCGGTCTCGGGCAGGTCCTCCCAGTACCGCAGCACCAGCACCGTCCGCTGCCGGGTGGACAGCGAGCCGAGGGCCTCGGTGATCGCGGCCCGGTGCTCGACGGACTCGGCGTGGCCCTGGTCCGGCTGGTGCACCCGCTCCGGCAGGAACGGCATCAGCAGATGCGTGACCCGGCGTCTGCGGGTCCGGCTGATGTTGTTGTTGACCAGGGAGCGCCGGACGTAGAAGTCGATGTCGTCGGGCGGGATGCGTCCCCAGCGTGCGTACACCTTGGCCAGGGTGGTCTGCACCAGGTCCTCGGCCTCGTGGAAGTCCCCGGTGAGCAGGAGGGCGGTCCGCACCAGACGGGCCCAGGCCGCACCCGCGTAGGCGGTGAAGTCGGGGTGTTCCGGCAAGGCGGCGGATGTCTCGTGCGGCACGGACCGGTTCCTCTGCGTCGGATGTGGGGGAGGGATCCGGGGCGGGGGACCGGCCGGTCCCCCGCCCGCGGGGTCGGCGCGGGGTCAGCGCCTCGTCAGCGAGGCGTGGACGCGGCCCTTGGTGTCGCGGACCGTGACCTCGGAGACGAAGTCCCAGGAGCTGTCGTCCGGTACGGCGGTGGCGTACCAGACGCCCCAGCCGGGCCGGCCGGGCAGCTCGATGAGCTTCCCGGTCACCGTGCCGGCCCGCGTCTCGATCTCGACGACCGACGCCGTGCCCTTGCCGCCGTAGTACAGACCGGACAGGTACACGCGCTCCGGGGTGCCCTCGTACTGGAGGGAGACGCCGGGGCTGCTCAGGTCGATGTTGCCGTCGACCACGCTGCGGAACTGGCCCTCGGGCATGTCCGGCGTCGTCCAGTGCATGCCCTCGGGCGTCAGCCACAGCTCGAAGCCGGGTGCGCCGGTCACCCGCTCACCGGGAGCGACGATGCGGGGCGTCGGGGCGTGCTTCCTGGCGGCCGCCGGGGTGCTCGCCGCGTCCGCCGTCGCGGAGTGCGCCGCGCGGCCGGCCGCGTCGTGGGGCGCCGTGGCGGGCGCCGCGTACGACACCGTGGCCATGCCGGCCACCGCGGCCGTGACGGCCGCACCGGCCAGGTACTTCTGTGTCCGCTTCATGAACGGGCAACTCCTCGTGGGCATCGGGTCCTTGCGGGCCCAGGCGGTCTGATGGACGGAGGGCGCCTCTCCACCCGTACAAACCCCGGCCCTCCGCCCGCCGGATGACACCCGCCGTGAAGTTTTCCGCCCGCGTCCCACGCCGCCCGCGCCACCGGGCGCCCGGTCAGTGCGCCGGGCCGCCGCGCAGGCGGCGCGAGCACCAGCCGATGACGGCGGCGTTCACCAGCGCGCCCATGACCACGGCGAACACGAAGGTCGGTATGCCCCCCGGCAGGGCCATCCCGACGAGGCTGGCGGGGGCGGTGGCGAGCAGGGGGATGACGCCCGCGAAGGACGCGTCCTCGTTGTCCCCGGCGCTCACCACGACCGCCCACACGGTCAGGGCCGCGCAGACGCCCAGGTAGACGAGGGCGAAGACATCGCCGTAGAGGTGGCGCAGGCGGGTGAGGAGGGTGCGGTCGGAACGTCCGGTCATGGGGGTGGGCTCCTCGGAGGTGCTGCCGCCGGCATTGCTGATGATGGTCATGTCCATGATCCTCGGGTCGGTTCGGTCGGAACGGGTCTGTGGGTGTGTCTGCGGGTGTGCCTGTGGTCGTGCGGGGTGGTGCGGGGGTCGGGGAGGCGTACGGGACGCCGGGTCACACGGCGGTGCCGGGCGGGTTGGGGCGGGCGAGGCCGAGGTCGTAGGCGAGGATCGTGGCCTGCACCCGGTCGCGCAGCCCCAGCTTCCGCAGCAACGCGTTGACATGGGACTTCACGGTGCCGACGGTGATGCCGAGCTGACCGGCGATCTCCGCGTTGGTCAGTCCGGCGGCGACCAGCGTGAGGACGCCGCGTTCCCGGCCGGTCAGGCCGGACAGTTCGGCGACCGGCGCCGCCGGGCCGTCGCCGGCGGCCGCGTAGTGGGAGATGAGCCGCCGGGTCGCGGACGGGGCGAGGACGCTCTCGCCCGACGCCACCACCCGTATCCCGCGCAGCAGTTCGGACGCGTGGACGTCCTTCAGCAGGAAGCCGGAGGCACCCGCCCGCAGCGCGTCGAAGACGTAGGAGTCGAGGTCGAAGGTGGTCAGCACCAGCACCCGGGGCGCGTGCGCGCGGCCGGTGATGATCCGGGTCGCGGCGATGCCGTCCAGCTCGGGCATCCGTACGTCCATGACGACGACGTCCGGGGCCAGTTGCTCGGCGAGCCGCACCGCGGCCGCGCCGTCGGCGGCCTCGCCGACGACCGTCATGTCCTCCTCGGCGTCGATCACGGCGGCGAATCCCGCGCGCACGATGCCCTGGTCGTCGGCGACCAGCACGTTCAGGCTCATCGTTCCCTCTCCTCCCCGTCGCCCGGTGCGAGGGGCAGCAGGAGACGGACGGTGTCCGCCGGTCCGGTGGTCAGAGTGCCGTCGAGCGCCTCGACGCGCGTGGCCAGCCGCTCCCGCACGGCCGGGTGGGCGGCGGGCGGAACCCCGGTGGCCGTGAGCGTCAACGTACCCTCCGTCGCGTCGAGTCTCAGTGCGGCCGGCTGCTCCCCGCCGGTGGCGAGCACGGTCTCGGCGGCGTGGTAGGCGGCCAGGTCCACGGCGGCGGGCAGCCGTCCGGGCACCCGGTCGGTGAGACGTATCTCCACCTCGCGGCCGGTGGCCCGGCACTGGCGGGCGAGCAGGTCGAGCGCCTGGAGCGTGGGCTGCGGGCGCAGCGCGGGCTCCACCTCGCCGTCCCGGACGGTGTCGAGCAGGGCCCGCATCGCGGCCAGGGCCTCCCGGGCACGCTCGGCGGTCGCGTCGAGCCTGCCCGCCTCGGCCTCGGTGACCAGGTCGGCGGTGCGGGCCAGCACGGTGGTCTCCAGTCCGCCGGCGATCCGGCGCCGCTCGGCCCACGCGTCGCGGACCGCCTCCCCGGTCAGCGCGCCGAGCCGGCCGTCCCGCTCGGCGCGGGCGTCCCGCGTGCGGCGGCCGCGCAGCGTCCCGCAGCGGCGGGCCGCTTCCGCCGCCAGGGCCGTCCCGGCGGTGGCCGCGAGCACGACCGCCCAGGCGGGCAGCCCCGTCCCCCGGTCCAGTACGGCGGTGGTGACGGCGGCCGTGTGCACCGCGACCGCCGCGGCCGTCAGCAGCGCGGGGCCCGGGAGGCGCGGGTGGTCCCCGGCCGCCCGGCGGGCCGCGGCCGCGGCGAGCGCCGCACAGGTGGCGAGCATGCCCAGCGCGGGCGGCAGCAGCACCGGGCCGGTGTAGCCGCCGGCCGCGGCCGCCGCCGGCCAGAGCAGGGCGAGGACCGCGAGGGCGCCGTGGGCGGTGCGCGGGGCCCGCCGCAGCCACAGCAGGGTGACCGCCTGGGCCGCCGCGAGCAGCGCGAACAGCACACCCGCCGACACGTCCGAGCCCGTCGGGGTCTCCTCCGCGCGGATCGCCACCACCGGCAGCAGCGGCTGGAGCACGAGACCGGCGGCGGCCGTCACCTGGGCGGCGCGGTAGCCGCGCGCACCCGGCCGGTCCACGGCACCGGCGGTACGGCCGGGCAGGACCGCCCGCACCTCCCAGCCGCCGTCGTCCGTCGGCCCGGTGGTCAGGGTGCCGCCCGCCTCCTGGGCGCGGGAGCGCAGGAGGCCCTGGCCGCGTCCGCCGCCGAGGTCCGCGCCGTGCGCGGGGGTGCCGGGCAGCGGGGCGCCGCTGGTGACCACGACCTCCGTACGGTCGTCGCCGTACCGGCACCGCACCGTGGTGGCCGCGCCCGGCGCGTACCGCGCCACGTTGGTGAGCGCCTCCCGCACGATGCCGTACGCGGCGTCCGCGACGACGCCCTCCGGCAGCGGGTCGAGCACGCAGTCGACCGGCTGGCCGATCCGCCGGAACCCGTCGACCAGACCCAGCAGCCGCTCCTCGGGCGCGGGCAGATCGCTCTCGGAGGGGGCGGGGGCCCGCACCGCGCCGAGCGCCCGGGTCACCTCGCGCCCGGTGTCCACGGCGAACCGCAGTGCCTCGTCGGCGAGTTCGGGCCGCCGGTCGCGCAGGCTCAGGGCGGCGCCGACGGTGACCACCACGGCGGTCAGATGGTGGGCGCTGACGTCGTGCAGCTCCCGCTCCATCCGCCGCCGTTCGACGGCCGGCAGCCGGTGCCGCTCGGACTCGGCCCGGCGCAGCAGGTGCGCGGACGCGAGCCGCGCGTTCCGGGACCGCCGGACGAGCATCCCGGCGCCGCACGTGACCGCGTACAGCAGGGCGGTGAGCACCAGGTCCAGCCCGTCGCGGTCGCTGAGCCGGTGCAGGGTGAGCCCGTGCAGCAGCTGCCAGACGGCGAGGGACACCCCGCACAGCAGGGTGGTGAAGGCGTCCCGGCCGGTGGCCACGGTCCACAGGGCGAGCGCGACCCCGGCGGTGCCGAAGACCGCGGCCGCCCCGACGGGCAGCGGACCGGCGCCCAGCGCACAGGCGACGGCGACCACGACGAGGGCGGTCACCGGACGGCTCCGGCGCAGCGCCAGCACGGCGGTGACCGGCCCGGCGACCAGCACCGCCACGAGCAGGGCGTACGCGGACGGAACCTCGCCGCGCACCAGTGCCGCCCCCGGCCACACCACGGCCTGGGCGCACAGCAGCAGGACCGGTACCAGCCGGTCGTCGATACGTTTCATGACCCGTTCAGGCTAGGCCGGGCCGTCCTGCCTCCCCCTCCGGCGCGAGGAGGATCCGGGTCTCTGTCCCTGGGTGCAGAAGCCGGGGCGGGGCGTCCACCCCTGGAGACGTCCCCGCAGGCCGACGCGTGGGTACGGGGACGCCTCGAGGCCCGCCGGGGAGACGGGCGTCACGGGTGCTCAGGCCGCCGTTCCCGAGGCCGGTGCCGGGTCCGGCGTCGCGGTGGACGACGCCGGGGCGGGCCGGGCGATCCGCCGGCGGCGGGCGGGCGGCCCGCCGTTTGCCGGTGCCGGGGACGACGCCACAGGCGCCTCGGACCGCCGCTCCCCGCACCGGAGCCGACGTCACGGGGGCTCAGGCCGCTGCTTCCGGCGCCGGGTCCGGCGTCGCGGTGGACGACGCCGGGGCGGGCCGGGTGATCCGCCGGCGGCGGGCGGGCGGCCCGCCGTTTGCCGGTGCCGGGGCCGACGCCACAGGCGCCTCGGACCGCCGCTCCCCGCACCGGAGCCGACGTCACGGGTGCTCAGGCCGCTGCTTCCGGCGCCGGGTCCGGCGTCGCGGTGGACGACGCCGGGGCGGGCCGGGCGATCCGCCGGCGGCGGGCGGGCAGGCCGAGGGTGGGGTGGGAGACGGCCCAGGCCGCGGCCCTGCAGACCAGCTCCTTGTAGCGGGCCGCGAGGCGGCCGGTCAGGGCGGCGTTCACCGCCCGGTCGTCGGCGGTGACGTACTGGATGAGGCCGTCCTTGCGGCCCAGCGAGACGCACTGGTTGAAGTAGCGCAGCGACACGTGCGGCAGCTTGCCGCCGGTCAGGCGCGCCGCGATGGCGTCGGCGGCCTGCCACGCGGTGGGCGTGCCGGTCGCGCAGGACATCCGCAGCGGCTTCCCGCCGGGCCCCTGCACCAGGGCCGCGTCGCCGACGGCGTACACGTCCGGGTGCGAGACCGAGCGCATGGTGCCGTCGACCACGATCTGGCCCGTGTCGCTCACCTGCAGTGCCGTGGACCGGGCGATCGGGTGCACGGCGAACCCGGTGGTCCCCACGGTCAGCGCGGACGGCAGGACCGCCCCGTCGGCGGTGACCACACGGTCCTCCTCCACGGCCGTGACCTCGGCGTCCTCGCGCACGGTGATGCCGAGCCGGGCGAACACCGCCCGCACGTGGTCGCGGCCCCTGGGCGACAGCCAGTCGCCGAGGCCGGCGCGGGCGACGAGGGTGACCTCCAGGTCCGGACGCGACTCGGCGATCTCCGTCGCCGCCTCCAGGCCGGTGAGTCCGCCGCCCACCACGACCACGGGCCGTCCGGCGCCGAGCCCGGCCAGCCGCTCGCGCACCCGCAGCGCGCCGGCCCGCCCGGCGATCTCGTACGCGTGCTCGGCGGCGCCCGGTACGCCCCGGTCGTCCCAGCGGCTGCCGAGGGCGTGGACGAGGGTGTCGTACGCCAGCTCCTCGATGTCGTTGCCGCCGGTGCCGCCGGTGCCGCCGGTGACGGTGACCACCTTGCGGTCGACGTCGACGGCGGTGACCCGGGCGACCTTCAGCTCGACGCCGGTCCCGGCGAGCACGTCGGCCAGCGGCCGGTGGGCGGGCGTCCGGCCGGTGGCCAGCTCGTGGTTGCGGATCCGCTCGGCGAAGTCGGGCTCGGCGTTGACGAGGGTGAGGGCGACGTCGTCACGGTGCAGCCGCTTGGCGAGCCGTCCGGCGGCGGAGGTTCCGGCGTATCCGGCCCCGAGGACGATGATGCGGTGTTGCATGGCAGGCTCCTGTCGTCGACTGGTTCGCCCCTTGAACCGGACAACCGGTCGATCCCTGACACTTCCGACATGTGAACTGCGTCATACATTACTCGTACGCGTCAGAAGACGTTCCGGACCGGCGGCTCCCCGTGGCCGACGGCGGCCCACCGCTCCGTCACGCGTTCCGGCCTGTCGGGTCCGGCCTGGCTGCGGACCGCGGCGATGCCGCTCTCGGTGGCCTCCACGCACCTCACCCCGATCACCCGGCCGTCGAGGACCGCCACGGCGGCCGGATCGCCGTTCGCGGTCGTCGCGTACGGCTCGGGCGACCCGCCCGCCCCGGCCCGCTCGCCGGGACCCGGCGTGAACAGGCCGCGCAGGAACGCGGCCACCGCCTTCACGCCCTCGAACTCCTCGGCCCGGGCCGGCGCCTTCCCGCCGCCGTCGCCGACCGCGACCGCGTCCCGCGTGAGCAGCGCGACCAGCGGTTCGGTCCGTCCGCCGGCGGCGGCCGCGAGGAACTCCTCGACGACCCGCCGGGCCTGCGCCTCGTCGACCTCCCGGCGCGTCCCGCCCCGCGCCAGGTGCTTCCTGGTCCGGCGCGGGATCTACTGGCCGGCGGACTCGCTGACGTCGAGGATCTCGGCGATCTCCCCGCACGGGCGGCCGAACGCCTCCCGCAGCCCGTACACCGCCCGCTCGTCCGGGGACAGCCGCTCCAGCGGCACGAGCATCGCGAACGACACCGACTCCCGCTGTTCGGCGGTGCCGGCGCCCAGCACGGGGTCGCCGGCGACCAGCGGCGCGGGGAGCCACTGGCCCACGTACGTCTCGCGCCGGGCGCGGGCCGAGGTGAGCTGGCGCAGACGGGGGTGGGTGAGCACCTTCGTCAGCCGGGCCTCGGGCACCTGTTCCGCTCGGCATCCGCGGCCTGCCGGCGCGGATACGTCTTCCGCACGGCGTCCTCCGCCTCGCTCGCGGAACCGAGCAGACGGCAGGCGACGGCCTCCAGCCGAGGCCTGGCGGCCAGGAACCGGTTCACGTCGCTCGTGCCCGCAGCCGTGCCGCGCTCCCGGGCCCGCCTCCGGAGCACGCGCCCGCGGTCAGCCCTTCTCCGCGAGGGTGTGGGCGACGAGGGCGTTGGCGTGGCCGTGGCCCAGGCCGTGCTCGGTCTTGAGCCAGGCGACCAGCTCCATGTGGCGGGTCAGCGGCGAGGAGCGGATGAGCTCCTTCCACTCGGCCACGGGGCGGCCGTACTTCTTCTCGATCGACGGGAAATAGCTGGCCGGGCCCTTCACCTGTGCGCTCATGACGACCGGTCCTTCCTCCGCTCGCGGACACCTACGCCCATGAAGACCGGAGGGAGCGCCGGAACTGAGCGGCGAACGGACGTGACCTGGATCACCCTCGGCCGGTGAGCCCGATCGCCGCGCAGTCCTCCGCGTGGGCCGGGGTGCAGATGTCCCGGACCGTGTAGACGCCGTCCGCGATCACCGTGTCCTCGATGTTCTCCCGGGTGAGGGCGACCACCGGCACCAGCATGGCCGGGATGTCCTTCCGCGACCGGCTGTCGATCTCGTCCCGGGCGAGGGCGTCGAACTGGATCGCCCGGTGCTGCACCTTGGCCACCGCCATGTCCGCGGCCCCGGTCGCCTCCAGCAGGAAGGACTTGTACACGGTCATGTACTGGGTGCCCGCGACGACCCGCCGCACCGCCTCCAGGTCCGCGTCCTGCCCGGTCACCGGCGGCAGTTCGGTGACGCCCGCGTCCTGGAGCTCCTCGATGACGGCGCCGGCCATGCCGTCGTTCGCGGAGTAGACGGCGGCGACGTTCCCGGCGCCGACCTCCTCGATCGCCTTGCGCATGTTCTCCGCCGCGACCTCGGGCAGCCACTTCCTGGTGTCGTACGACGCGGCGATGTCCACCGCGCCGTCCAGCTCGTCCAGCGCGCCCTTCTTGAACAGCGCCGTGTTCGGGTCGGCGGGCTCGCCGTTCATCATGACGACCTTGCTGTTCTCGGCGTTCTCGCCGAGCGCGTCGACCAGGGCGCGGCCCTGCACCTGGCCGACGAGTTCGTTGTCGTGCGAGACGTACGCGTCGATCGGGCCCTCGGCGAGCCGGTCGTAGGCGATCACGGGTACGCCCGCCCGCTCGGCCCGGCGCACGTCCGGCGCGACCGCCCGCGCGTCCACCGCGTTCACGAGGATCACATCGACGTCCCGGTCGATCATCTGCCGGAACTGCTCGCTCTGCTTCTCCTTGCTGCCCTCGGCGTTGGCGTACACGACCTCGCCGCGCCCGCCGGTCTGCGAGGCGATCCGCTCCTCGATGAGCGGGTGGTCGAACTTCTCGAACCGCGCCGTGTCCCGGTCGGGCAGCAGCAGGCCCACGGTGATGTCCTGGTCGGCGCGCACGTCCGAGGGGGCGTCGCCGCCCGGTTCCAGCACACCGCAGGCGGTGAGGGAGAGGGCCGACAGCGAGGCGGTCAGCAGCAGGACGCAACGGCGTGCGACGGCAGTGGTGGTACGGAATTTCACGGTGGGGGCGCCTTCCAGGCGGACGTGTGGCGTGGGGGGCCGGACGGCCGACGCGGCACTCCGTACGGCTACGGCGTCGGGGCCGACGTCCGGCCGGGTCCGGAACGTCGCTCAGCAGTCTGTCCGCCGCACGGTGGCGCGGGACGCGTGATCACGACCTCCTCCCCTGGCACGCCGAGAATGTGCGCAGGAGCGGCACACCGGCTGCACACAGCGGGCCGCGGGCCTGGCCGGCGTGGCTGTCCCCCTGCCCGGCCCGGGCGTGCCGCCCCCGCGCGGGAACCCGGTACGGCGCCTCAGGAAGACGGCGGACGGACCACTGCCCCACGTGTCGCCGGCACCCGAACGGCGCCCGGGTCCGCCCGGTCGCGGCGGTGCCCACGCCCCCGCCACCCCCTCCGGCGCGGTGGGCGGCCACCGCGCTCCCGGACCGGCCGCGACGGCGGCGCGGACCAGGGCGACGGCTCCACCGCCCGGCCGCCCCCGGCACCCCGCACCCCGCCGACGAGCCGCGCGGTCCCCGCCCGTGCCCGCCGGCGATCCGCCCCGGCCGGCCGCGCGCCCCGACCGGCGGTCCCCGCAGGGGCTGCGGGACAATCGCGCCATGAGCGTCGTCAAGATCAACGTACTCACGGTTCCCGAGGACCAGCGCGAGACCCTGGAGCAGCGGTTCGCCGCGCGGGCCGGGGCGGTGGAGAACTCGGACGGCTTCGAGTGGTTCGAGCTGCTGCGCCCGGTGGAGGGCACCGACACCTACCTCGTCTACACGCGCTGGCGCAGCGAGGAGGACTTCCAGCGCTGGGTGGAGGGGCGCGGCCGGGCGGCCCACGCCGGGGCGCAGGGCGACAAGCCGCGTCCCGCGGCCACCGACGCCACCCTGTGGTCCTTCGAGGTGGTCCAGCAGGCGGCGCCCCGCCAGGACTGACATCCGCAGGAGCGTCCGGCCGGGGTCACCGCACCACGTCCAGCACCCGCCGCGCCGCCTCCGCCACCAGCTCGTCGCTGGGGGACGCGGCGCGGTCGGGGCGCTCCGTCAGCACCGCCAGCACCAGCGGGGAGCGGCCGCCCGCGCCGGGCCACAGCACGGCCACGTCGTTGGCGCGTCCCCACTCGCCGCCGCCCGTCTTGTCGCCCACCCTCCAGCCGCGCGGCGCGCCCGCCCGGATGCGCCGGTCGCCGGTGGTGTTGCGCACCAGCCAGTCGGTGAGCAGCGCGCGCCCGGCGGCGGGGAGGGCGTCGCCGAGCACCAGGGCGCGGTAGTCGCCGGCGATCGCGCGGGGCGTGGTGGTGTCGCGCGGGTCGCCGGGCGGGTTGCTGTTCAGCTCGGGCTCGGTGTGGTCCAGCCGGGTGACCCGGTCACCGAGCCGGCGCGCGTACGCGGTGAGGCCGCGCGGGCCGCCGATCTCCCGCAGCATCAGGTTGGCCGCCGTGTTGTCGCTGTACCGGACGGCCGCGTCGCACAGCTCGCGCAGGGTCATGCCCTTTCCCGTGTGCTTCTCGGTGACCGGCGAGTACGGCACGAGGTCGGCCGTGCCGTAGGGGATCCGTTCGTCGAGGCGGGCGCCGGGACGGCGGTCCAGCACCGCGGCGGCGGCGAGGGTCTTGAAGGTGGAGCAGAGCGCGAAGCGCTCGTCGGCCCGGTGGACCACGGTGGCGCCGGTGCCGGTGTCGACGGCGAAGACGCCGAGACGGGCGCCGTACTCGCGTTCCAGGGCGGCGAGGTTCCGGGGGCTGACCGGGGTCGGGCTCCGGCGATCGGCGGTCGCGGGACCGCCGCGTGCGGGGGTGCGGTCCGGGGCGTCGGCGGCGCAGCCCGCCACGGGGGCGAGGGCGGCGGTCAGCAGCAGCGCGCGGCGGGAGGGGCGTGCGGTCATGACGGGCGTCCTTTCAGGAGCGGGGCGCGGCTCAGGATCGGGGCACGGCTCAGGATCGGGGCACGGCTCAGGATCGGGGCACGGCTCAGGATCGGGGCACGGCTCAGGATCGGGGTGCGGCGGACAGCAGGGCGTGCAGCACGGGTCCGGCCGAACCGCCGCCGGTGACGCCCTCCTCGACGACGCAGGCCACGGCGACGCCGTCGCGGTGGGCGACCATCCAGCCGTTGTTCTCCTGGTCGTCGGAGACCTCGGCGGTGCCGGTCTTGCCGCCGACCTCTCCGGCGAGCGGGGCCAGGGCGTGCGCGGTGCCCTCGGTGACGGTGGCGCGCAGCAGCGTGCGGAGCTGATCCACGACGTGGGGCGGCAGCGGCTCGGTCTCGGTGGTGTCCTCGGTGCCGGCGACGAGGGCGGGCTGGTGGAAGCGGCCGGAGACGGCCGTCGCGGTGACCGACGCCATGATCAGCGGGTTGGCCTGCACCCGTCCCTGGCCGATCATCGAGGCGGCCTTTTCCGTCGCGTCCCGCGGCTCCGGCACGGACCCGTCGTAGGAGGGGATGCCGACGTGCCAGGTCTGGCCGACCCCGAAGTACGTCCTCGCCACGTCCCCGAGTTCGCCGTCGCCGAGCTTGTCGCGCAGGCCGATGAAGGCGGTGTTGCAGGACTCGGTGAACGCCTTGCGGAAGGTGGCGCCCGGGTGGGCGGAGGTCTCGACGTTCTGGAACCGCTTGCCGACGGTGAGGTAGCGGGGGCAGTCCACGACGTCGTCCGGGGCGACCGCGCCCTTCAGCAGCAGGGCGCCGCTGGTGACGATCTTCCAGGTGGAGCCGGGGGCGTAGGTGCCGGAGACGGCGCGGTTGAAGCCGTCGGCCGGGGAGTTGGCCACGGCGAGGATCTCCCCGTCGTCGACGCGCAGGGCGACCAGTGCCGCGTTCCTGCCGCCGGCCTTCTCCAGGGCCTGCTCGGCTGCCGTCTGCCAGCGGGCGTCGAGGGTGGTGCGCACGGGCCCCTCGTCCCCGCGGGTCCCGGCGCCGAAGGTCGCCTCGGTGCGGCGGACGTCCCCGGTGACGCGGTCCACGAGCAGCACCGCCCCGCGCGGCCCGCCGCCCGTGCCGCGGGCCAGCCGGGCGAGGACCGGGCCGAGTGAGGGGTGGGCGGCGGCCGACAGGGTGCGGCCGTCACGGTCGTCGGCCCGGACCGGTTCGGTCTCCTCCCGCTCCAGGCGGAACTTCTCCGTCCCGCTGAGCCGCGGGTGCACCAGCGACAGCCGCCAGTCCACCGTCCACGCGCCGTCGCGCTCCCGCAGCGGCAGCTCGGCGGTGTACGTCCAGGTGCCGAGTCCCGCGACGGGCATCCGCGCGGTGTAGGGCACGGTGACGGCGCGTCCACCGGAGCTCTCGTCCTCCTCGGGCTTCCCGGCCTTCAGCACCGGCTTGTCGATGTCGAGCCCGGCGGTGAAGCTGCGCAGCACCTCCTCCGCGCGGTCGGGTCTGGTGGTGCGGGCGGCGGCGTCCGGGAGGCGTCCGGCGGCCCAGTCGGCGAGGAACGCGCGGGCCTCGGCCACCGCCTCCGGGTCGGGTCCGGTCTCGCCGGCGAACGGGCCGAGCCCGGCGCCCCAGGCGCCGCCCACGGCGACCGCGGCGACCGCCGTGACGGCGGTGAGCGCCCTGACCGCGATGCGGGGACGCCGACGGGGACCGGAACGGGAAAGGTCGGGATACGTGTCCATGCCCCGACCACAGCAGCGGAGACGGCCGTCCGTCCAAGTCCCCTATCAATCATGGATCGATCAACACTCGATATGGTGACTGGTCGTGGACCTGGTGCGGCACCTGGAGTGCTTTGTGGCTGTTGCAGAAGAGTCACACTTCGGCCGTGCCGCGGCCCGCCTGGGCATGGCCCAGCCCCCTCTGTCGCAGCGCGTCCAGCGGCTGGAACGGGAGCTGGGGGTGCGGCTGTTCGAGCGCACCAGCCGTCAGGTGCGCATCACCGAGGCCGGGAGGCTGCTGCTGGCCGAGGCGCGGGAGGTCCTGTCCCGCACGGAGTCGTTCCTCGCCGCCGCCCGCCGGGTGCGTGACGGCGAGACGGGACTGCTGCGCGCCGCCCTCCCCCCTGACCTGTCGGGCGAGACCGTGGCCGCCCTGCTCGCGGACTTCGGCGAGCGTCACGCCGGTCTGGAGCTGGAGCTGCACGAACTGTCCACCGCGCAGCAGCTCGACCGGTTCACGGCGCACGACCTGGACGTGGGGGTCGTCCACCACCCGTGCGACGTGACGGGGCTGGAGCTGGGCCCGGTGCTGCGCCGGGAGCTCGGCGTGCTGCTGCCGGCCGGGGACCCGGCGGCCGCCCCCGGCGAGGTGCCGCTGCCCGCGCTGTCCGGCCGGGACCTGATCCTCTTCCCCCGCACGGCGGCCCCCGCCCTGTACGACGAGCTGCTGACCACCTGCGCCCGCGGTGGCTTCACCCCCGCCGCCGTACGCCACGGCCAGGGCGCCAGCTTCGTACGGGGGCTCGTGCTGTCCTCCGGGGCGGTCGCGCTGTGCCCGCGCGACGCCGCGCCGCCGGAGCCGGGGAACGGGCAGACGGATGTCGTGTGGCGCCCGCTGACCGGCGGGGCGCCCGCGCTGCGCCACTCCGCGGCCTGGCCGAAGGGGCGCGGCGACGCCGCCGTGCGGGCCTTCGCCGAGGCGGCCACGCACGCCCTGCGCACCGCAGCCCGCGCGGTCCCCGATGTGCCGGCCCGCCCCCTGCATCTGCGACCCGCATCGGAGTACTGGCTGTGACGGACGCCGTCGCCCGCATCCACGCGGCCTTCGCCGACGCCGGGGTCACCGGCCGGCTGCACGCCCTCGACATCGACTCCGGCGCGGAACTGGACGCCGGCGCCGACCGGCCGGTGTGCACCGCCAGCGTCCACAAGCTGTGCCTGCTGGTCGCGCTGCACGAGCGGGCGGCGCGGGGCGCGCTGGACCTGGCCGAGCAGGTGGAGACCGTGCCGGGCGGGCGTACGGCGGGGCCGACGGGGGTGGCCGCGATGCTGGACGCGGTCCGGATGTCCCTGCGCGACCTCGCCTATCTGATGATGGCGGTCAGCGACAACGCGGCCGCCGACCTGCTGCTGCGCCGGGTGGGCCTGGACGCCGTCAACGCGACGACGGCCCGGCTGGGCCTCTCCGGGACGCGGGCCGTGCACTCCTTCGGCGAGATGCTCGCCACCGTGAAGGAGGACGCCGGGCCGGACGGGGCGCGGGCGCTGGCCGACCCGCGGGTGGTGAGCCGGCTGCGGGCGCTGGACCCGGCCCGCACCAACCGCAGCACCCCGCGGGACATGACCCGGCTGCTGCGCGCGGTGTGGCGGGACGAGGCGTGCACCCCGGAGCACGGTGCGGCCATGCGGCGGATCATGGGGCTCCAGGTGTGGCCGCACCGCCTGGCCTCGGGTTTCCCCTTCGACGACGTCCATGTCGCCGGAAAGACCGGCAGTCTGCCGACCCTGCGCAACGAGGTGGGCGTGGTCGAGTATCCCGACGGGGGCCGTTACGCGGTCGCCGTCTTCACCCGGACCGCGCACACGGCGGCCACGCTGCCGGCGGCCGACGCGGTGATCGGCACGGCGGCGCGGATCGCGGTGGACGCGCTGCGCGCGAAGGCGTTCCGCTCACGCTGAGCGTGGCGGAAAACGCCCGGGAAAAGGGCCGGAAAACGCCGAGGAGCGGGTGCCCGCACGAAACGTGCGGGCACCCGCTCCTCAAAACCTGCGTGCAGGTCAGGCGGGAACGATGTTCTCCGCCTGCGGGCCCTTCTGGCCCTGGGTGACGTCGAAGGTCACCTTCTGGCCTTCCTGGAGCTCGCGGTAGCCCGAGGTGGCGATGTTCGAGTAGTGGGCGAACACGTCAGCGCCGCCGCCGTCCTGCTCGATGAAGCCGAAGCCCTTTTCCGAGTTGAACCACTTGACCGTACCGGTGGCCATATCTATCTCCTGAGACAGTGCCGGGAATCGCACTTTACGAATCCCTACATCGTCGCGATGATCACCTGCCCGGAGAACCGGTTCAAACTGGCAACCACAACTGCAACTGACGTCAGCCTAGCACGGAAAGCATTCTCGGCAAGCGAGGAAAATCACTGGAATAAACCCGGTCGGCGCGTTTAGAGAAAGGAATTTCTCGCGGACGGGGAGGAAATCCTGTACCGGCCGGGACAGATTTTCAGCGGTGCCCGTGGACCGTGTCGGCACCCTGTCGGCGGAGCTCCTCGTTCGTCCGTTCGGCCCGCTCCAGTTGCTCCTCGAGGCTCACGATGCGGCACGCGGCGTCGACCGGGGTGCCCTGGTCGACCAGCTCGCGGGCGCGGGCGGCGAGCCGCAGCTGGTGGCGCGAGTAGCGGCGGTGGCCGCCGTCCGAGCGGGTGGGGGTGATCAGCCGCGCCTCACCGAGGGCGCGGAGGAACGCGGGTGTGGCGCCGACCAGTTCGGCGGCCCTGCCCATGGTGTAGGCCGGGAAGTGGTCGTCGTCGAGCCGGTCGGCGACGGGAGGCCGGTCCTGGTCCGGCTGCCGGCCGTCGACGTACGGCTGACTTTCCGAGGGCATACGCACCTTTCCGCGGACCACAGGGGGCACGGTCCGCCACGGGGACGGGTTCCCCACCGCCAAACTCTAGTCGCCTCGGCGGAAAATCTGCCCCGGCGCGTGCAGATGTCCTCGACTACGCCTCGTCGCCCGCACCGGACCCGTCCGCGGGCCTGGCCCAGTTCTTCCTCGCCGAGCGGGGCGCCGGGCAGCGGACGGGGCTCGCCCGCGGGGCCGCGCAGCCCTTCCAGGAACAGGGCGAGGGGGCGGCGCCAGGCGTCAGGGCCGGCGGCCACGGCCAGCGGCGGCACGGCACGGCCCAGGGCCGCCAGGGCGAAGAGGAGGTCCTCGGTGGTGACGTCGGCGCGCACGCCGCCCTCCGCTCGGGCGCGTTCCAGCAGCACGCCGACGGTCTCGCGGTGGTGCGCGTGCACGGCGCCGAGCGTCTCGGCGTCCGGCAGTCGGGTGGTCATCAGGTCGTTGGTGCCGCGATCGGCCGCAAGGGTGACGAACACGGCATCGAGGTAGCCGGTCAGACCGGTCCAGGGGTCGGATGCGCCGCGCGCGCGTCCACCCGCCTCCATGGTCTCCGTGAGCTGATCGCGGAAGACGGCGTCCACGAGCGCGGCGCGGGTGGGGAAGTGCCGGTAGAGGGTCGCGTTGCCGACGCCGGCGCGCCGCGCGATCACGTCCAGCGGGGCCTCGAGCCCCTGTTCGGCGAAGACGGCGTGCGCCGTCTCCACCAGCCGCTCCCGGTTCCGCCGCGCGTCCCGCCGCAGCCGGGGCGGGACGGACGCCGCGGCCTCCGGCCCGGCCGGCCCGGGGGCGGTGGATTCTTCACCGGCGGTCATGGGTTCCTCCGTGCGAACCGGGGAGTGCTCCCCGGGCGGATGCCATCGCCCCCGTGAGAAGGGGAGGCCGTTCCCCGCCGGGCGGTCGTGGAGAGGACGTGCCATGACCGTGTGCGCCGACGCTCCGGTTGCTCGCGCGGCGCCCTGGAGGGTCCGACCGGCACCGGAGGGACGATCACCTCGGCCGTGCGGCGCCGCTGGTGACGGGGGCGCAGAGGGGCGCGCCGGTTCCGGTGGCCGGGGAGGCCGTCACGCGTCCGCAGCGGCGGGGCGCCGGCCGCCGGGCCGTGATGCCGGTCGGACACCGGGGGCGCGGGCGCCGGCCGCCGGGCCGTGATGCCGGTCGGACACCGGGGGCGCGGGCGCCGGCCGCCGGGCCGTGATGCCGGTCGGACACCGGGGGCGCGGGCGCCGGCCGCCGGGCCGCGATGCCGGTCGGACACCGGGGGCGCGGGAGTCGGCCGCCGGGCCGGCGGCGCGGGGGCCGGCGGGCCGGAGGACGGGAAGGCCGGGGCCGGGCCCCGAGCTGCACACGTGGGGACGCGACGGCCCGTCCCGGCCTTCCCACTGGCCGCAGCCTGCTACGCGGCACGGGGCGCCGCCCCCCGGGAGAGCCGAACGGGGGACCGGCGCCAATCCGGACAGACCGGGCGCTTTATCACATTTCCTGGGCCATACTCGGAAACATGAACACGGCAACGCTTGTACAACTGGCCGCCAGTGACCACCAGTGGGCCGTGGCAGCGGCCTTCATCGGCGGCATCATCGTGGCAGGTGCCCTCGTCTGGGCCGTCCGTGCGGGAATGCGGTACATGGACCAGGAGTCGCCGCGCCCCCGGCCCGACGAGCAGCCCAGGCTGCCGGACGGCGGCGCGGTACGCGAGATGCGGGAGATGCGGGAGCCGGACGAGATACCGCTCACGCCCCGCAGCGGCTCCCGGCTCATGCCGTACGAGCTGCACCACGCCGGCACCAGGACCGGCAAGGACCAGCAGCGCAAACGCTGGCTGCCGGGCTCCAGCGGAGCCTTCGGCAGCGGTGGGCCGGGGCACGTCTGACCTGGCGGTCCGGACGTGACCCACGCCCTCCTGCGGACGCGGCCGCGAGGTGCGGCCGCGCACGGGGGCGCCGTGCGGCCGGACGGGCGGCAGCCGCCCGGTCACCGGCCGGAACGACCGCGAGGCCGGCGGCACCACGCACGGTGCCGCCGGCCGTCACCCGCGTCCGCGGCGCACGGCGTCTCCCCCGAGGAGGGCGTCGCCCGCCGGCTCCCTCAGCGGGTCAGCCACGCCGTCGTGTCCGGGGCCAGGCGGCCGTCCTCCAGGGGGGCGCTGGTCAGGACGGTCTCGCCCGCGGGGAGGGAGACCGGGTCGGAGGACAGGTTGGCCACGCAGCGCCAGCCGTCGCCGCGGTCGAACTGCAGGACCCCCTCCGGGGTGTCCTCCGCCCACGTCAGCGTCTCGCCGTCGATCAGCTTGCGCCGCAGCCGCAGGGCCGTGCGGTACAGCTCCAGGGTCGAGCCCTCCGCCCCGTCCTGCGCCTCCACGGCGTACTCCGCGAAGGACGCCGGCTGCGGCAGCCACGCACCGCCCGCGCCGAAGCCGTACGACGGGCCGGTCGTGGTCCACGGCAGCGGGACGCGGCAGCCGTCGCGGCCCTTGCGGACGTGGCCGGTCTGTTCCCAGATCGGGTCCTGGAGGACCTCCGTCGGCAGGTCGGCGACCTCGGGGAGCCCCAGCTCCTCACCCTGGTAGACGTACGCCGAGCCGGGCAGCGCCAGCATCAGCAGGGTGGCGGCGCGGGCCCGGCGCAGACCGGCCTCCAGGTCGACGGCGGGGGCGTGGCCGCCGGACAGCAGCCAGGCGTTCTCGTCCGTGCCGGGCGGCAGCACCAGCCGGGAGGCGTGCCGGACCACGTCGTGGTTGGACAGCACCCAGGTCGCCGAGGCCCCGGCGGCCCGCGCGGTCGCCAGCGAGTCGGTGATCACCTGGCGCAGTTCGTCCGCGTCCCACGCGGCCTGGAGGTACTCGAAGTTGAAGGCCTGGCCCAGCTCGTCCGGGCGGGCGTACAGGGCGCGCCGGGCGCCGGGCACCCACGCCTCGGCCACGGCCGTGCGGGGCGGGGTGTAGGTGTCGAAGATCTTCCGCCAGTCGCGGTAGATCTCGTGCACCTCGTCGCGGTCGTAGAACGGGTGCGTGCCGGGCGCGAAGTCGGTGAGGGCCGCCTCGCCGCCCGCCGCGTGGTCGCCGAGGTCGCGCAGCGGCTCCTCGAGGTCCTTGGTGAGGGCGTGCGCCACGTCGACGCGGAAGCCGTCCACGCCCCGGTCGGACCAGAAGCGCAGGGTGGTGCGGAAGTCCTCGCGGACGTCCTGGTGGTCCCAGTTGAGGTCGGGCTGCTCGGCGGCGAACAGGTGCAGGTACCACTGTCCGTCCGGCACCCGCTGCCAGGCGCTGCCGCCGAACACGGACTGCCAGTCGGTGGGCGGCAGCTCGCCGTGCTCGCCCCGGCCGTCCCGGAAGACGTAGCGGTCGCGGGCCGGGGAGCCGGGCCCGGCGCGCAGCGCCTCCTGGAACCAGACGTGCTGGTGGGAGGTGTGGTTGGGGACGATGTCGACGATCACCTTGAGGCCGAGCCGGTGCGCCTCGCGGACCAGCTCGTCGAAGTCGTCGAGGGTGCCGAGCCGCGGGTCGACGTCGCGCGGGTCGGCGACGTCGTAGCCGCCGTCGGCCAGCTCGGACGGGTAGAACGGGCTGAGCCACAGGGCGTCGACGCCCAGGGCGGACAGGTGCGTGAGGCGTCGGGTGATGCCGCGCAGGTCACCGAGGCCGTCGCCGTCGGCGTCGGCGAAGCTGCGGGGGTAGATCTGGTAGACGACCGCCTGCCGCCACCAGTCGGGGTCGCGGGAGGAGAGGTCGGGCGTGGCGTCGGGGGCGGGGTGCGGCGGCCGGGGGTCGGGCGCGGTCGGGCGGTCGGTCACGCGGGGTCTCCTCTGGGTGTGCGGGTACCGGCGGAGAAACTGACCAGAACACCGTAAAAGTGAACGCACCGGTAAGGGGGTGCCATTCCTTCCGGGTGTGGCGGACCGCACGCCCACCCGGCGCACACGGGTCGAACCGACGTCCGATCGGGACGCACGGTGTTCGACCGGAGCGCGGGGCGTTTCGACCGGGTCGCGGGGCGTTTCGGCCGGGTCGCGGGGTGTTCGGCTAGGCCGCGGGGTGTTCGACCGTCGTCAGGTAGAGCTTCACGTAGCGCTCCACGTCCACGTCCAGGCCGACGTCCACGAGCGCCTGCTCGCGGGTGCCCTCGTGGAGTTCCGACTCGCCGGGGCGGGGGCGGCGGTCGACGATCGTCTGCCCGCGCGCCGGGCCGGGCGCCAGGGACACCTCGACCGGCAGGCGGTGGGTGGTGAGCCCCTCCGGGTCGGCGACCGCGCACAGCGCGCCCGCGTCGCCGAGGCCGCCGGAGTCCTCGGCGGGGTCGTCGGGGCGGCTGCCCGGGTGGGCGGGACGGTGGGCGAGCAGGTCGCCGGCCAGCCGGGCGCCCGGTTCGGCGCTCGCGCGCAGCCGCCGCACGTCGGCGCCGGGGACGACGACCCGGGTGAACACGTCCAGCCCGTACATGGTGACCGGCACGCCCGCGGTGAGCAGGATCGCGGCGGCCTCCGGGTCGTGCCACACGTTGAACTCGGCCACCGGGGTGGCGTTCCCGGCGCCCGCCGCGCCGCCCATGAACACGATCCGCTCGATGTTGCGGGTGACCTCGGGGTGGGTCCGCAGCAGCAGGGCGATGTTGGTGAGCGGCGCGGTGGGCACGAGGGTGACCGGGCGCGGCGAGGCGAGGATCTCGCGGCGCAGCAGGGTCACCGCGTCCACGTCCGCCGGGGTCCGGCGCGGGGCGGGCAGGCCGAGGTCGCCCATGCCGTCGCGGCCGTGGACGTGGCGGGCGGAGCGCGGCGCCTCGATCAGCGGGCGCTCGGCGCCCCGCGCCACCGGGACGTCGGGCGCGCCCGCCGCCTCCAGCACGGTCAGCGTGTTGCGCACGACGCCGTCCACGTCCGTGTTCCCGGCCACGCAGGTGACGGCCCGCAGGTCGATCCCGGGGTGCCGTACGGCGAACAGCAGCGCCAGGGCGTCGTCGACACCGGTGTCGCAGTCGATGATCACCGGGACCGGCCGGCCGTTGCCCACGACGGACTCCTTCTCGAGGCGGATCTGCCCGTCGACCTTACGCGGGCTCCCCCAGCGCGGTCCCGCGTGCGCGCACCCGCTCCTCGACGCGCCGCGTGAACTCCGCACCCGGCAGCACGCCGGGCCGCCGTCCGTCCCCGGCCTCCCGCGCGCCGGGCACCGCCCGGTACGGCACCCGCCGGACCCGGCGGATCCGGGCGCCGAGACCGCCCCCGACGGGTCCGTCGGCCTCCGCCCGCGGCCCGGGTCCGGCGGCCTGCCGGACGACGGCGCGGGCGCGTTCCTCCTGGACGCCGGCGGCGGGCGGCCGACGGGCACACCCGGTTTCCGCGCCCGGCGGGGCCGTGCCCGGTGCTCACCCGGACGGCTCGCCTCGCTGGTGGGGGGCCTGCCCCGGTGGTGCCGTGGGAGCACGTCCGCCACTCCCGCCGCGTCCGCCCCTGGACGGCCCGGCCCTCAGGAGGCATCCGATGACCCGCGCCCGCACCCTCCTCGCCTCCGCCCTCTCCGTCGCCGCCCTGCTGATCACGGCGGCCTGCGTGGCCTACGACCGGGACGTGCCGCGCGCGCTGCCCCAGGGCGTGTCCGAGCCGCCCGCCGAGACGTCGCCCTCCGCGGCCCCGTCCCCCTCGGCGTCCTCCTCCGCCGTGACCGGCACCGAGCGGTCCACGCCCGTGCTGAACGACGAGCAGCTCGAGGCGGCGCTGATCACCGCGGCGGACCTCGGCCCGCCCTGGGCGGCCGGCCAGGGGGCGGCGCTGTGGCGCGACGGCACGCTGAAGGCGACCACGGACGACGGCGACTGCCGGCGGCTGCTGGAGGTCCTGTACACGGAGGAGCCGTTCGGCGTCCCGGCGGGCCCGCGCGCCTCGGTGACCCTGGACGACACCGCCGAGGGCGTCCAGCTGCGCGAACAGGTCGGCGCGCACCGTCCGGACGACGTGGAGCGCGCGCTGGCCTGGCTGGGCACGCTGCCCGGGAAGTGCGGGAGTTTCCGGGCACGGACCGCCCGGTCCGGCACCCAGGACGTCGAGGTGACGGAGCTGCCCCTGCCGGACACCGCCGGGGACGCCCGCGCCGCGCTGCGGGTGACGCTGACCGGCGGGACGCCGGACGCCGCCCCGGCCCGGCTCACGGTGCACCTCGCGGCGGTCCGCGTCGGCGAGGACGCGGTCGTCCTCACCAACGGCGGATTCGGGGAGGTGCGGGCCGAGGTCACCCAGGCGATGGCCCAGCTCGGCGCGGACCGGCTCGCGGAGGTCGCCCGGCAGGAGCGGCTGCGGGTCTGAGGGGACCGGTCCGGGGGTCCTTCGGGGCTCAGCTCATGCCGTCGACGGCCTGCTTGGCCTCCACCAGGCTCGCGCCGGTGGACTCGCGGTACAGCTTGATCGCCTGCACCTGCTTGCCGTCGCGCGCCAGGGCGAGGATCTCGTCCTTCCTCGGGACCTCCTCCTCCAGTCCCAAGTGACCCAGGATGAGGTCGAGTTTGCGTTCCACGCGGGCGAGACGGCGCTCGGAGCGGGAGAGGTGGGTCTGGATCGAGGCCACGCCGAGGATCACGACGCTGGTGACGAAGAGGATGGCTATGTCCATGACCCGTCAGCCTAGGCCGTGGACGGGAGTCGCTCACCGGGGACGGACGGTCAGGGCGTGTCGAAACGCCGTCGGCGGGCGACGACGTCGACGGCCGCCTCCCGTACGGTGCGGCCCTGCGCGAAGGCGTCGCCGCGCAGCCGGGCCAGGGCCTCGTCGGCGCCCACGCCGAGCTGGGCCATGATCATGCCGACCGCCTGGTGCACCCGGTCATGGCCGGCGGCCAGCCCGCTGAGCCAGCCCCCGTCACCGTCCCGCGCGTCGTACGGCAGGTCCGTCAGCGCGACCGTCATCACGCCGGCCACCAGCAGCGCCACGCGCAGCTCACGCGCGGTGAGGCCGCCGGGGGAGCCGCGGTAGAGGTCGAGGGTGCCGACGCGCACGGCGGAGGAACCGAGGGGCAGCGCGTACACCGCACGCACGCCGGAGCCGAGCGCCTGCTGCACGAACACCGGCCAGCGGTCGGCGCAGTCGCCGTCCGCCAGGTCGCGGGCGAGGACCGGGACGCCGGTCCGCAGCACGTGGTGGCAGGGGCCGTCGCCGAGGGTGGCCTGCATCTGGGCGAGCCGCGCGGCGCCGGCGCCGGACGCGGCGAGCTGAAGGGGCATGCTGTCACCGCGCAGCGACACGGACGCGCCGTCCACCGGCAGCAGCTCCACGGCCACCGCGCACAGCCGCCCCGGCGCCTCCGCGGGCCCGGCCCCGCGCAGCCCCGCGGCGATGGCGCCGACCGTCCGCTGGTACTCCCCGCCACCCGCACCCCGGTCCTGCCCACCCCCCGGGACGTTCCCGGGCCGCACACCAATCACATCCCCTCACCAGCCGAAACGCGGTCTGACTACCCGGGGCGGGGCAGGCGAAACCGGTCGGCACCCGGCGGGCCGGGGTCACTCCTGGGGGCGTGGGGCGTGGGATACGGACGGGGTGCCGGGGGCGTTCGCGGGGAAGGGGTGTGCGTGCCGGGCGCGGGCGTCGGCGCGGGGGCGGGCGGCGGGTCCGGCGCGGGTCCCCTGAGCCCCCCCCCCCCCCCCCCCCGCACCGGTGGTGGCCGGCCCGGGGCGCGCCTCGGTTGCATGCGGGCACGGTCATTCGTCCGGAGGCCAGCCGCCGTTGGGGCGCACCTCTGCCCGCCGACGGGCATGCCGCCGCGGGGAGGTCGCCGCTGCCGGGGCGGGAGACCGGTCCGCCGGGGGACACGCCACCGCCCCAGGCGTGGGTCAGCCTGCCGGGAGGCGCGACGTCCGCGGTCGGGCGGGGCCTCGCGCCCACGGCGGAAAGCGCGTCCGCACCGTGCCGCCGGCCGGCCGGACCACGTGACGGCGAGGGCGGGGCCGCGCCCGTCTCAGCCCCCTGGTCCCCCACCGGTGTCTCACACCGGTGGCTGCGCCGGGGCCGGTCCCAAGGTGGTCGTACCCGGGGCCGTGCGGTGGCCGAGGCCGGTGCGGTAGGCGTCCAGCGCCGCTTCCACGCGGCCCGTGCGGCGCAGGAGGTCGCCGAGGAGGCGGCACAGGTCGGCCAGGTCGCCCGCCGCGCCCGCGCGTTCCAGCAGGCTGAGCGCGCGGACGTAGTGCTCCTCGGCCCGCTCCGTGTCCCGGGCGTCCTCGGCGATGATGCCGAGCAGCCGGTGCGCGGCCGCCGCGTGGACCGCGCCCCGCTCGGGGGAGAGCCCGCCCAGCACGTCCTTCAGCAGCTCCGCGGCTTCCGCGGAGCGCCCCCGCCGGTGCAGTACGTCCGCCAGTTCGACGGTGAGCTGACTGCTGTACAGGGTCGCGCGGGTCGCGGACAGCATGTGCAGCGCCTCCCGCATCTCCGCCTCCGCCTGCGCCAGTTCGCCGTTCTGCGCGTGTACGTACCCCCGCATCCAGTGGCAGTTGGCCAGCTCGGTGCGCAGCTGCAGCCCCCGGTACAGCTCGGCCGCCTTGGCCAGGGAGGCGTCCGCCTCCGCCAGGCGGCCCTCGGCGAGCAGGGTGCGGGCCACCGACCGGTGCATGCGCGCCACCAGCGCCGGGTCGCCGGACTGCGGGGCGAGCGCCAGCGCGAACTCCGCGGCCTGCGCGGCCCGCGCGTGCGCCCCCATGTCCATGTACGGCCCGATGACGCTGGCGTACAGCAGGAGCAGCGCGTCCGGGTCGTGCAGGCCGCCCCGGTTCAGCTCGTCGATGGTGGTCTCCAGCAGGTACACCGCGTACCGCAGCTCCCCCGCGAGGTAGTGCGCGACGGCCCGGCCGCGCAGCGCCGGCACCCGCGCGGGCAGCGGCGCGTCCGCGAGCCGCGCCTCCGCTTCCTCGAAGTACCGCTGTCCGTCGGCGAGTTCGCCGGTGTCCAGCGCGCACTCCCCGAGTCCGAGCAGTGCGGCGGCCTGCTCCTCGGGCAGCTCCTGCGCCTCCGCCTCGGCCAGCAGCGCCGTGTACTGCTCCACCGCCGACTCCGCCTCGCCGGCGGCGAGCGCGCGCTGCGCCTCGGTCAGCCGCAGCCGCAGTTCGGTCACCCGGCGCGCGGAACGCCCGGTCGCCAGTTCGTCGAACTCGACCCCGAGCCGCTCGGCGAGGTGCCGCAGCGCGTCGTCGGAGGGGCGCACCCGGCCGGCCTCCAGGGTGGAGACGTAGGCGGGGGTGTACACCGGTTCCGCCAGCTGTCTCTGGGTCAGCCCGCGCGCCACGCGCAGTCGCTGCACCCGGCGTCCGATCGTGCCCGGCTCGTCCCGCTCCCCCATGCCAACTCCCTCAGTGCCCCTTGCCGTTCGCGTCGGACAGCCCCTAGGTTAAACCGTGAATTAAACCCGCTTAACCCGTCGCTGTTGCGAGGTCGCCGTGCTGGAACGCACCCGCTCCACCGAGCGTTACGCCCGAGGACTCGTCGCGGCTCTCACCGCGGTCGCGGCGCTTCTCCTGGCGGCGAACGCGGGTCCGGCCGGGACCGTCGGCCCGGACGCCGACCGCGGGACCACCGCGCCGGTGGAGGTGGAGGCTGCGGAGCGGTAGGACGGCGGAGCGGCAGGACGGCGGAGCGGCAGGACGGCGGAGCGGCAGGACGGCGGAGCGGCAGGGCGGGGGCCCTCGGACGGGACGGCCCTCAGCGGAGCGGCCCCCGGCCGGGACGGTCCTCAGCCGGGCAGGGCGTCGCGCAGCGCCTCGTCCAGCCGCCGGGCCAGTTCCTCGTCGCCGATCGTGGCTCCGTCCACGAGCGGGCCGAGCTGCGTGATGAAGGTCTGGGTGAGCGCGCCGTAGAGCGGGGTCCTCGGGCGGTGCACGGCCTCTTTCAGCGCCCGCAGGGTCGTGTCCGCGTGAGCGGGGCGGCCCCCGCCGTCCCGCGGCACCTGGTCCGCGCCCTCCCCCGTCGGGGACGGCGAGGGCGCGGCGGCCACGCCCTCGGGACAGCGCACCACGTCCCGGTAGGCCGAGTCGCGGGCCGCCGCGAACCCGGCCTCCAGCAGGCAGCGCGCACTCTCCCGCCCCGTGAGGTACCGGATCAGCTCGGTCGCCTTCCGCGCCCGCTGCGACGCCTTGGTCACCGCCAGGTTCTGCCCGCCGAGAACCGCCCGCCCGGGCAGCTTCGCCACGCCGACCCGGTCCCCGAACACCCGGTACAGCGTGGGGTAGGCGGAGGGCCAGGCACGCAGGAAGGCCGTGCGCCCCTCGACGAAGTCGCCGGTCGCGCCCGCCTCGTCGGAGACCGCCGCGTCCTGGAGGGTGTACGCCGGCTCGATGCGGCGGCGCAGTTCCGCCACGCCCTCGGTGAGCTGCTCCACGTCGCCCGTGTAGCGGCCCTTCCCGTCCACCAGCGCCAGGCCGGGCACCGCCGACGCGAACGCCTCCACCGCGTTGACGGTGCGGCCCTCGTACGCGGCGAGCTGGGTGGTCCAGCCCTTGGCGAAGGCGCCGGCGGGGAGCTTCGTGTGCAGGGTCTCGACGTGCCCGCGCAGCTGGTCCCAGGTGAACCCCTCCGGGACGAACGGCTCCTCGACACCCGCCCGCCGCAGGAGGTCGCGCCGGTAGTAGAGCAGGCCGACGTCGCTGTTGAACGGCGCCGCGTAGACCTTCCCGTCCCAGCGGGCCGTCTCGGCGACCGGACCGATCACGTCCTCGTCCACGATGTCGTCCGGCAGCGCCCGCACCAGCCCGGCCTCGGCGAACTCCGGCACCCAGGTGACGTCCAGGTTCACCACGTCGTACTCGGCGCTGCGGGACTGCAGGGCGCCGAGCAACTGGCTGCGCTGCTCGTCGGCGCTGCCCGCGAGCTCCACCAGCCGGGCCCGGTACTGCGAACCCGCCTGCCGCTCACGCCGGTTCCACGCGTCGATGAGCTGCTGGCGCACGCCGTTGCTGCCGGTGACGTCCCGGCCGCTGGCGACCACGATCGTGCCGGGCACGTCCTCGGCGGCGGTCGCGTCGGACGCCTCCGTCCCGCCCCCGCCCCCGCCGCCGGTGCAGGCGGCGAGCGACAGCAGCAGCGCCGCCAGTACGGCGAGCCGTCGACGCATCAGCCCTCCCCCGTTCCGGTGCGTGCGATCTCGTCGTGCAGGGCCGCGCCCAGGTCGTCCCCCGCGTCCAGGCACCGCCCGCCGCTCGCGTCGGCGATGCGGCGGTCCGGCCGGCCCGGGTCGCAGCCGCCGCTGCCCAGGACGGCCACGGTCACCGGAACGCCGCTCGCCCCGGCCCGGTCGAGCACCTCGGTCAGCCGGCCGCCGCTCAGCGTCTCGCCGTGCTCGCCGTCGGTGATGTGCACGATCATCTGCGGCCGTCCGTCGCCGCCCCGCCGGTCCATCGCGTCGAACGCCGAGAGCAGCGCCGCGTGCGGGTCGGCCGTGGCGTCCCGCACCCGCGCCCGCTCGTCGACGGCGCGCTGGGCGTCGGTCCGCCGGTGGGCGGCGATGCCCAGCAGCGTCTCGTAGGGGCCGTCGCCGGTGTCCGCCACCGCCCAGACGCCGTACTCGTCCTCGGCGCCCAGCCCGCCCAGCGACTGCCGCAGCAGACCGGGGCCGCCGCTCGGGCCCTGCCAGAGGTCGGCCATGGAACCGGAACTGTCCAGCAGGAACAGCACCCGGCCCGGTCCGCCGTACGCCTGGTAGGCGCGCAGCGCCCGCTCCATCGCGTCCCGTCCGGCCGACTCGTCGAGCGGACTGGGCGCGTGCAGCACGCCGTCGGCGACGGGCTCCCCGTCCGGCAGCTCCCGGGTGTAGGCGGAACGGAAGCCGTGGTCGGCGAACACCGCACGGCCGTCGTCGCCCGTCAGCCAGTCGCGGAAGGCGCTCGCCGCCGCGTCCCGCTCCGTCCCGTCGCGGTCGCCGCCGTTCCAGCGCACCCGCACGAACACCGGCTCCACCCCGGGCACGTCCTGCGGGTACTGGGCCATCCGCGGACTGCGGGTGGTGCTGTCGCAGTCGACGCCGCTGCGCATCAGGAACTCCGGGACGAGGGCGGCGGTGCGGTCGTCCACGGCGTCGTCGTCGGGCAGCGCGCACAGCAGGTCGCCGGCCGTGGGGGAGGGCGAGCCGGACTGCTCGACCAGGCCCTCCCCGCGGGCGGCGGCGCTCGCGTCGGCGCCGTACAGGCCGACGGTGGCGAGCAGTCCGGAGTCGGTGAACTCGGGGTCGGGTCGGCGCACTTCCGCGTCCCCGGCGCGATCGGTCAGGTCCTGGATCATCTCGGTCAGGTCCAGCCCGGTGCGCTCGTCATAGGCCTCGGCGGCGATCTGCTGCGGCACGGCCAGCACGATGGGGGAGTAGGCGAGCGGCGGCTCCCTCGGTTCCAGGACCGCGACGGCGTCCGTGTCCTGCTCGTCCAGCACCCGGTCGACGTCGGCGCGGGAGGCGGGGATCCACACGTCCGGCTGCGGGCCGAGGTCCCGCTGCGGGTCGACGTCGTCGTCCCGCGGCTCCTGCCAGTCGCCGGTGTGCCGTCGCAGCGCGCCGACCACGTCGGAGGAACCGGCGCTGTAGACGGTGACGCCGGTGCGGCGGCAGCCGGCACCGGTGGTGTTCTCCTCCGAGCCGAGATAGGCGTCGGCGGCGGCGCGTACGGGCCGTTCCAGGTCCGGGTCGGTCAGCACCCTCAGTTCGAGCGGCGGGGCGCAGTGGGCGCCGTCGCCGGCCGGACCCAGCGTGCAGTACAGGCCCAGGCCGAGCAGACCGAGGGCGAGCAGCACGGTCAGGGCGAGCCACCACCGCTTCAGCGCGCTCAGGGCGGACAGCCACCGCTTCAGCACGGCCAGGACGGACCGCCACCCCTTCAGCACGGCCGGCCACCACGGCGGACGGGGGCCCGGGTCCGGGCCCGGCGGGCCGGGGTCCGAGGCGCCACCCGGCCCGCCCGGTAAGCCCGGCCCCGGGAGCGGGACCTGCGGACCGTCGTCCTTCCCCAGCGGGACGTCGACGCCCGCTTCGACGCGCAGTCTGCGGCTCCCAGGGGTCTCCGCGCTCGGTGCGAAGGCCCCGCGCGGCCATCCGCTCCCGCAGCCGGGCGGCGAGCTCCGAGACGGTCGTCCCGCCCCCCTCCCCCAGCACCGCCGCCAGTTCCTCCGTGAACGGCGTGGGCGTCTTGGGGTCGCCCGCGTCGATCCGGTGGTTCGCCTGCACGCTCATCAGCACCGCGACGCGCCGCTTGTCCCCGAAGAGCTCCCACACCCGGGCCGCGTTGCCCGCGAAGCAGCAGTCCAGGACCACCACGATCCGGCGCGCCGCGCTGGTGGCCAGGACCGTCACCATCAGGTCGCTGAACTTCTCGGCCCCGGAGAAGACCGTGTGCTCACCGGCGATCACCCGGGCGTCCCGCATCTGCAGGTACAGCTCGTCGCCCCCGCTGGGGATCGCCCCGTGCCCCGCGAAGTAGACCAGCAGCAGCCCGCGGGCCTCCTTGGCGGCCCGCTGCAGCACCCGCGCCGTGTCGGCGAGGTACGGCGACGGCAGCGTCCTGATCTCCTGCTCCGCGAACACCCGCCCGCGCACCAGCGCCTCGCGCAGCGTGGTCAGGTTGTGCCGGACCGCCGGCAGGTCGCCCGGCACCCCGTGCGGCGGCTTCGTGAAGTCGTACTCGGACACACCGATCAGCAGCGCCCGGTCCCTCGGCTCCCCCGCGTCCTGAGGCTGCACCGGTCTACCCGTCGTCGCGGTTCACCGGTTCGACGCTGTCCTGCGGCGGATCGCCGTGCCCGACCTGGCGGCGGTTGTCGCGCCAGGCCTTCACACCCCGCTTGACCTGCTCCAGCAGCTCCTGGAACACCACGGTGGCGCCCGCCGACGTGACGGCGATGATGATCTCCTGGCTCGTCCCCATCGGGGTGCCGCCGTGCTCGGTGGCGGGTCTCACGAGGATCCGCACCTTCCCGTCCCGCGCCAGGTCGTCCAGCGGTTTCTCCCGCTCCAGCCAGTTGCGCAGGGCGGTGATGTCCCCCTCCGTCGCGCTCCGGTCGAGCCGTATGCAGATGTCCTGGTCGGCCACTCCGTCCCCCTTAGCCATAACTCACCATCATGGCACCGCGGCTGCTCCCTGGGGAGGGTCCGTACGCAGATGTCCGGCGGGCATCGCCGCGCGCCCCTGCACCTCCCGGAGCCGGCGCCGCACATGCTCCACGGCCCCCTCCCGGCGCCCCGGCACCCGGCTCCTCAACTCCACCAGCTCCAACCCCAGTTCACGGACCCGCACCGGGTCGTCGATCCGGCCCCACTGGTGGTGGGCGCGGTCCACGGCCGCCTCGACGGCGGGCGCGCCGGCCGGCTGCCCGGCGGCCAGCCGGGTGCCCGCCAGCGCCATCCACGCGCGGCAGCTGCGCACCGCGTCGCCCGCCAGCATCGCCAGGTCCGCGCGGACCTCCGTCCAGTGCAGCGCCTCCTCGGACACCGGCCCGTGCGCCAGCCCCGCCGCCTGCTCCAGCCGCGCGGCCAGCGCGTCCGCCTCCGCGTGCCGCCCCGCCCGCACGGCCGCCGTGACCGCCGCGTGCGGGTCGCCCGGCAGCGGCCCGTGCTGCGCCAGCACCAGGTCGGCGCCCGCGCTCTCCGGCGCGATCCGGGCCAGCGTCCGCTGGTGCAGCTCCTCGTCCGGCAGCCGCCGCCCGCTGCGCAGCAGCGTCGCCAGCGCCTTCATGTACGCCGGCGCCGCCACCCGGCGCCGCGACGGCGGCGGTGCGACGCGACCGTAGACGGCGGCGTCCCGCCCGCAGTCCAGCGAGAACGGCCGGCCCGGCGCCGGCGGCGCGCACAGCGCCTGCCAGGCGTCCGGGTCGGCGTGCAGATCGAGGAACAGGGTCGTCGCGCCGGCCGGGCGCAGCCGCAGCTCGTCCCGGAACCAGTGCCAGGGCAGTGCCGTGTAGCGCACGGTCGCCGGGGTGGTGCGGGCCAGCGCCAGGTGCGGCAGCCGCTGCCTGCGGTCCAGCCGCAGCTCTCCCGCCACGTACACGGTCAGCGGGCCGGGCGCGGCGGCCGCCGCCCGCAGCCGGGTCAGCACCGCCTGCGGCTCCAGCGGGTCGGCCAGCTCCACGACGTTCGCGGTGTCCGCGCCGGACAGCACCGCGGGGGGCACCGCCGCGAGCACGGGGAGCACGGACGCCGCGTCCACCAGCCGTCCACGGCCCAGCGGCGACACCGCCAGCAGCAGCACGGTCCCGGGCATGGTCCCCTCCCCCTGTCGATCGCCCACGGCAGCACCGTAACGGCTGTGGTCGCACACGGGGGCGTCACCGCGGTGAACGTCCCCCTTCGCGGCGTTCGGCCCCCGCGCCCCGGGCGCGCCGCACCGCGAACGCGGTGGTGTCGTCCGCCAGCCGCCCCCGGCAGTGCCGCAGCGTCCGGTCCCGTACGACGTTCACCAGCCGGGCGGGGGCCGTCAGCCGCGGGTCGGCGGCCACGGCCCGGCCCACCTCCTCCGCGACCTTGAAGAAGCGGCCGTCCCGGTCCCGCGCCTCCGTCACCCCGTCGGTCACCACCAGCAGCGTCTCGTCGGCGTCCAGACGCACCCGGCGCACCGCGGGAGGGCCGGGCGCGAGGTCGCGGTAGCCGAGCGGCAGCCCCCCGGCCGCCGTCAGGTGCCGCACCCCCGACGGGCCCACCGCCAGCGGGGGTTCGTGACCGAAGACGACGGCGTCGACGACGCCGTCCTCGTCCGCGGGGAACCCGATCAGCACGGCCGTGGCGAACCGGTCGCCCTCCGTCCGGCCGAGGGCGGCGGTGTAGGCGCGGTGCCGCGCCATCCGCGCCTCCAGCCGGTCGGCGACCGTCGCCAGGTCCGCCTCGTGGAAGCCCGCCTCGCGGAACGTGCCGAGCAGCACCGCCGCCGTCTCCACCGCGCCCAGCCCCTTGCCCTGCACGTCCCCGACCAGCACGCGGGTGCCGTGCGGGCCGGGCTGGATGTCGTAGAAGTCGCCGCCGACCCGGGCCTGGGCGTCGGCGGTGAGGTACACCCCGGCGTGCTCCAGGCCGCCCCAGCCGGGCGGCAGCGGCCGCAGCACCGTACGGCGCACGGTGTCCGTCACGTCCCGCATGTGCAGCGCGCGGCGCTCGCCGCGCACCCGCACCACGCACGCCAGCGTGGCGAGGACGCCGCCGAGGGCGACCAGGATGAAGTCGGGCAGCCCCGCCTGGAACTGGTGCGGCCAGGCGCTGTCGACCAGGGTGTACGTGCCCATGGCCAGCACCGCGAACACCGCCGTGCCCCACACCCCGCACAGCGCGGCGGCGATGCCCGGCACCAGCACGATCCAGGAGATGATCCGGAACTCGCCGGTGGTGTTGTAGTCGGCCACCGCGATCGCGACGAGCAGCAGCAGCGGCGGCGCCCAGGCGACGCTGCGGCCGCGTACGCGCAGCAGCTGCTGCCGCTCCACGACGTCGCCCGGGCCGGCCGTCGGGTACGGCTCGGGCCGGGCGTGTCCTGT
The DNA here is from genome assembly GCF_055778765.1 of Streptomyces sp. DSM 120436. Taxonomy (NCBI): domain Bacteria; kingdom Bacillati; phylum Actinomycetota; class Actinomycetes; order Kitasatosporales; family Streptomycetaceae; genus Streptomyces; species Streptomyces sp. DSM 120436. The sequence continues at coordinate 1,428,713 of NZ_JBSKBS010000001.1, read as the reverse complement.
GGTGGCCGGACTCACGGCCCCAGCGAAACACGCGGCCGGGGCGCCCGCATCCCCTCCCCTCCGGCCGCACCCGGGCGGACCCGGGCGGCCGAGTTGCCGCCCGGGCGCGGCAGGTGTGCCCTGAAGGGACGGGGGACGCAGGAAGGAGTGCTCCCATGACGCATGCGGCGCCCCGGTCCCGGGGCATGATCGAGCAGAGCCGCACCACCGACGTCTTCGACGCCCGCACCCACCGCGTGGCCCGGGTGGTCCTGCCCGTCCTCGCGGGGATCATCTACGGCTACTGGGCGGCGGCGAACCGTCGCTACGGCGGTCCCATCACCGGCACGAACCTGCTGCTCGGCATCCTCACCGGGCTGGTCTTCACCGGGGTCCTCATCGCGCTGCTCACCCTGGCACCGAGACTCCGCCGCGAACTCCACGCGCTGGCCTGGGCCGCCTTCGCCGGCTGCGCGGCCGGATTCCTGTACAGCCAGTCCAACCCCAGCATCTACCGCTCGGTGGGGCTGGGCGTGGGCGTCATGGTCGGCACCTTCGTGATCCTGTTCTACCGCTACTACACCAAGGAGGACGCGGAGGGACACCGCCTGGAGTGAGACCGGCGGGGCTTCTCCGGCGGACACCCGCGGGCGTGGGCCAGGCTCCGGGCGCCGGGCCCGCCCGGAGGCTCCTCTCCGCCCGTTCGGAGGACCACCGCTCGCGTCGGCGGGGGCGGGCGGCTCGCCCGGAGGAGTGGGTTCCCGGAGCGGTTCTCGTCAGGCGCGGGCGCGGGCGCGGGCGCGGGACGTCGTCGGCGCGGTGTGCGGCGCCGTCGCGGTGTGCGGCGCCGTCGCGGTGTGCGGCGCCGTCGCGGTGTGCGGCGCCGTCGCGTGTCTGCTCGTGCCGTGCGGCGTACTGGCCGGGTGGGTGACCGCGAACCGCGCCCGCTTCCTCGGCCCCGGCCACCACCCGCGCACGGACGGCGGTGCGGGCCGCCCCGCGAGGGGACGGCCCGCACCGGACGGGGCACGCGGGGGTCAGCGTCCGGACTTCTCCAGCGCCTTCTCCGCCTGGTCGAGCGCGGCGGCGAAGCCGCTCGACCACAACTGGTTCACCCGCGCCCGCTCCGCGGCGTTCGGGTAGGCGTTGGTGCAGGACGGGCCGGGGCCGCCGCCGGACATCAGCTCGCTGCACGGACCGGAGTAGCGGTCCGGCAGGCCCAGCACGTGACCGGTCTCGTGCGCGGTCACCCGCGTCGAGTTGTAGGTCCGGTTCTGGGCGTAGTCGAGGAAGATGTAGCCGTGGCCGCGGCCGTCCGTGGAGGCGTACGAGCCGCGCCGGTCGTTGCCCTCGCGGTACGAGAAGTCGGCGCCCGAGGTGCCCGCCTGGAGTCTCACGTTGGAGACCGAGCTGTTCCAGATCTGGGTGCTGCGGGCTATCTGTGTGGCGAACGTGGGCGCCTGGGAGGCGTTGTAGACGATGGTGACGGCGGCGGCGCCGGTGGGATCGGCGGCCCGCTTCTCGGCCACGGACTCCAGCACGGCCCGGAAGAACGCGCGGTTGGCCGCGGCCTCCTCGGACGAACCCGCGTACGCGGCGGACGCGGAGGACGTGTCGGCGGGGGCGAGGGGGGCTTCGGCGGCGCCGGCGGGGGCGGCGCCCAGACCGAGCGCGGTCAGGCTCAGACCGGCCGCGGACAGCACGGACAGGGGCATGCGCAGGCGCATGGACGACTCCTTCGGTGGGGGGTGAGTCACATGTCACCGGTGAGTGTCCGCGCCTGTGCGGCGGCTGTGATGATGGCAACCGGCGATAGGACCGGGCTATCGGCGCCCCCCGCCCGCGGGCCGCCCGCGTCCCCGCCCGCGGGCCGTCCGCGTCCCCGCCCCTTCCCGATGCCGAAGACGTCCGACTACGCCTGGAGGGACGGCATTTGGACGTCTGGTGAAACCTGAACTTCCCGCTTACCCTCCCAGGACATGGAGCTTGAGGTCCGGCACCTCAGGGCGTTGTGCGCGATCGCCGACACGGGCAGTCTGCACCGGGCCGCACGCCATCTCGGCGTGGCCCAGCCCTCGTTGAGCACGCAGTTGCGGCGCATCGAACAGGAGCTGGGCGGCGCCCTGTTCGTCCGCGCCCGCACCGGCTGCCGTCCCACCCCCCTGGGCCGGCTGGTCCTCAGCCGCGCCCGCCCGCTCGTCACCGAGCTGCGCTCCCTGGTCACCGAGGCCCGCGCCGCCGCCGTCGGCGGCCGTCAGCTGCGCATCGGCTCCACCGCCAGCCGCGCGCTGGCCGGCTGGCTGCGCCGCCTGCGCCGGCACTGGCAGGAACCCACCCTGCACATGGACGTCTCCGCCAACGCCCTGCTGCGCATGGTCGCCGACGGCCAGCTCGACGTCGCGTTCGTGCACGAGGTCGAGGGCTGCCCGCTGCACGTCCCGGACGGCCTGCGCACCCGCGTCCTCATCGCCCGCGAACCGCAGTTCGTCTCCCTGCCCGCCGACCACCCGGCCGCCGCCCGCCCGGTCGTCCGCCTCTCCGACCTGGCCCACGACCGCTGGATGATCGACCCGGCGGTCGACGGCGAGTGGGACGCCGTGCGGCGGATGCTGCGCGAGGCCGGCATCGACCCGCCCGTGCTGCACGGCGACTACCACACGGCCGCGTCCCTGGTCGCGATCGGCGAGGTCGTCACCGTCTGCCAGCCGACCTCGCCCTCCCGCCCCGAGGCGGCGGTCCGCCGCATCGCCGGCGACCCGCTGGGCGTACGGCTGCTGCTGGCGGCGCGCACGGACACGGAGCTGGAGGGCGTGTACCCGCACCTGGCGGACGCCTACCAGGAGGTGGCCCGGCAGGCCCCGGCGTACCGGGAGTGGCTGGAGGAGCTGGTGCCGGGGGCCTGACCCCCGGCACCGGCTCCGGCCCGGCGTCAGACGCCGATGTCCCGCCCGTCCTCGCGCCACACCGCGACGACCGCAGGGCGGACGTACGTGCCGGGCCCGTCGGGCCAGGTGCTGGCGGGCCGCTCCACGGTCGCCCCGTTCACCTCGCCCGGGTGCTGCACGGCGACCAGCACACGCCGGTCCTGGATGACCGGGCCGCAGGTCTCCGCGCCCGTCGGCACGGTCAGGAACTGCTTCAGCTCACCGCGCCGCTCCCCGCGCGTGGCGACGCCGAAGAGGCCGTCGTGGGAGCCGAGGGCGCTGCCGTCGGTGGAGATCCACAGGTTGCCGTGCGCGTCGAAGGCGACGTTGTCCGGGCAGGAGATCGGGCTGACGGCGTCCTTGGGGAAGCCGGCGAAGTACGTCGCCGGGTCCTCCGGGTCGCCCGCGACGAGGAACAGCGACCAGGCGAACCTCGTGCTCTCCGGCCGGTTCCACCGCTCGGTGAGCTCCAGGACGTGGCCGTGCTTGTTGGCGTGCCGCGGGTTCGCCTCGTCCGCCTTCGGGTGGGAGCCGACGCCGCGGTTGGAGTTGTTGGTGAGCGCGAGGTACACCTTGCCGGTGACCGGGTTGGGCTCGATGTCCTCGGGACGGTCCATCTTCGTCGCGCCGACCTTGTCGCCGGCGAGACGCGTGAAGACGAAGACCTCCTCGGCGGTCATGCCCTCCACGTGCGAGACGGCGCCGCGCGCGGTCGCGGTGGCCAGCGGGATCCACTCGCCGCTGCCGTCGAACTCCCCGTCCCTCGGCAGCTTCCCCGTGCCGTCGATCTCGAAGGCGGGCGAGTCACCGGTGAGCTTGGCGACGTAGAGCGTGCCCTCGTCGAGCAGCGAGAGGTTGTGCTCGCGGGCCGCGCGGCTGTTGCCGTGCCGCATCCGCTTGCTGCCGACGAACTTGTAGAAGTAGTCGAACCGCTCGTCGTCGCCGGAGTAGACGACCGGCCGCCCGTCGTGCGTCAGCCGCACGGTCGCACCCTCGTGCTTGAACCGGCCGAGCGCGGTGTGCTTGCGCGGGACGGAGTCGGGGTCGTACGGGTCGAGCTCGACGACGTAGCCGAAGCGGTGCGCCTCGTTCGGCTCCTGGGAGAGGTCGAACCGCTTGTCGAACCTCTCCCACTTGCGCTCGGTCGCACCGGCGCCGATCCCGTACCGCTTGTCCGTGGCGCTGCTGCCGTGGGCGAAGTACTGGTTGAAGTTCTCCTCGCCGTGCAGCGTCGTGCCCCACGGGGTGGTGCCGCCGGCGCAGTTGTTGAGGGTGCCGAGCACGCGGGTGCCGCTCGGGTCGGCGGAGGTCTTCACCAGGTCGGAGCCGGCGACGGGACCGGTGAGCCGGAACTCGGAGGTGGCGGTCAGCCGCCGGTTGAGGTGGTGCCGCCCCACGGCCGTGAGCCTGCCGCTCCTGCGGTCCTCGTCCACGGCGACGACGGCGAGACCGTGCGCGGCCCAGGCGATCTCCACCTGCTCGCGCGTCGGGTTCTCCGGGTCGTAGTCCCGGAACATGAGGATCTCGTCGGTGTACTCGTGGTTGGCGACCAGCAGCTGCCGGTTCCGCTCGCCCTTCAGGGGCAGCAGCGCGAGGAAGTCGCAGTTGTACCCGAACTGCCCGGCCTGCGCCTTCGCGCTCTGCCGCTCCGGATCGAAGGCGGGCGCGCCGCGCAGGATGGGCTCGCCCCAGCGGATGACGACGTTCTGCCGGTAGCCCTCCGGCACGGTGACGGCGTCACGGGTGTTGGGCGGGACGGGCGTGAACCTGAGGCCCCGGGCGCCCCTGTGCGTGTGAGGTTTACGGCCCTTGGCGACCGGGGCCGCCTGCGCCTCGGGAGCGGCGGCGACACCCACCGCGCCGGCACCGGCCGCGGCGACGGTCACGACGGCGGCGGCCCGCATCATCGAACGGCGGCTGAGGGCGCCGGCGACGACGTCACCGACGTACTCGTTGTCGCTGGTGTTGGGCACCTCGTGGAAGCAGGCGTCACCACACCGGAAACGACAGGTCAGGGCGGACCGGCCGCCGGGGTGCGCACCGGACGGCGTTCCGATCAACGGCAGCAGCTTTCGCACGTGTTCTCTCCTTGGCGTGCCCGTGGTGTCAGCGTGACCGTAGGAGCACACGGGTGCGACGACCGGGCGCGGGAGTGAACGACGGGTGAAGCCGGGGCGGCATCAAGGGCGTGCGCCGGAGCGGACGGCGACCTCACACCGGCCGGATCGCACCCTTGACAGAGACGATCCCCTACACCCCACCCTGCCCAAGATCGCCCCCGAGGGCCGCTAACCTTACGTGTCCGTCCTGGCCAGGGTTTGACGGGCACCAACTCACGCGAAGGGTTGCGCACATGGGCATTCTCACTCTCCTGCGGAACGCGTTCGGCCGGTCACGTAAAGCGAAGTCCGCCGAAGCGGAGGGTGCGGCGCCGGCCGCCGAGGCGACGGAAACGGCGGTTCCGACGACGCCCGAGCCGTCCCCGGAGCGCACGGTCCCGTCCCCGTCCCCGGAGCCGTCGGCCTCCGCGGGCACCCCGCCGACTCCGACGACTCCGACGACTCCGGCGGTCCCGGAACCACGTGAAAGCGACGAACACGACCTGGTGAGCGCGGCTTTCGACAGGGTGTCGGTCCCCCGTCCGACGCGGCCGTCCGCGGAGGAGGAGAAGCGGGAGGCGGAGACGCCTCAGTCGGAGCGGGAGGCGGAGACGCCGGAGCCCGGGAGGAAGGCGGAGGCTGAGGCGCCGGAGACGGGAGCCGAGGCCCAGACGCCGGAGGCGAAGCCCGAGGAGACGACTCCGGAGCCGAAGGCGGTCCCTGAGACGGAGCCGAAGATCGAGGCTGAGACGAAGGCCGAGGCAGAGCCCGAGGCAGAGCCCGCCCCGGAGCCGGTCGCCGAGGCCGAGTCCAAGACCGAACCGGCCCCTGACCCCGAGCCCGAGACCACGCCCGAGACCACGCCCGTCCCGGAGCCGGTCGCCGAGGCCGAGTCCAAGACCGAACCGGCCCCTGACCCCGAGCCCGAGACCACGCCCGAGACCACGCCCGCCCCGGAGCCGGTCGCCGAGGCGACGGCAGAGCCGGAAGCAGAGCCGGAGCCGGAGGAAGCCCTCGCCGGGACCGAGGCGGCGACCACGGCCGAGGAGCCCGAGGCCAAGCCGGCTCCCGAGCCGGAGCCGACGCACGAAACGACCCCGGAGTCCAAGCCCGAGGCTGAAGCCGAGCCCGAGCCCGAGCCCCAGGTCGACGCCGGGCCGAGGACAGAGGCGACCTCGGAGCCCGAGGCCGCTGCCGAGCCGGGGGCGGCCCCCCGGTCCGAGGCCGAGGGAACCGCCGAGCCCGAGCCCGAGGCAAAGCCGGAACCGGCGCCCGAGCCGGCTCCCGAGCCGGATCCCGAGCCGAAGCCCGCAGCTCAGGCACCGGCACCGGAACCGACACCGGAACCGGAATCCGCACCGGGGACGACTCCCGCAGCCGCCGACGACGAGCAGGCCCCACAGGAGTCACCCGCACCCGACGACGAGACCCGCACGGGTGGTGCGGGTGGGAACGAAACCCCGGCCGAAGGCGAAGCCGAGGCCGAGGCCGAACCCCGCACGGCCCCCGCCGGCAAGCCCGCCGCCCCTGCCACCCCCGCCACCCCTGCCACCGCGCTCCGCGACACCACCCTCACCACCGCCTACAAAGCCGCCGGCACCGTCCTCGAGCAGCACGACCTCACCGGTGCCCGTGCCAAGGTCCACCTCGTCCTCGACCGCTCCGCGTCCATGCGCCCGTACTACAAGGACGGCTCGGCCCAGGCCCTCGCCGAGCAGGCCCTCGCCCTGGCCGCGCACCTGGACACCGAGGCCACGCTCCACGTGACGTTCTTCTCCACCGAGCTGGACGGCACCGGCGAGCTGACCCTCTCCGACCACGAGAACAAGATCGACAAGTTGCACGCGGAGCTCGGCCGGATGGGCCGTACCAGCTACCACGCGGCCGTCGAGGCGGTCCTCGGCCGGCACGCCGAGGAGCCGGCCGGCACCCCCGCCCTGGTGATCTTCCAGACGGACGGCGCCCCCGACGCCAAGACCCCGGCCACCAAGGCCCTCGCCGAGGCCGCGGAGAACCACCCCGAGGTGTTCTTCTCCTTCGTCGCCTTCGGCGAGCACGACAACAAGGCGTTCGACTACCTCCGCAAGCTCAAGACCGGCAACGCCTCCTTCTTCCACGCGGGCCCGGCCCCCCGCGAGCTCACGGACAAGGAGCTGTACGAGGGCGTCCTGGCGGCCTGGCGCCCGTAGGAAGCGCTGCCCTCACCCACCCCCGGGGGGTGGACGGAGAGAGAAACGGAACCCCCGTTCACCCCCGTCCACCCCCCGAAACGCGTGTGAGTCGATCTCCCCGGGACCAGTAGGATTTCGCCCATGGCGGCCACTGGATCAGAGAAGCAGGGGGCGAAGGCGTTCTACGTCACGACCCCCATCTACTACGTCAACGACGCTCCTCACCTGGGCCACGCCTACACGACCGTCGCAGGCGACGTGCTCACCCGCTGGCACCGCCAGCGGGGCGAGAAGGTGTGGTACCTCACCGGCACGGACGAGCACGGTCAGAAGATCATGCGCACGGCCGAGGCGAACGGGGTCACCCCGCAGGCCTGGGCCGACAAGCTCGTCACGGAGGCCTGGAAGCCCCTGTGGGAGCACCTCGACATCGCGAACGACGACTTCATCCGCACCACGCAGAAGCGGCACACCGACCGCGTCCAGGAGTTCGTGCAGGACCTGTACGACAAGGGCGAGATCTACAAGGGCGGCTACGAGGGCCCGTACTGCGTGGGCTGCGAGGAGTACAAGCTCCCCGGTGAGCTGCTCGACGGCGAGGGCGAGTACGCGGGCCAGAAGCTGTGCCCGATCCACAAGAAGCCGGTGGAGATCCTCAGCGAGGAGAACTACTTCTTCAAGCTCAGCGAGTACAGCGAGAAGCTCCTCGCGCACTACGAGGCCAACCCCGGCTTCATCCAGCCGGAGTCCGCGCGCAACGAGGTCGTGAACTTCGTCCGCCAGGGCCTGCAGGACCTCTCCATCTCGCGCTCGACCTTCGACTGGGGCGTCAAGGTCCCGTGGGACGACCGGCACGTCATCTACGTGTGGGTCGACGCGCTGCTGAACTACGCGACGGCGGTCGGCTACAACGAGAACCCGGAGAAGTTCGGGTCGACGTTCCCCGCCGACGTGCACCTGGTCGGCAAGGACATCCTCCGCTTCCACGCGATCATCTGGCCGGCCATGCTGATGGCGCAGGGCCTGCCGCTGCCGGGCAAGGTCGCCGCCAACGGCTGGCTGATGGTCGGCGGCGAGAAGATGAGCAAGTCGAACCTGACCGGCATCAAGCCGCAGGACCTGACCTCGCACTTCGGCGTGGACGCGTACCGCTGGTACTTCCTGCGCGCGATCGCGTTCGGCCAGGACGGCTCCTTCTCCTGGGAGGACTTCTCCGCCCGCTACACCAGCGAGCTGGCCAACGACTACGGCAACCTCGCCTCCCGCGTGGCGGCGATGGTCGGCAAGTACTTCGGCGGCGAGCTGCCGGCCGCGACGGCCGACGGCGACGCCGAGAAGGCGGTCCACGACGGCCTGGCGAAGGCCGTCGCGGAGGCCGACCGCCGCATCGGCGAGGAGCTGGACTTCCAGGGCGGCATCCTGGCGGTCTTCGACTTCGTGAAGCAGGTCAACGGCTACATCACCGAGCAGGAGCCCTGGAAGGTCGCCAAGGACGACTCGCCGGAGGGCAAGGCCCGCCTGGCGACGATCCTCTACACGGCCGCGGAGTCCCTGCGCGCGGTGGCCGTCCTGCTGAACCCGGTCATGCCGGAGACCTCCCAGAAGCTCTGGGACTCCCTCGGCGCGGAGCCCTCCCTGGGCGCCCTCGCCGACCAGAAGGTCCAGGAGGCCGGCACCTGGGGCCTGCTCCCCGCCGGCTCCACCGTCACCAAGGGCGCGGTCCTCTTCCCCCGTCTCGAGGAGAAGCCCACCGCGTAACACGCTCGCTACAGCAGGGCCCCGGGAGAGAACGACGCTTCTCCCGGGGCCCTCCGCTTTGCGAAGATCGCGTCACGGCGGCCCGAACGTCCGGCCGCGCTCACGACACACGGGGGGACCCGCACCATGGCACTCTTCGGCAACGCGCACACCGTCGACCCGGCCAAGGCCCAGCAGGACTACGCCCGGCTCCTCGGCCACGGCGAGCAGGTGCACGCCGCGTTCCTGCTGATCCGCGACACCATACTGTTCACGGACCGCCGGCTGATCCTGGTCGACAAGCAGGGCATCACCGGCAAGAAGACCGAGTACCACTCGATCCCGTACCGCAGCATCTCCCACTTCGCGGTCGAGACCGCCGGCCACTTCGACCTCGACGCCGAGCTGAAGATCTGGATCTCCGGCTCCCCCACCCCGGTGCAGAAGACCTTCACCAAGGGCGTCGACATCTACGAGGTCCAGGCCATCCTGACCCAGTTCGTGGCGCGGTAGCGCGGCGCGCTGTGTGCCCGGGTGCGGGGCACGTCAGTCGATGGCCCTGCTCCCGGACGCGTACGCCACGAAGTCCGCCCACGCCTCCGGCGCGACGGCGAGACGGGGGCCGGCGTCCCGGTGCTTGGAGTCGCGGACGTGGACGGTGCCGGGGGTGGTGGCTACCTCGACGCAGGAGTCGCCGTCAGGGCCACTGCTGTAGCTGCTCTTGAACCACGCCGGCTCGGAGGCGTCACCGGCGGGGACCTTGCGGATCATGTCTCTCCCAGCAGTTGCTCGACGAAGGCCAGTGACTCCCCCGGCGGGAGAGCCTGCGCCCGGATGGTGCCATACCGCAGGTCAAGGATGCGGAGCTGCCGCAGGTCAGTCACGGGGCGTCCGTTGAACGCCCCGTCGGAGCGCCCCACGGCGGTTCCGTCCTCGAACTTCAGCAACTCGATCCTGCCGCTCATGCCGGGGTGTGGCGCGCTGTCCATCGGCATCACCTGGAGGGAGACATTGCTCAACTTCCCCACCTCCAGCAAACGTTCGAATTGCTGCCGTCGGACCATTGTGCCTCCCACCTTGCGTCGAAGCGTCGCCTCTTCCAGGACGAAGCTCAACGCCGGTGCGGGACACCGCTCATAGACGGCCCGTCGAGCGACACGGGCGGCCACGCGACGCTCCAAGTCCTCCGGCGTGTAGGCGGGCAGCCACGACTCCAGCAGTGCCCTCGTGTAGTCCGAGGTCTGCAACAGCCCCGGGATGTTGCTGTTCTCGTACACCCCGATCTCGACCGCCCGCGCCTCCATCTGCGCCAGGTCCCGCACCTTCTTCGGGTACCGGACCTTCGCCACGTCCTCCTTCATCGCGGCGAGCAGCCCACCTGCCCCCAGCACCTCGTCCGCCCTGTCCAGATACTCGGGCCGGGGAATCCGCTTCCCGCTCTCGATCTTGTAGACGAGGTCCTCGCCGTACCCCGTGGCCCTGCCGAACTCGCCGGCGCGCATCCCGGCCGCCTCTCGCCGCAGCTTCAACTGCCGCCCCACGGTGGCGACCACGGCCACGCCCCACTCGTCGTCCGGGTCCACCTCCCACCCCGGCTCGTCAGCCTCCGTCCTCAGCTGCCGAATCTCGCCGTCCACCGACATGCGCGCCCCTCCGTCGTACCGGGTCGTACCAGCCACGCCCTACCCGTACGCACCGCCCCGACAAGCCCGGACACCACCGGACAACCGTGGGACAGTCACCGTACGCAACCACGGCGTCACTCCTCACGGTAGGCATATCCGGCCACGCTGAGTGACGTGAACCAGAAAATCACCGCCCCCGGACACACCGTCCGCAACTTCAGCGTCCTGCTGTCCCCCACGCCCCGAGGCGCCCGCCTCGCCCGCCTGTTCGCCGCCGAACAACTGCGCGCCTGGGGTCTCCCGTTGGACCCGGCCCAGCTCATCGTGGCCGAACTGGCGAACAACGCCGTCACCCACGGTCGCGTCCCCGGTCGGAACGTCCGGCTCCTGCTCTACGTGGTCGGCGGCACGCTCCGCATCGAGGTGACGGACACGCGCGGTGACCGGATCCCGCATCTCCGGTCTCCGGCCACGGACGCCGAGTCGGGCCGCGGCCTGACCCTCGTGGCCGCCCTCGCCGACCGCTGGGGCGTCACCCACGACCTGCCGCCCCGCAAGACGGTCTGGGCCGAACTCACCTTCCCCGCGCCGCAGTCACCGGAACACGACTCCCCGTGCTCCGGCCGGACCTGCGCTCCCTATGCACCACCCACGGGGGAGAAAGCACCCCACCAAACCCCACCCCTCCCTCCCGCCGGGCAAACTCACTCCCGCGAGTGAATATGCCCCTGTGAGCTGGATTCGGGACCGGTTGCCTGCCCTACGCTCAGCGCCAGCAGCACAAGACCACCCCAGACATGCGACGGCCCCCGCCGGGACTGGCATCCCACTGCGAGGGCCTGACCACCAAGGAAGATCGGACCTCTTCCCGATGGATACCGAAAACCCTAGCGCGCCCGCGCCCCTCCAGTCCCGTATCCGGGGCAAGAACCACCCCGACGGGCAGCCGGTCGCCGGCGTCGTCCACGACCACGTCCGCCACACCGAGAACTTCACGGTGATCGGCAACGACCTGGCCCAGCACCCGGAGCTGTCCCTGCTCGCCATCGGACTGGCCTGTTACATCCAGTCGGTGCGGCGGGGCACCGCCGTCGACATCAAGACCCTCGCGGCCCGTTTCCCCGAGGGCCCCACCCGGATCGCCGCCGCCCTGCGGGAGCTCGAAGCGCACGGCTACCTGCGCCGCACCCGCGAGCGCACGCCCACCGGCCGGATCGTCACCCGCACGGTGTCCTGCAACCGGCCGGGGCACCACGCGGCGCGGGAGACGGCCGCCCGCAGGCCCGCCCGCAGGCCCGCCCGCCGCACGGCCCCCGACGAGCCCACGCCCCGCAAGCGGCGCCTCCCCGCCGTGCCCCAGCCGTCGCACCCCTGGCCCGCCCTGCTCCAGGCGGCCCTCGACGTCCTGGCCGGCCTGCGCCGCCAGGACCCCCGGCTGCTCCTCTCCGCCACCGACGCCGAGCACCTCGCCCCCGGCGTCGCCGCCTGGCTGGAGCGCGACCTCACCCCCACCGCCGTACGCCATGCCCTCGCCGCGGACCTGCCGGACGAGCCCCTGATCCGTCCGGCCGCCTTCCTCGCCCACCGCCTGACCGCCCAACTCCCGCCCCCGCCGCCGCCCCGGCCCCCGGCCTCACCGGCCCCCGGTCCCCGTCACCCCCTCCAGAACTGCGACGGCTGCGACCTCGCCTTCCGAGCACCCGAGCCGGGCAGGTGCCGTAAGTGCAGGGAGCGGGACGCCCGCGTGCCGGGAGACACCGGCGGCGGTGAGCGACTGTGACCACCGGCGACCGCTGGCGTGAGCGCAGGCGTGCGCTGCTCAGGGACGATCCGGCAGCGGCCGAGGCCGCCGAGCGCCTTCTTGAGGACATGGGCACCGAGGAGCGGGACGACGAGGAGGTCGAGGCCGGGCACCGGGCCGGCCGCCTCGCCGCGGTCCGTGCCTTCGAGCCCGACGCCGCCTCGACGAGGAACTGCGGCTCCGGCTGACCGGTCCGGACACCGCGGGAGGCGCCCTGCGCTTCCAGTGGGGTGACGCTCTGCTGAGCCCTGTGGAGAACGCGCTCTCCGTCGCCGCGAGCACTCCGATCCAGCTGGAGCTCACGGGCATCTCGGCCGGCAGCACCGTGGTCCACGCGCGTCCCGTGCCGTCCGTGGTCGTCCCGGAGACCACGGCCATGGATGCGCCCGCGACATCGGCCGCGAGCACCGGCATGCAGATGCTCACCAGGCTGCTCGGTGCGCTGGAGGCCGAGCAGGACGTCCGTGAATGGTCGCGCCTGTGCGACGCGGTGGACGCCCTGGCCCGGGCTCTGGGCAAGTACGAGCTCGACCTGGGAGTGACCTGGTACGGCGCCGACGGCGACATGCGCAGGGCTCAGCTCACGGAGCGCGGCAGACGCCACGTCGAGCGGCTTCGTGAAAAAACCAGGGCCCGTGACCAGGAACTCATCATCTCGGTCCGCGTCACCGAGCTCCGCGAAAGCGGCTGGGTGAAGGTCAAGACGGGCACGGCCAGGAACGCCCAGGCCTACGACGTCCACTTCGAGGAGCCGGAGACACTGCTGCGGATGCGTCCCGGACTCGGGGACAACGTGCACTTCCGGGTCCGTTTCCGTCAGCGCCTCGATGCGGTGGGAATCGCCCGGCCGACCGAGTACACCTATCTGGGTCCGGCGGCGGAACAGTCTTCCCTGCCGCTCGGACCCTGACCTGGCCGCCCGGCATTCATCCCCGTGAGCGGCGACGACGTGACGTGCCCACCCGCGTCCGGTCCAGTCGTACCGCTGCCCCATGGTCCTTCACCAAGGGCGTCGACACCCACGAGGTCCCGGCCGTCCTCACCCAGTCCGTCACCCGCTGACCGGGCTCCCGAACCGGCGGGAACGCTCCTTCTGTCCTCGAACGGGTGAACGTGCCCGCATACGCCCGTCCTTATGACCATGAGCGCCCTACCGTGCGCTCATGGTCACCGCAACACACGAGGCCTCCCACCGACTGTTCCAGGAGCATCCCGAGGCCCTCGCCCCCGTCTTCGAGGCACTGGGGCTTCCGCCGCCCGTGAAGACGGACTTCCACGAGCTCTCCCCGGATGTCACCGAGATCCGCCCGATGGAGCGCCGCGCGGACACGGTCCTCATGTTCGAGCCCGACATGGGCGAGCACTTCGTCCTGGCCGTCGAGGCCCAGACGAAGAAGGACCCGGAGAAGGCAAGGAACTGGGCGTACTACGTCTCCTACTTGCGCGCGAAGTACGACCTGCCCGTGCTGCTGGTCGCGGTCTGCCGCGACCCGTCGACGGCAGCCTGGGCCATGGGCCCCTTCGCGTGCTCGGTCGGCCCCTGGACGACCCAGGTCACCCGCCCCTTCGTGCTGGGACCGCAGACCGTGCCCGAGGTCACCGACGAGGCGGTGGTGGCCCGGCAACCGGCTCTTGCGGCGCTCTCGGCCATCGTGCACAGCCAGAGCAAGCGGGCCACGGCCATACTGGAGGCGGTCGCCCGCGGACTCGTGTCCTTCGAGCCGGACGTCACGAAGTACTGGTTCGAGGTCGTGGAAGTCGGGCTGGAGTCCACTCCGGCCAGGGAGAACTGGAGGAAACTGATGCAGGATGTCGTCACCTACTTCCCGGGACACGGCACGCTCTTCGAGGAGAAGTACCTTGCGGGGAAGAGCGAGGGGAAGAGTGAAGGGAAAGCCGAGGGTAAGACCGAGGACATCCTGCGCGTGCTGACGGTGCGCGGGCTTCCGGTCCCGGACAACGTCCGGGAGCGCGTCACCGGATGCACCGACCTCGACACCCTCGCCGTGTGGTTCGACCGCTCCCTGACCGTCTCCAAGGCCGAGGACCTGTTCACCGACGAAACGGAAGACACGGCAGCTTCCTGAGTCCCGGCCACCGGTGATCGAATGGCCGCATGCGGCCCGAGCACTGTGTGACCAGGAACCACATCGAGGTGTTCCACAACTGAGGTGCCGACGCCGGCAACAGCAAGGGCCCGGAACCAGCTCGGTCCCGGGCCCTTCGCCTGCCCTGCGCCTACTTCGGCTGCGGCTTCCGCACCGACAGGTGCAGTTCCTTCAGCCGGGCCTCCTCCAGCTCCGTCGGCGCGCCCATCATCAGGTCCTGGGCGTTGCCGTTGAGGGGGAAGGCGATGGTCTCGCGGATGTTGGGCTCGTCGGCGAGGAGCATGACGATGCGGTCGACGCCGGGGGCGATGCCGCCGTGCGGCGGGGCGCCGAAGCGGAACGCGCGGAGCATGCCGGCGAACTTCTCCTCGACCGTCTCGCGGTCGTAGCCAGCGATCTCGAACGCCTTGAGCATGATCTCCGGCTCGTGGTTCCGGATCGCGCCGGAGGACAGCTCGACGCCGTTGCAGACGATGTCGTACTGCCAGCCCAGGATGTCCAGCGGGTCCTGGGTCTCCAGGGCCTCCAGGCCGCCCTGCGGCATCGAGAAGGGGTTGTGGGAGAAGTCGATCGCGCCGGTCTCCTCGTCCTTCTCGTACATCGGGAAGTCGACGATCCAGCAGAAGCGGAAGACGTTCTCCTCGAAGTGGCCGGCGCGCTTGGCGGCCTCGACCCGCACCGCGCCCATGATCTTCGAGACCTCGTCGAACTCGCCCGCGCCGAAGAACACCGCGTGGCCGGGGGCCAGCGCCAGCCGCTTGGTCAGCTCCGCGACGTTGTCCTCGGTGAGGAACTTCGCGATCGGACCGGTCAGCGAGCCGTCCTCGCCGACGCGCACCCACGCCAGGCCCTTCGCGCCCTGGGAGACCGCGTAGTCGCCGAGCTGGTCGAAGAACTTGCGGGGCTGGCCGGAGACGTCCGGCACCGGCAGCGCGCGCACGTGCTTGCCGGCGAACGCCTTGAACTCCGAGCCCTCGAAGACGTCGGTGATGTCGACGAGCTCCAACTGGGCGCGCAGGTCCGGCTTGTCGGAGCCGTACTTCAGCATCGCCTCGCGGAACGGGATGCGCGGGAACGGCGACGTCACGTGACGGCCGTTGCCGAACTCCTCGAACAGCTCGGTCATCAGCCTCTCGATCGGCTGGAAGACGTCCTCCTGCTCGACGAAGCTCATCTCGACGTCGAGCTGGTAGAACTCGCCCGGCGAGCGGTCGGCGCGGGCGTCCTCGTCGCGGAAGCAGGGCGCGATCTGGAAGTAGCGGTCGAAGCCCGAGATCATCAGCAGCTGCTTGAACTGCTGCGGGGCCTGCGGCAGCGCGTAGAACTTGCCGGGGTTCAGGCGGGAGGGGACCACGAAGTCGCGCGCGCCCTCGGGGGAGGTCGCGGACAGGATCGGCGTGGTCATCTCGTTGAAGCCCAGCGCGGTCATCTTCTGGCGGATCGCCGAGATGACCTGCGTGCGCAGCATGATGTTGCGGTGCATGCGCTCGCGGCGCAGGTCGAGGAAGCGGTACTCCAGGCGCCGCTCCTCGTTGACACCGTCCTCGGTGTTGATGGTGAACGGCAGGGGGGCCGCCTCGCCCAGCACCTCGACCTCGGAGACCTCGACCTCGACCTCGCCGGTCGGCAGGTCGGGGTTGACGTTCTCCGCACCGCGCGAGACGGCCTTGCCGTCGACGCGGACCACGGTCTCCTTGGAGAGCTTGTCGAGCGCCTCGTACGCCTCGGTGCCCGGACGGGCCACCAGCTGGGTGATCCCGTAGTGATCGCGCAGATCGATGAAGAGGATGCCGCCCAGGTCGCGCCGATTGTGCAGCCAGCCACTCAGCCGGACGTCGGTGCCGACGTCAGAGGCGCGGAGCTCGCCGCAGGTGTGGGACCTGTACCGATGCATCGTCGTTCATCCAGCCTTCGCGGATCGGGGTCGTCGTTTCACGTGAAACTCCCCCCAAGCCTACCGGCCGGGCCAAGATCGCCGCTCCGCCATAACCCATGGGGCGGGCAAACGACATGGGTGGAGGTTTCCGGGAGCATCTTCCCGAAGTGGTGCAATGCGCACTGGTGAACCCCTGCCCGCCCTGGGGGAGTGCGAAGCGCGCTACCCGTCCACCTGACCGCTCGCGCATCGCTTCGGCCGTGTCCGAAATACTGACCAATGCGCTGGTGCACACCGTCCCCGCGGCCGCCCTCGCGGCCGCGGCAAGAGCATCTGGTTCGAGCTCCACGAACAGAAGAACGGCGACGGTCCCGGCTGACCGGGACGCCGGGAACGCCAGGGGCCCCGCCCGGTGCCGGGCGGGACCCCGCGGACCGAAGAGGCTCAGGCCCCCTGCGGGCCCTCCTCCGTCATGCCGTGCACGGCGGGGACGGTGCCGAGGCGGCCCTTCTGGAAGTCCTCGAAGGCCTGCATCAGCTCCTCCTTCGTGTTCATCACGAACGGCCCGTAGTGCGCCATGGGCTCGCGGATGGGCCGGCCGCCGAGCAGGACGACCTCCAGGTCCGGCGTGTGCGAGTCCTGCTTCTCGTCCGCGCGGACGGTCAGCGAGCCGCCCGCGCCGAACACCGCGGTCTGCCCGAGGTGGATCGGACGCCGCTCGGCGCCCACCGCGCCGCGTCCGGCCATGACGTACGCCAGGCCGTTGAAGTCCTCCCGCCAGGGCAGGGTGACCTCCGCGCCCGGTGCGAGCGTGGCGTGGACCATCGTGATCGGCGTGTGGGTGATGCCCGGGCCCTCGTGGCCGTCCAGCTCGCCGGCGATGACGCGGAGCAGCGCGCCGCCGTCCGGGGAGGTGAGCAACTGGACGCTGCCGCTGCGGATGTCCTGGTAGCGGGGCGCCATCATCTTGTCCTTGGCGGGCAGGTTCACCCACAACTGGAGGCCGTGGAAGAGGCCGCCCGACATCACGAGGTGCTCCGGCGGCGCCTCGATGTGGAGCAGGCCCGAGCCGGCCGTCATCCACTGGGTGTCGCCGTTGGTGATGGTGCCGCCACCGCCCTGGCTGTCCTGGTGGTCGAAGATGCCGTCGATGATGTACGTGACGGTCTCGAAGCCGCGGTGGGGATGCCACGGGGTTCCTTTCGGCTCCCCAGGCTGATACTCCACCTCACCCATCTGGTCCATCATGATGAACGGGTCGAGGTGGCGGTAGTTGATCCCCGCGAACGCCCGGCGCACCGGGAAGCCCTCGCCCTCGAAACCGCTGGGGGCGGTCGTGACGGCCAGCACGGGACGTGCCACGGCGTCGGCGGGAGCGGTCACACGGGGCAGCGTCAGCGGGTTCTCGACGGTCACTGCGGGCATGGGTACCTCCTCGGGTACGCCCAGCTTAGTTGAGCATTGAACTTCTTACCACCTCGAACCGACGAAGCCCGGAGGGCATTCCCTCCGGGCTTCGTCACGCGCGGACGCCGTCGGCCACACCCGCGGTGATGGCGTCAGCCGTACATGCGGCGCATCGCGAACTCGACCATCTGCTCCACGGCCTTGGCGTCGAACACCATCCGGTGCTCGCCCTCCATGTCCAGCACGAAGCCGTAGCCCGTGGGCAGCAGGTCGATCACCTCGGCGCCGGTGATCACGAAGTACTTGGACTCCTTGCCCGCGTACCGCCGCAGCTCCTTGAGCGAGGTGAACATCGGGATCACGGGCTGCTGGGTGTTGTGCAGGGCGAGGAAGCCGGGGTTGTCACCGCGCGGGCAGTAGACCTTGGACGTCGCGAAGATCTGCTGGAAGTCCTCCGCCGCCATCTGGCCCGTGGTGAACGCGCGCACGGCGTCGGCGAGCGAGGGTGCGGACGGTTCGGGATACGCGGGCGTCTGCTGCCCGTACCCGCCCTGCATCTGCTGCTGCGGCGGCACGTAACCCTGTTGTGTCCCCGCACTCTGGTCGTAGCCGTACATGGCGCACAGACTACTGACCCCGCGCGAGGGCTGGGTCACAGATGTCCGGATCGGGGTTGCTTCTTATTACCGACGGGTAGCATCATCGGAGCTACTTGTCGGTACGTGAATCAGTCGCGAGGACCAGTCCCTCGCCGATCCCTCTCAAACGGAGCCGTCGCCATGGGGCACTACAAGTCGAATCTCCGCGACATCGAGTTCAACCTCTTCGAGGTACTCGGGCGCGACAAGCTGTACGGCACGGGCCCGTTCGAGGAGATGGACGTCGAGACCGCGAAGAGCATCCTGGAGGAGCTGGCCCGCCTCTCCGAGAACGAGCTCGCGGAGTCCTTCGCCGACGCCGACCGCAACCCGCCGGTCTTCGACCCGGAGACCAACACCGCGCCCGTCCCCGAGTCCTTCAAGAAGAGCTACCAGGCCTTCATGGACTCCGAGTACTGGCGGCTCGGCCTGCCCGAGGAGATCGGCGGCACCACCGCGCCCCGCTCCCTCATCTGGGCCTACGCCGAGCTGATCCTGGGCGCCAACCCGGCCGTGTGGATGTACTCCTCGGGCCCCGCCTTCGCGGGCATCCTCTTCGAGGAGGGCAACGAGGTCCAGAAGCACATCGCGAAGATCGCCACGGAGAAGCAGTGGGGCTCCACGATGGTGCTCACCGAGCCGGACGCCGGCTCGGACGTCGGCGCCGGCCGCACCAAGGCCGTGCAGCAGGAGGACGGCTCCTGGCACATCGAGGGCGTGAAGCGCTTCATCACGTCCGGTGAGCACGACATGTCGGAGAACATCCTCCACTACGTGCTCGCGCGTCCCGAGGGCGCCGGCCCCGGCACCAAGGGCCTGTCCCTCTTCCTCGTCCCGAAGTACCTCTTCGACTTCGAGACCGGCGAGCTGGGCGAGCGCAACGGCGTCTACGCCACGAACGTCGAGCACAAGATGGGCCTGAAGGCCTCCAACACCTGCGAGATGACGTTCGGCGACAAGCACCCCGCCAAGGGCTGGCTGATCGGCGACAAGCACGACGGCATCCGCCAGATGTTCCGCATCATCGAGTTCGCCCGCATGATGGTCGGCACGAAGGCGATCTCCACGCTGTCGACGGGCTACCTGAACGCGCTGGAGTACGCCAAGGAGCGCGTCCAGGGCCCCGATCTGGCCAACTTCATGGACAAGACCGCGCCCAAGGTCACCATCACCCACCACCCCGACGTGCGCCGCTCGCTCATGACGCAGAAGGCGTACGCGGAGGGCATGCGCGCCCTGGTGATGTACACCGCGTCCGTCCAGGACGCCATCCAGCTCAAGGAGGCGAACGGCGAGGACGCCTCCACCGAGCACGCGATGAACGACCTGCTCCTGCCGATCGTCAAGGGCTACGGCTCCGAGAAGGCCTACGAGCAGCTCGCCCAGTCGCTGCAGACCTTCGGCGGCTCCGGCTTCCTGCAGGAGTACCCGGTCGAGCAGTACATCCGGGACTCCAAGATCGACACCCTCTACGAGGGCACCACCGCGATCCAGGGCCAGGACTTCTTCTTCCGGAAGATCGTCCGCAACCAGGGCGCGGCGCTGAACTCGCTCGCCGAGGACATCAAGAAGTTCCTCGCGATCGGCGAGGGCGGCGAGGAGCTGGCGGGCGCCCGCGAGCACCTGGCCAAGGCCGCCGTCGAGCTGGAGGCCATCGTCGGCCTGATGCTCACCGACCTCGCGGCCACCGAGAAGGACGTCAAGAACATCTACAAGGTGGGCCTGAACACCACCCGCCTGCTGATGGCCTCCGGTGACGTCGTCGTCGGCTACCTGCTGCTCAAGCACGCCGCGGTCGCCGCCGAGAAGCTCCCGACGGCCTCCGCCAAGGACAAGGCGTTCTACACCGGCAAGATCGCGGCGGCGAAGTTCTTCGCGGCGAACGTCCTGCCGGGCGTCACCCTGGCCCGCAAGGTCGCCGAGGGCGTCGAGCTGGACCTGATGGAACTGGACGAGGCGGCGTTCTAGTCGCTTCCGGGCCCTTACGGGACCCTCCCGCACAGACCCGTACGAGACCCGTACGGACCCCGGCCGGACCCCCGCGAGGGCCCGCTCCCGCACAGGGAAGCGGGCCCTCGCGCTCGTTAAGGTGAACCCATGAGCGCACCCCCCCGCTTCGACCGCGGCCACACCGACGACCTGATGTCCTTCCTGGCGGCGAGCCCCACGCCGTACCACGCCGTGGCGAACACCGCCGAACGGCTGGAGAAGGCGGGCTTCCGGCAGGTCGCGGAGACGGACGCCTGGGACGGCGCGGCCGGCGGCAGGT
The DNA here is from genome assembly GCF_055778765.1 of Streptomyces sp. DSM 120436. Lineage (NCBI taxonomy): Bacteria > Bacillati > Actinomycetota > Actinomycetes > Kitasatosporales > Streptomycetaceae > Streptomyces > Streptomyces sp. DSM 120436. The sequence goes on along the minus strand of NZ_JBSKBS010000001.1, from coordinate 1,408,079 downwards.
ACGTGCTGCGCGGCGGCGCGATCGTCGCCTGGTACGTCCCCGAGGGGGCGGACCCCCACACGCCCTTCCGGATCGTCGGCGCCCACACCGACTCCCCCACCCTGCGGGTCAAGCCGCGGCCCGACAGCGGGGCCCACGGCTGGCGCCAGGTGGCCGTGGAGATCTACGGCGGCCCGCTGCTCAACTCCTGGCTCGACCGCGACCTGGGCCTGGCCGGGCGGCTGTCCCTGCGCGACGGCTCGACCCGCCTGGTCGACGTCGACCGGCCGCTGCTGCGGGTCCCCCAGCTCGCCATCCACCTGGACCGCGCGGTCAACTCCGACGGCCTCAAGCTCGACAAGCAGCGGCACATGCAGCCGGTGTGGGGCCTGGGCGACGACGTCCGCGACGGCGACCTCATCGCCTTCCTGGAGGAGACCGCCGGGCTGCCGGCCGGCTCGGTCACCGGCTGGGACCTGATGGTGCACCCGGTCGAACCGCCCGCCTACCTGGGCCGCGACCGCGAGCTGGTCGCGGGGCCGCGGATGGACAACCTGCTGTCCGTGCACGCCGGCACGGCCGCGCTGACCGCCGCGGCCGGGCGCGGTGCGGAGCTGTCGTACATCCCCGTGCTCGCCGCCTTCGACCACGAGGAGAACGGCTCGCAGTCCGACACCGGCGCGGACGGCCCGCTGCTCGGCAACGTCCTGGAGCGCTCGGTGTTCGCCCGCGGCGGCTCGCCGGAGGACCGGGCCCGCGCCCTCGCCGGGACCGTCTGCCTGTCGTCCGACACCGGGCACGCCGTGCACCCCAACTACGCGGAGCGGCACGACCCGACGCACCACCCGCGCGTCGACGGCGGCCCGATCCTCAAGGTCAACGTCAACAACCGCTACGCCACGGACGGTTCGGGACGCGCGGTGTTCGCGGCGGCCTGCGAGAAGGCCGGGGTGCCCTTCCAGTCGTTCGTCTCCAACAACGCGATGCCGTGCGGCACCACGATCGGCCCGATCACCGCGGCCCGGCACGGCATCCGGACGGTCGACATCGGCGTGGCCATCCTGTCGATGCACAGCGTCCGCGAACTGTGCGGCGCCAAGGACCCGTTCCTGCTGGCGAACGCGCTGACGGCGTTCCTGGAGGGCTAGTCCGGGGCGGCGGACGCTTCGCGTTCCCTAGCAGTGATCCGACGAGTGGTCAACTCCCCTGCGCGCCAGGGCGCATGGGAGCCGCCCTGCCGGGTACCCGGGTCGCACCGGAAACACCGGACAGGGAGGCGACACTCATGGGCCTCGGCGGATGCATCATCCTCATCGCCGTGGGAGCAATCCTCACGTTCGCGACCGACTGGGACATGCAGGGTGTCAACCTTGACCTGGTCGGCGTCATCTTCATGATCGTCGGACTGATCGGCGTCGCGACCTTCAGCAGCATCGCCCGGCGTCGGCGGGTCGTGGTACCCCCCGCCACCCCGGTCGTCGACGACCCGGCCCGTCCGCACACCCGCGACGGCTACAGCGACGGGTACGGCGTCTGACCGGACGCCCGCCCGGTACCGTCCGCGCCGGACAGCTCCAGCGCCAGCCGGTCCGTGCCTCCCGCGACGGGACGCACGGCCAGCCGCCACTCACGGCGGTGCACACGGCAGGCCGGATGGAAGGCGTCCGGGGCGGCGTCGCACGCAGCCGCCGTCGCCACGACACGCAGCACCCCCCGCCCCACGGCGGGGTCGGTCACGAGGGCGCGGGAGAGATCGTCTCCCGCGCCCTCTCCGCTGCGCAGCAGCGCGGGCGGGAACGCGGACACCAGCAGGCGGGTCGCGGGGCCGTCCCGCGCGTCGAGCTTCTGCCCGGGCGGGGGTGTGAAGGCCACGTCCAGGCGGACCGGGCCGGCGGCGACCTCGGTGACGGACCGGTCCGCCACGGGCGGGCTCAGCACCTCCGCGGGGAGCCGCAGCCGGGTCAGCCGGTGACGGGCCGACTCCACCACCACGACGTCCTCGCCGGCGACCACCGCCCCGCCGGGCTCGCGCAGGCCGGTGGCGAGGGTGGTCACCTCTCCGGTGGCCGGGTCGTAGCGGCGCAGGGCGTGGTTGTAGGTGTCGCTGACGGCCAGCGAGCCGTCGGGCAGCGCGGTCACCCCGAGCGGGTGCTGGAGCAGCGCATCGTCCGCGGGGCCGTCGCGGTGCCCGAAGGCGAACAGCCCCGCGCCGACGGCGGTGCGCACCCGTCCGTCCGGTCCCAGCCGGCGCAGGGCGGAGCTCTCGGAGTCGGCCACCCACAGCCCGTCCGATGTCACCGCGAGCCCCGAGGGCTGCGCGAACAGGGCCTCCTTCGCCGGTCCGTCGACGAGGTTCTCCCCGCCCGTCCCGGCCGCGCGGGCGACGGCGCCCTCGGCGGGGTCGTAGGACCAGAGCTGGTGGATGCCGGCCATGGCGATCCACACCCTGTCCCGCCACCAGGTGACGTCCCACGGGGAGGAGAGGTTCACCTGACGGGCCGGGCCGTCCGTCGCGTCGCCGGGGCGCCAGGGGGAGCCGGTGCCGGCGAGGGTGGTGACCTCCCCGGACTCCGGGTCGAGCCGTCTGAGGGCGTGGTTGACGGTGTCGGCGACGACCACGGCGCCGTCCGGGAGCAGCGCGAGTCCCTGCGGCTCCTGGAAGCGCGCCCGGTCGGGCGGGCCGTCCGTCAGGCCGCGCTCGCCGCTGCCGAACCGCCTGAGGACCGTCTCCGCGTCCTCCGCCAGCTCCACGACCTGGTGCCGGGTGGTGTCCGTGACCAGGAAGGTCCCCGTCGGCAGGCGCAGCACCTTGCCGGGGAAGCGCAGCACGGTCGGTTCCGGCTCCGGGGGCGCGCAGGGGAGGCCGCCGCGCCGGAGGGTGCCCTTCGCGGCGTGCTCGGCCTCCAGCCCGGTCACCAGCCGCTCGATCTCGGGGACGTGCCCCTCGCCGGCGTACGTGGCCACGACGTACCCCTCCGGGTCGACGACCGCCAGCGTCGGCCAGGCCCGCACCGCGTACTGCGACCACGTCGTCAGCTCGGGGTCGTCCAGGACGGGATGCGTGACCGCGTACCGCTCCACGGCGTCGGCCACCGCCGCGTGCTCCGTCTCGTACGGGAACTTCGGCGAGTGCACGCCGATGACCACGAGCGTGTCCCGGTGCCGCTCCTCCAGCTCGCGCAGCTCGTCGACGACGTGCAGGCAGTTGACGCAGCAGAACGTCCAGAAGTCCAGCAGCACGATGCGTCCTCGCAGGCCGGCGAGGGTGAGCTCCCTGCCCCCCGTGTTCAGCCAGCCGCCCTTGCCGGTCAGCTCCGGGGCGCGCACCCGTGCGGGGCGGCGGGCCCGGGGAGCGGGAGTGGCGTCGTCCATGTGTCCAGCGTGCCACCACGGGACGCCGGACGGGGGCGGTGCGCACTCCGTCCGTCGGCCTAGCGGCGGCGTCGGACACGGCGGGACGGGGAAGCCGTCGGACCATGAGATTCTTCGTGCGGGACCGGATCCTCGGCATCGGGGACGACTACTGGATCGAGGACGAGCGCGGCGCCAAGGTCTTCCTCGTCGACGGCAAGGCGATGCGGCTGCGGGACACCTTCGAGCTGAAGGACGCCGAGGGGCATGTGCTCATCGACATCCGCCAGAAGATGTTCGCGCTGCGGGACACCATGGTGATCGAGCGGGGCGGGGAGCCGCTGGCGACGGTGCGCCGCAAGCGGCTGTCGCTGCTGCGGAACCACTACCGGGTGTCGCTGGCGGACGGCGGCACCGAGCTGGACGTCAGCGGGCGGATCCTCGACCGGGAGTTCGCCGTGGAGTACGACGGCGAACTCCTCGCCGTGATCTCCCGCCGTCTGCTGACCCTCCGCGACACCTACGGCGTCGACGTCGTCCGCGACGACGCCGACCCGGCGCTGCTGATCGCGGTGGCGGTGTGCGTGATCCACCTGGCGGAGAAGGAGCGGGAGGGGTAACCCCCGGGGGGCTTCCCCCCACGGGTCAGCGGCGGGGGCGGTCCAGGCCCAGGACGCGGTCCTTGAGGGCCGGGAAGCGGTCCCGGGTGCCCGCCACCGTCGCCGGGTCGAAGTCGACCGTCAGGACCTCCTCGCCGGGGCCCGCCTCGGCGAGGACCTCGCCCCACGGGTCCACCACGACCGAGTGACCCGCCTGGGGAACCCCCGCGTGCGTCCCGGCCGTTCCGCACGCGAGGACGAACGCCTGGTTCTCCACCGCGCGCGCCCGCGCCAGCAGCGTCCAGTGCGCGCGGCGCCGTTCGGGCCAGCCCGCCGGGACGACGAAGGTCTCCGCGCCGGCGTCGACCAGGCCGCGGAAGAGTTCGGGGAAGCGCAGGTCGTAGCAGGTCGCCACGCCCACGACGGTGTCCGGCAGACGGACCGTCACCAGGTCCTCGCCCGCCCCCATCAGCACGGCCTCGCCCTTGTCGAAGCCGAAGCGGTGGATCTTCCGGTAGGAGGCGGCGAGTTCACCGGAGGGGGAGAAGACCAGGGAGGTGTTGTAGAGGGTGCCGCCGGGGTCCCGCTCCGGGACGGACCCCGCGTGCAGCCACACGCCCGCCTCGCTCGCCGCCTTGGCCATCGCCTCGTACGTCGGCCCCTGAAGCGGTTCCGCCTCGGCGCCGAAGCCCTCGTAGGCGAAGGCGCCCGTGGTCCACAGCTCGGGGAGGACGACGAGATCCGCTCCGGCCTGATCGCGCACCAGCGCGGCCACCCGGCGCCGACGCGATTCGACCGGTTCGTCCTCGTTCACGGCGACTTGGAGCAAGGAAGCGCGCACACTACCACCGTCCTGGCATTCGACCCGCGTCCACGGGCCTACGATCGTCACACGAAAGCACTGCCGGGGTGCCTGCCAGCAGCGTAACTTGGGGGTCCCGCCGGTTCGAGCGAAGCCGAGAACCGGGGGACCCGAGACACCCACGAAGTGCAGCCGCCGCCCACTGGCACCGCCGCCACAACCTGCCCGTGTACCGACCGCCGAGGGGTCCCGTTCCGTGAGTCTGCATCCCGCCCTCCAGCCCTACGCCGACGCCTGGTCCCACTCCATCGAGGCGATATCCGAGCTGGTGCAGCCGCTGCCGGAAGCCGACTGGAACCGGCGCACGCCCTGCCCGGGCTGGTCCGTCCGCGACGTGGTCTCCCACGTCATCGGCCTCGACTCGGAGATGTACGGCGACCCCCGGCCGATCCACACGCTGCCGCGCGACCTGTTCCACGTCACCAACGACCACCAGCGGTACATGGAGATGCAGGTCGACGTGCGCCGCCACCACACGGCGCCGGAGATGACCTCCGAGCTGGAGCTGATGATCATCCGGCGCAACCGCCAGCTGCGGAACGAGTCCCGTGACCCCGGCACCAAGGTGCGCGGGCCGCTGGGCACGGAGCTGACGCTGGAGGAGTCGATGCGCCGGCACGCCTTCGACGTGTGGGCGCACGAACAGGACCTGCGCACCGCGCTGGGCCGCCCCGGCAACCTGGACTCCCCCGGCGCCCACGTCGCCCGCGACGTCCTGCTCGACGAGCTGCCGCGGGTCGTCGCCGAACGGGCGCAGGCGCCGCGCAGCTCCGCGGTGGTCGTCGACGTGCACGGCCCGGTGGAGTTCCTGCGCACGATCCGCGTCGACATCCAGGGCCGCGGCACCCTGGAGACCGCCCCGGCCCTCGGCCCGGCCGCCACCCTCACCCTCGACTGGGAGACCTACCTCCGCCTGGCCTGCGGCCGCGTGACGGCGGAGGCGGTCGCGGACCGCGTGAAGACGGAGGGCGACCAGGACCTGGCCGCGGCGATCCTCCGCCACTTCGCGGTGACGCCTTGACCGAGGGCTCGGGCGGCTCGCCCCGGCCGGCGCGGGGGACCCCCGGCGGGGCGGCACCGCTCACGGCAGGGCTGGGGCACTGCGGGTGACGCCGTAGGCACGCTCCCGCCCTGGTCGGCGCACGGAACCGTCGGCAGGGCGGCCTCCGCAAGCGACACCGTGAGCACGCTCCTGCCCCGGCCGGCACGGGGCGGCACCCGCTCACCGCGGGGCCGGGCCCGGCGCCGCGCGGGTCCGGCGTCCGTCCGGCGCCGGGGCACCAGCCGAGCGGGAGTCGCCGGGCGGGCGCACGAGCGGCGCTCCTGACGCCGCCGGCGGTGTCCCGTCCGTCCCCGGGCCGGACGGGGCCGCACGCCGTTCCCGGCCCGGGCGGCGTCCCGGGTCCGTGCCCGTCCCCGTCCCGGCCGCCGCCCGCCGGGCCGTCAGACCGGGACGTGGACCGTGGACACCTTGCTGGCGACCAGCCGTTCCCGTTCGCGGCGGGCCGCGCGTCCGCGGAGGCGGAGGATCTGGGCGACGCCCAGGGCCTGGAGGACGAAGACCGCCGAGAAGGCGACCGTGTAGTCGTCGCCGGTGGCGTCCAGCAGGACGCCGATCGCGAAGAGGGTCGTCATGGAGGCGACGAAGCCGCCCATGTTGGTGATGCCGGAGGCCGTGCCCTGCCGCTCGGGCGGGTTGGCGGGGCGGGCGAAGTCGAAGCCGATCATCGACGCCGGGCCGCAGGCCCCCAGCACCGCGCACAGCACGACCAGCAGCCACATCGGCGCCCTGTCCCCCGGCCAGGCCAGCGTGACGGCCCACAGCAGGGCCGTCGCGCCCACCGTGCCCAGCGCCAGCGGCAGCCGCGCCCCGTGGTGCCGGGAGACGACCTGGCCGTAGACGAGGCCGACGGTCATGTTGGCCAGCACCACCAGGGTGAGCAGCTCACCGGCGACCGCGCGGGACAGCCCCTGCGCCTCCACCAGGAACGGCATCCCCCACAGCAGCAGGAACACCATCGCCGGGAACTGGGTGGTGAAGTGCACCCACAGCCCCAGCCGGGTCCCCGGCTCCCGCCAGGACGCGGCGATCTGCCGGCGGACGTAGGCGGCGCCCTGGTGGGGGACCGGCTCCGGCTCGTGGCCCTCGGGGTGGTCCTTCAGGAACAGCAGGACCAGGACGAGGACCACCACACCCGCGAGCGAGCTGCCCGCGAACGCCGCCGTCCAGCCGACGCCGTGCAGCAGCCGCGCGAGGACCAGCGTGGAGACGAGGTTGCCCGCCATGCCGATGAGCCCGGCCATCTGCCCGACCAGCGGCCCGCGCCGCGCGGGGAACCACCGCGAGCCCAGCCGCAGCACGCTGATGAAGGTCATCGCGTCGCCGCAGCCCAGCAGCGCGCGCGAGGCGAGCGCCATGCCGTACGTCGGGGAGAGGGCGAAGCCGAGCTGTCCGACCGTGAACAGCACCGCGCCCAGGCTCAGCACCTTCTTCGTACCGAGCCGGTCCACCAGCAGGCCGACGGGTATCTGCATGCCGGCGTAGACCAGCAGCTGGAGGATGGAGAACGTGGACAGCGCGGAGGCGCCCACGTCGAACCGGTCGGCCGCGTCGAGGCCGGCCACCCCCAGGGACGTGCGGAAGATGACGGCGACGAAGTAGACGGAGACGCCGGTCCCCCAGACGGCGAGCGCACGCCGCCCGCCCGGGGGCACCCCCTCGGGGGGAGGATCGCCGGGCAGCGGGCCGGCGCCGCGCGGGGAGGCACCGCTCATCGCACCTCTCCCCGGGCCAGGTGCGAGAACCAGCCGACGTGCCCGTGGACGATCTCCACGGCCGCCTCGGCGTCACCGGAGCGCAGCGCCCGTAGGATCTCCTCGTGCTCGGCGAGGGTCTTGGCGATGCGGTCGGGGTGGGAGTGCATCACGGCCTGGCCCATGCGCAGCTGACGATCGCGCAGCTGGTCGTAGAGGCGGGAGAGGATCTCGTTGCCGCCGCTGCGGACGATCTCGGCGTGGAAGCAGCGGTCGGTGACGGAGGCCGCGGCGAAGTCGCCGGCGGCCGCCTCCTCCTTCTGGCGCGCGAGCAGCTCCTCCAGGCGCTCGATGAGCCCGGGGGGCGCGGGCACCGCCTTGCGCGCCGCGTGCTCCTCGACGAGCAGCCGCGTCTCCACGACGTCGGCGATCTCCTGCGCGGAGACCGGCAGCACCAGCGCGCCCTTCTTCGGGTAGAGCCTGATCAGCCCTTCGGCCTCGAGCCGCAGCAGGGCCTCGCGCACGGGCGTGCGGGAGACGCCCACGGCCTCGGCCAGCTCGCCCTCCGTGAGCAGCGTCCCGCCCTCGTACGTGCGCTCCAGGACGCCCTGCTTGACGTGGGCGTAGACGCGGTCGGCGGCGGGGGGACGTTTCACGGCGGCGGACACACTCATGCGGACAGCATAGATACAACACGTACGCATGGAAGGATCCGTCCACGATGCGGAATGGCATCCGCCGGGAAGAAACGGCCTTCTCCGTACAACCATTCCTTCGGTGTACGCGTCAGACACGTGCGGCCCCTTCCGTGTGGCCGCTCCTCAACCAGGCCGGTCAGCACGGCCGTTCACGGTAAATCGGGGTATCTGACTTGAATATCGGCATCCAGGGCATCCGTCTCCGCAGAGCCGCCTGCGTCGTCGTGACCACCGGCGCCGTGCTCGCCTCCGGAGCGCTCTACGCGGCGCCGGCGCAGGCCGCCGCTCCCGTTCCGTCCGTCGTCGCCAAGGGCGGCTTCGTGATCAACAACGCGAACGGCAAGACGCTGTACACGAAGCTCGGGGACACCCGCCGCGCGACCGGTTCCACCACCAAGATCATGACCGCGAAGGTCGTGCTCTCCCAGAAGAACCTGAACCTGAACTCCACGGTCACCATCCAGAAGGCGTACAGCGACTACATCGTGTCGAAGAACGCCTCGTCCGCGCGGCTGATCGTCGGCGACAAGGTCACCGTCCGCCAGCTGCTGTACGGGCTGATGCTGCCGTCCGGCTGCGACGCCGCGTACGCGCTGGCCGACAAGTTCGGCACCGGCAAGACCCGCGCGGCCCGCGTGAAGTCGTTCATCGGCAAGATGAACGCCGACGCGAAGAAGCTGGGCCTGAAGAACACCCACTTCGACTCGTTCGACGGCATCGGCAACGGCAAGAACTACTCCACGCCGCGCGACCTGACGAAGATCGCGAGCAGCGCGATGAAGAACGCCACCTTCCGCTCGATCGTGAAGACGAAGAGGTACACGGCGAAGACGAAGACCCGGACGGGCGGCACCCGCACCATGGCGCCGTGGGTCAACACCAACACCCTGCTGAACAGCTACAGCGGCACCCTCGGCGTGAAGACCGGCTCGGGCCCGACGGCCAAGTACTGCCTGGTCTTCGCCGCCACCCGCAAGGGCAAGACGGTCGTCGGCACCGTCCTCGCCTCCTCCTCCGCCGCCCAGCGCGAGAAGGACGCGAAGGCCCTCATGAACTACGCCTTCAGCAAGCTCTGATCCACCTGGTCCGCCCGCGTCCCCGGGTGCCCGGGTTCCCTGGGTCCCCGGGTCCCCGGACATGAGGAGGGGCGCCGCGCACGTCAGTCGTGTGCGGCGCCCCTCCTGCCGTGACCGCCGGCCGTCAGGCCCAGGTGATCAGCCGCTTCGGCTGCTCCAGGACCGCCGCCACGTCGGCGAGGACCTTGGAGCCCAGCTCGCCGTCGACCAGGCGGTGGTCGAAGGAGAGGGCCAGGGTGGTGACCTGGCGGGGCTTGACCTTGCCCTTGTGGACCCACGGCTGGGGCTTGATCGCGCCGACCGCGAGGATCGCGGACTCACCCGGGTTGAGGAGGGGCGTGCCCGTGTCGACGCCGAAGACGCCGACGTTGGTGATCGTGACCGTGCCGCCCTGCATGGCGGACGGGGAGGTCTTGCCCTCCCGGGCCGTGGACACCAGTTCACCCAGGGACGCGGCCAGTTCGGGCAGCGTCTTGGCGTGGGCGTCCTTGATGTTCGGCACGATCAGGCCGCGCGGGGTGGCCGCCGCGATGCCCAGGTTCACGTAGTGCTTGACCACGATCTCCTGCGCCGCCTCGTCCCAGGAGGCGTTGATGTCGGGGTTGCGCCGGATCGCGACCAGCAGGGCCTTCGCGATCAGCAGCAAGGGGTTCACCCGCAGGCCCGTGAACTCCTTGTCCTGCTTCAGCTCCTCGACCAGCTTCATCGTGCGGGTCACGTCGACCGTCACGAACTCCGTGACGTGCGGCGCGGTGAACGCCGAGCCGACCATCGCCGCCGCCGTCGCCTTGCGGACGCCCTTGACGGGGATCCGCGTCTCGCGGGCGGAGTCGTACGACGCCGGGGCCGCAGACTGGGCGGGCGCGGCAGCCGGGGCGGACGGCTGGGCGGACGGGGCGGCGGGGGCGGCCGGCTGCTGCCGCGCCTGGGCCGCGGCGACGGCCGCGTGGACGTCCTCGCGGGTGATGACGCCGCCGGGGCCGGTCGGGGTGACCGTCGCCAGGTCGACGCCCAGGTCCTTGGCCAGCTTGCGCACCGGCGGCTTCGCCAGCGGTCGCTGCGCGTGGGCCGCCGAGGCCGCGGGGGCCGCTGGGGCCACCGGAGCGGCCGGGGTCACCGGAGCCGCCGGGGTCGCCGAGGCGGCGCCGTGGCCGTTCAGCTCCGCCTGGACCGCGGGCGCGGCCTGCTGGGCCGCGGTGTCCTGCGCCTGCTTGCGCGGGCGGCGGCGGGTGGAGGACGTGGCGACGCCGTAACCGACCAGCACCGGCTGGCGGGCCGCGGGCTCCGCGGGCTTCTCCGGCTCGGCGGCGGCTGTGGGGGCGGGGGCCGCGGGGGCCTCTTCCCCTGCCGGGGCCGCGCCCGCCACCTCCACCGCGATGATGGACGTGCCCACGTCGACCGTGGTGCCCTCGGGGAAGTGCAGGGCGCGGACCACGCCGTCGTAGGGGATGGGCAGCTCGACGGCGGCCTTCGCCGTCTCCACCTCGCACACCACCTGGCCGTCGGTGACGGTGTCACCCGGCTGGACGTACCACTTGAGGATCTCGGCCTCGGTGAGGCCCTCGCCCACGTCCGGCATCTTGAACTCGCGTACGGACGCGTTCGTCATCGTCGTCACGACCCTCTCCTCAGTACGCCAGCGAGCGGTCGACGGCATCGAGCACCCGGTCCAGGTCCGGGAGGTAGGACTCCTCCAGACGGGCCGGCGGGTACGGGGCGTGGTAGCCGCCGACCCTCAGCACCGGGGCCTCCAGGTGGTAGAAGCAACGCTCCGTGATCCGGGCGGCGATCTCCGCGCCGGAGCCGAAGAACACCGGCGCCTCGTGGACGACGACCAGGCGGCGGGTCTTCTCCACCGACGCCTGGATCGCGTCGAAGTCGATCGGGGAGACCGAGCGCAGGTCGAGCACCTCCAGGCTGCGGCCCTCCTCGGCCGCCGCGTCGGCGACCTCCTGGCAGAGCTTCACCATCGGGCCGTACGCGGCGAGGGTCAGGTCCGTGCCCTCGCGCACCGCGCGCGCGGTGTGCAGCGGGCCGGGGATCGCCTCGGTGTCGACCTCGCCCTTGTCCCAGTAGCGCCGCTTCGGCTCGAAGAAGATCACCGGGTCGTCGCTCTGGATGGCCTGCTGCATCATCCAGTACGCGTCCGACGCGTTCGACGGCGACACGATCTTCAGGCCTGCCACGTGCGCGAACAGGGCCTCGGGGGACTCGGAGTGGTGCTCCACCGCCCCGATGCCGCCGCCGTAGGGGATGCGCACGACGACGGGCATCTTGACCTTGCCCAGCGCACGGGCGTGCATCTTCGCGAGCTGCGTGACGATCTGGTCGTACGCCGGGAAGACGAAGCCGTCGAACTGGATCTCCACCACCGGGCGGTAACCGCGCAGGGCCAGGCCGATCGCGGTGCCGACGATGCCCGACTCGGCGAGCGGGGTGTCGATGACGCGGCTCTCGCCGAAGTCCTTCTGCAGGCCGTCCGTCACCCGGAACACGCCGCCGAGCTTGCCGACGTCCTCGCCCATGACGACGACCTTCGGGTCCGTCTCCAGGGCGCGCCGCAGCGACTCGTTGATCGCCTTGGCCAGAGCCATCTTCTCAGCCATGTCACTTACCCCCGTCTTCGTCCGCGAACGAGGCCTGGTAGGCGGCGAACTGCGCCCGCTCCTCGTCGACCAGCGCGTGGCCGTCCGCGTACACGTTCTCGAAGATGGCGAAGTGGTCCGGGTCCGGCATGGCACGGACCGCTTCGCGCACTCGTTTGCCCAACGCCTCGGACTCGGTCTCCAGTTCCGCGAAGAATCCCTCGTCCGCGTGGTTCGAAGCCTCGAGGTAACGGCGAAGGCGCAGGATCGGGTCCTTCGCCTCCCAGGCGAGCCGCTCGTCGTCCGTGCGGTAGCGGGTCGGGTCGTCGGAGGTGGTGTGCGCGCCCATGCGGTACGTGAACGCCTCGACGAGCGTCGGTCCCTCACCGGCGCGGGCCCGCTCCAGGGCCCACTTGGTGACGGCGAGGTTCGCCAGCACGTCGTTGCCGTCCACGCGCACGCCCGGGAAGCCGAAGCCCTGCGCACGCTGGTACAGCGGCACGCGGGACTGCTTCTCGGTCGGCTCGGAGATCGCCCACTGGTTGTTCTGGCAGAAGAACACCACGGGCGCGTTGTAGACCGCGGAGAAGGTGAAGGCCTCGGCCACGTCGCCCTGGCTCGAGGCGCCGTCGCCGAAGTACGCGATGACCGCGCTGTCGGCGCCGTCCTTGGTGACGCCCATCGCGTAGCCCGTGGCGTGCAGCGTCTGGGAGCCGATGACGATCGTGTACAGGTGGAAGTTGTTGCCGTTCGGGTCCCAGCCGCCGTTGTTGACGCCGCGGAACATGCCGAGCAGGTTGGTCGGGTCCACCCCGCGGCACCAGGCGACGCCGTGCTCGCGGTAGGTGGGGAAGACGTAGTCGTCGTCGCGCAGCGCCCGGCCGGAGCCGATCTGCGCCGCCTCCTGCCCGAGCAGCGAGGCCCACAGGCCCAGCTCGCCCTGGCGCTGGAGCGCGGTGGCCTCGGCGTCGAAGCGACGGGTGAGCACCATGTCGCGGTACAGACCGCGCAGATCCTCGGCCGTGACGTCGGCGACGTACTGGTCGAACTCGGCGTTCTTGACGCGCTTGCCCTCGGGCGTCAGCAGCTGGACGAGGGCGGGCTCGGCGCTCTTCCTGGCGCCGGCGGCCTTCTTGGTGGTGCTGGTGGTGCGCTTGGTGCCGGTGGTGCCGGCCTTGTTTCCGGCGCTGCGTCGCGGTGTGCGCGCGGCAGTGCTCTCCACGGTCACGTGTGCTCCTCCGTCGGTCCGGCCCCCGGGGTTGCCGGTGGGCCAGTGCGGCTCACCTGTTCCGACCACCGGGCACGGGGTGGGTGCCACTCGGCCGGGAACAGGCGTGACAGGTGCCCCGGCGAGCGCCCTGCACCCAGCACGTTACCCAGTGCTCCACATTTCTGTGAAACCCCCTCTGACCTGCGATTTTGCTTGGATATCCAAGTAAATCGGGGTAGGCCCGGAAGGCGCGCTGGTCACAGCCTTGCAGGAGGCCGGAGCAACGGCACGTTATCCCGGCCGGGCCGGGCACGGGAAGAGCGGACGCCCCCTACGGCACGGGGTGCCGTAGGGGGCGTCACGGGGTGCCCTGAGCGAGGGCGGACCCTCCGGTCGAGGGGCGGGGAGGCCGGTCAGCCGCCCGAGCCGCCCGGCACTCCGGCGTTGGCCCCGCCCGGGTCGCCGGCGCCGCCCGGGCCGCCGGCTCCACCGTTCTCGGTGCCGCCGTTCTCGGTGCCGCCGTTCTCCGTGCCGCCGTCCTCGGTGCCGCCGTTCTCCGTGCCGCCGTCCTCGGTGCCGCCCGACTGGGTCGGCGGCGCGGACGACGGCGGGGCGCTCGGCGCCTCGGTCTCGGTCTCGGTGTCCGTCGGATACGAGGGCGGCGTGTACGGCTGGTCCCAGTTCCCGCCCGATCCCGTGCCCGGGTCGGTACCGGTCTCCGTACCGGGATCGGTCGTCTCCTCGGTCTCCTCGTCGGTCGGCGACTCGCTGGCCGTCTCCTCCTGGGTGCTCCGGGAGACCGACGGCGAGGGGTCGGTCTTGCCGCCCCCGTCCCCGCCGCCGCCGTTGTTCAGCGCGAGGGCGACGCCCGCCGCGACGGCGATCACCGCGAGCACGGCGAGGATCCACAGCTTGCCGCGGCCGCTGCCCCGGTTGCCGTGGCCCTCGAAGCCGCCGTCGTCACCGCCGCCGTACCCGGTGGGCAGGATCGGCTGCGGGATGGCGGCCGTGCCGGAGTGCTCCGGGTGCGGCATGACCGCCGTGCCGGCGAACCCGGCCGCGGGCGTGCGCGGGCCCTCGTGCATGTCCACCGGCCCGGTGTTCCAGGTGCCGGTGTGGCCGCCCTGCTCGTAGAGCATCTGCAGCGCGTACTGGACCAGTCCGCGCATCTCCTCGGCCGTCTGGAAACGGTCGTCCGGGTCCTTGGCGAGGGAGCGCATCACCAGCCCGTCCAGCTCGGGCGGGCAGGCGTCCGAGGCCTCCGAGGGAGGCGTGGGGATGTCCTGGACGTGCTGGTAGACCACCGACAGCGGCGTCTCGCCGGTGAACGGCGGACGCAGCGCCAGCAGTTCGTACATCAGGCAGCCGGTGGCGTACAGGTCGGAGCGGTGGTCGACGGCCTTGCCGAGCGCCTGCTCCGGGGAGAGGTACTGCGGGGTGCCCATGACCATGCCGGTCTGCGTCATCGTCGTGGACGCGCCGTGCATGGCGCGGGCGATGCCGAAGTCCATCACCTTCACGGCGCCGTTGTGGGTGATGATGACGTTGGCCGGCTTGATGTCGCGGTGCACGATGTTGTGCTGGTGCGAGTAGGCCAGGGCCTCCAGGACGCCCGAGACGATGATCAGCGCCTGCTCCGGGCCCGGGGCCTCCGCGTTCATCAGCAGGTCGCGGATGGTGCGGCCCTCGACCAGCTCCATCACGATGTACGGCACGGACTGGCCGCCCATCATGTCCTCGCCGGAGTCGTACACGGCGACGATCGCGTGATGGTTGAGGCCGGCCACCGACTGGGCCTCGCGCGTGAAGCGCGCCTTGGACACCGGGTCCTCGGCCAGGTCGGAGCGCAGCAGCTTGACGGCGACGGTACGCCCGAGGCGTACGTCCTCGGCGGCGAACACCTCGGCCATGCCGCCCCGGCCGAGCCGGTGCGTGAGCCGGTACCGGCCGTCGCCGACCAGCCCGCCGTTGCCCCAGTTGTCCGGCGCGTCCGACATGCCGCCGCCAGTCGCCTCGGGGTCGGACGGGCCCTGAGCGCGCTGCTGCTGTGCCATCAGTCCTCGCCGTCGTTTCTGCCCGCGGTGCGCGCGGTGTTGTCACGGTCTCCGTCGGCCACGCTACAGCCTCTGCCGGGGCCTTCGGTCCGGGACGGGCTGCCGGATCCGGCACGCGACGGACCGGTCATCAAACCCGCACTCCGTACCGTCGTGCAAATTCCGTGTACCGGAGGGACGGCCGCTGTAACGCTTCCGCGACGCTTCTTTCGCGTACGGTCACGGAACGGGCACCACGCTTGACGTGTCGGTGCCCTGGGGCAGACTTGGCCGGGAATAGCACTGTCGATCCACGACAGCGACGACGACAAGCTACGACGGGACGGGTCACCGACGGCGGTGCCGGACGCCGGAGAGGCTACGGGGGACGCGGAACATGAGCCAGGACGGCGCACAGGGCCGGCACACGGGGCGGGCGCTCGCGGGCGGACGCTACCAACTGCTGGACCTGCTCGGCCAGGGTGGCATGGCCTCGGTGCACCTCGCCCACGACACGGTGCTGGACCGCCAGGTCGCGATCAAGACGTTGCACACGGAACTCGGGCGGGAGCAGGCGTTCCGTGAGCGCTTCCGCCGCGAGGCCCAGTCCGTGGCGAAGCTCACGCACACCAACATCGTCTCGGTGTTCGACACCGGCGAGGACGACGTGGACGGCATGACGACGCCGTACATCGTCATGGAGTACGTGGAGGGCCGCCCGCTCGGCTCCGTGCTCGACGAGGACGTGCGGCAGCACGGCGCGATGCCCGCCGACAAGGCGCTGAGGATCACCGCCGACGTGCTGGCGGCGCTGGAGATCAGCCACGAGATGGGGCTGGTCCACCGCGACATCAAGCCCGGCAACGTGATGATGACCAAGCGCGGCGTGGTCAAGGTGATGGACTTCGGCATCGCCCGCGCCATGCAGTCCGGCGTGACGTCGATGACGCAGACCGGCATGGTCGTCGGCACCCCGCAGTACCTCTCCCCGGAGCAGGCGCTCGGCCGGGGCGTCGACGCGCGCTCCGACCTGTACTCGGTCGGCATCATGCTGTTCCAGCTGGTCACCGGCCGACTGCCGTTCGACGCCGACTCCCCGCTCGCCATCGCCTACGCGCACGTGCAGGAGGAACCCCCGGTCGCCTCCTCCGTCAACCGCTCGCTGCCTCCGGCCGTGGACGCGCTGATCGCCCGCGCGCTGCGGAAGAACCCGAACGAGCGCTTCCCCAGCGCGGAGGCCATGCGCGGGGAGTGCCTGCGGGTGGCGCAGTCCTTCCAGGCGGCCCCGCCCAGCATCGTGCCCGGCGGCCGGACGCCCAGCGGCGCCGGTGTCGGCTCCGCGGTCTTCCCGCCGGTCGACCGGTCCGGCCAGGCGCCCGCGGGCAGCGTCCAGACGCCGTACCAGCCCACGCCCCCGCCGCCGAACCCCTACAACTCCCCGGCCCCCGCCCCGGCCACGCCCGCCCCGTCGTACGGCTACCCGCAGCAGGGCGGCTACCCGCCGCCGTACGCCCAGCAGGGTCCGTCGACGCCCGCGCCGTACACGATCTCGCCGCAGGGCCCCGGCAACGGCGGTGCGGGACGCGGCCGGAACACTCCGGTGATCGTCGCCTCGGTCCTCGTCGCGGTGCTGGCGGTCGGCGGCCTGGTCACGGCGCTGGCGCTCAACAACGGGGACGACAAGGACCCGCGGGCGGGCGGCGGCGCGTCCGCCTCGACGGCCAAGCCCGAGGGCTACCGCGGTCCGGACACGTCCAAGACGATCGACCCGGAGAAGTGCGAGGACCCGCAGGAGGCGTACAACGACCCCGACAAGGTCCAGCTTCCCGACTTCAAGTTCAAGCACATCGCCTCGGTGAAGGCGTGCTTCCAGGCCGCGGGCTGGGGCGGCAACCTCAAGATCGTCGAGGTGGACGAGAACACCTACGGCGAGGGGTCGGTCCGCGAGCAGTTCCCGCCGGCCGGCACCGACGTCGACCCGGAGGACATGCCGCAGATCACGCTCAAGGTCTCGACGGGCAACCCGCCGACGTCCTGACCCGGCGGCTCCGCGCCCGCGGAGCGCCCGCACGCGTACGGAAGGGGCCCGGCATCCGTGCCGGGCCCCTTCGGTGCGGTCGGGCGGGGGCGGCCCCCCGGTCCATGAGGCGGTCTACAGGTACGGGCCGCCCGAGCGGCCGCCCGGGTGGGAGTCCTCGGATCCCTCTGCGGCGCCCGGCGGCAGCGCGCGGCGCATCTGCTCCAGCTGGGCGCGCGCCGCCATCTGCTGGGCGAAGAGCGTCGTCTGGATCCCGTGGAAGAGCCCCTCCAGCCAGCCCACCAGCTGGGCCTGCGCGATGCGCAGCTCCGCGTCACTGGGGGTGGCCTCGTCCGTGAAGGGCAGGGAAAGCCGCTCCAGCTCCTCGACCAGCTCCGGCGCCAGCCCGTCCTCGAGCTCCTTCACCGAACTGGCGTGGATCTCCTTGAGGCGGTTGCGGCTGGCCTCGTCGAGAGGAGCGGCGCGCACCTCCTCCAGCAGCTGCTTGATCATGCTGCCGATCCGCATGACCTTCGCCGGCTGCTCCACCTGCTCCGTCACCGGGGTCTCACGGGAGTCCTCGTCCCCCTTGCCGCCGCTGAGCGCCATACCGTCCTGGCCCACGACCAGGATCTGCGGATTCTCCGGCGACCGTTCGTTCCTCGGCATCTCCATTCGGCCATTGTCGCGCACGCCCCCTTCCCGGCGCGGTGCCGCCCCCGGAAGCGGCCGCCGCGCGGGGTCCTCCGGACGGCCCTGTCCGACATGCCGGTCCCGTCCGCCGCTGCGAGGCTGGGGGCGTCCATCCGGCCCATCTTGCCGACGGTGCGGCCGAGCACCGGCCGGCGCGGGAGGTCACGGCCGTGACTCCATCGCTGCGCACACTGGGGGCGACGCTCGCTCTGACGGCGGGCGCCGTGCTGACGCCGTACGGCCCGCTCGCGGGACCCCCGACCGCCGCCGGTACGGCGTTCGGGGCGGAGCGCACGACCGCCGGTACGGCGTTCGGGACGGAGCGCACGACCGCCGGTACGGCGTTCGGGACGGAGCGCACGACCACCGGTACGGCGTTCGGGACGGAGCGCACGACCACCGGTACGGCGTTCGGGACGGAGCGCACGACCACCGGTACGGCGTTCGGGACGGAGCGCACGACCACCGGTACGGCGTTCGGGACGGAGCGCACGACCACCGGTACGGCGTTCGGGACGGAGCGCACGTCGACGGGCGCCGATGGCGCCGGGAGCGCACGGGCACGCGCGGTGTCCCGCTCCCCCTCCGCCTCCCCGTCGCCCTCGGTCTCGGTCTCGTCCACCGCGTCCCGGACCGGAGGCGGGCCGGGGGAGGGGCGCGACCGGCCCGGGCGGCAGGAGACGGCGGGGGAGGAGTCCCGGGACACCGCGCCGCCCCGGCGGGGTGCCGAGAAGAAGGGCACGGACCCCCGCGAGGCGGCCGGACGGCCGGACGGCGACGGGGCACGGCGGCCCGACGCCCGGCTCGACGCGCCCGCCCCGGCGGAGCCGGGGGACGGCTCGCCGGAGCCGGGGGACGGCTCGGCGGAGGAGTCCCCTGCCGGTGACGCGGGCGGGGCCGCCCCGTCCGCGCCCGCCTCCTCGGCGGCGGCTCCGGCGCCCGCCGCCTCGTCGCCGGCCGCTGAGCCGGACGCGGTCGCGGGCGCCGCCGCCGAACCGGTGCTGCGGATCCTGCCGCTGGGCAGCGGCCTGGTCCTCATCGGCCTCGGCTGCGCCCTCGCCCACCTGGGGCTGCGGCTGCGTCAGGACCGCGGAACGCACTGACCCCCGGCCCCGCCGGACTCAGTTGGGCGTGATCAGCAGGACCTTGCCGATGTGGGAGCTGTCCTCCACCACCCGGTGCGCCTCGGCGGCATCCGGCATGGGGATCTCCCGGTCGATCACCGGACGGACGTGACCGCCGGACACCAGCGGCCACACGTGCTCCCGTACGGCCGCCACGATCGCGGCCTTCTCCTCCGGCGGGCGGGCGCGCAGAGTGGTGGCGGTGATCGCGGCGCGCTTGGCGAGCAGGGCGCCGATGTTCAGCTCGCCCTTCACCCCGCCCTGCATGCCGATGATCACGAGCCGGCCGTTCACGGCGAGGGCCTGGACGTTGCGGTCCAGGTACTTGGCGCCCATGTTGTCCAGGATGACGTCCGCGCCCCTGCCGTCGGTGGCCTCCCGCAGCTCGGCCACGAAGTCCTGCTCGCGGTAGTTGATCAGGATGTCCGCGCCCAGCTCGGCACAGCGCTCCAGCTTCTCCTTCGTGCCCGCGGTGACGGCGACCTTCGCCCCGACGGCCTTGGCGAGCTGGATCGCCATGGTGCCGATGCCGCTCGATCCGCCGTGCACGAGGAACGTCTCGCCGGGGCGCAGGTGGGCGACCATGAAGACGTTCGACCAGACCGTGCAGACCACCTCGGGCAGCGCGGCGGCCCGGTCGACGGTGAGCCCCTCGGGGACGGGCAGCAGCTGCCCCGCGGGAACGGCCGCCTTCTCGGCGTAACCGCCGCCGGAGAGCAGCGCGCAGACCTCGTCGCCGACGGCCCAGCCGCTCACCCCGGGACCGACCTGGGCGATCCGGCCGGAGCACTCCAGGCCGGGGTGGGGGGAGGTGCCGGGCGGCGGGTCGTAGAAGCCCTGGCGCTGCAGGATGTCGGCGCGGTTGACGGCCGTGGCCACCACGTCGACGAGGACCTCGCCCTCGCCGGCCACCGGATCGGGGACCTCGTCCCAGACCAGCGCCTCGGGACC
Organism: Streptomyces sp. DSM 120436; assembly: GCF_055778765.1. NCBI lineage: Bacteria > Bacillati > Actinomycetota > Actinomycetes > Kitasatosporales > Streptomycetaceae > Streptomyces > Streptomyces sp. DSM 120436. Next base: position 1,388,147 of record NZ_JBSKBS010000001.1, on the reverse strand, counting down.
ACCGGGTTCGGGAATCGTGATCGCATGCATGAGGGGGACGGTACTCCGGGGGGCGGCGCCCGCGGCTCACCCCGGGGAGTCGCGTCCGTCCCCTGGGGAGTCGCGCCCGTCCCCTGGGGAGTCGCGCCCGCCCCCCGGCGGAGTCCGGCGCGGACGCCGGAAAAACCGCGTGCGGGACCGATGAGTTTGCGCGACGGTGAAGGTCTGTCCATGCGTAGCCCCGTACGCGGAAGGACCCGAAGCATGAGCACGCAGACGTCCGGCCTGGCGATCGAGACCACGGGCCTGGTCAAAACCTTCGGCGAGACACGGGCCGTCGACGGCGTGGACCTCGCGGTGCCCACCGGGACGGTCTACGGCGTCCTCGGGCCGAACGGCGCCGGCAAGACCACCACCGTGAAGATGCTCGCCACCCTGCTGCGCCCGGACGGCGGCGAGGCCCGTGTCTTCGGTCACGACGTCGTGCACGACGCCGACGCGGTCCGCTCCCGGGTGAGTCTCACCGGCCAGTACGCGTCGGTGGACGAGGACCTCACCGGCACCGAGAACCTCGTCCTGCTCGGCCGGCTGCTCGGGCACCGCAAGCCCGCGGCACGCGAGCGCGCCGCCCAGTTGCTGGAGGCGTTCGGTCTCACCGAGGCGGCGGGCAAGCAGATCAAGCACTACTCGGGCGGCATGCGGCGCCGCATCGACATCGCCGCGTCCATCCTCAACACCCCTGACCTGCTGTTCCTCGACGAGCCCACCACCGGCCTCGACCCGCGCAGCCGCAACCAGGTGTGGGACATCGTGCGCGCGGTCGTCGCCCAGGGCACCACGGTGCTGCTGACCACGCAGTACCTGGACGAGGCCGACCAGCTCGCGTCCCGCATCGCGGTGATCGACACGGGCCGGGTGATCGCCGAGGGCACCAAGGGCGAGCTCAAGGCGTCCGTGGGCGCCGGTTCCGTCCACGTGCGGCTGCGCGACCCCGACCGGCGCGGCGACGCCGAGCGGCTGCTGCGCGAGATGCTGCTCGCCGAGGTGCAGCTGGAACCCGACCCGGTGGCGCTCACCGCCCGGCTCAACGCCGCGACCAGCGGCAGCGCCGCCGACCAGGCCGCCCGGGCCCTCACCGAGTTGTCCCTGGCCGGGATCACCGTCGACAACTTCTCCCTCGGCCAGCCGAGCCTCGACGAGGTCTTCCTCGCGCTGACCGGCCATGGGACCGGCGCCGAGGACGGCACCGGCCCCGAAACCGGCACCCACACCGACACGAAGGACGAGGTGGCGGCATGAGCACGGCCACGAGCACGGAGACCAAGGAACTCGCGCCGGTCAGCACCGAGTCCCTGGCGGCCCTGCTGGTCGCCAAGGAGCGGCCGTCGCGGCCCAGCTCCCTGTCCACGTCCCTGACGTTCGGCTGGCGCGCCATGCTGAAGATCAAGCACGTGCCCGAGCAGCTCTTCGACGTCACCGCGTTCCCGATCATGAACCTGCTGATGTTCACGTACCTCTTCGGCGGTGCGCTGGCGGGGTCGCCGACGGACTACATCCAGTTCGTCCTGCCGGGCATCCTCGTGATGTCGGTCGTCATGATCACCATGTACACCGGCGTCTCGGTGAACATCGACATCGAGAAGGGCGTCTTCGACCGCTTCCGCTCGCTGCCGATCTGGCGGCCCTCGGCGATGGTCGGCTATCTGCTCGGCGACGCCCTGCGCTACACCATCGCGTCCGTGATCATGCTGTGCATGGGCCTGCTGCTCGGCTACCGTGCCGACGGCGGCGTCCTCGGGGTGGTGGCCGGGATCGCGCTCCTGCTGCTGTTCTCGTTCGCCTTCTCGTGGATCTGGACGATGTTCGGGCTGCTGCTGCGCACCGAGAAGTCGGTGATGAGCGTCAGCATGATGGTGATCTTCCCGCTCACCTTCCTGTCCAACGTCTTCGTCGACCCTCGCACCATGCCCGGCTGGCTCCAGGCCTTCGTCAACAACAGCCCGGTGACCCATCTGGCCTCGGCGGTCCGCGGACTGATGGCCGGCGAGTGGCCGGCCGCCGACATCATGTGGACGCTGGGCTGGTCGGCCGTGTTCATCGTCGTCTTCGGGCCGGTCACGATGCGGCTCTACAACCGCAAGTAGAGCTGTACGGACAGCAGGGCGGTCCAGGACAGCAGGGGGTCCAGGACAGCAGGGGGTCCAGGACGCGGTACGGCCCCGAGGAGTCGAGCGAGTCGATCCCTCGGGGCCGTCGCCTTGTGCGGCTGCGGAGACGGTTCTCAGCGGGCGGGAACGGCTCTCAGCAGGCAGGAGAACGGCTCTCGTCTGCGGGAACGGCTCTCAGCTGCAGGAACGGCTCTCAGCTGCGGAGAGGACGGATGTCCGGGGTCACCTGGGTGACCGGTGTGACCCGCACGATCGTGATCAGCCGGTCCGTCAGCTCCAGCGTTCCGACCTGCCGGTCGTCGTAGCCGAGCACCCGGTGCCCGCGTACGACGCTCACCACCAGGTCGTCCAGCTCCCGCGGGGTCTTCCCCACCTCGGCCTTTATGACCGGACGTTCCACCACGTCCAGCCCGGTGCCCTGCTGGATCAGGTCCTCCATGACCATGCCCGCGGCCGGGCTCAGCACGGAAAGGCCCAGCAGCCGCCCGGCCGCGCTGGCGCTGGTGATGACCGCGTCGGCGCCCGACTGCTTGAGCAGCGGCGCGTTCTCCTCCTCGCGGACCGCGGCGACGATCTTCGCGTTCCGGTTGAGCTGGCGCGCCGTCAGCGTCACCAGGACCGCGGTGTCGTCGCGCTGGGTCGCGATGATGACCTGACGGGCCCGCTGGAGCTCGGCCCGCTTCAACACCTCGCTGCGCGTCGCGTCCCCTATGACGCCCGCGTAACCGTCCGCCGTGGCCGCGTCGATCGCCTTGGCACTGGGATCGACCACCACGACCTGCTCCTTGCGGAGCCCCGTCGCACAGACCGTCTTGATCGCGGACCTTCCCTTGGTCCCGAATCCGACGACTACGGTGTGATCGCGCAACGTGGACCTCCAGCGGGTCAGACGCCATTCCTCCCGGGTGCGTTCGGTGAGGGCCTCGAGGGTGGTACCGACCAGGATGATCAGGAACATCACCCGCAGCGGCGTGATGACGAAGATGTTGGTGAGCCGGGCCGCGTCCGACACCGGCGTGATGTCGCCGTACCCCGTGGTGGAGAGGGTGACGGTCGCGTAGTAGAACGCGTCGAGGAGATCGACGGGTCCGTCGGAGTTGTCGTGGTAGCCGTCGCGGTCGGCGTACACGATCAGCGCCGTCACCACGAGCACCAGCAGGGCCATCGACAGCCGCTTGGCGACCTGGCGGATCGGGTGTTCCACCAGTTTGCGCGGCAGCTTGACCCGATAGGTCACCAGATGTTCGTCGGCCTGACGGGCGATGACGTCCTGGCCCGGAAGTTTCACGTGAAACACACCCCGATTCCCCCGGACGCCCAGGGCAGGTCCAGCAGTTCCGCCTCCTGTCCGGGCTTGGCGCCCCCCGGCGGTACGACGGCCAGCGCGTCCGCCGCGGCGATCCCGCGCAGCATGGCCGGACCGTTGTAGAGCAACGGCAGCGCCCGGTCACCGCGGAGAGCGACGGGAACCAGCCGCGTGTCGTGCGGGTGCCCCTGCACCGCGTCCCTGAGGGGCAGCGTGTACCCCTCCGGGGCGGGACGGGCCGCGAGGGTCCGCAGCAGCGGCTCGGCGAGGGTGACCAGACCGGACACGGCCGCGAGCGGGTTGCCCGGCAGACCGACGAGGTACTGCTTCTCCGTGATCCGGGCCAGCAGCATCGGGTGACCGGGACGCACCGCGACCCCGTCCACCAGCAGCTCGGCGCCGAGCCGGCGCAGAGCGGGGTGCACATGGTCGACCGGGCCCGCGGCGGTGCCGCCCGTGGTGATCACGACATCGGCGTCGCAGGCCGTCAGCGCCCGGCGCAGGGCGTCCTCGTCGTCCCCGACCCGCCGTACGTCGACGACATCGGCGCCGAGCGCGCGCAGCCACGGCGGCAGCAGCGGGCCCAGCGCGTCCCGGATCAGCCCGTCGTGCGGCAGGCCCTCCCCGAGCAGTTCGTCGCCGAGCACGCACACGGCGACACGGGGGCGGGGGACGACGGTGAGCGTGTCGTACCCGGCGGCCGCGGCCATGCCGAGCACCGGCGGGGTCACCAGCGTGCCCGCGGGCAGCAACTGGTCGCCTTTGCGGCACTCCTGGCCGCGCGGGCGGATGTCCTGGCCGTGCGAGACGGTGTGCGGCGCCCGGGTGGCGGCGGTGGCGTACAGCCGGCCCTTGTCGTCGGTGCGGCCGTGCTCGCTGCGGAGCACGGCGGTGGTGTCCGGCGGAACACGGGCGCCGGTGGCGATCCGGACGGCCTCCCCGTCGGTCAGCGGCGCGTGCGCGGTGTGCCCGGCGAGGACGCCCTCCTCCCGTACGTCCCAGGGGCCGGGACCGGAGACCGCCCAGCCGTCCATCGCGGAGGTGTCGAACGACGGCAGGTCGGTCAGCGCGATCAACGGGGCGGCCAGGGTGAGGCCGAGTGCGGAGGACAGCGGGACCGAGACGGGGGCGAGGTACCCGGTGCGGTGGCCGCCGCCCCGGCGGGGGGCGCGTCCGGCGAGCGCCCGGGCCTCCGCCCAGTCGGTGCCGCCACGGTGCGCGGGAGCACCGGGGACGGGGACGCCGGAGGCGGAGGAGGCGGGGGCGCCGTGGGTGTGGGCGCCGGACGGGCGGGCACCGGGGGCGTGGGAGCCGTTCACGAGGGCGAGCGCCTCCTCGACGTCGAAGTCGTCGGCGTCCGCACCGGCCCGGGGTGTGCGCGCGGTCATCCGGCGTCCGTGCGGGTATCGGGGTCCGCGCCGCCCGAGGGGGAAGCGGGGGCGGTGGCGTCCTGGGTGTCCTCTTCGGCCCAGCGGTTGGCCAGTGCGACGGCCTTGCGGGCGGCCTCGGCCACGGCGTCGGCGTCACCGCCCGCCCGCGCGGCCGCGAAGCCGACGAGGAAGGTGGTCAACGGGGCGGCCGGCCGCGCCACCCCGTGGGCGGCGTCACGGGCGAGGTCGAGCAGCACGCCGGTGTCGACGTCCAGGTCGATGCCCAGCTCGTCCTTGACTGCGGAGATCCATTCGTCCAACACGTGTCCATGCTCCCTGATGCGTGCCCTGGCAGTGGCGATGTCGTCCCAGGTGTCGCAGTCGAAGGACGCCACCGGGTCGGAGATGCGGAGAAGGTCGAGAGCGCCGGTGAGCCGGCGCACGGGCAGCCCGGCCGCACCGCCGTGCCGGGCGGTGAGCACGGCCAGCTCACGGCGCAGGGAACCGGTGCGGTACGCGGCCACCAGCGGCTGGTCCCGGCCGTCGGAGTCGGTCAGCAGCACGCCGTCGGCCGCGCCTCGGCGCAGGGCGTCCAGCAGCGCGGCGACGGTGCGGCCGTCGAGGAAGGGCAGATCGGCGGAGAGCAGCACGACGTGCTCGGCGGTGACGTGCCGCAGTCCGGCGTCGAGGGCGGCGAGGGGACCGCCGCCCGGCGGGTCCTCGCGGGCCCAGGTGACGGGGTGCGCGGTGGGGCGGGGGCCGGCCACGACCACCGTGGTACGGGCGTCGGCGCAGGCCGCGAGCACCCGGTCGAGCAGCGGCCGTCCGCCGACCCGCACGGCCGGCTTGTCGGCACCGCCCAGCCGCCGGGCCGCACCGCCGGCGAGCACGACGGCGTCGTACGCGGCGCTGTGCGCGGTGTCGTGCACAGCGGCGTGCACAGCGGCGGGCGGCTGGTGCTCGGTCATCCCCCGAGTATGCGTGCCCCCGCGATCACAGGGAACGCGGGGGCGCTCAGGGGCGCGTGGGAAGAGGTGGGCGACCCGCCGGGGGACGGTGAGGCCGGGCGGCGGGCCGGTGAGGCCGGGCGGCGGGCCGGTGAGGCCGGACGGTGGACCGTCAGGGCGGACGACGGCCCGGTGAGGCCGGACGACGGACCCGTCAAGCCGGACGCGACGGACCCGTCAAGCCGGACGACGGCCCGATGAGGCCGGCCGGAGGTCCCCTCAGGTCAGCCGACGGGCCCGTCAGGCCGGACCGTCTCGGTCACAGCGTCCGCAGCAGCACCGCCGGCTGTTCCACGCAGTCGGCCACGTACCGCAGGAATCCGCCCGCCGTGCCGCCGTCGCACACCCGGTGGTCGAAGGTGAGCGAGAGCTGCACGACCTGCCGGACCGCCAGCTCGCCCTCGTGCACCCACGGCTTGGGAACGATGCGGCCGACGCCGAGCATGGCGGCCTCGGGATGGTTGATGATCGGCGTGGACCCGTCGACGCCGAACACCCCGTAGTTGTTCAGGGTGAACGTGCCACCGGTGAGCTGCGCGGGCGTCAGCGTGCCCGCGCGTGCCGCCTCGGTCAGCCGGGCGAACTCCGCCGTCAGCGACTCCGCGTCCCGTGTGTGCGCGTCGCGGACCACGGGGACGACCAGTCCCCGCTCGGTCTGCGCCGCGAACCCGAGGTGCACGTCCGCGTACCGGACGATCTCCCTGGCCCCGGTGTCCACCGAGGCGTTGAGCTCCGGGTAGCGGACGAGGGCGGCCGTGCAGATCCGGGCCAGCAGCGCCAGCACGGAGATCCTCGGTCCGCCCGCCGCGTTCATCGCGGCCCTGGTCCGCATCAGCTCCGTCGCGTCGGCGTCCACCCAGCAGGTCGCGTCCGGTATCTCGGTGCGGCTGCGGGAGAGCTTGTCGGCGACGGCGCCGCGGATGCCCTTGAGGGGAACGCGGGTGACCGACGGGGTGCTCCCGGAGGAGGCGGCCGGCGCCGGGCTGGCCGCCGGGACCGGTGCGGCGGCGATGGCCGCCGTGTCCGAGCGCTCCTCGGCCGCGGCGGCCCGCAGGGCACGCTCCACATCCGCGCGCAGGATCAGCCCGTCAGGGCCGGAACCGGTCAGCTCCCGCAGGTCCAGGCCGTTCTGCCGGGCCAGCCTGCGGACCAGCGGGGAGATCACGGGGACCGGGCCGTCCGCCGGCGCCGTGCCGCCGCCGGACCGCGGGCCGGGCGTGCCCTGCGGGGTGTCCGTCGGCCGCGTCGCCCGCGCGGGCTCCGGCGTCCTGGGCTGCCCGTTCACCGCGGAGGCGGTGGTGCGGAGCCGGCGGCGCCGGGCCGGGGCGTGCGAGGTGCCGTAGCCGACCAGCACGTTGCCGGAGCCCTCGGCGGCCGGCTTCCGGCCGCTCACGCCGTCGGAGCCCGCGCCGTCCGCGGTGCCCGCGCCGTCCGGGTCCCCGGCCGGGCGGCCGTCCGCCGTCTCCCCGACCGCCACCGTCAGCAGCGGGGCGCCCACCGGCAGTTCGGTGCCCTCCGCGCCGAAGCGGGCGGTGACCACACCGCCGTAGGGGCAGGGCACCTCCACCATCGCCTTGGCCGTCTCGACCTCGACGACCGGCTGGTCCACGACGACCACGTCACCGACCTCGACCAGCCAGCGCACGATCTCCGCCTCGGTGAGCCCCTCGCCGAGGTCGGGCAGCTTGAACTCCAGCACCTGTGCCATCAGCTCTCGGCCTCCCACTGCAGACGCCCCACGGCGTCCAGGATCCGGTCCACACCGGGCAGGTGGTGACGCTCCAGCATCGGCGGCGGGTACGGCAGGTCGAACCCGGCCACGCGCAGCACCGGCGCCTCCAGGTGGTGGAAGCAGCGCTCCGTGACCCGGGCCGCGATCTCCCCGCCGGGGCCGCCGAAGCCGCCCGACTCGTGGACGACGACCGCGCGTCCCGTCCGCCGCACCGAGGCGCACACCGTCTCGTCGTCGAACGGCACCAGCGAGCGCAGGTCGACGACCTCCAGGTCCCAGCCCTCGGCCTGGGCCGCCTCGGCCGCCTCCATGCAGACGGGGAGGGACGGCCCGTAGGTGACGAGGGTGGCGCTCCGGCCGGAGCGACGCACCACCGCACGGCCGATCGGCTCGACGGCCGTCGGCTCCTCCGGGTTCCAGGCGTCCTTGGACCAGTAGAGCCGCTTGGGTTCCAGGAAGACCACCGGGTCGTCGGAGGCGATGGACGCCCGCAGCAGGCCGTACGCGTCGGCGACGGTCGCGGGCGTGACGACATGGAGCCCCGGAGTCGCCATGTAGTACGCCTCGGACGCGTCGCTGTGGTGCTCGACGCCGCCGATGCCGCCGCCGTAGGGGATGCGGATCGTGAGGGGGAGCGGCATCGTGCCGCGGGTGCGGTTGCGCATCTTCGCCACGTGCGAGACGAGCTGCTCGAACGCGGGGTAGGCGAAGGCGTCGAACTGCATCTCCACGACCGGCCGCAGCCCGTACATGGCCATGCCGACGGCCGTGCCGAGGATGCCCGCCTCGGCCAGCGGCGTATCCGTGCAGCGGTCCTCGCCGAACTCCTTGGCCAGGCCGTCGGTGATGCGGAAGACGCCGCCGAGTGTGCCGACGTCCTCGCCCATGACGTGCACGGACGGGTCGTCGGTCATGGCGTCGCGCAGCGCGCGCGTGAGGGCCTGCGCCATGGTGGCGGGCTTCACGGCGACGGTGGTCATGGCCGCGCTCCTTCCGCTTCGGCCTCGGCCGCCAGCTCGGCCCTCAGCTGCTCACGCTGCTCCAGCAGCTGGGGGGTGGGCTCGGCGTAGACGTGCGTGAACAGGTCCATGGGGTCGAGCTCCGCGTCCTGGTTCATGCGGGCGCGCAAGGACGCCGCCATGGTCTCGGCGTCCTGCCGGGCGGCCTCGACGCCGGCCTCGTCCAGCAGGCCGCGGCCGGTCAGCTCCCGCTCCAGCAGGGCGATCGGGTCGTGCCGTCTCCACGTCTCGACCTCGGCGTCGCCGCGGTAGCGGGTCGCGTCGTCGGCGTTGGTGTGGGCGTCCACGCGGTAGGTGACCGCCTCGACCAGGGTCGGCCCGCCGCCCGCGCGGGCACGGCGCACCGCGTCGGCGAGGACCTCGTGCACGGCGGCCGCGTCGTTGCCGTCGACCAGGCGGCCGGGCATGCCGTAGCCGACGGCCTTGTGGGCCAGCGAGGGGGCAGCGGTCTGCTTGGCGAGCGGGACGGAGATCGCGAAGCCGTTGTTCTGGACGAGGAAGACGACCGGGGCCTGCCAGACGGCCGCGAAGTTCAGCGCCTCGTGGAAGTCGCCCTCGCTGGTGCCGCCGTCGCCGACCATGGCGAGCGCCACCACGTCGTCGCCCTTGAGGCGGGCGGCGTGGGCGAGGCCGACGGCGTGGGGCAGCTGGGTGGCGAGCGGGGTGCTCAGCGGGGCCACCCGGTGCTCGTAGGGGTCCCAGCCGCTGTGCCAGTCGCCGCGCAGCAGGGTGAGGGTCTCGACCGGGTCCACACCGCGCGCGACGACCGCGAGGGTGTCGCGGTAGCTCGGGAACAGCCAGTCGCGCTCCTCGAGCACCAGGGCGGCGGCGACCTCGCACGCCTCCTGGCCGGTGCTGGAGGGGTAGACCGCGAGACGGCCCTGCTTCGTGAGGGCGGTGGCCTGCGCGTTGTAGCGGCGGCCCTTCACCAGCTCCGCGTACAGCCGGCGCAGCAGCCCGGGGTCGGCCTTCGCCGCCGCCTCGGTGCCGAGCACGCGGTACGGCTCCGCGTCGGGCAGCAGGGGGGCGGGGTCGGTACGGGGCTGCCAGGCGGGCGGCGGAGTCGGCCGGTAGGCCCCCCGCTGCTCCATCACCGTCATGACGGCACCTCCTCGTGGGACGACTGACGGAGGCGCGGCGTCTGTGACGCGCCTCACCAACCGATTGTTCGGTCGTCGGCACATTTTGGCTACGGGTGGCACCAGGCTGTGGACAAACGGTTCTCCACACCATGGGATAGAGGCAGGACGTCCACGGCTGAGAGGTGGGGGCGGGTGGCATCTGAACAAATGGCCGAGGGCCAGGAGGGGACGGGGCCACTGCCGCCGGCACGGCCTCTCGACGCGATCGACCAGGACATCCTGCGGATGCTGCAGGCGGACGGCCGCGCGTCGGTACGGTCGGTCGCCGAGCGGGTGCACGTCTCCCGGGCGAACGCCTACGCGCGGATCAACCGGCTCGTGGAGGACGGCGTCATCCGGGGTTTCGGCGCCCGCGTCGACCACGAACGCGCCGGCCACGGCACATCGGCCTACATCACGCTGAAGATCGTGCAGAACACCTGGCGCACGGTGCGCGAGCAGCTCAGGCAGCTCCCCGGCGCCTCCCACATCGCCCTGGTGGGCGGGGACTTCGACGTGCTGCTGCTGGTGCACACGCCGGACAACCGGGCACTGCGCGAGCTGGTGCTGACCCGGATCCAGGCCATTCCCGAGGTGCTCAGCACCCGCACGCTGCTGGTGTTCGAGGAGGAGGACCTGGAGCCGCAGTGGTGACCCGGACGACAGCCGTCAGCCGTCCACTCCCCAGCGCCGGAGCAGCTCCCCGCCGACCGGCACGGCGGTCCAGCGCTTCGCGGCGGCGTCCAGCCGCGGTCCGGTCCTGGCCGGCGCGTCCGCGTCGAGCGGCGCCGGCCCGGCACCGCGGCCCTCGGTGGGCAGGCCGCTCCACGCCCGGCAGGCCCGGGCCACGCGCGGCTCGGCGTCCGTCGCCGCAGCACCGTCCCGGCGGAGCACCTTCGTCCCGGACCGGCGGTGACGGCTCGGGGTGACGACCTCGAAGCCCTGGAAGGCGGCGCCGCGTGCCACCGCATGCCGGAAGCCTCGCCGCCGGGCGCGGTCCCCTCACCGCACGGACCAGACCGTACGGCATGCACGGTCCGGCGGGCGGGGCGGGGAGCCGGACGTCCGGCCCTCTGTCACGCCGTACCAGGACCTCGTGCCGGCCGTCCGGCAGCTTCCGGAAGGACGTCTCCATCGGCAGCGGGCGCAGGGGACCGGCCGTCCGCTCCCCACCGGTCGTCCACCGGCGCGGTCCTCACCCGCGGCCGTCGCCCGCCTTGCGCAGCCCTCCGAAGGCGAGCTGCGCCACCGCGTCGGCCACCTCGCGCTCGTTCATGCCGCGCCCGTCCGGCCGGTACCACTCCACGATGGAGTTGATCATGCCGAAGACCAGGCGGGTCACCAGCCGCACCTCTATGTCCTCCCGCACGTCCCCGTCGGCCGCCGCGGCCTTCAGCAGCTCGGCCACCCGGTGGTCGAACTCGCGCCGCCGCTCCAGCGCCCAGCGCTCGGTGTCCGTGTTGCCGCGCACCCTCAGCAGCAGCGTCACGTAGGGCAGTTCGGCGATCAGCACCTCGACCATGCGCCGTACGACGTACTCCAGGCGCTCGGCGGCGCGCCCCACGCGGGCGTGCTCCTCCTCGAGGATCCCGAAGAGACCGTCCAGCGCCCGGCTCACCGCGCGGCGCAGCAGTTCCTCCTTGCCGGCCACGTGGTGGTAGATCGACGACTTGGAGATGCCGGCGGCCTTGGAGAGGTGCTCCATGGACGTGCCGTCGTAGCCGCGTTCGTTGAACACCTGGACCGCCACCGACAGCAGCGTCTCCGGGGTGTAGGTGTCCCGCCTGGCGGTGGTCATGGGGTGTCCTCCGGCCGGTCGGCGGCGTACGCGTACCGGTAGAGCGCGAGGGACGGCGCGTACCTGCCGGACGGGTCGACCTCGTGCAGGTCGTCCAGCAGGGATTCGGCCCAGCCGCGGCCGAGGCGGCGGCTCCACTCGAACGGTCCGAGGGGGTAGTTCACACCGAGCCGCATCGCGGTGTCTACGTCCTCCTCGGTGGCGACGCCCTTGGCGACCGCGTCGGCGGCGAGGTCGATGATCCGGGCCACCGTCCGCGCGACGATCATCCCGGGGACGTCCCCGATGACGCTCACCTTCTTGCCGAGCGCCTGGAACAGCCCGGTGGCCTGGGCCACGGTGGCGGCGGAGGTGTGCGCGGCGTGGGACAGGGCGATGCGCGTGGCCCTGCGGTAGTCCAGCGCCAGGTCGAAGTAGACGACGTCGCGGAACTCCGCGGAGGTCTGTCCGTCGGCCAGGACCAGCTGGCCGCCGCTCGGCAGCACCAGGCGGGTGCCGTTGTCCTCCTCGGCCTCGCGCACCTCGATGCCCGCCCCGCGGATCAGGTCGAGCAGCTCCGCCGCGGGCCCGAGGCCGCCCTCGGCGACGACGTACGCGGGCGGCTCGGCCGGCTCGGCGGTGTGCGGCTCGGGGCGCTCGGCGCCCTCCCGGTGGTCGTACCAGCCGCGGCCGGTCTTGCGGCCGAGGCGGCCGGACTCGACCAGCCGGCGCTGCGCCAGGGACGGCTGGAAGCGCACGTCCTGGAAGAAGGCCTGCCACACCGAGTGCGTCACGGACTCGTTGACGTCCTGCCCGATGAGGTCGGTCAGCTCGAAGGCGCCCATCCGGAAGCCGCCCGACTCGCGCAGCACCGCGTCGATGGTGGCCGGGTCGGCGCCCTGCGACTCGTACACCGCGAAGGCCTCGGCGTAGAAGGGGCGCGCGATGCGGTTGACGATGAAGCCGGGGGTGTCGGCGCACGCGACCGGCGTCTTCCCCCAGGCGCGGGCCGTCTCGTACGCGCGCGTGGCGGAGGCGACGTCGGTGGCGAAGCCGGAGACGACCTCGACGAGCGGCAGCAGCGGCGCCGGGTTGAAGAAGTGCAGGCCGACGAAGCGGCCGGGGACGCGCAGCGCGCCGCCGATCGCGGTGACCGACAGGGAGGAGGTGTTGGTGGCGAGGAGGCAGTCGTCGGCGACGGCGTCCTCCAGCGCCCGGAACAGCTCCTGCTTGACGTCGAGGCGCTCCACGACCGCCTCGACGACGAGGGAGCAGCCGGCGAGGCCGGACAGGTCGTCCACGGAGGTCAGGCGGGCGCGGGCCGCGTCCCGCTCGTCCGCGGTGAGGCGCTCCTTCTCCACCAGGCGGTCGAGCCGGGCGCCGATCGCGTCGGCGGCCTTGCGGGCCTGGCCCGGGGCGGCGTCGTACAGCCGCACGGGGTGGCCCGCGACCAGCGCGACCTGGGCGATTCCCTGCCCCATGGTGCCGGTGCCGACCACGGCCACGGGACTGCTGAGGTCGAGTGCTGTCATGTGCGCGATCCTCCCGCACGGTGTTTTCCACAGATGCGGCGGACCCCCTTGTCCCGACCGATCGTTCGGTTACTCTAACTCTGACCGCCCGTTCCTGACTACGTTTCCGCACAGGTCCAAGAGCTCGACGAAGAGTTCCTGAGACGAGGAGTTGGTCCCCCATGGCCGCCGAACTCACCGCGCCCGAGCTGATCGCCCGCCACCGTCCCACCCTGGACCGGGCCCTGGAAGCGATCCGCACGCGCGCGTACTGGTCCCCCCACCCCGAGCACCCGAAGGCGTACGGGGAGGACGGCAGCCTGGACATGGCCGCGGGCAAGGCCGCCTTCGACGCCCTGCTCGGCACCCGCATCGACCTGGACCAGCCCGGCACGGACGGCTGGGTGGACGGCGAGACCTCCCCGTACGGCGTCGAGCTGGGCACGAGCTACCCGCACGCGGACCCGGACGTGCTGCTGCCCGCCATGAAGGCCGGGATGCGCGCCTGGCGGGACGCGGGCGCGGAGACCCGCGCGGTGGTCTGCCTGGAGATCCTCCGGCGGATCAGCGACCGGACCATGGAGTTCGCCCAGGCGGTCATGCACACCTCCGGCCAGGCGTTCATGATGGCGTTCCAGGCCGGCGGCCCGCACGCGCAGGACCGCGGCATGGAGGCGGTGGCCTACGCGTACGCGGAGCAGGTGCGCACGCCCGGCACCGCGGAGTGGACCAAGCCGCAGGGCAAGCGCGACCCGCTCGTCCTCACCAAGAGCTTCGTCCCGGTCCCGCGCGGCATCGGCCTGGTCATCGGCTGCAACACCTTCCCGACGTGGAACGGCTACCCGGGCCTGTTCGCCTCCCTGGCCACGGGCAACGCGGTCCTGGTCAAGCCGCATCCGCGCGCGGTGCTGCCGCTCGCGCTCACCGTCCAGGCCGCCCGCCAGGTGCTCACCGAGGCCGGCTTCGACCCCAACCTGGTCGCGCTGGCCGCCGAGCGGCCCGGCGAGGGCATCGCCAAGACGCTCGCCACGCGCCCGGAGATCCGGATCATCGACTACACCGGCTCCACCGAGTTCGGCGACTGGCTGGAGAGCAACGCGCGCCAGGCGCAGGTGTACACGGAGAAGGCCGGCGTCAACACGGTCGTCGTGGAGTCGACCGACGACTACCGGGGGATGCTGTCCAACCTGGCGTTCTCCCTGTCCCTGTACAGCGGCCAGATGTGCACCACCCCGCAGAACCTGCTGGTCCCCCGCGACGGCATCACCACCGACCAGGGCCCCAAGTCCTTCGACGAGGTCGCCGCCGACCTGGCCGGGGCGGTCGACGGTCTGCTGGGTGACGACGCCCGCGCCAACGCCCTGCTGGGCGCGATCGTCAACCCGGACGTCAAGGCCCGCCTGGAGGCCGCCGCCGAGCTCGGCGAGGTCGCGCTCGCCTCCCGCGAGATCACCCACCCGGAGTTCCCGGGCGCGGTGGTGCGCACGCCGGTGATCGTGAAGCTGGACGGCTCCAAGCCGGACGCCGAGGCCGCCTACCTGAGCGAGTGCTTCGGCCCGGTCTCCTTCGTGGTCGCCGTCGACTCCGCCGCCGACGCGACGGAGCTGCTGCGGCGCACGGTCCGGGAGAAGGGCGCGATGACCGTCGGCGCGTACACGACCTCCCCGGAGGTCGAGGAGGCCGTGCGGGAGGTCTGCCTGGAGGAGGCCGCCCAGCTCTCGCTGAACCTCACCGGCGGGGTCTACGTCAACCAGACGGCCGCCTTCTCCGACTTCCACGGCTCCGGCGGCAACCCGGCGGCCAACGCGGCCCTGTGCGACGGCGCCTTCGTCGCCAACCGCTTCCGGGTGGTCGAGGTGCGCCGGGAGGCGTGAGCCGCCTCAGGAGGGTGCGCCCCCGGTGGCGCTCCAGTGGTACAGCGTCATGGCCACACTGGTCGCGAGGTTGTAGCTGGAGACCTGGGGGCGCATCGGCAGCGCCACCAGACGGTCGGCCCGCTCCCGCAGCTCGGCCGTGAGGCCGGTGCGCTCCGACCCGAAGGCGAGCAGCGCGTCGTCCGGCAGCTCCAGGGAGCGGATGTCCTCGCCCTCCGGGTCCAGCGCGAAGACCGGTCCGGGCGGCAGCTCGTCCACGGTGAGGCGCTCCACGGCGGTGGCGAAGTGCAGCCCCGCCCCGCCGCGCACCACGGTGGGGTGCCAGGGGTCCAGCGTCCCGGTGGTGACGACGCCGGCCGCCCCGAAGCCGGCGGCCAGCCGGACCACGGCCCCCGCGTTGCCCAGGTTGCGCGGCTGGTCCAGGACCACCACGGGCGCGGTGCGCGGCGCGTGCGCCAGCCTCGTCAGGTTGTCCGCGCGGTCCGGCCGTACGGCGAGCGCCGCGACGGCCGTGGGGTGCGGACGCGGCACCAGCGAGGCGTACGTCCCGTACGGCACCTCCGTCAGCAGCGCCGCCAGCGTGTCCCGCACGTCCTCGGCCAGCTCGTCGGCGAGCGCCAGGGCGGCGGCCCGGTCGGCGGTGAGCGCGACGAGCACCTCGGCGCCGAAGCGCACGGCGTGCTTGAGGGCGTGGAAGCCGTCGAGCAGCACCGCGTCCGGGCCGGCCCGGCGCCATGCGGCCACCGGGCCGGCCGGTGACACGGCGGACGGGTCGTGGACGGGATCGCTCATGTCGAGCAGCCTACGTGCGCGGGCCCGGCGCTCCGTCGGCCGCCGGGTCGGCCTGCGCCGGACCCCTGACGGGCGGACCGTCCGGACGGCGCGGCGGCGGGAGCCGGGCCGCCTCCCCGCGCGGGCGCCGCCGTCCCCACGCGCGTCCCGCCAGGCGGCCGGTCCGGCGCAGGAAGGACGTGGGCAGGAAGACCGCGTCGGCCGCGATCATCGCCAGGGAGAAGAAGGGCAGCCCGAGCACCACGGCGATCACCGCGTGCTCCAGGATCATGAAGCTCAGCAGGGCGTTCTTGACCCGCCGGTTGAACAGCGTGAACGGGAAGGCGACCTGCACGACGACGGTCACATAGGTCACCAGCATCACCAGGGTGCCGCTGGCGGTGAGCAGCTCCGCCAGCGACGGCCAGGGGGAGAAGTACTCCAGGTGCAGCGGGTAGTGGACCGCGGTGCCGTCCTGCCAGCGGGAGCCCTGCACCTTGTACCAGCCGGCCGTGGCGTAGATGAGGCACGTCTCCGCCATGATCACCAGCAGCGCGCCGTTGTGCACGACGTTCGCGGCGACGTCCAGCAGGATCCGCGGCTGCTCCGTCCTCGCCGGCCGCCCGGCCAGCCACCACACCGCCTGCCCGAGCCACACGGTCCACAGCAGCGCGGGTATGAACCAGTCCCCGTCCGTCCGGCCCGCCAGCGAGCCCAGGAGCAGCACGATGCCGAGCCCCGCCCACAGCGCGGGGCCCACCCGATCGCGCGGCCGCTCCCCACGCGCGCGTGCCTCGGCGGCCCGGTGCGCCCGCCGCGCGTCCAGGGACCAGACCCGGCCGCAACGGGTGAAGACCAGGTAGATCGCCATGATGTGCAGGACGTTGTCGCCGCCGTCGCCCATGAAGACGCTGCGGTTCTGCAGCGTCAGGACACCCACCATGAACAGCGCCGCCATGGTGCGGGTGCGCCAGCCGAGCAGCAGCAGGAGGCTGAACAGCACGGCCAGCGCGTAGACCGCCTCGAACCAGATCCGGCTGTCCGACCAGAGCAGCACGGTGAAGGCGTCGTTCGAGGCGACCAGCTGGGCGGCGAGGTCCCAGGCCCAGGGGCTGTCGGGGCCGTAGAGCTCCTGCCGGTGGGGGTACTCGCGCAGCAGGAACAGCAGCCAGGTGAGGCCGAAGCCGATGCGCAGCACGGCGGTCTGGTACGGGCCGAGGGCGGAGTCGGTGGCCCGGGCGATCGCCCGGGAGACCGCGAGCGAGAAGCGGTTCACCCGATGCCTCCCCGGGCCTCGTCCTCGGGCAGCGACCACCAGGGCAGCACGCGGTACACGGTCTTGCCCGACGCCTTCTCCTCGCTCCACGACGGCGGCGGCACGTCGGTGGTGCGCGAGCGGACCTGGACCCGGGCGACCTCGCCGTCCGGTCCCGCCGCGTCCGCCCGGTCCAGGCGCATGACCATGATCCGCCGCAGGTACGTCTCGGACAGCGCCCCGCGCAGACCCACCGGGCGGTTGTCGTCGTCGTGCGTGGAGACGTAGAAGTCCCAGGCCCGGCGCAGTTCGTTCTGCTGGGTGTGGCTGGGCGCCGGGTTGCCGTCGATGTCGCGTCCGTCCTGGGCCGACAGGTCGTACCAGCCGGTGGTGCGGCTGGCGCCGTCCGGCGTGCGGATCTCGGCCCTGACCTGCACGGACACGTTCTGCTGCAACGGGTTCGGCGCGAACAGCTTCCAGTTCTGCTCGAACTCCGGGTAGATCCAGTCGGCGATGGCCTCGCTGTGCTTCCTGCTCACCGTGTTCGGCGGCGCGACGTGCAGGAACACCATCCCGAGATGCACGCACACCACGATGGCGACGATCGCGAGGGCGAGCACGGCGCCGATCCGGTAGCGCGGGGAGAGGGCGGCGACTCCGGTACGGGGCTCGCCGGAAGCCTCGCTCAGCGACTGCCCGCCGGGCTGATCCTCTCCGGCCACCCCGGCACCGGGTTCACCGGAGACGTCACTCAGCGACTGCCCGCCGACCTGATCGCGAGCGGTCCTCTCCTCACTCTCCGGTGACACCTGCGGCCGCGGTACGACGAGCTCATCCGGTACGACGGGTTCGTCCGGTACGTCCGCCGACGCCGCGGGCCCGGACGCCGCGGGCCCGGACAGCGGGGGCCCGGGCAGCGGGAGCCCGGGCAGCGGGGGTCGCGACCCCGGCGCGCCCGGCTCCGCGGGCCCGTACCGGGCGTCCGAACCCTTGTCCTGCGCGTCCATTCCGCCCCGATCCCCGAGTTCCCCGGCCCCTCGCCGCGTCCGCCCGGCCGCGAGCCCCCGCGGCGCGGGGCGCGGCCGCTCCGCCGCGTCGCACGGAACGGTACTCAGCCCGGCCACCCGGGCACAGCCCCGTCGGCGCTCCGCCCCGTGGCGGTCGCCGCATACGGCCACCGGGCAGGCGCCGGCGGCCGGCACCGGCAGGTTATCCACAGCGGTTGACACCTCGCGGCCCCCGTCTCACCATGGAATCGCACGAACCGAACGATCGGTCGGGAGCGTGCTCAGGGAAAGCATCCAGGTCGAGGGGGACCCCATGGCGACAGCAACCGCCCGCGATACGGCCGGCGGTCCGACCGCGTACGACGCACCGGCGGACCCCGGTGACGCCGCCGCGCTCCAGAGCGCCTTCGACGCGGCGGTCGCCGCCGACGAGCGGATCGAGCCGCGCGACTGGATGCCGGACGCCTACCGCGCCACGCTCGTCCGGCAGATCGCCCAGCACGCGCACTCCGAGATCATCGGCATGCAGCCGGAGGCCAACTGGATCACGCGTGCGCCCTCCCTGCGCCGCAAGGCCATCCTCATGGCCAAGGTCCAGGACGAGGCCGGGCACGGACTGTATCTGTACAGCGCCGCCGAGACCCTCGGCGTGAGCCGCGACGAGCTGCTGGACAAGCTGCACACCGGCCGGCAGAAGTACTCCTCGATCTTCAACTACCCGACGCTGACCTGGGCCGACGTCGGTGCCATCGGCTGGCTGGTGGACGGCGCCGCGATCACCAACCAGGTCCCCCTGTGCCGCTGCTCCTACGGCCCGTACGCCCGCGCGATGGTCCGCATCTGCAAGGAGGAGTCCTTCCACCAGCGCCAGGGGTACGAGCTGCTGCTGGCCCTCAGCAAGGGCACGCCGGAGCAGCACGCGATGGCGCAGGACGCGGTGGACCGCTGGTGGTGGCCGTCGCTGATGATGTTCGGCCCGCCCGACGACGAGTCGCAGCACTCCGCCCAGTCGATGGCCTGGAAGATCAAGCGGCACTCCAACGACGAACTGCGCCAGCGCTTCGTCGACATCTGCGTCCCGCAGGCGGAGTCGCTCGGCCTCACTCTCCCCGACCCGGACCTGCGGTGGAACGAGGAGCGCGGGCACTACGACTTCGGCGCCATCGACTGGTCGGAGTTCTGGGAGGTCCTCAAGGGCAACGGCCCGTGCAACGAACAGCGCCTGTCCCGGCGCCGCAAGGCCCACGAAGAGGGCGCCTGGGTCCGGGAGGCGGCAGCGGCCCACGCGGCCAGGCACAGGAACGACACGACGGGAGCGACGCGCGCATGACCCACACCGACTGGCCGCTGTGGGAGGTCTTCGTGCGCTCGCGCCGGGGCCTGTCCCACACCCACGCCGGCAGCCTGCACGCCCCGGACGCGGAGCTGGCCCTGCGCAACGCCCGCGATCTGTACACCCGGCGCGGCGAGGGCGTCTCCATCTGGGTCGTGCCGTCCTCCGCCGTCACGGCCTCCTCGCCCGACGAGAAGGACCCCTTCTTCGAGCCGGCCGCCGACAAGCCCTACCGGCATCCCACCTTCTACGAGATCCCCGAGGGGGTGCAGCACCTGTGACCACGACACCCCCCGCGGACACCGTCCCCACGACCGCCGCGCTCGCCCTCGGCGACGACGCCCTGGTGCTCTCCCACCGCCTCGGCGAGTGGGCCGGGCACGCCCCCGTGCTGGAGGAGGAGGTCGCCCTCGCCAACATCGCGCTCGACCTGCTCGGCCAGGCCCGGGTGCTGCTGTCGATGGCCGGCGACGAGGACGAGCTGGCCTTCCTCCGCGAGGAGCGCGCCTTCCGCAACCTCCAGCTGGTGGAGCAGCCCAACGGCGACTTCGCCCACACCATCGCCCGCCAGCTCTACTTCTCCGTGTACCAGCACCTCCTGCACGGCCGGCTGGCCTCCGGCGACGGCCCGTTCGCCCCGCTGGCCGGCAAGGCCGTCAAGGAGGCCGCCTACCACCGCGACCACGCCGAGCAGTGGACGCTGCGCCTCGGCGACGGCACGGACGAGAGCCACGCGCGGATGCAGCGGGCCGTGGACGCGCTGTGGCGCTACACCGGCGAGATGTTCCAGCCCGTCGAGGGGATCGACGACGTCGACTGGACCGGTCTGGAGCGCACCTGGCTGGAAGTGATCGAGGACGTGCTGCGACGCGCCACGCTCACGCTGCCGGACGGGCCGCGCTCGGGGGCCTGGAGAGCCGGCGCGGGCCGCCAGGGCCTGCACACCGAGCCCTTCGGCCGGATGCTCGCCGAGATGCAGCACCTGCACCGCAGCCACCCGGGGGCGACATGGTGACCACCACGCCCCTGGAAGAGCGGCTGCTGGAGCTCGCCGGGTCGGTGCCCGACCCCGAGCTGCCCGTGCTGACCCTGCGCGAGCTGGGCGTGGTCCGCGCGGTGCGGGCGCACGGCACGGACAGCGTCGAGGTCGACCTGACCCCGACCTACACCGGCTGCCCGGCCGTCGAGGCGATGAGCCTGGACATAGAGCGCGTGCTGCGCGAGCACGGCGTACGCGAGGTCACCGTGCGCACGGTCCTCGCCCCCGCCTGGTCGACCGACGACATCACGGACGAAGGCCGCCGCAAACTGCGGGAGTTCGGCATCGCCCCGCCCCGCACGGGCGCCGCCCCCGGCCCCGCCCGCGTCGAGCTGGGCCCCACACGCGCACGCGACAGCGGCCCCGCCGACGGGCCGGAGCCCGTGCGCTGCCCGCACTGCGGCTCCCCCGAGACCGAGCTGCTCAGCCGTTTCTCCTCCACCGCGTGCAAGGCGCTGCGCCGCTGCCTGTCCTGCCGCGAACCGTTCGACCACTTCAAGGAGTTGTGATGGCCCGCTTCCACCGGCTCCGGGTGGCCGCGGTCGACCGGCTCACCGACGACTCCGTCGCCCTCACCCTCGCCGTCCCCCCGGAACTGCGCGAGGAGTACCGCCACCTCCCCGGGCAGCACCTCACGCTGCGCCGCGTCGCCGACGGCGAGGAGATCCGCCGCACCTACTCGATCTGCTCCCCCGCCCCCGACGGCGAGGCGCCGAGCACCCTGCGGGTCGGGGTGCGGTTCGTGGAGGGCGGCGTGTTCTCCACGTACGCGCTCAAGGAGATCGGCCTCGGCGACGAGCTGGAGGTCATGACCCCCGCCGGACGCTTCACGCTCCCCCCGGCCCCCGGTCTGTACGCGGCCGTGGTCGGCGGCAGCGGCATCACGCCGGTGCTGTCGATCGTCTCCACACTCCTGGCCCGCGAGCCGGGGGCACGGTTCTGCCTGATACGCAGCGACCGGACGGCCGCCTCGACGATGTTCCTGGAAGAGGTCGCCGATCTGAAGGACCGCCACCCCGACCGGTTCCAGCTGGTGACGGCGCTCTCCCGGGAGGAGCAGCAGGCGGGACTGCCGTCCGGGCGGCTGGACCGGGAGCGGCTGACCGCACTGCTCCCGGCGCTGCTGCCGGTGGACCAGGTGGACGGCTGGTTCCTGTGCGGACCGTACGGGCTGGTGGAGGGCGCCGACCGGGCGCTGCGCGGGCTGGGCGTCCCCCGCTCCCGCATCCACCAGGAGATCTTCCACGTGGACTCCGGACCGCCCGCCCCGGCCGCCGCCTCGGCCGCCCCCGCGCACAGCACGGTCACGGCACGGCTCGACGGACGCGGCGGCACCTGGCCCGTCCAGGCCGGCGAGTCCTTGCTGAACGCGGTGCTGCGCAACCGTCCCGACGCGCCCTACGCCTGCAAGGGCGGCGTGTGCGGCACCTGCCGGGCGTTCCTGGTCTCCGGCGAGGTGCGCATGGACCGCAACTTCGCCCTGGAGCCGGAGGAGACGGAGGCGGGATACGTCCTGGCCTGCCAGTCGCACCCGGTGACGGAGAAGGTGGAACTCGACTTCGACCGCTGACCCGTCCGAGACCACTGGGACGGCTGAGCCCGCCGGTCCCGTCCCGCGGGGCGGGACCGGCGGGCTCGGACACTTCTCGGGGCGTCCTGGGCGACCGCTAGAGCACGTGCCCCGGTTGCCCGTCGTCGGTGACGACGGGACGCCCCGCGGCCTCCCACACCTGCATCCCGCCGTCCACGTTCACGGCGTCGATGCCCTGCTGGGCCAGGTACATGGTGACCTGGGCCGACCGTCCGCCGGAGCGGCAGATCACATGGATCCGGCCGTCCTGCGGGGCGGCCTCGGTCAGCTCGCCGTAGCGGGCGACGAACTCGCTGACGGGGATGTGCAGCGCGCCTTCGGCGTGACCGGCCTTCCATTCGTCGTCCTCACGGACGTCCAGCAGGAAGTCGCCGTCCTTGAGATCGCCGACCTGGACCGTGGGCACACCAGCTCCAAAACTCATGCACCCGACGCTACCGGACCCCGGGGCACACCCGGTTTCAGTCCCGCAGCGCCGCCAGCTCCGCCTCGCGCTCGGCCACCTGGGCCCGCAGCCGCGCGGCGATGTCCTCGAGGAGCTGGTCGGGGTCGTCGGGCGCCAGCCGCAGCATGGAACCGATGGCGCTCTCCTCCAGGTTCCTGGCGACCAGCGTGAGCAGTTCCTTGCGCTGGGAGAGCCACTCCAGGCGGGCGTAGAGCTCTTCCGCCGGGCTCGGGGCGCGCTTCAGCTCCGGTCCCGCGGCCCACTCCTCGGCGAGCTCGCGCAGCTCCTCCGCGTTGCCACGGGCGTAGGCGGCGTTGACCCGGGTGATGAACTCCTCGCGGCGGGCGCGCTCCTTGTCCTCCTGCGCCAGGTCGGGGTGGGCCTTGCGGGCGAGCTCGCGGTAGAGCTTGCGGGCCTCCTCGCTGGGCCGCACCCGCTCCGGGGGCCGCACCGGCCGGTCCGTGAGCATGGCGGTGGCCTCGGGGAACAGGCCGTCCCCGTCCATCCAGCCGTTCATCAGCTCCTCGACGCCGGGGATCGGCACCAGCCGGGCGCGCGCCTCGTCGGCCCGCCGCCGGTCCTCGGGGTCGTCGCTGCGGGCCGCCCTGGCCTCGAGGATCCGGGCGTCCAGCTCCTCGAGGCGGGCGTACACGGGGCCCAGCTTCTGCTCGTGCAGCCGGGAGAAGTTCTCGACCTCGACGCGGAACGTCTCCACGGCGATCTCGAACTCGATCAGCGCCTTCTCCGCCGCCCGCACGGCCTGTTCCAGCCGCTCCTCGGGCCGCGTCGCGCCACCGTCGGCGGGCGTACGCTGCGCGCCGGCGCCTTCTCCCTGGTCACCTTCCGGGGTCGTCACCCGGACAGCGTAGGCCACCTGCGGGGGCGCACGTCCCGTCGCCGGGGCGTGCGCCCGGGCCGGGCCGTCCTGGGGCGGACCGCCTCAGATCCCCGTCTCCGCGGCGATCCGGCCGGTGCGCACCGCCACCACCAGATCCGTGTGGTCCGCCTCGGTGCGGTCGGCGTAGGCGACGGCGAACGCGGCGACCGCCTCGTCCAGTTCGTCGTTCTTTCCGCAGTACCCGGCGACGAGGCGGGGGTCGGCGCTGTGGCTGTGGGCGCGGGCCAGCAGGGCCCCGGTCATGCGGGCGTAGTCGTCGATCTGGTCGGCGGCCAGCGCGGCCGGGTCCACGCTGCCCTTGCGGTTGCGGAACTGCCGCACCTGGTACGGACGGCCGTCGACGGTGGTCCAGCCCAGCAGGCTGTCGCTTATCACCTGCATCCGCTTCTGGCCCTCGACCACCCGGCGTCCCTCGTGTTCCGCGTCCCGGGCGTCGAAACCGGCGGCCGGGAGGTGCGGCATCAGGGCGGAGGGGCGGGCCTCCTTCACCTGGAGCACGAGCGGCTCGCCCCGATGGTCGAGCAGCAGCACGACGTAGGAGCGGGTGCCGACGCTGCCGGTGCCGACGACGCGGAACGCCACGTCGTGCACCGCGTACCGGGCGAGCAGGGGGTGGCGGTCGGCCGGGAGCGTGCCGAGGTACTGCTCCAGGGACGCGGCGACGGCGGCCGCCTCGGAGTCCGGGACGCGGCGGAGCACGGGCGGCGCGTCGACGAAGCGGCGTCCGCCGTCCTCGGTGCGCTCGGTGGACCTGGCGGCGAAACGGCCGCTGGTGTTGACGCGGGCCTTCTCGGAGACCCGCTCCAGGGTGCCGACGAGGTCGTGCGCGTCCGCGTGGGAGACCAGCTCCTCGTCCGCGATGGCGTTCCACGCGTCCAGCGCCGGCAGCTTGGCCAGGAGGCGCATGGTGCGGCGGTAGGCGCCCACCGCGTCCTGGGCGGCCGCACGGCACACGTCCTCGTCAGCGCCGGCCTCCCGCCCGGCGAGCACGAGGGAGGCGGCGAGCCGCTTGAGGTCCCACTCCCAGGGACCGTGCACGGTCTCGTCGAAGTCGTTGAGGTCGATGACCAGGCCGCCGCGGGCGTCGCCGTAGAGGCCGAAGTTGGCCGCGTGGGCGTCGCCGCAGATCTGGGCGCCGATGCCGGTCACCGGCGTGCGGGCCAGATCGTGGGCCATGAGTCCCGCCGAGCCGCGCAGGAAGGCGAACGGGGTGGCGGCCATGCGGCCGACGCGGAGGGGCGTCAGCCCGGGCAGCCGGCCGCGGCTGGACTCCTCGACGGCGGTCACGGCGTCGGGCCGGGAGGCGTCCGGGACGAGGGCGGCGTGGGCGCTCCGGGGCACCCGTCCGCGCAGTGTCTTGCCCTCCCGCCTGGGGTTGCCCGCGGCGGGCCGGCGGCCGAATCCCGGCACCTGCGGCAGCCGCCGTCCGGTCCCGGTCTCCCCGGCCGGGGCCCCGGGCTCCCCGGCGGCCACGTCGGCCCCTCCGGCTCGGGCGTCGCTCATCCCGACCGCCTCTCCCCTGCACAGGTGTGCGGTGCACACGTGTCGTCATCGATCGAGCCGACCGTACAGCCGGTGGGGGCGCGGGCGTCAGCCCTGTGGACAGCGCACGCCTTGTGGACAGCGCACGCCTTGTGGACAACCGTGGACGAACGCCCCGCACGGCCGGCCCGCCCGCCGTTCGACCACGCCCGGTCGCCCGCCCCCGGCGCGCGACTCGGCCCACACCCCCACGGCCCGTTACGACCGGAGATCACCCCTCTTGCCGCCCCTGCGCACCCGATTCGATCATGAGATGTTCCTCACACGCCCACCCCGCCCCCACCGGGTCCGGACATGCGAAACGGGCGGCATCCGATGGATGCCGCCCGTTCGACGGTGTGCGCGAGGGGGGAGTTGAACCCCCACGCCCTTTCGGGCACTGGAACCTGAATCCAGCGCGTCTGCCTATTCCGCCACCCGCGCATTGGGTGTGCCTTCCGGTCCTTGCCCCCTGGGGCCTGGCGCCTTCCGACATCGAGAACATTAGCACGCTGTCCGGGGTGGATTCACATCCCTTCTGCGCGGACCGCCTCCGACCGGGAACGACGCCGTCACCACCCCTTCCGGGCGTCTCTCCGGCGTTCCGTTCACACCCGGCCGCGGAAAACCCGCGGCCGTTCCTTTCTCCCTCTGTACGCCCCCTCCGCGCCCTCCGCGCCCTCCGTGCCTCCGCCGCCCACGGCCCCCCTGCCGGCCCGCGCCGGACGCCCACCCGTGCCGCAGCCGTGACCGCCTCACGTATCAACCTCGTACCGGTACCGGCCGTCTCCCCCAGAGGGGGACGGAGTCCGCCGCAGGGTGCGGGACACTGGTCTGTGGCCCCCTCTACGATCCATGGCAGAACGACGGGCACCACCACGGCCGACGGAGTTCGAAGAGGAGCCTCGGAGGGAACTTCGTCAGGCGTCGACACCCGGCGGCCGGGCGGGCAGGGGGAACCAGCCGATCGGGCGGCGCGTGGATACGATCAGTAAGCAGTACCAGGTAAGCGGTGCACACAACGGTGCACGGGGCAGTACACAGGACGGCAGCGACGGAGGAGGTGCCCCATGGGAGTCCTGAAGAAGTTCGAGCAGCGTCTCGAAGGTCTGGTCAACGGCACCTTCGCCAAGGTGTTCAAGTCCGAGGTCCAGCCCGTGGAGATCGCCGGTGCGCTCCAGCGGGAGTGCGACAACAACGCCACCATCTGGAACCGCGACCGCACCGTCGTCCCCAACGACTTCATCGTCGAACTGAGCACCCCGGACTTCGAGCGCCTGAGCCCGTACTCCGGCCAGCTCGGCGACGAGCTCGCCGGCATGGTCCGCGACTACGCCAAGCAGCAGCGCTACACCTTCATGGGCCCGATCAAGGTGCACCTGGAGAAGGCCGAGGACCTCGACACCGGCCTGTACCGCGTGCGCAGCCGCACGCTCGCCTCCTCCGCCAGCCAGGCGGCGGCCCCCGGCGCTCCCGCTCCCGCTCCGCCCGCCGGCCGCCCCGGAGGCTATGGCTACCCGCCGGCCGCCCCTGCGGGCGCCCCGCCCATGCCCGTCGCGCCGCCGCCCGGCCGGCCCGGCGGTTACGGCTACCCGCCGGCCGCGGCCCCCGGTCCCGTGCCCGGCGGCCGCACCCGCTACTGGATCGAGATCAACGGCACCCGCCACCAGATCTCCCGCCCCACCCTGGTGATGGGCCGCAGCACCGAGGCCGACGTGCGGATCGACGACCCCGGCGTCTCGCGCCGGCACTGCGAGATCCGGACCGGAACGCCCTCGACGATCCAGGATCTCGGCTCCACCAACGGCATCGTGGTGGACGGGCAGCACACCACCCGCGCTACGCTCCGCGACGGCTCGCGGATCGTCGTGGGCAGCACCACCGTTATCTATAGGCAAGCCGAAGGGTGAAGCGGGGGCAATGTCAGAGCTGACCCTCACGGTCATGCGGCTGGGTTTCCTGGCCGTTCTGTGGCTGTTCGTGATCGTGGCCGTGCAGGTCATCCGGAGTGATCTGTTCGGCACTCGCGTCACCCAGCGCGGAGCCCGGCGCGAGACCGGCCGGCAGCAGGCGGCCCGCCAGGCGCCGCCCCAGCAGCGCCAGCAGGCCGGCGGCGGCCGCCGCGGCCGCAACACCCCCACCAAGCTGGTCGTGACCGAGGGCACCCTGACCGGCACCACCGTCGCCCTCCAGGGCCAGACCATCACCCTGGGCCGGGCGCACGACAGCACGATCGTGCTGGACGACGACTACGCCTCCAGCCGCCATGCCAGGATCTACCCGGACCGCGACGGGCAGTGGATCGTCGAGGACCTGAACTCCACCAACGGCACCTACCTGGACCGGACCCGGCTGACGACCCCCACGCCGATCGCGCTGGGCGCACCGATCCGCATCGGCAAGACCGTCATCGAGCTGCGGAAGTAGTACGAGAATGAGCGAGCGGAGCGAGCACGCGGTGCGGGTCCTCACCCAGGGTCCCGGCGCGCTCCCGACCGGAGGGTGGGCAGTGTGGCTCGACACGACCGGCTGTACCCGGAGCCGACGGGCGAGGTGCGCATGAGTCTGTCCCTGCGCTTCGCCGCCGGATCGCACAAAGGCATGATCCGGGAGGGCAACGAGGACTCCGGTTACGCCGGTCCCCGCCTGCTCGCCATCGCCGACGGCATGGGCGGCGCCGCCGCCGGTGAGGTCGCCTCCTCCGAGGCGATCTCCACCATCGTCGCCCTCGACGACGACGTGCCCGGCTCCGACCTGCTCACCTCCCTCGGCACGGCCGTCCAGCGGGCCAACGACCAGCTGCGCATGATGGTCGAGGAGGACCCCCAGCTCGAGGGCATGGGCACCACCCTGACCGCGCTGCTGTGGACCGGTCAGCGCCTGGGCATGGTGCACGTCGGCGACTCCCGCGCCTACCTCCTGCGCGACGGCGTCCTCACCCAGATCACCCAGGACCACACCTGGGTGCAGCGTCTGGTGGACGAGGGCCGGATCACCGAGGAGGAGGCCACCACCCACCCGCAGCGGTCCCTGCTGATGCGGGCCCTGGGCAGCGGCGAGCACGTCGAACCCGACCTCTCCATCCGCGAGGTGCGGGCCGGCGACCGCTACCTGATCTGCTCCGACGGCCTGTCCGGCGTGGTCTCCCACCAGACCCTCGAGGAGGCCCTGGCCAGCTACCAGGGCCCCGAGGAGACCGTCCAGAACCTGATCGAGCTGGCGCTGCGCGGCGGCGGGCCCGACAACATCACCGTGATCGTCGCCGACGTCCTCGACCTGGACACCGGGGACACCCTGGCCGGGCAGCTCTCCGACGCCCCGGTCGTGGTCGGCGCCGTCGCGGAGAACCAGAACCAGCCGCAGGACAACGGCATCATGCAGACGCCCGCGGGCCGCGCCTCCGGCCTCGGGCGGCGGCGCGGCGGGGGCGGCGGGGGCGGCGAGTTCGGCCCGCCCGGCAGCGGCGACGTCACCGGTTTCATCCAGACCGACGGCTTCGACTACGGCGACGACGACTTCGTCAAGCCCGCCAAGAACCGCCGGTGGCTCAAGAGGTCCGCGTACGGCCTGCTCGCGCTCGCCGTCATCGGCGCCGGACTGTACGGCGGCTGGCGCTGGACGCAGACGCAGTACTACGTCGGCGCCAAGGGCGAGCACGTCGCGCTGTACCGGGGCATCAACCAGGACCTGGCCTGGGTGTCCCTGTCGAAGGTCGAGAAGGATCACCCCGAGATCGAACTCAAGTACCTGCCGCCCTACCAGCGCAAGCAGGTCGAGGCGACCATCGTCGAGGGCGATCTGTACGGCGCGCGGGAGAAGATCGAGGAACTGGCCGTCCAGGCCTCCGCGTGCAAGAAGCAGGCCGAGCGGCGCGCCGCCGCCGGCGAGAGGAACGCGCGCACCGGTGAGGGCGAGGCCGGGGGCACCACGGGAACCACCCCCGCCTCCTTCGCGTCCAAGGCATCGCCGACGCCGAACCCCTCGGGCCCGGCGAAGGCACCGGAGCAGTCCACGCCCCCGTCCACGACCGCACCCACTACCAGCCCCGGCCCCAGCCTCTCGGAGGAAGAGCAGAAGGTCGTCTCGCTGTGCGGTAAGCAGTAGGCAAGCCGTGAGAGGCCCTGTCACACGATGAGCAGTACTACCAACCCGTCGACGCAGCACACGTCCACGATCGGTGCCATCGGCGCGCCCAGCCGCCGCAACACCGAGCTCGCGCTGCTGGTGTTCGCCGTCGTCATCCCGGTCTTCGCCTACGCCAACGTGGGACTCGCCCTCGACGACCAGGTGCCCGCCGGGCTGCTGAGCTACGGCCTGGGACTCGGTCTGATGGCGGGCCTGGGCCATCTCGCCGTACGCAAGTTCGCCCCGTACGCGGACCCGCTGATGCTGCCGCTCGCCACGCTGCTCAACGGCCTGGGCCTGGTCGCCATCTGGCGCCTGGACCAGTCCGAGAGGCTGCAGGCGAGCCGGACCTTCGTGGAGGCGGCGCCGCGGCAGCTGATGTACTCGGCGATCGGTGTGGCCTTCTTCGTGGCCGTGCTGTTCTTCCTCAAGGACCACCGCGTCCTGCAGCGCTACACCTACATCTCGATGGCCGGCGCGCTGGTGCTGCTGCTCCTGCCCCTGGTCCCGGGTCTCGGCCACAACGTCTTCGGCGCCAAGATCTGGATCAAGATCCCGGGTCTCGGCACGCTTCAGCCCGGTGAGTTCGCCAAGATCGTCCTCGCGGTCTTCTTCGCGGGCTACCTGATGGTCAAGCGCGACGCCCTGGCCCTCGCCAGCCGCCGCTTCATGGGCCTCTACCTGCCCCGCGGCCGTGACCTCGGCCCGATCATCGTGGTCTGGATCATCTCCATCCTGATCCTGATCTTCGAGACCGACCTCGGTACCTCGCTGCTGTTCTTCGGCATGTTCGTGATCATGCTGTACGTCGCCACCGAGCGGACCAGCTGGATCGTGTTCGGTCTGCTGATGTCCGCGGCCGGCGCCGTCGGCGTGGCAAGCTTCGAGCCGCACATCCAGACGCGCGTGCAGGCCTGGCTGGACCCGATGCGCGAGTTCGAGCTCAGCCGCGCCGGCGTCCAGGACGGCATCGTCCACTCCGAGCAGGCCATGCAGGCGCTGTGGGCGTTCGGCTCCGGCGGCACCCTCGGCTCGGGCTGGGGCCAGGGCCACTCCGACCTCATCGGCTTCGCCGCCAACTCCGACTTCATCCTCGCCACCTTCGGCGAGGAGCTGGGCCTGGCCGGCGTCATGGCGCTGCTGCTGCTCTACGCGCTGATCGTGGAGCGGGGCGTGCGGACCGCCCTCGCCGCCCGCGACCCGTTCGGCAAGCTGCTCGCCATCGGCCTCTCCGGGGCCTTCGCCCTCCAGGTCTTCGTCGTGGCCGGCGGCGTCATGGGCCTCATCCCGCTGACCGGTATGACGATGCCCTTCCTGGCGTACGGAGGTTCCTCCGTGATCGCCAACTGGGCGCTGATCGGCATCCTGCTCAGGATCAGCGACACCGCCCGCCGTCCGGCGCCCGCCCCCGCCTCCCACCCCGACGCCGAGATGACCCAGGTGGTCCGCCCGTGAACAAGCCCCTGCGCCGGGTCGCCATCTTCTGCGGCCTGCTCATGCTCGCCCTGCTCATCAGGGACAACTGGATCCAGTACGCCCAGGCCGACAAGCTGCGGACGGACGAGAAGAACCGCCGCGTGGCGATCGAGCGGTACGCCACACCGCGCGGCGACATCATCGTCGACGGCGAGCCCATCACCGGCCACAAGGCGACCGGCGGCGACTTCGCGTACAAGCGCACGTACAAGGACGGCGCCATGTGGGCGCCGGTCACCGGTTACGTCTCCCAGGCCTTCGGCGCCACCCAGCTGGAGGCCATCGAGGACGGCATCCTCACCGGCAACGACGACCGTCTCTTCTTCCGCAACACGCTCGACATGCTGACGGGCGAGAAGAAGCAGGGCGGCAACGTCGTCACCACCCTCAGCGGCGCCGCCCAGAAGGCCGCCTACCAGGGCCTCAAGAAGCAGGGCGGCAAGGGTTCCGTCGTCGCCCTGGAGCCGACCACCGGCAAGATCCTCGCGCTGGCCTCCTACCCGTCGTACGACCCGTCCACGATCGCCGGCAACAGCCTCGAGACGGACGCCAAGGCGTGGCAGAAGCTGCAGAAGAAGAACAACCCGGACGACCCGATGCTCAACCGGGCGCTGCGCGAGGTGTACCCGCCCGGCTCGACCTTCAAGGTCGTCACGGCGGCGGCCGCGCTGGAGCACGGCAAGGTCGAGGACGCGGAACAGAAGACCGACACCCCGCTGCCGTACATCATGAAGGGCACCACGACCGAGCTGAAGAACGACGGCGACCTGCCCTGCAAGGACGCCAGCCTCCGTGAGGCGCTGCGCGTGTCCTGCAACACCGTCTTCGGCAAGCTCGGCACCGAGATCGGCAACGACAAGATGCTGGAGACCGCCGAGAAGTTCGGCTTCGGCCAGGAGCACTTCACGCCGGTGCGCGCCAACGCCTCCGTGTTCGACAAGGACATGGAGCCGTCGGAGGTCGCGCTCTCCTCCATCGGCCAGTTCAACACCGCGGCGACCCCGCTGCAGATGGCCATGGTCGCCGCCGCCGTCGCCAACAACGGCACCCTGATGAAGCCCTACATGGTCGACGAGCTCCAGACGCCCAGCCTGGACACCGTCGAGAAGACGGACCCGGAGAAGCTGAGCGAGCCGATGTCGGCGAAGAACGCCCAGATCCTCCAGTCGATGATGGAGACGGTCGTCAACGACGGCACCGGCGGCAACGCAAAGATCGACGGCGTCACGGTCGGCGGCAAGACCGGTACCGCCCAGCACGGTGAGAACAACAGCAAGAACCCCTACGCATGGTTCATCTCCTACGCCAAGGCGGAGGACGGCAGCTCGCCCGTCGCCGTGGCGGTCGTCATCGAGGACGAGAACGCGGTGCGGGGTGACATCTCCGGTGGTGGTCTCGCCGCTCCGATCGCGAAGAACGTGATGGAGGCGGTCCTCAAGAGCAAGCAGTGACCCCGGTCACGTCCGCTTCACATCGGTGCACGTTGCGGTACCGGTCCGGTATCGGCTGACGCACTTTGCCAGGGCCACAGAAAAAGAGCCGGGTACGGTAGGCCCGGAACGCAGCCTCCGATCGCACAAGGGTGCCGGTCGGGACCGACGGAGAGGGCTGGTAGGTAGCTATGGAAGAGCCGCGTCGCCTCGGCGGCCGGTACGAACTGGGCCAGGTGCTCGGCCGTGGTGGAATGGCGGAGGTCTACCTCGCCCACGACACCCGTCTCGGCCGCACCGTGGCAGTGAAGACGCTGCGCGCCGATCTCGCGCGTGACCCGTCCTTCCAGGCCCGGTTCCGCCGGGAGGCCCAGTCGGCCGCCTCGCTCAACCATCCCGCGATCGTCGCGGTCTACGACACGGGCGAGGACTACATCGACGGGGTCTCCATCCCGTACATCGTCATGGAGTACGTCGACGGTTCCACCCTCCGTGAGCTGCTGCACAGCGGTCGCAAGCTCCTTCCGGAGCGGACGCTGGAGATGACCATCGGCATCCTCCAGGCACTCGAGTACTCCCACCGGGCCGGCATCGTCCACCGCGACATCAAGCCCGCGAACGTCATGCTGACGCGCAACGGCCAGGTCAAGGTCATGGACTTCGGCATCGCCCGCGCCATGGGCGACGCCGGCATGACGATGACCCAGACCGCCGCCGTCATCGGCACCGCCCAGTACCTCTCCCCGGAACAGGCCAAGGGCGAGCAGGTGGACGCCCGGTCCGACCTGTACTCCACCGGCTGCCTGCTGTACGAACTCCTCACCGTCCGGCCGCCGTTCGTCGGCGACTCTCCGGTCGCGGTCGCCTACCAGCACGTCCGGGAGGAGCCGCAGCCGCCGAGCGTCTTCGACCCCGAGATCACGCCCGAGATGGACGCGATCGTGCTGAAGGCGCTCGTCAAGGACCCCGACTACCGCTACCAGTCGGCCGACGAGATGCGCGCCGACATCGAGGCCTGCC
Organism: Streptomyces sp. DSM 120436; assembly: GCF_055778765.1. Lineage (NCBI taxonomy): Bacteria > Bacillati > Actinomycetota > Actinomycetes > Kitasatosporales > Streptomycetaceae > Streptomyces > Streptomyces sp. DSM 120436. The sequence goes on along the minus strand of NZ_JBSKBS010000001.1, from coordinate 1,355,372 downwards.
TCGACGGCCAGCCCGTCGCGGCGACCGCCGCCATGGGCGCCGCCGGCTACGGCGGCTACCCGGACGACCAGCCGACGACGGCGCTGCGCTCGGACGCCGGCCCGGGTGCGGGCGCCACCTCGATGCTGCCGCCCATGAACCCGGACGACGGCGGCTACGGCTACGACGACCGCCAGAGCCGGCGCCGCCCGCCGAAGAAGAACAACACCAGCACGATACTGCTGGTCGTGGCGGGCGTCCTGGTCCTGATCGGCGCCATCTTGATCGGCCGCTGGGTGATGAGCGGTGACGGAGTGGACAACAGCGTCGTCGCGACCCCCAACTTCATCGGCGAGACCAGGGCGGACGCCGAGAAACGCGCCGCCAACAGCGAATTGCAGCTGAGCTTCACGGAGAAGCCCTGCGAGAACCAGGCCAAGGGCAACATCTGCGACCAGGACCCGGAGGCCGGGACCGAGGTGGAGAAGGGGGACACTGTCAACCTGGTGGTCTCCACCGGTGCGCCGAAGGTCGCGGTGCCGAGTGTGATCGGCGACAGCCTCGAGGACGCCAAGGCCGAACTCGAGGGCGAGAAGTACGAGTTCGCCGTCGAGGTCGAGGAAGAGATCAGCGGCGAGGAGCCGGGCACGGTCATCGAGCAGAAGCCGGATCTCGGTGAAGAGGTGGAGAAGGGCACGACCGTCACCCTCACCGTCGCCAAGGCCGAGGAGAAGGCCACGGTCCCGAACGTCATCAACAAGACGTGTGACGAGGCCCTGGCCCAGATGGGGCCGAACAACCTCACCGGCACCTGTGTCGAGGAGGAGACCGACGACCCGAACCTGGTCGGCAAGGTCATCCGCACGTCGATCCCGCCGAACACCCAGGTCTCCAAGGGCACCGCGGTGGAGATCTTCATCGGCAAGGCGAAGGAAGTCGAGAAGGTGGCCGTGCCCAAGGTCAACAACCAGAGGCTCGAGGACGCCCAGCGCATGCTCCAGGATGCGGGACTCTCCCTCGCCGACGTCTTCGGCCCCAAGGACCCCAACGCACGCGTCCTCACGTCCAACCCGCCCCAGGACAGCCAGGTGGACAAGGGCACCGCAGTGACCCTGATCACGATCGGCGGTGGCGGCGGCGGCGGCGACTGACCCGCGGGTCCCCGCACGACAGGAGCCCCGGTCCCCCCTTCGGAGGGGCCGGGGCTCCTTGCTGTTCCAGGTGACAGGCGCGGGGCGCCGGGCTCAGCGCAGTTCCTCCGGCGGAGTCCGGTCCTCGTCCACCTTCTCCTTGCGGACCAGTTCGCCCCAGACGATGTAGCGGTACTTGCTGGTGTAGACCGGCGTGCAGGTCGTCAGCGTGATGTAGTGGCCGGCCTTCTTCCGGCCGGACCCCTCGGGGACCTTGGCGAGGACGCCGACGTTGTACTTCGAGGTCTCCGGGAGGATGCCGTAGACCTTGTAGACGAACCACGTGTCCTTCGTCTCGAAGACGATCGGGTCGCCCTTCTTGATCTTGTGGATGCCGTGGAACTTGGCGCCGTGGCCGTCCCGGTGGGCGGCGAGGGAGAAGTTGCCCTTCTTGCCGGACGTCGGCAGCGTCGCCTTCACGGGGTCGGTGTAGTAGCCGGCCACGCCGTCGTTGAGGACCTTCATCGACGTGCCCTTCTCGACGAGGATGTCGTCGTCGCTCATCGTGGGCACGTGCAGGAAGCCGATGCCGTCCTTGCTGTCGTACACGGCGGGTTCGTCGCGTCCGCCGCCGTCGGACTCCTGTGCCCAGGAGTCGCGGACCTCGTCCGCCTGCTGGTCCGCGGCACGGTCCGCGACGACGTTCGTCCACCACAACGAGTAGACGACGAACAGGCCGAGCACCACGCCCGCGGTGATGAGCAGCTCCCCGAAGAAGCCGATCACCATGGCCACCGGTCCCGGACGGCGACGCTCCCGGGGCGGCGGGGACGCGTGCGTGTGCTGTGCGGTGTCGTCGGCGGTCGCTGCCACGTTTCCTCTGCCCTTAACTGACGAGCGCATCCGGCTTGCCCTTGCTGCGCGGCCGTTCCTCGACCATCTGGCCCCAGACGATCAAGCGGTACTTGCTGGTGAACTCAGGTGTGCACGTGGTCAGCGTGATGTAGCGGCCCGGCTTGGTGAAGCCCGATCCCTTGGGCACCGGGTCGAGGACGCTGATGTTGCTCGGCGGCGTCACCGGCAGCATCGACGCCGTCTTGTACACGAAGTACTTGTCCTGCGTCTCCACGACGATCGGATCACCCTGCTCCAGCCGGTTGATGTACCGGAACGGCTCCCCGTGCGTGTTGCGGTGCCCCGCGAGACCGAAGTTGCCGGTCTTGTCGTCCGGCAGCGCCGTCTTCAGCGGGTCCTCCGCGTAGTGGCCGACCATGCCCCGGTCGAGGACCTTCTCGTCGCTGATGCCCGCGGCGATCGGCACCACCACGTCCAGCTTCGGTATGTGCAGCAGAGCGAAGCCCTGCCCCGGTTCGAACGCGCCGGGCTTGCGCTCGCCGTTCGCCCAGTCCCGCTGGAGGTCGCTGGCCTCCTTGCCGGCCTGCGCCTGGGCGCGCACGTTCGTCCACCACAGCTGGTAGGTGACGAACAGCAGCATCAGCACGCCGGAGGTGATGAACACCTCGCCGACGACCCGGCTCGCCACGACCGCCGGGCTCGCCTTGCGGGCCCGTGCCTGCCTGCGCGCCTCGACCCGGGACAGCGGGGCCCGTGACGCCCCCTCAGAGGCGTCGTCCCGTCCTGTGCCACTTGCGGGTCCGCCCCCGGCCTTGTGGGAGCCTCCACGGCGTCCCTGCCGCTTCTTGGCGGCCTTCCTGCGGGCCGCCCGGCCCCCGGCCGACGGGGGCTCCTCGCGCGTCGCCCGCGAGGGCGGGTCCGGGATGCGCAGCGCGACGGTCTCGTCGTCGACCGGCGGGAGCTGCGCGGTGGCGTCGTCGGTGTTCCCCGCGTAGGGGGCGGGCGTCGCCTCCTGGCCGGGGCTCCCCGCGTAGGGATCGGGCGTCGCCTCCTGGCCGTACCAGCCGTCCTCGTACGCCCCCTGGGCCCCGTACGCACCCTGAGCCCTGTACGCACCCTGAGCCCCGTACGCACCCTGGACCTCGTACGGCTGGCCGCCGTACGAGGTGGGGTGGTCGCCGGCGCCGTGACCGTGGGCGCCGGACTCGCGCTCGGGGCGCAGCGCCGTCACGCCGAGGACCTGCCCACCACCGGGGCGAGCCCCGCGGACCTCGCCACGGCGTCCGGGTCACCGCACTCCGCGAGCCAGTTGGCCAGCATCCGGTGGCCGTGTTCGGTCAGCACCGACTCGGGGTGGAACTGCACCCCTTCGACCGGGAGTTCGCGGTGCCTCAGCCCCATCACGATGCCGTCCTCGGTGCGGGCCGTGACCTCCAGCTCGGCGGGCACCGTGGCCGGCTCGGCGGCCAGCGAGTGGTACCGGGTGGCGGTGAAGGGCGAGGGCAGTCCGGCGAAGACGCCCTTGCCCCCGTGGGTCACCGGGGAGGTCTTGCCGTGCAGCAGCTCGGGGGCCCGGCCGACCACACCGCCGTACGCCACCTGCATCGACTGCATGCCGAGGCAGACGCCGAAGACGGGGACGCCGGTCGCGGCGCAGTGCCGCACCATGTCCACGCAGACGCCGGCCTCCTCGGGTGTGCCGGGCCCCGGGGACAGCAGCACACCGTCGAAACGGTCCTGGGCGTGCGACGTCGACACCTCGTCGTTGCGCAGGACCTCGCACTCGGCGCCCAGCTGGTACAGGTACTGGACCAGGTTGAAGACGAAGCTGTCGTAGTTGTCGACGACGAGAATGCGCGCGCTCACTGGTTGTCCACCGTCACATCGTTGAAGGGCAGCAGCGGCTCGGCCCAGGGGAAGACGTACTGGAAGAGGACGTAGACCACGGCGACGACCAGCACGAGGGAGATGAGCGCCTTCACCCATCCGTTGCCCGGCAGATGCCGCCAGATCCAGCTGTACATGCCGTCCCTTCCGTCGTACCACGGCACCAGACCCACGCCGTACGCCACCAGACTAACGGCGGGACGCCCTCTGTTTCCCGGCCTCCACAGGCTGTGTGACAAGCCGACCGGTCCGCTGTGTGCACCCCTCAGTACGTGCCGCGAGGCCGATCGCCTCGACACCGGACGCATGTTCCACGTGAAACGGGACGACGGCACGACGGGGGAGGGCGGGGCGTGTCAGTCCACGGGTTCGGCGTAGCGCAGGTCCACCGTGCCGCTGTAGCCGGGCAGGGTGACGGTCCCCTCGTCCTCGACCTTCCAGCCGAGGCCGTAGACGTTGACGTACACCATGTAGTTCTGGATCGCCGGTGAGGCGGCGAGCGCCTTCCTCAGCTTCTCCGGGTCCCCGACCGCGGTGATCGTGTACGGCGGCGAGTAGACGCGGCCCTGGAGGATCAGGGTGTTGCCCACGCAGCGCACGGCGCTGGTGGAGATCAGCCGCTGGTCCATCACCTTGATGCCCTCGGCGCCGCCCTGCCACATGGCGTTCACCACGGCCTGGAGGTCCTGCTGGTGGATGACCAGGTAGTCCGGCTGCGGTTCCGGATAGCCGGGGAGCTTGGCGGTGGCGTCCGGCGGGGCGTCGTTCAGGGTGACCGTGATCGCCTCGCCCTTCAGCTCCTGGGTGCCGGCGCGCTCCTCCAGCTCGGCGAGGCTGGCGTCCTCGGCCTCCGTGCTGCCGTCGTCGCGCTCGGCGAGGGCCTCGACGTCCTCGCGCAGCGTCCCGTTGGACTCGTCGAGCTCGGCGTTCTTGCGGCTGCGCTCGTGGATCAGGTCGGACAGCTTCAGCAGGGAGGCGTCCGTGCGGATGTTGGTGCCCTTGGCCGTGTCGAAACTGACGAAGAAGAGGAGGCCCGCGAGGGCGAAGATGCCCGCGGTGAGCACCCGCACCGGACGCAGACGGCGTCGGCGGGCTGCGGGACTGGATTCCGTCCCCGGGAAGTCGGCAGAATTGCTCAACGTACCCTTATCTCCTTCGGCGCCGTAGAAGCACTACGCTAACGGACGCCCGGGGGAGCACTCAGAGTCCCCTTGTACGCTGCCCCGAGCCCGACCCAGACCCTGCGCGGCCACGCAGCGCATCGACAGGAGAGACCCTCGTGCCGAAGTCACGTATCCGCAAGAAGGCCGACTACACGCCGCCGCCGGCCAAGCAGTCGGCCGCGATCAAGCTGACCAACCGCGCCTGGGTCGCGCCGGTGATGCTGGCCCTGTTCCTCATCGGCCTGGCCTGGATCGTCGTCTTCTACGTCACGGACGGCTCGCTGCCCGTCGACTCGCTGGGCAACTGGAACATCGTGGTGGGCTTCGGCTTCATCGCCGCCGGGTTCGGCGTCTCCACGCAGTGGAAGTAGCGCCGGACCGGACTCCGCGCACGGCTCCGGCCGGCCGCTGAGCCCTGCCCTGCCCAGAGGGGTCCACAGCTCTGGGCAGGGTTTTCCCCTGAGTTATCCACAGCCTTTGTCCACATGTGGATAGGCAACCCAATCTGTGGATAACCATCTTCAGGTTGACGCCGGTGTGACAGAAATATCAGCACCGAAAGCCTGTTCCCATGCGGCCTGACCTGTGGAAACAGCAGCCCGTGACCGAACGCGGCACACGTCCCGCACCGTGTGCACAAGATCCTGCACCGTCTGTGGACAAACGCTTGGTCAGGCGAGCTGCGCGGTCCTCACCAGCGTGATCAGCACAACCACGGCCAGCACCAGCGCACAGGTGCCGTACTGCACCAGTGCCCGCCGCTCACGCGGGGCGTGCACCATCGCGTAGCCGATGACGACACCGGCGGCCAGTCCCCCGATGTGGGCCTCCCAGGCGATGCCGCTCCAGCTGAAGGTGAGGACGAGGTTGATCGCCAGCAGGGCGATGATCGGCCGCATGTCGTAGCGGAGCCTGCGCATCAGCACGGCGGTCGCGCCGAACAGCCCGAAAACCGCCCCGGACGCACCGAGCGAGGCCGTACTCCCCCCGGCCAGCAGATACGTCAGGGCGCTGCCCGCCAGGCCGGAGATCAGATACAGCGCGAGATAGCGCGCCCGGCCCAGGTGCTGTTCCAGCGGTCCGCCGAGCAGCCACAGGCTGAGCATGTTGAAACCGATGTGCCAGATCTCCTCGTGCGTGAACATCGAGGTCACCAGGCGGTGCCACTCTCCGCCCGCCACGCCCTGCGTGGGCACGAACGGCGCCGGCGGCCAGGCGCCGACCAGGTAGAGATCGGCCAGCAGCGACCTCTCGATCGTCACGGCGAGGAACACCGCGACGTTGATCCCGATGAGGATCTTGGTCACCAGCCGGGGATCCGCGGCGATGCTCCCGCCGGCCAGCGTGCGGGGCATGGAGGCGGACGGCGCGTGGCCGGTGCCCCCGCCGCTGCGGACGCAGTCCGGGCACTGGAACCCGACCGAGGCGTCGACCATGCACTCCGGGCAGATCGGCCGCTCGCACCGGGTGCAGCGGACGCCGGTCTCGCGGTCCGGGTGGCGATAACAGCCCGGAACACGCTGGGCGTCCTGCCGGCTGCCGGCGGCCTGGTCGTCCATGAGATCCCCTAGGTCGTTGGAAAAGCCCCGCCCCGCCCATCCTTACGGATGAGCGGGGCGAATGGTTCCCTTGGGGGCTTCCGCGCCCCGGGGAGCGAGGTGCTCAGCCCTCGCGGATCTCGACCGACTCGATGACCACGTCGTTCACCGGGCGGTCGGTGCGCGGGTTGGTCTGCGTCGAGGCGATGGTGTCGATGACCTTCTGGCTCGCGGCGTCGGTGACCTCGCCGAAGATCGTGTGCTTGCGGTTCAGCCAGGCCGTCGGGGCGACCGTGATGAAGAACTGCGAGCCGTTGGTGCCCGGACCGGCGTTGGCCATCGCCAGCAGGTAGGGCTTGTCGAAGCGCAGGTCCGGGTGGAACTCGTCGCCGAACTGGTAGCCGGGGCCGCCGGTGCCGTTGCCCAGCGGGTCACCGCCCTGGATCATGAAGCCGCTGATCACCCGGTGGAAGACCGTGCCGTCGTACAGCCTGTCCGTGGTCTTCTGGCCGGTCCGGGGGTGCGTCCACTCCCGCTCGCCCTTGGCGAGCTCGACGAAGTTCTTGACCGTCTGCGGCGCGTGGTCCGGGAAGAGCTGGACCTGGATGTCGCCGTGATTGGTCTTCAGGGTGGCGTAGAGCTGCGTAGCCACGATGTGCCTTCCGTTGTCTTTCCGTGACTCCCTGATCCTCGCACGGACCGGGCGCGCAGTCGCCCGGCCTCCGTCCACAGGGCCGTGTCCGGGGCCGTACCGCCTGCGGGAACCGCCAGGAGTCCTCCCGCGCCGGGGGCACATCGCGCCGATCCGTGGCATCGTCGGCGAGACGCACCCGTCGCACCGCATACGCCCCTCGCTCCCGATATCGCCGTCGGTCACCGAGGACGGCACCCGTTCGCCCGTCCACGCATGCCGCGCACCGACCCGGCAGGCATGATCCGTAAAAGGGTGGAAAGTCGAAATACCGTACGCCACCGAGGAGGAGGAACTCGTGACCCGCATCGACAGCGTGCGCGCCGCGACCGGTTCGGCGAAGGACAGCGTGCTGCACGCCGCGGAAGTGGTGGCGCCCTACGCCGACACGGCCAAGGTCAGGGCCGCGCACTACGCACAGGAGGCCCGCGTGCGCCTCGCGCCCAAGGTGTCGCAGGCCGCGGAGCAGGCGCGCGTCCACTACGACGCCCGTGTGCAGCCGTATCTGGAACAGGTCAAGACCCACGTGCCGCCGAAGGTCGACAAGGCCGCCCACCAGGCCGCCGTCCGTACGCGCCTCGCCGCCCGCCAGGCCGCGGAATACTCCCGGCCGGTGATCGAGCAGGCGGCGGCCGTCGCCGGACCCGCCCGGGAGGAGGCCGCGGCCCGGAGCGCGGCCGCGCTCGCCGCCCTGCGGGGCCAGGTCTCGGCCCAGCAGATCCAGAAGCTCGTGCGCAAGCAGCAGCGGCGGGCCAAGGCCGGCCGTGCGGCCAAGGCCGTCCTGATTCTGGGTGCCGTGGCAGGCGGGGCCTATGCCGCCTGGAAGTGGTGGGACAAGCAGGCCAACCCGGACTGGCTGGTGGAACCGCCGGCCGCGACGGACGTGTCCGGCTCGACTGCCCTGACCTCCGTGGACGGCAGCGACGTGGGCGCCCTGGACCCCGAGGTCGAAGCCAAGGAGGCCGAGGAAGACGCCGCCAAGCGCGACGAGAACTGACGGCGGGACCTTGGCCGTCGGCACGAGGAACGGAGCGAACGGAGCGGCGGGACAGAGGACCTGATCCTCTGTCCCGCCGCTCCGTTTCATTGTCCCGCCGCTCCGTTTCATGTGAAGCAAGACCCCTCGCACCGCGTTTCCGCAGGTGGAGGGGTTCTCTGTGGAGCCTAGGGGAGTCGAACCCCTGACATCTGCCATGCAAAGACAGCGCTCTACCAACTGAGCTAAGGCCCCGGGAGGGTGGCGTCCACCAGGACAAACACATCCCGGCAGGCGTCCGGGACCAGAGTACCGGGTCTCCCCGGGGATTCCGCAAAAAGATTGGGGGTCCCCGTGACCAACCACTCTCCGTAAGATGCTCGGCGTGGTTCGCTCTAGCGAACCCACGGTTCATGGGGAAGCGATGGGGAGACGCAATGGACGCCGCACAGCAGGAAGCCACCGCCAGAGCGCGGGAACTGCAGCGGAACTGGTACGGGGAGCCGCTGGGGGCGCTCTTCCGTAGGCTCATAGACGACCTGGGCCTCAACCAGGCCCGTCTGGCGGGGGTCCTCGGGCTGTCCGCACCGATGCTGTCGCAGCTGATGAGCGGCCAGCGGGCGAAGATCGGCAACCCGGCGGTGGTCCAGCGCGTGCAGCTGCTGCAGGACCTGGCGGGGCAGGTCGCGGACGGCAGCGTCAGCGCGGCCGAGGCGACGGAGCGCATGGAGGAGATCAAGAAGTCCCAGGGGGGCTCCGTCCTCACCAACACCACGCAGACCACGAGCAGTTCAGGTGCTCCCACGGTCAAGCGCGTGGTCCGTGAGATCCAGTCCCTGCTGCGCTCGGTGGCGGCCGCCGGCGACATCCTCGACGCCGCGGACTCGCTCGCGCCCACCCACCCGGAGCTGGCGGAGTTCCTCCGGGTCTACGGGGCCGGCCGCACGGCCGACGCGGTCACGCACTACCAGGCACACCAGAGCTGATGCACCGCCCGGCGGCCGAAGGGGGTTCGGCCGCCGGTGACACGCGGGAACCGGAGGGACACCAGGGCACAGGGGGAGTCGTATCGCTCGTCGTGGGGGAGAGACAGGGGGACGTCTCAGGGGGAGGAGCGACGAACAGCCATGGGTGAGGTCTTCGCCGGCCGGTACGAGCTGGTCGACCCGATCGGACGCGGGGGAGTGGGCGCGGTCTGGCGCGCCTGGGACCACCGCCGTCGCCGTTATGTGGCGGCGAAGGTGCTGCTGCAGCGCGACGCCCATTCGCTGCTGCGCTTCGTGCGCGAGCAGGCGCTGCGGATCGACCACCCGCACGTCCTCGCCCCCACCAGCTGGGCCGCCGACGACGACAAGGTCCTTTTCACCATGGACCTGGTCACCGGCGGTTCCCTGGTGCACCTGGTCGGCGACTACGGCCCGCTGCCGCCCGCGTTCGTCTGCACCCTGCTCGACCAGCTCCTCTCGGGGCTCTCCGCGGTGCACGCGGAGGACGTGGTGCACCGCGACATCAAGCCCGCCAACGTGCTGCTGGAAGCCACCGGCAGGAGCAGGCCGAAGCTGCGGCTGTCGGACTTCGGCATCGCCATGCGGCTGGGTGAACCCCGGCTGACCGAGACCGACCTGGTCGTCGGCACCCCGGGGTACCTGGCCCCGGAGCAGATGATGGGCGCCGAGCCGGACTTCCCCGCCGACCTGTTCGCCGTGGGCCTGGTCGCCCTGTACCTGCTCGAGGGCGCGAAACCGGACGCCAAGGCCCTCATCCAGTACTTCGCCGACCACGGGACGCCGGGTGCGCCCCGGGGCATCCCCGAGCCGCTGTGGCAGGTCGTGGCGACCCTGCTGCAGCCCGATCCCGAGGCGCGCTTCCGCACGGCCACGGGGGCGCGCAAGGCGCTCGCGACAGCGGCGGAGCTGCTGCCGGAGCCCGGCCCCGACGACGAGCTGATCGAGATCTTCGACCAACTGGGGCCGCTCCCTCCCGGGTTCACCGAGGACGGCCCGGAGAAGAGAGCGTCCGGACTTCACCCGGGGACGGGAGGGCCAGGGGTCAGGGCTCAGAGGACGGGGCAGAGCCCCGGAAGCAGCGGGGCGTCCCCGCGCACGGCCGGGGGGACGACGGGCACCGGAGCCGGAGCGGCGGCGGGCCCCGGCGAGGACGGCCTGCCCGAGCCCCGGCCGGCGTGGAACGCCGCTCCCCCCGGCCCGCTCCCCGGTCCACGGAGCGCCACCACCGGCTCCCCCATGACGCCACCGGACGCCGCCCCGCAGCCCGCCTCCCCCGCGGACACCGGAAGCTTCCCCCTGCCGCCGCCCCAGGCAGCCGCTCCCGCCACCCCCGCGTCCTCCCCGACGCAGCCACCCTCCGTCCCCGACCCTCGCTTCCCCGAGCACCCCCCTCAGCCCCCGCAGTACGTGCCCCACCCCCCGTACGGCCACCAGCACCAGGCGTCCGAGGTCTCCCCCTACGAACCGACCCATCCGCTGCGCTCCCCCCTGCCACGACCGGCCGTGCGTCCCGATGCCTCCACTGCTGAATACACCGCCCAGCCGCCGCGGGTTCCGCCTCCGGACACGGTGACCGCGCAGCACGCGCCGGGCCCCCGCTCCCACCGTCGGCGCACCGCCCGGCGGCCCGGTCCCCCGGCGCGGGTGGCCGTGCCCGTCCTGCTGCTGGCACTGGCCTGCTACGCCGTGGGCTTCTGGGCGCTCACCCGGATCTGACACCGCCGCGCGCACCGGCGACGACGACGTCACCGGATCAGCCGGGGGAGACCGCGGCCCGCCGCCGAGCCACCACCGTCCACACCCCGAGCCCCACCACCAGGGCGCTCCCGGTGCCGATGCCGCCCGCCGCGAGCACCCGGTACACGGTCTCGTCGCCCGCCGTGCCGTCCCCGCCCCCGCCCGAGGCCGCCCCGCCCGCACCGCCCGTGACCGAGAAGACGTCCGACGGCACGGGCCCGCCCGCGTAGTCCGGCCCGTCCTGCGCCGCCCCGCCCAGCCGGACGCGCAGCGTCAGCGGCACCGGCCCGTCGCCGAAGTCCTCCGCGACCTCCGGCGAGAGGTGGGCGACGAGGTAGTAGGCGCCGGCGAACCGCACCGCCGAGACCTGCTGCCCGGAGGCGTGCCGGTTCTCGTACGCGACCGGCGGCAGGGGCTTGAGCGCCTTGGACTTCTGGCCGCCGTCGTAGCCGACGGACAGGTCCTCGACGTGGCCCCGCACCGGGTTGTAGAGGTCCAGGGAGAGCGCGGAGGCCTCGTAGCCGGGGCTGTCCGTGCCCGAGCTGCCCAGCTCGGCGGTGACGTGGAGCTGCCGGCCCCAGTCGACGGCCACCTGGTAGAAGAGCGTCTGGCCCGGCCGTATGTCGTCCCGCCACACACCCTCGCCGAGCGGAGCCGCCTGCGCGAACCCCGCGCCGCCCGGGCGGCGTCGGACGGTTCCCCGGACGGGGGCGGGCGTGGCCGAGTCCCACACCTCGGGCGCGGTCGTGCGGTCCGCCGACTCCGTCCCGGGCTCCGACACCGTGCTGAGCTCCAGCTCCCAGGGGTCGGGGGAGGCACCGCGCGCGTCGGGCGCGGCGCGCTCGACGGTCACGTAGTACGTGCCGGCCCGGGTGCAGAGGCTCCTTCTGGGGGAGATCTCCCGCATGGCCCACGCGGCGACCGGGTGGGGAGTGCCCGGCGCGCCGAAGGCCGACGTGTCCACGTCGCAGGAACGGCCGTCGGCGTCCTCCACCGTGACCTTGACGCCGTCGGCGACGGAGACGCCGGAACCGGGCGGCGGGACAGCCGTGGCGGAGGCGTAGGCGGTGCTGGTGTCGTCCAGCTCCAGGCGGTAGTACACCTTGCCGTCGGGCGGGAGCGTGCTGCGGTAGGTCCGGCCGGGCTCCAGCTCCACGGCGTCGGCGGTGCTCCCGGCGCCCTCGATCCGCCGCGCGTCCTCGGCGAAGGCGTAGGCGGGGACGCGGGCGGTGTCCTGGCCGGCGGCGTGGACCTGGTGTCCCGTCAGGGCGGTCCCAAGGGCGAGCGCGGCCACCAGCACCGGGCGTCCCGCGACGACGTACCAGCGGTTCCGTCCCGCCGTCCTCCGCGCCGTGCCCTGCCGTCCCCTCACGCGCCCCCCTCGTCACCGCCGGGCCTCGCACCGTGCCGCCGCCCATCCTGCACCGGGGACGAGGCCGGGCCACAAGGCCCCGGCCGCACAAAACCCCGACCGCGCAGGCGGCCGGGGTCTGTTCAGCGTCGTATGTCGGTACTCACGAACCCGTGGGCACGGAGTCAGTCGCCTCCGTCCACAGATCCTGCTCGGCGCGATCCGCCTGGATCTGGCGGTACACGAGGAGCCCGCCGATGGCGGCCAGTGCGACCAGGAGAAGCTTCTTCACCGCGCGACCTCGTCTTTCCTTGACGTAGGGGACCTCTGGCGCCCGACTATACACACCGGTCGATACCGATCGGTGACCTGCGTCGCCGCCTCCAACTGCCGTCGGAGACAACTGGATCGACGCGGCACGGGCGGTCCGGCCGGAGCGTGACCACACCCGCACGCACGGTGTTTTCGCTCCGTTTCCTCCCGTATCCAGGGATTTTCTTCGTTCATGCGCCCATCCGGGTGGTGTTCATCTGAACATCCACGCGGCACGGGCGTCGGTCCACCACTTCGAGGCCCTCATACACATCATGAGGAAAGTACGCAAATCGCCCAACCCGAAAGTGAGGGGCCATGGCCAGGAACAAGGTCATGAAGCTGTGGAACGCCGTTGTCACCGCCTTCCTCGCGCTGTGCACGGCGCTCGGTCTCATCACCACGACCGCCGCGGCGGCCGTACCCCAGACCCAGAAGACGCGCAACAGCGACAGCGCCCCCACGACGGAGGCGCCCGCGCCGACGGCGCCCCTGTGGTCCTGGTCACTGATCAGAGCACTGCCCCCCACGATGAAGCAGCGCATCCACGCCGAGGCGCACGGCAAGTCCCCCAGTTGTCGGCACCGGCCCCACCCGGACACGGCCGCGGAGCAGGACAGGGCCGCGGAGCAGGACACCGCCGCGGAACACGACAAGGCATCCGAACGCCCGGACCCCGAACTCGTCCCCGCGCACTGCGCCGAGCACACGGCGTCCACCCTGCCCGCGCCCTCCCCCGCCCGGATCCCGCTGCAGCGCTGAGGCCCCGCCTCGCTGCCGCTCCGACCCGGCCCTCCTCGTGCCGTCGCCGCTCCCCGAAGTCCTGGCGAACTCGCGTACAGCACAACGGCACGACACGAGCCGAGACAGCACGAGACCCCGGTCGTCCTCCGACCGGGGTCCGGTCATGTCCGCAGCTCCGCGCCCGCACACCGGGCGCGACCCCGCACACGGCGGTGTGAGCCCCTGGGAGGCTCCGACGGGACTCCGGGCACTCCAAACCCGCGGCAAGCCCTCAGAGCGGGTCGAGACGCCTTCCCGGCAGGCAGAACAACGGCGCCCTCGGGGCCCGCGAGCACGTGCCACGGCTCCGCGCCGGTCTGCCCGCCGTCCGCGGGCCGCGGGCCGGGCCCCGAGCTCCAGCAGGCGCTCCAGCTCGGCATCCTGGCCGCGGTCGGCGGCGTTGACGTCGACGTGCAGTCGTGTCCTGCCCGGCTGTGGATGGTCCTGCCGGCTGAGGACGGTCGTCGGCTGCGCGCCTCCGAACCCTTCACGGGGGCCGGTCTCGATGTCGTCCCCGTCGCGGTCCAGTTCCACGAAGTCGAGCACCTCGCACCAGAACCGCGCGAGCCGCTCCGGGTCGCGGCACTCCAGCACCAGTTCACTGATCCGACTCGCCATGAAGCCCCACCTTCCCCCCGGAAGCGCAAGCCCGCGACCGTACCGCCCGGCTCCGCGCGACACGACGGGTTTCCGCGGAGGACGCCTCAGTCGGCGGGGCGGAGGTCGGTGACGACGCGGAACCGTTCCAGCACCACCGGCGTCGCATCGTCCACGACGAAGTCCTGGTCGCTCAGAGCCGCACGCATCGCCTCGCCGCTCCAGAACCGCTCGTGGTCCACGCGCCACTCGGCCACGCCGGCGTGCCCCTCCCCCTCGGCCATCACGTGCGCGAGGTCCACCTGCGCCAACGGGACGACGGACACGCCCGTCACCTCGACGACCGCGACCGGACGGTCGCCGGAGTCGACGACCACCGCACGGCTCCCGACCTCGGGCAGGGGCTCCCCCTCGTGCTCGTACTCGGCGACGAGTCCCGTCGTGGCGGTCTTGGACCCGTCGAGAATCGCCGCGACGAGCCGGTCGCGCAGCGGGCCGGGAAAGGCGAACTCCGCCCTGGGCAGGGACGCGATGTCCGCGGGCGACAACGTGGAGTCGGATGTCATGCGATCACCGTAAGGCGACACGCCACACCAGGTGCCCACAACGAGAAGGCCCCCGGTCCGATGGACCGGGGGCCTTCTCGCTGGTGGGGCTAACAGGATTTGAACCTGTGGCCTCATCCTTATCAGGGATGCGCTCTAACCAACTGAGCTATAGCCCCGCCGCGCCTTGCGGGGTGTCTCCCGCGCGCTGACTCCTGAAGATTAGCGCACGACCGGGGCAGTCCCAAAATCGGTTCCCCGGGGACCGTCAGCGCGGCCCGGGCGCACCCTCCGAGCTGGTCACTCGTCCTCGGCCAGGGTCAGCTCGACACCGCCCACGAAACCGGCCGACAGGTTGTAGATGAACGCGCCCAGGGTCGCCAGCGCGGTCGCGAGGATGACGTCGATGACCGCGATGACCGTCGTGAACATCAGGACGTTGGGCAGCGACAGGAACGACTGGAGGTCGAAGCCGTTCGATCCCTCCGAGCCGGTCGCCTCGGAGATCGTGCCGCCGACGGTCGAGAACACGCCCATGGCGTCCATGACCATCCACAGCACCGCCGCCGCGACGATCGTGCAGATGCCGAGGGCGATCGACAGCAGGAAGCTGACCTTCATGACCGACCACGGGTCGGCCTTCGCCACGCGCAGGCGCGCCTTGCGCACGCGCGGGGTGGTGCTGGCCCCCGTGCGGGGCCGGCGCACCGCGCCGGTGCGGCCGGCGGCGGTCTGGTCCGGGTAGGCCTGCGGCGGGTGGTACGGGCCCGCCTGCTGCTGCGGCCGCCGTTCCCCCGGCAGCGGTGAGGCCGCATGAGCGGCGGCACCCTGCCCGGGTGCGGCCTCCTGCGGGCCTCGGGTGTCCGTCACGGTTCCCCCCTGGGATCCCTGCCTGGTGGACGAGGAGGCGTCGGAGATCGGCGCCTTGATCGGTTTGAGATTGGTCGTGTGCGGATCTGTCGTCCGCGCGGCGGAGCCACGGCCGCCGCCGTCCGTTCCCGTACTGGTACCGGCCGGTCCGGCGCCCGTGGCTCCGCTCACGCTGACTCACTCCTCGTGCTACTCGGACGAGGGCGCCTCACCCTGGTCCGTACCGGTGGTCGCGTCCCCGTCGGCGGTGTCGTCCACGGCCACGTCGCCGTCGACTTCCTCCGCCTCGCGTCCTGCTTCGGCATTGCGGGCGATGCCGACCACGGCATCGCGCTTGCTCAAGTTGATCAGTTGGACGCCCATGGTGTCACGGCCGGTTTCCCTGATCTCGTTGACTCGCGTACGAATCACACCACCCGACAACGTGATGGCGAGAATCTCGTCGGTCTCCTCGACCACCAGAGCGCCGACGAGAGAGCCGCGGTCCTCGACGATCTTGGCAGCCTTGATGCCGAGGCCGCCGCGGCCCTGGACCCGGTACTCGTCGACAGCGGTCCGCTTCGCGTACCCGCCGTCTGTGGCAGTGAACACGAACGTACCGGGTCGGACGACATTCATCGAGAGCAGCTCGTCCCCTTCGCGGAAACTCATGCCCTTGACGCCCGAGGTGGCGCGGCCCATGGGCCGCAGCGCTTCGTCCGTCGCCGTGAACCTGATCGACTGCGCCTTCTTGCTGATCAGCAGCAGATCGTCCTCGGCCGAGACGAGTTCGGCACCGATCAGTTCGTCATCGGTCCCGTCCTCCTGCTCGCGCAGGTTGATGGCGATGACACCGCCGGACCGCGGGGAGTCGTAGTCCTTCAACGGGGTCTTCTTCACCAGGCCGGCCTTGGTCGCCAGGACCAGGTACGGCGTCGCCTCGTAGTCGCGGATGGCGCGGATCTGGGCGATGGTCTCGTCCGGCTGGAAGGCCAGCAGGTTCGCCACGTGCTGGCCGCGCGCGTCACGGCCGGCGTCGGGCAGCTCGTACGCCTTCACCCGGTACACGCGGCCCTTGTTGGTGAAGAACAGCAGCCAGTGGTGCGTGGTGGACACGAAGAAGTGGTTGACGATGTCGTCTTCCTTGAGCTTCGCGCCGCGCACGCCCTTGCCACCGCGCTTCTGCGCGCGGTAGTCGTCGGTCTTGGTGCGCTTGATGTAGCCACCGCGCGTGACCGTGACGACGATGTCCTCCTCGGCGATCAGGTCCTCGATGGACATGTCGCCCTCGTAGGGGATCAGCTTCGTCTTGCGGTCGTCGCCGTACTTCTCCACGATCGCGGCCAGCTCCTGGCTGACGATGCCGCGCTGGCGGACCGGGGAGGCGAGGATCTCGTTGTACTCGTTGATCCTCGCCTGGAGTTCGTCGTGCTCCTGGACGATCTTCTGGCGCTCCAGGGCGGCCAGCCGGCGCAGCTGCATCTCGAGGATGGCGTTGGCCTGGATGTCGTCGATCTCCAGGAGGTCCGTCAGGCCCCCGCGCGCGATCTCCACGGTGTCACTGCGCCGGATCAGCGCGATGACCTCGTCGATGGCGTCCAGGGCCTTCAGCAGGCCGCGCAGGATGTGCGCCCGCTCCTCCGCCTTGCGCAGCCTGAAGCGCGTACGGCGGACGACGACCTCGATCTGGTGCGTCACCCAGTGGCGGATGAACGCGTCCAGGGAGAGGGTGCGCGGCACGCCGTCGACCAGGGCCAGCATGTTGGCGCCGAAGTTGGTCTGCAGGTCGGTGTGCTTGTACAGGTTGTTCAGGACGACCTTGGCGACCGCGTCCCGCTTGAGGACGATGACCAGGCGCTGGCCGGTCCGCGAGGACGTCTCGTCGCGCACGTCCGCGATGCCGCCGACCTTGCCGTCCTTCACCAGGTCGGCGATCTTCTGCGCGAGGTTGTCCGGGTTGACCTGGTAGGGCAGCTCCGTGACCACCAGGCACTGGCGGTTCTGGATCTCCTCGACCTCGACCACCGCGCGCATGGTGATCGAGCCGCGGCCCGTGCGGTACGCCTCCTCGATGCCCTTGCGGCCGACCACCAGGGCGCCGGTCGGGAAGTCGGGGCCCTTGATGCGCTCGATGAGCGCGTCCAGCAGCTCCTCGTGCGACGCCTCGGGGTTCTCCAGGTACCACTGGGCGCCGGCGGCGACCTCGCGCAGGTTGTGCGGCGGGATGTTGGTCGCCATGCCGACCGCGATACCGGCCGAGCCGTTGATCAGCAGGTTCGGGAAGCGGGCCGGCAGGACGGTCGGCTCCTGGGAGCGGCCGTCGTAGTTGTCCGTGAAGTCGACGGTCTCCTCGTCGATGTCCCGGACCATCTCCATCGACAGCGGCGCCATCTTGCACTCGGTGTAGCGCATCGCCGCCGCCGGGTCGTTGCCCGGGGAGCCGAAGTTGCCGTTGGAGTCCACCAGCGGCATCCGCATCGCCCACGGCTGCGCCAGGCGGACCAGCGCGTCGTAGATCGAGGAGTCGCCGTGCGGGTGGTAGTTGCCCATGACGTCGCCGACGACGCGGGCGCACTTGTAGAAGCCGCGCTCGGGGCGGTAGCCGCCGTCGTACATGGCGTACAGCACGCGGCGGTGGACGGGCTTGAGGCCGTCACGGACGTCGGGCAGCGCACGCGACACGATGACGGACATCGCGTAGTCGAGGTACGAGCGCTGCATCTCCGTCTCGAGCCCGACGGGCTCGACGCGCATCGCGGCGGCGTCCACGTCCTCGAGGGGCGTGACGGAAGTGTTCTCGTCGGTCATTGCTGGTGAAGGTCCTTCCTGGTGCGGTCAGCTGAGACCGACTCAGATGTCGAGGAAACGGACGTCCTTGGCGTTGCGCTGGATGAAGGCGCGGCGGGCCTCGACGTCCTCGCCCATCAGGACGGAGAACAGGTCGTCGGCCTGGGCGGCGTCGTCCAGGGTGACCTGGCCGAGGACGCGGTGCTCCTGGTCCATCGTGGTGATGCGCAGCTCCTCGGCGTTCATCTCGCCGAGACCCTTGAAGCGCTGCACCGAGTCCTCACGGATGCGCTTGCCGGCGTTGCGGCCCATCTCGATCAGCGCGTCGCGCTCACGGTCGGAGTACGCGTACTCGAAGTCGTCCTTGCCCCACTTGATCTTGTAGAGCGGGGGGCGGGAGAGGTACACGTGCCCGGCCTCGACCAGCGGCCGCATGAAGCGGAACAGGAACGTCAGCAGCAGGGTGTTGATGTGCTGGCCGTCGACGTCGGCGTCCGCCATCAGGATGATCTTGTGATAGCGGAGCTTCTCGATGTCGAAGTCCTCGTGCACGCCGGTGCCGAACGCGGAGATCATCGCCTGGATCTCCTGGTTCTGCAGGATCCGGTCGATGCGCGCCTTCTCGACGTTGAGAATCTTGCCCCGGATCGGGAGGATCGCCTGGTACTCGGGGTTGCGGCCGGACTTGGCCGAGCCGCCGGCGGAGTCACCCTCGACGATGAAGATCTCGCACTTGGTCGGGTCGTTCGACTGGCAGTCGGACAGCTTGCCCGGCAGTGACGCCGTCTCCAGCAGGCCCTTGCGGCGCGTCAGGTCGCGCGCCTTACGGGCCGCCACGCGCGCGGTGGCCGCCGCGATGCCCTTGCGGACGATGTCCGCGGCCTCGTTGGGGTTGCGGTCCAGCCAGTCGGCGAGGTGCTCGTAGACGACCTTCTGCACGAAGGTCTTCACCTCGGTGTTGCCCAGCTTGGTCTTGGTCTGGCCCTCGAACTGCGGCTCGCTCAGCTTGACCGAGATGATCGCGGTCAGACCCTCGCGGATGTCGTCACCGGTGAGGTTGTCGTCCTTGTCGCGCAGCAGCTTCTTGTCGCGCGCGTACTTGTTGATGAGCGAGGTGAGCGCCGCACGGAAGCCCTCCTCGTGCGTACCGCCCTCGTGGGTGTGGATGATGTTGGCGAAGGAGTACACGCCCTCCGTGTAGCCGCCGTTCCACTGCATGGCGACCTCGAGCGACAGGTTCCGCTCCTTGTCCTCCGCCTCGAGGTCGATGACGGTGGGGTGGATCACCTCTCCCTTGCGGGAGTTGAGGTACTTCACGAAGTCGACGATGCCGCCCTCGTAGTGGTACGAGACGCTCTTGACCTCGTGCTTCTCGTCCTCGCCCGCCTCGTCCGCGCCGGCGGTCGCCTTCGCCGACTCGCGCTCGTCGGTGAGGTTGATCCGCAGGCCCTTGTTGAGGAACGCCATCTCCTGGAAGCGCCGGGAGAGCGTCTCGAACGAATAGTCCGTGGTCTCGAAGATGTCGCCGTCGGCCCAGAAGGTGACCGACGTGCCGGTCTCCTCGGTCGCCTCGTGCCGCTGGAGCGGCGCGGTGGGGACGCCCAGCTTGTAGTCCTGCGTCCAGCGGTACCCGTCGGTCCTCACCTCGACGGCGACGCGCGTCGACAGCGCGTTGACCACGGACACGCCCACGCCGTGCAGACCGCCGGAGACCGCGTAACCGCCGCCGCCGAACTTGCCGCCCGCGTGCAGCACGGTGAGGACGACCTCGAGGGCGGGTTTGCCCTCGGAGGGGACGATGCCCACGGGGATGCCGCGGCCGTTGTCGACGACGCGGACGCCGCCGTCGTCCAGGATCGTCACGTCGATGGTGTCCGCGTGGCCGGCCAGCGCCTCGTCGACCGAGTTGTCGACGACCTCCTGCACCAGGTGGTGCAGGCCCCGCTCGCCCGTCGACCCGATGTACATGCCGGGTCGCTTGCGGACCGCGTCCAGGCCCTCGAGGACGGTGATGGCACTCGCGTCGTACGACGTGGCGTCTCCGCTCGAGGAGCCTGCCGCGTCGCCGGCGGCGGTGTCGGTGGACGGAATGTTCTCGTTGGGGTTGCCGGAATCGGCCACGAAGCGCCCTTTCTGGCACAGCACGAGCCGGGCTCGTCGGCAGGTTGCCGGAGCGGCTGCGGCATGTTGCGTTGGTAAGCCTTGATCAGCGTTGCTCAGCGTCTTCCCGGGCGGTCCCCACGATCGGGGCGGGATTGTCTTCCAGTCTACCGGTAGCACTGACATCGATGGGGGTTTGCGGGCACCTGAGTCCGCATGTGCCGCCCTGAACCGGCCTCGTCCGACTCCCGATATGCGGATGGGGGCTCCAGAGGCCCCACGAGGGCACTCAGCGCTTCCGGCCGTCAACCCTTGGCTACTTAGGAGTCAGGTGGCGATGCGTACCTCCGCGCGGGGGTACGGCGACGCGGGGGTCCGGCCCGCGAAAGCGGTGCTCGGACGCCCTGATGTGATGTCTCTCACGTGTATGCGAAGAGGCGGGAAAAGCCTCCGGATCACCCGTACGTGTCGCCGGGACCGGTGCTGCCCGGGGCGCGCAGCGGCCCGTAACGGCGGGCCGGGCCGGTGGGGCCGACCACCTGGATCAGCCGCACGGTGCCGTGCCCGAGGTCGTCGTTGAGACGGGCCACCAGCGTCGGCGCCAGCAACCGCAGATTGGTCGCCCAGGCCGTGGAGTCACAGCGCACGACCAGCACCCGCTCGTCCTCGTCGTAGCGCTCGGGCTCGCAGTGCTTGGCGAGGTCCTCGCCGACGATCTCCGGCCAGCGCCCCATCACGCCGCCGACCGCCGCGGGGGCCTCCCAGCCGCGCTCGGTCAGGAGCCGGTTGATCGCCGCGCCCAGCGCCATCGGATCACGCCGGTCGGTGCGTGCGCCGGAGCGCAGGCCGCCGCGGTGCGCCTGCTTCTTCTGCTGCGCCGCGTCCCCACGCGCGCGTGCCGCCTCCCGGGCCGCGCGCAACGCCACGCGCGCCAGGTCGACGCCCGAGGGCTCGGGGTCCTTGCCGGTACCGCCGGCGGGCGGCTGCCGGCCGCTCACGCGCGCTCCACCGTCCCCTCGGACACGGCGAACCGCGCGCCCGCCAGCACGTGCGGCACGTCGTCCTCGACGGCGGCCGTCACCAGCACCTGCTCACCGGGGGCCACCAGCTCGGCCAGCCGCTCCCGGCGGCGCGCGTCCAGCTCAGCGAAGACGTCGTCGAGCACCAGCACCGGCTCGTTGCCCTCGGCCCGCAGCAGGTCGTACGAGGCGAGGCGCAGCGCCAGCGCGTACGACCACGACTCACCGTGCGAGGCGTAGCCCTTGACGGGCATCTGGCCCAGCTTGAGCAGCAGGTCGTCGCGGTGCGGGCCGACCAGGGTGACGCCGCGCTCGATCTCCTGCTTGCGGGACTCCGCGAGCGCGGCCGTCAGCTGCTCGAAGAGATCCTCACGGGTGTGCGCCTCGCCCGGCGCGGACGGCCTGTACTCCAGTGCCACCGGGCCGCCACCGGGCGCGAGCTGCTCGTACGCCTTGTCGGCGAGCGGCTGGAGCGCGGCCACCAGGTCCAGGCGCCGCGCCAGGAGCTCGGCGCCCGCGCGGGCGAGGTGCTGGTCCCACACGTCGAGTGTGGAGAGGTCCAGGGTGCGGCCGCCGTGCCGGCGGGCCAGCGCCGCCGACTTCAGCAGCGTGTTGCGCTGCTTGAGCACCCGGTCGTAGTCGGAGCGCACGCCCGCCATGCGCGGGGAGCGCGCGGTGATCAGCTCGTCCAGGAACCGCCGGCGCTCACCCGGATCGCCCTTCACCAGCGCCAGATCCTCGGGCGCGAACAGCACGGTCCGCACGATGCCCAGCACGTCACGCGGCCTGACCTGCGAGGACCGGTTGATGCGGGCGCGGTTGGCGCGGCCCGGATTGAGCTCCAGCTCGACCAGCTGCTGCCGTTCGCCCTGCCGGACCTGGGCCCGGACGATCGCACGGTCGGCACCCATGCGCACCAGCGGGGCGTCGGAGGACACCCGGTGGCTGCCGAGGGTGGCGAGGTAGCCGACCGCCTCGACGAGGTTCGTCTTGCCCTGTCCGTTGGGACCGACGAAGGCCGTCACCCCGGGGTCGAGCGGAACCTCGACCCGGGGGTAGGAGCGGAAGTCGGCCAGCGACAGATGCGTGACGTGCATGGTCGTTCCACCGACCTCCTCCGGCGTTGTGGACCGCCGTGCGGTCCTGTGGACAGTGGACGTCCCTGTGGACTACTTCTTCTCGACCGCGTGGCCGCCGAACTGGTTCCGCAGCGCCGCGATCATCTTCATCTGCGGCGAGTCCTCCTGGCGCGAGGCGAACCGCGCGAACAGCGAGGCCGTGATCGCCGGGAGCGGGACCGCGTTGTCGATGGCGGCCTCCACAGTCCAGCGTCCCTCACCGGAGTCCTGTGCATAACCCCGGAGCCCGTCCAGGTGCTCGTCCTCGTCGAGGGCGTTGACCGCCAGGTCCAGCAGCCAGGAGCGGATGACCGTGCCCTCCTGCCAGGAGCGGAACACCTCCCGGACGTCGGTCACCGAGTCGACCTTCTCCAGCAGTTCCCAGCCCTCGGCGTAGGCCTGCATCATGGCGTACTCGATGCCGTTGTGGACCATCTTGGCGAAGTGGCCCGCGCCGACCTTGCCGGCGTGCACCGAGCCGAAGTCGCCCTCCGGCTTGAGGGCGTCGAATATCGGCTGCACCTTGGCGACGTCCTCCTCGGAGCCGCCGTACATCAGCGCGTAGCCGTTCTCCAGGCCCCACACGCCGCCGGAGACACCACAGTCGACGAAGCCGATGCCCTTGGCCGCCAGCTCCGCGGCGTGCTTCTCGTCGTCGGTCCAACGGGAGTTGCCGCCGTCCACCACGACGTCGCCGGGCTCCAGCAGCTCGGCCAGCTCGTCGACGGTGGACTGGGTCGGCCCGCCGGCCGGGACCATCACCCACACCACACGGGGGCCGCTGAGCTTGCCCACAAGCTCCTGCAGGCTGTGGACATCGGCGAGGTCCGGGTTGCGGTCGTAACCGAAGACGGTGTGGCCTGCGCGGCGCAGCCGCTCGCGCATGTTGCCGCCCATCTTGCCGAGGCCGACGAGACCGAGCTCCATCAGATGCGTTCCTTTGGTATGCGACGGGACGTGACGGCACTTGCGTACCGGCGTCCGAGCCTAAACCCGGACGCGCGCGCACATCTGTGGGCATACGCGCTCACACGCCCGTCCCCACCTGCGGCTTCGCCGCGGCCGTGGATCAGCCGCTGAGCCGCACCGGCATGATCAGGTACTTGTAGGCCTCGTCCGCCTCCGCGTCCGCCGCCGGGCGGCCGCTGAGCAGTGCCGGCTTGGTGGACGTGGTGAACGACAGCTGGGCCACCGGGGAGTCGATGGCGCTCAGGCCGTCCAGCAGGAACGTCGGGTTGAAGGCGATCGAGATGTCGTCGCCCTCGAGCTGGGCGTCGACCCTTTCCACAGCCTGTGCGTCGTCGCTGGAACCGGCCTCCAGGATGAGCACGCCCTGCTCGAAGCTCAGCCGCACCGGGGTGTTGCGCTCGGCGACCAGGGCCACGCGCTTCACGGCCTCCACGAAGGGGGCGGTCTCGATCACGGCGACGCTGTTGAACTCCGTCGGGAACAGCGTGCGGTACTTCGGGAGGTCGCCCTCCAGCAGACGCGTGGTGGTGCGTCGGCCGGCGCCCTCGAAACCGATCAGGCCCTCACCGGCACCGGAGCCGGACAGCGCCAGGATCACCTGGTCGCCGCTGGTCAGCGCCTTGGCCGTGTCCAGCAGGGTCTTGGCGGGCACCAGGGCGACCGCGGAGGCCTCCGGGTTCTCCGGCTTCCACAGGAACTCGCGGACCGCGAAGCGGTAACGGTCGGTGGAGGCGAGGGTCACCGTGTCGCCCTCGATCTCGATGCGCACACCGGTCAGGACGGGGAGGGTGTCGTCGCGGCCGGCCGCGATGGCGACCTGCTGTACGGCGGAGGCGAACACCTCGCCGGGGACCGTGCCCGTCGCGTTCGGCATCTGCGGCAGGGCCGGGTACTCCTCCACAGGCAGTGTGTGGAGCGTGAACCGCGAGGATCCGCAGACCACCGTCGCCCGTACACCGTCTGTGGAAATCTCCACCGGACGGTTGGGCAGGGCGCGGGAGATGTCGGCCAGCAGGCGGCCGGAGACCAGGACCGTCCCCTCCTCCTCGACCTCGGCCTCCACCGACACGCGCGCGGAGACCTCGTAGTCGAAGCTGGACAGGCTCAGCTGGC
This sequence comes from Streptomyces sp. DSM 120436, assembly GCF_055778765.1. Taxonomy (NCBI): domain Bacteria; kingdom Bacillati; phylum Actinomycetota; class Actinomycetes; order Kitasatosporales; family Streptomycetaceae; genus Streptomyces; species Streptomyces sp. DSM 120436. Next base: position 1,330,866 of record NZ_JBSKBS010000001.1, on the reverse strand, counting down.
CGTCGTCGGCCTTGAGCAGCAGGCCGGCGAGGACAGGCGCCGGCGGACGGGCCGGGAGGCTGCGAGCCGCCCAGGCCACTGCCTCCGCGAGTACGTCGCGTTCCACCCGGATCTTCACTGTTGCCGCCTCCTGCTGTTGCCGGCGCTTCTCGCCCTGCCTGGCTCTCGTCGTCTGACTCGGTGTCGTCGGCCCCTGCGAGGGGAAGGACACCGGGGTCCAGTCTGACGCACCGCACTGACACTAGGCGCCCCTCGGGGTCAAGTCGTGACGAGGGGCAGGCGAGGGCCGGACAGCCAGTTGTGCACAGGACCCTCTTCGAAACGAATTCCTCGCTCTCTATGGTCGGAAGTAGTAGTAGGGCCTGTGGATACCGTGGATAACCTCGTTTGCACAGCTCAGCGCAGGTTTTTTGTCCACTGGTCCTGTGGGTGGCAGCCGTGGACAACCGGGCCTTGCTGTGGAGAACGGAAAGTTCTGCACATCCCGTGCACAGGGGAGGCCGAGTTCTCCCCAGCCGCGTCCCCAGGTTTGCGCTTCTTTCCCACAGCCCCCTCTGGCAGCTCGATGTGACGGCTTTCACTCGGTCCGGTGAGAAGCCGCGTCGCGTTGCCGAACAGTGGACAGGCATGTGGAGAAGCCGCCGATCACTGGGGACAACCGGCCACAGCCTGTGGGAAGCCCGTGGACAACTCGATGCACAGGCTGTGGAGCATGACGCTGTCCACAGCCTGTGGAGATCCTTCGTCCACGAATCCACAGGCGCGTGACCTGCGCGGACAGCTTCTCACCAGAGGAGGCTGTGGACGGAGTCGGGACAACTTTCCGGTCCCCAGCGTGTGGACGGGAAAAAGTCACCGGATCTGTGGAGGACAGCCGTAACCCGCCGTGGAAATCGAACACCGCAGCACGTCCCGGCGCCGCGGTCGGAGAGCCGGGACACGAAGAAGGGCGCCCCCGGATCTCCCCAGGGGCGCCCTCGTGTACCGCGTGCGGGCCGTCAGCCGGCCTTGATGCGGTTGGTCAGCTCGGTGACCTGGTTGTAGATGGAGCGCCGCTCGGCCATCAGATTGCGGATCTTCCGGTCGGCGTGCATCACCGTCGTGTGGTCCCGCCCGCCGAACAGCGCGCCGATCTTCGGCAGCGACAGGTCCGTCAGCTCACGGCACAGGTACATGGCGATCTGCCGGGCGGTCACCAGCGCACGCCCGCGTGAGGTGCCGCACAGGTCCTCGACGGTGAGCCCGAAGTAGTCGGCGGTCGCGCTCATGATGGCCGTCGAGGTGATCTCCGGGGCCGAGTCGTCGCCCCCGGGCATCAGGTCCTTGAGGACGATCTCCGTCAGCCCGAGGTCCACCGGCTGCCGGTTGAGCGACGCGAAGGCCGTCACCCGGATCAGCGCGCCCTCCAGCTCCCTGATGTTGCGGGAGATCCGGGAGGCGATGAACTCCAGAACCTCCGGCGGGGCGTTGAGCTGCTCCTGCACCGCCTTCTTGCGCAGGATCGCGATGCGCGTCTCCAGCTCCGGCGGCTGGACGTCGGTGATCAGCCCCCACTCGAAACGGTTCCGCAGCCGGTCCTCCAGTGTCACCAGCTGCTTGGGCGGCCGGTCGCTGGACAGCACGATCTGCTTGTTGGCGTTGTGGAGCGTGTTGAACGTGTGGAAGAACTCCTCCTGCGTCGACTCCTTGTCCGCCAGGAACTGGATGTCGTCGACGAGCAAGATGTCCATCTCGCGGTAGCGCTTGCGGAAGCTGTCTCCCTTGCCGTCGCGGATGGAGTTGATGAACTCGTTGGTGAACTCCTCCGAGCTCACGTACCGCACGCGCGTGCCCGGGTAGAGGCTCCGCGCGTAGTGCCCGATCGCGTGCAGCAGATGCGTCTTGCCGAGGCCCGACTCCCCGTAGATGAACAGGGGGTTGTACGCCTTCGCCGGCGCCTCCGCGACGGCCACCGCGGCCGCGTGCGCGAAGCGGTTGGACGCGCCGATGACGAACGTGTCGAAGAGGTACTTCGGGTTCAGCCGCGCGGTCGGCTCACCGGGGCCCGTCGCCGGGGCGGGCTGCGCCGCCAGGGGGCCGGGCGCGCCGGTCGTGGGCAGGTTCGGGCCGACCGGGCCGCCGCGGTGGACGTGCCCCGAGCCGGGCGGCGGCTCGGGCAGGTCGCGGCGCCGGTCGTCCCGCTGGTCGTAGTCGCCGCGCGAGGCGTCGTAGTCGGAGCGCTGGTCGTAGGACGGACGCTCCACAGACTGGGGACGGTAGTCCTGGGAGGACGGACCGCCGTAGGCGTCCGAGCCGTACGCGTCCTGCGTGCCGTACGGATCCGGCGAGCCGTAGGCGTCCTGGGACGACGGCGAGGCGTACGGGTCCCGGTCGGGGAAGCCGAGCCGCTGCTGCTGCCAGCCGTAGTCGTCCTGCGAGGGACGCGGCCAGGAGCCGGGCTCGGGGCGCTGGTACTCCGACGGGTAGGCGGGGCGCGCGGAGGGCAGACGGTCGTCCGGCCGGCCCTGCTGCTGGTCGCCGTGGCGACGGTCGTATCCGCCGTACCCCTCGTACGGCTCGCGCTCCTGCCGGTCGCGGTGGTCCGGGCGCTCGCGGTGGTCCGGCCGCTCCGGGGGGACGGAGGGCAGCTCCGGCTCTTCGTAGCGCGGCTGCGGACGGGGAGCGGGCGCGGGCGTGGCGGGTGGTTCGCCGGCGTTCTCGTCGACCGTGATGGCGATGCGGATCGGGCGGCCGCACTCGCGGCTCAGGCTCTCGCTGACCACCGGGGCCAGCCGACCCTCGAGCACGCCCTTGGCGAACTCGTTCGGCACGGCGAGCAGGGCGGTGTCGGCGACCAGGGCCAGTGGCTGGCAGCGCCGGATCCAGTGCTCGTCCTTGCTCTCGACACCTTGTCCGCGGCCCTCGCCGAGCAGTTGCTCCAGTACGCGTGGCCACACTGCGGCAAGATCGGCAGGTACGTCAGCCACAGGGCACGCTCTCTCACAGGTCCCTCGATCGTGTGATGCGAGGGACGGGTCGGGATGTAAATCGGGTGGTGGGGGGTCAAGGGAACGAATCGGGGTCCCGTCACGGTAGTCAGCGCGACCGGTACGGTTCAAGTTGTTGTCCCCAGGCTGTGGACAAGTGTCTCCCGGCAGCCACCGGTTTGACCGAATGACACGGCCGCGCGTACCGTAACGAGGTCGAGTTGTCGATGGCTGCTGCCGCCTGCCTCCGATGGGCACAGATCGCGCAAGGTGATCGGTCAGCGGTGCACTCGGGCGTAACGCGAGCTACTCGTGGGCGCACGGTGACAGCCAGGACGGCACCCCGCAAACACCGATTCTTTCTGGAGCCCCCGAGTGAGCAAGCGCACCTTCCAGCCGAACAACCGTCGTCGCGCCAAGACCCACGGCTTCCGGCTGCGTATGCGCACCCGTGCCGGCCGCGCGATCCTCGCGTCCCGCCGCAGCAAGGGTCGCGCCCGTCTGTCCGCCTGATCCCGGTCAGGTCATGACGTCGTGCTGCCCACCGAGAACCGGCTGAGGCGGCGCGAGGACTTCGCGACCGCGGTACGACGAGGACGCCGGGCCGGGCGCCAGCACCTCGTCGTCCACCTTCGCAGCGGTGCAACGGACCCGCATGCGCCTGGGGAGAGCGCTCCCCCGACGCGTGCGGGTTTCGTCGTGAGCAAGGCCGTGGGCGGAGCGGTGGTGCGCAACAAGGTGAAGCGGAGGCTTCGCCATCTGATGCGCGAGCGAGTCGACCGGCTGCCCCCCGGTAGCCTGGTAGTGGTACGAGCGCTGCCCGCCGCGGGCGACGCCGACCACGCACAGCTGGCCCGAGACCTGGACGCCGCTCTGCAACGGCTGCTGGGAGGGGGCGCGCGATGAAGTACCCGCTGCTGGCCCTGATCAAGCTCTACCAGTGGACGATCAGTCCACTGCTGGGCCCGGTGTGCAAGTACTACCCGTCGTGTTCCCACTACGGCTACACGGCCATCGACCGGCACGGTGCTGTCAAGGGAACAGCACTCACGGCCTGGCGCATCCTGCGGTGCAATCCGTGGTCGCTGGGCGGCGTGGACCATGTCCCGCCGCGTAAGCGCCCGCGGTGGCACGAAATGCTGCGTAACGCCTGGCGTGCACGCAAGGGCGGGACCTCCGCCGCCGCACCGGCCACCGACGGGCGGGCTTCTCCCATAAGTCCTACGAGTCCGTCGGGCCCGGCCGCAGAGACCTCGTCCCATGCCCAAGGAGCATGATTAGTGGACACGATTGCCAGCCTCTTCAGCTTCATCACGACACCTGTCTCCTGGGTCATCGTCCAGTTCCACAGCGTGTACGGCTCCATCTTCGGGCCTGACACAGGATGGGCCTGGGGCCTGTCCATCGTGTCCCTGGTGATTCTCATCCGCATCTGCCTGATCCCGCTCTTCGTGAAGCAGATCAAGGCGACGCGTGCCATGCAGACGCTCCAGCCGGAGATGAAGAAGATCCAGGAGCGCTACAAGAACGACAAGCAGCGCCAGTCCGAAGAGATGATGAAGCTCTACAAGGAGACGGGCACCAACCCGCTCTCCTCGTGTCTTCCCATCCTGGCGCAGTCGCCGTTCTTCTTCGCCCTCTACCACGTGCTCAACAGCATCGCGTCGAACGACACCATCGGCGTGATCAACGAGCGACTGCTGGAGAGTGCGCAGAAGGCCCACATCTTCGGTGCCCCGCTCGCCGCGAAGTTCACGGACAGCCCGGACAAGGTCGAGGCGCTGAACTCGTCGCTGCTCGATGTGCGTGTCGTCACGGCGATCATGATCGTTCTGATGTCGCTGTCGCAGTTCTACACGCAGCGCCAGCTGATGACCAAGAACGTCGACACCACGGTGAAGACGCCGTTCATGCAGCAGCAGAAGATGCTGATGTACATCTTCCCGATCATCTTCGCTGTCTTCGGCATCAACTTCCCGGTCGGTGTCCTCGTCTACTGGCTGACCACCAACGTGTGGACGATGGGCCAGCAGATGTACGTCATCCACAACAACCCGACCCCGGGCTCCAAGGCCCAGGCCGCTTACCTCGAGCGCCTCCACAAGAAGGTCACCCACCGCGGCGGGACCCGGGGCCGCGGCCAGCGGGCCATCGTCAAGGCCATCGTCGCCAAGGGCCGGGACCGCAACGAGCACGAGCGCAAGTTCATCAACGGTCTGAACAAGGCCGGTTTCGCCGCCCAGGCCGACGGCACTGTGATCAAGAGCGAGAGCAGCGCCGCCGCCCAGGCCGAGGGCGGTACGACGACGACCACCGCCGCCCCCAAGCGGCAGCAGCCCAAGCGGCAGCCCAAGTCGAAGCGCCAGGCCGGCGTGGCCAGGCCGGCGGGTGAACCCACCTCGCTGACCAAGGCCGATGATCCGCAGGACGCCGACCCCGCTGCCAAGAAGGGCAACGCCAAGTCCGCCGGCAACGGCACCCGCAGCAGGGCCCAGTCCGGACAGCGCAAGGGCCCGCAGCGGCCCAAGTCCCCGTCGAAGAAGTAAGAAGGAGTCCATCCCGTGACGGAAGGCACCACCGCGGCCGCTGCCGAGGGCACAGACACCCTGACCCGCCTGGAGCAGGAGGGCGAGATCGCGGCGGACTACCTGGAGGGCCTGCTCGACATCGCCGATCTCGACGGCGACATCGACATGGACGTCGAGGCCGACCGCGCCTCTGTCTCGATCATCAGCGACACGGGCAGCCGCGATCTGCAGAAGCTGGTCGGCCGTGACGGTGAGGTGCTGGAGGCCCTTCAGGAGCTCACGCGCCTCGCGGTCCACCGGGAGACCGGTGACCGCAGCCGCCTGATGCTCGACATCGCCGGCTACCGAGCCCGCAAGCGCACCGAGCTGGCCGACCTGGGCGCCAAGGCCGCGGCCGAGGCGAAGAGCAGCGGCCAGCCCGTGCGGCTCGACCCGATGACCCCGTTCGAGCGCAAGGTCGTGCACGACGCGGTCAAGGCGGCAGGCCTGCGCAGCGAGTCCGAGGGCGAGGAGCCGCAGCGCTTCGTCGTCGTGCTTCCCGCCTGATCGGCTCACCGTTCCACCGGCCCCGTCTGTTGCGCAGGCGGGGCCGCTCTTTGTCAGCCTGATAGTTCTGGTTCTGGTGTCGGCGTCCGTGTCGGCACGGTACGGAAGGACGGTCCCCCGTGACGGAGGCAGCGGAGCTTCCCCCCGCGCCCGAACAGGCCCGCGAGGTGTTCGGTGAACGCTTCGCGGACGCAGTCCGGTATGCCGAGCTGCTCGCCGAGGCGGGTGTCCAGCGTGGTCTGATCGGCCCGCGTGAGGTGCCCCGCTTGTGGGAGCGGCATCTGCTGAACTGCGCGGTGCTCTCGGAGGTCGTGCCCGAGGGGGTCACCGTGTGTGACGTCGGCTCGGGGGCCGGTCTACCGGGTATCCCGCTCGCTCTGGTCCGGGAGGACCTGAAGATCACCCTGCTGGAGCCGCTGCTCCGCCGCACCAACTTCCTGACCGAGGTCGTGGAGCTGCTCGGCCTGGATCATGTGACCGTTGTGCGCGGACGCGCCGAGGAGGTCATGGGCAAGCTGTCTCCGGTGCACGTGGTGACCGCACGCGCCGTGGCGCCGCTCGACCGCCTGGCCACCTGGGGCATCCCCCTGCTGCGGCCGTACGGGGAGATGCTTGCGCTCAAGGGCGACACCGCGGAGGAGGAGCTGAAGAGCGCCGCCACCGCACTGACCAAGCTCGGCGCCGTGACGACGTCGATCGTGCACGTGGGCGAGGGCGTGGTGGACCCCATGTCCACCGTGGTACGGGTCGAGGTCGGCGAGAGCCCCGGTGGTGTGCGCTTCGCCGCCAAGCGCGCCAAGGCCGCCCGTACCGGACGGGTCCGGCGCCGACGCGGATAGCCGTACGTCCCCTGCCGCGGAGTGTGAGAGGTCCGGTGCCGCGGTGGCGCACATCCGGGACGACGCGCCCGGCCGTCGGGCCGGGCGTACTCCACACAAGCTGCCCAACCCGCGCATGCCGGAGTGTCGCGGCAGTGCCGCCTCCCCTGCTGTGCATCGTGTTTCACGTGAAACGTCGCTCACTGCTGCACGGCATCATCAGTCGGGGCCGCGCTGCGGCCGAACCTCGTGAACGGAAGCCCCTCGGCTCCCTCGACGAGAGCTCAGCTCCCCGGGAGTCACTCCCCTCACGGGGTACGGAGTTGTCCACAGAGGTGGATTTCTCCACAGAACGTCAGACCTCACTGGTTCGCGACCCTGAAGGCATGGGAGGCTCTGTTCATTGCGAGCCTGAAGTCGAGGAGAGTGAATCCTTGCGGTCCGACGCCAACATCGCGGGACCGATGACCGATCCGGTCCCCGGTCCCCGTACCGAATCGATGGGGGCGGATGTTTCACGTGAAACACCGCCTCCGATGGACGACACTCCCATCGGTCGCGCTGCCCAACTGGCGGTGGAGGCTCTGGGCCGTGCCGGAGAAGGGCTGCCGCGGCCCGAGCAGACCCGAGTCATCGTGGTCGCCAACCAGAAGGGCGGTGTCGGCAAGACGACGACCACGGTCAATCTGGCCGCTTCGCTCGCTCTGCACGGCGCCCGTGTCCTGGTGATCGACCTCGACCCGCAGGGCAACGCATCCACCGCCCTGGGAATCGACCACCATGCCGAGGTGCCCTCCATCTACGACGTGCTGGTGGAGAGCAAGCCGCTGGCAGAGGTCGTCCAGCCCGTCCCCGACGTCGAGGGCCTCTTCTGTGCCCCCGCCACCATCGATCTTGCCGGTGCGGAGATCGAACTGGTGTCGCTCGTGGCACGGGAGAGTCGGTTGCAGCGGGCCATTCAGGCCTACGAGCAGCCGCTGGACTACATCCTCATCGACTGCCCGCCGTCGCTCGGCCTCCTCACGGTCAACGCCCTGGTGGCGGGCCAGGAGGTGCTGATCCCGATCCAGTGCGAGTACTACGCGCTGGAAGGACTCGGGCAGCTGCTGCGCAACGTCGACCTGGTCCGGGGGCACCTCAACCCCACCCTGCACGTCTCGACCATCCTGCTCACCATGTACGACGGCCGGACGCGACTCGCCTCCCAGGTCGCGGAGGAGGTGCGCACCCACTTCGGTGACGAGGTCCTGCGTACCAGCATTCCCCGCTCCGTCCGTATCTCCGAGGCACCGAGCTACGGGCAGACGGTGCTGACTTACGATCCTGGATCGAGCGGTGCTCTCTCGTACTTCGAGGCGGCACGCGAGATCGCGCTGAGGGGTGTCGGTGTCCGGTACGACGCGTCGCAGGCGCACATCGGCGCACAGCAGACTGATCCGAACATGGTGGAGGGCGTGCAGTGAGTGAGCGACGGAGGGGGCTGGGTCGTGGGCTCGGAGCACTGATCCCCGCTGCCCCGACAGAGAAGACGGTGACTCCGACCGCGATGGGTGGAATGGCCTCCCCGTCGCCCGCAGCGGTCCCAGTACTGCCGAATGAACGCGGAGTGGCGGCCGCGAAGGTGACCACGCTGGCCTCTGTTTCACGTGAAACGGAGGAGGCCGCGGCCGTGAACCCTTCGGTGCCGGCCCCGCCGATGGGGGCTCACTTCGCTGAGATCCCCCTCGACGCCATTACGCCGAACCCACGGCAGCCTCGTGACGTCTTCGACGAGGACGCCTTGGCCGAACTGATCACCTCCATCAAGGAGGTCGGTCTGCTGCAGCCCGTCGTCGTGCGGCAGGTGGGCGGCGGCCGCTATGAGCTGATCATGGGCGAGCGCCGGTGGCGCGCCTGCCGTGAGGCCGGACTCGATGCCATCCCGGCCATCGTGCGGGCCACGGAGGACGAGAAGCTCCTCCTGGACGCGCTGCTGGAGAACCTGCACCGTGCCCAGCTGAACCCGCTGGAAGAGGCTGCCGCCTACGACCAGCTGCTCAAGGACTTCAACTGCACGCACGACCAGCTGGCCGACCGCATCGGCCGGTCCCGCCCGCAGGTGTCCAACACCCTGCGTCTGCTGAAGCTGTCTCCGACCGTGCAGCGTCGGGTGGCTGCTGGAGTGCTCTCCGCCGGGCACGCCCGCGCGCTGTTGTCCGTCGAGGACTCCGAGGAACAGGACCGCCTGGCTCACCGCATCGTGGCCGAGGGCCTCTCGGTACGGGCCGTCGAGGAGATCGTGACCCTGATGGGCTCGCGGCCTCAGAAGGCTCAGCGGTCCAAGGGCCCGCGCGCGGGCGCCCGGGTGTCGCCGGCCCTGTCCGAACTGGCGACGCGCCTCTCGGACCGCTTCGAGACGCGGGTGAAGGTCGACCTTGGCCAGAAGAAGGGCAAGATCACCGTTGAGTTCGCCTCGATGGAGGACCTGGAGCGCATCCTCGGCACCCTCGCCCCCGGAGAGGGCCCGGTGCTCCAGAAGCGTCTCGTGGACGAGAACGACGCCGAGGAGACCGATTCCTGAGGTGTCGCTCCGTCCGGCCTGAGGCCGGCCAGGGTGGGCCGTGTCCGGTACGCACCGGACACGGCCCACCCTTTACCTTGTGCCGGTATCGAGGGAATCGCTTCATGGATACGATGCGTTCGTATATGGCGCATCCACCCGGCAACACCTCTGAGAGCTAGGCAGGGGCCATGCGGATGATGAGCCGCACCGGACTGATGAGCGCGGGGCTGGGGGTGGGCGTCGTCAGTGGCTTCATCGGTAGCCTGCTCAGAGAACGGGGTGCTCTGACCGCCGCCCGTATGGCAGCGGGTGAAGGAAGCGAGGAACAGCCTTCATGGGCCGTCGGCTCGTACCGCTCACGCTGGACAACCTTCCGGACCTCCCCCAGCGCTGCCGCTCGTGCGTCTTCTGGGAGCTCGACCCCGTCAGCGGCGAAGCAGCGGTGAAGGCGGGCACCGCGGAGCTCGAGAAGGAGTCCTGGATCTCGGCCGTTCTGCTCGACTGGGGCTCCTGCGGACGCGTCGTCTACGTGGACGAGGTTCCCGTGGGCTACGTGCTCTATGCGCCCCCCGCCTATGTGCCCCGTTCCATCGCGTTCCCCACCAGCCCGGTGTCCCCCGACGCGGTGCAGTTGATGACCGCGTTCATCCTCCCCGACTACCAGGGACAGGGGCTCGGCCGCGTGATGGTCCAGACGGTGGCGAAGGATCTGCTGCGGCGGGGGTTCAAGGCGATCGAGGCATTCGGTGACGCTCGGTGGAAAGAGCCGGCCTGTGTACTGCCCGCGGACCATCTACTCGCCGTGGGCTTCAAGACGGTCCGCCAGCACCCCGCCTATCCCCGGCTGCGGTTGGAGCTGAGATCGACACTCTCCTGGAAGGAAGACGTGGAGATGGCACTCGACCGACTGCTCGGGGCGGTGCAGAAGGAGCCGGTCCTGCGCCCGCTCTGACCCCGCTCACACGAATGGGCCGACCCAAGCGGGTCGGCCCATTCGTGTTTCACGTGAAACATGTACCGCCGTCGGGGCGGCCCATCACTACTCGGCGATGAAGTCCTCGAGGTCGCGGACGATCGCGGCCTTCGGCTTGGCGCCGACGATGGTCTTGGCGACCTCACCGCCCTGGTAGACGTTCAGGGTCGGAATCGACATGACGCCGTACTTGGCTGCCGTGCCCGGGTTCTCGTCGATGTTGAGCTTGACGACCTCGATCTTGTCTCCGTACTCGGCAGCAATGGCCTCGAGGGACGGAGCGATCTGACGGCACGGACCGCACCAGGCGGCCCAGAAGTCCACCAGGACAGGCTTGTCGCTCTTGAGGACGTCCTGCTCGAAGGAGTCGTCGGTCACGTTCTTCAGGGTGCCGGCCACAGCGGGCTCCTTAATCGTTGGTGCGTGGGGAGAGTGGGTCAGACAGTGGTCTTCTCGGGCTCGGCCTTGTCCTCGTCGGCGAGAGCGGCGAGGAAGCGCTCCGCGTCGAGGGCCGCCGCGCAACCGGTGCCGGCCGCGGTGATCGCCTGGCGGTAGGTGTGGTCCACCACGTCACCGGCCGCGAAGACACCCGTGACGTTGGTGCGCGTCGAGGGCGCGTCGACCTTCAGGTAGCCCTCCTCGTCCAGCTCGAGCTGGCCCTTGAAGAGCTCGGTGCGCGGGTCGTGACCAATCGCGATGAACAGGCCGGTCACCGCCAGGTCGGAGAGCTCACTCGTCTTGACGTTGCGCAGCTTCAGACCCGAGAGCTTCTGCTCGCCCAGAATCTCCGCGACCTCGCTGTCCCAGATGAACGAGATCTTCGGGTCGGCGAAGGCGCGCTCCTGCATCGCCTTGGAGGCGCGCAGGGTGTCTCGGCGGTGGACGATCGTCACGGATTTGGCGAAGCGCGACAGGAAGGTCGCCTCCTCCATGGCGGTATCACCGCCGCCGATGACAGCGATGTCCTGGTCCTTGAAGAAGAAGCCGTCGCAGGTGGCGCACCACGAGACACCGCGACCCGAGAGGGCGTCCTCGTTGGGCAGTCCGAGCTTGCGGTGCTGCGACCCGGTCGTCACAATGACGGCCTTCGCCTTGTGGACCGTTCCGGCGGTGTCCGTGACGGTCTTGATCTCACCGGTCAGATCGACAGCCACGGCGTCGTCCGGAACCAGCTCGGCACCGAAGCGCTCCGCTTGGGCCCGCATGTTGTCCATGAGCTCCGGGCCCATGATGCCGTCCTGGAAACCGGGGAAGTTCTCCACCTCGGTGGTGTTCATCAGCGCACCGCCGGCGGTGACAGCGCCCTCGAATACCAGGGGCTTCAGCGACGCACGGGCGGTGTAGAGCGCCGCCGTGTAGCCGGCGGGCCCCGAGCCGATGATGATCACGTTACGGACGTCGCTCACGGCTAGATTCCTCGTCTCTGGTCTGCGTCATTCGACCGGTGGGAGCTTCTTTCGGAACTCTCACCCCACCCAACGGATCCTAAGGGGCCCGCATTCCCGCCGTGCCCGGGCACACGCAGACGGTGCTCGGACGGCACGCCGGGGCCCCACACCGTACGGGATACCACGCGGGACCAAGACCACGTGTGTGCGGTCAGCGCGTGTAGGTGTGTTCCAGCAAGACCTTCGCGGTGGAGGACGGGGAGGCGTTCTCCACGCATGTCGCGTCGACGATGTAGGCCGTCACGCGCGTGGCGTCCGAGGCGTCGGGCAGCACGACGAGCAGGGCGGCCTTCCCTTGATAAACACCCTGCTCGGTGGCCAGCGCGGCGTCGTTGCGGCCGATGCCCTCCTGGACGCACTCCGGGACCACCGGCTTCGTCAACACCCTGGGGTTCGCGCCGGAGGAATCCGACTCCATGCCGAAGGTGTGCGGGGAGCGGGCTCCCTTGTCCTGCTGCGGGCTGCGTGCGAGCAGATCGGTGACCTGCTTCTCCAGCCTCCCCTCGGAAAAGGTGTCCGCAGCGGTCGTCCGGTGTTCCTCGTCCGGGTCTCCGCTGTCGTTCAGCGAGGACAGCACCACGGATCCGAGGCCGAGAGCGGCTACGGCGAACGCCGTTCCCAGAACGACGGTCCGGCGGTTCCCGCCCCGAAGCCGGGGCTTGCGGCCCGGCCCCGTGGTCGAGGAGCGGGGGCGGCCCGCAGGCCGGTCGAAGGGCGCCGATGTTTCACGTGAAACATGAGACGGTTCACCCTCGGCCACAGTCGTACCGACGGTGACGCTCTCGTCCTCTTCGTCGGTCACAGGTGCCGTGGCGTGCAGCAGGGCCTCGGCGGCCAGGGCGGCGTCGATGCGCCCCGCGACATCCGCCGGCATCCGCGGCGGACCCGGAACCGTGCCGAGCAGCCCTCGGATTTCCTCGAGGGAGGCGTGGACGTCGGCACAGAGCTCGCACCGATCCAGATGCTTCCGGACGCCCTCCCTGCGGTCCGCCGGGAGGAGACCCTCGGTGAGGTCGGAGATCTCTGCGACGTCCGGGTGCTCCGCCTTGTCGGTCGTCGACGTCACGCTCGCCCACCTCCGCCCTTCACTGCAGCCGGGTTGTTCGATCCTGTGCCGGGCGGGTCCGGTCGTTGCGGACCCGCTGCGGGTGGGACGGATGTCTCCCCTCTCCGGTTCCGTCCCCTGTCTCTGCTCTCCTCCTCACCAGCGCTCCCGGGACGCAGGTGGGTGAGCAGGGGCAGGAGTCTCGCGCGGCCCCGGGCGCACCGGCTCTTGACCGTGCCGGTGGGGACGCCGAGAATGCGGGCCGCCTCGGCGACCGGGTAGCCCTGCATGTCCACCAGGACGAGCGCCCCGCGCTGGTCGGGTGGAAGGGTGCCCATCGCCTCGATGAGCTGGCGGTGCAGATCGTTGCGCTCCGCGGGCGCCGAGGCGGACTCGTGTGGCTCGAGCAGCTGCTCCAGGCGCTCGGTGTCGTCGATCGGCGCCGTCTTCCGGGAGGCGGCCTTGCGTGCACGGTCCAGGCAGGCGTTCACCGTGATGCGGTGCAGCCAGGTGGTGACAGCCGACTGGCCGCGGAACGTGTGAGCGGCCCGGTAGGCGGAGACGAGGGCGTCCTGGACGGCGTCGGCGGCTTCTTCGCGATCCCGTAGCGTCCGGAGGGCCACGGCCCAAAGTCGGTCGCGGTGCCGCCGCACGAGTTCGCCGAAGGCGTCGGGATCGCCGTCGACGTGCCGGGTGAGCAGATCCTGATCGCTCACTCCGGAGTGTGCGGCCCCGTCCGCCATCGGATCTCCTCCCTCGACGTGACTGGCCTCAGCTGGTCACCTTGATGTCCGCGACCCGGCCACGCCACCGGCCGTCGTCGGCCTGCAGGGGGAGATCGGTCAGCCAGACCAGGAGGTAGCGGGTCTTCACCGTGCCCTTGGGCGCGAGGGAGACAGTGGCGCCCGACCCCTCGGCGACCTTGCTGTACGAGTCGAAGGAGGTCGGCCGGGACTCCGCGCCGCCGGGGGCGGCACGCAGCTCGACGGATGTGCTGCCGATGAAGGTGACGGTGACCTTCCCGACGTCCTGGCTCTTGCCGAGGTCGACGACGACTCCCACACCCGGCTTCAGGCGGCCGAAGTCGGAGCTCGCGTAGTAGCTCGTCTGCCAGTAACTCGTCGGATCGCCGTCCAGGATCTTGGGCAGGTTCTCCGGGTACTCGGACCCGTCCGAGCCGAACGGGTCGAAGTCGTGCAGCTCCGAGATGGCGATCGGCTTGCCGCGCACCGGTTTGGGGGCTTTCTTGTCGTCGCCCTCGGTCGTCTGGGTCTTGGTGTCGTCGGCCGTGCCGCCCTGGTTCATGAGGGCGTCCGCGAGCTGCCAACTGCCCAGCCCCAGCGCGGCGATCAGCAACGCCGAGACGGCCCACTTCAGAGCCTTGCCGGTGCGGCTCTGCAACGGTGGGGGCGGCACCGGCGTCGGCTGGGTGACGTGGGAGGGAACGGCGGGACGTGCGTAGGAGCCCTGCTGGTACGTGGTGCGCTGGTAGTCCGGCGGGGCGGTGAACGCGGGCTCAGGCGGGCGGATGCGGGGCATCTCGCCGATCGCCTTCACCAGCTCCTCCGGCGTGGTGCACGGCGACTCGTGGCGGGAGGCGGTGGCGCCGTCGTTGGCGAGGGCGCGCATGGCCAGTTCGGACAGGCCGCGGTGGACGCCGGCCCGGACCTGGTCGGGCGGGATCAGACCGATGTCCTTCGGCAGACCTGACATGCCGTAGGCGTCGTTCTCGTACGGCCAGCGCTGGGTCAGCGCCGCGTACAGCAGGGCGCCGATCGACTCGGTGTCCGTGCGCTGGGGGATGTCCGAGCTGACGCCGCGCAGCGCCGCGTTGACGGCGAGACCACGAATGCGCCACTGGCCGGTCGAGGTGCGCAGGACGGCGTTGGGGTTGAGCCGCAGATGGGCGAGGCCCTCGCGGTGGGCCGCCGCCATGGCGCTCGAGACCTGACTGACCATCTGGTAGGCGTCGTACACCTCCAGCGGACCGGAGGCGAGGAGGGTGGTCAGTTCGGTGCCGTCGGGCAGCCATTCGTGGACGACGTAGACGAGGTCGTCCTCCTCGACGGCGTCCAGGACCTGCACGAAGCGCGGGTCGCCCAGCAGGGCCGAGGAGCGGGCCGCGGCCAGTACGGACCGGGCGCGCGAGTGGTCCGCCGGCAGGATGTGCACGCCGACGGCACGGCGGAGCTTCTCGTCCACGGCACGCCAACTGCTGAACCCGTCCAGACGGGTGACGCACTCCTCGAGGCGGTAGCGTCTGGCCAGCTTGTGGCCGCTGTGCAGCTCGGGCGGCGAGGTCGTCGCGGGGCCCTCGGTCCCGGTGCTCTCCTGTGCCTCGTCGTTGTCCGTGTCCCGCTCCCGGTTCTTGGCCACCCCGTCGGCCGTGGACTGGTCCGCCTCCGCGGTCAGCGACTGCTCGTCGCTGTCGTCTGCCACGTCGACGGCAGCTGTGCTCCGTTCCGCCACCGTCGTTCCCTGCCTCCCCATCCGATGCGCGTCGGCCCGGCGTCCGTCGCGCGCAGTCCGACGCCGAACCCAATTGTGCCCACAGTCCGCCGCTATGCACGACACGCGGGGGCCGATGATGGTTGTGCGCCTACCCCTTGTCTCAGCGTCCCAGGCGTCCGCGCACCATACCGACCAGCGAGTTGACCTCCTCGATACGCATCCGGCGGGCAGCCACGTAGAAGACGCCCAGCAGGACGGCCCCGCCGCCCAGCAGCGCGGCGAACGAACCGAGGACCTCCTGGCCCAGGACCTTGCTGATGCCGTAACAGGCCGCGCCGCTGAGCAGGGCGGCCGGGACGGAGGCGATGCACAGACGGGCGTAGGTCCGCAGCACCCGGGCGCCGTCCAGGTCGCCGCCCAGCCGCTTGCGCAGCCGGCGCCAGGCGACGCCGACCCCGAGGGCGTAGGCGACGCCGTACGAGGCGGCCATGCCGACCACGGCCCAGCGGGCCGGCAGCACCAGGAAGCAGAGGCCGGAGGCGACCGCGTTCGCGGCGGCCACGATGACCGTGTTGTAGAAGGGGGTCCGGGTGTCCTCGTAGGCGTAGAAGGCGCGCAGGACGACGTACTGCACGGAGTAGGGGATCAGGCCGAGGCCGAAGGCCATCAGCATGTACCCCATGTTGGTGGCCGCGCCGGTGCCCGAGGACCCGAAGATCAGGGTGCACATCGGGATGCCGAGCGCGACGAAGCCGAAGGCGATGGGCACGATCGCGACGGCGGTGGTGCGCAGGCCCTGGGAGATGTCGTCCCGGACGGCGCCCCCGTCCTCCTCGGCCGCCGAGCGGGAGATGCGGGGCAGCAGCGCGGCCATCAGGGAGACCGTGATGATGGCCTGCGGCAGGCCCCAGATCAGCTGGGCGTTGGCGTAGGCGGCGAAGCCGGTGCCCTCGACGTCCGAGTCCAGGCCCGCGGAGGTGGAGAGCTGGGTGACGACCAGCGCGCCCGCCTGGTTGGCCAGGACGAAGAGGATGGTCCACTTGGCGAGCATCGCCGCCTTGCCGAGGCCGTGGCCCTTCCAGTCGAAGCGCAGCCGCATGCGGAAGCCGGTCTCCCGGAGGTACGGGATCATCGCGAGGGCCTGCACCACGAGGCCCAGCAGCACGCCGATGCCGAGGAGCCGCATGCCCTCCGGCGGGATGTTCGAGACCTGCATCTTCGAGTCCGCGGCGGTGCCGTAGACCCAGATGAACGTGCCGAGCGTGACGATGATGACGATGTTGTTCAGGACCGGGGTCCACATCATCGCGCCGAACCGGCCGCGCGCGTTGAGGATCTGGCCCATCACCACATGGACGCCCATGAAGAAGATCGAGGGCAGGAAGTACCGGGTGAAGGTGACGGCGACCTCGTTGGCAGCGGGGTCCGAGGCGACGGGGTTCGACAGCGCGCGCACCAGCAGCGGGGCGGCCAGCCAGGCGGCCGCGGTGAGCAGCGCCAGCGCCACCATCACCAGTGTCAGCAGCCGGTTGGCGTAGGCCTCGCCGCCGTCGTCGTCGTCCTTCATGGCGCGCACGAGCTGCGGCACGAAGACCGAGTTGAGGCCGCCGCCGACGGTGAGGATGTAGATCATCGTCGGCAGTTGGTAGGCGACCTGGAAGGAGTCGCCGAGCAGGCCGAGGCCCAGGGCCGACACGATCAGCGCGGACCGGATGAAACCGGTGAGACGGGAGACCATCGTCCCCGCCGCCATCACGGCGCTGGACTTCAGCAGACCGCCTGCGCGGCCGCCCTTCTTCGGCGCGGGCGCGGGTTCCGGGGCAGCCGGCTCCGCGGCGGGCGGCGGAGTGGCTCCCGCGTAGTGACCGGGCGTGGGGGACGCGGGGCCGGGCACCGGCACGGGGGCGTACTGCTGCGGTTCGCCCGTCGGCTGCCCGGGCTGGGCGCTGCCCTGGGGCCCCTGGGCGTACCCGCCGTAGTGGTGAGGAAAAGCGTCGCCCTGAGGCCGCTGGGCGTACCCGCCGTGCTGGTCGGGGAAGGCGCCGCCCTGCTGCTGGTCGCGGAAGAGGTGCGCGAAGGCATCGGGTTCGTGGCGCTGTTCTCCGGCCTGGCCGACGAGGTCGTCCACGCCGACGTACTGCGTGGTGCGCGGGTCGTCGCCGTACGGCAGGTGCTGGGTGGGGCCGTCCGGCTCCGGAGCGGGTGTCCGGGCCCACACCCGGGGGTCGGGCGCGTACGGCGACTGGGGCGGCTGCCCGTACAGGGGCTGCTGCGGCTGCTGCGCGCCGGGCGGGGGCGGCGGGTGCGCCGACCGGTCGTAGAGCGCTTCCGCGACCGGGTCCTGGACGTCGATGTCCTGCGCCCGGTAGGGGTCCTGGGCGTAGGCGTCCTGGACGTACAGGTCGGCGGGTGGCTGTGACGCCTGGTCGTGCCCGGGCGGCGACCCCCCGGCGGGGTCCGACTCGGGATGGCCCGAGTTGGCCGCGGCGTTGCCGCGGTCACCGTCGTACGGCGCGTTCATGGTTACCCCACCTCATCGTCCCGGGCCGACCGGCCACGACTTCCTCAACGGTCCACTCTCTCACCCGTGCCGGACGGGCCGGCGCTTTCCGGTGCGGTGTCCGGAGCCGGGTCACTCGGCTGCTCCGGGGCACCCTCCCGGGTGTCCGGCGTGGACTCCTGGGTGGGACGCCTCTCGGAGGCTTCGGGGTTCTTCGGGCCGTCGGCGTCCGCGTCCGCCGCGTTCTCCCGCTCCTCGGCCTCGCGGGCCGCGGCGCGCTTGCGCTGGGTGTACATCCGGAAGCCGGCCAGGACGAGCAGCAGCACACCGCCGCCGATGACCAGCATCACCGTCGCGGTGATCTCGGTGACCTTCACGTCGAACGTGACGGGCTGGCCGTAGGGCCGGCCGTCCTGCGTGTAGAGCTGGGCGACCAGGGTGGCCCGGCCGTTGGCGTTGGCGTTCGTGGTGAACTTCACCGACTGGCTGTGGCCGCCGGAGACGGTGACGGGCTGCTCCTCGTAAGCGCTGCCGTCGATCTCCAGACGGGTCGGGCTGGTGGAGGTGAGCCGCAGCACCAGGTGCTCGACGCCCTGCACCAGGTTGTTCTGCACCGTCACGGGGATCGTGGCGCTGCGGCCGGAGAGTTTGGTCTCCGACTTCTCGATCAGCCGGACCTGGCTGCTCAGCGTGTCCAGGTACGTCTCGACGCCGCTGCGGTAGATCGCCGCCTCGGCCGGCCGGCCGCGCCACGACGCCGCCATGCCCCGGTTCAGTGCACGCCCGAACGGCGTCACCACGCGGGACTGATTGGAGAGGATCACCTTGAAGCGGTCGAGCTTCTCCTGCGTCCTGGCGATCTGCTCGAAGGCCGATCGCGGGAGCTCCTGCTTGCGCAGGGACTTCGGGTACGCGGACGCCGGGGGCACATCGGTGCCGGCGGCCGGGTCCGGCTTGGACTTCGAGGCCGCCGTGAGGTCCTGCGGCTCCGACCAGGTGCTGCCCTGGAGGATGCCGATGACCTCGGCCATGGTCTGGGCCTGGGCGGCGGACGGGGTGCGCTGCGGGGCGACCACGACGCTGCGCGGACGATCCGTCTGCAGGGTGAGGGTGAGGCTCTGGGCCAGGAAGCGCTGCACCGCCTGGGTGGAGGCGGAGGCCCTGGTCATGTCGCCGTCGAAGGCGGTGGACAGCCGTGCGTCCGCGACCACGGCCGTGGTGCCGCCGCCGATGGGCCGGGGCGCGGTGGGCGTGTAGGTCAGGTCGCGGCCCCCTTCGAAGGTGTCGCCGCGGGCGATCACCTTGTCGGCGCCGGCCGAGGTCGAGACCTTGACGATGGCGGGGTCCACGGCTCCCTCGACGGGCCAGGCGAAGTCCGTGCTGGGCTTGACGTGCAGGATCGACTCGACGGTGCCGGCGGCGACGTCGGTGGCCTCCTTGAGGTGGCGCAGCGAGCCGGTGACCGACGTGCCGTGATGGGCCAGGGAGGCGAGGTCGGGGTCGCCGAACGGCAGCGCGACGACCTCCTTGCCCGTCACCGCCTTCTGTACCTCGGTGAGCCAGCGCTTGGCGACCGCCTGGTGGCCGCCGACGACGTTCTTGTCGTCCGCGTTCTCGCCGGGGATCTCGTACCGGGTGGTCATCGCCTCGACGGAGGCGAGCAGGTCCGGGTCGATCACCCAGGTGACGTCGAGGTCCCGTCCGAGGGCCACCATCCGGTCGAGACGGCCGCCCGGGGAGATCTCCTCGGCGAGCTCGTCGTCGTGGAAGACGGGCGTCTGCTCCTCGTCCGAACCGGTCTCCGCCGTCATGTGGACGGAGGAGATCAGCGGCCACATGAACGTCGTCTTCGTCTTGGTGTCCGCTGCCTCGGGCTGCCACGGCAGGAACGTGCGGCGGACGCCGAGCGTCTGCTCCCACGGCTGGTCGGACGTCTCGCCGGAGAGGGTGACGGACAGCTCGTAGACGCCGTCCTGGCCGAGGTCCAGCTCGTCCGCCGGCACGGAGATCGTGTAGGGCTGCGAGACCCCGGGGGTGAGCTTGGAGAACTTCTCGGTGTACTTGTCGTCGATCTCCGCCCCGAGGGGGCCGTCGATGTCACCGGAGTTCTTGGCGAGCGTGTCGATGCTGGAGCGGGTGTTGAGCAGTGATCCCACCCGGAGGTCGACGGAGGCGTCGGTGACGGCCCGCTTGCCCTTGTTGGTCACCGTCCCGGAGACGGTGACGGTGTCACCCTCGGCGGGGGCGCTGGGCGTGAGGGAGTCGACGGAGACGGCCACCGATCCGTCGTCGGAGGCGGCCCGCGGCGCGGCCGGGGCGGCGGCTTCCGCGGGGGACGCGGCGGGCAGCTGCACGAGCCCGGCCAGGAGAGGCGTCCCGGCGAGCAGGGCACCCGAGCGCCACAGCCAGCGGCGGGCAGGTGAGGGACTGGTCCCCTGGAAGTCTGCCGCCTCGGCCACGCGCTCGCCCGTCCCTTGTCGTCGTCAGTGGTCGTCGGAATGTGCGTCCAGGCATGGTAACGAGGTGCGAGAAGGGGAAGTGCCGCGGACCGGTGCTCAAGATCGAGCGGCGTGCGCCTTGTCCATGATCGACACAGGTGTCCGTCCCCGCGCCTTTTCCGGGCGCTCCGGGCCGCGCGGGCCACGTACCCTCTTCTGTTGTGCCGAACGCCAACGAAGCAACCAGTGCCCTGAGCCAGGTGCAGGACCGCGCCGTGAGTGAACTGCTGCGGGTCGCCCCTGTCGCCGACGACCTCGCCCGCCGTTTCCAGGAGTCGGGGTTCTCACTCGCCCTGGTCGGCGGCTCGGTGCGGGACGCGCTGCTCGGCCGCCTCGGCAACGATCTGGACTTCACGACCGACGCCCGCCCGCAGGACATCCTGAAGATCATGCGTCCCTGGGCGGACGCCGTCTGGGACGTCGGGATCGCCTTCGGGACGGTCGGCGCCCAGAAGGAGGCACGCGTCGGGGACACTGACCGGAGCTTCCAGATCGAGGTGACCACCTACCGGTCCGAGGCGTACGACCGCACGTCGCGCAAGCCGGAGGTGTCCTACGGCGACTCCATCGAGGACGACCTCGTCCGCCGTGACTTCACCGTCAACGCGATGGCCGTCGCCCTCCCCGAGAAGCGGTTCATCGATCCGCACGGCGGTCTGCAGGACCTCGCCGAGCGGGTGCTGCGTACGCCGGGGACGCCCGAGGAATCCTTCTCCGACGACCCGCTGCGAATGATGCGGGCCGCGCGTTTTGCCGCTCAGCTCGACTTCGAGGTGGCCCCCGAGGTCGTCACGGCGATGAAGGAGATGGCGGGACGCATTGAGATCGTCTCTGCCGAGCGGGTGCGGGACGAGCTGAACAAGCTGATCCTTTCCGTGCACCCCCGCAAGGGTCTCACCCTGCTCGTGGACACCGGGATCGCCTCGTACGTGCTGCCGGAGCTGCCGGCCCTGCACCTGGAACGCGACGAGCACCACCGGCACAAGGACGTCTACGAGCACACCTTGACCGTGTTGGAGCAGGCGATGGCTCTGGAGGAAGACGGTCCCGACCTGATCCTTCGCCTCGCCGCCCTGCTGCACGACATCGGCAAGCCCCGCACCCGCCGCTTCGAGAAGGACGGCCGCGTCTCCTTCCATCACCACGAAGTGGTCGGGGCGAAGATGACCAAGAAGCGCATGACCGCCCTGAAATACTCCAACGAACTGGTGAAGGACGTCTCCCGGCTCGTCGAACTGCACCTGCGGTTCCACGGCTACGGAACGGGAGAATGGACGGACTCCGCCGTCCGCCGCTACGTCCGCGACGCGGGGCCGCTCCTCAGCCGGCTCCACAAGCTGACCCGTTCGGACTGCACCACACGGAACCGGCGCAAGGCCGCCGCGCTCTCCCGTGCGTACGACGGGCTGGAGGAGCGCATCGCTCAGCTTCAGGAGAAGGAGGAGCTGGACTCCATCCGGCCGGACCTCGACGGCAACCAGATCATGGAGATTCTGGGCATCAAGCCGGGTCCGGCGGTCGGGAAGGCCTACAAACACCTGCTGGAGCTCCGGCTGGAGAACGGCCCCATGGAGCGCGACGAGGCCGTGGAGGCCCTCAAGGAATGGTGGGCCGGGCAGCAGGGCTGACAACGAGAACGGGGGCATGTTTCACGTGAAACATGCCCCGCACACGAACCGAGGGGCGGTGTTTCACGTGAAACACCGCCCCTCGGCGTCGTCTTACTTGTCCTTCAGGCAGAGCAGGAAGCTCTTGCTGCCGTTGGTCTCCGTGTAGACGTACTCGAAGTCCTTGGCGGCTGCTTCGCACTTGCTCTGCGCCGTCAGGCCGGAGAAGTCGCCCTCGACCTTGGCCAGCACCGTGTACTGCGCCTTCGTGTCACCGCAGTCGACGACCTCGAGGTCCGGGTCGTTGTCGTCCGTGCTGCCGCGGTGCATGCAGTCGCCCACGGCAGCCGCGCTGGCGTCGTCGCGGCTCGCGATCCACCCGCCGATGGCCACGCCCGCGACGATCAGCACGATCACGATGTTCTTGATCATCTTAAAGCTGATCTTGCGACCCTGCTGCTGCGGGGGCACCGGGGCTCCCGGCGGCGGGAAGCCGGGCTGGCCGGCCTGCTGCGGGAAGGGGGGCTGGCCCTGGGGCTGGCCGTAGGGCTGCTGCTGGCCCTGAGCGAACGGGTTGCCCTGGGGCGGCGGAGTGGTCACTTGGGGGTCCCCCTATGCATAGGTATGTGACGCGAAAGGCGCGTCGGTAAGACCCACGTAAGCTATCGGTCCGCACTGACAACTCTGTAGCGAGATTTGGCTCTGTGGCGCTGATGTGACACTTACTGGCCTCCAAAACGGGCCATAGTCACCGCAACCGCTCCGTAGATAACGGCAATTGTTACCACCAGCGTGGCCGAACGGCCGTCCGAAGGGAGCGCCAGGGCGGCAACGGCCGCGGCGCCGACGAACGCCACGTTGAACAGCACGTCGTAGACCGAGAAGATCCGGCCACGGTAATCATCGTGCACGGAGGCCTGGACGATGGTGTCCGTGGCGATCTTCGCCCCCTGGGTGCTCAGGCCGAGGACGAACGCTCCCGCCAGCAGCGGGCCGGAGGCGAAGGGCAGGCCGAACGCCGGCTCCAGCACGGCCGCCGCGGCGGCGCACAGCACGATCCAGCGACCGGGTCCCATCCGTCCCGCGGCCCACGGCGTCAGCACGGCCGCAACGAAGAAGCCGGCGCCGGACACCCCCAACGCCAGCCCCAGCAGGGCGAGTCCCTCGTCGGTGGTCGACGTCAGGTGGTACCGGCACAGCATCAGCAGCATGACGAGCATCCCGCCGTAGCAGAAGCGCATGAGGAACATCGCCGTGAGCGCCCAGGCGGCGTCCCTGCGCGCTGGGGCAGCGAGGTGACGTACGCCCGCGGCCAGGCCGCCGACCGTGCCGGAGAGGGCCGTGGCCAGCCGGGGGCGCACCGGAGCGCGGTCCGGGCCGAGTAGTTCCTTGGCGATGCGCAGGGCCGTCAGTGCCGCGCACAGGTAGAGGGCGGCGCCCACGAGCACGACGGCCGCGTCCGAGTCGGAGACGACCAGCCGGACCAGGAAGGCCAGGCCGCCGCCCGCGGTCGCGGCGAGCGTTCCTGCGGTCGGGGAGAGGGAGTTGGCGATGACCAGCCGTTCGGTGTCCACCACACGGGGCAGCGCGGCGGAGAGTCCGGCGAGGACGAAGCGGTTGACGCCGGTGACGCACAGCGCGGCCACGAACAGGAGCCAGTCGGGGACCCGGACGAGGATCAGGACGGCGGTCACCGACGCCATCAGGGCGCGCAGCAGATTGCCGTAGAGGAAGACCTGGCGGCGGCGCCAGCGGTCCAGCAGGACGCCGGCGAAGGGACCGACGGCGGAGTAGGGCAGGAGCAGGACGGCCATCGCCGAGGCGATGGCCGCGGCCGAGGTCTGCCGTTCCGGGGAGAAGACGACGTAGGCGGCGAGCGCGACCTGGAAGACGCCGTCGGCGCCCTGGGAGAGCAGCCGGACGGCGAGCAGACGCCGGAAGCCCTGGAAGCGCAGCAGAACGCGCAGGTCACGGACGACAGCCATGGGGCACAGCCTCACATACGACGGGGGTCTCCGGGACACACGACCCGGAGACCCCCGACTGCCCGCTGCGGCCGCGCTTCTAGCGCTCGACCTCGCCCTTGATGAACTTCTCGACGTTCTCGCGGGCCTGGTCGTCGAAGTACTGCACCGGCGGCGACTTCATGAAGTACGAGGAGGCCGAGAGGATGGGGCCGCCGACGCCCCGGTCCTTGGCGATCTTCGCGGCGCGCAGGGCGTCGATGATGACGCCGGCGGAGTTCGGGGAGTCCCAGACCTCGAGCTTGTACTCCAGGTTCAGCGGGACGTCACCGAACGCGCGGCCCTCGAGGCGGACGTAGGCCCACTTGCGGTCGTCCAGCCAGGCGACGTAGTCGGACGGGCCGATGTGGACGTTCTTCTCGCCGAGCTCCCGGTCGGGGATCTGCGAGGTGACGGCCTGGGTCTTCGAGATCTTCTTCGACTCGAGGCGGTCGCGCTCGAGCATGTTCTTGAAGTCCATGTTGCCGCCGACGTTCAGCTGCATCGTGCGGTCCAGGACGACACCCCGGTCCTCGAACAGCTTCGCCATGACGCGGTGCGTGATGGTGGCGCCGACCTGCGACTTGATGTCGTCGCCGACGATCGGGACGCCCGCCTCGGTGAACTTGTCCGCCCACTCCTTGGTGCCGGCGATGAAGACCGGAAGGGCGTTGACGAAGGCGACCTTGGCGTCGATGGCGCACTGGGCGTAGAACTTCGCCGCGTCCTCGGAGCCGACGGGCAGGTAGCAGACGAGGACGTCGACCTGCTTGTCCTTGAGGACCTGCACGACGTCGACGGGCTCCTCGGCGGACTCCTCGATGGTCTCGCGGTAGTACTTGCCGAGACCGTCGAGCGTGTGGCCGCGCTGGACCGTCACGCCGGTGCGGGGAACGTCGCAGATCTTGATGGTGTTGTTCTCGGAGGCGCCGATGGCGTCCGCGAGGTCGAGGCCGACCTTCTTGGCGTCCACGTCGAAGGCGGCGACGAACTCGACGTCACCGACGTGGTAGTCGCCGAACTGGACGTGCATCAGGCCCGGCACCTTGGACGCCGGGTCGGCGTCCTTGTAGTACTCGACTCCCTGCACCAGCGATGCGGCGCAGTTGCCCACGCCGACGATGGCTACGCGAACCGAACCCATTCCGGTTGCTCCCTGTGTGTACGAGTGAGGCCCTTGCGGACTCTCACGTGGCGGTGTCGCCGGGCGTATCCGGCCGGGGGGCGTCCCCGGACCGGGGCAGGTCGCCCGTCGCTCCAGATGTGGTGTCCTGCTGAGCGGGCCCCCCGGCGGCGGGCCCCTTGAGGTCCCGGCCGGCCCGCTCGCTCTCGATGAGCTCGTTCAGCCAGCGCACTTCGCGCTCCACGGACTCCATCCCGTGGCGCTGGAGCTCAAGCGTGTAGTCGTCGAGGCGCTCTCGGGTCCGGGCCAGGGAGGCGCGCATCTTCTCGAGGCGCTCCTCCAGCCGGCTGCGGCGGCCTTCCAGCACGCGCATGCGGACGTCGCGCGACGTCTGCCCGAAGAAGGCGAACCGCGCGGCGAACGTCTCGTCCTCGTACGCGTCCGGCCCCGTCTGGGCGAGCAGCTGCTCGAAGTGCTCCTTGCCCTCCGCCGTCAGCCGGTAGACGATCTTGGCGCGGCGCCCCGTCAGCGAAGCGCCCAGGGCGTCCTCGGTGGTGTTCCCCGGTTCCTCGATCAACCAGCCGTTGGCGACCAGCGTCTTGAGGCAGGGATAGAGCGTCCCGTAACTGAACGCACGGAACACACCCAGTGACGTGTTGAGTCGTTTGCGCAGCTCGTACCCGTGCATCGGGGCCTCGCGGAGCAGGCCGAGTACGGCGAACTCGAGGATTCCGGAACGCCGGCTCATCGTCGCCTCCCCTCTGCCCCGGTCGCGCCGCGACGGGCTCCTGTGCGGCTCGGAGCCGCCTTTATGTCGAGCTGATGTATCGACTCGATACATCACGACGATAGAACGACCTTCCGGGTGCGACAAGAGGGGGGAGAGTGAACGGGATCACATCACCGTTTCGTTGCGAGCAAGTTGCCTGATTTGAGATGAACTTCTGGGCCCGGCGGGTTTTGGCGGTGCGTAGTCTGTGCGCCATGCAGACCACCGGGAACCGAGTGACGACTGGGGGCGTCCCCGTCCCCGGTGCAGTACGGGTGAATGCGCCGAGCGCCGCATCCGTACTTCGGGGGGACCGGAAACCAGCCGCCGTTTCCAGGCGCGCAGAGGTGCGCCTGCCCGAGGAGTAGTCGTTCGATGAGCGAGCACCGTCGCAAACCGCCGCAGCCGCAGGGAGGCGGACGTGCCGCGGCCCGACGCGGCCAGTCCGGCTCGTCCTCCGGCCGCCGAGCGGCACCGCGAGGCGCCACCGGATCTCCGTCCGATGCCCATGGGCCGGGCGCCCGCGGCGCGGGGGGCGAGGCCCGTCCGTACGGCAGTCGTGCCGAGGCGCGGCGCGCGGCACAGCGGGGAGGGTCCCGCCGCGCCGCCGGGCCCGGCCGCGGACGCGCGGCTCCTCCGGCCAAGAAGAGATTCATCGACTATCCGCGCCACGACAAGGACGGCTGGCGCCGCTGGACGCCGTCCTGGAAGTTCGTGTCCGGCCTGTGCCTCGCCTTCTTCGGCAGTCTCGTCGCCGTAGCGGGGATCGGGTACGCGATGGTGAGCGTCCCCAGCGAGGAGAACGCCATGGCGTTGTCCGAGAACAACGTCTACTACTGGGCGGACGGCAGTCAGATGGTCGCCACGGGCAGCGGCCAGAACCGGCAGAACATCACCCTCGACCGGATCCCCGAGGCCATGCGCTGGGCGGTGATCTCGGCCGAGAACAAGAGCTTCTACAGCGACTCGGGCATCGACCCCATGGGCATCGCCCGTGCGCTCGGCAACATGGCGCGCGGTGGTGACACCCAGGGCGGTTCGACGATCACCCAGCAGTTCGTGAAGAACACCTACCTGTCCCAGGAACAGACGATCTCCCGGAAGTTCAAGGAGATGTTCATCTCGATCAAGGTGGGCACCGACCTTTCCAAGGACGAGATCCTCCAGGGCTACCTGAACACCTCCTACTACGGGCGTGGCGCCTACGGCATCCAGGCCGCCGCCCAGGCGTACTACGGCAAGGACGCGGTCGACCTCACAACGAGCGAGTGCGCCTTCCTGGCGGCCCTGCTCAAGGGCCCGACGTACTACGACCCGGCCGGCAACCAGAGCATCGACAGCTCGGCCACGCCCCAGGCGAACCGCGAGCGTTCCGAGGAGCGCTGGGCCTGGATCCTCGAGCAGATGCACGCCGACGAGCACCTCTCCACCGCGGAGTACCAGCAGGCGGTCAAGAAGTACCCGATGCCCCAGGGTCGCAAGGCGACCAAGGGCATGACCGGCCAGGTCAGCTATCTGGTCGACACGGCGAAGCGGTACGTCCTGAAGAAATCCGGCCTCACGGAGGCACAGTTCGACCAGGGCGGCTACCAGATCTACACGACCTTTGAGAAGGACAAGGTCGATGCGCTGGCCAAGGCCGTGAAGAAGGTCGAGAAGGAGAAGCTCGACCCGAAGAAGCGCGAGAAGGACCAGCACGTCCAGTTCGGCGCGGCGTCGGTGAAGCCCAAGGACGGCGCGATCGTCGCCCTGTACGGCGGCGCCGGCTTCGAGAACGGCCACTTCAACAACAACGCCGACACCTCGGGTGTCCCCGTCGGTTCGACGTGGAAGCCGTTCGTGCTGGCCGCCGCCATGCAGCACGGCACGTACAAGACCAACGGTGTGGGCGTCTCACCGGCCAGCAAGTACAACGGCAATGACAAGCTGAAGATCCTGAACAACGACGGCTCCTACGTCCTCAAGAAGGACAACACGCCGTTCTTGCAGAAGAACGAGAGCGAGTACCCGTGGGGTTACATCACCCTGCACAAGGCGATGGAGCAGTCCGTCAACACGCCCTTCGTGCAGCTCGCCATGGACGTGGGGATGAAGAAGGTGGCGGACGTCGCCGAGAAGTCCGGCATCCTGAAGGAAAGCTTCGCCGATCTCAATGCGTCATTCGCCCTGGGCACGTCGACCCCCAGCGCGATCCGTATGGCCGACGCCTACGCAACCTTCGCGGCGTCTGGCAAACAGGCCGACCCGTATTCAGTGACCGCCGTCAAGCACAAGGGAGCGGAGCTGCCGGGCTTCGAGAAGCCGCGCGTCAAGCAGGCGATGCCGGAGAAGGTGGCGCACAACGTCACCGAGGTCCTCGAGAACGTGATCGAGAACGGCACCGGTTACAAGGCACAGGGGCTGGGGCGTGCAGCAGCCGGCAAGACGGGTACGACCGACGAGAACAAGTCCGCGTGGTGGGTCGGCTACACCCAGCAACTCGCTACCTCGGTCGCCATGTTCCGTGAGGACCCCGAGGACCACAAGCTGCTCTCCATGAACGGCACGGCGGGTGAGGACTCCATCCATGGTGGTGACGTCCCCACGCAGGTGTGGACCGAGTACATGAAGATGGCGTTGAAGGGCGAGCCCGACCCCGGATTCCCCAAGGCCGAGAAGATCGGCGAGATCGCCGACGGCGTCGGCGCGCCGTCGCCCACCCCGACCGTCACGGAGACCGAGGAGACGACGCCGTCGGCGTCGCCGACGCCCACGGAAACGGTGACCAACACGCCGTCGCCCACGGAAACCGAGACCTGCGGGCCGTTCGACTTCCGTTGCCGGGGCGAGGAGGAAGAGGACGGCGGGACCGAGAACGGCGGCAGTGACAACGGAGGCACCGACGGAGGCACCGACGGAGGCGTGACCACGTCACCCGAGCCCTCCGAGACCGGGGAACCCGGCGGGCCCAGGGGCGGCGGCAACGGCGGCGGCTTCTTCGGAGGCGTCGGCGGCTGAGCCGTCCCACGCCCGATGTGGGTGTTTCACGTGAAACAGAGGCCGCCGTACCCGACGGGTACGGCGGCCCTCGCCTTATCACCGGGCAGGTACGGCAGGATGTGCGCCATGCCCAGTGGAAAAACGACGCAAGCGAGCGTCCACGAGCCGGATCCGGTGCGGCCGACCGAGGAGGACCGGGTCGCAGCGGCCGGCAGCGAGCTGATCGGGGGACCGATCGGGCGGCGCGCCCTGCTCGGCAGAACCTGGTGGACCCCGGTGCGGGTGATCGCGCTCGTGGCGATCGGCATGTTCGCGCTCGGGCTGGTGCAGAAGGCCCCCTGCTACAACGGCGCCTGGTTCTTCGGCGCAAGTTCGCAGTACACACACGCCTGCTACTCGGACATCCCGCACCTGTACCAGGGGCGCGGCTTCGCCGACGGGCTGGTGCCGTACTTCGACCGGCTCCCCGGGGACATGGAGTACCTCGAGTACCCGGTGCTGACGGGCGTGTTCATGGAGGTGGCCGCCTGGCTCACCCCGGGCAGCGGCAGCATCCAGAGCCAGGAGCAGTGGTACTGGATGGTCAACGCCGGGATGCTCATGGCATGCGCGGCCGTCATCGCCGTGTGCGTGACGCGCACCCACGCGCGGCGCCCCTGGGACGGTCTGCTCGTCGCTCTCGCCCCGGCCTTCGCGCTGACCGCCACCATCAACTGGGACCTGCTGGCGGTCGCTCTGACGGCCGCCGCGATGCTGATGTGGTCGCGGGGGCGCGCCCTCGCCTTCGGTGTCCTGCTGGGCCTCGCCACGGCTGCCAAGCTCTATCCCGTGCTGCTCCTCGGGCCGCTGCTCGTGCTGTGCTGGCGCGCGGGCCGGTGGCGGCAGTACGGTACGGCGCTCGCCGGGGCCGCCGTCGCCTGGATCGTCGTGAACGGGCCGGTGATGCTGTTCGCCTTCGACGGCTGGTCGAAGTTCTACACGTTCAGCCAGGAACGCGGCGTCGACTTCGGTTCGTTCTGGCTGATCCTGGCCCAGAACTCGGACGACCCGCTCGCCACCGAGACGGTCAACACACTCGCGACACTGCTGATGCTGCTGTGCTGCGCGGGCGTGGCGGCCCTGACGCTCACGGCTCCGCGTCGACCGCGCTTCGCCCAGCTGGCCTTCCTGATCGTCGCGGCGTTCATCCTCACCAACAAGGTCTACTCGCCGCAGTACGTGCTGTGGTTGGTGCCGCTCGCGGCGCTCGCCCGGCCCAAGTGGCGGGACTTCCTGATCTGGCAGGCCTGCGAGGTGGCGTACTTCCTGGGCATCTGGATGTACCTCGCGTACACGACCAGCGGGGACGCCCACAAGGGGCTGCCCACCGACGGCTACCACTGGGCCGTCGGCGTGCACCTGGCGGGGACGCTCTACCTCTGCGTCATGATCGTTCGCGACATCCTGATGCCGGAGCGGGACCCGGTGCGCTGCTCCGGCGGTGACGACCCGTCAGGAGGCGTTCTGAACGGCGCCGAGGACGTCTTCGTGCTCGGTCCTGCGCGGCACGCGGCCCACTTCGAAGGGGCCCAGGTCGACTGGGGCAGAACAGGGGCCCAGGGTGGTTCGCTCTGAGCGAACCACTGCCGGGCCGTCGTCCCGGCACCACGCGAAGGGCCGTGCGCGGAACGTCCGTGCACGGCCCTTCGCGGCTGCCCCGACGTTGTCTCAGCGGTCGACGAGCCGGTCGAACTGCGTGGTGGTGTGCCGCAGATGGGCCACCAGCTCCTCGCCCACCTTGGGCTCCGGGGCGTCGGCCGGCACGAACAGGATGGACACCTGCATGTGCGGCGGCTCGGCGAACCAGCGCTGCTTGCCCGCCCACACGAACGGCGAGAGGTTCCGGTTGACGGTCGCCAGACCTGCCCGGGCGACGCCCTTGGCGCGCGGCATGACGCCGTGCAGGGCCTTGGGAGCCTCCAGACCCACCCCGTGGGACGTCCCGCCCGCCACGACCACCAGGAAACCGTCGGAGGCGGCCTTCTGCTGCCGGTAGCCGAACCGGTCGCCCCTGACGACGCGCGTGACGTCCAGGACCGCGCCGCGGTACTCGGTCGCCTCGTGATCCCCCAGCCAGAGCCGGGTGCCGATCCGGGCGCGGAAACGGGTCTGCGGGAACTGCTGCTGGAGGCGGGCGAGCTCGTCGGCCTTGAGGTGGCTGACGAACATCGTGTGCAGCGGCAGGCGGGCCGCACGCAGACGGTCCATCCAGCCGATGACCTCCTCGACGGCGTCGGACCCGTCGGTGCGGTCCAGCGGGAGGTGGATGGCGAAGCCCTCCAGCCGGACGTTCTCTATCGCGGCGTGCAGCTGGGGCAGATCCTGCTCGCTGATGCCGTGCCGCTTCATCGAGGACATGACCTCGATGACGACGCGGGCGCCGACCAGGCCGTACACGCCGTCGACCGACGACACCGAGCGGATGACCCGGTCGGGCAGCGGCACGGGCTCCTCGCCGCGCCGGTACGGCGTCAGCACCAGCAGGTCACCGCCGAACCAGTCCTTGATCCGCGCGGCCTCGTACGTCGTGCCGACGGCCAGGACGTCCGTGCCCAGCCGGGTGGCCTCCTCGGCGAGCCGCTCGTGGCCGAAGCCGTAGCCGTTGCCCTTGCAGACGGGGACGAGCCCCGGGAACTGCTCCTGCACGTGCTTGTGATGCGCCCGCCAGCGCGCGGTGTCGACGTAGAGCGTGAGCGCCATGGCCGGACCTGGAACCTTTCTCGTGGCTGCGGTGTAACAAAGGTATGGGAGGCGACGAAGCCGTCGAGGCTACGAAGACGCATACCGCGGCGAAGCGCGGGTCAGCGGCGCGACATGTAGATGTCGAGCGCCTTGTGGAGCAGCTTGTTGAGCGGGAAGTCCCACTCGCCGAGGTACTCGGCCGCCTGACCACCGGTGCCGACCTTGAACTGGATCAGACCGAAGAGGTGGTCGGTCTCGTCCAGCGAGTCGGAGATGCCGCGCAGGTCGTAGACGGTGGCACCGAGCGCGTAGGCGTCGCGCAGCATCCGCCACTGCATCGCGTTGGAGGGCCGGACCTCGCGGCCGATGTTGTCGGAGGCGCCGTAGGAGTACCAGACGTGCCCGCCGACGATCAGCATCGTCGCCGCGGACAGGTTCACGCCGTTGTGCCGCGCGAAGTACAGCCGCATGCGGTTGGGGTCCTCGGTGTTGAGGGCCGTCCACATCCGCTGGAAGTACGACAGCGGGCGCGGCCGGAAGCGGTCTCGCACGGCCGTGATCTCGTACAGACGCTGCCACTCGGGCAGGTCGTCGTAGCCGCCCTGTACGACCTCGACGCCGGCCTTCTCGGCCTTCTTGATGTTGCGGCGCCACAACTGGTTGAAGTTCTTGTGGACCTCTTCGAGCGAGCGGTTCGCCAGCGGCACCTGGTAGACGTAACGCGGCTGGACGTCGCCGAAGCCGGCGCCGCCGTCCTCGCCCTGCTGCCAGCCCATACGACGCAGCTTGTCCGCGACCTCGAAGGCGCGGGGCTCGATGAAGTCGGCCTCCAGGTCGCGCAGGCGCTTGACGTCCTGGTCCTGGATGCCCCGCTTGATGGTCGCGGCCTCCCAGCGCCGGATGATCACCGGCGGGCCCATCTTCACGGAGAAGGCGCCCTGCTGCTTCAGGTGGGCGAGCATCGGCTCGATCCACTCCTGGAGGTTCGGTGCGAACCAGTTGATGACCGGGCCCTCGGGCAGGTAGGCGAGGTAGCGCTTGATCTTGGGCAGCTGCCGGTAGAGCACCAGACCGGCGCCGACCATCTCGCCGGTGCGGTCGTCGAACCAGCCGAGGTTCTCGGAGCGCCACTCCGCCTTGACGTCTGCCCAGGCCGGGACCTGCATGTGGCTCGCCGACGGCAGGCTCTGGATGTACGCCAGATGCTGCTCGCGACTGATGGTCCTCAGGGTCAGGCTCATTCGGGGCGCTCCTCGGGCTGGTGTGTCCCCATGGGTTCAGGGGCTCCGGCTCTCGCGCGAAGCCTACTGCGCCTCGGGTGCGGCCCGGTGGGGCGCACGGGACGTCGGCCCCGGCCGGCCGTCGGCCGGGGCCCTCGACGATGTGCGGTCGGGGGGTGCGGACGTCAGGCGATGACTCCGCCGAAGAGACCGCCGCGCGCCATGCCCAGGAAGAATCCGATCCCCGCGAGACCGAGGCCCAGGATCAGCCCGAAGCGCTCGCGCGTCGTGACGGAGATCCATTGGCCGTACGCCCCGGTGAGGAGGCCCACCAGGCCGGTCCAGGAGCTGAGCAGGTGCAGGTCGTGGAACTGCGCCGAGATGAAGGACGTGAGCCCCAGCACCAGGGTCACCGCGAGCAGGATGTACTGGAGTGGGTGGGGCTTGCCGTCGGTGGCGAAGAGCCCGCCGGCGGTGTTGGGCCGCATTGTCTGTGCCATGGGCACCTCCTGCGAAGGGCGGCGCATCGTAGCGCCGTACACACCCGATGTGTCCAGATTGGCGGGCTTCACGGCCAGATTTCAACCGGAAGCCGCTGTGCGGGTAGTCTGTAGCGTCTGCACCGGTGTCTGTCCGGACAGAGCCAGGCGGGAACAGGAGCGGGTCATGGCCCCTTCGTCCGGCCCGGCGCACCGCCGCCCGGCTCGATTGTCAGTGGCGGCTGTTCTACTGACAGGCATCGTTGCGCAACGCATCACGACCCTCCTGCCACGGAACGACCGTGGCCGCTGAGTCCAAAGGAGGTGGGTTCCACATGCGTCACTACGAGGTGATGGTCATCCTCGACCCCGATCTCGAGGAGCGCGCTGTCTCCCCGCTGATCGAGAACTTCCTCTCTGTCGTCCGTGACGGCGGCGGAAAGGTCGAGAAGGTCGACACCTGGGGCCGTCGTCGTCTCTCGTACGAGATCAAGAAGAAGCCCGAGGGCATCTACTCGGTCATCGACCTGCAGGCCGAGCCTGCGGTCGTCAAGGAGCTCGACCGCCAGATGAACCTGAACGAGTCGGTCCTCCGGACCAAGGTCCTCCGTCCCGAGACCCACTGAGCGTCTCCGCTCAGTTGATCCCGGGATCCGAGTAGCAGCAAGCAGCCAGCAGCAAACCCGCCGAGAGGTTCCCCCATGGCAGGCGAGACCGTCATCACGGTCGTCGGCAATCTTGTCGACGACCCCGAGCTGCGCTTCACCCCGTCCGGTGCGGCCGTCGCGAAGTTCCGTGTCGCGTCGACCCCCCGCACCTTCGACCGCCAGACGAACGAGTGGAAGGACGGCGAGAGCCTGTTCCTGACCTGCTCCGTCTGGCGTCAGGCGGCGGAGAACGTCGCCGAGTCGCTCCAGCGAGGCATGCGCGTCATCGTGCAGGGCCGGCTGAAGCAGCGGTCCTACGAGGACCGTGAGGGCGTCAAGCGCACGGTCTACGAGCTGGACGTCGAGGAAGTCGGCGCCAGCCTGCGCAACGCCACGGCCAAGGTCACCAAGACCACCGGCCGCGGTGGCCAGGGCGGCTACGGCGGCGGTGGCGGCGGCGGCCAGGGTGGCAGTGGCTGGGGCGGCGGCCCCGGCGGCGGCCAGCAGGGCGGCGGTGCTCCCGCGGACGACCCGTGGGCGACCGGTGCTCCCGCCGGTGGTCAGCAGGGCGGTGGCGGCGGCTGGGGCGGTGGCTCCGGCGGCAGCGGCGGCGGCTACTCGGACGAGCCCCCCTTCTAGGGCGGGCCGCACCCACACTTCTTGATCACACAGGAGAAACACCATGGCGAAGCCGCCTGTGCGCAAGCCTAAGAAGAAGGTCTGCGCGTTCTGCAAGGACAAGGTCACGTACGTGGACTACAAGGACACGAACATGCTGCGGAAGTTCATTTCCGACCGCGGCAAGATCCGTGCCCGCCGCGTGACCGGCAACTGCACGCAGCACCAGCGTGACGTCGCCACGGCCGTGAAGAACAGCCGTGAGATGGCGCTGCTGCCCTACACCTCCACCGCGCGATAAGGGAAGGGTGACCCACTCATGAAGATCATCCTCACCCACGAGGTCTCCGGCCTCGGCGCCGCGGGCGACGTCGTCGATGTCAAGGACGGCTACGCTCGCAACTACCTGGTTCCGCGGAAGCTCGCGATCCGCTGGACCAAGGGTGGCGAGAAGGACGTCGAGCAGATTCGTCGTGCTCGCAAGATCCACGAGATCCACACCATCGAGCAGGCCAACCAGGTGAAGGCCCAGCTCGAGGGCGTCAAGGTCCGTCTGGCCGTCCGCTCCGGCGACGCCGGCCGTCTCTTCGGTTCCGTCACCCCGGCCGACATCGCCTCCGCGATCAAGGCCGCCGGTGGTCCCGAGGTCGACAAGCGCCGCATCGAGCTCGGTTCGCCGATCAAGACGCTGGGCGCCCACGAGACGTCGGTGCGTCTGCACCCCGAGGTTGCCGCCACGGTCAACATCGAGGTCGTCGCCGCCTGAGGGCAGCGCTCGCTGAAGCAGTGAGCACGGGGGCCGCATCCGTCAGGATGCGGCCCCCGTCGCATGGGTGGGGTGTTTCACGGTTCACGTGAAACCGGCATGAGTGCGGTGTTCCACGTGAAACGCTCAGCGCTCGGCGCCCGTGACGACCCAGCGGCCCGAGCGTGAACGCAGCCACAGGGTCAGCAGCCGCACGGTCATCATCAGCGTCATCGTGGCCCACAGCGCGGTCAGTCCACCTCCGAGGACGGGCACGAGCAGGGCGGCCGGAGTGAACACCGCGAGGGTGACCAGCATCGCCCAGGCCAGGTACGGCCCGTCGCCCGCGCCCATCAGAACGCCGTCCAGGACGAAGACGATGCCGCAGATCGGCTGGGACAAGGCCACGATCACCAGGGCGGGCAGCGCCACGTCCTTCACAGCGGCGTCGCTGGTGAAGAGCGGCAGGAACACCGGGCGGGCCAGGATGACGAGCACGCCCAGGATGACACCGACGGCCACACCCCACTCGACCATGCGGCGGCACACGTCCCGCGCACCTTGAGCATCACCGGCTCCCAGATAACGCCCGATGATGGCCTGCCCCGCGATGGCGATGGCGTCGAGGGCGAAGGCGAGCAGGCTCCACAGGGAGAGGATGATCTGGTGGGCTGCGATGTCGGAGTCCCCCATACGGGCGGCCACCGCCGTCGTGATCATCAGGATCGCCCGCAGCGAGAGCGTCCTCACCAGAAGAGGAGCGCCCGCCTGGGCCGAAGCCCGGATTCCGGCGACGTCCGGCCGCAGGGAGGCCCCGTGCCGACGTGCGCCCCGCAGCACCACGCCCAGATAAACCACGGCCATGCCGCACTGCGCGATGACCGTGCCCCAGGCGGAGCCGGCGATGCCGAGGCCGACGCCGTAGACCAGGACGGCGTTGAGGATGCCGTTGGCGACGAAGCCGGCGACCGCCACGTACAGCGGGGTCCGGGTGTCCTGCAGTCCGCGGAGCACACCGGTGGCCGCGAGCACGATCAGCATGGGCGGGATGCCGAGTGCCGAGATCCGCAGATAGGTGGTGGCGTACGGGGCGGCGGTCTCGGAAGCGCCGAAGAGGTTCACGAGCGCGGGTGCCGTGGAGAGGACGACGGTCATGACGGCGACGCCGAGCAGCAGGGCCAGCCAGATGCCGTCGATGCCCTGGCGGATCGCGGCGGGGAGGTCACCGGCGCCCACCCGCCGGGCGACGGCCGCTGTGGTGGCGTAGGCGAGGAAGACGAAGACGCTCACCGCGGTTACCAGGAGGGCCGACGCGACGCCGAGTCCGGCGAGCTGAGCCGTGCCGAGATGGCCGACGATGGCGCTGTCCGCCATGACGAAGAGCGGCTCGGCGACGAGGGCGCCGAAGGCCGGGACGGCCAGCAGGACGATCTCTCGGTCGTGCCGACGGCGGGCGGCCTTGGGGCGCGCGGGGGCCTGTGTCATGTGCACCAATCTAATCATCCACAGGTAAGAGATGCCAACTGATTGTGACCCTTACTTCGTGGCTCAGGGTGTGGGGTTGTGTACACCTGTTGAACCGATCTTGATTCGTGCGGGGAAGTTTTTCTTCTGCACAGCCGGTGGACGGTAAAGAGGCAGGTCAGGGTGATTCTCACAGGGAGTGCAAGGGATTGTTCACAGCGCTGTCCACCGGCTCGTGCACAGGTTTCGCGGAGTTCTCCACAGCTCTGGGCCAGTCGTCCACACGCCCTGTGGATAACCAGATTGGCTGACGGTGCCGACGGGCCTACGGTGGTCCGGCGCCTGCTCCGTCCATCGGATCCGGAAACGTCACAAAACCGGCGTCCGGCAAGCGGAGTTGGCCCCCTTGTCTGTCAGTGCCGTGCCGTAGAACTGAGACGCACGGTGAAATCCGCTCCGGCGGGGAGGAGGTGGCTCGGTGAGCATTTCCGAGCCCTTGGACGACCCCTGGGCCGACAGCGGTCCCAGTGATCGTCTGCCCGCCTCCCGCCGCACGGGTGACCACGGCCGGGGCCGCGACGAGCAGCACGACCGCGGCCCGGACCGGGGCGTGTGGGACGGCTCGGGCTCCGCCTTCGAGCGGGTCCCGCCCCAGGACCTGGAGGCCGAGCAGTCCGTACTGGGCGGCATGCTGCTGTCCAAGGACGCCATCGCCGACGTCGTCGAGATCCTCAAGGGCCACGACTTCTACAAACCGGCCCACGAGACCATCTACACCGCGATCCTCGACGTCTACGCCAAGGGCGAGCCGGCCGACCCGATCACCATCGCCGCCGAACTGACCAAGCGCGGCGAGATCAACAAGGTCGGCGGGGCGTCGTACCTGCACACCCTCGTGCAGACGGTCCCGACGGCGGCCAACGCGGCGTACTACGCGGAGATCGTGCACGAGCGGGCGGTGCTGCGCCGCCTGGTCGAGGCGGGCACGCGCATCACGCAGATGGGATATGCGGCCGACGACGACGTCGACGAGATCGTCAACCGAGCCCAGGCGGAGATCTACGCCGTCACCGAGCAGCGCA
The DNA here is from genome assembly GCF_055778765.1 of Streptomyces sp. DSM 120436. Classification (NCBI taxonomy): domain Bacteria; kingdom Bacillati; phylum Actinomycetota; class Actinomycetes; order Kitasatosporales; family Streptomycetaceae; genus Streptomyces; species Streptomyces sp. DSM 120436. The sequence goes on along the minus strand of NZ_JBSKBS010000001.1, from coordinate 1,293,094 downwards.
CCAGCGAGGACTACCTGCCGCTCGGCGACATCATGGAGGGCGCCCTCGACGAGATCGAGGCGATCGGGTCACGCAGCGGCGAGATGACGGGCGTCCCCACCGGGTTCACCGACTTCGACTCGCTCACCAACGGGCTGCACCCCGGTCAGATGATCGTCATCGCCGCGCGTCCCGCGATGGGCAAGTCGACGCTCGCGCTGGACTTCGCGCGGGCCGCCTCCATCAAGAACAACCTGCCCAGCGTCATCTTCTCGCTCGAGATGGGCCGCAACGAGATCGCGATGCGTCTGCTGTCCGCGGAGGCCCGCGTCGCCCTGCATCACATGCGGTCCGGCACGATGACCGACGAGGACTGGACCCGCCTGGCCCGTCGGATGCCGGACGTCTCGGCCGCGCCGCTCTACATCGACGACTCGCCCAACCTGTCGATGATGGAGATCCGCGCCAAGTGCCGGCGCCTGAAGCAGCGCAACGACCTCAAGCTGGTGGTCATCGACTACCTCCAGCTCATGCAGTCGGGCGGTTCCAAGCGGGCCGAGAGCCGGCAGCAGGAGGTCTCGGACATGTCCCGTAACCTCAAACTGCTCGCCAAGGAGCTGGAGATCCCGGTCATCGCGCTGTCCCAGCTGAACCGTGGTCCCGAGCAGCGCACGGACAAGAAGCCGATGGTCTCCGACCTGCGCGAGTCGGGCTCCATCGAGCAGGACGCCGACATGGTCATCCTGCTGCACCGCGAGGACGCCTACGAGAAGGAGTCCCCGCGTGCCGGCGAGGCCGACCTGATCGTCGCCAAGCACCGAAACGGCCCGACGGCGACCATCACGGTCGCCTTCCAGGGCCACTACTCCCGCTTCGTCGACATGGCGCAGACCTGAGCGACGGCCGGCACGGGTTTCCAGCTCCCGTGGCCACTTCTCACTCAGGGATGGCCACTGCGTGGCTTGAAGGACACGAGAGGGAAGCCCTTTTTCCTCCAGCTCAGCCCAGTGCGCAGCGATCGAGTGCAGCACGAACCCGGTGGAGCCCCTCCACCCTCCAGCGGCCCCGGTCAGGCATCTGGTCGGTCCGGCGCCAGCGCCAAGCCGAGAACATCGCCCAGTTCAGGGCGCGGCACCGCTGCACCAGGCCGTGGTCAGTCCCCGCATAGTGCTCCCCCACCTCTTCAGGAGCATGGGCGAGGTCGAACTCGATCGGCCCACGGCAGCACGTGGCGAGGTCCACGAAAAGCGGACCTCGCCTCGTGTTGAGAAGATTGCCCGGATGCGGCTCGCCGTGCAGCAGCTGGTCGCCGGTTCTGCCGCAGCTGATCGTGGCGCTCAGGTCCTCGAGTGTGGTGCTGAGGAACTCCCGGTCGGAGTCGGGTAGCTCGGGGGATCGCTCCGGGTCGTTCACCTCTTTCAGCGCCGCGGCGACGCGGTCGGTGACATGCGGTGCGTCCAGATCGATCTGGCGCAGGGCGGCATGGTGCCGCATGAGCGCGTCCGCGTAGTCGGCCGGGGTGATCTCTGACCCCACAGGTTCGTAGTAGGTCCAGAGCGAGACGGCGAAGGCGTCACGCACGTGGATGCGGGGCTGGATCCGAGGATCGAGCTCGGCCACCGGGGCGTCGACATCGACGAGACGGTGGGCAACCTCCACTTCGAACTCGGAATCAGCCAGATGCCCCGGAGGCGCGACCCGTGCGAGAACATCACAAGGGACCAGGCGCAGCGCGACCCGGTCCGAATCGTGGATGACGATGGCATCGTCGGCCTGAAGACCCAGAGCCGAAGCGGTCGCCCGTCCTGCCGCCACTGCTCGACGGAGTTCCGATGGCTCCATACCGTTCTCCCTCGTCGTTGAGCACGCTTGCACACTGGGACAGCAGCGACGTCCCCGAGGTCTTCATGAGCACCGACCGGGTCCCGGACCAGGCCTGGACCCGGCGACAAGCATCGCAAAGCAGGCCCCGCACAGGCCGCGGGATTTATTCGGCCGATCTTGTGATCGGTGGCCGACAACGATCGTCACAGACGCGGTCGCGAAGAGGCCCCGGGCAGGGCGGCACCTGCCGTTCTCGGCAGATGACGCCCTGATGGGACTGGTCGCCGCCGTGCGGACCTGACGTACCTGTTGAACTGGTGGCATGACGTCACCCCAGGAAGAACTGCTGCCCAGTACGCGGCGCGCGCTGCTGCACCGGATCGCTGCCGCGCAGAGCGAAGGGCGGGCGCCGTCGCTCGTCGCGGCCGTGGTGCGGGACGGAAGGACCGTGTGGAGCGGGGCCCGGACCTCGGTGGAGGGAGAGGTCCCGGATGACAACGTCCAGTACCGGATCGGCTCGATCACCAAGACGTTCACCGCCGTTCTGGTGCTGCGGCTGCGGGACGAGGGTCTGCTCGACCTCGCCGACCCGCTGGAGAAGCACCTGCCGGGCACCGGCGTGGGCGAGGTGACCCTCCTCGACCTGCTCGCGCACCGCGCCGGACTGGCCGCCGAGACACCCGGACCCTGGTGGGAACGGACCCCGGGCACTCTGCGCCCCGGACTCGCCGACGTCCTGGGTGAGCGCCCTCTGATCCACCCCGTGGGCCGGCGCTTCCACTACTCGAACCCCGGGTACGCGCTGCTCGGCGCGCTGGTCGAGAAGCTGCGCGGGGCGCCGTGGGAGGACGTCGTGAGGCGAGAGGTGTTCGAGCCCCTGGGGCTGCACCGGACCACCGTGGAGCCCGAGGCACCGTACGCGAGCGGTTGGGCCGTGCACCCGTGGGCGGACGTGACGCAGCCCGAGCCGCTGGAGGACCTGGGCGTGATGGCTCCCGCCGGACAGCTGTGGTCCACCACCGCTGACCTGGCGCGCTTCGTTGCCTTCCTTGCGGCGGGGGACGAGCGGGTGCTGAGCGCCGAGTCCGTGCGGGAGATGCGGACGCCGGCGGCACCAGCCGAGGCGGCGGACGTGACCGACGGCTACGCGTACGGCCTGGGCCTGGAACTGCGTCATCAGCACGGCAGGATGCTCGTCGGCCACACCGGCTCGCTGCCGGGGTTCCTGGCCTGCCTGACGATGGACCTCGCGGGCGACGTCAGCGCGGTGGTCCTCGCCAACTGCACGTCCGGGCCGGCGCCGTTCACGGTCGCCGCGGACCTGGTCCGGATCGTCACGGAGGCGGAACCCCGTATCCCCGTGCCCTGGCGACCGCTGCGGAAGGCCGACCCCGCCGTGCTCGACCTGGTGGGGCAGTGGTACTGGGGGACGTACGCCTTCGGGTTGCGGCTGTCGGCCGACGGGCTGCTCGCGCTGGAGCCGCTGTCCGGGAAGGGGCGGCGCTCACGCTTCCGCCCGGACGGAGACGGCTGCTGGGTGGGGCTCGAGGGCTACTACGCCGGCGAACTGCTGAAGCCCGTACGACGACCGGACGGGACGGTCGGCCACCTCGACCTCGGCTCGTTCGTGTTCACCCGGCAGCCGTATGAGGAGGGCGCCCCGGTGCCCGGTGGCGTGGATCCGCGGGGGTGGCGGGGCAACCCATAGTCGTCCCGTGATCCCGACCGGGTCCGGTGGCACATCGGGCGTACACCGCGAAGGGTCGTGTTTCACGTGAAACGCGACCCTTCTGTCTTTACAGGGCCAGCTTGAAGCCCACGTGGGACGCCGTGAAGCCCAGCCGTTCGTAAAAACGGTGGGCGTCGGTGCGAGTGTTGTCCGAGGTCAGCTGGACCAGGTGGCAGCCCTCGCGGCGGGAGGTGTCGATCGCCCACTCGATCAGCCGGCTGCCCAGGCCGCCACCGCGTTCGTCCGCGTGGATGCGTACGCCCTCGATGACCGACCGCGTGGCGCCGCGACGGGACAGTCCCGGAATGATGGTGAGCTGCAGCGTTCCGACGACCCGTCCCTCCCGGACGGCGACGACCAGGTGCTGGTTGGGGTCGGCGCGGAGTCGTTCCATCGCGGTCAGGTAGGGCGTCAGGTCGTCCGGCGACTCACGCCGCGCACCCAGTGGATCGTCCGCCAGCATGGCGACGATCGCGGGGACGTCGTCGGTGGCCGCGGGCCGTATGGCAAGCTCTCCCATGCCCGCACCCTAGGCGGGAACCGGCGGCTTCGGCGCCTCGACGACCCGGATCAGCGAGGCGGGTCCGAGGTTCTTCACGGCCTCGTCGAGCGCCTCGCGCAGCGCGGTGTCGTGGGCGGGTCGTGTCTCCCTCTGCAGCTGGAGACCGGTCTCGGTACCGTCAGTGGCGGCACCCCGGAGCAGGGCCAGGGCTTCACCACCGCCGCCGTGGAGTCCCTCACCCGGCGAAGACCGGCGTCTCACCACGTGCGGGCGTTGCACGGCGCACCGCACGGCGACGCCGGTCCCGCCACACGTCGGGACGAGCCCGGCTCCGCCACACGTCGGGACGGGCGTCGCCGAAAGCGTCGGGCGTCAGGCAGCCGCCACCGTCACCGGGGCGAACAGCCGGCTCCGGTCCCCCGGCAGCTCCACGGACCCGCGCGTCATGACGGCGTTCGACGAGACCTGCGCCAGCCCGTGCTCCTTCACCCAGTCCAGCAGCTCCCGGTGCCGTACGTCGATGTCGGTGCGCAGCGGCCGGCTGGTGTGGGCGGCGAGGGAGGCGATGAGCGCCTGGGCGGTCGTGGTGTCCCGGGCGATCAGCGGCCCCACCACATGGGTGTCCATGTTGGGCCAGGCGGCCGCGTAGCCGATGATCCGTCCGTTCTCCTCGGCCACCCTCAGCTGGTCCGCAAAGGCGGGCAGGCGGGTCACGATGTGCGTCCGGTCCGTGCCGAAGACCTCCTCGTCGAGCCGCAGAACGGCCGGGAGGTCGTCGGCCGTGGCAGCGCGGGTCCGCACGTCCGGCCGGCCCGACGGGACGAAGTGGCCCCGCACCATCTCGGCCTGCCCGGTGACCTTGAAGCCCAGTTCCTCGTAGAGGGGCCGGCCGAAGGGGGTGGCGTACAGGGTGAGGGGGGTGGGGCCCGCCTCCTCGAGGACATGGCGCATCAGCCGGCGCCCGAGGCCCTGCCGGGAATGGCGCTCGGCGACGAGCACCATTCCGATGGCCGCAAGGGAGGGCTGTTCGCGCGGTCCGTACTCGGTGACGACGCAGGCGGCGGCCAGACCGCCGTCGGGGGAGTCGACGCCGTGGCCGTGTCCGGCCGTGAGGAGGAGGCCCCACTTGTGCTCCTCCCGGGGCCACCCCCGGTCCTCGGACAGGTCGGCGCAGGCGGTGAGATCGCGGAGCGTCAGACGGCGGATGGACAGGAAGTCGAGAGAAGGTGTCGGCACGCAGGTCAGGCTGTCCGACCGGGGCCTTCGGCGTCCACCTGTTTCCGCGCATGCGTGCGTGCTTCCGGCCATCCCGTCCAGGCCGGGATCAGCCCAGGTCGGAGGCGTGGAGCGCGCGGACGCCTTCGATGTTGCCGTCCAGGTAGTGCCGCAGGGGCAGCGGTACGAGGTGGACGGAGGCGATGCCGACCCGGGTGAAGGGCACCCGCACGATCTCGTACTCACCGGCGGGTTCCTCGACCTCCGGGCCGTGCCGCAGGGACGGGTCCATGGACTCCAGGCGGCAGACGAAGAAGTGCTGCACCTTCACGCCGGTGGAGCCTTCGTCCTCGCCGATGTGCTCCACGGTGTCCACGAAGCACGGCACCACGTCGGTGATCTTGGCCCCGAGCTCCTCGTACACCTCGCGGTGCAGGGCGTGGACGACGGTCGGGTCCTCCGGCTCGACCCCGCCGCCGGGAGTGACCCAGTAGGGGTCCACGCCGGGTTTGGTGCGCTTGATCAGGATCAGATGATCGCCGTCGAGGAGAACGGCTCGGGCGGTGCGCTTGACCACGGGTCGGACGGTCATGGGGGAAATGTGGCCCGGTTGGTTCCACGTGAAACATCGCCGGACGTCCTTGCCCGGGGCTGCCGGACGCCGGGACGTCGACGGCTGTGTCAGCACCAGTCGGCGGCCGCCCGCTCCAGCCACTCGTGGGCCCGTGCGATGTGCGGCATCGCCAGCGTGCCCGTGCGGACGGCCAGGAAGTAGGTGCGCAGCGGAGGCACTGTGGGTTCGTGCAGGGTCACGACCTCGCCGCGCATCAGCGCGCCCGCGCACAGATAGCGCGGCAGGACCGCGAGACCCGCCCCGGCTGTGGCGCACGCCAGCACGGCCCGCAGGTCCGGGACGATCACCGTGCCCGGACAGACCGGACGGGAGTCGAACACGGAGGCCCAGTAACGGGCGACGAAGGGGAGCGACTCGTGCACCTCCACGACCGGGACCCGCTCGAGGGCGGTCGGTCCGGTCCGGTGGAGCGTCCCGGTGCCGATCCGCTCGGCCCAGCTGGGCGCGGCGACCAGGACGTGCTCCTCGTCGCAGAGCGCGGTGGCCGAGAGCAGCGCACCGCGCGGCCGGACGGTGCTGATGGCCAGGTCGTGGTGGCCGGCGGCGAGTCCTTCGAGGACCTCGTCCACGGTGCCGAAGGAGGCGCGCAGCGCGAAGCCCTGGCCGTCCTCGCCGATCAGCTCCGTGAGCACGGGCAGCGCCCGCTCGGCGGTGAACTCGGGAGGCCCGGCGAGATGCAGGGTGCGTAACGAGGAGTCCTGCTCCAGCCCGGACTCGGCTATCTCCACCAGGGCGTCCAGGTGCGGCGCCGCCTTGTGGGCGAGTTCGTCGCCGATCGTCGTCGGCGTCACCCCGCGCGCCTGCCGCAGGAACAGGGGCCGCCCGACCTGCCGCTCCAGCGTCCTGATCTGCGAGGTGACGGCCGGCTGCGAGAGGCCCAGCAGGGCTGCCGCGCGTGTGAAGGAACCAGCCCGGTGCACGGTCACGAAGGTCCGCAGCAAGGCCAGATCCACGGCACGCACCCCTCCCTCGTCGGCCCCGCCGCAGTTCGGACGGACCCAACCATAAATATGTCGATAGGCCGCTGTCGCTCCAGTGATTGGACACTGACAGTGAGTCAACTAGCCTAATCCGAGCGGTTCTTCGCGCGCAGAACCGAGGGCGGTCCGAGCCACGAGGGGGGAGGCTCGGACCGCCTGCAGTGGTGTCTTCCGTCAGGTGTCCGCGGGTCAGCCTGCCGTTGCGTCCAGCGCCCGCAGCACGTCCGCGACCAGGTCCTCCGGGTCCTCGGCGCCCACAGAGAAGCGGACGAAGCCCTCCGGCACCGCGTCCCCGCCCCAGCGTCCGCGCCGCTCGGCCGTGGACCGCACGCCGCCAAAACTCGTCGCGTCGTCCACGAGCCGCAGGGCGTCCAGGAAACGGTCCGCCCGCTCACGGGACGGCAGCGTGAAGGACACCACGCACCCGTAGCGGCGCATCTGCAGCGACGCGATTCTGTGGGACGGGTCGTCGGGCAGCCCCGGATACCGCAGACCCGTGACCTCCGGCCGCTCCCGCAGCGCCTCGGCGAGCCGCAGCGCGGTGGCGCTCTGCCGCTCCACGCGCAGTTGCAGCGTGGCGATCGACCGGTGCGCGAGCCACGCCTCCATGGGCCCCGGAATGGCGCCGACGATCTTGCGCCAGCGCCGCACGGCGGCCATCGCCTCGGCGTCCCGGCCGGTGACGTACCCGAGGAGCACGTCGCCGTGCCCGGTCAGCTGCTTGGTGCCGCTGGCCACCGCGAAGTCCGCGCCGAGTTCCAGCGGGCGCTGGCCCAGCGGCGTCGCCAGGGTGTTGTCGACGGCGACCAGGGCTCCCCGCGCGTGGGCCGCTTCGGCGAGCCGCCGCACGTCACACACGTCCAGACCGGGGTTGGAGGGCGTCTCGATCCACAGCAGCTTCGCGCCGTCCAGCACCTCCAGCTGGGCGTCGCCGCCGGTCGGCGCGGTGCGCACCTCGATGTCGTAGGCCTCCAGCTGGGCGCGCGCCAGTGGCAGCGCCTGGTAGCCGTCATCCGGGAGGACGACCGCGTCCCCCGCGCGGAGCTGGGAGAACAGCACCGCGGAGATGGCGGCCATGCCGGAGGCGAACGCCAGCGTCTCGACGCCGTCCCGCCCCGGAGCCTCCAGTTCGCCGATGGCCCGCTCCAGCAGGGTCCACGTCGGGTTCTCGTCCCGGCCGTAGGTGTACGGGCCGGTCGGGTCGCCCGGCAGATGGAAGTGGGCGGCGAACACCGGCCCGGGCAGGGTCGGCTCGTGCTTCACCGGCTCGGGCAGCCCGGCCCGCACCACGCGGGTGCCGTCGCCCGGCCCGCCCGTTCCCCTTGTCGCGTCGCTCATGCCACCCGTCCTTCCACCTGCTCGCGTACCGCGGCGAGCAGTCCTCGGCTCGCCGTCTCCACCATCTCAAGACACGTGTCAAAACCCTCAGGACCGCCGTAGTAGGGATCGGGCACGTCGAGGTCGTCACCGGCGGCCGGATCGTACGACCGCAGCAGCCGCACCTTCTCCGCGTCCCGCTCCGTGGGGGCGAGGCGGCGCAGTGTCCTGAGATGACCGGCGTCCAGGGCGACGACCAGATCGAGACGGTCGAACCAGGAGGGGGCGAACTGCCGGGCCGTGTGCTCGGCGCCGTAGCCGTTCTCCCGCAACACGGCGACGGTGCGGGGATCCGCGCCCTCGCCCTCGTGCCAGCCGTCGGTGCCGGCGCTGTCGATCTCGATCAGGTCCTCCAGCCCGGCCTCGGCCACGCGCGCGCGGAAGACGAACTCGGCCATCGGGGAACGGCAGATGTTGCCGGTGCAGACGAAGCAGACGCGGTAGGTCATCCTGGTCAGTCCCCGTCGGGCAGGACGACGTTCAGGGCCCAGGAGACCACGGAGATGATCAGACCGCCGAGGACGGCCGTCCAGAAGCCCTCCACGTGGAAGCTCAGGTCGAGCTGGTCGGCGAGCCAGGAGGTGAGCAGCAGCATCAAGGCGTTCACCACCAGAGTGAACAGGCCCAGGGTCAGAATGAGCAGGGGCAGGCTCAGCAGGTTGACCACCGGCTTGACCAGGACGTTCACCACGCCGAAGAGCAGCGCCACCAGGAGCAGGGTGCCGATCTCCTTGCCGGTGCTGTCCCCGGTCAGGGTGATCTTGTCGAGGAGCCAGACCGCGACCGCGAGGGCTCCCGCGTTGGCGATCGTCTTGACTAGGAAATTCTTCATGTGTCTGATCGTTGCAGACAGCATCGTGATCGGGCAGTGAGAGAACAGGGGCGGGGCCAGTGAAGGCATTCCGGCTGGACGAACTGGAAGCGGAACGCGCGGCGAACGACGGGGCGTATCTGCAGTTCCTGCGGGAACGGAACATGTCGGTCGGCCTCTACGCCCTGGACGCCGGCGCCCAGGACCCGCAGCAGCCGCATGGCCAGGACGAGGTGTATTTCGTGGTCAGCGGCCGCGCCTCGATCACCGTCGGCACGGAGACCACGGAAGTGGCGCGCGGCAGCGTCGTCTACGTACCGGCCGGGGCGCCGCACAAGTTCCACCACATCAGCGAGGACCTGCGGGTCCTGGTGGTGTTCTCTCCCCCGGAGAGCTGAGGCCCGGTCTCGGGGTTCCCTAGGGGACGGGTCAGGGGAGGACAAGGGATCCAGGGCCCCCGCCGGCCCCCCGGCCGCCCTAGCATCGAGTGCAGGACATCATCGACACGACCCGGCAGGCAGCGGGCGGAAAGGTAAGGACGAGGCCATGCGGGAAATCTTCACGGGACTGCCGTGGTGGGTGAAGTGGATCGCGGTGCCGGTCATCGCCCTGGTGGTGTTCGGCGGTCTGATAGCGAGCGTGGTCGGTTTCGTCGTCGGCCTGCTCTTCAAGGCGCTGCTCTTCGTCGCCCTGGTCGGTGGACTGATCTACGTCGTGCGGAAGTTCACGGCGAGCTCCTCGTCGCGCGACTGGTGAGCCGAGGGGAACCGGCGGGACGGTAACAGGAAGCGCCGGTTCCCTCGGGTGGGCGAAGTTTCCGCTCAGGGCCTCCTGCGAGCGGTGACGGCCGGTTAGAGTCCGGAACTCGACGCGGGGCCGGTCCCCGCGAGCGGCGACCCCACCACCCGTGTCCCCCCGCACGGGCTACCCCCTTCGCGTTACGGGAGTGACCCTTGGCCACGACTGGCACCGCCCCCGCCTCTCGGACCGCGGTCCCCCCGCAGCCCCGTTCGTCGGCACCGCCCGCCTCTCCCGCCGGCGCGACCCTCATCGGCTCGGTCCAGCGCGCCATGCGCCTGCTGGAGACCGTCGCCGGTCACGAGCACGGTGCCCCGGCCAAACAACTGGCCCGCGAGACCGGGCTGGCGCTTCCCACGGCCTACCACCTGCTGCGCACCCTGGTGCACGAAGGGTACTTGCGGCGCGACCGCGGGCTGTTCTTCCTCGGGGAGGCCGTCGAGCGGCTGAGCAGCAGCGGAGCGCGGCAGAAACGTCGCAGCACGGTGACCGGCACCCTCGCCCGCTGGCGGGACGCTGCGGGCGCCCCCGTCTACTACGCGGTGTACCGCGACGGTGAGATCGGTCTGGTCGGCGTCGCCGACACCCCGGCCACCCCGGCCGTCCAGGAGGGGGCCGACTTCCGTGAGACCGCCCACGCCCACGCCCTCGGCCAGTGTCTCCTCGCGCAGCTCGACGAGGCGGCCCGGCGCGACCATCTCGACCGCTACCCGGTGCGGCCGGTCACCCCGTACACGGTGCGCGACACCCCCAGCCTGCTCCGGCGCCTCGAGCGCGCGCGGGATGACGATCTGGTGATCGAGCGCCAGGAGTACGCGCTGGGGACGGTGTGCGCCGCGATCCCTCTCACGGTCGGCGCCACGGCGGCGTCCGTGGCGGTCTCGCTGCCCGTGCACCAGGCCGACCGGCTCGTCCCGGCGGTCCAGCGGCTGCAGGCGGAAATGCGCCGTCTGCCGGGGCCACTCGCGCTCCCTATCAGTATCTGAAAACTCACTCCTTGTGATCTGCTGTGTACGTTGAGCAAGATTCCCTCTAGTGTCAGGGTCCATGCCCGGCCAGTCCGCGGCGAATGACGGGGTAGGCGATGCGCGAATCCGTACAGGCAGAGGTCATGATGAGCTTTCTCGTGTCGGAGGAGCTTTCCTTCCGCATTCCGGTGGAGCTGCGTTATGACACCTGTGATCCCTACGCGGTGCGGCTGACCTTCCACTTGCCCGGAGACGCCCCGGTGACGTGGGCGTTCGGCCGGGAGCTGCTGGTCGACGGCGTGGGCAGGCCCTGCGGCGAGGGCGATGTGCGGGTCGCTCCGATCGACCCCGACATCCTGGGCGAGGTGCTGATCCGGTTGCAGGTCGGCAGCGACCAGGCGCTGTTCCGCTCGTCGACCGCCCCGCTCGTGGCCTTCCTCGACCGCACCGACAAGCTGGTGCCGCTGGGGCAGGAAGGGGCGCTCGCCGACTTCGACGCCCATCTCGACGACGCGCTGGACCGCATCCTCGCGGAGCAGAGCGCCGGCTGAGGCGTTGGGCCGACCGGGTGGGCCGGTGGCGTAACGCTTCAGCGCGCCCCCGGCCCGGGGCCCGACCCGCGGCGGGGGACGTCAGCGCTTGCGGCGCCGGCCCCGTCCGCCCCGCGCCATGGCCGACCGGGGCTCCGGCGTGTGTCCCGCCGCCTGGTCGTGTGCCGCCGTCTGCCCGGGCACCGGGGGCCGGTCCGCCGGTCGGTCGGCCGAGACGACCAGCGCGGCCAGGGCCGTGGTGACCGGCACGGAGGCGACCAGGCCGATCGAGCCGATCAGCGTGCGCACGATCTCCTCCGCGACCAGCTCGCTGTTGGCGACCGTTCCCACGCCGCTCTGCGCGACCGAGAACAGCAGCAGCAGCGGCAGCGCGGCGCCCGCGTAGGCGAGGACCAGGGTGTTGACGACGGACGCGATGTGGTCGCGGCCGATGCGGATGCCCGCGCGGTACAGCGCGCGGCGGCCCATCGCCGGGTTGGCCTCGTGCAGTTCCCACACCGCGGACGTCTGGGTGACGGTCACGTCGTCGAGGACACCGAGCGAGCCGATGATGATGCCCGCGAGCAGCAGGCCGCTCATGTCGATGCCCGGGTAGAGACCGTGGATCAGGCCGGTGTTGTCGTCCGTATTGCCGGTGAGGGCCGACCAGCCGATGAACACGGACCCCAGGATGCCGATCAACAGCAGCGAGACCAGGGTGCCGAGCACCGCCACCGACGTACGGGCCGACAGCCCGTGACAGAGGTACAGGGCGAGCAGCATGATCAGGCTCGCTCCCACCACCGCCACGACCAGCGGGTTCGAGCCCTGCAGGATCGCCGGCAGGATGAAGAAGTTGAGCACCAGGAAGCTGACCGTCAACGCCACCAGCGCCATGACGCCCCGCAACCGGCCCACGGCCACCACGGCGAGCGCGAAGACACCGGCGAGCAGCGCCAGGGGGAAGCGACGGTTCACATCGGCGACCGAGTACTGCAGGTCATCCGGTGCGGAGGGCTCGTAGGCGACGACGACACCCTGGCCCTCGCTCAACTGCCGGGACTGGTCCGGCTGCACGATCTCGGTGAACGTCCGGCCCTTGTCCTTGCCGGTGTCGACCCGGATCGTCGCCTTCTTGCAGGTGCCGTTCGCCTGTTGCTGGGCGGAGGAGCCCTCGGCGGTGGAGGTGTCACCGGTCGGGACGCCGGCGGAGGGGTTCGCGGAGGCGCAGTCCACCGCCACCACGTCGGTGACGGTGGCCTGCTGCGTCTGGCGGTCGAAGCCGACGCCGGTGCGCTCGTGGGCGGGGGCACCGCCCGGCCACAGGACGGCAAGACCGACGAGGACCGCGGCGGCGAAGGGGATGAGGACCGCGGCGATGACCTTGCGCAGGTGGCGGGAGACGGGGGTGGCCGGGCCGTGACTGTGGCTGTGTCCGTGGCTGTGTCCGGGAGCGTGCTCGCGGTGGGCCCCGCCCGTCGGCACCGGATCACCCGGCGTGGCCGGGGCGTTCAAGCGCCGGTGCGAGCCGGTGTGCTCGTGCGAGCCTGTGCGTCCCTGCCCGGGACCGTGACCGTGCCACTGCCCAGGGCCGTGCCCGGGCTGGGCGTCGGCACCGTGCGGTGGCTCGGACGGCGGGTACGGAGGCGGAGAGTTCGAGGTCACCGACCGATCATCGCAAGAAGGAAGGGCGCCCTCTGGTCACCGCGCCAGAAGTGCCGCTAGCGTGGAGGCACCTTTTGTACACGCGGGAGCTCGGAGCACCGGGCTGAGAGGGCGCTGACCTCCGTCCCAGCGATTTTCCACGTGAAACATCACCGACTTCGAGTGATGTTTCCCACGGAACGTCGGCAGACGGAAACCGCTGCGTCGACCGCCGAACCTGTTACCGGGTAATGCCGGCGTAGGGAGTAGGTCTCATGACCAACAAGGACGCACGCACGCCTGCCTCCGCGCAGAACCCGACGGAGACGTCGGGGGCCACGGAGGCCGGAAAGTCCATCGGCTGGCACAAGGCGTACGTCGAGGGCAGCCGCCCCGACCTGCGCGTGCCGGTCCGTCAGGTGCACCTCACCAACGGGCAGTCGGTCGCTCTGTACGACACATCAGGCCCGTACACCGACCCGCTCGTCGACACCGACGTCCGCCGGGGGCTGGCCCCGCTGCGCGAGAACTGGATCGTCTCCCGCGGCGACACGGAGGAGTACGCGGGCCGTCCCGTCCGACCCGAGGACGACGGGATCAAGCACACCTCGCCGCGCGGGGGCCTGCGCAACCTCGACGCGGTCTTCCCCGGTCGGCCGCGCCAGCCCCGACGAGGCCGTGACGGCCGGGCCGTCACCCAGCTCGCGTACGCGCGCCGGGGTGAGATCACGCCCGAGATGGAGTTCGTGGCGATCCGGGAGAACGTCTCTCCCGAAGTGGTCCGCGAGGAGATCGCGGCGGGCCGCGCGGTGCTGCCCGCCAACGTCAACCACCCGGAGACCGAGCCGATGATCATCGGCAAGCGGTTCCTGGTGAAGGTCAACGCCAACATCGGCAACTCGGCGGTCACGTCCTCCATCGAGGAGGAGGTGGAGAAGATGACCTGGGCGACCCGCTGGGGCGCCGACACGGTCATGGACCTTTCCACCGGCCGCAACATCCACACCACCCGCGAGTGGGTGCTGCGCAACTCCCCCGTCCCCATCGGCACGGTGCCGCTCTACCAGGCGCTGGAGAAGGTCGACGGCAAGGCCGAGGAACTGACCTGGGAGATCTACAAGGACACGGTCATCGAGCAGGCCGAGCAGGGCGTGGACTACATGACGGTCCACGCGGGTGTCCGCCTCGCGTACGTGCCGCTCACCGCGAACCGCAAGACCGGCATCGTCTCGCGCGGCGGCTCGATCATGGCGGCGTGGTGCCTGGCGCACCACAAGGAGTCGTTCCTGTACGAGCACTTCGAGGAGCTGTGCGAGATCCTCGCCGCGTACGACGTCACGTACTCGCTCGGGGACGGCCTGCGGCCCGGTTCCATCGCGGACGCCAATGACGAGGCGCAGTTCGCGGAGCTGCGGACGCTGGGCGAGCTCAACCGGATCGCCAAGCGGCACAACGTACAGACCATGATCGAGGGGCCGGGACACGTTCCGATGCACAAGATCAAGGAGAACATCGATCTCCAGCAGGAGATCTGCGAGGAGGCGCCGTTCTACACGCTCGGCCCGCTCACGACGGACGTCGCGCCCGGGTACGACCACATCACCTCGGGCATCGGCGCCGCGATGATCGCCTGGTGGGGCACGGCCATGCTCTGCTACGTCACGCCCAAGGAGCACCTGGGCCTGCCCAACCGGGACGACGTGAAGACCGGCGTCATCACGTACAAGATCGCGGCTCATGCCGCCGACCTCGCCAAGGGACACCCGGGCGCCCAGGAGTGGGACGACGCGCTCTCCGACGCGCGCTTCGAGTTCCGGTGGGAGGACCAGTTCAACCTGGCCCTCGACCCGGACACGGCCCGTGAGTTCCACGACGAGACCCTCCCGGCGGAGCCGGCGAAGACGGCCCACTTCTGCTCCATGTGCGGCCCGAAGTTCTGCTCCATGAAGATCTCCCAGGACATCCGCCGCGAGCACGGCGGCAGCCGCACCGAGATCGAGGAGGGTATGGCCCAGAAGTCCCGCGAGTTCGCGGCGGCGGGCAACCGCGTGTATCTGCCGATGGCCGACTGAAAGGGTGCCCGGGTGGTTCCGTCGCTGAGCGGAGCCGCCCCGGTCCTCGCCCGTGGACCCGCGCTGCTCCGGGAAGGGGGACGGCGCGGGTTCCTCCTGGAGGAACCGGGTGGGTGCCTGGCGGTGGGCGCTCGTACGGTCGTGCGCGTGAGGGGCATGGTCGTCGGTGAGTCGCGCAGGCGGGGAGTTCAGTTCCCGGGCATGAGGCGAGACTGAGCTTCGAGACGGAACTCCACGAACTGGTGGCTGCGCCGCGGTCCGGAACCGTTCGACGTTCATGGGGCTTCACTGTGTCGTCCCGGTACGACGGCGGGCGATGGCCGTTGGTCCGGCTGCCTCAGGGACGTTGGGCGTCTCGCAGGTGGTTGGTCTGGAGGGTGATCAGAGCGGTGGGGAAGTGACGGTCCGTTCCTATGCCGAGTTCGGAGAACGTGGCGATGGTGTCGCCCGTGCGGACGACGACCGTGTGTTCGTTGCGGTCGCCCGCCTTCGGATCCACGGGGGTGATCGACCGGAACGCCACCGTCTCGTCCCCGGCCTTCGGTGCTCGTTCGGGGCGCACCGTCGACCTGAAGGGGCCCACGTAGCCCTCGCCCTCGTACGCGTGGCAAGCGGTGAGCGCCTTTTCGACCTCGGTGAAGCGCTCCTCCGCCTCGCCCTCCAAGGCGGCCCGGGCGAGCTGCGCTGTGGTCATCGGTGCCGGCGTCGGCGCTTTGGCCACGGCTTCGGGCTTCTGCGCGGGGGAGCACCCCGCCGCCAGAAGCACTCCGGTGGTGGCTGCCACGGCTGCCGACGTCAGCCGACGTCTGTGTGCGCGCACGAGTCCTCCCAGACCGCTGTGGAACGGAGGAGCCGACCGTAGCGAGGTGCGCGGCGGCGGGCAGGTGTTTTTCGATCACGGATGCGAAGACGTGCCCGGAGCCGTGCCGTGGGTCACCTCGTGGTTCCTGGTGGGAGTGGGCAGACTGGGGTCATGGCTGCGAGGGCGATGAGCAAGGGGTCCAACTGTCCCGTCGAGACTCCCGTGGTGCGGGCCGAGCTCGCCTGGGCGGCGGGGCCCGGTGTGCCCGACCTCGACGCGTCGGCCCTGCTGCTCACCGCGGCCGGACGGGTGCGCGACGACGCGGACTTCGTCTTCTACAACCAGCCCCGCCACGCCTCCGGGGCCGTGCGGCACCTGGGCAAGCGGCAGGCCGACGGGGCTGCCGCCGACACCGTCGAGGTGGACCTGCGCTCCGTGGAGCCGGCGATCGAGCGGATCGTGCTCGGGGCGTCGGCCGACGGCGGCACCTTCGGCCAGGCGCCCGGGCTGACGCTCAGGCTCGTGGACGCCGGCTCGGACACCGAGCTCGCCCGCTTCGACATGGCGGCGGGCTCCGAGACCGCCTTCATCGGCGGTGAGCTGTACCGGCGGCAGGGTACGTGGAAGTTCCGCGCGGTCGGGCAGGGGTACGAGTCCGGCCTCGCCGGACTCGCCACGGACTTCGGCATCACCGTCGACGATCCCGGCCAGGCGCCCGCAGCCGCAGCCGCAGCCGCAGCCGCAGCCGCGCCTCCGCCGTCCCCGCCCGTCGCCCCCGCTCCCTCCGCACCGCCCCCGTCCGGCGCCACCCGCCTTGCCAAGGGTGAGGAGCGGCTGCCCGTCGACATGCGCAAGCGGCTGTCCCTGCGCAAGGAGCAGGTCGCGGTCAGCCTGCGCAAGCACGGGGCCGCCGAGATCACCGCGCGGGTGATCCTCGTGCTGGACGCATCCGGGTCCATGTCCTTCCTGTACTCCAAGGGCGTCGTGACCGACGTCGTCGAGCGGATGGCCGCGGTCGCCGCCCAGCTGGACGACGACGGGGAGATGCAGGCCTGGACGTTCGCCACCCACCCGGCCCGGCTGCCCGACCTGCGGCTCGGCGAGCTTCCCGAGTGGCTGCGGCTGCACGTCCGCGTGGGGGAGATCGCCCTGTTCCGGCGCAGGCGCAAGAAGGGCCTCGATCCGAGCCAGGTCGACATGCGCGACGTCGGCATCCAGAACGAGGAGCAGAAAGTCATCGCGGAGGTGCGCGCGTACGTGCGCGAGCACCCGACGTCCGACCCCACGCTCGTGCTGTTCTTCTCCGACGGCGGGGTCTACCGCAACGCCGAGATCGAGGCACAGCTGCGTGAGGCGGTCGAGGAGCCCGTGTTCTGGCAGTTCGTGGGGCTGGGGCACGCCGACTACGGCGTGCTGGAGCGGTTCGACACGCTGACCGGGCGACGCGTCGACAACGTCGGCTTCTTCTCCGTCGACGACATCAGCACGGTCCCGGACGCGGAGCTGTACGACCGGCTGCTGTCCGAGTTCCCGCAGTGGGTCAGGGCGGCGCGCGGGGCGGGCATCCTCTGACGCCCGCCCCCCGGGACGTGTGCCGGCGCCCCGGCGTGCGCCCTCGTCGCGCGGCCGTGGCGGCTATTCCGGCTGGTGTTCCGGACCCCCGAAGGCGGGGCTCGAGTAGTCCGGGCTGGAGTAGCTGGGCCGGCTTCCCCGGTTCACCCCGTCCTCGGGGCTGGAGAAGCCCGGCCGGTCGTACCCCAGGTGCGGGATGCGGCCGGCCGACGCGGGCGGCGCCGTGCGCTGCGGCGCCGTGGTTCCCGCCGGACCCTGGAGCGCCTCCCGCAGGAACGGCAGGATGCCCCGTTCCAGCAGCGCTTCGCGCCAGGCCTCCCTGGCCTGGGCCACCTCCTCGTCGAGCTCCCGGTACGTCCCGCCGAGCGCCGAGGGCTTGTTGCGCAGCGCGGTGAGCAGCAGTCCCGCTCCGGCGACGAGGATGGCGACGGCCGTGACCGCGCCGAACACCCAGCCGGTGGTGAGCATCGTCCGGGCGAAGTCGTTGCCGGGGTCGAGCGTCCGCAGGACGAAACCGACGAGCAGGAATATCGCGGCGGCGGTCCCGGCCAGGACCGGCGCCAGGACGGCGACGACGGCCGCCGCCCCTGCTCCGGTGGCCTCGGCCACCTCGCCCATCGGCGCGGCGAACCCCGCCGCGCCGGTGCTCCCCGGCTCGCCGCTGCCGGAGTCGCGCACGTCCGGGGTGACCGAGGGCGGCCGACGGGCCTCCTCGCGGACCTTCACGTAGTGCTGGTACTCCGTCGCCGCGGCCGCGCTGATGAGCGCGGTGGCGTTCAGCGCCATCGTGCGCAGCTGCTCCGAGGTGAGCCGCTGTCCCACAGCGGCCGGCTGCGGGCTGTGCGGTGCGGAGCGCAGCGCCTCATCGAGAATCCGCTCGTAGTCCTGGCGGTCCTCGCTCAGCAGGTGCTGCGGAACGCTGTTCATGTGCATCCCCCGATGCTCCGTAGGGCTTGGGGCTCGGCATGCTGACGAGCCGTCGGGCAGAAACGGAGGGGAGCCTGCTACGGATAAGCCGATGGTAGAGCGGTGACGGCGCGCGGTGACAGGGGGTTTACGGAAATTGCCGTCCCCGGGATGCGGTCGCGGGCCGCCGCAACACGGCCCGCGAGGCTCTCAGTTGGACAGCGGCAACTGCCTTACCAGCAGTTTCCCGGCCATCGTCACACCGCCGTCCATCGCGATGGCGAGTCCGTCGGCGTACACGTGCGGTTCGGCCACCGCGGGGCCGTTGTCGTCCTCGCCGTCCTCGGAGCCGACCTCGCCCAGCAGATACGGGATCGGGCTGTGTCCGTGAACGACCCGGGTGCCGCCGTACGTATCGAGCAGGGAGCGCACCGCGTCGGCGCCGCCCTCGTCGCGGAAGGAGAACCGCTTGGTGAACTTGCGGAACAGGTCCCAGACCTCGTCGGCGTCGTTGCGGGTGAGGGTCTCGCGGATCGTGTCGTTGACCTCTTCGATCGACCGGCCGTAGTCGAGGTAGGCGGTGGTGTCCGAGTGCAGCAGCAGATGGCCGTCGACCTCCTCGACGGCGTCGAGGCGGGCCATCCACTGCAGGTGGTGGTCCTGGAGGCGGTCCATGTCGGTCTTCTGGCCGCCGTTGAGCAGCCAGGCCGCCTGGAAGGTGGCGGTGCCCGCGCCCGAGTTGACGGGCGTGTCGCCGAACCGTTTGGCGCCGAGCAGCAGCAGTTCGTGGTTGCCCATGAGCGCCTTGCAGTAGCCGCCGGCCGCGGCGGCCTCGGCGGACAGCCGCATCACCAGGTCGATGACGCCGATGCCGTCCGGGCCGCGGTCGGTGAAGTCGCCGAGGAACCACAGGCGCGCGGTGCCGGCGCACCACTTGCCCGCGGAGTCGATGAGGCCCTGTTCCTGGAGGGCGGCCACGAGCTCGTCCAGGTAGCCGTGGACGTCACCGACCACGTACAGCGGGCCCTTGCCGGTGGCGGGCTGCGGGGCGGGCGCGGCCACGGGGTCGACGGTCACCTGGACCGTGTCGCCCCGGTTGATGACGGGGAGGTCCCGCTGGGTCGGCGTGTACCCGTCCGGGTACGCCTCCTCGGTCGGCGGGACGACGTCACCGGGGTGCGTGCTGTGGACGTACGGACCGGTCTCGTGGACGTACGCGGGCACCCGGAAGTCGCGCAACGTCGCCGTCCGCTCCGCCTCGGGTCCCTGACCGGCCCCCTGAGTCATCGACCCCTCCACCATCGCGCCGCATCTGCACCGCGTCGGACTGCCTGGTCGCAGCGGCCCGCGGTGTCGTGGGCCCATCATAGGAATGCGGATCGCGCCGTGTGATGACCCAGGGGTGGTGAATCAGAACAAGACTCCGGTTCGCTGCGGCTTTCGCCCCGTTTGCGGTGGTCTCCGGCCGCTCGGAACACGTTCCTCCCCGGCGTGCGGCCGTCCCCCGGACGCCCCCCGAAAGCCCCCTGAACGCCCGACGAACCCCCGGTCGGGCTTCGCACGGCGACCGGCCGGTGGTTCGGATTCCGGTTCCGGGACCCGTTGGCGTGCCCCTGCCGGTCGTCCTGCTTCCGGTTTCCGGCTCGCCCCGTGTGCGGTCGGGTGCTCTGCGTCCGGTTCCCGGACGTTCCGTGTCCGGTCAGGCGCCCTGCTCACGGTTCCCGGCTCGTTCCGGCACCGGTCGAGCGCCCTGGTTCCGGTTCTGGGCAGCCCCTGCCGCCCCCACCCCTGTCCCACGTTCCCCGTGTCCCCGTCCCCGTGACCGGCCGGTCGTCGTGCGTCCAGCACCCGGGCCACCCGGAACCGGCAGTGGCCGGTCGTGCGGCTCCCCGCTCCGGCAACCCGGTGCCCTGACCTGCCGTCCGGCCGTCCCCTCGTCATTCCCGTCCCCGCGGCGCGTCACCGCGCATCCACGCATCCACCACCGGTGACCGGACCGTCCCGCCGGACGGCCGGTCCGTGTCCTCCCGGGAGCCCCGAGCGGGCCGGGTTCCGCCTCGCTTCACCCCTCCGGAAGCGGGGCGTTCCCCCTGGTCGTCCGGCCCATCGTGCCCCGGGTGTTCACGTCCCCTGCGGCGACCTCGGCGGGCTGACCGTCGTGCGGGGCGGCCGGCGCTGCGAGGACGTGCGCACGATCAGCTCGGTCGGTATCACCTGCTCGACCGGCTGGTCGGAGTCGACCCCCTCGATGGCGTCGATCAGCAGTTGCACCACGGCCGTGCCGATGCGGCGCGGTTTCAGGGAGAGCGTGGTGACGGGCGGCTCGGTGCTGGCGTAGACCGTGGACTCGCTGCAGCAGACGAGGAGCAGGTCGTCGGGCACCCGCAGCCCGTAGCGGCGGGCCGCGGCGAGCAGGTCGGTGCCGTTGGGGTCGAAGAGTCCGTAGACCGCGTCGGGGCGGTCCGGGCGGGCGAGCAGCCGGTCGGCGGCGACGGCGCCCGCGCACGGGTCGTGCGCGGGGTACGCCTCGTACACCGGGTCCTGCCCCACCCGCTCGCACCAGTGCAGGTACGCGGTGGTCGACAGGTGGGTGTACGTGTCGGTGGTGGTGCCGGTCAGCAGGCCGATGCGGCGGGCGCCGGCGTCGGCGAGGTGGTCGAGGATGCCGAGCACGGCGGCCTCGTGGTCGTTGTCGACCCAGGCCGTGACCGGCAGGGAGCCGGCCGGGCGGCCGTCGGAGACGACGGGTAAGCCCTGGCGGACCAGTTCGCCGACCACCGGGTCCTGGTCGGAGGGGTCGATGACCACCGTGCCGTCCAGGGCGACGTTGGACCACACGTCGTGGCGGGAGGTCGCGGGCAGGATGACGAGGGCGTAGCCGCGGGCGAGCGCGGCGGAGGTGGCGGCCCGCGCCATCTCGGCGAAGTACGCGAACTCGGTGAAGGTGAAAGGTTCATCCCCGTACGTCGTCACGGTCAGGCCGATGAGTCCGGACTTCCCGGTGCGGAGTGTTCGGGCGGCGGCCGAGGGGCGGTACCCCAGTCTGTCGGCCACCTCGCGGACGTGGCGCCGGGTGGCGTCCGGGAGCCGGCCCTTGCCGTTGAGGGCGTCGGAGACGGTCGTGATGGAGACTCCGGCGGCGGCGGCCACGTCCCTGATGCCCGCTCGACCCGGCCGGCTGCCTCGGCGTGAGGTTTCCGCGCGGCTCACCTGGTGCTTCCCTGCTGCTGTCATGGCGAGCCGATAGTAGGGCTCATGCGGTGGGGTAGGGCGGACGCATATGCATGCATCGACAGGCACGTTTCTGCATGATCATTTAATGTCAATCGCCTAAGAAACCATGGGTGTTGAACGTTCCCATGCCAGTCCCTGACGTGTCTGTGCGTGCGCGCCTGGCGAGGGTGCGATGTTGCGAAGAGGTCTCAACTCACCTGCACGGGTGATGCGCGCCACGGCGCGAACCACCGGCGCATAGATATATGTGCGGCGCGCCCCTGACGCGCACGCCCTTCGCACCCGTACGGGCGATGTCGCCCGCGTTGTCCGTGTGACGGACGGGAAGGCAGGAGCCGTCGTCGCCCCTATACGCAGCGACGCCGAATCCTCATAAGGTGAGGAGTATTGGATGTCGGCGGCGGTCATGGGCCGCCGGTCTTCGCGAGGAGGACTGCGGTGAGCGAGACGAGCCCCAAGCTGCGCGCCGAGCTGGAAGGGATCCCCACCTACAAGCCGGGCAAGCCCGCCGCGGCCGACGGGCCGGTGGCGTACAAGCTGTCCTCCAACGAGAACCCCTACCCGCCGCTGCCGGGCGTGATGGAGACCGTGACGGCCGCGGCCTCCTCCTTCAACCGCTACCCGGACATGGCCTGCACCGCCCTGACGGCCGAGCTGTCCGAGCGCTTCGGGGTCCCGGTGTCCCACCTGGCCACGGGCACCGGCTCGGTCGGCGTCGCCCAGCAGCTGCTGCAGGCCACCTCCGGCCCCGGCGACGAGGTGATCTACGCCTGGCGCTCCTTCGAGGCCTACCCGATCATCACGCAGATCAGCGGCGCCACGTCCGTGCAGGTCCCGCTGACCGAGGGGGACGTGCACGACCTGGACGCGATGGCCGACGCGATCACCGACCGGACCCGGCTGATCTTCGTCTGCAACCCCAACAACCCGACCGGCACCGTGGTGCGCCGGGCCGAGCTGGAGCGCTTCCTCGACCGGGTGCCCGGTGACGTCCTGGTGGTGCTGGACGAGGCCTACCGCGAGTTCATCCGCGACCCCGAGGTGCCGGACGGCGTGGAGTTCTACCGGGAGCGGCCCAATGTCTGCGTGCTGCGCACCTTCTCCAAGGCGTACGGTCTCGCCGGGTTGCGCGTCGGTTTCGCCATCGCCCACGAGCCGGTGGCCGCGGCGCTGCGCAAGACGGCGGTGCCGTTCGGTGTGAGCCAGATCGCCCAGGAGGCCGCGATCGCCTCGCTGCGGGCCGAGGACGAGCTGATCGGCCGGGTCGGCTCCCTGGTGTGCGAGCGGAACCGGGTGATGGACGGGCTGCGTGCCCAGGGCTGGACGGTACCCGAGTCCCAGGCCAACTTCGTGTGGCTGCGGCTGGGGGAGCGCACCGTACCGTTCGCGCAGGCGTGCGAGCAGGCCGGTGTGGTCGTCCGGCCGTTCCCGGACGAGGGGGTACGGGTCACCGTCGGCGAGACGGAGGCGAACGACCTCTTCCTGAAGGTGGCCGAGGAGTTCCGTACCCGGGGCTGACCCGCGGATGCGAGGGGCGGCCGGCGGTTGATCCGCCGGCCGCCCCTCGTCGTGTCCGAGGCGGGTTCGTCCCCGCGCCCGGGCATCTCCGGCAAAGGGATCGACATCACACCGACCCCCCTCCCGGGTCGTAAAAGCGGTACGTCATAATTGCTTGTGAATGTGAACGCGTTCACAAGCGCATCCTGTTTCTCCCGAGATGGCTGGGGGCGGAGCGGGCCCTGCGCGGCTGCTGCACCACGGCGAAGTAAGGAGCGACGACGTGGATCTGGCTCTGGCGCCGGAGACCCTGGCGCGATGGCAGTTCGGAATCACCACCGTCTACCACTTCCTCTTCGTCCCCCTGACG
Source organism: Streptomyces sp. DSM 120436 (assembly GCF_055778765.1). NCBI lineage: Bacteria > Bacillati > Actinomycetota > Actinomycetes > Kitasatosporales > Streptomycetaceae > Streptomyces > Streptomyces sp. DSM 120436. Next base: position 1,269,650 of record NZ_JBSKBS010000001.1, on the reverse strand, counting down.
ATCTCGCTCGCCGCCCTCGTCGCCGGGCTGCAGACCGCCTGGGTGCGGACGGAGAAGGAGAAGTACCTCAGGGCGACGAAGTTCTGGGGCAAGCTCTTCCTGATCAACATCGCGATGGGCGTCGTCACCGGCATCGTGCAGGAGTTCCAGTTCGGCATGAACTGGTCCGACTACTCGCGGTTCGTCGGTGACGTCTTCGGGGCGCCGCTCGCCTTCGAGGCGCTGATCGCCTTCTTCTTCGAGTCCACCTTCATCGGACTGTGGATCTTCGGCTGGGACCGGCTGCCGAAGAAGATCCACCTGGCCTGCATCTGGATGGTCTCGATCGGCACGCTGCTGTCGGCGTACTTCATCCTCGCCGCCAACTCCTGGATGCAGCACCCGGTCGGCTACCGGATCAACGAGGAGAAGGGCCGCGCCGAGCTCACCGACTTCTGGCTGGTGCTCACCCAGAACACCACGCTCAACCAGGTCTTCCACAGCTTCTCGGCGGCCTTCCTCACCGGCGGCGCCTTCATGGTCGGCATCGCGGCCTTCCACCTGCTGCGCAAGAAGCACATCCCGGTGATGCGCACCTCGCTGCGGCTCGGGCTGGTCACCCTGGCGGTCGGCGGACTGTTCACCGCGGTCAGCGGCGACACCCTCGGCAAGGTCATGTACGAGCAGCAGCCGATGAAGATGGCCGCCGCCGAGGCCCTCTGGGACGGCGAGGGACCCGCGCCCTTCTCCGTCTTCGCCTACGGCGACGTCGACGAGGGGCACAACAAGGTCGCCCTGGAGATCCCCGGCCTGCTGTCCTTCCTCGCCCACAGCGACTTCGAGTCGTACGTGCCCGGCATCAACGACACCAACGAGGCACTGCAGGAGGAATTCGGACCCGGCGACTACAAGCCCATCGTGCCCGTCGCCTACTGGGGCTTCCGCTGGATGATCGGGTTCGGCATGGCCTCCTTCTCGGTGGGTCTGCTCGGGCTGTGGCTCACCCGGAAGAAGTTCCTGCTGCCGGCCGCGTACCGCACCGGCGAGGACGAGGTGCCGCGTCTGGTGCTGCTGAAGCAGCCGCTCGGCTCCCGGCTGACGCGGCTGTACTGGCTGACCGCGGTGTGGACCATGGCCTTCCCGCTGATCGCCAACGCCTGGGGCTGGATCTTCACCGAGATGGGCCGTCAGCCCTGGGTCGTCTACGGCGTGATGCGCACCGAGGACGCGGTTTCCCCCGGCGTGTCACAGGCCGAGGTCATCACCTCGATGACCGTCTTCACCCTGCTCTACGCCGTGCTGGCCGTCATCGAGGTCAAGCTGCTCGTCAAGTACGTCAAGGCCGGGCCGCCCGAGCTGAGCGACTCCGACCTCAACCCGCCCACGAAGTTCGGCGGCGACGTCCGTGACGCCGACAAGCCGATGGCCTTCTCGTACTAGGCCGAGGGAGCTGCACTGTCATGGAACTGCACGACGTCTGGTTCGTCCTGATCGCGGTCCTGTGGACCGGCTACTTCTTCCTCGAGGGCTTCGACTTCGGGGTCGGCGTCCTGACCCGGCTGCTGGCCCGCGACCGGGCCGAGAAGCGGGTGCTCATCAACACCATCGGGCCGGTGTGGGACGGCAACGAGGTCTGGCTGCTCACGGCCGGCGGCGCGACCTTCGCCGCCTTCCCCGAGTGGTACGCCACCCTCTTCTCCGGCTTCTACCTGCCGTTGCTGGCCATCCTGGTCTGCCTGATCGTCCGCGGTGTCGCCTTCGAGTACCGGGCCAAGCGGCCGGAGGAGAGCTGGCAGCGCAACTGGGAGACGGCGATCTTCTGGACCTCGCTGCTCCCGGCGTTCCTGTGGGGCGTCGCCTTCGGCAACATCGTGCGCGGGGTCAAGCTCGACGCCGACTTCGAGTACGTGGGCACCGTCTGGGACCTGCTCAACCCCTACGCCCTGCTGGGCGGTCTGGTCACGCTGACCCTGTTCACCTTCCACGGCACGGTGTTCACGGCCCTCAAGACGGTCGGGGAGATCCGGGAGCGGGCACGGAAGCTGGCCCTGAAGGTGGGGCTCGTCACCGCCGCGCTGGCATCGGCCTTCCTGCTGTGGACGCAGGCCGAACGCGGTGACGGCGTCAGCCTGGTCGCGCTCGGTGTGGCGGTCGCCTCGCTGATCGCCGCCCTGGTGGCCAACCAGGCGGGGCGCGAGGGATGGTCGTTCACCCTGTCCGGCGTCACGATCGTGGCCGCGGTGGCCATGCTCTTCCTGACGCTGTTCCCGAACGTCATGCCCTCCACGCTGGACCCCGAGTGGAGCCTGACCGTCACCAACGCCTCGTCCGCCCCGTACACCCTGAAGATCATGACCTGGCTCGCCGCCATCGCCACCCCGCTGGTGCTGCTCTACCAGGGCTGGACCTACTGGGTCTTCCGCAAGCGGATCGGCACCCAGCACATCGCCGATCCCGTGCACTGAGGTGTGTTTCACGTGAAACCAATCGACCCCCGCCTCCTCCGGTACGCGCGTGCCACCCGGGGCTTCCTGGCAGCGGTCGTCGGCCTCGGGGCCGTCGGCGCGGGGCTGGTCGTCGCCCAGGCCATGCTCATCGCCGAGATCGTGGTCTCCTCCTTCCAGGACGGCCGGTCCGTCGGTGAGCTGCGCACGCCGCTGCTGCTGCTCGTCGCGGTGGCGGCCGGCCGCGGCCTGGTCGGCTGGCTGACCGAACTGGCCGCGCACCGGGCGAGCGCCGCCGTGAAGTCGGAGCTGCGGGGGCGGTTGCTGGACCGGGCGACGGCACTGGGACCGGGGTGGCTCGACGGACAGCGCACCGGGTCGCTGGTCACCCTGGCGACCCGGGGCGTCGACGCCCTCGACGGTTATTTCTCCCGGTACCTTCCCCAGCTGGGGCTCGCGGTGGTCGTACCGGCCGCCGTGCTGGCGCGGATCGTCACCGAGGAGTGGGTGTCGGCGGCGATCATCGTCGGCACCCTGCCGCTCATCCCCGTCTTCATGGTGCTGATCGGCTGGGCCACGCAGAACCGGATGGACCGTCAGTGGCTGCTGCTCTCCCGGCTGTCCGGCCATTTCCTGGACGTGGTCGCCGGGCTGCCGACGCTGAAGGTCTTCGGCCGGGCCAAGGCGCAGGCCGAGTCGATCCGCAGGATCACCGCCGAATACCGGCGGGCGACCATGCGGACGCTGCGGATCGCCTTCATCTCGTCCTTCGCGCTGGAACTCCTCGCCACCCTCTCGGTCGCACTGGTCGCCGTGACCATCGGCATGCGCCTGGTCTACGGCGAACTGGACCTCTACACGGGGCTGCTCATCCTGATCCTGGCCCCGGAGGCGTACCTGCCGCTGCGTCAGGTCGGGACGCAGTACCACGCGGCCGCGGAAGGGCTCGGGGCGGCCGAGGAGATCTTCACGGTGCTCGAGACGCCCGCGCCCGCGGCGGGGAAGAGCGCGGTGCCGCAGGGCGCCGTCGCCTTCGAGAACGTGACGGTCCGCTACCCCGGCCGGTCCGCGGACGCGGTGACGGACGTGTCCTTCACCGTCGCCCCCGGAGAGACGGTCGCGCTCGTCGGACCGAGCGGGTCCGGCAAGTCCACCCTGCTCAACGTGGCGCTGGGCTTCGTCCGCCCCGACGCGGGCCGGGTGAGCATCGGCGGCGCCGACCTCGGTGGACTCGACCTCGCCGACTGGCACCGCCGTGTCGCCTGGGTGCCGCAGCGTCCGCATCTCCACGCCGGGACGATCGCGGAGAACGTACGGCTGGCCCGTTCCGACGCGGACGACGCGGCGGTGCGGCGTGCGCTGCGGGACGCGGGCGCGCTGGACTTCGTGGACGCGCTGCCCGAGGGCGCCGACACGGTGCTGGGCGAGGACGGGGCGGGCCTCTCGGCCGGACAGCGGCAGCGGCTCGCGCTGGCCCGGGCCTTCCTCGCGGACCGGCCCGTGCTGCTCCTCGACGAGCCGACGGCCGCCCTCGACGGTGCCACGGAGGCCGAGGTCGTGGCGGCGGTGCGGCGGCTGGCGGAAGGCCGGACGGTGCTCCTCGTGGTGCACCGCCCGGCGCTGCTCGCCGTCGCCGACCGGGTGGTCAGGCTGACGGCGCCCACCGCTCACGACGGGGACGCGGGCGGGGCGACCGCCGCCGCTCGGACGGACGCCCCCGTGACACCGGGCCCCGTATGCGAGAAGGACTCCGAGCCGGAGACGGTTCCCGACACCCCCGCCGAGCCCGCTCCCGGCGGGGTGCTCGCCCGGGTCCGTGCCCTGTCCGGCGCCCGGCGGGGGAGGACCACGCTCGCGCTGCTCCTCGGCACGCTCGCCCTGGGCAGCGCCGTCGGCCTCATGGCGACGTCCGGTTGGCTCATCTCCCGCGCCTCGCAGCAGCCACCGGTGCTGTACCTGATGATGGCCGTCACCGCGACGCGCGCCTTCGGCATCGGCCGGGCCGTGTTCCGCTACGCCGAGCGGCTGGTGTCCCACGACGCCGTGCTGCGCACGCTGGCCGACACCCGCGTCGCGGTCTACCGGCGGCTGGAACGGCTCGCACCCGCCGGGCTGCGCGGCGCCCGCCGGGGCGACCTGCTGACCCGGCTGGTCTCCGACGTGGACGCGCTCCAGGACTACTGGCTGCGCTGGCTGCTCCCCGCCGGCGCCGCCGTCGCCGTGTCCGCCCTGTCCGTCGGCTTCACCGCGTGGCTGCTGCCCGAGGCCGGCGCCGTGCTCGCGGCCGGGCTGCTGGCGGCGGGCGCGGGCGTCCCGCTGCTCACCGGCGCCGTGGCGCGGCGCACCGAGCGCAGGCTGGCACCGGCCCGCGGCGTCCTCGCCACCCGGGTGACCGACCTGCTGACCGGCACCGCCGAGCTGACCGTCGCCGGGGCGCTGCCCGCACGGTCGGAGGGGACGCGGCGGGCCGACGGCGTCCTGACCCGCATCGCCTCGCGGTCCGCCGCCGCCACCGGCCTCGGCGACGGGCTCACGGCGCTGATCTCCGGCCTGACCGTGACGGCCGCCGCCCTCGTCGGTGTGCAGGGCGTGACCTCCGGCCGGCTCGACGGCGTGGCCCTGGCCGTGGTGGTCCTCACCCCGCTGGCCGCGTTCGAGGCGGTCCTCGGCATGCCGCTCGCCGTGCAGCACCGGCAGCGGGTGCGCCGCAGCGCGGAGCGCGTGTACGAGGTGCTGGACGCCGCGGCGCCCGTGCGTGAGCCGGAGACGCCCCGGCCGGCTCCGCTCTCGCCGTTCCCGCTCGTCCTCAAGGGGTTGACGGCCCGCCACTCCGGGCAGGAGCGGGACGCGCTCGCCGGGGTGGATCTCACCCTGGAGCGGGGCCGCCGCGTCGCGGTGGTCGGGCCCTCCGGCTCCGGCAAGACCACCCTCGCCCAGGTGCTGCTACGGTTCCTGGACCCCGGCGCCGGCTCCTACACGCTCGCGGGTGTGGACGCCCGCGCCATGGACGGGGACGACGTACGGCGCATGGTCGGGCTGTGCGCGCAGGACGCACACCTGTTCAACAGCTCGATCCGGGAGAACCTGCTGCTGGCCCGGAAGGACGCGACCGAGGCCGACCTGCGCGACGCGCTCGGCCGGGCCCGGCTGCTGGACTGGGCGGACGGACTGCCGGACGGGCTGGGCACGTTCGTCGGTGAGCACGGCGCGCGGCTGTCCGGTGGTCAGCGGCAGCGGCTCGCGCTGGCCCGGGCGCTGCTGGCGGACTTCCCCGTACTGGTGCTGGACGAGCCCGCCGAGCACCTCGACCTGCCGACCGCGGACGCGCTCACAGCGGACCTGCTGGCCGCCACCGAGGGCCGCACGACCGTCCTCGTCACCCATCGGCTGGCCGGCCTGGAGGCGGTGGACGAGGTGATCGTGCTGGACGCGGGGCGAGTGGTGCAGCGCGGGCCGTACGCGGAACTGCTCGCCGTCGACGGGCCGTTGCGGGACACGGCGCTGCGGGAGGAGGCGGCGGGAGCCCTGGTGGCGGCGTCCTGACGGGCATCCGCGCACGCGAGAGGGGGCCGCCTCGACGGTGTGTCGAGGCGGCCCCCTGCGGCACGCCGGACGAGCCGGCCCACGAGGTGGGCGACGCCGGCGAGCAGCCAGGTCAGCACGTCTGCGCATCGCGTGCGTGGGGTCACGCACGCTCCACGCGCCGGAGCGCGTGCGGGACATGCGCGAGCCCTCGGTCCGCAGCCCGTTGCTTGCGCCCTGCAAGGATCACCGAGCCACTCGGACCACCGCAGGCGCACGGGCATCAGGCACGTGATCCGAGAAGTGTCTGGGCCGCGGTTCGCATCTCGACGGGGGCTGCGCGGGCTGGGGGTTGACGTGTCGTCAGTGCCACCACGCTCCCGGGCGACGGCCGAAGCGTCCGTCCGGGGGTGTGTCCTCCCCCATCTGTACGACCTGAACGCGCCTCCCGCCCCGGTGCGCGGTCAGGATCGCTGGCATGCGTCTCACCCGCCGTCCGCTGCTTGTCGCCGTGCTGTTCTGCGCGCTCGCCGTGCTCGCCGCCCGGCCCGCCGACGGCGACGGACCCCACGCTCCGGGCCACGGCCCCTCCTCCGTCAGCGCCGAGGTGGCGCGGCTGTACGAGGAGGCGGCGAAGGCCACCGAACGGTACGAGACCGGACGCGAGGAGGCCGAGGAGCAGCGGGACCTGGCGCAGCGGCTGGAGGAGCGGCTCGACCGCGAACGGCAGGAGGTCGCAGGACTCCGCGAGGACCTGGGCCGGATCGCCAGCTCCCAGTACCGGGACGGTGGCGGGTTGCCGCTCACCGCGCACATGCTCCTCGCGGACGACCCGGAGCAGCTGATGCGCGGTCAGCGCGTGGTGCGGCAGGCCGAGGTGACGTTGGACCAGGCACTGGGCCGCAGCCGGCGGGCGGAGGCGCGGCTCGCCCGGGACGAGGCGAAGGCCGCGGCGGCCTGGAAGAAGCTGGAGAAGCGGAACGAGGAACTCGCCGCGCTGAGGCGGGACATCGAGCAGAAGCTCGAGACCGCGCGCTGGAAGCTCCAGGGCGAGGCGGACGCCTCGGTGACGGCGGGCTCCTGCCGCGGCGCCGTCCGGCTCGACCAGCCGACGGCGCGGTACACCACTCCCTGGGTGGCTCCCGTGGAGACGTACGAGCTGTCCGCCTCCTACGGCAGCGGCGGCGTGCGCTGGGCGAACCGGCACACCGGGCAGGACTTCGCGGTGCCGATCGGGACGCCGGTGCGGGCCGTGGGCAGCGGCAAGGTGGTGAAGGTGTCCTGTGGCGGCGCGTTCGGCATCGAGATCGTGGTCGAGCACGCCGGCGGCTACCACACCCAGTACGCGCACCTGGCCGCCGTCGCCGTCGACCAGGGGGAGCAGGTGTCCCCCGGCCAGTGGATCGGCCAGTCCGGGACCAGCGGCAACTCCACCGGACCGCACCTGCACTTCGAGGTGCGGGTGACGCCGGAGACGGGGTCGTCGGTGGACCCGGTGTCGTGGCTGGCCCGACGCGGGGTGACCCTCTGACCGGACCCGTGAGCCGCAGACGCGTTACGCCTGCGTCCGCTCGTCCAGCAGCTGCTCGATCACCACGGCCACGCCGTCGTCGTTGTTGGCGACCGTGCGGCCCGAGGCCGCGGCGAGCGCGTCCGGGTGGGCGTTGCCCATCGCGTAGGAGCGGCCCGCCCAGGTCAGCATCTCGACGTCGTTCGGCATGTCCCCGAAGGCGACGACCTCCTCGTGCGAGATGCCGCGCTCGGCGCAGCACAGCGCGAGGGTGCTCGCCTTGGAGACGCCGGGCCCGCTGATCTCCAACAGGGCGCTCGGGCTGGAGCGGGTCACGGTGGCGCGGTCGCCGATGGCGAGCCGGGCCAGGGTGAGGAACGCGTCCGGCTCCATCTCGGGGTGGTACGCGAGGATCTTCAGCACCGGTTCGGCGCCGGTGGGGGAGTCCGGGGCCAGCAGCTCCTCGGCGGGCGCCAGCCTGTCCGGTGTCTCCATGTGCAGCTTCGGGTACGCCGGCTCCTGGTGGAAGCCGTAGGTCTGCTCCACGGCGTACACCGTGCCCGGGGCGGCGTCGCGCAGCAGGCCCACCGCGTCCAGGGCGTTGCGGCGGGGCAGCTCGCGCACCTTGACGAAGCGGTGCGTGCCCGGACCGCCGTGCAGGTCGACGACGGCGGCGCCGTTGCCGCAGATGGCGAGGCCGTGGCCGTGCACGTGGTCGCTGACCACGTCCATCCAGCGGGCCGGGCGGCCGGTGACGAAGAAGACCTCGATGCCCGCCTCCTCGGCGGCGGCGAGGGCCGCGACGGTCCGCGGGGACACCGACTTGTCGTCGCGGAGCAGGGTGCCGTCGAGGTCGGTGGCGATGAGCCGCGGTGGGGTGGTGGCGGCCGGGGTCTCGGGCTCTCGGATCGCTGAGGTCACCCCGCCATTGTCCCGCATATGCCCGCACGGCCGTGCGGGACTCCGCACATCTGAGTGATTACCGATGTCACCAGCGGCTTCTCGCTCCGCCTCGGAAGAGCGGCACCCGTCCTCGCTCACCGCAGCTGCGCCGGGGCCTCCATCGCGATCCGTTCGAAGACCTTCTGGTCCGCCGCGAAGTCGGAGTCGGGGATGGGCCAGTGCAGCACGATCTCGGTGAATCCCAGCTCGATGTGGCGGCCGGCGAAGTCGACGAACGCCTCCAGGGACTCCAGCGGACGGCCCCGGTCCGGGGTGAAGCCGGTGAGCAGGATCTTGTCCAGTTCGGTGACGTCCCGGCCGAGCTCGGCGCAGGCGTCGGCGAGCTTCTCCGCCTGGCGGCGAATGGCCTGAACCGACTGCTCGGGCGTGCCGCTCTCGTACAGCTTCGGGTCGCCGGTGGTCACCCACGCCTGCCCGTGGCGGGCGGCGAGCCGCAGTCCGCGCGGGCCGGTCGCCGCCACGGCGAACGGCAGCCGGGGCCGCTGGACACAGCCGGGGATGTTGCGCGCCTCGTGCGCCGCGTAGAAGTCGCCCTCGTACGACACCGTGTCCTCGGTGAGCAGCCGGTCCAGCAGGGGAACGAACTCGGCGAAGCGGTCGGCGCGCTCGCGCGGGGTCCACGGTTCCTGGCCGAGGGCGGTGGCGTCGAATCCGGTGCCGCCCGCGCCGATGCCGAGGGTGACCCGGCCGCCGGAGATGTCGTCGAGGGAGATGAGCTCCTTGGCGAGGGTGACCGGGTGCCGGAAGTTCGGCGAGGTCACCAGCGTGCCCAGACGCATCCGCTCGGTCACGCCCGCGGCGGCGGTGAGCGTCGGGACGGCGCCGAACCAGGGGCCGTCGCGGAAGCTGCGCCAGGACAGGTGATCGTAGGTGTAGCCCGCGTGGAAGCCGAGTTCCTCGGCCCGCACCCAGGCGGAACGGCTGCCCTCGTGCCAGCGGCGGTACGGGAGGATCACGGTGCTCAGGCGCAGGCTCATGCCACTGAGCCTAAGCGGCGCGTCCGGTTTCACGTGAAACGCACCCCTCACTCGTGAGGGCGCCCGTTCCCCCGGGGGGCTCGCCCGGCACCGCACCCGAGCGTTCAGCCACGGACGGTCCTCGGGATCGACTCCTTGTGCGGCCGGCCCCCGGGAGCGGCGCGACGAGGAGACGGCACGGAGGAACCGCCGTGGACGGCGCCGATGTCGTCGGTGGCCTCGCTCTCGCGTCCGCACCGGTCGGCGAGGGCACGGAGAGCGGGGACGCCGGCCTCGGTGGGGGCAGACGCTCCATGCCGTCGAGCACGGCCTACCGGCCCTCGGCGAAGCGCAGATAACGGGTCGGGACGGCCTCGGTCAGCCAGACGCCGTTGGCGCTGACGCGGAAGACATGGCCGTCGCGGTGCATGGCGCCCGCGTCGACCGGCAGCACCACCGGCCGGCCCCGGCGGGCGCCGACGCGGGTGGCGGTCTCGCGGTCGGCGGAGAGGTGCACGGCGTGCCGGCTCATCGGCCGCAGGCCCTCGGCGCGGATCGCCTCCAGGTTCCGGGCGACGGTGCCGTGGTAGAGCCAGGCCGGCGGGACGGCGGGCGGCAGCCGGAGGTCCACGGGGATGGTGTGTCCCTGACTGGCGCGGATCCGGGTGCCCTCGACGGCGAAACGCCGTTTGTCGTCGGCGGTGACGACGTGGTCCAGCTCCTCCCGGGTGACCGGGAAGCCGTGCTCCGCCGCCGCGTCGATCAGCGCGTCGATCTCGACCCAGCCGGCCGCGTCGGGGATCAGCCCGATCCTCCCGGGCTGGTGGCGCAGGTGCTTGGCGAGGTACTTCGACACCCGCACGATGCGTCTTTCGTCCATCTGTTCAGACTGCCGAGAGAGACGCGCATCACGCGAACGGTTTATGTCCGAAGGTTTGATCCACAGACAAGTGAGGTTATCCACAGCCGAGCGTGGGATTCTGTGGACAACCGGACCGCCTTGCACAGGGCGGACCGGTCGCACCGGGCATACCTGGCAGACGGTCACGCCCGGCAGACGGTCACACCGGCGGTCTCACCCGCGCGATCCTCCGCGCGGCCCCCGGCAGCCAGCGTGCCAGCGCGTACGCGGTCCGCGCCTCCGGGGTGACCGGCACGACCGCCTCGTCACGCACCACCGCCCGCAGGACCGCGGCGGCGACCTTCTCCGGCGGGTAGTTCCGCAGCCGGTACAGCCGGGCCGCCTTCCGCCGCCTGCGCCGCTCCTCCGCCGCGTCCGTGCCGGCGAAGCGCGCGGTGGAGGCGATCCCCGTGGTGACGAACCCCGGGCACACCGCCGTCACGCCGATCCCCCGCTCCGCCAGGTCGGCCCGCAGGGACTCGCTGAGCATCAGTACCGCCGCCTTGGACGCCCCGTAGGCGGGCAGCGACCTCGACGGCTGGAACGCGGCCGCGGACGCCACGTTGACGATGTGGCCGCCCTGTCCGCGCTCCGCCATCCGCCTCCCGAAGTACAGACAGCCGTGGATCACGCCCCACAGGTTGACGTCGAGGACCCGCTTCCAGTCCTCCGTCGTGGTGTCGAGGAAGGAACCGCCCAGGCCGACGCCCGCGTTGTTCACCAGCACGTCCACCACCCCGTGCGCGGCGGTGACCCGCTCGGCGAGCTTCTCCACGGCCCGCTCGTCGGCCACGTCCGCCGTCTCCGCCCAGGCGTCCACGGCGCCGCGCGCACGGGCCTCCCCGGCGGTGCGGAGCGCCGCGTCGGCGTCCCGGTCGACCGCCACCACCCGCGCGCCCGCCTCGGCGAACGCCAGTGCGGTGGCCCGTCCGATGCCGCTCCCCGCGCCCGTCACCAGCACCAGCCGCCCACCGAACCGGTCGGCGTGCCGGCCCCGGGCCCGCCCCTCGGGCCGCCCGTCCTCCACGGACGTCACGAAGTCGGTGATCCAGGTGGCCAGCAGGTCGGGGCGGCTGCGCGGCACCCAGTGGCCCGAGGACAGGGTGCGCCGGGTCAGCCGGGGCGCCCACCGCTCCAGACCGTCGTGGAGCCGCGCCGAGAGGAACCGGTCCCCCAGCGGTGTGACGAGCTGCACGGGCACGTGCGCGAAGGCGTCGGGGCGCGGATCGCGCAGTCGCGGCCGCACGTTGTCCCGGTAGAGCCAGGCGCCGTGCGCGGCGTCCGACGGCAGGGACGCCGTCGGGTAGCCGTCGCCGGGCGCCCGCTCCATGCGCTCCAGCAGCCGGGGCCAGCGCCGGCCGAGCGGCCCGCGCCAGGCCAGCTCGGGCAGTACGGGGGTGTGCAGCGCGTAGACGTACCAGGACCGGGCGCCCTGGCCCAGCAGCTGCACCGTCCGGCGCGGGGTCGGCCGGGTCACGCGGCGGTCGATCCAGTGTCCGAAGTGGTCCAGCGAGGGACCCGAGACCGAGGTGAACGACGCGATCCGCTCCCCTGCACGCGGCACCGTGACGAACTCCCACCCCTGCACCGAGCCCCAGTCGTGCCCCACCAGGTGCACCGGCCGGTCCGGGCTCACCGCGTCCGCCACGGCCAGGAAGTCGTCCGTCAGCTTCTCCAGCGTGAACCCGCCGCGCAGCGGACGCGGCGCCGTCGACCGGCCGTGCCCGCGGACGTCGTAGGCCACCACGTGGAACCGCCCGGCGAGGCGCGGCGCGACCCGCGACCACACCTCCTTGCTGTCCGGGTAGCCGTGCACCAGGACGACCGTGGGGCGCTCCGGGTCGCCCAGCTCGGCCACGCACAGCTCGACCCCGCCGGTCCGCACCCGCCGCTCCCGCGCACCCTCGAGTCCCGTCACACCGGCGAATCTCGCAGCTCTTCGGACACCCCGTCAACAGCGGACCCCGAGCTGTGCATAACTCTCCAGCAGGGTGTCCCCTACGGGCGCGTACGACTCCAGGGGGACCCCAGGACGACCCCGCGGTCTGACGACCGCGGTGGTACGGGTCACTACCGTCATGGAGGTGACTGTGATCGCGACCGAAAGCCTGAGCAAGCGGTTCCCCCGGGTGACCGCGCTTGACCGGCTCTCCGTGGACGTCGGGCCCGGTGTGACCGGACTCGTCGGAGCCAACGGGGCCGGCAAGTCCACATTGATCAAGATCCTGCTGGGTCTGTCCCCCGCCACGGAGGGCCGCGCCGAAGTGCTCGGACTCGACGTCGCCACCGAGGGCGCCGCCATCCGGGAGCGGGTCGGCTACATGCCCGAGCACGACTGCCTCCCCCCGGACGTCTCGGCCACCGAGTTCGTCGTCCACATGGCGCGCATGTCCGGACTGCCGGCCACCGCGGCCCGGGAGCGCACCGCGGACACCCTGCGCCACGTCGGCCTGTACGAGGAGCGCTACCGCCCCATCGGCGGCTACTCGACCGGCATGAAGCAGCGGGTGAAGCTCGCGCAGGCCCTGGTGCACGACCCGCGGCTGGTCTTCCTGGACGAGCCGACCAACGGTCTCGACCCGGTCGGCCGCGACGAGATGCTCGGCCTCATCCGCCGTATCCACTCCGACTTCGGCATCTCGGTCCTGGTCACCTCCCACCTGCTGGGCGAGCTGGAACGCACCTGCGACCACGTCGTCGTGGTGGACGGCGGCAAGCTGCTGCGCTCCAGCTCCACCCGGGACTTCACGCAGACCACCACGACCCTCGCGATCGAGGTCACCGACACCGACGAGCACCCCGACGGCACCCGCGCGGTGCGCGAGGCGCTCCACGCGCGCGGGGTGACCGTCCAGGACGGCGGCGGACTGCCGGGCGCCGGGCACATCCTGCTGCTCACCGCGCAGGGCGAGGACACCTACGACCTGGTCCGGGACGTGATCGCGGACCTGGGCCTCGGCCTGGTGCGCATGGAACAGCGGCGGCACCAGATCGCCGAGGTCTTCACGAACGACGCGGACGACGCGCAGCGGAAGGAGGCGGTCGGTCATGGCGGCTGAGCAGTCCCCGCAGGCACCAGCCACCCCGTCGGGTGACACCCGTATCCACAACATCGGTTACCGCGCCTACGACGGACCGCGCCTCGGCCGTTCGTACGCCAGGCTGTCGCTGTACTCGCAGTCCCTGCGCGGCGCCTACGGCCTCGGCCGTTCGGTGAAGTCCAAGGTGCTGCCGATGCTGCTGTTCGTGGTGATGTGCCTGCCCGCCGCGATCATGGTGGCCGTCGCGGTCGCCACCAAGGCGAAGGACCTGCCGCTCGACTACACGCGCTACGCGATCGTCATGCAGGCGGTCATCAGCCTGTACGTCGCCTCGCAGGCGCCCCAGTCGGTCTCCCGCGATCTGCGCTTCAAGACGGTGCCGCTGTACTTCTCGCGGCCCATCGAGACCGCCGACTACGTCCGCGCCAAGTACGCCGCACTGGCCTCCGCCCTGTTCATCCTGACCGCGGCGCCGCTGCTGGTGCTGTACGTCGGGGCGCTGCTGGCCAAGCTCGACTTCACCGACCAGACCAAGGGATTCGCTCAGGGACTGGTGTCCGTGGCCCTGCTCTCGCTGCTCTTCGCCGGCATCGGCCTGGTCATCGCGTCGGTCACGCCGCGCCGCGGCTTCGGCATCGCCGCCGTGATCGCCGTCCTGACCATCTCCTACGGCGCGGTCTCCACCCTCCAGGCGATCGCGGAGGTCCAGAACAGCGGTGACGGCATCGCCTGGATCGGCCTGTTCTCGCCGATCACCCTCATCGACGGTGTCCAGTCCGCCTTCCTGGGCGCGACCTCGGTCTTCCCGGGAGGTGTGGGCCCGACCCGCGCGGAGGGCCTCGTCTACGTCCTGTTCACCCTCGGCCTGATCGCCGCCAGCTACGGCCTCCTGATGCGCCGCTACAAGAAGGTGGGCCTGTGACAACCCTCAGCATCGACCACGTCTCCCGCTGGTTCGGCAACGTGGTCGCCGTCAACGACGTCACCATGACCATCGGCCCCGGCGTCACCGGCCTGCTCGGCCCCAACGGCGCCGGCAAGTCCACCCTGATCAACATGATGGGCGGCTTCCTCGCCCCCTCCACCGGCACCGTCACCCTCGACGGCGAGCAGGTGTGGCGGAACGAGAAGATCTACCGGCACATCGGCATCGTCCCCGAGCGCGAGGCGATGTACGACTTCCTCACCGGCCGCGAGTTCGTCCTCGCCAACGCCGAGCTGCACGGCCTGGGCGCCAAGGCCGCCCAGAAGGCGCTCGCCACGGTGGAGATGGAGTACGCGCAGGACCGCAAGATCGCCACCTACTCCAAGGGCATGCGGCAGCGGGTGAAGATGGCCTCCGCGCTGGTCCACGACCCGTCGCTGCTCCTGCTGGACGAGCCGTTCAACGGCATGGACCCGCGCCAGCGCATGCAGCTGATGGACCTGTTGCGGCGGATGGGAGACGAGGGCCGCACCGTGCTGTTCTCCTCCCACATCCTCGAAGAGGTCGAGCAGCTCGCCTGGCACATCGAGGTCGTCGTCGCCGGCCGGCACGCGGCCAGCGGCGACTTCCGCCGGATCCGCCGCCTGATGACGGACCGCCCGCACCGCTACCTGGTCCGCTCCAGCGACGACCGCGCCCTCGCGGCCGCGCTGATCGCCGACCCGTCCACGTCCGGCATCGAGGTGGACGTCACCGAGGGCGCCCTGCGCATCCAGGCCGTCGACTTCGGCCGCTTCACCGCGCTGCTGCCGAAGGTCGCGAGGGAGCACGGCATCCGCCTGCTCACGGTCTCGCCGTCCGACGAGTCCCTCGAGTCCGTGTTCTCGTACCTGGTCGCGGCGTAGGAGGCCCTGATGTACGACCCCACAGTCGCCCGGCTCACCTACCGGGCCCTGCTCGGCCGTCGCCGGGCCCTCATCCTGGGCGCACTGCCCCTGCTGCTCCTCGTGATCTCCCTGGCGGTGCGCGCCCTCGCCGGCGCCGACGACCAGACCGCCGCCGACGTCCTCGGCGGCCTGGCGCTCGCCACCATGGTGCCGATCATCGGCGTCATCGCGGGCACCGGCGCGATCGGCCCGGAGATCGACGACGGCTCGGTGGTGTACCTGCTGTCCAAGCCGATCAAGCGGCCGGTGATCATCTACACCAAGCTGATCGTCGCCGTCGCCGTCACCATGGTGTTCTCCGCGGTGCCGACGCTGATCGCGGGTTTCGTCCTCAACGGCAACGGCCGGCAGGTCGCGGTCGCCTACACGGTGGCCGCCCTGGTCGCCTCGATCGCCTACGCGGCGCTGTTCCTGCTGCTCGGCACGGTCTCGCGGCACGCGGTGGTCTTCGGCCTGGTGTACGCACTGATCTGGGAGGCGCTGTTCGGCTCCCTGGTGCCCGGCGCGCGCACGCTGAGCGTCCAGCAGTGGTCCCTCGCCGTGGCGGAGAAGGTGACGGGCGGCGAGCTGGTCACCTCGGACGTGGGCCTGACCACGGCGACGGTCGCGCTGGTCGCCGTCACGGTGCTGGCCACCTGGTACGCCGGCCGGAAGCTGCGCACGCTGACGCTCGCCGGCGAGGAGTGAGGGGCGCCTCCCCCGAGGAGCGCGAGGGCGGTGCCGCTCACGGGCGGCACCGCCCTTCGCCGTCCGTCTCCGGTCGTTTTATTCGGTGGCGCGGGACATGTCCGGCCGGGCACAGTGAGGTGTCCGCATCGCCGGGAACGTCCGGCGACCCTGAGCCGGGAGAGGAGTGGGACCATGCCCATGCACGGCAGGACGTCCCGCTCCCGTCGGGGCGGCCCGCGGCGGACTCCGGAGTAATCCCTACTGCTCCGTCGAGTCCCCCGAGGACCTGCCCGGGGCGGCCGCTTCGAGCGCGCGCACATGAGGGCGCGCGGGCCGCCCACCCGGAGGATTGGCCGAGTGGTAAGGCACCGGCTTGGCTCAAGCCGCGGTCGGGCCCGAAAAGCCCGCGCACGTTCGATCCGTGCATCCTCCGCCGAACGCCGAACGCCGAACGCCGAACGCCGAACGCCGAACGCCGAACGCCGAACGCCGAACGCCGAACGCCGAACGCCGTAGGCGCGGTGAGCGGCGCCCAGCGCGGGGACGTCAGCCCAGCAGGCGCTCCAGCACCACCGCGATGCCGTCGTCCTCGTTGGACGCCGTCACCTCGTCGGCGACCGCCCGCAGCTCACGGTGGGCGTTGCCCATGGCGACGCCGTGGCCGGCCCAGGCGAACATCGGGATGTCGTTGGGCATGTCGCCGAAGGCGATCGTCTCCGCCGCCTTCACGCCGAGCCGGCGGGCGGCGAGCGACAGCCCCGTCGCCTTGGACAGCCCGAGCGGCAGCAGCTCCACGATGCCCTCGCCCGCCATGACGACGGTGACGAAACCGCCCGCGGTGCGCTCGGCCGCCGCGGCCAGCTCGTCCGAGGTCAGCTCCGGGTGCTGGATGTACAGCTTGTTCAGCGGGGCCGCCCACAGGTCGGAGACGTCCGTGAACGGCGTCGCCGGCAGCGCGCCGACGACGTCGTACCCCGGCCCGACCAGCACCTCGCCGTCCAGGCCGTCCCGGCTCGCCGCCAGGTGCAGCGGGCCGACCTCCGCCTCGATCTTGGCGAGCGCCACCCCGGCGAGCTGCCGGTCCAGCGTCACGGAGGTCAGCAGCCGGCCCGCCCCGGCGTCGTACACCTGGGCGCCCTGGCCGCAGACCGCGAGGCCCTGGTAACCGAGGTCCTCGAGGATCGGGCGGGTCCAGGGCACCGCGCGGCCGGTGACGACGATGTGCGCGGCACCCGCCGCGGCGGCCGCGGCGAGCGTCTCACGGGTGCGTCCGGACACCGAGTGGTCGTCACGCAGCAGCGTGCCGTCCAGGTCGGTGGCGACGAGCCGGTAGGGGAAGGAGGACGGCGCGCCGCTCACTTGGCGACCGGTGCCAGGAACTCGCGGCCGCCCAGGTAGGGACGCAGCACCTCGGGCACGCGCACCGAGCCGTCGGGCTGCTGGTGGTTCTCCAGGATCGCCACGATGGTGCGCGGTACGGCGCACAGCGTGCCGTTGAGCGTGGCCAGCGGGCGCACCTTCTTGTCCTCACGCACCCGGATCTGCAGGCGGCGGGACTGGAACTCGGTGCAGTCCGAGGTCGAGGTCAGCTCGCGGTACTTGCCCTGCGTCGGGATCCACGCCTCGCAGTCGTACTTGCGGGCGGCCGAGGAGCCCAGGTCGCCCGAGGCGACGTCGATGACGCGGAACGGCAGCTCGAGCGAGGTCAGCCACTGCTTCTCCCACTCCAGCAGCCGCCGGTGCTCCTCCTGCGACTCCTCCGGGGTGACGTAGGAGAACATCTCCACCTTGTCGAACTGGTGGACGCGGAAGATGCCCCGGGTGTCCTTGCCGTGCGAGCCGGCCTCGCGGCGGAAGCAGGGCGAGAAGCCGGCGTAGCGCAGCGGCAGCCGGTCGGCCTCCAGGATCTCGTCCATGTGGTAGGCGGCCAGGGCCACCTCGGACGTGCCGACCAGGTACAGGTCGTCCTTGTCCAGGTGGTAGACGTCCTGCGAGGCCTGGCCGAGGAAGCCGGTGCCCGCCATCGACTGGGGGCGCACCAGCGCCGGGGTCAGCATCGGGGTGAAGCCGGCCGCCGTGGCCTGCGCCATCGCGGCGTTCACCAGGGCCAGCTCGAGCAGCGCGCCGACGCCGGTCAGGAAGTAGAAGCGGCTGCCGGAGACCTTGGCGCCGCGCTCGACGTCGATCGCGCCGAGGAGCTGGCCGAGTTCCAGGTGGTCCTTGGGCTCGAAGCCCTCGGCGGCGAAGTCGCGGACGGTGCCGTGCGTCTCCAGCGTGACGAAGTCCTCCTCGCCGCCGACGGGCACGTCGGGGTGGACGAGGTTGCTCAGCTTGAGCAGGAGCTCCTGGGTCTCGGCGTCGGCGGCGTCGCGCTCGGCGTCGGCGGCCTTGACGTCGGCCTTGAGCTGCTCGGCCTTCTTGAGCAGCTCGGCCTTCTCGTCGCCGGCCGCCTTGCCGATGAGCTTGCCGAGCGCCTTCTGCTCGGCGCGCAGCTCGTCGAAGCGGACGCCGGACGACCTGCGCCGTTCGTCGGCAGACAGGAGGGCGTCGACGAGTGCGACGTCCTCTCCACGGGCGCGCTGCGAAGCGCGCACACGGTCGGGGTCCTCACGGAGCAGGCGAAGGTCAATCACGCGGTCAAGGCTACCGGTGCGGGGCGACGGCCCACGACCGACTGTGGCGGCACCGTGATGTCTGCCCCTTTGCGCGTGAATTTCCGGGCGTGATCTTCACGACCGCCGCAAGGTCAATGCGGAGAGCGCCACCACCGGAAAGAGTTGGTTGTAAGGCTCCGGGTTGACCGGAAACCCTTGTGCGGAACGGGACTTGGGGCCCGACTGTCCACAGCTTTCCACATTGCGCGAAAAGTTATCCACAGGTTGTGGGGAAGATCTGTGGACGTCGGAAACGATCACTCCGAAAGACTCGGCCGAAGGTGATGCCTCCCCATGTGAACTTCCCCTATCGCCACTTTTGAGAGGAAAGGGATCCCTCCAAACGGGTGATCATCGCAAAAGAGTGGACGAGGTGTGAGCTGCCGCGGAATGAACGCGCTCATGGCCTGTGGGGCGTTTTGTCGACCGAAGGGCAGATCGGTGTCGACTTGTCCCCAGGTCGAGAAGCTGACCTGTGGATAACTTCTGTGGACAACGACCATCGGCAGGCAGGCCGGTTCCCGTCGTCCCCGCACCAGCTCGGAACCGCCCCTCGGAACCGCCCCTCGGAACCGCCCCTCAGAACCGGCCGTCCTGGCAGCGCGCCACCCAGTCCGCCGCCCCCACGAACTCCTCGTCCGAGGTCCCCGGATACGGCGGCCGCACCTCACCGGGCCGCACGTCCGCCCTCGGGTACGAGCCGAGATAGCGCACCTGGAGGCAGATGCGCTTCAGCCCCGTCAGCGCCTCCGCCATCCGGCGGTCGGAGATGTGCCCCTCGGCGTCGACGCAGAAGCAGTAGTTGCCGATGCCGGCGCCGGTCGGCCGTGACTGCAGCAGCATCAGGTTGATGCCGCGGGTGGCGAACTCTCCCAGCAGGTCGCGCAGACCGCCCGGGTGGTCGTCGCGCTGCCACAGCACCACCGAGGTCTTGTCCGCCCCGGTCGGCGCCGCCGGACGCGCGGGCCGGCCCACCAGCACGAACCGCGTCTGGGCGTTCTCCGCGTCGTGGATGCCCGTCTCCAGCGCCTCCAGCCCGTACCGGGCCGCCGCGAACTCACCGGCGAAGGCGGCGTCGTACCGGCCCTCCTGGACCAGCCGCGCGCCGTCCGCGTTCGAGGCCGCCGACTCCCAGACGGCGTCGGGCAGGTGCGTGCGGAGCCAGTTGCGCACCTGCGGCTGGGCGGCCGGGTGGGCGGTCACCGTCTTGATGTCCGACAGCTCGGTGCCCGGGCGGACCAGCAGCGCGAAGGTGATCGACAGCAGCACCTCGCGGTAGATCATCAGCGGGGTGCCCGCGACCAGTTCGTCGAGGGTGGTGGTGATCCCGCCCTCCACCGAGTTCTCGATGGGGACGAAAGCGGCCTCGGTCTCACCGGCGCGCACCGCGTCGAGTGCGGACTGCACGGACACGTACGGGACCAGCTCACGCGTGGCCGCCTCGGGAAGCGTGCGCAGGGCGACTTCGGTGAAGGTGCCCTCTGGGCCGAGATACGCATAGCTCGCTGGCATGACCTCACCCTAATGGGCCCACGCCGACGGCAACTCCCGAGACGGCTCGCGAGGGTGACTCCGCACGGTTCTCACCCCTCCAGCAGCGACTGGCCCACATACTCGCCCTCCGCCGCCCCGCCCGGGACCGCGAACAGCCCGCTGGCCTCGTGGCGGATGAACGGCGTCAGGGCGTCGCCCCGGTCGAGCTTGCGCTGCACCGGCACGAAGCCGCGCAAGGGATCGGCCTGCCAGCAGATGAACAGCAGCCCCGCGTCGGGCGCCCCGTCCGCGTCGATGCCGTCGTGGTACGAGAACGGCCGGCGCAGCATCGCCGCCCCGCCGTTCTGGTCGGGCCGCGTGATCCGCGCGTGCGCGTTGATGGGGACGACCAGATTGCCCCGGGCGTCTGTCTTCTCCAGGTCCATCTCGGTCGTCTCGTCGCCCCCGGACAGCGGGGCGCCGTCCGACTTGCGTCGCCCGATGACGCCCTCCTGCTCCTTGAGCGACAGCTTCTCCCAGTCGTCCAGCAGCATGCGGATCCGGCGTACGACCACGTAGGAACCGTTCGCCATCCAGGCGGGCTCGCCCTGCTCCGGCACGAAGACCCGCTCGTCGAAATCGGGCTCCCCGGGCTTCGGATTGCGGGTGCCGTCGACCTGGCCCATCAGATTGCGGGTGGTCATCGGGCGGACGGTGGCGCCCGGAGAGCGGTTGAAGCCGTTCATCTGCCAGCGCACCCGGGCCGCCGCGCCCGCGTCCTTGTGGACCGCGCGCAGGGCGTGGAACGCCACGAGGGCGTCGTCCGCGCCGATCTGCACCCACAGGTCGCCGTCGCTGCGGGCCCGGTCGAGCCGGTCGGAGGAGAAGGCGGGCAGCGGGTCGAGGGCGGCCGGGCGCTGCTTCTCCAACCCGGTGCGCGCGAAGAAGCTGTGCCCGAACCCGAAGGTGAGGGTCAGCGAGGAGGGCCCGGCGTCACGGGCCACGTCGCTGTCGCCCTGGGCGTCGAACTCACCGGCCATCAGCCGCCGGGCGGTGTCGGACCAGCGACGCAGCAGCGCGGCCGCCTCCCTGCGTCCGGCGCCGGGCGCGAGGTCGAAGGCGACGAGGTGGCCACGCGCATGGAGCGGGTCGGTGATGCCCGGCTGATGTTTCACGTGAAACGGCACCCGGGTGGCGCCGACCGAGGTGAGCGGGGTGGCCTCGGAGGGCGCCGCCGCGTAGCCGACGGCCCCGCCCGCCGCCCCGAGCGCGAGCCCGGCGGCGCCGGCCGTGCCGAGCAGACGCCGTCGTGAGATGCCCGCCCCGAAGGCGGCGGCTTCCGTCGTGGGTTCCTCCTCGGGGGTGCGGGTCTGCGGCAGGGAAGGGTCAGGCATGGTGGTTCAGCCGATCTGAGCGTTCTTGGAGACGGTCACCTGGTCGATGTCGGAGGTCCGCACGGTCACCTCGACCTTCCAGTCGCCCGCCATGGGGATCTGCACTCCGCTCGCCGACCAGTGTCCGGTGGTGACGCGGTCGGGGGTGACGGGCAGCGGTCCGATGTCCTGGGCGGTGAGGGTGAGGGCGATCTTCACCTCGGGGACGTCGAGGGGTTTTCCGTCCGGTCCCTCGGCGTAGACGTGCATCACGTTGTCGCCGACCCGGGCGGGATCGAGGTCGATCGAGACGACGCCCTTGCCGTTCTGGCCGCCGGTGTCGAAGGGCATGGTCAGGCTCACCGCGCCACTGCCCTGCCCGGTTTCCGCGGCGGCGGAGGACGAGGCGGCCGCCGCCCGTGCGTCCTGCTCGGTGCGGCCCGGCTCGGTCTGCGTCAGCACGGTCGTGACGGCCAGCAGTACGACGGCGACGCCAGCCTCGGCGAACACCGACCGGCGCAGCCCGAACCGGTTCGGGTCGGCGTCCCGCAGCCGCTTCTGCCGTGCGGCCTCCGCCGCGGCCCGCTGCCGAGCGAGCTGCGCGGCCCGGACGGAGTCCTCCCCGGCCTCGGTCTGCTTCACGTCGGAGGCCTTCGACGGGGCGGTGCCGGCCGGCCGCCCGGCCTCCTCGGCCACGGCGGACATCTGCGCGTCGGCCAACCGCCGCGTCCAGCGGCGCGACACGAAGGCGGCCGCGACCATCACGGCCACCAGCCCGATCTTGACGAGCAGCAGCTGCCCGTACCGGGTGTCGATGAAGGCGGACCAGGAGCCGAGCTGCCGCCAGCTCTGGTAGACACCGGTGACGGCGAGCGTGACCACGCTGCCGAAGGCGAGGCGCGAGAACCGCCGGACGGCGTCCCGCCCGACCGGTGTCTCGACGGGCGCCCGGTAGAGCGCGACGAGGAGGGCGGTGAGCCCGCCCAGCCAGGTGGCGACCGCCAGCAGGTGCACCACGTGGACCGGCATGGCCACGCCCGCCTGGATGCCCTGCGAGGCGTGCTCGGACATGGCCCAGCTCGCGGCCAGCCCGGCGGTGACGACCGCCCCGCCGATCGCCAGCCCGAAGGTCAGGTCTCGCCGCTCCGGCTCGCCGCCGTCCCCGGATCCCTCCGCGCGGTCGGAGCCGCCGGCGCCGTCGGCGGCGTGGTCGTCCGGGCCGCCGGCGGGCGCCGTACGGGCGTACGCTCCGAACAGCACCGCGATGAACAGCGCCGCCGCGGCGAGCAGCAGCAGCCGGGACACCAGGGCCGCGCCCGTCTTGGTCTGGAGCACGTCACCGAGCAGGGCCAGGTCGAAGACGTCGCCGACCTTGCCGGAGGTGGTGTAGGAGCCGCGCAGCATCAGCAGGCCCAGCGTGGCGGCGGTGAGCGCGAGCCATCCGGAGACCACCAGACGCTGGACCGCCCGCACCCGGGCGCCCGGCCCCCAGCAGGCGAGGACGAAGGCGGCCCCGCCCGCCATGACGACGAAACCCGCGTAGGAGACGTAGCGGCCGAAGCCGTACAGCCAGCCCACGAGGCCGTCGTCGGAGCCCTGCGCGGAGACCGAGACCGTCGTCTCCGAGGGCGCGCCGATGGAGAAGGTGAACGCGCCGGCGACCGGGTGGCTGTCGGCGGACACCACCTGGTAGGCCACCGTGTACGTGCCGTCGGGCAGCCCGCTCACCAGCCGCACGCTGTACGTGGTGCCGCTGGGGTTGGCGGGGTCGCCCTTGTCCACCCGCTCGCCCTTGGGGTCCAGCACCCGTACGGAGTCGTCGCTCACCGCGATCGGCTCCGAGAAGGTGAGCGAGACCTGCGGGGGCGCCGTGTCGACCACCGCCCCCTGCGCGGGGTCGCTGCCGGTCAGCGCGGCGTGCGCGGAGGCGGGAGCGGCTCCGGCGAGGAGCGCACCGGCGACGGCCAGGATCAGCAGCACCAGGGTCCGCACGCGGGGGGCGATGGTCTGGGTCACAGGGGTGTCTCCCTCAGTGTCCGGTCGTCGGGCGGTAGGTGGCCGGCTTCACCGGGATCTCGACCGTGACGGGGTCGGAGTGGGCGAAACGCAGCTCGACGGAGACCTTCTGACCCTGCTTCGGCTTGCGCTTCAGCTGCTCGAACATCAGATGGTTGCCGCCGCTCTCCAGCACGAGGCTGCCGTGGGCCGGGATGTCGAGGGACTCGACCTCCCGCATCGACCCGTCGACGGTCTCGTGCACGGTGACCTGGCCGGCGACGTCGCTGCTGACCGAGGTCAGCCGGTCCGCGGCGTCACCGTCGTTCGTGATCGTGAGGAACCCCGCGGCCAGGTCCGACACCGGCTGCGGCATGTACGCGGACCCGACCGACAGCCGGGCCGCGCCGTCGTCCGGACCGCCGCATCCGGTCAGGGCCAGCGCGCCGGCCACGGCCAGGGCGGCGACCGCGCGGAGCCTCACGGATTCTCACCCTTGATGATCTTGGGCAGGTCCTGGGTGTAGTCCTCGACGGTGGCGTCCTCGCCGTAGAGGACGTAACCGCCGTCCGTCTTCGGGGAGAAGGCGATGACCTGGGTGCCGTGGTCGGAGACGGTCTTGCCGTTGTCGTCCTTGCGCGGCGGGTCGATGGAGATGCCGAGGGTGCGGGCGCCGGCCTGGATGGTGGCGAAGTCGCCGGTCAGGCCGACGACCTGGGAGTCGATCCCCTTGAGCCACGTGCCGAGTTCGGCGGGGGTGTCCCGCTCGGGGTCGGTGGTGACGAACACGATCCGCAACTGGTCCTGCTGCTCCTCGGGGAGCTGCTTCTTGGCCACCGCGATGTTGTTCATCGTCAGCGGGCAGACGTCGGGGCAGTGCGTGTAGCCGAAGTAGATCAGCGTGGGCCGGCCCGCGGTCTGCTCGCGGAGGTCGTACTGCTTGCCCTGGGTGTCGGTGAGGACGAGGTCGGGCTTCTCGAAGGGCTTGTCGAGGACGGTGGCCGCCTTCTGGCCGCCGGTCTCCTCGGACACCACGGAGACGGGCGAGCCGCTGTCGCCGCCGTTGTCGCCGCAGGCGGTGAGGGTCAGCGGGACGACGGCGAGCAGAGCCGCCGCCGCGAGGGTCTTCTTGCGCATGGGATGGTCCTGAAGGTGGGTGTGCTGCGGCGCGCACCGGGAGGCCGCGGGGCCGCGGGCCGGCCCCGGCGCGCGCCGGGGAGAGGGGTGGCTCAGGCGGTGCGCCGGCGCCCGGCGAGCACGCCGTAGGCGATGCCCGCGGCGCCGACCACGATGCCGACGACGCCCAGGACGCGGGCGGTGGTGTCGGTGCCGCCGGAGCCGTCGTCACCGGACGCGGCGGAGGTCTCGGCGGAGGCCTTCTCCGCGTCGTCCGACGCCGTGTCGTCGTCGGCGGCGTCGTGCCCGTGGCCGTCCTCGGCGGGCGAGGTCAGGGCGAGCACCGGAGCCGGGTGGTCGGGCTCGTCCTGGCCTTCCTGCGGCACCTCGATCCAGCGGACGACCTCCTTGTTGGAGTACGTCTGCAGGGCCTTGAAGACGAGCTCGTCGGTGTTCTCGGGCAGCGTGCCGACCGACACCGGGAACTTCTGGAAGAAGCCCGGCCGGATCCCGTCGCCCTCGGCGGTCCAGGTGACCTTGGAGACGGCCTCGTCGATCTTCTTGCCGTGCACCTCGAGCGGCTCGGCCAGGCGGGACTTGGTGACCTTGATGTCCCAGCCCTCGACGGGCTGCGGCATCACCGACGCCAGGGGGTGGTCCGACGGGAAGGTGATCTCGAGCTTGGTGGTCGAGGCGTTGTCCCGCTCGTTGGGGACCTTGAAGCCGACGACCGCGTAGCCGCCCTTCGCGGCCTCACCCTCGGGCTGCACGCTGACGTGCGCGAAGCCGGGGGAGGCCACGGCGAGGACGGCGAAGCCGGCGACGGCGCCGACGGCGGTGATACGGGAAGCCTTCATGGCAGAAGCACTCCGCTTCGTAGTGGGTTCGCTGACGATGAGGGATACGCGGCGCGGGCGGCCGTTCGCTCCCCAACGCGGGACGACGGCCGGGCGCACACGGCGGAACCGGCGCACACGCGTGCCGCACGGAGGCGTCCCTCATCTCGTCCGGAACCCCGGAACGGTGGGTCGCCCCGCGTCAGGCGGCGAGCGTGAGCGTGGAGGCGCCGGCCGGGGGACCCCGGCGGACCACCGTGTGGTGCAGCCCCGCGGAACGCGGCGGAAGCGGTGCGAGCAGCGCGGTACGCGGGGTGACCGGCCCCGTCCCGGGCGCACCGGGAAGCCCGGCGCGCAGGGCCCGCACCAGGGCGAGCGCCCCGCGGAGCGACCGTACGAGGGCGCCTTCGGCGACGCCCCGCGCGGACAGCTCGGCCAGGCGCAGCAGGGCGAGGTCGCCCCGCCGCAGCAGCCAGCCCGCGGCCAGGGCGGCGAGGACGTGGCCGAGCAGCATCGGCAGCGACGGCAGCAGCGACCCCGTCGGACCCGCCGCCACGGCGTCGGCCGCGTGGGCGGCGGGCCCGTGCGGTGCGATCCGGGCGTCGGCGAGGACCCGCTCGGCCTCGGCCGGGCTGATCGCGCCGGGCCCGCACAGCAGCCGGGCGGCCTGGGCGACCAGCGCGGCGTCGGACGCGGAGCCCGCGGCGGGCGCGCCGTGCTGCCCGAGTCCGAACAGCGTGTGCAGCGCGGTCTGCCCGCCGGCCAGCAGTGCCGTGATCACCGGCAGCGGACGGGCACGTCCGGCGAGCGGTGCGGCGACCGCGAGCACCGCGAGGAATCCCGCGCCGAGCGTCCACAGCGGGACGGAGTCGTAGGAGGCGAGGGAGTGGCCTGCCCCGGACAGCACGACGCAGACCGCGGCGAACACCGCGGCCCGCAGGAACCGGAGTCCTCGTCCGGCGCGCGTGGTGCGCGAGTGGGGGGCAGACATGGCGGCCTCATCATCGCACCAGCACCGGGGGCGCCGTACGGCAGGTCCGCAAGATGAGGTACGACCGTAAGGTCGCCTGTGTGGCGCGGTGTCCTACATACACCCATCGGCTCCCCCGTGCACCCGCCATTTGGGCGGTGTCGCGTCAACTTCGCGCTTACAGGTGACCACTCAGGGCAATACGTAACGGTATGTCGAGCCGCAGCCAGGAGGCTGGAGCATGAGCATCTGGTGGTCACTCCGTCTGCGGCGTGATGCCGCCAGCGTGCCGCTCGCCCGGCGCCTGCTGCTCGGCACCATGGAGACCGCGGGCGTCGACCCCGAGATCTCCTACGACCTCTCCGTCGCCCTCAGCGAGGCCTGCGCGAACGCCGTGGAGCACGGTGGCGGCGCCACGCGCGACGACACCTCCGGGGCGTTCCGGGTGACCGCCTACCTCGACGGCGAGAAGTGCCGCATCGAGGTCGCCGACGCCGGCCCCGGCTTCCCCGCCGCCGGGACCCGCCCCCGCCCGCGGACCGTGCCCGCCGAGGCGGAGCACGGACGGGGCCTGTGTCTCATCGAGGAACTGGCCGACCACGTCCACATCGGCAACAAGCCGGGCCGGGGCGGTGCCGTGGTGAGCTTCGACAAGGTCCTCAAGTGGCGCGGGGACGCCCCGCTGACGGCGGTGTGACGTACGCGACGAGGTTCCCTCCCGGCGACCGGGAGGGAACCTCGTCCCTGTGCTCGTGGGGTGCGTCAGCCCTTGAGGCCCGCCATCCACGCCTCGACCTCGTCCGAGCGGCGGGGCAGCGCCGCGGAGAGGTTCCGGTTGCCGTCCTCGGTGACCAGGATGTCGTCCTCGATGCGGACGCCGATGCCCCGGTACTCCTCGGGCACCGTCAGGTCGTCGGTCTGGAAGTACAGGCCCGGCTCCACGGTGAGCACCATGCCCGGCTCCAGCGTGCCGTCGACGTAGGTCTCGGTGCGCGCGGCGGCGCAGTCGTGGACGTCCATGCCGAGCATGTGACCGGTGCCGTGCAGCGTCCAGCGGCGCTGCAGGCCCAGCTCCAGCACCCGCTCCACGGGCCCCTCGACCAGGCCCCACTCGACGAGCCGCTCGGCCAGCACGCGCTGCGCGGCGTCGTGGAAGTCCCGGTACTTGGCGCCCGGCCTGACCGCCGCGATGCCGGCCTCCTGGGCGTCGTACACGGCGTCGTAGATCTTCTTCTGCAGCTCGGTGTAGCGGCCGTTGACCGGCAGGGTCCGCGTGACGTCGGCGGTGTAGTACGTGTGGGTCTCCACGCCGGCGTCGAGCAGCAGCAGGTCGCCGGAGCGGACCGGGCCGTCGTTGCGGACCCAGTGCAGGGTGCAGGCGTGCGGGCCCGCGGCGCAGATGGAGCCGTAGCCGACGTCGTTGCCCTCGACGCGGGCGCGCAGGAAGAACGTTCCCTCGATGTAGCGCTCGCTGGTCGCCTCGGCCTTGTCGAGGACCTTCACCACGTCCTCGAAGCCGCGCACGGTGGAGTCGACGGCCTTCTGCAGCTCGCCGATCTCGAAGTCGTCCTTGACCAGCCGCATCTCGGAGAGGAACACGCGCAGTTCCTCGTCGCGCTCGGCGGTGACCTTGTCGGTCAGCGCCGCCTCGACCCCGGCGTCGTAGCCGCGCACCACGCGGACCGGTCCGGTGGCCTCACGCAGCGCGCCGGCCAGCTCGCGGACGTCGGAGGCGGGGATGCCGTAGAGCTTCTCGGCCTCGGTGAGGGAGTGCCGGCGGCCCACCCACAGCTCGCCCTGGCCGTCCAGCCAGAACTCGCCGTTCTCACGGTCGGACCGGGGCAGGAGGTAGATCGTCTCCCGGTGGCCGTCGGCCGTCGGCTCCATGACGAGGACGCCGTCCTCCGTCTGGTTGCCGGTGAGGTAGGCGTACTCGACGGACGCGCGGAAGGGGTACTCCGTGTCGTTCGACCGGGTCTTCAGGTTGCCCGCCGGGATCACCAGGCGCTCCCCGGGGAAACGGGCGGACAGCGCCGCGCGGCGGGCGGCCGTCTCGGCGGCCTGCGCGATCGGCTCCAGGTCGTGGAGCTCGGTGTCGGCCCAGCCGCTCCTCATGTTCTCGGCCAGCTCGTCGGACACGCCCGGGTACAGGCCGTTCTTCCGCTGCTTGACGGGCTCCTCGTCGGCAGTCTCCGGGGTCTCCGGCAGCTCCTCCGCCACGGTCATCCTCCTCGATACGGCACTGGACCACCCCCATCGTACGGTCGGGCGGAAACGGACGAACCGGGGTAGCGCCTGTTACCGCGAAGGCACGGGGAGTGAGCGGCGTCCGGTGCCCGGAGGGTCAGTCGAAGCGCGCCGCGAGCAGCACCACGTCCTCCGAGGTGTCCGCGTCCTCCGCGCCCTCGGGGAGCACCGCCCGCAGCACGTGGTCGGCGACGGCGCCGGGATCGCGGCGCAGTGCCCGCGGCACCCCGGCCGCGGCGGCGTGCAGCCGGGCGAAGGCGCGGTCGGTCGGGTCGCCGGTGCGGTGCAGCAGCCCGTCGGTGTAGAGCAGCACCGTGTCGCCCGCCTCCGCCTGGACCTCCACGCTGGGCGCCTCCCAGCAGGCGAGCATCCCGAGCGGCGCCGAGACGGAGGTCTCCACGAACTCGGTGCGGCGCTCGCCGAGCAGCAGCGGCGGGCTGTGCCCGGCCCCGGCCAGGGTGATCCGGCGCACCGCCGGTTCGCAGTAGCCGAACAGCGCGGTGGCCGACCGGGCCGGCTCGGTCAGCCGCAGCAGCAGCTCCAGGTCCGACAGGACGGCGACCGGGTCCTCGCCCTCCATCACGGCGTACGCCCGCAGCGATGCCCGCAGCCGCCCCATCGCGGCGACCGCGCTGGGCCCGGAACCGGTGACGGAACCGACGGCGAGACCGAGCGCGGCGTCCGGCAGCGGCAGCGCGTCGTACCAGTCGCCGCCGCCGCTCGGGCAGGTGCGGTGGCGGGCGGCGAGCTGGACACCGGCCACCCGCGGCAGGCGGGACGGCAGCAGCTCCTCGGTCATCGTGGCCATCGACGCGCGCGTCCGCTCCAGTTCGAGGAGGCGGGCGAGATGCTCCGCGGCGTGCCGGACGTACAGGCCGACGAGGTGACGCTGCCGTCCGGCCGGTTCGGCGGGCTCGTCGTAGAGCCAGACGACCGCGCCGATGCGTCCGGCGGAGCCGGCGGCGAGGGGGAGGGCGTAGCTCGCGGCGTAGCCGAGGCGGGCGGCGACCTCGCGGTGCCGGGGGTCGAGCCCCTTCTCGGCGAACAGATCGGGTTCGGCCACACCGTCGTCGCCGGGCAGCCCGTCGAGGATCCGGCCGTGCGGCAGGGAGCCGCGCGGCACCGTCTCCATGTGGCCGAGGTCGGCGCGGCCCAGCCCGAGTCCGACGGTGGCGGACGGGCCCCGGCCGTCGGCGGGTTCCAGTGCGACGAGTCCGCGCCGGGCGCCCACCAGGGCGGCTCCCGCGCGCAGCAGTTCGTCCAGCGCTGCGTCGAGCGTGCCGGCGCGGGCCAGGCGCTCGGTCAGTTCGTGCAGGGTCGTGAGGTCCGAGACCCAGCCGGCGAGGCGGTCCTGGAGCAGCGCGCCCGGGGCGTTCCGGGAGTGCGCCGCGGCGGACGGGGTGGCGTCCGGGGCGGGCGCGACAGTGTGTGCGGGGGCGGGGACCATCGAATCGATTCCGGCCACTTTCGGAGGGTGCGGAGCGTTCATGGCGTCCGGCCTTCCGGCCGGTACGTACTGCTCGAAAGCATCGCAAACCCCCATGTCGTTCTGCGTCGCCGGCAGTGTCTCCACATGTACACGTACTCGTGAGGAGATGTCCAGCATTGTCCTGCCGGAATTCCTGGTGTCCGTGTGGCAATGGAGAACTCCCGGTGAACCCCTTGCCGAAATTCGAGTTTGGCTTGAAACTGCCTCAGGGGAAGGCCTGCTGCGGTCGACTGGCCTTGCTCGACGGAGCGTCACAGCGGTCGTGATGGGTACGTACTCGGAGAAGGCCAGGGGCGGTTGGGAACCACCCGGGAACCTGGCGACGGACCCGAGCGTCCCAACCACCGACGACCGTGCCCCATCCTCCCGTGGCGGAGGCGGAGAGAACCACGCGCGACGGCAAACGCCGGACTTCGCCACCCCCACGCCGTACCCGTACGTCCGACGAACGCTGTACGGGTGGAACGGCCGCGGAGGCAGCCCGTGCCCGGCCCATAGGGGTTCTCCCTGCCCGGCGCGGGGGTGTGATGCGCCAACAGGTACGCACAGTGAAGTGATCGACACATGACGTGAGTGGTCCACGGTGTTGCCAGGCGTGCAACGGAAAGGAACGAGCGCTCATGCGCGAGATCCTCGGAAGGCGACGCAGGCTCCTGTCCCGGCGCGGTGACGAAGGGCCCGATCTGATCGGTGCGGCCCTGACCTTCGCCGCGGGGTGGCAGTGGCCCGTCCTCCCCGGCGTGGCGGCCGACCCGCAGGACGGGTCCCGCTGCGCCTGCCCCGACCCGGAGTGCACGGTGCCGGGCGCCCACCCGTTCGACCCCGGCCTCCTCGCCGCCACCACCGACGTCCGGATGGTGCGCTGGTGGTGGACCAACCGGCCGACGGCGCCGATCGTGCTCGCCACCGGCGGCAAGGCCCCGTGCGCGGTGTCCCTGCCCGCCTTGCCGGCCGCCCGCGCCCTCGCCGCGCTGGACCGCCGGGGGATGCGGCTCGGCCCGGTCGTCGCCTCGCCCTCCCGCTGGGCGGTCCTCGTCAAGCCGTACTCCCTGGAGCAGCTGGGCGAACTGCTGTACGCCAAGGACTTCGTCCCCGGATCGCTCCGCTTCCACGGCGAGGGCGGCTACCTGGCCCTGCCTCCGTCCGGCACCGCGCAGGGCGGGATCCGCTGGGAGCGGGCGCCGCTGCCCGGCTCCGCGGCGCCCTGGGTGCCCGATGTCGAGGCCGTGGTGGACGCGGTGGTCGACGCCCTCACCCGTACGGGTGTGAGCGCCCCCGAGATGTAGGGGTGCCGCCGCGCGCCGCGCCCGGTGCCGGGCCGCTGTCTTCCCGGGGCACGCCGCGTCACGCCGGGAGCCGTGCCAGGACGTCCCGCAGGGCCCGCGCGAGCGCCCTCGCGGGCCGGGACGGCGCCGGGCGCCCGGCCTCGGCCGGGCCGGACGAGCTGCGCGCGGTGTCCGTCCCCCGAGCGGCGTCACCGGCGCCTCATCGACCTCCTCTGCCGGGGCACCGCCATGACGCGGATGCCCACGGCGGGCCAGGCACCGCCCGGCACGCCTCCGCCGACCGCCCTGCGCTGCGGTTCCGCACTGCTCTCCCCGGAGGGAGCCGAGGCGCGGACGTGCGCGGCGGTGCGGGGGAGGACGTGGGGGCGCGGAAGTACCGCCGCGACACCACCGGCGCGCCCCTGGACGCGCACTCTGCCTCCTCGGCACGGACGGGCACAGCGCACGGAGCCGGTGCGCGGCGGATGCCGGGGACGACCGGTCCCTGTGCGAGACGCCGCGTGGGCGCCTGAAGGGCGAGTCCGTGCGCTGCACGGCGGTCGCGGGGCTCACCGCCCCCGCGGACGGCGCGGGGGACGGACGGCTGCCGCTGCGGGCCGGGAGCAACTCCCCGTCGGCGAGCGGCCGGTGAGCGGAGACCTGGAACGGCCGGGCGACGGCGGCTCGTGAGGGCGGCCGGCCGCGGGCACGCAAAGACCCGGTTGCTGGCGACGGGGGATGCACCAGCAACCGGGCTACTGGAACGGTAACAAGAGATCGGCGGTAAGCAAATTCGATCTCGGTGTTTCCGGTCACCGACTGGCTTGTCCGCACGGGGAGTTGCGCGCGGGCAGGGTGGTGTGTCCCCGGGCGGTCCGGCCGTCCGGGGACACCGCTGAGGATTCGGGTGCGGAGCCTCTCAGCTCAGCGTGACCTGGCGGTTCGTCAGGCCGCCGCGCGCCCGGCGCTCGTCCGCGGTGAGCGGGGCGTCGGTCGCCAGCGCGGCGGCGAGCCGCTCGGCGAACTCGGCGGCGGGCTTCTCCACGTCCTCCGCGCGGACCTCGCTCGGCAGGTCCCAGACCGGCACCGTGAGCCCGTGAGCGCGGAAGGAGCCCACCAGGCGGGTGCCCTCACCGAGGGAGGAGCGGCCCGCCGCGTGCAGCCGCGCGAGAGCGTCCAGAAGCTGCTCCTCCGGGTGCGGCATGACCCACCGCAGATGGTTCTTCTCGGGCGTCTCGCACCAGTACGCGGAGTCCACGCCCGACAGCTTGACCGTGGGGATGGCCGCCGCGTTGGCCCGCTCCAGGGAGGCGGTGACGTCCGGGGTGGCGTTCTCCGGGTCCGGGACCCAGAACTCGAACCCGTCGTGCACCACCGGCTCGAAAGCACCCGCCGGGTCGAGCAGGTCCTGCAGCCGGGGGCCGTCGGCGGGCGCGCGACGGGCCTGCACCGGGGTGCCGGGACCGGCGGTCAGCGCGCGCTGCAGCGTGTCGGCGAGGTCGCGGCTGATGTCCCCGGAGGGGGTGTCGTTCTGCAGGCCGAGCAGCACCGAGCCGTCGTCGCGGCGCAGCGCCGGCCAGGCCATCGGGAGCACCGTGGCCAGGGTGACGGACGGGACGCCCTCGGGCAGGCCGTCCTTCAGGGTCAGCTCGACGGTCGCGGCCGGCACCAGCTCGCGCAGCGCCACCCAGTCGCACTCGCCCGGAAGGCCCTCGAACGGGCGGTGCACCAGCTCGGTCACCGCCTGCGCGGCGGCACGGCCGTGACACGCCTTGTAGCGGCGGCCGCTGCCGCAGGGGCAGGGCTCGCGGGCGCCGACGACCGGGATCTGCCCGTCCGTGAGCTGCGGGCGCTTGGCCTTCGTCTGGGGTCGCTTCTTGGCCATCGTGGGTGTCTCCCGGTTACGACTCGTCTCGTACGGCGCGAGCCTAGCCGTTCGCGCCACGGCCGACGGGAACCTGTGGACGACGGGGTGGTCCCCGGACAGCGGGGTGGGCTGTGGACGACGGGGTGGTCTCCGGACAGCGGGGTGGACTGTGAGCGACGGGGCGTGTCGGCGCTGCCCGCCTCGGGAACCGGTGCGCGTCAGCGTGACCCGCCCGGGGAGCACGCCCGCCCGGGAGCGGGTCCTCCCGCGCCCAGGGAGCGGGGCCGACCTCGGCCCAGGCCGGGGCCCATACGGACGGCCCTCAGCCCTGTCCTCAGTCCAAGTCGTCGAAGACGTCCGCGAAGTCCAGTCCCGTGATGCGGGAGACCGGCGGGGCGGTGACCCGCGCGGCGAAGTCCTCGCGGCGGTGACAGCTCCCGGCGTCCGGATCGTGCACGTCCTCGTGGACGACCACCCACACCGTGACCTCGCCGGGCACCTCGTCGCGCACGCCCCAGTCGTCGGAGAGCGCCGAGATGATGTTCAGCCCGCGGCCGCCGTGCGCGGTGACCGACGGGGTGGCAGGCGCTGGGCGGGTCGGGCCGCCCCCGTCGGTGACCTCGACGACGAGCCGGCCGCGCGGGTCCACCCGCCAGGCCGCACGCACGTCGCCGTCCCCGGCCAGGCTGTCGCCCAAGGGCCGGCCGTGTTTGCACGCGTTGCTCAACAGCTCGGAAAGGATCAGTACGGCATCGTCGACGACCGATTCCGGCACGCCTCCGTCGCGCAGTTGCGCGCGCATCCGGCGCCTCGCCTTCCCCACGCCCGCAGGGCCATGGGGCACGGCCATGCTCGACGACGTGGGCACCTCCTGTGCCACCACCAACGCCACCCCCGAGACCTCCTTCGCCCCACGCCACGGTGTGGATGCCCCATCGGCCTGAGCCGGAAACCGGCCGGTCCGTGCGCGGTGACGCACTCGGAACGATCGAGTACGCACCGAACGCGCCGGAGCACTCCCCGTAGTCGCATGGCTGGATTTCGTCGATGTGGCCGAGATATGAGGATGTGGGCGGCGGGTCCCGTCGGTCAAGAGGCAGGAGGAATCCACTGGGACACACGGGACGGATGTGACGGCGGGAGGGCGGCGGGAGGGGCGTCCTCACCCGGTCCCCGAGTCGGCCTTGGCCGATCCGTGCCGGTCAGCGACCGAGCCGGTCCAGCACCGCGCGGGGCCGGTTGGTGATGATGGCGTCCACGCCGAGGCTCACGCACAGGTCGACGTCCTCCGGCTCGTCGACCGTCCAGACGTGCACCTGGCGGCCGGCCCGCTTCAGACGCTCGACGGACGTGGGGTGGCTGCGCAGGACGCGGATCGAGGGGCCCGCGATGTCCACGCCGTCGGGCAGCCGGCCGTCACGCAGCCGCGGTGTGACGAACTGCATGAGGTAGACCGTCGGCAGCGTCGGGGCGGCGGCCCGCACGCGGTGCAGGGAGCGTGCGGAGAAGCTCATCACGCGCACCGGTGAGTCCTCGCGGGTGGCGGGCGAGTCCAGCCCGAACCGCTTGAGCAGGAGCATCAGCCGCTCCTCGACCTGGCCCGCCCAGCGTGTGGGGTGCTTGGTCTCGATCGCCAGTTCCACCCGGCGTCCGGCGTCGGCGACGAGCTCCAGCAGCCGCTCCAGGGTGAGCACGGAGGTGGCCTCGCGGTCCTCCGGGCGGTGCTCCCAGTCGGGCTCCTCGACGCGGGGCCCGCCGGCCGCGTCCCGGGTCTTCCAGGAGCCGAAGTCGAGGGCGGCGAGGTCGGACAGCTCGAGCGCGGAGACGGCACCGCGCCCGTTCGACGTACGGTTGACGCGACGGTCGTGTACGCAGACCAGGTGTCCGTCGGCGGTGAGGCGTACGTCACATTCGAGTGCGTCCGCGCCGTCCTCGATCGCCTTGCGGTACGCGGCCAGGGTGTGCTCGGGGGCGTCCTCGGAGGCCCCGCGGTGCGCGACGACTCGGGTCAGGTGCTGCCGTGCGTGGGTCACCGCGTCATGGTGCCACCGCTCGCCGGTGGATGTGCGGGCGGTGTGGCGTGATCGGCACGGCCGTCCGGTCGGAGCCATCGAGTGGCGCACCTTACATGAGTAATGCCCTATATAAAGAATGGCCCCGGAACCACAGGAACGGCTTACGGTGCCCTGACGGCGTGTGGGAAAAGCTGACGTCATACAAAGAGACGTGCACAGCTCCATCTGCATCGCGCCGGACGCCAGGCGCGCGTGACATGCGGGCCCGAGTGCGACCGAGACCAGAGAAGCCGTGGATCGAGGAGAGAAGCTGTGAGCACCGAGAACGAGGGCACCGCGGTACCCCCGGCCCCGTCGGCTCCGCCGCCCCCGGCGGATGCTCCCGCTGCTTCCGCACCCCAGGGCGCACACCCGGGGTCGGCTCCGGCGGCCGGTAGTCCCTACGGCCCGCCCGCCCCCCAGGCGCGCCAGGACGCGGGCGCCGGCGAGTCGTCCTCCGCCCCCGACCCCTCCTGGCCGCCGCCCCCGCCGCCGTCCACCCCGGCGTACGGCGACGACGGTGGTGTCGGACACGGCGCCGCGGGTCAGGGCGGTGGTGTCGCGGGTCAGGGCGGTGGCGGCTGGGGCGCCGGCTGGGGCTCCACGTACCAGCAGCCCGCGCCGAAGAACGGCCGCGGGCGCGGCGGCCTGGTCGCCGCGGTGCTGGTGGCCGCGCTGGCCGCGGGCGGCCTGGGCGGCGGCCTCGGCTACACGCTGGCCCGGGAGAACGACGGCGGCGGTTCGACGACCGTCTCGTCGACCACCAGCGGCGGCAACGTCAAGCGGGACCCGGGCACGGTCGCCGCGGTCGCTGCGACGGCGCTGCCCAGCACGGTCACGATCGAGGCCGCGAGCAGCAGCGGCGAGGGCGGCACGGGCACGGGTTTCGTCTTCGACAAGCAGGGCCACATCGTCACCAACAACCACGTGGTGGCGGACGCCGTCGACGGCGGCAACCTCTCGGCGACCTTCCCCGACGGCAAGAAGTACGAGGCCGAGGTCGTCGGCAACGCGCAGGGGTACGACGTCGCCGTCATCAAGCTGAAGAAGGCGCCGTCGGACCTCAAGCCGCTCACCCTGGGCAACTCCGACGACGTGGCGGTCGGCGACTCGACCATCGCCATCGGCGCGCCGTTCGGCCTGTCGAACACGGTGACCACGGGCATCATCAGCGCGAAGAACCGCCCGGTGGCCTCCAGCGACGGCAGTGGCAGCAAGGCCTCCTACATGAGCGCCCTGCAGACCGACGCGTCCATCAACCCGGGCAACTCCGGCGGCCCGCTGCTGGACGCGCAGGGCAACGTGATCGGCATCAACTCCGCGATCCAGTCGACCAGCAACGGCGGCTTCGGCACGGGCCAGGCCGGCTCGATCGGCCTCGGCTTCGCCATCCCGATCAACCAGGCCAAGTACGTCGCCCAGGAACTGATCAAGACCGGCAAGCCGGTGTACGCCAAGATCGGCGCGTCGGTCTCCCTGGAGGACACCACCAACGGCGCGAAGATCACCGAGCAGGGCGTGGGCGGCACCGAGCCCGTCGACCCGGGCGGCCCCGCCGACAAGGCCGGCCTGAAGCCCGGCGACGTCATCACCAAGCTCGACGACCGGGTCATCGACTCCGGCCCCACCCTGATCGGCGAGATCTGGACCCACAAGCCCGGCGACGAGGTCACGATCACCTACGAACGCGGCGGCAGGGAGCACACCACGGAACTCACCCTGGGTTCCCGCGTGGGCGACAGCTGACCCCACCCGTCACCCCCGAACCCGTTACCCTTGTCCCCGCGCCGCCGATCACCGGCCGGCGCGGGGAGGCGTGCCCGAGCGGCCGAAGGGAACGGTCTTGAAAACCGTCGTGGCAGCGATGTCACCGTGGGTTCAAATCCCACCGCCTCCGCGCGAGGAGCAGTGAGAACGGCCCCTGACCCGGGTTGACGGTCGGGGGCCGTTCGCTTGCCCGGACTCCGGGACTTTCCGCCGTTCCCCGCGGTTCCCCGCTCAATCGGGCACGAGTGGGGCACGGGACCTGAGATGCGGCCTCGTCCTTGTCGAGTCCGTCACGGGGGCGGGTCGACGCCGCTCGGCCTGAACCACGCTGGTGAGGGCGGTGCACAGAGGTGCGCCGTCAATCGGCTCGGTTCGCCCCTGGTGGCGTCAGGGACTGATGTCGGCCAGGGGGACACAGTCCTGACGGGCGTCCGGCTCAGAGACGATCATTCGGGTGCGCGCCACCGGTCCCCGTGCCGCGACGGGTTCCCGTGTCGTGTGTTTTACGCCGACGGGGGATGAGACCGAGCAGACCCAGAAGGCCGGCGAGACCCCAGAGGCCCCACCCTCCATTGTCATCGTCCTTGTTGTCGTCATCCTGCGCTTGACTCTGGGCGGCCTGCACGGTGGCTGCCTGGGCCGCCACCGGTGTCTGCGCTTCTGCGGTGGCCGCAGCGGGTCCCGCGAGGAGAGCGGCGGTCAGGAGAGCACCGACAGTCGTGCGACGCATAGTTCCTCCTTGGGTGACCCCTAAGACGGGCCTTGGTCCCATAGCGCATGACTCCGGAGGGGCGCGCAACCCGGGCAGGCGCCACAGCCCCTGCTGAAGTGCGGTGGAGCCCTTCTGCCGGGCCTTGCGCCAGGAGGGGCCATACGGCCGAATGGGTGACCTGGTGGAGCGCCCTCGCCCACCGCTCGCCCCGTCCGCCGCCGACCCGCACACCGCGGATCCCGAAGGAGGGAACCAGCGGACCGTGGGCTCACCTCGGCTGAGGCTGACGTTCGGTCCGTTGACGTCAGGTGTGGATGTCAGGCTGGCCGAGGCACGATGTTCACCGCCCGGTAGTCGTACCCGTCCTGCTTGAAGCCAGGGGCTTCCCACTGGAGGTCTACTTGCTGTCCCGGCGACAGCGATCGGTAGCCCTCCATCTGGATATGGGAGAAGTGGCCCCAACACCCGCCGGGTGTCTCCGGGCAGTCGAGCACGCCCCACCCTTCCTCGTCGTGCCACTCGCGGACGGTCGCAGCCACCATGGGGGGACCTTACGGCCCCGTCTGCGCCGGCGTACCGGGGATCTCAGCTTGGGAAGCTGCGATCATTCGCGGCTGGTTCAGCTGCCGGCCTGGGGAACGCCCCGGGCGTGGCGGCGTCGGCATCGGTCATGACGCCGCCCGCACCATGCGGAGCTGGCCGATCTCCGCCACGTTCTTCATCAGTTCCGCGTTCACCCACGCGAGCATGTGCGCCTTCGTGTGGGCCGGGTCGCCGGGCCAGGGGAAGGGAGCCGCGGCGTCCAGGTCGGTGTCCGTGAGGGTGTCGAGACAGGCGAGCCACTCCGTGCGCAGGGAGCGGAGCCAGGCGACCGTGGGCTCGCCCTCGCCGGGCCACACGATGTCGGTCCGCTCGCGCGGGCGGACCCCGCGGGCGTGGTCCAGCGTCACGCTCCACCACCAGCCGATGTGCCAGCTCACCCACGCGACGGTGGGCACCGGAACGGGGTCCGGCTCCGTGTCCGCCCAGTCGGGGACCCAGGTGCCCTCGGGGGACCGGCGTACCGTCCGGCAGAGCGGGGCGGGCTCCCAGAGGAAGTCCTCCGGTTCCAGGCGTTCCAGGTGGTACTCGAACAGGGACCAGATCAGGTCGAACTGCCGGCGGATCAGATCGATCCGGCCGGCGGCGCTGGGGGCGGTCGTGGTCACAGTTCCTCATCGGTGGCGAGTCGCTCCCAGTCCATGTCCAGCAGAGCCGTCTCCGCGTCGCAGCCCGAGGGGACGCGCGGTGTCGGCTGGAACCAGACCACGGTGAGGCGGGAGCGGTACAGGGCGCGGTCATGGCCGGGGTCGAGGGCCTCGGAGCGGAAGCTGCCGACGCAGGTCACGGCGGGCAGCACCTCCACCGGGCCGAAGCCGCCCGCGTACTGGTCGGGATACTCGCGCGGCGGCGGGATCAGGTGCACCGGGGC
Source organism: Streptomyces sp. DSM 120436 (assembly GCF_055778765.1). NCBI lineage: Bacteria > Bacillati > Actinomycetota > Actinomycetes > Kitasatosporales > Streptomycetaceae > Streptomyces > Streptomyces sp. DSM 120436. The sequence continues at coordinate 1,230,504 of NZ_JBSKBS010000001.1, read as the reverse complement.
GCCCGGGTGCACGCGTTCGGCGGACCGGAGCAGCCTGGCGATCACGAGGTCGTTCAGCGGCCTGCACGGGTATCCCTCGAGCACGTTCCCGTACGTCGCCGACAGGCGCAGCTCGGCCAGGTCGACCGGGCGGCCCGAGGCGAGGACGACGCGGGAGAGTGCCATGGTCGGCACTTTAAGGCGCTGGTGCATGCGGGTCTTTCGATTTTCGGGCGCGTGCGCGGGTGCGGGCGGGAGCGGGATGCGGGCGGACGGCGCCGCGGCTTCAGCGGCCGGTCATGCGGGCGGCCGACGCGATCGTCGCGCGGGCCTCGCGTTCGGACAGGCCCGTGGCGCGGGCCGCGTCGACGAGGGGCTGCACCAGCTCGGGGGCGAGGCCGCCCTCGTAGGCGCGGCAGGCCGCCCAGAACAGACGGGTGTTGCGCTGGCCCTCGTGCGCCCCGAGCACGAACTGCACCAGGCCTCGGCCGTGTCCGCCGACGGCGGACGGCGGTGTGGGGTGGTGTGCGCGGGGCGGCGGCAGAAGCAGGCGCAGCAGGGCCGGCGGGCAGGGCGCGGGCGCCAGGTGCGCGGTGCCGGGCGCGGCCCGGTACGTGCCGCGTTCCGTACGGGAGCCGGGGCCGACGAGATAGCCGCCGGCGCCCCGGATGTCGATGCCGGGGGCGAGGCGGCCGGCGGAGTTGGGGACGACGACGTCGGGCGGGCCGCTCAGCCAGAGGTGGCGGCCGCCGCTCGGAGTGAGGACGACCACCGTGGGCGGGACGGTGAAGCCGTGCCGGGAGGCGAGGGTTCGGAGGGCGGCGCCGGGGTCGGTGCCGTTCTTCGTGTCCAGGTCGACGCCGATGAGGTGGTACGGGGGCAGACCGCAGGCGATGCCGTAGCCGGCCGCGCGGGGCGCGGCGGCGAACAGGGCGCGGATCCGCGCCGGGTCGGTGGTGGCGTCGTACACGCCGTGGCCGAAGCGGCCGCACTCGCCGTGGCAGGGCGGGTGGGCCGGGTCGTCGCGGTGGGGGGAGCGCAGGGCCGGGAGCTTGGAGCGGGACAGCGGGATGACGGCCAGTCCGCGTTCGGCGGCTGACAGGGCGTGTGCGAGGGCCAGCGTCGTGGCCTGCCGGTCGGTGGTGGCCATGCTCCTATGTTCGTACAGGTGTTCGAAGAAGGGAAGGGGGGAGGGGTGGCGCGCCCAGGGTGCGGGGGTGGATCGGCGTGGCGCTGAAACGCTTCCTCTCGTGGGGGGCCGGGGTCGGCGCCGCTCAGTGGCGAGGGGGGTGCACATCAGGGTCGAGTCGGGGTTTATCGGCGGGTTGTCACGCTTGCGTGCGAATCACGGTTTCCGGGGTGGTTCAGCGGGGTCCGCTGGGCAATCCTGATCTTGCGACGTCGTGCACAGCGCCAGGGCGGGGGCCTACTTCCCTGGTGGAAGCCGTAGTTCACGCATGGACGGCCTTCGATCCGGTGCGTCCTTGGTTCTGGAGGGAACACAACATGGCAAGCATCCGTACCGCCCGCGTCATCGCCGCCGTCTCCGCGCTCCCGCTCGCGGCCGCCCTCTTCGCGGGAGTCGCGACGGCGGACAACGGCGTCGGCGCCCTCGGTACCGGAGTCGGCGGCGACAACTTCGGCACCTCCGCCACCACGCAGCAGCAGGCCACCGGATCCGGGGCCGAGAACGAGAGCAATACCGCCCAGGTCAACGGCTCCGCGTTCACGAGCGTCAACCAGGGCGAGGACAACGTGGCCATCAGCTTCTCCCCCTTCTGGTGGCCGGCGCTCTGACGGAGGAGGAGGGGAGGGGACAAGGGGGGAGAAGGGGGCGGAGAGAGGGGAAAGCAGGGGGCAGGAAGAGGGGGAAGAAGGGGGCGGGAGAGCAGGGGGGGGAGGACGTCCGTGCGGCGGCGCTGCGGCGCCGCCGCGCCGGGCGCCGGTCCTCGGGGGCGACCCGCAGGGTCCCTCATCCGCTCGTCCACCTACAGGAGGTGCGGCGGGCCCCACCCCTACAACCTGAGGGGGATCCGGCTTCGGGACCTGCGGCCGATCCGCCGGGCGGGCCCCGCTCATAGCGTGGGAGACATGACCACACCCGTCTGCACCAGCGCTTCGAACGCCGCCGCCCCGGCGAGGCAGACCCTCCCGTACGCGTCGTTCTCGTCGTACATGAGGGCCCGCCAGCCGGTGCTCCTGCGGACCGCCCGGTCGCTGACCGGAAACCCCAGCGACGCGGAGGACCTGCTGCAGACCGCGCTCGCCAAGACGTACGTCGCCTGGGAGCGGATAGAGGACCACCGGGCGCTGGACGGCTACGTCCGCCGGGCGCTGGTGAACACGCGCACCTCGCAGTGGCGCAAGCGCAAGGTCGACGAGTTCGCCTGCGACGAGCTGCCCGAGCCGGACCCGGTGCCGGGCCGCGACGACCCCGCCGAGCAGCAGGCCCTGCGCGACGCGATGTGGCGGGCGGTCATGCGGCTGCCGGCCCGTCAGCGGGCGATGGTCGTACTGCGGTACTACGAGGATCTCAGCGAGGCCCAGACGGCGGAGGTGCTCGGCGTCTCGGTCGGGACGGTGAAGTCCGCCGTGTCACGGGCGCTCGGCAAGCTCCGGGAGGACGTCGAGCTGGGACTTGTGAGGAATTGAGGAGGAATGAGCGGAATCTGACGGGGGGCGTCGTCCGCCGGAGCGTGATCGATCATCCGCTCCCCTAGTGACATACCGCGCGGTATGTGCGCAGAATCAGCGCAACCCGTACCGACGCCAGGCAATGTCGCCCAGGAGGACGCCGTGCTGAGCACCATGCAGGACGTACCGCTGCTGATCTCGAGGATCCTGACCCACGGGTCGACGATCCACGGCACTTCGCAGGTGATCACCTGGACCGGCGAGGGAGCACAGCGTCGTTCCTACGCGGAGATCGGCGCCCGGGCGGCCCAGCTGGCGCACGCCCTGCGCGAGGACCTCGGGGTCACCGGCGACGAGCGGGTCGCCACCCTGATGTGGAACAACGCCGAGCACGTCGAGGCGTACTTCGCGATCCCCTCCATGGGCGCCGTGCTCCACACTCTCAACCTCCGTCTGCCGGCCGAGCAGCTCGCGTGGATCGTCAACCACGCCGCCGACCGCGTGGTCATCGTCAACGGCTCGCTGATCCCGCTGATCGCCCCGTTGCTGCCGCACCTCAAGACCGTCGAGCACGTCGTCGTCTCCGGCCCCGGCGACCGCACCCCCCTGGCCGACACCCACGTCCGGGTGCACGAGTACGAGGAACTGCTCGCCGGGCAGCCCGTCGCCTACGACTGGCCGGAGCTGGACGAGCGGGCCGCCGCCGCCATGTGCTACACCTCCGGCACCACCGGCGACCCCAAGGGCGTGGTCTACAGCCACCGTTCGATCTACCTGCACTCGATGCAGGTGAACATGACCCAGTCGATGGGCCTGACCGACCAGGACACCTCCCTGGTCGTCGTCCCGCAGTTCCACGTGAACGCCTGGGGCCTGCCGCACGCCACGTTCATGACCGGCGTCAACATGCTGATGCCGGACCGCTTCCTCCAGCCCGTCCCGCTCGCCGAGATGATCGAGGGCGAGAAGCCGACCCACGCCGCCGCCGTCCCCACCATCTGGCAGGGGCTGCTCGCCGAGCTCACCGCCCGCCCCCGCGACGTCTCCTCCCTCACCCAGGTCACCATCGGCGGCTCCGCCTGCCCGCCCTCGCTGATGGAGGCGTTCGACAAGCTGGGCATGCGGGTCTGCCACGCCTGGGGCATGACGGAGACCTCCCCGCTCGGCACGATCGCCCGCCCGCCGGCCCACGCCGTGGGCACCGACGAGGAGTTCGCCTACCGGCTGACCCAGGGCCGCTTCCCGGCCGGCGTCGAGGCCCGCCTCACCGGCCCCGGCGGCGAACGCCTCCCCTGGGACGGCGAGTCCGCGGGCGAGCTGGAGGTGCGCGGCCCGTGGATCGCGGGCGCCTACTACAACGGCCCCGACGCCGAACTGCTGCGCCCAGCCGACAAGTTCAGCGAGGACGGCTGGCTCAAGACCGGCGACGTCGGCACCATCAGCCCGGACGGTTTCCTCACCCTGACCGACCGCGCCAAGGACGTCATCAAGTCCGGCGGCGAGTGGATCTCCTCGGTGGAGCTGGAGAACGCGCTCATGGCGCACCCGGACGTCGCCGAGGCCGCCGTGGTCGCCGTCCCCGACGACAAGTGGGGCGAGCGCCCGCTGGCCACGGTCGTCCTCAAGGAGGGCGCCACCGCCGACTTCACCACCCTGCGCGACTTCCTCCAGGAGGAGGGGAAGATCGCCAAGTGGCAGCTGCCGGAGCGCTGGACGGTGATCGAGTCGGTGCCGAAGACCAGCGTCGGCAAGTTCGACAAGAAGGTGCTGCGTCGGCGGTACGCCGAGGGCACGCTGGACGTCACGCAGATCTGACCGAGGTCCGGACCCGGTCACGCGCCGGGCGGTGAGCACGACACCCGCGCCCACCGCCCGGCGCGCCGCCGTTCGCCCTCACGGCCCGCGCGTCGCTGCTTCCGCTCACGGCCCGCGCGCGGGCGGTCAGTTGGTGCCGATCCGCGACAGCAGGTCGACGATCCGCTCCTGCACCTCGACGCTGGTGGACCGCTCCGCGAGGAACAGCACCGTCTCGCCGGAGGCCAGCCGGGGCAGGTCCGCCGCGTCGACGGCGGCCGTGTAGACGACCAGCGGGGTGCGGGTGAGCTGTCCGTTCGCCCGCAGCCAGTCGATGATCCCGGCCTGCCCGGCCTGGCGGTGCACCCGCATCAGGTCCATCACCACCAGGTTCGGCCGGAACTGCCCCGCCAGCACCACCGCGTCGGCGTCGCTCGCGGCCCGCGCGACCTGCATCCCGCGCCGTTCCAGCGTGCCGGTCAGGGCCAGCGCGATCTCCGCGTGCTCCTCGATCAGCAGGACCCGCGGCGGGTGCTGCTCGCTGTCGCGCGGCGCGAGCGCCTTCAGCAGCACCGCCGGGTCGGCACCGTACGCGGCGTCGCGGGAGGCCTGCCCGAGTCCGGCCGTGACCAGCACCGGCACCTCGGCCGCGCCCGCCGCCTGACGCAGCGACTGCAGGGCGGTGCGCGTGATCGGCCCGGTCAGCGGGTCGACGAACAGCGCCGCCGGGAAGGCCGCGATCTGCGCGTCGACCTCCTCACGGGAGTGCACGATCACCGGGCGGTAACCGCGGTCGCTCAACGCCTGCTGCGTCGACACGTCCGGCGCGGGCCACACCAGCAGCCGACGCGGGTTGTCCAGCGGCTCCGGCGGCAGTTCGTCGTCCATCGGCTGCGGACGCGGCGGGTCCGCCACCTCCACGGCCCCGCCCGGGCCGTCCAGCGGCTCGGGACCCTCGGCGGCGTCCGCGTCCGGCGCCCCTATCGCGTAGGAACGGCCGACGGCCTCGGCGGCCGGCGCGATCCGGGACTGCCCGGACGGCGTCGGCGTGGGCTGCGCCGGAGGCTGGGCGAGGGCGGCGGCCGGGGCGCGGTCCTGCTGCGGTGCGGGCGTCTGGCCGACGGGCGGCGCGGGTTCGGCCGGAGGGTGTGGGCGGGCGCCCTGGGGGGCGCCGGGCGCCTGCGCGGCGGCGGGTGGCTGACCGCTCGCGGCGGCCTGGTCGTTGCGGGTGCCGAGCTTGCGGCGGCGACCGGAGCCGCCCGGCTGGTGCGGGGGCGGCGTGGCCGACGCCGGCGGCTGCTGCACCTGGGCGGACTGCCGGTTGAACGGCACGCCCTGCCCCAGCGTCCGCACGCTGATGGCACGCCCCTGCGTCGAGTTCGGGTCCACCGGCGCGGCGGCCTCGGCGGGCAGCGGCTGGGCGGCCCGCCGGTCCGGCGCGGGCGCGCCCTCGGGCGGCAGCGGGGTGCCGCCCGACGGCGTGGGCTGCGGCGCGTTCGGTACGGGCACGCCGGCGCCGGAGGTGTCACCCGCGGCGGGCCACTGCTGCGGGGCCGGAGACCCGGCGGGCGGGGTGGCCGCGTTCGGCGCGGCCTGCGCGGGCGGCGCCTCGGCGGGCAGCGGCTGGGCCGGCGGGAGCGGGGCCGAGGCGGGCGCGCCCTGCGGGGGCACCGCCCCCCACTGCTCGGAAGCGCCGGGCGCCTGCGCGGCCTCGGACGGCGGAACGACCGCACGGCGACGGCGGCCCGTGGGCGCGCTGGTGGGGTGCGGCTGCGGCGGGGTGTGGTCCTCGGACTGGTCCAACGGCACGGCGTCATGCCGGCCGACGTCGGCCGCGGCACCCTGCGGCGCGGGAGCCGGGGCGGGCCGCGCGGGAGCCTGCGGTGCCGGAACACCGGGCTGGGGCGCCTGAACAGCGGCGCCGGCCGGTCGTGGGGCCCGCGGGGCCGGCGGTACGGGCTGCGGGGCCTGCGGGACAGGGGCCTGCGGGGTCTGCGCGTCGGACCCGACGGGCTGCGGGTCGGGTCCGGCGGCCTGAGGCGCGGACGCCGCGGCCTGCTGGTTCGGCGGGTTCGGCGGGTTCGGCGGGATCGGCTGCGGAACCTGCGGATTCGGGCCGACCGGCTGAAGGCTCGGCGCGGCGGGCTGGGGCGCGGGTCCTGCGCCCTGTGCGTGCGGAGGTACGGGCTGCGCGTTCGGGCCGACCGGCTGGAGGTTCGGCCCAGCGGCTTGCGGCGCGGGCGCTGCGGCCTGCGGAGGAACGGCCTGCGGAGCGGACGGCGCTGCCTGCCCGTTCGGAGGCACGGCCTGCCCGGCGGCCGGAGCCGTCCCCTGCGGAGCGGCCGGTGCCACGGCCTGCCCGTCGGCCGGAGGCACGACCTGCGCGGCTGCCGAAGCCACGTCCTGCGCGGCGGCCGGAGCGACAGGCTGCGCACCCGGAGCGACCGGCTGCGGAGCGTGCCCGCTCGGTACGGCACCCGGCGCCGCATGCCCAGCCGTCTGAGCACCCGGAACTTCCTGGCCGCCCGGTACCTGACCCGGCGCCACGGGTGACTGCGGAGCCTGCCTCGGAACCGGAACCCCCGCCGGAGGTACCTGTCCCACGACCGCGGCCTGACCGGCCTGTCCCACGACCTCGGCCTGCCCTGCCTGACCAGGCTGCTCGTCCTGGTCCGCCCCCGCCGGCGGCAGCGCGAACACCGTACGGGGCGCCGCCTCCTGCGCCGCCGCGCGCTCGTTCGCGGCGGCCAGCGCACGCCGGCGCCGTCCGGTCGGCTGCGGCTGGTCAGGGCCCGCGCCCTGCGCCGGAACGTGCACGGCGACCTCGCCCTGCGCCGCGCCGGACGCGCCGTTCGTCTCGGAGGCCATGGGCAGCGCGGGCGCGAGCGCCTGCTGCTCACCGGCCGCGCGCCGGGCCCGACGCCCGGACGGCGCGGGCACACCCTGCGGCGGAACGGTCCCGCCCAGCCCCGTGTTGGAGGCCGCGGCGCCCGCCGCGTGCTCGGCGGCGGTGACGACGGAGCCCTCGGACACCCCCGCACCGGCGAGCTCCACCTCGGCGCCGGTCGCACCCGCCGCGTCCTCGGCCGGTCGGCCCCGCCGCCGCCCCGTTCCGCCGGACACGGCCGCGCCCTCACCGGACACCTGCGCCGGCAACTGCGCCTGCGCGGGCTCCCCGGGAGAAGCCGCACGCCGCCTCCGCCGCCCGGTGGGCTGCGGTGCCTCCGTGGCGGGAGCGGCGGGAGTCTCACCGTCGCCGCTGCCGCCGCCCGGCACGTCACTCTCCAGGAAGGCGTCGACGGACGAGCGCCGCGCCCGGCGCCGTCCACCGCTCGGCGCGGGCTCGGCGTGAGCGGCGGCCCCCTCGGCCTGCGCACCCTCGGCCTGCGCCTCCCCGGCCTGCGCACCCTCGGCCTGCGCCTCCCCGGCCTGCGCCACCGCGTCCTGCGGCGCGGTGAAGGCCGCCACGGCCCCCGCCCCGCCCCCGATCGGCACCTCGAGGACGAACGCGCTGCCGCTCATCCCCGGCACCTCGTGCGTCTGGAGCACTCCGCCGTGCGCCCGGACGATCCCGCGCACGATCGGCTCGTGCACCGGGTCGCCGCCGCCGTACGGGCCGCGGACCTCGATGCGGACGACCTCGCCGCGCTGGGCCGCCGCGACGACGACCGTGTTGTCCAGGTAACCGCCCGCCGACAGGGGCGTGTTGCCGGTCGCGTCGACGCCCGCGACGTCGGCGACCAGGTGGGCGAGGGCGGTCGCGAGCAGCCGCGGGTCCACCTCGGCCTCGAGGGGCGGCGCGTGCACCGCGAACTGCACGCGGCCCGGGCCGATCAGCTCCACGGCCCCGTCGACACCGGCCGCGACGACCGCGTCGAGCATCACCTTCGTGCGGGCTATCCGCTCGGCGCCGGCGTCGAGCCGCTGGTAGCCGAGGACGTTGTCGATCAGGGTGGTGATGCGGGAGTAGCCGGCGGACAGGTGGTGGAGCACCTGGTTGGCCTCGGGCCACAGCTGCCCCGCGTCGTCGGCGGCCAGCGCGGACAGTTCGCGGCGCAGTTCGTCGAGCGGGCCGCGCAGGGAGCGGCCGAGGAGGGTGAGGAGCTGTTCGTGCCGGGCGGCGAGGGCCTCGTAGCGGTCCTTCTCGCGTTCGCCGAGGGCGGCGTACCGCTCCTCGTGGGCGGCGAGTTCCTCCGCGTGCTCCTCGCGGAGCTCCTCCATCTCGGTGACGTGGCTCTGGCGCAGGGCGGTCAGCTCGGAGCCGTGCTCCTCGGCGAGCCGTTCCAGCTCCTCCGCGTGCTTCCGCTCGGCGGCCTCCTTCTCCTTGACCAGCGCGTCGTAGGGGCGGCGGTCGAGGAACGTCATGACCGCGCCGACGAGCTGGTCGCCGTCGCGCACCGGGGCGGTGGTCAGGTCGACCGGCAGCTTGTCGCCGTTCTTGGCGTAGAGGACCTGGCCGCGCACGCGGTGCTTGCGGCCGGAGCGCAGGGTGTCGGCGAGCGGGGACTCGGAGTAGGGGAAGGGGGAACCGTCGGCGCGCGAGTGCAGCACGAGGGTGTGCAGCTCGCGGCCGCCGAGCTCGCCGGCCCGGTAGCCGAGGATCTGGGCGGCGGCCGGGTTGACCAGGACGATCCGCCCGTCGGTGTCGGTGCCGACGACGCCCTCGGAGGCGGCCCGCAGGATCATCTCCGTCTGCCGCTGCGACCGGGCGAGCTCGGCCTCGGTGTCGACGGTGCCGGAGAGGTCCCGGACGACGAGCATCAGCAGCTCGTCGTCGGTGTAGCCGTAACTGTCGTAGGTCTGCTGGTTGTTCTCCAGGTTCGCGCTGGTGACCTCGACGGGGAACTCGGTCCCGTCGGTCCGCCGGGCGATCATCCGGGTCGGCTTGGTGCGTCCGCGGGGGTCGATGTGGTCGGGCCGCCGCATGGAGCCGGGGATGAGCTTGCTGTCGAACTGCGGCAGCAGGTCCAGCAGCCCGCGCCCCACCAGGGCGGTGCCCGGCGCCTCGAAGGCCTCGAGGGCGATGGTGTTGGCGTTGACGACGGTCCCGTTGGCGTTGACCAGCACCAGGGCGTCGGGAAGCGCGTCCAGTATGGCTGCGAGGCGAGCAGCGCCTCGGGATGGCCTGCTGCTCACGAGACGCTTCCTCCCTGTTACCGCGACGTGCCGACCGCTCGGGCCATCTTGCCAACCGGCCCGCAACGTGTCACGGGAGGGAGTCTAAGGGCTGGGGGTGCGCCGGAGGTGCCGGATGGGACGCACATCGCACCGCGAGGTGACGGTGATGTGACGTCCGGTACGTCCGGAACCGCGCCTGCCTGGGCCGACGCACCGCGAAGCTTCGCGGGACCTTCACGCCCCCCGCGCCCCCGCCGCCCGGCCCACCTCGGGCAGCAGCGGCACGAGCCGGTCCCAGCGCGCGATCGCGCACCCGTTCGTACGGTCGTACGTCGCGTCGACGCGGCGGCCGGACCAGGTGCCGGTGACCCGGGCGGTGGCGGGACCGCCGTACTGCAGGGTGCACACGGCGTCCCGCGGCGCCGGCGCGAAGGCGTCCCGCCCCCACCGGGTCTGCCGCTGGACGGCCGCGCAGGCCCCGTCGGGGTCGGGGTGCGTCCCGCCGCTCGGCCGGCACCGCACCTCGTACGTCCCGTCCGTCCCGCCGCCCGCGTCCCGCACGGTGACGGTGAGCCGGTCCCCGTCCGGCACCGGCTCCCCTGCCCGTGCCGGGGAGGGGAGCGCGGCGAGCGAGGCGAGGACCGCGACGAGGGCGGCGCCCCCGGCGAGGAACCGCCGCCGCGGGGACGGGGGAGCGGTGGAGGGCGATGCGGAGGAGGAAGGGAAGGGGAGCAGAGCGGTCATGCCGTGATCAACGCGCCGGAGCGCGGGACGTTGCGCCACGACGGCGTGCCGGTCGTAAGGGCTTTGCCCTGCGGGCTCCCCGCCTAGTACCGTGGGGGGCGATTGGTGACACCCCACGCGGTTGTGTCATCATCGGCAGGCACCATCCGCTCGCGCTCGCGCGCAACGGGTTGTGCAGGGAGGCGTCGCCTAGTCCGGTCTATGGCGCCGCACTGCTAATGCGGTTTGGGCCTTAAAGCCCATCGAGGGTTCAAATCCCTCCGCCTCCGCCCCGCACACGAAGCCCCGGCCCCAGCGGCCGGGGCTTCGTCGTTCCCGCGCCGTACCGACCCCCGGATGTCCGTGTTTTCGCAGGTCACAAGGGGTAGGGCAATCGGATTTCACATGGCGGCGGCAGTCATGTAATGTTCTTCCTGTCGCCGCGAGCGGGCCGAAAGGGCCGGGAGCGGCGAGACAAATGAAGAGACAAGCACTCGTAGCTTAACGGATAGAGCATCTGACTACGGATCAGAAGGTTGCAGGTTCGAATCCTGCCGAGTGCACACAGACCAGGGGCCCCGGAGAGATCCGGGGCCTCTGGCGTTTCAGCGTTTCAGCGGTGTGCGGCGGCGGAGCTCTCCTCGGCCGCGTCCTCGTCCGGAAGGCGGGTGACGGCCAGGGCCGCCGCGTCGTCGTCGAGTTCGTCGGTGTGCCGGAACAGGGCGGCCAGCATGGCGTCCAGCACGGCTCCGGGGTCCGGGGGCAGGGAGCAGGTGAGTGGGGGGACGGGATCGAAGAAGGTGCCGTCGCGGTCGCGGGCCTCGATGATGCCGTCGGTGAACAGCACCACCGTGGCGCCGGGAGGCAGGTCGTACCGGTCCACCGGGACGACGGGGCCGGCCAGGTCGCCCAGCCCCAGCGGCAGTGAGGGGTCCCTCGGCTCCAGCGCCTTCACCTCGCCCCCGTGGACCAACAGCGGCGCCGGGTGCCCCCGGTTCGCCACGCGGAGCGCGGACCGGCCGGGGAGGATCTCGACGAAGACGGCGGTGACGAAGTCCTCGAAGGGGGCGTCCCGCTCCCGGGCCTTGGCGTCCTGCACCTGCGCCTCCGCGGCCCGGACGACCGCGGGCAGGTCCGGCAGGTGCGGGGCCGCCGCGTGGAAGGCGCCCAGGAGGGTGTTGACCAGCGTGAACGCCTGCGTGCCCTTGCCGCGGACGTCACCGATCACCATGCGCAGCCCGTGGGACGTCTCGTGGGCCGCGTACAGGTCGCCGCCGATCAGGGCCTCCTCCTGGGCGGCCTGGTACCGGGTGGCCACGGCCAGCCCGCGGACCCGCTCCGGCACGGCGGGCAGCATGGCGCGCTGGACGGCCTCCGCCACCTGACGTGACGTGCGCAGCTGCTCCCGTTCGCGGGCGAACATCCGGTTGAGGAACGCCGCGACGACGGTCAGGGTGATGAGGGTCGTGAAGCCGATGACGTTCGCCCTGGTGTCCACCTCCTGGTTCTCGCGGAAGGACAGGAGCCAGCCGGCCAGGCAGGCCGCCGCGCCGCTGGCGACCGTCCGGGGCAGGGAGAACATCGGCGCCGCGATCACCGAGACGGTCGCCAGGAGCGGGAAGGTGTTGAACGGCGGCCAGACGAGGTCGGCGAGGACCGCGACGATCAGCACGGCGGCCGGCAGGCGGCGGGCCCAGGCGAGACGCCTCGAGTCCCTCCCGCGCTGGTATCGCTGCATCCCCACGGCCCCCGGTCGTTCCGTACCGTTGTGCGCCCCAGTCTTCGGCATGTCCTCCCGCGCAGCCACCGGACGGGTCCGTTCGCGGCCCGCCCGGCACGGTGTCGCTCAGGCCGTGGACGGCGGGACGTTCTGGTTGGCGCGGAAGAGGTTGTCGGGGTCGTAGGTGCGTTTGACGGCGCTGAGGCGCGCGTAGTTGTCGCGGTAGGTGGAGCGGACGCGGTCCGGGCCCTCGGCCTCGCCGAGGAAGTTGAGGTAGGAGCCGCCCATGGAGTGCGGGTGGAGCTGCGACCAGTAGTCGACGCACCACTGGCGGATCAGGCCGGCGTCGGCCGGGTCGGGGTCGATGCCCGCGATGACGCCGGACCACGTCGCGTCCCGGTAGGCCCAGGCCGTCTCGCCCGGGGCGACGTCGTGGGCCGCTCCGTCCACGGGATACAGGTGCATGGTCGACAGGGCGGTCGGCAGCTCCCGCCCGAACCGCTCGTGCACCGCGACCGCCTCGTCGGGGACCGCGTCGAAGAAGTCCCCGCGCCAGTACCACTGGAGCCCCTTGGGGACCAGCGCGTCGAACATCGTCTGGAGGGCCGGGTACGGCATCGGCGTGGCGAAGTGGAAGGCCGGCGGGGCCGGGTCCTCCACCACGGACAGCACCTCGTCCAGGCGTCCGCCCTCCAGGCCGCCGGTGTAGCACCAGACCACGGCGCACGCCTTCCGCCCGTGGAGCGGCTCGGGGAAGGGCGGGGCGGGCGGGACGGACATGACGGCGAAGAAGCCGTTGAGGTCCTCGGGCGCCGCGGGCAGGAACTCCCGGTACCAGCGCAGCACGTCCGTGGTCCGCTCGACCGGCCACACGGTGACCGCCACGCCGACCGTGTGCACCGGGTGCAGCCGGAAGGTGAACGACGTGACCACGCCGAAGTTGCCGCCGCCGCCCCGCAGCGCCCACAGCAGGTCCGGGTGTTCCTTCTCGGTGGCGGTGACGACGCTGCCGTCGGCCAGGACCACGTCCGCCGCGACCAGGCTGTCGATGGTCAGACCGTACGTGCGGGTCAGGTGGCCGTGGCCGCCGCCCAGCGTGAGGCCGCCCACGCCGGTGGTGGAGTTGATGCCGGACGGCACGCCGAGCCCGAAGGCGTGCGTCTCGTGGTCCAGGTCGCCGAGCAGGCTGCCCCCGCCCACCTGGGCCGTCCTGTTGACCGGGTCGACCCGGACCCAGCGCATCAGGGACAGGTCGAGGGTGAGACCGCCGTCGACCAGGCACAGGCCGGGGCCGCTGTGTCCGCCGCCGCGCACGGCCAGGTCGGCGCCCGTCTGCCGGGCGAAGGCGATCGTGGTGCGCACGTCCGCCGTGCCCGTGCAGCGGGCGACGGCGGCGGGACGGCGGTCGATCATCGCGTTGTAGACGGAGCGGGTCTCGTCGTACCCGGCGTCCTGCGGCGTCACGAGGGGACCTCGCAGGGCCTCGCGCAGATTGTCCAGTGCGGTTGCGTCCATGCCGCTCATGAGCGGGCACCCCTTGGAGCAGTGCGGAACCGGAGGCGGGCCGCGGGCGGACGAACCGACGCCCGAGCGGCGGCTCGGCGGCCGGTGTTCGTCCGGGTCCTGGGGAGAGCGAGCCCGGGGTGACCCGGGGAACACTCTGCTCCCTTCAGTGTGACGCCGGTCACATGGGTGCGCGACGCGGGCGCGGGGTCACGTCGGCGGGCCCGGATGTCCGTGCCGGCGCAGGGAGTCGCGCAGGTGGCTGGTCAGTGCGGTGGCCGCCGCCGTGAGGAAGACGAAGTTGTAGAGGATCTGCAGGATCGCGACCAGACGCGCGGCCTGCCCGCGCGGGGCGATGTCCCCGTACCCGACGGTGGCGAGGGTGACCAGCGTGAAGTAGAGGGCGTCCAGGCGCGTGGCGATGCCGTCCAGCTCGCCGGGGCGCTGGGCGAGCCCTTGGTAGGCGGTGGCGAAGACCAGCACGGACAGGCACATCAGCGGCGGGATGACCAGCCCCGGACGGACGCCCGGGACGGCCAGCAGCACCCGGGCGGCCTGGACCAGCAGCAGGACGGCGATCAGTGCGAGGGCCGCCCCGAACAGCACCCAGCTCAGCACCGGGCGGCGCGGGCCGAGCCGGTCCAGCGGCAGCAGGAAGTACGCGGTGACCATCGCGGTCACCCCGGCCGCCTGCGCCGCCCACGGCCAGACGCCGGACCGGCCCGCGGACGCGCGTTCTACGCCGGGGACTCGCGGCGGGGTGCGCACAGGGCCCAGATGATGAAGCCGTCGATGACGATGAGAGTGATCGACCACACCGGCTGGTAGGGCAGCCACACGAAGTGGGCGATCATGCTCAGCCCGGCCAGGGCCACGCCCACGGCCCGGGCCCACGCGGCCCCCCTGAGCAACGCCAGGCCGGCGGCGGCCACCAGGGCGCCGAGGATCAGGTGCACCCAGCCCCAGCCGGTCAGGCTGAACTCGTAGGTGAAGTTCCGGGTGGCGACGAAGACGTCGTCCTGGGCGATGGCGGCGATGCCCTCGAAGATCGCCATGATGCCGCCGAACAGCATCAGGACCGCCGCGGCGACCGTCCAGCCGGCCGCCCAGGTGTTCCGGGCCTCCCGGCTCGCCCCGTGATGGCTCGTACCGCTGACATTGCTGACCATGTTCTCGGCCTTCCGGAGGGTCCCCGAGCGGTTCGATCTCCTTCAGAGTGGCACCGCGGGCGATACCCGGCACCTCGGCGGACGGGCCCCGGTCAGCTCTCGCGGCGGCGCTCCTCGCGGAAGGTCTCCGCGAGTGCGGTCGCGCGCGTGAACCAGTCGTTCAGCACGGCCAGCTCCTCGGGGGAGTAGTCCGCGAAGAGCTCGGCGAGGCGCGCGTAGTACGGCTCGTACAGGCGGCGCGCCAGGGCCACCGCGTCGGGCCGCGCGGCCACGCGGACACGGCGCCGGTCGGCGGGGTCGGGGCGGCGGGTGATGAAGCCGGCGCGCTCCAGGCGGTTGAGGACGCCGGTCATCGCGCCGGTGGTGACGTGGACGCGCTCCGCCAGCTCGCCTGCGGTGAGGAGGTCGTCCCCCGCCTCGATGACGAAGCCGAAGCAGGTCACGTCGGTGACGTTCAGGCCCATGACCTGGGCCATCTCCTGCTGGCCGATCAGGTGCGACGCGATCAGTCGGTCCATCGCCCACATCGCCTCCTGCTGCGTGGCGGGCGGGCGCGGATTGGCGTGCATGACGGGGCTTCCCCATTTCCCTTAGCTCGTGAGAGATTTCTGTTGTAAATTCCTTAGGACGTGAGACATCGGTGGGAGACGTCTCGACGTCCGTCAGGAACGCCGACGCCGCGAAGGGGCAGACATGAGCGCGCACCCATATGACCACGGGCACACCGTCGCCGGATGGACCGGCTGCGGGATCGCCGTCGCCGGGGCGGCCGTCCTGGGCGTGGGCGTCTGCGCCGTCTCCGGGCCGCTGCTCCTCGCCGGCGCCGGGGTCGAGGTGGTCGCCCTCCTCGTCACCTGGGCCCTGCATCTCGCCGGGTGGGGCAAAGCGTCGGGACCGCGGCCGCGGGAGGAGTGGAGCTGGCGGGTGCGCGACAGCGGCGCCCGCGCGGGGCACGCGGAGTGCGTGGGGTGCCGGCTGGCCGGACGGAGGGGCGGGCCGGTCGGTGAACCCGCGCCGGCCGCGGCGCCGACGGTTCCGGCCGCCCCGGCCGCCCGCGTCGAGGCGGCGGACCCGGTGGGCGCCGGGAGCTGAGCCGGCTGCCGCGCCCCGTACGACGCGGTCCCGTCGTCCGCGGCCCTGTTGATGCTCCGGTCGCTGTCAGTGCTCCCCTCTACGCTCGGCCGGGATGGCACAGGCATGGCGGTGCGCGGGGCTGAGCTGGACGGCGGACGGTCCCGTGCTGATCTGGGACGGGGGCCGGCGCTCGGCGCTGACCTGGGGGAAGAGGGTGGCCTTCGAGGTCGCGGAAGGGGGAGCGCGGACCTGCGTGGGAGCGCGGGGGAACATGTGTCCGCTCACCGCGCGGGTGTCCGCGCGGAGCACCGGGCCGCGCTGCGAGGAGTGCGCCCGGCTGGACCGCGCGCACTCGGTGGCCGCCGACACGCTCGCGGACGACCCCCGGCCGTACCGGGTGTACCTGGCGTGGTTCGGGCCCGGGATGACCAAGGTCGGGATCACCGCCGAGCGGCGCGGCCCGGCCCGGTTGCTGGAGCAGGGGGCGGTCTGCTTCAGCTGGCTGGGCACCGGGCCGCTGATGGCGGCGCGGCGCACCGAGGAACTGCTGCGGGCCGCGCTGCGGGTCCCGGACCGCATCCCCTACGCCGCCAAGCGGGCGGCGCGGGCGGCGCTCCCGGCGACCGGGGAGGAACGGGCCGCCGAGACCGCCGAGCTGCACGCGCGGGCGCTCGCCCTCGGTGAGTGGCCGGAGTCCCTCGTCCCCGCTCCCTTCCGTCCGGTCGACCATGTGGAGGCGTTCGCCCTGGCGGCCGCGCCGCCGCCGGTGGGCGAGGTCGGCGAGCTGGCCGCCGGGGGAGCGGTGAGCGGGGAGCTGGTGGCGGCCGCCGGGCCCGATCTGCACCTGGCGACCGACCGGGGCGTCCTCGTGCTGGACACCCGTCTGCTGCCCGGCTGGGAGCTGCTGCCGGCCACGGGACGCCGGGTCGATGTGCCGGTGAGGGCGCTGAAGGAGCGGGCGACCGCGCAGGACGGGCTCTTCTGAGCCGTGAAGGAAGGGGGAGGGCTGGACCGCTCCCGCCCGCGCGGGCGATCGTGTCCGGCATGAGCGCACCCCCGGACAGCACCCCGCCGCCACCCCCCGAGGTCCCCGACGCACGCGACGAGCCCGCCGGGGTCCGGCGCTTCTGGCGGCGGCTCGGCCTGCCCGGCCTCGTCGACGTGCACACGCACTTCATGCCGGAGCGGGTGCTCCACAAGGTGTGGGCGTACTTCGACGGGCTCGGCCCGCTCACCGGCGGCATCGAGTGGCCGATCACGTACCGGAAGGAGGAAGGCGAACGGGCCGCGCTGCTGCGGGCGTTCGGGGTGCGCGCCTTCACGGCGATGCTCTACCCGCACAAGCCGGGCATGGCCCGCTGGCTGAACGACTGGGCCGCCGGCTTCGCCCACCGCACCCCCGACTGCCTGCACACCTCGACGTTCTTCCCCGAGCCCGGCGCCGCCGCCTACGTGCGCGAGGCCGTCGAGCACGGGGCGCGCGTCTTCAAGGCGCACGTCCAGGTCGGCGGGTACGACCCGGCCGACGAGGCGCTCGACCCCTGCTGGGGCCTGCTCGCCGAGGCGGGCGTCCCGGTGGTGGTCCACTGCGGCTCGGGACCCGCCCCCGGCAAGCACACCGGCCCCGGACCGGTCGCCCGCGTGCTCGCCCGCCACCCCCGGCTGCGGCTGGTCGTGGCGCACATGGGCATGCCCGAGTACGAGGACTTCCTGGGTCTGGCCGAGCGGTACCGGGAGGTCCGCCTCGACACCACCATGGCGTTCACCGGCTTCAGCGAGCGGATGGCGCCGTTCCCCCGGCGGGCGCTGCCCCGGCTGGCGGACCTCGGCGACCGCGTCCTGCTCGGCACCGACTTCCCCAACATCCCCTATCCCTATGTTCATCAGCTCGACGCCCTGGCGGGTCTCGGGCTCGGGGAGGACTGGCTGCGGGCGGTGTGCCACGACAACGCGGCCCGGCTGTTCGGGCTGCCGGCCCCGCCGGAGGAGCCCGTCTGAGGAACCCCTGTGCGTTTCTCAGGGAAAACACAGACGGACGAAAGGGTGCTCTCAGAGGACGTCCCCATCGTGTCCGGCATGACCACGATCTCGCCCCAGGGGCGCACCGAACCGCTCAGGCCGGACGGGAGCTCCGTCCGGGTGCTGGTGGTGGACGACGAGCAGTCGGTCACCGAACTGCTTTCCATGGCCCTGCGCTACGAGGGCTGGCAGATCCGCAGCGCGGCCGACGGGCAGGGCGCGCTGCGCGCCGCCCGCGAGTTCCGGCCCGACGCCGTCGTCCTGGACATGATGCTGCCCGACATGGACGGGCTCTCCGTCCTCGGCCGGCTGCGCCGCGAACTGCCCGACGTGCCCGTGCTGTTCCTCACCGCGGGGGACGCCGTCGAGGACCGGATCGCCGGACTGACCGCGGGCGGCGACGACTGCGTGACCAAGCCCTTCGGCCTGGAGGAGGTCGTCGCGCGGCTGCGCGGACTGATCCGCCGCTCCTGCGCGAGCGACCGCCGCTCCGACGCCCTGCTGGTGGTCGGCGACCTCACCCTGGACGAGGACAGCCACGAGGTGACCCGGGGAGGCCAGAGCATCCACCTGACCGCCACCGAGTTCGAGCTGCTGCGCTTCCTGATGCGCAACCCGCGCCGGGTGCTCAGCAAGGCGCAGATCCTCGACCGGGTCTGGTCCTACGACTTCGGCGGCCGGGCCAACGTCGTCGAGCTGTACATCTCCTACCTGCGCCGGAAGATCGACGCGGGCCGGGAGCCGATGATCCACACCCGGCGCGGCGCCGGTTACCTGCTGAAGCCCGCGGTGTCGTGAGCGGACCAGGGTGGCCGGACCCGCGCGGTTCGGCCCCGGCCCCGTCCCCACCCGTCCGGTGACGGAAGCCGGCCACCCTGCCACGAACTGTGTTGTACACCGTAAGGGGCTGTTCTACGGTGTACAGCATGACGACGTCCCCACCGGAGCACCCGTCCGCGGCCCCCGACCCGTCCCCGGACACCGCACCGGTGGACGGGGCTCCCCGGGGGCACGTCCGGCGGTGGCCGATCCTCGGAGTCATCTGTCTCGCCCAGCTCACCGTGCTGCTGGACAACACGGTGCTGAACGTGGCGATCCCCTCCCTCACCCGGGAGATGGACGCCTCGACCGCCGACATCCAGTGGATGATCAACGCCTACTCCCTGGTCCAGTCGGGCCTGCTGCTCAGCGCGGGCAACGCCGCCGACCGCTACGGCCGCAAGAAGATGCTGATCGTGGGCCTGTCCCTGTTCGGCGTGGGGTCGCTGGCGGCGGGCCTGGCCCAGTCGTCCCCGCAGCTGATCGCGGCGCGGGCCGGCATGGGCGTCGGAGGGGCGCTGCTGCTGACCACCACCCTCGCCGTGGTCATGCAGATCTTCACGCCCGAGGAGCAGCCCAAGGCGATCGGTGTCTGGAGCGCCGTCAACTCCCTGGGCTTCGCCGCCGGTCCGCTGGTCGGCGGGTTCCTGCTGAACCACTTCTGGTGGGGTTCGGTCTTCCTGATCAACCTGCCGGTCGCGGCCCTGGCGCTGGCCGCCGTCGCGGCGTACGTCCCGGAGTCCCGAAGCCGGCGGGGCGACCGGCCCGACCTGGCCGGCGCGGTGCTCTCCACCATCGGCATGACGGCCCTGGTCCACGCCGTCATCTCCGGCCCCGGACACGGCTGGACCTCCGGCAGGGTGCTCACGAGCGCGGGCACGGCGGCCGTGGCGCTCGGCGTCTTCGCGTACGGGGAGAGCCGGGTCCCGTACCCGATGCTCGACCCGCACTTCTTCCGCGACCGGCGCTTCACCGGCGCGGTCGGCGGACTGGTGCTGATCACCTTCGGCATGGGCGGCGCGCTCTTCCTGCTCACCCAGTACCTGCAGTTCGTCCTCGGGTACGGGCCGCTGGAGGCGGGTCTGCGCACCGCGCCGATGGCACTGACCGTGGTCGCCCTCAACTTCACCGGCGTGGGCACCGAGTGGGCGGCGAAGATGGGGACCCCGCTGTCCATCGCGGTCGGCATGGGCCTGATGGCGGCCGGACTGGTGTCGATCGCCACGCTCACCGAGCACGGTTACAGCGGCACCCTGCTCGGCCTGGTGCTGATCGGCGCGGGCACCGCGATCGGCAGCCCGGTGATGGCACACGCCGTGATGAGCTCCGTGCCCCGCGAGAAGGCGGGCGTCGGCGCCGGCATCAACGGCACGCTGGCCGAGTTCGGCAACGGGCTCGGGGTGGCCGTCCTCGGCGCCGTGCTCAACGCGCGCTTCGCGGCGCTGGTGCCGGTCGCGGCGGCCTCGCTGCCGGCCGCGCTGGACGCGGCCGGCTCGGACCGCGAACGCGCCGAGATCACCGGGGCGTTCTCCTCCGGCCTGGAGACGAGCCTGCTGGTCGGCGCGGTGGCGGTGCTGCTCGGCGGACTCCTCGCGGCGGCGCTGCTGCGCCGGGCCGACCACGCCGACGCACGGTCCGCGCAGGAGGGGCAGAAGGGGCAGGTGGACACCTAGGGGAAGGGGGGAACCCCCCTGTCGAGGGCGTTCCGGCGCCGTGCGCTCGCACGACCGCACGCACCCGGACGCCGCCCCTTCTCCCGCGTTCCTGTGCCGGGCACCCCCTAGCATGAACCGGCGTCGGCAAGTCGAGGAAGGTGCGTCATGGTGAGGGCAGACCAGCGGTCCGGGAAGACGCCGCGGCCGAGCGTCTGGCTGGAGGACCGGGATCAGGACCGGGGCGGCAGGCGCGGTGGCGGCCAGCCCTCCGGACTGGACCGGGACCGGATCACCGGGGCGACCGTGCGGCTGCTGGACGCCGAGGGCCTGGCGAAGTTCTCCATGCGCCGCCTCGCCGCCGAGCTGGACGTCACCGCGATGTCCGTCTACTGGTACGTCGACACCAAGGACGACCTGCTGGAACTGGCCCTGGACCGGGCCTTCGGCGAACTGACCCTGCCCGAGCCGGACGCCGACGAGGACTGGCGCGACCAACTGCGCGCGCTGGCCCGCGAGTACCGGGCGCTGCTGGTGCGGCACTCCTGGCTGTCCGCGCTGGCCGGCCGCTTCCTCAACATCGGCCCCAACGCCCTGCGGTTCTCCGGCGCGGTCCAGCAGGTCCTCGGCCGCACCGGGCTGCCCGAGCACGGGGTGACCGGGGCGATCTCCGCCGTGTTCCAGTTCGTGTACGGCTACGGCACGGTGGAGGGCCACTTCCACGACCGGGTCGCCTCCACGGGCCTGACCCCCGACGAGTACCACCACCGGGCCATGACCGAGGTGACGCGGGATCCGGACGCCTCCGACGTGATCGGGCAGTCGGCCAGGATCATGGAGGCCCGGGGCGGCGACACGGTCCAGGAGATGCTCGAACGGGACTTCTCCTTCGCCCTGGACCTGCTGATCGCCGGCATCGAGGCGATGGTCGCCCGCGGCCGCGGCTAGCTGTTCCGTCCGCGGCGTCCGCACCCCGCACTCCGGCGGGGCGTCCACGCCTCCGCACTCCCGCGAGGGATCGCGCTACCCGCTCTCCGCCGGCCGCGCCGGGACACCGCCGGTCGCCACCGGACTCCAGCGCTCCGGAGCGGCCCGGATCAGCGACTCGCCCCGCTCCACCATGGCCGCCCGGTACGCGCCCCGGTCGGGGTGCCCACCGGCGATGCGGCGGCAGTACCCCGTCGGCGGCTCCACCGGCTCGGGCCCGTCCAGCACCCGGCACCTCGGCGGTGCCGTCGATCCGCGCCCAGGGTCCTTTGCCGAGGCGCCGGCCCGGGCGGACAGAACGCCTAAGCCGCCATCGCCTCCGGGAGGTTGTCGTACACGGGTACGTCGCGGCGCAGCCCGGTCACCTCCAGCACGCGGCAGGCCATGCTCTCCGGGAGGGCCACCAGGAGCACCCGGGTGTCGGGGAGCAGGAGTCTTCGGGCGGCGTTGATCAGGCGGACGCCCTGGGAGTCCATGAAGCGGGTCGCCGACAGGTCGAGGATCATCACCTGCGCCGGGCCCTCGGAGCCGGAGCGGGCCTGGTACATGATCAGCGGCAGCAGGCCGTCGGCGTTGCGGACGTCGATCTCCGACGGCAGCGGGAGCATCACGCGTTCGGCGGGAGGGGGCGGAAGGGTCACGGCACTCACCTGACAGTCATCGGTCCGGAAAATCGGGAAAAGGCCGCTTCCTGACCTCCGCCCATTGCACCACGGCGAGGGGCCGGACCGGAAGCGGCCGAGGTCCGGAGGCCCGTGCTCACACCTCGGGAAGCGACTCCCCCCGCACGGCCTGGACGTCCAGTTCCACCCGGAGCGTCGTGCCGATGGCGGCGATGCCGGCCTGGACGACCTGGTTGTAGTGCATCGCGAAGGCCTCGCGGTGCAGCTCGGTCGTGGCCCGGAAGGCCGCCCGGGTGCCGCCCCACGGGTCCGCGCCCGTGCCGAGGTACGCCAGGTCCAGGTCGACCGGGCGGACCACTCCGCGCATGGCCAGCTCGCCGTGCACGGTCCAGCGGTCGGTGCCCGCCCGGGTGAGCCCCGTGGACCGGTAGACGATCTCCGGGTACCGCTCGACGTCCAGGAAGTCCGGGGACCGCAGATGGGTGTCCCGCGTCTCGTTGCCGGTGTCGATGGACGCGGCCCGGATCACCGCCTCCACCCGCGACTTGGTGACGTCGTCCGGGGCGATCTCCACCGAGGCGGTGAAGTCGGTGAACCGCCCCCGCACGCTGGAGATGCCCAGGTGCTGGGCGACGGCGGCCACACCGGAGTGCGCCGGGTCGACGGTCCACGGTCCGGGCGGCGGCAGGTCCGTGCCCCCGGTCCGGGCCAGCGTGACCGTCCCGACCTCCGCGCGCCCGCTCGCGGTGACGAGGGCGCTGGCGGCGGCGGGCGCGTACCCGACCGCGGTCACGACGACGGTGTACGCCCCCGGCGCCAGCTCCGTGGCGTCCCGGACGGCGCCCTCGGCGTCCGCCTCGGCGCGCAGCACCTGGGCGCCGGTCCCGTCGGTCAGCGTGACGACCGCGTGCGACACGGCCCACCCGTCCCGGGTGCGGATCCTCGCGGTCAGTGGCATCCCGTCTTCTCCTTGAAAAGGCTGACAATAGGGTCGCAATACGACCGGCCCGCAGCGGGGGCGCGTCTCCGCTACAGGACGCGCGGGCCCGCCACGGGCCGGGGCTCGGGTCACTCGCCCGGATGGGCGAGTTCGATGTCGTGGTCGTCCACACCGGTGCCTGTGACCGTCAGGGCGCTCGCCACCGGCGGGTAGCCCGTGGCGATGACGGTGTACTCCCCGCCGTCCAGATCGGCGAAGGCGTACGCGCCGTCCTCGCCGGTCGTCGCCGTGCCGACCACGTTGCCCGCCGCGTCGACCAGGGTGACCCGGGCGTCGGCCAGCGGACCGTGCGGGGCGCGGACCACGCCCCGCACGTGGGCGCCGGTCTCCAGATCGGCCTCGACCCGGGTGACGCCCGTGGCGCCGATCTCGACCGGCAGGGCGCGCGGCCGGTACCCGGCGGCGTTCACCGCCACGGTCACCGCGCCCGGCACCAGCTCGGTGAACGAGAACTCGCCCTGCTCACCGGTGGCCCCGGTGGCCAGCAGGTCCCCGCGCACATCCGTGACGATCACCATCGCGTCCCTGACCGGCCGTCCGGTGTCCGCCGCGCGGACCACACCGGTCATGCCGCTGGTGCCGCTGAGCAGGACGTCGTAGGAGACCGGCTCGCCGTTCACCACGACCGTGGACGCCTGCGGCTGGTGCCCGTCGGCGGCCGCGATCAGGACGTACGACCCCGCCGAGGGGGCGTCCACCGCATAGGAGCCGTCGTCCTGGGCCACGCAGCGGCCCAGCTGGCGTCCGCCCAGGGAGATCAGCGTGACGGCGGCCCGCGGCACCGGGACGCTGTCCGCGCCCCGCACGAAGCCGCACACCGGGATGCCGGCGGAGGCGGACTCCTCGGGCCGGGTGACGGCGGCGACGGCGGACACCGGTCCGGTGAAGGTGTCTCCCGCGGCGGCCCGGGTCTCCGGGGCGGCGGAGCCCGCGGGGGCGGCGCTCCCGGCCGGGGCGGCGGCCTCGGCGGCCGTCGGGGCGACCGGATCGCCGGCGCCGTCCTGCTCCTGCGCGGCCTGGGCCAGCGCGCCGGTGGTCCGCAGCGGGACCTCCTTGATGAACACGGTCATCAGGAAGCCGAGCAGCGCGATCGGCGCGACGTACAGGAAGATGTCGGCGATGCCGTGGCCGTAGGCGCTCTCCAGCCAGGCGCGGATGGACGGGGGCAGCAGGTCCATGTCGGGAATGGCGCCGCCGCCGGAGACCTTGGCGGCCGCCGCCTGCTCCTGCGGGCTGAGCGAGCCGATGGTGTCCGCCGCGTAGTGGCTGATCCGGCTGGACATCACCGAGCCGAGCACGGAGACGCCCACCGCGCCGCCGAGGGAGCGGAAGAAGGTGACCACGGAGGAGGCCGCGCCCAGGTCGCTCGGGGCCACCTGGTTCTGCGTGCAGAGCACCAGGTTCTGCATCATCATGCCGACACCGAGGCCCATCAGCGCCATGAAGACGCCGATCTGCCCGTACGGGGTGTCGTGGCGCATCGTGCTCAGCAGGCCGAGGCCCGCCGTGAGCAGCACGCCGCCTGCCAGCAGCCAGCTCTTCCAGCGGCCGGTCCTGGTGATGACGATGCCGGAGACGGTCGACGATATGAACAGGCCGCCGATCATCGGGATGGTCATGACGCCCGACATGGTCGGGGACTGGCCCCGGGCGAGCTGGAAGTACTGGCTGAAGTAGACGGTGCCCGCGAACATCGCGATGCCGACGAACAGCGAGGCCAGCGAGGCCAGCGTGATGGTGCGGTTGCGGAACAGGCGCAGCGGGATGATCGGCTCGCTCGCCCTGGACTCGACCAGCAGGAAGACCAGCGTCAGCAGGAGCGCGCCGCCCACCATCACACCGGTCTGCCAGGACATCCAGGCGTACTTGTCGTCCGCGAAGGTGACCCAGACGAGCAGCAGGCAGACGGCCGCGGTGACGAAGGAGGCGCCGGCCCAGTCGATCTTGGCCTTCCGCTTCACCAGGGGCAGGTTCAGCGTCTTCTGCAGCACGATCAGCGCGATGACCGCGAACGGGACGCCGACGTAGAGGCACCAGCGCCAGCCGAGCCAGCTGGTGTCGGTGATGACGCCGCCCAGCAGCGGGCCGCCGACGGTCGCGACCGCGAAGGTCGCGCCCAGGTAGCCGGAGTACCGTCCGCGCTCACGCGGGGAGATCATCGCGGCCATGATGATCTGGGCCAGCGCGGCGAGACCGCCGCCGCCGAGGCCCTGGATGGCGCGCGCGGTGATGAGCATCCCCGGGTTCTGCGCCGTACCGGCCACGATCGAGCCGATCACGAAGATCACCAGGGCCGTCTGGACCAGGGCCTTCTTGCTGATGAGGTCGGCGAGCTTGCCCCACAGGGGGGTGGAGGCGGTCATCGTCAGCAGCGAGGCGGTGACGACCCAGGTGTAGGCGCTCTGGCCGCCGCCGAGGTCGGAGACGATCTCGGGCAGGGCGTTGGTGACGATGGTCGACGACAGGATGGCGCAGAACATGCCGAGCAACAGCCCGGACAGCGCCTCCAGGATCTGCCGGTGGGTCATCGGAGCGTCCTGGGAGGGTCCTCCCCCGTGCTTGGCATGAGCCCGCACACCGTTCGGTGTGGTCGTTGCCATGGACTTCCTTCTCTTAGGTGCTTGCGGGTGTACGGGTGGTCCGTTCGAGCGCGGAGGGTGCCTGCCGGGGCACGGTGCGGGGGTCGCCGAAGCTGTCCCTCAGGCGCGCCATCAGCTGGGTGAGGCGGCCGACCTCCTCGTCCGACCAGTCGCCCAGCCGCTCGGCGAGGAGCTGCGTCGTGAGCCGGAACAGGTCGTCGAGCCGGGTCTGGCCGGCCGGGGTGAGGCGCAGGATGCGGGACCGTTTGTCGGCGGGGTCGGGGGAGCGCTCGATCCAGCCGCGCTCGGCCAGATGGGCGACGTGGCGGCTGGTGACGGACATGTCCACGGACAGCAGCTCGGCGAGCCTGCTCATGCGCATGTCGCCGTGGCGGCCCAGCACGGTCAGCACGGCCGCGGAGCCGCTCGGGCAGTCCGACGGCATCAGCCGGTTCATCTCCCGCTTGACGGCGCCGAAGGCGCTGAACTGCCGGACCAGTTCCTCGTACTGTGCCGACTCGGCCATGGCACCTCCGTTTCGTTGCTTGAAGCAACCGTAGATATCGATGGTTGCTGAAGACAAATAAAAATGGGCCGTCCGGCTCCAAAACTTGGCAAAGGCAAGTAATCGCGACAGTAAACACGCAGGTGGGGAGGGGTGCACGCGGGGGATCCCGGCCCTCCGTAACCGTCCCGGCCGCTCTTCCCCGCCCCGCTTGGGGCCCCGGACGGTGATTCGCTAGTGTCTCGTGGCATGGCTAACACCCAGGGCCCGCAGGGCAATCACGACCCCGCCGGCAGCACCCAGATGTTCCGCGCGTTCGTCGACGAGGCCCCTCAGGGCCGGCAGGCGGCGTCCACGGGCGGCGGACCGCGGATCGGACTGATCGTCGGCATCGTCGTCGCCGTGGCGATCGTCGCGGCGGTGGCCTGGCTCGCGCTGAAGTGAGCAGGAAGGCCGCCGAGGACTCCTCGGCGGCCTTCGCGGTCCGTGCGCACCCGGTGCGCGGCAACGCGTCCCCGCCTCCTCGCGGAGGGCGGCCCCGCACGGCAGTGCGGGCCGCCTCGTCCTCGAAGCCGGACCGCGCGCGGCTCACCGTGGACCCGGGTCCCGTGAGGGCGGGACGCGTCGGGTCGCGCCGTGCTGGAGGCGCAGGGCCCGCCGGGCGACGCGCGGTGGCCCGAGGGGCGGAAGACCGCGCGGCCCCGGAAGGCGCGAGGTGCCCTCGACCCCGCAGCGCCGCGGTGCCCGTGACCGGGAACGCGGAGGCGCCCCGGCCCGGCGGGCCGGGGCGCCTCCGCGTCCGGAGTCGTCGCGGGCGGTCAGTCCGAGATGAGCCCGTCCCGCAGCTGGGCCAGCGTGCGGGTGAGCAGGCGGGAGACGTGCATCTGGGAGATGCCGACCTCCTCGCCGATCTGCGACTGCGTCATGTTCGCGAAGAAGCGCAGCATGATGATCCGCCGCTCACGCGGCGGCAGCTTCGCCAGCAGCGGCTTCAGCGACTCCCGGTACTCCACGCCCTCCAGCGCCGTGTCCTCGTAGCCGAGGCGGTCCGCCAGGGAGCCCTCGCCGCCGTCGTCCTCCGGGGCGGGGGAGTCCAGCGAGGACGCCGTGTAGGCGTTCCCCACCGCGAGGCCGTCGACGACGTCCTCCTCCGACACGCCCAGCACGGCGGCGAGTTCGCTCACCGTCGGGGAGCGGTCCAGCTTCTGGGAGAGCTCGTCGCCGGCCTTGGTCAGCGCCAGCCGCAGCTCCTGGAGCCGGCGCGGCACCCGCACCGACCAGGACGTGTCGCGGAAGAACCGCTTGATCTCCCCGACCACGGTCGGCATCGCGAACGTCGGGAACTCCACGCCCCGTTCGCAGTCGAAGCGGTCGATCGCCTTGATCAGCCCGATGGTGCCGACCTGGACGATGTCCTCCATCGGCTCGTTGCGCGAGCGGAACCGCGCCGCCGCGTACCGCACGAGCGGGAGGTTGAGCTCGATCAGCGTGTCCCGGACGTAGGCGCGCTCGGGGCTGTCCTGGTCGAGCACGGCGAGCCGCAGGAACAGGGAGCGGGACAGGGTGCGGGTGTCGAGGGCCGCCGTCTCCGGGAGGTCCGGAGCGGGTGTGGTGGCGAGGGCCGGGCCCTCGTCGATGGGGCCGAGTGCGTCGAGAGCATGGGGAGCTGACTCGCTCTCCGCGAGCGTGAGCACCTTCGAGCTGCCCTGTTCTGCGGACATGCCACCCCCTTTGGGTCGCGGGACGGTCGCGGCGAACGCTCCCGATCCGGGGAACGCAGCCTTCACCTGAATACCGGCGCCGAAGCTCCGGCAAACGCGCTTCCGGCAGAATGTCACATGTCGGCAACGCGCTGTAGTGACATGTCGACATCCGAGATGCGAATCAGCCCTGGGAACAAGGGGTCTGACGGGGTATCGGGCAGAAGGGGCGCGGATGCGCGCCGTCGGGCGATTTCGCTCGTCACGGTTACGCGTCGATCCTGTTTGCGGACCTCAGCCGCTGGAAGCTCCGGGCCAGCAGCCGGGACACGTGCATCTGCGAGACGCCCAGCTCGGCGCTGATCTGTGACTGTGTCAGATTGCTGTAGTAACGCAGCAGCAGGATGCGCTGCTCGCGCTCCGGCAGCTGCACGAGGAGGTGCCGGACGAGGTCGCGGTGCTCCACCCCGTCCAGGGCCGGGTCCTCGTAGCCGAGCCGGTCCAGCAGGCCGGGCATCCCGTCGCCCTCCTGCGCGGCCTCCAGCGAGGTGGCGTGGTACGACCGGCCGGCCTCGATGCAGGACAGCACCTCCTCCTCGGAGATGCGCAGCCGCTCGGCGATCTCGGCGGTGGTCGGGGTGCGCCCGAACGCGGTGGTGAGGTCCTCCGTCGCGCTGTTCACCTGCACCCACAGCTCGTGCAGCCGGCGCGGCACGTGGACGGTGCGGACGTTGTCGCGGAAGTACCGCTTGATCTCCCCGACCACGGTCGGCATCGCGAACGTCGGGAACTGAACCCCCCGCTCCGGGTCGAAGCGGTCGATGGCGTTGATCAGGCCGATGGTGCCGACCTGGACGACGTCCTCCATCGGCTCGTTCCGGGAGCGGAAACGGGCGGCCGCGTACCGCACGAGCGGGAGGTTCGCCTCGATGAGCGCCGCCCGCACGCGGGCGTGCTCCGGCGTTCCCGGTTCCAGGTTCTTGAGCTGACCGAACAGCACCTGGGTGAGGGCCCGGGTGTCCGCGCCGCGGCGTTTGGCGGGGGTCTGGACCGCGTCGGGGGACACCTCGTCCTGGGGCGGCGCGGAACTGGCCGACACGGTCAACGCCACCTCTTCATCGCTCACATCGTCCGTCAACTCATCCGGCAAAAGCGGTCATAGCATCACAAGACTGACTCACTGTGCGCAAGCACCGCATATTCCGTGTTGAGGCGGGAAAAGGCCGTGGAATGCTCCGAGGCCCCCCGCCGGCACGGCAGAGGGCCTCGGAGCACGGAGCACGGAGCGCGGGCGGACCGTCAGAACTCGTAGTCGGCGATCACCCACGTGGCGAACGCGCGCCACAGGCCGACCCCCGCCTGGTGGTCCGGGTGCTCCACGTACCGGCGCAGCGCCTCGGCGTCGTCGAACGCCGAGTTGATGGCGAAGTCGTAGGCGATGGGGCGGTCGCTGATGTTCCAGGCGCACTCCCAGAAGCGGATCTCCGGGATCCTCCCCTCCAGCGCGCGGAAGGCCTCCACCCCCGCGACGACCTCGGGGTCGTCGCGGCGGACGCCCTCGTCGAGCTTGAAGAGCACCAGGTGCCGGATCATCACTTTCCTCCCGCGGCCAGCCAGGTCATGAAGTCGCCGACCGCCTTCGCGGCGTCCGAGACGCCCTGGAACCCGATGGTGACGTAGTCGCCGGCGGTCTCGGGATCCGTGATGATCACGTACAGCACGAAGACCACCAGGAGGTAGACGACGGCCTTCTTCGCGTTCACCGCCATCGCGGCCCTCCCCTGTCACTGCTGTCACGCGTGCACCGAGCGGGCCCATGATCGCACGAAGGGCCCCGTCTGACGACGGGGCCCTTCAGGAGCGGTAGCGGAGGGATTTGAACCCTCGGTGACTTGCGCCACACTCGCTTTCGAGGCGAGCTCCTTCGGCCGCTCGGACACGCTACCGAGGGAGACCTTACAGCACGGGGGCGCGTGGGCCGAAATCGGTGTTCAGCGTCCGCGGAAGAACTCCGTGAGCAGCCGCGCGCACTCCTGCGCGAGCACGCCCTCGATCACCTCGGGACGGTGGTTGAGACGCCGGTCGCGGACCAGGTCCCACTGTGATCCCACCGCCCCCGCCTTCTCGTCCCGGGCGCCGTAGACCACCCGGTCAACCCGGGACTGCTGGACGGCGCCCGCGCACATCGTGCAGGGCTCCAGCGTGACCACCAGGGTGCAGCCGGCCAGCCGCCACTCCCCGGCCCGTCCGGCGGCCCGGCGCAGCGCGAGGACCTCCGCGTGCGCGGTGGGGTCGCCGCCCGCCTCGCGCTCGTTGTGGGCGCGGGACAGCACGGTGACCCCGTCCGCGGCCAGCACGACGGCCCCGACGGGGACGTCCCCGCCGGGGACGGCCCGGCGGGCCTCGTCCAGGGCGAGGCGCATCGGCTCCCGCCAGCGGTCGCGCACCGGGTCCGGGAGGCCGGGCGCGGGGGTGGTGGCCGGCACGGTCAGCGGACGGTCTCCAGCACCTCCGAGGCGCCCAGGGCCTCGGCGATCTCCGAGACGGCGTCCTCGGTCATCGAGCGCAGCTCCTTCTCGGTCACGCCCAGGTCCTCCAGGACCCGCGCGTCCCCGACCGGGCCGTGGGGAACGGACTCGCCGGAAGCGGCGGACGGGCCGCCGTCGGCGTCCTCGTCGTCCGGCTCACCGTCCTCCGTGCCGTCGAGGTCGAGGGCGTCCAGGTCGGGGCCGCCGTCCCCGGGCTCCCGGCCGAGCAGTTCGTCGGTGAGCAGGATCTCCCCGTAGCTGCTGCGGGAGGCCGCCGCGGCGTCGGACACGTAGATCCTGGGATCCTCCTCACCGTCCACGCGGACGACGCCGAACCAGCCGTCCTCCTGCTCGATCAGCACGAGCACCGTGTCCTCGTCAGGAGAGGCTTCCCGGGCCAGATCGGCGAGATCCGACAGGGTTTCCACATCGTCGAGCTCCGTGTCGCTCGCTTCCCACCCGTCTTCGGTGCGCGCGAGCAGTGCGGCGAAGTACACCGTGACTCTCCCACTGGTCATAGGCGTGCCGGTTGGGGGTCCCCCCGGCGGAGGTGTGCGGGCGGGTATGCGGAGTTCCGAGACCCCGCCCATGGGGAATCGTGGCAGAAACAAGGCCATCAGGGGACGTCTTCCGCTCCCTGTGTCCGGCAGTTTCGGTCGCGGTGCGCCGAGTGCGCCCCGGAAGGACTCACCAGCGCACTTGTCGCCGCCACGACCGGATCGTACGCGGCTTTCCCCGCCGCCTGAGCGCGGCGCTCTCGGGCGACGCGTCCGGGGCGCGACGGGGCCCGTGATCGCGGGCCGGCGAGCCGCCGATTCCGTACGCCCGCCTGGCGGACGTGGCGTGTCGTGCCCGCCGCCGGCCGCGGGCACGGGCGACCCTCCCCGCGGCCGGGAGTGAGAAGGGGGCGGACGCCCCGGCGCCCCGCGAGCGCCGGGGCTGCGCAGCCCCGGACGGTACCGGCGCCGGTACCGCCGAAACCCCGCTACCAGCGAAACGTCCGCATCCGCATCGCGTGCCGCAGCCGCGCCGCCTTCGCCCGCCGCGGCTGCACCCGGTCCCGCAGCGCCCGCGCCTCCGCCAGCTCCCGCAGGAACCGTGCCCGCCGCCGCCGGCGCTCGGCCTCCCAGTCGACCTCGTCCCCGATGCCGGCGGCGCCCTCACCGGCCCCGGCCGCGCCGGGGGCACGGCGCGCGCCGGCCGACGGATTCCCGCGATCCTCCTGCTCAGACATTGCGTCATCACCCCAGTCCGTCCCTCCCACCTTCCCCCGACCGGGCGGTTTGACGCCAGCGAAGGAGTGGCGAGGGCCCCAGCCCCCCGCCCCGCACGGGGACGCCGGCCCCTCCGCGTCCCGGTTAGGGTTGAGGCCATGCGTCTCCACGTCGTCGACCACCCCCTGGTCGCCCACAAGCTCACCACGCTGCGCGACCAGCGCACCGACTCCGCGACCTTCCGCCGCCTCGCCGACGAGCTGGTCACCCTGCTCGCCTACGAGGCCACGCGCGACGTGCGCACCGAACAGGTCGACATCCAGACGCCGGTGGCGCGGACCACGGGCGTGAAGCTGTCCCACCCCCGCCCCCTGGTGGTGCCGATCCTGCGGGCCGGCCTCGGCATGCTGGACGGCATGGTCCGGCTGCTGCCGACCGCCGAGGTGGGCTTCCTCGGCATGATCCGCAACGAGGAGACGCTGCAGGCCTCGACGTACGCCACCCGGATGCCGGAGGACCTCTCCGGGCGTCAGGTGTACGTCCTGGACCCGATGCTCGCGACCGGCGGCACGCTCGTCGCGGCCATCCGGGAGCTGATCGAGCGCGGCGCGGACGACGTGACCGCCGTGGTGCTGCTGGCCGCGCCGGAGGGCGTCGAGGTCATGGAGCGCGAGCTGGCCGGCACGCCGGTGACGGTCGTGACGGCGTCCGTGGACGAGCGCCTCGACGAGCAGGGCTACATCGTGCCCGGCCTCGGCGACGCGGGCGACCGGATGTACGGGGCCGCGGAGTAGCTCCGCGCC
Source organism: Streptomyces sp. DSM 120436 (assembly GCF_055778765.1). Lineage (NCBI taxonomy): Bacteria > Bacillati > Actinomycetota > Actinomycetes > Kitasatosporales > Streptomycetaceae > Streptomyces > Streptomyces sp. DSM 120436. The sequence goes on along the minus strand of NZ_JBSKBS010000001.1, from coordinate 1,198,361 downwards.
TCACCGCCCCCGCGGGCTCCGCTCGGGGCGGGACCCGCTCAGCAGTTCTTCTTCGAGGCGGGCGTCGGCTCGGGGTTGGCCAGTACGGTCAGCGCCTTGTCGGCGTCCGCCTTCGCCGTCAGGCCCCGGAACGCGTCGCCGATGATCAGGTCGAGCTCGGCGCCCTTGCGGGCCGGGTCGGTGCGCCGCTCGGCGCCGGCCAGCTGGGCGCCCAGCACCGGCAGCGCCGTGTCCAGCGCGGTGGCGGGACCGAGCAGCACGCCGGCGCCCTTGACCTTCTTGTCGTACGCCGCCGGCGCGTTGGCCACCTCGCCGATCCGGAAGCCGCGCTTCTTCAGCTCGTCGGCGGTCTTCTGGGCGAGCCCGCTGCGGGTCGTGGCGTTGAGCACGTTGACGGTGATCGTATGGGGGCGCAGCAGCGGCTTGGCGGCCCCCACGGTGTTGGCCGACGGCTTCGCCGCGGGGACGCAGGCGGCCTTGGTGCCGGCCGCGGAGGCGGAGTCGCCGCCGCCGGTGAACACGTCGATGAGTTGCAGCGTGCCCCAGCCGCCCACGCCGAGCAGGGCGGCGGAGGCCACGCTCAGCACGACGAGCCTGCCGCGCCGCCGGGGCCGGCGCATCCGCGGGTACTTGTCACCCGTGATGCGGTACTGGCCGCCCATGCCGGGTGGAGTGAGCATGCTCATGGGCGCAGCGTAGTGCGCCCGGGCTGCTATGCCTACTAGATGATCATTCGACTGGGTGCAGTCCGACTCGAAAGGGCCAAACCGGGCCGCCAGGGGGTTCGACGGGGCGTCAGTCGAGTTCGAGGACGCGCGCGTGCAGCACCTGGCGCTGCTGGAGCGCCGCACGCACCGCGCGGTGCAGTCCGTCCTCGAGGTACAGGTCGCCCTGCCACTTCACGACGTGCGCGAAGAGGTCGCCGTAGAAGGTCGAGTCCTCGGCCAGGAGGGTCTCGAGGTCGAGCTGCTGCTTGGTCGTCACGAGCTGATCGAGGCGGACCGGGCGCGGCGCCACGTCCGCCCACTGCCGGGTGCTCTCCCGGCCGTGGTCGGGGTACGGCCGGCCGTTTCCGATGCGCTTGAAGATCACACGGAAAGCCTACCGGTCGAGACGTTCCGGGCGCAGCCATGGTGACGCAGTGCGCCGCCGCAAAAGCCGCCCGAAACCGTCGGAAAACGGTCCGCGCCCCCGCCGCGTGCCCTCTCCGGCCGCCCGGTCCGCCGCCGTTCGGCCCGCATGCCCGCCCCCGGTGCGGCGCCGGCCCGCCGGGCACGCCCCCGGCTTCTTCGCCGCCGCCTTCCTCTCCTGCTCGTGCGCCCGCGCCTTCGCCGGGGCTCCGGGCCCGTGATGCCCGCGACGGAGCGGAAGGGCTCCTCCTCGCCGTACGCCCCGGCCGCCTCCCGCCGGCCCGTGGGCCGGACGCCGGGCCGCTCGCCCGGCAGGGCGAGGAGGACCTGCGCCTCCCGCTTGCCGGACCCGGGCAGGTCCTGGAGCCGCTTCAGCAGCTCGCGGCCGCCCGCCGCGCCCCGCCGGACCACCTCGGCGTCACCGCCGTGGTGCTCGACGGGGTACCGGCACAACTGCTGGACACGGCCGGCCGTCGAACCCGGGCAGCGGTGCACCGCGGGCTTCCCGGGGAGCGGCGCGGCGAACGCCTCCGGGGCGTGCGCGTCGATCTCGTGCGTGGCGAGGGCGTCCGCGCCGGGCCGCCGCGTGAGCGTCGCCGGGCCCTTGAACGCCCCCTCCACCGGGATCCGCCGGTCCGGCGGCCTCCCGGTCGGCGCGGCGGGCGGGCTGCGGCCCGGCGGCCGGCCGGCGTCGAGGTTCCGGGCGAGGCGCGGCGTGACGTCCACGCCCCGGTGGTCGCGCGTCGCCCGTCGGGCGCGCGGCGCGGGTCAGCTCGCGCGCCAGTACCCCAGCGCCTGCACCCGCTGCTTGGCGAGGCCCAGGTCCTTGCGCACGAACGCGCCCAGCGTGCGGGTGGTCGCCGTGTCACAGGCGATCCACACGTACGGGTCGGCGTGGGACCTCAGCAGGTCCGGCAGTTCGGCGCGGACGCGGTCCACCAGCGCCGCGCCCGCGTCCCGCCGGGGGACCTCGCGCACCTCGTGCCGCGCGGGGTCGGCCACGCAGGGCAGTCCCTCCAGGGAGCCCTCGAACCAGATGGTCGCCGGGGTGTCGCCCAGGGCGCCCAGCAGGGAGTTGACGGCCGGCAGCGAGGCCGGGTCGCCGACCACGCAGACGTGCGACGGGGCCGGGTCGGGGTGCTCGAAGCCGGTGCCCTGCACGGTCGCCTCGATGGTGTCCCCGGGCTTCGCCGCCCGCGCCCAGTCGCTGGCGCGGCCCTCGTGCAGCGCGAACTCCAGGGCGAAGGTGCCGGCCTCCAGGTCCGGGTCGACCAGCGTGTACGCGCGCTGGTGCGGCTTGCCCGCGTTGTCGAACCACAGCCGTACCCACATCGTGGGGTGGACGCCGGTCGTCGCCAGCATCCCGCCGTCGGTGAAGGTCACCCGCCGGTAGTCGGCGGTGACGTCCTCGGCGCCCGTCACGGTGAACTCGAAGTCCTTGGCGCGCAGCAGTCTGAGGACCGCGCCCTCCCAACCCCGCCCCTGCCCCATCGCGTCCTCCCCCTTCGCGTACGATGCCGCCACGTCACGGTAACTTAGGGGAGCCTAACCTAAAAGGAAGTGGGGGCACAGTGTCCGGTGCGATCTTCCGGGACCCCTGGGGGGTTCCCCATCTGCGGGCCGACGACGCGCGCGAACTCGCCCGCGTCCAAGGGCTGGTGACCGCGCTCGACCGCGGCTGGCAGATCGAGGTGGAGCGGCACCGCGCCCAGGGCACCTCGGCCTCCTTCCTCGGCGCGGAGGCGCTGCCCTGGGACGTGCTGGCCCGGCGCGCCCGGGTGGCCGACACGGCCCGCCGCTGCCTCGCCCGCCTGGAGGAGCGCGACCCGGAGACCGCCGACTGGATCCGGGCGTACGTCACCGGCGTCAACCAGGGCCTGGACGGGCACGACGCCCCCGAATTCGCCCGCGCCGGTCTCCTCCCCGGCCGCTGGGAGCCGTGGACGCCGCTGGCCGTGTGGCTGTCCGCGCACCTCCTCTTCGCCGGGTTCCCCGCCAAGCTGTGGCGCGACCACGTCGCCGCGCGCCTCGGGGCGGACGCCGTGGGCCTGTTCGCCACCGACGGCCCCGGCACCTCCGGCAGCAACGGCTGGCTGGTCGCGGGGGAGCGCACGGTCACCGGACAGGCGGTCCTCGCCGGCGACCCGCACCGCTTCATCGAAGACCCCGGCGTCTACCAGCAGATACGTCTGTCCTGCCCGGAGTTCGACGTCGTCGGCCTCGCCGTGCCCGGCGTCCCCGGCATCGCCCACTTCGGCCACACCGGCACGGTCGCCTGGGCCATCACCAACGCCATGGCCGACTACCAGGACCTCTACCGCGAGCGGCTGCGCCGCACCGGCGCCGGCGTCGAGGCGCTCGGCCCGGACGGGAGCTGGCGGCGGGCCGCCCGGCACATCGAGACCGTCGAGGTGGCGGGCGAGGAGCCGGTCGAGGTGGAGGTCGTCGAGACCGACCGCGGGCCCGTCGTCATCGGCGGCCCCGAGGGCCTGGACGGCGGGGTGCCGGAGCCGGACGGGCCCCCGCTCGCCGTCGCCCTGCGCCACCCGCCCCGCGTCACCGCCGACCTCGGCTTCGGCGCCCTGCTGCCGCTGCTGCGGGCCCGCCGCGTCGCCGACGTCGACCGCGCCGCCGACCTGTGGGCCGAGCCCGTCAACGTCGTCCTGGCCGCCGACACCGAGGGCGGCACCCTGCACCGCGTGGCCGGCCGCGTCCCCGTCCGCTCCGACGCCAACCGCGTCCGCCCGGTGCCCGCGTGGGAGCCCGGCCACGAGTGGCGGGGCTGGCACGAGGCGCCGCGCGCCGGACTCGACGACGGCGTCGCCGTGATGGCCAACCAGCGCGGCCCCGCGGCTCCGCTCGGCGTGGAGTTCGCCCCGCCGCACCGCGCCGACCGGATCACCGCACTGCTCGCGGGGCGGCGCCGCTGGTCGGCCGCCGACATGGCCGCGCTCCACACCGACACCCGCCTCGCCTCCGCCGCTCCCCTCCTGGACCGCCTGGCCGCACTCGGCGCACCGGACCTCACCGGTCCCGCCGCCGCCCTGCGCGAGCGGCTGCTGGCCTGGGACCGGCACATGGACGCCGGCAGCGCCGACGCGGCGGCCTTCGCGGCCCTGCGTAGTGCGGTCGTCCGCCGGCTCGCCGCCGAGCCCGCCCTCGCGGCGGCCGCGGCCCCGCCCCCGTACCCGGAGGTCTTCCGCCCCTGGCTCGCCCTGGTCCCGCGCATCGGGTACGCGCTCGAACACCTGCTGGCGGCGCGGGACCTGTTCGGCATCGACCGCCCGGCCGTCGTCCGCGCGGCGCTGGAGGAGACGGCCGCCGTGCCGCCCGCCGGCGTCTGGGGCGACACCCACCGCCTCGCGCCCTGGCGGGCCCTGCCGCCCGAGGCGCCGCAGGAGGAGCCCGGCCTGTCCGGCGACCACGACTGCGTGCTGTGCACCTCCGCCGTGCCCGGCGTCACCGACCTCGCCGCCCGCGGGCCCGCCGCCCGTTACGTCTGGGACCTGGCCCGGCGCGAGGACAGCCGCTGGGTGGTGCCGCACGGCGCCTCGGGCCGCCCCGGCTCGCCCCACCACCGCGACCAGCAGCCGCTGTGGCTCGCCGGAGACCTGGTCCCGGTCGTCACCGACTGGGCGCAGCTGACGAAGGAGACCGATGTCTGACCCGTACGTCTCCCGCCCGGCCGTCCACGAGCAGACGGTCGACGGCTTCGGCGCGGTGCGCGTCCTGCCGCTCGACCCGGCCGCCGACGCCCCCCTGCTGCACCGCTGGGTGGGCGAGGAACGCGCCGTGTTCTGGGGCATGAACGGCCTCACCGTGGAGCGGGTCGCCGAGATCTACGCGCACATGGGGACCCTCGACACCCACCACGCGTACCTCCTCGTCAAGGACGGCGTCCCGGCCGCGCTGCTCCAGACCTACGAGCCGGAGGCCGACCGGGTCGGCGAGTGCTACGACGTCCGGCCGGGCGACATCGGCGTGCACCTGCTGCTCGCGCCCCCGGAACCGGGCGGGACCCGCTCCGGCTGGACCGCGGGACTGGCGACCGCCGTCGTCACGTACCTCCTGGTGGCCCTGGACAAGCGGCGGATCGTCGTCGACCCGGACGCCGGCAACGAGAAGGCGATCGCCCGCTTCGTGAAGCAGGGCTTCACCGCCGGACCCCGGGTGGTGCTGCCGGAGGTCGACCTGCCGGACGTGCGCCTCCCGCAGAAGCGGGCACAACTCGCTTTCCTCACCCGCGAGGTAGCCTTCGGCAGGTGACCCCCGACGACCTCGTCGCCCACTACCGGCTGGAGCCGATCTCCCGTGAGGGGGGCCGGTTCCGGCAGACCTGGGCCGGTCCCGTCCGGCCCGACGGCCGCCCCGAGGGCACCGCCGTCGTCGCCCTGCTCACCAGCGAGCCCGGTGACTTCTCCGCCCTGCACCGGCTGCCCGCGGACGAGACCTGGCACCACTACCTCGGCGACCCGCTGCGGATGCTGCTGCTCGCCCCCGACGGCACCAGCAGCACCCCGGTGCTCGGCCCCGACGTCCTCGGCGGCCAGCACGTCCAGCTCACCGTCCCCGCCGGCACCTGGATGGGCGCCCGGGTCGCGGACGGCGGCTCCTGGACGCTGTTCGGCTGCACCATGGCCCCCGGCTTCACCTACGAGGGCTACGAGCACGGCGACCCGGCCGAACTGACGGCCCGCCACCCGGACCGGGCGGACCTCGTCGCGGAGCTGAGCCGCCCATGAGCGTCCGGGGACTGCTGCACGGGCAGGTCGCCCTGGTCACCGGCGCGGGCGGCGGCATCGGCGGGGGCATCGTTCGCCGGCTCGCCGAGGAGGGCGCGGCCGTCGCTCTGCACTGCCGTACCTCCGTCGCGTCGGCGCGGGAGACGGCGAGCGCCGTCCGGGACGCGGGCGGCAGGGCCGTCGTCCTGCGGGCCGACCTCACCGACGAGGACGCCTGCCACCGCCTGGTCGCCGAGGCCGCCGAACGGTTCGGCGGCCGGCTCACCGCGCTGGTCAACAACGCCGGCGTCCAGCCCGTCCAGGAGCTCGCCGGGACGACGGCGGCCGAGTGGCGCGCGGTCGTGGACACCAACCTCACCGCCGTCTTCGCCTGCACCCAGGCGGCGGCACGGCTGATGCGCGACCAGGGCGGCGGCTCCGTCACCCACATCGCCTCGGTCGAGGCCCGCTTCCCCGCCCCCGGCCACGCCCACTACGGCGCGTCCAAGGCCGCGGTGGTGGCGCACGCCCGCTCGGCGGCGCTGGAGTACGGCCCGTGGGGCGTGCGCGTCAACACGGTCTCGCCCGGCCTGATCGACCGGGAGGGCCTGGCGGACGCCTGGCCGGAGGGCGCACGGCGCTGGCGGGAGGCGTCCGCCGTGGGCCGCCTCGGCCGCCCGGAGGACGTCGGCGACGCCTGTGTGTTCCTGGCCTCCCCGCTCGCGTCCTGGGTGACCGGCCACGACCTGGTGGTCGACGGAGGGGCCACGTCCCGCCCGACCTGGTGACGACGTCCCCGCCGCGTTGAGCGGAGCACGCCTTCCGTCCGTACCCCCTGGGAGGCGAACGGCCGGGAGGCGGGGACGACGTGGAGCGACGGCGCGACGGGACGGCGGGCGACCGGGGCGGAGGCCGGCTGCTCCGGGCCCTGGTGCCGCTGGGCGCCCTGCTGGTCCTCCTCCTCGCCGGCGCGGCCCCGGCGAGCGCCCACGCGGCCCTGCGCGCCAGCGACCCGGAGGAGGGGAGCGTCGTCAGGACGGCGCCCACCCACATCACCCTGACGTTCACCGAGTCCGTGGGCCTGCTCGAGGACTCCTTCCGGGTCTACGGCCCCGACAACCGCCGCGTGCCCCTGGAGGAGCCCCGGCACGCGGCCGGCGCCGCCGACACCGCCCGCGCCGCGCTCCCCCCGGACCTCGACGAGGGCACGTACACCGTGGCGTGGCGCGTGGTCTCGGCGGACAGCCACCCCGTCTCCGGCGCCTTCACCTTCTCCCTCGGCAGGCCGTCCCCCACCCCGCCCCCGGCCCCCGAGGACCACGCCGAACACCCGGTCACCAAGAGCCTCTACGACACCGGCCGCTACCTCGCCTACCTCGCGGCCGCGCTGCTCATCGGCACGGCGGCCTTCGCGGCACTGTGCCGCCCGCCGGACACGGGCCCGCTGCGGGCGCCGCTGCTGTTCGGCTGGTGGACCCTGCTGGTGACGACGGCCGCGCTGCTCGTCCTGCGCGCCCCCTACGAGAAGGGCACGTCCCCGGCGACCGCGCTGGACCTCTCGTCGTTCCCCGACACGCTCACCGCCCGCCCCGGCCTGGCCCTCCTCACCCGTCTGGCCCTCCTCCTGACAGCCGCCCTGCTCCTCCCCGTCCTCCGCCGCCGCTCCCCGCGCACCCGCGTGACGGCGGGCGCGGCCCTCTCCCTCGCCCTGGCCCTGACCTGGGCGTCGGCCGAACACGCCTCGGCCGGCATCCAGGTCCCGGTCGCCATGACCTCGTCGGTGCTGCACCTGCTGGCCATGGCGTGCTGGCTCGGCGGCCTGGCGGCCCTCCTGCTCACGCTCCACCGCGCGAAGACCCCGGCGCCGCACGGCACGGTGGCCCGCTTCTCCCGCCTGGCGTTCACGTCGGTGACGGTCCTCGTCGTCACCGGCGTCTACCAGTCCTGGCGCGGCCTCGGCTCCTGGTCCGCCCTCACGGAGACGGCGTACGGCCGCACCCTCACCGTGAAGCTGGCCGCGACGGTGTTCCTGCTGCTCGCGGCGGCCCTGTCCCGCCGCTGGACGACCCTGTCGGCACGGCCGGCGGCGGTCGGGGAACGCGTACCCGAACCGGCGGGCGCGCCCGGCCCGTCCCCCGAGCCGGGGACCACGACCGTGACGGCCGGACCGGAAGCCCTCCACCGCCGCGCCCTGCGCCGCTCCGTCCTCGCGGAGGTGGTGGTGGCGGTGGCCGTCCTGCTGGTCACCACGGTGCTGACCGGCACCCTGCCCTCCAGGGCGCAGGCGGAGGCCGCGAAGGCGCCCGAGCCGCAGGTGGCGGGCCTGCCCGGCGCGGAGGCGTTCACGGTCCCCTACGACACGGGGACGCCCGGCGGCAGCGGCACGGTCCAGGTGACGATGGACCCGGGCCGGGTCGGCGAGAACGGCCTCCAGGCGGTGGTCTTCGGCCCCCAGGGCGCCCTGACCTTCGTCCCCGAACTCCGCGTCACCTTCACCCTCCCGTCCGAGGACGTCGGCCCCATCGACGCGAAGCTCACCGACCGGGGCGGCTACTGGGCCACCAACGACCTCACCCTCCCCCTGGAGGGCACCTGGACGATGAGACTGACGGTCCGCGTCTCGGACATCGACCAGGTGACGGAGGCGCGGGGGGTGCGGATCACGCGGTGACGGGGCGGCAGGCGGTCCGGGCGAGAGGCCGACGAACGGGCGCAGGGCCTCAGACCGATGGCCGAGGGGGCCGAGGAGGCCGAGGAGGCCGAGTGGTTCCGAGGGCCCGGGGAGGCTCGGGAAGGACGAGCGGCGCGGTGTGCTGCGCACCCTGGCGCACTTCTGCGGTCAGGTCCGCGACCGCGCGAGCATCGCGGGGCCCGGCGTCCGCCCCACTCACACCGGCGGTGATGCTCAGCGAGTGGCGCTTCCGGCCCATGAGCTCACGGTCCTTCGGTCTGCTCATCTCCCTTTCCGCCCTCGGACGCCCGCGGGCGCGAGCCGCACCGCACGGACGCACGCGTGGCGCGACCCGCCCTGACCGGAAGGGCGCAGCGGTCGGCCCCGCCGTGGAGTCCGCCACGAGCGGGGCCGACTGCTCCGGACTGCCGGCGCCCGGCGGTCAGGCGGCCCGGTAGGCCGTCAGCCAGGCGCGTATCTCGTCCGCGTCCATGCGGTCGAGCAGGCCGTTGATCTCCTGGACCAGTTTCGTGTCGCCGTTCTTCTGCGCCGTGCCGAGGAGGGTGAAGAGCGCGACCCGGTCGTCCTCGGCCTGGGCGAGCGGGTAGCCGGTCTCCAGCCACTCGCGGAGTTCCTCGGGAACGTTGCGGTCGAGGAGAGCGTTGATCTCCTTGATCACCCGCTTGTCGCCGTTCTGCTGTGCCGTGTGCAGGATCCTGGCGATGGCGACCCGGTCGTCCTCGGCCTGGGCGAGCGGGTAGCCGGTCTCCAGCCACTCGCGGAGTTCCTCGGGAACGTTGCGGTCGAGGAGAGCGTTGATCTCCGCGATGACCCGCTTGTCGCCGTTCTGCTGTGCCGTGTGCAGGATCCTGGCGATGGCGACCCGGTCGTCCTCGGCCTGGGCGAGCGGGTAGCCGGTCTCCAGCCACTCGCGGAGTTCCTCGGGAACGTTGCGGTCGAGGAGAGCGTTGATCTCCGCGATGACCCGCTTGTCGCCGTTCTGCTGTGCCGTGTGCAGGATCCTGGCGATGGCGACCCGGTCGTCCTCGGCCTGGGCGAGCCGGTGGCCGGTCCTCAGGAAGGCGCGCATGTCGTCGACGGTGCCGTCGAGGGCCCGGGTGGCTGCCTCGGTGACGCCCCTGCCGCTGTCCTCGTCCGTCAGGATCGCGTTGATCGCGGCACGCAGCTCGTCCTCCGACATCTCGTCCACCGGAGTCTCGGACGAGACCGTCGCGGTCGTCGCGGTCGTCGCGGTGGCAGGTGCGGCCGCCGGGCCGGCGAAGGCCGGGGTGGTGAGAAGGAGGGCCGGGGCCAGGGCCGTGGCCACGACGAGCAAACCTGCGCGGTGCTGTCTCACGAATGTGCCTCCTGTTCGAGTGCGGACACCGTGATCATCGCTGAGAGCGCCGCCGGTCTCACTGCCGGAACCGGGCAGTTTTCCGCGCGTGCTGCTTGCCGCCCCGCACACGTTCTCCGCATGCCCGTCCGGGAGTTCGCGGGTGATCGGGGGAGCGCTGACCACTGATCGGGGGTCTCCTCCGCGCACAGGCTCCGGCCCCGCTCCGGCGGAGTGGACCCCCGGTGACGGTGTCGAGCGGCTCCGGTCTCACTCGAGCACGGGGCTCATGACGCTCTGGATGCGGGAGAGGGTGAAGACGCGTTCGTCGTCGCGCAGGTGGCACCAGGCTTCGAGGTAGGGCGGGTCGAGCATGAGGCTGCTGAGGGTGCGTACGGTCCTGTTCCCCGAGGCGGCGACGTACTCGACGGTGAGGGGTTCACCGGTGTCGATGGCATGGGCGAGCTGACGGACGTCGCTGTACGGCAGGTGCTTCGCGTACCCCGCGACGATCTCCTCGGTGTCCGTGGCGAAGGCCGGTCCTCCGTGGAGCGGCGCGGGTGCGGGAGGCGTCGGCGGGGCCTTCAGCAACTGGGCCGCCAGGGTGCCCGGGTCCACCGCGGCGGCTGCCCTCGCCGCGCCTGGGGCAGCGGCTCGGCCACCGCCCCCCGCGTCCGTGCGGCGCGGAGCCGGCACAGGAGCGGCGGCCCGCTGAGGCCGGGTCCTCTCGATCCGTACCGTGCCTTCGGCGGTCTCGGCGACGGGGGCGTATCCCTCGGCCCGGAGCGCGGCGACCGTCGCATCGAGCGGGCTGCGGCTGACCAGCACCGTCGGCGCCAGCTGCCGTAGCCCCAGCTTGGCGAGCCTGCGGTGGGCGGCGAGTTCCGCCAGGAGCGCGGGCTCGTCGCCGTGGAGGACGCAGGCTGCGGGGGCGACGCGTACGCGTCCGTGGCCCCGTGCGGTGTCGGCGATCAGGTACGACAGCGGCTGCGGCAGCGGCCCGGCGGCGACGGCGGCCAGGTCGGCGGCGATGGCGTCGGGGACACGGCCGGCGTCCAGCGCCCGGCGGATGCTGCCGGCGCTGAACCGCCACACCGATGCCGTGCCGCTGGTCTCCCGGTCCGCCACGGAGTCCAGGAGCGAGGCCAGCCGCGCGGACGGTGTGCCGGTGACGACGGCGGTGAGGTCGGCGCCGATCCGTGCCGTCGCGGTGGCCGAGGGCAGCAGCCGCCGGCACTCGATGTCCACTCCCTCCGGGTCGTCGGCCCCCAGGTGGATGCCGAAGGCGGAGAGGGCGCCGCGCGCGAGTACGCCGAGGATCTCGGCCTCACGGATGACGAGGGCGAACGGTGCCGCGTCCGGGAGCGGTGCGTGGGCGAGCGGGCGGTACCAGGCGATCAGGGGCCCCAGGTCCGACGTGACCGTCGCGCCCTGCCCTGCCGGCAGCTCCGCGGCCGCGGCCAGCAGCCCGTGGCGCGCCCGCAGGCAGGCACGGCAGGGCGGTGCTCCGGCGAGAGCGGGGAGCGCCTTGCCGTCCTCGTCACGCGCCTGCGTCGGGGTGAGCGGCAGGTTCCGCCATGCCTGGAGCAGTACCGAGAACTGCTCCGGGGGTTCCTGCTGGGCCCAGGCGTCGTACGCCTCGGTCGGCGCCACGCGATCACCGTCCGGCCCCAGGAGCCCGGCGGCGTACGCGGTCTCCAGAACAAGGCGCACGACGGCGTCGTCGGCCTGGGCGGCCTTGCCGATCCGGGCCAGTTCACGCGCACCGACCCCGCCGGACTTCAGCCGAACCGGCGCGGTCGCCGAGCAGACCGACAGGACCGAGGCGGCACGGGACGCGAACACCGTGGCCGCGGCGGACGCCTCGCGGTCCACCTCCCGCCGGGTGACGGACGCCGTTGGCACGGCAGGCGGGACGGGGTCGAACGGAGCGTGCCAGCCGGGCCCGCGCAGCGCGAGCGCCACCTCGGCCGGCATACGGACCGGACCGTAGCCGTGACGGTCCTGGATCAGGAGCCCTCGGTCCAGTGCCCACCGGGCGCCCTGTTCGAGGCCGGGACCGGGAGTGTCGAACACGAGGAACCGCGGCTGCTGTTCCGGCCCGTCCCCCGCGTGGCGTTCGAGCAGCTCCCGGGCCGCCGCGGGGGCTTGCGCGACCACCGCGAGAACCTGTTCCGCGGTGCTGTGGTGTTCCACCAGTGCGGCCAGTCGCTGCGCCTTGGCGCCCGGCGGCTTGACGCCCAGCGTCACCAGCATGCCGCGCAGCTCGTCGGAGGTCACGCCGGCGAGCAACTGCTCCAGCGGCGCGTCCAGGCCCAGGGGCGCGTCCCATGCCTGCCGCAGCGGTCCGGCCGTACGGAGCTTCCCCGCGCCGTCCGGCCAGACCAGAGCGTGATCGGCCAGCTCTCCCAGCACGGCGTCCAGTCGGCGGGCGGTCTCGTCGTCCGCCACCCCCAGCAGCCCGGCCAGGGCTTCACGCGACGCGGGCGTTTCCAGCGCCGCCAGCGCCTCGGCCACCTGGAGATGCGGCAACGCGAGCCGGGGCAGGACCAGCGCCACCGACCCGGGGCGCTGAAGACGGTCCGCCAGTTCCCCCAACGACCGTGGCGCCGGCGGGGACATGGCGTCCCTTCGAGCTTCGAGCACGCGTGTCAGACGGGAGCCGTCGAGGCCGCTCAGCCAAGTCGTCAGCGTTGATCGGGACTTCACGCGGTGTGCACCTCGTCGCGCCAGGGAGTGTCGCAGCGGGCCGGAGTCCCGGCACCGGGTTCAAGAATGGCGTACTCCCGTGATCAGCGGGTGTCCTACGGGGCAGGTCGCCCAGCGGGCGCCGGCGGCTCGCGGTTCGCGTCACCCGTCCGACGTGACCTGGCGCTCGGACTTCCCCGACCGTCATCGGGTGACGGCCACCACGTCATCGGGTGACGGCCACCAGCACGGCCACCAGCGCCGGCATCGCCGAAACGCTGCTCACCGCGGTGTGGACCGGCGCCGTCAGGGTGGGGCGCCAGAACACCAGCACACCGGGCGCCGAGGCCAGGAGGAGCGTCAGAACGGCGACCACCACGGCGAGCACGAGCATGGTCAGCGTCATCAAGAACATCCTTCGAGTAGGCGTGCGACCCGCACGCACGAAGCGGAGCGCATGCGCTCCACCCCTTCCGTGGACTGCGGGGTTCCCCGACAGCACGCCGGGCATGAACGCGGTGCGGGTCAGCACCGCAACCCCTGCCGGAGCTGCGCCCTTGTTGGTCAGCCGGACTGCTCCGGAGGGCCTTGCCCCCCGGATGACCAGGCGCGCACCTCTCAGGCCGGCGTCCTTCCGCGTCCGGATGCGGCGTGCCTGCGCCGGGGTCGGCCATGCTCCAGCCGTCGTCGGTGACAGGCGGGCGCGAGGGAGCCCGCCGGGCGCGGAGAAGATCGCTCCGCGTGCGTCGAGTCCGTCCGGACGGGCACGGGCGGGACCGAGCGAGACCAGAACTGTGACCGGCCGGGAAGGGACCGTTCGGGCGCCGACCGGGGAAAGGCGGCGCCAGGCGTCAGACACGGCCGTAGAGGGCCGCCAGGTCGATCAGCCGGACATCGGCCCCGGCCTCGGCAACGGCGTGTGCCTTGTCGTCGGACCCTGCTCCGCTGAAGCAGATGAGCCGGGTGCTGCTCGTGTCGTAGCGTCCGGCCTGGGTGACGAGATCGCGGATGTGCCGGAGGCGATCGATGCGGGCCATGCCCGTGGCGTCGTCCCACTTGGCCTCACCGATGGGCAGGAGCGGAGGTTCTCCGCCGTCGGCGACGCCGATCACCGCCACGTCGGCCTCATGGCCGATGCGGGCCTTGGGACCGTGGACCACGCCGTGCCCGACGCGGGCGGGCAGGCCACCCAGGAGGTCGGGGTCGGCGTGGTGGAGGGCCCATGCGCGACAGACCTGTTCGAGACGAGGTCCGAGGACGTCGCTGACGAAGCGCCGGCGGCTGGCCTGCCAGACCCGTGGCGCGCTGCCGGGACGTTCGAGCTGGTCCCGGACCGGGCGCATGATCGCGTGGCAGAAGCCGATCAGCGGCTCGGCGATGCGGTACGTGGGCCGGTTGTCGCGGAACACGTCGGCGTCACGGTGCAGCAGTCCCGCGTCCTCGAGGACGTTGATGGGGTGCGCGATGTCAGTGGCCTTGCGTCCCAATAGCCGGCCATGCCCCCCGCGGGTGGTGTTTCCGTCGGCCACGGCGCCCAGAACGGACAGGTACAGGGAGGTGTCGCGGGGACCGGGTTCTTCGGCGAGCAGGTAGCGGGCCTCGCGGAGGAGGGGGTCTCGGGCTTGAGACCGGTACGGACGACCCAGCCGTCGAAGTCGTCCGGTCCTGCGGGGGCGCCTCCGCGCGCGAACTCGCGCCGGTAGGCGGGTGTGCCGCCCACGGTCGCGTTCACCTTCAGCGCCGGGCGAAGGTCGGCAATGCCCCAGAACTCGGCGGCCAGGCGGTGGTCGAGCGGACGGACGGCCAACTCCAGCCCGGCCCGTCCGCGCAGCGGGGCGCTGCCCGACAGCAGCCGCCCCAGGAAGGAGAGCGCCGAGCCGCACAGCAGCAGCCTGGTTCGGGAGCCGGTGCGTTGGTCACGCAGCGGTCGCAGCGCCTCCTGGAGGATCGAGGGCAGCTCCGGGTCGGCCTTGGCGAGGCAGGGAAACTCGTCGATCACGACCGGGACGGGCCGCTCGGAACCGAGGGCGAGCAGCGCGTCGACGGCTTCCGCCCAGTCGGTGAAGTGGAACGGACTGGCAGGGCGGACGTGGGCGGTCAGCGCGCTGCTGATGCGTCGCAGCGACTCGGCGTCGGCGGCTTCGGTCGCACCGAAGGAGAACCCTCCGGAAGCCCGGCAGGCAGCGTCCAGCAGGAACGTCTTCCCCTGGCGGAGCCGCCCGGAGACCACGCCGAGGGTCGCGCCCGGCTGCGCATCGGTGAGGAACCGCCTCAGCGCCGACCACTCGTGGTCCCGGTCGAACATCTCAGCAGGCTTGTCCACGGCTTCTCCGGAGAGAGAAGCACGCTTCCGTGCAACACACCTCTGTCTCCGTACGACGGATGGGGACGACCTGGCGGCCACCGGGTCGCACAACGTCGAAGGGCCCCACCGCAAGCGGTGGGGCCCTTCGACATCGTGCCCGGTGAGGCACTGGCGGAGGATACGAGATTCGAACTCGTGAGGGGTTGCCCCCAACACGCTTTCCAAGCGTGCGCCCTAGGCCTCTAGGCGAATCCTCCGCCGGAAACATTACATGACCGAGAGGAGTGCTCGCGAACTCGTTCCCGCCCCGGGTGATGAGGTAGCCTCTGCGTAGCCCCTCACGCGGCGCTATCTGACTGAACTCCCCCAGGGCCGGAAGGCAGCAAGGGTAGGTTGGCTCTGGCGGGTGCGTGGGGGGCGCTTGCGTTCCCCGGCGGCCGGTCCGGTTGTCGGTGCGCGCCTATAACCTCGTAGGCGTGTCGTCTCTCGCGCTGTACCGCCGCTACCGACCCGAGTCCTTCGCCGAGGTCATCGGGCAGGAGCATGTCACCGACCCGCTGCAGCAGGCGCTGCGGAACAACCGGGTCAATCACGCGTACCTCTTCAGCGGACCCCGCGGCTGCGGCAAGACGACCAGCGCGCGGATCCTCGCGCGGTGCCTGAACTGCGAGCAGGGACCCACCCCGACCCCGTGCGGCACCTGCCAGTCCTGCCGCGACCTCGCGCGCAACGGCCCCGGCTCGATCGACGTCATCGAGATCGACGCCGCGTCCCACGGCGGTGTGGACGACGCCCGTGACCTGCGGGAGAAGGCGTTCTTCGGGCCCGCGTCCAGCCGCTACAAGATCTACATCATCGACGAGGCCCACATGGTCACGTCGGCCGGTTTCAACGCTCTGCTCAAGGTCGTCGAGGAGCCGCCGGAGCACCTGAAGTTCATCTTCGCGACCACCGAGCCCGAGAAGGTCCTCGGGACCATCCGCTCCCGGACGCACCACTACCCGTTCCGGCTGGTGCCGCCCGGCACCCTGCGCGAGTACCTCGGCGAGGTGTGCCAGAAGGAGGGCATCGCCGTCGAGGAGGGCGTGCTGCCGCTGGTGGTGCGGGCCGGCGCCGGTTCCGTGCGTGACTCGATGTCCGTCATGGACCAGCTGCTCGCCGGTGCGGGGGAGGAGGGCGTGACGTACGCCATGGCCACCTCCCTGCTGGGGTACACGGACGGTTCGCTGCTCGACTCCGTCGTCGAGGCGTTCGCGACCGGTGACGGCGCGGCCGCCTTCGAGGTCGTCGACCGGGTGATCGAGGGCGGCAACGACCCGCGCCGGTTCGTCGCCGACCTGCTGGAGCGGCTGCGTGACCTGGTCATCCTCGCCGCCGTCCCCGACGCCGCCGACAAGGGCCTCATCGACGCCCCCGCCGACGTCCTGGAGCGCATGCAGGCGCAGGCCGACACCTTCGGGCCCGCCGAGCTCAGCCGCGCCGCCGACATCGTCAACGAGGGCCTCACCGAGATGCGCGGCGCCACCTCGCCCCGGCTCCAGCTGGAGCTGATCTGCGCGCGCGTCCTGCTGCCCGCCGCGTACGGCGACGAGCGCTCGGTCATGGCCCGGCTGGACCGCATCGAGCGCGGGGTGCAGTTCTCGGCGGGCGGTCCGGCCGCCGGCGCGCCCGCCATGGGGTACGTCCCCGGTCCCGAGGCCCATGGGGCCGGAGCTCCGCCCGTGGGCGCCGTCGAACCCGGCGGTGGTCCCGCCGCGGCCCGCGCGGCCGTACGGGCGCAGGCGCAGGCGACGCCCGCGTCCACGCCTCCTCCGGCCCAGGCTCTGGCTCCGGCGCCGCCCCCTGCCGCTCCGCAGGCTCCCCCGGCGGCCGCCGCACCGGTGCCCGCCCCGTCGGCACCCCCCGCTCCTGCCCCCGGCGCCTGGCCCGCCGCCACCCCCGCCGGCGGCGGCACGGGCGCCGGTACGGGCAGGCGTCCCGGCGGCTGGCCCACGGCCGTCCCGGCGGGCGGCGGCGCCGACCGGACGCAGCCGGCACCGCCCAGCGCCCCCTCGGCACCCCCGCCTCCGCCGACACCTTCGGCGCCCGCCACGCCCCCGAGCGGCGGTCTCGACCCCCGCATGCTCTGGCCGAACATCCTGGAGACGGTCAAGAACCGCCGCCGCTTCACCTGGATCCTGCTCAGCCAGAACGCCCAGGTGACGGGCTTCGACGGCACCACCCTCCAGCTCGGCTTCGTGAACGCGGGCGCCCGGGACAACTTCCTCAGCAGCGGCAGCGAGGACGTGCTGCGTCAGGCGCTGGCCGAGCAGTTCCACGTGCAGTGGAAGATCGAGGCGGTCGTCGACCCGTCCGGCGGTGGCGGCCCGGGAGCGTCCGGCCTGACGGACGGCCCGTCCGGTGGCCGCAGCGGCGGCGGATACGGAGCACCCGGCGGCGGCGGATACGGAGCACCCGGCGGCGGCGACACCCGTCGTCCCCCCGCCCCTCCGGCGGCGGCCCCCACGCCTCCGTCACCCGCCCCCTCGGCGCCCGCCCCGGCCGCCCCGTCCCGGCCGGCCGCCCCGGAGCCGCCCCCTCCGGTGTCGCCCGAGGACGACATCCCGGAGGACGACGACCCCGACCTGGACGAGTCCGCCCTCTCCGGGCAGGAGCTCCTCGTCCGCGAGCTGGGCGCGACGGTCGTCGAGGAGTTCACGAACGAGTAGGGCCCGCCGAGCCCCACGGAGCCACGCGCACAAGCGCCGACGGGCGGCCCGGGTTTTGGAGGAACGCACGACGGCCCCCTCCCCGCCCCTTCGGAAGCCCGCACAAAAGGCGCCCGCCGTCTGCCGTTAGGCTGACCCCGTGAAGGTCCTCGTCATCGGCAGCGGCGCCCGCGAACACGCCCTGTGCCACTCCCTGTCCCTCGACCCCGATGTCACCGCGCTGCACTGCGCGCCCGGCAACGCCGGCATCGCCGAGGTCGCCGAGCTGCACCAGGTCGACGCCCTCGACGGCGCCGCCGTGTCCGCGCTGGCCGTGCGGCTGGGCGCGGACCTCGTGGTGGTCGGCCCCGAGGCGCCGCTCGTCGCCGGTGTCGCCGACGCCGTGCGCGAGGCGGGCATCCCCGTCTTCGGCCCCTCCAAGGAGGCCGCGCGGCTCGAGGGCTCCAAGGCCTTCGCGAAGGACGTCATGGCGGGGGCCGGCGTGCCCACCGCCCGCTCCTACGTGTGCACCACCCCGGCCGAGGCCGACGCGGCCCTCAGCGCGTTCGGCGCCCCGTACGTCGTGAAGGACGACGGGCTCGCGGCCGGCAAGGGCGTCGTCGTGACCGGCGACCTCGAGACGGCCCGTGCGCACGCGGCCGGCTGTGAGCGCGTCGTCGTCGAGGAGTACCTCGACGGTCCCGAGGTCTCCCTCTTCGCGATCACCGACGGCGAGACCGTCGTGCCCCTCCAGCCCGCCCAGGACTTCAAGCGCGCCCTGGACGGCGACGAGGGCCCGAACACCGGCGGCATGGGGGCGTACTCCCCGCTGCCGTGGGCCGACCCCACACTGGTCGACGAGGTTGTCGAGACCGTGCTGCAGCCGACCGTGGACGAGATGCGCCGCCGCGGCACGCCGTTCTCCGGCCTGCTCTACGCCGGTCTGGCGATCACCTCGCGCGGGGTCCGCGTGATCGAGTTCAACGCCCGGTTCGGCGACCCCGAGACCCAGGTGGTGCTGGCCCGGCTGAAGACGCCCCTGGCCGGGCTGCTGATGGCCGCCGCCACCGGCAACCTCGCCCACCTGGAGCCGATCCGCTGGAGCGACGACGCCGCGGTCACCGTGGTCGTCGCCTCGCACAACTACCCCGGCGCCCCGCGCACCGGCGACCCGATCACCGGCCTCGACGAGGTCGCCGCCCAGGACGCCCCGCACGCGTACGTCCTGCACGCCGGGACCCGGCGCGAGGGCGACACGGTCGTCAGCGCGGGCGGGCGCGTGCTGTCCGTGACGGCGACCGGCAAGGACCTCACCGAGGCCCGCGACCGCGCCTACCGGGCCGTGGCCCGCATCAAGCTCGACGGCTCCCAGCACCGTACGGACATCGCGCGGAAGGCGGCACAGGACGCGTAACCAGGGCGAGTGAGCAGCGCGCGGTCCCCGCGAGGGGCCAGGTCGCCCCAGTCGCGCCCTCACCCGCCCCACAGGCCCCGGATCCCCCAGGATCCGGGGCCTGACCCTTGCCGTCCGTCGACCACCTTTCCCCAGAGCCATTCCATCGAGTGAGCGATGTGCCATCCGGCTGACGGGGGCCGGGGCCCCAACTAGGGTGCCGCGCAAGCGTTCCGGCACTTGGCCCATCGGCATTGCGATGTCAGTGGCGGGTGCCACAGTGGGGGGCATGGGCAAGCCAGGACTGCGTCAGGCGCCGGGAGGGGGGTGAGGGCGGGCCATGACCGTGAGCGGAGCGGGGACGGAGACGGGCGCCCGAGGTGCTCAGGGCGCGCGGGCCCGTGCGCTGGCCGTGCTGCGCGTCCGCAGCCGTGCGCTGGCCGTGGCGCTGCTGCCGGCCGCCGCCGCGGTGATCCTGCTCGCCGGCGGTTCCACGGGCCATCTGCCGGGCCCCGGCTGGGACCTCGCCCGCCGCGTCCTCACGCCGCTCGCCGCGCTCGTGCTGCTGCTCGCCGCCGGTGTCGCCCTGGTCGTCGCCCGCGCCCGGCCCGCCGTCAGCCCCACCGTGCCGATCGCCGAGGAGGCGGCCCCGGACCTGTACCGGATGGTGCGGGACCTCGCCGACCGCCTCGGCGTTCCCGCGCCGTCCGCCATAGCGCTCACCCCGGACTGCGACAGCTGGCTGGAGGACCGCACTCACTCCGCGCACGGACCCCCGCCGCCCGAGGAGCACGCGGGCCGGGCCGCGCGCCGCGCGCCCGCCGCGCCCGTGCTGGTCATCGGCTCGCCGTTCCTGTGGTGGATGCGGGTGGCCGAGCTGCGCGCCCTGCTCGCCCCGGTCGTCGCCGGCACGGGGCCGTCGGCGCACCCGGACATAGCCGCCGCCCGGCGCTTCGTGCGGGGCCTGGACGCCGCGGTCGCCGTGACGTCGGCGCCGGACCGCGGGCCGGTCTCCCGCGCGGTGTTCGCCGGGGTCGGCTGGGTGGCCCGCCTGCTGCTGCGCGGCAGCCGGGTGCACGCCGCCGAGATGGAGCGCGGGGTCGCCGCCGCGGCGGCCGAGCGTGCCAAGGCCGTGGACTACGGGCTGCGGATCGTCGCCCAGGAGCAGGTCGGTCTGGCCTACGCGGGCTGGGACCGGCTGCTGACCCGGGTGGCGCTGCCCGCCTGGCGGATGGGCCGCTGGCCCGCCCGGCTCAACGCGGGCGTGGTCGCCGCCCTCACCGAGCTGTCCCGGAGGGACCGGCTGGCCGAGGGGTTCGCCTCGCGCCTCGGGGAGCGTCCGGCCTGCGACCTCCTGGAGGAGCCCGGCGCGGTCGACGAGGCCACCTCCCTGCTCGCCGCCCGCCTCTTCCACGGCGGTCCCGCGGAGACCGGCCCCGCCTGGGCGCCGGTCCACTGGGGCGACTACCCGGAGGAGGTCGTCGACCGCAAGTGGCGTGCCGACGCCGCCCGCCTGCACCGGATGCTCGACGGGCTCCGCGTCCCGCCCGCGGACGAGGATCCGCAGGCCCCCGACGGCCCCACCCTCGCCCGCCTCCTGACCCACCTGGCCGCCTCACCGGACCTGCCCCCGGCGCCCGTGCCGGCCGTCGCCCCGGACGAGGACGACCTGGCCGGCGGCACCCCCCACAGCGCCGCTCTCGCCGCGCGCCTCACGGCGGAACTGGCCCGCGAGGAGGCCACCGCGGCCGCCGTCCCCGCCGGTCCGCAGGGCACCGCGGCACCCGATCCCGACCCCCTGCGCGACGACCGCGCGCTGCCCCTCTTCCCGCTCCAGCCGCCCCGCGCCGGACGGGAACTGCTCGCCGACCACATCACGGCGATGGTCTGCTGCGCGGCGATGGACACCGTGGGCGCCACGCCCGGTCTCGACTGGCTCGACGGGCCCACCCTCCTCGTCGGCGGCGCCCGCGCCACCGACCTGCCGCCCCAGGTGCTGACCCTCATCGAGGACGGCGACCCCTCGGGCCTGCGGAAGTGGCTCACCCGTCAGGGCATACGCCCCGAGAAGCCCGTACGCCTCGTCTGAGCCGTAGCCGTAGCCGTAGCCGTAGCCGTAGCCGTAGCCGCGACCGCCGCGACCGCCGCGACCGCCGCGACCGCCGCGACCGCCGCGACCGCCGCGACCGCCGCGGGCTCCGCCCTGTCGGAGCCACCCGCCCCGCCCGGAGTACATTCCTCCACTTCAGCGCACCCGCGACGAACGGTGACGGCGCACGTGCGGATTGTGATGTGCTGGGGCCGTCCACGCTCAGGGGAGGGAGAACGATCATGCGACCGGAGCGGGTCCGCCACGCGACGACGGGGTCACCGGCACCCGACCGCAGCGACCCCTTCGCACCCGTCGCCCTCCCGTGGCAGCGCCCCTCCGGCAACGACACCGGTGCCGCCCGCGAGGGCCGCATCGAAGGCTTCGCCGCCGCCTCCGCCGTGGCCCCCGGCGACTCGATCGACTTCCACGTGACCGTCGACCCGCCCCGGCCGTTCCGCGTCAGCGTCCACCGCATCGGCCACTACGACGGCCGGGGCGCCGCCGAGATGACCACCGGCCCCCGTCTCCACGGCACGGCGCAGCTCCCGCCGCTCACCGCCGGACGCACCGTCTCCTGCCACCACTGGTGGCGGTCCTGGCGGCTGCCGGTCCCCTCGTACTGGAGCGTCGGCGCATACGTCGCCGTGCTCGCCACGGAGGACGGGCGGCACCGCGCGCACGTCCCGTTCACCGTGCGCGACGACCGCGCGGCCGACCTGCTGCTGGTGCTGCCGGACATCACCTGGCAGGCGTACAACCCGTACCCGGCGGCGGACGGCCGCACCGGCGCGAGCCTCGCCCCCGCCCCGGACGGGCACGACGCGGCCGACCCGGTCACCACCGTCACCTTCGACCGCCCCTACGCCTGCGACGGGCTCCCGCCGCAGGCCGGGCACGCCTACGACGTGATCCGCTGGGCGGAGCGCCACGGCTACGACCTCGCCTACGCCACCGCCAGCGACCTGCACGCCGGCCGTGTCGACCCGGCCCGCCACCGGGGCCTGGTCTTCCCCGGCCCGGACGAGTACTGGACGGCGGAGATGCGCACGGCCGCGGAGGACGCCCGTGACCACGGCACCTCGCTGGTGTTCCTCTCCGCCCGCACCCTGCACCGGCAGGTCGAGCTGGCCCCCGCCCCTTCCGGCCCCGACCGGCTGCTGACCTGCGGGAGACGCCGGGGCCGGGACGGACCCGCGCTGTGGCGGGAGAACGACCGGGCGGAGCAGCACCTGCTCGGCATCCAGTACGCCGGTCCGGTCCCGGAGCCGAGCCCGCTGATCGTCCGCAACGCCGGCCACTGGCTGTGGGAGGCGACCGGCGCGCACGAGGGCGACGCCCTCGACGGCATGGTCGCGGGCGGGGCCGACCGCTACCACCCGCGCACCCCGCTGCCCGGCCACGACGAGCGGATCCTGCTCGCGCACTCCCCGTACGACGACCGGCAGGGCGTCCGGCGCCACCAGGAGACCTCCCTGTACCGCGCGCCGTCCGGCGCCTGGGTCTTCGCCTCGGGCACGCTCGCCTGGTCCCCGGCCCTCGACCGGCCGGGGCACGCCGATCCCCGGATCCAGCGGGCCACCGCCAACCTGCTCGACCGCGTCCGCGAACGCGCCTGACGGGGCGCGGGAGCCCCCCGCCCGCCGGACCCGCCCGCACCACCCCGACCGCCGTCCCGCCCGCACATACGGAAGAATCGACGTACCGTCCGGCCCTCTCCGCCACCGCCCTCCGGGAGCTTTCGCGGGAGCCGGGAGCGCCGCGGGCGTCCCTTCTGTTCAACCACGCGGAGGAACCGTGTCCGGATTCGTCGACAAGCCCGAGCCGATGCAGGTTCCGGGCCTGGTGCACCTGCACACCGGCAAGGTGCGCGAGCTGTACCGGAACGAGGCGGGCGACCTCGTGATGGTCGCCAGCGACCGCATCTCCGCCTACGACTGGGTGCTGCCCACCGAGATCCCGGACAAGGGCCGGGTGCTCACCCAGCTCTCCCTGTGGTGGTTCGACCAGCTCGCCGACCTGCTCCCCAACCATGTGCTGAGCACGGACCTCCCGGACGGCGCCCCCGCGGACTGGGCGGGCCGCACCCTGGTCTGCAAGTCGCTGGACATGGTCCCGGTGGAGTGCGTGGCCCGCGGCTACCTCACCGGCTCGGGCCTCGTCGAGTACGACGAGAGCCGGACCGTCTGCGGACTGGCGCTGCCCGAGGGCCTGGTCGACGGCTCCGAGCTGCCCGCCCCCATCTTCACCCCGGCCACCAAGGCCGCCGTCGGCGAGCACGACGAGAACGTCTCCTACGAGGAGGTCGCCCGCCAGGTCGGCGCGGACACCGCGGCGCAGCTGCGCCAGGCCACCCTCGCCGCCTACTCCCGCGCCCGCGACATCGCCCGGGACCGGGGCATCATCCTCGCGGACACCAAGTTCGAGTTCGGTTTCGACGGGGACGGCCTGGTCCTCGCGGACGAGGTGCTCACCCCGGACTCGTCCCGTTTCTGGCCGGCCGAGCAGTGGGAGCCGGGGCGTGCGCAGCCCTCGTACGACAAGCAGTTCGTCCGTGACTGGCTGACCTCGGCCGAGTCGGGCTGGGACCGTGAGAGCGAGCAGCCCCCGCCGCCGCTGCCGCAGCAGGTCGTGGACGCCACCCGTGCGAAATACGTGGAGGCGTACGAGCGCCTGACGGGCACCACCTGGAGCTGAACGCGGGCCGGGGGGCCGGGGCGTGTCCCCGGCCCCCGGGCACTCGCCCATGACGAAGGCCCCGGTCATCGACCGGGGCCTTCGTCCTCTGAGCGAACGACGAGGTTCGAACTCGCGACCTCAACCTTGGCAAGGTTGCGCTCTACCAACTGAGCTACGTTCGCCTGCTGCGCCGTGGCGCGAGCACCACTATACCCAACCTCGCTCCTGGGCGAGACGCACCGCGGTGTGCCGGTTCTCCGCGCCGAGCTTCGAGACGGCGGAGGAGAGGTAGTTCCGCACGGTCCCCTGGGACAGCCGGGCCCGCTCCGCGATCTCCGCGACGGGCGCCCCGTCGGCCGCCAGCTCCAGCACCTCCGCCTCGCGCGCGGTCAGCGGCGAGTCGCCGGCGGCGATCGCGTCGGCGGCCAACTCGGGGTCGACGTAGCGGTTTCCCCCGTGCACGGTGCGGATGATCTCCGCGAGCCGCTGGGCGCTGACGGTCTTGGGGACGAACCCCCGCACCCCCGCCGCGAGCGCCCGCTTGAGGTGCCCCGGACGGCCGTGGCCGGTCACGATCAGCACCTGGCAGTCGGGCAGCTCCGTCCGCAGGGTCGTGGCGACCTTCACACCGTCCGCGCCGGGCATCTGGAGGTCGAGCACGGCGACGTCCGGGGCGTGCGCCCGCGCCATCGCCAGGGCCTCCGGTCCGGACGCGGCCTCGGCGACCACCAGGAGGTCGTCCTCCAGGGACAGCAGGGCGGCCAGCGCCCCGCGGATCAGGTGCTCGTCGTCGGCGAGCAGCAGCCGCACCACGTCGGTCACGACACGACCTCCAGCGCGGGCCGCGAGGTCAGCGGGACCTCCGCGACGAGCCGGAACTCGCCGTCCCCGGCCTCCCCGGCGTCCAGCGTGCCGTCCACCGCGGACAGCCGCTCCCGCAGCCCGGCCAGCCCCGTCCCGCCCGTACGGGACGACCCGTGCGGGGCCGTCGCCCCGTCGTTGCGCACCGTCAGCACCACACGTCCCTCCGGCCTCCGCACCGTGACGGTGCACTTCTTCGCGTCGCCGTGCCGCAGCACGTTGGTGGTCGCCTCCCGCACCACCCAGCCAAGGGCCGACTGCACCTCGGCGGGCAGCCCGCCGGTCTCGCCGCTGACCTCGCAGTCGATCCCGGCCGCCCTCAGCACCCCCCGCGCGCCGCTGAGCTCGGCCTCCAGGTCGGCCCGGCGGTAGCCGCGGACCACTTCCCGCACCTCCCGCTGGGACTCCTGGGCGATGCGCTGCACCTCGATCATCTGCTCGACCGCCTCGGGCCGTTCGCGCCGCGCGAGCTGGACGGCCAGCTCGCTCTTCAGGGCGATCACGGCGAGGTTCCTGCCCATCACGTCGTGCAGGTCCCGGCCGAAGCGCAGCCGCTCCTCGGCGACCGCGAGCCGGGCCCGGGTCTCGCGCGCCTCGTCGAGGGCGTAGACGGCGTTGAGCAGCCAGATGGAGAAGCAGGAGGTGGCGGCGAAGAAGCCGCTCGCGGCCGTCACGAACACGCCCGTGGCCAGCGAGGCGACGGCGGGCACGCCGAGCGGCCAGATCGCCAGGCCCGCGCCGGCACCGAACCCGGCGACGAGCCAGACGACGCGCCGCCGGTCCTTCACGGCGAGGGCCATCATGCCCACGCCGTAGCAGAGCGAGGCGCCGAAGACCGACCCGAGGACGGTGCCGGTGTCCTCCCCGCCGGGGTTGTGCCGGCCGAGGACGACGGCCGTGACCGCGAGCGCGGCGGTCGCGGCGCCGAGCGCCCACAGCAGCCGCAACGGCTGTGGACGCCGGCCGCACGTCCAGTCCAGGGCGCGGGAGGCGGTCATCATGGCCAGCGCGACGTGCCCGGCGACCGGCACCATCAGCAGCAGCGCGGCCCGCGCCTCCAGGCGGCCGAAGGCCGTCACGCCGATCACCGTGGGCTCGGACAGCGCGATGAAATGGAACGACCACCGCGTGTACGTCTCGACCTTCGCGGGTGTGCTCTTGCGCCCCCACCAGCCGCCCGGGCTGCCCATCCGCCGCTCCTGTCCGTACCGATGTCCGCCGCCGCACCCGTCACCGCGGTGCGGCGCGTCCGCCCCCGGCCCGTCCGGCGCCTCAGCGCCGCGGCTCCCAGCGGAACCGCCGCCGTACAGCAAACACCGCCAGCGCGGTCCAGGCCAGCGCCACCGCGAGGGCCCCGAGGGACTCCCCGGCCGAGAGGCCGCCGGTCCAGCCGGCGCGCACCAGGCTGACGACCGGGGTCAGCGGCAGCAGCTCGCAGACGGACGCCAGACGGTCCGGGAACAGCTCCAGCGGGACGAACATCCCGGAGCCGAGCATCGAGACGAACATCAGCGGCATGGGCGTGACCTGGGCGCTCTCGCCGGTCCGGGTCCAGCTCGCGGTGGCGGCGGCGAGCGCCGCGCTCATCACGAGGCCCAGCAGGAGGCCGATCACGGCCAGATGCGGCGCGGAGGGCGCCGACAGGTCGAGCAGCACGGCGCAGCCCGCGATCAGCAGCAGGCACTGCAGCAGCCCGGTGAGCACGGCCGGCAGCGCGGCCCCGGAGAGGATCTCCGCGTCCCGCAGTTCGCCCGTGCGCAGCCGCTTCAGCACCAGTTCCTCGCGCCGGACGACGTAGACGCCGACGAGGGTGGAGTACACGGCGAACAGCAGCGAGAAGCCGACGGCGGCGGGCAGGACGAGCGTGCCGGGGGTGAGCCCGGCCTCCGCGAGGTTCATCTCCTCAGCGGCGGAACGCACGCTGAGCGGCATGATCAGCGGCACGAAGAGCCCGGCGACCAGGGCGCTCCTGTTGCGTCCCAGCAGCGTCAGTTCGGCCCGGGCCAGGGAGGTCATCCGGCCGGCCGGGGTGGTGGTGGTGGTGCTCATGCCGCGTACTCCTCCGTGGTGGCGCCGTTCGCCGCGGGGGCCGAGGCGTCCTTGGCGATGGTGAGGAAGGCCTCCTCCAGGGATGCCGAGCGCACGTCGAGGCGGCGCAGCTCCACGCCCGTGTCGCGCGCCCACACCAGCAGTGCGGTGGCCGAGCGCTGCAGGTCGCGGGTGCGCAGCCGGACGGTGCGGCCCTCCACGGTGTGATCGGTCACGCCCATCCCGTCGAGCGGCGGGAGGTCGCCCAGGTGGTAGCCCTCGGGCAGGTCGAAGGTGATCCGGGACGGCTCGGTCGCGGTGACCTCCGCCGGGGTGCCGGTGACGGCGATCCGCCCGTCGTGCATGATCGCGAGCCGGTCGGCGAGGTTCTCGGCCTCCTCCAGGTAGTGCGTGGTGAGCAGCACCGTGGTGCCGGAGTCGCGCAGGGCGCTCACCAACTCCCACGTGTCGCGGCGGCCTTCGGCGTCGAGGCCGGTGGTCGGCTCGTCGAGGAAGAGCACCTCGGGGTCGCCGAGCAGCGCGAGCGCGAGGTCCAGGCGCCGCCGCTGCCCGCCGGACAGCTGCTTGACCCGGACGTCGGTCTTGGAGCCCAGGCCCACCATCGCCAGCACCTCCCGCTCGGGGCGTGCGCCGCTGACGCAGCCCGCCCACATGCGGGCGGTCTCGGCGACGGTCAGCTCGGAGGGGAAGCCCCCTTCCTGGAGCATCACGCCGGTGCGGTGCCGTACGGCGGCGCGCTCGGTGTACGGGTCGTGGCCGAGGACCCGTATCGCCCCGCCGGCCGGCGGGGCGAGTCCTTCGAGGAGTTCGACGGTGGAGGTCTTGCCGGCCCCGTTGGTGCCCAGCAGGGCGAAGATCTCTCCGCGCCGCACGGTGAAGTCGATCCCGCGCACCGCTTCGAACCCGCCCCCGTAGACGCGTCGCAGGCCCGTGACCTCGATCACGTTCTCAAGTCCGGTCGTTTGCATGCCTCGAGCATCCCGTCCGGGGCGAGGGTCCGGCAGTGCGCCGTGTCATCGCCGGACATGACAAATGTCAGACGGTCTCGCGGGCGGGCGCCTCGGGGCGGGCACGTGAAGTGGCGCGTGAGGCGGACATACGAAAGAACCCCGGTCCGATGGACCGGGGTCTTGTCCCGAGCGGACGACGAGGCTCGAACTCGCGACCTCAACCTTGGCAAGGTTGCGCTCTACCAACTGAGCTACGTCCGCATTGCCTCCGACCGGCTCTCACCGATCGGCGCGGGCACCAGCCTACCTGATCCACGACGGTGGAGGGTACGGCGGTGCAGAGCGGGTGACAGGAATTGCACACTGCGCCTTCCCCCTGGAAGGGGGATGTTCTACTACTGAACTACACCCGCATGTCCTCGGGCCGGGCCTTTCGGCCTCGCCCCTCGGCGTGCTCCAGACTCTAGCTGATCAGCAGGGGGTCTGCGCAAGTCGGCTGTCGAGAGGGGCCGGTGACCGGCCGTCGGCGGGCTCACCCGGCCGGGGCCGGCTCCGTACACGGGTGCGGTTCAGCGGGCCGCGGCGAACGCCTCGTAGACCCGCTTGGGGATGCGACCGCGGGCGGGGACGTCCATCCGGTGCGCCTGCGCCCAGGCGCGCACGGCCGCCGGGTCCGGGGCGACCTCGGTCTGCCGGTAGACCTCGCCGGAGCGGGCGCGCTTGCGGCCGGCGTCCACGTAGGGCTCGAGCGCCTCGCGCAGTCTCCTGGCGTTCGCCTCGTTGAGGTCGATCTCGTACGACGTGCCGTCGAGTCCGAAGGCGATCGTTTCCGCCGCTTCCGAGCCGTCGATGTCGTCGAAGAGAGTGACCACGACCTTCTGCGCCACGAATATCGGTCCCTTCGTGCGGCACCTCTTGCGTCCGGACGTCCGTCATGACGTGCCGGTACGCCCCAGAGATGTCGGCTGTCCGCCTGTGATCGGGCAAAGTATCTGCTAATGACAATTCATTTGTACAGTGCCCGGCAATGCAAGGGGAACCCCGACTAAATCTGTCCGGGTGTCCGGGCGCAATAGCGATGTGCGGAAGAACGCGGATCTTTCCCGGATTTTTTCCGGAAGGCCTCCTCGTGATGCCGAATTGTGACAGTGCTCACGTAGATTCCTACAACTCTACTCGCGTAGAAATTTTGTGCGGGTAGTCTGAAGGAACCTGCTCAGCACCACACACCGGGAGTGCCAGTGGCACGCGTCGTAGTCGACGTCATGCTCAAGCCGGAGATCCTCGACCCCCAGGGCCAGGCGGTGCAGCGCGCACTGCCGCGACTGGGTTTCGAAGGGATCTCGGACGTCCGTCAGGGAAAGCGATTCGAACTGGAAGTTGACGGGCCGGTCGACGAGGCCGCGCTCGCCCGTATCCACGATCTTGCGGAATCCTTCCTCGCCAACACCGTGATCGAGGACTTCACCGTCCGGGTCGAGGAAGTCGCGGAGGCGGCGAAGTGACCGCTCGTATCGGCGTCGTCACTTTCCCGGGCAGCCTCGACGACCGGGACACCCAGCGCGCGATCCGCGTCGCGGGTGCCGAACCCGTCGCCCTCTGGCACAAGGACAAGGACCTCAAGCAGGTCGACGCCGTGGTGCTCTGCGGCGGTTTCAGCTACGGCGACTACCTGCGCGCCGGCGCCATCGCGCGCTTCTCGCCGGTCATGGACACCGTCATCGACCAGGCCAGGGCCGGCCTGCCGGTCCTCGGCATCTGCAACGGCTTCCAGATCCTCACCGAGGCGCACCTGCTCCCCGGCGGCATGCTGGGCAACGACCACCTGCACTTCATCTGCCGCGACCAGAAGCTGCGGGTGGAGAACGCGGACACCGCCTGGACCACCGACTACGCGGCCGGCCAGGAGATCCACATCCCGCTGAAGAACATGGACGGCCGCTACGTCGCCGACCGGTACACGCTGGACGAGCTGGAGGCCGAGGGGCGCGTCGCCTTCCGCTACCTCGACTTCAACCCGAACGGCTCGCTCAACGACATCGCCGGCATCACCAACGAGGCCGGGAACGTCGTCGGTCTCATGCCGCACCCCGAGCACGCCGTCGAACCGCTGATCGGTACGGGCCGTACCGACGGCCTGCCCTTCTTCACGTCGATCCTCAAGAAGCTGGTCAACGCATGAGCAGGACGCCTCTGGACACGGTCGAGCACGCGGCCGCCACCCCCGACGTCGAGCTGCCCTGGGCCGAGCTGGGCCTGAAGAAGGACGAGTACGAGCGGGTGGTGGAGATCCTCGGCCGCCGTCCCACCGGCGCCGAGCTCGCCATGTACTCCGTCATGTGGTCCGAGCACTGCTCGTACAAGTCCTCCAAGGTGCACCTGCGCCAGTTCGGCGAGAAGGCCCCCGAGTCCGACGCGCTGCTCGTCGGCATCGGCGAGAACGCGGGCGTGGTGGACGTCGGCCAGGGCTACGCGGTCACCTTCAAGGTCGAGTCGCACAACCACCCGTCGTACGTCGAGCCCTACCAGGGCGCGGCCACCGGCGTGGGCGGCATCGTGCGCGACATCATCGCGATGGGCGCGCGCCCGGTCGCGGTCGTGGACCCGCTGCGCTTCGGCGCCGCCGACCACCCCGACACCAAGCGCGTGCTGCCCGGCGTGGTCGCCGGCATCGGCGGCTACGGCAACTGCCTGGGCCTGCCCAACATCGGCGGCGAGGTCGTCTTCGACGCCTGCTACCAGGGCAACCCGCTGGTCAACGCGGGCGCGATCGGCGTCATGCGGCACGAGGACATCCACCTCGCGAAGGCGTCAGGCGCGGGCAACAAGGTCATCCTGTACGGCGCCCGCACCGGCGGCGACGGCATCGGCGGCGCGTCGATCCTGGCCTCCGAGACCTTCGACGACGCCAAGCCCTCCAAGCGCCCGGCCGTCCAGGTCGGCGACCCCTTCCAGGAGAAGCTCCTCATCGAGTGCACCCTGGAGGCGTTCCGGGAGAAGCTCGTCGTCGGCATCCAGGACCTCGGCGCGGCCGGCCTGTCCTGCGCCACCTCCGAGCTGGCCTCCAACGGCTCCGGCGGCATGCGCGTCACCCTCGACGACGTGCCCCTGCGCGACTCCACGCTCTCGCCCGAGGAGATCCTCATGAGCGAGTCGCAGGAGCGCATGTGCGCGGTCGTGGAGCCGGAGAAGGTCGACCGGTTCCTCGAGATCTGCGACAAGTGGGACGTCATCGCCACCGTCATCGGCGAGGTGACCGACGGCGACCGCCTGGAGATCTACTGGCACGGCGAGAAGATCGTCGACGTCGACCCGCGCACGGTCGCCCACGACGGGCCGGTCTACGAGCGGCCCTACGCCCGCCCGTCCTGGCAGGACGAGCTGCAGGCGGACGACGCGAACAAGCTGCCCCGGCCGCGGACCGGCGAGGAGCTGAGGGCCCAGGTCCTGA
Organism: Streptomyces sp. DSM 120436; assembly: GCF_055778765.1. Lineage (NCBI taxonomy): Bacteria > Bacillati > Actinomycetota > Actinomycetes > Kitasatosporales > Streptomycetaceae > Streptomyces > Streptomyces sp. DSM 120436. The sequence goes on along the minus strand of NZ_JBSKBS010000001.1, from coordinate 1,167,351 downwards.
AGCTGGTCGGCTCGCCCAACCAGGCGTCGAAGCAGTGGATCACCCAGCAGTACGACCGCTTCGTGCAGGGCAACACCGTCCTCGCCCAGCCCGAGGACTCCGGGATGATCCGCATCGACGAGGAGTCCGGCCTCGGCGTCGCGATCGCCACCGACGGCAACGGCCGGTACGCCAAGCTCGACCCCTACACGGGCGCGCAGCTCGCCCTCGCCGAGGCCTACCGCAACGTGGCGACGACCGGCGCCAGGCCGCTCGCCGTCTCCGACTGCCTGAACTTCGGCTCCCCGGAGGACCCGGCGGTCATGTGGCAGTTCGCCGAGGCCGTGCGCGGTCTGGCGGACGGCTGCAAGCAGCTCGGCACGCCGGTGACCGGCGGCAACGTCTCGCTCTACAACCAGACGGGCGAGGCCGCCATCCACCCGACGCCGGTGGTCGCCGTCCTCGGCGTCATCGACGACGTGGCCCGCCGCACCCCGGTCGCCTTCCAGGAGGAGGGCCAGCTGCTGTACCTCCTCGGCGACACCCGCGAGGAGTTCGGCGGCTCGGCTTGGTCGCAGGTGGTCCACGACCACCTCGGCGGCCTGCCCCCGCGGGTCGACCTGGAGCGTGAGCGGCTGCTCGGCGAGATCCTGATCTCCGCCTCCCGCGACGGCATGATCGACTCCGCGCACGACCTGTCCGACGGCGGTCTGATCCAGGCGGTCGTCGAGTCGGCCCTGCTCGGCGGCAAGGGCGCGCGTCTGGTGGTGCCCGACGGGCTGGACGCGTTCACCTTCCTGTTCTCCGAGTCGGCCGGCCGCGCGATCGTCGCCGTGCCGCGCTCGGAGGAGGTCCGCTTCAACGACATGTGCGGTGCGCGCGGCCTGCCGGCCACCCGCGTCGGCGTCGTGGACGGCGACACGGTCGAGGTCCAGGGCGAGTTCTCGCTCACCCTGGCCGAACTGCGCGAGACCCACGAGGGGACGATCCCGGCGCTGCTGGCCTGACCCCTCCCGGCCGGTGCACGCCCGGTCCTTCCGAAGCCCCCGCCCCTTCCGGCGGGGGCTTCGTCGTGTCCGGCGTCCACAGATGTGCGTGGACACCCACGGGCCCTTGCACGGCATCACGTAATTACGTAATCTCGAAGGCGTGGAACTGGAAGAGCGCATGACCGAGCTGGAGCGCCGACTGGCGGCGCTCGAAGCGGCCGACCGTACGGCCCCCCGCGTGGGGGAGGGCGACTTCTGGGCCCTGGAAGGGCTCAGGGAGCAGCTCGCCGAGCTGAAGGCGGCCGACGGAGGCGTGCTGTTCACCGGCGCGGTGCGGCTGCCGACCGGCGAGCGGTACGACTGGCAGCACGGCGCGCTCACCTCGGACCTGCTCACCTACGAGTGGCCGGACGCGGCGGAGTCCTTCGCCGCCCTCGGCCACCCGGTCCGGCTCCGGCTGCTCCGCGAGATAACCGGCGGCCGCCGCACCGCCGCCGAACTGGCGGAGCTGGACGACATCGGCACGACCGGGCAGATCTACCACCACCTGCGCCAGCTCACCGCCGCCGGCTGGCTGCACACCACAGGACGGGGCCGCCACGAGGTCCCGGCGGGCCGGGTGGTGCCGCTGCTGGTGGCGCTGGCGGCGGCGCGGCACTGACGCACCGACGAGCACGCGGCACCGACGCACCGACGAGCACGGGGGAAGCATGTCCGCACGCAAACTCGCCAAGACCGCCTACCGCGGGCTCCTCATCACCTTCTTCGCCCTGGTGATCGCCCACGTGACGCTGGACCTCGGCCATCCGGTGTGGTGGGACTTCCTGCCGCTGCTGCTGGCCTACGCCATGGTGGTCGTCGCCAACCGGTGGGGCGGAGCCCCGGACAGCCCTCGCGCCGCCCGGGAGCCCGTCGAGGTCGAGCCCCCGGTCACCGGCCGCTGGATCGCGCTGAACAGCCCCGCGGACCGCACCCCGAGCCACGGCACCCATGCCTACGGCCAGACCTTCGCCATCGACGTCGTCGCCGAGCCCGAGCCGGGCTCCCGTCCCGCGTTCCGCGCGCTGTGGCCGATAGCCCGCCGCAACGGCGACTTCCCCGCCTACGGCGCCCCGCTGCACGCGGTGGGCGACGCCACCGTCGTCCGGGCCACCGACCGGGCGCGCGACCACCTCAGCCGCGGCTCCCTGCCCGCACTGGCGTACCTGATGCTCCTGGAGGCGAACGTCCGGGACCTGCTCGGCGCCGGGAGCATCATCGGCAACCACGTGATCCTCGACCTCGGCGACGGCGCCTACGCGCTCTACGCCCACCTCCGGCGCGGTTCCCTGACCGTCGGCGAGGGCGACCGGGTGCGCGCGGGCCAGGTGATCGCCCAGGTCGGCAACTCGGGCAACTCCACCGAGCCCCACCTGCACTTCCAGCTCATGGACGGACCCGACCCGGACACCGCGCGGGGCATCCCCTTCACCTGGCGCGGCACGGGCGTCCCCCGCACCAAGGAGGTGTTCGAGGTCCCGGCACAGCGGGCCGACGCCCGCGCATAGGCTTCCGCCATGCCACCGGCCAGGAAACGCCCCCGCTCCTACGACCCCGCCAGGACCCGTGCCGCCGTCCTGGCCCAGTTCGGGCACGTACGCACGGCGGTCCGCGCCCTCACCCCGGAGCAGCTCGCCGCGCCGACCCGGCTCGGTGACTGGACCGTCCGGGAGCTGGTCGCCCACATCGGCACCGCGCTGCTGGCCGTGGACCGGCTGCTGGACGAGCCGGAGCCCGCCCGGCAGGACGCGCGGCTCCTCGACTGGCCCCCGGCCGTCGCCGCCGACGCCGGCGCCATCGCGGACACCGCGCACCGGCTCGCGGCCGGCCACCCCGACCTCGACGCCTACCTCGCGGACGCCGAGCGGCGCTTCACCGCCCGCCTCGACACCCACCCCGGCGGCAGGCTGCTCCCGACCGGCGCGGGCGCCCTGCCCCTCGCCGACTACGTCGTCACGCGCACCGTGGAGCTCGTCGTCCACACCGACGACCTGAACGCCGCGGTCCCCGGCCTGGACGTCCCGTACGACCGGCAGGCGCAGGCCGCCTGCGTGCGGCTGCTGGCCGACGCGCTCGCCGCGAAGGCGCCCGGCGGCTCGACGGAGGTGCGCGTCCCGCCGTTCGCGGTGGTCCAGTGCGTCGAGGGCCCCCGGCACACCCGGGGCACCCCGCCGAACGTCGTCGAGACCGACCCGCTCACCTGGATCCGGCTGGCCGGCGGCCGTCTCTCCTGGCCGGACGCCGTGGCCTCCGCCGCGGTCAGCGCCGGCGGCGAGCGCGCGGACCTCGGGCCGTACCTGCCGCTGCTCGGCTGAGCAGCGCGCACACAGCGGGGGGAACCACCCGCCCCGCCCCTCCGTCGGAACGGCATGGACCGACACAAGCACACCGCGCGCAGGACCCTGACGGCCGTCGCCGTGCTCGTCGTCCCGCTCGCCGCGGCCTGCGGCGGCGAGAAGGCGGGCGCCGGCAGCGGCGTCGCCGAGGCGGAGCGGCCGGTCACCGGCGTCCGCTGGACCGTCGACAGCGTCACCGTCGACGGCGCCACCCACCGTGTCCCCGACGGAGCCCACCTCACCCTCGGCGAGGACGGCCGGGCCACCGGCAGCTACGGCTGCAACCTCTTCGAGGCCCGCGTCCGCACCGACGGCGACCGCGTCCGCATCACCGGCCCGGAGACCACCCTGCGGGCCTGCGACGAGCAGTCCATGCGGAGCGAGAGCGCCGTCTCCCGCGTCCTGGCCGCCGGAGAGCTCGAGGCCGACGTCGCGGACGGCCGCCTGACGCTGACCACCGCGTCCGGAGACACCGTGCGCCTCAGCGAGACCGAGGACAGCCCGCTGCACGGCACCCGCTGGAGCGTCACCGCCCCCGACGGCGCCGGCCGCGCCCACCTCACCTTCGACGAGAAGCGCGGCGCGGTCTCCGGGAACCTGGGCTGCAACCAGGTGAACGCCGACGCCACCGTGCGCGACGGCCATATCACCCTCGGCGTCCCGTCCCTGACCCGAATGATGTGCGAAGACTCACTCATGGATGCCGAGAAGGCTTTGACGAAGCTCTTCAACGGCACCGCAGCCTACGCCGTCGACGGCGACACCCTCACTCTGACCAGCGAAAACGGCACCGAGGTGCGGGCCGTCGCGGCCCGCTGACCCACCCGCGGGCCCGCATCCCGCATTCGGACCAGTGGTCGGTCTCGCCTACACTCGGTGGCGTGCCACGTGGTGACGGACGACTCAACCACGACCTGCTCCCCGGAGAGAAGGGCCCCCAGGACGCCTGCGGCGTCTTCGGTGTCTGGGCTCCGGGTGAAGAGGTCGCCAAGCTCACGTACTTCGGGCTCTACGCCCTCCAGCATCGGGGCCAGGAATCCGCGGGTATCGCGGTCAGCAACGGCTCCCAGATCCTCGTCTTCAAGGACATGGGCCTGGTGTCCCAGGTCTTCGACGAGACCTCCCTCGGCTCCCTCCAGGGTCACATCGCGGTCGGTCACGCCCGCTACTCGACCACCGGTGCCTCCGTGTGGGAGAACGCCCAGCCGACGTTCCGCGCCACCGCGCACGGATCCATCGCGCTCGGGCACAACGGCAACCTGGTGAACACGGCGCAGCTCGCCGACATGGTCGCCGAGCTCCCCAAGGAGAACGGCCGCGCCCCCAAGGTGGCCGCGACCAACGACACCGACCTGATCACCGCCCTGCTGGCCGGCCAGCGCGCCGCCGACGGCGAGCCGGTGACCGTGGAGCAGGCCGCGCACGTGGTCCTGCCCAAGGTCCGGGGCGCCTTCAGCCTCGTCTTCATGGACGAGAACACCCTCTACGCGGCCCGCGACCCGCAGGGCATCCGCCCGCTGGTCCTCGGCCGGCTGGAGCGCGGCTGGGTGGTCGCCTCCGAGTCCGCCGCCCTCGACATCTGCGGCGCGAGCTATGTGCGCGAGATCGAGCCGGGCGAGTTCGTCGCCATCGACGAGAACGGACTGCGAACGTCCCGATTCGCGGAAGCGAAGCCCAAGGGCTGTGTCTTCGAGTACGTGTACCTGGCCCGCCCCGACACCGACATCGCCGGCCGGAACGTCTACCTCTCGCGCGTCGAGATGGGCCGCCGTCTCGCCGCCGAGGCCCCGGCCGAGGCCGACCTGGTGATAGCGACGCCGGAGTCCGGCACCCCCGCCGCCATCGGCTACGCGGAGGCCTCCGGCATCCCCTTCGGCGCCGGCCTGGTCAAGAACGCGTACGTCGGCCGCACGTTCATCCAGCCCTCGCAGACCATCCGGCAGCTGGGCATCCGCCTGAAGCTGAACCCGCTCAAGGAAGTCATCAAGGGCAAGCGCCTGGTCGTGGTCGACGACTCGATCGTGCGCGGCAACACCCAGCGGGCCCTGGTCCGCATGCTCCGTGAGGCGGGCGCCGCCGAGGTCCACATCCGGATCTCCTCGCCGCCCGTGAAGTGGCCCTGTTTCTTCGGCATCGACTTCGCCACCCGCGCCGAGCTGATCGCCAACGGCATGACCATCGAGGAGATCGGCACCTCCCTGGGCGCCGACTCCCTGGCGTACATCTCCCTCGACGGCATGATCGAGGCGACCACCATCGCCAAGCCCGACCTGTGCCGCGCCTGCTTCGACGGCGAGTACCCGATGGAGCTGCCGGACCCCGAGCTCCTCGGCAAGCAGCTGTTGGAGACCGAGCTGGCCGCCGGCACCGCCGCCCCGGCCGCGGTCGACGCGATCCGCCGCCCGTAAGCCCTGACGGACGACACGAAAGCTCTCACAGCCATGTCCCAGAACACTGGTGCCAGTTACGCAGCGGCGGGCGTCGACATCGAAGCGGGCGACCGCGCGGTCGAGCTGATGAAGGAGTGGGTGAAGAAGACCCGGCGCCCCGAGGTCCTCGGCGGCCTCGGCGGATTCGCCGGCCTCTTCGACGCCTCCGCCCTGAAGAACTACGAGCGCCCGCTGCTCGCCTCCGCCACGGACGGCGTCGGCACCAAGGTCGACATCGCGCGCCGGATGGGCGTGTACGACTCCATCGGCCACGACCTGGTCGCGATGGTCATGGACGACATCGTGGTGTGCGGTGCCGAGCCGCTGTTCATGACCGACTACATCTGCGTCGGCAAGGTCCACCCCGAGCGCGTCGCCGCCCTCGTGAAGGGCATCGCGGAGGGCTGCGTGCTGGCCGGATGCGCCCTGGTGGGCGGCGAGACGGCCGAGCACCCGGGCCTGCTGGGCCCGGACGACTTCGACGTCGCCGGCGCCGGTACGGGCGTGGTGGAGGCCGACCGGCTGCTCGGCGCGGACCGCATCCGTCCGGGCGACGCGGTGATCGCCATGGCGTCCTCCGGGCTGCACTCCAACGGCTACTCGCTCGTCCGGCACGTGCTGCTGGAGCGGGCCGGTCTCGCCCTCGACGCCCGGATCGACGAGCTGGGCCGCACCCTCGGTGAGGAACTGCTGGAGCCCACCAAGATCTACTCGCTGGACTGCCTGGCGCTGATCCGCACCACCGAGGTGCACGCGTTCAGCCACGTCACCGGCGGCGGACTGGCGGCCAACCTGGCCCGGGTGATCCCCGACGGGCTGCACGCCACGGTGGACCGCTCCACCTGGACGCCCGCTCCGGTGTTCGACCTGGTCGGGCGGACCGGTTCGGTCGAGCGGCTGGAGCTGGAGAAGACGCTGAACATGGGCGTCGGCATGATCGCGATCGTGCCGCAGGAATCCGTCGACGTGGCGCTCACCACGCTGGCCGACCGCGGCGTGGACGCCTGGGTGGCCGGCGAGATCACCGCGCGCGGTGACCACACCACGGGTGCGGCTCTTGTCGGTGACTACGCGAACTGAGCACCGGGTCGCTGCCCGCACGGTGAACGTGCGGGCAGCGCACCGACCGACGGGGCCGGTCCGGGCAGCACTGAACCCGGCGGGTGACCGGGGTCACCGACCGGGTTCATGCATCACGCAAGGTCAGGCACCGCGACGCTGTTGCGAGGACGGGCCGTCCTCGTCCTCCTCGTCGTCCTCGTAGAGGTCGGCGTACCGTGCGTACAGGTCGTCGTCTTGCTCATCGTCCTCGAAACGATCACCGTTCGGTGATTGATTCGATGTCGATGCGCCCAGCTCCTCGGCCAGGCGTGAGAGGTCAGTCCCACCGCTGTTGTACTTCAGCTGGCGGGCGACCTTCGTCTGCTTGGCCTTGGCCCGGCCGCGCCCCATGGCTCGACCCCCTCAACGACGGGGCTCGACGGCCCCAGAGTCTTGACACGCGTTCATGGTCCAGAACGGGCTCTCCATGGAGAGACCGGTCCGTAGGGCTTCCACGGTACCTGAGCCCGCGCCCATACGGTACGTCGCCCGTATGACGTGCCCGCGCCCGGGACCGTCGAGGCGCCCCGTCCTCGCTGGTCAACCGCGATTTTAACCACATATCGACGGTCGACCCGCCGGGAGAAGTGAGAGTTCTCTCCAAGTGCCCCCCGGCGGGTACCGCTCATGTGTGCGAAAGCGCCTCGGCGGGGGCGCTCCGCACGGGCCTCACCGCCGCGAACGCGCCTCCGCCATCCGCTGCTCGGCGATCCGGTCGGCCGCGGCGGCCGGCGGAATACCGTCCTCCTTCGCGCGTGCGAATATGGCGAGCGTGGTGTCGAAGATCTTCGACGCCTTCGCCTTGCACCGGTCGAAGTCGAAGCCGTGCAGCTCGTCCGCGACCTGGATCACGCCGCCGGCGTTCACCACGTAGTCCGGCGCGTAGAGGATCCCGCGGTCGGCGAGGTCCTTCTCCACGCCCGGGTGGGCGAGCTGGTTGTTGGCCGCGCCGCAGACCACCTTGGCGGTCAGCACCGGCACGGTGTCGTCGTTCAGGGCGCCGCCGAGCGCGCACGGGGCGTAGACGTCCAGGCCCTCGGTGCGGATCAGCGCCTCGGTGTCGGCCACCGCCGACACGCCCTCGGGGTGCCGGTCGAGGATCCGGCGGACGGCGTCCTCGCGCACGTCGGTGATCACGACCTCGGCGCCCTCGGCCCGCAGGTGCTCCACCAGGTGGTGCCCGACCTTGCCCACGCCCGCGATGCCGACCTTGCGGTCCCGCAGCGACGGGTCGCCCCACAGGTGCTGGGCGGCGGCCCGCATGCCCTGGTAGACGCCGTAGGAGGTGAGCACCGAGGAGTCGCCCGCGCCGCCGTTCTCGGGGGAGCGGCCGGTGGTCCAGCGGCACTCCCGGGCGACGACGTCCATGTCGGCGACGTAGGTGCCGACGTCGCAGGCGGTGACGTAGCGGCCGCCGAGGGAGGCGACGAACCGGCCGTAGGCCAGCAGCAGTTCCTCGCTCTTGATCCGCTCCGGATCGCCGATGATCACGGCCTTGCCGCCGCCGTGGTCGAGACCGGCCATGGCGTTCTTGTACGACATGCCGCGCGCCAGGTTCAGCGCGTCGGCGACGGCCTCCTCCTCGGAGGCGTACGGGTAGAAGCGCGTGCCGCCCAGGGCGGGGCCCAGGGCGGTGGAGTGGAGGGCGATGACGGCCTTGAGGCCGCTGGCACGGTCCTGGCAGAGCACGACTTGTTCGTGGCCGCCCTGCTCCGAACGGAACAGGGTGTGCAGGACGCCGTCAGATACGTCGGTCACTGTGGTGACTCCTGAGTAAGTAGCGGCGGGTGGGACGGGCTCCCGTACGGGTGGCGGGGGCTGTGGCACGAGAGTAGATCCTCGCGCGCCCGATGGCGTCACTGTGTCCCGGATCACCTCCGTCCGGAGTACCGCGTGCGGCGGTCTGCCGGATCCGCCACCCGTCCGGGCGGGGGCCGGACAGGTTTTCGCAGCGGCCCGCGGGGGAGGGAGCAGAGCGTGACCAAGGTGTCCTCGGTGATCGTCCCCTACGCCTCCTACCTGCGCGTGTACGAACCGCTGGCCGCCTTCCCCGAGCCGGAGCGCGGCCACTGGGAGCGGTACGCCCGCCGGCCCGCCCTCCCCTCCTACCAGGACGAGCTGCGCCGGTCGCTGGCCGACCTGGCGCCCGTCCCGCCGGTGCCCGTCCCGGTGCACGAGAGCGAGGACGCGTTCGTGCTGGAGACGGACGGCGAGGTCCGCGTCTGCCCGTGGCGCACCCGGCTGCGCGGCTGGCAGGCCCTGGAGGAGCTCGCGGAGGAGTATCCGCCGCCGGTCCTGGACGCCCTGCTGCCCCCGGTCGTGCGGCACCAGACGAGCCGGGACTACGAGCGGTGGCTGGCCGAGCACCCCGACGCGCGGCCGTGGATCCGCACCTCCACCTGGCAGGTACCGATCAACTGGTTCGTGCTCTTCGCCGACGAGGAGCGCGAGTACGCCGAGGCCTCCGCCGGGGAGGACCCGGTCCTTCGCTATCGCACGCCCATGGCCCAGGCCCGGCGCCGGGTGGCGCGGGGACTGCGGGCACTGCGGGCAGCCGTGGACGAGAGCCTGCTGATCGACGGCCTGGTGGACGTCGGCCGCTGGCTGGAGGAGTTCCACCCGCGCTCGCTGGTCGAGCTGGACTACGGGGGCCTCGTGCACGCCCTGCCGGCCTGTGCCCTGGAGGGCGACCATTCGGCGGCCGACGTCGGGGAGGGGATCGCGGCGCTGCGGCGGGGCGACGAAGGGGGCGCGGCAGAGGCCTACGGACGTCTCGTCGAGCGCTGGCGAGCGGTGCGTGACCTGCGCTCGGCGAACTGACGTTTGACCAAACGCTCTTCTTGGGGTTTTGTCTTCGCCCTGAGGTGGTTGAAGCCGCGTCAGTCCCGAGGCGACATCGGACGTAGCGGCCGTTCCGGGCGTAAGTCCCAAGCGTGTCAAGCGTGACGGACCGCACGTACAAGGCCCTTGCGCCCCTTGCCCCTCCTCATGCCAAAATAGGACAAGGAGTCCGGGGAGGACTCCTCCGTCCTGCTGTGCTCCACTATGGGCGGAATCTCAGCATTGCACGCTTTGGGGGGTCCGGTGACTCCTGCGCGCTGCTGTGACTGATCGTCACAGGGGCGTGACTGTCCGCTATGGCATGGTCCATCGGCTTCCGCGGCTGATGAACACCTGGGAGGGCAATTCCATCGGTTTGGCCGACGTGGCTGGACAGATGGTGTAGTTGTAGTGCCGAGGACAAGCCGTTCGTCCTATAACCGACTCGACTCGCGTCCGCCATTTCGGGCAACGCGGGTCAAGGTGCAGAATTTAGAGGAAAGAACCGAGAAGGTTCGGTTCTCCCGAGGAGGCCGCTCATGACCGCTCGCACCCCTGATGCCGAGCCGCTGCTGACCCCCGCTGAGGTTGCCACCATGTTCCGCGTCGACCCGAAGACGGTCACGCGCTGGGCGAAGGCCGGCAAGCTCACGTCGATCCGCACGCTCGGCGGGCACCGCCGCTACCGCGAGGCCGAGGTCCGCGCACTGCTCGCGGGCATCCCGCAGCAGCGCAGCGAGGCCTGAACCTGCATGAACCGGGCAGAACCGGCCGGTCCCCCACCGGCCGCGATGCCCGCGACTTTTAGCTCCAAGCGACGCGGGGACTGCCCCAACAGCCCTCTCGCCCAACGGAATCAGAGCTTCACAGCCAACTGAACACCGGGTGCGTCGTCGATCGCACTGGACTCCGCCGGGTCCAGTGCGATCTTTTTTGTGCGCCGGTGGTGGGTGTACCCGCAGGTCCCGGCGGCCTCAACGGCCTTCTGTGCGCGCGGGTTTGCCGGAGTCCGAGGAGGTCTGAGGACGTCTGTGGGCTCGGATCCGAGGGGGGCGGTGCGGAGTCTCGTGGAGAGTGCAATTGCACATATTAAATTGACCTGTTGTAGGCGGGGTGTAAGTTCCACCATGGTGAAAACTCATGCAGTGACACCCGTCACATACCAGTCGGGTTGTTGAGCCCGCGGCATATGCGCTAAAGGGAACGCGGATCGACGGCGGCTTGTTCCTGCGGACCCTCGGCGGGGTCGGACGGCTCGGCGGTCCCGGCGCCGTCGAAGGGCGCGGAGTCCGTCGCCAGGCGCTGCAGACGACGGCAGACCGGGCAGTGCCGCGTGAGATGCCGGTACGGCGACGCGGCCGCGAGGTGCGCGCGGAGCAGGGCCCGCGTCTCATGCCCGGCCGATGCCGCCATACGCCGCCTCCAGGTCCCCGCGGGCACGTGCCCTGTTCCTGGAGTACCGAGGGACTGGCAGGCCGTCAAGACGGCGCAGGAGCCCGCGAGGCGGGCTGTTGGACCCCCTCCGGGCCCCGGGCCTGCTGCGGAGTCCTCCGGGCCGCCCTGAGGCGCCGGACGGCTCGCCTCATGCGGAAGGCCCGCCATCCCTTGCGGGGGGCGGGCCTTCCGGTATGCGGTCCTGACGGGATTTGAACCCGCGGCCTCCACCTTGACAGGGTGGCGAGCACTCCAAACTGCTCCACAGGACCAGGATCGCGGCGCTTTTCCTGCGTTGCGCTGCGAGAAGGACTGTACAGGAGCAGGAGCCCCCTGGTCGAACTCACCCTGTGTGCGGGCCCCGTCACGGCACCGCGGCGTCGATCGCCTTCACGATCCGCTTGTCCGACACCGGGTACGCCGTGCCCAGGGCGTGGGCGAAGTAGCTGACCCGCAGCTCCTCGATCATCCAGCGGATGTCCCGCACCTGCTGCGGCACCGGCCGCCCCTGCGGCATCTGCTCCAGCAGCCAGGCGTACTCGTCCCGCATCTCGTGGACCTTCGCCATGCGCGTGGTGTCCCGCTGCGCGTTCGTCGGCATCTGCTGGAGCCGGCGGTCCGCGGCCACCAGGTACCGCATCAGGTCGGGCAGCCGGCGCAGCCCCGCCTCCGTCACGAAGCCCGGCTTCACCAACCCGTCGAGCTGCGTGCGCACGTCCTGGAGGTTCGGCAGCAGCGCGGGGCTGCGGACGCCCTTCAGGCGGCGCTCACAGGCCTGCCAGGCGGCCAGCACCTGCTGGACCTGGCCGACCGCGCGGACCGTCGTGTCGACGATCTCCGCGCGCACCTTGTCGAACAGCTTCCGGTACGACTCCTCGTCCCACACCGGGCCGCCGAAGTCCGCGATCAGCTTGTCCGCCGCGGCCGTGGCGCAGTCGTCGAACAGCGCCTGCACCGAGCCGTGCGGATTGGCGGACAGGGCGAGCTTCTGAGGGTTGGTCAGCTTTTCGGAAGCGAACTTCGCGGGGTTGACCGGGATGCCCAGCAGGATCAGCCGCCGGGTGCCCTTCCACATGGCCTCCGCCTGCTCGGCCTCCGAGTCGAACAGCCGCACCGACACCGAGTCGCCGTCGTCCACCAGCGCCGGGTACGCCTTCACCGGCTGGCCGGCCCGACGGGTCTCGAACACCCGGGTGAGCGAACCGATCGTCCAGTCCGTCAGTCCCTCGCGCTCCAGCGACTCCCCGCCCCGGCGCTGCGCCGTGGCGGCGGCCGCCTGCGACAGCGCCTTGCGCGCCTTGGGCCGCAGCCGGAGCTTGAGCGCCTCCAGGTCCTTGTCCTCGGCGAGGGTGCGGCGCCGCTCGTCGACGATCCGGAACGTCACCTTCAAGTGGTCCGGGACGCGGGACCAGTCGAAGTCGTCCGCCTCGAACGGCACGCCGACCATCCGCTTCAGCTCGCGGGCCATCGTGACGGTCAGCGGCTCCTGCAGCGGCACCGCGCGCTCCAGGAACGCCTTCGCGTAGTTCGGCGCGGGGACGTAGTTGCGCCGGATCGGCTTGGGCAGGGAGCGGATCAGCTCCGTGACGACCTCTTCCCGCAGACCCGGGATCTGCCAGTCGAAGCCCTCGTCCGTGACCTGGTTCAGCACCTGGAGCGGGATGTGCACGGTCACGCCGTCGGCGTCCGCCCCGGGCTCGAACTGGTACGTCACACGGAACTTCAGCGGGCCCTGGCGCCAGGTGTCGGGGTAGTCGGCCTTGGTGACCGCGTCCGCCGACTCGCGGATCAGCATCTCCCGCTCGAAGTCGAGGAAGTCGGGCTGCTCGCGCCGCTTGTGCTTCCACCACGAGTCGAAGTGCGCCCCCGACACCACGTGGTCGGGGAGCCGCTGGTCGTAGAAGTCGAAGAGCGTCTCGTCGTCGACCAGGATGTCCCGGCGCCGCGCCCGGTGCTCCAGCTCCTCGACCTCGGTCAGCAGCTTGCGGTTGTCCGCGTAGAACTTGTGGTGCGTGCGCCAGTCGCCCTCGACCAGGGCGTGACGGATGAACAGCTCGCGGGACAGCTCGGGGTCGATGCGCCCGTAGTTCACCTTCCGCTGCGCCACGATCGGCACGCCGTACAGCGTGACCTTCTCGTACGCCATCACGGCCGCCTGGTCCTTCTCCCAGTGCGGCTCGCTGTAGGTGCGCTTGACCAGGTGCTCCGCGAGTGGCTCCACCCACTCCGGCTCGATCTTCGCGTTGACCCGCGCCCACAGCCGGGACGTCTCCACCAGCTCCGCCGACATCACGAACCGCGGCGGCTTCTTGAACAGCGCGGAGCCCGGGAAGATGGCGAACTTGGCGTTGCGCGCGCCGAGGTACTCGTTGCGTCCGCCGTCGCGCCGGCCGCCCTGCCCGGAGTCCTTGGACTCCTTCACGTCCTTCATGCCGATGTGCGAGAGCAGCCCGGACAGCAGCGAGACGTGGATGCGGTCGGCCGGGGCGTCCTGGTCGTCGAGGTGCATGCCCATCTGCTTGGCGACGGTCCGCAGCTGGGCGTAGATGTCCTGCCACTCGCGGATCCGCAGGAAGTTCAGGTACTCCTGCTTGCACATCCGCCGGAACGACGACGAGCCGCGCTCCTTCTGCTGCTCGCGGATGTACCGCCACAGGTTGAGGAAGGCGAGGAAGTCGCTGGTCTCGTCGCGGAACCGGGCGTGCTGCTGGTCGGCCTGCGTCTGCTTGTCGGAGGGCCGCTCGCGCGGGTCCTGGATCGACAGGGCGGCCGCGATGACCATGACCTCGCGGACGCAGCCGTTGCGCTCGGCCTCCAGCACCATGCGCGCCAGCCGCGGGTCCACCGGCAACTGGGCCAGCTTCCGGCCGGTCTGCGTGAGGCGCTTGCGCGGGTCCTTCTGCGTGGGGTCCAGTGCACCGAGCTCCTGGAGCAGCTGGACGCCGTCGCGGATGTTGCGGTGGTCCGGCGGGTCGATGAAGGGGAACTTCTCGATCTCGCCCAGGCCGGCGGCCGTCATCTGGAGGATGACCGAGGCGAGGTTGGTCCGCAGGATCTCCGCGTCGGTGAACTCCGGACGGGACAGGAAGTCGTCCTCGCTGTACAGCCGGATGCAGATGCCGTCCGAGGTACGGCCGCAGCGGCCCTTGCGCTGGTTGGCGCTGGCCTGCGAGACCGGCTCGATCGGCAGCCGCTGCACCTTGGTGCGGTGGCTGTAGCGCGAGATGCGGGCGAAGCCCGGGTCGATGACGTACTTGATGCCGGGGACGGTGAGGGAGGTCTCGGCCACGTTGGTCGCCAGCACGATCCGGCGTCCGCCGTGCGGCTGGAACACCCGGTGCTGCTCGGCGTGCGACAGCCGGGCGTACAGCGGCAGCACCTCGGTGGAGCGGTACCGCTTCTTGGTCAGCGCGTCCGCGGTGTCCCGGATCTCCCGCTCACCGGAGAGGAACACCAGGATGTCGCCGGGCCCCTCCGCCATCAGCTCCTCGACGGCGTCGGTGATCGCGGTGATCTGGTCCCGGTCGGCGTCGTCGGAGTCCTCCTCCAGCAGCGGCCGGTACCGCACCTCCACCGGATACGTGCGCCCGCTGACCTCGATGATCGGAGCGTCGTCGAAGTGCCGGGAGAAGCGCTCGGGGTCGATGGTCGCCGAGGTGATGACGACCTTGAGGTCGGGACGCTTCGGCAGCAGCTGCGCGAGGTAGCCGAGCAGGAAGTCGATGTTCAGCGACCGCTCGTGCGCCTCGTCGATGATGATCGTGTCGTAGGCGCGCAGTTCGCGGTCGGTCTGGATCTCCGCGAGGAGGATGCCGTCCGTCATCAGCTTGATGAACGTGGCGTCCGGGTTCACCTGGTCGGTGAAGCGGACCTTCCAGCCGACGGCCTCGCCGAGCGGGGTGTCCAGCTCCTCGGCGACACGCTCGGCCACCGTGCGGGCCGCGATCCGCCGGGGCTGGGTGTGCCCGATCATGCCGCGGACGCCCCGGCCCAGCTCCATGCAGATCTTCGGGATCTGCGTGGTCTTGCCGGAACCCGTCTCACCGGCCACGATCACCACCTGGTGATCACGGATGGCCTCGGCGATGGCGTCCTTCTTCTGGCTGACGGGCAGCTGCTCGGGATACCTGACCTCCGGCACCCTGGCCCGGCGCGCCGCCATCCGCTCCTCGGCCGCGGCGACCTCCGTCTCGATCTCACCGAGCACGGCGGCACGGGCCTCCGGCTTACGGATCTTGCGAGCGCCCTCCAGCCGCCGCCCGAGCCGGTGCGCATCGCGCAGCGACAGTTCGGAGAGGCGGGAGGCGAGGGAGCCGAGGGCGGGGGCAGAGTGCGTAGACATACGGACTCCAGGATCTCAGACCGCGGAAAAACGCGGCGAGCCATTTTGCCGGGGCACACAACAAGGCCCCGATCGGAGATCGGGGCCTTGGCTGTGGCTGGGGCCGGGGTCGAACCGGCGACCTTCCGCTTTTCAGGCGGACGCTCGTACCAACTGAGCTACCCAGCCGCGGTGTTTCACGTGAAACACCAGCGGTCCTGACGGGATTTGAACCCGCGGCCTCCACCTTGACAGGGTGGCGAGCACTCCAAACTGCTCCACAGGACCAAGCTTGTGTCGTACGACAGTGTCGCACAGGGTGGTGCGTGCCCCCAACGGGATTCGAACCCGTGCTACCGCCTTGAAAGGGCGGCGTCCTAGGCCGCTAGACGATGAGGGCTATCGGCCCGCCTGGGCGCTTCTCAGCGCGTCGGGGACGTGAGAAGCATATGGGATGGCGGGACGGTTCGCCAAAACGGTTCAGGAGCGGGGTCGCGACGGCGTGGCGGAGGGGGGCGGGGGAGCGCTCTCCGACGGGCTCCCCGACGAGCTGCCGGAGGGGGAGCCGGAGGCGCTTGCCGAGGGGGACGGGGAGGTGTCCGCGCCCGGCTGGTTCTCCTCGGGCAGGTGCCGGCTGACCTCCGCCGTGGTCAGGCCGAGGCCGCCCAGCTCGATGGAGTCCCAGGCCTGGAGACGCCTGGTGTCCCGGTCGAAGTAGAGGATCGACGTCTCGATGGGGTCCGGGTACTCCCCCTCGATCGCACGCAGACCGCTGCCGCCGGTGGAGCCCTCGACGCGCAGCCGGGTGCCGTACCGCATCACCTCGGTGTCCTCGCGGTGCAGGTGACCGGAGAGGACCAGCGGCACGGTGCCGTCGACCTCGCGGGCCGCCGAGGGCTCGTGGACGACCGCCACGTCCACGGGGGTGCCGGCCCTCCTCTGGTCCCGCATCGCGGAGGCGAGACGGGCGCCCGCCAGCTCCTGGGACTGCTCGGCCCCGGTCCTCTGGGTGCGGTCGGGGGTGAACTGCGGATCGCCGATGCCCGCGAACCGCAGGCCCGCGACGGTCCTGGCCCGCCCGTCGTCGAGGACGTGCACGTTCCCCATCCGTTCGAGGTAGCGCTGGGTGACGAGGGAGTCGTGGTTGCCGCGGACCCACACGTACGGGGCGCCCAGGTCCTCGATCGGGTCCAGGAAGCCGTTCTCGGCGGCCGTGCCGTGGTCCATCGTGTCGCCGGAGTCCACGATCACGTCCACCCGGTACTGCTCCACCAGCGAGGCGATGATCTTCCAGCTCGCGGGGTTGAGGTGGATGTCGGAGACGTGCAGGACGCGGATGGTGGTCGGGTCCGGCTGGTAGACGGGGAGCGTGGAGGTGGCGTCGTAGAGCTTGGTCACGTTGGTGACCAGACGGGCCAACTCCCGCTGGTAGACGTCGAACTCGGTCACGATGCTGCGCGCGTCGCCGACCAGCGAGGGAGCGGAGGACAGCAGGCCGGAGAACTTCGGCTCCAGCACCGAGTCCGGGTTCCAGGTCGCGTACGCCGTGCCGCCGGACGCGGCCAGCAGGCCGAGGGCGAGCCCCCCGGCGGCCAGGGCGCGGCGCGGGCGGCGGTAGACGAGGAGACCGAGCGTGGCGGCGCCGGTGACGACGGCGACGCAGGAGCGCACGGCGAGGTCCGCGGTGCCGCGGGCGATGTCCTCGGTGACCTCCTCCTGGAGCCCCGAGAGGCGTTCCGGGTGGTCGACGAGGGCCCGGGAGCGCTCGGGGTCGAGCTGGTCGACGTTGACGTCCAGGCGCACCGGGGCGATGTGGCTGTCGAGCTGCAGCGCGCCCAGGGGGGAGACGTTGATCTTCGTCCCGCCGGAGAAGGACGGCCGCAGGGTCATGGTGGTGTTCATGGGGCCGACCGGCACGCGGACGTTGCCGACGACGAGCAGGCCGAGCCACGCACCGAGCAGGACCACCGCGACCAGCCCGAGGGCACGCGCCCAGGGGCGCGGCCGCGGGCCGAGGGCGACGGCCGGCGCGGCCGGGGACGGCCCGGCGGAGCGGTGGCGGCGGGTCAGGGCCTGCGGGAGCCGTGGAAAGCGGTGGAACAGGTTCATGACGGCAGTCGGGACGCGGGCCATTGATCCCCTATGCCCGTACGGGCGGCCGGATATGCGGGCGCCGCCCGCTCTCGTACGGACCGATCGTCCCCGACAATGGGCTCGTGCTGGAGATGACGCGCGAGGAGTTCGAGGAGCTGGTCGCCGAGGCGCTGGACCGGATCCCCCCGGAGCTGACGCGGCTCATGGACAACGTCGCGGTGTTCGTGGAGGACGAGCCGCCGGCGGACGACCCGGAGCTGCTCGGGCTGTACGAGGGGACGCCGCTGACCGAGCGGGGGGAGTGGTACGCCGGGGTGCTGCCCGACCGGATCACCGTCTACCGGGGGCCGACCCTGCGGATGTGCGAGTCCCGGGAGGACGTGGTCACGGAGACCGAGATCACAGTGGTGCACGAGATCGCACACCACTTCGGGATCGACGACGCCCGGCTGCACGCGCTCGGCTACGGATAGGCCGTCCGCGTGTCCTCCCGCGGGTGACGGGAGTTGGGGTTGTCGACCCTGCACTCCGACCGGAGGTGGCCCCGTGCGCCGCTTGTACGTACCCGCCCGCCTGGCCGCCACGGTCGTGGCGGTCGCCGCTGCCGCCGGATGCGTGAGCGTGGGCGACGACGACACCGGAGGAAAGGCCGGGCCGTCCCGCTCCGCGGACCGGCCGGGCGGCGAGGCCCCGGACGGCGCGGTCGCCGAGCCGGGCGGCGGGACCGGTCACGGAGCCGCCGGGGGCGACGGCGGACGCGGTGGGGACGGCGGCCGGGGCAGGAGCGGCAAGGACGAGAAGGAGGACCGCGCCGAGCAGCGCCCCTCCCCGTCCGGCGACCGGCCGTCCGCCGACGCGAGCCGCCCCGCGCAGGACGACGGGGGCGGTTCCGGCGAATCCGCGCGCCCGAGCCCCGACGACCGCCCCGGCCCGCCGGAGCCCAGCCGGACCCCGGACCAGCAGCCCTCGGACCCGCCGCCCGACCCGGAGCCCACGTCCGAGCCGACCCTGGCCGAGCCGTCCTCGTCCGCCCACCAGCCGCCCGACACCCAGCTCGCGCAGCGGGAGCCCGCACCGAGAGCGAGGGCGTCGGCCTAGCCGTCACCGGGCCCCGCTGCCCGACGGCACCCCTCCCACCTGCCGATTTGCACCTGAAGGGTCGGGGTGCGTATGGTGGCAGATCGTCTGATCCTATTTGCCCGGCGCCACAACAGAGCGCGCCGTGTGGCGCGTACTCTCTCCCTTGCCGTGGTGGACCGCATTGAGGCGGTCGTAATTGCGAACTGCGAATCACGGAGTTGACGGGCGCGTGCCGAAGAGACTCCGGAAGGTTTCGCATTCGTATGCCCATCGCCAGTACTGATCACGTCGTCGTGCCCGAGAACACCGAGGACACCGACACCACCGCCGCCACCGAGGCGGCGGCCCCCGAGACCACCTTCGCCGACCTCGGCCTCCCCGAGGGCGTCGTGCGCAAGCTCGCGCAGAACGGCGTGACCAGCCCCTTCCCGATCCAGGCCGCGACCATCCCGGACGCCCTGGCCGGCAAGGACATCCTCGGCCGCGGCCGCACCGGCTCCGGCAAGACCCTCTCCTTCGGTCTGCCGACCCTGGCGCAGCTCGCCGGCGGCCGCACCGAGAAGCACAAGCCGCGCGCCGTCATCCTGACGCCGACCCGCGAGCTGGCCATGCAGGTGGCCGACGCCCTCCAGCCCTACGGCGACGTCCTCGGCCTGAAGATGAAGGTCGTCTGCGGCGGCACCTCCATGGGCAACCAGATCTACGCCCTCGAGCGCGGCGTCGACGTCCTCGTCGCCACCCCGGGCCGGCTGCGCGACATCATCAACCGCGGCGCCTGCTCCCTGGAGAACGTGGAGATCGCGGTCCTCGACGAGGCCGACCAGATGTCCGACCTCGGCTTCATGCCCGAGGTGACGGAGCTGCTGGACCAGGTCCCCGCGGGCGGCCAGCGCATGCTGTTCTCCGCCACCATGGAGAACGAGATCAAGACCCTCGTCGACCGCTACCTCGACTCCCCGGTGTCGCACGAGGTGGACGCGGCACAGGGCGCGGTGACGACCATGTCGCACCACATCCTCGTCGTGAAGCCCAAGGACAAGGCGCCGGTCACCGCGGCCATCGCCTCCCGCAAGGGCCGCACGATCATCTTCGTCCGCACCCAGCTCGGCGCCGACCGCGTCGCCGAGCAGCTGCGCGACGCCGGCGTGAAGGCCGAGGCGCTGCACGGCGGCATGACCCAGGGCGCCCGCACCCGCACCCTGGCCGACTTCAAGGACGGCTACGTCAACGTCCTGGTCGCCACCGACGTCGCCGCCCGCGGCATTCACGTGGACGGCATCGACCTGGTGCTGAACGTCGACCCGGCCGGTGACCACAAGGACTACCTGCACCGCGCCGGCCGCACGGCGCGCGCCGGCCGCACCGGCACGGTCGTCTCCCTGTCGCTGCCGCACCAGCGGCGCCAGATCTTCCGGCTGATGGAGGACGCGGGCGTCGACGCCACGCGCCACATCATCCAGGGCGGCGCCGCCTTCGACCCCGAGGTCGCCGAGATCACCGGCGCCCGGTCGATGACCGAGGTGCAGGCCGAGTCCGCCGGCAACGCCGCCCAGCAGGCCGAGCGTGAGGTCGCCCAGCTCACCAAGGAGCTGGAGCGGGCCCAGCGCCGCGCCACCGAGCTGCGCGAGGAGGCCGACCGCCTGCTGGCCCGCGCCGCGCGCGAGCGGGGCGAGGACCCCCAGGCCGCCGTGACCGCCGAGACGGCCGCCGCGGTCGCCGAGGCCGAGGTGACGCTGCCGGAGCAGCCGACCGCGCGGGACGTCGAGCGCACCGAGCGCGCGGAGGCCCCGGCGCCGTACGAGCGGCGTGAGCGGCGGGACGACCGTGACGACCGCGGCGGCTTCCGCCGTGACGAGCGGGGCGACCGCGGTGACCGCGGCGGTTTCCGCCGGGACGACCGCCGGGACGAGCGGGGTGACCGTGGCGGGCGTTCCTTCGAGCGCCGTGACGACCGCGGTGGCTTCAACCGCGACCGCGACCGGGGCGACCGTGGCGGCTTCCGCCGTGACGACCGCCGGGACGACCGGGGCGGCCGGTCCTTCGACCGCCGTGACGGCGAGCGCGGCGGGTTCCGCCGGGACGACCGTGACGACCGTGGCGGCTTCCGCCGTGACGACCGGGGCGACCGCGGTGACCGGGGCGGCTTCAACCGCGACCGCGGTGACCGCGGCGGTTTCCGCCGGGACGACCGCCGGGACGAGCGGGGTGACCGTGGCGGGCGTTCCTTCGAGCGCCGTGACGACCGCGGTGGCTTCAACCGCGACCGCGACCGGGGCGACCGTGGCGGCTTCCGCCGTGACGACCGTCCCGGCCACCGCGGCAGCGACCGCCCCTTCAACCGCGACCGCCAGGGCGACCGCCCGGGCTTCCGCTCCGGCGGCCACGACCGCCCGTACGGCCGTCGTGACGACCACCGCGGCGGCGGCTCCTTCCAGCGTCGCGAGGACAAGCCGCGCTGGAAGCGCAACGGCTGACACCGCCTCACCGGATTGACCGCCGAGGGCCCGCGCGACACCCGTCGCGCGGGCCCTCGCGCAGGTGTGCCCCCTCCGTCCGCAACGCCGCCTGCCCGATACCCGATCGGCTCCCCGGCCGCGTCCGGCTATGCTCGGGGAGGCAACATCGCCAGGGGCCCTTAGCTCAATTGGCAGAGCAGTGGACTTTTAATCCATTGGTTGTGGGTTCGAGTCCCACAGGGCCTACCTCCCGCGGGAGGGGAAGCCCCCCGGCGCGCGGAACGGCGCTCGTACCGGCCAGGCCGGTACGAGCGCCGTTCGCGTATCCGGGAAGGGGCTGGGTCAGTACGGTGACGGGGGCCGGGCGGCGGTCTCGTCCGGGCGCCGGTAGGGGTCGATGAGCTGTACGCCGATCCCGCTGGTCACCAGGCCCGCCGCGATCAGCAGCCCGTCGGGGACGACGACGCCCGCGACCAGCATGCCCAGCCCGATGACCAGCACCCACCAGGCACTGGTGCGCCGGTACTCGCGCGGACGGGCCGGGCGGCCGGTGGCCAGGGAACGGGCGAAACGGGGGTCCTCGTGCTCGAGTCGGGCCGCGAGGTCGACCAGGCGATCGTCGTCGGACTGGGGCACGGCTCCTCCTTCCCAGGGGGTGGCCGCCCGGTCACACCGCCGACGGCCGTCGCTCCGAGCACCGGGACGTGCGCGAACCGCCGGCTCGCCGCGAACGCGGGCCGTTGTCCTGGAGTGTGCCCGTGCGCCGAGGTCGTCACCCGCCCGGTACGGAGCCTCCAGCGTGGCCCGTACCGCTCCGCCGGGGCCATCCGTCGCGCTCCCCATCCCCCTGGGGGACCGGTATCCACGGAAGCACGGGCACGGGGCCGCCCACGCCGGGAAAATGGGGACTGTCACGGATGGCGCGAGCCCGCTCCGGGACGGAGGCTGGACGGTGACGGCCCGCGCCGCGCCCCCGGCCGCGGGCCGTCGGGGCCTTGAGCATACCGACGGCGAGGAGGCGGAACCGGGTGCCTCTGTTCTGGCGCATCTTCCTGCTCAACGCCGTCGTGCTCATCGTCGCCACCGCCCTGCTCCTGGGACCCGTCACCGTGTCCACGCCCGTGCTGCTCACCGAGGCCGCGGTGCTCACCGTGGGGCTGGCCGCCATGCTCGTCGCCAACGCCCTGCTGCTGCGCGTCGGCCTCGCCCCGCTGCAGCGCCTGACCCGCGCGATGAACACCACCGACCTGCTCCGCCCGGGGAACCGTCCCGCGGTCGGCGGGCGCGGCGAGATCGCCGAGCTGATCACCACGTACAACACGATGCTCGACCGGCTGGAGGACGAGCGGGCCACCAGCAGTGCCCGCGCGCTGTCCGCGCAGGAGGCGGAGCGCCGCCGGGTCGCCCGTGAGCTGCATGACGAGGTCGGCCAGTCGCTGACCGCCGTGCTGCTGCAGCTCAAGCGGGTCGCCGACCACGCGCCGGCCGAGCTCGGCGACGAGCTGCGCCAGGTGCAGGAGACCACCCGTGCCTCCCTGGAGGAGATCCGGCGGATCGCCCGCCGGCTGCGCCCGGGCGTGCTGGACGAGCTGGGCCTGGCCAGTGCCCTCAAGGCGCTCGCCACCGAGTTCGGCGGTCCCGGGCTGACCGTCCAGCACTGCCTCGACCCCGACCTGCCCGAGCTGGACCGCGAGTCGGAGCTGGTGCTCTACCGGGTCGCGCAGGAGGGCCTCACCAACATCGTCCGGCACGCGGGGGCCCGCCGCGCCGAGCTGGCCCTGCGGAGCACCCCCGGCGGGGTCGAGCTGCGGGTCCGCGACGACGGCCGCGGCATCGGCGGCGCGGACGAGGGCGCCGGCATCCGCGGCATGCGGGAGCGGGCGCTGCTCGTGGGCGCCGAGCTGACCGTGGAGCCCCGGGCCGGCGGCGGTACGGAGCTGCGGCTCGCCGTGCCCGTTCCCGCGCGTTT
Organism: Streptomyces sp. DSM 120436; assembly: GCF_055778765.1. Taxonomy (NCBI): domain Bacteria; kingdom Bacillati; phylum Actinomycetota; class Actinomycetes; order Kitasatosporales; family Streptomycetaceae; genus Streptomyces; species Streptomyces sp. DSM 120436. The sequence goes on along the minus strand of NZ_JBSKBS010000001.1, from coordinate 1,144,304 downwards.
CCCCGCGCACGTCCTCGTCCCCGTACGGCCCGTGCGGACGTCTGCCTCCGTTACCGCTCCCGCCGTCGTGCGCCGGTCCGCGCCCGCGCACGCCCCGCCCCCGTGACCGATGTCCCCCGACCGGAAACGCTGAACCATGACCGACCCGTCCCCCACCCGCATCCTCCTCGCCGACGACCACGCCCTGGTCCGCCGGGGGGTCCGACTCATCCTGGACGGCGAACCGGACCTGACCGTGGTGGCGGAGGCCGCCGACGGTGCCGAAGCCCTCGAACTGGCCCGGGAGCACCGCCCCGACCTGGCCATCCTCGACATCGCCATGCCGCGCCTGACCGGTCTGCAGGCGGCCCGTGAGCTCTCCCGCGCCCTGCCGGAGACCCGGATCCTCGTGCTGACCATGTACGACAACGAGCAGTTCTTCTTCGAGGCGCTGGCCGCCGGCGCCTCGGGCTACGTCCTGAAGTCGGTCGCCGACCGCGATCTCGTCGAGGCCTGCCACGCCACCGTGCGGGGCGAGCCCTTCCTCTACCCGGGGGCGGTCAACGCCCTCATCCACAACTACCTCGACCTCGCGCGGGAGGGCCGGACGCTGCCCGCGAAGGCCATCACCGACCGGGAGGAGCAGATCCTCAAGCTGGTCGCCGAGGGCCACACCTCCCAGCAGATCGCGGACCTGCTGGTGATCAGCCCCAAGACGGTGGAGCGGCACCGCGCCAATCTGCTCGCCAAGCTGGGCCTCAAGGACCGGCTGGAGCTCACCCGCTACGCCATCCGGGTCGGCCTGATCGAGCCCTGACCCGGTCCCGGCGGCCGGGGCACGGTCCGCTCCCCGCCGCACGGGTTGCCAGACTGGACCCGGACCGCGCAGCGGTCCCGCCGCCGCCCCGCACCCGGAGAGCCCGCCGATGCCGCACCCGTACGTCCTGCTGTCCGCCGCCGTCTCCCTCGACGGCTACCTGGACGACACCGGCCCGGAGCGGCTGCTGCTGTCGAGCCCGGCCGACTTCGACCGGGTCGACGGGGTGCGGGCCTCCGTGGACGCCGTCCTGGTCGGCGCCGGCACCCTGCGCGCCGACAACCCCCGTCTGCTGGTCAACTCGCCCGAGCGCCGCGCCGCCCGGGTCGCGGACGGCAGGCCGGAGTACCCGCTGAAGGTCATGGTGAGCGGCTCCGGCGACCTGGACCCGGCGGCGCGGTTCTGGCACACCGGCGGCGAGAAGGTCCTCTACACCACCGACGAGGGCGCCGGACGGGCCCGCGCCCTCGGTCTCGCCGCCGACGTCGTCCCGCTCGGCGACGGCCTGGACTGGCGGCGGCTGCTGGAGCACCTGCACGACGAGCGCGGGGTGCGGCGCCTGATGGTCGAGGGCGGCGGACGGATCCACACCCAGCTGATGACCCAGGGCCTCGCCGACGAGCTGCAGCTCGTCCTCGCCCCGCTGTTCGTCGGCGACCCGGACGCCCCCCGGCTGTTCGGCCCCGGCTCCTACCAGGGCGGTCGGCTGCGGCTGGTCGAGACCCGGCCCGTCGGCGACGTCGTCCTGATGCGCTACGAGCCCACCGCGCCCGGCACCGGCGCGCTGCCCTCCGCGGCCGACCGCCACTGGCTCGCCCTCGCCTGCGAGCTGGCCGCGCGGTGCCCGCCCTCCGAGACCGCGTTCAGCGTCGGCGCGGTCGTGGTCGCCGCCGACGGCACCGAGCTGGCGCGGGGGCACTCCCGCGAGGGCGGCGACCCCGTGGTGCACGCGGAGGAGGCCGCGCTCGCCAGGACCGACCCCACCGACCCGCGGCTGGCCGGCGCCACCGTCTACTCCAGCCTGGAACCGTGCGCCCGTCGCGCGTCCCGGCCGGCGCCCTGCGCGCGGCTGATCCTGGACGCCGGGGTGCGCCGGGTGGTCACGGCCTGGCGGGAGCCGGACACCTTCGTGGCGGACGCCGACGGCAGCGCGGTGCTGGCGGACGGCGGCGCCACGGTGCTGGTCCTGCCGGAGTACGAGCAGCGTGCGAAGGCGCCGAACGCGCATCTGCCGGGCGGCTGACCGGGCTGCCCGGGAAGGGGTGTGCGTCGGGCCCCGTGGATGCCGTACACTGGTGATTACCGACGCGGGGTGGAGCAGCTCGGTAGCTCGCTGGGCTCATAACCCAGAGGTCGCAGGTTCAAATCCTGTCCCCGCTACTGAAGGCCGAGGGCCGGAATCCAAAAGGGTTCCGGCCCTCGGTGTTTTCCGCATGCCGACGCCTTGGGTCGGCGCCTTTCTTCCCGCCTTTCACTCAGCGTGAGCGGAGTGCTTCGCAGCGCATAACAACTGACATACCGTCAGGTTCGGCCGGTCGTCCGACGCGCGGTCAACTCGCCCGTTTTCACCCGGTCATGACGCTTAAGTCCGCGCGGAAACCATGAACGATCAAGGGGAACGGCTTGGAATCCGGCCCCCGCGTCTATTAACGTTCGATAACGCAGCGCGGTCGTCCCAGCCGTCACAGAAGGCGGCTCCGTGCGCACGCGCCGAATCCCGCGAGGGAACCGGGGAACCACCACCATGGGGTGAATCGGGCGGATACCGCCGTGAGAACACGGCTCGTATACGCGCGTAGGAGACCTTCCTGCTCCGAACCCGTCAGCTAACCCGGTAGGCGAAGAAGGAAGGAAAGGAGCGCGCCCACGTGGCGTCCAACCCGCCTGCCCCCGAGGCCCCGTTCCACCCGAGCGACACCTTCGCCTACGGCGCCGACCGCGCCGACGAGGGTCCGTTCGAGGAGTGGAACCCCACCGCGGAGTCCGTGCGGCCCGTGCGCGGGCGGCACCGCGTCGCCAAGCAGCGCGGAGGCGGACTCGCGCGCAGCTCCACCGTCCTGGGCGTCGGCGTCATAGCCGCCGTCGGCGCCGGCGGCATGGCCAGCGCCCAGACCGGCAAGCCGCCCGTCTCCCTCACCATGCCCGACCTGCCCCACGTGGGTTCCCTCCTCTCCGACGAGGAAACCCCCAAGGGCTCGAGCACCCCCCTCAGCGACATCGGCATGACCACCGCCGACGCCGAGGAGGGCGCCGCCGGCGCCGGAGAGGCGCTGCGCGCCCGCATCATGGCCCAGGTCGAGCAGCAGCAGGGGCAGGCGCAGAGCAAGGCCCAGGCCGCCGCCCTCGCCGCCGCCGAGAAGGAGGCCGCCGAGGCCGCCGCCAAGGCGGAGAAGGAGGCCAAGGAGAAGGCCGAGGCCGCGAAGAAGGAGGCGGAGGAGGAGGCCGCGAAGAAGGCCGAGGCCGAGCGCCTCGCCGAGCTGGCCAAGCAGTACACCCTGCCGACCTCCTCGTACACCCTCACCTCGACGTTCGGTCAGGCCGGCGCCTACTGGTCCTCCGGCTACCACACGGGCCTCGACTTCGCCGCCCCCACCGGCACGCTGATCAAGGCGGTCCACACCGGCACGATCACCGCCGCTGGCTGGGACGGCTCGTACGGCTACAAGACCGTGCTCACCCTCGACGACGGCACCGAGATCTGGTACGCCCACCAGTCGTCGATCAATGTCAGCGTCGGTCAGAAGGTCACCACCGGCGACGTGATCGGCCGCGTCGGCGCGACCGGCAACGTCACCGGCGCCCACCTCCACTTCGAGGTCCACCCCGCCGGCTCCTCCGGCGGCGTCGACCCGGCCGCCTGGCTGGCCGGCAAGGGCCTCAGCGTCTGAACCACCCGGCGGCCGCGTCCCGGCCGCCGACGCCGCGAACGCCGGCAGCCCCGACGACGCCCCCCCGACGTCCGGGCTGCCGGTCCCGCATGTCCGGGGCTTCTCAGCGCCGGTAGGGGCGCTCCCCGTACGCGGGGTACGGATGGCCGTGGGGCGGCGGCTGCCCGTACGCCTGCCACGGCGCGGGGACGGGCCCGTACGCCCACGCCGCGCCGTACGGCGCCGGGGGCGCCGTGAGACGGGCCGCGTGCTCCAGCGCCGGGCGGGCCGCCGCGCGCCGGTGCCACAGCTCCAGCAGCAGTTCCCGCTCCCGGCTCACGAAATCCGGCCCCGCCTTCCCCGCGCGGCCCCGGTGCCGCAGGAACGCCAGCGAGGTCGCGTACGCCTCGTACTGGGCGACCGCGCGCGCCGCGGGCCCGCCCCCGTGCTCACGCGCGAACCTCCGGGCGAGGCGCCGGGCCCGCATCGAGCTCAGCGCGAACGGCTCCGCGGGACGCAGCCAGCCGGCGGCCACGTACGCGGGCAGCTCCGTGCGCACGGTCCGCAGCTCCCGCTGCCGCGTCCACACCACCAGCCAGGTCAGCAGCCCGAACGCGGGCACCATGAACGCCCCGTACACCGCGAGGAAGCCGAACTGGCCGAGCGTGGCGGAGCCGTTCCACAGGGCGTGCATGCCCATCGCGAGGAGCAGCCCGGCGACCGGGAAGAGCACGCGCCGCACCCGCTGCCGGTCGGCGGACAGCGCGGCCGCGCCGAAGCCGATGCCGGTGAGCACGGTGAACAGGGGGTGCGCGAAGGGCGACATGACGATGCGGACGAAGAAGGTCGCCGCGGTGACCGAGGCGATGCCGCTGCCGCCGGTGAGCTGGTCGGTGCCGAAGGCGTTGCCGAGGTAGAGGATGTTCTCGGTGAACGCGAAGCCGGTCGCGGTGAACCCGGCCGCCACCACGCCGTCGAGGATCCCGTTGACCTCGCGTCTGCGGAAGAGGAAGAGCAGCAGCACCGCCGCCGCCTTCGAGGTCTCCTCCACGACCGGCGCTATCACCGTCGTGCCCAGGGTGTCGGCGCCGGCCGGGTCGGCGGTGGTCGTCGCTATCCACCGGGTGGCGAAGCTGTTCGCCACGATCGCCATGAGCGCCGCCGCGCACGCCCCCCAGGCGAAGGCGAACAGCAGGTTCCGCCAGGGGACCGGATCCACCCGGCCCAGCCAGCGGAACGCCGCGAGCAGCAGCGGGACCGGCAGCACGGCCAGCCCCAGGCCGACCAGGAAGCCCTCGGTGCCCGTCTGCTCCCTGACCAGCGCGAGGATCACCAGCCCGGACAGGGCCAGCAGGGTGACCACCGCTCCGTAGCGCACCGCGGGGCGCTGCCACCAGTGCGGGTGCCGCAGCGCGCTGCCGGGAGCTGCGCCGGGGTACGGCGGGTACGGAGGGCTGCTGGCCACGGGTTCGACCCTAACGAGAAAGGGGCAGGGCTGCGTGCCGGCTCAGGGGCTCGGGGAGGTCAGGCGGGGTCCCCGGCCCGGCGCCCGGCACGGTCGTCGTGCGGTACGCGGCGGAAGAGCAGGTCGTTCACCACATGCCCCTTGTCCAGCCCCTGCCGCTCGAAACGGGTGAGCGGCCGGAACTGAGGACGCGGCGCGAAACCGCCGTCCGCCCGCGTGTTCGCGAAGGCGGGGTGCGCGGTGAGCACCTCGAGCATCTGCTCGGCGTACGGCTCCCAGTCGGTGGCGCAGTGCACGAGCGCGCCCGGCGCCAGGCGGGACGCGGCGAGGGTGAGGAACTCGGGCTGGATCAGCCGCCGCTTGTGGTGCCGCTTCTTCGGCCAGGGGTCCGGGAAGAAGACGCGCAGCCCGCTCAGCGAGTCCGGTGCGAGCATCTCGCGCAGCAGGATGATCGCGTCCCCGTTCGCCACCCGCACGTGGGTCAGCCCGCGCTCCTCGGCGAGGTGCAGCAGGTGGCCCTGGCCGGGGGTGTGGACGTCCACGGCGAGGACGTTCGTCCCCGGGTCGGCGGCGGCCATCTCGGCGGTGGCCTCGCCCATGCCGAAGCCGATCTCCAGGACGACCGGCCGGTCGTTCCCGAACAGCTCGGCCAGGTCCAGGCGGCGGCTGCCGTCGATGTCGAGCCCCCACACCGGCCACAGCCGCTGCAGGGCGTCCGCCTGACCTGCGGTGACCCGGCTGCGGCGGGGCTGGAAACTGCGGATCCGCCGCTCGAAGTGCGACCCGGCGGGGTCGGCCTTCGGGCCGTCGGGGAAGCGCGGCTCCCCCTTCGCGCGGGCGCGGCGGGCCTGCGCGCCGGGCTGCTGCGCGGCGTGCGGTGCTTCGGGGGTGCTCATCACGGATTCAGACACAGTGCCCCCGATTTTACGGGGACGGCGCGCGCGGCCGCCCGGTCCCGCGGACCGGTCTCACGATCCGCTCTCACCGCTCGCTCTCGGCGAGGCCGGCCAGCGCCCGCCGGGCGATCTCCCTGCCGATCGGCAGGGACGCGGTCGCGGCGGGCGAGGGGGCGTTCAGCACGTGCACCGCGCGGGGCGCTTCCCGGATCAGGAAGTCGTCGACCAGCGTGCCGTCGCGCAGCACCGCCTGCGCCCGCACCCCGGCCGCCGTCGGCACCAGGTCCTCGTCCCGCACGGCGGGCAGCAGCCTGCGCACGGCCCGCGCGAAGGCGGGCCTCGACAGCGAGCGGTGCAGCTCGCCCGCGCCGTACCGCCAGTGGCGGCGGGCCAGCTGCCAGGAGCCCGGCCAGGCCAGGGTCGCCCCCAGCTCGCGCGGTCGCACCGTCCGCCAGTCGTACCCCTCGCGGGCCAGCGCCGGGACCGCGTTCGGCCCCACGTGCACGCCCTCGTCCGTGCCGCGGGTGAGGTGGACGCCGAGGAACGGGAACGCCGGGTCCGGCACCGGATAGACCAGGCCCCGCACCAGCTCGGGGCGGGCCAGCTCGTAGTACTCCCCGCGGAACGGCACGATGCGGGCGCCGGGCTCGTCGCCCGTGAGCAGGGCGATCCGGTCGCAGTGCAGCCCCGCGCAGTTCACCAGTGTCCGGGCGCGCACGATGTCGCCGGCCGCCGTCAGCACGGCCACGCCCCGGTCGGGGCGGCGGTCGACACGGACCACCTCCGCGCCGTGGCGCAGGTCGGCGCCGGACGCCTCCGCGAGCCGGCGGGCCACCGCCCCGTAGTCGCAGATGCCGGTGGTGCCGACGTGGATCGCGGCGAGACCCCGGACCTCCGGCTCGTACTCCGCGATCTGCGCGGCGCACAGCTCGCGCACCGCGATGCCGTTCTCCCGGCCGCGCTGCACCAGCGCGTGCAGCCGGGGCAGCTCCTCGCGGTCCGTGGCGACGATCAGCTTGCCCGTCACCGCGTGCGGGATGTCGTACTCGGCGCAGAACTTCACCATCTCCGCCGCGCCCCGCACCGCGTACCGCGCCTTGAGCGAGCCGGGGCGGTAGTAGATGCCGCTGTGGATCACCCCGCTGTTGCGGCCCGTCTGGTGCCGGGCCGGGCCCGGCTCCTTCTCCAGCACGGTCACCCGCGTGCCCGGAGCCGCCCGCCCGATGGCATACGCCGTCGACAGGCCGACGATCCCGCCTCCGACCACCACCACGTCACAGTCGTACGACCCCGCCACCACCTGCGCCACCTCCCGCGTCGATAGTGCACTGCGCCACTGACAACGGCTTCGAACCAAGGGCGGACCGGACGGTCAGGCCGTCGTCATCAGCAGCGGACGCGCACGCTCGCGCAGCTCGACCACGCGCGGCTCGTCGCCGTACGGCTCCAGCCGGTGCAGCAGGTCCTTGACGTACTCCGTGGTGCGCGCCGAGGAGATGCGGCCCGCCACCTCCACGGCCCGTACGCCCTGCTCGCAGGCCGCGTCCAGGTTCCCGGACTCCAGTTCGGCGACCGCGGAGACCACCAGGCGCAGGCCGTGCGAGCGCACGAACTCCTCGGTCGGCTGCGACAGCGCCTGCTCGGTGAAGCGGCGCACCTGGCGGGGCGCCTTCAGGTCGCGGTAGCACTCCGCCGCGTCGGCGGCGAAACGGTCGTAGGAGTAGAAGCCGAGCCAGGTCGGGTCGCTGTCGCCGGGCCGGGACCGCTCCAGCCAGCTCTCCGCCGACTTCAGCGCGGCGCCGGCCGCCTGCGCGTCGCCCGCGCGGGCGTGCGCGCGTGCCTCGACCAGACGGAAGAAGCTCAGGGTGCGGGCGGTGGCCAGCCCGCGGTTGCGCTCCAGCGCGGCCTGGGCGAGGTCCACGCCCTCGTCACCGAAGCCGCGGTACGTCGCCTGGAGCGACATCGAGGCGAGGACGTAGCCGCCGAGGGGGACGTCGGCCGCCGCGCGGGCCAGGCGCAGGGCCTGGATGTAGTAGCGCTGCGCCGCCTCCTGCTGGCCGGTGTCGAAGGCCATCCAGCCCGCGAGGCGGGTGAGTTCGGCCGCCGCGCCGAAGAGGGAGCGGCCCACGTCGTCGGAGTAGGAGCCGAGCAGCAGCGGGGCCGCCTCGACCCTCAGGCATTCGGGGACCATCGACGAACGCCAGTCGCCGCCGCCGTACTTGGAGTCCCAGCGCCGGGCGTCCTCCGCGGCCTCCCGCAGTTTCCGCACATCGCTGTGGCCGACTTTGAGCGGTGCGCCGGAGCCGTCGGACGGGCTCACCTCGCGCGCCACCGAGCTGTCGGCCGGGGTTATCAGCCACCGTGAGGCGGGCGTCGCGTACGCGCTCACCGCGAACGACCCGGCGAGCGACTGCCAGATGCCGCCGGAACCGGCGCGGCGGCCGGCGAGATCCAGCCGGTACAGCTCCGTCGCGGAACTCACCGCCTGGCCGACGTCGCGGGGAAAGGCGAGGCCCACCTCCGGCGCGGGATCGGCGTCCGCCAGGCCGATCTCGTGCAGCGGCACGGGGCGGCCCAGCTTCTGGCCGATGGCGGCGGCGATCAGGTGCGGGGCGGCGCCCTGCGGCACCATGCCCTTCGACACCCAGCGCGCCACCGACGTCTTGTCGTAGCGCAGCGTCAGTCCCCGTTGGGCGCCGAGGTCGTTGACGCGCCGCGCGAGGCCGGCGTTGCTGATTCCCGCGAGGGCGAGAACGGCGCCGAGCTTTTCGTTCGGCCCGCGTTGCTCCCTGGACATGCGCCACCCCTCGACACAGACGGCTGCCGCTCTGGCATAACCATGCGGCATTCGTAAACCCAGCGTAGTTCGCCGCATCCCAAGCGTTAAGGGGCATTCTTCCGGATGGCGGGATTGTGGTTCGTACTGAAGTACGGGTCCGATACGCGCAGTTGCGACGTGCTCCCGGTGTGTGGCCGTGCGCCCGTCCGTGCGCTCTTCTCCGGCCATGCCGGGAGCGGTTCCATGGTCCGTGCGTGGGTCGGCCCGCTGTACTGGATCCGGTGGGCTGGGGGAACACCGCCGCCTTCATCCCCGCGGGCGGCGGCGCGGTCCGGGAGGCGTGCTCCGCCTCCCGGACCGCGCGCCCCGCGGTGATGCGCAAAGCCTGCACGGAGCGTGTTCGAGTGTGATCTCACCGCTTCAATTTGGCCGAAAATCAATGCCATTCTTTTCGGTGTATCCATGCTTCTACCCAGGTAGTCGAGGGCGCGTTGGGGGTTTTGGGGGCGCGCTGAGGGGGCGCATTCACGTCGAAGTGGCCTGGCGGACGGTCGGCGCCCGAACGTCGATCTCCGTGTCTCGGGCGGGTGTTCGAGCGAGTGCGGAGGCAACTGCCTTTGAGGGTGGGTGTATCCGCCGGGGCGCATTCGCCGGAGCACACACCGCACCGGCGACGTTGCCGAGCGCCTCCTTCATGGCAGCATGGGGAACCGGTTCGTACGGTGCACTGGTGGTCCACGGCAGGTGGAGGCGGCGATGCGGTGGTTGGTGGGATGGAGCAGCACCGCCGCGGCGGCCGGGGGATACGGCCCCGTCGGCTCCGCCGGCGCCACCGGCGTCGACGGTGAGACCCTGCAGCCGGTGGGCTCCCAACTGCTGTGGGGCGACCCGGACCCGCTGTGGGCGGTCGGCGACTGGCGCCCCGACGAGGTGCGGGTGGTCTCCGCCGACGAGCAGACCCGGATCGCCGTCCTCGGCACCTGCGGCGCCTCCGACGAACAACTGCGCGTCGCCCTGTTCGCCGCCCGGGGCGGGGCGCTGCGGCACCTGACCGCCTGGCCGGGCAGCTACACGGCCGTCGTCCAGGTCGGGCGCCGCATCACGGTGTGCGGCGACCTCGCCGGCGCCCGGCCCGTCTTCCACACCCCCTTCGAGCGGGGCACCGCCTACGCCACCGCCGCCCTGCCGCTCGCCGACCTCGTCGAGGCCAACCTCGACTTCGGGCACCTCGCCGCGCTGCTCGCCGCGCCCGACGTGCCCGCCGCGCTGCAGGACTCCACCCCGTACGACGGCGTGAAGCGCGTTCCGCCGGGGCACGCGCTGATCCTGCGCACCGGCGCCCGGGAGGTCGCCGGGTACGAACCCGTCGCCTCGCTGGCGGTCGCGGCCCCGCCCGCCGACCCCGACCACGCGGTGGACGCGGTGCGGGACGCGCTGGTGGAGGCGGTGCGGACGCGGCTGGCCGCACCTCGTCATGTCCCCGGGGCCGACATAGACCCCGGTCCGGTGCCGGGCATGGGGCCCGCGGAACGGCGTGCGGCCCGCGGGACGCCGGTCGCGGGGATCGGGGCGGATCTGTCCGGCGGGCCCGCGTCGGGCGCCCTGGCCCTGCTGGCCGCCGGGCTGCCCGGGAGGCCGGGGACCGTGCTGGGGCACGGCACCGGCGCGGGGGAACGGCTGCTGGCCGTCACCTTCAACGACCTCGCCGCCGGCGACGCAGGGGGGCGCGACGCGGGCGAACTGGAGCGGGCGGGCGCACTCGCCGCCAACCCCCGGCTGCACCACGTGGTGGTCGCCGGTGAGGAGTCGACGCTTCCGTATGTCGAACTGGACGTGCCGCTGACCGACGAGCCGGGGCCCTCGCTGGTCGCCGCGGCGCGGCACCGGGCGCGGCTGGCCGCGGGCAGCGCGGATCACTTCACCGGGTACGGCGCCAAGCAGGTGCTCGACGCCCATCCGGCGCGGCTCGCCGACCTGTTGATGGACCGCAAGCGACGGCATCTCGTGCGTCCGGTCGCGGCCCTCGCCAGGGCGGACGGGTCCGTGATGGTGCCGGCGCGGGTCTACGCGGCGGCCCGGCGGCTGGCGCGGACGCCGTACCGGGCGGGGCTGGAGTCCCTCGCGCAGCGGCTGCTGCACCGCAAGCTCGACGACGACGGCCCGGGCGGGGCCGCGGACGCCTCGCTGGCGGCGCTGACCTGGGGGAGACCCGGGCCCGCGGCGCGGTGGCTGACGGGTGAGGCGCTGGCTGAAGTATCGGTTCGCCTCCAGGCGTCGACCTGGCGGTCGGAGGTCGGGCCGGGACAGCGGCCGGGGGACTTCCGGGCGCGGGCGGCGCTGGCGCGGTACGCGGCGGACGTGCGGGTGCTGGAACAGGCGGCGGAGATCCGGTCGCAGCGGCTGCACACGCCGTTCCTCGACAACCAGGTGGTGCGGGCGTGCCGGGCCCTGCCGGAGGCGCTGCGGGTACGGCCGGGGGCGCGGGCGGCGATCCTGCGGTCGGTGCTGGAGGGCGCGGGGGTGCGGGATCTGCCGGCGGGGTGGGGGGCGCCGGGGGCGCCTACGTCGGCGGTCGCCGCGCGGACGGGGCTGCGGGTGGCGGCGGGGTCGCTGATCTCGCTGTTCGACACGCCGCTGCTGGCGGAGGCGGGGCTGGTGGAGGCGCGGGTCGTGCGGAAGGCGCTGCGGGGGGCGGCGGAGGGGGAGCCGCTGCCGCTGGACGGGCTGGCGGATCTGGTGGCGCTGGAGGTGTGGCTGCGGAGGCTGCTGGCGAGGCGGGGGACGTGCTGGACGGGCACGCCTGCGCGGCAGCGGGCGGTGCCGGCGGGGATCGCCCCGCAGAGGGGCGCGCTGGGGGCGGGGGCGGCGGGGTCACGCTGACGCTCGCGTTGCGGTTTGCGGTTTGCGGTTTGCGGTTTGAGGCTTGCGGTTTGCGGTCCGGTGGGACTGGGCGTGACGCCTGCGGCGCAGGGTTGCTGTCCGGTGGGAGTCCGGGGTCTGATGCCTGCGGCGCAGGGGTGCTGTCCGGTGGGGCCTGGTGCAGCGCCCGCCGTGGGTGGGTGGAGCGGGGCCGTGGTGGGGGCGGTCGTCCTCGGTCCGGCGCGAGAGTGCGTGCTGGAGAGGTGCGGGGCGTGGACGCGCCGACCGCTGCGGGCGCCCACCCCACCCCGTCCCCGCCTCGCCGTACGCGGCTGCACTCCGCCCACGCCGGGCGCCCCGCCTCGCCGTACGCGGCTACCGCCCGGCCGTCCGGGGCTCGCAAGCCCTCGCCACCCGCGCCCACGCCGGGTGGTTCGGGGTCCCGGCGTGGGCAGCACACGTACGCAGGTCCGCACTGTGGGGGGCGGCCCCCTCCGGCGGGTGGCGGAAAAGGGACCGCAAGTCAGGACGGGCGGCTGCGGAGCCCCTCCAGGAGGATGTCCAGCAACCGCGCCGACGCCGCGGCCTGCTGCGCCGCATCCGGCAACGAAGGCGCCGCCGTGGCGATCACCAGCAGCACGTCCGACACGGACACGTCCGCCCGCAGCTCCCCCGCCGCCCGCGCCCGGTCCACCAACTGCCCGACGACGTCGAGCAGTTCCGCCGCCCCCGCGTCGTCCTCCGCCCGCTCCCCGGGCACGAGCCGCAGCTCGCTCGCCGGCTGTGTCCGCTGCTGCGGCAGCCGCGCGTGGTCCGGCAGACCCTGCTCCTCCGCGACGCCCACCCGCAGCACCTGCGGCGGCAGCAGCCGCCCCGCGCCGGAGGCGACCGAGGTGCGCAGGAAGCGCGACAGCGCCGACCACGGCTCGTCCTCCTGCCCCAGAGCGGCGCGCGCCTGCTCGGTCAGCCGGGACGTCTCCTCCTCGGCGATCCGCCGCACGAGCACGTCCTTGCTCGGGAACCGCCGGTACACCGTGCCGACGCCGACCCGTGCCCGGCGTGCCACGTCCTCCATCGGCGCGCCGTACCCCAGCTCGCCGAAGACCTCACGCGCGGCACGCAGCACGTGCTCCAGGTTGCGCTGGGCGTCGACCCGCAGCGGTGTGGTGCGTGTGCCGTCCGGGCGCCCGCCGGAGGCGGCGCTCACCGTCGCGCCAGAGGCGACCGCGGACGACCATCGAGAGTCCTGAACATGCATGTGTATCCCCCGGTAATGACGTCTCCCCCCGGAGACTCTCCCCGCCATCGACGTCCGGGGCGTGGAAACGGGACCGGCCTGTCGGTCCCGCCCGTCGCGGACCCGATGAGCGCATCCCCCTGCACCCCGTCGAGAGATGAACATAGTTGAGAGGGAGTCAATTCAGAAGGGGCACGTTCCGCACGGAGCGCCCCTCGATCGGAGCACGAGTCGCATACGTCCCGAATATCCCGCCGGCAGGGTGCCGATCATGGGGTGTGACCTGCGGTGACCGCGCATGGGTCGGTAATTCGGCCAACCACGGACGCGGGTGTCCCACGGTCACACAATTTGTCGAGGCTGTGGACAAACGGAAGCGGCGGGTGCGTCATGGGATGGTGAAGGAACGTGCGCGCATTCTCGTTGTCGGCGGCGGCTACGTCGGGATGTACACGGCCCTGCGCCTGCAGCGGAGACTGAAACGGGAGATCGGGCGGGGCGAGGCCGAGATCACGGTCGTCACGCCGGACCCGTACATGACGTACCAGCCGTTCCTTCCCGAAGCGGCCGCCGGTGCCATTTCCCCTCGTCATGTCGTCGTACCGCTGCGTCGTGTTCTCGGCCGGTGCCGCATCGTCATCGGGGAGGCCACGGCCGTCGACCACGCCGCGCGCACGGCCACCGTCCGCACCCCGGCCACCGAGGAGGAGGGGACGGACGGGCGGCGGATCCAGTACGACGAACTGGTTCTCGCTCCCGGGTCCGTGGCACGCCCCCTGCCCCTCCCCGGCCTCGCCGACCACGCCATCGGCTTCAAGACGGTGGAGGAGGCCATCGGGCTGCGCAACCACGTGCTGGAGCAGATGGACATCGCCTCGTCGACCCGTGATCCCGCGGTCCGCGACGCCGCGCTGACGTTCGTCTTCGTCGGCGGCGGCTACGCGGGCGTGGAGGCGCTCGGCGAGCTGGAGGACATGGCGCGGTACGCGACGCGGTACTACCACAACGTCCGCCCCGAGGACATGAAGTGGATCCTGGTGGAGGCGTCGGACCGGATCCTGCCCGAGGTCGGCGAGGAGCTGGGGCGCCACACCCTCACCGAACTGCGCCGCCGCAACATCGACGTACGCCTCGGGACGCGCCTGGAGTCCTGCGCCGACCGTGTCGCCGTCCTGAGCGACGGGTCGCGTTTCCCGACGCGGACGGTCGTGTGGACCGCCGGGGTGAAGCCGCATCCCGTGCTGGCGGCCACCGGCCTGCCGCTGAACGAGCAGGGCCGGCTGCGCTGCACCGCCGAACTGGCCGTCGAGGGCGCCCCCCACGCCTGGGCCGCCGGGGACGCCGCCGCCGTACCCGACGTCACCGCGCGCGAGAAGGGGCGCACGTGCGCCCCCAACGCCCAGCACGCCCTGCGCCAGGCCCGGGTGCTCGGTGACAACGTCGTCCGCTCCCTGCGCGGCGAACCCCTGGAGACGTACGCCCACAAGTACGCCGGTTCCGTCGCCTCGCTGGGACTGCACAAGGGGGTCGCCCAGGTCTACGGGCGCAAGCTGAAGGGCTACCCCGCCTGGTTCATGCACCGGACGTACCACCTCAGCCGGGTGCCGACCTTCAACCGCAAGGCCCGGGTGGCCGCGGAGTGGACGCTCGCGGGCCTCTTCAAGAGGGAGATCGTGTCGCTCGGATCGCTCGAACATCCGCGGGCGGAGTTCGAACTGGCGGCCGGTGGAAAGCCTTCCCACGACCCACCGCACAACCCGAAGGGGTCGTCCTGACCGGACCCGGGAACTCCTGGCGCCGGATCGGCGTCCAGCGGATGTCGGCCCGGCCGGACCCTGCCAGACTGGTCCACCACCGCGGGCGGGAGGGCCCGTCCCGGTGCGGCCCCCGGGCCCCGGCCGGTTCCGGTACCCGGCCGCCGACAACTACACGAGGCAAGGATTCGTGAACTTCACGCGCTGGAGCGCCCGACTCCCCGGAACGCAGCGCCGCGCCGCAGCGCGGACCGAGCAGACGGCTTCCCCGGACCGGCGGGGAGAGGGCTCCGTGCCCGCGGCCCGCGCCGAGCGGTTCACCGACGGGGACGGGCCCGCGCCGGCCGTCGACGAACTGGGGGTGCGCGAGGTCCTGGACCGCGTCCCCTGCCTCGTCGCCCTGGTGCACGGCCCCGACCACCGCATCGCCTACCTCAACGACGCCTACACGGCCGCGTTCGGCGTCCGCCCCGTCGGCGCGCCCGCGCGGGGAGCGCTCCCGGAGCTGGACGAGCTGGGCCTGCTGCCCCTCCTCGACCAGGTCCTGCGCAGCGGCAAGCCCCGCACGGTGAAATCGCGCAAGGCCCCCGACGGGCGCTCGTACACGTTCACCTGCACGCCCGCCGGCGAGGGCGACGGCCGCGGGGTGCTGATCTTCGCCACCGACGTCACCGACCACGCCGAAGCCGCCGAGCGGCTGCGCGCCAGCGAACGGCGGCAGCGCGAGACCGCCGTCACCCTCCAGCGCTCCCTGCTCCCGCAGGAACTGGAGGAGCCCGACGACCTGCGGGTCGCCGCGACCTACCACCCCGGCGGCACCGAGGCGGCCGTCGGCGGCGACTGGTACGACGTCATCACCCTCGGCGGCGGCCGTACCGCCCTGGTCATCGGCGACGTGATGGGCCGGGGCGTGCGCGCCGCCGCCGTCATGGGCCAACTGCGCACGGCCGTACGGGCGTACGCGCGCCTCGACCTCCCGCCGCACGAGGTGCTCCAACTGCTCGACGGCCTCGCCACGGAGATCGACGCCAACCAGATCGCCACCTGCGTCTACGCCATCCACGACCCCAACGAGGGCCGCCTGGTCTACGCCTCCGCGGGACACCTCCCCATCCTGGTGCGCGACGAGAACGGCACCGTCCGGCGCGCCGACGAACCGACCGGCCCCCCGCTCGGCACCGGCGGCTGGATGCACGCCTCCGGCACCGTGCCGCTCGGCCCCGGCTCCACCGCCGTCCTCTACACCGACGGCCTCGTCGAGCGCCGCGACGAGGACCTGGACGAGGGCATCGCCGCCCTGGAGCGCGCCCTGGCCGGAGCCACCGGCGGTCCCCAGGTCGTCTGCGACCGCCTGGTCCGTTCGGCAGGCGTCACCCACGACCACGACGACGACGTCGCCGTCCTGGTCCTCCAGCACCCCGCGCGTTCGGGCGCGGAGAGCGAACTGTTCCGCAACGCCGCCCTGGAACTGCTCGGCGGGGTCGAGGCGGCCCCCCGCGCGCGTGCCTTCGCGTCCGGCGTCCTGGTGAGCTGGCGCTTCCCGCCCGAGCTGCACGACCTGGGCGTGCTGGCCACCAGCGAACTGGTCACCAACTCCCTCCAGCACGGCACACCCCCGATGCGTCTGCGTCTGCGCCGCACCGACCGCCGCCTGATCGTCGAGGTCACCGACGGCGACGACCACCTCCCCAGACGTCGCCGCGCGGAGCCCGGCGACGAGTCCGGCCGGGGCATCGCCATCGTCGCGACGATCGCCTCGGCATGGGGCAGCAGACGCACACCGGGCGGCGGCAAGGCCGTCTGGTGCGAGTTCCTGCTGCCGAAGACCGTCGGCGCCGGCGTGTGACGCGCGCGGTCAGGCGGGCGCCGGGGCCTGCTCCGCACCCCCCTGCGCCACCACCCGGCTGCCCGCCGCCGCCGGGTGGTCCTGCACGGCGGTGAGCTGCCGTCCGAGCCGCAGGGCCAGCACGGTGATGCCCAGCGAGAACAGCAGGAACACCACGATGTACGGCGCGTGCAGCGAGGCCGCCATCGGCCCGCCCACCGCGGGCCCCACCGCCAGCGCGAGCTGCTTCACCAGGGCGAAGGCCGAGTTGTACTGGCCGGCCATCCCGGCCGGCGCGAGGTCCGCGACCAGCGGCGCCAGCGTCGGCGACAGCAGCGCCTCCCCGAGCCCGAACAGTGCGTACGTCGAGACGAACGCGGCCGTCGCCATCTCCTGGCTGCCGCCGCCGAGTCCCGCGTACCCGGCCACGGCCCACGCCACGGCCCAGATCAGACCCACGGACGCGATGACGCGCGACCGCTTGCGCCGCTCCACGAAACGGAGCACCGCGAACTGCGCGACGACGATCATCAACGTGTTCGCCGCCAGCGCCGTCCCCAGCGCGGAAGTGGAGATCCCGGCGGCCTCGACGCCGTACGCGCTCAGGCCCGACTCGAACTGGCCGTAGCAGGCGAAGAACAGCACGAAGCCCAGGACGCACAGCTGCACCATGGCCCGGTTGCCCAGCAGCTGCTTCCAGCCGCCCTTGGCCGACTGCGCCGGGGCTCCGCCGATCCGCGGCGAGCGCGGCATCCGCACCGTCGCCATCACCACGACCAGCAGCAGGAACATCACCGCTTCGAGGGAGAAGAGGAGCGTGAAGGAGCCCGCCCGGGTCGGGTCGACGAGGTGACCGCCGATGAGCCCGCCGACGCCGAGCCCGAGGTTCTGCAGGAAGAACTGCATGGCGAACGCGCGCGACCGGGTCTCCGGAGCGGAACACTCCACGATCATCGTGGCCAGGGCCGGCTGCATGACCGCCTGCCCGGCGCCGAGCGCCGCCGCCGACAGCAGCACGGTCGCCGCGCTCGCCGCCAGTCCCAGGCACAGTGCGCCGATCGAGGCGGTGAGCAGGGCGGCGAGCAGCACCGGAAGGGGGCCGCGCCGGACGATCGCCCGTCCGGCCAGCGGCAGCACGATCAGCGCGGCCACGGCGAAGACGGCGAGGACGAGCCCCGCCGTCACCGACCCCAGCCCGCGCACCTGCGCCACGTAGACGTACAGGTACGGGACCGTGAAGCCCAGCCCGAAAGCGCTGAGTGCATTGCCCACGTGGATCCGGCGCATCGCTGCGCCCATGGCCCTGGTCACATTCACCTCTCTCACCAGTTAGGAGTGAAGACTTAGAAGCTAAAGTTCGACGCTGAAGAGTACACAGGGAAAGACTTCAAGGCAAAGGAGAGGCGTGCCATACTGCGGGGCATGGGCGACACCCCCGGCCTGGAAGAGCCGACCCTCGAAGAGCAGATCGCCGCTTACCAGCGCGAGTTCCAGGACCTCGACCCGCAGGTCGAGCAGATCGTCAACGCGCTGTCCCGGCTCAACCGCCGCATGAACGTCGCCTACGGCCGGCAGACCGCCGAGCTCGGCATCACCAACGCCGACTGGGAGGTCCTCAAGGCCCTCGTCCTCTCCGGCGCCCCCTACCGGATGGGCCCCGGCGACCTCGCCAAGCGCCTGGGGCTGACCCCGGCCGCCATGACCCACCGCATCGACCGCATGGTCGCCGAGGGTCTGGTCACCAGGGAGCGGGACGAGAACAACCGGGTCCGCGTCATCGTGGAGCTCACCCCGGCCGGCCGGGAGAAGTGGCAGGAGGCCATGCGGATGGCCACCGTCTTCGAGTCGGACCTCCTGCAGGACCTCAGCCCGGGGGAGAGGACCGCCCTCGGCGAGGTCCTCATCCGCCTGCTGCGCAGGGTGGAGGACGCCCAGCCCGACGCCGGCGGACGCCTCACCGACCTGGACTGAAAGATCTTGGGCACAGCCACTTGACGCGGCCCCGGGCGATCCGTAAGGTTCTTCGAGTTGCCACGGGGCCGTAACGGTTCTCCGGCAGCACTTCCGCCGCGACAGCGGCACCCAAACCTCAGTACGACCTCCCAGTGGGAACGACTTCGGTGTGTCCGCATGCCTGAATTCAATTCCACGCTCCCGATTTGGGAAACACGGAGAGAGTCCGCTAAGGTTGGAAACGTCGGAACGGCCCGCAACGGCCGGGAGGACAAGCCCCGCTGACTGGGGGTCAGAGCGAGAAACTGGATCTGATAAAGTCGGAACCGCCGGAAAGGAAAGCGCGAAAGCGTCGACCTAGAAAGCACCGAGGAAATCGGATCGGAAAGATCTGGTAGAGTCGGAGACACCGAAGGGAAGCGCCCGGAGGAAAGCCCGAGAGGGTGAGTACGAAGGAAGCGTCCGTTCCTTGAGAACTCAACAGCGTGCCAAAAGTCAACGCCAGATATGTTGATACCCCGTCCGTCCGGTCCTGCCGGATGGTCGAGGTTCCTTTGAAGAAAACACAGCGAGGACGCTGTGAACGTCGGGACTATTCCTCCCGATGTTCCGCTCTCGTGATGTGTGCACCCGATCACGGGTAAACATTCACGGAGAGTTTGATCCTGGCTCAGGACGAACGCTGGCGGCGTGCTTAACACATGCAAGTCGAACGATGAACCTCCTTCGGGAGGGGATTAGTGGCGAACGGGTGAGTAACACGTGGGCAATCTGCCCTGCACTCTGGGACAAGCCCTGGAAACGGGGTCTAATACCGGATACTGATCATCTTGGGCATCCTTGGTGATCGAAAGCTCCGGCGGTGCAGGATGA